>NZ_JBSSGG010000001.1:5207500-8489449 GCF_054063415.1 Bradyrhizobium sp. USDA 4011
GTGTAGACGCCGCAGCGCGAGCAGAAGAAGTGCTTCGCGCGATCCGTGTTCCAGACGTAAGCCGACAACAGATCTTCGCCGCTGAGGATCGTGAGCTCGCTCTCATGAACCCTGGCCATGACCGCGTTCTTGCGTCGGCAAAGCGAGCAATCGCACGTCGTCAGCTCGCCGTGTCCGCGTCGATCCGGAACGTCACCGCGCCGCAGTGGCAGGATCCCCGATAACAGGTCATGTCTCTGTCCTCGTATTGGCCCGCAATATCTGTGAGCCGAGCAGCGTGGCACAACGATCGAATTGCACGCCGGACAATGTTTCCGCCGGATAGGCTTACACGCTTCGGCCGTCGCGATTTGGCCGCTGCATCCGCGCACGATTCGTGTTCAATCGCCGCTCGGGTACGATCGCCGCGATCAACACTCCTTGAACACTTTGTGATCATTCGGCCACGATTGCTCATCATGCTCTACGACCAAAGTTCATAGGCCGTTCATTTCGATTTCCGTACCTCTTGCACCCAAGAAGCTCGGCAACCCCGCCCCAATGAGGAGACTTCCATGCGTGAGATCGTCCGTCCCGTAACTGCTGCGTTGAGCGTCGCATGTCTCGCGATCGCCGTGACCGCGGTGTCGAACAGCGGCGCATTCGCGCAGGCCAAGCAGCAGCAGATGGCGCCGGCCGCAAAGCAGCCCGCGCCTGCCGCGCAGGCCGCAGCTCCGACACAGGACCAGGCTCCTCCGATCAAGCAGATCGCGTTGACCGACAAGCAGATCGATGGCGCGGTCGCGGCGGCCAAGGAAATGGACCCGATCACCGCGAAACTGTCCCAGGATGCCAAGCCGGATCCGAAGATCGTTGCCCAGCTCGAGGGCATCGCCAAGAAGCACGGCTTCGCCAGCTATGACGACTACAACAACGTCGTCGACAACATCTCGCTGGTGCTCGGCGGCTTCGATCCGCAGACCAAGAAGTATGTCGGTCCCGAGGCGGTGGTGAAGGCGCAGATCGCCCAGGTCCAGGCCGACAAGAAGATGTCGGCCAAGGACAAGAAGGACGCGCTTGCCGATCTCAACGAAGCCCTGAAGTCGCCGCCGCCCGCGGTCGAGAACAAGGGCAACATCGATCTCGTGACCAAGAGCTACGACAAGCTGATGGAAGAATTCGGCGGCAGCGACGACAACTGATTCGTCATCCGAATCAGATCAGATCCGAATCAAGAACGAAGCCCCGGAGAATTTCTCCGGGGCTTTTTTGTGCCTGATCTCGTGCCGGCTCAGGTGCGCGTGCGCATCCGCATCATGAAGCTGTCGAACGACAGTTCGGCAACCTGCATCCAGGCCAGCGATTCGTTGCGATAGGCGGCGAGGCTCGCATGCATCTTGCCGAAATGCGGATTGCTCTTGGCGAGATCGGCATAGATCTCGTTGGCTGCGTTGTAGCAGGCCTCCAGCACTTCCTGGGGGAACGGCCGCAGCTGCGCGCCGGCCACGATCAGGCGCTTCAGCGCCGGCGGATTCACCGCATCGTATTTTCCGGTGACCCAGGTGAAGGTGTCTTCGGAGGCGGCCTGGATCGCGGCCTGATAATGCTTCGGCAGCGCGTTCCACTTGTCCTTGTTCATCACATTGTGGCCCTGGCCGGTGCCTTCCCACCAGCCGGGGTAGTAGTAGAATTTCGCGACCTTGACGAAGCCGAGCTTCTCGTCGTCATACGGCCCGACCCATTCGGCGGCGTCGATGGTGCCTTTCTCCAGTGCCGGATAGATGTCGCCGCCGGCGATCTGCTGCGGCACGCCGCCGACCTTGGCGATGATGGTGCCGGCGAAGCCGCCGACGCGGAATTTCAGCCCCTGCAGATCCGCCATCGACTTGATCTCCTTCCGGAACCAGCCGCCCATCTGGGCGCCGGTTGAGCCGGTCGGAATGCCGACGCAGTTGTATTCCCCAAGCAGGTTGTTGATCAGCTCGCTGCCGCCGCCCCATTGCAGCCAGGAAATATGCTGGCGCGTGTTGAGGCCGAATGGCAGCGAGGTGCCGAAGGTGAACGCGGGATTCTTGCCCCAGTAATAATACAGCGCGGTGTTGCCCATCTCGACCGTGCCGTTGGAGACGGCGTCCAGCACCTGCAGGCCGGGCACGATCTCGCCGGCGGCGAAAGACTGGATCTGGAAATGGTTGTCGGTGATTTCGGCGACGCGCTTGCAGAAGAATTCACAGCCGCCATAGAGCGTATCGAGCGCCTTCGGCCAGCTTGCCGCGAGCCGCCACCTGACCTCCGGCATCGATTGCGCGACCGCGGGCGCAGCCACCGCCGTCGCAGCCAGCCCGACGCCGCCTGCCCTCAAGAAATCACGACGCTTCATGCGTATTCCTCCTGTGTGCCGATGCCTCGACAAGGGGAACGATCTTGGTGCCGTCTTTCTTCGCCGATCGATCGACGTCGCTGTGGTGATGTGTCCGGTAGCCCTCGACGGGCTCTTGTGTGTGGAATCCGAGCTTTCGGTTCCACTGGTCAGGATGATCGTTTGCCGGAGGAAATCAAGCGCCCGCCTTCGTTGCTGCGAAGGAAAATCGGCGCTGTTGGTCTCATCTGATACCTGTCGGCCCTGCTGCGATCTGCTACGCAGGGCAGTGAGTTGATGGGAGTTCAAGGACATGGCCAACAAGAAAGTCGTGGTCGCCGGCGCGACCGGCCTCGTGGGCAACGCCGCCTTGCGACACTTCGGCGCATCCGGGGATTGCGAGCGCATTGCGCTGTCGCGCCGCAAGCCGCGCGATCTCTACGGCGCGCGGCATGTGCGAATCGACCTCACCAGCGCCGAGGATTGCCGCCGCGCCGGGGCCGAGCTCGCCGGCGCAACGCACCTGATCTATGCCGCGCTCTACGAAGCGCCGAGCCTGGTCGATGGCTGGCGCGATGCCGGGCAGATCGAAACCAATGACCGCATGCTGCGCAACCTGATGGGCGTGCTCGAACCCGTCGCGCCTGATCTTGCGCACGTCGCGCTGCTGCAGGGCACCAAGGCCTACGGCGTGCATGTCCGGCCGCTCACGGTGCCGGCGCGCGAGGGCCGCTCGGAAATGTACGAGCAGCCGAATTTCTATTGGGCGCAGGAGAACTTCCTGCGAGGGTTGCAGCGGGGCAAGCGCTGGCACTGGAGCATCCTGCGTCCGGTGCTGATCATCGGCGAAGCCATGGGCGGTGCGATGGACCTGATCCCACCGCTCGGCGTCTATGCGGCGGTGCTGCGCGCGCAGGGCAGGCCGCTGGATTATCCCGGCGGCGCGCCGCGGGTCGCGCAGGCGGTGGACGTCGATCTCTTGGCGCGCGCGCTCGCCTGGTCGGGCGACGCCGAGGCCGCACGCAATGAAGCCTTCAACGTCACCAATGGCGACGTGTTCACCTGGGAGAACATCTGGCCGGCAGTCGCCGATGCGCTCGAGATGGCGCCGGGCCGGCATGTGCCGCTGTCGCTGGCGCAGGAGTATCCGAACTGGATCGCGCTGTGGGACGAGCTGCGCCGGAAGCACGATTTGATCGCACCTCGCCTCGAAGAGTTTGTCGGCCTGTCCTTCCAATATGCCGATTACAGCATGCGCTACGGGCAGACTGAATCCGGTCCGCCCTCGATCGTTTCGACCGTGAAGATCAACCAGGCCGGCTTCACCGAGATGATGGATACCGAAGCGATGTTTCGCAAATGGTTCAAGCTGGCGAAAGCGCGCCGGCTGCTGCCGTAGTTGTTGGAGCGGGCGCTCTTCTTCTTCTCCCTCTCCCCGTTCTTACGGGGAGAGGGTTGGAGTGGGGGGCCTCCATCCGGTGAGCACCATGCCGCTTGCCCCATCACCCGGAAGCAGGTCCCATCATCGTTTGAGCTTCAGCGCGAAAACGCCTTCTCCATCGCCTTGCGCGTCTTGATGGTGTCGTTGCTCTCGTCGACCTCGACGTCGCTCCAGCGCACGACCGCGCCATGGGCGATGTCGTTCTTCAGCTTGACCCGATGCGCGAGCCCGATCGGCAATGCGCCGGCGGCGAGGCTGGCCGAGGCGGGCATCAGCCTGCCCCACACCGTGTAGCCGCCTTCGCCGTCGAGCATCTCGCCGGCGCGCAGATTGCGCTTCGCCACCGCCGCGACGTCGCCGCGGAAGCCGCGGGGCTGCCCGGTCGGCTCGTTGCGCAGCGCCGCCGAGAGCACGGAAATATTCAGCTCGAGCCCGATCAGATGATACGGCTTGTACATCGCCGCATAGCGGCCGGACGCATCGGTCTTGAGGCCGTACTGCTTGAAGCAATCGGCGGCATAATCGTTCGGCGCCTCCAGCACCACATAGACACCCCAGCGCAGATCACGAAACACCGGACGGCCGTCGCGTTCCAGCGACGATACCACCTCGACAATGCCGGATTTCTCCAGCACGCCGCCTCTGTCGCGCGGCCGCATCACATGCGGCAGGTCGTCGACGCCGCAGGGCGGAAACAGCAAGCCCTCCGAGGGCACGTCGAGCGTGCAGGCATTGGCGATCGCTGCCATCTCGATCGCGGACTTGGTGCCGTCGAGGAAGGAGTTGAACATCTGCGGGTTCATGCCGGCGGATTGCGCCTCTCCGGCGGTGAGCCCGTAATGCTGCCACACGCCTTCCGGCGTCACGTCGTGATAGGCCGGCAAATATTTCGTGCCCTTGCCGGCGGCGACGACGCGGAATCCCGTCGCGCGCGCCCAATCGACCATCTCCGCCGTCAGCGCTGGCTGGTCGCCATAGGCGAGCGAATAGACCACGCCGGCCTTGCGCGCCTCCTCGGCGAGCAGCGGGCCGGCCAGCACATCGGCCTCGACATTGACCATCACGACATGCTTGCCGGCGGCGATCGCCGCGCGGGCATGGCGGATGCCGACCGCGGGATTGCCGGTGGCTTCCACCACGACGTCGAACGCGCCGCCTGCGATCGCGCGCGCACCGTCGTCGGTAAAGGTCGTGGCGCCGATCCGCGCGTCGTCCCAGCCGACGGTGCGGCACGCCTCGCGCGCGCGGTCGCGGTCGAGATCGACGATCACCGGCACCTCGAGCCCCGGCGTGTGCGGCACCTGCGACAGGAACATCGAGCCGAATTTTCCGGCGCCGATCAGGACGACGCGAACCGGCTTGCCAGCGGCGGCGCGGATTTTGAGGAGATGATGCAGGTTCATTATGCTTTTGCCACGATGCGATCGAAGGGAGTGATCTAGAACGACGGTAGATATCAGGAATCGTCATTCCGGGGCGCGACAAAGTCACGAGCCATGATGTGCAATTGCACATCTGAGAATCCATAACCACGATCGGGAGTATGGATTCCGGGCTCGACGCTTGCGCGTCGCCCCGGAATGACAGCTTTTGAGTCTACTCCGCCGCCTGCCGCGGCGCACGGGCGAGCCGCAGCAGCGCGTCGTCGGCAACCGTCCGGATCGGCGTGAAGTCGCGGTGCGCGATGTAGTCGGGCCGCGTCGGGGTGCGGATGTAGTTCGAGACCGCGTTCAGCGTCAAATAGACGATCTTGCGCGGGTAGGGCGTGATGTTGCCGCTCGAGCCGTGCACCAGATTGCCGTGGAACATCAGCATGCCGCCGGGCTTGCCGGTCGGGGCAACGATGCCGCCCTGCTTCACGAGGCGGGTCACCGTCTCTTCGTCCAGCGTCCACAGCGGGTAGGACGTGGTTTCGAGATCGTGCGACGCTTTCAGGTCGCCGGCGGTCTGGCTCTGCGGCACCAGCATCAGCGGGCCGTTGATCGGCATCACCTCGTCGAGGAAGATCGCGATGTTCATCGCGCGCGGCTCCGGCATGCCGTCGTCACGCTTCCAGGTGCCGTAATCCTGGTGCCACTGCCAGACGTCGCCGGTGAAGGCGGCCTTCGCGTTGATCTTGAACTGATGCATGTAGACCTTCTCACCGAACAGCTGCTCGATGGGGTCGATCATGCGCGGGTGCGCGCCGAGGATGCCGAACGCCTCGTTGTAGAGATGCGCGGCGAAGGCCGTGCGCGGCGCGCCGCTCTTCTCGCGCCACACCTCGGGGCGGTTGGCGTCATAGATCGAGACCGCCTCGCGTGCGAGGAAATCGACCTCTTCCTGGCTGAACAGCTCGGGCAGGAACAGCCAGCCTTCGCGATGGAAAAATTCGACCTGCTCCGGCGTCAGTTTCATGGTGCTTTCCTCCTTTGATTATTGGTTTTCGTTCTTGGCGCAGTGACGGTCCTGCTCACGCCGCCACGTCGATCGCCCTCAGCTTCTCTTCGGTCATCCGCCCCGCCGTCTGCGCATGGGCCAACGCGGCGGCCTCAGCGGCGGCGGCGTTGCCGGAGAAAATGTGCGCGGCGATCGTCTCGTGCTCGGTCCAGGCGCTGCCGCGGTAATCGAGCTCGGCGAGCACGGTCGCCATCGAGCGGCGCATATGCGGCCATTGCGGCGCGATCATTTCCTCGATCGCGGTATTGCCGGCCAGCCGATAGATCGCGCTGTGGAAGTCGACGTCGAGCGCGATCAGGCGCGCCAGCGGCGCGTTGTCGTCGATCGCGCGCCCGGCTTCCAGCGCGGCCTCGAGCTGCGCGCGTGCCGCGGAATCCTCTTTCACACGCGCTGCGGCAAGCCGCGCCGCCAGCGCATCGATGGCACCGCGCACTTCATAGAGCTCGCGGATGCGCTGCGGATCGAGCTGCGTCACCTCGAAGCCGCGCTTGCCGCTCTCCGCGACAAGGCCCTGGCGATGCAACAGGTGCAGCGCGTGCGAGATCGGCTGGCGCGAGACGCCGAGCCGATCGGCAAGTTCGTTCTGGGTGATGCGCTGTCCGGGCAGCAGCGTGCGGTCGATGATCGCTTCGAGCAAGCGCCCGTAGACCTGGTCGATCAGGTTCGGAAGCGGGTCTAATGGGATCATATGCCGACCGTCCAAATTGGAATACGGAATTCCGTGTTCGAAAATGAAAGACTACTGCGGGGTGCAGGAGCGGTCAAGGCGCGAGCATGCGGAAATACTAAGTGCTTGAAATCAAGAAGATTTAGGCGGCTATCGGATGCCGCCCCCGCTACTTCGCCTTCCCAAGCTCCATCAGGATCCGCGTCATCAGATAGAGCCGCGGCACAATCGAGTTGGTGTCGATGTATTCGTCGCGGGCGTGATAGCCCCAGCCGGCGAGGCCGAAGCTTTCGACCACGGTGGCCTTGCCGCTGCGCGCGGCGTAGCCGGCGTCGGTCGCGCCGCCGGTCATGTCAGCGATATCCAGCGTGCGGCCGAGTTCGGCGTAGATCGCCTGTCCCTGCTTGGCGAGCGCGCGGCCACGATCGTTCGCGACAAAGGGCGGGCGGCCCGCGGTGACCTTCACGGTTACCTCAGTGTCAGGGATCAACTTGTCCTTCACCTTCTCGTCGAGCGCGGCCTGCAGCTTCTGCACGCCGTCCGGAATGGTGAGGCGAATGTCGGCGCCGGCGCTCGCGTGATCCGGGATCTGGTTGCGCACGGTGCCGGCCTTCGCGGTGGTCCAGTTCAGCTGCGTGCCCGGGATGGATTTCGCGACGTCCTGGGTCTGCAGCAATTGATGCGCGAGCTCGAGCAGCGCGTTGCGGCCGAGCTGCGGCGCGGCGCCGGCATGCGAGGCCTTGCCCTTCACGTCCATTGTGCCGGTCGCGGTGCCGCTGGCGCCGAGCAGCAGGCTTTCGTTCTTGGCCACCGGCGGCGCCACCGTCGGCTCGCAGGACAGCACCACATCGTGCTGGTCGGCGAGCTCGGCGATGATCTCGCCGGAGCCGATCGAGCCGACCTCTTCGTCCGGATTGAACGACACCGTGAGCTTGGCGTAGTCGCGCCAGCCCGCATCGTTCAGGATCTTGAGCGAATGCAGGATGACGGCGATGCCGCCCTTGTCGTCGGCAATGCCGGGTCCGTAGATCCTGTTGCCGTCGACCTTGTAGGGCTGGGTGTCGAGGATGCCGTGCTCATAGACAGTGTCCATATGTGCGATCAGCATCAGCTTCCTGCTGCCGGTGCCTTCGAAGGTGCCGATCACCATGTCGGCGCCGGCGCCCTTCGTGGTCTTGCGCCGCTCGGTCTTGGCGCCGAGCGCCTTCAGCCGCGCTTCGGTATAGTCGGCCATCTTCTTCAGGCCCTCGACATCGCCGGAGCCCGATTCGATCAGCACCATGTCGTGCAGGCTCTTGATCACGGCCGGCTGAGCCTGCTCGGCGGCCGCGCGCAGCTTTTCATCCGCGGCAGCAAAGGCGGGGGACGAGGCGAAGGCGAGCGAAAGCAGGCCGGCCGACGCGAGCAATTTGATGGATAGTTTCATGATTTGTCCTCCCTGAGCAGCGCAGGGAGAGACTAGCATCGCAGCCTGCTCGTCTCCAGCTGCGGTCAACTCGGATCGAGGACTTCGACATCGAAGGTTTCGATCTGCGCGGGCTCGGCGGTGGCATCGATCGCGGCAATCCGGTCGCCTGAAATCGTGACCCGCAGCACGACGCGTAGCGCGCCGCCAAGGACGACGGCAATGCCGATCTCGCCGTCGACCAGCGCTGGCTTCGCCGCCTGCGCGCGTCCCTTGAAGCTTTCGGCGACAGCCGCGGCGCCTCGGATCACCGGCAGCGAGCCGAGCCGCTGCGCGGCCTGATCGGCGCGCACGACGACGTCGGGCGCGAGCACGGCGAGCAGCCCCTCGAAATCGCCATTGCGGGATGCGGCGAGGAAAGCTTCGACGATGCAGCGCTGCCGGCTGAGATCGGCATCCGGCGCGGGCGGCGCGCCCTGCACGCGGCGTCTCGCGCGGCTCGCCAGCTGCCGCGCGGCGGCCGGCGTGCGTCCGACGATCGGCGCGATCTCCTCGAACGGCACCGCGAACATGTCGTGCAGCACGAAAGCCAGCCGCTCGGCCGGCGCCAGCGTCTCCAGCACCACGAGGAGCGCGGCACCGACCGAATCAGCCATCTCGGTCTCGCGCTCGGACGGATTGTCCGCGATCGGCTCCGGCACGTGCGCACCCATCGGCTCCTCGCGGCGCGATTTGCGCGAGCGCAGCATGTCGAGGCAGATCCGCGCGGTCACCGTGGTCAGCCATCCCGCGAGATTGTCGACGGCGGCAGTGTCGGTGCGGCCGAGCCGCAGCCAGGCCTCCTGCACGGCGTCGTCGACCTCGGCGGTCGAGCCCAGCATGCGATAGGCCACGGCCCGCAAGCGCGGCCGGTTGGCCTCGAACTGTTCGGCCAGAAATTCTTTCTCGTCCATCGGTCACATTCCCTTGGTCCGCTCCGTCATGGCCATGACGAACGAAACCAGGCCGATGTGACAGCAGATCGGCCCGGCGGCGTCAAAAGGCAAATCAGGAGAGTGAGATGATGAAAGCCCGCATGAACCACCCGGTGATGGTTGTTCCCGAGGCCATGAAGGCGCTGCAGGCGCTCAGCGAGAGCACCAAACAGGCCTTGCCGGAAAAGCTGCTCGAGCTGGTCCATCTGCGCGCCAGCCAGATCAATGGCTGCAGCGTCTGTGTCGACATGCACCCGAAGCTCGCACGGCGCGCCGGCGAGACCGATGAGCGGCTGTTCGCGGTCGGCGCCTGGCGCGACACGCCATATTTCACCGAAGCCGAGCGCGCCGCGCTGGCGCTGACCGAGGCGGTAACCCGCCTCAGCGACCGCGAGGATCCGGTGACGGACGCGGTGTGGGACGAGGCGGCGAAGCATTTCGACGAGCAGCAGCTCGCGTCGCTGGTGCTCGGGATCGCCGCGATCAATGTCTGGAACCGGCTCAACGTCGCCGTGCGTCAGCCGGTCGGTGCGTGGAAGGTGTGAGGGTCCTGTTCTCCCTCTCCCCGCTCTTGCGGGGTCGAGACGAGCGAAGCTCGCTCTGAAAGGGCTGGGGTGAGGGGCTCTCTCCGCGGGCGATGCGAGTGGATGAACCTGTACCCCCTCACCCGGATCGCATCTGCCGATGCGATCCGACCTCTCCCCGCAAGCGGGGCGAGGTGAAGAGGTGTGCCGCCGCCTCAACTCGCCAAGAACTCCAGCACGATCTCGCAATAACGCTGCGGCGCCTGTTCGAACATCGGATGCGTGGTGCCGGGGATCATCTCGGTGCGCGCGCCCTTCACATTGGCGGCAAGCGCGTGCAGCACCTTCGGCAGCACGCCCTTGGTGTTGGCGCCGCCGATGAACAGCGTCGGCGTCCTGATCGCCTCCGCGTCGGCCTTCGAGAACGGCGGGCGCTGGTCCCGGGTCTGGCCAATGAGGGTGGTCGCGTTGTCGCGCAACAGCTGCTTGGAGGTCGCCGGAATCCGCTTCCAGGCGCCGGGGCCCTCGAGCGCGTCCATGAAGATCTGCAAGCCGCCGTCGATGTCGCCCTTGGCGATCTCAGCGGCACACGCCGCGAAGCGCGCTGCCAGCGGCGAGGGGCCCGGCTTGAAGTCAGGATCAAGGCTCTCGTCGAGCTCGCCGCCGGGCTCGGCCAGGATCAGCTTGCGCAGCAGGTCCGGCCGCCGCTGCGCGACGCGGAAGCAGATATGGCCGCCGCGGGAATGCCCCATCAGGTCGACCGGTTTGGTGTCGAATCTCTCGATGAAGGCGATGACGTCGTCGACATGCTGCGCGATCGAATAGGTGTCGCCAACGCCGTCCCAATGCGCCGGGAAGAAATGCCGCAGGCTGACCGCGATCACGCGATGCCGCCGCGTCAGCGGGCCGAGCACCGCCGACCAGATCCGGAAATCGCACAGCGAGCCGTGCACGCAGACCAGCGGCGGGCCCTCTCCGATATCGAGATAGGGCATGTCGAAACCGTTGACGTGGAGGCTGTGCATTTGGAGGCTCGCGCAGGGGAGGAGATGTTGTTGATTTAGCCCAAGTTCCCACGGAATTCGGGTGGATAGCAACATTCTCCAAGCCTAGATTTCAGATCAGCAACAGGCTCGCATGTGTGAGCCCAAATGATATGAAGGAACATCTGGAGCGAGCCATGACCGGCCAGCATTTTGCAATCTTCGAGACCATGATCGGCGCCTGCGGGGTCGTCTGGGGCGAGCACGGCGTCACCGGTGTGCAGCTGCCGATGGGCACCGAGGAAAAGACCCGCAAGCGGATCTTCCAGCGCAACGGCGACGTCACCGAGGCGGCGCCGCCGGCCGAGGTGCAATACGCGATCGACGGCATGATCGAGCTGCTCGCCGGCAAGCCGAACGACCTCGCCGACATCGTGCTCGATCTCGACGGCGTGCCGGAGTTTAACCGCGGCGTCTACGACATCGCGCGGAAGATTCCGCCGGGCAAGACCGTAACCTATGGCGATATCGCCAAGCAGCTCGGCGGCGTCGAGCTGTCGCGCGACGTCGGCCAGGCATTGGGCCGCAACCCATGCCCGATCGTAGTGCCCTGTCACCGGGTGCTGGCGGCCGGCAACAAGCCAGGCGGCTTCTCGGCCAATGGCGGCGTGGTGACCAAGCTGAAGATGCTGCAGATCGAAGGCGCGGTGGTGAACCACACGCCGAGCTTGTTCGATTGAGGCGGCGCGCGGTCTTCTTATCCTCTCCTGGAGGGGGAGGATCGGTTCGCATGAAATGCGAACCGAGGTGGGGTGAAGGTCTCTCGTATCGGGCGCTGCCCGCGTTGAGAGAACACCCCACCCCGTCTCACATCTCGCTGCCCTCGCTGTGAGCCGACCCTCCCCCTCCAGGGGAGGGTGAAGCGAGCAAGCGGCTTCAGCTACACCGTCTCACAGACAAACCCGTTGCCCTTCCGCCTGATCTTGCCGACCGTCGGCGAGGGGAAGTGCGCCGGGCAGCACAGCGTATCGGTATCGCAATAGCGCTCGAGGAAGCCGCGCCGCGTCTTCGCGGCCAGTGCCGGGTCGACGTCGAACTTCGGCGACAACTCCGGATAGAGCGTCTGGATCGGCGAGTGCATCAAATCGCCGGCAAACACCGCATCATCCTTGCTGCGGCCGAAGGTGAAGGCGACATGGCCCGGCGTGTGGCCGGGAGTCGGCAGCACGCGCATATGATCGCCGATCGCAAAATCATTGCCGACGAGGTCGGCCCGCTTGGCTTCGACCACCGGCAGCACGCTGTCGACGAAGGGCGGGACCGCTGCCTTGGCGTTGGTCTCGGTCCAGTAGTCGAACTCGCCCTTGTCGAATACGTAGCGCGCGTTCGGGAAGGTCGGCACCCAGCGGCCGTTCTCGAGCCGCGTGTTCCAGCCGACATGGTCGACATGCAGATGCGTGCACATCACATAGTCAATGTCGCCGACCGAAAAGCCGGCCGCCGCGAGGCCACGCAGATAGTTGTCGTCGGTCTTCATGTTCCAGCTCGGCCGCCCCGGCCGCGGCTTGTCGTTGCCGATGCAGCTGTCGATCAGGATGGTGTGGTGCGGCGTCTTCACGATGTAGGACTGGAACGCCAGGATCAGCGTGTCGCTGTCATCGAGTGCGCCGGCCGCTTTCATCCAGGCGCGGTTCTCCGCGAGCAGCTCCGGCGTCAGTCCGGGCAGCATGTCATGCGCGGGCAAAAACAGCCCTTCCTCCTCGACGATGCGATGAATGGTGAGATCGCCGGCGGTAAATTTCAGGCTCATGGTGATTCCTTGGCGTTGGCGTTTGCGAGCGAGGTGGAGTCCGGTTCGCGGGAAGAGAACCGAAAAAAATGCTAGTGCGCGTCGCGCACGACGGGAATCATGATGTTGGCGAGGATATCCATTGCCGCAAGGCCTTGCTTCGGCTGGCCGTACCGGGCTGCCGTCGTCATCATCACAAGGTCGAGATCGGGACGAGGGAGGCGGGCAATCGTCCGGCTGGACGTCGCGCATGGCCGGCGATCCGCAAGGCTGGCTCTGTTGTCCAGCTTTTATGTTGTCGGCCCGCAGAGCTGTGCCAAAGATGATCGACGCGAGCACAACGCTCGCGCCGGGACGTTAGAGGCGGGGAGAGACTTCGCGCATCGTCGTTCTCCCCCCGCGTAGCTTTGCTACGCCAGCGGCGGCGCCGAGATCTTCACCGACGGCCGCTCCAGCATTCTCTGGTAGAAGGCGTCAAGCTTCGGATAGGCCTTGCGCCAGCCGCAATCGGCGAAGCGGAGATCGGCGTAGCCGAGAACGCAGACGAGGCCGATCTGCGCGATGTCGAACGACGCGCCATCGAGAACGTCCGGCCGGTTCTCGAACCGCGCCATGCCGGCCCAGGCCCTGTTCCAGTGATCGTCATACCAGGCCTGCCACAGCGAGCCCTGCGGCCGCACCATCTTCTCGTAGCGGCAAAGCAGCATGGAATCGAGCATGCCGTTGAGCAGCGAATGATCGGTCTTCAGCTTCCAACGCCGCGGACCGTAGCCCGGGATCAGCCGGCCGCCGCCGATCTCGTTGAGATATTCGACGATGACGTAGGAATCCAGAATGACGTCGCCATGATCGAGGATCAGCACCGGCAGCTTCTTCAGCGGCGAGATCCTGGAGTATTCGTCGTTGGCCGTGCCCGGCGCGACGCTGGCCGGCACCAGCTCGATCTTGTCGATCAGGCCAAGCTCGATCGCCGCGATGCGCACCTTGCGGGCGAACGGGGAGGCGGGAGAGAAGGTGAGTTTCATGGTGATGACCTCTTTCCGAGTACACCGCCGTCATCCTGAGGAGCGCGCCATCGGCGCGCGTCTCGAAGGATGGGCAACGACCAATACTATCTCGTCACCCATCCGCTGAGATGACGGTGTGCTGGGCTCATCCTTCGAGACGCCGCTTCGCGGCTCCTCAGGATGACGGACCGGCAATTACGCCGCGACGATTTCCTGGCGCTGCTCGCCGAGGCCTTCGATGCCGAGCGTCACGATGTCGCCGACATTGAGGAAGGTCGGCGGCTTCATGCCCAGGCCGACGCCGGGCGGGGTGCCCGTCGTGATGATATCGCCGGGCAGCAGCGTCATGAACTGCGAGACGTAGGAGATGCATTTCGCCATCGTGAAGATCATGGTCTTGGTCGAGCCGGTCTGGCGGCGCTGACCGTTGACGTCGAGCCACATCGACAGGTTCTGCACGTCGGCGATTTCGTCCTTGGTGGCGAGCCATGGGCCGACCGGACCGAAGGTGTCGTGCGACTTGCCCTTGGTCCACTGTCCGAGGCGCTCGGTCTGGAAGTTGCGCTCGGAGACGTCGTTGCAGACGCAATAGCCGGCGACGTGGTTGAGCGCGTCGGCTTCCGAGACGTATTTGGCGCGGGTGCCGATGATCGCGGCGATCTCGACTTCCCAGTCCAGCTTGGTCGATCCGCGCGGCTTCTCGACGGCATCGTTCGGGCCGGACAGCGAGGTATTCGCCTTCATGAAGATGATCGGTTCGGTCGGGATCTGAGCGCCGGTTTCCTTGGCGTGGTCGGAATAATTCAGGCCGATCGCGACGAATTTGGAGATGCCGGTGACAGGGGCGCCGAAGCGCGGCTTGCCGGAGACGGCGGGCAGGGAGGCGGGATCGAGGGCGGAAAGCTTCTTCAGCGATTCCGGCATGTAGGCTTCGCCGGTCAGGTCCTTCAGATGGGCCGAGAGGTCGCGGAGCTGGCCGGATTTATCGATCAGGCCGGGCTTTTCCGCACCCTTTTCGCCATAACGAACAAGCTTCATGTTGATCACTCCCTACGATGTCTTGAGGATTGTTACTGCTATACCTCGACACGCTTCATGGAACAGCGCGCCGGGAAATTCAACCGCCATGAGCGCGCTGCATTGCAGCCAAGCCTTAATTCAAGGTCAGTCCGGTCCGATCACCCCAGCGCGACGAACCTGAATGCGTCGCCGTCGCGCTTGATGTGGCCGGCGTTGAAATGCCCGCCGATCACCAGCGTCGGCGTGTCGGCAAAGCGCGAGAACAATTCGCGCCGCGTCGCGGCCGATTGCTTCTGGTCGGAGTCCGCGGTCGACGACCAGTCGAGGTGGTACATCTGGCAGGGATGATGGGCGACGTCGCCGGTCAGCAGTCCTTCCGCGCCGCCGGACTTGATGTGGATGCTCATATGGCCGGGGCTGTGTCCTGGTGTCGGGATCAGTGTGATCTCCTCGGTGAGGCGATGATCGCTCGGCACCAGCTCGGCCTTGCCGGCATCCGCGATCGGTTTCACCGAGTCGGCGAACACGGCGGCATGCGCGGCATCGTCGCTGTGGTCGCGCCAGTGCTCGAATTCGGTCTTGCCGAACACGTAGCGCGCATTGGCGAAGGTCGGCACCCATTTGCCGCCGGAGAGTTTCGTGTTCCAGCCGACATGGTCGACATGCAGATGCGTGCACAGCACGGTGTCGATGCTGTCAGGCGCAAATCCCGCCGCGCTCAGCTTCTCCAGGAACGGATCGCTGCGGTTGTTCCAGGTCGGCACGTTGCGGCCCTGCTTGTCGTTGCCGAGACCGGTGTCGACGATGATGCGGTGCTCCGGCGTCTCGACCAGCAGCGAATGGATCGACATTTTCAGCCGGCCATCCTCATTGGCGAAATGCGGGATCAGCCAGGGCAAGCTCTGGATCTCTTCCCGGCCGGCCAGCGGCAGGATGAAGCGCGTGCTGCCGACGGTCTCGAGTTCGACGACTTTTGTGATTTTGACCTTGCCGATCGTCCAGTGCATGCGGCGTGCCCTCGGTTTCTTGTTTCTTGCCGGATCATGCGGGCTTCCGCGCGCCGGCGCAATGGATCGAGTCGGCGCCTCCCGCGTTACCGCTTCGTCGGACGAAGGAGTACGCAAATGCCGGAACTCACAATCTCCCCTGAAAAAGTTGGTTTCTTGATCGAGAAGGCGCGGGAATTCGACGTCAAGGAGGGGATCGTCGATCCGGACTCCGGCTCGAACGGGGCCGACGATGGGATGATCGACGTGCTAGAGGACGACGGTAGCGATCCGGTGGCGCGCGAGATCACGGGCTTCATCGATGCGCTGAGCGAGGACGAGCAGGTCGACCTCGTCGCGCTGATGCGGCTCGGCCGCGGCGACGGTACGATCGAGGAATGGGCCGATCTCCGCCGCGAGGCCGCGCGCGGGCGCAACGGCCGCACCGCGAGCTATCTCTTGGGTGAGCCGATGCTCGGCGATCTCCTTGCCGAAGGGCTCGACGAGTTCGGCATACCGCCGAGCGACGAGCGCATCACGCCGATCCAGTAGGAAGCAGAAGTGTGTTGTTCTTACCTCGCCCCGCTTGCGCGGAGAGGTCGGATCGCATCGACAGATGCGATCCGGGTGAGGGGGAGCTTCCATAGTCCCTGCCGTCACCTTCTTCGCGGTGACAGCCCCTCACCCCAACCCTCTCCCCGTAAGAACGGGGAGAGGGGGAAGTTAAGCAACGCGAGTTACCGCGCGCAGTCGACGATCACGGTGCCGATCTTGTCGCCCTTTTCGACGGCGAGGTGGGCCTCGGCGGTCTCCGCCAGCGCGAATTGGCCGGCGATGTTGTGCACGCGGGTGCCCGACTCCAGCCAGTTGGTGATGTCGGCCTGCGCGGCCGCGAGCAGCGGCGGCGGCAGCGCGAACAGCACCAGCGAGCGCACCGTGATGCATTTTTCCATCAATTCGCGCACCGGCAGCACAGGCGTGCGGTTGCCGTTGGTGGCGTAGACCGCGATCGTCGAGTTCAGCGCCATGATCTTCAGCGTGGTCGCGAGGTTGCCGCCGAAATCGACGTCGATCACGCGGTCGACGCCGCGGTTCTCGGTGAAGGTCATTACCTTGGAGACAACGTCCTCGGTCCGGTAGTTGACGACCGTATCGGCGCCGGCAAGCCGCGCTTCCACGTCCTTCACCTGCGAGCTCACGGTCGCGATCACGCGCGCGCCGCCCCATTTGGCGAGTTGCACGGCATAGTGGCCGACCGCGCCGGCGCCGCCGGTGACCAGCACGGTTTGCCCGGAAATCGGACCGTCCGCAAACAGCGCGCACCACGCGGTCATGCAGGGGATGCCGAGCGTCGCGCCGGCTGCGAACGACACGTCCTGCGGCAGCGGCGTCACCAGGTAATCGGCAAGCGTAATGTATTCGGCCGCGGTGCCGAAGGCGCGGCCGTTGCGCTGGCCGTTGAACAGCCAGACCCGGTCGCCAACGGCAAAGCGCGTCACGCCTTCACCGATCTGGTCGATGATCCCCGCGCCGTCGCTGTTCGGGATCACGCGCGGAAATTCCATCGCGCGATAGTTGCCGCTGCGGCGGCCGACATCGGCCGGATTGACGCCGGAGGCCTCGAGACGAACCCGGACTTCGCCAGGGCCGGCGTCAGGCGTCGGCATCTCGCCGACGGTGAGCACCGTCGGCGCCGCGCCGGTTCGTTCGTACCAGACCGCCCTCATCTAGCGCCCCTTTCCGAAGTTCGTGAACTCGTCCAGCGACCTCTTGCGCGAACTTCGGAAAGCAAGAGGGCGCTAGAAGACTCGTGAATCTCTAGTGCCGCTTGACCGATTTGAAGCTCCCAATCGGCCTCGCCGCATACAGTGCAGGAGCTTCAAATCGGCGGCACTAGAGCGTACCCGGGAAGGCGCCGCCGTCGAGCAGCAGGTTCTGTCCGGTGATGAAGCCGGCCTTGGCGCCGCACAGGAAGGCGCAGGCGTAGCCGAACTCGTCGGGATCGCCGAAGCGGCCGGCGGGGTTCAGCTTGGCGCGCTCGGCCAGGACCTGCTCGGTCGAGATACCGCGCTTTTCGGCCTCGGGCTTCGCAGTGCCGCGCAAACGGTCGGTCTCGAACGGGCCCGGCAGCAGGCCGTTGATGGTGACATTGTTGATCACGGTCTTGCGCGACAGGCCGGCGACGAAGCCTGTGAGGCCGGCGCGGGCGCCGTTCGACAGGCCGAGGATTTCGATCGGCGCCTTCACCGCCGCCGAGGTGATGTTGACGATGCGGCCGAACTTGCGCGCCATCATGCCGTCGACGGTCGCCTTGATCAGCTCGATCGGCGTCAGCATGTTGGCGTCGATCGCCTTGATCCAGTCGTCACGGGTCCAGTTGCGGAAATCGCCGGGCGGTGGGCCGCCGGCATTGTTGATCAGGATGTCCGGATCGGGGCAAGCCTTGAGCACGGCTTCGCGTCCGGCCGCCGTCGTGATGTCGCCGACGATCTCGGTGACGGTGATGTCGGGATGGCCTTTACGGATCTCGTCGGCGGTCTGCTTCAGCGCCTCGGCGCCGCGCGCTGTCAGCGTGACGTGCACCCCCTCATTGGCGAGCGCGATCGCGCAGGCGCGGCCCAGTCCCTTGCTCGATGCGCAGACGATGGCGCGGCGGCCTTTGATTCCAAGATCCACGAGTTCACTCCCTGTGATGTCGGGTTGGTTTGTAAAGCTTCGATGGCGCCAGTCTAGCCAAGCCCGGCGGCGCCGGTAAGGGACGTGCAATGCATAAGTGCATGCCGGGTCGGAACAGGCGGGGGAATGCGCTCGGGCAAAGCAGGATGAGTTTTGGTTGAATCGGCTTGGCGCGGTCTCGGTTCACCTCTCCCCGCCGGGGAGAGGTCGGATTGCGAAGCAATCCAGGTGAGGGCTCTCGTTCTCTCGATAGATCGTAACCCCTCACCCGATTTGCTGCGCAAATCGACCTCTCCCAAGGGAGAGGTAACCCTCCGACGCCGTTCCAGCTGAACCTAATCTCATCACGCTTTAGATGCGCTGCTCGCGCCGCAGCCGCTCGATCGCCATGGTGGCTTCGGGCGGCAGCGACCGGAATCCGGCCTGTCCGGCCGCGGAGAACAGCGGCCGCAATTGCGATCCATTGAGGAATTGCGGCTGCCTCGCCGGCGGCACCAGCTGATCGAACACCAGCACCAGTGTGGTCACGACAAGGCCGACCCTGATCGCGCCGAGCAGCGCGCCGCCGAGCCGGTCGCCGATCCCGATCTCCGAGCCGATGGTGTCGTCGAGCATCGTCCGCGCCATCTTTCCGAGGATGACGCCGATCAGAAGGAAGAGGCCGAACAGCAGCACCCCGTTGGGCGGGAACGGTGACGACGGCAGCGTCGCGATGTGGGGCCCGATCATCGCGATTGCCGCGACTGCGAGCGGCATCGCGACGAGATAGGCCAGGATGGTGACCGCGCTGCGCAGCAGGCCTGTCGTGAAGCCGGTGACGACCGCGAACAACAACCCGAGCGTCACGACGATGTCGAAGAGGTTCATGGATAAGGATTCCTGCCCCAATCTCCTGCGGTCCCCTGGTTGATCAAACCTGCTTACATCAGGGACAATTGTCGCTATCACTCGTCCGCTTCAATCCGGGAACCTGCCGATGTCCGACCTATTCGATGTCAGTAAAGAAATCATCCTCATCACCGGCGCCTCGCAGGGGCTGGCAAAGCGGATTCCGCAGCGCCGCGTCGGTGCCGAATCCGATCTCGACGGCGCGATCATGCTGCTCGCCTCCAACGCCTCGCGCTACATGACTGGCACGGTGGTAACGGTCGATGGCGGGTTTCTGCTGAATTGACTTCGCAACCCGGATGAAGCGCAGCGAAAGCCGCGAAACGAGATCTCATCCTGAGAGGATGTGAGGCTATGTCCTCGTCCACCGCTGTCATCGCCCGGCTCGACCGGGCGATCCAGTACGCCGCGGCCTCTCGGCTCAAGCACTGCGGTCTCTGGAATACTCGATCACCCGCATGCGCGGGTGATGACACTGAGCAAGCTGAGCAATCACCCGTCATCCCGAGAGGATGTGAGGCTATGTCCTCGTCCACCGCTGTCATCGCCCGGCTTGACCGGGCGATCCAGTACGCCGTGGCCCCTCGGCTCAAGCACGCGGTCTCTGGAATACTGGATCACTTGCATGCGCGGGTGACGACACTGAGCAAGCTGAGCAATCACCCGTCATCCCGAGAGGATGTGAGGCTATGTCCTCGTCCACCGCTGTCATCGCCCGGCTTGACCGGGCGATCCAGTACGCCGCAGCCTCTCGGCTCAAACACTCCGGTCTCTGGAATACTCGATCACCCGCATGCGCGGGTGATGACACTGAGCAAGCTGAGCAATCACCTCGTCATCTCGAGAGGATGTGAGGCTATGTCCTCGTCCACCGCTGTCATCGCCCGGCTTGACCGGGCGATCCAGTACGCTGCGGCCCCTCGGCTCAAGCACGCGGTCTCTGGAATACTGGATCACTCGCATGCGCGGGTGACGACACTGAGCAAGCTGAGCAATCACCCGTCATCCCGAGAGGATGTGAGGCTATGTCCTCGTCCACCGCTGTCATCGCCCGGCTTGACCGGGCGATCCAGTACGCCGCAGCCTCTCGGCTCAAACACTCCGGTCTCTGGAATACTCGATCACCCGCATGCGCGGGTGATGACACTGAGCAAGCTGAGCAATCACCTCGTCATCTCGAGAGGATGTGAGGCTATGTCCTCGTCCACCGCTGTCATCGCCCGGCTTGACCGGGCGATCCAGTACGCTGCGGCCCCTCGGCTCAAGCACTGCGGTGTCTGGAATACTGGATTACCCGCGTGCGCGGGTGATGACACTGAGCAAGTTGAGGGGCGTCTGCGCGATTTCTGAATAATGGAAGAATGCCGCTGATTTGCCCGACAAGTCAAGTTGCCGTGTCGAACGCCGGCAGCCGCCGGCACCTTTGCATGGGGTTGTTTTCAATATTTTGGCAGTGCGCCCCTGCGACGGCAGTCTCATAGGGTGGGCGAAGGCGCTCTCGCGCCGTGCCCACCCTCACGAGCCGTGCCCGAAGAGGTAGGCACGCTTTGCTTTGCCCACCCGACGCATTCGGTCAGCCCGCCCGCATCTCGGCCTTGATCATGTCGGCGGCCTTCTCGCCGATCATGATGGTTGGCGCGTTGGTGTTGCCGCCGATCAATGTCGGCATGATCGAGGCGTCGACCACGCGCAAGGCCTCGAGCCCGTGCACGCGCAGCTTCGGATCGACCACCGCAAGCGGATCGCCGGTGCCCATCCTGCAGGTGCCGACCGGATGATAGACGGTGTCGGAGCGCGCCCGCAGGATGCTGCGGATGTCGTCGTCGGTGTGGACATTCGACGTGAACATGTCCTTCTGCTGCAGCGCGCGCAGCGCGGGCGTATCGAGCAGCCGCTTCGTCATCTTGAAGCCCGCGACCATGGTCTCGACGTCGCTGTCCTCGCCGAAGAAATTCGGATCGATCGCGGGGGCTGCGAGGGGATCGGCGCTGTTCAGCCACACGCTGCCACGGCTTGCCGGGCGCAGCAGGCAGACATGGCAGGAGAAGCCGGTGCCCCAGCGCGGCTTGCGGCCGTGGTCTTCCACCATGGCCATGCAGAAATGCAGCTGGATGTCGGGAACGTCGAGCTCAGGTCGCGTCTTCAGGAAGCCGCCGCACTCGGCGACGTTCGAGGTCATCGGGCCGCGCCGCTCGCGCCGGTATTGCCCGATACCCTTGATGATCCGCCCGATGCCGCTCCACGACAGTCCCGAGAAATAAGGTGCGTCCGAGGCGAAGCCAAACACGAAATCGGGGTGATCCTGCAGGTTCTGTCCAACACCCGGCAGATCATGCACACTGGCGATCCCGTGCTTGCCGAGCGCCGCGGCCTCGCCGACGCCCGACAGCATCAGCAGTTGCGGCGACTGGAACGCGCCGGCCGAGAGGATCACCTCGCGCCGCGCGCGCAGCACCTTCTTCTCCTTGCCTTGCATGTACTCGACGCCGACGGCACGCTTGCCCTCGAAGTTGATGCGGGTCGCCTGCGCTTGCGTCTCGATCCGCAGGTTGGGCCGGCGGCCCATGTGGGGATGGATATAGCCGCGCGCCGCGCTCCAGCGCTCCCCATTCCTCTGGGTGACCTGGTAGATGCCTAAACCTTCCTGTTCGGCGCCGTTGAAATCGTCGCGGATCCGGAACTGCGCCTCGCGCGCGCCCTGCAAGAACGTCTCCTTGACCGGATTGTCGGACTGCAGGCCCGTGACGTTGAGCGGTCCGCCCTTGCCGTGATATTCGCCGTCCAGCTCGGTGTTGTTCTCCGAACGCTTGAAATAGGGCAGGACGTCGGCGTAGCTCCAGCCGGTGTTGCCGAGCGAAGCCCAGTGGTCGTAGTCGGCGCGATGACCGCGGATATAGACCATGGCATTGATGGCGCTTGAGCCGCCGAGCCCCTTGCCGCGCGGCTGATAGCCGATGCGGCCGTTCAGGCCCTTCTGCGGCACCGTGTCGAAGGCCCAGTTGTTGAGCTTGCTCGAGAGCATGAGAATGATGGCGCCGGGCGTGGTCACCACCCAATTGTCGTTCTTGCCGCCGGCATCGAGCACCGCCACCGAGGTCGCCGGATCCTCCGACAACCGCCCCGCCACCGCGCAGCCGCCGGAGCCGGCACCCACCACCACGAAATCGAATGTGTCAGTCACGTATGTTTCCCCCTGCTTGTTATTTCCGTCATTGCCCGGTGACGATTACGACAACAGCCGCATCAGCTTCTCCAGCCGCGCGATCTTCGCGCCATAGGGCGGATAGAGATCGGCGAGCCGGTTGAAGCGCGAGCGGTAGAACACCGGCTTCAGCTTGGTCAGCGTCTTGAATCCCCATTCGCCGTGATAGGCGCCGGTGCCGGACGCGCCGACGCCGCCCATCGGCTGATAGGCCTGCGCGAAATGGAACAGGCAGTCATTGACGGTGACGCCGCCGGACACCGTGCGCGCCAGCACCGCATCGCGGGCGGCGTTGTCGGTGCCGAACCAGTACAGCGCCAGCGGGCGGTCGCGCCGGTTGACGAAGGCGATCGCCTCGGTGGCGTCGCGGGTGCCCAGCACCGGCAGCAGCGGGCCGAAAATCTCCTCCTGCATCACGGTCATCTCGGGCGTCGCATCGACGATGACGGTCGGCGGAAATTTGCGCGTCGCCTTCCACCCGGGATCGTTCGGCGCGGCCGGCTGCATGATGGTCGCGCCCTTCGCGGCGGCGTCGGCGACGAGGCCCTCGAGCCGGGCATAGTGCCGGTCCGAGACGATCGAGGTGTAGTCGGGATTTTTTGGATCGGTGCCGAACATGTGCTGCATGTGGCCCTGCAGCCGCATCGCGAACGGCTGCACCGAGGCTTGCGGCACCAGCACGTAATCGGGCGCGATGCAGGTCTGGCCGGCATTGAGCAGCTTGCCATAGGCGATGCGCTGCGCGGCCTCGTCGAGGTCGGCGGAGCCGTCGACGATCGCGGGCGATTTGCCGCCGAACTCGAGCGTCACCGGCGTCAGGTTGCGGCCGGCCGCCTCCGCGACCAGCCGGCCAACGCGGGTCGAGCCGGTGAAGATCAAATGATCGAACGGCAGGGCGGCGAAGGCCCTTGCGATCTCGTCGTCGATATCGGTGACCGCGAGCTCGGTGGTGTCGAACTTCTTCTCGATCATCTCGGCCAGCAGCTCGGCGAAGCGCGGCACCAGCTCGCTCGGCTTGATGATGGCGCGATTGCCGGCGGCGATCGCGGCGACCGCGGGCGCCAAGGTCAGCTGCAGCGGATAATTCCAGGGCGCGATGATCCCGACCACCCCGAGCGGCTGCGGGATCAGCCGGTTCCTGGCCGGCGCGAACTGCAGCGTGGTCGGAATCCTCTCGGGCGCCATCCAGCCCTTGAGGTGCTTGGCCGCATGCTTGATCTCGCCGAGCACCAGCATGGTTTCGGCGATCGCGGTCTCGACGGTGGAGCGGTGGCCGAAATCGGCCGAGATCGCCGCCTCGAATCGCGCCTCGTTCTCGGTCAGCGCGGCGCGCAGGCGGCGCAGCCGGTCGAGCCGCGCCTGCAATGTCGGCGCCGGCTCGCTGCGCGACAGCTCGAACTGGCGGTGAAAGGCGTCCTCAAGCGCATGCAGCCCCGGGCTCTTCAATGGCCGGTCCATGGCGTTTCCCCTCGAATGACGTGTCCTTGACAGACTTTGTTGGGCGCCAAGCTCCGCTTTTGCGCGCGATCTGGCAAGAGCCCGGTTCCCGGCGGTAAATTTGCCAGGAAAACCGCCGATTTCGGCGTCACAAAATCCTCAAAAACCCGCATCCGGGGCTTTCCAAATCGTACTCACGTTGATACATACCCCTCGCACCCGACGGCTTCGGCCCGGGTCGCCTTCTCAGGAAGCCCTCCGGACGGATCGATCGGCGCCATCTGATGCGTTGGCCGACCGGCTCGGGCACTCTTTCTGCAAGGCACGCAACGGTTTAACGCGGGGTGGAGCAGCCCGGTAGCTCGTCAGGCTCATAACCTGAAGGTCATAGGTTCAAATCCTATCCCCGCAACCACTGATACCGACACTCCCGCAGCTGGCGCTGCGGGAGTTTTGGTTTGTGCCCCTTTTCCGTGTTGCGTGCAGCAGTCCAGCTCAGGATGGCGCCCAAATCGCCATAGAGCGTGGCGTCGATTTGGCCGCGCTTGGCACCTGGGCGAAGAACGATGCGTTCGATCAGGCCACGAAGAGCCTGGGCGGCCTCGGCCCGGTCTTCCGGACGGTTCAAAGCCTCGGTGAGGTGGGCGACCTTCTTGGCGTAGAGTTGCGAGGCGCTTGGGAGAGTGTCCGGGGTATCCGCAGGGGCTTCGGCGAGCAGGGCAGAGAGCTCGGCTTTGCGAGCCTCCAGCGCGTCCATCGCCGCGATCATCGACTGCTGGAACATGCCCTCCTTGACCGCTTCGACGATTCCGTGGATTTGCTTCTCGACCTTCGCCAGTTCAGCACGCCAGGCATCGCCGCTGGCGCGCCGCTCACGGTTCAGCCGGTTCATCTCCTCGGCATAGGCGCGCATTGCTTCTGCGACGACGTCTGGTGCCAGCAACCGGCCCTTCAGTCCGCCCAACACGCGTTGTTCGAGCTCGCTCCGCGCCAAGGTGCGGCCATTCGAACAGGATCCGTTGCTGACGTGGGCCGAGCAGACGAAGCGGTCAGCGCCACGCAGCGAACAGGGGCCATCGCACCAGCCGCAGAGCACAAGTCCCGAGAATAACGACTTGGGGCGGCGAGCAATGTTAAGCCGCTTATTCGAGTGGTGCTCGCGGACAGCCGCCGTCACGTTGATTAATTTTTCGGCGATCTCACTTTGCTTGGCTTTCACCAGATTCCAGAGTTCGTCCTCGATGATACGAAGCTCTGGAACTTTGGTGACGATCCATTCGGACTCCGGGTTGAGACGCGAGATGCGTTTCCCCGTCGAAGGATCCTTAACGTAATGCAGCCGATTCCAGACGAGGCGACCCAGGTAGAGCTCGTTGTTAATGATCCCGGTGCCACGCTTAATATGCCCCCGGATCGTCGTGTCGTTCCACAGCTTGGTCTCAGGACCTGCAACGCCTTCGGCATTGAGCTTCACGGCGATTGCTCGCGGGCTGATGCCGGCGGCGAAGTCCCGAAAGATGCGCCGGATTACGCCGGCCTGGGTCGGATAAATCTCTCGGTCTCCTCGGATACGATCTCCGCGCTCGTCCAGCCGCTTGATAACGCGGTATCCGTAGCAAAGTCCGCCACCGGACTTTCCATCCTCTACCCGGCCTCGCAAGCCGCGGTGCGTCTTCGCAGCGAGGTCTTTCAGAAACAGAGCATTCATTGTCCCTTTTAGTCCGACGTGAAGCTCGGTGATTTCCGCTTCGGCTAGGGTAACGATCGGAACGCCGGCAAAGCGCAGTTGCTTGAATAAAGTTGCCACATCCGCCTGGTCGCGGCTGATGCGATCGAGCGCCTCGGCCAGCACGATGTCGAACGCACGGCTCTCAGCATCCTGCAACAAAGCTTGGATGCCCGGACGACGGATCATACTCACACCGGATATTCCGGCGTCCTTGTAGGAGCTGACGATCGCCCACTTTTCGCGGATTGCCCGCTCTCTGCAGATACGAAATTGGTCTTCGATCGAGGCATCACGTTGATTGTCAGACGAGTATCTGGCATAGAGCGCAACTCGCTTCATTGACTTGCCCATGGCATTCCGTTCGCGCCGGCACATGGCGCCTTGACGCGCAAAACTATCGAACGCGGCATTTATATGCCGCGCGCACCCGGATATCGGTTTGATGCAAGGGAAGGGATATCGCCGGTCAACATCAAGGAAAAGCTCTGAAGCGAACTAGGCAACGTTACGCGATGTCCGTTTCGCGCATCCCATTTGCTTCGTACTCGAAGAGCTGCATCTACATAATGGCGATGCGCCAAGAGCGTCGACTAAGCTGTGGCTATTGGGCGGCTTCTTCCTCCGGCGAGTCACAGGCTGATCGACGACCCTTGATGTCGTCACGGGCCATTTGTCTTCCGATCAGGCGGGCGAGGCGAAGGATTGACTGGTTGGAAGTCTTCGCTTGAGTGACTGCTTCAGCTAAACGCGAAAGCCTTGAATTTTCGACGTTCTTGATTTTCAACACTGTGCCTCCGCTGGGCACAGTCAAAACAAAGCTGCCGTGGATTTGATAGTGCGCAAAAACGTCCAGGCGGTCTTTGGATACATCTGCGCGTAAGTGGGCCGCTTGATCGTATCGAAGCCCGACCCCGCGACCATTGCCTTCGGCGGGCGGTCAGGCGCGAGCAGACGATCTCATGAACTTGCCAAGGATTGAACTGGGCAACCTTAATCAACTTGATGATAGGTGATTCAACGCCGGGAGCCTCCCCTGGCCGATAACGGCTCAATACCATAACCGGTTGAAGACAAAATCATTTTCGTCTTCGTGTTCGGGCGATACCAACAGGAATACCAACAAGCCGACGGGCCCTATTAGCTAGCAAAAACAATTCGTGGGCTCCCTGGCAGCAGGCATGCACCATGCCGCTTCGGCCTGCGCACTCGCTTTGACCGGAATCGAACCCAGGCTGGAAGCACCGTGCGATCGCTCCGGTTTGTCCGATTTGTACGCTACAGCGCGCGGCAGTTAGCGGCGGCGTCGCACTCGCATCAGTTCGCAATATCATCAGGTCAGGTTCGGCGGCCATTGTCGGATCTGCAAGGCTGTAATCGAGGCGGATGACGCGGCGCGGGTTGCGGGGCATGACCGCATCATCGATGTTGGCTTTTATCGAGGAGCACACGCAGGGCTACGACGCCTTCGCGGAGTTTTGCCGCGGGCAGGGTGGACTGACCTGGAAGAGACCTCCGGCGCGCCAAGCGGGGATGTTCCAGGCCGCGAGCATCCTACATGGCGGCAGATGCCGTGATCGCGAACTACGGCATGGGCGTGGCCCAACACCGGCACGGCGTCGAGACCGTGAAGATGGTCGTCAATCTGCTGCTGCGGTGCGGGCAATATCGGCAAGCCCGGCGCCGGTATTTCGCCGAGCCGCGGCCATTCCAACGTGTAGGGCCAGCGCGCCGTCGGCATCTCCGAAAAGACCGAACTTGTCCCGCTCGACAAGCCGAAGGAGTTCTACGGCTTCGAGCCACCGCGCGAGGACGACCTCACGACCGTGGACGCCTGGAAGGGGATTCTCAAGGGCGAGGTGCGCGGCTTTGTCAACCTCGGTGGCAATTTCGTTCGGTGTATTTCCGACCGGTCGCTGATGAAGCCGGGCGAGGCAGCAGGCAAGAGACCACGTGTCGAGCGCGGCGACGCAACTGAAGCTCGCCATCATGTGCACGATAGCGCCGGCGCTGCTTATTCAGCTATTCGCCCGCTTTCGTAGTTCGCGCGCCGACGTTAAGCTGGAGCTGATCGACGGTACCGCCCAGTCTGTCGAAGAACAACTTGTCGCTTCGGCGGCCGAGATTGCGATCTACTGTCGCCCAGATCGCGCGCCCGATTCCCGTTTGAATTATTTGCCGCCGTTTCGCGAACGGATGATGATCGTGCTTCCGTCTACCGACCGTCTTGTGTCGCAAGATCAGATCGAGATATCGGATCTCGCCGGCGAAAGATACGTGCAGCGTTCCTTCTGCGAATTCAACGACGTCGTCGACAGCGTGTTCGACCGCCCGTGGCGTTGACTGCGAAACCGTCTATCGCAGCGACCGGGACGATTGGGTGCTGACCATGATCGCAAGCGGCTTCGGATTCGGCTTCTTCCCGAAATATTCGATCTCGAACCCGGACGTTGTCGCAAGACCGCTCGTCAACCCGGAATTCTGGACGGAAGTAAGTCTGACGACCGTAAAAGGAAGGCCATATTCGCGTGCCGTCGGCGCGCTCGTTCATGTGGCTATGAGATCGTCATGGCTGGGTGAGGTCCCGCTGGCAATCAGGAACCTCTCCGCGGAGGATGCCGGGCCTGATGATTGAAGCCGACAATTCCGCAAATCTGCCTCCGGGCGCTTCTCACTCCGCCGCCACCGGCATTAGCTCCATCTGCTCGTGCAGGATCACGCCTGAGAGCGGATCGAACTCGCCGACCCACGGCGCGTGTTCGAGGGCCGCCCTGGTGTGAGAGTAACCCGCGTCCCAGCGCTGCATGATACCGCGCGGGCTGAAGTCGATGTCCTTGGTATGGGTTTCGCGATCGAGCTGTGGTGCCAGCAGCCGCACGACGTGCATGCGTGTTTGGCAGCCGTAGCCGGCCATTTCGCGGACCTCCGCGCTATTGCGCTCAGTCTCGGGCAGCCGTCTGGCGAGTTCGTTGATGATGTGACGCAGCCGATGCGCCTGTTGCTGACGTGCGATATGGCTCATGATCCGACTTGAATATTGCACGTCCTTGTGCCGGTTCAGCACCTCGGCCATCGTTGTCGGCTCGAGGCCAATCGGATTCCACAAATGGACCGCGAAGATGAGCGAGTTTTTGCGCGGATTATCGTCGAACACCACTTCGGTCGGCGTGTTGGACAGAATGCCGCCATCCCAATAGAGCTCGCCGTCGATGCGAACGGCGGGAAAGGCCGGCGGCAGCGCACCGGACGCCATGATGTGCCTGATGGTGAGCTCGCCGTCCCGGCTGTCGAAATAGCGCATCTGGCTGGTGCGCACGTGAGCGGCGCCAACCGTCAGGCGTGGGGTGCAGCTATTGAGCAAATCGACATCAACGAGTTCGGCCAGCGTTTGCTCAAGTGGCGCGGTCAAGTAATAGCCGGCCCTTTCGGCGCCCAGCGGATAGGTGTCGCCCGCGTGTGCCAGCGCGTTTGGTCGGAAGAAGCCGGCTATCCCGTGCGTAATGGTCGCCCAGTAGGACAGTCGTTCATTGAAGCCGGGAAAGGCCGTGCGGATATTCCAGGCTGGATTCTGCTCCATCCGTTTCCAGAACTCCCTCAGGCGTGACAGCCTGTTCTCAATGGGATTCCCGGCAATGATACTCGCATTGATGGCGCCGATCGACGTGCCGATGATCCACTCGGGCTCGATTCCGGCCTCGTGCAAAGCTTGATAGACACCGGCCTGGTACGAGCCGAGCGCGCCGCCGCCCTGCAGGACCAGCACCACCTGTCCCGGAAGACCCTTGGCCAGCGATTTCAGCGATGACGTCTTGTCGTGCATGTCATGCTCCTGCTTGTTCCCGCCCTTGCTTGAGATTCGCAATGCCTTCGGTCTTGTTACACGGGCTCTGTTTCAATGTGCCGTCCAGCCTCCATCGACCGGCAAGGCAATTCCGGTGATCGACGCTGCGGCTTCACTTGCCAGGAACACCGCCAGTGCGCCGATCTCCTCGACTGTCGCGAAACGCTTGTTCGGCTGCTGGGCCAGCAGCACGTCACGGATCACCTGATCGCGGGAGGTGCCGTGCGCCTTCGCCAGGCCATCGACCTGGGCTTCGACCAGGGGTGTATAGACATAGCCCGGGCAGATCGCGTTGCACGTGATCCCTTCTTCGGCGGTCTCGAGCGCGGCCACCTTCGTCAGGCCGACAATGCCATGCTTGGCGGCGACATAGGCTCCCTTGAAGGGCGAGGCGACCAGCCCATGCGCAGAGGCGACGTTGATGATCCGACCGAATTTGTTTTTGCGCATTGCAGGCAGTGCAAGCCGCATCGTGTGAAATGCGGCGGAGAGATTGATCGCAAGGATCTGGTCCCACTTCGCAACATGAAACTGCTCGAGCGGGGCCACATGCTGAATGCCGGCATTGTTGACGAGAATGTCGAGCCGGCCGAGGTCCCCCAGCGTAGCAGCGATCATCTGCGCGATCGCGTCGGGGGAGGTCATATCGGCCGCTGAATAGACGGCCTTGACGCCGTAATCGGTCTCGATCGCGTCTCTCGTCCTGGCGATCTCCTCCGCGGCTCCAAAACCGTTCAGAACCACGCTTGCACCTGCGCCGGCAAGTGCCCGCGCGATGCCGAGACCAATGCCGCTGGTTGAGCCGGTCACCAGCGCGACCTTGCCGGCGAGAGTGGCTGTGTCGCCAGCGGCGTGCGATTTGATCTGGATGTTCATCTTCCGAATCCTCTTGGCGGTAGCCGATGGCTCGGAAATCTGCATCACCCGTTGGATTAACGGAAATACCCTTTGGCTTCCAAAACGATAGGTGCGCGCTATGGCGGTCCTGATATGATCCAGCTCCCGATCGGCTAGATTGCCGGCCAGATCAGGGGGAGAGTTCGATCATGGAAATGCATCAGGTCAGGTATTTCCTCGCGGTTGCGCGGACGCTCAACTTCACGCGCGCCGCCGACGAATGCAATGTGACGCAGCCGTCACTCACGCGGGCGATCAAGCAATTGGAGGCTGAGCTGGGCGGAGACCTCTTCAGACGGGAGCGGCCGGCCGGCCTTACCGAACTCGGCCAGCGCATGCACCCTCTTCTGAAACAATGCTACGAGGCCGCGGTCGGCGCCCGCTCTTTGGCCTCTTCCTTCAAGAGCGGCGAAATCGGCGCGCTGAGGATCGCGCTCACCCATTCGATCGACCTGTCGCTGCTAATCCCCTTCCTCGAGCAGATCAAGCGACGGTTCAACCGGTTGGAGTTTCGCTTTCTTCGCGGCAACAGTCGCGAAGTCGGCGAACTCCTCAAGGCAGGTGAGGCGGAACTTGGAATTGCTGCCGAGATCGATCCGAGTTGGGACCGACTGGATGCCTGGCCGCTTTTTACCGAGGACTTTCAGCTCGTCACCAGTGCACTCCACAGACTCGCGGGACGTGACAGTGTCGAGATCGAGGACTTGAGATCGGAGCAGTTGTTGTCGCGCGCTTATTGCGAACTCGCCTCTCGCCTCAATGCCTCGTTGCGCGAGCACGGCGTCGAGGTGGATCATTGCCACGAAATCTCGAGCGAGCGGGACCTTATCGCGCTGCTCGAGGCCGACATTGGCGTCGCCATTCTCCCCGACACTTCGCCGATACCGCAGACGCTGAAACGAGCTGCCGTCGACGGGCTGGATGCTCGGCGCACAGTCAATCTCTATGGAGTCGCCGGCCGCGAACGCACGGCGGTCGCGTCCGCCGTGATGCGCATGCTGCGTGGTGCGAATTGGCGGCAGTTTCTGGACAAGAGCCGGGCCGCGTGAGAGCCCGCGGGCGTGCTTGCTGCCTCGCCGGGGCTAGCGGGCATCCTTCAGAGCGGCGAGCAGATCCTCGATCGCCATGCGGTGCCGGAAGTCGGGATCGACGAAGCGTGCCTTGACCATGCCGTCGCGGCCTATGACAAAGGTCGCGGGGATCGGCAGCACCCAACCGTCATTGCCGTGAAAGCTCGCCATGTCGAGGTAGGACAGCAGCCGCTCAATTTCCACGCCGAGCCAGATCGCGAGATTAAGTGACAGCGCATACCCGTTGTCGAGGTCTGTCAGCACTGGAAACGGTGCATCGGCTTCAGTCTTAAATCGTGCCGCATATTCCTGCGTCTCGGGCATGATGGCGACGACATCAGCGCCTAAAGCCTTGATACGGTCATATGCCTTGATCACAGCCCTGACATTGAGCCGGCAATAGGGACACCAGTGCCCGCGGAAGAACATAACGGCTACCGGACCCAGTTCGAGGAGCGACGGCAGCGCGACCAACCGGCCGCTCTCGTCGGGTAGGACGAAAGGCGGCATCGGCTCGCCCGGACGCGGCGCGTTCTCTCCGCCGCCATTTTCGTTGATCCTGATCACGAGGCGGTCAACGGCTTCGCCATAGGCTGGAAAGATGTCCCGGCCTGCCGCCGCATAGGCTTTGAGCTGTTCGCTCAGCGTGCCTTCCATCTCCCGGCAGCGCTGAAAGGCGACCTTGAGCCGCTCGGCGTCAACGGACGAAAGCGATGTCATCCCGTGCTCCGGCATGTTGGGCCTTCAGATTGTAGTTCCCTGGGTCGCATCCACAAGGGGCGTCTCGTCTCGGCCAGGAGCATTGCACGAAGCGCGATAGCATTGAGCTATCGATATCAAAGCAAGCCCGCATTTCATTTTCGAAGCTTGAGCGGTGATCCTGTCGCGGAAGCCGGCCACCCGACAGGAGCCCTCAATGTCTCGCTACAACGTACTACGACTTGGAAAGTTTGCCACCCTGCTCGTCCTGATGCCGCTCTGGGCGTCAGCTGCGCCGATCGACGCCAGGATCGAACGCGACAACGGCATTGTCCGCGTCAAGAGCGCCGTTCCGATGTCCGAGGCAATCATCCGCATCAAGGCGGATATTGCAGCAAAGGGCATCAAATTCTTCGATGAGATCGACCAATCGAAGCTCGCGGCGGATGCCGGCATCAAACTGCGGCCGTCCACCCTGCTCGTATTCGGCAATCCGCCCCTCGGGACGCAATTCATCACGTCCAATCCGAACGCGGGGCTGGACTGGCCTGTTCGTCTGCTGCTGACGCAGGATGACAATGGCGACGTTTGGGCGGTGTGGACCGATTTTGTCTGGATCGCGCGGCGTCACAACATCCGGGACCGTGACGCTCAGTTCAACATGGCGACGACGGTCGTGAAATCGATCACCTCCACCATCATCAGCAAATGATCGCGCGGCAGTCCATCAACGCTGAATTCGAGAGGGGCCGATGAGCAATGAGAAATTCGACGTCGTGATCATCGGCGGCGGCAATGCCGGCATCGGCGTGACCGGTCCGGCCCGGCGCGCGGGACTGTCGGTTGCGATGATCGAAGCGCGCGATCTCGGCGGCACATGTCCCAATCGGGGTTGCACCCCAAAGAAGGTGCTGGTCGCGGCCGGACAAGCACTCCACGACATCACTCTGGCTACGCAGCACCGGATTGACGTCGGCAAGGCAAAGCTGGACTGGGCCGCCCTGATCGCGCGCGAAAAGCAGATGATCGAGAACATCCCGGAAAACCTCGCGCGCGCCATGGCGCGCCGCAACGTCGAGGTGATCAAGGGACACGGTACCTTCGCCGGACCGGACAGTGTTCGAGTCGGTGGTCGCACGCTTCATGCCGGCCACATCGTGGTCGCCGCAGGATCAAAGCCGCGGCCGCTGCCGATTCCTGGCGCCGAGCAGATGGTCACCTCGGACGACATGCTGGGCGAAAGCAGGCGTCCAGAATCCGTGGTCTTTATCGGAGGTGGCGTGATCTCGCTGGAGTTCGGCCATGTCTACGCACGCGCCGGCAGCTCGGTCACGATATTGGAAGCGCTCCCGCAACTCTTGCCCGCAATGGATACCGATGCGGTCGCTGCGCTGCAGGCGGAGAGCGAACGGATCGGGCTGCAGATCAGGACAGGTGTCAAGATCGAGCGCATCGAGGCCGCCGGCGGACGGTTCCGCGTCATCTTTACTCACGAGGATCTCGAAAAGGCCGTCGAAGCTGACTGGGTGGTCAATGGCGCCGGTCGCATTGCCGATGTCAATGCGCTCGGTCTCGCCGCGGGCCAAGTTGATCACGACAATGGCCGCATCGCCATCGATGGGCATCTGCGCTCAACCTCCAATTCGCGCGTCTATGTATGCGGCGATGCCGTTCCGTCGTCGCCCCAACTCTCGCCCATCGCGACCTACGAAGGCGATCTCGTCGGTCGCAATATCGTCGATGGGCCGAAGCACAGTCCCGACTATGCCAGCATCGCAACCGCGGTCTATACGGTTCCCGCTCTGGCCGCTGCAGGTCTGACCGAAACCGCTGCGAAAGCGAAGGGCCTCCCGGTCGCCACCCACGTCAACGACATGCGCGACTGGTTTTCGGCGCGGACCTATGCCGAGACAGTCGCCTGGTCGAAGATCATTGTCGATCGTGGAAGCGACCGGATTCTCGGCGCCCACTTTGTGGGCCATGCCGGTCACGAGCTTGTCAATATCTTCAGCCTGGCGATGAAGTTTGGCATCCGCGCAAGCGAACTTCGCGAGCACATCTACGCCTATCCGACCTACGCTTCCGACATCAAGCACATGCTGGGCCATTCCTGAGCTCGCATAGCCCGCCGCTATCGACTCAACAGCCAACCGGCATTTCCCGAGGCCAGGAGTTTGCGCGATGCTGATGACACAGCCGGCCGCTTTTTCCGGGGCCGCGACATCAAACCAAGGAGATAATGACATGTTCGATGACCTCGTAACCACGCGCAAGATCTGCAAGGTTCTCGGAGCGGCCAGCGCCATTGCCGTCTCGCTCGCAACAGCATCCGCCGCTCTCGCAGGTGAATGTCCCGCGGACAAGATGAAGCCCAATGCCCGTCAGATGGTGGACTACAAGCCGGTCGGCGTCACCGACGTCACGCTCGGCTCCATCGATCTCGGCAAACAGCCCGCGCATATTGAAGGCCGCGAGCTGCGCTTCCGCAAATTGACCATCGAGCCCGGCGGCATCGTGCCCTGGCACAGCCATGACGATCGGCCCGCGCTGATCTTTGTCCAGCAGGGCGAGATCGTGGAATACGCCAGCAACTGCGTCGATCCGATCGTGCACAAGGCGGGTGACTTGCGGCGCGAGATCTACGGCACGTCGCATTGGTGGAAGAACCTCGGCAAGGAAACCGTCATTCTCTACGTCGGCGACGTCCGCAAGGATCCAACCGACCACAACATGTAACGAGTGCTGCGCCCGAATGCCTCGTTACCGGATGTGACGACCCGGGATCCCGTGTCCAGCCCCGCACGCCCGGGCGTCACATCCCCCCAATCGCGATCACAGGATTTGCTGCCATGACCGATATGCCGGCGGAAGCGACGATGGAAGCGATGCAGGCAGGTGATCATTCACCCGGCGTGGTGTTGCGATCGGTGGTCATCGGCCTCACCGCGTTCCTGACCGTCGTCGATTTATTCGCAACTCAAGCCATCCTGCCATCCTTGGCGCGGCACTATGGCGTGACGCCGGGAGCGATGGGCTTCGCGGTCAACGCCAGCACGATCGGCATGGCAATCGCAGGACTGGTTGTCGGATCCTTCAGCCCGCACATCGACCGCAAGATGGGCATTCTGGCAAGCCTTCTTCTGCTCGCAATCCCAACAAGCCTGCTTGCGATAGCGCCCAATCTGACTGTCTTCACGATGCTTCGTATCCTGCAGGGCCTCTGCATGGCTTCAGCCTTTACGCTTACGCTCGCCTATCTGGGCGAGCAGTGCAGCGCGATGGATGCCGGAGGCGCCTTCGCCGCCTACATCACCGGGAACGTAGCAAGCAATTTGATAGGGCGTCTCATCTCGGCGACCGTAGCCGACAATCTCGGCCTGGCGACGAATTTCTATTTCTTTGCCTTGCTCAATGTCGCAGGGGCCTTGCTGGTTTATTTCACCATCAAGCGTGTCCAGCCCATGCATTCAACCGACCCGGCGCAATCACCGCTTTCGGCAATGATAGAACATTGGCGTGATCCAGCGCTGCGAGCCGCCTTTGGCGTCGGTTTCTGTATCCTGTTTGCCTTCATCGGCACCTTCACCTACGTGAACTTCGTTCTCGTCGGTGCACCGCTGTCGCTCGGTATGATGGGCGTGGGCTTTGTCTATTTCGTATTCCTCCCCTCGATCGTCACCACGTTGCTGGCCGGCAAGGTGGTCGACATGTTGGGGATGCGACTGTCGCTATGGGGCGGTCTTGCGATCGCGGCATTAGGACTGCCACTTATGCTCTCATCGCACCTTGCGGACGTCCTCGCCGGGATGGTGCTGGTCGGGGTCGGCACCTTCTTTGCGCAGGCCTGCGCCACCAGCTTTGTCGGGCGGGCGGCGCGAACAAACCGCGGGGTTGCCAGCGGCACCTACCTTGCTTGTTATTTCTTTGGTGGCCTCGTCGGCAGCGCGGTGCTTGGCCAATTGTTCGACCATTTTGGATGGCTCGCCTGCGTTGCCGGGGTCGGCGTCGTTCTGGCCCTCGCGTCGGCCCTTGTTGCAAGGTTCCGCTTCGCCACCGATTAAACCGCCATCTCGTCTGCTCTTTGGGCGTGGCCTTTGCATGTATTCCGGTAGAGGTCATGTCATGCTCGGCATTCCACGGCGCTTCAGCCATTTCGTTTTCGCGTTCATCCAGTCCAGGCTGACATGCTTGATCGCCGCTGGTATCGCGAGCCTTCCGTCTCTCGCGACCGGAAACTTCTTTTGGAATTGGCTGGCGTCTTGGTTGATCGCTTGGATCACGATGCTGCCGATCGTCCTGCTGGCCGCTCCCGTGATAAGATCGTTTGCCATCGCTCTAACGTGTGATGAACGGACGAACTAGACTCCAACGAGCAAGCTGAAAGCCCGGCTAGGTAGATCACACCGAGCGTGAATGCCTCGGTTCAGGGATCCGAAATCGAGCCCGCCGTCGCTGCCTTGGGCTTGGCACTCGCGCCATGGTTCTTGCGAGCCATCTATCAATTCTTTCGTTCGGAATAGCGGAAATTCGCCGTGAACATTTGCTCCCCATACCAACAAAAAATGCCAACAAAACGGACGGCTGGAGCGAACTTTTACGCGTGTTTTCAATGCACCGTGAAAATTTTCCCGAAAATCTGGAAACGAAACAATCGTATAAGTTATTGATTGATATTTTCAGCGTGGTGGCCCCTGGCCGGCAATCGCTTACTACCGTAACCACTTGAATTTGAAATCAGTTTTATCGTCGATTGCTGCTGATACCAGCACAAATACCAGCAGGATGACGCACGGCATTCGCCAACAAAAATAAAATAGCAGGCTTCCCGCAGCGGGCACGCCGATGTCATTCCGGACTTCACAATCGCGCAGATCGGAATCGAACCCGGCTCTGACTGAACCTCTGGAGGGATCAACCGCGGGATTAGTCTCAGCTGTTCGAGCGGGATGATCGAAATCGCGGGTTGACTCCCATTCTCTCTGGGACGCCACAGCACTCCTGTGCATCCGATTGTTCGATTCGATAGCGATAGTCGCCGGAAGAACTGTATTTTTGATCGTGGCTTCGAACCGGGTTTCAAGGCGTCAAAGTTGTGATATGAGACCGCCCCGCAATCCGTGATCCTGCAAGGTGTGCAGAGCAACCGATCGCGAGCCGACCGGACCGGCAATGCCGGCATTCGGCTGGCAGACGACGCGCAGGTCGCTGCGGTCGCCACCTATGTCCGCGACGTCTACGGGAAGAAAGCGCCGCCGGTGAGCGAAGCCGACGTCCGCAAGGCGCGTCGTCGCTCGCGGCGCGGGCCGACTGAACGCCTATTAGGTAGTGGTCATCCGCGTCAATATATCGGCCAAGGTGAGCGCAAACAGAGCGGCCAGAAACACCACGCCGGCGAAGGCCGTCAGGCGGACCAGCGGCTTCGATTTCGCCAGTTCCATGAACAGCAGGATGACGAGACCGGATTTTACGAACGCGATCACGATCCCAGCGACCGTCGTCATCCGTCCCATCGGTACGTAAGAAAGCCCCAGGCTGAGCAGGAGCAGAGACAGGAGCACAGCCCAGATCATGCCGTTGCGGAGCCAGAGTTGCCGGGCGCTGACGCGAGGTGCGGCGTTCGCTCCGCTCATGACGCGCGTCCCGGCAGATAGATCAGCGGATACAGAAAAATCCAGATCACGTCGACGAGGTGCCAATAAAGCGCGGTGACCTCGATCTCCGGATTTTCGCCGATCTGAAGCTTTTCGAGATAGCCCAGCAGCGCCAGCCGCGTGACCAGGACGATGCCGATGGTCAGATGTATTGCATGTACGCCGGTAATGAGCCAATAGAGTCCGAAAAACAACTGTGCGCCGGCGTCATGAACGGCAAAGCCCGCGCCGGGCACCAGATGTTTCTCGATGTCCTCCTTGTACTCGAACGCCTTCACGACCAGGAAGGCTATCCCGAGTGACGCGGTTGCGGCGAGGCACCATATGACGAGGCGGCGAAACACGCGGCCGACGGTCGCGGCCTGCGAAGCCACCGCCATGGTGAGGCTGCTGGTCAGCAGGATCGCGGTGTTGATGGTGCCATACCAGATGTTGGTCGCGCGCCCGGCGGCGGCAAAGGCCTCGGGATGATCGATCCGGCAAACCGTGTAGGTCAGCATCAGTGCGCCGAAGAACAGCACTTCGCTGGCGAGAAACACCCATATCCCGAACTTGCCGGCGCCACGCTGCCGTTCGAAATTTTCCCAGGGTTCTCGAAGCAGTCCGGATGTGTCGGTCATGGGACTTCCCGCGCGTTCTGGACCTCCGGTGGATCGAGGCCGGCCGATTGTCCCTCGGCGTGATAATCGTACGGGCCGCGGTCGACGCGAGGCTGCCAGTCGAAGTTTCTCGGGGGCGGAGGCGAGAATGTGGTCCATTCGAGACCGGTCGCCCCCCAGGGATTTTTGCCGGCGCGTTCGCCGTAGTAGAGCGACCACGCGAGATAGCCGAGCGGCAGAAGATAGGCGACGGCCAGGATGGCCGCGCCCGACGACGACATCACGTTGTAGATCTGGAATTCGGGCGGATAAGTGTGATAGCGCCTGGGCATGCCGAGATAGCCGGCAAAAAACTGCGGCAGAAAGGTCATGTTGAATCCGGCGTACATCAGGATCGCGGCAAACCGGGACCATGATTCCGGATACATCTTGCCAGTGATCTTGGGCCACCAGAAATGCAGGCCGGCAAAGAAGGCCGACACCGATCCGCCGACCATGATGTAGTGAAAGTGCGCGACAACGAAGTAGGTATCGGTGACGTGGATGTCGACCGGAATTGAGGCGAGGAAAAGGCCCGACAGCCCGCCGGTCGTGAACAATCCGACGAAGCCGAGCGCATACAGCATCGGCGCCTCAAAACTGATCTGGCCGCGGTACAGCGAGGCCGTCCAGTTGAACACCTTGATGGCCGACGGCACCGCGATGATGAAGGAGAGAAAGGAAAAGATCAGGTTGGCGTAAGGCGACTGGCCGGACACGAACATGTGGTGTCCCCACACGAAGAAACCAATTCCGGCAATCACGAGCATCGCATAGACCATGAAATCATAGCCAAAGATGCGACGGCGCGCGAAGCAGGGGATGATCTCGGAAACCACGCCCATCGCCGGCAACACCATGATGTAGACCGCGGGATGCGAGTAAAACCAGAACAGGTGCTGGAACAGGATCGGGTCGCCGCCATTGGCCGGATTGAAAATCGGCAGTCCCAGCCATCTTTCAGCGATCACCAGCAGCAGAGAAATCGCCAGCACCGGCGTGGCGAGCACCATGACGATGGAGGTGGCGTAGATTGCCCACACGAACAGCGGCAGACGGAACCAGGTCATTCCGGGCGCGCGCAGCATATGCGTCGTCGCGATGAAGTTGACCCCGGTCGCAATGCTGGCGAAGCCGACGACAAAGACCCCCGACGCCGCGGCGAACACGTGGCTGTTCGAAAACATGGTCGAGTAGGGCGTGTAGAAGGTCCAGCCGGTATCGACGCCGCCGGCGATCAATGCGTAGACCGTCAGCGCGCCGGCCGCGATGGTCAGATACCAGCTGAACAGATTGAGCCGGGGGAACGCGACGTCGGGCGCACCGATCATCAGCGGCAACAGGAAGTTGCCCAGCGTGTTCGGGATCGACGGCACCAGGAAGAACCACACCATGACGATGCCGTGAAACGAAAACAGTTTGTTGTAGGTGTCGGAAGTCAGCAGCCAGCCGTTCGGCGTGAAAAGCTCCAGCCGCACCAGCGTGATCGCGATGCCACCCATGAAGAAGAAAATCGAGATCGTGATCGCATACAGGATCGCAATGCGCTTGTGGTCGGTCGTGATCAGCCACGACTTCAGCGTAATGCCGTGGCTCAGATAGTCAGGGCGTGGTGGCAGCGGCAGGTCGCCTGTCAGCAAGGCATCCGTCACTTCGCTGCTCCATCGGTTTGGCTTCGGCTCGGCAACGCCAGGGAACGGATATAGGCGGTCAGGCCCTGCACTTCGCCATCATCGAGCAAGCCCGCATAGGCCGGCATGATCGGCTCGTAACCGGCCACAACGTCGCGCTTGGGCTGCAGAATGGAATCCCTGATGTAGCCGTCGTCAGCCTTCACCCGGCGCCCGTCGGAAAGCGGGACCGTGGTGCCATAGAGCCCGGCGAGTTTGGGCGCATGTACGCTGGAGGAATCGGCGTGACAGCCCGAGCAGCCCTGCGCGACAAACAGTCTGGCCCCTTCATGGGCGAGGTCGTCGCCCTCGGGCTGCCTGTCGAGCCAACTGGCGTAGTCTTCCTGGCGCATCACCACGATCCGGCCGCGCATCATGGAATGATCGGTGCCGCAATATTCGGCGCAAAGCAGCGGAAAGACGCCGGTCTGGGTGGCCCGAAACCAGATTTCGGTATTGCGGCCCGGTAGCACATCCTCCTTGACGCGGAAAGCCGGAACGAAGAACGAGTGAATGACGTCCTGCGAAGTCATCACCAGCCGCACCGGCTGGTCCACGGGCACATGCAGCGCGTTGATCTCGCGTGCGCCATTGGAATGCTGGGTCTTCCACATCCATTGTTTGGCGACGACATGTATTTCGAGTGCATTCGCGGGCGCCGAGAGGCCGGAGAGATCGGCGGACGCCGCCCACCAGAACAGGAATACGAACAGGAGCAGCGTGGCGGAGGTCCAGCCGATCTCGAATTCGCGGCTGACGATTTCAGGCAACGGTCCACGTTCGGCGCTGGATCCGCGCCGGTATCGGACCGCCAGCACGACGATGAGAACGAATACCGCGAGCATGGTCAGGCCAGTCAGCACGAGCAGACCATAGAAGATGTGATCGACGCGCACGGCGTGGGTGCTGGCTTCGGGAAGGCTGAACACCGGGTTCATGCCGAGGGCCCGCGCCTGGCGGATCGCCACAGCATCAAGCCGAGCGCGGAAATCAGGATCGCTACGGTCAGTGCGCCGCCGATCTGGAGCAATGTTGCGATCTGGCGGGTGTAAATGCCGTGGACCGCGTCAAAACCGTAGCACAGCAGCGCAATCCGGCCGGCAAGGCCCCCTATCTTGCCGCCGCCGGCTTCCAGCAGCGCCAGCCGCAAATCCGTCGGCTGCAGCGCCAGGCTGGACAGGACACGCGACACCCGGCCGTCTGCCGCAAGCGTGACGAAGGCGGCGGGATGGGCGATGGCGTCATTGCTAGGATCGCGCTGGAAGCGGTAGCCGATCGAATTCATCAGGGAATCGATCGCTTCGTTGGTGCCCGTCAGCACGGAGACGCCCGGCCCGCCGACCTGGCCCGAGCTGAAACGGCGAGCGTCGTCGATGCTGTCCCTGGCATCGATGCCGACCACCAAAAGGCTGTAGTCGCGACCGGCCCGGAGTCCGGTTTCCCCCAGCGCGCTTGCGGCGATCGACAGCGCCGGTCCGCAGAGCTGCGTGCAGGTAAAGTCCGCTGGCAGCAGCAGCGTCGGGCGGCCGGCGATAGCATCGCCGAGCGAGACGTCGCGTCCGCCAAGATCCTTAAACACCAGAGAGGTCGGCACCCGGGCGTCCGGAGGCGGCGACAGCGTCACCTGCTTGATCTGCGCTTCGGTCAACCCTGCCAGCGCCATCGCCGGCCACAGCGCCAGGAGAATGATGAAAATAGTGACCCTCACGGCCGGGCTCCGGCTTGACCGTTGGCGGCGGGCTCGGCCGGCGGCGGTTCGAGCGGGTCATAGGCGTGGTCGCCGCGCGCTGCGACAATCCTCATGGCCTCTGCGATCGGCATGCGCGCGATGCCCTTGGAACGGTCGACCCAAGCGTAACCAGAAAGCGCCTTGCGCTGTTCAAGTTCAAATCGTTTCAGATCGTCCTGCGGCTTTATTTGCAACGCCGGCGCGGGAAAGGCGCGTTCGGCCGCCGGCCTGAAAGCGCCCGGCGCGCCGGCTCTCAGGTAGAAAAACAAGCCCGTCATAGTCAGGGCGACGAAGGACAAAAATCCGGCAACCGCGATCACGACAACGCCGCTCGCCACGTCCGGGGATTGCGGGATGCTTCGCGCGCCCATTTCATCATTCGGCATCCCCGGCCTCCAACAACCGAACGAGGGCAGGGAAGGTCAGATACGAAGCCAGCAGCAGAACGGCGATGCCGGCGCACGCGGCGGCCATGACGGAGAGCGGATCGTCGAACGCCGGAACCAGCAGCCAGACGAAATGCAGCACCGTGCCGAACAGGATCATTGCGGCGGCGATGCGCAATCCCTGGCGGCTTTGGCGGATACGCTGCACCAGCAGCATCGCGAATGGCAGCAGCGCGCCTACCGCCAGCGCCGTGATCAAGACCGATATCCAGCCGTGGTTCGAGCGCTTCAAAAACCACGCCGCCTTGTCGGGCAGATCGCCATACCAGCCGACGACGAAGGTCATGAATTCGAGATAGACCACGCCAAGCAGGGTAGCGATCAACAGTGCGCCAAGATCGCCTGCCACCTTGCCCTGGATCGTTGGGGGCCCAATCAGCGCGGTGACCGCGAGCGCCATCAATAGCTGCTGGATGGCGATCATGGCGGCGAAGGCCGTAGCAACGTAGTGCGGCTCCAGCGACAGATACCAGTCGACCGCGACAAGGCTGATGCTCAGGCCGAAGAGCGCCAGCCCGAGGCCGGCCAGCAAACGGCTGCCCAGGCCGGCCGTAAACGCGACCGCAAGAACCGACCAACCGGCAAGCGCGATCAGGCCGCGCAGCGAAAAGGATATGGCGTTGAGATACCAGCCGGCGACGTCTACTGGAACTGCGGTCGGATCGGCGGCCCACGGATAGATCAAACGCAGGCCAATCAGGATCGGCAAGAAGCCGGCGATCAGGAATGGCGTGATCGCGGCGGCGGAACGCAGCACCGGCGCGACGGCGACGCCCCATTCGCCTCCGGTCAGGCGATGGATCATCAGCCAAATCAAGCTGCCGACCGGAACCGAACCGGCGATGGCAAACGCCACCAGCCAGCCGCGCAGCAGCGGCTCGAACGGTTTGAACCATCCAAGCACCGCGAGCAGTCCCGTGGCTGCGAGCAGCACGGCAATGCCGACGGCAAGCGGCCGGTCAGCGAGCGCGCGCTTCACCAGCGTGTTGGCTGCGGCGGTCATGGCAGCTTGTCCTTGAGCTCCGGCTCTCCGGCAAGCCTGGCGGTCCGGGATTCCTGTAGCGCCCGAATATAGGCTACGATCGCCCAGCGGTCGCGCGGCTCGACCCGCGCGCCGTAGGCGTACATCACGCCATAGCCATGACTGATCACGTCGAAAAAATGCTGCGCCGGCGCGGCCCGCAGCCGGGCGGAGTGGTAGGACGGCGGGGCAGGAAAACCGCGGCGCACAATCATGCCGTCTCCGTCTCCGGACAGCCCGTGACACGGCGAACAATAGATGTCGTAGCGTTCCTGGCCGCGCGCGAGCAGGGACGCATCGACCTTCGGCGGCGTCGCAATTTCCTCGGCGCGACTGAGATCGCCTTGGGCCACGACGCCTGCCGGCAACGCTTGCGCCTCCGTACCGTCGGGAAACAATGCGGCCGGCGCGTAAGTGTCGTAGCGCTTTTGCTGCGTCATCGAGATATCGTTGCAGCCCGCCAGCAGCAGCGCAGTCGAAATGCTAAGCCATGCGCGCATCATGGCTGATGGACCTCCGTCACCACGACCGCGCCCGCGGCCTCCAGCAGATGGCGGAGGTTGAGCGTGGGCTCGTCGTCGGCCTCGGGGGCCGCGAGCAGAAAAAACCGGTCCTGCGTCGCGCGTTCGAAGCCGGGAATTTCGAACAACGGATGATGCAGCCGCGGCAGGCCGCAAGACCAGAACAAGACTATGACGCCGCACAGGGCCGCGGCAAACACACCCACTTCAAAAGGCACCAGCCAGAACACCTGCCACGAATTCAGCGGCCGGCCACCGCTGTTGATCGGGTAATTGATCACGGCGCTGTACCACTGAAGCGCGAAAGCAAAGGCGGCAACCGTCAGGCCACCCGCCAGCATCACCGGACGAATGGAGGATGTGCCGACGGCCAGTTCCTCGGCGAGGCCCTCGACCGGGTAGGGGGTAAATGCATCCAGCGCGCGGAAGCGTGCCTGCTTCAGCTGCGTCAGCGCGCGAGACAACGTTTCGGGATCGCGGAATTCTGCCAGCAGCGGACCTGTCATGCCGCGCCCTCCCGATGCGCGAGTTCGCGCATGTCGAACATTGAAACCACCGGGACAAGGCGCACGAAGAGCAGGAACAGGAAGGCGAAAAGGCCGAGCGGTGCGATCAGGAACGACCAGTCCCAGAAAGTGAAATGGAAGGAACGCCACAGGCTCGGCATGTAATCATGCGAGAGTGTGTTCCAGATGATCAGGATACGCTCCAGCCACATTCCGATGTTGATGCCGATGGCGACCGCGAACAGCGCAGGCAGCGACCTGCGGACCGCGGGAAACCACAGCGCTTGCGGCAGCAGCACGTTGCAGAACAACAGCGCCCAGAACAACGGCGCGTAAGTGCCGGTGAATTCGAACGCCACGAGGCTGCGGTCGCTGTGTTCGCCGCCATACCAGCCCATGAACCATTCGGTGGCGTAGGAATAACCCATCACGATCGAAGCCATCAGCAGGATCTTGCCCATGACGTCGAAATGCCGTCGCGTGATGATGGCCTGCAGATCGAGGCCCCAGCGAAACGCCAGCGCGAGCACGACCACCATGGCGAAGCCGGAATACATCGCGCCGACCACGAAATAGGGCGGGAAGATGCCTTCCTGCCAGCCCGGCATCAGGCTCGCGGCAAAATCCAGCCCGACGATCGAGTGCACCGAGCAAACGAGGGGAACGCCGAGCGCGGCCATCGTGGTATGCAGCGTCTGCAGCTTGCGCCAATGACCGGCCGATCCGCGCCAACCCAGCGCAAACGCGCCATAGAGTAGTTGTCCGGCGCGCGTCCGCGTGCGGTCGCGCATGGTAGCAAGATCGGGGATCAGGCTGACGTACCAGAACAGGATCGAAAACAGGAGATAGCTGACGATCGCCCAGAAATCCCACACCAGCGCGCTTCGCCACTGTGGCCAGAGCGCCATCGTGTTGGGGTAGGGGGCAAGCCAATAGGCGTAGATCGGTCGGCCGAGATGGATGATCGGCATGATGCCGGCGATCGCGACCGCGAACAGTGTCATCGCTTCCGCGAACCTGTTAATCGACCCGCGCCACTGCTGCCGCGTCAGCAGCAGCATGGCCGAGATCAGCGTGCCGGCGTTGCCGATGCCGATCCACCAGACGTAGTTTGCGATGGCGACGCCCCAAACGATGGTGGAGTTGATGCCCCAAATCCCAATTCCCTGGTCGAACAGCCAGCCGATCGACCCGAAGAACCACAGCACGAAAGGCAGGCTCGCAAGCAAAGCGAGCCACCACGTCCTGCCGGCGGGTTGAAATAGCGGATCGGCGACGGCCTGGGTGATTTCGACGTCACTGACCTGCTGCGCGGCGATCCAGCGATGCGGCGGCGGCAGCTGTTGTTCGAGCACCGCGCTCATGTGCCGCCCTCGTCGAAGCCCGGCGCGGGATTGCGGACGTCCGCGAGATAAGTCGTGCGCGGGCGCGTCCCGAGATGCTCGAGCAGCGCGTAGTGACGCGGGTCGGCTCGCTGCTGGTTGACGATGGAATCCTTTCGGTGGAGGTCGCCGAAGCTGATCGCGCCGGTGGGACAGGCGCTCTGGCAGGCGGTCCTGACTTCGTCCGCGCCGATCGGACGGTCGTCGCGTTCGGCGGCGCGACGCGCGGCGCTGATGCGTTGGACGCAGTAAGTGCATTTCTCCATGACGCCGCGAGCGCGCACCGTGACCTCGGGATTTCTCTGCGCGCGGTATCCCTCGAAACCGAGATTGGCGTATTCCTGGCCGTCCGCGTACCCGAAGAAGTTGAAACGGCGCACCTTGTAGGGACAATTCGCCTCGCAGAAACGCGTGCCGACGCAACGGTTGTAAACCTGCAGGTTGAGACCTTCGCCGTCGTGAACTGACGCGGCCACCGGGCAGACCGGTTCGCAGGGGGCGTGCTCGCAGTGCATGCAGGGCACCGGCTGGAATCCGAACTGCGGATTTGTCTCCGTCCCATGGTCGTAAACATCGACGCGCAGCCAGTGCATGTCACGGCCGCGCGCGACCTCCTCCGGCCCGACCACTGCGACATTGTTCTCGGCCTGGCAGGCAACGACGCAGGCGTTGCAGCCGATGCACACCGCCGCATCGATCACCATCGCCCAGGCATGCCCATCGTCTGGCTTGGGCCGCTCGGGCAGCAGACTTGGCTTCTCCTGCCCGACATGCCGTTGCGGCTTGGCGGTGTCGGCAAGGTCGCGCAGGGGATAGAGCTCGCGGACATCCGTGGCGGCGCGGACCACATTCTGCGTGGTGAGAATTTCCTCCTGTCGGCCGGTCTTGTCGATCGTCACACCGGGTATGGCCCAGGGATGCGCGGTTATCCGCAAGGCAAAGGCGTTGACGCCGATGCCGTTGCCGATCGCTCCGGCCTTGCGCCGCCCGAGCCCAATCGTGAGACTCATGACACCTTCGGCGACGCCAGGCTCAACGATGACAGCGGCCTCGAGTTGCCGTCCGTCTGACGACAATGTGACGACATCGCCGGTCTTAATGCCGTGTGTTCCGGCGTCCTTCGGGTTGAGTGCCAGCGCATTGCCCCACACCTGCTTGGTCAGCGGCTTCGGGCATTCCTGCAGCCAGGCATTATTGGCGAACGAACCGTCCCACAGGCTGGGATCGGGCCGCAAAACCAGCGTCATGCCTGTGCCAGGGGCAGCTGGTGGAGCAGGAGCGGCAAGCGCGGGCTTGCCGACCGCGACGGCCGTGGCGGCAGCGGCAATGACGCCGTCATGCAGCCCGCGGGTCCACCATGCCTCGAAATCGTTTCCCCCTTGCGAGCGCCACGTCTCGCGCACCAGGGCGTAGGGCGCGGCGTCGTCGCGACCTGTAAGCAGGGCCAGCAATTGGTGGCCGGTCCAGCTCCGGAACAACGGCCGAATCAGCGGCTGAACGAGACTTGCGGTTCCGTCAGTGGCGCGCAAATCGGACCAGCCTTCAAGTTCATGGGCTTGTGGGATGTGCCATGTCGCGAGAGCTGCGGTTTCGTCCGCATAGCATCCCAAGTGCACTCGGAAGGCCGCTTTGGCCGCGCGCTCGGCAAATTCCAGGTCGGCGGCCGCGTCATAGCCGGGATTTACGCCGATCATCACGAGTTGATCGACGGCGCCGGCATCGAGATCATGGGTCAATTGAGCCAGCGTGCCGGCGCTACGTCCGCCGGGCGTTTTTTCGATTTCGACCACATCGATTGGCGCTTCCAACTGGGCGTTGATCCAATGCACCAACGCATGCGTCTCGGAAGGAAGCGCCGGGCCCGCCAGCACGACGGCTCCGCCGCGGTTCGCCGACAAGTCGGCGGCCGCTTGCTTTGCGACGCGCATCGCCTGATCCGGAAGCGATGCCTCGCGAAGCTCGGCGCCCATCGCGCGGGCGAGCGCGATCGCCACTTCGGTCATTAATTCGGGCCGAAGGGCGATCCGATGGTCTGCGCTGGCACCGGTCAACGTCGGCGCTGCTTCCACGCAGTAGATGCGCGAAAAGCCGTCGTCCTGCGGACGGCGGCGCGCAGCGAAGCCACGGGCATTTCTGAGTTGGTCTGGACCGTGGCCCAACGGGTCGGCGTCTAGCGCCAGCACCACGCGCGCCTTATCGAGTTGCGGAACAAACCGGAGCGTTCTTCCAAACGCCAGCACCGCGCCGGCTTCCGCGTTGTCCTCGTCGATTGGCTCGTAAGCGTGCCAACTGGCTTTCGGAAAGCGTTGCATCAGATCGTCTATCTGGCGCAATAAGGTCGGAGAGGTGACACGGCCCGTTAGCAACCGAAGACCCTCGCCGTTGCGCTGCTGCGCGCGCTGCAGTTGCGCTTGCAGCGCCTGCCGGAATGCTTCAGATGAGGCAATCTCGCCATTCTGGAGAATGGCACGTGAGCGATCAGGATCGTAAAGCGACAGCACCGTGGCTTCGGCGAATACGTCGGTGGCGCCCAGGCTGGCCGGATGCCGCGGATTACCGTCCACCTTGATGGGGCGGCCGTCGATCGACGTGACGATCACGCCTCGGCCGAATCCGGAGAGCGACAATGTGGTCGCGAATTTCAGCGTTTCGCCGGGGACCACGCGTTCTGGCATTTTCACGTAAGGGATGATCTCTTCCGCTGGTTTGCTGCAGCCGGCAAGCCCGCTTGCAATTCCCGATGCCAGCAGGTTCAGCGCCTGACGGCGGTTCAGCGCCGCAGGGCGGCGGACAAAGAATCCTGATCCCTTGACGGGCAGTTCGTTCACCGGTGGCATATCGAGCAATCCGTCAGGTGATCGATCCGAATATGATACGCCGCCATCAACTGCCGTCCGGACTTGTCGCGGTCGCCTTCCGGCTTCCAGTCGGGATCGAAAACGGCCTCGGGCGGCCGGAGCGCGCTGGCCGGATCGCGATGACAGTCGAGACACCACTGCATGGTCAACGGCGCGGCCTGCCGGGTCAGCTTCATGTGATCGATCGGGCCGTGACAGGTGGTGCAGCCGACGCCTTTGGCGGTATGGATCGAATGATCGAAATAGACGTAATCGGGCAGCTCGTTGACGCGCTGCCAGTGGATCGGCTTGTTTTCGGCAAGGCTCTCGCGCACCGGCGCCAGCATCTCGGCGTTGGTCCAGATTTGGGAATGGCAGGTCATGCAGGTTTCCGTCGGGGGCAGGCCGGCGAAACGCGCCTTCTCGACCGATGTGTGGCAATACCGGCAATCGAGGCCCAACCCGCCGACGTGATGTTCGTGGCTGAACGGCACGGGTTGGTCGCGGGTGACGTTCTGATCCGTGATGTGCGGTGAACGCACGATCTGGTAGCCCAGTCCAACCGCTAACACCGGCAAAACTCCCAGAGAGGCCAGCAACAGCGTGGCGATCGTGTCGGTTCCGGGACGGAAGATCTGCATGCATCCGTCTCTGACAGTGGCGACCCTGCGAACGCGCCTTCCGCGACCTACGCTCGAACTCCGGCAAGAGCCCGTCCGGCACGGGAACAATCGGCCGAGTCCCAACGGACTTTATGCCGCAGAGTTCCAATTGAGCGAAAAGATCGACCTGACCCGAGGCGCGGGATCCCGGCAACGCTCACATCTTTTCCTTCAGACCGGTCCGCAGCAGCCACCAATTAACCGGGTAGCTCGTCAGAAATCCGAAGATCATTGCGACCTGCATTGTCGACCAGAACTCGGGCGTATCAGCCTTTAGTTGAAGCCGAGCAGGTGATGAATATCCAGAAATGTGCGACGGCCATGAAGCCGTCATGTCGACCTGCGACGCGGTGAGGGAAAGCGTGTCGGCCTTTATGGCGGGCCCAGATGCCCTGCGCCACGCCAGGTGACGCATCAGTAAGTGGCCAGACCACATTCATGATCCACATCCGCCGTGGATATTGCCCCTCATCGGCAGCAATCACGATGGCGCAGCCGAATCCAAGCCCGATCAGCGCGAGTGAGGTGACGTGCAGCCAAGCGGAAAGCACGCGCACCAAGGCGCGCACCTTACGTTCGTTCCTTACTACATTGTCTGACTGTCGCGGATGGTCGGGTCGTCCGCTGCGGGCTGGCGACCGCCGAGCGATCGGCTCGGTGAAAATCCGTTCATGATTGCAACGTTTCATTCCGGGCAACGTTGGCAGTGCATCAAGGTTTGTATGGATTCGGACGCGATAATTCCGCGCCTCGTGGAGAAAACGCATGAACGTCAGCGAGTTTGTTTGGCAGCGATTATCCGAATGGGGACTGCGGCGGGTTTACGGTTATCCGGGAGATGGCGTCGGCGGTCTCGACGTCGCGCTGGAAGCGGCGAAGGACAAGATGGAATACGTGCAGGTCCGTCACGAGGAAATGGCGGCCTTCATGGCGTCGGCACATGCGAAGTTCACCGGGCAGGTGGGCCTGTGTTACGCGACCTCGGGGCCCGGCGCGATCCATCTCTTGAACGGGCTTTATGATGCCAAAATGGACCACGTGCCGGTTGTGGCGCTGGTCGGCCAACAGGCCAGAAGCGGGCTTGGCGCCAGCTATCAGCAGGAAGTCGATCTGCAAAACCTGTTTCAGGACGTCGCCGAATACGTCGAACAGGCGAGCGTGCCGGAGCAGGTCCGGCATCTGATCGACCGCGCGGTGCGTATCGCGCACAACAAGAAAGCGGTCACCTGCGTCATCCTGCCCAACGACCTGCAGGAACTCAATTACAAGGATCCGCCGGTGGCGCACGGCGCGACGCATACCGGTGTCGGCTACGCAGGACCGGCGAAGCTGCCGGAGGAAAGCCTGCTTCGCGCAGCCGCCGACGTTTTGAACACCGGCAACAAGGTTGCCATGCTGGTTGGGGCGGGCGCGCTTGAGGCGACCGACGAACTCATTGCGGTGGCCGAGCGACTGCAGGCCGGCGTCGCCAAGGCGCTGCTCGGCAAGGCCGCGCTGCCGGACGATCTGCCTTTCGTGACGGGGTCACTCGGCTTGCTCGGCACCAAGCCAAGCTGGGACCTCATGAAAGGCTGCGACACTTTCTTAATGATCGGCTCCGCGTTCCCGTACAGCGAATTCCTCCCCCAGCCGGGCAAGGCGCGCGGCGTACAGATCGATATCGACGGCAGTCGGCTGAGCCTGCGCTATCCCATGGAAGTGAATATGGTCGGCGACAGCGCCACCACCCTGCGCGCGCTGCTGCCGATGCTCACCCAGAAGAAGGAATCGGCCTGGCGCCGCGGCATCGAGGACGGCCTCCGTCGCTGGTGGCAGACGCTGGAGGAACGCGCAATGGATTCGGCTGAACCGCTCAATCCGCAGCGGGTATTCTGGGAGTTGTCCCCCCGGCTGCCTGACAACGCCATTATCACCGCTGACTCAGGATCGGTCGCAAATTGGTATGCGCGCGACCTAAAGATGCGGCGCGGCATGAAGGCGTCGCTGTCAGGCGGACTGGCCTCGCTGGGCGCGGGTACGCCCTACGCGCTGGCCGGCAAGATGGCTTATCCCGACCGCACCGTGATCGCCTGCATGGGCGACGGGGCGATGCAGATGAACGGCCTCAATGTGATGATTACCATTTCGAAATACTGGAAGAAATGGTCGAACCCCCACCTCATTGTTCTCGTTCTCAATAACCGCGATCTCAATCAGGTCACGTGGGAAGAGCGGATTCAACTGGGCGCGGGCAAAACCGAGTCGACCCAGAGCATTCCGGATTTTCCCTATCACAAATACGCCGAGTTGCTCGGACTCAAGGGCATTTTCGTCGACAACCCAGATCGGGTGGGCGCGGCCTGGGACGAGGCGCTGGCCGACGATCGGCCGGTCATCCTGGAAGCTTATACCGATCCCAACGTGCCGCCGTTGCCGCCGCACATCACTCTGAAGGACGCCAAGAATTTCGTCAGCATGATTCCATCCGAACCTGAGCTCGGCAGCGTGTTGCGCAACAGCGCCAAGGAATTGTTGACGAGTGTTCTTCCCGGAAAGAGCTAACGATGACGGCCGGAGTTTCGATCGACGGTGTGCGCGCGCAAGCGTTCGAGATTCCGACCGACAAGCCGGAAGCGGACGGGACGGTTGCATGGAATTCGACAACACTGGTACTCGTCGAGGTTTCCGCCGGTGGTGAGACCGGGTTGGGCTACACCTATTCCGGAACTTCGATCGTCGGATTGATCAGCGGCAGGCTGGCGTCAGTCGTCAAGGGAAAGGACGCTTTTTCCCCACAGGCCGCTTGGCTTGAGATGCAGCGTTCGGTTCGCAACCTCGGGCGGGAGGGCCTCGCCGCAAGCGCCATCTCCGCCGTCGACGCTGCTATCCACGATCTGAAGGCGCGATTGCTCGGCCTACCTTTATTCAAGATGCTGGGTAGCTACCGCGACAGCGTCCCGATCTATGGCAGTGGCGGCTTCACGACCTATTCGGACCGCGAACTAGAAACCCAGCTGGGCGGTTGGGTCGAGCGGGACGGTTGCAGCTTCGTCAAGATGAAAGTCGGTTCGCAGCCGGAGAAGGATATCGGCCGGGTAAAGACCGCCAAACAGGCGATCGGCGATCGCGCGACATTGTTCGTCGATGCCAATGGCGCTTATCGCGTCCGGCAGGCGCTCCAATTTGCCGATGAGTTCTCCCGACAGGGCATCGGCTGGTTCGAAGAGCCCGTCAGTTCCGATGATCTGGCGGGACTGCGCGCGACGCGGCAGCGCGCTCCGGCTGGAATGGAAGTCGCCGCGGGCGAGTACGCGTACACGATCGACTATGTCCGCGGAATGCTGGAAGCGCAGGCGGTCGATGTGCAGCAGGCCGATGTGACCCGTTGCGGCGGCGTGACCGCCTTTCTGCAGATCGCGGCGCTCTGCGAGGCCTTCCATACCGACCTGTCGGGGCATTGCGCGCCGGCGCTGCATTTGCACGTGGCCTGCGCATCGCCGCGGTTGCGTCACCTCGAATGGTTTCACGATCACGTCCGGATCGAACACATGCTGTTTGACGGCGCGCCCGTCGCCAGCGATGGCGAAATTCGGCCTGATCCTTCGCGACCCGGCAATGGTCTCCGCTTCAAGCACCGGGACGCGGCTCGATACGCCGTATAGGAAGCGCATGATCCGACCGAGCAACAGCGATGTCTTGGCAAGCGCCGGTGTGGCGCTGGCTGGCATGGTGGTGGGCGCCGCCCTGCTTGGAGGAACGCCCCTTCGCAGCGGCGACGGCCGGAGGCGATACGCGGTCGCGATCCGGCCTGTTCGCTCACCGAAGAAATCGGCGACGGTCCATGCGGCCCGGCGTCTCAATCGCGCCGCCGGCACGCTGGCGGCTTCCGTGCTCGCCGACAGTGGCGTCGAGCACTACCGTGGCTCATTCAAGAACAAGGCGATGTTTATGCCCCTGATCGTTTCCGCCCTGACGCTCGGCGTCAGCCTGCATGGCACCGCCGACATGCGACCGGCGGCGCATCGACTGCGCGACACGACCTATCTGCTGGCGGCTGCCACCGGTCTGATCGGCACCGGTTTCCATATTTACAACGTAGGCAAGAAGATCGGAGGCTTCAGTTGGCAGAATTTCTTCTATGCCGCGCCGCTCGGCGCGCCGATGGCCATCCTGCTGTCGGGTCTTGTCGGGTTCTGCTCGGAACGGGTTCGCGAAAGCGAGCCGGGCACGCGGCCCGAGATATTCGACCTGCCGGCGGGCCGTGCGCTGGCCGCGGTCGTCGGGGCCGGACTGCTGGGCACGACCGGCGAAGCTGCGCTGTTGCACTTCCGTGGTGCATTTCACAATCCCTTCATGATGCTTCCGGTGACGCTTCCACCGGTCGGTGCGGCGATGCTTGCGTCGGCCGCGGCAGGCGGACCCGGACGTGAGCACCGCTTCACGCGCTGGTGGATGCGCATCCTGGCCGCGATGGGTTTGGCCGGCGTTGGTTTCCACGCCTACGGCGTATCCCGAAACATGGGCGGCTGGCGCAACTGGAGTCAGAACATCCTCAACGGGCCGCCGCTGCCGGCGCCGCCCAGCTTTGCGGGGCTTGCGCTCGCCGGTCTTGCGGCGCTCGGCCTGATGAGGGATCATCCCGATGCATGATCCCGTCGACGATATCCCAAGCCGCTATCCCGGCTATGACGTCCTGTCGAAGCGCCAGAGCCCGTCGTGGAACGAACAAACCCGCCGCGTCGTGACGCGCAGGCTGGCACTCGGCGGTCCGCCGCGCTTTTTCAGCGACGACGAATTCCGGACGGTCATTGCGATCGCGTCCCGGATTGTGCCGCAGCCCACCGTACGCGCACCAATTCCGGTGGCGTCGCTAGTGGACGACAAATTGGCGAGCGGCAGATCCGACGGCTATCGGCTGGCGGGGATGCCGCGGGAGCCCGACGCCTGGCGGCTTGGCCTGCAGGCGCTCGATGCCGAAGCCATAGGTGCCTATGGCGAACATTTCCAACGCCTCGCAACTGGTTTGCAGGACGCGCTGCTGGCGCGCATGCAGCGTGGAGAGCTGAAATCCCCAGCGTGGGGCAGCATGACATCGAAGGACTTCTTCAAGAAGCGTATGGCGCGCGACATCGTGCTCGCCTATTACGCACACCCTACTGCATGGAGCGAGATCGGCTGGGGCGGCCCCGCAAGTCCGCGTGGTTATGTCCGCCTCGATTTCAACGAACGCGACCCCTGGGAGGCCGCCGAAGCCGCGAATGGCGACGACGCCTCGGTTCTCGGGATCAATCGCAATGTCGGATAATCCCATGGAGCACCCACGCGCGCGACGCGGCCGGGCGCCGGACGTCTTTCGGCCCGGCGCATGGATGCCGATGCGGGAATACGCGCAAAGCGAGACGGTCGACTTCGCGATCGTAGGGACCGGAGCCGGCGGCGGCACATTGGCGTGCAGGCTGGCGGAGCAGGGATTTTCGGTCGTGGCGCTCGATGCTGGTCCATACTTCCGGCCGCTCGAAGACTTCGCGTCTGATGAAAGCGAACAGACCAAACTGTACTGGACCGACGACCGCATCGTCGACGGCGAGAACCCATTGCAGATGGGCAGCAACAACAGCGGCAAGGCGGTCGGCGGCTCGACCGTGCATTTCGCGATGGTATCGCTGCGCTTCCGCCCCGAGTGGTTCAAGTCGCGCAGCTTGCTGGGTTATGGCGCGGACTGGCCGCTCGATTGGCGCGAGATGTGGAACTACTACACCGAGGTTGAGCAGGCCCTGAACATCGCAGGCCCCGTTAGTTATCCCTGGGGGCCGCATCGCCCGCGCTATCCCTGTCGTGCGCATCCGCTCAACGCCCCCGCGCGGGCGCTCGCCAAGGGCTGTGAGGCGATGGGCATTGCCTGGACGGAAACGCCGCTGGCGACATTGTCTTCGCCGCGTGGCTTGGCGCATCCCTGCGTATACCGCGGCTTTTGCGTCACCGGTTGTTCGACCAACGCAAAGCAGAGCGCACTGGTGACGTGGATTCCGCGCGCGATCGCGGCCGGAGCGGAGATTCGGGATCTTGCGATGGTCGGCAGGATCGAGACCGACCACGCGGGGCTGGTCACCGGCCTGCATTATCATCGCGAGGGTGCGTGGCATTTCCAGAACGCGCGCAATGTCGTCGTGGCTGGTTACGCGATCGAGACGCCAAGGCTGCTGTTGAATTCGGCCAACGGCAAGTTTCCGGATGGTCTGGCCAACAGTTCCGGGCTGGTCGGGAAAAACCTGATGGCGCAATCGAACCAGGCCGTTTGGGGCGTGATGGATCAGGAGGTCCGCTCGTACAAGGGTCCGCCTTCGCTGGCCATCACCGAGCACTGGAACTACGAAGACAAGGGCAAGGACTTCTTCGGTGGCTACAGCTACATGAGCCAGGGGCCTCTGCCGCAATTATGGGCCCATACCCAGATGGCTGCGCACGGCCTCTGGGGCTCGCGGCTGATGACCGAGATGCAAAACTATAACCACGTCGTCGGTCTCAAGATCGTCGGCGAGATGCTGCCGCAAGAGTCCAATCGCGTCACCCTTGCCGACGAGGTCGATCAGTATGGCCTGCGGATCCCGCGCATCACTTATTCCTGGTGCGACAACGACAAGCGGCTCATCAACCATTCGCTCAGATTCATGACCGAGGCGCTACGCGCGGTGGACGCCCGAAACATCTGGACGCAGGATGACGACACCTGCCATCTCAACGGGACGGCGCGGATGGGAAGCGATCCGTCATGCAGCGTGGTCGATGGCGATTGCCGCAGCTGGGATATTCCCAATCTCTGGATTTGCGATGGCTCCGTATTCCCGACCGTCGGTGGCGCCAATCCATCCCTCACCATTCAGGCGATCGCGTGCCGCACCGCGGATCGCATACAAACACTCAATCGGCGTGGCGAGCTTAATAGCACGGCAGATTCACGAGGAGGATACCATGCAGCACAAGCTTCTGCACGATAATGCCGGCCAACGAATATTCGCGATTATTCTTGATGCCGGAGATGAGGCCATGGATCGGTTGCAATCGTTCGTCGCCGATCAACATATCTTCGCTGCTCAATTCACTGCGATCGGCGCATTTAGCAACGTTGTCCTGAAATATTTTGATTGGGAAACGAAGAAGTACCTGGACAATCCCATCAACGAACAAGTCGAGGTTGCCTCGATGATTGGCGACGTCGCAGCTTCACCATCCGGGAAGCCGGCGTTGCACGTTCACCTTGTGGTGGGAAGGCGCGACGGGAGCGCCATGGCGGGGCATCTGGGCAAGGGTCACGTGCGGCCAACCCTTGAGATTATTCTGACAGAAAGTCCAGCGCATCTGCATAAAGCCACCGACCCGGAGTCGGGTCTGGCACTCATAAGAGCGGATAAGTGACATGAAGGCATTTGGCCGCAGAGTCAGCAATTTTGGAGGGCCACATTCCAAGCAGCAGCGTTAGTGACGCGCATGACCTCGTATCGCACGAAGCGGCTTGTCTTCTCAATACCGGCGATCGCGAAGCTGACATAACGATCACCTTGTTTTTCAACGACTGGAATCCAGTCGGACCGTATCGTCTCAAAGTCGGGTCAAAGCTTCATATGCGATCGACGACTTGAGAGATCCGGCCCCGGTGCCCCGTGATACCAGCTATGCCTCTCTCATTGAATCGACCGAGCCGATCATTATTCAACGCACGTCTTGATTCGCGTCAGCCTGGAATGGCTATGCTCTCGACGGTCGCATATTCAGAGGGTGCATAGGACGGTGTCAGCCTTCGGAAGCGTCGGCGAGCACAAGAGGCAGTCATTGACGGGGACAATAATTCTTTCGTCCTTGTAATGCATGCCGGTACGAACTTTCGGAACGGAATGCGCTGGATCGGCTTAGTTCTATGAACAAGCCCGCTGACGCGTCCTCCTGCTCGGCACCTCCGATGTAACACCATGAGTTTAATACAGACAGCTCCTCCCGGGATCGTGGCTATTACCGGCGCATCGGCCGGCGTAGGCCGCGCTATCGCGCACCGCTTTGCCCGCGCCGGCTGGCGGATCGGATTGATCGCGCGCGATGCCGGTGCACTCGAAGAAGTCAAACAGGAAGTCGGGGAACTTGGCGGTAGCGGTTTCGTCGCGGCGGCAGACGTTGCCGACGCCGACGCTGTGTTTGTTGCCGCGGATCAGATCGAGAATGCCCTTGGGCCGGTTGATGTCTGGATCAATGACGCCATGGTCACGGTGTTTGCGCCGGTGTGGCAGATGACGCCCGAGGAATTTCGCCGAGTGACCGAGGTGACTTATCTCGGCCAGGTCCACGGCACTTTGGCGGCGCTGCGTCACATGCGTCCCCGCAACCACGGCAAGATCATCCAGATCGGCTCGGCGCTGGCGTATCGGGGCATTCCGTTGCAATCCGCCTATTGCGGCGCCAAGCACGCGATCCGCGGCTTTACCAATTCGCTGCGAACCGAACTGATTCACGACCGCAGCGCAATCGAGCTGACCATCATGGAATTGCCCGCGGTCAATACCCCGCAATTCGACTGGGCGAGAACCCGCATGCCCTTCCAGCCCCGGCCGGTCGCGCCCGTGGTTGAACCCGAAGTCATCGCAGGCGCGGTGTTCGATGCGGTTCGCAATCACAAACGCGAATACTGGATCGGGCTGAGCACACTCAAGGTCATCTTGGGCAATATGGTGTTGCCGGCGTTCCTCGACCATTATCTCGCAAGGGCGGCATTCGGTGGGCAGGAGACGTCGCAGCCGGTTTCCGCCGACCGTAAAGACAATTTGCTCGCGCCTGTTCCTGGGCTGCATCGGACCCGCGGCCGATTTGATGAGGAAGCCAAGGACCAGGCGTTGGTGACGAGCGGCCCGCTCGTTCGCGTCGGGCCCCTGATGATTGGCGCCATCCTGTTGTTTGCGACGGGCATGTTGACCGCGGCATCGGCGCGGCGCCGCAGGCCGGCACGTTATCGCCCGCCGCGTCAGAGGGGCCATGGCGAACCCTATTGAGGACTACGCCGCGATAGGTAATTGCGAGACGATGGCGCTGGTTGGCCGGGATGGCTCGATCGACTGGCTGGGCTTTCCCCGGTTCGACAGCGCCGCCTGCTTTGCCGCGCTGCTGGGCGATGCCCAAAACGGCCGCTGGCTGCTGGCGCCGACAGCGACGTCGTCGCAGGTCGCAAGGTGCTATCGGGGCGACACGATGATTCTAGAAACGACGTTCGAAACGCCGGATGGCGCCGTTTGCGTGATTGATTTCATGACGCGGCGTGAGGGCGCGTCGGACCTGGTCCGGATCGTCAAGGGTCTTCGCGGTCAGGTCGAGATGCATACCGAGCTGATCGTGCGGTTTGAATACGGCTCGGTGCTTCCCTGGGTGTTGCGGCGGGACGATGGCCGGCGCGAGATCACCGCGGGGCCTGACAGGCTAGTGCTCGCCGCCGAAACGCCGCTGCGCGGGCGGGATTTTCGCACCGTCGGAAAATTCAAGATCGAGGCAGGCGAGCAAATTGGTTTCATGCTGACCTGGTCGAGATCCTATCGTGCCGTACCGGAAATCCGTCACGTTGACGAAGCCTTGGCAACGGCGGAATCGTTTTGGAAAAAATGGTCGAAGCGTCGCCAACCATGCCCCGAGTGGTCCGACGCGGTGATGCGGTCACTGTTGGTCCTGAAATCGCTGTCGCATCGCGAGACTGGCGGCATCGTTGCAGCAGGGACCACCTCCTTGCCGGAAAAAATTGGAGGAAGCCGCAATTGGGACTACCGGTATTGCTGGCTGAGAGACGCCACCTTCACGCTCTATGCGCTGCTCGGCGCGGGTTTTGTCGAGGAGGCTAGGGCTTGGCGCTCGTGGCTGCTGCGGGCGGTTGCCGGCAGCGCCAAGGACCTGCAAATCATGTACGGCGTTGGCGGTGAGCGGCGGCTTGAGGAATATGAGGTTTGCACGCTGAAAGGCTACGAAGCCTCGTCTCCCGTACGGGTAGGGAACGCCGCGGCGAAACAGATCCAGCTCGATGTCCATGGCGAGCTTTTAGACGCGCTCTTTGTTGCAAGAAAAGCCGGGCTGCATGGCAGCAAGGCGAGCTGGACGCTGGAATGCGGGCTGCTTGAGCATCTCGAAACTATCTGGGATCAGCCGGACGATGGCATCTGGGAGGTTCGCGGCGGCCGCAGGCATTTCACCCACTCTAAGGTGATGGCGTGGGTTGCGTTTGACCGGATGATCCGTTCAGTCGAGGAATTTGGACTCGAGGGACCGGTTGCACATTGGCGTGAGCTCCGCGAGGCGATTCATAGCCAAGTCTGCGAAAAAGGGTTCGATCCCGCGCAGAACAGTTTCGTGCAGTCCTACGGATCGAAATCGCTCGACGCTAGCTTGCTCCTGATCGCCATGGTCGGCTTTCTGCCGGCTTCCGACCCACGTATCCGCGGTACCGTAGCTGCTATCGAAAAAAGTCTGATCCAGGAAGGTCTGGTACAGCGCTATCATACCAGCGAAGGCGCCGACGGATTGCCTCCGGGCGAGGGCGTGTTCCTGGCTTGCAGCTTTTGGCTTGCGGATAATTACGTCCTGCAGGGCAGACTGGAGGAGGCGCGGGCGCTGTTCGAAAAGCTGCTGTCGTTGCGCAATGACGTCGGTCTTCTGGCCGAAGAATACGACCCGATCGAACACAAGCAATTGGGAAACTTTCCACAAGCATTCTCCCACCTCGCGTTGATCAACACGGCACATAATCTTATCAATAAAAACGGAGCGGCGCACCGACGCTCGGCGCGGTGAAAGAAGAGCAAAACGGAGTGATGGCCGTGGGAGTATTGCCAGGGCCAACCGTCACTCAATTCGACAGGCGGGGCATGAGCGCGCTTGCCGCGAAGGTTGAAGAGTGCTGTTGATTGTTCCTTGGCGTCTGCGCTCAGTTTCCGCGGCGACAGGTCGAAGGCGGCGAGCCACACTGGACATAACAATCGGAATGAGTTGCCCGCAACGTTCGGCGAGGGCTCGACTAACGCCCGCCGCGATGAGTCGTCGGGGAGACCGCATTCGTAAGCGTTGAACGGATGGCGAGAGACGACGGTCAGCGGCCTTCAGGGTCGCTTCGGCTGTACTGGGCGGGCATCGCGATGGCCGTCTACGCCTCTCTGCCTCTGCCCGCAAACTTCAAACACGCGATTGCGGTGCGCAGCTGCCGTAAATCAGCGATAGCTGGCTCTATCACGGCCCTCGTTTGGCGATGCAACCTGTCATCATGTGGCGGGCACTCTATTTGTGCTGACTTTATCGATTGGCCTTGGCGAGGGAAGATGACCTGACGGCGGCGAGTACATATTAAAAGAGATCTGGAGTGAACGGCGCCAATCCGAAATGCACTTGCGCTTTGCAATTGCGTCGCCGATTCCGCGCCATATCGGCTAATGGGCTATGAAATCTGTTCAGAATTTCATGCAACGTTCGTTTGCGGCGCCGGTTGCTTCTCCAAAGGGCAGGAAGAAATCTAAAGGAGAATGACAATGCGTGCAATTTTGCTCGCGACAACGGCTGTCATCGCGCTTAGTTCAGCCGCTTGGGCCGCTTCCGATAACAATGCAAGCCAAACCAACCAGAACACCGGCAAGATGCGGTATGAGCTGACCCAGATGTTGCAGAAGTCCGGATATACCGATATCCGCGTTGCTCCGACATCGTTCGTGGTCCGAGCCAAGGACAAGAATGGCGACCCTGTCCTGATGTCTATCAGTCCCGATAGCTTCTCCGAGTTGACGGCCATTAACGACAACTCGGCGCGGAATGGAAGGGATACGAGCTCAGACACGGTCGGTTCAAACACCAGTTCGGACGCCTACGTAACCGTACCTTCCAATGATGACCTCAGCTCCAAGGTCGTCGGGCTCGACATCTACAACAAGGAAAATAAGGACATCGGCACCATCAAGGACATCGCGCTCAACCCGAACGGCCGCACCTCGGCCTACATCGTATCGGTTGGCGGCTTTCTCGGAATGGGCGAACACTATGTCGCGGTAAATCCAGAGGCCGTGAACGTCACTTACAAGGATAACAAGTGGCATGCGGCTATGAACGCGACGGCAGACCAACTGAAAGCTGCACCTGAATTCAAGTATTCCGGTCGATGGGCCAATAAGACGTAAGCAGTTGGCCCAGCGCGTTCGCCCTCGCTGACGTCGCTATCGCTGAAATGACCCGGTGTCCGGCAATCCCAGGCACCGGTCTCCTTCAACCGCGAAAGCGGGAGAGCCAGGCGGTCAATTTGATGGCAAGGCACTGGAGAACTGTCCGGTTGGAGCCCAGATCGGCGGTCACGGGCAGGCGGGCGGGATTGCGGCGCTCGAATGAGGGGACCGCAATTTCCTCGGCTGCCATCTTCGCGACGCGCCGAACTATGGCGCGTTCAACTAGCGAAGGCTGGTCTTCGAACGTTCGCGCAGGCTATGGCGAAGAAATACGCTCGGAGGGTGGAATTCCATGTCGGTCATGTCATCATCACATGTCGACGCGCGAAGGGAGGCGCGGGTAATGCTGCTTACCGCATCTCGATCTCGATAGAGCGGCCGAACTTGAGATGATCTCGCAGCGCTATCCCTCAAACATCTGCGCGGCGGGTTCGCTTTAGTCGCTAGAGGGCCTATCGAGGTGTTGCCAGGTGCGCCGTTGATATTGGTCACAGTTTCCTTACGACGGCTGCTTCTCTCGCGTAAGACGACAGCGCGGATAGACGTGCTTCGCCTCGGCTAGAGGGCTTGCCCGAACACTCGCGGAGAAACCGCGGTCGCACACAATTTTTGAGTTAACGGGCGCCAATTGCAGGAACCGAAGGTTTGGCCAATCATTAAGCCTGAATGTTCATCGGTTCCCGATGCGAATGACTGCGCCGTTTTCTCTTAACACTCCAGCTCTCTCTGTTATCGGACGGCGCCCGGTTTCAGAGGAAAGAAGGGTCAGCCTTCTTGTGCTCTGCGGACTTGCCCTGGTCATCGGCGCTATGACGGGTGTCGGGGCGGTAGTTTTCCGCGCGTTGATCGCCTTTGTCCACAATGCGTCCTATAACGGCACCCTCAGCTTCGTCTACAACGCAAACATCAGCGAAGGCCCGAGCCGGTTTGGAGATTTCGTCCTGCTGTCGCCGATCATCGGCGGTCTGAGCGTTGTGTTTCTCGTTAGACGCTTTGCCCCCGAGGCAAAGGGGCATGGCGTGCCGGAAGTGATGGATGCGATATTCTATGCACGGGGCAAAATTCGCGGAACTGTCGCCGTGATCAAGGCCTTGGCTTCGGCTATTTCGATCGGCAGCGGCGCGGCAGTCGGACGAGAAGGTCCTATTATTCAGATCGGCTCTGCGTTCGGCTCTGCCTTTTCTCAGTTTCTCGGCATATCGACCGCCCAGAAGATCACGTTACTATCCGCGGGCGCAGGCGCCGGAATAGCTGCGACATTCAATACACCGCTTGGCGGCGTGCTGTTCGCACTAGAAATTCTCCTGCCGGAGGTCTCAAACCGTACGTTTCTTCCGGTCGTTGTTGCTACTGGCGCTGCGACCACAATCGGGAGAATCTTGATCGGTCCGGATCCCGCCTTTGCTGTTCCAGACATCCAGTTTCCCATGGTCGCCTCATTCAATTTGCAGGAGGCGATTGCGTTTGTCCTGCTTGGTCTGCTCTGCGGCGTGGCGGCTTGTGCGCGAACTGTTCGGCACGATGACGGTGAGAGAAAATCTGGATATCGGTGGTCACCTGCTGGGGCCGAGCGCTCGCAAGGGCCAGCTCGACACGGTATTCGGACTATTCCCGATCCTGGCGTCCAGGCAGACTCAGGCTGCCCGAACGCTGTCGGCGGACAGCAACAGATGCTCGCGATCGGCAGAGCGCTGATGATTCGTCCAAAGCTCCTGATTCTCGACGAGCCGACGCTTGGACTCGCACCCGTCGTGATCGAACAGCTCTCGGAGGCGCTCGACAAGCTTCGGAGAACCACACCGCTGACGCTCGTGCTTGGCGAGCAGAATGTGAAGTTCGCGCTTCCGCATGCGGATCGCGTCTACGTTTTGGACCGCGGGCGCATAACGTGGCAGGGTAGTGCCGTCAATTTCGCCCGGGAGAAAGGCGTTGGCTATCTCTAGATTTGAAAGCCGCCGTTGACTGGAATGACTGAAAGGAATACTTGGCGCGCGTATGGCTTGATCAAAGGCCGATCTTGCACCTCTCTGCGAATTATTTCCGATCGGCAGCCTGCCAACTCACTCGGTGCAGGCAATGCAGGGTCGTTCAGAGCATTTCGCGCTTTTCTGGATCGTCGCGCTCCTGCGCCATTCTCGTATTCGCATTAAGCTGACGCTCCTCGCGAGGGCTGAACCATCCCGCACGGTTGACGGCGTAGATCAGCGCGATCAGCAACAGGATAGTTGGGATTCCGTAAGCGATCCAATAGAGCATCGCGACCTCCCTTTATTGTTGACGAAGCGTTCACTCAGCCGCCTGAGACAGGTCGGGCTGCACCTCGAACTCTCGCACTTGACGAGGTGGCCCCATCAGGACGGGCTGAAACAGCACCGCCGCGCCCATCGTGCAAAGCAACGCCAAGGCCATCAATTGTCCCATGCTGGACATGCCGGGATAGTTCGAAGCCCACATGGTTCCAAATGCGACAGCGTTCGTCATCGCGCTGAAGATCACGGCCCGGGTTAGGGCTGACTGCAGAAGGCCGGTCTTTCCGCCTCGCCACGCCATGATATAGTAGATCTTGAACGCGACGCCGAGGCCCAGCAGCAATGGCAGGGCAATGATGTTGGCGAAATTCAAGGCTAGCCCGTCGAGAACGCAGATCTCAAGGGTGACCGCGCCGGCGAGTAGTAACGGAACGAGCGTAAGCAATACATCTACAATCCGTCTCAGCGCAACGAATAGCAGTATCGAGATTGCCACGAGCGCAAAGATGCCTGCTTCGACAAAGGCTCTCGTGACCGTTCTCCCGCCCTCGTAATAGGTAACGGCCGGTCCGGTGGCCGCGGGTGCGGCCTTGAGTACGGCGGAGGCGAAACGGTCCAGCGTGCCGGAGTCGTTCGGATCACCCTTTGGCAGCGCTTCAACGCGTGCTCTGCCGCCGGGCAGCACCCAATCGCGCAACAGGTCGGGCGGCAGGTTCTTCAAACTGATCGGTTGCGGTGACAGGCTCTGCCGCAACTGGTCGAGGTCAAAATGCAGCGGCGAAATCACGGCAGCTTCGGCTTTCTGTCGCGTATCGGGCTTTGCGTCGGCGAGGCGCGTCAGCAAGGTTGACACGTTGCGTGCGGAGTCGGCGGCCAAACCTTGCTCGGTGCCGGCAGCTTCGGATAAAGCCTTCGCCGCATTCCTGATGGCAGCCACCGTCTGCTCGTCATTCGGCGCGGGGTTATTGCCGGACTCAAGTGCAGCACGCAACTTGCCGGACACCGATTTCAACTCTGCGATCTTCGCGTCTTGATCGCCGGGAATATAATTGTTGACTGTGATCGTGCGGGATACCTCGGGGAGCCCCTCCAGGCGCTTCGCGATCGCGTCAGCCTGCTCGATGGATGGTACCAATATTTCGGCGTCGCTTGCGCTAGTTTCGGGATCTTTTTGCAATTGGCGATAGGTGATGACCGCGGGCGAGCTTGGGCTCTGCAAATTGACTGGATTAAAGTCGAATGGAAGATGCAGCAGTAGTGGAGAGGCTGCGGCAACCGCGCCGATGGTTGCAGCAATAACAGCGATACGGTGGCGCTGGAGAAAATCATCCAGAGGTCCAAGAAACTTGAACCCAACTGGTGCCGCTTCACCCGGGGGGTTGAGCAGCGCGAGCATCGCTGGCACCAGCGTGATGCTGCAAGCAAACGCGATCAACATACCGCAACCCGCGATCAGTCCCAGCTCCGAAAGGCCGCTGTAGCTCGTCGGCATGAAGGCGAGGAAGCCGACCGCCGTGGCAGCAGCGGCCAGGGCGAGGGGATTGCCGGCCTTTTTCGCTGCGCTCTTCAGTGCCGTATACAATTCCCCCTTCTCGTGGCGTTCGGCGCGATATCGGACGCTGAACTGGATTCCGAAGTCGACGCCCAGGCCCACAAAAAGCACAAAAAAGGCGATCGAGATCAGATTGAACGAGCCAACCATGACCAGGCCAAGCGCCGCAGTGGCCGCAAGTCCCACGATCAGGCTGAAGAAAACCGCGACAATCATCTTCCAGGATCGCAACGCTAGCCACAGGGCGATCAAAACCCCCAATACGGCCGTCAACGTGTCCCGCAACGCACTGGCGCGTATCACCGAGAACTGCTGGTCGTCCATCGGGATCTGGCCCGTCAGCCTGACCGTCGCGCCATATTTTTGCTGAAGATCCAGTTGCGCCGCGGCTCGGTGAATACCCTTATCTGCGGCCGATCCGGGCTGCAGCTTGGTAAAGTCGAGCTGCGGCTGAATTTCCAGAAAATGCCGCCGCTCCTCTGCGGATGAGCGGCGACCCTGCAGCAGTTCTTTCCATGAGAAAGCTGCCGGTTTCCCGGACAGCACGTCGTTGAGGGTTTCGCTTGCAAGTGTTAACGGCCACTTCAACTGAGCGAGCTTCAGCCGGCCCTGTCGCACTTCGCCTGCCGCGAACGACAGGATGTTCATTACGCCACGAAGACTGGAATCGCGTGAGAGCTGATTGAGGATCGGCTCAGCTTGTGTCAGCCCGCCGATCGAGCGCTTGACGTCTGATTGCGAAGCCAACAGGAACTGGTCGCGGTCGAAGAAAGCTCCGCTGTCGGGCTGCACCACCTTTGGAAACAGACTGGGATTCTTCTTCAGGCTCTGCGCAAGCTCGTCCGTTGCCTGCTCCGCATCTTCCGGCGTCGGCGCCGTCACGACCGCCGAAATTCCCTTCTGTGGGAACGCGTTCGTTAAGGCGACCTGGCGCGCGTGCCATGGCAAATTCCGCGAGATCAACCTATCCACGTCTGTGTTGATCGAGAAGCGCGTCACGTCGAAGATGGCCGCACCCACCATCAGGATCACACCAACGACGATCACAGCCCAGTGAAATCGGGCACAGAAGGCGACGATTCTGACGACACCTGAACGGATCATTGCCGACTGCTCAAGCACATGTGAGAGCGAGGGAACAATGGACAACGCGTGGAAGCGCCCGATTGTTCGGAGCAGCGACATGAAACTTCCATTAGGAACAAGATTCACTCGCACATGTTTGGCCGTTGCAGCGCAGTCTTCCGGCATCTGAGAGCGAGGCATCCATTGTGATTACAGCCTTCATTCCGTCCTGTCGCGATCGGCCAAAGCCAGCGACAATCTGATAACGGCGTCCTTTCCGGACACGACCACCCGGGGCTTCGCGGCGGCAGACGCGCCGAACGTAGCTGTCTGCCTTCTTCCGGGTACGGAAATCGCGTTTGAAGACGACGTCAAATGGCGCCGACCGTTCTTTGGTCTTTTCCAGAGGCGCTAGCCCTGCGGACGTCTCGCCCGCTTCCGCCAGATCAACGCCGGCATGTGGCGGCGCACCATGACGCTTTGGAGTTTCCGAATGGCCGGATCGTTCTTCTCACCGATCTCCACTCAGGGCAGCCAGCGACTGTATTGCGATTGCCTGCCGCGCAGATGGGGCGCGAAGACCGTCCCCACAGCCACGTGACGATCATTGACGCCGAGCCGATCCGAACGCCTGAACTCGATCATACATAGTTGCTTGGCGTCGCGAGAAACAATCTTCTCGCACTTGGACCAGCACCGGCGCTTTCGCGGAAGTGCTTTCGCGCGATAGCCGACCATTTCGTTAGACGGCGATCAAGTTTAATTCGCGTGGGACCATGCCGCCTTAAAAAAGGGAAGGGGGGTTGCCACGGTTACATTCTATGTTTGAGGCGGAGCCTGCTGCACCGGTGGTCGTGACTCGTCCTCAGTTCCAGAAGGACTGCCCTGCTCGTCCTCCTCCGCCATCGCCTTCTTGAATGACTTCATGCCATTCGCAACGTCTCCCATGAGCTGCGGGAGTTTGCCTCTACCGAAAAGAAGAAGCACCACGGAAATCACGATGATCCAATGCCAAAGGCTTTCCGCACCCATGATGAAACAGTCCTAACTTGGGAAGCGAGCGAACGTGACAACAGCCCTGAATCCGCCGAGGGGCCAATGAATACGCTCCGCGCGCATCTCCCTTTCGACGGCTTTCTGCTTCCACATTGTCTACTTAAGTCCCGAGGCAGGCGCTGCAACGCTTGCGAGGATTAAATTTCGGGCGGGCTCAGCTGCTTGCAGCTTTCGCGATCCCTAACAGGAAAATAACATTAGAGAAGCGATCTTCCGGCACGCTGACGCGGTACGACAGTGGGCGGCTGCGGAGCAGCAAATGCGGACATCATCAGTAACTCGTCGTGACTTTCTCTTCATCGCTACCGGCGCCGTCGCGGGCGTCGGCGCAATTGCTTCAATCATCCTGATGATCTCCCAGATGGAGCCCGACGCATCTACGCTGGCCGCAGGAGGTCCGGTCGATTTCGACGCAAGCAAGCTGCAGCCGGGTCAGCAGGCGGTGGTGCTCGCTGGCGGTCACGGCCGGTCTTCATCATCAATCGTCCTGCCAGCGCACTCCAGATGCTGCAGAATGCAAATCTTCTCTCTCGTCTGTTCTGCCCCTGTCACGGCTCGAAATATGATCTTGCCGGCTGGGTCTTTAATGGTGTGCCGGCGCCTTACAATCTTCCGGTGCCGCCCTATCGCCTGACCGATAGCACCATCCGCATCGGGGAAAATCCGCCTGACACGACTTGGGAATTCGATTCCATAGCCCAGATGTGACCGCCAACAGCCATGCTGTTTAGCCAACAAGCCGCCTGAACTCGCGAGGCGCTATTCTGTTTCGGCACCTCAGCTGTAGCTGACTGCACCGCCCGTTCGGGCTGGCGCTCGCGCCATGGTCCTCGCGGGCCTGCTCACTTCCGCTCGTTCGGAATACCGAAATTCGCCGCGGTGCACTTGGCTTGGGCCATACCAGCAAAGCGAGCGGCTGGAGCGGGCTTTTGCTTGTATTTTCAATGCGTCGCGATAATTGTCCCGAGAAAACCGGAATCGAACCGCTTACTTAAGTCATTGTTATCATTGTAGTTTTTTCCGTGGTGCCCCTGGCCGGCAGTCGCCTATTCCCGTAACCATCTGAGTTTAAGGCAATTTTATCCGTCAATTGGCGCCGATACCAGCAGAAGTACCAGCAAGACGACGCGCGGTACTCGCCGACAAAAATAAAAAGTAGGCTTCTTCCAACGGGCAAGCCTGTGCGGTTACGGGCTCTACAATCGCCCCGATCGGAATCGAACCCGGGAAGCCCATCCCCAATGCCACAACGATCGACACTCCGTTCGCTACGTGGGGCTGCACGACGACCTTTGACCGCGCGGGTCCCTTTTCCCTCGGTTGGCGCCTACGCTGTCCGGCTTTTTGCAAGGCCAGCTCCGCCGCCGAAAAACACTCTGGCATCCTCCAACCGCAACTGTCAGGAAAACAACTTGCCTGCCTTGTCTCGGAGCGCACTCATGGATTCCGCGTACGGAATGGGGCCATAACTTATGCGAGCGACGCCCAACCGTGCGAGTTCGTCGTTTGAGGGCACGCCTTCCATAACCATGACGTTCACCGGGATCGGCACTTCCGCGACGATCCGGCGGATCTGGTCCGGAGCGGCCAAACCCGGGATGAAGAAGCCGGACGCGCCGGCCGAGGCGTAGGCCTTACCCCTTCGCAAGGCCTCGCCCACGTCGTCGCCATTTCCGAGGAAGACGTCCGTGCGGGCGTTGATGAAAAGAGGAATGCCCTTCCGGTCGGCAGCGGCGCGAATTGCGGCGATGCGGCTCGCCTGTCGATCGGCGGCATAAAGACCCTCTCCCTTGACCACCCGGTCCTCGAAGTTGATCCCTACGATCCCGAGATCGAGAAGTCTTGTTATGTTCGATGCCAACGTCGCGTCGTCATCGCTGTAACCACCTTCGAAGTCGATCGTGACCGGCTTGTCCACGGTCGCGACGATTCGCCCGGCGACCCGTTCGACCAGAGCAAGGGAAATATCTTCGCCGTCCTTAAACCCTTGCGCTGCCGCCACCGCCCAGCTACTCGTCGCGATTGCCTTTGCCCCTGCATCGGCGATCGCTTTCGCGCTGCCTGCATCCCAAGCGTTGTACAGGATGATCGGCCTTCCCCTGACGTGGAGCGCGGCGAATTCTTTCGCTTTTTCGATCTGACTCATCTTGTCTCTCCTTTTCTGAGGTTGGTTATCGGGTCGTGGCTAATGCCGCCGCATCGCCGCGATCGGCATTGCCTTTCGAAGAAGATCCCGCCGCAATCACGCGATGGGTGATTTCTGCGACGATCAACGCGCCGACGTAGAGAGCCATGCTGATCCATCCGATGCTCTGCGCGCCGAATACGGTCAGGCTGACGCCGCCGATAACGCCTGCGGAGGCGACACCGAGGTAGGTTGCCGACGTATTGAGGCCGAGCACGATCGGGACAGCGGTCGGCATGATGGACACTAGTCGATGCTGCTGCGCCGCGAGCTGGCCCCAGCTTGTTGCACCGTGGATCACGACTGCGACAACGGCGGTGATGAGGGCGGCGCTTGTCCAGGACAGCGTCGCCGTGACGCTGATCAGCGCGATCAACATCACGATGAGAACCTTCCGCGTGCCGATCGTATCGACCAGACGGCCACCGACGAGGTTCATGATCGTCCCCGAAACGCCCCACAGCACCAGCAGCAGACCGAGGATCAGCGTATCGCCGTGCGTGACGCGCCCGAAGATGACCGCAAAATAGGTGTAGAGCGCGAAATTGCCTGCCTGGAAGAAGAACGTGGTCAGGAGCGTCAGCCCGATGCGGTGGTCCGCGAACGGCGCCAGGCGCTGCTTCAGCGAGATTGACGGCGGCGTTGGAATGTCCTTGAGCGACACCGTGATGCCGAGAGCCGCGACGACGCTGATCGCCGAGACGAACACCATCGTCCAGCGCCAGTCGGCCAGTCCGCCGATGAGGGTGCCGATCGGCGAACCCAGCGCCGTCGAGAAGGTGAGGCCGGCGATCACGATGGACAGCGCGAAGCCCCGCTTTTCCGGCGGCATCAGGCTCGCGCCGGACCCCGTGGCGGTCGGCGCGTAGATGGCGGCTCCCAGCCCCGCAAGTGCGCGGGCGACGAGTGCGAAAGCGAAGTTAGGCGCCCAAGCGGTCGCAAGGTTGGCGAGAATGAAGATCCCGAGACCGGAGAGCATCAGTTTCTTGCGCTCGACATGCGCGAAGACGGCCGCAGCCGTCGGCGACAGCAGCGCGTAGGCGATGGCATAGACGGTAGTGAGTTGCCCAGCGGCGCCCACGCTCACCTGGAAAGACTGCGAGATCTCGGGCAGCACGCCCGCGACGACGAAACTATCGGTTCCGAGGGCGAACATGCCCAATGCCAGAATGAGAAGGCGGCGGTCCATGGCGAAGCTCCTGCGGGTTCGAGCGCCGGGGTGCGGCGGGATCCAGATCGAGAAGGCCACCGGGCCGCCCGACTTATCTATCTGGTGATAGATAGATCACGTCTAGATCGCTCGCTCCGGTCCTGTCAACCTCTATCTATCGATAGATGGATAATTAATGATACCCGTATTCTGCTGCAGCGCAGCTTTGGCTCCGGAAACCGACTTGCAATCCGGCGTCGGTTGAACTATCTATCGAAAGGTAGACGCTGGAGCGAACCACATGAGCGACATGAAGACGGCGATCTTGGACGCGGCCGAAAAGCGGATTCAGGCCGGCGGCTTCGGTGGGTTCAGCTTCCGGGAGATCGCCGAGGACGTCGGCATCAAGAGCTCGAGCGTCCACTACCACTTTCCCACGAAGGAAGACCTCGCTGCCGAGGTCGTCCGCCGTTGGGCCGATCGCACCTCCGGAAATATCGATAGGGAGTTCGCGAAGGATCCGAATCCGAAACGCGTCTGGGCCAAGGCGTTCCGCGGAACGGCGTTCTCGAAAGCCCACATGTGTCCATGCACGATCCTCGGCGCGTCCTCGCAGGATCTGCCGAAGCCCGTCGCTGCCGAAGTGAAGCGGTTCTTCAAGATGTGCCAGGACAAGATGCTCGCCCAGGGCATGTCCGCGGACGACGCCACCGAATTCCTGTCCACCATCATCGGCGCGCTGGTCGTCGCCAATGCGCTGCGTGACAGCGCCGAGTACGATCGGGCGACCATGGCATTCCGGCTCGAGGAAAAGAGCGCGGCCTGATCGTAGCGGCCGGCCTGGGGTGGCTGAAACATTGGAAGCTAACATCCCGGCCCCGTGCATGGCTCAACGATTGGCACGAAAAATCACCTTTCCTCGAAGCTTCGAGGCGAGGGCGAGTGCCTCGACGTACTGGTCGAGGCCGAACTCGCCGACAATCGGCAAGGCGATGGCACCCGAAGCGACGAGCGGCGCCAATTCGTCGTAGATGGCGCCCAGACGCTCGATGTTTCCGGCAACCTTCAACCAGTTCATGATCCAAAAGCCGTGGAGCGATTGGCCATTGAATATGATCGGAACGTTGTTGATCGGTGACGGCTCGCCGCCCATGCCGCTCCAGATGACCAGCTTGCCGTAGAGACCGAGGCAGTCGAGCAGTCGCTGCGTCGTCGCGCCACCGACACCATCGAGCACGAGCGGAAACTTCGATCTCCCTGTCGCCTTTGCGATGCGTGCCGGAAGATCGGGACCGTCAACCATTACGACGTCGCCACCGAGTGCCTTCAATTCGTCGATCAGCTCGACGCGGCGAACGAGATTGACGGTGTGATAGCCCCGCGCCTTAGCAATCGCGATGACCGCCCGGCCGACGGCGGAGTTCGTCGCGGTCGAGATCAGCCAGTCGCCAGGCTCCAGCGTCACGAAGTCGGTCAGCAGCAGGAGCGCGGTCACCGGATTCATGCCGAGCATAGACAACTGATTGACGTCGCCTTCCGGCAGGGGACGAAGCCATGATGCGTTGGTCTTGAGCCGGCTCACCCATGCATTGCCGTTGATCGGAACCAGCGTCCGGCCCCCGACCTTCAGATGCTTGACGTTTCGACCGACCGCCATGACACGACCTACGCCCGTGCAGCCGACGAAGTGCGGCAACGGTGGTAATTCGCCGTAGATGCCGGCGATGATGTACTGGTCGGTCGGCTCGATCGGCGAAGCTTCCACGTCGATGATGATCTCGTCCGCCCCCGGAGGAGACGGGTCGGGAAGTTCGACGAGCTTCAGCACATCGGCGGGAGCTCCGTAGCCGGTAAGTTGAAGACCTTTCATGACAAACCTCCTCGAGAACTGAAGCCCAACCGGTTGGCTATCTTGATGTCGCCGGCGATGCGCACGGGGAGACGGGACGTTGCTCCCGCATCGGGATCAACAGGCCTGGCGATAAAAACACTGCCAAGCCTTGGCGCCGCTTACTTGCTCAAAATCTGCGCATCGAAGGCAACGTCCTGGACGAGGACGACGGTGCAGTTCTCCGAGAAGCACTCGGTGATATGGGGTTCACCTCCCTTCTGGAACCAATATGAACCGGCGCTCAGATGTTTCATCTCACCGCCGGGGCGGTAGTTCGCCATGACGCCGGAAATCACGACCGCATAGTAATCACCCGTGTGGGTGTGCAGCGCGCTCTTGAAGCCCTTCGGAAACTTCGTGATCGTGGCGTGAGCTCCCGAGGCGACCTTACCGTAAGCGTCCGAGACCAGGATGTCCCTGTTGGAATGATCATCAGTACGGCGGGGCCCATAGGAGGCAAATCCAGAATCCGCGAAGGTCATATCTTCGAACGGGATTTCGAGCGACTTGGTCGCCTCCGGTAGTTTCGCGTGGCTTGCAGTCTGCGCGGAAGCCAAGGCAGGGGCGCCGAAAAGCGAGGCGGTAGTGGCGACGACGAGCAGCGCGCTTCGAACGAATGTGTTTGTCATGACGATATCTCCTTTGGGTGGTGGGGTCGCGAAATTGCAGTCAGGGCTCGGGTGGCAAGAGAGGCGGAAGTTGACGAGAGAAGGTTCCAAGACGGACTTGCGCAACGACAAGCGGTGCGTGCGCTGAGGATCAATGGCCCGCAGTCCGACCACCATCGACGTAGTGGATCTCGCCGGTCACGTAGTCGGCATCCTCGAGGTAGTTGATGGCCCGCACGACATCCTCGATCTTGCCGTTGCAGTTGAGCGGCGAGAAGGACTTCAGATCCTCCGGGTTCGATCCATCGTGAAGCGGCGTGATGACGATACCGAGCGATGGTGTTGACGCGGATGTTGCTGGAAGCGAGCTCCATCGCGAGGCCTCGGGTAGCGGCGACGCCGGCACCCTTCGTCAGCGAGGCAAGAACGGCCGGCACGGTCTGAAGCGCATGCTCGACGAGGCTCGTCGAGATCTGGACGATGTGACCTCCGCCCTGCTTCTTCATCGCAGGCACCGCGGCCTGCGTTGCGAAGAACATGCTGTCGAGGTTGGTCGACATCACGCGTCGGTAGAGATCCTCGGAGATGCCCTCGATCGGACCGGGGCGCCAGATGCCCGCGTTGTTGATCAGCGTGTCGACGCGGCCGAAGCGTTCGAGCGCGTTCCAGACGACTTTCCTGGCGATCTCCGGCTCGCCGACATCGCCGGCGACCGTGACGTAGTCGGGGTCGCCCGAAGGCGCGATCGATCGGGAATTTCCGACCGCGCGCCAACCTCGTTCCCGATAGGCCTTGACGAAGGCCTCGCCGAGTCCCTGCGATGCGCCGGTCACCACGACGACTTTGCGTTCCATATGTCACTCGCCTTGTTGGAGCGGAGCCCGCCGCGAGCGGAGCTTGCTCGGATCCACCTCGAACGTCGTCAAGCGACCTTCAGCTTCTTGAGATGATCCAGGCCGATGCCGGCGATCACCTGCTCCTGGATCGGATGGATTGCGGAGTTGACCGCATCGGCGCCGAACGCCAGGCCGACGACCAAGCGTTCGGGACGCTTGCCGCGAGGCGTTCCGACCAGTTGGGCGATCGTCTCCGCCGTGTCGTGCGGATTCGGAGCGTCGGGGCCGGCGAACACGCCGCCGAGGAATTCGACGAACTTGCCGGGAAGAGCGGCGACCTCACCGTACTTGTCCGCCCGACCGGGATCGGAGGGCTTCTGAAGCGCCGCCCACAAGTTCGTCGGGAACGGACCAGGCTGCACCAGCACGACTTCGATGCCGAGTTGCGAAAGTTCGTAACGGTAGCCCTCGGTCAGGGCTTCCACGGCGTGCTTGGAGGCGCCGTAGAGACCGTAGAAGGGCAACGTCAGCCGGCCCAGGATCGAACCGACGTTCACGATCATACCGGATTTGTTTGCCTGCATCTGCGGCACGACGGCCCGGATCATGCGCTGGATGCCGAACACGTTCACCTCGAACATCTCGCGCACCTGCTCCGGAGTGAAGGTCTCTGCGAGACCTCCCGAGGCGATGCCCGCGTTGTTGACGAGTACGTCCAGCTTGCCGTCGGTCTTGCCGAACAGCGTCTTCACCGCCGCATCGACACTCGCGTTGTTCGTGACGTCGAGCTCGAGGGTCTCGATGCCCTTCGCCTGCAGTTCTTTCGCCACTTCGCGATTGCGCCCGTTCATATCCCGCATGGTCGCGAATACGCGATGACCGCACGCGGCCAGCGTGTTTGCCAGGTCTTTGCCGAAACCGTTCGATGTTCCGGTGATGAGGATGGTGTCAGACATGGTCGTTCTTTCTCTTCAGCTTTTCGATTTCGCAGGATTCGGGATCAGGCCACGGCCTTCATGCGCTGCACGGCTTCGTCGGTCGTCCAGACCGCATTCGCCATGAAGCGGTAGTTCACCATCGCCGCCGCGTAGCCGTCGCCTTCCTCGTTCACGCCGGCGGCCACCGCATCGCGGATCATCGCGACCTCGAAGCCTGCCTCGATGACGTCGCGCATGTGCGACTCGAGACAGATGTTCGCGACGGGGCCCGCCATGATCACTTGTTCGACACGGCGCATGCGCAGCTGCTTGATCACGTCGTTCGATTCGCACCCGAACACCTTGTGCGGCGACGTGTTGCAGGTGTGCCCGTCCAGCAGGTACTTCTTGAACGGTTCGTAGTAGTCCGCCCTCGAGCCCTCGAAGCCCTCGAGATCGACCGGATCTTTGCGGCCGCAAAAGCCGATGCCGCCGAGATAGTGACCGATCGCTCCGGGCGGCACCGTCCATTGCCGGTCCGTCGGGTAGTACCAGTGCGGCGAGTGGACGATGAAGTAGCCGAGCTCCTGCGCAGTCTTGAGGAGCCTCTCCAAGTTACCGACGACGTCGCGCTTCTTCAGCGCATCCTCGATCAGCGCGTAGTAGGTCCCCGACTCCTTCTCTTCGAGGAATTCGTTCTGAATGTCGGCGAGGACGAGAGCGACGCGCCTCTTCTCGCCGAGCTTCATTTCCGGATTGCGATGGGTGAACTCGAGCATCTTGATCCTCCGAGGGGTAAAAACGACGAGCCCAATTGTCTATCTGTCGCCAGATAGATTGAGGAACTCGTGCGCGACGACTATCTACCGATAGAAAGAAAACCCGGCCCTGCTTCAGTCGTGGCCGGCGCCGGGGCGAGGGTTCAATGCCATCGCCACCGAAGCTTGTTGATTGTCTTCCATCGCTTCATCTTGGGAGTGGATTGAAGCTCGGGACGTCACAAGGTTCTTGTCTCGCGACGCCCGATTTGAACGGCCAAGCCGTCACGAACCGTGCAATGACCGCGCTAACGCGCACGTCCACATCGCCGGAAGGTGTTCCTTGCGGTCTCTATCGGTTGATAGACAAAACGCTTGCGACGATGCCGGGAACCATATATATCTACCTATCGAAAGATAGATTGGAGTGTGCCATGAGCACCATCGCAGAGTCCATCATGGACGCGGCCGAGCTTCGGATGCGCGGCGGCGGCTTCAACGGCTTTAGCTTCCGGGAAATCGCGGACGACGTTGGCATCAAGAGTTCGAGCGTGCACTATCATTTCCCCACGAAAGAGAAGCTCGCTGCCGCGGTCGTGCACAGATATGCGGACCGCCTCGGCATGAAATTCGATAGAGGACTTGCCGGCGGTGCCCACCCCCAAGAGGTATTGACGGACGCGTTCAGGGGTACCGTCCGTTCAGCCGAGCGCATGTGCCCCGTAACCGTGCTGGGAGCCGGCTCACTGGGCTTGCCGGAGGAGGTCGCTGCGGAGGTCAAGCGCTTCTTCCAGATGTGCCTGGACAAGCTGATCGGCGGCGGTCTCGTTCCGGACGAGGCAGCCGAGCTGCTGGCGACCATCACCGGGGGGATGGTCGTGTCGACGGCTTTGGACGACATCGCGACGTACGATCTCGCAACCATCAAGGTCTACCGGTCTCAATCCGGTGTCTGAACCTCGTTGAAGCGCGGCTTGTGTCTGGCTCCGGGGCTCCCCGCGTGCATAGGAACTGCCGGCCAAGGCGGGTGTGCGGATTCGTCGTCGGAAGCGCCTCTCCGAATCGCGGTGCACGGAAAGCTGACATCTGGGGCTTTCGCAGCGTGCGCCGCAATATGCTTCGTTTCTGCCGACATCATGCCCTCGCGAAACCGAGGACGGGATGTCGCGCTATCGATGGCTAGGCCCCTCAGCGACTACGAGGCGCCCACCGACGGCTGCAAGGCCCGAAAAAGCGATCCGTACCAAAACCATAGCGAAACTTAACGAACGTTCACGCATCACAACTGGCTCCGCGCCGGCAAAGCGTCATCCTCGACCCGCAACCGACATTCGAGAGGTTGGAGGATGTCCACCACGCTTTCCGCGATCCAGACCAATGAACGAACGAGGCAAGTCGCTGCGACCGCTTTGCTCGAAGAGGCCTTGAACCTTCTGGACCGGGACTTGCCGGGAGCTCGGCGCCGGATCGAGGACGCTTGCAGGCTCGTTGGCCACCAGCGGCAAACCTGCGGCAAGAACGGTCACCTGGCAGACTGGCAACTCCTGCGGGCCCGGAAGTACATCGGCGAGAACCTCCACACGCGTCTGCGGATCGGGACCGTCGCCCGAATAGTCAACCTGAGCCCGAGCTATTTTTCGCGAGCCTTCAAGGCAAGCGAAGGGATGCCGTTTTCCGATTTTGTGCTGGTGTCGAGAATCGGACTGGCCAAGCATCTTCTCACCACGACGCGCGGCTCCATCGCCCAGATCGCTCTGGAATGCGGGTTGGCCGACCAATCGCATCTCACGCGGATATTCAACAGATTCGTCGGTACGCCGCCGCGGGCGTGGCGCTGCCGCAGCATGGCAGAGGCGAGCAAAAACCCGCACGGGATTAGAAGTGATTTGGCGATCAGGGCCGCTTGATACGGAACGTGATGAGAGGCGTGCGTCGGCCCGTGGGGCCGCTCCGGCGACCGAGAACTCAACCACATCAGTAGCTTGCAGACAGTTAAACTTTTTTCTGTCTATCGATAGATAGACGTTGACGGGGACGGAGCTTGCGGTTATCGTTCGTGCATCTACTGGTAGATAGACAACGGAGACGATCATGTCTGAAGTCGCAGTCGAAACGCAAGTCGTCGAACCCCGCTCCTCCCGCAAGGCCCACATCAAGGTCTGGCTCGCCACCGTCGCAGCATTGGGCATCTTCGGCGCGGGCGTCGTCTTCGGGCCCGGATATCTCGCCCCTTCAGCCAAGGCGGCGGCGCCGACAGCGCCGACGGTGACCGTCAGCAATCCCGCGGAGCGCAGCCTCGAGAAGCGGCTGCAATTCTTGGGTCAGTTCTCGGCGGTGCAGCAGGTCGAACTGCGCCCCCAGGTCGGCGGCACGTTGACCAAGATCAGCTTCAAGGACGGCGACATCGTCCACGAAGGCGACGTGCTCTTCGAGATCGACCCGACCCCATATCAGATCAAGCTTGACCAGGCGAAGGCACAGGTGGAGACGGCTCGCGCGCAGCTTCAACTCGCGATCCAGCAACTGGGCCGCGCCGACACCTTAAAGCAGAGCGGCTTCGGAACGATCGAGAACGCCGACCAGCGCCTGGCCCAGAAGCTTGCCGCGCAGGCCGCTCTCGATGCCGCGGAGGCGGCGGTTCGCGATGCGCAGTTCGACCTCGATCATTCGCGCGTCGTGGCCCCCTTCAACGGCCGCATCGGTAGCCACCTCGTCTCGATCGGCAACTTGGTGGCCGGCAGCCGGGCATCGACCAGCCCGACCACCTTGCTCGCCACGATCGTCTCGGTCGGCAACGTCTATCTCAACTTCGACATGAGCGAGTCCGACTACGCCGCCTTCCAGCGGGAGCGCACACAACAGCAGGGACCCCTGGCCGAGAAGGTTGAGGTGTCCGTCAACGGCGGCGACTTCGATCGCGGTGGCACGCTCGATTTCGTCGACAACACGCTCGACCGGTCGAGCGGAACGATTCATGCTCGCGCAACCGTCAAGAACGTCGACGGCCTGCTGACACCGGGCGCATTCGCCAGGGTTCGCGTCGCGATCTCGAAGCCCGCGCCCTCTTTGCTCGTCCCCGATGCCGCTGTGCTGCCGGACCAGTCCGATCACGTCGTCCTGACAGTTGGCGCCGACGGCGTCGTCACGCCGAAGAAGGTCCAGCTTGGCGAACTGCGGGACGGACTGCGCGTGATCAGCTCGGGCTTGACGTCTTCCGATCGCGTCATCGTCGAGGGCATTCCGAAGGCCAAGGCTGGCGCCAAGGTGATGACCGAGACCAAGTCGAACCATTTGGCCGCCAACTGAAGGAGGTCAGCCATGAGCGTCTGCTTCGACGAACCGACGATCGACGACCTGCTGGGGGACAGCCTGACCGAAGGATTGATGCAGGCGGATGGCGTCGATGTCGCCGCCCTCGCGAGGATGCTGCGAGGGACGGCTTCCGATCGAACGGCGCCTGGCGCGCAACCACCGCGCGCCGGGACGGAATGGTCGCGTTTCAACACAACAAGTGGCGTTCGTGTGAACGTCACTGCTCTTTCCGAGCGCTCCCGAAACACCACGAACCGCTCGAAATAACCGCTTCACGGACAAGGCTGAACCGCCATGAAACTCTCACATTTTTTCATCGAGCACCCGCGGTTCGCAGCCGTCATCAGCATCTTCCTGACCGTGTTCGGCGCCGCCGCCGCTTTCCTGCTTCCGGTGGCGCAATATCCGGACATCGTCCCGCCGACCATCCAGATCACCACCGTCTATCCCGGCGCGTCGGCCGACGTGGTGGCCCGCACCGTCGCGACCCCGCTTGAACAGGCGATCAACGGCGTTGAGAACATGGACTACATTTCGAGCCAGTCCACCGGAAACGGCGCGCTCGCGATCTCCGTCGTCTTCAAGATCGGCTCTGACCCGAACACGGACCTGGTCCTGACGCAAAACCGTGTCCAGGACACGCTGTCGCGCCTGCCGCAGGAGGTCCAGGCACAGGGCGTCCAGGTCAAGAAGACGATCGATGCGCTCCTGCTCGGCGTCCACGTGTATTCGCCGGACGGCTCCCGCAGCCCCGAATACATGTCCAATTATATGCTCAAGATCCGCGACGAGATCGCACGCCTGCCAGGCGTGTCAGATTTCCAGATATTCGGCCAACGCGACTACGCGATGCGAATCTGGATCGATCCGGACAAGGCGGCTGCCGACGGCATCAGCGCCGACGACGTTCTGACCTCCTTGCGCACCCAGAACGCCCAGGTCTCGGCCGGCGTGCTCAACGCGCCTCCGCTCACCACCGACGCCGCCTATCAGATCAACGTTAGGGCGCTCGGCCGGCTCACCACACCCGAGCAGTTCGGCAACATCATCGTCAAGTCGGACAGCCAGGGGCGCGTGACCCGGATCCACGACATCGGCCGCGTCGAACTCGGCTCGGCGGACTACGGGTCGATCGCCTATGCGGACAAGTATCCGTCCACGCCCTGGTTTCCCAAGGCCACGCCGGGCGCCAACGTCGTACAGGTCGAGCACGCGATCTGGGACAAGATGGCCGAGCTCAAGAAGAGCTTCCCCCCGGGCCTTGACTACATCCGTATCTACGATCCGACCACCTTCGTGAGCCAGTCGATCGACGAGGTAGTCAAGACGATCTTCATCGCCATCGCCCTGGTGATCGGGGTGGTCTTCCTATTCCTGCAGACATGGCGTGCCACGATCATCCCGGTAGTGGCCATTCCCGTCTCACTGATCGGCTGTTTCACGGTCCTCGCGCTTTTCGGGATCTCCATCAACAACCTGTCGATGTTCGGCTTGATTCTGGCAGTCGGCATCGTGGTCGACGACGCCATCGTGGTCGTCGAGAACGTCGAGCGGAACATGGCGATGGGCATGTCGCCGCGCGAAGCCGCCCATAAGACCATGGACGAGGTCTCCGCCGCCCTCATAGCAATCGCGCTGACCCTTTGTGCGGTCTTCATTCCCTCCGCCTTCATCAGCGGCATTTCCGGTCTGTTCTTCACGCAGTTCGCCGCGACCATCGCCGCATCGACAATCATATCCGTCATCGTTTCGCTCACGCTGAGCCCGGCACTGTGCGCGGTGCTGCTGAAGAGCCACAACGCACACGCCAAGCCGCGCGGGATCGGGCGTCTGGTGCAGGCCGCGTTCGGGCGCTTCAATGCCGGCTTCGAGTGGGCGTCTTCGAGCTACGGACGGGTGACGGGCCGCATCATCAGGGCGAGCGCCATCGTCGGCGTCGTCTATCTCGCTCTGATCGGCCTGACGGGCTTCCAGATGTCGCGGATGCCGACCGGCTTCATCCCGAGCCAGGATATCGGCTATCAAGCCGTCATCATCTTCCTCCCGCCGGGCTCCAGCCTTCAGAGGACGGACGCGGTGGTACGCGAAGTCAACGACATCATCCTGAAGGAGGTGCCGGGTCCCACACATACCTCTCCGGTGGCCGGCCTCGACGTCACCACGTCGACCATCGCACCCAACGTCGGAACCATCTTCTACGGTCTGCCGTCGCTGTACGGACACCACATCCCAGGCGTCAACGCCGCGACCATGCTGCCGAAAGTCCGCGCCGCATTGGCCGGCATCAAGGACGCGGTAGTGATCGTGGTGAACCCGCCCCCCGTGCAAGGGTTGGGCTCCGCCGGCGGCTTCAAGCTGATGGTCGAAGACCGGGGCGACCACACGGCGCAGCAGCTGGCGGATGCCACCAACACGCTGGTCGCCGCAGCCAACAAGGATCCTGCATTCGCCGGCGTCTTCACGCTCTACAACGCGGGAGCCCCCTCTCTCTTCGCCGACATCGACCGCGAAAAGGCGGAGAAAGTAGGCCTCAAGCCGGAAGACGTGTTTTCCACCCTCCAGCTCTACCTCGGCTCGCGGTACGTGAACGACTTCAACTATCTCGGACGCACCTACGAAGTGCTCGCCCAGGCCGACGAAGCCTTCCGCAAAACGCCTGCGGACATCGGCCGGCTCAAGTCGCGCAACGCGAGCGGCTCGATGGTGCCGATCGGATCGGTGGCCGACTTCATGGACGAAACTGCGCCCTATCGCCAGCCGCGCTACAACCTTTATCCAGCGGCAGACGTTTTGGGCACCGCGGCTCCGGGCGTTGCCTCCGGCACCGCCGCTGCGCGGATGGAGGCTCTCGCAAAGGAGGTGCTGCCGGCTGGCTTCGCGATGGAGTGGACCGAGCTTTCCCGTCAGCAGGAAAAGCAGGGCATTCCGACGATCGTGATCTTCGCCGCGTCGGCTCTCTTCGCCTTCCTGGTTTTGGCCGCACAGTACGAAAGCTGGAAGATGCCGCTGGCCATCGTGCTGATCGTGCCGATGTGTCTGCTGGCATCGGCGACGGGTTTGGCCTTCCGAGGCATGCCGATCGACATCCTCGCTCAGATCGGCTTCGTCGTCCTGGTAGGCCTGGCCGCGAAGAACGCGATCCTGATCGTGGAGTTCGCCAGGCAGCGGCAGGACCATGACGGCGACACCGCCGAACAGGCCGCGACCGAAGCGGCCCGCATCCGGCTCCGCCCGATCCTCATGACTTCAGCCGCGTTCATTCTCGGCGTCTTCCCCCTCGCGGTCGCCACCGGCGCCGGATCCGAGATGCGCCAGTCCATAGGCACCGCCGTCTTCGCCGGAATGATCGGCGTCACGATCTTCGGCCTAATGTTCACTCCGGCCTTCTATACCTTCATCCGCAATTTCGGCTCTGGGGGTAAGGCAGGTGCCAAATCGGGGGCTGCTCAGGATCGTTCCGGAAAGCCGATCTGACGATACCCGCCCGTTGGACGCTCCCGGCGGCGGAGCGAGAAACCAAGAGGAAACGACGATGTTCTCAGTGATCTTCGAAGTTCATCCCAAACCGGACCAGTGGGACGGCTACCTGGGTGTCGCCAAAATGCTGCGGCCGGAGTTGGAGCAGATCGACGGCTTCATCGAGAACGTCCGCTACAAGAGCCTCACCCGGCCGGGCTGGCTCCTGTCGCTCTCCGGATGGCGGGACGAGAAATCCGTCGTGCGATGGCGGACCGCACAGCGGCACCATCTCGCACAAGAGAGGGGACGGTCGACGATTCTGCTCGATTATCATCTCCGGGTTGGGGAGATCACGCGGGACACCCATGTGCCCGCCGGGCACAGGATCGCCGAGCAACGTCTCGACGAAACCGAGATCGGCGAAGGAACTACGGTCACGTTCGTCGACGCAAAATGGCCAAACGGCTCCATCGAAACATCGGACGAACCGGCGATTGCCGATCACCTCGCCCTGAATCCCGATGCCGGCGGCTTGCTTAAGTGGGAGGTCTTCGATGCCGTTCTCACGCCGGGCAACGCCGTCCTGATGATGCTGTGGAAGTCGAAAGACGCCGCCGCCGCCTTCGCCGCATCGGCAAAACTCCCGTCGGACGGGCGTTTGCGGCAGGTCCGCGTGGCCCGGGACTACGGCATGTTCGATCGTAGGGAAGCTCCCCAATACTATCCGGAAGCTTCCCGACACGGTGCATGACGCGCCCGACCCCACCGAACGCGCCCACTTGCCGTTTCGGAACGATCGTCTCCACTAAGCGACCGACCAGAACACAATTGCGTGACGGTTCGAGGAACCGCCATTTATCTGATAATTCACCGCTCATGATGAACAGCGGCGAGTTGCGGCAACCACCGGCGAATGGGAACTTCGACGCTGAAGCCGTCACCTTCGGTCCTTTTAGACTGATACCAAGCCAGCGCAAGTTGGAGAAAGATGGCGTCGCAGTCGCTCTCGGGGCACGCGCCTTTGATATTCTGCTCGCATTGCTCGAGCGCCCGAAGCAGGTAATTACAAAAAGAGAGCTTTTCGATCGCGTTTGGCCCGGCGTGCACGTGGACGAAAGCAGCTTGCGGGTGCACGTCAGTGCCTTGAGGAAGGCACTCGAAGGGGATGGGTCGAACGTAAAATATATCACCAATGTGTCAGGGCGAGGTTACTGCTTCGCATTTGCGGTGACCGCGATGGCAGCCGCGCCCGTTTCGGTCAACAGCGAACCGTTCCGTTCTCGGTTGCCCGTCATGCCGGCTGAAATCGTCGGCCGAGAAAGCGCGATCAAGGCGATCGCATCCCAACTGATTGCACAGCGCTTCGTGTCGATCGTTGGGTCCGGCGGCGTCGGCAAGACGACAACTGCAATATCGGTAGCGCATTCGCTTTCCGACACCTTCGCGGATGGCGTCTGCTTCGTCGATCTAGGTTTGCTCGGCGATCCGCAGTCTGTGGCGTTTGCGGTCGCGTCATCGACCAATGTTTCCACGAAGTCGAGTGATCTGCTCGAGTCTCTGTTGGCAGCGCTAAGCCGGAAGCGGACCCTAATCGTCCTCGACGGTTGCGAGCACGTCGCCGAAGCCGCGGCGGGACTTGCCGAAGCAATCTTGCGGCGCTGCCCGGACGTCCACCTTTTGGCGACGAGCCGCGAATCCTTGAGGGCGGATGGCGAATGCGTTCACCGCCTGCAGCCCCTTGAATGCCCCCCGGATGTTTCGGGCATGACCGCCACCGAGCTGCTTGAGTACCCTGCCGCTCGCCTCTTTGTCGGGCGACTAAGCACACGTGGAGTGGCACCGGACATCGCCGAGTCGGACGTTCCGACGATCGCCGCCATATGCCGCCGGCTGGATGGTATCGCGCTTGCCTTGGAACTCGTCGCCGGGCGTGTCGACACCTTCGGAATCACAGGCATCGCCAGCCTATTGGACAGCGATATGGCCGTACACCTTTCGGGGAAACGGACGGCTGTCCCGAGGCATAGAACCCTTAGCGCAACGATCGACTGGAGCTATAGGCTTCTTGCGGAGAACGAGCGTGTGGTCCTCCGGCGTCTGTCGGTCTTCACGGGGCCGTTCTCGTTCGAGGCGGCCCGACGCGTCGTCATCGATGCGAATGCCGCCACTGCGAACGGCTTGCTCGAGGAATTCTCTGCGCTAGTGGCAAAATCGTTGATAGCGGTGGTCGTGAACGGCTCCGATCTGCGGTATCGCCTGCTCGACACCACGCGCGCGCGGCTGCGTCATCATTTGATCGAAAGTGGAGAGGCCCACGAAATCGCCGTTCGCCACGCCGATTATTATTGCGATCGCATCGAAAAACTCTCTTCCCGAACCCACTCATCGTCAGTCTATGACGTTGATCGGGAGGAAGCCGTTTCGAACATAAGGACAGCACTCGAATTCGCGTTTTCATCGGACGAAGCGTCTGTCGACAAACTCCGGATCGCCGCGAGCGCTACTCGCCTGTTCCTCGATATGTCCTTGTTGATAGAGTGTCGCGAATGGGCCGAACGAGGAGTCGCTATCGTCGGGGCCGAGACCCAGCCAAGCCGGTACGCATTGGAGCTCTGGACGGCACTCGCGCTGTCGCGCATGTTCACTGACGGAGAGAAGTCGGCAACACATAGTTCTTTGATGAAGGCCCTCGATTTGTCGGAGGCCGTCAACGACACAAGCTACAAGCTCCGGATTCTCAGCGGTCTCCAGCTTTTCTCGGCCCGAGTTGGCGACTTTCAAAGCGCTTTGACGCAGGCGTCAAATTTTCATTCTGCCGCGGAAAAGCTTGGTAACCCCGAATACTTGTCGTTGTCGGAGGCGATGCTCGGTGCGGCTTACCATCTGGCTGGCGATCAAGCGAAGGCGCAAATTCACAGTGAGGCTGCATATGGCAGTTTCGGAAGCGCTCAAGACCCAAAGCTGCTGCAATACGGATACGACAACTATACCCGCAGTCTCGGTACGCTTGCCCGCGTCTACTGGCTTCGAGGTCGCGCGTCAAAAGCCGTTTCGGTGGCGCAAGAAGCCGTGAACCAAGCCCGGAAGCTAGATCATCCGGTCACCCTTTGCATGTCGTTGATGTTTTCGGCATGGGTCTTCCACTGGGCGGGGGATCACAATATCGCGTGGCAGATCATAGACGACCTGCAAGCCCAAAGCGAAAAGTATTCGCTGATCCCATTCCTTGCCGCGGCTCGGGGATTGGCGGGGCGGCTGTTAACGGCGGACGGCGATCAAAGCAGAGGGATCGCGTGCATGCGGGAGGGCCTAGATCTGCTCCGCGGCCATCGTCATCAACTGATGGGGATCACGGTTGCTACAGGTCTGGCCGAGGGCCTTGTGGCTGGCGGAGAGAATAGCGAAGCCCTGGCGATCGTCGATTCCGTCCTCAAGCAAGACGCCGAGGGGGGAGGTTCTTGGTACACGCCGGAAGTCCTTCGAGTGAGAGGACTCGCGCTCGCTGGCCTTGGCAGAGCAAGATATGCGGACGCGGTAGACAGCCTCGCAAAATCATTGGAGTTGGCCCGTACTCACTCGTCGCTTGCCTTCGAACTCCGCGCTGCTATCGACATGACTTGCCTTGGGGAGCGGAACGGCGGCGGGTTTGACCGTGCGCTCCTCGGGGAGGTGTGTGATCGCTTCCTCGACGCGCGCTCGACCCCGGACCTTACGCTCGCACGGTCGTTGCTGGCCAAAAGAGCGAAAAAGGGAGCTGCTGGCGGGAGCGATCCGACTGCGCAGCGATAAGCCTCACCTTGTTTGACATTCGCGGGTGCGCCGCCGGGTCCGAACGGGGCAGGATGAAAAGTTGCGTCAGAGACGTCCGTGAAGATTCGCAAAGAGTTGTAAAGGTGATGGGTGCCTCGCTTGAAGGCGACTCTTCAGGCCGTCACAGTAGGGTCACGATGACCTTGAAAGGCTTGAAGCGCGACCAGGCCTCCCACGTTGGTTATCCGCTCTTGAGTGCCGCGAAAGGGAGGAGTGGAATGAGCCTGCTAGAGCAGGTCTTGTCGGCGTCCGGCGGCTCCGACCGATGGCGCAACCTGCGTGGGTTTACCGTTCACATGACGATGAGCGGTTTGCTTATAGAACAAAAACATCGAGAAAACTCGTTGAAGGAAGTGGTGATCGAGGCTGACATCCGCGAGCGTTCGGTCCGTATTGTGGGCTTCGATGCCAGTAATGATCGTCTCTTCTGTGATTTGAGCCAAGTCGGTATCGAAAACGAGAATGGGCAAGTAATCCAGGCCGAGCGACGTTCTTTCGAGGATTGGACGAATCGTGCTTCGAATGGATCCTGGGATGTCCTGGATCTCGCTCAGTTCTGCGGATATTCCGTGTGGACCCTCGTAGCTATGCCGTACTTTCTGGAAACAGCGGCGTCGATACGCGAGGGCGATCCACCGCTCGTGAACGGTGGCTTACAGCCTCTTCGCCTGATGTATGTCGAGTTTTCCGAAGCGGCGTCAATCTATCCCCTTCAACAGAAGTTATTTTTTGATTCGGAAGGACTTTTGGTTCGCGTGGACTATGACGCGCTGGAACTCGGAGGAAGGCCGGTATCGCAATTTGTAAGTGCTTACCAGAATTTCTCCGGCTACATCATTCCGACGTTGCGGCGTTTGAGGCCCGTCGGGCCAGAGACTGGTCCAACGAAGCCGCCGGTGCTCGATATCGAAATTTTCGACCTTAGTTGCCGGTCCGAGTGATTTGTCGTGCGCCTGCGACAGCATGCGCTATGGTCCGCCCGCCGTCTCGCTGCGCAGATCGGCGGCCTAGCTTGCTCTCGTTTCGACCCTCGGCAGGGAAGCGTGATATTCGTCCACGCTGTCAAGGTCGATCATGGTCTTGCCTCCCATCTTGTAGGCCCTGATCCTCTCATGCGCGATCAACTCATAAGCCTTAGTCTTTCCGAATCTGCCATAGCGGCAACCGTCCTTGAACTCGACGAGCCGGCGCCGGTTGTCGTAATCGTTGTCAACCATGGTTCCTGCATGTGTTCGATGATCTCCGCCACAATCGGATGAAGCCCTGCAGAGCGAGATGGGCATCTCCATGGCGCGACCTTGGTGTCGACGCGGGCTTACCAAGAAGGCGCCGCTTTTGTGGTGGCCGATGAACTTCCCAGTTGTCCGGGACGCGTTGATCTATATCGCCTACGCTGCCAAACAAAAGGCATCTCTGATGCCGCCGCTAACTCCTGCGCGCTGTGGAGTGCAAATAGGACAGACCGGAAGCGCTGTTGGCAAGCTAGTAGCCTGCCGTTCCCGCGCTCACATGGCCCATTAGGAACTTCCGGTGCACAATCACCACTCAAACCACGAATCTGAGGGTCGGACGTTCGAATCGTTCCGAGCGCGCCATCTATCTCATTCAAACGTCATCGATTTTCACAACGGACAAATTGCCCCAGACTAAAATCTCCGTTTAGTCTGGGGAGTTTTTTCAAGGCGCTCGGGCGATTCTGAGTTGTTGTCGAAAGTCGCGCTGTGTTCGGCACCCCTACACCTCGCTAACAGCCGCAATTGCTTCCTGCAAATCCCTAGTCACCAAGCGCATCGGGGTCTCCGCCAAAACCAGTTGTTCCGCGTGCTGAGGCTAGCGGAAGCCTAGCGCTCGAAATAGCCGTCGAAAAGGCCCCTTTGTAGGGCTAGTGTTTCAATCCGCTTGCCGAAGAGATTGAGCCTCTCACCCGTATCCGGACCGGCAGGCTTTTCGTCTTCGGACTTGTTATGCTCTTGGGCCGCGGCATGGAGCGGAAAGAAGTAGACGCACGTGGAGCCTCGGCGCTAGCAAGCACGTGGAGCCTCGGCGCTAGCAATAAGGAGGTGGCACGGGACCTGGACCTCAGCCCAAGTACTGTGCGCACCCATGTCGAGAGCGTTTTTCGTAAGCTTGAGTGCTCCACAAGAGCGGCGGCTGCATTGAAGGCGTCCTCAATGGGGCTGCTACCCTCGGAACCGACTGATTTCGTCTCCAAAGTGATTTCTTATCGTTCAGGCAATTCCATCTGAACAGAGGTGGCCCCGTTCGCGCGGTTGGCGGCTTGATTAAGCTATTCAGCGCCGGCGCCGATTACGTTGGCGGCAAGAGCGAGGAGATGCGGATGGACGAATTTCCTGATTGCAGAGAGAGATTCCGGGATTAGGTGTGGGATGAACAATCACATGTGGCATGTAACGCTTGTTGTACTCGCTGTCATCGCGCTCGGTCGCGCCCGCGCCCACGATTATCAGCACCCTGAGTTGAACAGTTGGTATGAGAGCTTGCGCAGCGGCAAAGGGCCCTGCTGTGATGGTAGCGATGCGAAGCGCGTTGATGACGCCGATTGGGAAGCTAAGGATGGTCAGTATCGCGTACGCATTGACGGTGAGTGGGTTGATGTTCCGAACGGCGCTGTCGTGGATGGTCCGAACCGCGCTGGCCGCACGATGGTCTGGCCTTACAACCTAGATGGTCCACCCGAGGGCGCGCTGCTTCATGCCTGGGAGCATCGGCTGATCGCGATCTCCATAATCTCCGTCTCGCAAGATGTGGAAAGCGACCAAATTATAAATGGGTTCGTGTCGGATCGCCAAGCGCGAGATCGTAGGTCAGACGCCGGCCGCCGCCTTCATCTCGCCGGCTAGTTCATCGTAGCAGACCGTCCACGCCTCACGAACATCGGGCGTGAGATCTTCTGCAAGTGCCTGTTCCAGGGTCCAGAGCAGCGCTTCCCGCGTCGCGTCGTAGTAGGCGGACTTAACGCCGTACTTGACATGACGGATGGCAAGATCATGGATCGCGGGCGAAACCTGACGCGGCTTAGGCAAATTGTAGACGACCATGGCAAGCATGGCCATCAGCTTGATGCCCTGAATGCGCATGTCGTTTTCGAACAGCGAGCGGAAACTCGAATTGGTGACGAATAGCCGCTCATAGAATAGCGCCCCGGTGACTTCTGGCATCACCGCCAGCCTGGCGAACGTAGTCTGGACAAGTTCCTGCTGAGTCGCATTCACGATCTCCTCCTCCTGTCGTGCGCGATCACGCCGTACGCAGCATGAGCCGCGCTTCTATCGAATGCGTAATTAACGGCGAAGCGGCTCTCAAGATGGGGTAGGGCCGCGCGGCGCCGTAGAACACGCCGCCGACATCGGTCGACAGGACTTTTCGCCATCTGTCGTCGCTAATGGGGGCCGGGTCGCCGCCTTCATGGACGCCCGCGTTGTTCAGGATGATGTCTAGCCGGCCGAAGTGACCGACTACTGCAGTGACCATTGCGTCTACAGCCCTGGAATCCGACACGTCGGCGGCATGGGCCATCGTCCGGTCGGCCGGCAGGCTCTTGGCTACCTTTTCGAGGGCGTCCTTGTTGCGGTCGACCAACGCGACCTTGGCGCCCTCGGCCGCGAACAAGCGAGCTGTTGCTTCGCCGATGCCGGACGCCGCGCCGGTAATGATGATGACCTTTTCCTGGAACCTTTCGTCCACAGAGGGCTCCCGTCGATCCGTGGCAACGAGAGCCATTCTCGCGCCGAGAAGCGGCAGCCGATTACGCGTCTTCAGGCAGCGCGCCGCTTTCTGGTCCGCGCCGCCTTCTTGGCTGATCGCGACCGATCCGCAGCGGGCCGCTTGGCCGAGGCGGCGCCGCCGAGACGGCCACCTTTCTTCGACGGCGAATGATCTTCTTCCGTTCCGCGGCCGGAGCCGCTTCTCTTGCCGCCGTGGGTCTCCCTGTTCACGGTCGCCCAAGCGCGCCGCTCGGCCTCCTTCTCCGGAACGCCGCGGTGCTCGTAGCCTTCCTCGATGTGCTCGGCCTGGCGCTTTTGCTTTTCAGTGTAGCTGGACTTGTCGCCGCGAGGCATGGGGTCCTCCCTCGATTGAAATATTCGGTTCAAAACCGGGAAGGCTCGTCTGTTCCAGTCCTGACGACAAGTTTGTGGTGCGGTCGCCGTGCCAAATCCCAACTGCGCAGTCACATCCAAAAAGACCTCCCGCCGCGACGGCGGGAACCTTTCCGTGATCGCGTCTTTTCGAATCGGCAATGAGCGTCGAGACTGAATTGAAGTTCCAAGCCTCGCCCCGCGGGCTATCGGCCATGACGAAGGGCGGCGTCCCCGGTGTGCGGCGCGCGAATTGGTCCCAGCAAGATCTTGTTTCGACGTATTTTGATACGAACAAGCGCAAGCTCAAGCGGAGTGGCCTCACGCTGAGGGTGCGCCAGGTCGACAACAAGTTTGTGCAAACGGTAAAGTCCACTGCTTCAGGAAACTTCACGCGTGCGAATGGGAGGCCGAGGTCGATCGCCTCAAGCCAGACATTGCCAAGGCGGAAGGTACGCCGCTCGATGATTTCAGCGCTAAGCACTTGTCCCGGAAGCTGAAGCCGGTCTTTCGCACCTCGATTCGTCGTGCCGTTCGGCTTGATCGTGAGTTAGCGCCAAACGGAGCCTTCCGCATTGTTGCGTCTGCGACGCTCCGGCATTTTGCATGCAATGCGGATGCGATGCGTGTACTGGATTCGGAGGCAATCCATCAGATGCGCGTAGGCTTGCGGCGAACGCGCGCCGCCATCTCGCTCTTCAACGATGTGCTTCCGCGAGCGAACACCGCGCGGATTAAGGCTGAGCTTAAATGGCTCACCCGCGAGCTCGCGCCAGCTCGTGAGATCGACGTATTCTTGAAAGAGCGCGTTCATCCCGTCGCGCATGAGAACGTGCCAAAAGGCGGCTCTCGCGCTATCGAGAAGAAGTTTGCCGCTCATCGGCTTGCGGCCTTCAAGCGCGCTGGACGGGCGGTCGCGTCCGCCCGGTTTCGTCGTCTTTTGCTCGATGTGCTCGATTGGATCGCGACCAGCAGCGCGTCAGCCCACGACAAGCGATTGATTGGTCCCTATGCGGCAGCACTGCTCGACCGGCGCATCAGGAAGGCACGCAAGCAAGGCAAGCGCTTGCAGGAACTCGATCCGACGCAACGCCACAAGCTACGCATAAGAATCAAGAAGATCCGTTATGCAGTCGAGTTCTTCAAGAGCCTTTACGCCCATAGCGATCACAAGGAACTCGCAGGGCTCTCCGACCGGCTCAAGAGAATTCAATCGGCCCTTGGCTCCTTGAATGACTTCATGGCGCATCGCGAGATGGGGACGAACGCTGCGCTGAACGCCCCTCGCGCCAATCGGGGGAATTTGTGGTTGGTCGCGAGCGCGAGGCGGCAAGGGGTTTGATGAAGGCGGCGTCCAGAGAAATCGGCCGGCTGCGCTGTTTGCGCAGCGAGCCTTGTTAGGCGCAGTTGACCGGGAACCCGTGCGGCCTCTCGCAGATGTTTCACAGCGCGAGCGAAGTTGATCCGACGACATTTGCGGCCCCTCTGAAGCTTCCCGCCCTGCGTCGGAAAGGTGCGCTTCACCGATCGCAACGGCAAGGCGAGGACTGAAGCCTACATTCCATTCGGCCAAAGGCCAGCACCTTGATTGCGTATCGTTGAGTCTGTGACGAAGAGTTCGCATGCGCATCGAGCCAGTCGTCCTGTTCGATCTCGACGGTACGCTGGTCGACAGCGTCTATCAGCGCGTGCTGGCCTGGAAGCATGCACTCGATTCCGAAGGAAACGAACTATCGGTCTGACGCATCCATCGCAAGATCGGCATGAGCGGCGGCCTCTTCACCAATCAACTCCTCCGGGAGATCGGCATCGAGATCAGCGCGGAGCGCATCGACCGCCTACGGCGCGCGCATGCGGCCTCTTACCAGCACCAGGCAAGCCAGGTCCGCCTGCCGGACGCGCGGGACCTTTTGCGATGGTTGTCGGAAGCTGGAATTCCGTGGGCGATCGCGACCAGTGGTCGAATGGAAACCGCTGCCGTCAATCTTGCTTCGTTGGGCGTCGATCCGGAACGAGCCTCGGTCGTGACGCGCGATCAGGTCGAGTATAGGCGGGCTTCGACGGCACGCCTACGCGCTTCGGGAGCGAAGCGGAGCGCGAAATCGGCGGGGCGCGCCTGGACGCGAGGAACAAAGGTTACTAGGCCGCGTTGGTCGGTCTTCCCGACGGAGCAGCCGGAGCAGGATGGCTGATTTGACCGCGGAGAAGCGAAGTTAGGCAGCCTGTCACCGAGTTCATCGCGGGAAAGCGGGCGAAGAAAACGTCGTCGCGACCGAGTCCGTGAGGTATTTGCGTGACCAAAGCCGTCCCGAATGCGCCGTGTGAAATAGCGAAGGGCCGATGGACAATCTGACCAAAAAAGAACAGCCGGACCGGTCGAAGATCAACATGCACGAGCCGTTTGAGGTCAAATACTGGACTCATGCGCTTGGCGTGTCGAAGGAAGAGCTTCAGAAGGCCGTCGACAAGGTCGGTAATTCTGCAGCGACGGTGCGCAAGGAGTTGGGCATCAAGGAGTAGGCATGGCGAGCGAACAGCAGATACGAGACTACGCGCACCTGCTCTGGGAGAGAGCTGGGAAGCCAGAAGGCCGTGACACCGAATTCTGGCACGCGGCGGAAGTCGAGTTAAATGCAGAAAGCGAGAGCCCTGACGCACCGACGGAGATCGACCAACCCAACAGGGGCACGCTTCCGGGGTGATCAATTCACCCGTCCAATTTTGAACCGCTTGGGTTGGGTAGCGAACCGTCATGGCGCTTCAGGCGAGATGGCCGGTTTCCAATTGGTCTGAGGTTCGCATTCGCGACGTCTCGCGACTCGATAGCCCTAACGAGGAATATGGCCGTCTTCCTCGTCAGCAACAGGATCGTTCTCCACCAACAGCTGTGCCTGTTCCAGCTTCTGCGGAGTTACCATCCGCTCGCGAGTGTTTACCCCGCATCGGGCTCGCTGGTTCGCATAGGAACTTTGGCTTCCTGGCCAGATTGTCAGGACGATTGAGCGGAGGAGGCTTGCATGAACCAGTTGATTTATCTGGTGGGACTGATCGTAGTCATCCTTGCTGTGCTGTCGTTCTTTGGATTGCGGTAGGTACATCATGGACAGTCACCAAAGTGTTGCCGACGTCGTCGACAACAAGGGCGGCTTGCGTCTGCAGTGGAGCCCGGTCTTCGGGGGTGCGGTCGCCGCAGCTGCTCTGTCGCTGATCTTGATCAGCTTCGGCGCTGCAACCGGCTTGGGCGTTAGCTCGAGTTCACCTTCATGGCGCGATGCATCGTCTGCGCTTGCGTTGCTGTCGGGGCTGTACTTGGTCCTGCAGGCGCTGGTGAGCTTCGGCGTCGGCGGCTATATTGCCGGCCGCGCGCAGCAGGTGGTCGGCGCGACGCCGGCCGACGTGATCGAAAGCAGCGACGGGCTTCATGGTCTGATCGCCTGGGCGCTCGCCGTCATCGTGGGCGCGGCGGTCGTCGCGCTGGTCGGACTATCGGCCGCGCGTCCGACGATCCAGAATCGGCCGTCGGCCACGGCCGCGGAGCCGTTGCTGAGTGCCGAGCTTGACCGTCTGTACCGGTCGCCACGACGTCCGGCCAATATTGACATCGGTTACGAACGGGCTGAGGCGGGCCGCATTCTATTGACTAGCTCTGGCCACAGCGGCGTGAGCACCGAAGATCACAGCTATCTGATCCAGCAGGTTGCGGCGGCGACCGGGCTGCCGGCTGCCGACGCCGAAAGGCGCGTCGACAGCGTCATTGGCGATGCCAGAACCGCAATCCAGCGGTCGCGGCGCAGTTCGGTGATTCTGGCATTCTCTGTTGCGGCGGCGCTGCTGTGCGGCGCGATCGCCGCTTGGGTTGCTGCCTGCGCGGGAGGTCGCCACCGCGATGGCGCACCACTGCCGGAGTGGATGGGAAGTCGGCCAACCACCGCCGTACCGATCGTTTGAGTCGTTGATTGAACGTGCTTGAGGAAGACAGAGATGGCAACGATCTTAACCATGGACCACACCGGCGACACTCGCCATTATTTCGACCCGAGTGACAGCGAGCAGCTCGCCTGGGCGAACGCGCGCTTCGCCGAACTGAGCTCGGATGGCTACACCGCCGCAGTGCGGAGATCGCACGGCGAAGCCGCGCTCGTCCGGGCGCTGGATCCGACCGCCGAGGAAACCTTGTTCTATCCAAGGCTGGTCGGCGGATAAGGCCATGACGGCCCGTCTGCGCACCGTACCTCTACTGTCCGCATTGCGGCGCGCCGTCGGTACGCTGGGTGCGACGCTGTCCGCGATTTGGGAGCGCTGGCAGGCCCACGAACGAAACGAGGCGCGCGGGCTGGCGCTGATGTCCGCATGGTTGTCGCCCGAGCAGCGCTCGCAGTTCGAAAAATGCAACCGCTTCGACGTCGTCGGCTCGGAGTCGGGCAAGCGATATCGAATTTGCTACGGGACATCGACCAACGTCTATGAAATAGACGACACAGGCCGCATTGTGGTCGGCTGGTGCTTTCGGCCGGTCGGTTGTCTGGTGCCGGGCGACGTGATGCTTGCCCAGAAGATCGCGCTCGAAACCGACGAGCGCGCGGCCCTCATGGTTGCCAGGCCGTTCTCAAGTTCCCTGCCGCCGCGCACGCATCTCGCTCCGATCAGCTAGGCACTCGGTTGGCGACCGGCCACGTGGCGGGAACGTGATAGTCGGGCGACGCCGACGCCGTCAAGCAGCGGCTCATGGACCTCGTCACTGCCATGCTCACCGATTCCGGCATCGCCCGGCCGGAGCCGTCTCAAGCCGCGGGGTAGGGAACGTCGATGATCCTGCCGGGTTGTCGGATGCCGACTTGCATTGGATATCGCCATGGGCGCCCACACCCGATCGTCTTCGCTGAGCCTGATCTTCCGCTCCTATCTCGGGGACTTGCGACGTTGGATCGGACGCTTGGTGACCGGCTACGCGGTGGCGTACGGAGTCATGCTGTTCGGCGCGGTCTCGCTCTTGATTGCGATCGGGATCGGGATTGGCGCGGCTTTTCACGCCCTTGAGATGCGCTACGACATCTGGATCGCATACGCGGTGGTCGGAGGCGCCTTTCTGCTGCTCGGGCTTGTGGGGCTGCTGGCGGGTCGTATTCTGCTCGCCCGCCCAGCGCCGGCGGTGCCGCGCCCCAGCCGGCAGTCCGACATGCTCAAGCGTGCCATCGCAGTGCCCATCGCGGCGCGGCTGATCGCTACCTCCCGGTTGGGATCGGGGGCAAGCGTCGACCCAACGACCCAGGTGCTGGCCGCCGGCGCTGCAATCATGCTCGTTGGCTGGTTTGCCGCATCGCGCTTCAAGCGGCGGCGCGACGGCATTTAGGGCTGGCGATGGCACAGCGCTCCAGTTGGCTAAACGACCTGATGCTTGCCGGTGCGACGGCTCTGGCAACCCTCGCGATCTATCGACATATCTCGCGGTGGGAGGCGCCGGTCGAGCGCGAGCAGGGCATCAAGCCCGCATTGGCAGAAGCACAGGATCGTGGACGGCTGGCTGAGACGCCGCTTCAGATTCCAGCCGCGGGGTGGAAAGATATTCTGGTGCGAACCTATCAGCAGATCGACGAGGACCGGCTGCTGGCGACCGCCGCCGGCGTCGTGTTCTACGGTCTGCTGGCGGTCTTCCCGGCCATCACCGCGTTGGTCTCGAGTTACGGCCTGTTCGCCGATCCGTCGACGATCTCGTCCAATCTGCAAAGCCTCGCGCTGATGCTACCGGAAGGTTCATTCGCGATTGTCCAGGACCAGATCGCCCGCGTGCTGGCGAAGGGCACCTCGACGCTCGGCCTGACCTTTGTGCTCGGTCTGCTGGTTGCGATCTGGAGCGCGAATGCCGGCATGAAGGCGATCTTCGATGCGCTCAACGTCGTCTACGAGGAGAAGGAGAAGCGTGGCTTCCTCAAGCTCAATCTGATGTCCCTCTCATTCACCGTCGCAGCTCTGATCTCGATCATGCTGATGGTCGGAGCTGTGGTCGTCGTGCCCCTTCTGCTGCAGCAGTTTGGCCTGGGCACACGGGCCGAGCTTATCGTCCGGTTCGGACGGTGGCCGATCTCGGTGCTCCTACTTCTAACGGCGCTTGCGGTGCTTTACCGCTATGGCCCCAGCCGGGCCGAGCCGCGCTGGCAATGGCTCAGCGTCGGTGCCGTCGCGGCGGCTCTCCTATGGTTGATCGGTTCCGCGCTGCTCTCCTGGTATCTTGCAAACTTTGGAAATTACAGCGCAACCTATGGCTCGCTCGGCGCGGCCATTGGCCTGATGACCTGGATGTGGATGTCCGCTATCATCGTGCTGTGCGGCGCAGAATTGAATTCGGAGATCGAGCATCAGACCGCTATCGATTCGACCGAGGGTCGCGGCAGGCCCCTCGGGGCGCGGGGCGCAAGGATGGCGGATACGGTTGGCAGGGCGTCATAGCAAGACGCTGGCTGTCTAGTACCGCCGCGCGATTGACCGGAAAGCGATCCAGATCGCAACCGACAGGAGTCCCGGTCCGCCGAGCACCAAGAAGGCTGGGCCGTAGCCGATCCATTGTGCGATGCGGCCGCCAAGTGCGGGGCCGGGCGACGCGCCAACGCCCTGGACGGTAGGGACCGCGCCTTGCCCGAGATTGATAAGCCCTGTGCCGTTCAACGATCGCGCAACCATGCCGGAAGGGCGGCGGACGCTTTTGCCTGGCGATGGCGCATGTTCCATGAACGCACGTGACCGCCGCATGATGCCGAGGTGGATGCTATTTTTCAACCGCGTAAGTTGCGATGTACATAGGAACCAATAACAGCACGTGCGCTTGAGCCAAATGGTTCAGGTCAACGTGCTGGAAAGACCGATCGAGCGCATCAGGAAAACCTGCGAGCTAATGGGCATTGCAGACAGGTTCGATTGTGCGCTTCCCGAGCTTGAGACGTTTCTCGAGGCGGAGGTCGCGAAGGGCGAGGTGAGAGAAATCAGGCTGACCGTTGACGGGCTTCGCTGCTTGCGACGGTTGCTGGCGCAGGCATTAAGCCCCCATCGCAGGACGTCAGATAGCTGTGCCGCTTCGCGTTGATCATGGACCGGTGAAGAACGCAAACGGAGCAACTCATGAATTTGAATAGCAAGAAAATTGCTATCCTCGCAACGCATGGCTTTGAACAGTCGGAGCTCGAAGTGCCGCGCGATCGCCTGAAAAAGGCCGGCGCCACGGTCGAAATCGTGTCGATCGCCGCGGGCGAGATCAGGGGATGGGACAAGAAGGATTGGGGACGTCCGGTCAATGTCGACAAAACGTTGGATCAAGCGGCAGCCTCAGATTACGACGCGGTCGTCCTCCCGGGCGGACAGATCAATCCAGACCTGCTGCGTGTCGAACCCAAGGCGCTGAAGTTCATCAAGGATATCTTCGATGCGAAGAAGATCGTCGCGGCGGTCTGTCATGCGCCCTGGCTGTTGATCGAGACCGGGATTGCCAGGGGCCGCAAGATGACCTCCTACAAGTCGATCAAGTCCGACGTGGCGAATGCCGGCGCAATCTGGGAGGACGCCGAGGTCGTCGTCGACCAGGGCGTCGTGACTTCTCGAAATCCTGGAGATCTTGAGGCCTTCAGCGCTAAGATCATCGAGGAGGTGAGAGAAGGCCGGCATACACAACGCAGCGCGGCGTGAGGTGGCAGTCATGGCGTTCTCGGATGAGATGACCCGATGCGCCGAGGCTCGCACTTCCTATTCCAAGGCCTACCTTGCCATGGCGATGAACCATTGCCCCGTCACCCGCGGCAAGCACGTTGGGCCGGCACATTTCCGCTTGATGATGGCAGGCGCGGAGATGTGCCGGACGGCGGCTTGACAGCCCGCTTCTGACAGCCGACGCGCTCGCATCTATCTTATCAAAACGTAGATGAGAATGTGTGCCGGGACGAGGCCCCACACACTTTAGGAACATCGCTCTGAGCGCGCCGTTGGGCTTTTTTCGGAGGTGCGCAAATGCACGAGGTCGTGACTGTCACCACGCGCTCTATCAATCCCGCCTCTACGGCAAAAATTGGCATGCATCCCCTCCATCCGATGCTGGTGCCATTTCCGATCGCCTGCTTCGTCGGCACGTTGGTGACCGACATTGCCTACTGGCGCACGGCCGGAATGATGTGGGCGAATTTCTCGGCCTGGTTGTTGTTCGCGGGACTGATCATGGGCGGTCTTGCCGCAATCGCCGGCCTGATCGACTTCCAGGGCAATCGCCTGATCCGCGGGCTGCCTTTTGCCTGGTTGCACATGCTCGGCAACGTCGTGGTGATGCTGCTCGCGCTGTTTGACGTCTTGATCCACAGTCGCGACGCTTGGACGTCGGTGGTGCCGACCGGTCTGGTGCTGTCGGCGCTGACGGTCCTCGTCATGCTGTTCACGGGCTGGCTCGGCTGGGCCATGGTCTATCGGTATCGGGTCGGAGTGGCGGACTGATGCGATTTGATCCGACAAACGCAACTCGCATCGCACTGGTTGGAGCGCTGACGGCCGGGCTGGGACTTGCTGGCTGCAGCAGGGAGACGGCCCCCGACCCGAAAACCCAGATCGGGGCGCGGCCCGACCTGCCGGCGCTGCAGCAATATCTGGTGCCGCCGATGCATGTCGCTTCGGTTGTTGGCTGGAAGCAGGGCGAGAAGCCCAAAGTGCCGGACGACCTGCAGATCAACGCGCTCGCTACCGGCCTGCAACATCCCCGGTCGCTCTACGTCCTCCCCAACGGCGACATCCTGGTGGTCGAATCCAAGGCACCAGGGACCGAGCCGATCAAGCGGCCGAAGGACTTCATCATGAAATGGGTGGAGTCATGGGCGACGTCCGGCGGTGACACCGGGGAAAGCAATCGCATCACGCTGCTGCGCGACGCCAATGGTGACGGCAAGCCGGAGATGCAGAGCGTTTTCCTCGATCACCTGCACTCGCCGTTCGGCGTCGCTTTGGTCGGCAACGATCTCTATATCGCTAATACCGACGCGATCGTCCGCTATCCGTATCACGAGGACGACACCAAGATCACCGAGCCGGGTCAGACTCTGATTCAGCTGCCGGGCGGACCGATCGACCATCATTGGACGAAGAGCCTGGTGGCAAGCCCGGACGGCGCGCTGCTCTATGTCGGTGTCGGCTCCAACAGCAACATCACCGAGAATGGTATCGAGGCGGAGAAGAACCGCGCGGCGATCCTCGAGGTCGAGCGCACTACGGGTCGGTGGCGGGTATTTGCCAGCGGGCTCCGAAATCCGAATGGTCTGACATTCGAGCCGCAAAGCCACCAGTTGTGGGCTGTTGTCAACGAGCGCGACGAGATCGGTCCGAATCTCGTGCCAGACTACCTGACGTCGGTCAAGGACGGTGGCTTTTACGGGTGGCCCTATAGCTATTTCGGTCAGAATGTCGATCCGAGGGTACAGCCGCAGCGACCGGATCTCGTATCGAAGGCAATTGCACCGGATTATGCGTTGAGCTCGCATGTCGCGCCGCTCGGGCTTGCTTTCTCGGCCGGAGCCAGCCTGCCATCGGCCTATCGCGGCGGTGCCTTCATCGGGGAGCACGGCAGTTGGAACCGACCGCGCCTCAATGGCTACAAGGTTGTCTATGTGCCGTTCGCAGTTGGCCATCCGAATGGACAGGCCCAGGACGTCGTAACAGGCTTTCTCAATGAAGATGAGAAGTCCCGCGGCCGGCCGGTGGGATTGGCGGTCGACAAATCCGGCGCCCTGTTAATTGCCGACGACGTCGGCAACACCGTGTGGCGCGTGACCGGCTCGGGTCAGCCCTGAGGGCTCGCTCCACGGTCGCGGCGAACCTCGATTGTCGAATCGTATCGGCTGACAGTCTCGATCCGCTCGACGAAGAGTTAAGGGAAGCGAAAATACAGAGGCGGGGAACTGTCGATCAACGTCAGGATCGACCTGGACGTATTCGTGATGATGATCGCCGACCCGGTCGTGGGTGGCCCTGAACGGAAGGTTTAGGAACGCATCCGAATGTCGGGGCTTCTCCTTTTGAGAGATCGTCATCAATCTTGAGGAGATCGTCATGAACAAGAAACCCGTGACGCAGGATTCCGGGCGCTCGAGCGACTGGGGTTCGCATGCGCAAACCGATAAGCCTTGGAAAGGCAATCCCGAGAAGGAGCAACGCTCCAAAGACGAAAAGCCGGACCTTGAAAAATGGCATGAATCGAACTCGCAATGACAGCGGCAAACCAACGGCCACCGGTCTATGATCGCGGCGTTCGCCGAACAGGCGGCGTCCTCAATCGGACGTTCGGCAATATCCGGAGTGACCTATGGATATGGGTCTGGAAATCATCTACGGCCTCGCAGCGTTTGTGCTGCTGACCGCGCTGATTTTCGCAGTGGTGCACATCATTTCCGCAACAGGCGGTCAGTCCAGGCCGGCGACGAGGTTGTCCGCGAGAGACTCGAGCGGAATGAGACATGACACAGCGCTTTCCTGACTTAGGAGGACATGATGGGATTGGCTCAATATGCGGTGGTCGCCGCCGGCGAAGAATGGGGCGTCCTGCATGATGGCAACGTCAATGGCGGATACGCCACCAAAGAGGCGGCGTTCGAGTCGGCGGCAGCTGCCGCGGCTCTGGCGATCAGGATGGGGCACGAGGTCCATGTCAGCGTGCCCGGTCGCGAGGAGGGCGAGGCGGCCCTGACCAAGCGGCCAAGCTAATGTTGCCCGAGCCGGAATCCGGCGCGCTCGGTAAGCCGGCTGACCAGTCGGAGCCGACAGAATTGGCTCGCCAGAGCAGCGCCATGACAGTGAGCGTCACGACCCCCGGCGATCAAAATCCATCAACCGCAATCTTGCATGCATCAGTGCCGTTCTTGTATCAACACGCGTGCTCCGGCCGGTTCACCGGGCAAATGATGTGCTTGCGGGTCTGGCGATCGGAGCCGCTGTGGAGCGCGTCATAAGACGGCTGACGGGATTTGGTCGTCAGGAAAGATCGGGCTAGTCATGGGGCAGCTACTTGCACCCCCCGGTCCGCGTGCCGTCCATCTCTGTGTCGACATGCAAGGGTTGTTCGCGCCATGCGCCCCATGGGCAACGCCCTGGTTGGAGCGTGCGCTGCCCGAGGCAGTCAGGCTGATCGCACCCGCGCCGCAACGTACTGTCTTCACGCGCTTCATTCCGGTCCGCAATAAGTCCGAGGCGCGCGGCGTCTGGAAAGCCTATTATGAGAAATGGGAATGCGTGACGCGCGACCAGGTCGATCCGGCGTTGCTTGAGCTGATGCCGGCCCTGACACGCTTTGTGCCGCCCGCCACAGTATTCGACCGCCAGACTTACTGCGCGTTCACCAATGGGCGGCTGCAGGCCTTTCTGGATGAGCATCAGGTGGACACGCTGATCATGTCCGGCGGTGAGACCGATGTCTGTGTGCTCGCAACGGTATTGGCTGCGGTCGATATCGGCTACCGTGTCATTCTCGCTGAGGACGCGCTCTGCAGCTCGTCCGATGAAAGTCATGATGCGCTTATCAATCTCTACACCAAGCGATTCAGCTTGCAGATCGAGGTGGCTCCAGTTGCCAGCATCCTTGCGAGCTGGAGCGGCGACGATTGACAACCGGTCAAGTTCTTTCCGGCGTAGCTTTCGTCGGGAAACTCAGCCGCTGCCCGATTGTTAAGAAGAAATGCCGAACGAATATACCGCTTGATTGCGGAAGCGTCGAGGTGTGGACGTTTGGCTGCCTCCATCAATGATTGAGAAGCCGCTTCGAGGGCTGCCGACTATGAGCGGCGGGCTGCGCTTCCCAGGAAGCAAAGGGTGCGGACGAACCCTAAACCATGAGGCCATGTGCATTAAGACCGGGCCGACTAGCGGGCCAGACGCTTGATGGTCTTGGCCGCACGGTTCGGACCGTGCCACCCGAGAAATTTCAGTTCCTTATTTTCCAGCGCATTCGTCGCTCGAAAGAACTGTTCGAGATCGTCGCGCGCACGGGAGGGCAGATTGCGGATATCCTTGATATCCGTTTCGAGCGGTGACCGGTCAGGCACGGCAAACACGCGGTCATTTCGCTCCGTCTTGTCCTTGCGCGTTTGTTCGACTTCGAGAATTCCGACCGGGCGACAGCGCAGCACGACGCCCGGATAGGTCTGCGCGTCATGCAGGATCAGCACATCCAGCGGATCGCCGTCCTCGGCCTTGGTCGAGGGGATGAAGCCCCAGTCGTAAGGATAGGTCAGACCCGCCATTAGCGGCTTCGCCAGGGCAAAAACACCGAGCTTGGGATCGAAATCGAGCTTGCACGAGCTTCCGCGCGGCGTCTCGACAACGGCGAAGATGTTGTCGTCGTCGGCCCAGCTTGGTAGTTTTGTCAGATTGGTCATGGCGCGACCGTCGATCTCGGCGTCGACAAATGGGTACGGGCCTCGCGAGTTCATGCGCCAGACCCGTGGGCGGCGATCAGGCGGCGGTGGAGCCCTTCTTGTTGACGCCCTTGCGCAGCGCAACCGTGTTGAGCTTGGTGTTGGCCGCCTTCTCCTCGTTCAGGTTCGTGGTCAGGAAACGCGCGATATCGTCGTGGCCGAGCTCTTCCGCCCAAGCGATCAGCGTGCCGTAGCGGCATATCTCGTAATGTTCGACAGCCTGCGCATTGGCGACGATCGCCGCATCGAGTACCGTCTTGTCTTCGATCTCGCCGGCCGTCTCATCCGCTTCCTTGATGATGCCGTCGATGGCGGGACATTGCGTGCCGCTCGCCGACTTGCCCAGTTTCTGAAAGGCCTTCTCGAGACGCTCGACCTGCTTGTTCGTTTCTTCGAGATGGCCCTTGAGGCCCGCGACCAAATCCCGGTTGGTGGCCTTGTCGATCATTTTCGGTAGCGCCTTGAGGATCTGCTGTTCGGCATAATAGATGTACTGCAGACCGTGCAGCAGAAGATCATCCATCGTCTTGATGTCTTTTGTGAATAGTCCCATGACCTCACTCCTTGATTCAAACCGATGGAACGGCGCGGATTGGACTTTGTTCCTCGCAGCCTTTGCCGCAGCGGCCGCAACTGTCGGGTCGCCGTTCTGACCATCCTTGCGAAGGCGCGCGGAGGCCGTTTCCCGTCGCAGGAGGAACTGCGGCACCGAGCGGGCGTTTTGCCATATTGCGCGGAGATCATGATGGTCAGTACCTCGCTATGGATGGACACGGAGATACTTCCAGAGGCGGCTGAGCTCAAAGGCGATGGGCATTGCGATGTAGCCGTCGTCGGCTCCGGAATCGCTGGGCTTTCGACCGCCTATGAACTCTCCAAGCGCGGCCAGTCGGTCATCGTCATCGATCGCAAGGGTATCGGCCGCGGCATGACAGCGCGGACTTCGGCGCACCTTGCGCCGCTCTGCGACGATCTGATGGCCGAATTCAAGAAACTGCGCGGCGCCGAAATCGCCAAGCTATTCTACGAAAGTCAGGCCGCCGCGGTCGATCGGATCGAGCAGATTCAAGCAAGCGAGAAGATTGCCTGCGATTTTATGCGACTGGATGGGTACCTGTTTCAGGGCAACGGCATGCCCGCCGACATCATCGACCAGGAACTGGAAGCGGTGCAGGAAGTTGGCGCGCCGGTCCATCGGCTGGTCGGCGTGCCGCTCAAAGGCTGTGAGAAACGCCACGTGCTTCACTATCCGCGCCAGGCAAAAATCCATCCCCTCAAATATCTTGCCGGAATTGCCGCAGTCTGCGAAACAAACGGTGTTCGCTTCTTCGCCAACAGTCCGGTCGAAGAAGTTGCCGAACGGGACGGCGGCGTTACGCTGCGAACCCCACACGGGCAGATCACCGCGGGTCACGCCGTGATCGCGACCAACGCCTCGATTGCCGACCGCTTCGAGCTGCATTCCAAGGTCGCTCCCTATCGCACTTACGTGGTCGCTTTTGCGATCGCGCGGGGTGAACTTCCGGACGGGCTCTACTGGGACACCGAGGATCCCTACCACTATGTGCGGCTGCAAGCGGGTCCGGACGATCATGATTTCGTTCTTGTCGGCGGCGAAGACCACAAAAGCGGCGAGGCGAATGACGCCGACCAGCGCTTTGCCCGGCTGGAGAGTTGGGCGCGTGAATTGATCCCGGCCCTTGGCAGCGTCACGCACCGCTGGTCGGGACAGGTACTCGATACCATTGATTATGCGGGCTTCATCGGCCGCGAGCCCGGCAGCGAGCGCATATACCTCGGAATGGGCGACTCCGGTCAGGGGCTCACCCATGGTGTGATGGGCGCGGTGCTGAACTCATCCCTCATTCTCGGCGAGGATCACCCCTGGAGGTCCGTCTATGCGCCGGATCGCAAACCTCTCGCAGCGGCACGGAATTTCCTGCGCGAGAACATGACGATCCTGCAAAACCTCGCCGAGTATGTGGCGCCGGGTGAAATCGCCTCGCTTGAGGAGCTTAAGCCGGGTGAGGGCGCCATCCTGCGTCGTGGTCTTGAGAAGATCGCTGCCTACAGGGACAAATCGGGCGAGCTGCATTTGCATTCGGCAAGCTGCACCCATATCGGCTGCCATCTGCACTGGAACAGCTTCGAGACCTGCTGGGACTGTCCATGCCACGGCTCGATCTTCGCGCCCAATGGCCAGCCGATCAATGCGCCGGCCGTTTCGGCCTTGCGACCCGTTCAACGATAAGCCTGCGTGACGAGATCACTTCACCTATTTTCGGGAGCTTTTCCATCTTCAAAGACGAAGATATCGAACAGGACGACCTGCGCAGCGCCCGCACACCATGGGCGGTTCTCCCGCCACCGTCCATCGAGCCGATTCCCGACAGCTTTCGCTGCGAAGTCCTGGTCATAGGCGCTGGTATCACCGGTGCCCTGGTGGCTGAGCGCCTGACCCGGCAGGGTCGGCAGGTCATCATCATCGATCGCGAGATTCCAAGCCTCGGCAGCACGGTCGCCAGCACCGCAATGCTGCTTTGGGAAATCGACCGTCCGCTTTTCCAACTCACACAGCTTTACGGTTTCGAGAAGGCAGTCCGCTCCTATCGCGCCAGTCACCAGGCCGCTCGGGGGTTGCGGGCGTTGATTGCGCACTATGGAATCGCGTGTCACATGCGGCCGCGTCTCTCGCTCTATCTTGCGGCCGATGAGAGCCCGAAGCTCATTCAGGACGAATATGGCCTCAGAAGCCGCACTGATCTGCCGTCCCTCCTACTGGACCATGCCGAACTTCTGCAACGCTTCACGCTCGTCCGGCCCGGCGCCATCCTGTCAAGTGACGCAGCCGACGCAGATCCCGTTCTGCTCACGCGCGGCCTGCTCGATCTGTCACTCAAGCGCGGCGCCCGCCTTCTGAGGGCCAACGCGGTCGCATATGACGACACCGCCTCGACCGTGACCGTCGGCCTTGAAGACGGGTTCTCGATCGAAGCGCAGCATGTGGTGCTGGCGACAGGTTATGTCATGCCGGACATCGTGCGATCCACGGTCCAACAACCGGCCTCCAGTTGGGCGATCGCAACTGCCCCGCAGGGGGATAATCTATGGCCGGAGCAGGCGCTCATCTGGGAAGCAACCCAGAACTACCATTATGCCCGCACCACATTCGATGGCCGCATCATCTTCGGCGGTGAGGATGATCATGGGCTGATTCAATCTGGCGCCCGCGATGCTGCGACCCCGGCAAAGGCGAGGGTACTGAAGGAACGCCTGAGAGCTCTCTGGCCGCGCGCCTCCAGCCGCGTAGCATTCGCCTGGTCAGGAGCCTTCGACGCCACCCTCGACGGGCTGCCCCTCATCGGCGCAGTGCCCGGCTGCAAGAATATCATTGCGGCCTTTGGCTATGGCGGTAACGGAATTACCTTCAGCTTCCTAGCCGCGGAGCTGATCGGCTCGCTTCTCTCGGGAGGATCGTCGCCCCTGCTCGATGACTTTGCAATCGACCGTGATATTTCCGACTAGCGGCGGGCGACAAGGCAGCCAAGCATGAAAGCGAGAGCATGAGGCAAGCGGAGCCTCGCGGAGAAAGCCGAGCGCTTGGCCCCGGGGGTTGACTCTCTTCGAGAATCTCCCGCACGCCTTCCGACACTTCTTTTCACTTTCGCCATGGCGTCTTCGATGGCGCCGAGATTTCGCGAACGATCCATAGCGCGCATAGGCAACGGGCAAGAAAGGTGGCGAGCACAGCCACGGGCAGTCGGGGCAGCAGGCGCAACGCGCAAAGCAAGCCGGCCAGCAGCGCGGAAGTTCGTCGGGCAATCCGGGCAACTTCGCCAATGACCGCGAAAAGCCAGCGAAGCCGGGTGTAAGGGCGGATAATCTTGAAAACTTCCAATTGTGAATGAGGCAAGGCCGTGACGTCGCCACAATGTCCCGGCCACGACATCTATGAAAAGCGCCCGCGACCATCGCCGTCCACGTCAGCCTTTCTCAAGCGCCGCTAACAGTTTTCAAAGGCCGCCTGGTTGCCGCTTGCCGAAGTTGATCCAGGCGGCACTGCGACGGCTTCTTATCGGGACGCCATCGGATGATCTTCGTGCCGTGCCGAAAACGGTCGCCCGATACGTGATCGTAGGACACTTCGACGACGTAAGTCGGTCGAACGGCTTTCCATTCGCGGGATCGCTTTGTCGTCCACCGGCTTGGGCCGCCGGGCGTCGTGCCGGTGAAGCTCTGCGGCGTTACAATTTTCTCCAGCCGGTCGGTGAGAGCCGGTCGATCCGACGATCGGATGCCGGAGGTGAAGCCGACATGGTGCAAAAGGCCGTCCTTGCTATAAAGTCCGAGCAATAAGGAGCCGGCCACTTTACGATTGGCCAGCTTCTTCTCGGCGTAACGAAACCCTCCGACAACGCAATCGGCCGACCGAAGGAGCTTGATTTTCTGCATACCATCCCTGGCGCCGGCTCGATAGGGAAGATCAAGGCGTTTGGCGACGACGCCATCATGATCTTCATTCACGGTATTGAGCCAGGCCTTGGCATCCGCATAGTTGCGGCTTGCCGGTGATAGACGAATGATGCCGCCTGGCTCGAAAGTGTGTCGCGAAAGTTTTTCAAGAGCGGCACGACGCTTCATAAGCGAAAGCACCGCAAGGTCTCTCGTGCCCGATTGCAGCAGGTCAAAAACCATGAAGGTCGCGGGCGTCTCCTCGGCAAGGCGCTTAACCCGGCTCGCGGCCGGGTGGATGCGCTGGAGCAACGCGTCGAATGAATACCCGGCCTCAAGCTCGATGATCAATTCGCCATCCAGCGTGAGCGTTTTCTGCGATAAGGTCGCCGCGGCCGCAGCAATCTCCGGGAAGTAGCGAACAAGGTCGCGGCCACCTTTGGATTGCATGCGAATTCGGCTGCCCTCGCGGATCAAAAGACAACGGAATCCGTCCCACTTTGGCTCATATTGCCACTCTGCTCCGCGCGGCAATTGAGCGACGGATTCGGCTTCCATCAGATTCATACTCGATTTGACCTCCGAAGCGAGCTGAACGACGGTGCAACTCATGCGGACCAGCAAAGTCCCCAAGGCAGTATCTAAATCTGCCCAGAAGCGTTCCTTATCGGTATTTTCTGCAAGGACTATCAGTGCTCCCACAATGTCCAGATGGACGCGTCGCGATGGCCGGACGAAATGCGTTTGTCCGATCTAAAGCCGCGGTTCACCTGCACAGTGTCTCGCAAGCGAGGCTCGATCATTCGTTCGGTAGACGCGCCGCCAAGAATGGGGACCGGCGGGTTAATGGAAGTAGGTCAATCCTCCCGTGACGATCGCTAGGACGAAAGCCAAAGCGGCAGCTCCGATTATCCAAGGCATGTCATGGCGTTCTCTAGGAATCATCGACAATTGCCTTCTGTTAGGGGTGGAGAAGCGAAAGCAGCCGTTGGCGGTTCTGCTCCCGGTCAAGCTGATTTTTACGCATCACATCGAACTCGGCTCGAACCTTGGTAGTGTCTTCGTTCGACCTCTTCAATTCAACTAGACGGGCCTCAAGCTCTGCGAGCCGCCTTTCGCCTTCGACCATATCGAGCTCGATCTGTCTCAGCTCGTCCATGATCGCGTCTTTGTACATCGGGTTACGAGTCGCGCGCTGCTGGGTTTCCTAATGCGCCTTTCCGGTCGGCTCGCGGCTCTTGGCCTCTCGAGCCAAGCGCTCGGCCTTTAGCCTTTCACGATTCTCGTGGAATGCCTTTTGCGCTTTTGCGTAATCGTTCAAAGCTTCTTTCGCTTCCGCCTGCCTGAATACCTTGCGGGCTTCTCTTTCGACGCCTGCCGGTGCGGTCCTCCGTTCTCGAAAGTCGACCATTGCTGAACCTCCTCTGCGGGCTCAATAATGGTCAACGCATAGAGCTGGCTTTTGATCCTATTGGCTGGACCAGCAGCGGAAGAAGAAAGTTGAGCGGGGCTTGCGGCGCCATGGCATGTGCCCATGATCGCCCCAATCGAGCGCTGAGAGAAGCCGCTAGCGATCGCGACGGCTGACGGCGTGCTCAACAAGCGATCGGGTCAAGGCTGGAATTAAACGCCATCATGCGGCGGCGTCGACGCTCGCAATGACACTGCGCATGTCGCAGGCTAGTTGGCGGTAGTGCGCCCCCAAGCGCAAGTAGAGCTCTCGCCTGCTTCCATCCGCCTCCCGGCCAGCGATCAAATCGCATTCCGCGGCGAGACTCTGAAATCGTTCCAGCTTGGCAAGCAGAGTAGTCATAGGGGTCCCCTGAACGCTTACTGAGGGACCAACCACGCTACACCTTTGGATTAGTTCTCGATGAACATCGTTATCAAGCAGAACTATTTTTGTTGTCGGGACCGGAACGACTCCTTTCGCCCAGCGCATAGTCCGTTTCCGCCATAGCCCTTCGGCCACCGAAGGTGTGCAGACTTTGAGCCATTTTGCATCACCTTCCTAGGTCCAGAGCCAATGCCCCCTGCACGCGTATTAAGCGGGAGCCGCTGTGCTGATGATTCGCTGTTCAAGCGCGGCAATGGTCTTCTTGATATTGTTTCGCCGCTCGGCCAGCGAGCGTCGCGCCCGGTGCTCGGCTCGTGGTTGACCAATGCTTCAAACGGGATGAGCTACCGTCTCACCGCTAATAGCAAGTATATTCATGCTGGCTGGCTGTTGCGACGCAATAGCCATAACTGGCTCGGTACGGGTAGCCGTAGCCATAGGGGTAACCATAGCCGTAGCCGTAGTCGGAGGGGTAGGGGTAGCCGTAAGGGTAACCGTAGGCACCGGCCAAGCCGAGACCTATCCCAAGTCCAAGAGCGGCTGCTCCAAACCCGCTTCCGCGCCAGCCGCCGCCGCCACCAAAGCCGCCGTGGAAACCGCCGCCATGAAAGCCGCCGCCGAAGCCTCCGCGTGCAGAAGCAGCAGTCGGTGCCAACGCGCCCACGGCCATCACCGCGATTAATGTGATCAGGGTTTTCCTAAGCATCGGACTCTCCCAGCTCTTAGAAAATCGCCCGATTTGGAAACACCTCACGTCCGGTTTGGTTGCGGACTATCTTGGCTCGCTGGCCGCTTCGTCCCGGACTTTGGCCCGGCGCCGGCTTCACCGAAGTCGCAGACGCGGGCAAATTGCAGCTCGCGCTGCATGAGAAACGGGATGAGCGCCACGGATCCGCTGACCTCGACGCCACCAGTGGCTCCGTTGACTGGGCTAGGTAGGACAGCACAGTCCCCTCGCTGGGCCGTTTCTTTTTCGGGAACGAGGGGCGACCAGCGCGCTTATATGGTATCGCACTGATGAGGAGTGGGATGCCCATGAGCCTCAGCGCTCTCCCCGGGCCCGGTCTTTGTGCTGCATGGTCGACCGATCTTCTGTCAGGCAAACAGGTCCGCGCCAGCCTGAAGCATCCGCTCGAACGTCCCGCTCTCATGGTGCTCAAGCCAGGCCTGGCCGATCGCGTACTGCCTGGCAGGCCAATATGTCGGCATCCCGTCGAGCATCGGCAGCACGCTCGGCCAGATGCCTGACCGTCGACCCGAAATGATGTAGTCGCGAGACTTGGATCCCATTCCCAATGATCGCGCCGATCCGCGAGGGTGGGAAAGCCACTAGCAGTCTGCTGAAAAACCTTGAAATGGAGAGCTTTCTTGTTGTTGCGGCCGTTGTTGGGTCGGCGCGGTGGAGTTGGTTATAGTTTTCCAGGCTGGTGTTGGGTGTACCCTGACGCGGGGTGGCTAGGCGGCAAGCAGTTTGGGAATGCGGATCAGGTTATAGGCGATCAGATTGAGCAGGAAATCGGCGGCGACGCGGCCGATGCCACGATGTTTGGTCTTGCGCATGGTGCCGTGCTGCTTGCCCCATCCGAAGATGCACTCGACCATCGCCCGGCGTGATTGCGACATGCCATATCCCGGATGCCGCGTGGTTCGTTCGTCGATGGCGCTGTTGCGGGTCTTGCCGGTTTTGGTGACGGCCTGGTTCTGCGTCACATGCGGCGTCACGCCGATGGCGCGAAGATTGGCAACATGATCGACGGTATCGTACGCCTTGTCCTCACCGGCGGTGATACGGCGGCCTGCGGCTTTGCGTCGCCCTCAGCATGGTCTCCGAAGCCCGGCGTTCGGCGGTGCCATCGGCATGTGTGACCCTGCCGGCCACCGCCAGCCCATGCCGATTCTCCATGGTGACGTGGCCCATATAGCAAAGCTTGGCCTCCCGTCCGGCCGCCTTGCGATAAAGCCTGCTGTCCGGATCGCTGGTGCTCGCATGGGTGTCGTTCTTGCGCTTCTGGCCGTGGAAGTTGGCGCCGTCCTCATCGTCGCCGCTGCCGTCCTTGGGGCGAAAGCTCTTCTGTGAAGCCCAGGCTTCGATCAGCGTTCCATCCACCGAGAAGTGCTCGTCCGACAGCAGCGGTTTGACCTGCGGATGGTTCAGAAGCCTGGTCATGAACTTCGTGAACACATCGCCGTTCTGCAGCCGCTCCCGGTTCTTGGTGAAGGTGGTCGGGTCCCACACCGGATCGTCCGGCGACAGTCCCACGAACCAGCGGTACAAAAGATTGTAGTCCAGTTGCTCCATCAACTGGCGTTCCGAGCGGATGCCGTAGAACACCTGCAGCAGCAAGGCGCTCAACAATTGCTCTGGAGGGATCGAAGGGCGTCCCTCGCTGGCGTAGAGCCTCCCAAGGCTGCGGTTCAAATCACTCAAAACGTCCCGGACAAGTTCCCGAACCTGCCGCAGCGGATGGTTCGCTGGCACACGCTTATCCGGCGCAATGTACGAAAACAGGCCGCCCTGATCCGTAAACCTGCCGCGCATCATCATCTCCACCGAATCGAGATGATAAAGTGAATCATCAAGCCCCCTCCGTGGCGAGGAGTTCTTCAGCAGACTGCTAGAGCTTGATTCCTTCCATCGATTTTTTCAGCTCATCGGCCGATTGTTTGGCGAAAGCGCCGCCTTGCACGCTGACCCACGTCTCTGGCCACGCCTTCTTAATTCTTGAGATCGTGTGCCCGCCCAGTTTCGGGGGTGGGACCGTGCCGCTGCTATCGATGACTAGTGTCCCTATGAAAACGTCATCGCTGCTATGTGCGCAATTCGAGAGTCCAATGCAATGGACGAGTTCATGCACAAGGATATGGAGCCGCATTGCCTGGCCAGCGTCAGCGCGGCCGACTTTCGGAGTTGCAGGCACTCGCAGCTTCACTGAATTCATCGAAGGGCCACTACGCGAGTCGACGACGGTCTGTATGGCGCTGCCATGGAGGCCTGAACCCGGATACGTTTCGGCCACGATTAGGCTGCCAGCTGCACCGTCAGCTTTTCTGAACGCAAGATAGACGCCGTTCTGCTTGAGAAGCTCGTTGATCGTCGTGATCGCTGTGTCGAGATCATTCACCCAAACGCTTGGGGTGAAGCTCGGCCCAGGGAATATCTTTAGCTCACCCGTGCGCCGGACCCGTTCGGGCCAAGGCGTAATCTCCGGTTCCGTACACGCCACGATGCGGCCCCCGTAGAAGGTCGATACAACGTCCTTAAGATCTATGTCTCGCCCTTGTTCAAATCGGTTCAACCCGGCGTGGAACCGCTTCGCTACCTATCACGGTCGTGTGTTCGTGAGCGGACGAACCGTTGGTATCTGGTTTGCGACTATTCAGCGTAGTTCTCGGCGGACCATCGCGTTGTCGAATGCACAATATGGAGAGTTGCCATGGCCGACGACGTTGATCTTACGGAGCTAGATTACGATTTCTTAGGTTTTACCTTTCAGCAGAACGAGCAGTATAAGAAGTTCAACAATTATATCGAGAAGCACGCATCGCCTCTCGATGCTTTCCATATTGCAATGGGATCTAGGTGATCCCGTGGTTGATGAAGGACTGCCGAACGGCATTCTCATAGCCTTCCGAAGCATGGGATCGTGGATGGTGGTGAACCATGAGAGTGCCGACGCCCATGCCGGCAAATTCGATTCGCTGAAGCAGAAATACTTGGCGGCCAAGAACAGCTACAGGCGTCAGATTGTCGGTCTCCTGAAACAAATACAAAGCCACCCGACTGGCCGGGCCTTGCTTGACGAATTCGGCACTAGCAAACCATCGTTCGCGAGAATTCGCCCATATAACCTGAGTGACGCCAACGCACTGACGGTGGCCGACGACCTTGATCAACAGAAATATATTATTGCCCGTGGTGCCCGCCTAAGTTCCGATCCAAAGAAAAAGGAACTGTTCAAAGTCGTCGGGAAAGGCGGAGGCGCAAATTGTGATGTCTTATTTTCGCCCGAGAAAGCAGAGCTTCTTCGAAAGAAATTCAAGAAGGCTCACCATGGCCATGCTCCCGCGATGGCAACCGACGAGGTGCTGTACCACGAACTCGTTCACGCCTCACGAATGATAGGCGGCGTGATGAACTTTGCCCCAGCAGACCATTGGTACCAGGATTCTGAAGAGTATCTCGCAGTCATTTTGACGAACATATACGTATCCGATAAAGGCGGGCCTCCGCTTTTCAGAGCGTTTTATGGGCCGACCGAAGGCCCGTATAAAGGCAAAGATCCTGCGCCCGATGATGCGTTATGGGAAGCGGCCGTCTTCCTTGACAATCCGCAGAACACATCTCCATCGCCCGTGCAGATAATCGAGCGGTTCAGGCTCAGCCAGCCCGACCTGTACTGGAGGCTCGCCCATCTCCCACCCATGGGAGGGTTGGTAAGGAAGTACAATTGGATTTACTGGTACGACCAGGTCCGGATCAAAGGACGGCTGCGGCCGCGCAGGCCGATGGTTGGTCGACCGTGAAAAAGTTCCTATTGAAGCCGCAATGTCACCGCTCTCTAGGCCACAACGTTGACGGCGAGTTCATGGCCGAGTGATCCCGGCAAGACTGATTCCAACATGAACGGGCCATCGGCTCGTCACGCGGGCCGGAAGCTGTCGACCAAGGCTGCCGATCCGCAGGCCTGACGCCGCGCTACGCGGCGAATCCGATGTGACCTGTAGAGGTTGGGACGATTGAGGGAATCGTTCTCGGTAGATGACGAACACCAGCGAGCGCCGCTTACGCCTTGGCAGCAACGTAGCCGTAATAATTCATCAGAAAATCCGCAAGGGGCAGGGGCTTCAGAGCCCCGCCTTTGCTGGGATGCGGGATCGCGTAGTCTCCCTTGCCCCAAGTGAAGATCGTTGTTGTCACGTTTCCGTTCGACACTTGAATCTTATCGCGCAAGACGACCCAGTGCCGAGTGAGCACAGAGCCTTCGTCAGACTGGTCGTCATATTCGATCATGTTGGCGCTTATGAAAAGGCATACGCGGTATCCGCCGGCGAGCAGGGCGTTGGCTTCCATGACGTTGTCGATGCCCTTGCTGAATTTCAGATTGGTCTCCTCGCGCACGTCCTGGTATCCAGCCTTGCGGAACCATTGCTCCATTTCGCTCGGCACGGTGATTCCAGCGACATCGCTTATTCTGCCCGTGTCGTCAAAATCGAGGAACCAATTTTCGGAGTCGCGGATGGAGGCGCATGTCAGCCAATCGACGTGGTCCAGCGAGTAGGGCGGCCTGTAGTTCTTCACGTCCTTTCCCGGCTTGATCAGCAGCCGGCCGAGGCTCGCTTGCCCCTTCTGATACAGGTCGATGGCGAACCGCGCATACTGCCCAGGCTTGTCGGACGCGTAGCTGAACATCAGCGCAGAAGGTCCGCACAGGCTTGCCTGATCCTGATCGATGAGGCTCGGCTTCGCAATGCGCCTGAGAATGCCTATCCCGACGCGGTGCGGGTCGAGCTTCGGAAAGAACGTAGTCCTCGTGTTTTTAAGGAAATCGCAGACCATCTCTGCGGCGAGCTTCTTTTGATCCGAATTGAGGTCGTACGGTCCCACCCCGAGCCACTTCTTCTTTTCGTCACCGACGAAGAGCGTGATGAGCTTTTTTGAAGTCGGCGACAGCGTTCTGGAGGTGCTCGCAATGGTCATCAGGTCGTCCAGCTCGAATGCAGTGACCGTGCCGTCAGCGACGGTCGCCCTGATGATGTCAACCACTTCCGCGTAATCTAGCTTTGAATCGTCGATCAACCCCTTGCGAAGCGCGGCATCGACGGATGGGGTCGTGATTCCATCCCATTGGCCTTTTGGAGAGGGAGGCTTTGCAGCCGCCTTCGTCGAGAGGTCAACGAGCCTGCTGAAAGTTGGCCCGCCAGGTCGAATGTAGCCGTCAGGCGTGCCCGGGAAGTTCTTTTGCTGGAAATACAGGATGGAGGTGTAGAGGCTGTCGCTGGCATGACCTGTCACGACCAATTGCGGCTTGAGCGTGTTCTCCGCACCCCCGTCGGAAATGGCGATCTTGTTGAGCAGCGAGATGACCAACTCCTGGTCTTGCTTCCAGTTCTGGCAGCTGCGACCCGTTGTCGCAAACCGACCGACCTTGTCTTTCAACTGTGGCATATCGCCTCCCAGATACGGACCGCGGAACTACGGTCCGCGTCAGCGCGAGCCTCTCGGCTTGGAGCCGAGCAAATCGTGCGTCCCACTGACGCTCAACGTTCCCGAGCACTCGAAGCCCCCGAAAATTCCGCAGGACCCGGTGACGGTGACGCGCAGATCCTTGCGCTGATATAGGTCGACCGATATGCCAAATCGCGAAAAGTCATTGGCGCTGTTCGGCAGAATCAGGTCGATGTGATCGATTGCCCAGCGCGGCAAGTGGGGGTTGCTCTTCCAGAACAGCTCATTGACGGCGTGATGGCCGAAATTCGGTCCGACCGTGAGGGCGCCGTCCGCTCCCTCGAACACGAAGCCCGTCTCGTCGATGTGAACGTTGACGCGGTCGGGCGCTACCGCGAAATGTAGCGACGTGATGTCTTGCGGCTGCGGGTCCTTGCCGAACTGCGCACTATAGTCGTCGCTCCATTGCCCTCGGCCGCGTCCAAGGCCGAAGCCGTGCCGGCCCGGAAGGTCTCGCGTCGAGAGCGGCCGGTCGGATAGCTTTGGGCGCCAGATCTCCCTAAATCCCTTGCCGATCGTGGCTGCCATCGACAGATCGAGCGCCCAGTGCGACGGTTTCTCCGGGCTTTTCCCTTCGGCGAAGGCGTCGAATCCATCCGACGTCTTGGCAATCCGAAGCACCTTGATCAGGTCTTCCCAATCCTTCGGCAGGAACGTGACGCCGTCGAGCGTGTTCGTCGCGGCCGCTACGCCGTACTTCTCCAATTGACGTCGGATATAGGCCTTTTCGTCGTAGAGGCGGACATTGGGATTCGGCCCCGCGAAATATTTCGACAGATCGATCTGTGGCCGAAGCATGGTTAGCCGCGCGGCGATCTTCCGGTAAGTGTCGGTCGTGGTCGGGTCGGTGGTCGTCACGGGGCCGTCCTCAGAGCCAAAGCCTGTCTCCGATTGGTCTGGCCCGAACGCGGTCGGGTTCAACTGAACCTCCCGACCGGAGAGGCCGACCACTATTCGTGGAGCAGTGACAAGGACGATCCGATGTCGCTTCGGAGCAGGGTGCTAGATGTGCTGAACGGCCCGGCGGTCGCGCGCATGCGCTTCCGGTTTCCGATCCGTGGTAGCCACGTGACGATTGCACCGCAAACTTTCCATCACGTCGCACGCGCGATCCGGTTGGGACAGATCCACGTCAGGGTTCCGACGGACCTCGCGGTAGGTGTTGCGGCGCAATATAACGATGTCGCGCGAACGCGAGCGGACGGTACCGTCGTCGCGGCGAATACGCTGGAGGTGGTGTCGGCAACGGGGCGGATGGACGAAGCCTATATCGTCCATGAGGCCTTGCATGCGGCTTACGATCTGCTGCGCACCGGCCTTGACGCCAATGCGGAGGAGGCGTCCGCCTATGTCTGTACTGCGCTTTATTGCCGCATGACAGGTCTACCGCGCCCCCGCTGGGCGAACGGCCCGATCTACGCCAATGCCGCCGAGGTCGCCCGAACGCTGCTGTCGCAATATCAGAAGGGTGATCCCGGCATTCCGTGGGTCGGCGAACATGAATGGCGGATGCTGCGCGCCGGTGTGGGCCTTAATTCGGTCTATGCTAGCGGACCTGGCGGCATTCTCACCGGATGGCTCCTCGGCCAACAATACACCCACGACGGCTGATGGGACGGGACCGCGTCCGCTCAACAAACCAGCGGCCCTGCTCGCTGCCGCGAGTTCCTTACCGAGGTAGACGTCGTTGAGCGTCAGGCCACCAGCAAACCCAGCTTTCCAACCGTCGCCAGCGAACGGTCAACGCTGTCTCGGGTCGAGAGCAGCAACGGCTGGGCGGCCTGCCCGGCCTCATCCACTTGTTTGACCTGGATGGTTGGTCCGAAGAGTTCAGTCATTTCGGCCGTAATTTGCTCGATCGTCCGAGAGCCGTCGAGTAACTGCAGGAAGTGCCGCGTCCTGTCGTCGTCCAATTGCACCGTCTGGTGGAGCAGATTGGTGACCAGCTGGCCGGTCTGCGCCTGTTTGCGGGCGAGCAGGCTCGCATGGGGCCGATCCGTGACTTCTGTCACGAGAAAGGGCGGTGATTTCAGAAAGGAGACCTCTCCGCTGCGAGCCAGGATATAGAGCGCTTCCGTCAATTTTCGTTGGTCGTCGCCTGTTTGCCGGCCCGCCAGCAGCGCTCGGGCGCGATGTAGCAGCTCGGTGAACGAGAGTGCGCGCGGCCAGGCCCGGCCAAGACAAAGATGTGCAGCCTTCAGGAGCGGATCGGTCACCGTGATTCGGCTCCCGTCCTGATTTTCAAACTCCATCTCGGAATCGTCGGTCAAGCAGGCGTCGGGTCGACGTGGGCTGGAGGTGCTTAGCAGATAGAACCTGGTGACGAAGTCGAGATCGACCCGGCGGTCAAGAGAGATGTCCTCGTGGCAGAGCAACGTACGCCGAAAGCCGTTGCCGTCAATGAAGTCCTGATACTGATCGCGCGCCATGAACTCGCTTTCGGGAAAGCGCTGCAGCGTGGCGCGGACCTCTTCGGTATAACCGGCAAGATTGCGTCGCGAGAAATCGGCGTCGCTCAGATATTGTAGGCCGTGTCGGTCGGCATCTTCGACGACTTCGTGCAAAAGGAAGGCTGTCGCGCCCTGATCGAGATCGTCGTGAAAAAGCAATTCGTCCGGAGCATTGAGGACGCGGTTGCACTGATCGCGCATGACCGCACCGTGCACTGAGCTGGACTTCGATCCTTCGCTGAGAAACTTCACGATGGCGCGAGCTTGTCCAACTTTCTCTTTCATCCCGGTGATGCTCCGGGTGTGGTAGCGCATCATGTCGCGGACCATGTCGCGAAGATGCGAGAACGGGTGCGCGTTATAGCTGACGTAACAGAGCCCCTGTGGTGCCAAATTCTGCTTGAAGATAGCCATCATCTTCTCACGCACGATCGGCGGTACCCATGAATACACGCCATGGGCGATGATGTAGTCGAACTGTCCGAAGGCAGCGTCGACATCCATGATGTCGCAATGCAGAAGCTCGATGTTGCTCAGGCCCAATGCGGCGATGTTTCGCCGCCCACGCTCGATCGTCACACCGCTCAGGTCAATCCCGATGAATTCGCTGTCCGGATATTGGAATGCCATCGGCAACAGATTGCCGCCAACGCCGCAGCCGAGCTCCAGGACCCGGCAGTGCCCGACTGGAGCCGGCCGCATGCCGTAGACGGTCGCAATCGTTGCCAGATGGTTCGGGTGAGTGAGCCCGTAGACATGCCCGGGATAATACACCTCATCGTATGGTGTGGCACCGGTGGCCGGCTGGCGGTGCTCGGTCTGGATGTTCATCGCAGTCAGTTCCACGAGTAGGCAAACTTGTCGTTCACGATCGAGACGCGCGTCTGCTTGACTTCTTCCTTGGCGAGAGACTTCCTGAGGAATTCACGCGACAGTTCGGGCAACAACGTGTTGGTGATGATGTTATCGATCATCCGCCCGCCGGAGTCCGGATCGTTGCAACGGGATACGATGTGCTCGACGACCGCATCGTCATAGCCGAAGGCGGCCTTGTGATTGTCGCGGAGGCGCTGTCCGATCCGGTCGAGCTGCAATCTGACGATTCCAGCAAGCATCTCGTCTGAAAGCGGAAAATAGGGGATCGAGACAATGCGACCAAGCAACGCGGCAGGGAATACCTTCAGTAACTCTGGCCGTAGCAGTCTGGCGAGCTCTTCCGGCTCGTTGCGATACTTGGGATCGCGCGCCAATCCCATGATCAAATCAGTGCCGACGTTCGTGGTCAGAATGATCAGTGTGTTCTTGAAGTCGATTCGCCGGCCGTTGCCGTCCTCCATGACCCCCTTGTCGAACACCTGGAAGAATATCTCGTGGACGTCGGGATGGGCCTTCTCCACCTCGTCGAGCAGGATCACGCTGTAGGGCTTGCGGCGGACCGCTTCGGTGAGCCGACCGCCTTCACCATAACCGACATAGCCCGGAGGCGCGCCTTTCAACGTCGAGACCGTGTGCGCCTCCTGGAACTCCGACATGTTGATCGTGATCATGTTCTGCTCGCCGCCATAAAGGGTTTCGGCAAGCGCGAGAGCGGTTTCTGTCTTACCCACGCCGGACGGTCCGGCCAGCATGAAAACGCCAATCGGCTTGGACGGGTTGTCCAACTTGGCGCGGCTGGTCTCGATTCTTTTCGCAATCATCGTCAGCCCGTGCGATTGGCCGACCACGCGGCGATTGAGAATTTCTGGTAGCTTCAGGACCGTCTCGATTTCGTCACGCATCATTCTGCCGGTCGGAATGCCGGTCCAGTCAGACACCACAGAGGCGACCGACTGCTGGTCGACATGAGCATAGATCATCCGCTTTTCCGGATTGATGCCCTCCAGTGTCTCGAACTTGCCGCGCAACTCCAGGCGTTTCGCTGCTCGATCTTCGTCTCCGTTCTCGGAGAGGATCTCGCGAATGCTGCGAATGTCCTTGACGAGCTCCTGTTCCCTGGCCCAGTCGGCCTCAAGGCCGGTCAGCTTGTCCTTCAGCGCAGCTATGTCGCCGTCGACCTCGGCAATACGCTCGCTGTTCTCGTCCCCGAGGTCACCATCGCTGACCAGCACTGATCGTTCGGCCTCGCGAGCCGCGATAGCGACGCGAGCGTCCTCGATCAGGGCCGGCGTCGCGCTCTGGCTGATGGCTACCCTCGCCGAGGCTGTGTCCAACAGGCTGACCGCCTTGTCCGGCAGCTGTCGAGATGGAATGTAACGATGCGACAGGTTGACCGCGGTCACGATCGCGGCGTCCGAAATGCGAACGCCATGGTGCTTCTCCATCGGGCCGAGGATGCCGCGCAGCATGATGCAGCAGGTCTCGACATCCGGTTCGTCGACCTGGATCGGCTGGAAGCGTCGTGTGAGTGCGGGGTCCTTCTCGATGTACTGGCGATACTCCGCCCAGGTGGTGGCGGCGATCGTGCGCAGCGTGCCGCGGGCGAGGGGAGGTTTAAGCAGATTGGCCGCGTCACCAGTGCCGGCCGCGCCACCAGCGCCGATCAGCGTGTGAGCTTCGTCGATGAACAGAATGATGGGTGTGGGGGAATTCTGTACCTCGTCGATCACCGAGCGCAGGCGCTGCTCGAACTCGCCCTTCATCGAGGCGCCGGCCTGCATCAGGCCGATGTCGAGCGCGCAGAGCCTGACGTTGCGCAGTGGCGGCGGCACTTCGCCAGCGGCAATGCGCTGCGCAAATCCCTCGACCACGGCGGTCTTGCCGACGCCAGCTTCGCCTGTGAGAATTGGATTGTTTTGCCGCCGGCGCATCAATACGTCGATCAATTGGCGGATCTCGTCGTCTCGACCGAGGATGGGGTCCATCTGGCCCGACTTGGCCTTGGCGGTGAGATCTTGGGAGAACCGGTCGAGCGGTGTTGTTCCCTTGGGACTTGCCCGGTCCGCGCCGTCAGTGCCGGCACCGGCCAATCCGGAGCCGTCCATCGGACGCATGGTCTCTTCCTCAGAGCCTGCCCATACGGCGCGGTGCTCCGCGGCCAATGCGTCTACGTTTATCTTGGCGAATTCCGGCGAGATGTTGTTGAGCGCACGACGGATCTCATTCGATTTCAGTCCGGCGACCAGGAGATGGCCGGTGCGGATCTGTGTCTCGCCGAAGAACAGCGTGGCGTAGTGCCAGCCACGGTCGAGAATATCGATGACCGAATTGGCGACCCCCGGCATGTCGGTTTCGTTCTTGCGGAAGCCGTTTATGACGCCTGCGAGGTCCGACAGCAGCCGCGCGCGGTCGAGCTTGTAGTGATCCACCGATAGGCTGAGGTCGGTCCGCTCCTGTTGCAGGATGTGAAACAACCAGTGCGCAAGCTCGATGTTGCGGTTGCTGGCGCTTTTGGCGTGGCGCAGGGCCTGTATGAAGGCATCGTAGCCAGCGCGATTCAGCTTTCCAGTCACGGCCTCGAGGCTGATGTCGGTCACGGTGGGGCCTCCTGCTCAGTTCCCCCGGGGCGATGTCCCGCCATCGTGGAAACTAGCGCGAATTCCATGATGTTAGGACAATTGGACCGGTGCATTGGTTCAAACCGGCGGGGCATCTGTCGCGGCGCTTCGCCGGGCTCTGAGACGCTCGGCAAGGTGAAAGCGAGCATCGCGGCGATATTCCTCGGTCGAGGCCCAGTTCGGCGAAACCCAGCTGGTCCACCCAAGGCGTCCGCTCTGTCCAAGCTTCATCGGGACGACTGCTCCCGCCGGAATGGCGAGTTCCACCTCCCACTCGAGTTCGTCGCCGATATAGAAGTACACGGCGTCAGCCAGGGGCTCGGACAGGTTAGGCACTTCAGTGGGCAGGAACAGCTCGTATTGAGCGAAATCCTTCACGAAAACGCGAACCCTGATCTTGTCTTCGACACTGAACACCCGCGAGCCCAGAAGCGCGTCGTGGCCGAGCCTGGCGTGCGCCGCGCCGAGGCGGCTGCAATGGCTCGCCTCGAACGGGAGCCAGGTGCCGACAAATTCGTCGATCTCGACCCTGACGTCGAACAGCCCCTGCAGTAGCCGGGCCAGTCGTGACGCGGATTTCGCCCTTGGTGAGACCAGTCCAGCGAAGCTGAGCTTCGCCATGTCTGGTATCGTGTCTCGATTCGCAAAGATATCAGAGCCAAGGCCGGCAAAGGAGCCGACATAGGCGATAAAGCGGTCATCCGATGGCCTGTCATGCTGCGCGATCGGCCGTGCGTCCGCCCAGGCACGAAAGAACAATTGCAGAAAGCGTCCATTGAGAAGGTCGAGAAAGCGCGGAAAGGCGTCGTCTCGCATCAACTGCCAGCCGACGCTCTCGTCTGTGGTGGCCAGAGGCAGTGCGCCTTGGGGTCCGAGCAGACCGAGGAATTTGGCCAGGATTCTGAGCCTGCCATCGCGGTCGTCGACTGAGCTCAGATTGGACGCGGGAAATTCCAGATAGGGAGATTGACCGAGGTCAACAAATTCGTCGCGCCGCGCGGCACTGTCGCCGATCCGCGGCCGATCCGGGTTGGATCGCTCTAGCCGGCGGAGCGTCTGGAAGAAATCGAACCGCCAGGGCTCGGCCTTCATCTGGTCGATCAGCATTACAGCGGCCTCCTTGTGCCCATGCGGGCCGGCCAGCGCATGATCTCGCCGCGTTCCGAAGTCGATATGACCGTTTGGGTGAAGGTGTTGAAGCCCGAATAGTCGGCGAAGAAGCGTTCTAGCACAGCCCCGAGCAGGAACACGCCACTGCCTTCGAATGCCTTCTCGTCGAGTGTGACGGTGATCTCTAGGCCGCGCGCTGCGCCACTGCCGGTACGCTCACGCACCCGCCGCACCACGGGCCTGCTCTCGACGCTGCGCACGCCGCGAATCTTTCGTTCCGTAGCGTCGTCGAACTGGTCGGCGAACAATGACAGCATCTCCCGCAGTGCTCCGGCGTTCTTGCCGCCGCTGCGTTCTACGAGGCCGAGATAGTTCAAACTCAGCATGTTGATCAGGCGCCAACTGACAACACCGCTATTGGCGATTTCGCTGCGACTGCGCAACTGCGCCACCACCGGCTCGCGTGGCCTGGTGGGCCCTACTATGCACATCAGCTCGAGCGAGGTGTCATCCAGCAGGCGAAAGTCGGCTCCGCCTTGGCCGACCGGCAGATGTTCCGTGAGATGCCGGTTGGAGCACAACGCCCGGACGCTCAGTTCGGCCGCGGATCCGTCGCCGCTCAGGTCGCGGGGCTCGAGCAGCGAAAGGAACATGTCCGTCCCGGTGTAGTCGGAGGCCGTGCCATATGTCTTTTCCTCGACGGTGCGGCGCCGTGGTAGCCGACGAACTGTAAAATAAAGTCCCTCGACCGATGCGGCCGTGCGGTCGACTGCGGCGGAGTACAGCGGACGCACGTGCCGCTTGTCTTTTTCTGCGGGAAAGTGCGCGTAAACCTCCAGCACCTGGTGCGGCTCGTATTCGAGATAGCGGCTTCGGTCGGGCACCACGTGGTATTCGTGCGTATTCGATTTGACCGGGATGCGATCGGTGGTTTTCTCGAACAGGTTGATTGCCGGGGCAGTGTAGAGACTGAAAGTCTCTGCTCGGACGGAGGCCGCAAGCCGTGAGTTGTGCTCATCGAACGCGAAGACGATATCGATTGACTTGCCGCGCAACCGCGGCATCACAGCGCGAAGTCCCGTCAGATTGATGCCAAGGAACTTGCGCGGAAACACGAAATACTCCCGCAACAACTCCGAGCCGCGAAAGACCCGGTTATCGTTAGGAAACAGGGATTCGTTCTCGCCGAAGCCGACTTGTTGCACACAGTCGTTCGGGGCCCGGATGACGACCGGATCGCCGAAATCGTCGAGATAGCGAAAGTAGACATTGATGCAGTTCGAAGTCAGCTGTTCGTAGAGCGCGATAGCGTCGGATTCGGCGCCGGTCAGATAGATGGGCAATTCGCTGGTGCGGCAGCCCGCGAACCAGGTTTCCGGCTTGTTGCGAGCAGCCGCGTCTGCCGGCTCTTCGTCGAGCCGCGCTGCGGTCCGGTGGGTCAGGGAAAGCCTGAGCCCCGCAATGACCTCTCCGCCGACCGGAATCCCGAGGGCCTGCAACGCGCCCGCAGTGGCAAAATATTCGGCGCCGGTGACGTCGAAGGGCCAAAGCACTATATCGCGGCACAACCGGAATCGGCAGGCGAGGCTCCGTTCCCTTTCGCGATAGCTCGCATCGAAGTAGGCGCCCCGGGCGATTTTCCTGCCGTCGCGCAATGCCGGATCGGCATAGGTTGGCTGTGCCTTGACTAGCATGGCAGACGGAGTTGGCGCGAGATAGTTCGGAACCAGCTGTTCGAGCAAGTTTGCCGTGAACTCCGGAAATTCGTGCTTGAGCTTAAGCTGAACGCGAGCAGCAAGGAATGCGGCGCCTTCGAGCAAGCCCGAAATCATCGGATCTGAGCGATCGCGGATCAGCCCCCCGAGGCGCTCGGCGATACCAGGATATTCCTTGGCAAAGTCTTCCGCATGCTCGTACAGCAGAGACAGTTCACGGTTGTAAAAATCGAGGAACTCGCGGTTCATGCTATAGTCGATTGATCTGGATGTCGCCGCTGTCGAGGTCGACGTCCGCGACGAATTCCACGGGCACGTTGAGCGGCTCGCACTTCAGGTCGGACTGCACGACAAAGCGCAGCTTGAGCTGTTCGGGGCCTACGGAGGTGTCGCGCCGCACCCGGATGGACTTGCGATCGAGTCGCGGCTCATACGTCGTAAGCGACATGCGCAGGGCGTCGCTGAGCTCTTCGTCCGTGACCTCGTCGACCGAACGGTTTGCGATGTCGGGGAAACCATAGTTCAAAATCGAGGTGCGGACGCAGCCACGACCGGTCAGGTCGAGCGTCGATTCGAGCGCGATGGTATTAAGGAGTGTTTCAATATCATGCGAAACCTCCCGCCTTAGCAGCGTCTCCGAGATCGGGAAACGACCAGCGCTGCGCCGTCCCGCTATGACCCGCTCACCGAACTGATCGCGCAGTTCGAGTGGCTTGCGCGCATCACGCGCGTCATGAGCCGCACGAAAGGCCAGCATCAATGGCGGAGAGAGCCGGTCCTTCTTTGGCGTAACAGTCATTGACGATCTCCGTACCGCCGACGCCGATTGCCATTCTCGGCAGCCGGCGCCAGACAGGAAGCTACGATCAGGCCCATTCCTTGTTGGCCGGAACGTCCCAGCCGAAGGTCGGCGATGCGCCGGCGCCGCCCTTTTCCGTCTGGGTCTTGTAGGTCATCTTCACCTTCGCGAAGTTCAAGCTCACATTTTCGGTGAGACGATCTTCGCCATGCGATCCGCCGGTCGACACGCTGGAGACCAGGACGTGCTTCATCTCGATCTTGAGATACTCCAGCGGATTTTCACCGGCCTTGCGGACAGTCAGGATCGCGGTGTCGATGTGCTTGCCGTTGGCGCAGACCTTGAAGAGTTCAGGCGTCGCCTTATCGACGAAGTGCGTGAAGTGGAGATCCTGAACGTTGACCTTGCCGGCGCCACCGCCTGACCCGCTGTGGAAGGTGCCGCTTTGGCTCTCGCCAAACGACCAGCTCAAAATGTCGATCTCGTCCTTGTGTTTGTCGTCAAGCGACTCGCCCTTGATCGGATCGAGTTTCAAAAAGATATCGACAGCCATACTATAGCCCTTTCAAAAAACCTGGATGAGTGACGGTTGCGATAACGCGGCGTCAGGAGCTCGGGCCTGGCAGGCGCGAAACAAGGCTGAGGCCGACGTCCATCGCTTCCAGCTGAAAGTGTGGACGGAGAAAGAAGCGCGCGTTGTAGTATCCCGGGTTCTCCTCGTTTGCTATGACCTCGACTTTCGCAGCGGCCAGCGGCTTGCGCGCCTTCTGCGCCTCTGACGATAAGGCCGGATTGGCATCAACGTACTCGTTGATCCAGGTCTGCAGCCAGACCGTCAGCTCATCCTTTTCCTTCATGGACCCGATCTTGTCGCGAACCATGCATTTCAGGTAGTGCGCAAAGCGGGACACTGCGAACATGTAAGGCAGACGTGACGACAGGTTGTCGGATGCGGTTGCGTCCACACCCTTCTCGCCGAAGTATTTCTTCGGCTTGTAGAGCGACTGGGCACCGATGAAGGCGGCCTTGTCGGTGTTCTTGCGATGGATCAGCGGGATAAGGCCCGCCTTTGCAAGCTCGTGCTCGCGGCGATCGCTGATGGCGATCTCGGTGGGGCATTTCAGGTCGACGCCACCGTCATCGGTCGGGAATGTGTGCGTCGGCAGGTTGATGACCTCGCCGCCCGACTGCACACCGCGGATGCGCGTGCACCAGCCGAACTCCTTGAAGGCGCGGTTGATGTTGACTGCCATCGCATAGGCGGCGTTAATCCAGCCGTATTTGTCACCGGTGTGTCCGTCCGTCTCCTCTTCGAAGGCGAATTCTTCCACGGGCTCCGATTTGGCGCCGTAGGGGAGGCGGCCCAGCGCACGCGGCATGCAAAGGCCGAGATAGCGCGAGTCGTCCTGGTCGCGCAGTCCCTTCCATGCGGCATATTCCGGCGTGTCGAACACCTTGCCGATGTCACGAGGGTTGGACAGTTCGGTCCACGAGTCCATTCCCATCAGCGTAGGCTCGGCCCCGCTGAAGAAGGGGGCATGGGCGGCGCCCGCGATCTTGCTGAGATCGCGGAGCAACTGTACGTCGGTGGGCAGGTGGCTGAAGTAATAGTCGCCGATCAGGCAGCCGAATGGCTCGCCGCCCAGCTGGCCAAATTCGTACTCGTAGATCTGCTTAAACAGCGGGCTCTGATCCCAGCGTGCATCGGGATAGAGCCGCAGGTTCCGATACAGCTCGGACTTAGAGACGTTCATCACTCGGATCTTGAGGTTCGCGTCGGTCTCGGAATTGAAGACGAGGTAGTGCAGGCCGCGCCAGGCGCTCTCGATCGCCTGGAATTCGGGTGCGTGCAGGATCTCGTTCATCTGCGCGGTCAGCCTCTGATCGATCCGCGCGATCATTTCCTCGATGGTGTCCAGCACGTCCGACTTGATGACGCTGGTGTCCTTGAGCGCCTCTTGAACGAGCGTGGACACCGCGTTTTCGACTTCGGTTGCGGCACGTTCGGTGCGCGGTTTGAAGCTTTGCTTCAGCAAGGCAGCAAACTCGTCAGCCTCGACGGTCCCGACCTGGGTGGTGGTCTCTTTATGGGTAGCTTCTTTTACCATGGTCCCCATTCCTTCCCTTAGCTGTTGGTGTCGGATTCGGACGACTGGCTGGTCGCGCGCTCGCGCAGCGCGGCCATCAGTTGAGGATCAGCAAGGAGTTTCTTCAGCTGGTCCTCGGCGCCCACCTTGCCATCCATGTAGCGCAGCAGGTTGGCGAGCTGTTCGCGCGCTTCGAGCAGCTTGGCTGTCGCCGGCACTTGACGGGCGACCGCCACCGGCGTGAAGTCCGACATTTTATTGAAGCGCAGGTTGACGGAGATCTTTTCGTCAGACCCATCGTTGAGACGATTGGCGACACGTGTCGTCACGCCGGGCTGGATCGCCGCCATGCGGTTGTCGAAATTGTCCATGTCGAACTCGAGGAACTTGCGCTCCTCGACCTTCGCCTTCTCGACGCCGGGGTTGTTGCCCGAAAGATCGGAGAGGACGCCCATGACAAACGGCAGTTCGATCAGCCGCTCGGCATCGTACGGATCTTCGTAAGTGATGTGCACGCGCGGTGCGCGGTTTCGGCGAATGAATTTTTGACCGCTGTCGGTTGCCATTGGGTTGCCCTCTTCACAAAATCTGTGCGGAAGCCGACTTGCGCGACGCAGGCTGGGGAAGTGCCTCGGTCCTTCGTCAGCGGAGCTTCCTTCTGCTCTCTTAGTCCCGTCGAATCGAAGGCGGGTTCAATTCGATTTGTCGATCGCCTTCAGAGCGCCCTCAGGCAGGACGTCACTTAGCAGGCTGAGGAAATCTCGTTGTGCGAGTTCGCGCGCGCGATCGACCAGGAACGGGATCGGGCTGGATGGCTCCGCGGCGCGGAAGAAAGCCGCAACCCTGGTCAGTAAATCCAACGCCTGCGCTCTGTTTTCTGCTGAAATAACAGCATCTTGAGCGCTACTTTCGGCCGTGGATGGGAGCGATGTGGCGAATTCCGCCATGCGCTCGATCGGCAGGTCGAAAACTTTGTCGCGACCAATATTGATGGCGGCACTTTCGACGTGGGCGGGCATCAGCATCCGCATCACCTCGATAAACGATTTGCCGACCATGCCCTGCGCCTGCCGCACCAGCAAGAGCGCCGGGCTCGACGGTTCCTTTCGCGCGAAATAGTCGGCAGCCGCCGCCAGCGCAGCGGATGCCTGTCCCGGTGAGGTCACGGCGCCGGCCGTTTCAATGGGAAGCTGCTGGTCGTTTTGAGCAGTTTCGTCCCGGGATGGGGCAAGTGCGGCTGGATCGCGAGCGGTCACGAGTGCCGCGAGCCAGTTGGCCATGCCGTTCGCGACACCCGCAAGCCTGTCGAGGCTGATGGGTTGCCCCGAGTTCAACTTTTCGCGCCAAACCGATTTGATGTCGGCAATCTCGGCCGCGACCGCGGAACAGCGAGCGCTCACCGCTTTGAGGGTTTCGAGATCGGTCTCGGCGACAATGCGCTCGATGGTTGCGAGATCGGGCATGTCGACGTCGGCGTCGGCGGCGGGAATTTCGCCCTTGGCAATCTGATAGGCACGGTAGTTGAGGCTGCCGTGCCTGCGATTTTCGATCAGGGGAAGGAATTGGAGCGGGTTGATCACCGTCGGAAACACGTCAATCGCCTCGACGGTGACGGCCCGAAAAGCATAGTCGCCGTCCTCGCCCCTCGGGTGAACCGCTTCCCATTGTTCACGAAGCAGCAGGGTGGTCGCCTTCAGGCAGCTGAGAAAGCCGTCGAGATCGCGGTTCAGGATAGAGAACTTGGCGAGCAGCGTGGTCAGGCGCAGATCGCGGGTGCGTGCCATGAGCGGCTGCGCAGCGGCGAACTGGCCGGCAATGTCGATGGCCTTTGGGTCGAAGCGTCCGCGCTCTCCGTTGGCGTTGACGACCTCGAAATACGACATCGGAAGCAGCGATTCCGCACCTGCGAAGAAGTTCAGGTACTGGACATCCCCGGCCGCGTCCAGGTCAGGCCCGCAGGGATCGTCTGGGGCTATGGGTTGGGTCAGAGATGTGACATCGAGCATGCGAAGATGGTCCGTGTGCGAGGCCCTGGCCCCCTTTTGCCAAGTCCGTCACAAGTGGCGGACCAGGCGAGGATCATGATCCGATTGTCTGTTAGGTCAGATCAACGATGACCTTGGTTCATTCCCGGCGGCCACGACCGTTTCGCGTGAACCAACAAGCTCTTGGAGCCGACTACATGAGTGCCAGGATAGTTCAATCGGGCGCGTGCTTTGGCGCGTCAAGAGAGGGCGACACCGGGCGGATTTGTCGGTCATCCTGCCGATGGCTGGCTCGGATTTCAGTTGTTTCGTGCTTGACGACCTGATGCGCCGGTTGCGCGGACCGTTCGGCCAGCGAAGGAGTTTAACGCCCACATGGGCCAGCTTACCCAGGATACCCGCCTTTGCGAGCTCAAGACCCCCCTTGGCAAGGACGTTCTGGTTTTTGTCAGGTTCGAGGCCTCTGAAGGTCTGAGTGAACTGTTCGAATATCGTATCGAGGGCCTCAGCGAGGACGCCGATCTCGACTTTGATCGCGCGATCGGCCAGCAGTGCACGCTCACCATCAAATTGCACGGGAAGGAGCGCGAGTTCAGCGGCATTCTCACGGAAGCGCAGTGGCTCGGGGTCAAGAACGACTATTTCAGCTACCGGATCGTGCTGAGACCCTGGTTATGGCTGCTGTCGCGCACCACCGATTGCAGGATTTTTCAGGACAAGAAGGCGCCCGACATCATCAAGGAGGTTTTCAACGAGCGCGGCTTCACGGATTATGAGTCCAAGCTTACTGAAGAGGGCTCCTGTCCAAAGCTCGAGTACTGCGTTCAGTATCGCGAGACCGATCTGGATTTCGTATGCCGGCTGATGGAGCAGCACGGCATCTACTACTTCTTCAAGCATGAGGGTGGCAAGCATACGCTGGTGCTGGCTGACTCCAAGTCTTCGCACAGCCCAATCAACGGTCTCGCAAAGATCCCCTATGTCCCGCTGACCGGATCCGACCGCCGCGAGGAGCAGCATATTTATGAATGGGTTTCCGAGCGTCGGTTTCGCACCGGCAAGTTCGAGCTCAACGACTACAACTACCAGAAACCCAACGCGCAGATGATCAGCGACGCCAAGGGCTCCGAGCACTACACGCGATCCGAGATGGAGTTCTACGACTATCCCGGCAAGTTCAAGGAGAAATCCGACGGCGAGCGATACGCCAAGATCCAGCTCCAGGCCGAGCAGGCGATGGATCGGCGCCGTCGCGGCAACGGCGACGCAGTCAACCTGTTCCCCGGCGGACTAACCAAGCTCGAGAAGCACTCGAAAGACTCGCAGAACGTTGAATATCTCGTCGTACGAGCAGCTCACTCGTTTTCCATCGAATCCTACCGCACTGGGGGGCCCGGCGACGGCGGACAGCACGTCTACTTCGGCAGCTATGAATTTCTGCCAAGCGATCGGCCGTTTCGATCTCCCATGATGACGCCGAAGCCGAGGATCAATGGTATCCAGACGGCCAAGGTCGTCACCAAGGACGACAATTCGAGCGAGGAGATCGACGTCGAGTCGTTGGGCGAAATCTATGTTCGCTTCTTCTGGGATCGAAAGAAGAAGCGGTCGTGCCGGTTGCGCGTGGCCCAGGTCTGGTCCGGCAAGCGCTGGGGCGGTCAGATCATCCCGCGCGTCGGGCAGGAAGTCGTCGTGGAATTCCTGGAAGGAGACCCCGACCGGCCCTTGGTGATCGGCACGGTGTATAATGATGAATACAAGCTGCCCTACGATTTGCCGTCCAAGAAGACGATCGCGGGATTGAAGTCCGACTCGACCAAGGGAGGGGGCGGTTACAACGAATGGAACTTTGAGGACAAGAAAGGATCCGAGAAGATCACCCTGCACGCCGAAAAGGACTACGACGTGACGGTCCGTGACACCGAGACCAGGACCATCGGTGAAGCAGCGTTCGGCGGCGATACCCGCAAGACCACGCTCAAGAACGGCAATGACAAGCTTGATATCGAATTAGGTGGTCAGCACATCAAGCTGGCGATGGATCAGTCCGTCAATGCGGGGCTGAGCATCACCCTCACGGCCAATGTCAACATCACCCTCCAAGTTGGTCCCAGCCAGATCATCATGTCCCCCGCCGGAATCGTCATCAACGCACCGACCATCACCATGACCGCGCAGGCCGCCATGGCGCTCGCGGCCGGCGGCCCGTTGGTTGCCCACGGCACACCAACCATTGTCGGCTGACGCCATGGGTCAAGTTCGGTTCAGCACAGTCCGCGATCTGTTTGAAGCCTATCCGCTGGCGCGCTACGACGTCGGCAATGCCGCCCGGGACAAGTTGTCGTTGGATTTCCTGCAGGAGGCCGCTGATGCAGGCAACTGGCACCAGGCTGTATCCTTTTGCGCGTACCTGCTCCCCAGGCGCGTGGCCGTCGCCTGGGGATGTCGCTCGTTGCGGCAGATGTTCGATAATTTCGACGGCAACGAAGACAGGTCACTCAACTTTGCCGAGACCTGGGTCCGGCAGCCAGACGAGCAATCGCGTAACAAGGCGTTGGCGGTCGGCAATGCCAACGATCCCGAGCAGCCGGCGACTTGGCTGGCGCTGGCGGCGGGCTGGTCTGGCGGGAGCGTCGTCCCTGCGGAATTTGCCCCGGTCGAAGCCAAGCCAGATCAGACGGCGCGGGCGGTTCGCGCGGCTCTTTTGATCGGGCTTTGCCGGCTTACGCGTGAGTCCAGGGACCGGATAATGACGGCCTGCCTGGAGGATGGTATTCAATTGGCACGCGGCGAACCGCGCCCTCTGCGCTGACGAGACGATGTGATGGTGCTTCGCTTCAACATCGAGAACGAGCCCAACCTCCCCGATGGCGGACCTGTGTCATTTACGGTCACCGGCCGGCGCTCGGTCGATATAGGCCGCGATCGTCATCTCGATTGGACATTGCCCGATCCGTCTCGGATGATTTCGGGGAAGCATTGCGAGGTCCATTATCGCGACGGTGGCTACTGGTTGCACGACGTCTCGACCAACGGCACCTTTCTCAACGGTGCCGACCAGCGCATGCGGGGAGCGCATCGGCTACGCAATGGCGATCGGCTCGTCATCGGCCATTATGTCATTGGCGTTTCTCTGGACCTGGACGAGCATGCCGAGGGCACCCCGAGCCATGGCGCGCAGCAGCAAGCTCCTCTCGCGCAGCAGCACGCCGATTATCAGGAACTGTGGGTTCCCGATCGCGACGTGCCGCCGCCAATCGACCCCCAGCAGTTGAGAAGGCCGCGCGAAGCAGCGCGGCCCGTCAATGCGGAATTCCTTGATTGGGCGGCGAGCGTTCCGCCGGCGGGCGTCGACCCCGTCCGGCCGCAGATGCCTCAACGGGAGACGCCTCTGCACGACGACATGAGCTGGGCAGCCGGTCCAGTCGCCACTCCAAACCCGCCGGTCGACGTGCTGCACGCGATGCCGACGCCGCGCCGACCCTCGGTCTGGACCGACGATGAAGCGGCTGTCCCGCCACCGCCGGCGCTGCCACCGGCAGGGCATGCGGGAGCGCCGCGGCCGCGGGTGGCCGAGCCCGCACCGGCTACGGCCGCGCCGATCGGCAATCCCGTATTTGCGCGCTTGGTGGCACGCGCTGCCGGGCTGCCGGAGAGTTTCTTTGCCGACAAGACCGAGGCCGAACTCGCGGAGCAGCTGGGCGTCATACTGCGCATGACCGTGGAAAACTTGATGGCTCTGCTGCAGGCACGGACCCAGGCCAAGCAGTTGACGCGCAGCACCAGTCAAACCACCATCCAGGCCATCGAGAACAATCCGCTTAAATTCTCGCCGACCGCGGAAGACGCGATGCGTATCCTGTTCGGACCGCCGACGCGCAGTTACCTCGACGCGCCGCATGCCTTCGCGCAGGGCTTCAAGGATCTCAAATCCCACCAATTGAAGACCTATGCTGCAATGCAGCATGCCGTCAGCGGGCTGATCGCCAGTATCGATCCAACGCTGATGGCGCGTGAGCTTGAGCTTCAGCGCGGCGCAAGATCCTTTTTCGGCTCGAATAAGAGTAAGTTGTGGGATGAATTCTTGACGCGCTGGAAGGCGCATCTCGGTCGTGACGAAAGCGCGCCGATCGATACCTTCATGCTGCATTTCTCTGAATATTACGACCGCGCAGACAAGTCGGGGTCAAAGTGAACTGTTGGTGACGATGCCGTCGCCGATCATTGCCAAGTGGATGCAGGAATGTCCTGGTACAGCAAAGTATTCTGGTCGGAAGGTCTGTTTCTGCGGCCGCATCATCTGCAGCAGGACGATCGCTATCTCGAGCATCTGCTGGAAAAGCGCGTTCGTTACACAACACCGTACCCATGGGGCTTTGCCCAGCTCGAGATCGATAACGATCTTACTCAACAGAGCAAATTCGCCGTGCGCAGTGCGACCGGCGTCATGCCCGATGGAACGCCGTTCGATATCCCTGCTGACAGTCCGATCCCGGAAGCCATCGAAGTGCCAGATTCGGCCGCAGGCCAGATCGTCTGGCTGATGATGCCGGTCGCGGCGCCCAATACGCGGGAGGTGGATGAGGATCGTACTGACAGCGCAAGTCGTTACGTTCGGACTTCCGAAACGTTTATCGATTCAACCTCGGCGCTGCGCATCGAAGAAGAGATCGATATCGTCTATCCGCGGCTGTCGTTCGAGCTACGCAAGACCAGCAAGCCGGGATACATGGCCCTCGGCATCGCCCGCATCCTCGAAGTACGCGACAAGAACATCCTGTTCGACGACAAGTTTGTGCCGCCGATGCTGGTTTGCGCCGCACATGCGGTCGTCGATGGTTGGCTCAATCGAATTATTGGCTGGGTTGAGACCAAACTCGACGAGCTTGCACGCTACGCGGTCGATCCTTCGTCAGGCGGCGGTTTGCAGAGCGTCGATTACCTGGTGCTGCAGGTTCTGAACCGGACTATTCCCGTGCTGACTCATTTCAAGCGGTCCGGCAGCGTACATCCCGAGCGGCTGTACGAAGAACTGCTGAGGTTCGCCGGTGAGCTTGCGACTTTCGCGACGACCGAACGACGCGCGCGGGACTACCCGGCATACGATCACGACAATCTCGAATACGTCTTCACGCCCCTGGTGCGCGACATACAGGATTTCCTGAGCGCCCGGCTGGGCAGGCGAGCGATCCGTCTGGAGATCATCGAACGAGCCCAGAACGCATTTGTATCGCCGATCCGCGATCGCGCTTTGTTCCGAAATGCTACCTTGGTGCTGGAGGTTGCCGCGCGGCGGCCTCTCGTCGAGATCCAGAATGATTTCCCGCACCTGTTCAAGGTCGGACCCAACACGAAGATGACTGAGATCGTGCACGCAAACCTGCCGGGTTTGACCTTGGTGCATTTGCCGACGCCGCCACCGCACATCCGGGCCATTACAGACCACGTTTATTTCTACCTCGATCGCAAGTCGCCGCTGTGGCACGAGTTCAGTACTGCGGCCTCGATCGGGATGCACTTTTCCGGCGACTGGCCGGAGCTTGAGTTGTACCTTTGGGCCATCCTGGAAGAGCGGCCATGACCGACAGGGACAAGCCGGTTAATCCTTTCGGTCGGGGTGAGCGGACCATCATCCGTCCGAACCCCGGCGGGAAGATGCCGCCGGCTCCGGCTCCTCAATCTCCAGCGGGCGAGGGACCTGCGAGCCGTCCAGCGTACTCGCCATCGCCCGTGGCTGGGCCTGGTGCTCCTTCGTCGCCGTCATTTTCTCCCTTACCACAGGGCGCAAGCTACGCCGCCCCGCCGACCAGCCAGCCGTCGGAGGAATGGATTTCGACACCGCCGCAGGCTACGGCGCAGCAACCGATCTTGCCGCCCGGACCGCCCTTGCGCGTCGACGATCTGGTCGCGCCAAACGCCAATCCGGTGATGCGCGCCGGCGGCCCCTTACTGCAGTTGCTTGGCCGGCTGCGAGTAGCGCTGATGAGGGCGTCATTCGCGAGCCTGATGGAGCAGGTCGCCGACGCCATTAAGTTCTTCGAGAAGGATATCCGCTCGGCCGGCATTTCCGAGCACCAGGCCAATACCGCGAAGTACATCCTGTGCGCTACCGCCGATGATATTGTGCAACACATTCCGACCGACGATCGACACGTCTGGGCGCAGTACTCGATGCTCAGCCGGTTCTTCGGCGAACGTGTGGGCGGCGTACGCTTTTTCGAGATTCTCGACCATTTGAAGACTGATCCGCTGGTCAACTATCCAGTGCTCGAACTGCAGCACGCCTGTCTTGCGCTCGGGTTCCAGGGCATTCAAAGGACGTCGCCGGGCGGGCTTGCGAACCTCCAGGTGATCCAGCGTAACCTCTATGAAACGCTGCGCCGGGTTCGGCCTAAGCCGACCAACGATTTGTCGCCGCACTGGCGCGGACAGGCCTTGGCCGGTCGGCGGAAGCACTTGCGTATTCCCGTTTGGCTGGTGGCGGCCGTGGTCGCCGCGCTGCTGACGGGATCCTATTTTGTGCTGCGGACATTCCTGGCTGGCCGCGCAGAGAATGCCGCGGAAGCAGCGCTGGCATTGCATCCCGCCGATCCAATCGAGCTCAAGCGCCGCGTCGTTGCGCCGCCGCCACCTCCACCTCCGCCGCCCCCCCCAGATCGTATTACCCAGCTGCAGCGCATTCGCAACGCGCTCGCGCAGGAGAAGACGGCCTGCGCCATGACGGCGGATCAGACGGCGAGCTTCATCGTGATCAGGGTCTGCGATCTCGCATTGTTTGCGTCGGGCCAGGCAACCATCCTGGATGGCTTCAAGCCGATCGCCGCTCGCGTTGCAGCGACGCTCGACAAGGAGCCCGGCCGCATCCGAGTGGTTGGCCACACCGACAGCTCGCCGATCCGCACCGTGCGTTTTCCCTCGAATTTCGAATTGTCGGTCGAGCGCGCCAAGGCGGTTGCCGCCGCGCTGAAACCCGGCCTCGCGGATGGTTCGCGCATCGACGTCGACGGCAAGGGATCGGATTCACCGATTGCCAGCAATTCGACACCCGAGGGGCGCGCCAAGAACCGTCGGGTCGAAATCTTCATCGAACGTAGCGAATAGGCGGACGCCACAAGTTCACGCGTAAGCGACAGGTGCCGGTAAATATGCTCGCCAAGGACATTCTACGCATCGTTCTCTATGGAGTCGGGCTCAGCTCGCTTGGGGCGGTGATCTACCTTGCCGGTCCCTTCATTGCTTTCGGCGATTGGCATCCATTGGAAAATCACATCATTCGCCAGATCGCGATCCTGCTGCTCGGCGCCGCAGCGGCAGGTGTCACCGGTCTTCATTTCTTCAGGCGACGCAAGAACGCGAAGGAAATCGCTGACGGCGTCAGCGGTGCGGATCAAGCCGTCAGCGACGAGCCGGTGCTCAAGGAGCGCATGAAGGACGCGCTCGCAACGCTCAAGACCGCGAGCGGTAACAAGTCCGGTTATCTCTACGATCTGCCCTGGTACGTCATCATCGGTCCGCCCGGTGCGGGAAAAACCACGGCGTTGGTGAATTCGGGGCTCAAGTTTCCGCTCGCGCGAGGGGCAACGCCGGCGGCGATCGCCGGGGTCGGCGGCACGCGCTACTGTGATTGGTGGTTCACCGAGGAAGCGGTGCTGATCGATACCGCCGGTCGCTACACAACCCAAGACTCAAGCAGCAAGGCCGACAAGGAAAGCTGGCTGTCCTTTCTGGACATCCTGAAAAAAAATCGGCCGCGCCAGCCGATCAACGGCGTTCTCGTCGCAATCAGCCTGGAGGACGTGCTGACGCTGCCGAAGCAGGAGCTCGCGCTTCATGCCGATGCCATCAGGATGCGGCTGCTCGAACTGCATCAAAGACTGAAGGTGAGCTTCCCGGTCTACGCGCTGTTCACCAAGGCCGATCTCGTTGCCGGTTTCACCGAATATTTCGCCTATCTCGGCGAGGCCGGCCGGCGCCAGGTCTGGGGCGCCACCTTCCAGACCGCCGACAAGACCCAGAATCTGGTGGGGCAGGTCCCGGGCGAATTCGATCGCCTGCTGGAGCGCCTGAGCGAGGAAACTCTCGACCGTCTCCAGGACGAGCCGACGCCGCAGCACCGGGTGCAGCTGTTCGGCTTCCCGGCGCAGATGGCGCGGCTCAAGCCGCAAATCCACGATTTCCTTAATCAGATTTTTGAGCCGACGCGGTATCACGTGAACGCCAACCTGCGTGGGTTCTATTTCACCTCCGGCACTCAGCAGGGTACGCCGATCGATCAATTGATCGGATCGCTGGCGCGTACGTTTGGCGCGGAGGAAGTCGGTGCCGGATCATACTCCGGAACCGGCAAGAGCTATTTCCTTGCCGATTTGATTTCGAAGGTCATCATCGGTGAGGCCGACTGGGTTTCGACCGACCGTGCTGCGGTGCGCCGTGCCCTGATCCTCAAGACCGCAGCGTTGTCGGTGGTAGGTTTGGTGGCGATCGGATTGATCGGTGCTTGGCTGACAAGCTACAAGCGCAACTCCGACCTGATCGAGCAGAGCTTGCAGGCGGACAGGGAGTATGCGGCCGCCGGGGCGCCGCTCATCAAGCAAACGCTGATCGCCGATCACGATCTCGACAAGGTGCTGCCGCTGCTCTATCGACTGCGGAACGCGCCCGCCGGCTACGCATCACGGAATGAGCCGGTAGCGCTCTCGGCGCGCTACGGGCTCAGTCAGCACGCGCGCCTGCTGTCGCCCGCGAAGGAAGCCTATCACACTGCGCTCGAGCGCATGTTCAGGCCTCGCTTGCTGTACCGTTTGGAAGAGCAGCTTAATGCGCGTATCAATGAGCCTGCCTTCGTCTATGAGGCGCTGAAGGTCTACTTGATGCTTGGTGGCCTGCAATCCCCGGACCGGGAATTGATCCGCTCGTGGATGCAGCGCGACTGGGCGGACAACCTTTATCCCGGCGCGACCAATGCGGAAGGACGGCGTCTGCTCGATGAGAATCTTGTTGCAATGTTCGACCTCGAAACCGAGCAGCCGCCGCTGGTTGGGCTTGACGGCCGGCTGATCAAGCAGGCCCAGAATTCGCTGGCGCGCCTCAGCGTGTCGCAACGTGCCTACGAGTTCTTGAAGTCGGAGGCTCGCGGATCGACCGCCGGCGACTGGGTCGTCGGCCGCCGAGGCGGTCCGGACGTAGCAGTTGTGTTCGAAACCACGACCGGGCAGCCCTTGGACAATGTGCGGGTGCCCGAGTTCTTCACTTACAACGGATTCCAGCAGAAGTTCATCGCTCGACTGCCCGGTTTGTCGGAGCGGATGAAGCGGGAGCGGTGGGTGTTGGGTGACGCTGGCCAGCAGTCGGCCATTGACCAGCAGTATGACAACCTGGCTGGCGATCTGCTCAGCATCTACTCCAATGATTTTGTAACGGCGTGGCGTGCTGCGCTTGGCAGTCTGCGTCTGAAGAAATTGCTCGCGGACAAGCCGAAATACGAGGTGCTGAGGGCGCTTTCGGCGCCGACCTCGCCGATGCGGCAAATCCTGGAATCGGTGCGTGATGAGACGACGCTGACCAAGGAACGCCCGAAGCCGGCAAGTGCCGGCACGCCGGCGGTGACCACGCCTGCGCTGTTCAACAATGCCCCGGATGGCACGCCGGGTGCGGCGATCGAGTCGCAGTTCAAACCCTACCATGCAGTGCTCGAGGGGGAGAGCACCCGTCGGCCGATCGACTCGACGATCGCAAATCTCAACGACATCGCGCAGAATCTGACGTTGATGGTCGAGAATCCGCAACTGACGGCGCAGGCAACTGCGGGGCTTCAGACCCAGGTTGCAGCGCTGCGCAACAACGCCTCGCGCATGCCGCCACCATTTTCCGATATGCTGCGGGCAGCGGCCGCGGAGTTCGAAGGCAGTATCGCCGCCTCCACGGCTGGTCAGATCCTGCAGTCGTTGCGCGATCAAGTCACGCCAGTCTGCCAGCAGACGGTGACCAACCGCTATCCGTTTGTACGGAGCAGCGGTCAGGAAGTGCCGCTGGCTGACTTCGCCAAGCTGTTCAGCCCGAACGGAATCATGGACAAGTTCTTCACTCAATTTCTGGCGCCCTATGCAGATACGTCGCGTTCGGACTGGGTTTGGCGAAAGGAGAGTCCTGTCGGCCGATCGTTCTCGCCCGACACATTGAAGCAGTTTCAGAATGCCGCCTATATCCGCGATGCCTTTTTCCAGACTGGCGGCGGTGTGCCGGCGGTGTCCTTTGCGATCCGGCCGCCGCCCGCGGCCGGACCGGGCATCACGGTCAAGACTGAGATCGGCGGCACGACGATCACCAGCCCCACTCTGCCAGGACCAGCCGCAGCTCCCTCTATGTTTGGCGCGCCGCAACCCGCTGCGCCGTCGCCGCCGCAGAGCAATTCACCGACGACCGTGCTCTGGCCGGGCCCATCGCCGCGGACGGCAATTTCGGTCAGCAACGAGACCGGCTCGCCGTCGGTGCTTGAGCGCATCGGCCCCTGGTCATTGTTCCGCATGCTGGAGGCTGGCTCGCTGGTCGCCAAGGCGGAAACCGCCAGCGCCACGTTCATTGTTGCCGGACGTGAGCTCAACTATCAGATTTCGACCGGATCGTTACGCAATCCGCTAAACTTGTCAGTGCTTCGCGAATTTCGATGCCCGACCGGAATATGACCATGCGATGCGGCTTATTCGGCAAGATCGGTGCCAAGCGTGATTTCATCGCGATCGCGACGCCGCGCAGCTTCCTGGAAGTCTGGGAGCCGTGGGTGCAGGCTGCCATCTCCGCGAGCCGCCATCAACTCGGCGCTGCCTGGCAGGGAGCATTTCTGACGGCGCCGGTTTGGCGATTCTGGCTTGGAGCCGCAATCTGCGGCACCACCGTCGCGGGAGCGATCATGCCGTCGCTTGACGGGGTGGGGCGATACTATCCGTTGACGTTGCATGCGGTGTTGGATGATGACGCCGCGTTACCGCCGCCGAGCATCGATCCGCAGGACGAGTGGTTTGGGCAAGTGGAGACATTCCTGCTGTCGACCCTGGATCGGGCTGCGACGTTCGAACAGATCTCTAATGCGCTGGATCGTCTCGCGCTTCCGCGTCTGCGGATGTCGGGGACTGCTGGACCGTCAATCGTGTCGCTGACCGACGCGACGTTGGGACCGGTCGATGGGTTTGCCGAGTCGTTCGGCATGCTCTGCGGCGCGAACCCTCAAATCTATGCCGCGGCTAGTTTCTGGTGGACCGCCGGAGGCGAAGGGTTCCCGCCGATCGCACTGTGTTGCCGCGGATTGCCGGATCCGTTTCACTACTCCACGCTGCTGACCGGCAACGTTGGCCGTGCGGTAGCCAGGACGGGATGACGAGCGATGGTACACGTCCCATCCCTGTTCGATGTCGGTAGCGTCACTCATGCCGGACGGGTGCGGGCGCGGAACGAGGATTCTTGCCTGGTAAGAACCGACATCGGCCTATGGGCCGTCGCTGACGGCATGGGCGGTCATGAGGCGGGCGATCTTGCCAGCCTCATCGTGGTACAGTCGCTTGATGCGATCGCCGCGCCTGCCTCCGCGTCGGACCTGTTGGCGCAGTGCGAGGCGCGTCTGTTTAGCGCCAACCAGCAGATTTTGGCACTCAGCCAAGCAAGGCAGGGTGCCACTGTCGGGACCACAACGGCGGTCTTGCTGGTACGCGACGGCCATTATGCCTGCATTTGGGCGGGAGACAGCCGGGTGTACCTGATCAACCATCGTGGCATTACACAGGTGTCGCATGATCATAGCGAGTTGGAGGAACTGATCGCCGGCGGTGCTCTATCGCGCGAAGAGGTCCAGGATTGGCCGAACAATGCCATCACCCGGGCTGTCGGCGTTGTCGCCGACCCTGAGTTCGAGGTGGTGACCGGTCCGGCCGAACCGGAAGACGTCTTCGTGATTTGCAGCGACGGCTTGACCCGACACGTGCAGGATGACGAGATTCAGCAGCACGCGGCCACTCGCCTTGCGCAGACAGCCTGCGACGACATGCTTGCGCTTGCGCTCGATCGCGGCGGGCTCGACAACGTGACGATCGTGATCGTGCGGCTGCTCGCGCCACGATCCTCAGAGCCCACGAGGACGCCGTTCGATCGGGAGCCGCGATGATGACCGCGAACGATCCTTTTCGATCGTCCTACCGCGGTGTGCCGGCCGGCACCCGGCTCAACGGCATTTACGAGATCGAAGCGATGATCGGGGCAGGCGGCATGGGGGAAGTCTACCAATGCCGCGAGATCCAGACCGGATCGCCAGTTGCCGTCAAGATGTTGTTGCCCGACATGGTCGACAACGAGGCGGCACTTGCGCTGTTCCGCCGAGAGGCGGCAGCACTTCACAACCTTCCGCATGAAGCGATCGTTCGCTACTTCCTGTTCACGGTCGAACCCGTGCTGCAGCGCCCGTATCTCGCGATGGAATTCGTGAATGGGCGGTCGCTGTCGAACATGCTCGACGATGGGCCGCTGACCTTCGAAGCGCTGATCAAGTTGATGCAGCGTGTCGCATCGGGTCTGCAGGCAGCTCACGAACACGGCATTGTCCATCGCGACGTCTCACCCGACAACATCATCGTGCCGCTCGACGATGTCAGGCGAGCGAAGATCATTGACTTTGGTATCGCTCGGTCCACCCAGATGGGTGACAAGACCATTATTGGCTCCGGCTTCGCCGGCAAGGATAATTACGCTTCGCCGGAACAGGTTGGCTTGTACGGCAATGATGTCACCGCGAAGTCCGATGTCTACAGCTTTGGTCTCGTGCTGTTCCATGCCTTGACCGGACAGAAGCTCGATATGGGTGGAAGCCAGTTTCAACTGGTCGAGAAACGTCGGCGTGCGCCCGATCTCGGCGCAGTGGATCTGCGTATCAGGCCCCTGCTCGAGAGGATGCTGCAGCCAGACCCGGCCTTGCGCCCTACCATGGCGGAGGTCGCCAACTGGGCGCCGACGGGTTCGGTTCAGCCGTCCGCCGCGCCACTCTACGGCTTCGATCCATTGGGGAAGCCGGAAGCCGGGACGTCTCCGCGGCAGGAGCGGGCGCCATCGACCCCGCGGAACTCTCGCGGCGGATGGCTCGGCGCCAGCGTCGCGGCGCTGCTGCTTCTGCTGGGGGGCGGTGGGTACAGCTTCTATAAATTTGTCTGGTCGACATCGGGCGTAGCGGCCTTGCCGCCACCTCCGAAACTCGCCGCGACGCCCGCCCCGCCGAGGATCGAGCCTGCTCTGCCACAGCCAGCACGTCAGGATCCGGTGAAACTGCCGTCTCAGCCGACGGTGACGCCGTCTTCGTCGCCCGATGGGCCGGCTCGAGCCGAGCGCATCCGCAGATATGTCGCCCAATATGCAGGCGGCGACTGCTTCTTCATCCTGCCTGTTGCAGTGAGCTCAAGCGCGGCCGTCATTGAAGGCTTTGGGGCCTCGACCGCCCCGTTCGATACCTTCGACAAGGCGTTTCGAAAGGAGCAGGGATTTGAGGCTTCGGTCGGCGTCAGGCAGGTGAATCCGGCACAATGTCCGGCCGTCAAATTCTTGAGTCAGGTTGGAAGCGATCAAGCGCGTGCGCCGCGCATCAACCTGTCAGCGACGGAACTGAAGGCCGGCGAAACCCTCAACGGGACCATCGAAAATTTTGCGAACCGCGTGGTGGAACTGCTCATGGTCTCGGATCGCGGCGACGTGCAAAGCCTGTCCTATCTCCTGAAGCCAGGCATCGACTCGCTTTCTTTTAGCCTGCCGATGGCGCGCACAACCGGTCCGCAGCTCCTGTTGGTCGTTGCGGCTCCGCGTGTTCTCGACTCGCTGCGCCAGCCGCGACCGATGGCGGCCGACACGTTCTTTCTGCAGGCGATGAGCGAAGCTCAGCGCGGCAATCTGACCGTCACTGCGGCCGCACGCTATGTGATGCTCACGAATTGAGCGGCTCTTCAGAACTTGCCGATGATCAGGATCTTCAGGTCCGCATCCGGCTTAAAGTCGCTTGCCGTGAATTGGCGCGAGTTGTTGGCAGATGACGGCATAAGCCGCCCCGGACAAAGACTGACCAGACGGTCGTCGCCGCCCGGATCGATCGTCAACGTGAAGGACCGGATTGGACCCGCCCAGTTCGCACCCGTCTTGAGCACGTAGGAAATGCGCCGCTCCTGCAGCTTGGCCGCATTTTCTTGGCTGTTGCCCGCGCGTTTGTCCAATTCGGCAAGGAACGCATCCGTGACGCAATACTCCTTCCTGTACCGTTCGACTTCCGGACCTAGCGCCGCGCTGCGACGCAGACCCGAGCGCAGGACCGTGTCAGGGCTGGAACCGACGCTGGGGCGATACTGATGTTCGACTATGACGGTACGCGCCGCAGGAAACACTTGCTCGCGAACGGCCGAAGTCTTGGTTATCCAGCCAGGCATGTATTGCTGGCGACCGTTGTCGTTCATGCCGGCAGGCATAAGAAGGCCGCCATCGATCAGCTTGGTTCGGGTTGCCACGGGCAGGTCGGCGATCCGGATATCACGATCGCCGAGCGGCAGCAAAGGCAGCTTAAATTGACGGAGGAGGGCGGTCACATCCTTGCTGCCGACCATGGCGCGCTGGTCGATGGTCAGCGGCACCGCGTTGCCGTCGATCTTGGTCTCGAACTCGACGAAGTTGACCGGATTGCTCGATGGAAAAGCGATGTTCTCGGCTTCGGACAAATCGATGTCGGGCAGCGGAAAGGCGACAGTGAGTGCAACCGGCTTGCTCGTCTGGTTGACGAATTGGTAGCGAACGCTGACCCTGTCCAACCCGATACGAAGCTCCTCGCTCGCCATGGCCACATCCTTCGTGCGAACGAATTGCAGCCCGCCGATGGACAATTCCGCCGCGGAGTCGTTCGCCTGCGCGGGCCAACCGGTTGCTGCCAACAGGGCGATCATCAGGGCTTGCGATCTCAATGACGGCCCGCTTAACGCTCCATTTGCCATGCCGGCCTCCATGTGGCGCCGCAGCGTGGGATCAATCGATCGCCTGGTAAAGATCTCCCCATTCCGGCTTCCAGACGCCATCCGGGTCGCAAACCACGATCGCGAGCTTCATGTCATTGGCGAGACGGATCGCGCCGCGAAAGGCATCCTGGGCAGGTAGTTGGGAGCTGACCTGGTCGCCGCTCAAGCGTCCCCCGGTTGCGGCGGCTGGCAACACAATTGACCCGGAGGCGCCCCCGTCGTCGCGTCTCAAGACTAGAGTGATCGCGTCGGGCTGGATTTCGTTGACTTGCTCAAATCTGTTTCTGGCCATGATTGTGCACTGCAAAGTGAAGGAGTTCGGACTATCACCGTCCAGTGAAGAGTTGAACGGGACCGCCGTTGCTCGCCACTAATTGATGCTGCGCTCGCGCAGTCTTGGATTAGTCGGACTGACGCTGCATTCGGTTCGGTTACATTGAGGCGGATATGGTTCGTCGATCTAGCTGGATCTGGCTCTCCATCGTCGGCGCGATCATCGTTACTAGCGGGGCAAGGGCCGACGATGCCGTCGTGCGAAGCTTTGCCAGTGGTTCGGCTGCATCCATGGTCGGGATCGTTCCGGCCGTCCAAGACGTTGAACTCGCAGGCCCGCAAGCGCTCACCGCGGACGGACAGGGAAACCTGTTTGTGCTTGATCAGATCAACGGCCGCATTCTGCAGTTCGACCCTAAACAGCCGAACGCGGCTCCTGACATCCTGAAGATGCCAAGCGATGTCCAGCCCACCGACCTCGTCGTTCGTAATGACGACATCATGGTTTGGGACGGAGGCGTGAGGATGCTGAAGGCAGCACCAGGACAGTCCACCCGCGGGCTGGGCGGAGACGTGATTCAGCTGGAGGAAGTCTCGTCCCGCGGAACGGACGACCAGGTCGCCATTTCGGCCTTCGCACAGATGGGCTCGCAGGCGTTGAGCAGCCCGACCGACTTGCTCGATCAGAATACGCGTGCGGCTATCGTGAGGACGACGCGGCAGCCCGACCGGCAGTATATCGCCTCGCGCAGCAAGGGATCGGTGATCGCCGATATCATTCCCGACAAGGGGAATAACAGCGTTCGGGTGGAAATCCAGACCATGGTCTCCAACGAGACCATAGGTCAGCTCGGCCTGCGCGTCCGCAACCAGCTCGGCACCGTGGAGTTTCTCGAGATCGACAACAGTGACCGCTTCTATGTGCTGGCCGAGGACATTCCTCCATCGGGCAAGAATGCCACCACATTCGTGGCACGCTATGCCGCGAACGGACGCCTTGAGGGTATCTACGAGTTACCGCTGGAGAACACGCCTTTGACCCGCCGGTTCGTCACCATCTCGGGCGACGGCGATGTCTATTTTCTGCGCACCAAGCCGGAAGGTGTTGAGGTGGTTGGTGTCGGCTTCCGGCCACTGGGGAAAGTGTCCGTCATTGACGTCAGGCCGTCGCGCACGGCGGCCAAGCCGGCGGCGCAGCCGGATTTCAAGTTCAACGCGACCGCCGCCGTGCGGCCGTCCAATCGCCAGCAGGCGATCGAGACGGCCTTCGCCTTTGAGGGCATTCAGTGGAAGCTGACACCGGCGAACTACGGCAGCGATCCCGACAGCCAATGCTCCGGTTTCAGCCGGATTCGCCGGCCGTGGTATCTGCAGGGCAAGGTAAACCAGGAAGTGCGGGGCGTGCCCTATTGCTGGGGTTGCCATGGTTCGCTCGCGAATTTCCGGCAGCGGATCGAAAGCGGGACGCTTGCTGGCAATGTCTGCACCCGCAACGAGCCACGACCGGATGTGGCTGGCGTCGACTGCTCAGCGTTCGTCAGCGCCACATGGGGACTTTCCGTCCACTACACGACCGCCGCCATCCCCGCGATCGCCGCACCCGTGACCAACCCCTGGGACCTCAAGCCCGGTGACGCCCTGAACAAGCCGGGTTCCCACGTGATGTTGTTCCTGCGGTTCACGCCGGATCGCAAGGTGGAGGTCATGGAATCCTCGACGGGCGGCTGCAACGGCAGGGTCTGCCGCAACGTCTATCCGCTCGCAAGCCTGCTCGCACGCGGTTACGTTCCGGTCCGCTTTCGCGCGTTCGCAGATGATCAGACCACTGTTTCCGCGAACGCCTATCAGGAGACCGAGGCGCCGACGGGCCGCAAAACGGCGAACAAGCGGCGCTGAACCTGTGGTCTCCCTGAGGCTACAGATGAACACGGAGTCACCGCCTGTGTGCTGGTTTTGGAGATCAGCGGCATCCTGCCGCTCTACCATGCCGGTGCGGTTCCAGGGTGGACCTGCTTGATATCGAGGTGGACCACAATGCGAAGGCTCAAGGGCTTTGATCAAAGGGCCGGTTGGCTGTGTGCAGCCATCCTGCTTGCTGCGTTGATCGGCCTGCCACCCCAGCGCGCGCATGCCGCGGGTGAACTGTCGATAAGCAATCCCGACGGCGCGGCTCTCCGGGCGCTCGTCATCGGCATCGACGACTACCAGCATGTCCGCAAATTGAAGGGCGCGGTCGCCGACGCCAATGACATCGTGTCCACCCTGAGGACCATGGGCGTCAGCGATGTGGTCGAGCTGACCAATGCGCAGGCGGATCGGGCAAGCGTCCTGCGTGAGATCAGCTCACTGGTGGAGCGGACAAAAAGCAACGATCTCATCTTCCTCTCAATCGCAGGTCACGGCTCGCAGGAGCCGGAGCGCGTCAAGGGCTCTGAACCGGACGGAATGGAGAACGTGTTCCTGCTGCCCGAATTCGCCACGACGCCGGCCGGATCGGTCGAGCGCATTCTCGGAAGCGAATTCAACCATTTCATCCGCCAGTTCGAATTGCGTAGCGCGAAAGTGATCTTCGTTGCGGATACCTGCCACGGCGGTGGAATGGTGCGCGATATCGATCCGCGTGCGGCAGAGATGAGCTTTCGACAGGTGCCGCGCTACACGCTGTTGGTTGATGAACTGAAGCCGGTGTCGAGCAGCGACGACCCAAAGTCCGAACTCGATCTCGACCACACTGCATTCATTGCCGCCGTCGATCGAAACACCAAGGCCCCGGAAGTGCGGATCCCCGGGATCGATGGCCTGCGCGGCGCCCTGAGTTATGCTGTCGCGCGGGCAGTGGAGGGCAACGCGGACATCAATCATGATGGTAAAGTGACTCTGAAGGAGCTTTTCAGCAATGTTCGGCAGGTGGTCTATCAGTTGTCCGACCAACGCCAAAACATCGTGACGGTATCGTCGCCGACACAGCGGCCGGAAACCGACGTCGCCTTCGAACTGACGCGCGGCGTGGTGCTGATCCAGGGGACGGCCGCGAGAGCTGCCTCCGGTCAGGCTGCTGCCGTCGCGCCCGTCGCGAAACAACCCCCGGCGCCGCCGGCCGCTACGGCCACTTCACAAACCGCTCCAACCGGCGTCGCCGCGGCAGGCGCGGCCGCGCCGAGTGCCGCACTGCCGCCCTTCCGCCTCACCACGCCGATCCGTTTGGCGGCGCTTGACGGCAAGGTGAACTATTTCGCCAGCGTCAAGCCGCAGGATGCCAGTGTGGAGGCCGTTCAACCCACCGATAATCCCGACTTGATCTGGGACCCTGTGTCGCATGACGTCATCGCCTGGGGCGATGTGATCGCCTATGGTGTTGACGTTGCCGGCTTGACGACAGTGGTCAACCGAACTGCAGCCATTCGGGAGCTTAAGCGCATGGCGACACAGTCGCCGCAGGTGATGCGCATTTGGCCGGATGATCGACAGCAGCGCAACGGCCAGACCGTAGAGGTCGAATTGTCCGACGTCGATTCACGAGCGGTGCTGCTATTCAACGTGTCCGGTGATGGAACTATCCAAATGCTCTATCCGGTGGGTTCTGATGCCGCGCTGGCGCGATCGGCAAATCTGCGGCTGCCTCTGCGGGTGGGCGAGCCGTTCGGTGCCGAGCAGATCGTTGCGGTGACTTCGCAGCAGCGGATGGTAGATCTGGAGAGGGTCCTGATGCAGCTCAACCGGCGCCGCGCCTCGGGGCAGATGATCAAAAGTCTGGAGCGCTATCTGCCGGCGGACGCGCGGATCGCGTCAATCGGCTTTTTCAGCGTCCCTTGACGAAGCCGCGGGCATGTCGCCAGCGAAACTCGTTTTTCGGAAGCAATCCTGGCCCGCGCTCGTATTGTTGCTGGGGGGAAGCGGGGTCGCGTGCGCCGCGCCGCCGCCATCGGCACTTCCATCTGCTGCGACAAACATTCCCTTGCTCCGGCACGTGCAGGCCGCGCGCGGCCTAGCAAATGCTGCCAGCGTGTCGCTTGAAATCCTGCCGGGTTCAACTGTGAATATTGGCGGCAAGGTGTCATTCCGCGTAACGTCCAGGAAGCCCGGCTATCTTATGCTGGTGGATATTGATGCGGATGGCCGGATGTCACAGATCTTTCCGACCGCCGAGCTATTGGCGCAGTCGGTCGAACGCGACATGAATCTTGTGAAGCCTGGTGTCCAATTCATCGTTCCGACCCCGGCGGCACAACAACATGGATTTGAATATGTTGTCGCTCCGCCGGCCGGATCAGCTGTGATCGTTGCGATCCTCAGCGAGCGACCTGTGCAATTGCTCGATTTGCCAGACATTCAGCGGCAGCTTGAAGGGCCGGCTGATACGTTGAGATATCTGTCAGATTGGACCAGTCAGCTGCGGATACCGGACAGCGGCGGTCGAAGACTGTTGCCGAACAATTGGTCGTTCGACATCAAATCATACTCCATCAAGTAAGGTAGCCGATCGCGTTGCTACGGTTTGCTCAGACCGAGCCGTATTAATTTGGCCGAGGCTGCCGCTGGGATTTATGCCTGGCTCTGCGGCTTTACCGAGCGGCCCGCATACGATCTCGAACGTGCCGCCATGCATCCCGTCCTAGTTGCAGACCTCAACATTACCGGTACCGCCGCCGGGACCTCCGCCGCCGCGGTAATCGAGATGGCACCCGCGTCGGACCGGGCGGCATAGATAAGCATCACACACGATCTGGCCGCTGCCACCTGCGGGCCTGGCAGTCGCCTGCCTTCTTTGGGGGACATCGGCTTGCGGCTCGGCGATATCGCGTACCGGACGATCCGCGCGCGAGGGACGCTCATCCATGTTGCGCTTCGCCACCGGCTTTTTTCCGCGGCGCTTCTCGCATTCGTTGTCTTCATTGAGGAACGAGCCTTCGGCGCAGGTGATCTTGCGGCATTGATCGCCGTCCGCCCTGTAACCGTGCTCGCAGATCAGGGGGCAGACCCGGGCCGGCTTGATCTTGATCGCATCGAGCGCATCGAGGCTCGCAACCTTGACGTCAAGCTTGGTACCGGCGTGGCGGTTGAACAGGGCTAGGGAACGACGCGAGGCTGCGTTCCACTCACCGTCGATGGACCCTGTGAAACAGCCGACCCGGCTCAATTCGCTCTGGACTGATTTGGCAAGATCCTCCTGTGGCGGTGCCGTGTTCAAGGCGGCAACCTTCGCTCCCTCGCTATTCTGGGATGGGGCGGCGATCGCAAGATTGGCCGCCTTGGCGCCGTCGATTACGGGTCCATTCGGCGAAAGCATGGCGACCGTTGAGGATTGCGATGCAGTCCGCTTCCGTTCGGCCTCGGTCGCTTGTTCCTGCGCAATCTGCTTTGATCTTTCGGCCGCGATACGGGCATCCTCCGCGGCCTTGAAATCTGCGGTCGCTTTTTCCTGTTCGGCTCGCTGGGCACCTTCGGACGCAAGCCGAGCTTTCTGCTGCTCCGCTTCCTGCGCTTTCTTGGTCGCGATAACGCGCGCGTCTTCGGCGTCGATTTGATTGAGCTGAAGCTTGGCAAGATTTGCGTAATATCCGTCGGGATGCTGGGCGAGGAACGCGCTCATAGCGGCCTTGTTGCCGAGTTGAAGGGCCAATTCGTAGTCACGACGAATCTCCGACGAGGCGTTAGCCAGCGGCGGCACCGGCTCCTCTGCCTTTGGTACGAGCGCGACGTCTTCGCCGCCCAGCGAGCCATAAACGTATGGCTCCTGTCGATTGCCGGTAGCCTGCAAAACATCATCGCGAACGAAGCCAAAAGCCCGACGCAAGTCGAGTCCCGGCTTTGCGATATACTTGACCAACGCTGTCGCGTATGGACTGTTCTTGCTGTTGCCGTCGAGCGCGGTCAGTCCGGCTTTGGCCGCAAATGCGATCAGCGTATTGGATACCGCGGGTTCTACCCGGGCGAGCCCGCGGCTTATCGCGCGCGAAGCGACGGTTCGTTTCATCGTGTCGGCGAATGGATTGTTGCGACAGGCGTCAACGATCACGACGCGCAGCTGCTTCGCGGGTTCAATTGCTAGTAGGACGCGATCGAGCGAGAAGGCCTCGTCATAGATATCAGTGTCGCGTTCAAGCCTGGCATCGGTCGGAATCAGATAATTCGTCCCGTCGATCTCGATTCCGTGACCTGCATAGTAGACGACGGCGATGTCTGCATCGCGAGCTTGATCCGCGAAATCCCTCAGTGCCCGCCGCATATCGCTTGAGGTCAGGTTCAGACGAGACTCCACCAAATCGAACCCGGCGTTCTTCAGGGTCGCGGCGATAGCGGTGGCATCATTGGCAGGATTCGGAAGTAAGGGCGCATTTTGATAGCTCGAATTTCCGACTACCAAAGCCACGCGCTTCGTTGCCCACGCAGGCTGCGAAGCGAGAAGGGCTGAAGCCGCAAGAAGAACAAAAACTCTGAAGTGTGTGTACAAGCTCATGGCCACCGTCCAGAATCTGCCCGAAACAATGGTAGCTCTTTCGAAGTTGGCCCCAGACAAACTCGTCCGTGTCAAGCTCTGCGAGCGTCGGAAGGCCTTCTCCCTACAAGTACCAATCTTAGGTCCAATCCATTCTCAATGTTGTCGTTCAGGGTGGCCAGGACGTTCAACGGCACACGGAAGAGTGTAAAGCTAACGGCTAGCCGGCCCGATTCCGGGATGAAAAGAAGATACTGAAATAGCTATGGTTTCTGCTTCTGGCCGGGGGCTGGCCGTGCTGGCGCCTGATCCGGCTCGCCAAGCGAAGTTCCATCCCGTTGATAGCGCACCAATATAAGGCGCATCAATTCATAGACGAAAGCCGACCAACGCCGATCTCGTCATCTATCCATGTGCTCTCGTCCGGCATAGACGGCCGCTCAGTTTGAGGGTGGCGCTGCTCATCGGTGTGGTGACGAGACGGTTCGTTTGGTTTGCCGACCGTTTTGTCGCCAGCGGACGTCTCTGTTCCTGCTCGGCCGAGCCCGCAACAATGATCAGCGCGTGCTGGATGTCCTCGGGCTCCGGGATGTTCTTGAAAACTCGCTCCATATCTATCGCGGCAGTCGGTTGTCAATCTCTGGACCGGCGGAAGCTGATGTCTTCAAAGAATCCTGAGCCAGAAAGCTTTGCCCAATAATGGGTGATGATTTCGCCAAAGGACGCGCCAGCGCTGATCAAGGATTGGCTCTGGAGCAGCTGGGGAATTGTATGTTTCTTTTGAATTATTCGATCGTTGAGAACGATACACCGGACAGACAAGGGCGGACGCATATTTCTTAGAGGTCGGGTTTCCCTCCCGGCGGATTTGAATGGCTCCGCTATCCGTGTCACCTTTGGTCCGTACTGGAGGTTACGATGCGCTGGACTATGTCAATCGGAGCTATGCTCGTCGTCGGAGCCATCTCGGCGGGCGCGGCCGGACCGAGAAACCTCGGCTCTCAACGAAGCGACGACAGGGAAGCTTCCGTATCGGTGGATCTTGAGCTTGTTATCGCTGTTGACGTTTCTTACTCGATGGATGTAGACGAATTGGCCGTTCAGCGCGAAGGGTATGCCGAGGCGATCTCCTCAAAGGAATTTCTTCAGGCCCTCAAGCAAGGACCGACTAACAAGATAGCTGTCACATACTTCGAGTGGTCGGCGTCGAGCGACCAGAAAATCATTATTCCTTGGCGTGTGATTGATGGGCAGGAATCCGCTGGAGCAGTGGCCGATGAAATCATGAAAGCCCCATTGCACAGAGGTTCACGTACATCGATCTCTGGCGCGATCAATTTCGCCGTTCCGCTGTTCGACGAGAATCGGTTTTTGGGGTCGCGACGCGTGATCGACATTTCTGGTGACGGTCCCAATAACAATGGCATTCCTGTTACCATTGCACGTGATGCCGCAATCGAGAAAGGCATTGCCATCAATGGCCTCCCGATCATGATCAAGGAGCCGTCGACTAACGCCATGGATATCAATAATCTCGATTGGTACTATGAGGACTGCGTGATTGGAGGGCCAGGTTCGTTTGTGGTCTCCATCAAGTTGCGCGACGAGATGAAAGAGGCAATTCGAACCAAGTTAGTCTTTGAGGTAGCGGGTCGCGCGCCCGAGCGGTTGGTCGTTCCAGTTATAGAGAATGAGCCGCGCGTACCCTGCTGGATTGGAGAGAAGATTTGGCAAGACCGTTGGGGGCGCTAGATCTCTATGAATTTCTTAGCCCGTTCCGCATTCGCGAGCGGGTCTGAGCGGGGGCGCGTGAGAATGATGGCAACCCACCGCCCCTAGGATGGCCGTTCAACGAAGGCGACGGCTTTGTTGCTATAAGTCCATATCGCACCGTCGCGTTTGCTAATCCCGAGAAACGCGGTCTCTGTACCGGCATATTTCATGTCCATGTTGCCGCCGTCGATGCCATAGGCCCAAGGGTCGAGGCAGAGAAACTCTGTGACCTTGTTGTCGGCTCCTGCGGTGCGGTGGCCGACGATGCCGACATAGTGGGCACCGCCGAGTGAGGCTCGTACCGGCACCTTGTTTTCGAGGTTCTTGATTGTCCAATCCACCGCTTTGCCGGGATCGCGACCCGCGCTCACCTGGTCGCGCGCCGTCGGTTCGACCATTTTCCAGCCCATGTAGCGGACGAATACGATCTTGAGGATCGAACCGCACCAATATTCATTGCTCACTGCCTTCAGGAAGCCGCCATTGTTCTGGTTCCATGGCAGCTTGCTCTTCTTGTAGTTTTCCATCGACTCGTCCGCGGTCGCCAGCAGAATGGGACGGGTGTTAACCGGCTCGTCCACCAACATTTCATAAACGCGATGGCGGTTGTCCAATTCGTCGCCGGGATCTTGATTGCTGTAGAACTTGCGATAAGCGGCGGGCGCCTTTGCCGCGGTCGTGACGCTGTGGAAATAGTGCCAGATCAGGTCGGTTTTCCACGAGGGGTCGCGGGTATGGGCGTCGGACATGGAGACCCTCCATTTACTGCTGCGGCGGCTTAGCGACCTCTTGCAGCGGGGGTCAGACGAGGCGCGCTGAAAGATTCGTCGATGCTCGATTGACAACGGTTGGCCTTGTAGCGGTGTGTCAGATTGCCGCAGGCATGAACATACTCAGCCGGTATTAGCTCCAAATCGAGCACAGGCGCCCGATGATGCTCCCGAGACCGGGACTTCATCCCCGCCAAAACGATCGCCCGGAAATGGCAGCTCGTCTAGTCGGAGGTCAATGCAGTTTCCTGCGAGCATGACCAATGAGACGGGCATTGCCGGCGGACTCCGGAACTTCATCCCGACTGCTGCCACGATGCGGGTTTAGGCGGCCAATCGGAGTCCAGTATTTTTGCGCGCGGCCGAGATTTGGTGGGTATCGGCCGGGTAAATCCTGCTACCGGCTCGCAGCGTAGCCATTCCGACAACGCGAAATTGTGTAAGGAGCACGGTTGCATAACGGTCAAAGGCGATCCGATTTGCGGCTGATCTGGTTGTCTTGCGCTGAGACAGCGTAAGCGTTTCACGATGACAAAGGCCAATCAGCTCGCAGTCGAGGGCACACCATGGAAAGCTGGCGCATTATCCTTTTTTTTGTGTTCGTCCTTACTTTTGTTCTCCTGTCGATTGCCACGATAGCGGGTGCCTCCTTGCACAAGCGATACCCAACTGTCACGGCAGATCATAAAGACGATTTGGACATCATTCTAGCGGCCACACTGACACTCTTGGCGCTGATCATAGGCTTCAGCTTCGCCATGGCCACGAACCGCTACGATGAGCGCAAAAGGCTTGAAGAAGCGGAGGCCAGCGCGACCCGTACTGAAATAGCGCGCGCCGAATTACTGCAGCCAGTAGAGGCCGAGAAAGTACGCAAGCTGCTGAGAGAATATCTTGATCAGCGCATATTGTTCTATGACATCAGGGACATTTCGCGACGGGCGCAGATAGCTCAGCGCACCAGCCAACTGGAGGGCGATCTCTGGGTACCCATCCGCGAAGCTGCGGCGGCGCAGCCAACGCCTGTGGTCGCCCTCATAGTCGCCGGCATGAATGATCTGTTGAAGGCTCAGGGCGACGCTCAGGCATCAGAGTGGAACCGAATTCCTATCGCGGCATGGCTCTTAATGGCAGCAATCGCTTTGTGCTGCACAGTGTTGTTGGGCTATCGTGCGCGAACATCTATGCCACTGGCTCTCGTCCTTCCCCTCGTGGTCGCAAGCTCCATCTTTTTGATCGCCGATATCGACGCCCCACGTCACGGTCTCATTCATGTCGGTCCGTAAAACCTTAAAAGTGTGGCCCTTGGGCATACGCAGTAGACGATGGTCCGCGCGGTATTGCATCCCATCGGTGTCGGGTCCCTCTGAGGCGCAGCAACGACGGGGAGCGCGCGACGAAACCTACGCGTATTTGTAAAAAATACATCGCACCGAAATTTCATGGAGATCGAAAGGATACGGCTGGCCAGATGGCCAGCCAATAAACACAGATCGGATGGGACTGATCAGTTTGTGGTGCTTGCTCGATTCGGACTTCCATACGGCGGTCGATCATTCGCAGGCGCAGCCGGCCATGAGCGGTCTTAAATTTTCAATGAGAGCTCCAGCCTCTCGTTTCTCACCGGCTACCGCTCCGTCCTGACATCGGTCCCGACATTGCAAAAACATCTGCGCCGAACCATGCGCCAGTGCTGTAAAGCGCCTACACGTTGATCTCGCCCGCGGCGCGCACAATCGCTGAGATGGCTGCTTTAGCTGCCGGCGACGAGGTTCTCCCTCGCAAACGCACAATGCCCGTGGTCGACGTCGGCGATTGCCAGCCGTGCACGATAAGTCGGACGAGCCTCCCGGATTCTAGCTCCTCCCATACCGCCGCGGTCGTCGCACCCAGAACGGTATCTGTGGTGAGCGCGACCGTCTTGAGCATGCCATAGTTGTCGCACTCGAGCGCAATGGTGGCCTCCTGGCCCTCAGGCAGGCCCAGCAGGGCGGCTAGTTCCACCTTTGAGGGGCTCAGTAGCTTAGGCACCGCGAGACCGTACGCCCAGATTTCCTGCAGCGTGTGCTCGCGGCCGGCTAGCGGATGGCCTGCTCGCACGTAGAGGTGGGCCGGTTGCCCTCCGATCAGCTGGATATCCAGCGCGGCGTCCCTAGGCATGTCGCGCACATCGGCGGCGAAGAACTCAATGTTCTCGGAACGCAGGCTCTCCAGCAACTGCAACCAGTTGCCGACCTCCATGCGCAGCGCCACCTGCGGATACTCGCGGCGCAGCGCCACAAGCGCGCGTGGCATTAGGGTGATCGTCAGCAGCGGTCCGACACCGAAGGGCGTGTCGCCGAGCTGGCCGTCGCGGTAAAGATCTATGTCGCGCTGCAGGCAACGTGCTTCGAACAGGAGCTTGCGCGCTCGCTCGATGACGAATTTGCCGGCCGGGGTGGGACGCACGTCACCAACTTCGCGGTCGAACAGGCGAATACCCAGGTCGCTCTCAATGGCTTGAATGCTGCGGCTGAAGGCCGGCTGGCTGAGGTGGGCTGCTTCGGCGGCGCGGGCGAAGTGCAGAGTGTCCGCAAGGGCGACGACGTGGCTGAGGCGGCGCAGGTCCATGGCATTGCTCTCCATGCATTAAAACAATGCTAATTATGCATTGGACGCATTACGGCGCCAACTACTAAGACTATTCTCACAATCCAGAACATGAGAGCGGAGACGCCCCACATGAGCTCGCAACTGCAATACCTCCTGATCGGCGCCTGCATCCTAGGCTTTGCGGCCATGGAGCTCATTACCCGGCGCTACCAGGCCGCCGTGCGCGGCACCGCGACAGCCAACGACGCTTGGCTCGAGGTGCTGATGTTCGTCAGTCTGTTAGCCATCACCCAGCCGATCGCACTGCTGGGCAGCAACGCCTTGTGCAACTGGCTCATGCCCGCGCAGCACAGCGCCTGGTCCAACCTACCGTGGTGGGCCATGACCGGCTTGCTGCTGATCGGCGATGACCTCACGCAGTACCTTTGGCACCGCGCCTCGCACACGCCGCTGCTGTGGCCGCTGCACCGCGCGCACCACAGCGCGGCCTACATGAGCGTGCGCATTACCTACCGCAACAATTTCTTCTATTACCTAATGATGCCGGGCCTGTGGATCGGCGGCGTGGCGGTATACCTTGGTTTCGGCCCGGTCTACGCGGCGTACTTAGTGATCAAGCTGGCGGTCATCCTGGGTGCGCACTGCGCCTGGGCGTGGGACGCGCCGCTGTACCGCATACGCGCCCTGCATCCGCTGATGTGGGTGCTGGAGCGCACCATCTCCACACCGGCCACGCACTGGGCGCACCACGCTCTTACCAACGAAGATGGCATCGGCCACTACAAGGGCAACTTCGGCAACCTGCTGTTCTTCTGGGATGTGCTGTTCGGCACGGCGCATATCACGCGCAAATATCCGGCCAAGATCGGCCTGCAGGACGACATTCTTTTTGGCCCGGAGCGCTGGACGACGCAGATGTTCTACCCACTAATCCACTCCAAGCGCGAGCATTCGGCGCTGCGCTCCGGCGGCTATGGCTTCACCGAAGCCCTACAGACCGAAGCTAAAGAGAAGGCTGCTTGAGCGACCGCGCCAGACTGCTGGTTTGCTCCCGCCCGTGTGGGTAGCGCAATTGAGGGGCAACAGCAGACGTTCGCGATGCCTCGGAAGGAACTGAAATGCGTAAGCATCTAGTCCGCGAGCGGCCTCTTTGCCACGCAGAGATGACCGGAATGGAAACCATCGTGCTCGCGGCTAGGCGGAGCACGGCGGTTGTGCCGGCTTTCATCCGTATCGTTTGGTATTGGTTAGGGGGAACGCGATCATCGTCTGTTCTTGCAATGTGTTCAGCGACCATCAGGTGCGATCAGTGGTCGTAAAGAAGGCGCGACGGCCCCGTATGAGCGAGGTGTATGCTTGCCTCGGATGCAGCGCCCAGTGCGGCCGCTGCGCTCACGCCATCAAGCGGATCGTGGATGAAAGGCCCGGCTGCGCTCATGCGAACGCAAGCATGCAATAACCTGGAGTTGGTACATTCACGATCACGCGCGATTCCTTTAATTTAGCTTGGAGGACACGCGACAACCACGAGAAAGCATGAACGTGCCTGTCAATTCGATCGAATTCCAACTGAATTCCAGTCCTGCTTTGACAAACAGTGGCTTATTTGGCGGCGCCGGAGCCATCCTATGCTCAACGCATTGCTGACTTGAAGTCGCTGATGCGTCTTCTAAAGGACAATAAGGAAGAGCTGGTGGCAGCGATCAACGCCGACTACGGCAACCGGTCTGAATTCGAAACCCTGTTCGCCGAATATTTCGTTGTCCTGGAGACCGTCGGCGACGCAGTCAAACATTTGAAGAAGTGAATGAAGCCGCAGCGAAGACACGTCGACTTCATGACCTATCCGCTCGCACGAAATCGTGTCATCCCGCAGCCGCTCGGCGTCGTCGGGGTCATCGTTCCCTGGAATTTCCCGCTTAACCTCAGCTTCTGCCCCGCGCAGCGATTCTGGCCGCTGGCAATCGAGCGATGGTCAAAATGTCCGAGAACTTAAAATCGCTCGCAAAAGTTCTCACGCGCATATCCTCAAAGTATTTTCCGATGATCGCCCGGGCCGGCGGCAACGGGTGAAGCGGGCGGCTATCGTGGCGGCGCACTCTGAGTAAGTTTCATTCTAGGTTCCCTCCCTCCCGCAAGGGTCGCTACAAAACCGGAGGCAATCCTAAGCTCCCCCAGAACTGATAAGGTTTCATACGAAAGCTTATCAGTTGCTGTGACGGACAGCCTGTCAGGTCGGCAGCGGCAACAAGTCCGACGAGCGAGTTCGCATTGTGCGGGTTTTATCCGGCGAGAAACCCGCCGTCCACCGCAATGACGGTGCCGGTCGCATATCGCGACGCCGGCATGGAGAGAAAAACGACGGCGCCGGCAACATCCTCCGGCTGGCCCAGCGCTTGAACCCGGTGCGGTCGGCGATCCGCCGGTAATGCGCGAGGTCGGTGCGGCCCGCGGCGTTGATCGCGGTTTCGATGTAGCCGGGCGCAACCGCATTGACGCGAACGCGTGTGCGAGGCGACGATGCTGCAGGAAGGCGTCAGCAACCATTGTCATCAGGGCGTGGCGATGAAGACCCCGCTAGCCAAGAAAGTCCGTACTAGTTAACGCAGTCGTTGGGGGACCCGTGCGCGATGTCCGCGCCAACACTGCTCCCATAAATTGGGTAGCCTTTTCCATTTCCATAGATCGAAGTGCATCGTTGCTGAACGTTGCGTAAACGCAGACCCCTTAGGCACACCAATCTTTATACACGCGGCTCTGAACCCTCTGCCGAATGTAGAAACTATGGCGAAATCGGCGGGGCGTTTCGGCGGCCGACCCGCAGAAGCGTTAAGTCTTCCACCGGATCGCTAGCCACCTCTCCATCCTTGCCGATCAAGTTGAGGTGGCAACCAGACTAGGATTATGGTCCCTGATGGTTGAAAAAACTCAGTCTACCGATCCGGGTAAGGATTATTGTCAGATCATCCTCGACTTGGCTGAAACTTAGGCGACGATCAAATCTGCCGAAAAGCTTGCAGCGAGCACCGGTCGTGCAGTGACGGTCCGCAATGGGGACGGCAGCCCGATAGCGAAGGTTGCAGCTCCTGCCTACAGCAGCGACATGACAGACAAAGAACCTGGTAAGAAAACGTCCCCGCCTCCCAAACTCTCGTCCGATGAGGAGATGCGGCAAATCGTGCAAGAGTGTATCGACGACCAACGGGCGCTGATCGAAAAGCTGCGCAAAATGAACTAGCAGTCTGCTGAAGAACCCCTCGCCACGGAGGGGGCTTGATGATTCACTTTATCATCTCGATTCGGTGGAGATGATGATGCGCGGCAGGTTTACGGATCAGGGCGGCCTGTTTTCGTACATTGCGCCGGATAAGCGTGTGCCAGCGAACCATCCGCTGCGGCAGGTTCGGGAACTTGTCCGGGACGTTTTGAGTGATTTGAACCGCAGCCTTGGGAGGCTCTACGCCAGCGAGGGACGCCCTTCGATCCCTCCAGAGCAATTGTTGAGCGCCTTGCTGCTGCAGGTGTTCTACGGCATCCGCTCGGAACGCCAGTTGATGGAGCAACTGGACTACAATCTTTTGTACCGCTGGTTCGTGGGACTGTCGCCGGACGATCCGGTGTGGGACCCGACCACCTTCACCAAGAACCGGGAGCGGCTGCAGAACGGCGATGTGTTCACGAAGTTCATGACCAGGCTTCTGAACCATCCGCAGGTCAAACCGCTGCTGTCGGACGAGCACTTCTCGGTGGATGGAACGCTGATCGAAGCCTGGGCTTCACAGAAGAGCTTTCGCCCCAAGGACGGCAGCGGCGACGATGAGGACGGCGCCAACTTCCACGGCCAGAAGCGCAAGAACGACACCCATGCGAGCACCAGCGATCCGGACAGCAGGCTTTATCGCAAGGCGGCCGGACGGGAGGCCAAGCTTTGCTATATGGGCCACGTCACCATGGAGAATCGGCATGGGCTGGCGGTGGCCGGCAGGGTCACACATGCCGATGGCACCGCCGAACGCCGGGCTTCGGAGACCATGCTGAGGGCGAGACGCAAAGCCGCAGGCCGCCGTATCACCGCCGGTGAGGACAAGGCGTACGATACCGTCGATCATGTCGCCAATCTTCGCGCCATCGGCGTGACGCCGCATGTGACGCAGAACCAGGCCGTCACCAAAACCGGCAAGACCCGCAACAGCGCCATCGACGAACGAACCACGCGGCATCCGGGATATGGCATGTCGCAATCACGCCGGGCGATGGTCGAGTGCATCTTCGGATGGGGCAAGCAGCACGGCACCATGCGCAAGACCAAACATCGTGGCATCGGCCGCGTCGCCGCCGATTTCCTGCTCAATCTGATCGCCTATAACCTGATCCGCATTCCCAAACTGCTTGCCGCCTAGCCACCCCGCGTCAGGGTACACCCAACACCAGCCTGGAAAACTATAACCAACTCCACCGCGCCGACCCAACAACGGCCGCAACAACAAGAAAGCTCTCCATTTCAAGGTTTTTCAGCAGACTGCTAGGGCCACAATATCACTGCGCGAAGTGGCAATCCTTGGTGGTACACGCGATGCCACGGAGGATAAGGATGGACTCCGAGAAGTGGCTCCATCCTGAAGCGATCAATTCGACGATCCGCCCAGCCCAGACCTGGCTCCAGATCGCTGGCTCGACACAGAACCGGCCATCAGCGGAAGTCCGCGTATCAGACTCTGGCGCGGCCTTGATCCACCTCAACCGAAAATGAAGTAGGGAAGGTATATCGAGTAACTCAAGGCAAGAAGGCTGACTGCTACTGAAAGAAGAAGGAGTTTGTCGTCTTTCAATCGATAACTGCTCGCGACACACAGGCGCTAGCCATTGGCTGTCATATTTCCCCGTTTTGAGTCGGAACAAGCCGAATAGCGGCAGGACCTTCAATATTGTCGCCAGCGTACTTTTGCGCATCCGCAATCAGTGTTTCGACGGCAGATCTATTGTATGAGGGATGCTTAGGTGCAAGCCGGTTTCGACGATCATTACCTGAGTGATGCCGGAGGGCAAAACCTGGAGGGCATGATGCGAATGATACGTGCGGAGCTTTGAAGGACATTCAACCACCTTTACTGACGTCTCACGTAGAAGGCGCCCCAGCCAAGGCCAAGCGTAGCGGCTAGGACCGAGCCCAACAGTACGCCCATTTTGGCCGGCCTCAATAAACCTTCATTCGAGAACGCCAACATCGAGATGAAGATCGACATGGTGAAGCCGATGCCTGCCAGCAGTCCGACAAGAAAGACGCCGCCCCAAGAAACTCCAGGAGCAAGGCGGCAGAGTCCCGATCGTACCGCGATCCAAGTGATGACGCCGAGCGGCTTCCCAATTACCAGAGCAAGTGCGGTGCCCATCTTCACCAGCAGGCCCGAAGCAGGGAGATCCGTATCCGCTATGCTGACCCCTGCATTCGCCAGCGCAAAGATTGGCATCACTCCGTAAGCTACCCACGGATGGAGTGCCATCTGCACTCGCGACAATCTCGCGGTGAGCGGCGCGAAGGTCGCGCAACGGCTGTTGCAACAAATGCGGATCCGCCGCTTTCATCGCATCGCCGGTTTTCAATTGTCCGAGGGCTCGCGACGCCACTTCCAGCGGAGGTCCCCGCAGCGCTATGGGGCGAGCCGGAGTCATCAGCCCGAGCGCCGCTCCAGCAAGTGTTGGATGGATTCCGGCGACGAAGAATCCGACCCAAACCAACAAACCTGGCACCACATAAAGCAGTGCCGCACCGATCCCAATACGCTGGAACCCGAAGACCCCGAGAAGGCTGCGATAACGAAGCCGGCCAGCTGCAGACTTTCGGTGTAGAAGACGGCGATGATCAGAACTGCAATGATGTCGTCTATGATCGCTAGAGCGAGCAGGAACACTCGCACATTGACCGGGATTTTTCGTCCAAGCAGGGCTAGGACGCCCACGGCAAAGGCAATGTCCGTCGCTGTCGGCACGGTCCAGCCGTGCCCCCGAGCCGCGTCATTGTTAAGGCTCAGATAGATGAGCGCTGGAGCGAGTACGCCACCGGCCGCAGCAACCAGCGGCAGAACGGCCTGGCCAAGGCGGCTCAACGCGCCTTCATGAAGCTCCCGCCGAATCTCCATGCCTACAACAAGGAAAAAGACGGTCATCAACGCGTCATTCACCCAGAAGTGCAGTGACCGGGAAAAGACGTGCTCGCCAAGGCCAACGGCGAAGGGGAGATTCCAAAAGAGGTGGTGGCTATGGGCCGCGGTCGAGTTCGCCCAGATCAGTGCCGCGGCCGCTGCAACCAGAAGCGCGAAGCCGTTTACTGCCTCGACATGCAGAAATCGACGAAGTGTGTTCGCAGCTTGTTCTGCCAATCGCAGCGGGAGAATTGGGATCCGCATTCGCGGCGTTGGTCGCAGCGGGGAAGATCCGGGTCGAACCGGCGTTTCGAACGACTCACGTAGCCGTGGACGGCAGCCGTCTGAGGATCGCGGCTGGGTCGTCTTGCTGCGGCCGCAACGTCGTAGCCGATGAACTGATCGTCGCGACCGGCTTTCGTCCGGACCTCTCGTTCCTGAGCGAGATCCGGTTGCGCTTGGATCCTGCCATCGAGGCGCCCGTGGCGCCGGCGCCGTTGATTGATCTGAACGAACACTCCTGCGCGACGGTCCGCCCGTATGGAGCGCACGAGCTCGCCCAGGACGATCCGGGTTTCTATCTGCCGGCATCAAGTCCTACGGGCGGGCGCCGACCTTTCTGATGATCGTCGTCTAAAGCTTCCAATGTCAGGGTGCCATCGATGCGGAGGCCGACGGCCGAGCTTTGCCGGCCTTTTGCATGCTCCGTCAGCTTCTTTGCCACCGCATCGTCGGCGGTCACGATAAGCCGAAGTTGCTGACCAAATTTCGACGAACTGAGATCCTCGAGATCCCGCCGCAATCGGTCATGCTCGGGCCCGACCCCATCAACGCCAAGAACCAGAGTGGATCCTTAAGCACGGGACACCCTCATCAGTCATGCGCGAGCTTCCTCAACCGTCACCGGCCAAGCCAGCGCCGAACTAAGGAGATCGGCGATGGCCTGGAAAATTCCGCCGCCTTCATCGGCCGCGACGAAAAGGACAGCCATGTCTTTGGAGTCCGCCGTACGCCGCACCATCTCTCACGAAGCAGGCTGCTTTTGCCGACCAGCGGCGCGCCCTCGATCACCAGCCAATGCTGCCTCGACGACTGCCGAGCCTTGCGAGGAAATAGAAAGTCTTTGACGAACGGTCGCATCGGGTCATCCCAGGCGCCGCTCAGCTCGTCGACATACGCATCAGATGCGCCTCGCACCGCTTGCATCCAGACGTTCGGGTTCGATCCCATGAGGGTGCTTACGGCGTTCTTTACGTCCTGCTCCGCAGCCTTGGCCCCGGCGGTGACGCACGGAACTCCTCCTCGGAGACCGTTCCTCTCGGCAGGTCCTTCCCGCTAATTCCAGTATCCGCGTCTCGTCCCCATTGGTGACAACTACGAGCGGAAAACGGGGGCGAATCACACTTGCATAGGACAGCCCCTGCTCGACATCGGCCTCGGTGAGCGCGCTGCCTTTGCGCTTGAGCTCCAGGACCGCAAGGGGAGTTTCATTCCAGCGGACCAGAATATCTGTCCGCCCTCGGCCTGGAAATCCTTCTCGCCATCGACTTCAATCGCGGTGTGCCCAAACTTGAACGAAAGCTTGGTTTGGTGCCGGATCGCCGCCGCAGGCAGCCAGGGAAGCGCTTTTCGTATGACGCCATGAATTTCGGCTTCATGGTCGGCCTCGTCGGGGACTTGGTCAATTGTGTCGCGGTCATTGAAAACCATGAGAATTGGCAGGGCTCGCGCAACGGGATATGGTGATCGACACCGTCTCCCGCCAACCCCCAGCGCTTGAAATGGCTCAGCCCTGCGCACCGCGCTTCATCGGCGTTACCTTCTTGGCATCAAGCCAGTGGTCTATCCGATCAGCCCAATGCTGCATAAGCTTCGTGCGCGAGCCGATCAGCGCGAGCGGTCCATGGTTCTTGTATAGACCCTCCACAGTAGAGCTATCGAGATGCGCGAGCTGCAGCTCGACCACATCGCCATCCCATGCCTTGGCGTCCTTGATCTCTTCGTGGTGAGACAAGGTCGAGAAGGTGGTCCGGAATCCATGGGCACAATGATCAGTCTTGGTGTCAATGCCAAGCAGCCGCAAGCGCTTATTGAGCGTGTTGTTTGACAGCGGCGCATCCTTCGAGCAGGAAAACACGTAGCGGCGATGGCCGGTCAGCTTCTGGACGCTGCGCAGGATTGCAAGTGCCTGCCGTGACAAAGGCACGACGTGGTCCCAGCCGGTCTTCATCTTCGCGGCTGGAACAGTCCAGCGTTCGGCGTCCCAATCGACCTCGCTCCACTCCATTTCATTGACCATGCCGGGTCGGGGAATGGTCAGCGCATCGAAGCGCAAGGCGAGGCCAACAACGTCACCAAACCTCGCTCTCGTCCACGGTGCGTTGATGAGCTTGAAGACGCGCGTCACGTCACGTGGTTCGGTAACGCCTGGACGCGGCGTCGAAATGTTGGCGATCATCTGCCCCTTCAGGTTGCGGAATGGATTGTAGCCGTCGCCTTCGACATCGGCATAGTCGCAGATTTGCTCACCGATGCTGCGCACGCGGTCGCGCGTTTCCAGCTTTCCCTCGGTTTCGTATGAACGCATGAACGCGAGAACGTCCGGACGCTTGATGTCCAGCCTAGATAACTTGCCGAAGCGAGCTTTGACGTAGCCGACACGCAGCTCAAGCACCTCGATGGTCTTGGGGTCGCGCACCGCGACGATCCTGCCGCGTTTGACTTTTTCGATTTTCTTCTTTGCGAGCCAGTCGTCGGCCCATTGCCCGAACGAGCGGGCGGCCGTCTGCCGGTGCTTGTCGAGCTGCTTCTCGATGCTTGGGTCTTTGCCTTCCTTGAGCAGATCTTTGGCTTTGTCGCGCTCGCGCCGCGCGTCTGCGAGCGAGAACGTCCCATCCTTGCCGTTTCCGTAGGGGCCGATGGAGTAGGTTTTCTGGCGGCCATGGAAGCGGTAGTCCATCCGCCAGAGCTTCGAGGCAGCGTTGCCAGGCCTGCTCACGTCCGGCGTGACGAAGAGATAGAGCCAGCCGCCGGTCACGTCGGAAATCTTGGCGGGACTCCACGCGCCCTTGACGAAGTTCGGTCGGGCGGCGCGGCAGTCGACGTCGGTCTTGATCTGCTTGGGATTGGCGCACGCGCCGCCGGCCATCTGCTCAATTCCTTCATTCGGAAAAGCGAAAGTCGCCGTGAACGTTTGTCCTCCCGATACCAGCAAAAATACCAGCAAATCGGGCGGCTGGGATCGGAGGAGAACAAACAGTGACGAACAAGAATGTACGCGGAAGTGCCTATTTTTCAAGGGTTTCCGGGCACTGCGCGGACGATTGCGGACGCTTCGGAACGGGCTTGAACAGCCTAGTTGGTGCCCCTGGCCGGAATCGAACCAGCACTCCTTGCGGAACTCGATTTTGAGTCGAGCGCGTCTACCAGTTCCGCCACAGGGGCATTCGCGGTGGTCCAGGCCGAAACGGGGCCAGGGTCGCGAAGCGCGGCGGACTATAGCGGGCGGCCCGTCACGGTCAACCCGCGCGGATGTGATTGTCCCGTGCCTCGACAGCGGTATTTTGGCGCGATACGACCCCGATTGAGCATGGAGCAGAGGCCATGACCCGGCCGGACGATGCTCGCAGGAGAACTGCCGTGACGCTCGCCACCGCCCATCCGTCGGATGCTTCCGCCACCGGCAATCCGGCCCTGACCTCGGCCCTGGCGATTGCCGTGATTGCGGCAGCGACGCTGGCCGGCGCCTGGTTCTTCCAGCTGGTGCTGGAGATCATGCCCTGTCCGCTCTGCCTCGAGCAGCGCTATGCCTATTACCTCGCGGTCCCGCTCGGCGCCGTGGTGGCGCTCGCAGCCGCGCGCGGCGCGCCGCGCCCGGTGCTGCTTGCGGGGCTTGCGATCCTCGGCCTCGCCGCGCTCGCCAATGCCGGGCTTGGTGCCTACCACGCCGGGGTCGAATGGGGGTTCTGGCAGGGCCCGACCGACTGCACCGGCCCGATGGTGGATTTCGGCAAGGCGGGCTCGCTGCTGGATCAGCTCGACAAGGTCAAGGTGGTCCGCTGCGACGAGGTGCAGTGGCGCTTCCTCGGCATCTCGCTTGCCGGCTACAACGTGCTGATCTCGCTGCTGATGGCCGCGGTCGCCGGCTCGGGCGTGGCGAAGGCAGCCAAGATCTGACTGAGTGGCCTGATTTGCAGGCCTTGTCTCAATCGATCTATTTCTTCTTCCCCGGCGTGAAGCTCGGCTGTCCGCCCTTCAGGCTGGGAGCCGCGGCGATGACCTTGATCTTCTCCTTCTTGGGCTTCTTGACCTCGCGGTTGCCGTGTCGCTCGCCTTTGGACATGTCGGTCTCCCTCTGTTTCTCGAGATCATCGACTCGGTCAGAGCCTGCCTCCCGAGCAGTCCCGAACGTCGACGTGGATTTGCTTTGCCGGAAGTGATCGTGATCGACCGTAGGCCGATCGCACCCGAATAGCGAGCGCCAAAGCGGCTTGCGGCGCGCTGCGGCAACAACACGCAGGATGGTATGAGGAGCAGTCTTTGCCCCTCGTTCGGCGAGAAAGCCAGGAACACCAGGAAAAGCAACAAGAAAGCATTGGCTATTGCCGCCGAAGCGGCGCATGCTATCGATGGGGTCGCGCACCGGCGCAAGGCGTTTTGCAAAAGGCTGGCCCATGACCATGCGCTCCCGACGTGAAGTCGTCACCTTCCAGCATCCATTCCGGATCAGAGGCATCGATCGTGAATTGCCCGCAGGCGCCTATGAGGTCATCACCGACGAAGAGGCGATCGAAGGGCTCTCGTTCGCGGTGTTCCGCCGTGTCGCCACGATGATCATCGTCCCGGCACAAGGCTCGCGCGGATTGACGACGGAGATGGTGTCGATCGGCTCGGTCGATCTGGCGGACGCCCAGCGTATCGGCGCGAGCGCCTCCAACGCGAGCGCATCCAATGTCTGACGAACCGCTCGACCTCGATCGCCACCGCGGCATGGCAGCCCAGAAAGCCACCGATATTCGCCGTGCGCTGGCGGAAATCGAGACCCATGCGAGGGATCTGCGCGAACGGCAGGCCTCGCTCGAAACCGGACTGCTGGCGGTACCTGCGACGTCGTGGCCGGAGGTGGCCGCCAAGGCGCGCTACGTTCTGAATCTGTACGCCGCGAGCCTGCCGCCGGAGGATACAAGGCATCGCGATCTGGTCACGGCAATTCTCGAGGATTTTGTCCGCCTCACCGAGCCGCGATGAACCAGAACCACTTCGCGGCTTTGAAGGAGCTGGTCACATGACGCTTACCCAGGGTCGCTTCATCAGCTACGAATACGACAGGATGGTCGTGCTGTTTTCGATGCATGACGACGAGAAGGAGATCCATTGCGCGATCTCGACCTCCGCCATGGATGAATTGGAAGGCGGGGCGCTCGGGCGCGCGGGCCACCGCGAGACCCAGTTCATGCGGCTGCGCGAGCGCATCGAGGCCTGCGCCGATGGCAAGTACCAGGCGAAGGAATTCGAGGGGGCGCCGCCCCGGATCATCCTGCGCAGCATCGATTTCCGGAAGCCAAGGTAGAGAATTCCCTGTGCGAAGGCCCTGACGCGCGTGTCAGGTGTTTCAAGGTGGAGGCTATCCCGCCGTCACCGTCCCCGATCATGCGCGACAGACGAGCCCATGCTGATCATCGTGCACCGCGTCCCCGTCGAGTTGTTGCTGTTGGCCAATGAGACGTTGTTGCGCCTCAAGAGCCGACGCAATCTCCTCGCCACGCTGATGAGCGAGCAGCGCCCGAGATATACGATCTCCGAAATCCATGGCGCGAGCAGCCGGCTGACCGCGCTATGGCGCGCAGTCGCCAGAGAGCGGCTCGAGGAATGGAGCGAAGCACAGCCCGATTCGGTCTATGCCCGGATCACCGGCCCCTTGTGGCACGCTGCAGCCGTCGCGAAACTGCAAATGGACCGGGACGAGGAGCTATGGTTCGATCCCGGCGAACTGACCGCGTTGGCGCGATCGTTTCGCGATCAGCCGGCCCGATCAGCGTCCGAAGCGTGAGCCGGAGAGTGATCGCCTAGTCGTCGACGTCGTCCTGCGGCCGTCCGAACAGATGGATGATGCCCGGCGTCGAGATGGTGACGAACAGGAAGCGCGACAGGTGATGCGCGCCGACGAAGATCGGGTCGATGTGCAGCGTCAGCGCCAGCGCCAGCATCGCGTCCATTGCGCCGGGCGCGAAGGCGACCACGACGTCGGCGAGCCGCACATGGGTGGTGAAGGCGATCACCGCGACGAACACGGCCGAGATTGCGATCGCGATCGCGAATGAGCCGAGCCCGGCATTGACGTGGCTCAGCAGGGTCGAGGTCTTCATCCGCGCAAACCGGGTGCCGATCAGCGCACCGATGCCGACCAGTGCGACGTTGCGCAGCCAGGGCGGCAGGCCGCCATCGACCAGGCCCGAGCCATGCAGCAGGCTGGAGGCGAGCATCGCGCCGAACATCCAGCTGGCGGGGAATTTGATCCAGCGCAGCAGCAGCGAGACGCCGATCGACCCGGCGATCAGGGCGACAAGGCCGAACGGCGAGGCGACCGTCGTCGGCAATGGCGGCGGCGCCGCGTGCGTCACCCCGGTCAACGCCAGCACCAGCGGCAGCGCCGCGGTCAGGATGATGACGCGCATGGTCTGCACCACGGCGATCGCCGCGACGTCTGCGCCTTTTTCCGCGGCGAGGATCGTGATCTGCGAGAGCGCGCCGGGGCTGCCGGCAAGGAAGGCCGAGGTCTGGTCCCAGCCATGCATGCGCTGCAGATAGATGCTCGAGCCGAAGGTCGAGCAGAATGTCGCCAGCGCCAGCAGGGCGATGGTGAGCGGATAGGAGCTCATATGCTGCAGCAATTGCTGCGACATCAGCGAGCCCAGCGAGATGCCGAGCAGCAGCAGCACCGATTGCGTCAGCACCGGCGGCACCGCGAGCGGCCGTCCGGCCAATGCTGCGATCGCAACCGCGCACATCGCACCCGAGATCAGCCCGCCCGGCAATCCCGCCCATAAAAACAGCAAGCCGCCGGCGGCGCCGATGACGAGTGTCTCGAGCCCGTTCAGAACTTTGCTGCGGTCGGGAATGGCGGTCGCCATCGAAGCGCGGATCAGGGTCACGCTGCCTTATGGCAAATTCGCAACCACGGGACAATTGCATCTCGCGATTGCAGCATTGCGTCCCGGCTCGCCCGGCGCACAGATTTTCACCCTCCCCGGCGGGGAGGGTGAGGCATGTTGGATTTGTCTAACGCGTTACTTCGCGGCCGGCGCAGCCGACTTGTCGCCGGCTTCCTTGATGCAGGCCTTTCGAAACTTCTTGCGCTCCTTGCCCTTCAGGCCCTTCTCGTCGGCCTGCTTCGAGCAATCAAGCGATGCGGCGCTGCGCGGCTTGGCTTCCTTGGCCATCTTGGTGTCGGCCTTCGGAGCGGCGTCCTTGGCGGCGGGCGCGGCGGTTTGTGCGAAGGCTCCGCCCATCAGCAGCAGGGAGGCAAGGGCAGTTGCGGTCGCCAGCGTGGAAATCTTCTTCATGGGGCACCTCGTGAGGGAAGGAGCCGAAACGTTGCGCGGCGATGATGAACCGTGGATGAATATGCGGTGGTCCCGCCGCCACAATATTTTAACGGCCAAGGGCGTCCGCACGTTGTCGCAAGTCGGGGTTGCGCTAGGATGATGGTCTTACGCCAATGCCCCCAGGGGAAACCTCACGGGAAACCAGGGATGACGGGAGACCAGGGATGACGGGAGACCAGGGATGACCATTCAGACCAGATTGTTGTGTGTGATTGCGGTGTCGGGCTTTGCAGCCTTTGCGGCGAGCGCGCCGGCGCAGGCCCTGACCACGCAGGAATGCAGCGCCAAGTACCAGGCGGCCAAGACGGCCGGCACCCTCAACGGCCAGAAGTGGAATGATTTCCGCAAGGCGCAATGCGGCGCCGACGCGACCCCGGCCGCGGCGCCCGCCGCTCCGCCGCCCGCTGCCGCAGCGCCCGCTCCGGCCGCGCCGAAGGAGGCCAAGCGGGAAGCCGCTCCCGCCGCGGCACCGGCCGCACCGGCAGGGCCCGCCGTGTTTCCGAACGCGGTCGATCCCAAATACGCCAAGGAGTCCGAAGGCAAGCAGCGCATGCACACCTGCGTGGACCAGTACAATGCCAACAAGACCACGGGCGGCAATGGCGGCCTGAAGTGGATCCAGAAGGGCGGCGGCTATTACAGCGAGTGCAACAAGCGCCTGAAGGGCGCCTGAGCCGGCTGAAGCGCGTCTGACGGGCGGCCGGCGCAAGCCGGCCGCTTTTCTTTCGGCTGAAGCGCTATTGGCTTTCCGTGAGCAGCTTGTCTGCCGATTGCGCCAGCAGTTGCGCGCGCTTGCGCGGGCCGCGTTCGAGAAACAAGAGGCTCTGCCCGAAGATGAAGCAGTAGAACAGGAACGCCTGCGCATCGGCTTCCTCGGCCGAGAGCCCTGTGGCGCGATAGAGCTGGCCGACATTCTTCAGCCGCGCGGCATCGACGCTCGCGGCGGCGGTGGCCGCGGCTTCGTCGGTGCGCGCCCATTGCCGGATCGCGAGCTCCACCGCCATCGCCTCGGTGTTCATGCGCTCCGAATAGAGCGTGATGATCGCCTTCAGCCGCTCGCGCGCACTGGCGCCGTCGAGCGCGGTCTGCTTCTCGATCGCGGCGATGCGGCCGTCGCGCCAGCGCGTCAGCATGGCCTCGAGCAGCGCGGCGCGATCCCTGAAGCGGCGGTAGAAGCCGCCCTTAGTGACGCCCAGATTCTTCGCCAGCACCTCGACCCGCACGCCGTCGACGCCGGTATGCGCGAGCTCGGCAAAGCCGGCCGCGACCCAGACGTCGCCCTTGCTTTCAGTCATGTGATCTCCGCGGAGCGGTCCCGATACGGAGCCGTATTGCTAGCCTGCTTGGCCCCTGATACGCTACCGTATCAGAACGCAAAGGAGGGAAGCATGGAGGGCGAGGCGACCTATCGCGGCACGGTCTATCCCTGGCATTGCGACCACATCGGCCACATGAACGTCATGTGGTATGTCGGCAAGTTCGACGAGGCGAGCTGGAACATGTTCGCGCGGCTTGGGCTGACACCGAGCTATCTGCGCGAGTCCGGCCGCTGCATGGCCGCCGTGCAGCAGAACATCTCCTATCAGCGCGAACTGCTCGCCGGCGACCTTGTCGAGGTCAAGAGCCGGCTGGTCGAGTTCCGCGACAAGTCGGTCCGCATCCTGCATGAGATGCGCAACGCGGAGACCGGCGACATCGCCGCGACCTGCGAGATCGCCGCCGTGCACATCGATCGTGCCGCGCGCAAATCGGCGCCGTTCGCGCCGGCGATCCGCTACGCGGCGATGCCGCACCTCGTGCCGTCAGAACCCGTGACTGCGTGACCGCCATGCCCCGTTTCGAGCCGAAGAATCCCGACTTCCGCGCGGTTGCCACCGCCACATTCGCGCGCCAGCGCGCAATGCAGACGCTTGGTATCTCGATCGCGCGCATGGAGCCGGGTGAGGTCGATCTCGCGATGCCCTACGCGCCGGAGTTCTGCCAGCAGAGCGGATTCGTGCATGCCGGAATCATCACCGCGGGGCTCGACAATGCCTGCGGGATCGCCGCCTTCACGCTGATGCCCGAAGGCTCCGACATCCTCACCGTGGAGTTCAAGACCAATCTCCTGGCGCCGGCCCGCGGCGAGCGATTCGTGTTCCGCGGCGTCGTGGTCAAGCCCGGCCGCACGCTGACGGTCTGCGACGGCCGCGCCTATGCCGTGCAGGACGGCATCGAGACGCTGGTCGCGACCATGAGCGGGACGCTGATGGCGCTGGCACGGCGGGAAGGGTAGCCGCGCTAATCTATCCCCGTCATGCTCGCGCCAAGGCTTCGCCTTTGTCGCTGGAGGAGCCGCGTAGCGGCGTCTCGAAGCATGCTCGGCCCGGCCGGTGGCCGTCGATCCTTCGAGACGCGCTACGCGCTCCTCAGGATGCCGGGTCTGAGAGTCGCGACGGACCTGAGAGATCGGCGTGCCCAGCATTTGCGCATCTGAACGGATCGAGCGCATTGACAACCTTTCACCGCGCCGACCTGATACGCGGATGCTTCGCGTGAGCGCCGTGTCATGATCGCCAGCCTTAGTCTGATCCTGCTCTGTCAGCTGGTCGGCGAGGTCGCCGTGCGGGCGCTGGCCGTGCCGGTGCCGGGACCGGTGGTCGGGCTCGTGCTGCTGCTGGTGCTGCTGTTGGCGCGCGACCGGTTTCCGGTGCTCGCGCGCGGGCCGCTCGGCAATGACGGGGTCGAGAGCGCAAGCCGCGGCATGCTTGCCAATCTCTCGCTGCTGTTCATTCCGGCCGGCGTCGGCGTGGTGCAGAAGCTCGATCTGCTCGCCGAGCACGGCATCGCGATCCTGGCGATCCTCGCGGTTTCGGTCATCGTCACGCTGCTGGCGACGGTCGCGACCTTCGTCGCGGCGAGCAGCCTTCTTTCGCGCGAGGAGGAGAACCCGTGAGCGACAATCCGTTCTCGCTCTGGGTCTATCTCTCGCAGTCGCCGCTGCTCTGGCTCACGGTGACGCTGCTGACCTATGCGGTGACCGATGCGGTGTCGCTGAAGACCCGGCGGCACCCGCTCGCCAATCCCGTGCTGCATTCGCTGTGGATCATCGGTGCGTTCCTGCTGCTGACCGGGACCTCCTACACCACCTATTTTGCCGGCGTGCAGTTCGTGCACTTCCTGCTCGGGCCGGCGACGGTCGCACTCGCGGTGCCGCTTTACGAGAACCGCAGGCGGGTTGCGGCCGCGGTCCTGCCGATGCTGGTCGCGCTGGCGGTCGGCTCGCTCACCGCGATCGTCTCGGTGGTGCTATTGGCGCGGGCTTTCGGCCTGCCGCGTGACATCATCCTGTCGCTGGCGCCGAAATCGGTGACGGCCGGCGTTGCGATGGGCATCAGCGAATCCCTGCATGCCGATCCCTCGCTGACGGCGGTCTCCGTGATCCTCACCGGCATCATGGGGGCGATCATCGTCACGCCCTTGATGAACTTCACCGGCGTCACCGACTTCCGTGGCCGCGGCTTTGCCGCCGGCATCGCCGCCCACGGCATCGGCACCGCGCGCGCGTTCCAGGTCGACGAGGTCGCAGGCGTTTTTGCCGGGATCGCGATGAGCCTGAACGCGCTGGTCACCTCGCTGCTGGTGCCGCTGGCCGTGACATATCTGCTGCGCTGACATTCGGCTGCAGGGCAGTTTTGTGCTATTGCTATGGCGCTGCGGAGCAAATCCTTCTAGGGTTGCGGCTGCAAACGCGAGTCTGTTCCCCTTGGTCTTCTCCGCAACTGAGAGCGTGCTTGGGCTGGCATCGGGCATGCTGGTCGGCTTTTCGCTGGGCCTGGTCGGCGGCGGCGGGTCGATCCTTGCCGTGCCGCTGATGGTTTATGTGGTCGGGGTCCCCCAGCCGCATGTCGCGATCGGCACCTCGGCGATCGCGGTCGCCGCCAACGCCGCGATCAACCTCTCCAACCACGCCCGCGGCGGAACCGTGATCTGGTCCTGCGCACTGGTGTTCGCGCTGTCAGGCATGTTCGGCGCTTTCGGCGGCTCGATTCTCGGCAAGATGCTGGACGGGCAGAAGCTGCTCGCGCTGTTCTCGATCGTGATGCTGGTGATCGCGGGCCTGATGCTGAAGACCCGCGCGCGGGTCGGGCTGACCGACGTCAAGATCTCGATGGCCAACACGCCCGCGATCGTAGGTCTCGGGCTTGTGACGGGAACCATGTCCGGCTTCTTCGGCATCGGCGGCGGCTTCCTGATCGTGCCGGCCTTGATGCTGGCGACTGGGATGCCGATCATGAACGCGGTCAGTTCGTCGCTGGTGGCGGTTACCGCCTTCGGCGTGACCACGGCCTTGAGCTATGCGTGGTCCGGGCTGGTGTCGTGGGGCCTGGCGGGGCTATTCGTCGCCGGCGGAATCGCGGGCGGCCTGCTGGGCACACGGAGCGCCCGGCACCTGTCGGAACGCCGCGGCGCCCTCAATATCGTGTTTGCGACTGTGATTATCGTCGTGGCGATCTATATGCTGCTGCGTAACATCAATGTGTCCTGAACGTAGAAGGGCGAGGAGCCCTTCCGGAAGCGAGCTATGAACCATCTGACGAAATCACCCCTCGACAACGCCGGCGCCACCCGGCGCGGTGCGCTCGGCCTCATCGGTACCGGCATTGCGCTGCTGGCCGCGGGCGGCGCGCGCGCCGAGGACGACAATGTCCTGACCGAGGAACAGGTGCTGCGCGATCCGGATATTCCGGTGATCGGCAATCCCAAGGGCGACATCACGATCGTCGAATGGTTCGACTACAATTGCCCGTATTGCCGCAAGCTCGCGCCGGAGCTGCGCCAGGTGGTGCAGGACGACGGCAAGGTTCGCCTGGTGCTGAAGGATTGGCCGATCCTCGGGCCGGTGTCGAAGGTCGCGGCGCGGATGGCGCTGGCGGCGAAGTACCAGGACAAGTTCGAAGCGGCGCATGAGGCGATGATCTCGGTCAATTCGCGCATCACCGAGCCGCGCATTGCCGAGCTGCTGTCGGGCGCCGGCCTCGACATGGACCGCCTGAAGACGGATCTCGACACCAATGCCAAGGCGATCGACGCGATTTTGGCGCGTAACAACGAGCAGGCGCAGGCATTCGGCTTCAACGGCACGCCGTCGTTCATCGTCGGCAAGTATCGCGTGCCGGGCGTGCTCAGCATCGATCAGTTCGAGCAGGTGATCGCGGACGCGCGCAAGGCCAATATGGGCCGCAAGACCGAGCAGAACTAAACTTCTTGGCGTTCGCTCACGCGGAGCCTTTCCGCTTGGCATAGGCGCGCCGCGCGCGCTCGCGATTGCCGCACACTTCGCTCGAGCACCATCTGCGAGTCCGGTTCGGGCTCTCGTCGACGAAGAACCAGCCGCAGCCGTCTGCCTCGCAGCATCCGATGCGGCTCGCGTCATCGGACGCCAGCAGGGCCGTCAGCGACCACAGCACCGGCCACAATGGCTCCGTCACCTCGGTGCCGGCCAGCGCATGGCGATAGCCTCGATCCTGCCGCACAAGGTGGGGCTGCCGCGGAGCCGCCGATAGCATCCGATTGACGAGACTGAGGTCCACGCTGCGGCCACCGCGGAGCGCGTCGGAAATCGCCCAGATGTCGCGACGCAAATCATGCGCCTTCTGCATCACGGCCACGGCAACGCTGCTCGCCGAATGCGCCTTCAGCTTCCTGATCGCCGCGAGCGGCAAGGTCCCGCGGCGTTCGCTCCAGGACAATAGCGCAGCGTAATCCGGGATCAGCTCCTGCGGATCGCTCGACGTCCGCCAGTCGAGTGTGTTCGCGAAATCGAGGCAGACCCTTCCACCAAAGAACTGTGTCGCCGCCCGCGCGGGATCCCTTGACATCACGGCCTCTCACCTAGTCTAATCTAATGGTCATGACCATTACAAGTGCCCAGTCGCCTCGACGCGTCCCAACGATGACCGCCGCCGGATTCAGGCGGGGCCTGGTCGCGGCCTTGCCGTTCCTGCTCAGCAACGGCGCCGCTGGCCTCGTGATGGGCCTGACCTACAAGGGGCTTGGGCTGGGGGCGCCGCAAGCGATTCTGTTCAGCCTGCTCGTCTACTCCGCCACCGCCCAGGCGATCACGCTGAGCATGTGGGCGAGCCCACTGCCGGTTGCCGCCATGGTCGTTGCCTGCATCGCCACCAATTCACGATATTTACTGATGGGCGCCCATCTGCGCCAGTTGTTTGGCGGACTAGCCCCCCGGAAGATCCTGCTCAGCCTGTTTCTGCTCGCGGATGCGTCGTGGCTGATGACGAGTTCGGATGCGGACCGCAACGGACCCGACGCCGGCTATCTGCTCGGGTCGAGCATCCCGATGGCGATCGGCTGGGTCGGCGGCACCGCGCTTGCCTATGCCGCCCCGCTCGCAACGAATGGACCGCTGAGGCTCGCCGCCGCACTGCTGCCGACGATGTTCATTGCGACCCTGCTTCCGAGCCAGTGGAAGAACGCGACATCTCCGTGGCCGTGGCTGGTCTCGGCGGTTTTCGCGCTCCTGGTCAGCCGATTCGTGGATCCCAGTTGGTCCATGCTGATCGGGGGCGGATGCGGCACGCTCGTCAGCATGATGGAGCGGACCGATGCGTGACCTGGACATTCTCGGCGTGATCTTCATCCTCGGGCTGACATGCTATGCCATGCGCGCCGGTGGATACGTTCTCGCCGCGTCGATGCGCGACGACGGCATCGCCGCCCGGTTTCTCCGGCTCGCGCCCGGCAATCTGTTCATCGCATTCATTGTTAGTGGTTGCCTGTCCGGCGGACTGGCGGGTCTCGTAGGAACCCTGGTCGCGCTCGTGACGATGGCTGTCACGGCGAGGGAGTGGGCCGCGCTGAGCGCGGGCTTCGGTGCGGCGATCGCGACATCCGCGATCGCGCCGTGACGCCGGCAGCTACTTCGCGGCGACCCTTGTCCATTCCTCGTGCGCCCGCGCCTTCAGCAGATTCCAGTCACGCGCGGCGACGTCCCAATTCACGATCGTGCGGGTGTCCTGCGCAACCTGCCCATTGGCCACGCTCGAGGTCTGCATCGAATCGTAGACATAGACGCCGCAAACCAGCAGCAGCGCGCCCAAAATCATGCCGAAAAACGTCCGCATCGCATAATCCCTCCGGTGTCGGCGGGATAACGTCGTGGGGTTCGCTGTAGTTCCGCCGATCGATCGACTGCGCGCGAACACCTCATCCCGCGAGCTAAGGGGCATCGAGACCTCGATCATCGCCCGGCGCCTTCACCGGCGGCACCAACCATTTCGCGCATTCCGGCCGTCCCGCCGATCAGGCACGCGCCGCCGGATATGAAGCCGGTCCCTACGCCGGCTTCGGCGAGCAGATCATGAAGGCGTTTTCGGCGATCGCGCCCGAAGATGCCGAGGCGCCGTTCGTCGCGATCGTCAAAGTCGTTGACACCCGTTCGGCAAGCGGCCGTTCCGCGTCCGTATCGATCCGACCCAGGACGTGCCGAGGCCGCCTTCGGCGTGATCGACCGCGTCCGCAACGAGATGCTGCACCGGGTCGGGCTCGCAGACCTGCTCAAGCCGCGGGTGAACGGCCAGGCACGCTCTATCCGCGTCATTGCGAGCGAAGCGAAGCAATCCATCGTGCCACACGTGGAGGCATGGATTGCTTCGTCGCTTCGCTCCTTGCAATGACGCATGAGCGGGTTCTTCTTATTCCCCACTCAGCCACCGAAAAATCTCCGCATTGATCTCGCGCGGATAGGTGTGGCTGAGATCGTCGATCTCGCGATAGATCACCCTGGCGCCGGCGGCCGACAGCAAGCCCTGGGTCTGCCGCGCGGTCTGCACCGGGAACATCCAGTCGAGCCGGCCATGGGTGATGAAGATCGGCAAGCCGCGCAGCCGCCCTGCATCGGCCATTTCGGCCATCAGCGGATGGAAGGTCGCGGCAACCGGCGCCAGATGCGTGAAGCGCGAGGCGCCGTCGAGCCCGCTCACATAGCTGAACGTGCCGCCGTCGCTCATGCCGGTCAGCAGCATGCGCCTTTCGTCGATGCGCCAGCGCGCCCGCACCTGGTCGATGATGCGGTTGAGGTTCGGCGTGTCGGCGTCGTCGCCCATCAGTGCCCAGGTCTGCCCGGTTGCGGTCGGCGCCACCAGGATGGCGCCGCGGCTGCGCGCATCGCGCAGCCAGCTCCACAGGAACCCGCGGCCGTTGCCGTTGCCGCCGTGCAGCGCCATCACCAGCGGCCAGCTGCGATCCGGCGTGTAATATTCCGGCACATACATCGAGAAGCCGCCGCGGCTGCCCGGTTCGTTGCGCTCGTGGAAGATGCCGGTGTCGGAATTCGGCGTGGCCGCGAGCTTGGCCTGCAGGTCGGCGTCCTCGCGCAAGTCGGGCGCGATGAAGAAGCCGCTGACCGGCGGCAGCTCGGTCAGCGGATAGAGCGCCTCCTGTGCGCGCGGCAGATAGCGCAGCGCGCGAAATACGCTGACCAGATCGCCCTCGCCATTCTGCACCGCGCGCAGGCCGGCATAGCCGGCGAGCGCCGGTTCGATCGCCGCTTCCAGCGCGGTCTTGATGTGCGCGAATTTCTCCGGCCAATCGGCAAGCCGGGGCCGCACCGCCTGCAGGGCCTCCTCGGGCTCGCCCGCGATCTGCATCACGCGGTCGAAGTCCGGCGGATTGAGGTTGCGCGCGACAAAGGACAGCGATTCCAGCGTCTGCAACAGCGGCGGCAGCAAGGCCACGATGTCGTCAACCACGGCCTCGCTCATCGTTGCTGCCTCTTTTCTTTCTCTTAATGCAGCCGCGGCGCCTTCAACAGCTTCATGCGGTCGATCGAGGTCAGCGTCACGTCGAAGGTGACGCCCTCATGGTAGATGGTCAGCGGCACGTCGACGCCGGCTGCGCCGAGCGACCAGAGCTTGCGGTAGAAGCCGGTCTGGCTCGTCACCTTGTCGCCGTCGACCGCGAGGATCACGTCGCCGGTCTTCAGCTCGGCGCGCGCCGCCGGTCCCTTGCTGGCGACGCCAACCACCACGAGGCGGTTGTCGATCTCGGTCGTGTACATGCCGAGCCACGGCCGCGCCGGCTTGTCGACACGGCCGAACTTGCGCAGGTCGCTCAGCACCGGCTTGAGCAGGTCGATCGGAACGATCATGTTGACATGCTCGGCGCGGCCCGAGCGTTCGCGTTCGAGCTGCAGCGAGCCGATGCCGATCAGCTCGCCGGCATTGTTGATCAGTCCGGTGCCGCCCCAGTTCGGATGCGACGGATAGGTGAAGATCGCCTCGTCGAGCAGATATTCCCAGTAGCCGGCGAACTCCTGCTTCGCCGCGATCTGGCTCGCGACCGAGCGCGTGCGGCCGCCGGCGCCGCCGAGCACGACATTGTCGCCGACCTGCGTCGCCGCCGACGAGCCGATCGGCAGCGGCTTGATGTCGAGCCGTCCCAGCGCCTGCACCAGGCCGAAGCCGGATTCGAAATCGAAGCCGAGTGCGTGGCCCTCGACCGCGCGGCCGTCGCCGAGATGCAGCCACACCGTGGCGGCTTCGGTGATCAGATAGCCGATCGTCAGCACCAGCCCGTCGTCGATCAAGACGCCGTTGCCGGCGCGCTCGGTGCCGAGGGTCTCGGCGCTGAAGGCGTCAGGCGGAATGATCGAATGCAGCCCGATCACGCTCGTCAGCGCACGATCGAGGTCGAAGCGGTAATCTTCGGGGCGGGGCTGAAAGGCCGCCGGCACTTTCCATTCGGTGGTGGAGGGCATCAAGGATCTCCTGGCGTGCAGGGCGCTGGAACCTCATGGTAGTCCGAGGTTCTGCCGGCAGGGAAGCTGGAATGATATACCTTGCGCGGCGGCCTGCACAGCTCATCTGGCGTGCAGAGCTGCCCCTCGCAAGATGAACCGAACCTAATCGCTTTTTGCTGCCGCGCGCGCCGGCATGATGCGGAAAGCGCGGTCCTGCTTGATCCAGGCGGCGCGCTCGTCGCGCAGCATGGTGCGGCGAACCTTTCCGGAATCATCGCGCGGCGCCGTACCGACGCGCTCGAAACTTTCCGGATGCTTGTAGCGGCTGAGCCGGTCCTTCAGGAAGTCGCCCATGCCGTCGGCGATCTTCTGCGCATCGGCAGTCTCGGCGAGTTCGAGGATCGCATGCACGCGCTGGCCGAATTCCGGATCGGGCAATCCGACCACGACGCAGGAGCGCACCTCGGGATGCTCGCTCACCGCGGCCTCGACCTCGGCCGGATAGATGTTGGCACCGCCGCGCAGCACCATGTCGGCGAGCCGGTCGCCGAGATAGAGATAGCCTTCCTCGTCGAGCCGGCCGATATCGCCGAGCGATTCCCAACCGTCAGGCCGGCGCTTCGGTGATGCGCCGAGATAGTGGTAGGTGGAGCCGGCGCCGTCATTGGGCAGGAAGTAGATCTCGCCGGTCTCGCCGGGCGCGACGTCGTTGCCGTCCTCGCCGATGATGCGCAAGCGCGCGGTCTCGCCGATCTTGCCGACCGAGCCCTTGTGCGCCATCCACTCTGTGCCCGAGATCACGCAGGCGCCCTGCCGCTCGGTGCCGCCGTAGAGCTCCCAGACCCGCTCCGGCCCGAGCCATTCGATCCACTTCTCCTTCAGCCAGGGCGGCATCGGAGCAGCCATGTGAAACACGATCTGCAGGCTGGAGACGTCGTAGCGGTTGCGCACCTCTTCGGGCAGCGCCCAGATCCGGTGCATCATGGTCGGCACGAAGTTGACCCATTGCACGCGCTCGCGCGCGATCAGCCGCAGCGTCTCCTCGGCGTCGAACTTCACCATGCCGGTCAGCCGTCCGCCGCCGAACAGCGCGGAGTGCGACAGGATGAACGGCGCGTTGTGATAGAGCGGGCCCGGGTTGAGCACCGAGGCCTCATGTGGCATGCCGAGCAGCAGCGGTGCCGTGGTTTCGATCACAGCGGGGTTGTGGTCGAGGATCACCTTCGGCCGCCCGGTCGAGCCGCCGCTCGTCATCGCCTTCCAGTAGCGCGCGACCGGTGCATCGAGCGGCTCTTCGAAAAATCCTTCCGGCACGAAATCCACCGGCAGCGAATTCGGCGCATTCCAGTCGGCCTCGCCGCCGACCACCAGCGATGGTTTCAGGATCTCGAGCACCGCGGCGGCCTCGCCGCGCGGCAGCCGCCATGACAGCGAGGTCGGCGTCGCGCCGCATTTCCACACCGCGAAAGTGGTCTCGAAGAATGCATTGCTGTTGGGCAGCCCGATCGCGACGAAGTCGCCCGGCTTGACGCCCTTGGCGGCAAAGGCGCGCGCCCGTGCATTGGCGCGGCGTTCGAGCTCAAGCCAGGTCAGCGTGTCCGCGCCGTGACTGACGGCGATCGCGTCTGCGGGCTTGCGTTCGGCATACCAGCGCGGCACGTCGGCGAGGGGGATCAGCATGGGGCGTTTCCGGAAGACAGAGGCGGCTTGAAGCGCTCTTGTTGCAGGGATGTGGCCAAGGCCACGGCTGCCACTTCACCAACTATGCGGTCCTCGTGTCAAGCCGACGACTGCCGAGGTGGCCGGTATCCCGCTGACGGAATTGCAGAATCCTCGTTTGGTAAAAGCCGGGGCAAGATTCCGGTAAAGTTCAAGCGATCGCGCTAAGCCGGACTTTACGGGAGGGCGGCATTGTGGCTCGTGCAATTGTGTGCCGGGCGCGTCGATCAGCGTGCGCGGTCTCCAATGTCATTTCAAGGACCAATGTCTTCAAGGACGAGACGATGGCGAGCAATGGAGCACGGATCAAGGTCAGTCGCGAGCCGCGGCGCCAGCTCAACAACCGTGCGGCGTGGATCACGGTCGATGACGGCGTGACCGAGAATGCCTGCGCCGTGGTCGACATCTCGCCCGGCGGCGCCAAGATCACGACCGAGGTCGAGTTCGATGTGAAGGATCGCCTTGCGCTGACGCTGCTTGCCGATCATGCCAAGCGCTACCCTTGCGAAGTGGTCTGGCGTCGCGGCAAGACCTACGGGCTCAAATTCGTGACCGCCGACGCCGAGCCGGACGAACCGGCCGCGGAGCCCGCCGGCGCCATCTAGCGCCGCGCCTCAGCGTCCCTGCGCGCTATTGGCATTGCCGGTCGTGCTCACCGAACCGCCGGGAGCGGCCGGCGCCGCACTGAAGTTGCCGCCGGAGGACGGTGCATAGCGCTGGCCACTCTGGGCCGGGAGCGCAGTGCCGCCAACGCCGTTCGACGAAGCAGCGCGGTCGCCCGGCCTCGGTGGCAACGGCGTGCCCCCCGTGCTCTGCGCGAAAAGCTGAGCCGGGGCGAGCGTCAGGCCGGCGACGACGATGATGGCGAATGTGTTTCTGAACATGGGCTGGTCCGGATGTGCGGTGAGGTTCGAGCGGTGGCGAGACCTTCGCCAAGCCCGCACGATTGCGTCTGCAATAACGTAAGCGGTGCTGGTCCCGTTCCCAGAGGCTTCCGCCAAACCGCAAAGCAAATATCCGTGTGGTGGATGCGGGCGTGATCACGGCGCCGCGTTCGCTCTGTTATCCCCGATAGCGCACTTTCGCAGAGACGACGATTGTGGAAGTAGGCGGTGCAGTGTCGTCCCGGGCTTGACCCGGGACCCACAACCACTAATGGCAATTGTTGCGCGACGCCAGGGCCACAGCCCGCTTCAACAACCCGACCCTGTGGTTATGGGTCCCTGCTTTCGCAGGGACGACGATTGTGGAAGTAGGCCGTGCCACACACTCAGTGTCGTCCCGGGCTTGACCCGGGACCCATATGTGGACGGCCCCCGTGGCACAAGAGCTTTCTGGGATTGATCGGATCGCTTGCATCCATATGTCCGGCCTGTTGAGTGCAATCGAATGAATCGCTGGCCAAGATGGTTTGCGCGATGCGAGTTCCAAACAACCACGCGACCTGTTGACGGCCGATGGGTCCCACGGATTGTCTCGCATCGTTGCTCGATCGATCGCTCCATCTGCTCTTGCAGCTCCGGGTCGGCTGACGAGCGAGCCCGCCGGCCGGCCAATCTGTTAAGCGGTACCCGTCGTAGCGGCATTCAGCCGTGCGGCGTCATAACTCTCACCCGTCACCATCAGCTTCCAGGCGATGCGCGCCACCTTGTTGGCAAGCGCTACGGCCGCAAGCTTCGGCGGCTTGCGCTTGATCAGCGCCAGTAGCCAGCGCGAGTGATGACCGCGTCCGCGCCTGGCCTGCTGGATCACCGCCGTGGCCCCGACGACCAGCAGACGGCGCAGGTCCTCATCGCCCGCCCGCGTGATCTTGCCAAGCCTGGTCTTGCCTGCGGTGGAGTGGTCCTTGGGCGTGAGGCCGAGCCAAGCCGCAAAGTGACGACCTGAGCGGAACGCGGCCGGATCAGGTGTCTTCATCACCAGCATCGTTGCAATGATCGGACCGATCGACGGAATCTGCGCCAGGCGCCGGCCCGTGGCATCGCCGCGGTGCCAGGCCATCAGCTTGGCCTCAACCGCCTCCAACTCGTCCTCGAGCCTGACGCACTCCCGGCCCAGCATGGCAAACAGCTCGCGCGCCAGAGCGGGAAGCGTCTCGTCCTGCGCGATCCGCGCCAGCAGCGGTTCGATCGCCTCCAGCCCCTTGGGCGCGATCAGGCCATACTCCGCCGCATGGCCGCGGATCGTGTTGGTCAATTGGGTGCGCCGGGCGATCAGTCCGTCGCGGACCCCCATCAGCATCAGCGCAGCCTGCTGCTCGGCGCTTTTCACCGGCACAAAGCGCATGCTCGGCCGGCTCATCGCCTCACACAGGCCTTCTGCGTCTCGCCCGTCATTCTTGTTCCGCATCACGTAGGGCTTCACCAATTGCGGTGCCATCAGCTTCACCTCATGGCCCAGCCTGGAAAGCTCTCGCGCCCAATATTGCGACGCCCCGCAGGCCTCCATCCCGATCACCGTCGGCGGCAATTTGGCGAAGAACTCCAGCACGAGTTTGCGCGAAAGCTTCTTGCGTAAGACCGGCTGCTCGGACGCATCAACCCCATGCAGCACAAAAATATGCTTCGACGTATCCATCCCAATGCGGATAATCTGGTTCACGGACGGCTCCCATGTCTGAGATTTGTAACAACCTCATTCTGGCACACTGATGCCGTAGGGGGCCGTCCACACCATCAACCACCAATCATCGCTGCTCGGCCGAGCTGCGGCCCCAGCCCGTGCAGCGACAGGCAACGGTGGTTGGGTCCCTGCTTTCGCAGGGACGACGATTGTGGAAGTAGGCCGTGCCACACATTCGATGTCGTCCCGGGCTTGACCCGGGACCCATAACCACAAATGGCAATTGCTGCGCGACGCCGGGGCCACAGCCCTCTTCAACAACACACCCCTGTGGTGATGGGTCCCTGCTTTCGCAGGGACGACGAGAGCGGATGCAGGCCGTGCCGCACACTCAATGTCGTCCCGGGCTTGACCCCATAGGCGCTAAAATAGGATTTGCGCGTTGAATTTGTATGTGATTCCAAGAAGGGATGAGACACGAATCGCTTGTGAACGAAGACTGGGCGCGTGTTGTTGCTCGGCTTGGTGGGGCTGAGGCTCTGGAGGTTGGCGCGCGCGAGACGAAGGCGTTTGTTCGTCCGCGCGAGATCACCAATGCGGTTGATTTGCTGCGGCTGATCCTTGCGTATTGTCTGGGCACGCGGGGTTTGCGGCTGACGGCGGCGTGGGCGACGTCGGTGGGCCTTGTCGACATCTCCAACGTGGCTCTGTTGTATCGCTTGCGTCAGTCCGGAGATTGGCTGGCGCAACTGATAGGTCAGGCACTTGCGAGTGGTGCGCCGAAGGCAAGCCGCGGTCGGCTGATCCGCATCGTTGACGCCACGACGGTCCCCAAAGCCGGAACCGAGGGCAGGCAAAACAACGCAGTGTGGCGTATCCACAGTGCGTTCGATCTTCCGCAAGAGCGCTTTGGGCACTTCGAGCTGACCGATGAGGGCGCAGGCGAGACACTGGATCGGATACCCGTGACTGCCGGCGAGATCCGTCTTGCCGACCGTGCCTACCTGCAACCAGAGCGCAAGGCGCATCTGGTCGATGCCGGCGCGGACTTCGTGATCCGCGCGGGCTGGAAGAGCGCGCGTTGGCTGGATCGCAACGGCAACCTTGTCGATCTCATCGCAGAGCTGCGCAAGGCCTTGGCAGGCGGCATGATCGATCGACCGATCTGGATAGAGCGCAAGTCCGGTGCGCAACCGCTTGCTGTGCGCTTGGTTGCGGTCAAAAAGCCGGCGCATGCGGCCGCGGAGGCGCGACGCAAGGCACGCAGGACAGCCCAGAAGGGAGGCCATCAACTCTCCAGGCAAACGCTTGAGGCCGCAGATTGGGTAATCCTGGCGACCTCGCTCAAGGGCGAGGACTTCACGGCTGCTGACGTCATTGCCCTCTACCGGTTGCGATGGCGGATTGAGCTCGGCTTCAAGCGGCTGAAGAGCTTGATTGGCTTGAAGGGACCTCCCGGAACTGACCAGCGGTCCGCTAAACCCCATATCCTCGCTCACCTGCTGATCACTCTACTGCTCGAGCCGTTGGTCGACGAACTCGAGGACTCTCCCCGCTTGGACGAAGCCGCCTGACCGGACCTTCCGCATGGCGCCTGCTACGTCAGCTCATCGCCTCATTGCTCCAAGCCGTCATTCCCCAACCCACGATCGCTTGTCTGCGCAGAGCAAGCCGTGCTCTCCGGCGACATCTGCGCGAGCCCCCCAGACGCAAGCGCCGCTATCAGGCAATGATCAAACTATCTTAGCGCCTATGGGGCTTGACCCGGGACCCAACCACAAATGGCAATTGTTGCGCGACGCTGGGGCCACAGCTCGCTTCGACAACCCGACCCTGTGGTTGGGTCCCTGCTTTCGCAGGGACGACGATTGTGGAAGTAGGCGGTGCAACACATCAGTGTCGTCCTGGCGAAAGCGGAGCGCGAAGGCGTGTGCCACCTAGCGTTCCGTCAGCTTCAGCTCGATGCGGCGGTTGCGCTTGTAGGCATCTTCGGTCTGCGCGGTGTCGAGCGGCTGGAATTCGGCGAAGCCGGCCGCGACCAGGCGCTGCGCCGGCACGCCGAGCGAGACCAGATACTGCACCACCGAGATCGCGCGCGCGGAGGACAGCTCCCAGTTCGATTTGAACAGCGGGCTGTTGATCGGCCGCACGTCGGTGTGGCCGTCGACCCGCAGCACCCAGGCGATTTCGGGGGGGATTTGCTTGTCGAGATCGATCAGCGCGTTCGCCACGGTGTCGAGCTCGGTCTTGCCTTCAGGCAGCAGCGTTGCCTGGCCGGTATCGAAGAACACTTCGGACTGGAACACGAAGCGGTCGCCGACGATGCGGATGTCAGGACGGTTGCCGAGGATGGCGCGCAGCCGGCCGAAGAATTCCGAGCGGTATTTCGACAATTCCTGCACCCTTTGCGCCAGCGCGACGTTCAGGCGCGAGCCGAGATCGGCGATCCGGCTCTGCGATTCCTTATCGCGCTTCTCGGAGGCGTCGAGCGCTTCCTCGAGCGCCGCGAGCTGGCGGCGCAGCGCGCTGATCTGCTGGTTCAGCACCTCGATCTGCGCCAGCGCGCGCGACGACACGCTCTTCTCGGACTCCAGCGCCTTGTTGAGTTCGTTGGCGCGGCCCTGCGCGTCATTGCCGGAATTGGCGAGCCCCTCATAGAGCCCCTTCATGCGGTCACGCTCGCTCTCGGCCGAGGCGAGCCCGGCGCGCAGCTGCGACACCTGGTCGTCGAGCGTCAGCTTGGAGAGCTTCTCCAGCGACAACAGCTCGTTGAGCTGGGCGATCTTGGCGTTGAGCTGCTCCAGCGCCTTGTCCTTGCCGGTGACCTCCTGCGACAGGAAGAACTGCACGACGAGGAACACCGACAGCAGGAACACGATCGACAGCACCAGCGTCGACAGCGCGTCGACAAAGCCGGGCCAGTAGTTGAAGCCGGATTCGCTGCGGCGCGAGCGGGCGAGGGCCATTCGGTTTCCCTTTATCTGTTGCCGTCAGTCCTGCGGCGCGTGGCAGACGGCTTCGATATTGTGACCGTCGGGATCGAGGACGAAAGCGCCGTAGTAGTTTGCATGATAGTGCGGCCGAATTCCGGGGCGCCCGTTGTCCCTGCCGCCGCCCTTGATCGCGTCGTCATAGAAGCGATCGACGGTGACACGATCGTTTGCCGTGAAGGCAATGTGGGCGCCGGTCTGCGGTGTAGCGCGCCGGCCGATCCAGAAGAAGGCTTTTGGACGCACGCCATAGCCTGCAAACTCGGCCCCCTCGGCATACAGGCGGGTGATGCCGAGAGGACGCAAGGCCGCATCGTAGAAGGTCTTGGACCGCTCGATATCGCTGATGCCGATGGTCACGTGGTCCAGCACGTTGGCCTCCGTGGCTCAGCTCTTCTCGGGCTGGCGGGCGAGGCGCTCGAGCAGCCGCTTGATCTCGCGGTTCTGCTCGCCCTGGCCGTCGGCCCATTCGCGGATCATCTGCTGCTCGGTGCGCATATGCGCAACCAGACCCTGGATCGCCTCGGCAAGATTGGCCATCGCGGCCGTGGTGCCGCGGCCGCCGCCGGCGCCACCTTCCTCGAAGGTGGCACGCAGCCGGTCGATGGCGCCCTGCAGGTCGGCACCGCCGGCGCCGACGCCCTCGCCGGAAATGCCGCGCACGGTGGTGGCGAGCCAGTCCTCGAGGTCGGTGTAGAAGCGGTTCTGGGCCTGGCTCGATTGCAGGTCGAGGAAGCCGAGGATCAGCGAGCCGGCGAGGCCGAACAGCGAGGACGAGAACGAAATGCCCATGCCGCCGAGCGGGGCGGCGAGGCCCTCCTTCAGCGTATCGAACAGCGCGCCGGCGTCGCCGCCGACCTTGAGCCCGTCGATCACCTTGCCGACCGAGCCGACCGTCTCGATCAGGCCCCAAAAGGTGCCGAGCAGGCCGAGGAACACCAGCAGGCCGGTCATGTAGCGCGAGATGTCGCGGGCTTCATCCAGGCGGGTTGCGATCGAATCGAGCAGATGCCGCATGGTCTGCTGCGAGATCGACATCCGCCCGGTGCGCTCGCCGCCGAGGATCGCGGCCATCGGGGCAAGCAGGGTCGGGCGGCGCTCGATCGCAAGGCCGGGATCGGCAATGCGGAAATTGTTGACCCAGGCGACCTCGGGATACAGCCGGATCACCTGGCGGAACGCCAGGATGATGCCGATCAGCAGCACGGCGCCGATCAGGGCGTTCAGCCCGGGATTGGCGAAGAAGGCGGTGACGATCTGCTTGTACAGCACGACCCCGACCAGGCCGCAGAGCACCAGGAACACCAGCATCCGCACCAGGAAGATCCTGGGCGAGGACAGCTTGCTCAGTTCGATCTCCATCTCGGAGCGGGAAGGGGGCATTGCCGGGTCATCCGTTCGCGAAGGCCGCATCTGTCAGCAATATGGCACAGCGGTGCAGTGAGGAAAGCCGAATCCAGAGGCGGATGGCAGACCTTGGGTTGAGATTGGGCGGAGTGTTGCCGCTTTGCGCAGCGTCGCGGCCGGTCTACGGATCAACGCTCGCGCGGGCCCGAGGTCCCACCCGCAGATCGCGAGACGGGGCCGGGTTGCACGCATCGTTGGACGAGGTGCGCGCGATGCGCGGTGGTTCGGCCGGATCGCCGCCTGATGTCGCGAGGTGCGGCATTCCTGCGCAGGCAAATGACCTGTTCCCGCTCACGCAGTCCTTAACGCATTCCCACAGCCTGCGATGGAACCCGCTCACAATGCAGTGACCCGATAAAACATGCCGCGAAATCAGGGCGATAGCGTTCTGTGACAATGAGCCGCCAAGAAACGCATTGCGTCGCAGCAACGAGATTTTATTTTCACCGTAGCAACGCGAGCGCTGTCGCCGTGACACCGCCGTTCGTTTGTTCAAACCTCTCAGGGGCGATCATCTCAATGTCTGGACTTCGCGCGCAATCGGCATGCATTGCTCTGATGCTGGCCGTGACGGCGCCACTGCTTGCTAGCTGCGACGAGCCGAACTCCGCGACCGCCGCCGTACAAGCACCCGAGCGGGACGTCAGTGTCGTCACCGTGAAGCAGCAGGCGCGCGCGATGGTGCGCGAGCTGCCGGGCCGCATCGCGCCGACCCGCGTGTCAGAGGTGCGCCCGCGCGTCTCCGGCATCGTCGTCAACCGCATGTTCCATCAGGGCAGCGAGGTGAAGGTCGGCGATCCGCTGTACCAGATCGATCCACGCCCGTTCGAGGTCGAATTGCAGTCGACCGAGGCGGCGCTGGCGCGCGCCAAGGCCGTGCTCGAGCAGACCTCGCTGCAGGCCCGCCGTATCGCCACCCTCACCAACCAGCGCGCGACCTCGGAGGCCGAGAACGAGAAGGCGATCGCCAACCTGAAGCAGGCCGAAGCCGACGTGCAGGGCCGCGAAGCCGACGTCGCGCGCGCGAAACTCAATCTGGACTATGCGACGATCCGTGCGCCGATCGACGGCATCATCGGTGCTGCTGTGATCAGCGAAGGCGCGCTCGTCGTGCAGAACGACGCCGCGAGCCTTGCGACCATCCAGCAGCTCGATCCGATCTATGCCGACTTCCAGCAGTCGGTCACCGAGATGAACCAGCTGCGCCGCGCCTACGAGAGCGGCGATCTCGACCGCATCGAGGCCGACGCGATGAAGGTGCGTCTTGTGCTCGACGACGGCTCGATCTATCCGCTGCCCGGCAAGCTGTTGTTCTCCGACGCCAAGGTCGACGCCTATACCGGGCAGGTGACCCTGCGCGGCGAGTTCCCGAATCCGCACCGCATCCTGCTGCCGGGCATGTATGTCCGCGTGCAGATCGAGCAGGGCATCGACTCGGATGCGATCGCCGTGCCGCAGCAGGCGATCCAGCGCAATGGCGGCGGCGGCAGCGAGGTGTTCGTCGTCAAGGCCGACAATCACGTCGCGGTGCAGCCGGTGCGCACCGGCTCGCTGCAGGGCGGCCAATGGTTCGTGACCGAAGGCCTCAAGGCCGGGGACAAGGTCGTCGTCGAGGGTTTCCAGAAATTCGCCGCCGGCGACAAGGTGCGGCCGCTGGCCTGGCATGAGATCGACGCTGCTGCGGCAACGGATTCGCAGCAGACCGCGCACGCGGTGCGGTGATCCGACATGCCCAGCTTCTTCATCGACAGGCCGGTCTTCGCCTGGGTCGTCGCGCTGTTCATCTGTCTGATCGGCGCGATATCGATTCCGTTGCTTGCGGTCGCGCAGTATCCGATCATCGCGCCGCCCTCGATCTCGATTTCGACGAGCTATCCCGGCGCGTCGCCGGAGAACCTCTACAACAGCGTGACGCGGCTGATCGAGGAGGAGCTCAACGGCGCCGCCAACATCCTGAACTTCGAATCGACCTCCGACTCGCTCGGCCAGGTCGAGATCATCGCCAACTTCAAGCCGGGCACCGACACCAGCCAGGCCTCGGTCGAGGTGCAGAACCGCCTCAAGCGCGTCGAGGCGCGGTTGCCGCGCGCGGTGATCCAGCAGGGCATCCTGGTCGAGGAAGCCTCCTCCGCGGTGCTGCAGATCATCACCCTGAACTCGACCGACGGCTCGCTGGATGAAGTGGGCCTCGGCGACTTCATGATCCGCAACGTGCTGGGCGAGGTGCGCCGCATCCCCGGCGTCGGCCGCGCCACGCTGTATTCCACCGAGCGTTCGCTGCGCATCTGGATCGATCCGGCCAAGCTGGTCGGCTATGGCCTGTCCGCCGACGACGTCAACCGGGCGATCACGGCGCAGAATGCCCAGGTTGCCTCCGGCAGCATCGGCGCCGAGCCGAGCACCGACACCCAGAAGATTTCCGCGCAGGTGCTGGTCAAGGGCCAGCTCTCCTCGCCCGACGAGTTCGGCGCCATCATCCTGCGCGCCAATGCCGACGGCTCGACGGTCCGCCTGCGTGACGTCGCGCGGATCGAGATCGGCGGCCTCAGCTATCAGTTCAACACCCGCCTCGACGGCAAGCCGACGGCCGGCCTCTCGGTGCTGCTGTCGCCGAAGGGCAATGCGCTGGCGACCGCGAGCGCGGTCGAAGCCAAGATGAAGGAGCTGTCGCGCTTCTTCCCGGCCAATATCTCCTACGAAATTCCCTACAACATCACGCCCGTCGTGAAGGCCTCGATCGAGAAGGTCCTGATGACGCTGGTCGAGGCGGTGGTGCTGGTGTTCATCGTGATGTTCTTATTTCTACAGAACATCCGCTACACCATCATTCCGACCATCGTGGTTCCGGTGGCGCTGCTGGGCGCCTGCGCCACGCTGATGATCGCGGGCTTCTCGATCAACATGCTGACCATGTTCGGCATGGTGCTGGCGGTCGGCATCCTGGTCGACGACGCCATCGTCGTGGTTGAGAACGTCGAACGCATCATGGCCGAAGAGGGCCTGCCGCCGAAGGAAGCCACCAAGAAGGCGATGTCGCAGATATCAGGCGCCATCATCGGCATCACGCTGGTGCTGATGGCGGTGTTCGTGCCGATGGCGTTCTTCCCCGGCTCGGTCGGCATCATCTACCGCCAGTTCTCGGTCACCATGGTGGCGGCGATCGCGTTCTCGGCGCTGCTCGCGCTGTCGCTGACGCCGGCGCTGTGCGCGACGTTGCTCAAGCCGGTCGAGAAGGGTCACGGCCATGCCCGCAAGGGCGTGTTCGGCGCCTTCAATCGCATGCTCGATGCCAGCCGCGCCGGCTATGTCCGCACGGTGCAGGCCGGGCTGAAGCGTACCGGCCGCTTGATGCTGATCTATCTCGTGTTGTTCGCAGGCGTCGCCTACGGCTTCGTGCGGCTGCCTGGCGGCTTCCTGCCGGTCGACGACCAGGGCTTCATCACGACCGACGTGCAGACGCCGTCGGAGTCGTCCTATGCGCGCACCGAAGCTGCGGTCGAGCAGGTCGAGAAGTACCTGAAGGATCGCGCCGGCATCGAGAACGTCACGTTCCTCACCGGCTTCAGCTTCCTCGGCCAGGGCATGAACACCGCGCAGGCCTTCATCACGCTGAAGGACTGGTCTGAGCGCGGCGCGAAGGATTCGGCTGCCGCGATCGTTGCCGATATCAACCGCGACCTGGCGTCGATCCGTGATGCCAGGATCTCGGCGCTGCAGCCGCCGCCGATCGACAACCTCGGCAACTCCTCGGGCTTCTCGTTCCGCCTGCAGGACCGCGGCCAGAAGGGCTATGCCGCGCTGATCGCAGCAAGCGACCGCCTGATCGCCGAGGCCAATGCCAGTCCCGTGTTGCAGAAGGTCTATGTCGAAGGCCTGCCGCCGGCGCCGCAGGTCAATCTAATGATCGACCGCGAGAAGGCGGGCGCCTTCGGCCTCACCTTCGAGGACATCAACAATACCATTTCGACCAATCTCGGCTCGAACTACATCAACGACTTCCCGAACCGCGGGCGCATGCAGCGCGTCATCGTGCAGGCCGACAAGACCAGCCGCATGAACGCGGACGACATCCTCAATTACAACGTCAAGAATAGCCGCGGCCAACTGGTGCCGTTCTCGGCCTTCGCGACCATCGAATGGACGAAGGGGCCCACTCAAATCGCGGGCTTCAACTACTATCCGGCGGTGCGCATCTCCGGCGAGGCGAAGCCGGGCTTCACCTCGGGTGATGCGATCGCGGAGATGGAGCGGCTCGCCGACAAGCTGCCGCGGGGCTTCGGCTACGAGTGGACCGGCCAGTCGCTGCAGGAGAAGCTGTCGGGCTCGCAGGCGCCGTTCCTGCTCGCGCTGTCGGTGCTGGTGGTGTTCCCTGCTGCTCGCCGCGCTCTACGAGAGCTGGACCATTCCGCTCGCGGTGCTGCTCACGATTCCGCTCGGCATTCTCGGCGCGGTGGTGGCCGCGACGCTGCGCGGGCTGTCGAACGACGTCTATTTCACGGTCGGTCTGATCACCATCATCGGCCTCGCCGCCAAGGACGCGATCCTGATCATCGAGTTCGCCAAGGACCTGCGCGCGCAGGCCAAGCCGCTGGTCGAGGCGACCATCGAGGCATGTAGTCTGCGCTTCCGCCCGATCCTGATGACCGGTCTCGCCTTCGTCTGCGGCGTGCTGCCGATGGCGATCGCCACCGGTGCCGGCGGTGCCAGCCAGCAGGCGCTCGGCACCTCGGTGATGGGCGGCATGATCGCCGTCGTGATCCTCGCGCTGCTCTTGGTGCCGGTGTTCTTCGTCAGCGTGCAGCGCGTGCTGGCCGGTGATCGCGAGAAGGCGCCGGAGCAGGGTGAGGTGTATGGCCCTCCGGCACCGGCGCGGATCGGTCATTGATGTTCGCGACCGGTCCGGATCAGATCAGCGGCTTGCTTTCGCAGGCCGGCCAATCCAGATTGCATCTCTGGATTGAACGGGGAGCGTACAGGCAACCCGGGGATTGAGGGCATGTGATGCGGCCGACCGACATTGCGATCTCGAATTATCGCTCCATTCGGCGGCTCCACATGCCCATTCAACCGCTGTCGGTCTTCGTCGGCGAGAACGGCGTCGGCAAATCCAATCTCTACAAGTCCCTGTCGTTGCTGCGCGACGCGGCGACCGGCCGGATCACGCGCACGATCGCCGACGAGGGTGGATTGAACTCGGTCTGCTGGTCCGGCATACGCAGGCGGGGTGAAGATGGGCGGTTGCGGTTGGAGGTCAGATTCGATCACGTCAACTACGCGATCGAGCTCGGACATCCGGGCCCGGTCGAGGCGGCATTTCCCGGCGAGCCGATGATCAAGTCCGAACGCATCGAGGCGATCCACGGCAAGCGGAAAGTCCTGATGATGGAGCGGACCAATTCGCACGTCAGTGTCCGCGGCGAGAGCGGTGCCTGGAGCGAGCACAAGGATGCGGTGCTGCCGTCGGAAACCGCGCTCGCGGATTTCCTCGAAGGCAGAGCGTGCCCCGAAATCGACCTGATCCGAAACGCGCTGCAGAGCTGGCGCTTCTATCACGATTTCCGCACCGATCCGGCGTCGCCGATCCGAAAGCCGTGTCTCGCGATCACGACGCCGTCGCTGAGCGCTGACGGCGGCGATCTGGCTGCAGCCCTGGCAACGCTCAGCGCGATCAGGCAAGATGCGGCCGACCTGCAGGATGCGATCGAGGACGCGTTCCCGGGCGCCGAGCTCCGGGCATGGGCGGAAGACGGGCGGTGCGAGTTTGAGCTGCGGCAAGCGGACGTGCCGCGTCCGTTCAAGGCACACGAACTATCCGACGGCACGCTGAAATATATCTGCCTGCTCGCCGTGTTCATGGGCTATCGGCTGCCGCCGTTCATCGCGCTGAACGAGCCCGAGACCAGCCTGCATCCATCGCTGCTGGCGCCGTTGGCCAGGCTAATCGCCAAGGCGTCGCGCCGCGCCGACATCTGGATCGTCACCCATTCGGAGCACCTGATGGAGGCGCTGCGAAGCGAGAGTTCGGTCCCGCTTCGCCGGGTGGTCAAGGCGAAGGGTGCCACCACCATCGAGGGTCTGACGCTCGGCGGCGAATTTCGCGGTGAAGACGACGATGACGATGACGACGACGATTAGATCGCGCCGTCGCGCTATTGCCCGAGCGGCTTGAGGATCTTGATCAGCTCGCCGTGCACGAATTCGTTGCCGCAGACGACGTGGCCGGTCTGCAGCGGGTCGTCACTGCCCTGGATGCCGGAGACGGTGCCGCCGGCTTCGCGGACCATCAGCAGGCCGGCTGCGACGTCCCAGGCCTGCAGATTGCGCTCCCAATAGCCGTCGAGGCGGCCGGCGGCGACGAAGGCGAGGTCGAGCGAGGCGGCGCCGAAGCGGCGGAAGCCCGCGACCTTGTTCTGCAGCGCGGCCATCTCCTGCAGCGCCAACTGGTGATTGCCGCGGCCGATATGCGGCAGGCCGCAGGCGACCACGCATTCGTTGAGCTGGCGGCGGCCGGCGACGCGCAGCCGCTGGTCGTTGAGGAACGCGCCCTTGCCGCGCTCGGCGATGTAGAGCTCGTCATTGGCGGGATTGTAGATCACGCCGGCGATGATCGTGTCTTCGCGCTGGAGCCCGATCGAGATCGCGAATTGCGGGATACCGTGCAGGAAGTTGGTGGTGCCGTCCAAGGGATCGACGATCCAGGTGTGGCTCTTGTCCGAGCCCTCGCGCTTGCCGCCTTCCTCGCCGAGGAACCCGTAGCCGGGCCGGGCCTTTTCGAGGTCGGTATAGAGCATCTCCTCGGCGCGCTTGTCGGCGAGCGAGACGAAGTTCGCCGGCCCCTTCAGCGACACCTGGAGGTGTTCGATCTCGCCGAGGTCGCGCTTGAGGCTGCGGCCGGCGCGGCGCGCGGCCTTGACCATGACATTGATGAGGGCGGAGTAGAGCATGATGAACGGTTTCTTTGCGATTGTGCTGGAGGACCGGCCCAAACGTGGTCCCGTCATCCTGAGGAGCGCGGACCGCGCGTCTCGAAGGATGAACGGCCACCAGCCGGGCCGTTCATCCTTCGAGGCTCGCTCCGCTCGCACCTCAGGATGACGGGGCGGGAGGGGCACTGCCTTGGATTGCCGGACTGGGTGCCCTCTGGAGGCGGCCCCGTCAAGGCGTCATTTGACGTTGTTTCCGATCCATTTTCGCGCGGCTGCCTCGCCCTTGGCGCGGTCTTCCGGGCTCATATCGGCGAGGATGTCGTCGAGATCGGGGTCGCCCTTGCCGGCGGTCTTGGCAACCGTGTGCCATTTCAGCGCTTCGACCTTGTCCACCGGGGCGCCGGCGCCGGTCGCCAGTACATGGGCGAGGCGGTTTTGCGCGATCGCGCTGTTCTGCCGGGCCGCCTTGCGCAGCAGCGCCACTGCCGCCGGCACGTTCCGCGGCGTACCGGAGCCGTTGTAGAGCGCAATGGCATATTCGACCTCGGCATCGACGTTGTCGGCCAGCGAGGCGGCCTGCAGCAGCCGCGCCGCCTTCTCCAGGTCCTTCGGCACGCCGGTGCCTTCCTTGTAGAAGGTCGCGAGCGCATATTGCGCCTCGGGGCTGCCGGCGTCCGCGGCCATCCGCAACAGCTCGGCGGAGCGCTTGAGGTCCTGCGGCAGGGTCTGGCCGTCGAGATAGAGCAGAGCGAGATTATAGGCCGCCTTGGGTTCGCCGAGCTTGGCCGACGAAGCCAGCAGCTTGACCGCGGAATCCTTGTCCACCGTGCCGCCTCGGCCGGCGATTCGCATCATGGCGAGCGCGAACATCGCCTCGCGGTCGCCGGCATCGGATGCGCGCTTGTACCAGTCGTCTGCCTTGACGTAGTCGCGCTTGACGCCGAGCCCGTTGGCATAGAGCTCGCCCAGCATCGTCATTGCCTTGGCATCGTTGTTGTTCTGGGCGCGCACCATCGCGAGGTCGAAGGCGGTCTTGTACATGCCGCGCTGATAGGCGCCGTAGACGAGGTCGACATTGGGATCGTCCGGCGTCGGGGTCGGCGAGGGCGTCGGGGTGGCCGTTGGTGTGGCGGCGGGCTTCGGCGCGGGCTTCTTCGCGGCGGGCGCATGCACCTTCGGCTTCTCTTTCGGCGTCTCCTTCTTCGCGGGCGGCGTCTGTGCCGGCGGCGTGATCGAGAGCTGCGCCATCGCGCCGCTCGTCAGCATCATGCAGCCGAGCGCAACACCTATCGGACGCAGGCGGTTCATTCCGGCGTCATCCCTCGGCCTTGGCCTGGCCCAACGTGCCGGCATGCGCCTGTGCAATCGCTGCGCCGATCTCGGCGAGTGCGGTCCTGGCGCCGCGCGGATCGGACCAGATGAAATCTCCGACCAGCACGAAATCCGCGCCGGCCGCGGCAAATGCCTCGGCCTCCTCGCGCGAGGTCGCAAAGCCGACGCAGGGCGGCTCGAACAATTCGTCCCACCATTCCAGCCGCTCGGCGATCGCTTCAAGCGAGGGGCGCTGTCCGTTGGCGTCGGGCTCGCCGAACAGCACATAATCGGCACCCGCTTCGCCCGCGGCCATGGAATCGTGGCGCGTCGCGAGCCCGCCGACGCCTGCGATGCGGTCGGGCTTCAGCGAGGGCATCGCCTCTTCCATCGCGGCGAGGCCGGTCAGATGCGCGCCGTCGGCGCCGGCGCGCGCCACGATGTCGGGATGGCCGTCGATCAGCAGTGCCGCGCCCGCGTTCTGGATCGCAGGCGCCAGCGCCTTGACGGTGGAGATCATGCTGCGCGGATCGGTCTCGCGCAGCCGCACCAGAACGGCCGCGACGTCGGCCGCGGCAAGCAGGTCGGCAAGCTCGGCCGCAAGCCGCGCGGGCTCGTCGACCGGCGGGGTTGCCAGATAGAGGCGCGGCGCCGGCCGCGGCGGAACGGGCTTGGTGGCCAACTATGCCGCCTGTTTCTCGAGGCCGGCTTCCCAATTGCCGGTGCTCGCCAGCCCGTTCATGCGGGCGCGATGCGAGAAGGCGCGCTGGCCCGCCGGGACATTGTCGGGCTTGCCGGACCACGCCTTCTGCGGCGCCGCTTGCAGCGCACGGCCATAGGAGAAGGTGAGCCGCCAGGGCAGGTGGCCGATCTTGTTCATGGCGTCGAGATGCGCGGTCGCCTCCTCGTCGCTCTGTCCGCCGGAGAGGAAGGCGATGCCCGGCACCGCGGCGGGTACGCAGCTCTTGAGCAGGCGGATGGTCTTCTCGGCGACTTCCTGCACCGACGCCTGCTTCGGGCATTTCTTGCCCGAGATCGCCATGTTGGGCTTCAGGATCATGCCTTCCAGCGCGACGCGCTGCACCCGCAATTCCTGGAAGGTGCGGTTCAATACGCGCTGCGTCACCTCATAGCAGCGGTCGATGTCGTGATCGCCGTCCATCAGCACCTCGGGCTCGACGATCGGGACGATCTGCGCGGCCTGGCACAGCGCGGCGTAGCGCGCCAGCGCGTGGGCGTTGACGCGGATCGCGGTCATGGTCGGAATGCCCCGGCCGCCAGCGCCCGAGCCGATGTCGATCACCGCGCGCCATTTCGCAAAGCGCGCCCCGCGGTCGTAATATTTCTTCAGCCGCTCGGCGAGCTTGTCGAGGCCGACGGTGACCAGCTCGCCGGGGCAGTTCGGCAGCGCCTGGGTGCCTTCGTCGACCTTGATGCCGGGGATGCTGCCTGCCTGCTCGATCAGCTTGATCAGCGGCGTGCCGTCCTTGGCATTCTGCCAGATCGTCTCGTCGTAGAGGATAACGCCGGAGATGTACTTGCTCATCGCCTCCTGCGAGCGGAACAGCATCTCGCGATAGTCGCGGCGATTGTCTTCGGTCGAATCGACCTTGATGGCGTCGAACCGCCTCTTGATGGTGCCGGAGGATTCGTCGGCGGCGAGGATGCCCTTGCCCGGGGTGACCATGGCGAGGGCGATCTTGTTGAGGTCAGCGAGGTTCATGAGGCGTCCTCCAGAGCGCATTGCCTTTGCGAGCCAAAATAGGCGGTTCTCGGGCAAATGCCTAGAAAACGTTCGTCGCGGCCGGGATCGCAAGTAAATTTGGCTTGCTCTGTTCACCTCGCCCCGCTTGCGGGAGAGGTCGGATTGCATCGCTAGATGCAATCCGGGTGAGGGGGTACAGGTCTAACCGCATTCACCACCCGTGGAAGCAGCCTCTCACCCCAACCCTCTCCCCGCGAAGGGCGGGGAGAGGGAGGGATACGTTACGCGACCTTGGGGTCGAGCGCGCCCGCCGCGTAGCGCTTGGCCATTTCGGCCGTGGTCAGCACCTTCTTGATCTTGCTGGCCTGGCCCGCGGTGTTGAACTCCTGCAGGCGCTGCTTGCACAGCTTGGTCATCGCCTCCATCGCGGGCTTCAGGTATTTGCGCGGATCGAACTCTTCCGGATTGTCCTTCAGCACCTTGCGGATCTGGCCGGTCATCGCCATCCGGTTGTCGGTGTCGATGTTGATCTTGCGCACGCCGTTCTTGATGCCGCGCTGAATCTCGGCGACCGGCACGCCCCAGGTCGGCTTCATCTTGCCGCCATTGGCGTTGATGATCTCCTGCAGCTCCTGCGGCACCGACGAGGAGCCGTGCATCACGAGATGCGTGTTCGGCAGCTTGCGATGGATTTCCTCGATCACGTTCATGGCGAGGATGTCGCCGTCGGGCTTGCGGGTGAATTTGTAGGCGCCGTGCGAGGTGCCCATCGCGATCGCCAGCGCATCGACCTTGGTTTCCTTGACGAACTTCACGGCCTCGTCCGGATTGGTCAGCAGCTGGTCGTGCGACAGCTTGCCCTCGGCACCGTGGCCGTCTTCCTTGTCGCCCATGCCGGTCTCGAGCGAGCCGAGCACGCCGAGCTCGCCTTCCACCGAGATGCCGCCGAGATGGGCCATGCCCGTCACGGTCCTGGTGACGCCGACATTGTAGTCCCAGTCGCCCGGCGTCTTGCCGTCGGCCTTCAGCGAGCCGTCCATCATGACCGAGGTGAAGCCGGCCTGGATCGCGGTCATGCAGGTGGCGGGCTCGTTGCCGTGGTCGAGATGCACGCAGACCGGGATCTGCGGGTAGATCTCGGTGACGGCGTCCATCATGTGCTTGAGCATGACGTCGTTGGCGTAGGACCGCGCGCCGCGCGAGGCCTGGATGATGACGGGCGCGTCGACCTCGGAGGCCGCGGCCATGATCGCCAGCGCCTGCTCCATGTTGTTGATGTTGAAGGCAGGTACGCCGTAATCATGCTCGGCCGCGTGATCGAGCAGTTGCCGCAATGTTATGCGAGCCATTCCATTTCTCCCTGTAAAGCGCGTTCGCGGATTTGAGGCGCGATGAGATTAGGTTGAATCGTCATCGCGCTTTAGCTCCTTGTTTGAGCATGATCTTTTCGGAAAACCGCTTCACACTTTTCCGGATCATGCTCTGGATCAACCGTTTTTCAACACTTCGACGCCCGGCAGCGGCTTGCCTTCCATCCATTCAAGAAACGCGCCGCCCGCGGTCGAGACGTAGGAAAAATCGCCGGCGACGCCCGCCTGGTTGAGCGCCGCAACGGTATCGCCGCCGCCGGCGACCGAGATCAGCTTCTTGGCCCGGGTGCGCTCGGCGGCATGCTTGGCCGACACCACGGTGCCGCGGTCGAACGGCGTCAATTCGAAGGCGCCGAGCGGCCCGTTCCAGACCAGCGTCGCGGCATCGTCGATCGCGGCGTGGATGCGTGCGATCGATTGCGGACCGACGTCGAGGATCATGCCGTCGGCCGGGATCGCGTCGAGGCCGTAGGCGTGCGACGGCGCATTGGCGGCGAACTGGTTGGCGACGACGGCGTCAACGGGAAGGATGATCGCGCAATTCGCCGCATTGGCCTTCTCCATGATCCGCAGCGCGGTCGCGGCGAGGTCCTTTTCGGCCAGCGACTTGCCGACAGCGATGCCCTGCGCGTGCAGGAAGGTGTTGGCCATGCCGCCGCCGATCACCAGCGCGTCGACCTTGTTCACGAGGTTTTCCAGCAGATCGATCTTGGTCGAGACCTTGGCGCCGCCGATGATCGCGATCACGGGCTTGGTCGGTGCTTCCAGCGCCTTGCCGAGCGCGTCGAGCTCGGCCTGCATGGTGCGGCCGGCATAGGCCGGCAGCTTGTGGCCGAGCCCTTCGGTCGAGGCGTGGGCGCGATGCGCGGCGGAGAAGGCGTCGTTGACCCAGATGTCGCCGAGCTTGGCCAGTTCAGCGACGAAGCCGGCGTCGTTCTTCTCCTCTTCCTTGTGGAAGCGGGTGTTCTCGAGGCAGAGGATGTCGCCGTCCTTGAGGGCCGCAACCGCGTTGGCCGCGGGCTCGCCGATGCAATCCTCGGCGAAGGCGACCGGGCGCTTGATCACCTTCGACAGCGCCTCGGCGACCGGCTTCAGCGAGTCCTTGGGATCGCGTCCCTTGGGCCGGCCGAAATGCGCGAGCAGGATCACCTTGCCGCCCTTGTCGGAAATTTCGGTGATGGTGGGAGCAACGCGCTCGAGCCGCGTGGCGTCGGTGACGCGGCCGCCTTCCATGGGAACGTTGAGGTCGACGCGCAGCAGCACGCGCTTGCCCTTCACGTTGACGTCGTCGAGGGTGCGGAACGATTTGGTCATGGGCGGTTCCTGTGCGGCCGGACACAGCCGTCCAGCGGACGGCGTCGCTTTCGCTTGCCGATGTCGCGGCCGCTGAGGTCGCGAACGCGGGGGCAAACACGCAGATGCCCGGCGCTCGGCCGGGCATCACGAACAGTCGAATTTAGATCAGCTTGCCGATCGCGACGGCGGTATCCGCCATGCGGTTCGAGAAGCCCCACTCATTGTCGTACCAGGCCATCACGCGCACCAGCGTGCCGTTCTGCACCTTGGTCTGGTCCATGTGGAAGGTGGCCGAGTGCGGATCGTGGTTGAAGTCGATCGAGACGTTCGGCGCGGTGGTGAAACCGAGGATGCCCTTGAGCTGCTGCTCGGAGGCGCGCTTCATCGCCTCGTTGATTTCCTTGGCGTCGGTGGAGCGCTTGGCGACGATCTTCAGATCGATCACCGAAACGTTCGGGGTCGGCACGCGGATCGAGACGCCGTCGAGCTTGCCCTTCAGTTCCGGCAGCACCAGGCCGATGGCCTTCGCGGCACCGGTCGAGGTCGGGATCATCGACATCGCCGCGGCGCGGCCGCGATAGAGATCCTTGTGCAGGGTGTCGAGCGTCGGCTGGTCGCCGGTATAGGCGTGGATCGTGGTCATGAAGCCGGTCTCGATGCCGACCGTCTCGTTCAACACCTTGGCAACCGGCGCGAGGCAGTTGGTGGTGCAGGAGCCGTTGGAGACGACGAGTTGATCCTTGTTCAGCGTGTCGTGATTGACACCGTAGACGATGGTGGCGTCAGCGCCATCGGCCGGGGCCGAGACCAGCACGCGCTTGGCGCCGGCGGCGAGGTGCGCCGAGGCCTTGTCCTTGGCGGTGAAGATGCCGGTGCATTCCAGTGCGATGTCGACGCCGAGGGCCTTCCACGGCAGCTTGGAGGGATCGCGCTCGGCCGAGACCTTGATCTTGTTGTCGCCGACGCTGATCGAGTCGCCGTCGACGGTCACGGTGCCCGGAAAGCGGCCGTGCACGGAATCGAAGCGCAGCAGGTGCGCGTTGGTCTCGACCGGGCCGAGGTCGTTGATGCCGACCACCTCGATGTCCTTGCGGCCGGACTCGGCGATGGCGCGCAACACATTGCGGCCGATACGCCCAAACCCGTTGATCGCGACGCGGATTGCCATGCTGTGTCTCCTCTAAAAGCTACTGCCGGCCCCGCGGGAGTGGTCCCACGAGGTTTTACGGCGGAACGCCCGGTTCAGCCGGACGCGAGCGGAAAAGATGGAGCTTTGGTAATCCTTTTTCGCGGCAAGCTCAACCTTCGACCGGCGGGTGTCAGGCCAGCGTCAGGCGCTTCAGGGCAGCGTTAACGACGGCCTCCGCAGTAATGCCGAAATGCGGGAAAAGGTCCTTCGCGGGGGCGCTGGCGCCGAAACCGTGCATGCCGACGAATTCGCCGTCGCGGCCGATCACGGCATCCCAGCCCCAACGCACCGCGGCCTCGATCGCGATCTTGACCGGAGCGTTGCCGATGACGGCATTTTGCCGCTCGGCGGGCTGCGCCAGCAGCAATTCCAGCGACGGGACCGAGACGACCCGCGTCGCGATGCCGCGCCCGGCGAGCTGCTTCTGCGCCTCGACCGCGATCTGGACCTCGGAACCGGAGGCGAACAATGACACTTTTGCGTCACCCTGCGCCGCGACCAGCTCGTAGGCGCCGTGGCTGCACGGGTTGTCGTTCGGCGCCGTGGTGCGGAGCTGCGGCAGATTCTGGCGGGTCAGCGCCAGCACCGTCGGCCCGTCGATCCGGTTGAGCGCCAGTTCCCAGCACTCGGCGGTCTCGACAGCGTCGCAGGGACGGAACACGCGCATGTTGGGCATCGCGCGCAGCGCGGAAAGGTGCTCGACCGGCTGGTGGGTCGGACCGTCCTCGCCGAGGCCGATCGAATCATGGGTCATCACATAGACCACGCCGGTGCCCATCAGCGCCGACAGCCGGATCGCACCGCGCGCATAGTCGGTGAACACCAGGAAGGTGGCGCCGTTCGGCGCGAAGCCGCCATGCAGGAAGATGCCGTTGAGGCACGCCGCCATGCCGTGCTCGCGGATGCCGTAATGGATGAAGCGGCCTTTCGGCGTCTTGGCGGCGAACGCCACTGCCGACTTCGCCTTGTTGTTGTTGGAGCCGGTGAGATCGGCGGAGCCGGCCACGAACTCCATCGGCATCGCGGCGGCGATCACTTCGATCGCGGCTTCCGACGATTTGCGGGTGGCGACGTTGAGTGGATTTTCCAACAGGCCCTTCTTGAAGGCGCGCAGCCCCTTGGCGAGCGATTGCGGCCGCTCGTGACGCAGGCGGCGCTCGAACTCGGCGCGCTTGCGGTTGCCGAGCTGGGCGAACTGCTCGTTCCAGGCCTTGTGCTCGGCGGCGCCGCGGGCACCCGCCTCACGCCAGGCCTTCAGCACGTCGTCGGGCACCGAGAACGGCTCGAGCGAAATGCCGAGCTTCTCCTTGGCACCCTTGAGCTCGGCGGCGCCGAGCGCCTCGCCATGCGCTTTCGCGGTGCCGGCCCTGGTCGGCGCGCCGAAGCCGATCGTGGTCTTGCAGGCGATCATCGACGGCTTGCTGGATTTCTGAGCGCGGGTGATCGCAGCGGCAATCGCCTGCGGATCATGGCCGTCGATCAATTCGGCGGCCCAGCCCGCGGACTTGAAGCGCTTCACCTGGTCGACGGAATCGGAGATCGAGGTCGGACCGTCGATCGAGATGCCGTTGTCGTCGTACAGCACGATCATCTTGTTGAGGCGCCAGTGACCAGCCAGCGCGATCGCTTCCTGCGAGATGCCTTCCATCAGGTCGCCGTCGGAGGCGAGCACATAGGTGTGGTGGTTGACGATCTTCTTGCCGAACTCTGCGGCGAGCATCTTCTCGGCGAGCGCCATGCCGACAGCGGTCGCAATGCCCTGGCCGAGCGGGCCGGTGGTGGTCTCGATGCCCTTGGTGTGGAAATTCTCCGGGTGTCCCGGCGTCAGCGATCCGAGCTGGCGGAAATGCTTGAGCTGGTCGAGCGTCATGTCCTTGTTGCCGGTGAGGTACAGCAAGGCATAGAGCAGCATCGAGCCGTGGCCGGCCGACAGCACGAAGCGGTCGCGATCGGGCCATGCGGTGTCGGCGGCATCGAATTTCAGAAATTTGGTGAACAGGACGGTCGCGATGTCGGCTGCGCCCATCGGCAGGCCGGGATGGCCGGAATTCGCCTTCTCGACGGCGTCCATGGCAAGGCCACGGATCGCATTGGCCATACGGGTGTGATCGACCTGCGTCATGATGAAAAGTCCGCCTGGAATGAGGAGCTGAATGCTGGACGCATCGGGGCGGGAGCCGCGATACGCGCGTGGATGGCCTTACGGGTTGGAGGGTGGATTAGCACCTCAATTCCGCAAGTCCAAGGCGCTGAAACGCCCCAAAACGGGGAAAAGTTGCTCAAAATGGCCCAATTTCATTGAACGGTGCATAGTTTGGCGCCGCCGTTGCGCTCGGCTCGCTTGCCACGTAAATTTCGTCCGCTAACCGCTTGCCGAACCGCCAGTTTTGCCGTGCGGCAGGCCTGTTTCCACCAGGCTACCTCCAGCTAGCCGATTTGAAGGGTCCACACCGCGTGTCATGAGTGATCGTCTCGCCAACGGCCCTGGCAATACCGAGGCACCGCTCGCCGATATCGATGCTGCGACAAGGCGGCTGATGGCAGCGCTCGATGCGCTGGAGAGTTCGGTGGAGCGGCGCCGCGAAGCCGACCGCGACGAAAACGAATTGGCAAGCCGGATCCAGGCGCTCGGCGCCGATCGCTCCAGGCTTGCCGACGAGCTCGACGGATCGCTGGTGAAGACGCGCAAGCTCGAGCGCGTCAATCGCGACATCGCGGAAAAGCTCGATGCGGCGATCGGCACCATTCGCGCCGTGCTCGAGGGCGGAGAAGGCAGATGAGCCACATCAACGTCACCATCAATGGCCGACAATACCGGATGGCCTGCGAGGAGGGCCAGGAGGTGCGGCTCCTGAAGCTCGCGGAAAATCTCCAGCAGCGCGTCGAATCGCTGCGCGGCAAGTTCGGCGAGATCGGCGATGCCAGACTCACCGTGATGGCGGCACTCACCGCCTGCGACGAGCTGGTCGATGCGGGCGCACGGATCCGCAGCCTCGAGGAAGAGGTCGAGCAGCTGCGCAATGCCCGCGTCGCCGCCACCGACCGCGCCCGCGCCACCCAGACCGCGGTCTCCAACGCGCTCAACGCCGCCGCCGAGCGGATCGAGCGCACCACGCAGGTGCTCAACCGCACCATCGGCGGCGGCATCGCGATCGGGTGATCTTGCTTTGGTCTTGTGGGCAGGCCATCGCAGATGGCTGCGGCCACCTCCCATGGCGCGGGACGGAGCGCGGCTGCAAAATTTCTGAATATTAGAATAGTGCCGCTGATTTGCCCGACATGTCAAGTTGCCGTGTCGAATGCCGGCAAGCCGCCGGCTCCTTTGCATGGGGTTGTTTTCGATGTTTTGGCAGCGCGCCCCTGCGGAGGGTGAGGAAGATCATACGAGAGCTTGGACTGCGTCTTCCTTACCGCTGGCGGATTGGATCAACGATGGCTAGATTAGCCCTCGCGAAGCTGCGTCGTGCGTCAGGAGCCATATATCCCCGGGGCCTTATCGATCCTTTAGGGAACTGTCCCTGGCCGGGTCCGTGGACCCGGACATATGGTGCCCACCTACTTTCGTAGGGAACTCCGGGATCGAGCGCTCCAACGGCCTCTGCGGCTTCGCACTGATTTTTGCTGTTGCCTTGTCGTCGCGCTGCGGCGGTTTGATTGTGGTGCAGTTTCACCGCAATGGGTCTCGTCATCGGCTCGCCCGCTGGCAGGGTCCTCGCGGGGTGTCCAGTGCGCCGCGGCCTGGTCAAACGAATGCTAGCGTTTCTGAGTGCCGGCTCGTTCGCGTTTTGCGGACGATGACAGCGGAAGATGGATCATGCACGCATCTCCATCGAAGGCCGAGCTTCGGGCGCTTGCCCTCGCCAAGCGCGACGCGCTGAGCGACGAGAAGCGCGCGGCCGCTGCCGAAGCGCTCGCCAAGCGCGGCGCGCCGTTCGAGATCACGCAAGGCATGATCGTCTCGGGCTATGCGCCGATCCGCAGCGAACTCGATCCGGCGCCGCTGATGAAGAAGCTTGCCGAAAAGGGGGCGCGGCTTGCGCTGCCCTGCATCAATGCGCGCGGCCAGTCGCTGACCTTCCGCAGCTGGTCGCCGCAGGACCGTCTGATGCTCGGCCCGCTCGGCATTCCCGAGCCGTCGCCGGCCGCCGCCGAGGTGCATCCCGACGTCATGCTGGTGCCGCTCGCGGCATTCGATAGGCTCGGCCACCGCATCGGCTACGGCGCCGGCTATTACGACTATACCTTTGCACATCTGCGCAAGGCCAAGCATGTGATCGGGGTGGGGGTCGCCTTTGCTGCACAGGAAACCAAGGCCATTCCGGCGCTGTCGCACGACGTTCCGCTCGATTATGTGCTAACGGAGCGCAAGACGTTCGATTTCCGGAGTGGCTAGCCTTGCGTATTCTGTTCGTTGGTGACGTGGTCGGCAGGACCGGCCGCACCGCCATATCAGACCATCTTCCCGGCATGATCAGGGACTGGTCGCTCGATCTCGTCGTCGTCAATGGCGAGAACGCCGCCGGCGGCTTCGGCATCACCGAGGCGATCTATCAGGAGCTGCTCGATGCCGGCGCCGATGCGATCACGCTCGGCAACCACGCCTGGAATCAGAAGGAGGCGCTGGTCTTCATCGAGCGCGCGCCGCGCCTGATCCGGCCGCTGAATTTCCCGCGCCATTCGCCGGGCCGCGGCGCCACGCTGGTCGACACCAAGAGCGGCAAGCGCGCGCTGATCCTCAACGCGATCGGCCGCGTCTTCATGGAGCCGTCCTCGAACGATCCGTTCAGCGCGATCGAGCGCGAGCTCGAGGCCTGCCCGTTGCGCGAGGGCGCCGACGCCATCGTGCTCGATTTCCATGCCGAGGCCACCAGCGAGAAGCAGGGCGTCGGTTTCTTCTGCGACGGCCGCGTCAGCCTCGTGGTCGGGACCCATACCCATGTGCCGACCGCCGATCATCAGGTGCTGCCGGGCGGCACCGCCTATATGAGCGATGCCGGCATGACCGGCGACTATGATTCGGTGATCGGCATGCAGAAGGAGGAGCCGCTGCAGCGTTTCCTCACCGGCATTCCCTCCGGCCGCTTCGAGCCGGCCGGCGGCGTTGCGACGCTGAGCGGCGTCGCGGTCGAGACCGACGATGCGACCGGGCTTGCGGTGAAGGTCGCGCCGGTGCGCGCCGGCGGGCGACTCGAGCCCGCGGTGCCGGGGTTTTGGCTCAGCTAGCCTGCGACGTCTTGTCGTGCTTTGATGCGCAGTGATTTTTGATGGGCAGTGATTTTTCGATCCCTGTGATTTTTGCTTCCGGAGATTGCGGTGTCCGAGCGCGTCGAACGTCGTTTGGTGGCCTTGGTAGCGGCCGATGTTGCCGGTTACAGCCGCCTGATGGGCCGCGACGAGGAGCGGACGCTTGGCGACCTGAAGGGTGTCCGCCAGGTGCTGGTCGATCCGACCATCGCGGCATGCCGAGGCCGCATCGTCAAGACCACCGGTGACGGGATGTTGGTCGAGTTCGCCAGCGCTGTCGACGCGGCGCGGTGCGCCATTGAGATTCAGCGGGTCATGACCGAACGAAACGTCGCGGTGCCGCCCGATCGCAGAATCGAATTCCGCATCGGCATTCACGTCGGCGACATCATCATCGACAGTGACGATATCTTCGGCGACGGCGTCAACATCGCGGCGCGTCTCGAGGGAATGGCCGACCCCGGCGGAATTTGCATTTCGGACGATGCCCATCGGCAAATCCGAGGCAAGGTCGATATCGATTTCGGTGACATGGGCTCACAGTCGCTGAAGAATATCGCCGAACCGATGCGGGTATGGCAGATTCGGGTCGGCGGCGAATCTGCCCCGGAGCGCTCGGCAGTGCCCACGGTGCCAGTCCAGCCGCTTCCACTGCCGGACAGGCCGTCGATTGCAGTGCTGCCGTTCGACAACATGAGCGGGGATCGCGAGCAGGATTATTTTGCCGACGGCATGGTCGAGGAGATCATCACGGCGCTGTCGCGGTTCAAATCGCTGTTCGTCATCGCGCGCAATTCGAGCTTCGCCTACAAGGGCAAATCCGTCGATATCAAGCGGGTCGGCCAGGAGCTCGGCGTGCGCTATGTGCTCGAAGGCAGCGTCCGCAAGGCCGGCAGCCGTGTCCGCATCACCGGTCAGCTGATCGAGGCGGCGACCGGCAACCATATCTGGGCCGACCGTTTCGACGGCGACCTCGAGGATGTCTTTGGCTTGCAGGACAAGGTCACCTCAAACGTGGTCGGCCTGATCGCGCCGAGGCTCGAACAGGCCGAGTTCGAGCGTGTCAGGCAGAAGCCGACGGACAAGCTGGACAGCTACGACCTCTACCTGCGCGGCATGGCGCTGATTCATCAGCGCGCCTCGCTCGCCGATGCCTACAAGCTGTTCAAGCACGCGATCGAGCTCGATCCGCAGTTCGCCGCGGCGCATGCGATGCTGGCGTGGACCTGGATGGCCCGGCAGGCCACCACCGGCTCGCCGCTCGACGGCCCGGAGCGGTTCGAGGCCGTCAAGCACGCACGGTTGGCGTCGCGACTCGGCGAGGAGGATGCGTTCGTGCAGTCGACGGCCGGCCACGCGCTGACCTATCTCGGGCATGACTACGACCTCGGCTCGTCGATGGTCGAGGAGGCGATCACACTGAATCCCAATCTTGGATTCGCCTGGTATTCGCGCGGCTGGGTCTCGCTGATGTGCGGCGAGACCGAACGCGCCATCGAGAGTTTCGACCACATGATCCGGCTTAGTCCGCTCGATCCCTTGCGCGTCAGCGCCTGGATCGGCATGGCGCATGCCTACTTCTGGCTCGAACGTTAAGAGGAGGGATGCAAGGTTGCCAGACGGTCGTTGCGCTTCAACTCCAATGCCCATTCGTTGGGCGCCTTCATCATCAACGCGATCCGCGCGGGCGATGCGGGGGAGGCGAGAAAGGCGATCGCTCGTTTGTTGCGGGTGCATCCGGGCTTCCGCACCTCGCATATCAGCGAGGCGTTTCCGGTGCGGGATGCCGCGCTGCGTGACAAGATCGGCGCCGCATTGCGCGACGCAGGATTGCCGGAATAGCCAGGGCGTTTCGAGCGAAGTGGATTCCGGTGCGCGTGAAGAAAACGCGTCCAAACAACGAGCCTAGCCCTGCCGGAAGCCCATCCGGAACGCGCCCCAGTGGCTGGCGTTCACGAAGATCGGCGACGACAGGTCCTTCATCAGCACGAATTTGCCGCCGCCCATGTCGCGGCGATAGGTCTGCAGCAGGAACGGCTTGGTGTTGGCCGCGACCTTGCTCACCGCGCGGTCGTTGAACAGCCGGCGGTTGCGGCAATTGGCGTTGTTCCAGACCGGGTCCGGTCCCTGCGGCAGCCGGTAGTTCGGATTGTGGGTCGGCAGATAGCCGCTGCGCGCCCAGGCGACGCAGAACACGATGCACGGATCGGTCTTCTGGATCGGATCCTGGATCGCCGGCAGCACGCGGTCGGTGAAGCTGACATAGTCGGTCAGATATTGCTTCGGATTGGTGCCCGCGATCTCGCGATAATTCTCGTCCATCAATTGCGCGAGCGTGATCTCGCCGCGCGCGACCGCATGCTCGAACAGCTCCGAGATCTGTTTCGCGGTGTCGATCACGACGCGGATCAGCGGCGCATCGCTGGTCTCGACGCCGCTGTCGGCGATGGTCACGATCAGGCTCTCGGACAGCTCGAGCAGCTTTGCGACGCGGCCGTCGGCGTGCTTGAGGTCGCGCGAGGAGAGATCGACGCCCTTGGCGAGTTCGTTCAGCTCGGCGATCACGGTGTCGCAATGACCGAGATTGGAGGTCGCGGCGCGCGCCACGCTGTCGATCTCGGCGCCGACCGACGAGAAGCCTTCCTGCACGCGCATGATGATGCCGGAGATCTGCCGGGCGCCTTCGCCTGCGCTTTTGGCGCGCAGCGAGGCGTCGCTGCTCTCGCCGATCAGGCTGCCGATCTGGCCGTCGAGGTCGCGCACGGTGTCGGAAATCTGATGCGTCGCCTGGCGTGTCGCCTCGGCAAGGTTCTTCACCTCGCTTGCGACCACGGCAAAGCCGCGGCCGGCATTGCCGGCGCGCGCGGCCTCGATCGTTGCGTTGAGCGCCAGCAGATTGGTCTGCTTGGCGATCGCCTCGATCGAACCGGAGACCTTGGCGACCTGGCTCAGCGCGGAGCCGACTGCCGCGAGCCGCGCCTCGATCCGTCCGACCGCTGCGACGAGCTCTGCGATATGGCGGACCGCCGTCTCGACCGCGTTGCGCGATTCAGCGATCTGGCCGACCGCGGCGGCTGCGGTCGTTTGCACCGCCTGCGACGCATCCGCGATGTCGTGATTGGCCGAGACCATGATCTCGGCGGTCTCCTGCAAATGATGGAACCGCTCCGACTGGTTGGTGACGCGGCTCGCGACCTCCTGGACGTTGCCGGCGATGTCGGCAAGCTCCACCCCGAGGCCGCCGATTCGGTCGGCGAGCTGGTCGACGAGCCGTTCGGCCAGTGTCCGGTTCGATGCCGTATCCAGCACTGCAAGCTGCGCCGCCGACATGTCGCGTTTCCTCCGTTACAGCAGCCCGTGGCGCCGCTGCAGCATTCCCCATTCCAGTCTAAAGCGTGATTCGCTCCGCCGGTCTTGCCTGAGCGTGCACTCGCACTTGGTCAAAGCTTGTAGGCGGTGCGGAAGGCGCCCCAGTGCCGGCCGCGCACGCGGATCGGCACGTCGATCTCGCGCATCATCACGGTGGTGCCATTGCCCATGTCGCGCGCATAGCTTTGAACCAAATAAGCGCGCTGGTTTTGCGCGGCGGCGAGACCCGCGGGATCGTTGAAGATACGACGATTGCGGCAATTGGCGGTGTTGTAGGCCACGTCGCCCGGCCGCTGCGGCTGCGAATAGATCTTGTTATGGACCGGCAGATAGCCGTTCCGGTCGACGGTGGCGCAGAACGCCAGGCGCTTGTCCTTGGCGAGGAACGCCTCGAGCAGAGCGGGCAGCGAGCGATCCGCCCAATCCAGCATTTTGGTGCGATACTGCACCGGGTTGGTGCCTGATATCTCGACATAGTCGGTGTCGAACATCTCGGCGAGTGTGATCGCGCCGCTGGCCAGTCCGTCCTCGAAGAGCTTGCTCAGCGTTCGACCCGCTTCCATCGCGCGGGTGACGAGTTCGGCGTTCTCCTCGTGAATCGCCCACATCCGGTCTTCGATCTTCTCGCGCAGCGCGGCGGTCGCCGCCTCGAAGCGCGCCTGGCTGCCTGCCTTGGAGCGGTCGCCGATCCTGATCCGGCAGGCGCCGATATCCTGCAAGGTGGCGCTCAGGGTCTCACGGGCCGGCAGCTTCTCGGCATCCGGCCCGCCGATCAGGATGCCGTCCATCGCGATCTCGTAGACCGGCGCGGTGACCGTGCCGCGCGCGGTCGTGATCTCGATCATGAGGCTGCACGGCAGGCGCTGGTTCTTGCGCGGATCGCCGCGCTCGTCCTGGCGCAGCAGCACGGCACAGCGCGCCTTCAGCTTCTGGGCGAAGGCGGTCACCGCCTTGCCGGCCTTGGCGACATTGTCGCCGTGGGCGGCCGCTTCGCGGGTTGCCGAGTCGATCTCGCCGGCGCTGGTACCGACCGAGACGATGAAGCGGGAGGCGGAGGCGGCGTTCTGGCCCATCTCGCCGGTGATCTGGTTCTGCTCGGCGACCGCGCCATTGACGTTCTCGAACACCGGTCGGATCTTTTCGATCGCCTGCGAGATGCGGTGGACGGCGTCCGCCGATCCGGTGGCGTCCTTCTGCAACGCCTCGATCTTGCGCGTGATCTCTTCGGTTGCGCTCTGGGTCTGCACCGCCAGCGCCTTGACCTCGGTGGCGACCACCGCAAAGCCCTTGCCGGCGGCGCCGGCGCGCGCCGCCTCGATCGTCGAGTTGAGCGCCAGCAGCGTGGTCTGCCGCGCGATCTGCGCGATCAGATTGACGACATTGCCGATCGCCGCCGAGGATTCGCGCAGGCGATCGACATTGGCGGTGGCCTCGCGCGCAGCCGCCGCGGCGTCGTCGGCGAGCTGGCTGGCGCTGCGCACTTGCGCGCCGATGCCTTCGGCGGAATGGGTGAATCTGTCGGCGGCCTCCGAGAACGTCGTCGCGGTGCTCTGTGCATCGCTGCTGCGGCCGGTCAGCGCGTCGGTGCGGGCGCGGATGGTCGCGAGCTTGGCTGCCGTCGCCTCGGCGCCGTCGGCCACCGAGCCTGCGGCGCGCTCAAGCTGGCGAATCATCGCGCCGAGCTCGAGTTCCAGCAGTTCCAGGATTTCCCCGGACGAATCCTTGGCCGAATCAGTCTCGGCCGAGACGTCAGCCGCGGCGGCCGCGGTTGGAACCTGCGGCGCCGCCGGCTCCGGCACTTGCTTTCGAAACAAACCGAACGCCATGGGGATGGGGGCTCTTGGAAAGCTGCGGCGGGACGGGGTGATCCTCGCATCCGGGCATGAAGTCATGGTTAACAAGTGCCTCATATTCCGGCATGCGGTAGTATTCCCCCGCCGGAGGGCCCCCGCCGACCTTTGATTTTGACCGCCAGGGGCCTATAAGGCCGCGTTTTCCACCCCTGTTCAGACCCTACGCTCGAAGAGACGTCGCATGGCCGGCCATTCCCAATTCAAGAACATCATGCACCGCAAGGGCCGGCAGGATGCCCAGAAGTCGAAGCTTTTCGGCAAATTGGCTCGCGAAATCACCGTGGCGGCCAAGCTCGGCACCCCCGATCCTGCGATGAACCCGCGGCTGCGCGCCGCCGTGGTCGCCGCCCGCGCCGAGAACATGCCCAAGGACAATATCGATCGTGCCATCAAGAAGGCGATCGGCGGTGAGGGCGAGCACTATGACGAGATCCGCTACGAGGGCTATGGCCCCGGCGGCGTCGCCGTGATCGTCGAGGCGCTGACCGACAACCGCAACCGCGCCGCCTCCGATATCCGCTCCTTCTTCACCAAATCGGGCGGCAATCTCGGCGAGACCGGCTCGGTCGCCTTCATGTTCGATCACACCGGCATCATCGAATACGACGCCAAGGTCGCCTCCGACGACGCCATGCTGGATGCCGCGATCGAGGCCGGCGCCGACGATGTGGTCTCCAGCGAATCCGGCCACGAGGTCTACGCCTCGCAGGAGACCTTCCGCGAAGTGGCCAAGGCGCTGGAAGCGAAGTTCGGCGAGCCGCGCAAGGCGGCGCTGACCTGGAAGCCGCAGAACACGGTCGCGGTCGACGACGAGACCGGCGAAAAGCTGCTGAAGCTGATGGACCTGCTCAACGAGCACGACGACGTGCAGAACGTGTACGCCAATTTCGAGGTGTCCGACGCGCTGCTCGCGAAAATGGGCGGCTGATCCACTTGACTCGCTGTCATCGCCCGGCTCGACCGGGCGATCCAGTATTCCAGAGACCTGCGTTTGATCCGAGACGCCGCGGCGTACTGGATCCCCGCTTCGCGGGGATGACGAGCAGGGCAGGATGGCGAGCACGGTGCGATGATGCGCGGAGCAGGGGACGGACCTCCGTTTGTGTTTCGTTCTCCCCGCGCAGGCGGTATCACTACCCCATGACATCGCAGCCGATTCGCTCTCCCGTCCGCATCATCGGTATCGATCCGGGTCTCCGCCGCACCGGCTGGGGCGTGATCGAGACCGAGGGCAACCGTCTGGTCTATATCGGCTGCGGTTCGGTCGAGCCGCCGGACGATCTGCCGCTGGCGAACCGGCTGCTCGCGATCCATGAGGGGCTTGCCGCCGTGCTCGGCGACTACAGGCCGGCGGAGGCCGCGGTCGAGCAGACCTTCGTCAACAAGGACGGCGTTGCCACGCTGAAGCTCGGCCAGGCGCGTGGCGTCGCCATGCTGGCGCCCGCAATGTTCGGTATCTCGGTCGCCGAATACGCGCCGAACCAGGTCAAGAAGACCGTGGTCGGCGCCGGACATGCCGAGAAGAACCAGATCCAGGTGATGCTGAAGATCCTGTTGCCGAAAGCCGAGCCGCCGTCCGCCGACGCCGCCGACGCGCTCGCGGTCGCGATCACCCACGCCCATCACCGCCAGAGCACAGCGCTGCGGCTCAGGGTGGCGAGCCTATGATCGGCGCGAGTGAGGGGAGCACGCTCGTTAGGCTCCCTCCCCCCTTGCGGGGGAGGGGTGGGGAGAGGGGTAAGCCCCGGGTGACGGCTCATGAGATGCCGCGCCGAGGCATCACCAAAGCGCGCGAGACAATTGAGCGCGGTGCGAGCGTTGTTCGCACTATGCGTCTGGCAATCGAGCAAGCGGCACCCCTCTCCCTAACCCTCCCCCGCAAGGGGGGAGGGAACCCTTCCGCCGATGCGTCCCTCACTGAGGCCAAAGCAATTGTGCGGGACACGAGCACCGAGCGCGGGGGCGTACGATGATCGGCAAGCTCAAGGGCCTGATCGATTCCTACGGCGAGGATTACGTGATCCTCGACGTTGGCGGCGTCGGCTATCAGGTGCATTGCGCCAGCCGCACGCTGCAGGCGCTGCCACAGCCGGGCGGCGCGGCCGTGCTTTCGATCGAGACCTATGTCCGCGAGGACCAGATCAAGCTGTTCGGCTTCCGCTCGGATCTCGAGCGCGAGTGGTTTCGCCTGTTGCAGACCGTGCAGGGCGTCGGCGCCAAGGTCGCGCTCGCGGTGCTCAGCACGTTGCCGCCGACCGATCTCGCCAATGCCATCGCGCTGCGCGACAAGGCGGCGGTGGCGCGCACGCCGGGGGTCGGACCCAAAGTGGCCGAGCGCATCGTCAGCGAATTGAAGGACAAGGCGCCGGGCTTTGCCGATGTCGATCCCGCGGTGGTGCACCTGTCCGGCGCGGTCGACAACAACCGTGCGCCGCGCCCGGTCACCGACGCGATCTCCGCGCTGGTCAATCTCGGCTACGGCCAGCCGCAGGCCGCCGCCGCCATCGCCGCCGCCTCCCGCAGCGCCGGCGAGAAGGCCGAGACCGCGCAGCTGATCCGGCTGGGCCTGAAGGAATTGTCGAAGTGAATACGCCCTCGCGCATGGTCACGCCCGAACGCCGCTCCGACGATGTCGGCGATACCGCGCTGCGTCCGCAATCGCTGACGGAGTTCGTCGGCCAGGCGCAGGCGCGCAAGAATCTGTCGATCTTCATCGAGGCCGCGAAGAAGCGCGGCGAGGCGCTCGATCACGTGCTGTTCGTTGGTCCCCCCGGCCTCGGCAAGACCACGCTGGCGCAGATCGTCGCGCGCGAGCTCGGTGTCGGCTTCCGCGCCACCTCCGGTCCCGTGATCGCGAAGGCCGGCGACCTCGCGGCGCTGCTCACCAATCTGGAAGAGCGCGACGTGCTGTTCATCGACGAGATCCATCGCCTGAGCCCGGCGGTCGAGGAAGTGCTCTATCCCGCGATGGAGGATTTCCAGCTCGACCTGATCATCGGCGAAGGCCCCGCGGCGCGCTCGGTGAAGATCGAGCTGTCGAAATTCACGCTGGTCGGTGCGACGACGCGCGCGGGCCTGCTCACCAATCCGCTGCGCGACCGCTTCGGCATTCCGATCCGGCTCAATTTCTATACCGAGGAAGAGCTGGAGAAGATCGTCACCCGTGGTGCCCGCGTGCTCAACATCGGCATGAGCCCCGATGGCGCCAACGAGATCGCGCGCCGCGCCCGCGGCACGCCGCGCATCGCCGGCCGCCTCTTGCGCCGCGTGCGCGACTTTGCCTCCGCCGCGGATGCCGAAGCCATTGACCGCGGCATCGCCGACCGGGCGCTGAGTGCGCTCGAGGTCGACAGCGCCGGGCTCGATGCGATGGACCGGCGCTATCTCACCACCATCGCCTTGAACTATGGCGGCGGTCCGGTCGGCGTCGAGACCATGGCGGCGGCGCTGTCGGAGCCGCGCGATGCGATCGAGGACATCATCGAGCCCTATCTGATCCAGTGCGGCTATCTGCAGCGCACCCCGCGCGGCCGGCTCCTGACCTCGCATGCCTTCCGCCATCTCGGCCTTGCCGAGCCGAACCGCGATCCCTCGCAGTTCGGCCTGTTCGGCGGCAATGGCGACGAGGACTGAGCCCAAGCTCTCGAAGACGTGAAAAGACGTGTTGATGCGGCGCGTCGCGCTGCAGGTAACCATTCGCAGTAACCATTGCGAAGCGTCTGCAGGCTGTCTGCATAAACGTGGCCCAATTTCGCTTCAATCCAAGGGCCTATGATCGCCTGGAGCGTTTTCAGGAAGTGCCAGGCATCACCGATCACAGGCCCATGATTTCACGTCGTCACTTTCTTCGCGGGTTCGGCGGAATGACCGCCGCCACCGCCTCGACGGGGGCCTACGGCCTGAGCGAGCCGGTGGTCCGGCTCACGCTGACGCGCTACGATCTGTCGCCGAGGCATTGGCCTTCGGACTTTCCGCTCAAGATCGCCGCGATCGCCGACATTCACGCCTGCGATCCATGGATGTCGCTCGATCGCATCGCCGAGATCGTCGAGCGGACCAACGCGCTTAACCCGGACATCATCGTGCTGCTCGGCGACTATGTCGCGGGGCTGCGCCACGTCACCCGCTTCATTCCGGCCTCCGAATGGGCCGCGGTGCTCAAGGACCTGAAGGCGCCGCTCGGCGTGCATGCCGTGCTCGGCAATCACGATTACTGGGAAGACAAGGCTGTGCAGCGCCTAGGGCAGGGCACCCCGGTTGCGCGCCGTGCGCTGGAGCGCGCCGGCATCCCTGTCTACGAGAATGACGCGGTGCGGCTAGTGAAGGACGGCCGTCCGTTCTGGCTCGCCGGTCTTGGCGATCAGCTCGCCTATCTGCCGGCGCGGCGCTATCGCGAGGTCCGGCGCATCGGGGTCGATGATCTCAACGCGACGCTTGCAAAAGTCACCGACGATGCGCCGGTGATCCTGCTCGCGCATGAGCCCGACGTCGCGCTCCGCGTACCCTCGCGCGTCGCGCTGCAGCTGTCCGGTCACACCCATGGCGGCCAAATCCGGCTGCTCGGCTGGTCGCCCGCGGTGCCGGTAAAGCACGGCATGCGGCTCGCCTATGGCCATTTCAAGCTGAAATGCGACGTCGTCGTCTCCGGCGGCCTCGGCTGCAGCATCATGCCGTTCCGCCTCGGCGTGCCGCCCGAGATCGTGCAGGTCACGCTCGGCGCAAAGGGGCCGGTGGTGTCCTGATCGCGCTTGCGTGATCGGGCAATTTGCGCAAAACGATTGTCTTTCCGAGAGCGATCGAGGGGCCGCAATTGACCTTACCCCATATCGACGGCGCGATCCGCGATGGCCGACACCATATGCAGGTCCGTGTCTATTACGAAGACACCGATTTTTCCGGCATCGTTTACCACGCCAATTACCTGCGCTTCATGGAGCGCGGGCGCACCAATCATCTCCGATTGATGGGCGCCGAACAGAACGCGCTGTTCGAGGAGGCGCAGGAGGAGACCGGCGGCTTCGCCTTTGTCGTGCGCTCGATGACGCTGGACTTCCTCAAGCCCGCGCGGATGGACGACATGCTCGACGTCGTGACCTGGCCGATCGCGGTGAAGGGCGCCTCCATCATGCTCGCGCAGGAGGTCAGGCGCGGCGATGACGTGCTTGTGAAGGCGCAGGTGCGCGTCGCCTTCGTCAGTCAGGGCAGGGCACAGCCGATTCCGAAGTCCATCCGCGCACTGATGAAGGCCGATCTGGCCTAGCTATCGGGTGATAGGGAATGCCCCATCGACTCTTCATCCGGCGACGATAGATTTGCGCGTGACAAAACAACCGCGAGGGATCGCCGATGTCACGCCCGCCACTGCCGCCTTTCACCCGCGAGACCGCCGCGCAGAAGGCGCGCATGGCGGAAGATGCCTGGAATTCGCGCGACCCGGTTCGGGTTGCCGGCGCCTATACCGAGGACAGCCGCTGGCGCAATCGTGCCGAGGTGTTTGAGGGCCGCGAGGCGATCGTGGCCTTCCTGACCCGCAAATGGGAAAAGGAGCGGGAGTATCGCCTGATCAAGGATCTCTGGGCGTTCGACGGCAATCGCATCGCGGTGCGCTTCCAGTACGAATGGCACGACGCCGGCGGAAACTGGTTTCGCTCCTACGGCAACGAGCAGTGGGAGTTCGACGAGCACGGCCTGATGCGCCGGCGCGAGGCCTCGATCAACGACATCGCGATCGCAGAGAAGGACCGCCGCTTCCACTGGCCCGCCCCGGGCCCGCGCCCGGCCGACGTTCCGGGCCTGGGGGATAGTCCGTTCTAAGGCGGGATGAGTTTTGGTTGAATCGGCCTGCCGCGTTTTCGGTTCACCTCTCCCCGCCGGGGAGAGGTCGGATTGCGAACCAATCCGGGTGAGAGCTCCTGCTCTCTCGATAGACCGTAACCCCTCGCCCGATTTGCTGCGCAAATCGACCTCTCCCAAGGGAGAGGTGAACTTTCGACGCCGTTCCAGCTCAAGCTAATCTCATCGCGCTTGAGTTGTCGTCCCGGCGAAGGCCCATAGGCGCTAAAATAGGATTTGCGCGTTGAATTTGTATGTGATTCCAAGAAGGGATGAGACACGAATCGCTTGTGAACGAAGACTGGGCGCGTGTTGTTGCTCGGCTTGGTGGGGCTAAGGCTCTGGAGGTTGGCGCGCGCGAGACGAAGGCGTTTGTTCGTCCGCGCGAGATCACCAATGCGGTTGATTTGCTGCGGCTGATCCTTGCGTATTGTCTGGGCACGCGGGGTCTGCGGCTGACGGCGGCGTGGGCGACGTCGGTGGGCCTTGTCGACATCTCCAACGTGGCTCTGTTGTATCGCTTGCGTCAGTCCGGAGATTGGCTGGCGCAACTGATAGGTCAGGCACTTGCGAGTGGTGCGCCGAAGGCAAGCCGCGGTCGGCTGATCCGCATCGTTGACGCCACGACGGTCCCCAAAGCCGGAACCGAGGGCAGGCAAAACAACGCGGTGTGGCGTATCCACAGTGCGTTCGATCTTCCGCAAGAGCGCTTTGGGCACTTCGAGCTGACCGATGAGGGCGCAGGCGAGACACTGGATCGGATACCCGTGACTGCCGGCGAGATCCGTCTTGCCGACCGTGCCTACCTGCAACCAGAGCGCATGGCGCATCTGGTCGATGCCGGCGCGGACTTCGTGATCCGCGCGGGCTGGAAGAGCGCGCGTTGGCTGGATCGCAACGGCAACCTTGTCGATCTCATCGCAGAGCTGCGCAAGGCCTTGGCAGGCGGCATGATCGATCGACCGATCTGGATAGAGCGCAAGTCCGGTGCGCAACCGCTTGCTGTGCGCTTGGTCGCGGTCAAAAAGCCGGCGCATGCGGCCGCGGAGGCGCGACGCAAGGCACGCAGGACAGCCCAGAAGGGAGGCCATCAACTCTCCAGGCAAACGCTTGAGGCCGCAGATTGGGTAATCCTGGCGACCTCGCTCAAGGGCGAGGACTTCACGGCTGCTGACGTCATTGCCCTCTACCGGTTGCGATGGCGGATTGAGCTCGGCTTCAAGCGGCTGAAGAGCTTGATTGGCTTGAAGGGACCTCCCGGAACTGACCAGCGGTCCGCTAAACCCCATATCCTCGCTCACCTGCTGATCACTCTACTGCTCGAGCCGCTGGTCGACGAACTCGAGGACTCTCCCCGCTTGGACGAAGCCGCCTGACCGGACCTTCCGCATGGCGCCTGCTACGTCAGCTCATCGCCTCATTGCTCCAAGCCGTCATTCCCCAACCCACGATCGCTTGTCTGCGCAGAGCAAGCCGTGCTCTCCGGCGACATCTGCGCGAGCCCCCCAGACGCAAGCGCCGCTATCAGGCAATGATCAAACTATCTTAGCGCCTATGGGCGAAGGCCGGGACGACGCATGGTAAGAAACCGCCTTACGCCGCCTTGTGGCGCGCGATCTCGGCCTTGTAGAGCTCGAACTCTTCCGCGACCGCTTTCGCGACCGACGGCCGGGTTCGCAGGCGCTCGTAATAGGCCTTCAGCGCCGGCCATTTCGCCAGCTCGATCGGCGGCGTTGCCATGGTCCAGTTGATGACCGTGACGAGATAGGCGTCGGCGACGCTGAAATGATCGAGCAAATATTCGCGGCCCTTGAGGTGATCCTCGACATAGTCGAGCCGCGAGACGTATTTCTCCAGCGCGTAGGTCTTGGCGTCCGGCGGCGCCTTCTTGTCGAGCAGCGGCAGGAACAGGCCCTTGTGCAGCTCGGTGCCGATGAAGCACAGCCATTGATGCAGCTTTGAGCGCTCGGCGTTCGACGCGGTGCCGAGGCCGGCACGCGGGAACTGGTCGGCGACATATTGCAGGATCGCCGCGTTCTCTGTCAGCACCACGCCGTCGTCGGTGCGCAGCGTCGGCACCAGGCCGAGCGGGTTGACCTTGTTGAAGTCGGAGCCGTCGTTGCGCACCTGCTTGGTCTTCGGATCGACCTCGAGATAGTTCGCCGGCTGGCCGGCTTCATAGAGCGCGACACGGGTCGCCATCGAGCAGGCGAGCGGCGAGAAATAAAGGTCCATTGGTGCCTCCTTGGGGCGGTCTGGCGCGGATGTCCCGGCCTTGTTGATTTTTGTACTGTCCTGGATAATATTGATGCGGTCAAGGATTTAAGTGCGAAATGGTACAAAAAAGTAAGAAGCCGCCATCTGCTGCCAAAATCGAGGCCCCTGTCGCGCCGAAGCGGCGCGGACGGCCGCGCGCCTATGAGCCCGAGGTCGCGCTCGGCAAAGCGCTCGATCTGTTCCGCCGCGACGGCTTTGCCGCGACCTCGCTCGATGATCTCAGCGCTGCGACCGGCATGAACCGGCCGAGCCTCTATGGCGCGTTCGGCGACAAGCGCGAGCTCTACATCAAGAGCTACCAGCGCTACCGCGATGACGCGCGCGCGGCGATGGTCGACATCTTCCGCGCCGATGCGCCGCTGCGCGAGCGGCTTGAGCGCATCTACCGGATCGCGCTCGACATCTATCTCTCCGGCGAGTCCGGCCCGCGCGGCTGCTTCACGGTGATGACGGCTGCGTCCGAGGCGGTGTCGGATCCGGGCATCCGCACCATGGTGGTGGAGGGCCTGACCGAGCTCGACAAGGCGTTCGGCATCTGCTTCCGCCATGCCAAGGAGCGCGGCGAGCTGCCTGAGGGCGCCGATCCGGCGTCGCTGGCGCATCTCGCCTCAGCGACCATCCACACCATCGCGATCCGTGCCCGCGCCCGCGTGCCGCGCGGGGAACTCGAGGCGATCGTGAAAGGCGCCCTCGACGTGCTGTGCGCGGCCAAATAGAAGCGGCGAAATTTCTTCTGCATCAAATGTCGGGCGCTGTTTTTCCCGCCCGTCTTCCGTAAGGTCCCTCAACTCACGGAAGCGGAATATCATGGGAAAAGTCAGGACTTCAGCATTCTCGGTCTCGATCGACGGATTTGGCGCCGCGCCGCGTCAGAGCCTCGAAAATCCCTTCGGCGAAGGCGGCATGGTGCTGCCTGCCTGGTTCCTCGGGACGCGGACGTTTCGCCAGACCTTCGGCCAGGATGGCGGCAGCACCGGTCTCGATGACGAGATCGCGCGCAAGTCGATGGAAAATATCGGCGCCTGGATTCTGGGCCGTAACATGTTCGGCCCGATCCGCGGGCCGTGGCCGGATCACGCCTGGAAAGGCTGGTGGGGCGACAATCCGCCGTATCACACGCCGGTGTTCGTGCTGACCCATCACGCGCGGCCCGACATCGAGATGGAAGGCGGCACGACGTTTCACTTCGTGACATCAGGTATTGCCGAAGCGCTCGAACGCGCGCGCGACGTCGCGCAGGGCAAGGACATCAGGGTCGGCGGCGGCGTTTCGCTGGTGCGCCAGTTCCTGCAAGCGCGTTTGCTCGACGAACTGCAATTGGCGTTGTCGCCTGTGCTGCTCGGCTCGGGCGAGAACCTGTTCGCGGGCCTCGATCTGCCTGCGCTCGGCTATGCCGTCGTCTCGCATGTCGCGAGCCCGAACGCGACGCACGTCACCTTCGCCCGGAAGACATCCTGAACGACTCCCGCCTGCGTCAGCGGCCAGAAAATTTGGCCGTTGACGCGAGCGCCGTTTGGTCGTATTTAACCCATAGGTTATTTAACCGATGAGCTAAGTACATGCCGCTCGATCCCCTCAGTTCGACCTTCGCGGCGCTGGCCGATCCGACCCGGCGCGCCATCCTGGCGCGGCTCACACTGGGCGAGACCTCGGTGATGGAGTTGGCAAAGCCGTTCGACATGAGCCTGCCGGCGATCTCCAAGCACCTGAAGGTGCTGGAGCATGCCGGATTGATCTCGCGCGGGCGCGAGGCGCAGTGGCGGCCGTGCCGCATCGCGCCCGCCTCGTTCAAGCAAGTCGACGGCTGGCTCGGGAATTTCCGCCGCTTCTGGGACGAGAGCTTCAACCGCCTCGACGGCCTGCTCGAGGAGATGAAGGCGGAGGAGGCCGCGAAGGCCCCGCCGCGTACCAATGGCAAAGTGAGAGTAACCAAGGAGAAGCCACGTGGACGCACGCGCAGATAGGAAACTGAAAGTCACGACCCCGTCGGATTTCGAGATCGCGATGACGCGGCAATTCGATGCGCCGCGGCGTTTCGTGTTCGATGCGATGACCAAGCCGGAATATCTGGTGCGTTGGCTCGGCTGCGAGCAGCTCACAATGCCGGTGTGCGAGATCGACCTGCGCGTCGGTGGCGCCTATCGGTTCGTGTTCCGGTCGTCCGACGGCATCGAGCACATCCTCACCGGCACCTATCGCGAAGTGGTGCGCCCGGAGCGGCTGACATTCGGCGAGACCTTTGCGATGCCGGGCTTCACCAGCGACGAATATCTCGTCACCTCGACCTTCGTCGAGGAAGGCGGCACCACCACGCTGACCACCACGATCAAGCATCCGACGAAGGAGGCCCGCGATGGCCACCTCAATTCCGGCATCGAGAAGGTCGTCGAGCCGGCCTACGACCGGCTCGCGGAGGTGGTCGCCGAGATGGGGTGAAGCCCTCGCCGAGAGTTGCGCTTCGCCAGCGAAGCGCTGCTCCATCAACGTGGTCGTCCCTGCGAAAGCAGGGACCCATACCCCGCGGCCGGTGTAGTGAAACAGACTCGTCGTTCCACTATCGCGCCTCAATATGCATCGGTGGGTCCCTGCTTTCGCAGGAACGACACTGCCTCAATACCCCCGCGTGCGATCGACCAGGTTCTCCAGCGCGCCGCCTTGCTCGAAGCGCGCGATCTGCTGCGCGACGTATTTCGAGATCTCGTCGGCGTCGGTATCGGCGGCGTTGTGCGGCGTCAGCACCACCTTCGGATGGCTCCAGAACGGGCTCGCGGGAGGCAGCGGCTCGGTCTCGTAGACGTCGAGCGAGGCGGCGCCCAGCGTGCCGTCGTCGAGCGCGCGCAGGATGTCTTCCTCGTTCTGCAAGCCGCCACGGCCGGCATTGATGATGACGGGTGCGCCGAGCGGGCTGTTACGGTTCAGTTTCGCAAACACGTCGCGGTTCAGCACGTGCCGCGTGTCGGGCGTCAGCGGCAGCAGGCAGACCAGGATGTTGGTCTCGCGCAGGAACGCGTCCAGCCCCTCAGTGCCATGGTGGCAGGCGATGCCGTCGATCCGCTTCGCGCTGCGGCTCCAGCCGACGACGCGGAAGCCGAGCGCGCGCAGCGCGTGTGCTGAGGCCGCGCCGAGCGTGCCGAGTCCCATGATGCCGACCGTGATCGCGCCCGCCGCCCACTGATATTTCGGCGCCCAGCGCCTCAATCGTTGCGACTCCCGCAGATAGAGCTCCTGGCGGTGATGCATCAACACATGCAGCACGACATATTCGGTCATGCGGTCGGTGAGATCGCCGACCGCGACCCGCACCAGCGGCACGTCGGGCAGCGAGCGGTCGGCCATCAGCGCGTCGACGCCGGCGCCGAGGTTGAAGATGACGCGCAGGTTCTTGAAGGCCGCAAGCTCGCCCGGCTTCGGCTTCCACACCGCGGCATAATGTACCTCGGCGGGATCGAGCGCGCCGTCCGGCAGCAGCACCACGCTGCGGTCCGGGCAGACGGTGTCGAACCGCGCCTTCCAGCGCGCCGACGACCAGTTTTCCGAGCCGCCATTGATCAGCAGCGCCAGTGCGCCCTTACCCATCCGGATACCTCCAATTTCAATGTGATATGTATCACAGAGCGGGTCCGGCCCGCTCCCTAGTCTCCTGCCATCAACCGGGGAGAACTTCCATGCGCAAGCTGATCCTGATCGCGGCTTTCATCGCAGCCGCAGCCACCACCGCCCATGCCGGCCAGAGCCGCGGCCTCGTGCTCGCAAACGCCGATACGCCCGCTCAGGCGCAACCGGCTGTTGCGCCCGCTCCGGCCGAAGCCCAGCAGGCCCCGTCGCAGGCGCAGCCGGCGGAGCCTCCGAGGCAGCAAGCCTCCCGGCCAACGAACAGGAGCCACGCCAACCGCCGGGAGAGCGATGAGGCCAAGGCGCGCCGGATCGCAGCCCGCTACGGCGTCTATTGGTAGTCGCAAATGAACGTCGTGGTGACGGCGTGACACGCCATCGCCACGGCCCAAGACGCAGTCGGTCGCGGCGCGCCATGAAGCGTCGACCAAATCCATCGCCGACATCCGGAACTTAAATTTCTTTCGCTCCGCCTGTCGGCAGCAGGCATAATCATTCGTTCTTGCAATGAACGGAGATGCCTTTTCGATGCTGTACGCCATCCTCTGCTATCATGACGAAGACATGGTCGGTTCCTGGAGCAAGGAACACGACGCCTCGGTCATGCAGAAATTGTCGGTCGTGCAGGACAAGCTCGCCAAGCAGGGCCGGCTCGGCCCGGTGGCGCGGCTGCTGCCGACCACCGCGGCGACCACGCTGCGCAAGGAAAACCCGCCGCTGGTGCTCGACGGCCCGTTCGCCGAAACAAAGGAGCAGCTGCTCGGCTTCTATCTGGTCGAAGGCAAGAACCTCGACGAAGTGCTCGACATCGCGCGCGACCTCGGCGAGGCCAATCCCGGCGGCACCTATGAGATCCGCCCGGTCGGCTACTTCAATCCGGGGAGCACAAAGGCGTGAGCATGACCGACACCGCCTGGATCGATGCCGCGCTGACGTCGGCGCGTCCCCAGGCGGTTGGCGCACTGCTGCGCTACTTCCGCAATCTCGATACCGCCGAGGAAGCTTTCCAGAACGCCTGCCTGCGGGCGCTGAAGAGCTGGCCGCAGAACGGCCCGCCGCGCGATCCCGCGGCGTGGCTGATCATGGTCGGCCGCAATGTCGCCATCGACGACATCAGGCGCAGCAAGAAGCAGGAGGCGTTGCCCGACGACGACCAGGCGATCTCCGACCTCGGCGACGCCGAGGAGGAGCTCGCCGAGCGGCTCGACGGCTCGCATTACCGCGACGATATCCTGCGGCTCTTGTTCATCTGTTGCCACAAGGATCTGCCGGCGACGCAGCAGATCGCGCTCGCGCTGCGCATCGTCTCCGGCCTGTCGGTGAAGCAGATCGCGCGCGCCTTCCTGGTCTCGGAAGCCGCGATGGAGCAGCGCATCACGCGGGCCAAGACGCGCGTCGCCGACGCCAATGTGCCGTTCGAGACGCCGGGCGCGGTCGAGCGGAGCGAGCGGCTCGTCTCGGTCGCCGCGATGATCTATTTGATCTTCAACGAGGGCTATTCGGCGAGCGGCGACACCGCTCAAATCCGCTCGCCGCTGTGCGAGGAGGCGATCAGGCTCGCCCGCCTGCTGCTGCGGCTGTTCCAGAGCGAGCCGGAGATCATGGGGCTGACCGCGCTGCTGCTGTTGCAGCATGCCCGCGCCGCCGCGCGGTTCGACGCCGACGGCCAGGTGATCCTGCTCGACGACCAGGACCGCAGCCTGTGGAACCAGAAGCTGATCGCCGAGGGGCTGGCGCTGATCGACAAGGCGATGCGCCATCGCCGCAGCGGGCCCTATCAGGTGCAGGCCGCGATCGCCGCGCTCCATGCCCGCGCGGAAAAGCCCGAGGATACCGACTGGACCCAGATCGACCTGCTCTACGGCGCGCTCGAGATCATGCAGCCGTCGCCGGTGATCACGCTCAACCGCGCCGTTGCGGTCTCCAAGGTGAAGGGGCCGGAAGCCGCGCTCGAGATGATCGAGCCGTTGGCCCCGCGGCTTTCCAATTACTTCCATTATTTCGGCGTGCGCGGCGCCTTCCTGATGCAGCTCGGCCGCAACGAGGAGGCCCGCGTCGCCTTCGACCGCGCCATCGCGCTCGCCAACACCACCGCCGAAGCCGCCCATATCCGCATGCATATCGACCGACTGATGCGCGACAGCCAGCCGCGCAATGTGAAAGCGAAGTAGCGGTCGCTGGTCGTGCCTCGTTCGAGTGCACGTTGAGAAACATCCCGTGTGGCACCCCTCTCCCTAACCCTCTCCCGCAAGGGGAGAGGGAACCCCTCCGCCGGTGGCTTCCTCACGTCGGATTATCAAGCGCTGAAATTTTGTGAACGAGCGCAAGTGAGGTGAGCACGCTGGTCAGGCTCGCTCCCCCCTTGCGGGGGAGGGCGGGGAGAGGGGTAAGCCCCGGGCGAGACGATCATTGTGTGCGTCGCTCTCGTAACACCCGTCGTGCTTCTCAAAAAATCTTCACCGTCCTTGTCGGCCCCGCGCTCTTCCGTTCGTCATGAAGGCAGAGAGCATCACCAAGCCTTACGGAGCCCGCCATGCCGACGATCGTCGACACCGAAGTCTCAAAGCCCGCCCGCATCACCGGCCGCGTCATGAGCGGCGTGGTTATCCTTTTTCTGCTGTTCGATGGCGCGATCAAGCTGCTGCCATTGCCTGTCGTCACCGAGACCATGGACAAGATGGGCTTTGGCGCCAGCGATACGCTGGCGCGCAGCCTCGGCATCATCACCATCGTCTGCACGCTGCTGTACTCGGTGCCGCCGACTTCGATCCTCGGCGCCATCCTGCTCACCGGCTATCTCGGCGGTGCGATCGCGTCCCATGTGCGGATCGGCAGCCCGCTGTTCAGCCACACGCTGTTCGGGCTCTATCTCGGCCTGATGGTGTGGGGCGGGCTCTATCTGCGCGACGGCAATCTGCGCGCGCTGCTTCCGTTCCGCCGCTGAGCTATTCCTCTTCATTCATCGACCTGGAGACCATCATGTTCGAGACCATTGCCATCATCGCTGTCATCCTCGCGGTCGCGATTGCGGTCATCCTCGTCCTCGCGGCGACCAAGCCGAGCACATTCCGCGTCACGCGTGCGACCAGCATCAATGCGCCGGCGGAACGGATCTTTCCATTGATCGACGATTTCCGGCAGTGGACGGTCTGGTCGCCCTACGAGAACCGGGATCCGGCCATGAAGCGCACCTATGACGGCGCCGGGCGCGGGCAGGGGGCGGTCTATGCCTGGGACGGCAACAAGAATGTCGGCACCGGCCGCATGGAGATCCTGCAATCGTCCGCGCCGTCGAAGATCGTCATCAAGCTCGACTTCCTCAAGCCGTTCGAGGGCCACAACACCGCCGAGTTCACAATGCTGCCGCAGGGAGATGCGACCAGCGTCACATGGACCATGTATGGTCCGGCCGTCTTCATGTCGAAGGTGATGCAGGTGTTCATGAACCTGGATCACATGATCGGCAAGGATTTCGAGGTCGGTCTCGCCAATCTGAAGAAACTCACGGAAAAATAGTTACCCAGGGAGCATGTGATGCAGGTCAACCCCTATCTCTCCTACGACGGCAATTGCGGCGCCGCGCTGAACTTCTACCAGAAGGTTCTCGGTGCGCGGATCGAGGAAACCTATCCCTACGGCGAGGGCAATCCGCAGATGCAGACGCCGCCCGGCTGGAAGGACAAGATCATGCACGCCAGGGTCTCGATCGACGGCGAGATCATCATGGCTTCCGACGCCCCGCCCGGCCACTTCCAGAAGCCGCAGGGGTTTCACGTCGCGCTGCAGGTCGAGGATCCCGCGGAGGCTGAGCGCCGCTTCAAGGCGTTGTCCGAAGGCGGCACGGTCACCATGCCGTTCGGCAAGACCTTCTTCTCCAACGGCTTCGGCATGTGCGTCGATCAGTTCGGCATCCCCTGGATGGTGAACTGCCCGCAGCAGATGTAGGCCGCAAGCGACCCGGTCGGGACCGTCATCCTGAGGTGGCCGCTTCTTCAGCGGCCCTCGAAGGATCGACGGCCGGGCTGGTGGCCGCGCATCCTTCGAGGCTCGCCCAGCGGTGCAATTGCGCCGCAAGGTTCGCAGCTCAGGATGACGGGACGGAGAGAGCGCTTCACCTGCACCGCGGATAGATCGCCGTGAGCTCGCGACCGCGCAGCAGCAGCAGGCGTGAGGTCAGGCCGCCGCGGCGCACGATCCAGCCGCGCACCGGCGCCGGATAGGCCTCCAGCACCGCCTCGGATGCTTCCGGCTCCGCATAGGTCCGGCCGCGCCGGTCGATCGAGCGCGCGGCGTGGAAGCCGAGCACGGCGCGCCGCGTCACGCAGATGCGGTCGCCCGGCACCATCGAGAGCACCAGCGTGCAGGCCGACAGGCACGGCCCGTCGATCACCACGCGCTCGCCTGACTCGCGCACCTTGTCGAACAGTTCGATGAACGGGCCGACCTCCCCGCCGGGGCTGGCGAGGATGCGGACATCGGCCTGCGCGCCGGAGACACCGGGAAGCAGCGCTGCCATCCCCAAGATCGTCGAGATCGTCGACATCTTCCAGATCGCACCGATGCGCATGCGGCGGTTCCTTCCGTTAGCGTCGCTCCGGCTCGCGCCATGCTCCAGTTTGTCTAGCGCATGCGGCGACAGTTTGTCAGCCCGCGCCGGAGACGCCGGCCTCGGCAAAGGTCGCCATGCCGCCATGACAGGCGAGCGCTGCACGCAGCAGCAGGATCGCAACCGCCGCGCCGGAGGCTTCGCCGAGCCGCATCTCGAGATCGAGCAGGGGCGCGAGCCCGAGTTCGCGCAGCAGCTGGCGATGGCCGAGCTCGGCCGAGACATGGCCGGCGCGGCAATGCGCGAGGCTATCAGGCGCAAGCCGCGCCAGCGGCAGCACCGCCGATGTCGCGACGAAGCCGTCGAGCAGCACCGGGATCGATCGCGCACGTGCTGCCAGCACGGCGCCCGAGATGGCCGCGAGCTCGCGGCCGCCGAGCGCGACGGCGACGGCGAGGGGATCGTCGAGCAGGCTGCGATGCAGCTTCAGCGCGGTATCGATCACGGTGCGCTTGCGCAGCAGGCCGGCATCGTCGACGCCGGTGCCGCGGCCGGCCCAGCGCGCGCCGCGCCCGCCCATCAATGCCGCGCACAGCGTCGCGGCGACCGTGGTGTTGGCGATGCCCATCTCGCCGACGACGAGCAAATCGCACCGCTCCGGCACCGTGCGCCAGCCGGTGTCGAAGGCGATGAGGAAATCGGCGCCATCCATCGCCGGCGCCATCGTGAAATCGCGGGTCGGACGTGCGAGCTCGAGCGGCTCGACGCGCAGCTCGGCCCCGGCAAGCTTGGCGATCTGGTTGATCGCGGCACCTCCCGCGGCGAAATTCGCCACCATCTGCGCGGTGACTTCAGAAGGAAACGCGGAGACGCCGCGCTCGGCGATGCCGTGATTGCCGGCGAACACGACGATCGTGACCTGGTCGAGCCGGGGGATTTCGCGGCGCTGCCAGCGTGCGAGCCAGATCGCGACCTCTTCCAGCCGGCCGAGGCTCCCCGGCGGCTTGGTCAGGTTCTGCTGGCGCAGCGTGGCGGCCGCGGCGCTCGCCGCGTCGCCTTCGGGCAGCTCGCGACAAAAGCTGCGGATGTCGTCTAGAGTACTGAACTGCATGCGATTCCCTCGTCGAGCGGGCCGCAAACTAGAGCATGTTCCGGAGCGCTGTGAAGCGGTTTTTCCCGCGCGACAAACGCGTAGCGCTTGCGCGGAGATCGTGCCCTAACAGGAGGCTGAAGCGCGGCGACGGTCCAACCTGACCTCATCGCGCTTTAGAAAATTTGAAGGCCAGGACTTTGAATACCAAAACCATGCGTGAGTTGCTCGACGATCTCAGGACCGCCATCGCCTTTCTGACCCGGCTGCCGATGCCGCATCCGGACGGCGCGCGGCCGGAGGGCTTTGCCCGGGCGCAGCGGTTGTTTCCGCTGGTCGGGGCTGGCATCGGGGCGGCGATCGGCCTGCTCTGCCTGCTGCTGCGGACGATCGGCGTGCCGGACCTCGCCGCGGCGGCGCTGGCGCTCGGCGGCGGCGCGCTGTTGACCGGCGCGCTGCACGAGGACGGGCTCGCCGATGTCGCCGACGGGTTCGGCGGCGGCCGCGACGTTGCGGCCAAGCTCGAGATCATGCGCGACAGCCGGCTCGGCACCTATGGCGCGCTGGCGCTAATGGTGAGCTTTGCCACCAAGCTTGCGGCGCTGGCGGCGCTTCCCGACGGCATGGTGGTGCAGAGCCTGATCGCCGCGCATGCGCTCGGCCGCGGTGTGCTGCCGTGGATCGCGATCAGCCTGCCTTACGCGCGCAAGGATGGACTCGCGGCCAATGCCGGCCGGCCCGATGGCACGATTGCGGTGGTCGCAGCCGGCATCGCGCTGGTGATCGCACTCCTAGCTCTGCCCTTCGGCAGCGCGCTGCTGGCGACGATCGCGACCGGCGCGAGCGCGTTGATGACGGCGCTGCTGGCAAAGCGGCAGATCGGCGGCCAAACCGGCGACGTGCTTGGCGGCGCCGAGCAGGTCGCGGAAACAGCGATCCTGGTGTTGCTCGCGGCGCGGCTCGGCTAGAGCATTTCCATGCGAAATGGAGACCGGTTCGCGTGAAGAAAGCGCTTCAAGATGAACAGGCGGAAAATGGAAGACGAAACGCGTCTCTGGCTGATCCGGCACGCGCCGGTCGACGGTCCGCGCGGCGTGATCCACGCGCCGGATGCGCCGGCCGATCTCGGTGATGCCGCGGCGTTCGCGGCGCTGCAGGCGCGGTTGCCGACTGGTGCTCGCGCGGTTTGTAGTCCCGCGCGGCGAACGTGCGAGACAGCGGCACGGCTCGGCCTTGCGGCGCTTTCGGACGATACCTTCCGCGAGCAGGATTTTGGCGACTGGACCGGCCGGCGCCACAGCGAGATCGAGGCCGAACTCGGGGCGGCCTATCGCGCGTTCTGGAATTCGCCAGCGACCAATCGACCGCCCGGCGGCGAAAGCTTTGCCGATCAGATCGCGCGGGCAAGGACAGGGCTGGCGCGCCTGCCGGCCGGCGACGTCGTGCTGGTCGTGCACTCCGGCACCATCCGCGCAATCCTCGCAATCGCACTCGAGCTCGCGCCGGAATTGGCGCTGCGCTTCGTCATCGATCCGCTGTCGCTGACGCGGATCGACCGGCTGGCTGACGTCTGGCGCGTCGTGGCGGTGAACGGGCGGTAGGCCTTCTCTGCTTTCTACCTGTCACCCCCGCGCAAAGGCTTCGCCTTTGTCGCTGGAGGTGCGAGCAGAGCGAGCCTCGAAGGGGGCACGGCCACCAGCCGGGCCGTCGACCCTTCGAGACGCGCGCAAGAGCGCGCTCCTCAGGGGGACGGGCAACGAGGAGGAGTGCTGCTCCAGAAAGGCACTACCCATTCCGCCGCTGGCCGCGCAGGGTCGGCAGGCCGATGCCGGCGGCGTCGAAGCCGCCGTCGACGGCGAGGATCTGGCCTGTGATGTAGCTGGCGCGATCCGAGCACAGGAAGAAGATGGCCTCCGCCAGCTCCTCTTCCAGCCCGTAGCGGTTGAGCGGGATGGAGTCGTGATAGTCGGCGCGGATCTCCGGCGTGTGCACGGCCTTGGCCATCGCGGTCTCGACCGGCCCCGGCGCGACGCCGTTGACGCGGATGCCGAGCGAGGCGAGCTCGACCGCGAGCTGCTTGGTGAGGTGGGCGAGGCCGGCCTTGCTGGTGCCGTAGGCCGAGCGCAGCGTCGAGGCGCGCACCGCCGAGATCGAGGTGATGTTGACGATTGCGCCGCCGCCATGCTCGCGCATCACAGGCGCAGCCGCCTTGGTGCACAGGAACGGGCCGGTGACGTTGACCGCCATGATCCGGTTCCAGTCGGCGTCCGAAGTCTCCAGCACCGGCGTGAACACGGCGATGCCGGCGTTGTTGACCAGCGCGTCGAGCCGGCCGAAGCGGTCCGTGATCGCCGCGATCGCGGCTTCCACGCCGGCGGCATCCGATACGTCGCAGGTCAGCGCCAGCGTCGTGTCGGGCTGCTTCAATGCCGCGACCGCTGCGCGCAGCAATTCGCCCTCGATATCGAGCAGCGCGACGCGCCAGCCGTCGGCGAGAAAGCGCTTCGCTGCGGCAAGCCCGATACCGCGCGCGGCGCCGGTCACGAGTGCGACTTTGGGGGAAGCGGAATTCATCGGATGGTCCATCGGTTCGGGCAGCAAGTCCCGACCGTCTGCGACCTTTGTCCGGTGATGTCAACCTGAGAGGCGCTAAGCTTGCTCTGCCGTCATTGCCAGGAGCGATAGCGATGAAGCAGTCCATTTTCCCCGCGCGGCGCGGTGGATTGCTTCGCTTCGCTCGCAATACGTGGGCAGCGGCAGCAGCGCTACACTCGTTTGACCCGAGAAGGCGCGTCTCGAAGGATGCACAGCCACCAGCCTGGGCCGTCCATCCTTCGCGGATGGCACCGCTACCTACGCCGCGAGTTCGGCGGAGGCGCGCTGCATATTGGTCGACATGTCCTGCGTCACGATGCTCTGCTCCTCGACCGCGGCGGCGGTGGAGGTGATGTATTCGTTGACGCCGGCGATCGCCGCCTTGATCTCGGACAGCGAGGTGACCACTTCGGCGGCGATCGAGTTCAGCGCATCGATCTCCGAGGAGATCGTGTCGGTCGCCTGCTTGGCCTGATTGGCGAGGCTCTTCACCTCCGAGGCGACCACCGCGAAGCCGCGTCCGGCTTCGCCCGCACGCGCCGATTCGATCGTGGCGTTGAGCGCGAGCAGGTTGATCTGGCCTGTGATGCTCGAGATCATCTCGACGATGCCGCTCATCGCCTGCGCTGCGGCATTGAGCTTCTGCGCCTGTCCGTCGGCCGCCTCGACGCGGCCGGTGGCGACCGCGGCGTTCTGCTTCGACTTGGTCATGGTCTCCGAGATCTCGCGGATCGAGGCGCTCATCTCCTCGCTGCCGGCGGCAACCGCCTCGATCAGGCCGCGCGCGCTGTCGGCCTTCTTGCGGCCGATCGCCTGCGCGGTGATGTCGGTCGCGTATTTCACGACCTTGTAGGGCTTGCCGTTGAGGTCGAGGATCGGGTTGTAGGACGCCTGGATCCAGATCTCGCGGCCGCCCTTGGCGATGCGCTTGTATTCGGCGGCCTGGAACTCGCCGCGGTTCAGCGTCCCCCAGAACTCGCGATAGGCGTTCGAGCTTGCCTCGACCGGCTCGACGAACATACTGTGATGCTTGCCCTGGATCTCAGCAAGCGAATAACCCATCGCGGCAAGGAAGTTCGGGTTCGCGGTGCGGATGGTGCCGTCCATGTTGAACTCGATCACGGCTTGCGACTTGCCGATCGCATCGATCTGGCCGTCATTGTCGGCGGCCTTCAGCTTCTGCTGCGTGACGTCGCTCGCGAACTTGACGACCTTGAACGGTTTGCCGCGGTCGTCGAGGATCGGGTTGTAGCTGGCGAGGATCCAGATCTCCTTGGCGCCCTTGGCAAGCCGCTTGAACTCGCCGGTCACGAACTCGCCGCGGTTCAGCCGTGCCCAGAACTCCCGATAGGCCGGGCTGTCACGGTCTGCCGGAGGCATGAACATGCTGTGATGCTTGCCCTGGATCTCCGCGAGCGAGTAACCCATCGCGCCGAGGAAGTTCTCGTTGGCATTGACGATGGTGCCGTCCATGTTGAATTCGATCACCGCCTGCGCGCGGCCGATCGCGGCGATCTTGCCGGCGTCTTCCATGCTGTGGATCTTCTGCGCGGTGATGTCGGTGGCGAACTTGATGACGCCGACCGGGTTGCCGTTCTTGTCCAGGATCGGATTGTAGGACGCCTGGATCCAGATCTCGCGGCCGCCCTTGGCGATGCGCTTGTACTGCGCGGCCTGGAATTCGCCGCGGTTCAGGCTCGCCCAGAACGCGCGATAGTCGTGGCTGTCGCGATACGCCGGCTCGACGAACATGCTGTGGTGCTTGCCCCTGATCTCCTCGAGCGTGTAGCCCATCGCGTTCAGGAAGTTCTCGTTGGCGGTGACGATGGTGCCGTCGAGCTTGAACTCGATCACCACTTGCGACCTGCCGATCGCTGCGGCTTGCGCCAGCGTACTGTCGATGTTTGCCTTGCTGCTGAAACTGAACATCAGGGCTCCGTGAAAGGTCCAAATGAAGCGGGATGGAAAAGCAGATCGTGACAACTCACGGAAAGGTTGCAGCGAGCCGTTTAGCATCGGTAAAGCCTGCGGCTTGGCACGGACTGCATAATGCAATGCGCCGCGGGTGCATCTATCTCAATTTGCGAAGTAATTTTCTGATCTGCACATCATCATCCATAGTCGTGATGCGATGTTCACCGTAATCTTACGGACGAAATCGATGACAACTTTGGTCTGATGCAGATGATTGCAACGCGTGCACTTCAGCAACGCTGATAGACCTATTACGAAGGCTGATATTGCTGACGGCCTTCACGGATCGATCCTGCACGTCGATTCGCGACTCGACGAATGCGCGTCGCGGCGATGCCCGCTCTCGGCGCCCGGGGCCGGCCGAAATAATTGCCGCACGAGATGTCGGCAGGGCGGTCCCGGGTTCGTCCTCCGGGTACTGGTTCCATGATGGAGTTCTGATGTCACTGACCCTGCATTACCACCCGCTGTCGTCGTTCTGCTGGAAGGCGCTGGTCGCACTTTACGAGAACGGCGCGCCGTTCACGCCGAACATGGTCAATCTCGGCGATCCCGCCGAGCGCGCGGCGCTCCTCGCGCTGTGGCCGATCGGCCGCTTTCCTGTGCTGCGCGACGAGGCGCGTGGCGAGACGGTGCCTGAATCGAGCATCGTCATCGAATATCTCGACCGGCACTATCCCGGCACCGCCAGGTTGATTCCTGACGACCCGGAGCTTGCGTTGCAGACCCGGCTGCGCGATCGCTTCCTCGATCTCTATGTCCATCTGCTGTTGCAGAAGATCGTCGGCGACCGGCTGCGGCCTGCCGACAAGAAGGACCCGCATGGCGTAGCCGAGGCCCGGACGCAACTCCGCACCTCCTATGCAATCCTCGACCAGCAACTCGCGCATGGCGGCTGGATGATGGGCGAGCGCTTCTCGCTGGCCGATTGCTCCGCCGCGCCGGCGCTGTTCTACGGCAACAAGGTCGAGCAGTTCGGAGAGGGCCACCGGCATCTGGCTGTTTATCTCGAGCGGCTGAAGGCGCGACCATCCTTCGCGCGCGTCCTCAAGGAAGCCGAGCCCTATTTCGGCATGTTTCCCAAGGAGGACTGAAAAGAAACCCCGAAATGAGGAACCTGAGGTCCGATTAGGACCCCGAAAATAAATGCGGCGCGATGTCGTTTTCGCGCCGCCCCGTTCGTCATCTCCCTGAAGCCCGGGTTCTGCAGCGCCGGTCGCGCCGAGGGGCCCGGGCGAGATTTGTGTGGAGATGACATGGCTGCAGCTGGCAACAGGGCGGAGATCATCCGCGGGATCTTCGCCGCCTACCTCGCCAATGACCGCGCGAGCGTCGAGGCCGCGTTCGCGGAGGATTTCCGCTTCTCGACGCCCTATGGCGAGAACATCGACAAGCCGCGCTATTTCGCCGAGTGCTGGCGCGACTCCGGCTGGATCGGCCGCCACGAGATCGAGCGCATCATGGTCGACGGCACTGAAGCCTTCGTCACCTATCGCTGCGTTGCCAGGGACGGCAAGAGCTTTCGCAACACCGAGTTCTTCGTGTTCGACGGCGACAAGGTGTCGCGGATCGATGTCTATTTCGGCCCGTCGCATCAGGACGGTGAACTCGTCAGGCAGGATCGATGAGGCAGCCTCGGTGATATCGCTCGCCCGATCGTCGCAGGCGAGCTCGAATTCTGCGAAGGAAACCTGGAAAATCAGGCGATCGATGACTAGCGCGGAGCGTGCGTCAATGACCTCGAGAATAATTTCAAACGCCGTGTCGGAATCGCAAACTCTGCATCGTCGTTCAATCGAGCGCCGGTGCTGTGATCGGCTCAGAGACAACGGAGCAGGACGATGAAGTTCATGGTGATCGTGAAGGCGAACAAGGATACCGAGGCCGGCGTGATGCCGAGCACCGAGCTGCTTGCCGCGATGGCCAAGTTCAACGAGGAGATGGTCAAGGCCGGCGTGATGCAGGCCGGCGAGGGCCTGCATCCGACCAGCAAGGGCGCGCGCGTCAAATATGCCGGCGGGCAGAGCACCGTGAGCCGCGGACCGTTCAGCCCGACCGGCGATCTGGTCTGCGGCTTCTGGCTGATCGAGACCAGCTCGCTCGATGAAGCGATCGACTGGATGAAGCGCGCGCCGTTCGACGGCGGCTCCGAGATCGAGATCCGCCAGGTGTTTGCCGCGGAGGATTTCGGCGAGGCGCTGACGCCCGAGCTCCGCGAGCAGGAAGAGCGCCTGCGCGCGCAGGCCGGAAACAGGTGACGACTTCGTCATTGCCGGCTTGCTTGTCCAAGTCGGCTGTTGCCGACTTGGACAAATACTAAGTGCCGAATTCGGGTAAACTCGAATTCGGACGGCGCATTCCTGAAATGACGGGGATAGAACTCCACGTGATTCAACTAGCAAGGAAGTCCGACCAATGCGTTTCATGATGCTGATGATCCCGCTCGGCTATGAGTCCGCACCGGCCAAGCTCGAGCTCGACCCGGAACGGGTCGCCGCGATGATGCGATACAATCAGGCGCTGAAGGATGCCGGCGTGCTGATCACGCTGGAAGGCCTGCATCCGCCGGCGTCGGGTGCGCGCGTCAAGTTCGATACCGGCGAGCCGATCGTGGTCGACGGCCCCTTCACCGAAGCCAAGGAAGTGATCGGCGGCTTCTGGATGATCGAGGTCGCCTCGCGCGCCGAAGCGATCGCATGGGCGAAGCAGTGCCCGGCCTCCGCCAACGAGATGATCGAGATCCGCCAGGTGCAGGAGATAGCGGATTTCTCCGAAGAGGTGCAGCAGGCGGCCGCCACCTTCGAGCATCCGCAGGGCGGCTGGGGCAAGGCGCTCCGCTAGATCTCAAACGAGAAGCGATGCCGCTCCAAAACGGCATCGCGCGACCGACCGATCGTCGAACCACCACAACGGAGAAGCACGATGAGCAGCAACACCTTCCTCGCCGTCTACCTCGGCGGCGGCAAATCCGGTTCGCGCATGGCAGCCTGGAACGCGCTGCCGGAGGCCGAAAGGCGTGCCAAGGAGCAGCAGGGCATGGCCGCGTGGGGCGCCTGGGTCGAGAAGCACCACGACGTGATCGTCGAGATGGGCGGGCCGCTCGGCAAGACCAAGCGGGTCGGGGCCGGCGGCACCACCGACATCGCCAATCTGATGACCGGCTTCACCGTGGTGCGCGCGCCCACCCATGAGGCGGCGGCAAAGCTGTTCGAGAACCACCCGCACTTTTCGATCTTCCCGGGCGAGGCCGTGGAGATCATGCCGGTGCTGCCGATCCCGGGAAGATAGCGCCCCAGGGGAGGCAAAGCCGCAAACTCAACGCACCTCTCCCGCTCGCAACGGGAGAGGCATTTGCATCCGAACTTCGGTTCTCGGGTCGATGGAGATCGTGCGCCATGGCGAAGCTCGTCTTTGGATTGAACCAGTCGCTCGACGGCTATGTCGATCACGATCAGCCAATGCCGCGAGAACCCGGGCTATTTCGTCATTTCATCGAGCAGGTGCGCGGCATGACCGGCATGCTGTACGGCCGCCGCATGTACGAGGCGATGCGTTATTGGGACGACGACCTCCCGGATTGGGATGCGGAGGAGCGCGACTATGCCGCCGTGTGGCGGAGCCAACCGAAGTGGGTGGTATCAAGCTCGCTGAAGTCCGTCGGACCCAACGCGACCCTGATCGATGGCGACCTCGAGGCCGCGGTGCGCGGGCTGAAGGCGCGGCTCGACGGCGAGATCGAAGTCGCCGGACCGGAACTGGCGGGACGTCTGACCGAGCTCGGCCTGATCGATGAATATCAGATCTACCTCCGGCCCGTCGTGCTCGGGCGCGGCAAGCCCTTCTTCGCCGGGCCCTGCGCCCCGCTGCGCCTCGTGGCAAGCGATCGGCTGGGCGCGAACACGATCAGGTTGACCTACATCCCCGCCTAGTCGCGCATTCAGCCTGCCGGTCCGTTAATCTTGATGACCCCGTGATCCCGCCGCTAGTGACCTTTACCGCTGGCTCATGTAAAAGCCGTTCACATGAGCTGGCGCAAGGACCAAGGCCGCGCCGAGCGCGGCTATCATCACGGCAATCTGAAAGAGGCGTTGCTGCAGGCAGCCCTCGACCTGATCTCGAAGAAGGGGCCGGCCGGCTTCACCTTTGCCGACGCCGCGCGAATGGCCGGCGTCAGCCCCGCAGCGCCCTACCGCCACTTCCGCGACCGTGACGAACTGATCGCCAGCATCGCACAGCGCGGCTTCGAGCAGTTCGAGGCGCTCTTGACGCAGGCCTGGGACGACGGCCGCCCCGACACCGTCTCGGCGTTCGAGCGGCTCGGCAAGGCCTATCTCGCCTTTGCGCGTGAGGAGCCCGCGTTCTACTCCGCGATGTTCGAATCCGGCCTGCCGGTCGATTCCAATCCGACCTTGATGGCGGCAAGCGAACGCGCATTTGCGATCATCCGTGCCGCCGCCGAGCGGCTCGCGGCGCTGGCGCCGCCCGGCACACCGCGTCCGCCGGCGATGATGATGGCGCTGCATATCTGGTCGATGTCGCACGGCGTCGCCTCGCTGTTCGGCCGCGGCGATGCCGCGCGGCGCAAGCTGCCGATGTCGCCGGAGGATCTGCTCGAGGCCGAAGTGCTGATCTATCTGCGCGGCCTTGGCTTCCTCACCGATCGCAGGCCGGGAACCGCGGCAGCCGACGAAGAGCCTGCCGGCGACAGATCCGGCCCGTGGGGCAAGCCGAAATAAGGTTCAACGACCAAGCCAAAAATAATCCGAGGGGTGCGTCATCTGCTCCGCTTGACTTTCCCAAGGGCTCGGCTATCTATGTAAATGTTATTTACATTCACAACGGCGTGATTGCCGTGATGGAGAAGGAAATGGCCTACACCGCAGATGTCAATCGCTGGCGCGGCCCCGTCGAAGAGCCCTACCGTCCACACTTCTACGCGACGCCGTGGCATCCCCTGAAGATCGCCGGGATCATCCTCGGCTTCATGATCTGGTGGCCGATCGGCCTCGCCCTTCTCTTTTTCACACTCGGGAGCAGAAAAATGGCCTGTTGGAGTCACTACGATCAGGATCGCTGGGCGAACAAGATGGAGCGCATGCAGGACAGGATGGAGCGGATGAAGAGCCGCATGGAGCGCCGCGGCTTCCCGTTCGGCGGCTTCGGCCCGCCCTCGAGCGGCAACCGCGCCTTCGACGAGTACCGCCAGGACACGCTGCGCCGGCTCGAGGAAGAGCAGGTCGAGTTCAAGAACTTCCTCGATCGCCTGCGCCACGCCAAGGACAAGGAAGAGTTCGACGCCTTCATGGCGCAGCACAAGACCCGTCCGACCCCGCCGAACGATCAGCCGCCGCAGAGCTGATCCCGCGAGGCAAGCACTGAGCCTTCAGGCGATGTGCCCCCATAGAACCTGATGGCCTGAGCCGCCCGTTTGCGCCAAGCAAGCGGGCGGTTTGCATTGTGCGATGGTCATGCCCACTCTATCGTCCTGAAGCGGGCGATGAGGTGATCATGGCGGCATTTGCGACGGCGAGTCCCGACGATCTCTGGCTTGCGATCCGGCGCGAGGCGGAAGCTGCTGTTGTCGCCGATCGCTTTCTCGAGGCGTCGGCTGCCTTCATCCTCGACCAGGGCGATCTCGGCGGTGTGCTCGCCTCCCTGATCGGCCGGGCTATCTGCCGCGCCGAGGCCGATCGCGCGCAGTTCATGCGGACGGCCCGCGAGGCGTTCGCGGCCGAGCCCGCGCTGGTCGATGCCGCGGCCACCGATCTTGTGGCCATCGTGCGCCGCGACCCGGCGATCACGGGCTTGCTGCTGCCGCTGTTGAACTTCAAAGGCTACGTCGCGCTGCAAGCCTGGCGGGTGTCGAACTGGCTGTGGCGCCATGATCGCCCCGATCTTGCGCTGTTGATGCACAGTGCGGCGGCGGACGAGTTGCAGATCAGCATTCACCCGTCGGCCCGGATCGGAACGGCGGTTTTCCTCGATCATGGCACCGGTATCATCATCGGCGCGTTGGCTTCCGTCGGCGACGAGGTCACGATCCTGCAGAACGTGACCATCGCGCGGCATCAGGATGACCCGCGTCACGCCCCGACGATCGGCCGCGGCGTGCTGCTCAGCGCCGGCGCAACGCTGATCGGAAACCTCTCTGTCGGTGATTTCGCCAAGATCGGCGCCGGTGCGCTGGTGACGTCGGATGTGCCGGCCGGCTGCACCGCCGTCGGTGTGCCGGCGCGGCTGACCAATTGCGCGGAGGCCGGTGCGTCTGGAGCGTGATCCGGAAAAGTGTGGAGCGGTTTTCCGAGAAGATCCTGCCAAACCAAAGAGACAGAGGGGGATGATGTTTCGAAGAAACGTCATCCCGCTCTAGGGTGGGTGAACCGCGCTGCCCCCCTCGCGCCGTTACGCCGGCACGAGCCTGTCGGCGAGTTGCGTAAAGCTGTCGGCGTGGAGGTCGATCCAGGATTCCGGCGCAACGTCGACCTTCGCCGCCGGCCCGAACTCAAGCGGACGGGCGACGAACGCGGTGCGCATGCCGAAGGCGCGGGCCGCCTTCAGGTCGTATTTGTGGCAGGCGACCATCAGGATCTTGTCGGCGGGATAGCCGAGGTAGTCGACGGCGAGCTGATACACCGCGGGTGACGGCTTGTAGCTGCGTGCAAGCTCCGCGGTCAGCACGGCATCGAACGGCAGCTTGGCGTGCTTGACCACCGCCACCACGGCGGCCATGCCGGCATTCGACAACGTCGAGGTCACGAACCGGCTGCGCAGGCGCGCAAGGCCTTCGAGACTGTCGGGCCAGGCGTCGAGCTTGCTCCACACCGTGTTCAGTTCGTCGCGCTCGTCGCGCGAGAAGGCCTCCGAGAGGCCGTGGCGATCGAGCAGCACATCGAGCGCCTCGCGATAGATGCGGTCGACCCGAATCCATGGGCGCTTGCCCGCGATCACATCGTCGAGCGCGGTACGATAGAGATCGCGCCACTCGCTCGAGAGTTTGGCCCAGTCGAGCGCGAGCCCCTTCGCGGCGTTGACGGCCTGCCCGGCACGCAGGATCGGCTGATAGAAATCGACGCACGTCCCCTGCACGTCGAACGCGATGGCGCGGATCTCATCGCGCCATGGCGCGGCGCCTGCCGGCTGTATCCCCGTCATCGCGGCCATGATCGATAGTCCTCCAGCAGTCATGAAGTGTCGTCTGGTCAGATCGGGTAGCACGGTTCGTTCCCCGGTTGCGGTATCGGAAGCAGGCGCACCACCGTAAGGTGGGCGTCCCGGTCAGGCTCCCTCTCCCCTTGCAGGAGAGGGTTGGGGTGAGGGGTGGGCCCGGGAGTGATGCAAGACGTCGGTTCGATCACATCAACACACACCTCGAACACCTGAGAGGGCCTGTCCTTCTCAATTAGCGGGCGGAGCAAGCGGTGCCCCTCTCCCCAACCCTCCCCCGCAAGGGGGGAGGAAGCCCTTCCGCCGCGCTCACCTCACTGCATTTCTCTCCGACGCATCACACATTCGATCCATGGATCGCGTCGATCACGGCGTCGGTGACTTCCTTGGTCGTCGCCTTGCCGCCGACGTCGGGCGTCAGCACGCCGGCCGCGCACACCTTCTCGACCGCGGCCATCAGGCGCGCCGCGGCGTCCTTTTCGCCGAGATGCTCCAGCATCTGCGCACCGGTCCAGAAGGTCGCGACCGGATTGGCGATGCCCTTGCCGGTGATGTCGAAGGCCGAGCCGTGGATCGGCTCGAACATCGAGGGGAAGCGGCGCTGTGGGTCGATGTTGCCGGTCGGCGCGACGCCGAGGCTGCCGGCCAGGGCACCTGCGAGATCCGACAGGATGTCGGCATGCAGATTGGTTGCCACCATGGTGTCGAGGCTCTTCGGATGGAGCGTCATCCGCACTGTCATGGCGTCGACCAGCATCTTGTCCCAGGTCACATCGGGGAACTCCTTGGCCACTTCGGCGGCGATCTCGTCCCACATCACCATGCCGTGGCGCTGCGCGTTCGACTTGGTCACCACGGTGAGGAATTTGCGCGGCCGCGACTGCGCGAGCTGGAACGCGTAGCGCATGATCCGCGTCACGCCGACCCGGGTGAAGACCGCGACCTCGGTACCGACTTCTTCCGGCAGGCCCCTGTGGGCGCGGCCGCCCATCCCGGCATATTCGCCCTCGGAATTCTCGCGCACGATCACCCAATCGAGATCGCCGACGCCGACATTGCGCAGCGGCGAGGCGACGCCGGGCAGGATCTTGGTCGGCCGCACATTGGCGTACTGGTCGAAGCCCTGACAGATCGGTAAGCGAAGTCCCCACAGCGTGATGTGGTCGGGCACGTCGGGCGCGCCGACCGCGCCGAAATAAATCGCGTCGAAGTTCTTCAGGTCAGCGAGGCCGTCGGCCGGCATCATCACGCCGTGCTTCTTGTAGTAGTTCGAGCCCCAGTCGAAGGTCTTGACGTTGAAGCTGAGGTCGCCGCTGCGCTTTGCCAGCGCCTCGAGCACGCGAACACCCGCGGAGATCACTTCGGGGCCGATGCCGTCGGCGGGGATGGCGGCGATGGAATGGGTACGCATGGGTTGTCTCCGGATGAGTGGTTAGCGGGTTCGCACGGGATCGGGTTGCGGTTCGGCCGGCACGGGTGCGCCTTGCGCGCGCGACAGCAGCAGCGTGAGGACGGCTGACAGCACCAGCAGGCCGGCAACGAAATAAAGGCCGCCCTCGAAACTGCCGGTGCGTTCCTTGATCCAGCCGATCATCGCGGGGCCGACGAAGCCGCCGAGATTGCCGATCGAGTTGATGGTGGCGATCCCTGCGGCGGCGGCCGAGCCTGATAGAAACATGGTCGGCATGCTCCACAGCGGCGGCTTCGACGAGGAGATGCCGATATTGACCAGGGTCAGCGCCGCGATCACGGCGGCAAGGCCGGTCCACAGCCCGGCAAGCGCAAGTCCTGCGGCCGCGATCAGGCAGGCGATCACGACATGCCAGGTGCGTTCGCCGGTGCGGTCGGAATGCCGCGCCCACAGGATCATCGCGATCACGGCGATGGTCGCCGGCACCGCGTTGAGGAAGCCGACCTGCAGAGACGACAGCCCGAACGCCTTGATGATCTGCGGCGCCCACACGCCAAGTGTGTAGAGCCCGGCCGAGGTGCCGAAATAGACCAGCGACAGCGCCAGCACGCGCGGGTCGGCCAGGCCGCGCCAGATGCTGTGGCTCGCGGTTGAGGCCTTGCCGTCGGTCTCGGCCTTCATGGTCTTGACCAGCCAGGCGCGCTCGTCATCCGCGAGCCATTTCGCCTGCTCCGGCCGGTCGGTCAGGAAGCCCAGCACGATGAAGCCGAGCAGCACCGCGGGCACCGCCTCCAGCACGAACAGCCATTGCCAGCCCTTGAAGCCGAACAGGCCGTCCATCTCCAAGAGTGCGCCCGACACCGGCGAGCCGAGCACGGTCGAGAGCGGCGCCGCGGCCATGAACAGCGCGGTGACGGCGGCGCGCTGCCGCGCCGGGAACCAGTAGGACAGGTAGAGGATGATGCCGGGGAAGAAGCCGGCTTCCGCGGCGCCGAGCAGGAAGCGCAGCACGTAGAAGCTGGTCGCGCCCTGAACCAGCGCCATCGCCGCCGAGACCAGGCCCCAGGTGATCATCACCCGCGCGATCCAGATCCGCGCGCCGATCTTGTGCAGGATGATGTTGGAGGGCACCTCGAACAGGAAGTAGCCCCAGAAGAAGATACCGGCGCCGAAGCCATAGACCGTCGGCGACAGGCCGATGTCCTTGTTCATGGTCAGCGAGGCGAAGCCGATATTGACGCGGTCGATGAAGGCCACGAAGTACAGCAGCATGATGAACGGCACGATGCGCAGGGTGATCTTGCGCAACACGCGCGTGCCAAGCTGGCTTTCCATGGGCTTCCTCAGGGTTGGTCTTGTTTGTTGGGACGGCGCGTGTCGCCGCGCCACCGGGAAGCCTAGAGGCTCGCGCCCTTCCGGTTCAATCCGCGCCGGTTTATACAAAAAAATGATATAATTGCCCCAGCCGGCAACGGCGGATCAAACGGACAGGAACCCACTTTGGAACTGCACCAGCTGCGCTGCTTCGTGGCGGCCGCCGAGGAACTGCATTTCGGCCGTGCCGCGCAGCGCCTGCAGATGATGCCGTCGGCGCTCGGCCGCCACATCAAGCTGCTGGAGGAGGATCTCGGGGTGCGGCTGTTCGCGCGCACCACGCGTGCGGTGTCGTTGACCGAGGACGGCTCTGTGCTCCTGCGCGAGGGACGGGCGCTGCTTGGCCGTGCCGAGGCGATCGAGGACGGCTTTCGCCGGCGGCTGCGCAAGCCGCAGGCGCGGCGCTTCCGGATCGGCGCGATCGACAGCGCCGCGGCCGGCCTCTTGCCGCCGCTGCTGCGCGACCTCCGCGCCGCCCATCCGGACGTCGCCGTGCAACTGCTGGAGGAGAAGACCATCCGGCTGCTTCCAAAACTGCTGTCGGGTGCGCTCGATCTCGCTTTCGTGCGCCCGCCAGAGCGGCCCGACCGGCGCATCGAGTTTGTTCCGCTGCTGCAGGAGACCGCCGTGGTGGCGCTGTCGCACAAGCACGCGCTGGCGCGGCGCAAGCAGATCGTTCTGCCCGACATCGCTGATCAGCCCTTGATCGTGCCGGAGCGCCGCTCGCGGCCGCACAGCCACGACCTCACGACAAAGCTGTTCGACGAGGCCGGGCTGACGCCGCGCATCCAGGAGATCGCCGACGAGAAGCAGACCATCGTCAACATGGTCGCAGCAAGGCTCGGCGTCGCCATCGTGCCGCGCTGGACCGCGCGGATGGCGATCCCGGGCGTGCGTTTCGTTCCCCTTAGGCTCAAGCGCGGCAGCAGCACCGGCCGCCTGCCGCTCGCCGCCGCCTGGCTGAAAGGCTCCCGCGATCCGGTCCGTGACCAGGTGATCGCGGTGCTGGAGGCAAGGCTGAAGAGCTACGCGCGCGAGGCTTGACGACGCTTGGTAGCCGTGGCCCGCTTCGCTGCAACAACGACCACTTCTGCGCAGGCGCAGCAGATGATACAATGGACCAAAACGCGACCTCGGCTCAAGCCGAGAGCGTGTCTGTCCTTCGGAGAATTTGCAAAGCAACTGTCGTACTAGCCTGCTAGCGATTCCGTCGCGGCTGCCAGTGCGCTTCCCGCGCCGGAAGTCGCCCGACGCTTCGGCGGCATTCCCTGACCGGAGGAATCATGCTCCGCATCGTCACGTGTCTGACGCTTTTGATTTCCCTTCATGCGGCCGAGGCGCAAGACAGGGCGCCGGGCATTTCTTCACAGCCTTATTTGGGCGGATCCACTTCGCCGCCGACCGATCTGCCGTCCGGGATCGGCAATTACTGCATCTACGAAAACCTCATCTTCTCGATTGGCTCGCCCATGTGCATTGGCAAGACGAGCTACGTATGTGCTCCCTCGACAAACGATGCGGAGCTCGGTCAGCGGGGATATTGGTCAGCAAGACCAGCCGACCCGAAACTGACCGCGCCGGTGTGCCAGTAGGCTGGCTCCCGTCTCTCCCTTGAATCGAGAGCCATCCTCATCGTCGTCCTGGCTTTCGCCCATAGGCGCTAAGATAGTTTGATCATTGCCTGATAGCGGCGCTTGCGTCTGGGGGGCTCGCGCAGATGTCGCCGGAGAGCACGGCTTGCTCTGCGCAGACAAGCGATCGTGGGTTGGGGAATGACGGCTTGGAGCAATGAGGCGATGAGCTGACGTAGCAGGCGCCATGCGGAAGGTCCGGTCAGGCGGCTTCGTCCAAGCGGGGAGAGTCCTCGAGTTCGTCGACCAACGGCTCGAGCAGTAGAGTGATCAGCAGGTGAGCGAGGATATGGGGTTTAGCGGACCGCTGGTCAGTTCCGGGAGGTCCCTTCAAGCCAATCAAGCTCTTCAGCCGCTTGAAGCCGAGCTCAATCCGCCATCGCAACCGGTAGAGGGCAATGACGTCAGCAGCCGTGAAGTCCTCGCCCTTGAGCGAGGTCGCCAGGATTACCCAATCTGCGGCCTCAAGCGTTTGCCTGGAGAGTTGATGGCCTCCCTTCTGGGCTGTCCTGCGTGCCTTGCGTCGCGCCTCCGCGGCCGCATGCGCCGGCTTTTTGACCGCGACCAAGCGCACAGCAAGCGGTTGCGCACCGGACTTGCGCTCTATCCAGATCGGTCGATCGATCATGCCGCCTGCCAAGGCCTTGCGCAGCTCTGCGATGAGATCGACAAGGTTGCCGTTGCGATCCAGCCAACGCGCGCTCTTCCAGCCCGCGCGGATCACGAAGTCCGCGCCGGCATCGACCAGATGCGCCATGCGCTCTGGTTGCAGGTAGGCACGGTCGGCAAGACGGATCTCGCCGGCAGTCACGGGTATCCGATCCAGTGTCTCGCCTGCGCCCTCATCGGTCAGCTCGAAGTGCCCAAAGCGCTCTTGCGGAAGATCGAACGCACTGTGGATACGCCACACTGCGTTGTTTTGCCTGCCCTCGGTTCCGGCTTTGGGGACCGTCGTGGCGTCAACGATGCGGATCAGCCGACCGCGGCTTGCCTTCGGCGCACCACTCGCAAGTGCCTGACCTATCAGTTGCGCCAGCCAATCTCCGGACTGACGCAAGCGATACAACAGAGCCACGTTGGAGATGTCGACAAGGCCCACCGACGTCGCCCACGCCGCCGTCAGCCGCAAACCCCGCGTGCCCAGACAATACGCAAGGATCAGCCGCAGCAAATCAACCGCATTGGTGATCTCGCGCGGACGAACAAACGCCTTCGTCTCGCGCGCGCCAACCTCCAGAGCCTCAGCCCCACCAAGCCGAGCAACAACACGCGCCCAGTCTTCGTTCACAAGCGATTCGTGTCTCATCCCTTCTTGGAATCACATACAAATTCAACGCGCAAATCCTATTTTAGCGCCTATGGGCTTTCGCCAGGACGACGAACGGAGAGGCTCACGCCGAGACGACGAACTTGAGACAGACCGTGTCGCGATGACTCTTCGCCTAGCTCACATACACGAGGCTATAAACATACGACTTCGCCCCCTTGCGGCTCACCCAGTCGCCTTCCGGCGGGTGATCGCCCTGGGCGGCCGGCAGCACGTTCCAGGGACGGCCGGTGCAAGATTGGCTCGCCGGATCCCAAGCCACCCAGCCCCAGCCCGGCAAGTGCTCGATCCAAAGATCCTGATCCTGACGCTGGTAGCCGACGGTTCCATCGGGGCGGGCTTTCCGGACAAAGCTGTAAACCAGGTCGTCACTCTGCCGGCGCAGCTCGAATCTCTCCCGGTTTTGCGGAGGGGCCATGAGTTCCTGGTTTGTAGACTCTCGTTATGTTATAATATAACAGTTTCTCTATGGCGCATACGCACACCCACGACCACCATCACGGCCACGGCCATCCCCACGGGCACAGCCATGGCCCCTCGGCGCATCCGGCCCAGGCCGCGCCCTGGTCGATCCTCCGCATGCCCGTGCCGGCCCGGCTGGCCGCGGCGCTCGCGGTCTCTGCCTGCCTGTGGGCCGTCGTCTGGCTGGCGATGAGGTGACCATGAGCGCGCTTGTCACCTTCCGCGACGTCACGCTCGGCTATGACCGCCACCCGGCGGTGCACCATCTCAACGGCGCGGTCGAGGCGGGTGCGCTGCTCGCCGTGATCGGCCCGAACGGCGCCGGCAAGTCGACGCTGCTGCGCGGCATCGCCGGCGTGCTGAAGCCGCTGTCGGGCGTGATCGATCTCGACGGGCTCCAGCACCGCGACATCGCCTATCTGCCGCAATCCACCGACATCGACCGTACGTTTCCGATCTCGGTGTTCGATTTCGTCGGCACCGGGCTGTGGCGCTCGACCGGCTTCTTCGGCGGCATCGGCAAGGCCGCGCGCGACAAGATCCGGGCGGCGCTGGCCGCGGTCGGCCTCAACGGCTTCGAGAACCGCCCGATCGGCACGCTGTCCGGCGGCCAGATGCAGCGCACGCTGTTCGCGCGCGTGCTGTTGCAGGATGCCCGCCTGATCGTGCTCGACGAGCCGTTCAACGCCATCGACGCCAAGACCACCGCCGATCTCTTGGCGCTGGTGAAGCGCTGGAACGGCGAGGGGCGTACGGTGCTGGCGGCGCTGCACGACCTCGACATGGTGCGCAACAATTTCCCGGAAACGCTGCTCTTGGCGCGCGGCCCGGTGGAATGGGGCCCGACCGCGGAGACGCTGACGCCGGAAAATCTGACGGTCGCGATGCGGATGTGCGAAGCGTTCGACGACAGTGCCGCGGCCTGCGCCGCCGATCCGCGCTCACGGGCCGCCTGACGCTGATGCTGACTGACGCGCTGATCACGCCCTTCACCGAATTCGAGTTCATGCGCCGCGCGCTCGCGGCCGTGATCGCGCTGTCGCTCGGCGGTGCGCCGATCGGCGTGTTCCTGATGCTGCGGCGGATGAGCCTGGTCGGCGACGCCATGGCGCATGCCATCCTGCCGGGCGCTGCGATCGGTTTCCTGCTGTCCGGGCTCAATCTGTTCGCGATGACGACCGGCGGCCTGATCGCAGGCTTTGCGGTAGCGCTGCTCGCAGGCCTCGTCGCCCGCACCACCGAGCTGAAGGAGGACGCATCGCTCGCGACCTTCTACCTGGTCTCGCTCGCGCTCGGCGTCACCATTGTGTCCATCAAGGGTACCAATATCGACCTGCTGCACGTGCTGTTCGGCAACATCCTCGCGATGGACGATCAGACCCTGCTGGTGATCGCGTTCAACGCCACGCTCACGCTCTTGGTCCTTGCGGTGATCTATCGCCCGCTGGTGATCGAATGCGTCGATCCGGTGTTCCTGCGCACCGTGAGCCGGGCCGGCGCGCCGGCGCATCTCGCCTTCCTCGCGCTGGTCGTGGTCAACCTCGTCAACGGCTTCCATGCACTCGGCACGCTGCTCGGCGTCGGGCTGATGATCCTGCCTGCCGGCATCGCGCGGTTCTGGTCGCGCGACATCACCACCATGATCTGCATCGCGGTCGCGAGCGCGGCTGTTTCGGGCTATGCCGGGCTGGTGCTGTCGTATGAGACGCGGATTCCCTCCGGCCCCGCGATCATCCTGGTTGCGGCGGGGCTCTATATTGTGTCGCTGCTGTTCGGCAATGTCAGCGGCCTGGTGCGGCAGCTGTTTCCCGGCCGCCATCTCGAGGCGTGAGGACGATGCGGCGATTGGTTGGATTGATCGGTCTGGCACTGATGCTGGCGAGCGGCACGGCGCGCGCCGAGGAGCGCATCAAGGTCGTCGCGAGCTTCTCGATCCTCGCCGACATGGTGCGCAATGTCGGCGGCAACAGCGTCGACGTGGTGGCGCTGGTCGGGCCCAACGGCGACGCGCATGTTTATGCGCCGACGCCCGCGGACGCCAAGAAGGTCGCCGACGCCAGGCTGCTGGTCATCAACGGCCTCGGCTTCGAGGGCTGGTTGCCGCGGCTGCTGCAGGCCTCCGGCAGCAAGGCGCCGGTCGCGGTGGCAACCAAGGGGATCATGCCGCGCAAGATGGGCGGCCATGACGATCCGCATGCCTGGCAATCGGTGGCTAACGCGAAGATCTACGTCGTCAATATTCGCGATGGGCTGATTGCCGCGGCCCCTGACCATGCCAGCGACTTCAAGGCCAATGCCGACGCCTATCTGGCCAGGCTGGACGCGCTCGACCGCGAGGTGCACGAGGCGGTGGCGAGAATACCGGATGCGCGGCGCAAGGTGATCTCGACCCACTACGCCTTCGGCTATTTCGCCGACGCCTACGGAATTACGTTTTTCTCGCCGCTCAGCGTCTCCACCGATTCCGAGCCCAGCGCACGCGATATCGCCGCCATCATCGCCCAGATCAGGGATGCGAAAATTCCGGCAGTCTTTCTCGAAAATATCAGCGATCCGCGCCTGATCGAGCGGATCGCGGCCGAGACCGGCGCCAGGGTCGGCGGGGCCCTGTATTCGGACAGTTTGACGGGCGAAAAGGGCCAGGCACCCACTTACATTGATATGGTCAGGCACAATATAAAGGCCCTGACCAGCGCGCTCGCCGACTAGGGCAGGGGCCTCCCTGCCGGGGTTGAGCGCGGCCCCAAGTTCCTCGGAGTTGTTATGGCTGAAGCTTCGCAAAAAATTCCTGTGACCGTGCTGACGGGCTATCTCGGCGCCGGCAAGACCACGCTGTTGAACCGCATCCTGTCGGAGAACCACGGCAAGAAATACGCCGTCATCGTCAACGAATTCGGCGAGATCGGCATCGACAACGACCTCATCATCGGCGCCGATGAGGAAGTGTTCGAGATGAACAATGGCTGCGTGTGCTGCACGGTGCGCGGCGACCTGGTCCGCATCATGGACGGGTTGATGAAGCGCAAGGGCAAGTTCGACGCCATCATCGTCGAGACCACGGGCCTTGCCGATCCGGCACCGGTCGCGCAGACCTTCTTCGTCGACGAGGATGTGCAGAAGAACGCCCGGCTCGACGCGGTGGTGACTGTTGCCGACGCCAAGTGGCTGAGCGACCGCCTCAAGGACGCGCCGGAAGCCAAGAACCAGATCGCATTCGCCGACGTCATCGTGCTGAACAAGACCGATCTGGTCTCGAAGGCTGAGCTTGCCGAGGTCGAGGCCCGCATCCGCGGCATCAACCCCTATGCCAAGCTGCACCGCACCGAGCGTTGCCAGGTCGGGATCGCTGACGTGCTGGAGCGCGGCGCGTTCGACCTCGACCGCATCCTGGAGATCGAGCCGGATTTCCTCGAGGCCGGCGACGGTCACGACCACGATCACCACCATCACGACCACGGTCATGACCATGACCACCATCACCACGATCACGGCCATGGCGGGCTGAAGCACTATCACGACGAGGACATGCAGTCGCTGTCGCTGCGCTCGGAGAAGCCGCTCGACCCGACCAAGTTCATGCCCTGGCTGCAGAACCTCGTCGCCACCGAGGGCCAGAAGATCCTGCGCTCGAAGGGCATCCTCGCCTTCGCAGGCGATGATGACCGCTACGTGTTCCAGGGCGTCCACATGATGCTGGAAGGCGATCATCAGCGGCAGTGGAAGGACGGCGAGAAGCGCGAAAGCCGCGTCGTGTTCATCGGTCGCGAATTGCCGGAACAGGCGATCCGCGACGGCTTCGAGCAGTGCATCACCACGTGATGAAAGAGTTCGATCCGGGCGAGGCCCCTTCTTCCATCGTGTCGATCACCGACCGCGTCAAGCAGCTTCCGCTCGGCGCGGCAGTCGGTTCGGTTCATTTTCTGGGCGACCGCGCGTTCTTCGTCGGCGCCGAGGAGAGTGTCGTGATCGCGACCGCCGACGGCGAGGTCACGCGGACAGAGACGCATTTCGGCGCCATCCTGTGCGCGGCCTCCGACGGCAAGCGGCTCGTCACCGGCGGTGACGACGGCAAGCTGACCGTGATCGACGCCAAGGGCGAGACCTCGACGATTGCGACCGACGCCAAGCGGCGCTGGATCGACAATGTCGCCCTGCACAGCGACGGCACCGTGGCGTGGTCGGCGGGCAAGACCGCGTTCGTGCGCAATCCCAAGGGCGAAGAGAAAACCTTCGAGGTACCGTCGACTGTCGGCGGGCTGGCATTCGCGCCGAAGGGCCTGCGGCTTGCGATCGCGCATTACAACGGCGTGACCTTGTGGTTTCCGAACATGGCCGCCAACCCGGAATTCCTGGAATGGGCCGGCTCGCATCTCGCGGTCTCTTTCAGCCCGGACAACAAATTCCTGGTCACCGCGATGCACGAGGCCGCGATGCATGGCTGGCGGCTCGCCGATAACCGGCACATGCGGATGAGCGGCTATCCCGGCCGCGTGCGCTCGATGTCATGGAGCGCCGGCGGCAAGGGGCTCGCGACCTCGGGCGCCGATGCCGTGATCGTCTGGCCGTTCACCAGCAAGGACGGCCCGATGGGCAAGGAGCCGGCGATGCTGGCGCCGATGCCGGCGCGGGTCGCGGTGGTCGCGTGCCATCCGAAGAACGATATCATGGCGGTCGGCTACGCCGACGGTACTGTGCTGATGGTCCGGCTCGAGGACGGCGCCGAGATCCTGGTGCGCCGGAATACCGGCGCGGCGGTGTCGGCGCTGGGATGGAATGCCAAGGGCACGCTGCTCGCCTACGGCACGGAAGATGGTGACGCGGGCATCCTGGAAATGTAAGAGATCGCTGCATCGTTCTCGGGCGAGGAAGAATCGGCAGCGCTATGCGATTTCTCACCACATTCCAGCTCGCCGACTTCATCGACACTCTGGTCAGCCTGACGTCAGCTTTCGTGCTCGGCACCCTGATCGGGGCCGAGCGGCAGTACCGGCAGCGCACCGCGGGACTGCGCACCAATGTGCTGGTCGCGGTCGGCGCGGCCGCCTTCGTCGACCTCGCGATGCATCTGGCCGGAGCCGACGGCGCGGTGCGGGTGATCGCCTATGTGGTGTCGGGAATCGGCTTCCTCGGCGCCGGCGTCATCATGAAGCAGGGCATGGACGTGCGCGGCCTCAACACCGCGGCGACGCTGTGGGCCTCGGCCGCGGTCGGCTCCTGCGCCGGCGCCGATCTGGTGGCGCAGGCGGCTGCGCTGACCGTGTTCGTGATCGCCGGCAACACGCTGCTGCGCCCGCTGGTCAACGCCATCAACCGCATCCCGCTGAACGAGAAGGCCTCGGAGGCGACCTACTACTTCAAGCTCGTGGTAACCCCCGAGGCGCTGCCCGACATGCGCGACCGCCTGGTCGAGAAGCTCGAGGCCGCGAACTATCCGGTCGCCGATGTCAACGTGGTCGAGGCCGGCGACGACTTCCTGGAGATCGTGGCCGAGCTGGTCTCGACCGCGGTCGACCCCAACGAGCTGAATGCCGTGGTGGTCGACCTGCAGCATCAGCCCGGCGTGCGGCACGTGACCTGGGAAATCAGCACCACGGATTGAGGCGAGACTCCCGTAAGCTCTGCTCAGGAACCATGCGGTGGCCGGATCGTTGACCTCGCTGACAATCGCGGGTGAACGAGATGGCTGCGGATCGGACCAGTCTGCGGAACGACGTGCTGATCGCCTCCACGCTGGTGGTGGCGGGCGTTGCGATCGCGGCGCTGTCGCTGCACGCGATTAACGCAGCGCCGCCGCAGGAGATGGCGCAGGCGACCCAGCCGCTGCGGACGACGCCCACGCCGGAGCCACAGAAGACGTTGCGGCCGGCCGAGTCGAAGCCCGGCGGCGAGCGGCCGACGACGCCGGCGCCGGAGCCTGCGCGTCCCGACGCTGAAGCGCAGAAGGCCGGCGCCAAGCCGCTGCTGCCGCCGGCGCCCGCCGAGAAGACCGCGCCGCCGATCGAGAAGAAATAGCAGTGCCGCGGGCCAGCATTGTGACGCCCATTTGACTGATGTTGCCGATTATACGGCCTCGCCTCCGCCGCTCGCGCACGCCATAATCTGTCGTCTTGCCAACGACAGATGGGGCCCTTCATGAAGATCGAGGATATCAGGCGCACCGCCTATTCGATGCCGCTCACCAACCCGTCGTTTCCGCCGGGGCCGTATCGGTTCTTCGACCGCGAATATTTCATCATCACCTACAAGACCGACCCCGAAGCGCTGGCGGCCGTGGTGCCGGAGCCGCTTGAGGTCGCCGAGCCCGTGGTGAAGTACGAATTCATCCGCATGCCGGACTCGACCGGCTTCGGCGACTACACCGAAACCGGCCAGGTGATCCCGGTCCGCTTCAAGGGCGAGCTCGGGGCCTATACCCACGCGATGTATCTCGACGACGAGGCTCCGATCGCCGGCGGCCGCGAGCTGTGGGGATTTCCGAAGAAGCTGGCGCGGCCCAAGATCGCGGTCGAGAGCGACGTGCTGGTCGGCTCGCTGCATTACGGCTCGGTGCTCTGCGCCTCCGCCACCATGGGCTACAAGTACCACAAGGTCGATCACGACACGGTCTTGAACGCGATGAAGGCGCCGAACTTCATTCTGAAAATCATCCCGCATGTCGACGGCAGCCCGCGGATCTGCGAGCTGGTGCGCTTCCATCTCGACGACATCGTGCTGAAGGAGGCCTGGACCGGCCCCGCCGCGCTCGGCCTGTTTCCGCACGCGCTGTGCGACGTCGCGCGCCTGCCGGTGCGCGAGGTGGTCTCGGCGTTGCATTACAAGGCGGATCTGACGCTCGGCCTCGGCTCGGTCGCGTTCGACTACATGGCGAAGTGAGCGGCGCCAGACAGAAAAATGCCCGGCGTGAGCCGGGCATTTTCGTTCTCAACGTACGCTGTGTGGTCAGCGCACCAGGATGTTCTTGAACTGCCAGGGATCGCTGGTGTCGATATCCTCCGGGAACAGTCCCGGACGATCCGTCAGCGGAGTCCAGTCGGTGTAGAAACCCTTCACCGGGCCGAGATACGGCAACTGGATTTCCAGCAGACGATCGAAATCCATCTCGTCGGCTTCGACGATGCCTTCGTTCGGATTCTCCAGTGCCCACACCATGCCGCCGAGCACCGCGGAGGTCACCTGCAGGCCGGTCGCGTTCTGATAGGGCGCGAGTCTGCGGGTCTCCTCGATGGAGAGCTGCGAGCCGTACCAATAGGCATTGTTGTCGTGGCCGAACAGCAGCACGCCGAGCTCGTCGATGCCGTCGACGATTTCGTTCTCATCGAGGATGTGGTGCTTCTCCTGCATCTTCGCTGCGCGGCCGAACATTTCATGCAGCGACAGCACGGCATCGTCGGCCGGATGATAGGCATAGTGGCAGGTCGGCCGATAGATCGCCTTCCCCGACGCGTCACGCACCGTGAAGTAATCGGCGATCGAGATCGACTCGTTGTGGGTGACGAGGAAGCCATACTGCGCGCCGCGGGTCGGGCACCAGGTGCGCACCCGCGTGTTGGCGCCCGGCTGCATCAGATAGATCGCCGCGCCGCAGCCGGCTTCGTGGGTGCGCGCATTCGCGGGCATCCATTTTTCATGGGTGCCCCAACCGAGTTCCGACGGCTGCACGCCTTCGGACAGGAAACCTTCCACCGACCAGGTGTTGACGAAGACATCAGGCTCCTTCGGCGACTTGGAGCGCTGGGTGTCGCGTTCGGCGATGTGGATGCCCTTGATACCAGCCTGCCGCATCAAGTCCGCCCATTCGGCCCTGGTCTTCGGCCTCGGGGCATTGAGCTTCAGATCGGCGGCGACATTGAGCAGCGCCTGCTTGACGAAAAACGAGACCATGCCGGGATTGGCGCCGCAGCAGGAAACGGCCGTGGTCGAGCCCGCGGGGCGCGCCTTCTTGGCGGCCAGCGTCACTTCGCGCAGGGCGTAGTTGGAGCGCGCTTCCGGGCCCTTTGACGAATCGAAGTAGAAGCCGAGCCAGGGCTCGTTGACGGTGTCGATGTAGAGAGCGCCAAGCTCGTTGCAGAGCTCCATGATGTCGGTCGAGCCGGTATCGACCGAGAGATTGACGCAAAAGCCCTGGCCGCCGCCTTCGGTGAGCAGCGGGGTCAGCAGGTCGCGGTAATTGTCCTTGGTCACGGCCCGCTGGATGAACTTGACGTTCTGCTTCTCGCAATGCGCCCTGCGGCCCTCGTCCTTGGGATCGATCACGGTGATGCGCGACTTGTCGTAATCGAGATGCCGCTCGATCATCGGCAACGTGCCTTTGCCGATCGAGCCGAAGCCGATCATGACAATGGGACCGGTGATTTTCGCGTAGATCTGCGAGGAGGGGCTCATCATTTTCTCCAGGAGAGCGCCGAGCGGCGGGTAGAGTGGATCAGGGGTTGCGTCGCTTTGCGGTAACTTCGATCTCGACCTTCATCTCGGGCTTGTAGAGCCCCGCGACGATCAGCATCGTTGCGGCCGGGCGGATGTCGCCGAGAACCTCGCCGCAGACCGCGAAATGGGCATCCACGTCACTGATGTCAGTGAGGTAGTAGGTCGCGCGGACGATGTCGGCCATCGCAAAGCCTCCCTCTTTCAGGGCAGCCTCGATGGTCTTGAAGCAGTTCCGTGACTGGCTCGTGACATCATCAGGCATGGTCATGGTGGTGTAGTCGTAGCCGGTGGTTCCGGCGACGAAAGCGAAGTCGCCGTCGATCACGGCGCGGCTGTAGCCCGCGGTCCTCTCGAACGGCGAGCCGGTGGAAATCAGGCGGCGGGGCATGCTGGACCTCGACGGGAAAAGGTTCTGCGCGGGGGTTTACGGGCATTTTTGCCGCCCGCGCAACCCCTTGGATTCTAGCCTGAGAGCCGGCGCTAGCGGGACTGCTGCGTGCTGTCCGGCGGCGACGGCGGCGTGCCGGTCCAGCGCCGGATCAGGATGTCCCGGACGATCATAACCGAGATCAGGACCAGCATGACCGTGGTGACGAGGCCGCGCCAACGCGGGCGCGCGCCATCGATTGCGGGAAGGTTCTCTGCCATGGCGCCCGCCTTACGCCGCGCGCGGCACGGCGAGCGGTGCCTTCCGGTTGCGGGTTGCCTTGCTCTTGGGCAGCGGTGCGCCGGTCGGCGTGATCATCCCCCAGGCGCCGTCGAGCGCGCCCTCGACCAGCTCGAGGCCGAGCAGCCGGTCGTGCTCGAATGCGCCGGGCAGCGACAATTCGCCGGTCCTGGCGGCGGTGAAGCCATAGCGGGCGTAGTAGGGCGCATCGCCAAGCAGGATCACCGCGCCGTGGCCGCGGGCCCTCGCTACGGCCAGCGCGCGCTGCATCAGCGCGGCGCCGACGCCGAGGCCGCGGTAGTCGTCGTCGACCGCCAGCGGCCCCAGCATCAGCGCGCTGCGGACCCCCGCGCTGACGTGCCACAACCGCACGGTTCCAACCAGCCGGCCGTCCTGGCGCACGGCCGCAAGGCTCAGGCCTTGGGCGGGCGCGCGTCCGTCGCGCAGGCGCTGGCAAGTGCGGGCATGGCGGTTCTCGCCAAAGCAGGCATCCAGCAGCGCTTCGCGCGCGACGACGTCCGAAGTGCGCTCCGCCCGGATCGCGAACGGGGCGGCTTTTCGGATGAGGGCAACGGGGGTGTTCCGTTTTGCAGTCATGGCACGTCAGTCCCCGCTTGCAACGGCATGTCGCACGCCGCGCAAGCGTCGTTCAGAAAAATCAAAAATGATCGGGAAGGAGCCGGCGGGGCCGGCTCCCGGTTTATCAGGCCTCGAAAAGGAGGCGGCTTAGATGTGGTAGGTCTTCAGCGGCGGAATGCCGTTGAACGCCACCGACGAGTAGGTCGACGTATAGGCGCCGGTGCCTTCGATCAGCAGCTTGTCGCCGATCTCGAGCGTCACCGGGAGCGGATACGGCAGCTTCTCGTACAGCACGTCGGCAGAGTCGCAGGTCGGGCCCGCGAGCACGCACGGCGTCATGTCCGCCCCGTCATGCGGCGTGCGGATGGCGTAGCGGATCGACTCGTCCATCGTCTCGGCGAGACCGCCGAACTTGCCGATGTCGAGATAGACCCAGCGAACCTCGTCCTCATCGCTCTTCTTCGAGATCAGAACGACTTCGGTCTCGATGATGCCCGCATTGCCGACCATGCCGCGGCCCGGCTCGATGATCGTCTCCGGGATCTGGTTGCCGAAATGCTTGCGCAGCGCACGGAAGATCGACCGGCCATACTGCAGGACCGGCGGAACGTCCTTGAGATATTTGGTCGGGAAACCACCGCCCATGTTGACCATGGTGAGGTTGATCCCGCGCTCGGCGCAGTCACGGAACACGGTCGAGGCCATCGCGAGCGCGCGGTCCCACGCCTTCACCTTGCGCTGCTGCGAGCCGACATGGAACGAGATGCCGCACGGCTCCAGCCCCAGCCGCTTGGCGAGGTCGAGCACGTCGACCGCCATCTCCGGATCGCAGCCGAACTTGCGCGACAGCGGCCACTCGGCGCCGGCGCAATCATAGAGGATGCGGCAGAACACCTTCGCGCCGGGAGCGGCGCGGGAGATCTTCTCGACCTCGGCGGCGCAGTCGACAGCGAACAGGCGAATGCCGAGCGCGAAGGCACGCGCGATGTCGCGCTCCTTCTTGATCGTGTTGCCATAGGAGATGCGGTCAGGCGTTGCGCCGGCGGCCAGCGCCATCTCGATTTCCGCAACGGTCGCGGTGTCGAAGCAGGAGCCGAGCGAGGCGAGCAGCGCCAGCACTTCGGGCGCCGGGTTGGCCTTCACCGCGTAGAACACGCGGCTGTCCGGCAGCACCTTCGCGAAGGTCTGGTAATTGTCGCGCACGACTTCGAGGTCGACGACGAGGCACGGCTCGGTGTCGAGACCATCCTGGCGGCGGCTGCGCAGGAATTCCTGAATACGTTCAGTCATGGCACTCTCCAGCGGCCCCAGCGACGGGATCCGCATCAACATGACGTCTAGTCAGAGTGCTCCGGCCACATCGCGCGATGGAGGCGCAACGAAGCCAAAAGACTCAAACCAGACTGTGCTGCCGTGGATTGGTTGGGAGAGTTTCCCGCCCGCTCACCTGGCAATGAAGGACAAGCCTTTTCAGTAGCCCGCGCCGGCGTTGGACTGCCGGTAGAGACCAAAAAAGCCCGATCCGTCGTTGCTTTAAGTCGCGTCCCCCGTGGAGAGCGGGGTGCGCCGGTTCGCCTCCGGCTGCCAGTCACGGTTGCAAAGAGTGGCGAGACCTTCAACAAGGCATCTCTGGAGAGAGATGCTGGCCGCCTCGTGTCCTGACGGACGTAAGCGACCCTCGGTTCTTCCACCCCTTGGCGGCTGTCCGGCCTCTTGTCCGGATACCTACCGACTGACACACGACCACAGGCACGTGCGAAATTGGGCAAGGCAGGAAATAAGTCTTTTGAATTCGCTTCGCAAGAATTTTTTTGCGATAGCGGCAAATTTCCCTAACGCGTGCTTGCGATGGCGCGCGCAGCAGGCGTTGAAGATGAACGGCTGTTAAGAATGACTAACGAAGCGTGTGCGTTTAAGCCCTGTGCCGCAGCGCTTTCTTGAATCGCTTCAGCTCACGCGCGACGCGTGAAAGGCTCGATGCGTTGAGCTGCGCGGATGAAGGCGATCATGATCAGGACGCCGATGCCGAACAGCACGGCCTGCAGGATGTGCGCGCCGAGATCACCGAGCCCGAGCGCGATCGCGAGCGCCCAGCCGCCGGCGAAGGCCGCGCCGAACACTTCGGCGCCGATCAGGATCGCCGCCGAAATCACGGTGATGACGCTCGGCCAGAGGATCCGGCTGGTGCCTGCGGTGGAGGGCTGCATGGTCATGGAATAGGTCCTGTTCAGGGGGCGCAATCTCTCCGAAAAGTGCCCATGTATCAAGCGCAAAAGGCCCAAAATGCCGTAACGCGTGATATAGATTGGGCCGCATTTTCAAGGCGGAAAACGGGATATTCGATGTCAGAAACCAGCGCAGACGCTCACGCCAACCCCCTCCTGAAGGCATGGCAGACGCCGCTCGAGACGCCGCCCTTCGCCGAGATCAAGCCGGAGCATTTCCTCCCTGCCTTCGAGCAGGCCTTCGCCGACCATTCGGCCGAAGTGGCTGCGATTACCCATGATCCGGCGCTGCCGGACTTCGACAACACCATCACGGCGCTGGAGCGCTCCGGCAAGCTGCTGTCGAAGGTCTCGGCGGTGTTCTACGACCTGGTCTCGGCCCATTCGAGCCCTGCGATCCTGGAGATCGACAAGGAGGTGTCGCCCCGAATGGCGCGGCACTGGAATCCGATCATGATGAACGCTGTGCTGTTTGGCCGCATCGCCATGCTGCACGAGAAGCGCGCCTCGCTCGGCCTGACCGGCGAACAGATGCGGCTGCTGGAGCGCACCTACACCCGCTTCCGCCGCTCCGGCGCCGGGCTCGACGACGCCGCCAAGGCCCGCATGGCCGCGATCAACGAGCGCCTCGCCCAGCTCGGCACCGCGTTCAGCCACCATCTGCTCGGCGACGAGCAGGAGTGGTTCATGGAGCTCGGCGAGGGCGACCGCGCCGGCCTCTCCGACACATATGTGGCGGCCGCCAAGGCTGCGGCGGAAGAGCGCGGCAAGCCCGGCAAGGCGATCGTGACGCTGTCACGCTCCTCGGTCGAGCCGTTCCTGCAGAGTTCGTCGCGGCGCGACCTGCGCGAGAAGGTCTACAAGGCCTTCACGGCCCGCGGCGACAATGGCAACGCCAACGACAACAACGCGACCATCGTGGAGATCCTCTCGCTCCGCGAGGAGACCGCGAAGATCCTGGGCTTCCCGACCTACGCCGCCTACCGCCTCGAGGATTCCATGGCCAAGACGCCGGAGGCGGTGCGCGGCCTGCTAGAGCGGGTCTGGAAGCCGGCGCGGGCGCGGGCACTCGCCGACCGCGATGCGCTGCAGGCGCTGATCGCCGAAGAAGGCGGCAATTTCACCCTGGCGGCCTGGGACTGGCGCTATTACGCCGAGAAGCTGCGCCAGCGCCGCGCCAATTTCGACGATTCCGCGATCAAGCCCTATTTGGTGCTCGACCACATGATCGAGGCCGCCTTCGACTGTGCCACCCGCCTGTTCGGCGTCACCTTCGCCGAGCGCAAGGACGTGCCGGTCTGGCACCCGGACGTGCGGGTGTGGGAGGTCAAGGGCCGCGACGGCCGGCACAAGGCGCTGTTCTATGGCGACTACTTCGCGCGGCCCTCCAAGCGCTCGGGCGCCTGGATGACCTCGCTGCGCGACCAGCAGAAGCTCGACGGCGACGTCGCGCCGCTGGTCATCAATGTCTGCAACTTTGCCAAGGGCGCCGACGGCGCGCCGTCGCTGCTGTCGCCGGACGACGCGCGGACCCTGTTCCACGAGTTCGGCCATGGCCTGCACGGCATGCTCTCCGACGTGACCTATCCCTCGCTGTCGGGGACATCTGTTTTCACCGACTTCGTCGAGCTGCCCTCGCAGCTCTACGAGCACTGGCAGGAGCGGCCCGAGGTGCTGCAGCGCTTCGCCCGCCACTACCAGACCGGGGAGGCGCTGCCGGACGACCTGCTCAAGCGCTTCCTCGCCGCGCGCAAGTTCAACCAGGGCTTTGCCACCGTGGAGTTCGTCTCCTCGGCGCTGGTCGATCTTGAATTCCACACCCAGCCGGCGGCGGCGAGCCGCGACGTCCGCGCCTTCGAGCAGAAGGAGCTGGAGAAGATCGGCATGCCCGCCGAAATCTCGCTGCGGCACCGACCGACCCAGTTCGGCCACATCTTCTCGGGCGACCACTATGCGTCCGGCTATTACAGCTACATGTGGTCGGAGGTGATGGACGCCGACGCCTTCGGCGCCTTCGAGGAGGCCGGCGATATCTTCGATCCGGCGACCGCCAAGCGTCTGCATGACGACATCTACTCGTCGGGCGGCTCGCGCGATCCGGAGGAGGCCTATGTCGCCTTCCGCGGCCGCGAGCCGGAGCCGGACGCGCTCTTGCGCCGTCGCGGCCTGCTCGAGACGCCTGAGGCGGCCTGAAGGTGCCGTCTCTGAACCGCCTGATCGCCGGGCTCGTGCTCGCGGTGTCCGTCGTGCTCGGCACGGCGGCCGCCGAGGCCCATCCGCATGTCTGGATCGTGGCCAAAAGCGAGCTGATCTACGCGCCTGACGGCACCATCACCGCCGTCCGCCACGCCTGGACCTTCGACGACATGTTCTCGACCTATGCGCTGCAGGGCATCGAGACCAAGGTGAAGGGCGCGTACAGCCGCGAGGAGCTGGCGCCGCTGGCGCAGACCAACGTCGAGTCGCTGAAGGAATACGCCTACTTCACCTTCGCCAAGGGCGACGGCAAGAAGCAGAAGTTCACCGAGCCGGTCGACTACTTTCTCGAATACAAGGATTCGGCGCTGACGCTGCATTTCACGCTGCCGGTGAAGACGCCGTTCAAGGCCAGGCAGCTCTCGCTCGAAGTGTTCGACCCGACCTACTTCATCGACTTCCAGTTCGCGGAGAAGGAGCCGGTCAAGCTGGTCGGGGCCGCTGTAGACTGCAAGATGCAGTTCGAGCGGCCGAACGATGGCACCGCCGCCGCGCAGAAGCTCGGCGAGCAGAACTTCCTCGACGGAAGTGCCGGCAATTTCGCGATGATGTTCGCCAACAAGATCACGGTGGAGTGCCCATGACGCCGATCGCCTCCCGCGTGATGCGCGGCCTTGCCGTGTCCACTGCCGTGCTGGCGGCATTCGCGGTGCTGGATGGCGCGGTTCACGCGCTGCTGGCGCAGAATCCGTTCGGCGTGCCGCGTGCGGCGGAGCCGCAGGGCGGGATCGTCGGCTGGCTCTTGGCAAAACAGTCGGAATTCTACCGCGAGATCTCGGCGACCATCCGCGCCGCGAAATCCGACGGCTCGGCGGTCTGGACCCTGCTCGCGATCTCGTTTGCCTACGGGATCTTCCATGCCGCCGGCCCGGGCCACGGAAAGGCGGTGATCTCGTCCTACATGGTCGCCAATCGCGAGACCGCGCGGCGCGGCATCGTGCTGTCGTTCGCCTCGGCGCTGATGCAGTCGCTGGTCGCGGTTCTGATCGTCGGCGTCTGCGCCTGGCTGCTCAACGCGACCGCGAAGACCATGTGCGGGGCGGAGAAGGCGATCGAGATCGCAAGCTACGCGCTGATCGCGGCGTTCGGCGCCCGGCTGGTCTGGGTCAAGGGTGGCGGCTTCCTCCGCGCGCTCCAGCTGCCGCGGCCGGCGCTGGCGCTGGCCGGTGCGCATCAGCACGATCACGACCACCATGATCACGATCACCACGTTCACGGCCATCAGCACCATCATCGTCATGCGCATGACGATCATGGCCATCATCATGATCACGGCCACGATCACGGGCATGACGCGCAGCACGTCCATGACGAGCATTGCGGCCATTCGCACGGCCCGACGCCGGCCGAGCTCGCCGGTCCCGGCGGCTGGCGGCGCGGCTTTGGTGCGATCCTCACGGTCGGGATCCGGCCGTGTTCGGGCGCGATCCTGGTGCTGGTGTTCGCGCTGGCGCAGGGCCTGTTCTGGGGCGGCATTGCCGCGACCTTCGTGATGGGGCTCGGCACCGCCATCACGGTGGCGGCGATCGCGCTCGTCGCGGTGTCGGCGCGCGGCGTGGCCGAGCGATTGAGCGCGGCGCGCGACGGGGGCGGCATGGTGATCATGCGCGGCCTGGAGTTTGCTGCCGCGGGTCTGGTGCTGCTGTTCGGGCTCGGGCTGCTGTTCGGCTATGTCGCGGCCGAACGGGCGACGTGCCTTTGACGCTCTTCGTCTGGCGAATCCCAATGGACCGTCATCCTGAGGCGCGAGCGCAGCGAGCCTCGAAGGATCGACGGCCACCAGCGGGGCCGTGCATCCTTCGAGACGCCCGCAAGCGCGGGCTCCTCAGGATGACGGGATAACTGGGCTGCGACGTGCCTAGCTCGTCAGATATCCCCTTATCGCCGGCAGGAAGAAGATCGCGATGTTGATCGCAAAGCCGATGCTCCAGAGGATCGAGCGCAGCGTCGGGCGGTTGCCGATATAGGTGAAGACGTAGGCGATCCGCACGATCAGGAACAGCACCGCGAGCTCGTCGATCAGCCGCAGCGGCCCGACGCGGAATTCGGCGAGCAGCACGGCGAAGGCGAAGAACGGGAAGGCCTCGATGCCGTTCTGGTGGGCGCCGAGCGCGCGCGAGCGGATCGGATCGTCGTAGAAATCGGGATCGCGCGGTTTCGAATTGTCAAAACCGCTTATGCCGGCCCATTTCACCGTTACGATCGTCAGCAGCGAGAGCAGCAGCGTCCCGAAGACGCACCATTCGGCGATCGTCATGGTTCCTCCCCATTCACGGACCGGAACGTAGCCAACCCGCACTCGGCTTGACAAGGTTGGAGCAACGCGCGAAGCCCAAAGCCCCCAAGCGAAGGACTTTAGGCGCAACGCCATCATGAGCACGGTGATCCCCTTCGAGAGTGCGAAGCCAGCCGCGGCGCCGAAGCCGGAACGCGTCGGCGTGCTGCTGGTCAATCTGGGCACGCCGGATACGGCGGATGCCGCGGGCGTGCGGGTCTATCTGAGGGAATTCCTGTCCGATCCGCGGGTGATCGAGGATCAGGGCCTGCTCTGGAAGCTGATCCTCAACGGCATCATCCTGCGCGTCCGTCCGGCCCGCAAGGCGCGCGATTATCTGAAGATCTGGAACACCGAGAAGAACGAATCGCCGCTGAAGACCATCACGCGCTCGCAGGCCGGCAAGCTGGCGGAGGCGATCGCCGATCACGATCACGTCGTTGTCGACTGGGCGATGCGCTATGGCAACCCGTCGATCAAGCAGCGCATCGAGGCTCTGGCGGCGCAAGGCTGCAGCCGGCTGCTGCTGGTGCCGCTCTATCCGCAATATTCCGCGGCGACGTCGGCGACCGTCTGCGACGAGGCGTTTCGCGTGCTGGCCGGCATGCGCGCGCAGCCGATCCTGCGGGTGACGCCGCCTTACTACGACGACCCTGACTACATCGAGGCGCTCGCGGTCTCGATCAACGACCATCTCGCGACGCTGCCGTTCCAGCCCGAGATCATCCTCGCGTCGTTCCACGGCATGCCGAAGGAATATGTCGACAAGGGCGATCCCTATCAGGCGCAGTGCATTGCCACGACCAACGCGCTGCGCAAGCGGCTCGGGCTCGATGCCGGCAGGCTGATCCTCACCTTCCAGTCGCGCTTCGGCAATGCCGAGTGGCTGCAGCCCTATACCGACAAGACGGTTGAGAAGCTGGCCAAGGACGGCGTGCGGCGAATTGCCGTGGTCACGCCCGGCTTCTCCGCCGACTGCCTGGAGACGCTGGAGGAGATCGCGCAGGAGAATGCCGAGATCTTCCGGCACAATGGCGGCGAGCAATTCGCAGCCATCCCCTGCCTCAACGACAGCGACAGCGGCATGGACGTGATCCGCCAGCTCGTGCTGCGCGAGCTTCAAGGCTGGATCTAGCAAGGCTTGATCCAGGCGGGCTGGATCTGATTGTTAACGATCGGTGACAGCGGACACCGCGGTTCGTTCAGCCTTGCTGCATCTCGTGTTCGCTTGCGTGCATCTGGCAGTCCGACAACCGCTTCCTATGTGCTAGAGAGAACAACAGCCGGCTGAACCGGCGCAGCGGTCCTGCCGACCAATGCACGACCGTGCCTGGCGACGGTGTCGCGGGTCTCGCGGTGCCTTGGAGGACTTTATGACTGGCTTCGACATTTTCGCGATCGCGCTTGTTCTTCTCGTCATCGTCACGCTGTTCGCCGGGATCAAGACCGTCCCGCAGGGCTATGACTGGACCATCGAGCGGTTCGGCAAATACACCCGTACGCTGTCGCCGGGCCTCAATCTGATCGTGCCGTATTTCGATCGCATCGGGCGCAAGATGAACATGATGGAGCAGGTGATCAACATCCCCGAACAGGAGGTGATCACCAAGGACAACGCCACTGTGACGGTGGACGGCGTCGCGTTCTTCCAGGTGTTCGATGCCGCGAAGGCGAGCTACGAGGTCGCCAATCTCAACCAGGCGATCATCGTGCTGACCATGACCAACATCCGCTCGGTGATGGGCTCGATGGATCTCGACCAGGTGCTGTCGCATCGCGACGAGATCAATGAGCGGTTGCTGCGCGTGGTCGACGCCGCGGTCTCGCCGTGGGGCCTCAAGGTCAACCGAATCGAGATCAAGGACATCGTGCCGCCGGCCGACCTCGTCGAGGCGATGGGCCGGCAGATGAAGGCCGAGCGCGTCAAGCGCGCCGACATCCTGCAGGCCGAGGGCCAGCGGCAGTCCGAGATCCTGCGCGCCGAGGGCGCCAAGCAGGGCCAGATCCTGCAGGCCGAAGGCCGCAAGGAGGCTGCGTTCCGCGACGCCGAGGCGCGCGAGCGCTCCGCCGAGGCCGAGGCGAGAGCCACCCAGATGGTCAGCGATGCGATCGCCAAGGGCGACGTCGCCGCGCTGAACTATTTCATCGCCGACAAGTACATCAAGGCGTTCGGGCAATTGGCCGATTCGCCGAACCAGAAAGTGCTGATGCTGCCGATCGAGGCGACCAGCATCCTCGGCTCGCTCGCCGGCATCGGCGAGATCGCCAAGGCCACCTTCGGCGAGAGTGCCGCATCCGCCGCGGCCGCCGCGCGGCGCGGCTCGGTGCCCCCGGCCGGTCCGACGCCGCCACCGCCGGTGCCGCCGCAGCGGTAAGGGCGTGACAATGATTGCTTCGGCGCGCTCCGTTCACCTCTCCCCTTGCGGGAGAGGTCGGATTGCATCGCTAGATGCAATCCCGGTGAGGGGTCTCTCTCCGCGGAGAGACTGTTACCCCTCACTCCAACCCCTCTCCCACAAGGGGAGAGGGGCTTTAGACTGTTGAAAGGTCACGTCATGGCCGAGATGTTTTCGACATTGGGTACCTGGAACTGGCTGATCTTCGGCTTCATCCTGATGGCGCTGGAGCTCGCGGCGCCAGGTGTCTTCCTGTTCTGGCTCGGGCTCGCGGCGCTGCTGGTCGGCCTGCTGTCGTTCGCCTTCACACCGTCCTGGCAGATGCAGCTCCTGATGTTCGCGGTGTTCGCCGCGCTGGCGGTGCCGGTGTGGCGGCATTTTGCCCGGGGCGCGACCGAGGCGAGCAAGACCAATCCATTCCTCAACCGCCGCAACGAAGCCCTGGTCGGCCGCGAATTCACGCTGGAGAAGCCGATCGTCGACGGGGCAGGCACGGTGCGGATCGACGACACGGTCTGGCGCGTCGCCGGCCCCGATGCGCCCGCCGGCAGCCGGGTCAAGGTGGTCCGCGCCGACGGCGCGAGCCTGACGGTGGCCGCGGTCTAGCTTCGTCGGTTGACGCTCTTGTTTGTCACCTCTCCCCGCTTGCGCAGGGCTGTCCGGGGAAGTTCAACCATAGCAGAGTTCCATCTGGTCGAGGGACGTTGTGGATTTGCGACGGCCAGGGTTGATTGGCGGAGGCTTTTCGATGCTGGCGAAGGCTCGCCGGGTGAACAGGAACTGGCTGACGAGTTCGGCGAGCCTGAGCGGCAGCATTTTGATGCAGTGGGACCGCGCGGCAATGCGCAACAGTAGGTAGGCAATCATCGCAGCAAGGACTTGCAGGCGGATTGCATTGTCATTGGTGCCGAGGAACTTGCGAATGTCGAGGTGTTGCTTGATCCAGCGGAACAGCAGTTCGATCTGCCACCGGCTCTTGTAGAGGGCGGCGATCTCGACAGCCGTTCGGGTCGTGTCGTTGGTGAGAAGCGTGATCACGCCGCCGTTCTCCCGCCTGACCTTGATGCGCCGCAGCGGTATCGGCAAACGCGAGTCGCCCTTACTGGTGAGCTTCACCTCGTCGTCGACGATGATCTTGAAGCCGTCCCCCTTGCTGTTGCGGATGGTGCGATGCCTGACCGCGCGTAGCCGGATGCTCGTCTTCGGCCGGGTCACGAAGAAAGCCTTGCTGTCATTGATCTTATGCCACCAGTCGAAACGGCAATATCCCTTGTCGAACACATAGGTTGTGCCGGCCTGGATCGGAGTCTGGCGACCGATCTCGATATCGTTGACGTTGGCAGCCGTCACCTCGACGCACTTCGGGATATCGCCCTTGGGATCGTAGACCACGTGCAGCTTCATGCCGCGGATGCGGCCGTTCCACGCCGCCCAGGTGCAAACTTTGCCAAGCGGGATCGGACTGGCATCGATCAGGCGCACCATCTCCGTGCCTTCGCCCCGCAACTGCCGGCTTGCCATCGCCGACAATCGTGCAAAGGTTTGCGCAAAAATGCTGGACGGGCGGCGGCTGTTGGCATCCGACAGTGTCGAGCGGGACAACCTGCCGGTGCCCAGGTGATAGTGATGCTGAGGATTGGCGTTGAAGCCGGTCACCACGGCGCGCAGGCTGTTGTTCCCGCTCAACTGCGCATAGATCAGCGCTACCAGGTGATCCCAGCTCTTGAACGACTTGTCATAGGCATCCCCGTCCAGACGATCCACAGCCGCCTGAAACTGCCGCCGATTGATCGGTTCAAGCAGCCTACTAAAAATGCTATCGCGAAATCGCATGCTCGGCCTTCTGTGTCTCGACAACCAGAAAAGACCGATTTGCCTCGGTTTCGCCGAGCATGCACCGCGACACAGTGAATCATTCCCCGGACAGCCCTGCCGCTTGCGGGGAGAGGTCGGATTGCGCAGCAATCCGGGTGAGGGGGTACAGGTCTCAATTATCGGCTCGCTCGCGGAGGGACCCCCTCACCCCAACCCTCTAAGAGCGAGCTTCGCTCGTCTCGACCCCGTAAGAACGGGGAGAGGGAGACGATCAGATCTTGCTCCAGCGCTCGGCGAAGCGACTGAGCGGGGTGAAAGTTTGGAACAGCTCCCGGCCGAGCGCGGTGAGGCTGTAGCCATCCTCCGTCAGCTCGACGAAGCCGGCCTCGCGCAGCTCGGTCAACCGCGTCTGCAGGATCGTCGGTGACGCCTCGTCGCAGGCGGTGCGCAGCGCGCGCGAGGTCAGTGCGCCCTCGCGCAGCTCCCAGACGATGCGCAACGTCCAGCGCCGCCCCAAGAGATCGAGCAGCGCCATGATCGGGCGGCCGGTCCGTGAGCCGCGGACGCCGGATTTCGTGGCTGGAACCTGCTTCGCCATGTCGCGAACCCCTCTTGAATCTCGCTTGCGTCGGTCGCTACAAATATTGTAGCGTATCGCTACAGTAAATGTAGCAACGGGATCAGCCCATGTCACGCATCGCGCCGCTCGATCCGCCCTATGCGGCGGATGTTCAACAGCATTTCGACCGCATCATGCGCGGCAAGCCGCCGCTGGTGCTGTTCCGCATGATGGCGGGGCACCCGCGCGCCTGGGAGAAGTTTCGCGGCGGCAGCCTGCTGGACCGCGGGCCGCTGCCGTTGCGGGACCGCGAGATCGTGATCGACCGCACCTGCGCGCTCAATGCATGCGAATATGAATGGGGCGTGCACGTCACGGCGTTCGGCGCTGCTGCCGGGCTGTCGGAGCAGCAGATCCACGCCACCGTGCGTGGTGCGGCCGATGCCGGCTGCTGGTCGCCGGCCGAACAGGCGATGATCGCCGCGGTCGACGCGCTGCATGCGCGCGCGACGCTGAGCGACACCGAATTCGCGGCGCTGTCGGCGCATTATGATGACGATCAGGTGCTGGAGATCATCCTGCTGTGCGGCTTCTACCGCACGGTCTCCTACCTCGCCAACGCGCTGGCGCTGCCGCTGGAAGTGACCGCGGCGCGGTTTCCGAGCTAACCGCCGTCATTGCGAGGAGCGAAGCGAAGCAATCCATGCCTCCGCGAGCGGAGAGATGGATTGCTTCGCTTCGCTCGCAATGACGGGAAGAAGCGTGGCCCTAAGCCACGCCCGCGCGCAGCAGATCGTGCAGATGGATGATGCCGACCGGCTTCTTCGCATCGGTCACGATCAGCGTCGTGATCTTCGAGGCGTTGAGCAGCTCCAGCGCTTCGCCGGCCAGCGTGTCGCGGCTGATCGTCTTCGGGGTCCTGGTCATGACCTCGTCGACCGACAGCGTCAAAAGCTCGGGGCGCGTCAGCTGCCGGCGCAGATCGCCGTCGGTGACGATGCCGACCAGATGGCCGTGGCGGTCGACGATGCCGACGCAGCCAAAACCCTTCGAGGTCATCTCGACCAGCGCGTCCGACATCTTGGTCCCGAGTGGCTTCAGCGGCAGCGCGTCGCCGCTGTGCATCAGGTCGCGGGCATATTTCAGGAGCGCGCCGAGCTTGCCTCCCGGATGCAGCACGCTGAAATCGGTCGAGGTGAAGCCGCGGCCTTCGAGCAGCGCGATCGCCAGCGCATCGCCGAGCGCCAGCATCATCAGCGAGGACGTGGTCGGCGCCAGATTATGCGGGCAGGCCTCGCGGGCCTTGGGCATGGTGAGCTGCACGTCGGCCGCCTTGCTCAGCGTCGAGTCCTTGTCGGCGGTCATCGCAATCAGCGGGATGCCGAAGCGCGCGGCATAGGCGATCAGGTTGCGCATCTCCGGCTGCTCGCCGGACCATGACAGCGCCAGGATCGCGTCGTCGGCGGTGATCATGCCGAGGTCGCCGTGGCTGGCTTCGGCGGTATGCACGAAGAACGCCGGCGTGCCGGTCGAGGCGAAGGTCGCGGCGATCTTGCGGCCGATATGGCCCGACTTGCCGAGCCCGGTGACGATCAGCCGCCCCTTGGCCTTGCGGATCAGCTCGGCCGCCGCCGTGAACGCCGCGCCGAGGTCGGACTTGAGTGCCGCAGAGAGCGCTGCGACGCCGCTTGCTTCGGCATCGAGGGTGCGGAGCGCCGACTGAACGGCGCCGTCATCGGGGCCGGATGATTTGGTCATCAGCGGTTTCGGTTTGGCCATTTCGGATTCCAGGGGGAGGGTTTTGCACCCGGGCGTCTCCCTTAGCACGTTCGATTCCGCGATGCGACGCGCGGCGGCGGATCCTCAACGGCTCATTAACCATAATTGTTTTAACTCCATTAACGACGTTTTTCGCCGCCCGGCGGGATGCGTACGTCAAGTGCATGGATTCGTTGGGGTATTTCCATCGTGTGGCGGCGGCCAGCAAGCGGCCCAAATCGGCGCGGATGCTGCATTCGCGTGGTTTTGCCATGCCTTTTGCTGGCTCCTGCGCTGACCGCGACGACCGGGCTCGCCAACGCCCAGACCGTGACGCCGGATCTGTTCAGCCCGAACCGGCAGAGCCAGGTCATCACCCAGGATTCGCCGCTGCGCCGGACCACCGCCGATGCCATGGATCCGCTCAACGGCTTGAGGCTGCCCGACGCCGATCCCGGCCGGCGTGCCTCCTCGTCGACAGCAACCTCGGACCGTGTCGGACAGGTCCCGACCTACGGACTCCCCGCGGCGAACGGCGCGGCGACGTCAGGCTACGACTCGCTCAACCGGAAGCGGCTGAAGTCGAAATATTATCCGGGCCAAGCCAAGCCGAAGCCGCCGCCGGGACCCGGCTCGCCGGTGCCCACGCCGCCACCGCTGACCGCGGCCGGGCAGTTGCGGCTGTCGATCCCGCCGTCGGAGACCGCCAGCAAGCCGCCGCTGCCGCCGGCGATGGCCGGCACCATCGTCGGCCAGCCGCCGCGCAGGCGGCTCAAGATCGACGACGATCCGTTCGGCGCGGTCGGCGACTACGCCGGCTCGTTCATGGTCAAGACCGCGGTCGAGGTGATGGCCGGCTACGATACCAACCCCGGCCGGCTCTACTCGCCGCAGGGCCGGGCATTCTACATGGTCGCGCCGGAATTCCTCGCAGTGTCGGACTGGGAGCGCCACGCGGTCGTCGCCGATCTGCGCGGCTCGTTCACCGGCTACGGCTCCGAGCTCACGCCGATCGACGGCACGCCGCTGTCGGCGCCGCTCGACGTCGACCGTCCGAATTTCACCGGCCATATCGACGGCCGTCTCGATGTGTCGAGGGACACGCATCTCTTGGCGCAGGCCCGCATGCTGGTCTCGACCGACAATCCCGGCAGCCCGAACGTGCAGGCCGGCCTCGCCAAATATCCGATCTACTCTACGGTCGGCGGCACCTTCGGCATCGACCAGAATTTCAACCGCATGCAGGTCTCGCTTGGCGCCACCGTCGACCGCACCGATTACCAGTGGTCGAAGCTGACCGACGGCACCTCGTCGTCGAACGACGACCGCAACTTCACGCAATATGGCGGCATCGGCCGCGTCAGCTATGAGCTCAACCCGGCGGTAAAGCCCTTCATCGAGGTGCAGGGCGACAGTCGTGTCCACGATCTCTATCTCGACCGCGCCGGCTATGCACGCGATTCATCGGGCGGTTACGCCAAGGTCGGCACCTCGTTCGAGTTCACGCGCATGCTGTTCGGCGAGATCTCGATCGGTTACGCGATGCGTGATTACGCCGACACCCGGCTCAACCGGCTCGAAGGGTTGCTGACCACGGCCTCGCTGACCTGGACCGCGACGCCGCTGACCACGGCCAAATTCTATTCCGACACCCAGCTCGGCGAGACCACGCTGCCCGGCACCTCCGGCGTGCTGTCGCGCACCTACACCGTCGAGGTCGACCACGACTTCCGCCGCTGGCTGACCGCGATCGGCAAGTTCACCTACGGCACGCTCGAGTACCAGGGCGACAATCGCAACGACACCGTCTACTCGGTGTCCGCCGACCTGATCTACAAGATGACCCGCAGCCTCTGGATCAAGGGCACGGTCCGCCGCGACTGGCTGGATTCGAACCTGGCCGGACAGAGCTCGGCATCGACGGTCGTGATGCTGGGCGTGCGGGTGCAGAACTAGTTTTGTCACTTATGCAAGTGAGAGACTAAGTCCACGACATCTCGCTGTAAAATACGCAATAATTTTCAATTGGATGGTCTGATTATCCACAGATTGGCACTTAGTTTACACGTCGTCTGAATAATCTGAAGCCTTGAACCCGTGATATGGTGGCCTATTTAGGTATAGCTTATTCGATGAAATTTAGATGGACATGAATGAGTCTTTGCTTCGCGCAATATTTGCTACCGTTGCGCGAAGCACTTTCTCGCCCAAGGATGTTTATCGGATCATCACGCCGTATGGGGGAAGCAACAAGCAGGTTACCGCCTACAATTTGCGTGACGGCAAAACACCACAGGTCGAGATCGCAAGGAAAGCGAAGCTTGATAACGGGACCTTGAGCGGCGCGATGGCAAAATGGGTCGAAGCAGGCATCGTTGTGCGCATCGGAGAAGAGCAACTGCCGTTGCATATCTATCCACTTTCGGCAGAAACCCTGAAACAAGAGAAAGAGCGATGATGACCGACGAAATTGGCGAGAAGCTTGATGTGCTGATCAGGCTTCAGGCTGCCGCGCTTACAGTCAGCATGGAATCATCAAAAGAGAAGATTGTGTTTTTGTCGGCGGCTGGCTTGAGGCCTACGTTGATTGCCGAGATTGTTGGAACAACTGCAAATCATGTGAACGTGACGCTGTCGACCGCTCGCAGGGCCAAGAAGAAATAGTGTTATGAAGATGGGAGGTAGTGGTGGACGAGGTTGACTTAAAAGTTCTGGTTCAAGAGACGCAGTGGGTGCGTAAGCTGCTCATGTTCAAGTGCTGGCAGCGGGGTACAAGCAAAAGCACATTGCGGCGGCCCTTGGTGTGAGCGAAGCAACGGTCAGTCGCATGATGCCGAAAGGGCTTCCAGCGGTGCGAGGCAACACGGAGAGCTAAATGACGGAGGAGCAAGCTAGCCAGATTCTCAAAGAACTAGAAATGCTGCGCAAGCTTCGCATCTTGGAGCTTATGGACAAGGGGTATTCGCAATCTCAACTTGCGCAGGTGCTGGGCGTAAGTCAGCCGACGATCAGCCGAATGGTACCTAAGATTCCGCTTAAGAAGGGCTGATAAATGGTTGCAAGAACATCTATCGTAAATCTGTCGGGTGACCATGAGGAGACGGTCGAACGCTTGGCAAAGCACCTAGGCACCGACAAATTACGACGGAAGTTATTCGACGCTGTCTACGGTCGCGGTAGTCTTCCACGATCTAAGAAACAGATTATGGAAATGGCAGGTATTCCGCCTGCGGCCGCTCAGCAGGCACAGAATCAGATCGATCACCTGGCGAAACACCACCTCATCGTGCGTCAAGACAACGACGGCCTTGTAAAGGATGGCAGCCGCTATCTCTATCGCAAGGATGAAAGCGTGCGGGCTGTGCGGAAGGAGATCGTTCGATATGCCGATGATCGCGGATCGCGGGAGAGGCTTCCCACCAAGCGAAGGCCCGTTGTCACAGCTATCGCGTCAGTTCGTAGCATACGACGTCAAGTTCTAAGAAAAAAGAAGCGTCTAAGCGTTCTCTATCTAACTGCTGATCCCAACAAAGCTCACTCGCTTCGCGTCGACGCTGAGGTGCGTAAGGTGAAGGAAGCGATTCGAGCATCCGAGTACCGCGATAATGTGATCGTCGAGTATTCACCCGCCGCGGGCCTCAAGACGCTATTGAACGGGCTCAATGATTTTCGGCCTCAGATCATACATTTCTCGGGACACGGGAGCGCAGGTGGAATAGCCATGGACAACGGGAGGGTCGGAGCAAAAGCTGACGAGAGCATTTCATTTTCGCTTCTTGCTAAAGCCCTTGCGGCAACCGACAACCCACCTCAGATCGTTGTACTAAATTCATGCGATAGCTCGGGCGCGCGTAGAGCATTGCTGAAATTGGGATTGATTGTGGTTTCCATGAGAACCTCGATCTCTGACCTCGCCGCGATTACATTCGCTCCTCGCTTTTATGCTGCAATTGCCAGCGGTCAGTCGATCAGATCGGCGTTTTCGCAGGGAGCGGTTGCAGTTGAGGCTGCTTCAATTACCGAGGCAGATACACCTCAACTCTTCCACCCGAAGGACATCAATCCGGGAAAGGTGATTCTAGCCTGACGCTCGCATTGGGCGCTGACGACGAGTGTCGGCACCTCAATCTGGCTAGCATAGCGATCAGGGAACTCGTTACCGCCGTCCCCCGCGGCCGGAGCACTTCACCTGCGCAGGCGGGGCATCCAGTACGCCGCGGCCTGTCCGTTCAAGCTCTGACGTCTCTGGAATACTGGATCGCCCGCTTTCGCGGGCGATGACAGTCGAGTTTGGAGATGCAGTCCGGCTTGACGGCCGAGCGACTACCCCGGCAGGTCGGTCTTGCCCATCAGGAAGCTGTCGATCGAGCGCGCGCACTGGCGGCCTTCGCGGATTGCCCAGACCACGAGCGACTGGCCGCGGCGCATGTCGCCGGCGGAGAAGATCTTCGCGCGCGAGGTTTGATAGTCCTGCAGGGAAGCGCGGACGTTGCCGCGCTGGTCGAGCTCGACGCCCAGCGTCTTGAGCAGGCCCTCGTGCACCGGATGGACGAAGCCCATCGCCAGCAGCACCAACTCGGCGTCGAGCGTGAACTCGGTGCCGGGCAGCGGCTTGAACTTGTCGTCGACCCTGACGCAATGCAGCCTGGTGACCTTGCCGTCCTTGCCCTCGAACTTCGTGGTCAGCACGGCGTATTCGCGCACCGCGCCTTCGGCCTGGCTCGACGAGGTCCGCATCTTCAGCGGCCAGTTCGGCCAGGTCACGCCCTTGTTCTCGTGCTCGGGCGGCGCCGGCATGATCTCGAGCTGGGTCACGGACTTCGCGCCTTGCCGGAACGAGGTGCCGATGCAGTCCGATCCGGTGTCGCCGCCGCCGATCACGACGACATGCTTGCCGCCGGCCAGGATGTCGGCGGCGCCGTTCAGCGGCTCGCCGGAGACGCGGCGGTTCTGCTGCGGAAGGAAGTCCATCGCGAAGTGGATGCCGGCGAGTTCACGGCCCGGGATCGGCAGGTCGCGCGAGGCTTCCGCGCCGCCGGTCAGCGCCACCGCGTCATACTGCTTGGCGAGCTCCTGCGGGTCGATCGCGCCGGGCGTCGAGCCGCCCACCGCCTTGCCGTAGTGGAAGGTGACGCCCTCGGCTTCCATCTGCGCCACGCGGCGGTCGATGATGTTCTTCTCCATCTTGAAGTCGGGAATGCCATAGCGCAGCAGGCCGCCGGCCTTGGCGAACTTCTCGTAGACATGCACCTCGTGGCCGGCGCGCGCGAGCTGCTGCGCGGCGGCGAGGCCAGCGGGGCCTGAGCCGATCACGGCGACCTTCTTGCCGGTCTTCTGCGCTGCGATCTCCGGCTTCACCCAGCCATTGTCCCAGGCGCGGTCGACGATCGCGCATTCGATGGTCTTGATGGTGACCGGGTTGTCGTCGATGTTGAGCGTGCAGGACGCCTCGCATGGCGCCGGGCAGATCCGGCCGGTGAACTCGGGGAAATTGTTGGTCGAGTGCAGGTTGCGCGAGGCCTCTTCCCAGTTGCCCTGATAGACGAGGTCGTTGAAATCGGGGATCTGGTTGTTGACCGGGCAGCCCGGCGTGCCCGGCGCGGTCGAGCCGGTGCCGTGGCAATACGGGATGCCGCAGTTCATGCAGCGCGCCGCCTGGTCGCGCGTGTCCTTCTCGCTCAGCGGAATGACGAACTCGTTGAAGTTCTTGAGCCGCTCGGCGACCGGCTCGTACTTGCGGTCATGCCGCTCGATCTCGAGAAAACCTGTGATCTTACCCATTGAAACCCGATGCCCCTGCATCTCAGTTGTCCGTCATTCCGGGCTGCGCCGCGAGGCGCAGACCCGGAGGTCTCGAAGTGCTTTGGCGAGATTCCGGGCTCGCGCCGATGGCGCGCCCCGGAATGACGCCCGGTGATATTACGCGCCGATCGCGATTTTCGGCTCGGCGTCGGCGTTGGCCTTCATTTCCTTCAGCGCGCGGCGGTACTCCACCGGCATCACCTTACGGAATTTCGGCAGCCAGCTCTTCCAGTCGGCGAGGATCTCGGCCGCCTTCTTCGAGCCGGTCAGCTTGGCGTGACGCGTGATCAGGACATGCAGCCGCTCCACGTCGGAGTCGAGCAGGTTCTGGAACACGTCGACCCGGCCATGCGCCTCGAGATCGCCGGAGTGATGATAGGTGCCTTCGTTGATCATCTCCTCCGACAGCACCGGCTCCAGCTCGACCATCGCGAGATTGCAGAGCTTGTTGAAGTCGCCGCTCTCGTCCAGCACATAGGCGATGCCGCCGGACATGCCGGCCGCGAAGTTGCGCCCGGTCTTGCCGAGCACCACCACGATGCCACCGGTCATGTACTCGCAGCAATGGTCGCCGGCGCCTTCGACGACCGCGACCGCGCCGGAGTTGCGCACCGCGAAGCGCTCGCCGGCGATGCCGCGGAAGTAGCACTCGCCAGCGATCGCCCCGTACATCACGGTGTTGCCGACAATGATCGATTCTTCCGGCACGATGCCGGAGTTCTTCGGCGGCTTGACGATGATGCAGCCGCCCGAGAGGCCCTTGCCGACATAGTCGTTGCCTTCACCCTCGAGCTCGAAGGTGACGCCCTTGGCGAGCCAGGCGCCGAACGCCTGTCCCGCCGTGCCCTTCAGGCCGACATGGATGGTGTCGAGCGGAAGGCCGGCATGACCGTAGATCTTGGCCACCGCGCCCGACAGCATCGCGCCGGCGGAACGGTCGGTGTTGTTGATCTCTTCCTCGATCTTGACCGGCGCGCCGCGATCGAGCGCGGCTTGCGCCTTCTCGATCAGCCGGCGGTCGAGCACGGCTTCCAGATGGTGGTTCTGGCCCTCCGAGTGATAGATCGTCTGGCCCTTATCCTCCTTCTGCCGCACGAACAGCTTGGAGAAATCGAGGCCCTTGGCCTTCCAGTGCGAGACCAGCGCGGTCTGGTCCAGCATCTGGACCTGGCCGACCATCTCGTCGAACGTCTTGAAGCCGAGCTGCGCCATGATCTCGCGTACTTCCTCGGCGACGAAGAAGAAGTAGTTGATGACGTGCTCGGGCTGGCCGGTGAAGCGCTTGCGCAGCACCGGATCCTGGGTCGCAACCCCGACCGGGCAGGTGTTGAGGTGGCACTTGCGCATCATGATGCAGCCCGCTGCGATCAGCGGCGCGGTGGCGAAGCCGAACTCGTCGGCCCCGAGCAGCGCGCCGATCACGACGTCACGGCCGGTGCGGAAGCCGCCGTCGACCTGGACCGCGATCCGGCTGCGCAGCCGCTGGCGCACCAGCGTCTGATGGGTTTCGGCAAGGCCGATCTCCCACGGCGAGCCGGCATGCTTGATCGAGGTCAGGGGCGAAGCACCGGTGCCACCCTCGAAGCCCGCGATGGTCACATGATCGGCGCGTGCCTTGGCGACGCCGGCGGCAACCGTGCCGACACCGACTTCGGACACCAGCTTGACCGAGACCTGGCCGTCCGGATTGACGTTCTTGAGGTCGTAGATCAGCTGGGCAAGGTCTTCGATCGAGTAGATATCGTGATGCGGCGGCGGCGAGATCAGGCCGACACCCGGCGTCGAATGCCGGACGCGCGCGATCGTCGCGTCGACCTTGTGGCCGGGCAACTGGCCGCCTTCGCCGGGCTTGGCACCCTGCGCCATCTTGATCTGCATCATGTCGGAATTGACGAGATATTCCGTCGTCACGCCGAACCGGCCCGAGGCGACCTGCTTGATCGCCGAGCGCATCGAATCGCCGTTGGGCAGCGGCTTGAAGCGGTCGGATTCCTCGCCGCCTTCGCCGGTGTTCGACTTGCCGCCGATCCGGTTCATCGCGATCGCGAGCGTGGTGTGCGCCTCGCGCGAGATCGAGCCGAACGACATCGCGCCGGTCGAGAACCGCTTGACGATGTCCTTGGCCGGCTCGACGTCCTCGAGCTTGACCGGCTTGCGCTTGTCGTCCTCGGCGCTCTTGATCCGGAACAAGCCGCGCAGCGTCAACAGACGCTCCGACTGTTCGTTGAGGATCTTGGCGAATGCCCGGTAGCGCTCCAGCGAGTTGCCGCGCACGGCATGCTGCAGCGTCGAGACCGATTCCGCGGTCCAGGCATGGTCTTCGCCGCGGGTGCGGTAGGCATATTCGCCGCCGACATCGAGCGCGCTCTTGTAGATCTGGCCGTCGCCGAACGCATCGGTGTGGCGCCGCACGGTCTCTTCGGCGATCTCGCCGAGACCGACGCCCTCGATCCTTGTGTGGGTGCCGGCGAAATACTTGGCGACGAAGTCCGCCTTGAGGCCGACCGCATCGAAGATCTGCGCGCCGCAATAGGACTGGTAGGTCGAGATGCCCATCTTGGACATCACCTTGAGCAGACCCTTGCCGATCGACTTGATATAGCGCTTGACGATCTCGTAGTCGTCGAGCGCGCCGGGCAGCCGATCCTTCATCGCGAGGATGGTTTCGAACGCGAGATAGGGGTTGATCGCTTCGGCGCCGTAGCCGGCGAGGCAGGCGAAGTGATGCACTTCGCGCGGCTCACCGGATTCCACGACGAGGCCGACCGAGGTGCGCAGGCCGGTGCGGATCAGATGATGATGCACGGCGGCGCAGGCGAGCAGCGACGGGATCGGAATCCGGTCGGTGCCGGTCATGCGGTCCGACAGGATGATGATGTTGATGCCCTCGCGCACCGCGCCCTCGGCGCGGGCGCAGAGCTCGTCGAGCACCTGCTCCATGCCCGCCGCGCCGAATCCGGCGTGGAAGGTGGTGTCGAGCGTGCGCGACTTGAAGTGGGTCTCGGGAACGTCGGAGATCGAGCGGATCTTTTCCAGATCCGCATCGGTCAGGATCGGCTGCCGCACTTCGAGGCGCTGGGTCGAGGCGACGCCCTGCAGGTCGAACAGGTTCGGCCGCGGCCCGATGATCGAGACGAGGCTCATCACGATCTCTTCGCGGATCGGGTCGATCGGCGGGTTCGTCACCTGCGCGAAGTTCTGCTTGAAGTAGGTGAAAAGCTGCTTCGGCTTGTCCGACAGCGCCGAGATCGGCGTGTCGTTGCCCATCGAGCCGGCTGCCTCCTCACCGGTGGCCGCCATCGGCGTCATCAGGATGGTGATGTCTTCCTGGCTGTAGCCGAACGCCTGCTGGCGATCGAGCAGCGGCAGGTTGGAGCGCACGCCCTTGGCCGGCGCATCCGGCAGTTCCTCGAGCTGGATCTGGGTGCGGTGCAGCCAGTCACTATAAGGATGGCTCTTGGCGAGGTCGGCCTTGATCTCGTCGTCGGGAATCAGTCGACCCTGCTCGAGGTCGACGAGCAGCATCTTGCCGGGCTGCAGCCGCCACTTGGTGACGATCTGGTCCTCCGGAATCTTCAGCACGCCCATTTCGGACGCCATCACGATGCGGTCGTCCTTGGTGACGAGGTAGCGCGCCGGGCGCAGGCCGTTGCGGTCGAGCGTCGCGCCGATCTTGCGGCCGTCGGTGAAGGCGATCGCGGCGGGGCCGTCCCACGGCTCCATCAGCGCGGCGTGATATTCGTAGAAGGCGCGGCGTTGCTCATCCATCAGGGGATTGCCGGCCCACGCTTCCGGAATCATCATCATCACGGCATGCGGCAGCGAGTAGCCGCCCTGCACCAGGAATTCGAGCGCGTTGTCGAAGCAGGCGGTGTCGCTCTGGCCTTCATAGGAGATCGGCCACAGGCGGCTGATGTCCTTGCCGTAGAGCTCCGAATGCACGGAAGCCTGCCGCGCCGCCATCCAGTTGACGTTGCCGCGCAGCGTGTTGATTTCGCCGTTATGGGCGATCATCCGGTAGGGGTGCGCGAGCGACCAGGTCGGGAAGGTGTTGGTCGAGAAGCGCTGATGCACCAGCGCCAGCGCGCTGTCGAAATCCGCTTCGTGCAGGTCGGGGTAGTACTTGCCAAGCTGGTCGGCGAGGAACATGCCCTTGTAGATCACGGTGCGGCACGACAGCGAGCACGGGTAATAGCCCGCCAAGCCGCGATCGCGGCGCTGATAGATCGCCTGCGAGATCGACTTGCGCAAGATGTAGAGCCGGCGCTCGAAATCGTCCTCGGTCTTGACCGCATTGTTGCGGCCGATGAAGACCTGCATGTGATAGGGCTCGGTCGGCTTCACGGTGACGCCGAGCGAGGAATTGTCCGACGGCACGTCGCGCCAGCCGAGCAGCTTGAAGCCCTCGTTCTTGATCTCGGCGGCGATGATGCTCTTGATCACGTTCCGCCACGCGGCATCGCGCGGCATGAACAGCGCGCCGATGGCGTATTCGCCGGGCTTCGGCAGCTTGAAGCCGAGCTCCGAGGTCTTGCGCGCGAAGAAGGCGTGCGGGATCTGCACCAGGATGCCGGCGCCGTCACCGGCGCGCGGGTCGGCGCCGACGGCGCCACGATGCTCGAGGTTGCACAGGATGCTCAGCGCGTCGGAGACGATCTGGTGCGACTTCTGGCCTTTGATGTTGGCGATGAAGCCGACGCCGCAGGAGTCCTTTTCGAGGCTCAGGTCGTATAAGCCTTCGGCCTGTGGACGCCAGGTGTGAAGCTCGGGGGTGTGCGGTCCAAAGGACGCATCATGCGCGGCATCGGCGGCTTTCGAGTCCGCGGTCGCCGACAGCATGCCTGCCACGATGGTTTCGCGCTCGAATTCCGACCCGCTCATGTGTCCTCTCCCTTTCGTAAGGGGCCTCACCGTATTTGGCGCACCTTGGACGTTGCGGCACCCACCGGGCCACCGCTCGTCCGCCGCGAGCCGCATTTTCCTAAATTCAGGCGACGGGCGTTTCAACGTCCCCTAGGGGACGGCCCTGCCTGCAGCATTCTCGGAGCCCGGGGCGCCGAGGTTTCGTTGCAATCCCTATGCCGGAATGGCCTCGAAATTGAGACAGCTTTGCTGTCCTAACCTCGACCTTGCCAAATTTTTGTCTATCACACAAGCGCGAGGAAGTCCTCGCCCGCATGCTTGGATCGGACAGCTCGACGGGCCCGCCGCGCCCCTGATTCGAAGCAAACACGCCGTGATCTGGCCCAAGGAGGGACCAAGGACCGCCGAAATTCAAACCGAAATTTTGCCCGGCCAGCCGGCAAGAGAGCGGGAAGCTCCTTAAGGCGTGGCCAGACAGGAGTTACGGCGATGAAGTTGTTCACAGGTTCGATTGCAGCCGCCGCTCTCGCGCTCAGCGCAGCCTCGGCCCAGGCGCAGCTGGTGACATCAGTTCGGATCGGCAGCCCGGCTCTCGTCCGGGTATCCGACATGGACGGGCCCTACGCCGCCATGCCCGAGGTTCCGCCGCCGCCGCGCTTCGGCCGCGTCCCGAGCCTTTTGCCGCCGGTCGAGGTCTACACCGTGCTGCGCGAGAACGGCTATCTGCCGCTCGGCGCCCCCCGACAGCGCGGCTTCGTCTACACGATTTCGGTGATCGACCAGGGCGGCGACGACGGCCGGCTGGTGATCGACGCCCGCGACGGGCACATCATCCGCTTCACCCCGGCCTACCGGCTCGGCGACAACTACGAGGAGGAGATGAGCGCGACCTACGGCCCGGTCGGCCCGATGCCGCGGGCGATCCAGGCGAGAGTGCCGCGGCCGCCGCTCCCGATCCCGCATGTCGCGAGCCGCGTGCCGGTGCCGAAGCGGAGCCCGCTCGCGTCCAGGTCAGCGCCCGGTCCGGCGCCGGCTTCTGCCCCGGCGGCGGCCCAGGCTCCCGCGCCGGCGGCTCAGGCCGCCGTCGCCCCGACCACTGCGAGCCCGGCAACTGCACCCGCGCCGGCCGAGCAGGCCGCGGCCGCACCGAAGCCGGCCGAAACCCAGGCGGCCGCACCGCAGGCCGTCCAGCAAGCCGAGGCTCCGACCGTTGGTCAGGCCGCTCCACCGCCGCCGGCGCCTGCGATCCTGCCGACCCAGGAAATGCCGAAGGTGCAGGGACTGGAGTGATCTACGCTCTTCAAACCTCCCCTTGAAAAGGGGAGGTCGCTTTGCTCGCGAGAGCAAAGCGGGTGGGGATCTGCTCTCTCCGCGAACACTGTCGTCCGTGGCCGGACCCCCATCCCGACCTTCCCCCTTTCAGGGGGAAGGGGAAGATTGCCGGATGGAGCCAACGGCTCGCGCGAAAGCCAGCAACAAAAACGCCCCGGTTTCCCGGGGCGTTTTCGCGTCCAGCCAATATCTGCCGACGCGGGATGTGTCGCTTAGGCCGCGACCTTGTTGGCCGAGCCGTCAACCACCTGCGGGGCCTTCTCGCCGCCGCCGATCGGAATGCTGCGGGGCTTCTTGGCCTCGGGAATCTCGCGGACGAGATCGACGTGGAGCAGGCCGTTCTCGAGCGACGCGTTCTTCACCTGCACGAAGTCGGCAAGCTGGAAGACGCGCTCGAAGGCGCGGGAGGCGATGCCGCGATAGAGCACTTCGGCGCTGTTGCCGGAGTTCTCGTTGGCGGATTTCTCGCCCTTGATCGTCAGCGTGTTCTCCTTCGCGACGATCGAAAGCTCGGCCTGCGAGAAGCCGGAGACCGCAACGCTGATCCGGTAAGCATTCTCGCCGGTGCGCTCGATGTTGTAGGGGGGATAGCCGGGGCTGCCGTCCGAGGTCACCTGATCGAGCAGGCTGAAGAGGCGGTCGAAGCCGACGGTGGAACGATAAAACGGAGTGAGGTCGTAGGTACGCATAGGGGTAGTCCTCCAATGAGCGACTGTTTCAGTTACCCGCCCGCCATCGGGCCGGGCTTAGATGTGTGCAGCCTGATGTTCCGGTTCCGAAACACTGGTAGCGGCCTGCACTGAGGTGATATGGGAGGGGTCACGTCGCGTTCAAGAGGCGGAAACCGCGTCGCTTTTTTTCGGCGCCGGCGTCCTTGATTTCCACCCTGTCCCTCCACTCCGGTCTCCTGCATGACGCTCGTCTCGATCCCCGCCAACCCGGTTCCGGACGACGTTGTCAGTGGCACCATCAAGACACCGGACGGGGCCGAGCTGCGCTTCGCGCGCTGGGCGCCGCCGCCCGGCCGCAAGGGCACGGTCTGCGTGTTCGGCGGACGCGGCGAGATGATCGAGAAATATTTCGAGACGGTGCGCGACCTGCGCGACCGCGGTTTTGCGGTGGCGATGATCGACTGGCGCGGGCAAGGGCATTCGTCGCGGCGGCTGCGCGATCCACGCAAGGGTTACGTCCGCGACTTCGCCGACTACGAGGTCGACGTCGAGACCTTCGTGCAGCAGGTGGTGCTGCCGGATTGCCCGCCGCCCTATTTCGCGCTGGCGCATTCGATGGGCGGCGCGGTGATGCTGCGGATCGCGCATGCCGGCAAGCGCTGGTTCGATCGCATGGTGCTGTCGGCGCCGATGATCGACCTGCCGCGCGGGCGCGTGTCGTTCTTTCCAAGCGCGCTGCTCCGGATCATGCGACTGGCCGGGCAGGGCGGCCGCTACGTTCCGGGCAGCAGCGACGAACTGGTCGGCCTCGCGCCCTTCATTGGTAATCCCGTGACCAGCGACCCGGTGCGCCACGCGCGCAACGCGGCGATTCTGGAAGAAGACCCGTCGCTCGGCATCGCTGCGCCGACGATCGCCTGGGCCGACACCGCATTCACCGCGATGCGCACTTTTCGCGGCATGTCGTATCCGTCCGAAATCCGCCAGCCGATCCTGATGCTGGCGGCGAGCAATGACGAGGTGGTGTCGACGGCGGCGATCGAGGAGTTCGCCTACCATCTGCGCGCCGGTTCGCATCTCGTGATCGCCGGCTCCAAGCACGAGATCCTGCAGGAGCAGGATCGCTACCGCGGGCAATTCTGGGCGGCGTTCGACGCCTTCGTGCCGGGCACGCCGCTGTTCAAGTGAACGATAGCGTTTTCGAGCGAAGTGGATACCGGTTCGCGTGAAGAAAACGCGTCAAAAAGAAATCTAGCCCTCCAGCAGCGCGACGATCCGGTCGGGAAAGCGCTTTTCGACGAACAAGGTCCGGACCTCGGCGACGCTGAGATAGCGGTCCTTGCCTTCGCCCTTGCCCATGATGTCGAGCAGCACCGGCCACTCGCCGAGCATCAGCAGCGGATAGTAGCAGTGCAGGATCGCGTAGGACGGCGGGTGTTCGTCCTTGGCGCGCTGGAAGTTCGCTGCCATGAACGTCTTGATCTCGGAGGCCGACAGTCCGCGTTCGACGCTGCCGTCGGGGGCCTTGTGGTCCGTGCCGAAGGTGGCGAGCCGCGCGATCTCGTCCTCATGCACGACGGCATGCTGATCGAGGATGCGCGAGCCGGCGCCGTGCTTGTCGAGCGGGCCATTGCGCAACTCGTCGAGGATCGCGCCCTGCAACAGGCTGCGAATCTGGCTGAACGGACCGATGCCGTTGGCCATCTGCGCGACCATGAAGATCTTGGCGCCGGCGCTGAGCGCCGGAAGGCCGGTCTTGCCGGTGGCGCGGTCGATGGTTTCGGTCAGCTTCGGCAGCGGCACGATATGGCCGCCGACATAGTCGCCGGCGACCAGCGCACGCAGGAACGGGCACGGATTGTCAGGGGAAACCTGCGGGGCGGGTGCCGCGCTTGCAGCCGTATCGGACATCAATCCACATCCTGAAAAAGCTTCAGCTTAAAAAGCATCCATTACCGGTGGATGAATTCGCTCAGGAATCGGCGGCGAATTTCGAGTTGGATGCAACCAGAGCGAGTTTGCCGAAGGGGAGGCCGGCTTTCAAGAGGCCTTCGCGATAGAGCGCGATGTCGGCCGGGTTCTTCCAGTGGAAATTGCGCAAGTGACGTTCGACCGTGAGGTCGGGATGATTGGCGAGCAGCGCCTCGGCGGCCTGCGCGGCTTCGTCGGCGCGGGCCGAGCTGGGCGAGTGCCGCGGCGCGCACCGCAAGGCCCTGCAGGTGGTTCGGGTTGAGATAGAGCGTTTCGCGCGACCATGACAGCGATGCGTCGTACTGTCCGAGCAGGTAATGGCTGAACGCGTTCAAAGCTCCCCATTGGTAGCGCGGGTCGCTGTTGCCGCGCTGGACCGCCGTCGAGAACAGATCGACCGCCTTGCGATGATCGCCGATCACCATGTGGCAGATTCCAAGCACGCCGCGGGCGCCCATGTCGTAGGGGTTGAGCTCGATCGCCCGCTTGATGGCGTCCATCGCGGCTTCGTAGTGGCCCTGCATCGCATGCAGATAGGCCAGCAGCGAAAACGCGAACGAGGAGCGCGGGTCGAGCCGGACGCTGCTCTCGGCCAGGCTGACCGACGAGGCCCACAATTCGCGTGTGCTTCGAATCCAGCCGAACTGGATACTCTGGATCTGGATCAGCGCGAGATAGGCGCGCGCGATCGACAACGCGGGGTCGAGCTCGATCGCCTCCTTGAACAGCGCGATCGCGGTTTCGCAATCGTCCTTGGTCTGGTGATAGTAGTGCGACAGACCTTTCAGGAAGCGATCCCACGCGGTCAGTTCGGCGTTCGGCGAGCGCGCCGGTGCCGAGGCCTCGGCACGGTAGATCTCCTGGGCCACCGCGGCGGAGAGGTTGGCGGTGATCTCGTCCTGCATCGCGAACAGGTCGCCCATGTCGCGGTCGTAGCGGCCGGTCCACAGCTGCTCGCCCTTCTCGGGCGCGATCAGCTCGGCGGAGACGCGGATCTTGTTGCCGGCGCGGCGCACCGAGCCCTGGATCAGGTAGGTCGCGTCGATTTCGCGCGCGATCAGGCGGGTCGAGACATTCTTGCCCTTGTAGGCGAAGGTCGAGTTGCGGCTCAGCACGCGGTAGAAGGATTGCAGCGACAGCGCGTGGATCAGATCCTCGGTCAGGCCGTCGGAGAAATATTCGTCGGCGCCGCCGCTCAGATTATCGAACGGCAGCACGCCGACGATCGCGGTCCGGTATTGTCCCGGCAGATGCGGGCCGTCATCCGGCGTCTTCTCCTGGAGATCGGATCCGGCCGGCGCCCAGGTCCAGACATGGACCGGTTCAGCGATGTTCTTGAAGCGGTGCGGGCCGGCATCGACCAGGGTGACGGCAAGCCGCCGCCCTGACTCGGTGCGCGCCTTGTCCGACACCGCGATGCCGCCGGGCACGGCAACGGTCTCGAGGCGGACCGCGATGTTGACGTCGTCGCCGAACACCTCGTCCTCGTCGGCCATGACGTCGCCCATGTGGACGCCCATCCGGAAGTGCATGGCGCGGTCGGCCGGCAGATGTTCGTTGCGCTCGGCCATCAGGGTCTGCATCGCGACGGCAGCCTCGATCGCGCCGATGATGCTCGGAAATTCCAGCAGGAAGCCGTCGCCGGTGTTTTTGACGATTCGGCCGCCATGGTTGAGGATGATCGGGTAGATCGCGCTGCGATGCGCCTTGAACGAGGCATGCGTCCCCGCCTCGTCGACACCCATCATGCGGGAGTAGCCGGCGATATCAGCGCAAAGAATGGCAGCGAGCCGTCTTTCCATGTCTCCTGTGCCCTGGAATTGGCCACTTAGCCGAGGTGACCGAATCCGATACTTACAAGACAGGTCGGGTCCGGCGGAAGCTCGGTTTACGGGCACCTATAATGCATAGTAGCAGGAATTGGCATGCGACCAACGGATCGTACCGTCCGTTTCTCTACTGAATTCGTGTGTCGCTGGGATGGCGCAGGTTGGCTGACGGTCCTTCGGTTTACTTACATAGGTTAATGTGGCCGAGATGCTGGGAATTCACGAGCTTTGGCTGTTTGTCCTGTCCGGGCTGCTGCTCAACGTCACGCCGGGACCGGATACCGCTTATATCATAGGGCGCACGATTCAGCACGGATGGCGCGGCGGCGCCGCTGCGGCGATCGGTATCAGTTGCGGCTGCCTAGTCCACGTGCTGGGCGCGGCGATCGGGCTGTCGGCGCTGCTGATGGCGTCGTCCACCGCGTTTCTGGCCGTCAAGCTGATCGGCGCGGCCTATCTGGTGCTGACCGGGCTGCAGATGCTGCTGTCGCGCGCCAAGCCGATCGCGGAGATCGCCGGGCGAGGTGACGAGACCTCGATCTCGCGTGTGTTCTGGCAGGGGGCGCTGACCAACATCCTCAACCCCAAGGTGGCGCTGTTCTTCCTGGCATTCCTGCCGCAGTTCGTGGCGGCAGACTCAGCCCACAAGACGCTCGCCTTCCTGGTGCTCGGGCTGATCTTCATCACCGGCGGCACGCTGTGGTGCCTCGGCCTCGCGGCCTTTGCGGCGCGGGCTGCCGGCCGCATCCGGCGATCGACCGGCGTGATCGCCTGGATCAACCGTTCGCTCGGCGCGCTCTTCATCTATCTCGGCGTCCGCGTTGCCATGCTGGAGGCGCGCTAGGTTCTTAGCCGTGGATATTGAGCAGCGCGCCGCCGGCCAGATAGATGCCGAGCAGGATCATCGAGATCAGGAACCAGCGGCGGAAGACGTCCGGCTGCATCCGTGTGCGGACCGCCTGGCCGACGAACATGCCGGTGAACGACGCCACCATCGCCACCGCGCCCGGCAGCGCGGTGGCCGCGGTCAGCAGGCCCGAGGCCGTAAGATTGAAGGCGAGTGCGATGGTCGCGGTGGTGAAGAAGACGCCGAGCGCCTGTACCAGTTCGTCCCGCTCCATGCCGATCGCCTGCATGAACGGCATCGAGGGAATGACCTGGACGCCGGTTGCCGCCGAGATCAGCCCGGTGATGACGCCGACGATGCCGCCGATCCATGTCTCGTGGCGCCGCGCGACCTTGAAGTTGAATCTGCTCAGGCCGACGATCGCGTAGATCACCAGCAGCGCGCCGAGCACCACGGTGCCGTAGGCTGCGTAAGGACCGGTCAATAGCCCGGCATTGATCCAGATTCCGACCACGGTGCCGAGCATCAGCGGCCACAACCGCTTGAGGATGTCGCGCAGATACGGGCCGACGAAGGTCTGCCAGATATTGGTGACAATCGCCGGCACGATCACGATCGCGATCGCCTGGCCCGGCGCCATCGTGGTTGCCAGCAGTCCCATCGCGACCGTCGGCAGACCGAGGCCGAGTGTCCCCTTGACGAAACCGGCGAGCAGAAATGCGAAAGCGATGAAGATCAGGAGATGGTCGACCATGGCGGCACATTGACCGATCGAGCCGATCGGCACAATCTGGAGGTTACGGAGTTAGCCTTCGGATCGTCCGAAGGGCGGGGCGGGAGACGTCATGCGGTTCGACCTGATCGACTTGCAATTGTTCATCGCGGTGGCGGATGCACGCAGCATCACCCAGGGCGCGGCGCGCGCAAACCTTGCGCTAGCCTCGGCCAGCGAGCGGATCAAGGGCCTCGAGGAGGCGCTCGGCGTCGCGCTGCTCAAGCGCGGCCGCCGCGGCGTCGAACTGACGGCGGCAGGCGAGAGCCTGCTCGGTCACGCGCGGATCGTGATGCATAATGTCGAGGCCCTGCAGAGTGATCTCGCCGCCTATGCCAGCGGCGTCCGTGCCAATGTGCTGCTGCTCGCCAACACCTCGGGCCTCTCGGAGCATCTGCCGCGGGCGCTGGCGGCGTTCCTGCACGGACATCCCGACATCAGCGTCGACGTCGAGGAGCGTGAGAGCACCGATATCGCGACAGCGATCGCGAGCGGCGCCGCCGATCTCGGCTTCGCCGCCGAACATGCGCTGCCCGACAGCGTCGAACGCTTCCTGTTCAGCGAGGACCGCCTGATGCTGGTGGCGTCGCGCCGCGGCGATCTCGGCGGCCGCCGCCAGATCGACTTCCAGGAGGTGGTCGGCCGCGATTTCGTCGGCCTCACGGCGACGTCGGCGCTGCAGGTCCATATTTCGCGGCACGCGGCAAAACTTGGTGCGCGGTTGCGCTTCCGCGCCCGCCTGCGCGGCTTCGACGCCATCTGCCAGATGGTCGCCGCCGATGTCGGCATCGCGGTGATCCCGGAAACCGCGGCGCGACGCTGTGCGGCGGCGATGCCGATCACGACGATCCGGATCCGCGACGCCTGGGCCAACCGCCGGCTGACCATCTGCGCGCGCAGCTTCAAGGCATTGCCGCGCGCGGCCAAGCAGCTGGTGGAATATCTGCGGGCCGAAGCGCAGCGCTGACGAAGCCGAGGAGACTGCAATGCTCAGGGTCTGGGGACGGCGCAGTTCGTTCAACGTGCAGAAGGTGATGTGGCTGATCGGCGAGCTCGATCTGGCGCATGAGCACATCGATGCCGGCGGCGCATTCGGCGGGCTCGACTATTGGTCTTGCTTCGCCGTCACCACGCCGGCGTCCTGAATCACCTTTGCCCATTTCTTGATATCGGCGGCGATGAAGTCGCGAAAGTGCTCCGGCATGTCGCGACCAGCGTCACCGGCACGAGATCCTTCAGCGTGTCGTAGGCGACCTTCTCCATGCTCGGGCTGATCGCCAGCGCGCCGGCGCTCGCGATCGCAACCGTGTAGCCGTCGGGTGCGGCCTTGGCGACCGCATCGGTGCCGAGCACGCCGCCCTGGCCGGCGCGGTTGTCATGATCGGCTGCTTCACCAGTTCCGAGATCTTCTGCCCGATCACCCGCACGATGATGTCGTTGGGCCCGCCGGGCGGGAACGGCACGATCAGCCGGATCGGCTTGGTCGGGAACTGCTAGGCGCTGGCGGTGACGGGCGCGAGAAGCAGGAGAATGGCTGCCAGCAGCCTGCCGCACATCGTCATGTCGCCCGTCCCTGACTTTTCTCGTTGCCCTAAGGATGGGCGCAGATCAATCGCCCGGCAACTCAAGAAATCAGGCGGAGCAAGGATCAGGCGTTGAGCAGCTTCATCGCGGCTTCGTGCACGCGCGGGTCACCGGCTGCGATGATGCGGCCGCCGCCTTGCGCCGGCTTGCCGTCCCAGGTGGTGACGACGCCGCCGGCGCCGGTGACGATCGGGATCAGGCCGGCAATGTCGTAGGGTTTCAGCTCGGTCTCGACCACGAGGTCCAGATGGCCGGCCGCGAGCATGCAATAGGAGTAGCAGTCGCCGCCGTAGCGCGACAGGCGCGCCGCTTGCTCGACGCGGCCGAAGCGGGCGCGGTCATCCGGATTCATCAGCAGCGGGCTGGTGGTGAAGACGGTCGCTTCCTTCAGCGAGGCGCAGCGCCGCACCGAGAGCCGCCGCTCGCCCGACGGTCCGGAGTAATGTGCCGAGCCGTTGTCGCCGGAGAAGCGCTCGCCGATATAGGGCTGGTGCATCATGCCGAATACCGGCGTACCTCTGTGCAGCAGCGCGATCAGCGTGCCCCAGATCGGAAAGCCGGCGATGAACGATTTCGTGCCGTCGATCGGATCGAGCACCCAGACATAGTCGGCGTCCTGGCGCTCATTGCCGAATTCCTCGCCGACGATGCCGTGCTGGGGGAAGTTCGCCTTGATCAGCCGCCGCATCACGGCTTCGGCGGCCCGGTCGGCCTCGGTGACCGGATCGAAATCGCTCGAGCTCTTGTTGTCGACCGAGAGTGAGGTGCGGAAGAAGGGCAGGATGGTTTCGCCGGATGCGGTCGCGAGGCGGCCGATGAAGGCGGTAAAGTCGATGACCGTCACGGCATGTCCCTGAAATGCGCAAACGACGCGATAGATACCGGATGTGCTCTTGCCTAGCTCAATCCCATGCGGCGCGCACGATTAACGGAGTGTTATCCCAGCCTGATGACGCGGTTCCGGACTTTCGATTTGGCTTCGATTCGAAAGTCCGCCTGGCTTCGGGGTGGATCACGAAGTTGCGAGTTCTGGTATACAAGCTATGCGCTGAACGCTGACTGGCCGCCGACGTTTCGTGTAAGGTGTTGATATTCAACATCTTAATTTGGCCCGCGGGCCGTGTTGCAGTTTCGCCAGACTTACCAACATTACAAAAGAAATGTTTCGAAAGTTCTTGCGTTTTGTGCAGCGCGGTCGCATATTGTTGCGGTGCGGTAGCGCCTCGCGCTATCGCTGCCCTCCTTGGGCGTTTCCTCCCTAGACTTGGGCCGCTTGTTCATTCAAGCGGCCCTTTTTTCTTTGGGCCGTTATTTCCGCGAGTGAACCGAGAATCCAATTCGCCGCCTATCGCGTCGCCAATTTGAATTCTTGGTTCATGACTTCGTCGGGACCACGGGTGGCCGACGAAGGATTTACTCCGCTGCCGCCTGGAACGGGCCGATATCTCCGAACGGAATCTTCGCGAGCGCATCCGCGAGCGACGCAAAGTCGGCCGCCACCTGGGCGAAGCGCGGTCCGCGCTCGCGTTGGCGCTCATCCATATAGACCGCGCGGTTGAGCTCGATCTGCACGGTGTGCAGGCCGCTCGCCGGGTTGCCGTAATGCTCGGTGATGAAGCCGCCGGCATAGGGCTTGTTGCGACCGACCGAATAGCCGAGCGAGCTCATCATCTCCTCGACCAGGTCGGGCAGCAGCGGCGCGCAGCTCGTGCCGTAGCGGTCGCCGATCACGACGTCCGGCCGGCGCGGCTCGTCGCGCGAGACCCCGACCGACGGCATCGAATGGCAATCGACCAAAATCACGGCACCGAACGCCTGGTGCGCCTTGTTGATCAGCCGGCGCAGTGCACGGTGATAAGGCTTGTAAAGCACCTCGATCCGCCGCAGCGCCTCGTCGACGTCGAGCCGCTCGCGGTAGATCTCCTGGCCGTCGCCCACCACGCGCGGGATAGTGCCGAGGCCGCCGGCCACCCGCATCGAGCGCGTGTTGGCAAAGCTCGGCAGCCGCCCGGTGAACATGCGCGGGTCGAGCTCATAGGGCTCGCGGTTCACGTCGACATAGGAACGCGGGAAGTTGACCCGGATGATCGGAAAGCCGCGATCGCTCAATCCGGCGATCAATTCGTCCATGAAGGAGTCTTCGGAGCGGCGCAGCGCCGCCACGTCGATTCGCGACGCCTCGAGGAACTCGGCCGGGTAGGCCGAGCCCGAATGCGGGGAATTGAAGATGATCGGTGCACGCCAGGCCTGCGGCTCAACGATCTCGAACGGGGGCGACAACTCGCCAGCAAATTCGGTCATTCCCTTGGCGCCGTCCCTTGCGTCCGCCTCGCCCCGCAAGAACTGATTCTGCCGGAAAGGCGGAGATTTATGGGCGGGCATTGTCGGTAATCGCGATCATTCTGCCAAGTGAAAAGAGCGTGGCGCGGGCTGGAACGCGTCTTGAAGGCGGCAAATGCCGTACGAGGTTGATTCGATGCGTGGTTCGGTCCACAACTGGCTGGCGCGCATTTGCCGCTGGCTTGACGCAAATTTCACCCGAAATTTACCGTCTGTCGGGCTTACTGTTCGGACTGCTCCTCAAGCCGGATTCGACGATCCCTGCCATGCCGAAAATTCTTCTCGCCGAAGACGACACCGATATGCGCCGCTTTCTGGTCAAGGCACTGGAAAATGCGGGTTTCAAGGTCTCGCCGCACGACAACGGCATGTCGGCCTATCAGCGGCTGCGTGAGGAGCCGTTCGAAATGCTGCTCACCGACATCGTGATGCCCGAGATGGACGGCATCGAGCTGGCGCGCCGTGCCACGGAACTCGATCCCGATATCAAGATCATGTTCATCACCGGCTTTGCCGCGGTGGCCCTCAATTCCGATTCGGAGGCGCCGAAAAACGCCAAGGTGCTGGCCAAGCCCGTGCACCTCCGGGAATTGGTTAGCGAAGTGAATAAGTTGCTGGCGGCCTGATTCGCCAAAAAACCTTCGCTTTGCATCCTTGCCTGCCCCGCCGCCGTCCGTTATAGGGTCCCGATCCAAACATGGCTTTGGGTGCGTAGCTCAGCGGGAGAGCACTACCTTGACATGGTAGGGGTCACAGGTTCGATCCCTGTCGCACCCACCATCCTTCGCTCGCGAAGCGAGAGAAGGATGCCGCGCCGGAGCCCAAAGGGCGAAGGCGGGCCTTTGGCCGCGAGCTACGGCTCGGCAAGCCATGCTTAATTATATCTTCTTGCTCGGGGCTTCGCGTGGCGCAGCCACGCGGAGACCTTCAGGTCGAAGCGTGTCCGGCGTAGCTTGAGCTTGCGAAAGCGAAGACGGACCGTCGCCGCAAGCGAGCTGGTCCTATCGTTGCGAAGCGAGAGAAGGATGCCGCGCCGGAGCCCAAAGGGCGAAGGCGGGCCTTTGGCCGCGAGCTATGGTTCGGCAAGCCACGCCATGACGGCGGGCTTCCGATTCAACCCGTCAAACAGCTGGTTCGACGCCACCCCGGCCCCCCACGTCGTCGTCCTGGCGAAAGCCGGACCCATTACCACCGCATTCAGTGATGAACCGCATCGTGGCCCCGGCGTCGCGCAACAATTGAGATTTGGGGTAATGGGTCCTGGACGACACCGAGTCAGTTGCGCGATCGGTGAGTCATACATCCGCGTTCTCGCGACATGATTTGTCCGAGTCTTGCCTTTCGTCTCTCTCTCGCGCGTGCTCTCTCTTGAAGAAGGCGCGGGGAAAGCCGGGTGGCCGATCGCACCCACAAGGTCGGTCAGTGCTGCAGGTTCCTGCCGCTCCAGGGTGAGGGCCGCGCCGGCGCGGCCGCGGCACCGACCAGCGGACGCCGATTCCAGTCCAGCACGGAGTCGCTGTGCAGCTGCTCGACGACCCAGAGGAAATAGACCGAGGCGGGAATGCCGATCAGGTCGAAGACGAGCATCGATCCGCTGCCGTGAGTCGTCGCGTCAATGAGATGGATCAGCGCGCAGGAGAAGAAGACGCCCGCCAATGCGGCCCCCGACAGCGACCACACACCGGTCGCCAGATAGCGGCGCACCTGATGGTCAGCCAGATACCAGCCGACCAGGCCGTAGGTCACGGTGACGAACACATTGGCGTAGAACGTCGCCGAGGCAACGTCGATCCAGGTGCTCGGAGACGCCACACGCGCGGCAAGCTCGGCCGACGTGCAAAGGAACGGCACGTTTGCGCCGGGCTGGGCCATCGCCCAGGCCGCCAGCCAGCCCGCCGTCATGGCGAAGCCGCCGACCAGCAACATCGCGCGATGCGGCGAGAGGGCGATCAATCGCTCGCCCTGGCCACCCAATATCGTCTCGAACCGCAGGAACACAAATGTCAAACCTGCCGGCAGTCCGAGCAGGTTGACGGCGAGCATCGACCAGGACACGCTTTCGCCCTGCAGCACCTGGAAGCCGTGCACCAGATGATGCGGGCCGCAGCTCGCAGCCATCATCGAAAATCCGATGCCGAAGCGGGACCAGCCGCGGTAACGATGCAGGCTGACCGTCTCCCAGGCCGACAACAGCCCAAGGCCCGCGTAAGCCAGCCCGATCGCCAGATTGCTGAGACCAATGACGAGATACATCATCGCGAGACCGTCGCCTTGGTGCCCATGGGAGCTCCGATGTGATCGAGGAATTCGTCGATGAAATAATGATGGCCGCGCCGCACCGGTCCTTCCACCGGCTGCGCGGCGTGCAGCGCGCGTCCCGAACTCGGATGCCAGAGTGCCCTGGTCAGCATCGGCGCGATCTGTTCGGCGGCAACCGGCCGCGAAAAGAAATAGCCCTGGGCAACGTCGCAACCCATGCGGAGCAGCATTGCGGCCTGCTCACGTCGTTCGACGCCCTCGGCGATGGCGTGCTTGCCCATCGCGTAGGCCAGGCTCAGGATCGACGATACGATCGCCGTATCGCCGGGCTCGCTGCTGAGACCGTCGATGAAGCTGCGGTCGATCTTCAGGACTTCGGCCGGCATGTCGCGAAGCCGCGACAGCGATGAGTGCTCGGTGCCGAAATCGTCGATCGCGACGAACACGCCGAGCTGCCGGATCTGATCGAGCACCTGGACGACCTCCTCCGGGGCGCTCATCATGACGCTTTCGGTGATTTCGAGACACAGGGCGGCCGGATCGACATCGGTGCTGGCGAGAGTCTGGCCGAGCTCCTGGATGAAGGTCGGCTCCGCGATCTCGCGCGGCGACACGTTCACGGTCATGGCGAGCGGGCAGCCCGGCATCAGCCTCGTCCACTCGGCGAGCTGGCGACAGGATTCCTGCAGCACCTGCCGTCCGATCTTGACGATGAGCCCGCATTCCTCGGCGACGGGGATGAAGTCGGCGGGCGAGATGATGCCGCGCTCGGGATGCCGCCAGCGCACCAGCGCCTCGACGCCGACGACGCGTCCATCTTTCAGGCGGACCTGCGGCTGATACTCCACGAACAGCTGCGATTCCCGCAGCGCCGCCCGCAAATCGGATTCGATTTGAACACGCTTCTCGGCGCGGGCATGCAGCTCGTCGTTGAACTCTGCCAATCGGGCCCGGCCACGGACCTTTGCCGCGTAGAGCGCGGTGTCCGCCTCGCGCAGCAATTGTTCGGCGCACTTGGTGCCGGGCTTGCAGTGCGCGAGCCCCACGCTTGCCGATACCACGACTTCCTTGCCGGAGAGCAGGATCGGCTCCGCCAGCGCTGCAAGGATCCGCCTGCCGAGTTCCGCTCCGGAGGAATCCGAGGCGCGCGGATGAAGAACCACCATCTCGTCGCCGCCGAACCGGCTCGCCGTATCGTCCGGTCCGAGACAGCCAAGGATGCGGCGGGCCATTTCGGACAACACCTCGTCGCCGCTGCTATGGCCAAGTGAATCGTTGACGAGCTTGAAGTTGTCGAGATCGACGAACAGAACCGCGATCCGCGCGCCGTCATCGGCCTCGCACGCCAGCTCACGATCCAGCCGCTCGAGCAGCAGGCTGCGCGTCGGAAGTCCGGTCAGCTGGTCATGCGCGGCCGTGTGCATCAGGCGTGCAATGACGCCGCGCAGGCGCTCGACCTCCGAGCTTGTTCCGACCGATGGAACGGCGGGATCGCGCTCCACGCCCGAATGCCGTTCCCTGAATGCAGTCCCGAGCCGTGTTGGGATATTCGGCCGCAGCCCAGCCATTCCCGTCCCCACTATCACTATAATATCCGGTGACGGTAGGCAGTCTGGAGTTTGCAAAAGGTTGCGTGAAGGCTGCCTGCGACTTTTGCGCGATAACGATTTGCAAGATGGTTACAAATCTACGACAGGCGCGCGGCCCATTTGTTGCGACTTTCGTCGAGGGCCAAATTGCCGCCGTGCCGACGCATGGCTATTCCGAACGGGCGCCGGGGCGCGGCACGCCTCCCCGGTGAGAACTCCAGTGCTGCCGGGAGCCATGAAAATGCGGCTTGGACGGTGGACTCGTGCCGTCAGGCCGGCGGCGCCACTGAGATGTCGCCGGACGAGCGCCGAATTTCGCATGGAGTCATCTTCTCGATCTTCGAGCTCAAGGTGCATGGCTTCGTTCCGCCGGGAATCTGGAAGATCAGGGAGCAGGAGTTGGCGGTCGTGCAAGGCAGGTTCGCGAAGCATCCGCGCTTTGCGGCATGGCTCGACCGGATCGGGCAAGCCAAGGCCTAGCCGGGCGGCGTGCGATCGAGGACCGCATGCTCCGTCGCTGCTGTTGCAGCTTCCGGCGATCAGGGTCGCCCCGCCGGCATAGCGGGCGTGCTCACCGACGAATATGGTGAGCCGTTGTTACTTTCGTCATCTCGACGTTCTAATGAAAATGCCGCAGCGTGCCACAACATGTGCGCCTCGTGCGGCGCGCGTGTTCCGTTCCCATCGATCGCATTCACGTTGCACGTGGTGGAATGCCGCATGATTAGGCAAGCGTCTTCAGGCGCGGTCGACGCGAATCCCGTGCGCGAGATTCGCGATGTGTCATGTACCGTGCTTAAGTTGCTGCGCTCTCGCGACGTTCATTTCGTCTCAGCGCGAAGATCGAGAAAACTTTCTGAAGTCCCTGCGGTGATGCGTTGCCCGATCGCATCGCTGCGAAAGCAATTTTGGATTTCTTCACGATCCGCGTTGCCGCCGCTCTGGTTCTCGCACCGATTGTTCTCTAGATCAGTCGAACCGGTTCCGTGACGGAGCTTCCGAGCCGAGTCCGACAATGATGAGACAGTGATGAATGCCATGTATGAGCACGACTGCTCCAGGAACCTGCATCGGCCCTATCAGGAGCGGCCGGCGTAGACGGGTGATGTTCGCATCAAAATATGCTGCTTCCTTGTCCGCCAGAAATTCGCCTGCCAGCCAGAGGCCGGCGACGCAACCTTGGGAATGCGCCCCCGTTGAGACGACGTTCGTCGTTTGCGACAACGGGGCACGGAATGACATGCCAGAAGACGACAATGCGCCGGCGAGCGCCGCCAAGCTCCTTGAACAAGTTCCCCTGCCACGTGAGCCCCGTAACATCAGGGACATAGTCCCGGCGACGCCGCGGCTTTTTACGACACGGCCCTATCCGCCGTCGGAGCAGTTCGAGGTCTGGAAGACGCGCATGGCCTCGCTGGTCGACGTAGCGCCGCCCGACGGCCACGACCCTGCAGAGGGGTTCGAGGTGGAGTACCTGACCTGCAACATGGCCGATGTCGTCTTTACGTCCGGACGCTTTGCCGCGCAAACATTCGCGCGCGCCGCCGAGCCGTCGCAGGGCGCGCCGGTCGACATCTGGTGGCTGTTCCGGCTGCGCTCCGGCGAAGCCCGCTTCGAAACCGCGGGCCGGCAGCTTCATGCCGGGGCGGGCACGATGTTCCTGATCTCGCTTGACGATGATTTTCGCGGCAGCATCACGAACTATGACGGCCTGGTGCTGGCTCTGCCGCGCAGATCATTTGCCGACGTGGCGGATCAACTCAACGACGCCTGCAACATCCTGCTCTCGGGCAACCTGATCGAGCTGCTGGCCGATTACCTCGACAGACTCGAAACGCGCATGGTCCTGATGTCTCCGGAGGAGTTGAGGCAGGCGGGGCGGGCGACCGCGCAGATGATTGCCGCATGCATTCAGCTATCCTCGGACCGGCTGGAGCAGGCGCGCGGTTCGATCGAGTCGGTGCTGTTCGAGCGTGCGCGTCTTTACATAGAGACGCATCTCGGCGACTTCGATCTGACGCCGGACCGCATTGCGCAGCAATTGCGGATCTCGCGCTCTGCCCTCTACCGTGCATTCGAGAGCGTCGGCGGCGTCGCCGGATATATCCTGCGCAAGCGGCTGCGTGCAGCACATGCAGAACTGGTCGCATCCACTGACAGGCAGGTGCAGGAGATCGCCTATCGTCATGGCTTCAAGCTGGCGTCGGATTTCACCCGCGCGTTTCGTCGCGAATTCGGCGTCAGTCCGCGCGAGATGCGTGAACGCGTGCGCCGCAGATCAACTGCCGGTTGAGGATTTGCGGAATACCCCACGGTGCATCGAGCAAATCATTCAACTTGTGAGACGATCTGCGCGCTATTTGGACGGCCTGCTGAGTGACGTTGTCAAATATGTGTCTATCATTTTTGCATGACGACTCGGGGCAACGGTGATGAGGAAGTCGGGCGAGCGCTGGGTGGCAAGACGCGCTCGCTGAACGCGACAGATCATCAACCAAGACCGGAAGACGGGCGCGCATCGCGCGCTCTTGATTTCTCCATATGCGTGCCCGGCGGGCACGCATTCGGTCTACAGCGGCGCGGTGCCTCCGACGTCTGGGCAAGATGTCATAAAAGGGGCACACCATGGCCGTCGCACAGATTCCAACCGCATCGCTGAAGCGTCGGGGCCGAACCGGTTTCGTGCGGAACTGGGTCGCATCGGGCAATGCGGAAAGCCATTCGCTGCGGCGCCGGCTGTTGGCCGTGCTGCGTAAGGCCCACCGGGCGCTGGGCATGAAGCGTGGCAGATTGGGGCTTGGGTCGCTGGGCGCCGGCGGGGCATCGGTCGCGACGATGCTTGGCGCGTTCGCCGTCGTCGTGGTCACCGCCTCGGCCGCGAGCGCGGGAAGCGTGCAGCTTGGTGGCGGGTCTGCGACGGGCACCGATTCGGTGGCGATCGACACTAACTCGTCGGCAAGCGGCCTGCGCGCCATCGCGATTGGAAGCGCGGCATCGGCGTCCGGACTGGATTCCGTTGCCCAAGGCAGCAGCACGACCGCGAGCGCCCAGAATGCCATCGCGATCGGCTTTCAGTCGATCGCTTCCCAGTTGAACTCCCTCTATCTGGGATCGCGCACGGCTGCCGGAACGGGCGCCCTTGCGCAGAGCGCCATTGGCATTGGTACGGATGTCACCGCATCCCAAGCCGATGCTATTGCGGTTGGGCGTGCATCCGTTGCGTCAGCGCAGTACTCGGTGGCCCTTGGCCTGAACGCGAAGGCAACCGGCACGGGCGGCGCAATGGCGCTGGGCCAGGGCACGGTCTCGAGCGGCGTCAATTCAGTCGCGCTCGGCGTTCAAGCCAACGCCACCGGCGCCGGCACCAGCGCCTTGGGCACATTCGCCAGTGCCACCGGGGGGAATGCGACCGCTGTCGGTGTCAGTTCCACGGCCAGCGGCAACTATTCATGGGCGGGTGGCTGGTCGTCCGTTGCCTCGGCGGACAGCGCAACCGCCGTCGGCAAGCAGGCGGTCGCGTCGGGGATCAACACTTTCGCTGGCGGCAGCTCCGCCACCGCGTCGGGGAATTTCTCAGTCGCTGTGGGTAACCAGGCACAGGCGCTGAGCACCGGGGGCTCGGTCGCAGTTGGATCGGGCGCAATCGTCAACAGTGCAGCGACGGGCGGCATCGCACTCGGCAACAATGCGGCATCCGCCGGCATCAGTTCGATCGCTACCGGCGTCGGGGCCAGTGCCGCCGGCACAAGCTCGCTGGCGATCGGCACGACCTCAAATGCGAGTGCCGCCGCCAGTACGGCGGTTGGCAACACAGCCGTTGCCAGCGGCCAAAACTCCTCCTCATTCGGGTCTGGAGCGAACGCGACAGGAAACAATTCTCTCGCGGCCGGCGTCAGCGCCAGCGCTAGCGGAATCGGCAGTACCGCACTCGGCATCGGCGCCAAGGCGTCGGCTGCAAGCGCCGTCGCTATCGGCAGCAATGCCGCGGCCAGTTCCGCCAACGCGGTTGCCCTGGGCACCAACGCGGTGGCGGCCGGCGGCCAGGCGGTCTCGATCGGCGCGAACAACACCGCCTTTGGCAATGGCGCGGTGGCGATCGGCGATCCCAGCTATGCCAGCGGCACCGGCGCCTTCACCGGCGGCGCGAACAACATCGCCAACAGCGACGGGACGGCCAGCGCCACCGCCGCCAACCAGGCCAACGGCGCCGTCGCGATCGGCAACAACAACAAGGCGATCGGGCAGGGCTCCGTGGCGCTCGGCAATGGCTCCATCGCGGGCGCGGCCGGTCTCGCCGGCAACGTCGCGCTGGGTGACGGCGCAACGGCGGCAGCAAAATCCGGCGATGTCGCGCTCGGCTCCGGCAGCGTCACGGCTGCCGCGGTCGGCACGCCAAGTGCTGTGATCAACGGCACCACCTACACCTTCCAGGGCACGACTCCGAGCTCGACGGTGAGCGTCGGCGCACCCGGTGCCGAGCGCACCATTACGAATGTCGCCGCCGGGCGGATCAGCGGATCCTCGACCGACGCGATCAACGGTTCGCAGCTCTTTGCGACCAACCAGGCTGTCAACGCCATTGGCACCACCATCAACAACATCAACAATGGCGGCGGCATCAAGTATTTCCATGCCAATTCGACGCTGGCGGATTCCTCCGCCGTCGGGACCGACTCGATCGCGGTCGGTCCGGTGGCGACCGCGAGCGGTACCAATGCCATCGCCGTCGGCACTTCCTCCACTGCATCGGGGCTCGACAGCGCGGCGTTCGGATACATCTCCAAGGCGACAGGCCAATACAGCACCGCTGTCGGCCCCAACGCCCAGGCCTCTGGCGACTCCAGCACCGCGATCGGCCAGAACGCAGCCGCGTCGGGCGTTCAGGCGAGCACGCTCGGCGTCAATTCGAGCGCCAGTGCCTCGAACGCGCTCGCGCTCGGTGCCAACGCCAATGCCTCGAACGCCAACGCGGTCGCGCTCGGCTACGGCAGCGTCACCGCCGCCGCCGTCAACACGCCGAACACGGTGATCAACGGCACCACCTACAGCTTCGCTGGTACGACGGCGACCTCGACCGTCAGTGTCGGTGCACCCGGTGCCGAGCGCACCATCACCAATGTTGCCGCCGGGCGGCTCAACAACGGGTCGACGGATGCGGTCAACGGGTCGCAGCTGTTTGCCACCAACCAGGCGATCAACAACATCAGCACCGGCGGCGGCATCAAGTATTTCCACGCCAATTCGACGCTGGCCGATTCGTCCGCGGTGGGGACCGACTCGATCGCGGTCGGCCCGGTGGCGACCGCGAGCGGCCCCAATGCCATCGCCGTCGGCACTTCCTCCACTGCATCGGCGCTCGACAGCGTGGCGTTCGGATACATCTCCAAGGCGACAGGCCAGTTCAGCACCGCGGTCGGCCCCAACGCCCAGGCCTCTGGCGACTCCAGCACCGCGATCGGCCAGAACGCAGCTGCGTCGGGCGTTCAGGCGAGCACGCTCGGCGTCAATTCGAGCGCCAGTGCCTCGAACGCGCTCGCGCTCGGTGCCAACGCCAATGCCTCGAACGCAAACGCGGTCGCTCTCGGCTACGGCAGCGTCACCGCCGCCGCCGTCAACACCCCGAACACGGTGATCAACGGCACCACCTACAGCTTCGCCGGCACGACGGCGACCTCGACCGTCAGCGTCGGCGCACCCGGTGCCGAGCGCACCATCACCAATGTCGCCGCCGGGCGGCTCAACAACGGGTCGACGGATGCGATCAACGGGTCGCAGCTGTTTGCGACCAACCAGGCCGTCGACGGCCTCGCCACCACCGTCAACAACATCAACACCGGCGGCGGCATCAAGTACTTCCACGCCAATTCGACGCTGGCGGATTCCTCCGCCGTCGGGACCAACTCGGTCGCGATCGGACCAGTGTCGACCGCGACCGGCAGCGGCTCGGTGTCGATCGGCAACGGCGCGACCGCTGCCAACGCCAACGACATCGCGCTCGGCTCGGGCAGCCAGACCACCACGGCGGTCGGCACATCAGGCATCACCATCGGCACCACCAACTATGCATTCGCCGGCACTAACCCGCTCTCGACGGTCAGCGTCGGCTCGGTCGGCAGCGAGCGCACCATCACCAATGTCGCGGCGGGACGGATCAGCAATGGTTCGACCGATGCGATCAACGGCTCGCAGCTGTGGGCCGCCACCTCGGCGATCGACAGCCTGTCGACCGTCGTCAGCAACGGCCTGACGCATTATTACGGCGTCAACGACGGCGGCACCCAGCAGGCCAACTACAACAACAACGGCGCGACCGGCGTCAACTCGATGGCGGCCGGCATCGCCGCCTCGGCGACCGCCGCCGGTGCGACGGCACTGGGCTACAACACCCAGGCGACGATCGCCGACGGCGTCGCGATCGGCTCGGGCTCGGTATCCGACCGCCCGATCGCGCAGGGTTCCGGCAAGATCGGCGGCACGATCATTCCCTACAACACCAACGATCTTGCGCTGCTCGGCGCGGTGTCGGTCGGCAATGCGACGAGCTACCGGCAGATCACCAACGTCGCCGATGGCACCCAGGACAGCGACGCCGTCACCGTGCGGCAGCTGACCGGCGCGCTGACCTCGTTCGCGACCACCACGTCGAAGTACTTCCACGCCAACTCGACGCTCGCCGACTCGCTCGCGGTCGGCAACAATTCGGTCGCGGTGGGACCTGCGACCGTGGTCAACGGCGACAACGGCATCGGCATGGGCTTTGGCGCGACCGTGCAGCAGACCGCGCCCGGCGGCATCGCGATCGGTCAGAATTCGCTGTCCAACTTCGCCGATTCGATCGCGTTCGGAACCAGTGCGCAGGCCAACGGCATCCAGTCGGTGTCGATCGGCGCGGGAGCCCAGACCACGAACCCGACCAGCGTCGCGCTCGGTCCGAACGCCAAGGCGACGGCGCAGGCCGGCGATGTCGCGATCGGCGCCAATTCGACCACACAGACGGTGGTCAAAACCGCCAGCACCACGATCGGCGGCACCACCTACGCCTTCGCCGGCACCAATCCGACCTCGACCGTCAGCGTCGGCAGCGCCGGAAACGAGCGCACCATCACCAATGTCGCGGCGGGCCAAATCACCTCGACCTCGACGGACGCGATCAACGGTTCGCAGCTGTGGGCCACCAACACCTCGCTCGCCGCCCTCTATACCACCGTCAGCAACATCAGCACCGGCGGTGGCGGCGTGAAATATTTCCACGCCAATTCCTCCGCGGCGGATTCCTCCGCCGTCGGTGCGGAGAGCGTCGCGATCGGACCGCAGTCGGTCGCAAGCGGGGCGAACGCGATCTCGATGGGCAACGGCTCGGCGGCGTCGGGCGACAATTCGGTCGCGATCGGCGCCGGCGCCAAGGCGACTTCGGCCAACTCGCTGGCGCTCGGCGCGAACTCGACGACCACGGCCAATCTGAGCGATGCGGCCTATACGCCTGTGGTCGGCAAGACGGTGGCGGGCGTCGCGACCGGCGAAGTGTCGGTCGGCTCAGCCGGGGCCGAACGCCGCGTCACCAATGTTGCCGCGGGATCGGCTGCGACCGATGCGGTCAACGTCAGCCAGCTGCAGGCGGTTGCGTCGAGCTCGATCCGCTACGACACCGATGCCTCAGGGAATACCACCAACAAGGTGACGCTGAACAGCGGCAGCAGCGGGCCGGTCACCATCAGCAACGTGGCGGCGGGCGTCGCCGGCACCGACGCGGTCAACGTCAACCAGCTCAACAGCGCGTTCCAGCAGCTCAACGGCCAGATCGGCGAGGTGCGGCAGGACGCCTGGCGTGCGGCGGCGATCGGCATGGCGGCCGCATCGCTGCGCTATGACGACAGGCCGGGCAAGATCAGCGCATCGGCCGGCGGCGGCGTCTGGCGCAGCCAGGGCGCGCTCGCCTTCGGCATCGGCTACACCAGCGAAAACGGCCGGTTGCGCACCAACGCGGCGGCGACCACCGCCGGAAGCGACTGGGGCGTCAGCGCCGGCGTGAGCCTGACGCTCAATTGACCCTGACGTCGACGAGGCGGCTGGCGTGTCTGGCTTTGGCGATCTGGCTGGCGGAGGCGGCAAGCGCTACCGCGCAGCCTGCGCCGCCACCCGCCTATGCCGTGAAGCCATCGGACGTCGTGGTGCCGGAAGGCGAGACGCTCGGCGAGTTCAGGCGGATGATCCAGCCGTTCAAGAACTGGACCTTGATCTGCGACGAGAGCCTGCAATCGAAGCGCCGCGTCTGCAACATCACGCAATCGATCGTCAACGCGCAGGGCGCGGTCGCCTTCAACTGGTCGCTGATTGCGACCGCCGACGGCAAGCCGCTGATGGCGATGCGGATTCCCGCGGCCGCCGGCGTCGGCGCGCAGATCGAGCTCGCAATGGGCGATAGTCCCGATCGGATCGTCGCGCAGACCGATCGCTGCGACGCCAGTTTCTGCTTCGCGACGATCGCGATCGGCAATGTGCTGAGGCGGCACATCCGCGCGGCGACGCCGTGCCTGGTGTCCTATCCGCTGCCGCATGGCGGGCCGGTCGTGCTGGAGGCGCCGCTCGACGGACTGTCCGGCGTGCTGGCGAAACTGAAATAAGCCGGGGTCGGACATGCGGATGTGGCGTTCCGGTATTCGGCTCGAGACTGACACGCGAAGTGAAAAGGACGGATGGTCGATGCGGCACACCCTGGGATTGATCTTTGTTGCGGTCGTCGTGGCCGCGCTCGGTGCCGCCGGCGTCGTGGTCTATGCGCAGCAGACCCAGCCGGTACCATTGCAGCCGGCCGCGCCCGCACCGGCCAGGAAGCCTGCTGTCGCTGCGAAGCCGCAGCCGCACAAACAGCGTCCGCAGGAGGCGCAGACGCCACCGGCGGCCGCGGCATCCGTTCCGCCCCAGCAGGCGGGGCAGCAGCCGACGGTGTTCGACGAGCATGCGCGACAGGGCAACGTCGTGACCTGCGCCAATCTGTTCGGAACGCTCGGCCGCGGTCTGGCGACCAACTCCAACTACACCGCGCAGTCGCAGTGGGATGCCAAGGCCGGTAATTCGCATTCGGTGCAGTCGCTGGTTGCGCTCGCGCCAATCCAGGCGCCCCAGGGCAGCGCTGCCCAGCGCGCCGCCGGCATCGTGTTCGCCGCGCCGGTCGGGTCGTCCTGCGAAGGCAATCTGGTGCGGGTGACGCCAAGCGCGGAAAGCTGCCCGACAGTTGCTGCGGAACTCGCGAAGCTCAACGGGCAGAACGGCACGCTCGGTGATCTCGCGACGATCGCGCTGCCGAACGGCGCGCAGGTGCTGCTGATTCCGTTCGGCAATGCCTGCGTCGCGGTGACCGCGCTGCGGGTCGCCGGATAACGCGGCCGCTCGGCGCCAGCTGCGCCGGGCGCGTGTCTCCTCGCATCCACCGCTCCTCCGCAAGGCACTTGGCAATCGCGGCGCCGAACCCCCGCGAGCCACCGAAGACGAGGGCGGCACGCGGTCTGTCGCGTGCGCTGGCCTCCGAACCTGTCCGCTAACATCTTGGCGATCAGCCATCAAAGGGCTGGATTTCCGGCTCCGGATCGTCAATTCTGATTTAGAACTTACCATCCGTGCCAAACGCGGAGGAGATGTCCCATGGAGGAAGCGCGTCCGGAGCGGTTTGTCCGCAAGGTCGGCGGGGAGCTGGTGTCGTCGGTCATCGCGCGGTCAGAGCCGATCAGGGTCGAGTTGCTCAGCCGGACCTCGCAGCCCCGCATGAACTGGCACTTCCGCCAGCCCGAGCTGACGTTGTTCTGGTTCCGCAACGGCTGCTCGCGGTTGCAGGCCACGATCAACGGCCGTCCGGTCGAATATGAGTTCTCGAGGGCGGCCAATCTCGCGCTGTTTCCCGCCGGCACCGAGATCGAGGGGGAGTGGTCGGTCAGGCCGGCGTTCGACTATGTGGTCGTCTTCCTCGACCCGAAGTTCGTACAGAGCCGTCTCAATGGCTTGATCGAAACGCCCGCGATTGCGTTCGGCCATGACCAGCTCTGTCGTGGTCTCTCCGAACTTTGCCAGGAAGCGACCACGCCGGACAATCTGTTCGATCTGTTCGCCGAAGGCTGGGCCAGCCAGGCGCTGGCCCATATGGCGCGGCTGTCGCGCGGCGCGGAACCGGCGAAGGCGCCGAGCCGCGGCGGACTGCCGGCGCTCAAGCTGCGGCGGATCGAGGCGTTCGTCCGGGCCAATCTTGGCGAGACGATCTCGCTGTCGGCACTGGCCGATGTCGCCGGCCTGAGCAAGCGGCATTTCCTGCGCGCGTTCCAGGAGAGCACGGGCACCAGCCCGCATCGCTATGTGCTCGGCCTGCGCATCGAGGTGGCCAAGCGTCGCCTCAGCGACAGCGATGAGAGCCTGACCAGCATCGCGCTGGCGTCGGGGTTCAGCCACGCCCAGCATTTCTCGTCGACGTTCAAGCAGGTCACGGGTGTTAGCCCGTCGGTGTTCCGGCAGCAGGGCCGGGTGTGAGTTTCGGCGCTTTTTCGCAAGTCGAGGCGCTTTCCCGCAAGCGCCGGCGCAGGGTCCATCGTATGCCGGGTTGCGCCCAAGGTTTGGTCGCGACCGCGCATTGGAGAAGGAAGCAAGACATGCCAGGGCCATTGGCGGGAGTTCGCGTACTTGATCTGACCGGTGTCGTCTCGGGCCCGTTCGCGACGATGTTTCTAGCCGATCAGGGCGCGGATGTTCTGAAAGTCGAACCGATCGGCGGCGACATCACCCGCCGCAGCCGGGCCAATGTCGACAAGACCGGCGAGTTCTCGGCGCTGTTCATCTCGTCGAACCGCGGTAAGCGTTCGCTCTCGATCGACATGAAGACCGATGCCGGCCGGGACGTGCTGGGCAAACTGGTCCTGCAGTCCGACGTGCTGGTGCAGAACTTCCGGCCCGGCACGATGGAACGCCTCGGGCTCGGTCCGGACGAAGTGCGCAAGAAGAACCCGCGGCTGATCTATGTCTCGATCAGCGGCGTCGGCGAAGACGGGCCTTACGCCAAGAAGCGCGTCTACGATCCGATCGTGCAGGCCCTGTCGGGCTTCTGCGATATACAGGCGCAGCCGGTGACCAACCGTCCGCAGATGATCCGGACCATCGTGGCCGACAAGACCACGGCGGTCTATGCCGCGCAAGCGATCTCGGCGGCGCTCTACGCGCGGGAAAAATCCGGCAGCGGCCAGCATATCCAGGTGGCGATGCTCGACGCGATGATCGCCTATCTCTGGCCGGAAGGCATGATGCAATACACGGTGGTCGGCCGCGAGCAGGCGACGGCCGATCCGAACGATCGTCCCGATCTCGTGTTCCAGACCTCGGATGGCTATCTCACCTGCGGGACGATCTCCGACTCCGAATGGCAGGGCTTCTGCAAGGCGACCGGTGATCCGGAGCTCGCCAACGATCCGCGCTTTGCCACGCCGGCCTCGCGTTCGGTCAATGCAACCGCGCGCATCAACAAGATGCAGGACTATATCGGCAGGCACACCACCGCCGAATGGCTCGCGCGGCTCGATGCGGCCGACGTGCCGTGCGCGCCGATCCTGCGGCGCGGCGAGATCATCGCCAACGAGCAGGTGGTGGCGCGCGGGCTGATCGCCGAGCTCGAGCAGCCCGGGGTCGGCACGGTGCGGCAGCCGAAGCCTGCGGCGCGCTTCGAGGTCGATGCTGCCGCGATCGGCGGTCCTGCGCCGCGCATCGGACAGCATACGAGGCAGGTGCTGTCCGACCTCGGCTACGGCGATGCTGCCATCGCAGAGATGATCGAGCAGAAGGCCGTGCGCGCGGTCTGAGCGACGGCGCCGCGCAACGTCACCATTGCTGAACCGAACAACCGCCGTCGGTGGGAGATGTCCTATGGCCGAGACGAACAAGACTGCGTTGCTAGTGGGCGCGGGCGATGCGATCGGCGCCGCGGTGGCGCGGCGCTTCGCCGCCGGCGGCTACACCGTCTGCATCGCACGGCGCGATGCGGGCAAATCGAGCGCCCTGGTGGAGGAACTGACCGAAGCCGGAAGCCATGTGCATGCGTTCAGTGTCGACGCGCGGCGCGAGACCGAGGTGCAGGAGCTGTGCGAGCGGGTCGAGCGCGAGATTGGGCCGATCGAGGTCTGCCTGTTCAATGCCGGCTCGAACGTCAAAAAGGAGCTGCACGAGACCAGCGAAAAACTGTTCTTCAAGGCCTGGGAGCTCGCCTGCTTCGCCGGCTTCCTGGTCGGGCGCGAGGCGACCCGGCACATGCTGCGGCATGGCCGCGGCACCATGCTGTTCACCGGCGCGACCGCGAGCGTGCGCGGCAGCAGCGGCTTTGCGGCATTCGCGTCCGCCAAGTTCGGCCTGCGCGCGGTCGCCCAGGCGATGGCGCGCGAGCTCGGACCGAAGAACATCCATGTCGCGCATCTCCTGATCGATGCCGGCGTCGACAGCCCGGCGATCCACCAGCGGATGAAAGCCGCCACCGGCGTCGACGCATCGGCGATCCCGCCGGATTCCTTGACGCGGACATCTTCCATCGCCGAGGCTTACTGGTTCGTGCACCAGCAAAGCCGCGACGGATGGAGCCATGAGCTCGATCTGCGTCCCTCCGTCGAGAAATGGTGACGTCATGCCTGAGACGCTCACGTTATGGGGGGTGGGGACATCGCGGACGATCCGGGCCCATTGGGCATTGCACGAATTGGGGCTGGACTATCACTGCAAGCCGATCCTGCCGCGTTCCGGCGAGACCAAGACGCCGGAATACACCTTGCTCAACCCGCGGCAGAAGATTCCCCTGCTGCAGGACGGAGACTTCACGATCGGAGAGAGCGCGGCGATTGTGGCCTATCTGGCGCGCCATTACTCGAACCCGAACATTTCGCTCGTTCCCGTCGAGGAACGCGATTTCGCACGATGGCTGGAATGGTGCTTCTTCATCGTGGCGGAACTGGACTCGACCAGCCTCTACGTGATGCGCCGCCATGACGTCCAAGGCCTCGCCCATATCTACGGCCATGCGCCGGATGTGGTCGTGAAAGCGGCCGAGTATTTTCGCCAGCAGCTGCGCCATGTCGAAGTCGCCCTGTCGGATGGCCGCCAGTATCTGATGGGCGATCAGTTCACCAGCGCGGATATCCTGCTCGCGACCTGCCTGGTATGGGCGATCGACTATGGCGTCGGGGTTTGCGACGTCGCAACGCCCTATCTCGACCGCGTCACGGCGCGGCCGGCCTATAGGGAAAGCGTCGCGATCAATACCGTGAAGAGCTGATCGGTGACACGCGTCAGAGCCTGGGGCGTGTACTCATTGGGCGGCTGGCTGACTGATGTCAGCTCGACCCCCCCCACAACGGCGGAAGCACGCCTCGCACGAGGTCGCAGAAGGGTCATGAGCGGACCAGGAATCCCCGACCGCTCTAAGCGAGCCAACGCTTGCGCCGCTTGTAGTGCTTCACGTCGCGATATGATTTTCGCTTGTCGCCGGCGATGCCAAGATAGAACTCCTTGACGTCCTCGTTGGCGGCGAGGGCGCGCGCTTCGCCATCCATCACCACGCGGCCGTTCTCGAGGATGTAGCCGTGGCTCGCATATCTGAGCGCCATATTGGTGTTCTGCTCGGCGAGGAGAAACGAAACACCTTCCTTGACGTTGAGATCCTTCACGATCTCGAAGATCTCCTCGACGATCTGCGGCGCGAGCCCCATCGAAGGTTCGTCGAGCAGGATCATCTTCGGGCGCGACATCAGCGCGCGCCCGATCACGCACATCTGCTGTTCGCCGCCCGACGTATAGCCGGCAGTGGAGCCGCGCCGCTCCCTGAGACGGGGGAAATAGGCGTAGACCCGTTCAAGGTCCTGCGTGATCGCGAACTTGCCATCCGTCCGCGTAAAGGCGCCGGTCAGGAGATTCTCCTCGACCGTAAGATGAGGGAAGGCGCGCCGCCCCTCCATCACCTGAATGCAGCCGCGTCGCACCACGTCGTTTGGCGACAGGGACTTCACCTCGACGCCATTGAACAGGATAGAGCCTTTGGTGACCTCGCCGCGCTCGGCGTGCAGCAGATTGGAGATCGCCTTCAGCGTCGTAGTCTTGCCGGCGCCGTTTGCGCCGAGAAGCGCGACAATGCCGCCTCGCGGGACCTCCAGCGAGACGCCCTTCAACACGAGGATGACGTGATCGTAGACAACCTCGATATTGTTGACCGATAGAATCAGAGCTGCCGCTTCCGTCGCAGCGGTGACGACCTTGGCGATTGACACGCGCAGACCTCCAAACTGGGGATCCAGGAAGCAGGCAAACCTGCCTCCCGGATCACTTGCACGGGCTCAGGTTTCTTTCGCGCAGTCGCGCGGCTTGATCTTCTTCTCCGCGGCATACTTCGCGGACACATCGGCGACGAGCGGCTCGATGAGCGATTCGTCAGCCGTGTACCAGTCGGAGATCACTTTCCAACCCTTGCCATCCCATTGCTGGACGCGCCCGTAGCGCGCGCCCTCGTGGTCGGAGCAGGAAATGCTGACCGGCTTCAACATCCCCTCAAAGCCGAGTTCCTTGATACGTGCATCGGTGAGGATGAGGTTCTCAAGCCCCCAACGGACCTGCTCGCCCGTCAGCGGTTTCTTGCCGAACTTTTCCTGCGCCTTGCGGATCGCCTCCACGCCGAGCATGGCATTCGTCATGCCGCGGTTGTAGAGAACTTCACCGATCTTGCCAGGTTCCGTCGAACCTTTGCCCTTGGCGTAGACGTACTTCTCTATGTCCGTGTGCGCGGGATATTTTCCTGCACCATGCTGAAGCATCAGCGACTTGTAGCCGGCGGCCTGATCACCTGCCGGCGTCACATCCGGCTCTGCGCCCGACCACCAAACACCGATCATCTTGTCGCGCGGATAGGCGACGGCCGCCGCTTCCTTGATTGCCGTGCTGTTCATGACGCCCCAGCCCCAGACCAGGACATAGTCCGGCCGATTCTGGCGGATCGCCAGCCATTGCGATTTCTGCTCGACACCCGGGTGCGTGACCGGTATCGGCGTGAACTCAAAGCCGTATTTCTGCGCCAGCACCTGCAGCATCGGAATCGGCTCCTTGCCATACGGGCTGTCGTGATACAGCAGCGAAATCTTCCTGCCTTTCAGCTTGTCGAACCCGCCGAGCTCCTTGGCGACGTGCTGGATTGCGATATCCGCCGCGGACCAGTAGGTGCCGAGCAGCGGGAAGTTGTACGGGAACACCGCGCCGTTCTTGGAATCGGCACGGCCGTACCCCATCGTGATGATGGGGATCTTGTCGGTCGCGGTCTTTTCGGTGAGCGCGAAGGTGATGCCGGTCGACAGCGGATTGATGAAGGCCGCGCCGGTTGGACCCTTGCTCTTGAGACGCTCATAGCACTCGACGCCTTTGTCGGTCGCGTAGGCGGTTTCGCACTCCTCGACCAGAAGCTTGACGCCGTTGATGCCGCCGTCGCGCTCGTTGATCAGGTTGTAGTAGTCGGCAACGCCGTTTGCGTAGGGCGCACCGTTCACGGCGTACGGTCCAGTCCGGTAGGACAGAATTGGAATGAACTGCTCGTTTTGCGCTGCGGCCGGTGGGCCAAACGCCGCGCCGGCCAAGGCGGTCGCTAGTATCAGTAAACTGCGTGCAATACTTGCCATATTGACATCCTCCTCATTAGAATCCCTCTTTCCCGTCCGCGGTGCTTCCTTCCTTTTCGTTGTCAGCGGCCGCCATCCGCGTTGCGATCGCTCTTTCAATAGGGAAACGGCCAAAGTCTGAGCTTCTCCTTGCCGATCGATATCAGCCGGGCGAAGCCATGGGGTTCCTTGATCAGCAGATAACAGATCAAAGATCCGAAGGTGATGAACTGGAGGTGCGTGATTGTTTGTGTCGACAGTGGCAGGCCGAGTTCGGTTGGAATCACATTCAGCATGATCGGCACAATGAGGATGAAAGCCGCCCCGATGAACGAACCCATGATCGATCCAAGCCCGCCGATGATGACCATGAACAGAAGCTCCAGCGAGCGGTCGATCGAGAACGCAAGCGGCTCCCATGAACCGAGGTAGACGAACGCCCAGAGCGCACCCGCCACCCCGATGATGAATGAAGAGACCGCGAAGGCCGTGAGCTTGGCATAGAGCGGCCGGATACCGATCAGTTCAGCGGCGATATCCATGTCGCGGATCGCCATCCACTGCCTGCCGAGATTGCCGCGAACGAGATTCTTCGCCAACACCGCCATCACGGTCACGAAGAGCAGGCACAGCAGATAGCGCTCGACCGGCGTGCGAACGACCATGCCGAAGAAATCCAGTGCCGGTGCATTGACCGATCCCGACGGGGCGTAGTTGGTGAACCACGGAATTCGCAGGAACGCCCAATCGAAGAAGAACTGCGCGGCGAGCGTTGCGACCGCCAGGTAGAGACCCTTGATCCGCAGACTGGGAATGCCGAACAGGATTCCGGCACCCGCCGCCATGAACCCACCAAGCAGAATGGATGCCAGCACGGGCAGCGGCGGCATCGAGATCGCGAAGCCAAGCAAGGCAAGCGGAATATGGACGCCTGTCGCCAGCTTGTAGGCGGAATAGGCGCCGATGGCCATGAACGCGCCGCTGCCGAGCGAAATCTGGCCGCAATAGCCGACAAGTATGTTCGTGCCGATGGCGGCGAGCGCAAGGATAAGGAAAGGCAGCAAGATCGCCCACAACAGATAGTCGGTGCTGAACGGCCAGATACGGAAGGTGGCCAACAGCGGCACGCCAACGAAAGCGATCGCGAGCAAGACGGCGAGCGCGATACGGTCCTGACGGATCGGAAAGATCGCCATGTCCTCTGCGTAGCTCGTCTTGAACTGGCCGGCCTCGCGATAAAGCACGACGAACTCCTTGTTTCAGATACGTTCGATGATCCGCTCGCCGAACAGCCCCTGCGGCCGCACGAGCAGCACCGCCAACGCCAGCACAAACGCAAACCAATATTCGATACCGCCACCGATGGATGGCCCTAGATACGCCTCGGCAAGCTTCTCGCCCGCCCCCACGATGAGCCCGCCGACGATGGCTCCCGGAATCGAGGTGAGGCCTCCAATGATCAGAACCGGCAGCGCCTTCAGCGCGAGAAAAGTGATGGAGAACTGCACGCCGAGCTTGGTCCCCCATACGGTCGCCGCGACCAGCGCAACGAGGCCGGCGGCAAGCCAGACGACGAACCAGATCCAGCTGATCGGGATACCGACTGAATGCGCGGCCAAATGGTCGTCGGCCACGGCCCTGAGTGCGCGACCGGTCTTGGTACGCTGAAAGAAAATTGCGAGGCCGGCGACCAGGATGCCTGCGATCAATGCGCCCCAGACATCCAGCTTGTTGACCAGAATGCCACCCGGGAACAGGCCTTCAAACAAGAACCAGGCATCGGTCGGGAACAGCCGCAACGGGTAGACATCCGATCCGAAGATCATCTCCGCGGCGCCCTCGATGACGAATGTCACGCCGATCGTCGACATGAAGAGCGTCAGGCCGTCCTGGTTGACAAGAGGTCCGATCACGAACCGCTCGATGAGCCAGGCCGTTGCCGCCATGATCACGGCGGCAAAGCCGACAGCGAGGACGACCGCGACCCAAAGCGGAAAGCCGTTGGCGACCAGGAGGTCGAGGGAGCGAACCAGCGCCAATCCCGCGAGCAATACCATTGCTCCCTGGGCATAATTGAATACGCCGGATGCCTTGAAGATCAGCACGAAGCCGAGCGCGACCAGCGAATAGAGTACGCCGGACATCAATCCGCCGATAAGGACCTCGAGAAACTGACCCAGTGCGATCATGGACGCACCTCAATGCGCGACGCCAAGATATGCGTCGATGACGGCTTGACTTTTCTTCACTTCATCAGGCGTGCCGTCGGCGATCTTTACGCCGTGATCAAGCACCGCTACGCGATCCGACAGATCCATCACCACGGCCATGTCGTGCTCGATCAGGGCGATTGTCGTGCCGTAATGGTTGTTCACATCAATGATGAACCGCGACATGTCTTCCTTCTCCTCGAGGTTCATGCCTGCCATCGGCTCGTCGAGGAGAAGAAGGTCGGGCTCCATCGCCAGAGCGCGACCGAGTTCGACACGCTTCTGCAAGCCGTATGGCAAACGCCCAACCGGTACCTTGCGGATTGTCTCGATCTCCAGAAAGTCGATGATCTCCTCGACCTTGCGCCGATGCTCGACCTCCTCTGCGAGGGCAGGGCCATAACGCAGCACCTGCCACAACAGCCCCCGGCGCACCTTCAGGCTGCGGCCTGCCATGATGTTGTCGAGCGCGCTCATGCCCTTGAACAGGGCGACATTCTGAAAGGTGCGTGCGATTCCGCCGCGCGCCGCCTCGAAAGGCTGCATTCTGGCCCGAGTGCGCCCCTTGAAGGTGATGGCGCCATGATTGGGGTGATAGAAACCGTTGACGACGTTCAGCATCGAGGTCTTGCCGGCCCCGTTGGGGCCGATGATGGCTCGAATTTCACCCTTTCTGACGTTGAACGAAACGTCCCGCAGCGCCTTGACACCGCCGAAGGCCAGTGCCACGCCCTCGACCTGCAGCAGGATTTCGTTGGTGTCCGGCGCTCTCATGCTGCTCTTCCCAGCGATTCTGCCGGACCGATGACTTGCATGTCGCGAACCTTGACCCGTGCCGCGATCGTACCTTTGCGACCGTCCTCCAACGTGACCTCGGTGGAAATGTCGGCTTCCTGCGAGCCGTTGTAGAGCGCCGTGACCAGCGGCGCATAGCGCTCGGCAATGAACCGGCGGCGTACCTTCTGCGTGCGGGTCAACTCACCGTCATCCGCGTCGAGCTCCTTGTGCAGGATGAGGAAGCGGCGAACCTGCGCGCCCGCCAGCACCGTTTCCTTGGCAAGCGAGCGGTTCACCTCGGCAACGTCTTTCGCCACCATGTCGTAGACCAGCGGATGCCCGGCCAGTTCCTGATACGACCCGTAGGCAACGTTGTTGCGTTCCGCCCAATTTGCGACGGCGACCGGGTCGATGTTGAGCATCGCGCAAACAAAATCTCGGGAGTCACCGAAAGTGACCGCTTCCTTGATATTGGGATAGAACTTCAGTCTGTTCTCGAGATATTTCGGGGCAAACATCGTGCCGTCCGCCAGCCGACCGACGTCCTTGGCGCGGTCGATGATCTTCAGATGCCCGGTCTTCTCGTCGAAAAAGCCCGCATCACCAGTCCTGACGTATCCGTCGGACGTCATGGCTTCCGCGGTCTTTGCCTGATCCTTGAAATATCCGAGGAACATGCCGGGTGATCGAAACTGCACTTCGCCCGATTCCGCAATGCGAATGTCAACATTGGGCGCCCGCGGACCAACCGTATCCGAGTAGATCTCGCCATCCGGCTGGCACGTTACATAAAGGAACGCTTCGGTCTGGCCGTAGAGCTGTTTCAGATTCAGTCCGATCGAGCGGTAGAACGCGAACAGTTCCGGACCGATTGCTTCGCCTCCAGTGTATGCAACGCGCACCAGAGACAGGCCAAGAACGTTCTTGAGAGGCTCGTAGACCAGCCAGCGCCCGAGCGCATAGAGCAATCGGCCTGACAGCGGCACCGGACGTCCCGTCAAGACTTGCTCGCCATACCGCCGCGCGACGTCTAGAAAGTAGCTGAACAATCGCCGCTTGAGCGGCGCTGCGTCCTCCATCCGGACCATCAGCCGCGTCAGCATGGCCTCGAAACCGCGCGGCGGGGCCAAGTAGAAGGTTGGTCCGATCTCACGCCGATCCTGCTCAATCGTGTCGCCGCTCTCGGGGCATGCCATGCAGAATCCGGCCACGAGGCCTTGCACGTAGCTGACGTAATGATCGCCGGCCCAGGCCAGTGGCAGATAGGCGAGCACTACGTCTCTGTCGGTCAGTCTGTCGAACCGCGTGGTGTCGGTCGCAGCATCGATGCAGCCTCGCGCCGACAGCATGACGCCCTTCGGCGCGCCGGTCGTTCCCGAGGTGTAGAGGATGACTGCGATGTCCGAACCGTTGCCCGCCTGAACGTATTCATCGATCCGTTCGCCAAGCGCCATGTCAGCCGCAAGCGCTGCGCGGCCGTCTTCGATGACATCGCCGATTGCGATCAGCCGACCGTCATCATACCCATCAAGGCCGCGCGGCTCGTCATAGACAATCTTGTCGAGTTGCAGCAGCCGGTCGGCCACGGACAAGACCTTGTCGACCTGCTCCTGGTCTTGCGCTGCGACGAGCTTCACCTCTGCGTGAGCGAGCACAAAAGCAAGTTCGTCGGCCACCGCATCCGAGTAAACCGGAACAGGAATCGCGCGCAGCGTCTGCGCTGCCATCATGGTCCAGTAAAGCTTCGGCCGATTGGAGCCGACGACCGCGATTATCTCACCCTGCCGCAAACCAAGCCGATGCAAGCCCGCGGCATAGGCACGCACGATCTCGGCAACTTCGGCCCAAGTCCAGGTTTGCCAGATGCCACGATCCTTATGACGAAACGCCGGACGCGTGCCAAACCGCGAAGCATTTCGCAGCAGCAATTTGGGGAACGTATCAAACGATCCGCCGCCTGCCATGTCGGTCTCGATCCCAAAAACCGGCGCGTTGGTTCGCTCCTGCTTATGGTGATGCCGTCCTTTTTTGGGCGGCAGCCATGCGAGTTCCGCATGCTCCAGCATGACAGCGGATCGAGAGCCCTACAAGTCCCAGATTGCTAGATATTCCGCGGGGCCACGCTTCGGGGATGCGGACTGGCCGCCAATTCCCGAAGCTGATCTTACGGCCAAACCAATCGAAAGAGTTTCTGCCAGCAAGCGGACGCTGATCGGCTCAGAAGGGGTAATCCCAATGCCCGGCAAGCCTCACGTTTGGCGGGCTGAGCGCGAGAGCGGCTTCTCCGTCGTTCGATCTGCGAGCCCCAGGTTCGAGCATGCTGCCGCCAAATTGAATTCTTGCTGTGCGGGCGTGCCGGCTCGACGAGCAAAATTCATGGGTTGGTAGATAGCAAAGGCCTGACGGTTCGCTTGTTCGGACTGCCGACGTCGCATCGCGGCGCCAGGCCGTAGCGGCCATGCAGACCGCGCCAGAGGCCGTCGCACAGGGCACTCAAAAGTTTGCGCACCGAACATCCCCTCGACATTAGCTTTGGCGTGATCCTGCTGATGTCACCGGCGAAATGACAGAGCCATTTCTGGGCAGGCCTGCGTAGTTTTTGAGCAAACGGCCATTGCTGCGACGCGACCCGCGCCAAAGAATCTCATGAGATTCAAATACCGGCCCCGTGGCACGCCTCGTGCATCAATGGCGCTGAGTTGGCCGCTAGGGTTCCGATCTTGCGAAGCAAGGTGCTGGTCCGAGAGCAGCCGCTTGCGGGGGAGACATCCCCGCAGGTGCACGGCGGGATAAAAGCCCGGGAGACCTCGTTAGCCAAGGGATTGGCGGAGCGATGGTCTTTTCGCCAGTCCCTTTTTGTGAAGTTTCGCAAGAGGGATCGGCAATGAACAAGTTCTCTTTCTTCCTCCGCTCTGTTGTCACCGGCTGCGCGATCGTGCTCGCGGCCGCATCCGTCGCTGACGCCGCACCGAAGAAAAGCTTCAAGGTCGCCTGGTCGATCTATGTCGGGTGGATGCCGTGGGGCTATGCGGCCGACACCGGCATCGTCAAGAAGTGGGCCGACAAATACGGCATCACGATCGAGGTCAAGCAGTTCAACGACTACGTCGAATCGATCAACCAGTACACCGCCGGCGGCTATGATGCCGTCACCATCACCAACATGGACGCGCTGTCGATTCCGGCGGCAGGCGGTGTCGACACCACCGCGATCGTGATGGGCGATTTCTCCAATGGCAACGATGCCGTGATCCTCAAGAACAAGTCGGATCTGGCCGCGATCAAGGGACAGACGGTCAATCTGGTCGAATTCTCGGTGTCGCATTATCTGCTGGCACGCGCGCTCGAGACCAGCAAGCTGAGCGAGAAGGACGTCAAGGTCGTCAACACCTCCGATGCCGACATCGCCGCCGCCTACAAGACGCCCGACGTCAACGCGGTCGTGACCTGGAATCCGATCGTGACCGAAATCCTCGGCTCGCCCGATGCAAAGAAGGTGTTCGACTCCTCGCAGATCCCCGGCGAGATCATGGACCTGATGGTGGTGAATACGGCGGTCGCCAAGGACAATCCGGATTTCGCCAAGGCGCTGGTCGGCATCTGGTACGAGACGCTGTCCAAGATGACGGCGAACGATCCCGCCGCGAAGGCCGCCAAGGAGGCGATGGCCAAGGCATCCGGCACTGACCTTGCCGGCTTCGACAGCCAGCTCTCGACCACAAAATTGTTCGACAAGGCCACCGACGCCGAAGCGTTTACGCGCAGCCAGACCATCGGCGTGACCATGGACCGCGTCCGCAAGTTCCTGTTCGAGAAGGATCTGCTGGGCAAGGGCGCGAAGTCGGTCGACGCGGTCGGGATCGAGCTCGCCGACAAGTCGGTGCTGGGCGACAAGTCGAACGTCAAGCTGCGCTTCGACCCGACCTACATGGACGAAGCCGCCAAGGGCAAGCTCTGACGCCAAGCTCTGACGCCAAGCCCTGACGCGCATCGCGTCGCCTCAAGCAGGAGCTGGACATGCGACTTGTGAACATACGGCCGGGACGGCAGACGCGATTCTATCTGCTCGCGCTGCCGTTCGTATTGGTCGCAATCGCCTACTTCGCCGGCTCCAGCGCGCGGCTCACGCAAAACCCGAACGACAAGCTGCTGCCGGCGCTGCCCAGCATGGTGCAGGCCGTCAAGCAGATGGCGTTCGAGGTCGACCCGCGCACCGGCGGCTATCTGATGGCCTCCGACACCGTCGCCAGCCTGGGGCGGCTGGGGTCGGCGCTGGCGATCTCGACGGTGGCGGCGCTCGTCCTCGGCATCGTGATCGGGCTGTTGCCGGGCGCCAATGCTTTGCTCGGGCCGTTCGTGTCCGTCACCTCGATGGTGCCGCCGCTGGCATTGCTGCCGATCCTGTTCATCGTGATGGGGCTCGGGGAGAATTCGAAGATTGCGTTGATCGTGATCGGGACGCTGCCCTGCATGATCCGCGACCTCGCCATGAAGGTGCAGGAGCTGCCGCGCGAGCAGATCGTCAAGGCGCAGACGCTCGGCGCCTCGACCTGGCAGATTGCGCTGCGCGTCGCGATGCCGCAAACCCTGCCGCGGCTGATCGACGTGCTGCGGCTGCAACTCGGCCCGGCGTGGCTGTTCCTGATCGCGGCCGAGGCGATCGCCTCGGATTCCGGGCTCGGCTACCGGATCTTCCTGGTGCGCCGCTATCTCGCGATGGACGTCATCATCCCCTACGTCGCCTGGATCACGCTGCTGGCGTTCCTGATCGATGTCGGCCTGCGCGTCATGCAGCGCAGGCTGTTTCCCTGGTTCGCCTCGGTGAGGGCGGAATGAGCGCGATCCGGTTCGACGACGTCTGGAAGGAATATGGCGACCACATCGTGCTCGAGCGCATCACGATGGAGGTCGAGCCGCGCGCGTTCATTGCGCTGGTCGGTCCGTCCGGCTGCGGCAAGACCACGCTGCTGCGGATGCTGCTCGGCGAGGAGCAGCCGACGCGCGGCCATATCCTGGTCGATGGCAAGCCGTTGCCCGGCGAGCCGGACGCCGACCGCGGCGTGGTGTTCCAGCGCTACTCGGTGTTTCCGCATCTGACCGTCTTGCAGAACGTCATGCTCGGCCGCGAATTGCGCGACGCCAAATTCACGGCGCGGCTGTTCGGCGCCGCGCGGCGCGCCGCGACCGACGACGCCATGAAGCTGCTCGCGGAGGTCGGGCTCGCCGGTCAGGAGAGCAAATATCCGTCGGCGCTGTCGGGCGGCATGCAGCAGCGCCTCGCGCTGGCGCAGGCGATCATGCGCGGTCCAAAAATCCTGCTGCTCGACGAGCCGTTCGGCGCGCTCGATCCGGGGATCCGCGCCGACATCCATCTGTTGATGAAGCGGCTCTGGAACGAGACCCACCTGACGGTCGTGATGGTGACGCACGACCTCAGCGAGGCGTTCGGGCTCGCGACCCGCGTGATCGCGCTGGAGCGGCAGCGCAATCGGCCGGAGGAGCGCGAGCGCTACGGCGCCACGGTGTCGCGCGACCTCGAGATCTTCCCACGCCGCAGCGCGGAGCCGCGGTCATCCATTCAACCAGCTCCGACCGGGACGGCCCGGTCAGACAAGGAGCATCAGCCGGGACGGCCCGGCGCTCTCGTCTTGAAGGAGCAACCATGATCCTCGCAGAGGAACAGAAGGCCGAGATCGCGGCGCATACCCGGCGCTACAACGAGTTGAAAGCAGCGGGGCAGGAGCATGCGCCGCGGGCGCTGCCGCCGCCGACCGCGCGCGACGCTGCGCCGATCGCCACCGATGCGATCATCCATCGCGAGGTGATTCCGGCCGGCTGGTACTGGACCACGCGGCTGAACCGCGGCGATACGCTGCGTATCGTCAACAGCTCGGGGACATCGACCGTCAGCCTGCTCGCCTGGAACGGCGCTGACACCACCGAGCGGCTCAACCACGCCGACACCATCAAGGTGCAGTGGGCGGCGCGGCTGCAGAAGGGACGCGTGCTGCTCTCGGACATGGGGCGCGCGCTGTTCGGCATCACCGAGGACAGCAGTGCCGCGCATGATGCGGTGGTCGGCGGCTCGACCGCGGCGACCAACCTTGCCAAATATGGCGAAGGGAATTTCCGCAATACGCGCGACAATTTCATCCTCGCCGCGGCCAAGCTCGGGCTCGATCGCCGCGACGTCCATCCCTGCGTCAGCTTCTTTGCACCGGTCGCGATCGCCGCGGACGGCAAGTTCGTCTGGTCCGACGCGCGCCGGCAAAAGGGTGATTTCGTCGATCTGCGCGCGGAGATGGACCTGCTGATCGCGCTGTCGAACTGTCCGCATCCGCTCGATCCGGCGGAAAGCTATCCGCAGGCGAGCGTGGAGATCGTGCGCTACCGCGCCGATGCGATTGCGGCTGACGATTTGTGTCGTACCGCTACCGCCGAGGCGATCCGCGCCTATCAGAACAATGCGCTGTATTTCGGCGAGACCTGCGAAGGAGCCGCGCGATGACCACGCAATCCGCTGAGACCCGTGGCCGCGTCGTTCTCGACGTCGAAATTCCCGCGCGCAAGCCGTGGTCGGCCATCATCCGCAAAGGCCAGACGCTGCGGATCACGGACACTCATGGCCAGCAGGCGGTCGATACGCTGTTCTATCGTGCCGACGACTTTGGCGAGCGCTACAGCGGCCAGGATACGCTGCGCGCGCAGGGCTCGGCCTATGTCGGGCTCGGCACGCGGATCATGTCCAATGAGGGCCGCGTGATGTTGCGCGTCACCGCCGATAGTTGCGGCCTGCACGACACATCGGCGGGCGCCTGCTCCTGCGAAAGCAACACCGTGCGGTTCGGGCACCAGACCCGCTACCAGCACGCCTGCCGCGAGAATTTCGTGATCGAAGCCGCGAAGTACGGCATGTCGAAGCGCGACATCGTGCCGAACCTGAACTTCTTCATGAACGTACCGATCGATCCCGCCGGCAATTTCACGGTGGTCGACGGCGTCTCCAAGCCCGGTGACGCGATCGAGCTGGTGGCGGAGGTGGACGTGCTGTGCCTGATCTCGAACTGTCCGCAGATCAACAATCCCTGCAACGGCTTCTTCCCGACGCCGGTGCAAGTCACGATCTTCGATGCGACGATCTTCGAGCCGGAGGCGTGAGGCATGTTCAGCAAGGTCCTGATTGCCAACCGCGGCGAGATCGCCGGGCGGATCGGCAGAACATTGCACCGCATGGGTATCGGCTCGGTCGCGGTCTATTCCGACGCCGACCGCTTCACGCGGCCGGTGCTCGAGGCCGACGAGGCGGTGCGCATTGGCCCGGCGCCGGCGGCCGAGAGCTATCTGAACGTCGATGCGATCATGGCGGCCTGTCTTGCGACCGGCGCGCAGGCGGTGCATCCCGGCTACGGCTTCCTGTCGGAGAACCGCCGCTTTGCCGAACGGCTCGCCGAACATGGCATCAAATTCATCGGGCCGCGACCGGAGCACCTTGACGCCTTCGGACTCAAGCACCGTGCGCGCGAGATCGCCGAGCGCAGCGGCGTGCCGCTGCTGCCCGGCTCCGGCCTGCTGGAGACTATCGACGAGGCGGTGCAACAGGCGGAAGCGATCGGCTTTCCGGTGATGCTGAAGAGTACGGCGGGCGGCGGCGGCATCGGCATGCAGCTCTGCCACGACATGGCGACGCTGCGCGAACGCTTTGAATCCGTGCAGCGCACGGCGCGGGCGAGCTTCGGCGACGCCCGGGTCTATCTCGAGCGGTTCGTCGCCCGGGCGCGCCACATCGAGGTGCAGATCTTCGGCAACGGCAGGGGCGATGTGGTCGCGCTCGGCGAACGCGATTGCTCGTTGCAGCGGCGCAACCAGAAGGTTTTTGAAGAGACGCCGGCGCCGGGGCTGTCCGCCGAGATCAGGCGGCGGCTGCACGCGGCCGCGGTGTCGCTCGGCAAGGCGGTGGCCTACGAATCCGCCGGCACGGTGGAGTTCATCTACGACGTCGAACGCGAGGACTTCTACTTCCTCGAGGTCAACACCCGTCTCCAGGTCGAGCATCCCGTCACCGAGCAGGTCACTGGCGTTGACCTCGTCGAATGGATGATCCGGCAGGCGGCCGGCGAGAATGTGCTGGGCAAGGCCGGCGCGCTCGCACCAAGGGGCGCGGCGATCGAGGTGCGACTCTATGCCGAGAACCCGGGCGCCGGCTTCCGCCCGAGTGCGGGCCGCCTGACGCAGGTCGCCTTTTCACCCGACGCGCGGATCGACGGCTGGATCGAGACCGGCACCGAGGTTTCGCCGTTCTACGATCCGATGCTGGCCAAGATCATCGTGTCGGCCGAGACGCGCGAGGCGGCGATCGCAAAGCTGACGCAGGCGCTGGATGAGACGGTGGTGGCCGGGATCGAGACCAATCTAGATTATCTCCGCGCGATCGCGGCGTCTGACGTGTTCCGCAGCGGCAAGGTGGCGACCAGCGTGCTCGGCGCGTTCGCCTATCGCCCGCGCACCATCGATGTCGTCGCACCCGGTGCGCAGAGCGGGGTGCAGGAATTGCCCGGCCGCTTGCACCTCTGGCATGTCGGCGTGCCGCCGAGCGGGCCGATGGATGAGCGCTCATTTCGTCTCGCCAACCGCGTGGTCGGCAATCCGGAAACCACGACCGCGCTGGAGCTGACGGTCAACGGGCCGGCCTTGCGCTTCAACACCGATGCAATTGTGGCGCTCACAGGCGCGCGGATGAAGGCGTCGCTCGACGGCGCGGAGATCGCCTATCACGAACCGGTCGCGGTGCGTGCCGGCCAGACACTCGCGATCGGCAGCATCAAGGGGCCGGGGCAGCGCAGCTATCTTGCTGTGCGCGGCGGCATCGGCGTTCCCGAAATTCTCGGCTCGCGTGCTGTGTTCGCACTCGGCGCATTCGGCGGCCACGCAACGGGTTCGCTGAAGGCCGGAGACGTGCTGCATATCGGTGCGGAATCATCCGACATTGCAGCGCCACGGCGCGCCACGGAGGACGAGTATCCACAGCTCACATCGACGTGGCAGATCGGCGTGGTCTACGGCCCGCACGGTGCGCCGGACTTCTTCCTCGACGAGGACATCGAAACGCTGTTCGTGTCGAGCTACGAGGTGCATTTCAACAGCGCCCGCACCGGCGTGCGGCTGATCGGTCCGAAGCCGCGCTGGGCCCGCACCGATGGCGGCGAGGCCGGGCTGCATCCGTCAAACATTCACGACAACGCCTATGCGGTCGGCTCGATCGATTTCACCGGCGACATGCCGATCATTCTCGGCCCCGACGGACCGAGTCTCGGCGGCTTCGTCTGTCCGGCGGTCGTCGCGCGCGACGAGCTGTGGAAGATCGGCCAGCTCCGGCCCGGCGACACGGTTCGGTTCGTTCCGGTGAAACGCGACGATCCGGTTGCCGGCCCTACGGTGCTGCGCGCGCCCGAACTCGGCTCGGCCATCGTCGGGCGCAACGATGATGGCCCGATCCCGGTGGTGTACCGGCGCGCCGGCGACGACAATCTGTTGGTCGAATATGGCCCGATGGAGCTCGACATCGCGCTGCGGCTGCGCGTGCATGTGCTGGCGCAGGCGCTGGAGGAAGCAAAACTCGGCGGCCTGATCGACCTCACGCCCGGCATTCGCTCGTTGCAGATCCATTATGACGGCACGGCGCTGTCGCGAACGAAGCTGCTCGATGTGCTGCGGCGGACCGAGCGTGAACTGCCGCCGGTCGACGCGATGCGGGTGCCGAGCCGCACCGTGCATCTGCCGCTGTCGTGGCGGGATCCAGAGGCCGAGCTTGCGATGCGCAAGTATCAGGAATTGGTCCGCGCGGATGCGCCGTGGTGTCCGTCGAATGTCGAGTTCATCCGGCGCATCAACGGCCTCGGCAGCGAGGACGACGTCCGCCGCATCGTGTTCGACGCGGATTATTTCGTGCTCGGCCTTGGCGACGTCTATCTCGGTGCGCCGGTGGCAACCCCGCTCGACCCGCGGCACCGGCTGGTGACCACCAAGTACAATCCGGCGCGGACCTGGACGCCGGAGAACGCGGTCGGCGTCGGCGGCGCCTATATGTGCATCTACGGCATGGAGGGGCCGGGCGGCTACCAGCTGTTCGGCCGCACCATCCAGGTCTGGAACACCTGGCGCACCACGCGGGTGTTCGAGCCCGGCCATCCCTGGCTGCTGCGGTTCTTCGACAAGATCCGCTTCTTCCCGGTCGATGCCGATGAACTGCTGGACGCCCGCGCCGCATTCCCGCACGGCCAATACGACATCAGGATCGAGCAGGGCGAGTTCTCCTACGCCGACTATGCCAAGTCCCTGGCCGCCGCGCGGCCGTCGATCACGGCATTCAAGGCGACGCAGCAGGCGGCGTTCGATGCCGAACGCCAGCGCTGGGGCGAGATGAAGCTCGACGAGGCGCCGGCCGAGTCGATTGATGCGACGGCAATCGCGACGGGGATTCCCGACGGCCAGGTCGGCGCCTTCTCCGAAGTGCCGGGCAACATCTGGAAGATCCTGGTCGAGGAGGGCGTCAAGGTCGCAGCCGGTGACACACTCGCCATCATCGAGTCCATGAAGATGGAGATTAGCGTCCACGCGCCCGCGGCGGGCCGCATTGCGTCGGTGCCGGTCAAGCCCGGACAAACGCTGCGCGCGGGCGACGTGGTGGCGTTGATCCGGCCGGGGTAAATCGTTTCGTTCCATTGCTGCGACGCCAACCGCGTCATTGCGAGCGAAGCGAAGCAATCCATGGTGCCACAGCAGCGGAGGGGGATTGCTTCGTCGCTGCGCTCCTCGCAATGACGGAGCCAATCCCGCCTCACACCTCGAGCCATTCCTCGCGAATGGCGGCGTTCGCCTTGAGCTGGTCGGGGGTGCCTTCGAACACGACGCGGCCGTGGCCCATGATGTAGACCCGGTTCGAGATCTTCATCGCGATCGACAGCTTCTGCTCGACCAGCAGGATGGCGACGCCGGCCTTGGCGATCCGCGCGATCAGCTCGCCGACCTGCTGCACGATCAGTGGTGCGAGGCCTTCGGTCGGCTCGTCGATCATCATCAATTCGGGATCGCCGAGCAGGGTGCGGCAGGTGGTCAGCATCTGCTTCTCGCCGCCCGAGAGCACGCCGGCCGGCGTGTCGGCGCGGCGGGCGAGGTTGGGGAACATGTCGAGCATCTCCTGCAGCCGCCACTTGCCGGGGCGTCGCGGGTCCTTGATGCCGAGAATCAGGTTCTGGCGAACCGTCAGGCTCGGGAAGATGTCGCGATGCTCCGGCACATAGCCGAGCCCGAGGCGTGCGATCTTGTGGCTCGGCAGGCCTGCGATGTCCTTGCCCTTGAAGCGGATGGTGCCCTGCGGCGGCACCTCGCCCATGATCGCCTTGACGGTGGTCGAGCGGCCGACGCCGTTGCGGCCGAGCAGGCTGACGACCTCGCCGGCGGCGATGTCGAGATCGACACCCTGCAGGATGTGGCTCTTGCCGTAATAGGCGTGGAGATTCCTGACCTCGAGCATCAGTCGACCTCCTCGCCGAGATAGGCTTCCTTGACCTTCGGGTTACCGCGGATTTCCTCCGGGGTGCCGGAGGCGATGATGTGGCCGTAGACCAAGACCGAGATGCGGTCGGCGAGGCCGAACACCACGCTCATGTCGTGCTCGACGATGACGAGCGTGCGTCCTTCGGTGAGGCGGCGGATCAGCGCGACGGCGCGCTCGGTCTCGGCGTGGCTCATGCCCGCGGTCGGTTCGTCCAGCATGATGACGCTGGCGCCGCCCGCGATCGTGATGCCGATCTCGAGCTCGCGCTGCTCGGCATAGGTGAGCAGGCCCGCCGGCACGTCGCGGCGATGGCTGAGATGGATGTCGTCGAGAATCTGCGCGGTGCGCTGCTTCACCTCGGGCAGGCTGTCGACGTTCTTCCAGAACGCATAGCGGTGCCCGGTCGCCCACAGCACGGCGCAGCGGACGTTCTCCCACACCGTCATGCGGGCGAACACGTTGGTGACCTGGAACGAGCGCGACAGGCCGCGCCGGTTGATCTCGAACGGCCGCAGCCCCGAGGTGACCTCGCCGTTCAGCCGGATCTCGCCCGAGGTCGGCTTGATGTGGCCGCTGATCAGGTTGAACGTCGTCGACTTGCCGGCGCCGTTCGGGCCGATGATGGCGTGACGCTCGCCCTTGGCGACGGTCAGATTGAGGTCGCGGATGATGGCGACATTGCCGAAGCTCTTCTCGACGGCGTTGACTTGGATGGCAGCGGTCATGCCAGATACCCCCGATCACGAGCCACCGTCGCGGCGCGATCCCAGGCTTCCGCGACGCGCCGCCAGGTGATGCGCGCAACCAGGAAGCCGCCGACGACGAGAATCGCCGCAGTCGCCCAGGTCGTCGGCGCCGTGGCGGCGAAGGGAATGCCGAGCAGGTTGATGGCGTCGCCGCCCGAGAAGCGCGCGACCGTCTCGATGGCGAGGATGATGCCGAGCGCGAGTGCCAGGGTCGGAATCGCCGCGACCAGATAGGACGGGATCACGGTGCGGAGCGTGCCGGCGCGGATCAGCGGACGGTGCTTCATCAGGATGCCGGCGATGCCGCCCGGCGCGAACATCACGATGGCGATGAAGATGATGCCGAAATAGAGCTGCCAGACCGAGGTGACGTTGGTCAGCCCGAGCTGCAGATACGTCACCAAGATGGCGCCGAGGATCGGACCGAAGAAATAGGCGGTGCCGCCGATGAAGGCCGCGAACAGCACGAGGCCCGACTGCGTCGCGCCGAGATAGGCGGAGTTGGCGATCTCGAAATTGATCGCGGCGAGGCCGCCGGCGATGCCGGCGAACAAGCCGGCGAACATGTAGGCGAGGTAGCGCACCACATGCGGATCGTAGCCGATGAACTCGACCCGCTCCGGATTGTCGCGCACCGCGTTGCAGATGCGCCCGAGCGGCGTGCGGGTCAGCGCATACATCGCGATCGCCGAGACCATTACCCAGAACGCGATCAGATAGTAGACCTGGAGCTGCGGCCCGAAGGTCCAGCCGAACAGCGGCATCAGCGCGGTGCGGTCGGTGGTGATACCGGATTCGCCGCCGAACACGCTGCGCAGGATCAGCGACGACGAGGCGACCAGCTCGCCGATGCCGAGCGAGATCATCGCAAACACCGTGCCGGCGCGCTTGGTCATGACCCAGCCGACCAGCAATGCGAAAGCCATGCCGCCGATACCGCCCATCAGTGGGATCACCGGCAACGGGATCGGCCAGTTGTGGCTCGCGACGGCGTTCATGGCGTGGACGGCGAGGAAGCCGCCGAGGCCGTACTGCACGGCATGTCCGAACGACAATAGCCCGGTCTGGCCGAGCAGGATGTTGTAGGATAGCGCGAAGATGATCGCGATGCCGATCAGGCTGAACGAGGTCAGCGAGCCGCCGGACGAGAACACCAGCGGCAGCACGACGAGCGCTACGGCTGCGATCAGCCAGATGCCATAGAAGCTCAGGGCGCCGCCGGACTCTTCTTTGGCCACTGCGGCAGCGGGGGTCGCAGCGTTGCTCATGACTCGCGCGTTCCCAAGAGGCCCATGGGGCGGAAGATCAGGACCAGCACCAGCAGCAGATAGGGCAGGATCGGCGCGATCTGCGCGATCGTGACGTTCCAGATGTCGGTGAGGGGCGAGGCGCCGAGGCTCGGATCGAGCGGCCCGAACACGCTGGCGAGCGAACCATTTAGCGCGACCGCAAAGGTCTGGATCAGCCCGATCAGGAGCGAAGCGATGAAGGCGCCGGGCAGCGAGCCGAGGCCGCCGAACACGATGACGACGAACAGGATCGGGCCGAGCAGCGCGGCCATGTCGGACTGGGTCACCAGCGAGGGACCGGCGATCACGCCGGCGAGACCCGCCAGCGCGCTGCCGACGCCGAACACCAGCATGAACACGCGGCCGACATTGTGGCCGAGATGGCCGACCATGCTCGGATGAGTCAGCGCGGCCTGCACGATGAGGCCGACCCGCGTCCGCTTCAGCGTGACCAGCAGCGCGATGAAGATCACGACCGAGACCACCAGCATGAAGATCTTGTAGGCGGGGTAGTTGGTGGAGAACACGGTGAAGGCCGGAAAGTCGAGTGCGGCCGGGACCCGGTAGTCGACCGGGCTCTTGCCCCAGATCATCGAGACGATTTCCTCGATCGCGAAGGCGAGACCGAAGGTCAGCAGCAGTTCGGCGACATGGCCATGCTTGTGGGTGTTGCGCAGGCCGTAGCGCTCGACGCCCATGCCGACCACGCCGACCAGCAATGGTGCGATCACCAGCGCCGGCCAGAAGCCGATCCACCGGGTGAGCTGATAGCCGAAGAACGCGCCCAGCATGTAGAAGCTCGCATGCGCGAAGTTGAGCACGCCCATCATGCTGAAGATGACGGTGAGCCCGCTGGACAGCAGAAACAACAGCATGCCGAACAGGACGCCGTTGAGCGTCGAGATGACGATGAGCTCAGCCACGGCGCACCCGCTTGAGACTGGAACGGTTCACGTAATCAATAACCTGTCGATGAAATGAACTACGGCACCATCACGCTGCCGGAAGACGAACGCCTCCGCAACCCTGTGGTCGCGGAGGCGCCTTGCAGCGGCCGATCAGGGCCGCTTCATGTTGCAGGTGGTCGGAAGCATCGTCTGATCGGTGTCGATCTTGGAGACGGGGTGCCAACCCCAGCCGGTGTTCTCTTCGTCGAACGGCTCCTTGGCCTTGTCGGCCAGCGTTCCGAACGAGGAGATGATGATCGGCTGGAAGAACTGGTGGTCGTCCTTGCGCATGAAGCCGTCGCCGCCGTCGAACACTTCGAACTTCATGCCCTCGAGTGCAGCCGCGACTTTCACCGGATCGATCGAATTGGCCTTCTCGGCCGCGGCCTTGAACATCCGCATCTCGTTGACGGCGCGCGGATACCAGACGGAAATGCCGGTCTTGGCGCGGAAGTCCTTCTCGAAATCCATCGCCGCCTTGTTGCCGGAGTTCGGGATGCCCTCGCTGATCTGGAACACCTGGTGGTCGAGACCGGTCTGCTTGATCGCGGTCGGTCCACCGGCGCCGCCGGCATAATAGGTGTACCAGTTGACCTTGAGGCCGGCATCGGCCGCGGCCTTCAGCAGCAGCGCGAAGTCCTGGCCCCAATTGCCGGTCACGACCGTGTCGGCGCCGGACGCCTTGATCTTGGCGATGTAGGGCGAGAAGTCGGTGACCTTGAGCATCGGGTGCAATTCGTCGCCGACGATCTGGATATCCGGCCGCTTTTCGCCCAGCATCTTGCGCGCTTCCGATCGCACCGACTGGCCGAACGAGTAGTCCATGTTGATCAGATAGACCTTCTTGATCGACGTCTGGCCCTTCATGTAGTTGGTCAGCGCGGCCATCTTGATGTCCGAGTTCGCATCCCAGCGGAAATGCCAATAGCTGCACTTCTCGTTGGTCATGCTCGGATCGACCGCGGCGTAGTTGAAGTAGAGCACTTCCTTGCCGGGGTTGCGCGAATTGTTCTTGGTGACGAAATCCTCCAGCGCGGCGCCGACCGACGACCCGTTGCCCTGGGTGATGTAGTGGATGCCGGCGTCGACCGCCTTCTGCGCCTGCACCAGGCTTTCCTGCGGATTGGTCTTGTTGTCGAGCGGGACGATCTCGACCTTGTGGCCGAGGATGCCGCCCTTGGCGTTCAATTCGTCGGCGAGGTACTGAAACGTCTTCAGGCCGCCTTCGCCAACGCTGGCGCCGCCGCCGGAGAGCGGATCGATGTAGCCGATCTTGATGGTTTCCTGCGCGGACGCCGCGCCTCCCAACACCGTCAACGCTGCCGCAGCGGCAACGATCAGCTTACGCATCCTGCGTTCCTCCTATGCTCATGTTTCTGATTGATCTTCAGCGATCGAGGCCGTCTCATAACCCCAATTGCCGCGCCTCCGCAACTTTCGCTTTGAATATGGCGTCAAGTTTTAGCGCAAGGTAGTATGATGTTATAGGCTATGGGCCGACGAAGCCCGAGGCCGTTTTGAACCATAAGTAAACTTTTGGATGAGAGCGCGCGCCTGGTTCTCGGTTCGGAACCGGCGTCGTCCGTGGTCCGCGGCTCTTTACCTCCCCTTGAAAAGGGGAGGTCGCTTCGCTCGCGAGAGCGAAGCGGGTGGGGATCGGCTCTCTCCGCGGACAGCATCGCCCGCGGCTGACCCCCATCCCGACCTTCCCCCCTTTCAGGGGGAAGGAGACGACCGGGATCGCGCCAGTGGCGGGACGCGAATGGCGATTCAAGCCGGATGCCGGCGCGGCTTGAGTCCCGAGAGAAACAACTGCGCGAAATGATCGGCGATCTCGGCCGGAGACCAGTCACGCGTGGTCTTGAACCAGATCGGATACCAGTGGCCCATTCCGGTCAGAATACGCTCCGCGAAGTAGGTATCGATGCGGCGGAAGCGGCCCTCGTCGATCCAGCGCTGATAGCTGTCCTGGTCCTGCCGGATCGTCGCCAGCACCTGACCGACATAGGCCTTCCGGTCGACTTCGTTGAGATAGTTGATGTTGTGGTAGGTCGCCTTCGGGCCGCAGGGCGTGTCGTGCAGCATCAACAGCAAGCGGATCCTCTGCACGATGTGATCGAATGCGCCGAGGCTCTGGTCCTGCAGGCGCTCGCGAATGCTGATCTCGCCGGCGAGCCCGCGTCGCAGGCAAGCCAGCAGCAGGCTCTCCTTCTCACTGAAGTGATAGTAGATGCCGGCGCGGGTCATGCCCGCATCGACGGCGATGCTCTCGAGCGACGTGCCTGATGCGCCTCTGCGGTTGAAGCTGTCGGAAGCAATCGAAAGCATCCTGTCGAACTTCGCGGCCCGCTTGTTCAACGCCGCGCGAGACGCCAGGAACGGGGCAAGGCTGAGCGGTTCGGGCATCTCGGGAACCGCGATCTCGCGCCGGTAAACGCCGTGCGTGATGATGTCATCGATGGCATCGATAGCCTGCTGGCGCGTGTAGTAGTCGCGTTCGGACAGCCAGAACGGAACCCAGTCCAGGATGGAGATGAGCGCCACCGCCGTGAGCAGCGGTTCGTCGCAGGCGATCGAGCCGTCCGCTACGCCCCGATCCAGAATTTCCGCAAGCCGCGCGGCATTCTGCCAGCGCTTGGCGTGGACTTCGCTGCTGTAGGGCGCAGCAAGCGCATCGATATCGGTGAACAGGATCATGCGCTGGGCTTCAGGCCGCAGCCTGCCGCGCACGAAGCGTCTGATAATCTCGAGCCCGTCGATGCCGGGCTCGGCGGCCGCTTCGATCTCGTGCCGATATATCTCTAGTCCGCGCAGATAGCAGTGGAAGATCAGATCCTCCTTGTCGCGGAAATAGTGGTACAGCGCGCCCGGCACGGCCCGCACGGACGCCGCGACCTGCTCCATCGTCACGTTCGCGTAGGAGTGGCGGGCAAACAGCCGGGAAGCTGAGAGTAGGATTTCTTCAGCCCGATCCGTCGGGTCGGCGGCGACTTGCAAGCTCGAATGCCCTTCCTGATCGCGGGACGAAAATCCGTACGCGAGATAATCCCCTTGGCAGCAGCTTGTCGATCTGCGATAGACGTTGGTATACCATACACCAGCGGCTTTTGGAGAGAGCATGGCGCGCAACATTCTGATCCTTGGGGCTTCCTACGGCTCCCTGCTGGGGACCAAGCTTCTGATGGCGGGGCACAACGTGTCCCTGGTGTGCCGCAAAAACACTGCGGACCTGATCAACCGCGACGGCACCGAGGTGCGCATCAAGCTGCGTGACGAGAAGCAGCATCGCTCGATCTTCTCGCGCGACCTGCCGGGCAACCTCGACGCCGTCACGCCCGCCGATGTCGACGTGTCGCGCTACGACATGGTCGGCCTCGCGATGCAGGAGCCGCAATATACCAACCACACGGTGCGCGTGCTGATGATCAAGATCGCGGCGGCGAAGCTGCCGTGCCTTTCGATCATGAACATGCCGCCGCTGCCGTATCTGAAGCGGATCCCCGCGCTCGCCGGCATGGACCTCGAGGAGGCCTACACCAACGCTCAGGTCTGGGAGCGCTTCGAGCCGGGCCTCGTCACACTGTGCTCGCCGGATCCGCAGGCATTCCGTCCGCCTGAGGAGAAGGCCAACGTGCTGCATGTCGGCCTGCCGACCAATTTCAAGGCCGCCGTGTTCGCCGACGACAAGCACAACAAGGTGCTGCGCGAGCTCGAAGCCGACATCGACGCGGTGACGCTCGACGGGCAGGACGTTCCGGTGAAGCTGAAAGTCTTCGACTCGCTATTCGTGCCGTTGGCGAAATGGTCGATGCTGCTGACCGGCAATTATCGCTGCATCACGCCGACCGAGCCGCAATCGATCCGCGACGCCGTGCACGGCGACCTTAGCCGCTCGCAGGCGATCTACGATCATGTCGACGCCATCGCGCGGCAGCTCGGCGCCGACCCTGGCGATCAGGTGCCGTTCGCGAAATACGCCAAGGCGGCCGAAAGCCTGCTCAAGCCGTCATCGGCGGCCCGCGCGGTCGCCGCCGGCGCGCCGTTCATCGAGCGCGTCGACCTGCTGGTGAAGCTGATCTCGCATCAGCTCGGCACACCGAGCGCCGAGATCGACCGCACCGTCGAGACCGTCGACCAGAAGCTGAACGAGAAGATCGTGCAGGGCGGCTCGGGCGCCGAGTAACCGAACGACGTGTTGGCGGGGGCGGGAAGCGCCCTCGCCATGCATCGGCGATCAGCAAAGCCTGTGATCGCGACTGCCGAACGCATGGCTCGGCCTGTTCAGCTGGGCTACGCTCGCGCAGTTGCAGTTGGGAGCCACCAACATGCCGATCAAAACGCTTCCTCTTCTTGCAATCTACGGCGACCTGGACCGCGCGCGCGATATCATGCGCGCCTGGCAGCCGCTCGACCAGCTTTCCCCCGACGACGCCGAGATCGTCGTGAAAGCGATCGCCGAGGGCATTGCGCGCGGGCGCCGGCACGGGCTGGAAATGGGGCAGGGCCACCTGGCGGCTTAAGCCACGCGCTGAGCGATTCTGATATCGCCAGCACGTGAGGTGAGCACGCCGGCCAGGCTCCCTCTCCCCTTGCGGGAGAGGGTGGGGAGAGGGTGGCCCCGGGCGAGATGATTGACGTGGGTGTCGCTATCGCCGCGCCGACCGTGCCGTACGAATCTTGAGAGAGACCGTCGTGTGGCACCCCTCTCCCCAACTCTCCCCCGCAAGGGGGGAGGGAGCCCTTCCGCCGGTGACTCCCCTACGAGAAGTTAGTCACCCCTCGAGGGTGTGCCGCTAGCTCTGCTGCTTCACGGCCAGAATCGTCACCGCGCGTGTCTGGTGGCTCGGCGTCTGGAAATCGATGGTCTGGCCGACCGACAATCCGATCAGTGCGGCGCCGACCGGCGTCAGCACCGAGATGCGCCGCAGCGCGATGTCGGCTTCGTGCGGATACACCAGCACGACTTCCCTGATGTCGCCGGTCTCGTCGTCGCGGTAGCGCACGCGCGAGCCCATGCGGACCACGTCGGGCAGTTCGGAATCGTCGGCGACGACCCGGGCCCGGTCGGTTTCGCGGGCAAGGAACTGGGCCACGCGCGGAAACACCGCCATGCTGGAATCGGCCAGCGCGCTGAGGCGATGCGCCTCGCTCGCGGTGATGACGATCGGCGGCAATGCAGGAGCGGTAAAGTCGTTCTGAATGGTTCGGGTCATGTCGGTTGATCTTTGCGGTTGATCGCAGGCGCGGCGACGCCGGCGCGCGGATGTCTCGCGCGATGCGACGGGCCGAATGATTTTGATGATGTTATGATTTTGACGATGTCGAGAATCCGGACGGCGCGCGATCGCCGGCCGGCTAATTGCCTGCGTGCAGACGTCCAGCGCGCAAACCGAGGCGCGCAATGCGGGTGTCGATGATCAACATGTCGATCATGGCACCATCAACATAGCCGCTCGTGACGTCGCATCCATTGCGGCGAAAGCGCGCACGCGCCGCCTGGAACGACGCGCCATCGCCGCAACAGCCTGGCGTCAGGGCTGGCCGATGCCGGTGAGGCCGAGCATCGCGCCGGCGGCGAGCGCGAGCAGCGGATGGATGCGGGTCGTGGTGGTGGCGATCGCGACCATTGCCGCGATCAGGACAGTGCCCCAGCTCGAGGCGGAGGCATGGGTGATGACGATGGCGCTGGCGGTGACGAGGCCGGCGGTGACCGGAACGAGCCCGGCCTGCACCGTGCGGCGCCAGGGCCGGTCCTTGAAGCGTTCCCAGAGCCGAAGCGCGAAGCCGGTGACGAGCGACGACGGCCCGAACTTGGCGAGCGAGGTCACCAATACGCCCGGGAAGCCGGCGACGTGCCAGCCGACCAGCGGGACCACCATCATGTTCGGCCCGGGTGCGGCCTGCGCCAGCGCGAACAGCGCGCCGAATTCCTGCGCCGTCATCCAGTGATGGATGTCGACCACCTGACGCTGCATCTCCGGCAGGATGGTGTTGCCGCCGCCAAAGGCGAGCAGCGAGAGCTCGGCGAAAATCAGTGCGAGCGTGACCAGGATTGCGGTCATGACGCCTGCCTCGACCTGAGCACAATGCTGAGCGGCGCGAGCGTCAATAGCGTCGGCAGCAGCGGCAATCTGAACACCGCGATCGCCAGCACGCAGAGCGCGCCGATGACGAGGCCGAGTACATCGCGGCGCAACGGCCAGGCGATCTTGGTCGCGGTGGAGATCAGGAGCCCGGCTGCCGCCGCGGCGAGGCCGCCGAACAGATGACGCACCACCGGGTCGTCGGCGAAGCGGTCATAGATCACGCCGAGCCCGATCACGACCGCGGTCGGCACCGCGATCAGGCCGAGGATCGAAGCGATGGCGCCGGGAATGCCGCGAAACTTCAGCCCCACCGCCACCGACATGTTGATGATGTTGCCGCCGGGCAGGAACTGGCAGAGACCGAGCAAATCGGTGAACTCGGCGCCGGTCAGCCAGCCGCGCTTCTCCACCATCATGTGGCGCGCCAGCGGCAGCACGCCGCCGAAGCCGGTCAGTCCGAGGATGAAGAAGCCCGTGAACAACTCGCCGACATCAGGTGCGTCATGCTTGGCGGTCTGTGCGGCGGGTATGGCGTCCATCGGCGGGGCGGCTCCGGTTCGTTCGTTGTTGAACCGACTCTAGTTGGCCGCGTGCCAAATATCCAATATATGGATATGGGAATTTGCATATCTAATGCATATGGATCGACTGATGATCGAGCTGCGCCATCTCCGCTATGCCGTCGCGGTCGCCGACGAAGGTCACATCACCCGCGCCGCCGCGCGGCTCGGCATCCAGCAGCCGCCGCTGAGCCAGCAGATTCGTGCGCTGGAAACCGCGATCGGCGCGCCGCTGTTTCGCCGGCAGCCGCGCGGCGTCGAGCTGACCGCCGCCGGCCGTGCCTTCGTCGGCAAGGCGCGCGCGATCCTGCGCGATGCCGAGCTCGCGGTGGAAGCCGCGCGCCGCGCGAGCCGCGGCCAGGAGGGGCAACTTGCGATCGGCTTCACCTCGTCGGCCGCCTTCCATCCCTTCGTCACCGGCGTGATGCGCGAAATGCGCGAGCGCGCGCCGGCGATCACGTTGTCTCTGGAAGAAGCCTCGACCGGCGAGTTGATCGAAGCCGTCGAAGCCGACCGGCTCGACGCCGCATTCGTGCGCTCGCCGAGCGAGCGGCTGGAGAACCTGACGATCACGCATCTGCTGGACGAGGAGATGCTGGTCGCGTTGCCCGACCATCATCCGCGCGCCCGCAAGGACACGCGCCGGCGGATCTCGCTGGCCTCGCTCGCCGACGAGCCGCTGATCCTCTACCGCCGTCCGACCGGGCCCGGCCTCTACGACAGCATCATCGCCGCCTGCCGCGCGGTGGGCTTCAGCCCAAAAGTGGCGCAGGAGGCGACGCGGATGGTGTCGACGCTGAGCCTCGTCGCGGCCGGGCTCGGCATTTCGATCGTGCCGGAATCGATGGCGCGGCTGGGGACCGCGGGCGTGTCCTATCTCCGCCTCGACCGCGCCACCGGCCTGGTCGCGCCGCTCGCGCTGGCCCGCAAGAAGGGCCCCGCCGCCGGCACGCTCGGCCGCCTGCTCGGGATCGTGACGCGGCGGGTGAAGGACCGTGCCGGAGTTTGAGGCAGTATCGCGCGACCTAGCCGGGCGCCAGCGCAGGCCCCGCGGATGGCGTGGAATGTGGGGAGTTTGGCGAACGCTCGCGTCCGGGCGCGGCTAGATAGCTCCCATCGAACTCCGATGCCGGCGCGTCGATCGCAACAGCTCGGTTGAGTCCGGCGGCCTCGGGTTCAATCACCACAGTGAAAGGCAGTTCGATGGCACGTTTTCCTGTCCATACGCTCGACTCCGCGCCGGAAGCCTCAAGGCCCGCCCTGCGTGACGTCGAGGCGCGGTTTGGCACGATCCCTAACCTTGCGGCGACGATGGCGACGTCGTCGGTGCTGATCCAGAGCTTCATCGGCATCTTCGACAAGGTTCACGGCGGCAGCTTCACCGAGCAGCAGATCCAGACCGTGCTGCTCACCGATGCGGTGACCAATGGCTGCACCTGGGCGGTCGCGCTGCATTCCGCGCTCGGCCTGCAGGCCGGCCTCGATCCTGAAGATGTCGATGCGATGCGTGCCGGCCGCTCGCCTGCCGACAAGACCCTCGGCGCACTCTCGACGTTGGCGAGGTCGCTGATCGAAAAGCGCGGGCGGCTCGACGACGAGGAAATCGAACGATTCCTGGCGGCCGGGTTCTACAAGGACCTCGTGCTCGAGGTGATCACCATCGTGGCGGCATCGACCATCACCAACTACACCGGCAGCGTGACCAATCCGCCGCTGGAGCCGGCGTTGCAGGCGCATGCCTGGAATGGCTGAGCCGATCTCAGCCGGCCGGTTGATCACAAGCGAGGCGCTCTACTTTACCTCGCCCCGCGTGCGGGGAGAGGTCGGAACGCATCGCTAGATGCGTTCCGGGTGTGGGGAGCCTCCGCAAACGCAGCTATTGCGGTATATGCGGAGACAGCCCCTCACCCCAACCCTCTCCCCGTAAGAACGGGGCGAGGGAGCTCAGCAGCCGTCGCAATCGCCTTCGACCCAATCTCATCACGCTCTAGCTAACGCGCAAATCTGGCGCGGTAATCCTGCGGTGTGGTCGACAGCACGCGCAGGAAGCTGCGGCGCATCGTCTCCTCGGAGCCGAAGCCGCAGCGCTGCGAGATCCGCTTGACCGGCAAGCGCGTCTCCGAGAGCAGGTGCCGGGCGCCCTCGACCCGCAACCGTTCGATCGCGCGGGCCGGCGTCAACCCGGTTGCATCAGCGTAGTGCCGGCTGAAGCTGCGCTCGCTCATGCCGGCCTGTTTCGCCAATGTCGAAAGCGAGAGGTCGTCGGCCAGATGGCCGCTGATCCAGTCATGCAGCGCGCCGAACCTGTCGTCGGTCGTTTGCAGCGACAGGATTTCGCTGAACTGCGCCTGTCCGCCGGGCCGCTTGAAGAACACCACGAGATAGCGGGCGACGGCAAGCGCCACCGCGCGGCCGAGGTCTTCCTCCAGCAGGGCGAGCGCGAGATCGATGCCGGACGTGACGCCGGCCGACGTCCAGAACGATCCGTCGCGAACGAAGATCGGATCGGACTCGACACGAACATCGGGAAAGCGTTCTGCGAGTTCCGAACAGAATTGCCAGTGCGTCGCGGCACGACGGCCATCGAGAACGCCCGATGCGGCGAGCAGGAACGCACCGGTGCAGACCGATGCGGTGCGGCGCGCTTGCCTGGCGCGTCCGCGCACCCAGTCCACCAGGACGCGATCGGCCGCCGCTGCGTTGACGCCGTCGCCGCCCGGAATCACCAGCGTGTCGACCGCGGTGCTGATGGCGGGCAGCGGGTGCACCGCCAGCCCGACGCCGGCCGATGCTTCGATCGTGGGCCCATCCTTGGCGACGACGCGGACCTCATAAGGCTCGGCATTGCCTGCCCTGGCCGCCAGCGCGTTGGCGGATGCGAACACCTGCAATGGCCCGGTGACGTCGAGCAATTGTACCGCCGGATAAGCCAGCACTTCGATCAGGCGGCGGCCGTTTGGCGAGAAACGTGGGCTGGTTGGCGTCATCGCCGAAACGTGCCGCGCTAGATTCGCTTTGTCCATAGTTCAAGCGAAGTTTGAGGGAAGTGCAATGATTGCTCACGATGTCCACTTGCGGATCGGATCACTGCTGTTCGAAGGCGTCGATCAAATCGACTTGACCGGGCCGTTCGAGGTGCTGTCGCGGATTCCGAATTCGACCTACCGCATCTACGGCAAGACCGCCGAGCCCGTCCGCGACATCAAGGGATTGCGGCTGACACCGGATGCGACGCTGGCCGACGCGCCGCCGCTCGATGTGCTGCATGTGCCGGGCGGCTTCGGTCAGCAAGCCTTGATGGAGGACGCGGAAGTGCTCGGCTGGATCAGCCGGCAGGCGGCGGCGGCATGCCGCATCTTCTCGGTTTGCACGGGTGCGCTGATCTGCGGCGCGGCCGGTCTTCTGAAGGGGCGCAGGGCGACGACACATTGGGCGTCGTTTCATCTGCTGCCGTTCTTCGGCGCTACGCCCGTGAACCAGCGCGTGGTGGTGGACGGAAGCTTTGTCTTCGCCGCCGGAATCACGGCAGGCATCGACGGGGCATTGCGGCTCGCCGCCGAACTGCGCGGCGACGATGCCGCGCGCGCGATCCAGCTCTATATGGTGTATGCGCCGGAGCCGCCGTTCGACTGCGGCACGCCGGAGACCGCGCCACCCGAGATCCTGCAGCAGTCGCGCGAGGCCGTGCGCGCGATCACCGCGCAGCGGGAGGAGACCGCACGCCGCGTGGCCGCCAGGCTGGGTGTCGTGGTGCAGGGAGATTGAGCGCGGCGGCTAATTCCCCGGCTCGAAGCTGCAGTCGGCGCTGCCGCCGGCCTTGTCCTTGATCACCTTTGGATCGAGTGTGCAGGACAGTTTCGACAGTGCCTCGTAGATCGTGCCCGCGGCGCCGTCGGGCGGCACGCCGGCCAGCGCCACGGTCGCGTAGATCGCGTTGGCCTCGCTGCCCTTCACGGTGTGGGTCCTGCTGCCGAAGGTCAGCGCGCAGGAGCGCGAGGTGATGTCGACATTGCTGGCGCGGCAGACGACCTTGTCGGCCCTGACGGTGATCTTTCCGGTGACGCGGACATTGCTGTTGCCGCCAAAGAACGCGGCGACCGCCTTCTTCTCCTTGGCCGGCAGCGGCGAATCGGGCGCCACCACGCCTGCGAGCGCCAGCGCGACCGAGCCGGACGTGGTCGCGGGCGCGGCCCATGCGGCGGACGAGGCCAGCGACAATGAACATGCGAGGATCGTCAATCGGCCAAGCCTCATTCCAAGTCTCATTCCCGTCTCCTGCATCTGCGCTTTCCGCGGCGCGGAATCGCTAGCACGCCTTGTGACCTGAATGGGTGATGCCGTTCACACGCGATCCCGCAACTTCACGTGAGGCCGGTGCGCGCATAGGGCAGGGCGGCCCCGCGCGGATCGGCTTGCGCAATCGCGCCTTCGGCGTCACAGTCCGCTCCGCGGCAGCGATGCCGCCAACAACCAAGACAAGACGTTAGTCCGAGGAACGGAACATCTAGGGAGCATCATGGCGGCTACGCGCATCGACTGCGACATCCATCCCGCGGTGGGGGGAACGCGCACCACGCTGCTGCCTTATCTCAGCGATCACTGGAAGGAACAGGTGGTCAGCCGCGCCATCGACGGGCTCGACCTCAATTCCTATCCGCCGTCGATGCCGCTGTCGGGCCGCGCCGACTGGCGGCCGGCCGACGGCCGCAAGCCCGGCAGCGATCTCGCCATGGTGCAGCGCGGCGCGTTCGACCAACTCGGCGCCAGCCACGCGATCTGCAACGTCGTCTACGGCGCGCAGGCGGTGTTCGATCCCTACATGGCGGCGGACTTCTGCAAGGCGATCAACGACTGGATCGCGGCGGAGTGGCTTGCCAGGGACACGCGGCTGCGCGCCTCGATCGTGGTGCCGATCCAGGCGCCGGATCTCGCGGTCGAGGAGATCGAGCGCCGCGCCGGTGACAACCGCTTCGTCTCCGTGCTGGTGCCCTCGCAAGGCGAGATGCTGCTCGGGCGGCGGCACTACTGGCCGATCTATCAGGCCGCGGAGCAACACAAACTGCCGATCGCAATCCACGCCGGCAGCGCCTATCGCGGCGCGCCGAGCTCGATCGGCTGGCCGTCCTATCGCTACGAATATTATCTCGCCGAAGCGCAGGCGTTCCAGGCGCAGACGCTGAGCCTGATCTATGAGGGCGTGTTCGGGAAGTATCCGCGCTTGACGGTCGTGCTGATGGAGTCGGGCGTCAGCTGGCTGCCGGCCTTCATGTGGCGCGCCAACAAGACCTGGCGCGGCGTGCGCGTCGAGGTGCCGTGGGTCGAGCGCGAGCCGGCCGCGATCATCCGCGACCATTTCCGCGTCACCATGCAGCCGTTCGACGCGCCGATGGATGCAACCGGCGTCGCCGACATCATCGACCAGATCGGCTCGGACAAGATGTTCCTGTTCGCGTCCGACTATCCGCACTGGCAGTTCGACGGCGACGATCCGGTGCCGCCGCATCTGTCGGCAAGCCTCGTCAAGCGGATGTGCGAAGATAATCCGTTGGAAACCTTTCCGCGCATGAAGCTCGACGCCTGACCATGACGAAGCTCGACGCGACATCGGGGGTCTCATACCTCTCCCCAGCGGGGAGAGGTCGGCGCGCAGCGCCGGGTGAGGGGGCGCGGGTCTCACGAGGGACCGTAAGGCCCTCACCCGGATCGCATCTGGCGATGCAATCCGACCTCTCCCCGCTGGGGAGAGGTGACGGCTACACCGGCTCAATTCAATGGAGGATCGCATGAGTGACGTCATCGACCGCCCGATGCTCGACCGGGAGACCGCCGCCGCGACGCGGCTCAAGATCATCGATTGCGACATCCATCCGAGCATTCATGCGCACAGCGACCTCAACGAGTTCCTGCCGAAGCGCTGGCAGCAGCATCTCAAGGAATATGGCAGTCATCTGCGCACGCCCTATATCGGCACCACCCCATATCCACGCTCCTCGCCATTGATCGCGCGGCGCGATGCCTGGCCGCCGACCGGCGGCGTGCCGGGCTCCGACCTCGATTTCATGCGCAAGCAGCATCTCGACCCGTTCGACGTCGAGTTCGGCATCCTGCAGGTGCTCGACCTCTTCATCTTCTCGCAGCAGAACCTGGAATTCGGCGCCGCGATCCAGCGCGCCATCAACGACTGGCAGCTCGCCTTCTGGGCGCACCGCGATCCCAGGCTGAAGGCCTCGATCCTGGTCGGGCAGGACGGCTCCGACCTCGGCCTCGCCGAGATCGACCGTTGCGCCAAAACCGGTGAGTACATCCAGATCAACGTGTCGCCGCGCGCCAATGAACCGCTCGGCCGCCGGCGCTACTGGCCGATCTACGAGCGCGCGCAAGAGCTCGATCTGCCGCTCGGTATCCATGTCGGCGGCTATGGCGGGCATGCGCCGACCGGCGGCGGCTGGCCGTCCTACTACTGCGAGGAGCATCAGTCGAACGCGCATACGGTGGCCTCGAACCTCACGAGCCTCGTGCTGGAAGGCGTTCCCGAGCGCTTCCCGAAACTGAAGATCGTGTTCATCGAGGGTGGCTTCGGCTGGATCCCCGCCACGATGTGGCGGATGGACCAGCATTTCGAGCGCTTCCGCAGTGAGGTGCCGCATCTGAAGCGCAAGCCGAGCGAATATGTGAAGCAGCATTTCTGGTTCACGACCCAGCCGATCGACGAGCCGGATGAAGCCAAGCACCTGCGCCAGCTGATCGAATGGGTCGGGATCGACCGGCTGCTGTTCTCGTCGGACTATCCGCACTGGGACTATGACGACGCGCGCTACGCCTTCAAGACGCCGCTGACGAGGCCGAGCGGCGCAAGATCTTCAACAGCAATGCCCGCGCGGTCTACAAGTTCTGAATGTGATGAGATTGGATCGAGCAGCAACCGCGACGAAACTGCGCTCCCTCTCCCGCGTGCGGGGGAGGGCTGCAGTGGGGGTGTCGCCGCTCGCGACACTCTTCGCGTGGAGAGAACCCCCACCCGTATCGCATCTAACGATGCGATACGACCTCCCCCGCAAGCGGGAGAGGTGCAGGGAGTCTGTTGCGAGACTGTTTCAACCTGACCTCATCTTGCACTAGGACAGCGATGGCCCGTCACATCGTCGCGCGCACCAGTGAGATTCCCGCCGGTGGCAACAAGGTGTTCGGCCTTGAGGGCCGCGACATCGTCGTGTTCCACGTCAATGGCGAGTTCTTCGCGCTGCTCAATCGCTGTCCGCATGAGGGCGCGCCGCTGGAGAAGGCGGCCTGCGTGGCGCGCCTGACCTCGCCGGAGCCCGGCACCTATCAGCGCGACCGTATCGGCGAGATGCTGCGCTGTCCGTGGCACGGCTGGGAATTCGACATCCGCAACGGCCAGTCCTGGTTCGATCCCAAGCGGTTCAGGATCCGCTCCTATCCGGTCGCGGTCGAGAGCGGTGCCGAGTTGCAGAAGGGGCCGTATGTCGCCGAGACATTTCCGGTGCACATCGAGGACAATTACGTGATCGTCGAGGTGTAAGGGCTGCGTCGTAAAACCGCTGGGACAAGCCCGGCCATGATGGTACATAGTGTTATTGCAATACTTGCAATAATGAAGTTCCAACGGCAGTAATTATAATATTCGGTGCAATGGGTCACCTTGAGGTCGCGGACGGGATAACCCCGTCCATGACATCAGGAACGGCACCATGAAGCTCTATCACTTTGCTCTCTCCGGCCACGCACACCGCGCCCGCCTGTTCATGTCCCTGCTCGGCATTCCGCACGAGGTGGTCGACGTCGACCTCGCGTCCGGAGCGCACAAGACGCCGGAATTCCTCGCGCTCAATCGGTTCGGCCAGGTGCCGGTGCTCGACGATGACGGCACCATCGTTTGCGACTCCAACGCGATCCTTGTCTACCTGGCGACCAAGCTCGGCCGCACCGACTGGCTGCCACAGGATGCGAAGGGCGCCGCCATGGTGCAGCGCTGGCTGTCGGTCGCCGCCGGCGATCTCGCATTCGGGCCCGCCGCGGCGCGGCTGATCACGGTGTTCGGCGCGAAGTTCAATCCGGACGACGTGATCGCGCGCGCCCATGTGCTGCTGAAGCGGCTCGAAGCCCATCTCGTTGATCGCGACTGGCTGGTCGGCGCGCAGCCGACCATCGCCGATGTCGCGCTGTACAGCTATCTGTCGAGCGCTCCCGAAGGCAACGTCGATCTCTCCGCCTACCCGCGCGTCAACGCATTCCTGCGCCGGATCGAGGCGCTCCCGGGCTTCGTGCCCTTCGCCAAGACCCCCGTCGGTCTGGCAGCGGCTGCGTGACATGTCGACCGGGCGTGCCCGCGGGCGCGCCCGTCCAACCCCGAAAGGGAGGGCGATGCGATGAGCGACAGGCGAACCAAGAGCAAGCTCGCGACCTGGCACGCCGGCGAGATGGCGATCCAGCGGAAAGCCGGCGTTGAGGAGAAGATGGCAGCGGTCGGCCAGCGCGCGGTGCGGGATTTCATGCCCGACCAGCATCGCGATTTCTTCGCGCAGATTCCCTTCGTCGTGGTCGGCAGCGTGGACCGGAGCGGCGACGTGTGGGCCTCGTTGCTGGCCGGCCGGCCCGGGTTCATCGCCTCGCCGACGCCGCGCAGCCTCGAAATCGATGCGCAGCCTGATCCGAGCGATCCAGTCGCGGAGGGCATGCGCGAGGGCGATGCGATCGGACTATTGGGAATCGAATTGCACACCCGGCGTCGCAACCGTGCCAACGGGCTGCTGCGCGCATCGTCAGGCAAGGCGCTCAGCTTCGAGCTCGATCAGAGCTTTGGCAATTGTCCGCAATATATCCAGCTGCGCGACTTCACCTTCGTGCGCGAGCCGGACGAACCGTTCACCGGAGCGATCGAGGAGAGCGCGACGCTCGATCAGGCTGCGCGCAACACGATCGCGGCGGCGGACACGTTCTTCGTGGCGTCCTATGCCGAGCGTGAGGACCGTCGCCAGGTCGACGTCTCGCATCGCGGCGGCAGAGCGGGCTTCGTCCGCGTCGCCGCCGACGGCACGCTGACGATCCCCGATTTCGCCGGCAATCTGTTCTTCAACACGCTCGGCAACATCTTCGTCAACGGCAAGGCCGGGTTGGCATTCGTCGATTTCGAAACCGGCGACATGCTGCAGCTGACCGGCGATGCCGAGGTGATCCTGGACTCGCCGGAGATCGCGGCATTCCAGGGCGCCGAGCGGCTGTGGAGCTTTCGTGCCCGCCGCATGGTGCGCAGGCGCGGCGCGCTGCCGCTGCGCTGGGCGCTCCGGGCCGATGGCTGGTCGCCGAACGCGCTGATGACCGGCGACTGGGCGCAGGCCGCCGACCGGATGCGCGCGGCCGAGCTTGCGACGCAGTGGCGCCCGTTCAGGGTCACTGGGATCGTCGACGAAAGCCGCTCGATCCGCTCGTTTCATCTGCAGCCGGACGACGGGGCAGGACGGCTTCCGCACCGGGCGGGACAGCATCTGCCGATCCGCATCGCATTGCCCGGTGCCGACAAGCCGGTCATCCGCACCTACACGCTCTCGGTCGCGCCGTCGGATGGCATGTACCGCATCAGCGTGAAGCGCGTCGGCCTGGTGTCGCGGCATCTGCATGACAATATCCGTGTCGGCGACATCATCGAGGCGCGCGCGCGCCGGGGGGCGGCTTCACGATCGATGCGCGCGAAAAGCGGCCCGCGGTGCTGCTGGCCGGCGGCGTCGGCATCACGCCGATGCTCGCGATGCTGCGCCACGTGGTCTATGAGGGGCTGCGCACCCGCGGCATCCGGCCGACCTTCCTGTTCCAGGCCGCGCATGCCAAGGCGGACCGCGCGTTCGGCGACGAATTGCAGCAACTGGTTGATGCCGCAGGCGGCGCAGTCCGGATCATCCGCGTCCTCAGCGACGTCGATGGCGCCGAGCAGGGCACGGACTACGACGCCGCGGGGCGGATCGACATGGCGCTGCTGTCGCGCGTCCTGCCGTTCAACGATTACGACTTCTATCTGTGCGGGCCGCCGCAGTTCACCCAATCACTTTATGACGCCCTGCGCGGCTACAACATTGCCGATGGCAGGATTCACGCCGAGGCGTTTGGTCCGTCGTCGCTGGTGCGGAAGCCGGACGTGGCCACGACGCCGCTGCCGCGCCCGCCGGCTGCGACGATGCCGGTTCCGGTCGCGTTCACCGCATCGATGAAGGAAGCGCGCTGGACGCCGGAGTCGGGAACGCTGCTCGAACTGGCGGAGGCGCGCGGCCTCAGCCCGGCCTTCAGTTGCCGGGAAGGCAGTTGCGGTAGTTGCCGAACCAGATTGCAGGCCGGCGCCGTGACCTATCTGAAAGAGCCCACCGCCGAGGTGGCTGACGACGAGGTGCTGATCTGCTGCGCTGTGCCGGCGAGGCCGGAGGCGGGCGGCGAGGAGCGGATCGAGCTCGCGCTCTGACCGGCGCAACTATGCGAGCAGGCCCATCACCTGGTCGATCACGGCCCTCACCCGTTTCGGATCCGGCCTTTGGTGCGCGAGCGCCAGCAGCCCGGCATGCACCACCATGATGGTGTGCGCGGTGACGTCGGGGTCAAAGCCCTTTCTGAACTGGGCGCGGTCGGCGCGCAGCCGCGCGCGCAACAGCTCTTCGAGCCGCCGGTTGTAGCGCTCGATGCTCTTGCGGAGTTCGGCCTGATCGAGCGAGCCGTCGGTCGCGGAATTGATCGACAGGCAGCCGCGCTGTCCTTTCTCGCCCGAGCAGTAGGGGATGAAGCCGGTCAGCCACTGCCTGATCGCCTCACGGGCCGGCACAGGCTGTGCCAGCACGCGCTCGGCCCAGCCCAGGATGCCGTCGTGATAGCGGTCCAGCACCTTGAGGAACAACGCGTTCTTGTCGCCGAACGCCGCATAGAGGCTGGGCTTCGCGACGCCGCTCGCCGCCGTGATCTCGTCGAGCGAGGTCGCCTGAAAACCCTTCTGCCAGAATACCTGACGGGCGATTTCCAGGACATCGTCTGGATCGAAGCTGCGCGGTCTTGCCATATCGTTCTTTTATGTACTCCCGCGTCGGATGTGAAGCCTTCACCTTGCTGTGAAGGTGATTCGGGCCATTGACGTCATCTAAATTCTGTACTTACTAGTACATAATGAAAATCAGGAGATCGGGCCATGAAGGCTGTTCAGGTCGTTGCGTTCGGACGTGCCCAGGATGTGGTCAAGCTCAATGAGGTGCCCGACGTCGGCAGCCCCGGTCCCAACGAGGTCGTGGTCGCCGTCGAGGCTGCGCCGATCAACAACTCGGATTTCATGGTCATCGCCGGGCGCTACGGCTATCTGCCGACGCCGCCGGCGACACTCGGGATCGAAGGCGTCGGGCGGGTGGTTGCCGCGGGATCGCAGGTCAAGAACCTGAAGGTCGGCGATCGCACGTTGATCCCGTTCACGGTCCCGACCTGGACCGAACGCGTCAAGTTCACGGCGTCCTGGCAGCGGCCGTTGCCAGAGAAAGCGGATATCCAGCAACTCTCGATGATCGGGGTCAACCCGGCGACCGCCTATCTGTTGCTGACCGATTTCGTGAAGATTCCGCACGGCGGCTGGGTGATCCAGAACGGCGCCAATTCGGCGACGGCGCGGGCGGTGATCGCCGTCGCCAAATCGCTCGGGCTGAAGACCGTCAACGTCGTCCGGCGCGAGGAGGTCGTGGACGAGGTCAGGTCGGTCGGCGGTGATGTCGTGCTGGTCGACGGGCCGGATCTCGCCAAGCGCGTCGCCAAGGAGACCGGCGGGGCGCCGATCCTGCTGGCGCTCGACGTTGTCGGCGGCGCGTCCACGTTGAACCTGATGAACTGCCTGGCACCGAAGGCGGTGCTCGTCATCTACAGCGCGATGAGCGGACAGCCGTTCTCCGGCTCGGCGTTGAGCGTGATCTTCAAAGAGGTATCCGTGCGGGGCTTCTGGCTCGGCCATTGGGGCAAGACTGCAACTGACGAAGCCATGGCCAGGATGTACGACCATCTGGTGCCGATGGTCGCATCCGGCGCGATCAGCGCACCGGTGGTCGGGAGCTATGGCCTCGAGGGATTCCCCGAGGCCATCGCGAAGGCGGCAGCATTCAAGGGCAAGGTCATCTTCACGCCCAACAGGGCCTGATCGACAGTTCGAGCAGGTCTTGCTGAGGCGCGCCGGTCCTCTGTACGAAGTTCGCGGAACGTGCCGGGGTCTGGAGAACCGTGCGAGCGTTCACGCGTGCTCCCCCGCCCGCTGCGGCAGGATGAAGACAAGAGCGGCGATCGCAGCGGCGAGGGCGATCGATGCCGTGTAGCGGCTCAGCGCAAGGCCGCCGTGATCGAGCGGCTTGTCGAGAAAATCGCCGACGGTCGCGCCGAGCGGCCTGGTCAGGACGAACGCAATCCAGAACAGCACCGTGCGCGACACGCGGATCCACAGATAGGCCGCAGCAACGACGGCGATGCCGGCGGCGAACACGATGGCGCCGCCGCTATAGCCGAGGCCTGTGGAGTCGGCAATCCAGTCGCCAAGCGCTGTTCCCAGCGTCTGCGAGAACAGGATCGTGATCCAGTAGAAGGTTTCGGCCGCCTTGTTGTCGATCGACGCGATCGAGACCGTTCCCATGGTACGATGCCACACGGCAAGGGACACAACGAGCAGTCCGGCGAGCAGCGATGAGCCGCCGAGATATCCGATTCCCAGCGAACGGTTGACGAAGTCGGCAAAGGTCGTGCCGACGGTCGTCGTCGCGATGATCACCGTCCAGTAGAGCAGCGGATGAAAGCGCTTCGCCGCCATCTGCGCCGCGACGGCAACAGCGAAGATGACCGCGAAGATCGCAGTGCCGACGAGATAGCCGAGATTCATCGACATCGTGACGGCGTCACCGCCGGTTTCGCCGAGCGTCGTGGCGAGAATCTTGATGATCCAGAAACCGAGCGTGACGGCGGGGACCTTGCCTGCGCGCTCGTCCGCGGTGGTGTCGTGGAACAATAATTCCATGGGGTTCTTCGCTCCGGGAGGCGGGGCCGCCGGCGGACGATGCCGCCGGCGGGCGGTCGAAATGCTGGATGGCGAGATCAGGCCTTCATCGAGTCCATGATCGATAGCAGCTCGGCGAGCGCCGCCTTGCACTTGGCGGCATCCGGATTGGTCTCACGCACCGCCTCGAGGGCACGATCGATCGCCTTGTCGACCGTGTGCCAGTCCGCGGCCGCGCGCGGCTTCAATCCGGCTTCCGCTTCGTCCCATTTGGTCTCGAGATCATTGATCCGCGTCTTGGCGCCGGCCAGGTCACCCTTGTCGACCAGCGCCGCGACATCGGCGGCGATGCTGCGAAATGGCGCCAGGTCGCCGAGCCTGGAGGCGGCCGTCTGCGTGTGCGGCAGCAGCCTGAGGCCTGCGTTGGCACCGGGGAGCGGCTGGATGACTGCGAGCGCAACAATCGCCGTCGCAAGGCCAAGTGTCGTCTTGTTCATGGGTGGTTCTCCTGTGTGAGGGGCTTCGATTGGTGTCCGTGGGGGCGCATGTCGAACTCACGCGCCGGGCGACGCCTCGGGCTTTCCGCCGGCGTCGCCTTCGAACGACAGCCAGGCGACCAGCGCGACGATCACCGTCAGGAAGGCGAGGCTGGTGTAGATCGTGCCCAAGCCGAGCCCGCCGTATTCACGGGCCTGGGACAGCAGGTCGCCGAACGATGCTCCGAGCGGACGCGTCAGGATGTAGGCGAGCCAGAAGGTCAGCACCGCATCGGCGCCGAGTGCGTAGGCTGCCGCGATCGCCGCGATGAGTGCCGCGAACGCCACCACCCCGACGTTGAAGCCAAGGCCCAGTGCTTCGGTCGCAAGATCGCCCGCAGCCGTGCCGAGCGCGAATGTGAAGAGGATCGCGGCCCAGTAGAACACTTCGCGCCGTTTGGTCACGATGCTGTGGATCGACAGCGTCCCCTCGACCGAAAACCAGATTGCGAAGGTCGCGGCCAGGGCGATCGCGAAGGCGGCCGTACTGACGTAGAGGCTGATCTCGAGCTTGTCGGTCAGTGCATCGGTGATCTGCGTCCCGACGATACTGACGAGCACGACCGTCAGCCAGTAGACCCATGGCACGTAACGGTCCATCCGCAGCTGGATGGCCAGCACTGCGGCAAGCAGGGTTATCATGAGCAGACCGGTCACAGTGGTGCCAAGGCCGACATGGACGGCGAGATAATCGGCGCCGGTCTCGCCGACCGTGGTCGACATGATCTTGATGAGCCAGAAGACGAGGGTGACTTCGGGGACCTTGTTCTGCATGCTGCGGCCGATGGGTCTGATATCCAGCACGGTGTGAAGCTCCGCTTTGACAGGGTCGGCGGTTCCGCCGAGTTCGATACGGAGCGTGCACTGCGAGACTTAGCCCCGGCTTAGGTGGGCGCGGTGGCCGCCATTTGGGCGCCGAAAGCCCCTAAGCCGCGGCTAAGTCGAAACTGATATGATCGCGCAGGCGTCGCGGGCTGTTCGGTGCGACGCAGTTAGCCGGGCCTACCTCCCGGCGCGGATCGGGATCGGTTTGCCAGGCGATGCGGGTGCTCGTGGTGGAGGACGACAGGATGATCGGCGCCGCCGTCGTCGAGGCGCTGAGGGATGCCGCCTATGCGGTCGACTGGGTGCGCAATGGCGATCTCGCCATCGAAGCCAGCCGCAGCGAGACCTACGACATTGCGCTGCTCGATCTCGGCCTGCCATTGACTGACGGTCTCGACGTTCTCAAGGCGATCCGGGAGCGCACCTCGCGCCTTCCCGTGATCATTCTCACCGCACGCGATGCGCTGAACGATCGCATCCGGGGGCTCGATCTCGGCGCCGACGATTACCTGGTCAAGCCGTTCGAGATCGTCGAGTTGCTGGCGCGCATGCGCGCGGTACTGCGGCGCGAGGGCAGCGGAGCGCCGCCGGTGCTGACGAACGGCGAGCTTCATCTCGATCCGGCGACGCGGGAAGCCACGTTCTGCGAAGAGAAGGCCGTGCTCAGCGCTCGCGAGTTCGCCCTGCTGCAGGCGCTGCTGGCGCGGCCGGGAACGATCCTGTCCCGTGCCGAGCTCGAACGCCAGATCTATGGCTGGCGCGAGGAGGTCGAGAGCAACGCGGTCGAGTTCCTGATCCACGCTGTGCGCAGAAAACTCGGCGCCACGGCGATCAGGAACGTGCGCGGCGTCGGATGGATGGTGGATCGTTCGAAATGATGAGATCGCTGCGCGGGCGCCTGTTCGTCGGACTCACCGCGATCATCCTGTTGACGGGCGCCGTCGGCGGACTCCTCGCGTACAGATGGGCCTATAGCGAAGCGATCGAGATGCAGGACTCCGTCCTGATCCAGATCGGCAGCTTCGCGCTCGGCGCTCCGATCCGGCAAAGCCGCCCGGTCACCGGCGTCGACGCGGAAGCCGAGGTCGCCGTCGTCGAACTGGGCGAGGCGCCGCGCGGCTCCGCCGACGATCGCCGGCTTTGGGGACAGAAGGATGGGCTGCACAATGATGTCTATCACGGGCAGCCGGTCCGCGCGCTGCTTCGGACCCGGCCGGACGGCAGCCGCTTCGCGGTGACGCAGCAGACCGAGATCCGCACCGAGATCGCGGGCGATATGGCCGTGCGCACGCTGTTGCCGATTGCCGCGTTGGTGCCGTGCCTTCTGCTGATGACGGCATTCGTGATCGCCCGATCGTTCCGGCCGATGTTGCGCCTCGCTGGCGATCTCGATGCGAGCAGGGTGGATGACGTCGGTGCATTGCCGGCGATGGGCGCGCCGAGCGAGCTGCAGCCGTTCCTTGGCTCGATCAACGGGTTGCTGGGCCGGGTGCGCGTCATGATGGACCAGCAACGGCGTTTCATCGCCGACGCGGCCCATGAACTTCGAACACCGGTCACCGCGCTCAGCCTGCAGGCGGAAAATCTCGCCTCGCTCGACATGCCGGCGGAGACGCGCGACCGGCTCGATGCGCTGAACAGCGGCATGCGGCGCACCAAGCATCTGCTCGAGCAACTCCTGGCGCTGGCGCGTCAGGACGCTGCGCCGTCCATCGTGCGTGTACCCGTGCAGTTGGACAAGATCGCAAGAGGCGTCGTCGCCGATCTGCTGCCTGAGGCGGCAGCGCGTAACATCGATCTCGGTTTCACGACGGTCGAGATGGTCGCGGTGAACGGTGATGAGCTGTCGCTGATCTCGGCGGTCCGGAACCTGGTGGAGAACGCAATCAAGTTCACGCCAAATAATGGGGCTGTCGATCTTGCCGTCGGTCGGGAGGACGGAATGGCCGTCATCCAGATCGAGGACACCGGGCCGGGGATTCCGCCGCAGGATCTGGCGCGGATCGGCGAGCCGTTCTTTCGCGGTGGCCAGCCGAGCGGAGAGGGCGCCGGGCTCGGGCTCTCGATCGTGAAGCGCATCGTCGATCATGCCGCCGGTTCAGTCCTGTTCGAAAATGTGACCGGTGCCGGACGTTCAGGCTTGCGCGTGACCGTCAAGCTGCCGGCGACTGGCGCGTGAGGCCTGGCGGCCGGCAAAATGGGCGCCAGCCGCGCGGCAATCTAACTGGATCGGCGACTACTTGATCGTGGCGTGCACGGTGATGACCGACGTGCCGGACGCCTTCGGTCCCTGACCTGTTGCCTTGATGGCAAACGTATCGCTGCCCTTGTACTTGGCCTTCGCCCTGTATTCGAAGGTCGATGCGTTGATCTTCTTCAATTTGCCGTAGGCCGGCTTTTGCGAGATCGACGAGTCCGTCACGGTGCCGCGGATTCCGATCGGGATCTGGCAACTCTCGCCCGAGGCGACGTCGATATCGCCGGTCGAATTCTCGCCCCAATCCGCCAGCGTCACTGACATCGAGCATTCCGGCACGGCCGGTGCCGCCGACGCCGGCGTGACACTTGATGCCGCGAGGATGAGCGCCAGGAAGGCTGCTCCCGACAATCGCGTCGTAACGATACTCGTTCTCATGCAAGGCCCACTGCTGAAGGTTTTCGGCAAGGGAATCCTGCAACGCCGGAGCAGGGGTGGCAAGGACTTCGGCTCACATGGGTTGCACGGATTGAAATAGCCCGGGCACCTTGTTGCGTCGTTGCAGCGCCCCCATAGTCATCGCTCTGCGATGTGATCCGGACACGGTCGTTCGCAAGACGAGAAAGGCTTCCAATGGCTGAAAGCAACGAGGGGCAGTCGAACGCCCGGCCAGCCGGATTTGCCGGCGTCACGCGCAAGACCCTTGAGCGACTGCAACTGCCCGGCGATCAGCGCGAGCTTGTCGTTGCCGAGGTGACTTATCCGCCCGGCGGGGTTGCTCCGCTGCACCGGCATCCGGTCGGCGGTGTGATCTTCATCGTCGAAGGCGTTGCCGAGTCCGCGTATGGCGGCGAGGCGCCACGGCAATATCGGGCCGGCGAGACCCTGCAGGATCGGGCCGATGTTCCGCACACGCTGTTTCGCAATTGCGACCCGGAACGGCCGCTGCGCTTTCTGACGATCTATGCGCTCGAACCCGGGCGCGCCTACACGATGGAGCCGTGAGGTCCGGGTGTTTCCGTGGGCTGTTCAGATCATCGCGAGCTTGATCCGGCCGCCTTCAATGGTTCCCGCCGCAAGGGCATCGCGAGCCATCTTTTCGAAGGTCGGCCAATTCGCGAGCAGATATTTGTGCGCCTGCATCTTCGTCGGGAATGTGGTTTGCAGGATGCAGTCCTGCCGCGCGTTTCCGTTCGCAATCTGAAAAGACACCGCTTGGGGTCCCTCATTGATCTCTTGTTCGGTAGGCTTGGGAAGCTTGCGCATGCTGCTCCTTCACGAAAATCTTCGCGCTCGTCGCGAATGGAATTAGGTCGCATCCCGGGGCTGGCGAGCCGGTCGGGTGGCGCGCGGGGCTAGGGCATTTTCGGTTCTGATTGAATTAGGACCGAAGCTCTAGATTGTTGTTTTGACGCGTTTTCTTCACGCGAACCGGTATCCACTTCGCTCGAAAACGCTCTAATCGATGCCGGCGGCTCCAGCCGCGGCCTTTTTGACTTTTGCCGGGCGCTGCTTCGACGCCTGGTCCGGGCTTGGCGTGTTACGCACGGCCTCGGTCAGCATCTCGCGCAATTCGGCCTTGGTCTTGGGTGGTTCGCGCTTGCTCGGTTTTTGCCAGTTGGTCATTGGCTTTATATGGGGATGCCCGAGGCAAAATGCTACCGCTCCCTCAAGCTTTCGGGTTTACACCGGCCACCGGCGGCGGAACGGCCAGAAGGAAGCAAACCGATTCCACCAGGAGCTCATGCGCGCGGTCGACGATATCGTCCAACGATCGCGTCTTCGCGAACATGGCCTGGGCTTCAGCCAACAACTGCTCGCGCGTCGGCATGCTGGGCAGATGCAAGTCGGCACGATGCTGCAACACGAAAAGCGCGTCCCGCACCGACAATCCGGTTTCATGGACTGAGGATTTGATCGCCTGTGCGATGTATTCGGGATTGAAACGGCCGGCGAGCTGCTCGGCCGTCCGCTTGATCACGCGCGATCCGAGGCGTTGTTCGTTCTGGAGAACCTGGGTGGGCGGCGCCTTCAGATCCCAGACGATACCGAGCCAGGACAAGGCCACGAGGACATAATAGGTCGCATCAATCTCCCACCAGCGGAAGCCTTGCCGCGCACTGCTTTGGTAGGCGTGGTGATTGTTGTGCCAACCCTCACCCATCGTAACCAGCGCCAGCAGCCAATTGTTGCGGGAGTCGTCGCCCGTCACATACCGCTTGCGTCCGTGAACATGTGCGAGGGAATTGATGCAAAACGTTGCGTGATACAGCAGCACGGTGCTCCAGAAGAAGCCGACCACAAGTCCCGGCCATCCGGCAAGGAGGAAGCACAGACACGCGACCACGACCGCCGGCAAAACCTCGAATTTGTGCAGCCACATCAACTCCGGATACGAGGCGAAATCCGAAACTTTCGTCAGATCGGTTGCATCGTGCTGTCGATAGAAGATCCAGCCGAGATGACTGTACACGAGGCCCTTGTGCAGCGGTGAATGCACATCCTGTTCGGTATCCGAATGAAGGTGGTGATGTCGATGTTTCGCGGCCCACCAGAGGATGCTCTTCTGGGCGCTGCTTTGGGCAAGGAATGCGAGGATGAATTGAAACGCCCGGCTTGTCGAATAAGCTCGATGCGAGAAGTAGCGATGATATCCGGCCGTGATCGCAAACATGCGCACCCAGTACAGCGCGACGCAAATTGCGATCGCTGGCCACGAGACGCCCGACCAGATCGCTGCAAGACACCCGACGTGGACCAGCACGAACGGCAGGACCTGCGGGTACATGATGTCGTCGTGCTGCGAAGCTGGATCGATACTGGTGGACACGCTCGCGACCTCAGCTGCTTCGATGCGCAGGCCGGTTCGCCGGCAGACGGTTCAAGTCCGGGTCCTGGCGGGCATTGCGCGCGGTGTTGATAAAGAGAACCCCGCGGCCGGGTGACCAGTCGCGGGGTCGCGTAACCAGAGGCTCTGCCAGTTCATCCGTGGTCAAAGCAGCATGGCTAATTGTCGCAGCTTACACCGCGCGGAGATTGTCCGCAGCAGATTTGCCGGTCCGGCGGTCTGCAACGATTTCAAAAGAAACCTTCTGTCCCTCGTTGAGGGTGCTCATGCCGGCGCGTTCGACTGCGCTGATATGAACGAAAACGTCCTGGCTTCCCTGGTCCGGCTGAATGAAGCCGAAACCCTTCTGGCTGTTGAACCACTTCACAGTTCCCGTATTCATGGGAGATCGTCCTTTAGTATGGATGCGTGTTTGGAGCCGCACCCGAGGGCGCAGCAGGCTCATTCGAAGTTCAGGGGGTGAGGGTCGTCAGTCAGGCACGCTGTCAGCGGCGAGGCCAAGTCGGTCGGCCGAAACTCGATCCCAGGCAGATGGCTACGGTTCGGTCATTCCGCAAGGGGCCTTGCCGCCCTTTCTGACCTCGACCGCTACGTCCCCTGAGGCAATGGCTGCAATTCATGGCGCTTTGCGGTCAGTCGGCCTGACCGCAAGGCGGGGACACCGTGCGGCTTGGGGCGATGCGGCCTAATCCTTCTTCGCCGTCAGGCCGTCGATCATCGCCCGCGTCAAGGTCGAGATCTCGCTGCGCAGCGCGCCGATCGGCACCGCGATCAGCTTGTGCTCCAGCCCGAGCGCGACCATGCCATGCACGGCGGAGAACAGGCTGCGCGCAGTGACGCCGAGCTGCGCCGGCGAGCGCTGCGGAAACAGCGTGGCAAGCGGCTTGTAGATGTGGCGGAACAGTTCCATCTGCTCGGTGATCGCCCATTCCGGCACCGGCTTGCCGGGCTGCATGCGGTGCTCGAACAACGCGCGCCACAGCTCGAGATTGTCGGCGGCGAAGTCGCAATAGGCGACCGCGATCCGCACCAGCATCTCGCGCGGCGCGGCTGCGCCGCGGATCTCGGCCAGCGACAGCGAAGCATCGAGCCGGGCCAGCGTACGCGAGCCCACGCGCAGGATCAGCTCGTCGACATCCTCGACCAGATTGTAGACGCCGCCATTGGCGATGCCGATTTCCTGGGCCAGTTCGCGGGTCTTCAGGCCACCGAGGCCCTTTGCCGCAATTGCCCGTTCCGCCGCCTCGATCAGCGCTTCGCGCAGTTTCGCTCGCCGTTCCAATGCCTTGGACATGGTTCACCCGTCGTTAGTCACATTTTTGAGCGCTGCTCAAATAAATATTGAGCATCGCTCATTATGTGGTGCAAAAGATTCATGAGCGATGCTCATAACAGGGAGTGACCAAATGTTCAAAACTGTTTTGACGATTTTCCGCGGCAGCGTGGCGGCAGCCGAGGAGGAACTGCAAGATCGGACCGCGCTGGTCGTCCTCGACCAGCAGATGCGCGATGCCGCCGCCGCGGTCGACCGCTCGAAACGGACCCTGGCGCTCGCCATTGCCGGCGACCAGCAGGAGGGCCGGCGGCTTGAGGCGACCAATGCCCGGATCGCCGATCTCGAGGTGCGCGCGTCGGCGGCGCTCGAGGGCGGCCGGGACGACCTCGCCCGCGAAGCCGCGCAGGCGATCGCCAACCTCGAAGCCGAACGCGACGCCGCAATGACCGCGCGCACGCTGTTCGCCACCGAGATCACCCGGCTGAAGCGCCACGTCGCCAATGCCGAGGCGCGCATTGCCGAGCTCGACCGCGGCCGGCGCCTCGCCCGTGCCTCGGAAGCCGTGCGTTCGCTGCGCCGGAGCGGCATCGAGGCGGCGCGGCCCTATGAGTCGACGCTGCCGGAAGCGGAAGCCACGCTGAAGCGGCTGCGCGAGCGGCAGATGGAGACCCAGGCGGCCGATGACGCGCTGGTCGAGATCGATACCGCCTCGGGTCCGCTCGCCACCGCCGAGAAGCTCGCCGAGCAGGGCTTTGGCCCGCGGATGAAATCGACCGCCGACGACGTGCTGGCGCGCTTGAAAGCCAGGCGGCCGCCCCAAGCCTGAAATCTCAAGCCTGAATTCTCGAGCCTGAAATCTCAAGCCTGAAACGAAGTCAACTTCAAATCACCTCTCAAGGAGACGACCATGAACCAGACCATCCAACCCCACAGCGGCGCCTGGGTCACCTTCACCTACGCGTCCTTCGCGGCCTCCGCCTTCCTCGTCGCCGTCGGCGTGTTCTTCCTGCCGATCAGCCCCTGGATGCAGGGCTATCTCACGATGGGCATCGTGATGCTGGTCCAGACCTGCGTCACGCTGACCAAGACGGTGCGCGACAATTACGAGAGCAGCAAGTTCGTAAACCGCATCGAGGACGCCAAGGCCGAGCGCCTGCTGATGGAAGTCTCCAAGGCGGGGTGAGCCGGAGACGAAGCGGCGGGCGGCTTTCACTCGCCGCTTTCGAATAAAAGCCCCTGCCCAAAGCCCTCGACGTCATTGCGGGAGCTCGCGACAAAATTGCAAAGCAATTTTGCGCTGAAGCGACGAAGCAATCCATCGTGCCGCGTGTGCGGACAGATGGATTGCTTCGCTCCGCTCGCAATGACGGGGTGGATAGGCTGCGAACCTTGCAGCCAACTTGTTCCGTTTCCGGAAGGCCTTGTTTACCCTGCGGCAAACCGCGCCAGGTTGCACTCATGGCTCTTTAACAGGCCAGAGTGCAGAGATCGCGCCCGAGGGACAGAGAAATGGCGTCCACGGACAATCGCACGCCCGCTTCGCGCGGCAGCAGGAGCCTTGCCCAAGCGCGCGCGGCCTTTGACGGCCTGCGCAGCCATGGCGGCTTCTGGCTGAAGGCACTGTCGCAACCGACCATAGATCTCACCTTGCGCACCCAGGCCGGCCAGCGCACCCGCATCGTCGAATCGCCCGGCCTGTCACTGCCGAAGGACGAGCTCGACGCGCTGGTCGGGCAGCTCCGCGTCGTGGCCGCCAAGACGCTGCCCGAGGAGAGCCTGAGCTACGGCATCTTCTCCGGCGAGCCGGAGCGGCTGGCGCGCGCCATCATCACGCTGATCTCGGAGGAAGACAGCGGACGGCCGATCGCGTTCAACGCGCTGTCGGTGATGGAGGTGCCGCTCGACGGCGAGCCCACCGAAGTCACCCATCTCGGCCTCGTCATGGTCGACCCCGATGTGCGCGGGCAGGGACTGTCCTGGGTGCTCTACGGCCTGACCGCGCTGGTGCTGTTCGCCCGCGACGGGCTGCGGCCGAAATGGATTTCCAATGTCACCCAGGTGCCGGCGGTGGTCGGCATGGTCAGCGACACCTTCTCGGACGTATTCCCGTCACCGTCGCCCGGCGCCCGGCAGAGCTTTGCGCATCTGCAACTCGCCCGCGGCATCATGGCAAGGCATCGCGCGGTGTTCGGCGTCGGCGAGGAGGCCGGCTTCGACGAGGCGCGCTCGGTGATCACCAATGCCTATACCGGCGGCTCGGATGCGCTGAAGAAGACCTTCGAGACCGCGCCGAAGCATCGCGACGCCGTCTACAACGAATTTTGCGAGCGCGAGCTCGATTACGGCCGAGGCGACGATGTGCTGCAGATCGGCCGTGTCGATCTTGCCGGCGCGCGCCGCTACCTGATGAGCGAGGTGCCCTCGGGCTCGCTGCCGGCGCTGCTCGCTGCGTCCGCGATGCTGGCATTGCAGCGGCTGGTGCTGCCGGTGGTCTACTGGATGGACGACACCCGCGCCTTCGGCACGCTGCGGCCACGCAGGCAGGACAACGGGGCCGTGCGATGAATTTCGACTATTACTCCTTCACTGGCCGCAACATCGGCTTCATCGACGAGCACGAGCAGCAGCTGTTGCGCCAGTCGCGGGTGTTCGTCTGCGGCGTCGGCGGCATGGGCGGCGCGGCCTTCATGGCGCTGGCGCGCGCCGGCGTCGGCAAGTTCGTGATCGCCGACATCGATCGCTTCGAGGTCTCCAACCTCAACCGCCAGGTATTCGCCTTCGCCGACGAGGTCGGCCGCGAGAAGGCGGCGGTCGCCGCCGAAGCCGCCAAACGCATCAACCCGACCATCGAGGTCGAGGTGCTCGGCGAGCACTGGACCAGTGCGCTCGCCGGGATTGCCGAACGCTGCGCGGTCATCGTCAACGGCATGGACGATATCGCCGCCGGCGTGCATCTGTACCGGACCGCCAAGCGCGCCGATGCAACCGTGATCGACGCCTACATGTCGCCGCTGCCGTCGGTGATCGTGGTGCGCCCGCACGATCCGCGGCCGGAGGAGCGGCTCGGCTTTCCCACGCTGGCCAAGGACTGGACTGATATCACCGAGGACGACCGTCGCGCCGCGATGCGCGCCGAGATCGAGCACGTGATGCTGCATTCCTCGTCGCGCAACTATGTCGATCTCGCGATCGCCGGCGAAGTCGCGGCCGGCCGCCGCAGCCGGATGTCGTTCGCGCCGATGGTGATCTCGACCGGCATGCTGATGGCCTATGAGGCGGTCGCGCTGATCCTGGGCCGCACCTCCGGCACCGATTGCCGCGGCTGGTTTCTCAACCCGCATCGGCCGGCGATCGAGAAGCCGCGCAATGCGCTGGTCGCCGCCCTGATGCGTCCGCTGGTGCGGCGGGCGATCGATCAATTGACGGGCGCCGCATGACCTCGGGGGTGATTGCCGATTCCATTGTCAATCTCTGCGGCGCCATCGGCGTCGCGGTGGCGATGATGACGTTCTACCGGCGCGATCCGAGGAGCCCATTGACCCGCCGCCTGCTGCTCGTGCTCGGCGTGATCGCGACCCTGTTCCTTGATCGTGGCCTTGCGTGGTGGAGCGGCAGCTGGCTGCTCGACCATCTCTCGGTGATCCCGGCCTCGCTGATTCCGCTCGGCGCGCTGATCGTCACCGAAGGTATCCTGCGCCGCCACGCGCCGCGCGCTGTCAAGATCGCAGCGCTCGGCGGCGGCATCCTGCTCGGCCTTGGCGGCACGTTCGGGCTGCAGCGCCTGGTGATGCCTTATGCGATCACACTGGCGTTGTTCCAGCTCTTTGGCTTTGCGACCTGCGCGCTGCTGCTGGCGACGCGCGACCGCGCATCGCTGATGGCCTCGGAAAACCGCAGCATCGGCCGCATGGCGGTCGGGGCGCTGGTGGTGATCCCGTTCATCCTCACCGATTTCCGCACGCTGTTTCCCGACATTCCGGTCCGGCTCGGCGCGCTGGGTGCGCTGCTCACGGTCACCGTGATGCTGATTGCCGGAGGCGGCGCCGAGACACGGCGGCATGGGCTCGCGATGATGGCGCTGCGGCTGATTTCTTCCGGTCTGCTCGGCCTCGCCGCCGCCTTCATGGCGCCCGACGTCGATGCCGCCGAGATGATCCGGTTCGTCGCGGTCGCGATTGCCGGCGTGCTGACCATCGGGCTGATGACCGACGCGCTGCGCGCGCTGTTCGAATCGCAGGAGCCCGGCGTGCTCAACTCGGTCGCGGCGTCGCCGGCGCAGACGCGGGAGCAGTTGATCGCCGAGCTCGCACGGCATCCGATCTTCGAGAGCGCGCGTCGCTTCCGCGAAGACGAACTCGGACCCTACGATCCGCCGTTGCTCCGCGACTTCCTGTCGACGAGGCGCGTGCTGCGCCGGTCCGAGGCGCCGTGGGGACTGGCGCCGACCGACCCGGCCGCCGAGCGCATGGTCTCGCTAATGGCTGCCAACAGCGCCTCCCATGTCATCGTGCTCGCGCATGATCCGCTCGACCTGATCGTGCTGGCCGTGCCTGTGACCGCGGCCGATCCCGCCACCGAAACCGCGCTGGCGCTGGTGCGGCGGCTCTTGGCGCTGACCCCGGAGGCCAAATGACGCTGGATATCCGGGAGGGGGACCGCAGGGCCGCGTTCGACGCCGCCCTCAACGCCTATGGGCCCGACAGCCTCTACGTGCCGCCGCTGTGGAGCGATTTCGACCGGATGTTCGATGCCGCGAAGAATCCGTTCGTCACCGAAGGCCATGGCCGCTATGCGCTGTTCTCGGCGCATCGCGACGGCCGGCCGGTCGGCCGCATCGCCGCCTCGATCCACGACGCCTCCAACCGCAAGCACGGCACGCGTCACGGCGCGTTCGGCTTCTTCGACTGTGTCGACGACGTCGAAGTGGCCGATGCGCTGCTGCGGACCGCCGAGCAGTGGCTGGCCGCGCGCGGCATGAGCCGCATCGCCGGCAATTTCAATCTCACGGCGATGCAGCAGATCGGCGTGATGACCGACGGGTTCGACCGTGCACCGTTCACCGACATGATGTGGTCGCCACCGCATATCGCATGCCATCTCGAACGCGCCGGTTATGCGGCGTCTTTCCCGATGACGACGTTCGAGATCGCGCTCGACGGCGGCAAGCCGGAGCAGCTGCTCGGCGACAAGCAGCGCGCGGTGCTCACCGATCCGGATTTTGTCTGGCAGCCGATCAAGCGCTCCGCCTTCAAGGTGCGGCTGGAGGATGCGCGGCTGATCCTCAACGACGGCTTTGCCGACAACCCGATGTTCGTGCCGCCGACCGCGGCCGAATATCTGTTCCAGGCCGGCGACATGATGTGGATCATCGACAAGCGGATTTCGACCGTGGTCTATCATCGCGGCCGCCCAGCAGGCGCGATCATCGCGATCCCCGATCTCAACCCGCTGATCAAGGCGATCGGTGGTCGGATCGGGCTATCGGCGCCGTTCAGATTCATGCAGCACCGCATGATGAACACCCGCGCGGTGCTGATCTATCAGTCGGTCTGCCGCGACCTGCACAATCGCGGCCTCAACGGCGCCATGCTCTACCGCACCGCGCTGGCGTTGCAGGAAGCCGGCTACCGCACGCTCGGCGGCACCTGGATCGCTGACATCAACGCGCCGTCGTTGCGCCAGGTCGAAAAGGCCGGCGCCACGCCGCTGCACCGGCTGCATCTGTTCACCAAGCGGCTGGCCGCAGCATGAGCGAGCTGACGCCGGATTTGCTGCGCGAGCTGGTCGCGGAGGCGCGGCTCGCCCCGAGCGTCCACAACATCCAGCCGACCCGTTGGCGCTTGCTTGGCGACGGGCGGCTGGCGCTGGTCGACGCGACCTGGGTCCGCGCGCCGGTCGCGGACCCCGCCGGACATGACGTGCTTGTGTCGCACGGCGCGGCGCTCGAAGGCATGAGCCTCGCGCTTAACCGCCGCGGCCTCGCCATCACGGCGATGACCACGATCGAGCAGCCGCTGTCGCCGCAATTTACCGCGCTCTGCAGCTTTGCGATCAGGCAAGGTGTCGCGTCCGATCCGTTGGCCGGCCATGTGGCGCACCGGATGTCGTGGCGCGGCAAGTTCGCGCCGTCGCCGGATCAGGCCGCGCCGCTGGTGCAACTCGCCGTCGCGCGTGAGGATTTGATCTGCATTGGTGACCGCCGGACGATTGCCGATATCGCCGGCTGGGCCGACCAGGCCGAGTTCTCCTTTGTCCGCGGCGACGACTATCGGGCCGAGCTGCTCGAATGGATGCGACTGTCGCCCGGCCATCCGCACTATCTGCTGGATGGTCTCAATCGCGATGCACTCGCCATGAACGCGGTCGAGGCCACCGCCGCCGGTTTCGTGCTCGGCAGCCTGTTCAAGCCGCTCGATCGTCTCGGCCTCGCCGCATCGCTGCTGTCAGACAGCGCCAAGACCGCTTCGGCCGCGGCGATCGTCCTGCTCTGTCGTCCGGTCGGTGAGGATCCACTCACGACGGGACGGCATTTCTACCGTAGCTGGCTGGAGATCGATCGCGCCGGGCTCGCGGCGTGCCCGATCTCGGGGCTGGCCGATCACCCTGACTTCAACGACCGGCTGCGCAAGCTCGGCAAGATCGGCACCGATCTTCGCCTCGTCAACGTGTTCCGCATCGGCTGGCCCTCCAAACCGCTGAAACCGCGGCATTTCCGGCTGCCGGTCGATCGGCTCATCGTCTAGAGTGGGATCGAGTTAGGTTGAATCGTGTTTGGCCCCGGATTCGGGTCACCTCTCCCAAAGGAGAGATGGACCTCCGATGCCGCTCCAACTCGACTTGATCTCATCACGCTTTAGGCGCCGACAGATCAAGGTGCGATATCCGCTGTCAAAGCTTCATGCGGTCGTGCTATGACGCCGCCCGCTAACCAAAGACCGGTGGAGATGATGTCGAAGCAATCGCTGCGCGAGGAGGCCGAACGCCTGATCCGCGAGACCATGGAAAAGCGGAACCTGGTCATCAAGCAGGGCACGACCCGGATCGAGGCCGTTTGCGGTAAATGCGGCGCGCCGAACCGGGTGCAGGCGGAAAAGGGCCAGTCCCGCGTCAAGTTCACCTGCAAGAATTGCGACCACAAGCAGGAAACGCTGTAGGCAAGCCCCTAACGCATCCGGTTCTATTGTCCCGTCATCCTGAGGAGCCGCGAAGCGGCGTCTCGAAGGATCGACGGCCACCGGCCGGGCCGTGCATCCTTCGAGACGCGCGCAAGAGCGCGCTCCTCAGGATGACGGTGATAGCCCGCAGGTAGGATGCCGAGCGTACCCGCCCCACAAAGCCCCTCTACTTGGACGCCTCACAGACCGTGGTGTGATCCGGCGCGATCCGGGCCGTGATCCGCAGCGAGACGCTGCGCCACCCGGCGTCCAGCGCGTGGTGATCGCAGGCGAGCTTCACGCTCATGCCGCCGGCGAACCTGATCCAGTCGGCAAAGCTTCGGCGTGACACCGCGATCACGACGGGAATGTCGGCGTCGAGCGCGCGCTCGATCACAAAACCAAGGCCCTTGCCGTCGAAGAAATGATCCGGAGCGCCGGTATGCAGATCGAAACCCGGGAGCTTACCACCTGCGAAGTCGCGCCCGACGGCTGCGCGATCCCGCGTGCTCAGCAGAGCGAGCTCGGCGAGGCGCTGGCGGTGCAGCCGACACCGGTGCGCGTGCGGGCGAATTAGCCGCGCTCGGTGACGCTTCCACGTCATTGCGAGCGAAGCGAAGCAATCCATCGCTCCGCATATGCGGAAGTATGGATCGCCTCGTCGCTTCGCTCCTCGCAATGACGAGTGGCGCTTACTTCCCCTTCGCGAACGCGGCGAACGCATCGCCGAAATCCGGATGCCAGCGCGACAGCGGCGGGCGGTTCTCGACGATGTCGCCGGCGGCCCACAGGATGCGGCGTTCGTCGAGCGCGCGCGGCACATCGTTGTCGGGGCACAGGATATAGAAATCGCCGGCTGCGAGGTGCTCGATCATGAAGTCGACGGTCTGCTCCGATGTCCAGGCGCCGGCCGGCTTCTCGGTGCGGCCGCGCGCGGTCAGCCCGGTGAAGACAAAGCCCGGGATCAAAAGATGCGCCGTGATCTTGCAGCCGTCGGTGTTGCGCAGCTCGTGCTGCAGCGCCTCGGTGAACGCCTTCACGCCGGCCTTGGAGACGTTGTAGGCGGGATCGCCCGGCGGCGTGGTGATGCCCTGCTTCGAGCCGGTGTTGATGATCAGCCCGGGCCGGCCGCGCTTGATCATGTCAGGCGCAAACGCCTGCGTGCCGTTGATGACGCCCCACAGATTGACGCCCAGGATGCGCTGCCAATTGTCCGCGGGTCCGAACATCGCGCTGCCGGGCTGGATCCCGGCATTGTTCATCAGGATGTCGGTGCCGCCGAACCTTTTCGCGACGGCGGCCTCGAGGCTTGCGACCTCGTCGGCGCGGCTGACATCGACCGCGGCCGTCATGATGTCGGCGGCGCCGCCAGGTGCGGCAGACGACAGTCTTGCCGCCGCTGCCTTCAGCCTGTCATCGCCGAGATCGGCGATGCAGACCTTCATGCCGGCTTCGGCAAACCGCGTCGCCGCGGCAAGCCCGATGCCGGATGCGCCTCCGGTGATCACGGCAACATGATTGGCTGACATCACGGGGTGGGGCATCGTCGGTCTCCGGACACATCTGTGGCTGACGTTCAAACCCTGAAGATTATGGTGGAATCGGCCCGGCGCGGTTTCGGTTCAAGGGAGAGGTGAACTTTCGACGCCGTTCCGGCTCAACCTGATCTCATCATGCTTTAGCATATCGCACCCACCATGCACGCAGGCGCATGGGAGGTTTTCATGCCCGCCACCCTCGACAACGCTTGCCTCGCTTTACGGTTTCGCGGCCGCGCTGTAGAATTTTCGATATAACGCTTCCAAAACACCTCAGCCGACATTTTACAGGGAGTGCAAACATGGCTGTTTCGCAGGCTGTTCCGATCACGCGCCATCCTTATGCCGATGGCTCCTACAAGAAGATGCTGATCGACGGCAAATGGGTCGACGCCGCCTCCGGCAAGACATTCGAAACCCATAACCCCGCAACCGGTGAATTGCTCGCATCCGTCGCCGAGGGCGATGCCGAGGACATCAACCGTGCGGTTGCAGCGGCGCGCCGCGCCTTCGAAGGGCCCTGGAGCAAGGTGAAGCCGTTCGAGCGGCAGAACATGCTGCTCAAGCTCGCCGAGCTCGTCGAAGCCAATTTCGAGGAACTGTCCCAGCTCGACACGCTCGACATGGGCGCGCCGATCAGCCGCACCCGCGGCAACCGGCTGCGCGCGCTCGGCATGCTGCGCTACTATGCCGGCCAGGCCACCGCGATCCACGGCGAGACCATCGAGAACTCGCTGCCCGGCGAGATCTTCTCCTACACGCTGAAGGAGCCGATCGGCGTGGTCGGCGCCATCATCCCGTGGAACGGGCCGCTGACCGCCTCGATCTGGAAGATCGGCCCCGCGATTGCGACCGGCTGCACCGTGGTGCTGAAGCCGGCCGAGGAATCGCCACTGACCTCGCTGCGCATCGGCGAGCTCTGCATGGAAGCCGGCATTCCGCCCGGCGTCGTCAACGTCGTGCCAGGCTATGGCGAGACCGCGGGCGCCGCGCTCGCGTCGCACCCCGATGTCGACAAGGTCGCCTTCACCGGCTCGCACGTCACGGGACAATCGATCATCCGTGCGTCGGCCGGCAACCTCAAGCGCGTCTCGCTCGAGCTCGGCGGCAAGTCGCCGGACATCGTGTTCGCCGATGCCGATCTCGATGCGGCGGTGCCGGGCGCGGCGATGGCGGTGTTCGCCAATTCCGGCCAGATCTGCAGCGCCGGCACGCGGCTGTTCGTCGAGCAGAAGGTCTATGACGAATTCGTCGGCCGCGTCGCCGAGTTCGGCAAGAAGCTGCAGGTCGGCAACGGCCTCGATCCCAACACCCAGATCGGGCCATTGGTGTCGCAGCAGCAGATGGATCGCGTCTCCGGCTATCTCGACATCGGCCAGAAGGAAGGCGCCAAGGCGCTGGCCGGCGGCGGCCGCCTCACCGAGGGCGCGCTGTCGAAGGGCTATTTCGTGCAGCCGACCGTGTTCGCCAACGTGCAGGACAACATGCGCATTGCGCAGGAGGAGATCTTCGGCCCGGTGATCTCGGCGATCTCGTTCAAGGATCCGGACGAACTGATCAAGCGCGCCAACGCCACCACCTTCGGCCTCGGCTCGGGCGTGTGGACCACCAATGTCAGCAAGGCGCACCAGGTCGCGAAGGCGCTGCGCGCGGGCTCGGTCTGGGTCAATTGCTACCAGGCGATGGATCCGGCGGTGCCGTTCGGCGGCTACAAGATGAGCGGCTACGGCCGCGAGTCCGGCAAGCAGCACGTCGAGGAATATCTCAACGTCAAGGCGGTCTGGATCAAGACGGGTTAGCGCCGCGAGGCTCGCTCGCTTCACCTCTCCCCGCCTGCGGTAGGGCAATCGCATATGAAATCTGCGGAGGCCGTCTGCGGCTTCCCTTCGCCTCTCCCGCTTGCGGGGGAGGCCGACGCGCGCTCAGCGCGCGGCGGGTGGGGGCTCTCTCCACGATATGACTCGCGGAGAGAGCCCCCACCCCAACCCTCCCCCGCAAGCGGGAGAGGGCGCTGACTGCCTATGCCGAGCCGCTCGAATCTCATATGCGATTGCCCTGCCGCCTGCGGGGAGAGGTCGGATTGCATCTACAGATGCAATCCGGGTGAGGGAGGTACAGGTCTCAACGATAGACGCACTCGCGCAGCGAAGCCCGTCACCCCAACACCCGCGTAATTTCGGAATATTAGAAGAATATCCCTGATTTGCCCGACGCGTCAAGTGGCCTGGTCGAATGCCGACCGCCGCCGGCTGCTTTGCATGGGGTTGTTTTCGATGTTTTCGCAGCGCGCCCCTGCGCCGGGTCTTGAGTCTACCTTCCCGCGGCCTTCTTCGGCTTGCCGATGTCGCTGCGCAGCGCCTCGAGATCCTTGCGCACGGCGGTGGCCGCATCGCGCTCGATCTTTCGGTAGCGCGCCACCAGGGAGAGGCCGAACGGGGTCAGCACCGCGCCGCCGCCATTCTTGCCGCCGGTCTGGCGTTCCACCGCCGCCTGCCGGCAGATGCGGTTGATCTCGTCGACCAGGTCCCAGGCGCGCTTGTAGCTCATGTCCATAGCGCGGCCGGCGGCGGAGATCGAGCCGCATTCCTTGATCCGCTCGAGCAGCAGGATCTTGCCCGGTCCGATGCGGTCTTCGGCATCGAGATCGATGCGGACGCTCAACGAGGGGAGCGATGGGGCGCTCGTTTTCGACATGGGAGACCTTCTCTTGGCAACAGATTGCCACTACCTCCTTTCATGAACAAGATGAACCCGTTACATAACGGGAAATCGCAAAAGAATATTTGGGGTAGGCATGAGTTCTCCATTGCTGTTTTCGCCGCTCAAGGTCGGTCCCTATGAGCTGAAGCATCGCGTCGTGATGGCGCCGCTGACGCGGATGCGGGCGGCGCGGCCGAGCCTCGCACCGCGGCCGATGAACGCGGAATATTACGCGCAGCGCGCCACGCCCGGCGGCCTGCTGATCGCGGAAGCCTCGCCGGTGGTCGCGACCGGCTTCGGCAATCCCGGCGTCCCCGGCATCTACAGCGAGGCCCAGATCGCAGGCTGGCGCGAGGTGGTGGATGCCGTGCACGCCAAGGGCGGCTTGATCTTCCTGCAACTTTGGCACGTCGGCCGCGTGTCGCATTCCTCATTCCAGCCCGGTGGCGCGTTGCCGGTGGCGCCGTCGGCGGTCGCGATCCCGCCCGAGTTCAAGTGCATGACGGCGGACGGCAAGGTGGTCGACTACGAGACGCCGCGTGCGCTTGAGACCGGCGAGGTCGCCGTGATGGTCGAGGCCTATCGGCAGGGCGCGAAGAACGCGCTCGCCGCCGGCTTCGACGGTGTCGAGATCCACGGCGCCAATGGCTATCTGATCGAGCAGTTCCTGCAATCGCGCAGCAATCTGCGCACCGACCAGTATGGCGGCTCGATCGAGAATCGCGTGCGCTTCCTGCTGGAGGTGACGCAGGCGGTGACCGAGGTCTGGGGCGCCAATCGTGTCGGCGTGCGGCTCTCGCCCTACGGCATCGCCAATGGCAGCGGCGAGGCCGACCCGATGCCGCTCTACAGCTACGCCATCAAGGCGCTGGACAAGCTCGGGCTCGCCTATCTGCATTTCATCGAACCGCGCGCCTCGGGCACCGGTCGCGCCGAGGTCGACTGGCAGAACGTGCCGTCCGCAATGGTGCTGTATCGCCCGATATGGAGCGGTGTCCTAATCACCGCCGGCAATTTCGTCGGCGACAGCGCGCAGCGCGCGGTCGCGGAAGGTCATGCCGATGCGATCGCGTTCGGCCGTTATTTCATCTCCAACCCGGACCTGCCGCGCCGCCTGCAGCGCGGCTATCCGCTGACCAAGTACAACCGCGCCACCTTCTATGCCGGCGAGGAGAAGGGCTACACGGATTATCCCGTGCACGACGAGATGGCGCAGGCGTAGACGACGCCGTCTTTACGCGCCGTCATTGCGAGGAGCGAAGCGACGAAGCAATCCATCGCTCCGCGCATGCGGGTCGATGGATTGCTTCGCTTCGCTCGCAATGACGGTGATCCCCGATGTTTCCGGACGACGAGTTCGAACCGACGAAAAAGCCCAAGCCGGTGGCGCTGGCAAAGCCCGCGGCCGGCCAATGCCTGTGCGGCAAGGTGCGGTTCGAGATCGACGTGCCGGCGCGCTGGGCCTGGCATGATCATACGGCCGCGAGCCGTCGCGCCCATGGCGCTGTTTATGCGACCTATGTCGGTAGCTGGAAGAAGCGGTTCCGCATCACGCAAGGCGCGGGCGAACTTTCGCGCTACGAGGATCGCGCGACCAAGACCGCGCGCAGCTTCTGCGCCAATTGCGGCACGCCCGTCATCTACGAGCGCGCGCGGTCGCCGCACATGGTGAACATTCCGCGCGCGCTGTTTTCCGGGCGCACCGGCCGGCAGCCGCTTTATCACATCGCGATCGAGGAATTGCAGGAATGGGCCTACACCGGTGAGCCGCTGGTGCCGCTGAAGGGCTATCCCGGCGTGGTCTGGCAGCGTTCGAAAAAGAAGAAGCGCAGCGAGCGCGAGGGGATGTTCTAGGACACCAAGCCGCGCGTGTCGGCATTCGGGGCGGGCGGTCGCACCAAAGCGTCAGTGCTTCACGTAGATGACCTCATCCGACCCTGCGTATTCCTCGGTCCACCCTCTTTTGTCCACGAGGAACCTCTTCAGAGGTTCGTGCGCCTTCACCCAGAGCACCGTGTCGATCTTGTACTTGGCGAGGACGGTGTCCCAGGCGGTCTCATCGATCTCCCATTTGATCAGGCTGAAATAGTCGCGCAGCAGCTCGTCGGGATAGGCGGTGGCCGACCGGCCATCGATGAACACGGGCACCGCGCCACGTGTGTAGAAGATCAGGAGGCCGCCGACGTTCCAGTGGTTCAGCAGCCGTGCATGCGGAAAATGGCTTTGAAGATAGCGCGCATCCTGCTCCGAGAGTAGCTGCGGAAGCGCGAGAGCCGGTTTGACGACCATCAGCGTCAGCGGCAGCGCGCACGTTGCAACGATGCCGGCAACCAGCAACGAGCCTCGGACCTTGAGATCGTTCAGTCGTTTGGGCAGCAGCCGGTCGATGTGAAGCGCCAGCGGCACCGTCGCGAACATGAAGAAGAACGACATGTACCGGTACTGATAGAATCCCAGCAGCAGGAACAGCCAGGACAGCAGCCGCGACTCCAGCGGAGCGGGCGAAGCAGCCGGGTGGCGCAGCTCGAACGCGGCAAATATCGCGATGTAGACGATGCCGGGAATGCTCCCGGGCACGGTGAAGTTCGCGGAGTAAGACCACCACTCGGTGATGTGCGCCTGCGCAAAGTGGCCCAGCGTGGTCGTGACGCCGTCGTAGATGTGCCAGCCAAACGGATTGATCAGGATTGCGACAAGGCAACCGGCGGCTGCGAAACCATAGATTCTAAGACCTGCCCAGTCTCGCCTGAGCACGGACGCGGCGCCGAAAATGCCGATGATGAAGAGCCCGAGCACGAAGCCGCCATGCAGATTGGCCCAAAGCACCATCAGCGCCGGCAGCAAGAACCATCTGGTTCGCTTCAGGCACTCTGCGTAGAAGACGACGCAGAACAACATGGTCGGGGTGTTTGGCGAAGCGGCGAGATAGGAATTCGGCGCGGTCACGAACGCGGGGTAAAGCAGGCACGCGGCGAGAACGGAAATGCCAACCGCAAGCGTCGAGGCACCGCTGCGCAGGCAGATCGATGCAAGATATCCGGCGATGACGGCGCCACACGCAACGACCGCCAATGTGAGGCCGGTATATCCCGTGTATTGAAACACCACGCTGGCGATCACGTCCCAGAGCCAGGATAGATTGTACCATTGCCTGTCGCCGAGGGTGAATGACCATGGATCCTGAAAGGGGACACTGCCGCGCTCCCTGATCAGGTCTCCGGCGGCGAGGTGCCATCCGAGATCAAGGTGGCCGAGCAGGAGCGGCCCGTTCGACAGGTAATACACGGACGTGACTGCGATCAGGAAGACATAGAGTCCCGGCTTCTCGCGCCCGATCGTTCCCGGTCCTCTATCGAGCCTGGTTCCGTTCCAGGCCGCAAGTGCGTCCATGACTGAGCCCCCGCGATCGAAGCGAGCCGTCTGCGGGCCCTGCATGCTCTTCTGTATGCTTGATGAAGGCAAACCATCTTCGCTTTAGGGCACTCTGGCTAAAGTAGCGTTAAAGTCGGCCGAGCAATTCGATGGCTCCCGCGGAGGTTCACGGCTTTCCCCACGCCGGCTTTCGAGGGACTGGCCGACGCAGTGAAATGACGAGCACGTGCCCTGGAGAGCCAGGCGCGCGCCAGCGGAATGCGGCCATGACCGGCCGCTCGATTGCTCTCCAAGCGCAAGTTTGGTCATCTCCGCCGGTGCCGTCGGCCAATGCGCCGGCAGGCCTGGAGGGAACATGAAGAATCGCATCACCGGCCGATCGGCATTCCTGGCGCTGCTGAAGGACGAGGGCGTCACGCATCTGTTCGGCAATCCAGGCACCACCGAATTGCCGATCATGCATGCGCTGAAGGATCATCCCGACCTCACCTATGTGATGGCGATGCAGGAGAGCCTGGTCGTCGCGATGGCCGATGGTTTCAGCCGCGCCTCCGGCAAGCTCGTCGCCTGCAACGTCCATGTCGCGCCCGGCCTCGGCAATGCGATGGGCTCGCTCTACAATGCGAGCTTCACCGGCACGCCTTTGATCCTCACCGCCGGCCAGCAGGAACAGGGCCACGGCCTGACCGAACCGGTGCTTTATGGCCCGCTGGTGCAGATGGCCACTCCCTTGGTGAAATGGGCCGTCGAGGTGACGCGGCTGGAGGACCTGCCGCGCATCGTGCGCCGCGCCGCCAAGATCGCGACCACGCCGCCCACCGGACCGGTGTTCATCTCGCTGCCCGGCGACATTCTCAACGCTGAGGCCGGTATCGAGCTCGGCCGCTCCACCCGGGTCGACGCCCGCGTCCGGCCGTCGGAGGATTCCTTGCAGGCGCTGGCCGCGCGCATCCTGAAAGCCGAGTGTCCGGTGATCGTCGTCGGTGACGAGATCGTCAAAAGCGACGCGCTGCGCGAGGCGGCCGATCTCGCCGAGACGTTGGGCTGCCCGGCCTGGCAATCGCCGACGCCCTATGGTTCGCATTTTCTCTCCGAAAGCCCAAGCTTCATGGGCGCCATCGCGCGGCTGCAGAAGGTCGCCTGCGATGTGCTGGCGCCGCATGATCTGTTGATCGCGCTCGGCGGCGATCCGCTGCGGATGTCGGTCTATAGCGAGGTCGATCCGCTGCCGGACGGGCTCTCGATCGTGCAGGTCGGCTTGGTCGACAGCGACCTCGCCAGGAACTATGGCGCCGAGATCGCGGTCAAGGCCGACGTCAAGGAGACGCTGCGCGCGCTGGTCCCGGCATTGAAGGAACTCGGCGGCGGCGCGCTGGAGGCGCGTGCGAAGCAGGGGCTCGCGGCGCTCTCGACGAAGAACTGGGCGGCGAAGCGCAAGGCGCTGGTCGAGCAGATATCGAAGGCGAGCCAGACCTCGCCGATCGATCCCGATTGGTTGGCGCTGCAGGTCGTGGAGGCGATGCCCGACAACGCGATCCTGGTCGACGAGGGCCTGACCTCGTCGCGGCAGATCCTCGGCTTACGCCCGCATCGCGACCGCTACGGCTATCACGCGCTCGCCTCCGGCGGCATCGGCTGGGGCCTGCCGGCCGCGGTCGGCGTCAGCCTCGCCAATCCGCAGCGCCCGGTGGTGTGCTATTCCGGCGACGGCTCGTCGATGTATTCGATCCAGTCGCTGTGGACCGCGGCCAACCACAAGCTGCCGCTCAATTTCGTCATCGTCAACAATGGCGGCTATCGCATCATCAAGCAGCGTCTGCTCGCCTTCCACGGCGACGACAATTATGTCGGCATGGACTTCATCGACCCGCCGGTCGATTTCACCGGCGTCGCGCGCTCGCTCGGGCTCGAGGCGATCAAGGTCACCGACCCCCAGGAGCTGAAGGGTGTGATGACGTCGGCGTTCAGCCGCCCCGGTGCGAAGCTGATCGAGGTGATGGTGAGCAATTCGGTGAATTGATTTTTCTCCGTGCGCTCTCCTCTCTCACCGTCATCCCCGCGCAAAGGCTTCGCTTTTGTCGCTGGAGGTGCGAGCGGAGCGAGCCTCGAAGGATGCACGGCCCGGCCGGTGGCCGTCGATCCTTCGAGACGCGCGCAAGGGCGCGCTCCTCAGGATGACGGGATGGTGAGCTGTGCGTAACCCCGTCATTGCGAGGAGCGAAGCGACGAAGCAATCCATTGGCCCGCATATGCGGAACGATGGATTGCTTCGCTTCGCTGGCAATGGCAGAGGCAATCACTCCGCTGCGTCTGTCTGCGACTTCACCCGATATCGCCCCGCAGGATGCGTCGCATCGAGCCTGGCGCGCCCCGCGCCGAATAGCTTCTCCCGCAAGGTGCCCTTGGCATACTCCCGCTTGTAGCGGCCGCGCTTGACGAGCTCCGGCACCAGCATGTCGGCGATATCCTCGAAATCGCCGGGCGAGATCGCAAACGCGACATTGAGGCCGTCGACGTCGGTGTCCTCGAACCATTGCTCGATCTTGTCGGCGACCTGCTCGGGCGAGCCGACCACCACGGGGCCGGCGCCGCCGATGCCGACATGCTCGGCGACCTCGCGCACGGTCCAGACCCGATCGGGGTCGGCGCGGGTGACGTTGTCCATCGCGGAGCGGCCGGCGTCGTTCTGCACGTGCCGCACCTGCTGGTCGAGCGAATAGGTCGAAAAGTCGACGCCGGTCCAGCCCGACATCAACGCCAGCGCGCCCTCATGGCTGATATGGCTGCGGTACTCCGCATACTTCGCCTTGGCTTCGGCCTCGGTCGGCGCCACCACGACGCACATCATCGAGAACATCAGGATCTCGGCCGCACTGCGGCCCTTCTCTGCGGCGAGCTCGCGGATCGCCGAGACGCGCGGGCCGATCACCTTCGCCGACGGGCCGGACATGAAGACGCATTCGGCGTGCTCGGCGGCGAATTGCCGGCCGCGCGGCGAGGTGCCGGCCTGGTAGAGCACCGGCGTGCGCTGCGGCGACGGCTCGGAGAGATGGATCGCGTTGAGCCGGTAGTTGTTGCCTTCGTGCTGGACGCGATGCACCTTCTTTGGGTCGGTGAAGATGCCGCGCGCGACATCGCGGATCGCGGCGTCGTCCTCCCAGCTGCCTTCCCAGAGCTTGTAGACCAGCTCCATGTACTCGTCGGCGAGCTCGTAGCGGTCGTCATGCGCGGTCTGCTTGTCCTTGCCGGCGCCGCGCGCCGCGGAATCGAGATAGCCGGTCACCACGTTCCAGCCGACCCGGCCGTTCGTCAGATGGTCGAGCGTCGACATCCGCCGCGCGAACGGGTAGGGCGGCTCGAAGGAGAGATTGCTGGTGACGCCGAAGCCGAGATTTTCGGTCACCGCGGCCATCGCCGGGATCAGCATCAACGGCTCGTTGGCCGGGGTCTGCGCCGCGTTGCGCAGCGCCGCATCCGGATTGCCGGCATACACATCATAGACGCCGAGCACGTCGGCGAGGAACAGGCCGTCGAACCGGCCGCGCTCCAGCGTCTTCGCCAGATCGGTCCAGTAGGACAGCTTGTTGTAGTCCTTGGTGCGGTCGCGCGGATGGGTCCACAGCCCGGGCGACTGATGCGCCACGCAGTTCATGGCAAAGGCGTTGAGCCGGATTTGTTTTGTCATTGTCGAAACCCTGGTCGAAACCTTGAGCGCCGCTTCGAATGCTGCCCGGTCGGATGTCGGGCGTCCCGCATCAACTTGTTGCGACTTCCCACGTTTTGGCAAGGCCCCCTTCGCGATTCACACCCTTCCGGTGGCGGGCCGATCCCGATAGGTTGCCGGCCTCCAGAAGCATGATCGGAGCGCAAAGCGTCGCGTTCCGGTGGGATCATGCCAAGACGCGACCGGACGAAGGAACAATCATGGCGACACGGGCCGACGCAATCGCAAAGGTGCGAGAGCATTTTCAATCGGGACAGTTCTTGCAGGAGCTGGACCGCAGGGTCGGCTACCAGACCGAGAGCCTGAATGCCGACAAGGCCGATGCGCTGCGCGCCTATCTGGTCGAGAATTTGCAGCCCGCCTTCGCCCAGCTCGATTTCAAGACCCGGCTGATCGAATCGCCGACCGGCCGCGGGCCCTACCTGATCGCCGACTACCAGGAGGATGCGGCGCGGCCGACCGTGCTGACCTACGGTCATGGTGACGTCGTCGACGGCATGGTCGGCGAATGGCGCGACGGACTCAATCCCTGGCAGACCACGGTCAAGGGCGACCGGGTCTACGGCCGCGGCACCGCCGACAACAAGGGCCAGCATTCGATCAACATGGCCGCGCTGCGCGCGGTGAAGCAGGCGCGCGGCGGCAAGCTCGGCTTCAATGCCAAGTTCATTATCGAGACCGGCGAGGAGATCGGCTCGCCCGATCTGCGCGAGGTCTGCGAGGCGCATCGCGAGGAGCTGAAGGCCGACCTGTTCATTGCTTCCGACGGGCCGCGGCTGTCGGCGGAACGGCCGACCATCTTCCTCGGCTGCCGCGGCGGCAACCGCATCCATCTCGACGTCAATCTGCGCGAGGGCGGCAACCATTCCGGCAATTGGGGCGGCGTGCTGGCCAATCCGGCGACGATCCTGGCGAACGCGATCGCGAGCCTGGTCGACGGCAAGGGCCGCATGAAGCTCGATATCCTGAAGCCGCCGCCGATCTCGAACCGCGTTCGCGCCGCGCTTGCCGACGTCGAGATCAAGCCGACGGCGGACGAACCGGCGCTGGCGGAAGACTGGGGCGAGGAGGGCCTGACCGCGGCCGAGCGGCTCTACGCCTGGAACACGCTGGAGGTGCTGGCGATGTCGTCAGGCAATATCGACAAGCCCGCCAACGCAATTCCGGGCAAGGCGAACGCGGTGCTGCAGCTCCGCTTCGTCGTCGGCACGAAGTATCTCGAAGTGATCGATGGGGTGCGCGACTATCTGCACAAGAACGGCTTTCCGATGGTCGAGGTCTCCGGCGCGCAGCGCTTTGGCGCCTCGCGCACCGACATGGACAGCCCGTGGATCGAGTGGGCGGCGAATTCGATCCGCACCACCACCGGCAAGGCGCCGGCCGTGCTACCGAACTTCGGCGGCTCGCTGCCGAACGACGTGTTCTCCGAAGGCCTCGGCCTGCCGACGATCTGGGTGCCGCATTCCTATCCGGGCTGCTCGCAGCATGCGCCCGACGAGCACATCCTGTTGCCGGTGACCGAGGAGGCGCTGACCATCATGGCCGGCCTGTTCTGGGATCTCGGCGAGGCGCAGCTTTAAGGTTGAAGGACGGGCTCGCTTTTTCCCCGTCATCCTGAGGTGCGAGCGGAGCGAGCATCGAAGGATGAATCGGGCACCAGCGGGGCCGTGCATCCTTCGAGGCTCGCAAGAGCTCGCACCTCCAGCGACAAAGGCAAAGCCTTTGCGCGGGGATGACGGGGATACATGGATGCCCGGCAAGGCCGGGCATGACGAGCGGAGAACTGGCGCCCGACGCCGGCAAGGAAAACGGAATGACTTTATCAACGCCGGCTGACGCGCAGCATACGGCCGCCACCGCCAAGAAAGACATCACCCGCCTGATCGTCGCAACCTCGGTCGGCAATGCGCTCGAATGGTACGACATCTCGGTCTACGCCTATTTCGCAGTCTATCTCTCCAAGGCGTTCTTTCCGGCCAATGATCCGACCACCTCGCTGCTGCTCACCTTCGGCAGTTTCGGCCTGTCGTTCCTGATCCGTCCGATCGGCGGCGTCGTGCTCGGCGCCTATGCCGACCGTCACGGCCGCAAGGCTTCCCTGATGCTGTCGATCGTGCTGATGACGTTGGGCACGCTGGTGCTGGCCTTGATGCCGACCTATCAAACCATCGGCATCCTGGCGCCGATCGCGGTGATGCTGGCGCGGCTGGTGCAGGGCTTCTCGGCCGGCGGCGAGTTCGGCTCCTCGACCGCGTTCCTGGTCGAGCACATGCCGGAGCGGCGCGGTTTCGTGGCGAGCTGGCAGTTCGCGAGCCAGGGCGTCAGTGGCCTGCTCGGGGCCGGCTTCGGCGCGCTGCTGACCTCGCTGATGAGTCCCGAGGATTTGCAATCCTGGGGCTGGCGCCTGCCGTTCCTGTTCGGCGTGCTGATCGGCCCGGTCGGCATCTACATCCGCAACCATGTCGACGATGCGACGCCGCCGCCGGCCGCAGAGCAGGGATCGCCGGTCAAGGAGGTGTTCGCGAAACAGATGCTCCCGACCATCCTCGCGATCGGCGCACTCGCGGTGTCGACCGCGGTCAACTATCTGATCGTCTATATGCCGACCTATGTGGTGAAGACGCTCAACCTCGCGCCGTCGGTCGGCTTCATCGCCGCATTCGCCGCGCAGACGGCGGTCGCGCTGCTGGCGCCGATCGCGGGCCTCGTCTCCGACAAGATCGGACGCACCACGCACATGATGCTGTTTGCGCTGCTGCTGCTGGTCTCGATCTTCCCGGCCTTCCTGCTGCTCACGGGCAGGCCGACGCCGACCATCATCCTGATCGGCGTGCTGTGGCTCGGCGTCCTCAAGTCGCTGTATTACGGGCCGCTCGCCGCGCTGATGTCGGAACTGTTTCCGGCGGCGACGCGTGCGACCGGGCTCGGCCTCAGCTACAATATCGGCGTCACATTGTTCGGCGGCATGGGCCCGGCGATCATGACCTGGATGGGCGGCTTCGCGCCGATCGGCGAGCTCGCACCGGGTTACTACCTCACCGGCGTCTGCCTGCTCAGCCTGTGGTCGCTCTTCACGATCCGCCGGCTGCGGCTGGCTTGATTTCGTGAAGCGAAATTCGAATGTCTTCGTTGCTGCGAAGCAGCGCAGATGGTCGCAATCAAAGTTTCATCTGACGAAAGTATACGATGTCCGGCGCACGTCATCCGTCTTAGGATGATGTCCGCCGGGCACGGCCTTTCGTTGTGCCCGGTTCAGGATTTGGATTTGAAGGCAAGGAAGACCAAGGCATGAACGCCTCCACGACTGCGACCGCACGGACCAGCCGCAAGAGGCCACCGCCGGAGCCGGGCCAACCCGACAAGTTCAACGCGATTCAGAAGGTCTGCGCGATCCTGCGCGTGCTGGCGCAGCGCTCGCCGCTGCGGCTGACCGACATCGCCGACACCACCTCGCTGAACAAGGCGACCGCGCTGCGCATCCTCAACTCGCTGATCGAGGAGGGGTTCGTCAGCCGGGTCGCCGGCGCCAAGACCTATGAGCTCGGCCAGGAGGCCCGGGTGATGGCGGTCGGCGCGCGCCGCTCGGTCGACATCGCCGAACTGGCGCAGCCGAGCCTGCTGCGGCTGTCGGAGCGCTCCGCGGATACGGCGCTGTTGTCGGTTCGCTCCGGTGTCGAGGCGCTGTATCTGGCGCGCTCGGTCGGCAGCCATCCGCTGCAGCCGAATTATCTGCAGATCGGCAGCCGCCGTCCGCTCGGCGTCGGCGCCGGCGCGCTGGCGCTTCTGGTCTGGCTGCCGGACGCCGAGATCGAGGCCGTGATCGAGGTGATCGTGCCGCGGCTGGCGAAATCGCCGCGCATCACGCCAAAATTCCTGCGCGAGCGGATCGTCGTGGCGCGCAAGGTCGGCCATACCGTGCTGATCGACGCCGCATTCCCCGGCATGGGCGGCGTCGGCGTTCCCGTTCGCGACGATGCCGGCGAGGTGGTCGCCGCGCTCTCGATCGGCGCGGCATCCGACCGCATCCGCCGCCGCGAAAGCGAGCTCGCCGACATGCTGAAGAAGGAAGCCCAGGTGCTGGCCCGCGCGATGGCCCAGGCGCCGAAGAACGGGCGCGCGGTCAAGCCAGCCTCGTGATCGACGAACGATGATCGTCAAGAGCCTTTCCCGTTCCGATGGAATCGGAACGGGGCTTTTTGCCTTGACGCGTTTTCTTCACGCGAAGCGGCATCCACCTCGCCTGAAAACGCCTTAGATCTGCCGGATCCTGGCAAAGTCGAAATCGGAGTTCGGCGGATTCTCGCCGACTCGGAGCACGGTGTCGCTCGGGAAGTGATGCGGAGGAACCGGCAAATTATAGGGCGCCGGCACGCCGTGATAGACGCGTCCCGCGAGATCGTATTTGGAACCGTGGCACGGGCAGAAATAGCCGCCCGGCCAATTCGGCGCAGGCGAGGTCGGGTTCGGGTCCGGTTCGAACAACGGGATGCATCCCAGATGGGTGCAGATGCCGATCACGACGCCGAACTCCGGCTTGATGGAGCGATGCCAGTTCGCAACATAGTCCGGTTGCTGCAACTCGGACGATTGCGGATCCGCCAGTTGGGACAGCAGTGCCGGGTCCTTCAGCTTCTCGACGGCCTGCGGTGTGCGGTGGGTCACGAACACTGGTCTGGTTCGCCAGCGCAGCACCACCTGCTGGCCCGGTGCAATCTTCGAGAGGTCCAGTTCGACCGGTCCGCCCGCGGCCAGCGTCGAGGCGTCAGGGTTCATCTGACTGATCATGGGGATGAGCGATGCCACGGCGCCAACCGCGCCGAAGGCGGCGGTGGCGACATAGAGAAAGTCGCGGCGCGAGGCCTTGCCGGATGTCAGGATTTTTGCCGCGGAGATAGAGTCGGCCATCGTGGGAATCTCCTTGTCCAAAGGACCACGAAGGGAACGCGGACGACCGGACGGCGTGTGATCGAGCTTGGCGATCCCGACGGATCTACGACGGATGTCGGCGCACCGTCCGATCCCGGCTCGGAGCGATTCCGTGACGGCACTCGTCGTCAGGATCGGAGGTTGTGCGTCTCGCAGCGATGTTTCACCGCATGCATCAGGACATATGGCGACGCCGGCTGTGACGGCCAGCGTCGCTTTGTTAATTCGAGTCCATCTTCAAACGAAGGTGAACGCGATGTGCCGGCTCACGCCCCCTCATCCAGCGCCACCATTTCGCGCTTCCTGCGCAGCGACGGCAGCAACGGGCCGACCAGCAGCACCAATGCGAAGGCGAGGCAGATCGCCGAGATCGGCCGCTCCACGAAGGTCATGAGGTCGCCCTGCGAGAGGATCAGCGACTTGCGCAGATTGTTCTCCAGCATCGGCCCGAGCACGAAGGCGAGCACCAGCGGCGCCGGCTCGTAGCCGAGCTTGCGCATGAAATAGCCGATCACGCCGAACGCGATCATGACATGGACGTCGAACACGTTGTTACTGGAGCAGTAGACGCCGATGATCGTGAACAGGATGATCAGCGGGAATAGCACATTGTAGGGCAGCCGCAGCAGCTGCACCCACATGCCGATCATCGGCAGATTGAGCACGAGCAGCATCAGATTGCCGATATACATGCTGGCGACGATGCCCCAGAACAGCGTCGGGTTCTGCGAGATCATCAGGGGTCCCGGCTGCAGGCCGTGGATCACGAAGGCGCCGAGCAGCAGCGCCATCACCACATTCGGCGGGATGCCGAGCGTCATCAGCGGAATGAAGGCGCCGCCGGCAGCGGAATTGTTGGCCGATTCCGGCCCCGCCACACCCTCGATCGCGCCATGGCCGAACCGCTCCGGATGTTTCGAGAGCCGCTTCTCCAGCGCATAGGACGCGAACGACGCCACCACGGCGCCGCCGCCGGGCAGGATGCCGAGGAAGAAGCCGAGCACGGTGCCACGGCCGACCGGCCCGGCGCTGGCCTTCCAGTCCTCCCTGCTCGGCAGCAGCTGCGTAATCTTGGTCTTGATGATGTCGCGCTTGATCGCCTGCTCGGTGTTGAGCAGCACCTCGGCGACGCCGAATAGGCCCATCACCACAGGCACGAGACCGATGCCGTCGATCAGCTCGATGCGGCCGAAGGTCAGCCGCGGCTGCGCGGTGATGCTGTCGAGCCCGACCAGGCCGAGCACGACGCCGATGCAGGCCATCAACAGCGCCTTGGCCATCGAGCCCTGGGTGAGGAAGGTCAGCACCACGAGGCCAAGCACCATCAGGCTGAAATATTCGGCCGGGCCGAACGCGATCGCGACGCTGGCGAGCGAAGGCGCCACCAGCATCAGGGCGACCAGCGAGAAAGTGCCGGCGATGAACGAGCCGAACGCGGAGATGCCGAGCGCGGGGCCGGCGCGGCCCTGCTTGGCCATCTGGTGGCCGTCGATGCAGGTGACGACGGAGGCGGCTTCGCCGGGAATGTTGACCAGGATCGAGGTGGTCGAGCCGCCATACATCGAGCCGTAATAGATGCCGGCCATCATGATGATGCCGGACTCCGGCGTGCCCGACAGGGTAACGGGAAGCAGCAGCGACATCGCCGAGATCGGGCCGATGCCGGGCAGCACGCCGACCAGCGTGCCGATGAAGACGCCGATGAAGCAATAGAGCAGATTGACCGGCAGCAGCGCGACGCCGAGGCCGTGGGCGACGTTGACGAGAGTATCCATGGGCGCTCAACCGATCTCGAACATGCCGCTCGGCAACTGGATCGCGAGCAGGTGCTTCAGCACCCACCACATCCCGAGCGGGGCAAGGATGGACAGCGGGATCGCCAGCGACCAGCGCACCGGATCGATCACGCGGAGCAGCAACAGCATCAGGGGGATCGCCGACAGCAGGAAGCCCAGCGGCTCCAGCGCAAAGGCGAACGCGGCGAGGCAGACGATGACCAGGACCGGCTTGCCCCAGCGCGCATTCTCCCAGCGCGAGGCGAAGGTCGGGCCGCCCTCGGTGACCGCCGCGACAACGATCGAGATCGCGAACACGCACATTAGGATGCCGGCATAGAACAGCACGTAGCCGGAGCCGGGATCGTTGATGGTGCCGAGCTTGAGCTTCAGCCCCGACCAGATCACGAAGCCGCCGAGCGCAAGCCCGATCAGCCCGCCCCAGAGTTCGGAGTTGTTGAGGCGGAGTTTGACGTTGGTTTGGTCTGTCATGGAGGTGCTCTCGTCACATCGCAAGGTTGGGCATTGACCTGTCCCCGTCATTGCGAGCGAAGCGAAGCAATCCATTTCACCGCGTGTGCGGAACGATGGATTGCTTCGTCGCTTCGCTCCTCGCAATGACGGAGAGAGACTTCGCGGCCAGCCCAGCGCTACTTCTTCGCCAGCCCGAGCGTGTCGATCACCTTGCGCTCGGACTCGGTGACCTCGACCACGAACTTCTTGTAGTCCTCGGTGTTCTTGTAGTTCGGCACCATGTCGTATTTGGCCAGCGTCGCGATCACGGCGGGGTCCTCGATCGCCTTCTTGAAGGCGTCGTGCAGCTTGGCGACGATCTTGGGGTCCATGCCCTTGGGGCCGGCGATGCCGAACGGCGAGTCGTAGATCATGGGATAGCCGAGCTCCTTCAGCGTCGGCACATCGGGATAGTTCGGCGAGCGCGTGCCGGTCCACACCATAAGCAGCCGGAGCTTGCCGGCGTCGACCAGCGGCCGCCAGCCGGTGGAATCGGCCTGCAGCATGGTGTGCTGGCCGAGCACCGCAGCGTTGGTCTCGGCGCCGCCCTTGAACGGCACCTGGGTCAGCTTGATCCCGCCGGCCATCAAGGCGATCTGCTCCATGCCGATATGCAGCGAGGTGCCGGTGCCCGGCGTCGCATAGGTCACCTTGCCGGGATTCTTCTTGGCGAAATCGACCACGTCCTGCCAGGTCTTGAACTGCGACTCCGCATTGGTGGTGACGCCGAAGGTGTAGCCGGTGAGGTGGACGATGTAGGAGAAATCCTTCGCCGGGTCCCACGACACGTCCTGCATCAAGGGCAGGCGGAACACGGTGATCGGAATCTGCGCGATGGTGTAGCCGTCGGGCTTGGCGCCGGCGGCCATGGTCGCCGGGCCCACGGTGCCGCCGCCGCCCGCCTTGTTGTCGACCGCGATCGGCTGGCCCAGCACCTTGGAGGCGCTCTCGGCGATCGCGCGCATCGAGATATCGGTCGAGCCGCCCGCCGGCCACGGCACGATCAGCGTGATCGGCTTGGTCGGATAATCCTGCGCCTGCGCCGCTGTTGACAGCAGCATGCCGGCGGCGGCGAGCAGGACCATCCAGGAATTGCGCTGCGACATCTCGATCTCTCCCCGTGTGGCCGCGTTCGATCGCGGCGGCGTCTTGTTCGGTGTTGGCAATGATCGTCCCTGGCGTCGCAGGGACACGCTGCGCATTGGACAGAACAGGGCGGGCAACGGAAGAGCGAAGGCGCCGACTGCGACAATTGGCGTGCCGCGACCTGCCGTGCCGCGGAATTCAATCGGCCTTTGGTCTGACGGAGTGGCAGCTCCTGGCAGCATGCGGGGAGGGCGCGCCGCCCCGCGCCCTGAACCGCAAGCGGCGTTTGGTCAAGCGAATAATCCAGGGAACCCAAGGGCATCCGAGGGCATCGGCGGCTTGCGGGATCGTGCCCTTCCGGTCATCATGGGGCGTCCGCCGCAGGAAAACTTCCTCGACAGATGACGTTATCGCCCGACGCCACCGACGACGCTGTGACGACGGCGTTTGCCGGCATTCCCGCATTGCTCGACCAGGCGCCGCTCTTGGTCTCGCGCGGGCGGCTGCTCGATTGCGACTGCCTGCTCGGCCCGATGGCGCGGCCGTTTCACGCCGCGATCCGTGGCGGCCGCATCGTCGAGCTCGTGCCCTCGCCGGTCCTGATGCGCTCGTGGCGCTTCGCCTATCGTGCGACGCCGCAGGCCTGGGCCGCCTATTGGCAGGCCGAGCCGAAACCCGGCTGGCACGATCTGCTGGCGCTGACCAAGCGCGGCGAGGCGGTGCTCGAAGGCGATCTGCATCCCTTCATGGCGCACCTGCAATACTTCAAGGACCTGCTGGCGCTGCCGCGGCAGCATTTCGCGGCGGCCCTATCATGAGCGGCACGATCATGGACGGCCATATCGAGCCGATGGTCGGCCGCTACGTTCACGTCGAGATCGGCGGCGAGCTGCACCGGATCTATTTCGAGGAGAACGGAAAGGGCATTCCGCTGGTCTGCCTGCACACCGCGGGATCAGACGCGCGGCAGTGGCGGCATCTGCTCGCAGATAGCGCGTTTGCCGAAAATTTCCGCGTCATTGCCTTCGATATGCCCTGGCATGGCAAGTCGAATCCGCCGAAAAGCTGGACCGGCGATGAATACCAACTCACCACCAACAGCTACACCGAGACCATCCGCGCCTTCTGCCGTGCATTGGGGCTGGAGAAGCCTGTCGTGATGGGCTGCTCGATCGGCGGCCGCATCGTGCTCAACCTTGCGATCGAACATGCCGCCGAGTTTCGCGCGCTGATCGGGCTCGAGGCTGCCGATTTCCAGGAGCCGTGGTACGACACCGACTGGCTCAATCGGGCGGACGTTCACGGCGGCGAGGTCTGTGCCGCGCTGGTGTCGGGGCTGATCGCGCCGCAAAGCCCGGCGCCTGCGCGGATGGAAACGCTGTGGGCCTACAAGCAGGGCGGTCCCGGCGTGTTCAAGGGCGACCTTCATTTCTACCGTGTCGACGGCGACCTGCGCGGCCGGGTCGCGTCAATCGATACTAAAGTATGCAAGCTCTATCTCCTCACGGGCGAGTATGATTTCTCCTGCACGCCCGAGGACACGAGGCGGACGGTAGCGGCTATAGGGGGCGCCAGCGTCACGATCATGGAAAAGCTCGGTCATTTTCCGATGAGCGAGAATCCGGAGCAGTTTCGCCGCTATATCGCACCCGTCCTCGCCGACATTCTCACGCAGTAAATCGACCGTTTCCACGCAAGGAGTAGACGTATGACACGCAAATATCTCATCGGCCTGGCGCTCGCCGGCGCCCTCGGCGCGAGCCAGGCGCAGGCCGAGGAGCTGACCGGAACGCTGAAGAACATCAAGGACACCGGCGCGATCACGCTCGGCTTTCGCGATTCATCGATCCCGTTCTCCTATCTCGACGACAACCAGAAGCCCATCGGCTATGCGATGGACATCTGCTACAAGATCGTCGATGCCATCAAGAAGGAGCTGAAGCTCGACAAGCTCGAGGTCAAGCTCAACCCGGTCACCTCGGCGACGCGTATTCCGCTGATGGCCAACGGCACCGTCGACCTCGAATGCGGCTCGACCACCAATAATGCCGAGCGCCAGAAGCAGGTCTGGTTCACCAACACCCACTTCCTGACTGCCAGCCGCTACGTCTTCAAGAAGTCGAGCGGGCTGAAGTCGATCGACGACCTCAAGGGCAAGGCGGTGGTCTCGACCGCCGGCACTACCAACATCAAGCAGCTCACCGAAGCCAATGTCGCGCGCGGCCTCGGCGCCAACATCATCCCGGCCAAGGATCACGCCGAAGCCTTCCTGATGGTCGAGACAGACCGCGCGGTCGCCTTCGTGATGGACGACATCCTGCTCGCGAGCCTCGTCGCCGGCTCGAAGTCGCCGGGCGACTACGTGATCTCCAAGGATGCGTTCTCCAAGCCCGAGCCCTACGGCATCATGCTGCGCAAGGATGATGCGCCGTTCAAGAAGGTCGTCGACGCCGCCACGGCCGCGCTCTACACCAGCGGCGAGGGCGAAAAGATCTACGACAAGTGGTTCATGCAGAAGATTCCGCCGAAAGGCCTGAACCTCAACGTGCCGCTCGGACCGGAGCTGAAGCACGAGTTCGCCAAGCCGTCGGACTCGCCGGATCCGGATAGTTACAAGTAAGCTGCCGGGGCCTCATGGTTCGAGACGGCGCAATGCGCCTCCCCACCATGAGGGACCGGAGAACTAACTAAGCGTGTCCGGCCGTTTTTGGAGGAAAATGGCCGGACATTTGCATATAGTCGGCGCATCGCGTTTGGATGCGCATACGTTGCCGTCAAGCCTGATCGGCGCGATAGCGCGGGGGACCCGTGAACTATAATTGGAACTGGCACATCTTTCTCGAGCCGAACCCGATGGGGACCGGTACCTATCTCGACCTGTTGCTGGCGGGACTGGTGGTCACGATCAAGGTGTCGGTGCTCGCCTGGATCATCGCGCTGGTCTCCGGCACGGTGATCGGCGTGCTGCGCACGCTGCCGTCGCGGACGGCGTCGTGGATCGGCTTCTGCTGGGTCGAGTTCTTCCGCAACATGCCGCTGCTGGTGCAGCTTTTCCTGTGGTTCTTCGTGCTGCCCGAACTGCTGCCGAGATCGGCCGGGCTGTGGCTGAAGCAATTGCCGAACGCGCCGTTCTGGACGGCGGCGATCGGCGTCGGCCTCTTCATGTCGGCGCGCGTCGCCGTGCAATTGCAGGCCGGCGGATCGGCTCGCTGCCGCGTGGCCAGAAGCAGGCTTCGACCGCGCTCGGCCTCACCACGGTGCAGACCTATCGCTACGTGCTGCTGCCGATGGCGTTCCGCATCATCCTGCCGCCGTTGACCTCCGAATTCCTCAACACCATCAAGAACAGCGCGGTCGCCATCACCATCGGCCTGATCGAATTGACCGGCGAGGCGCGCTCGATGCAGGAGTTCTCGTTCCAGGTGTTCGAGGCGTTCACCGCGGCAACCGTGCTCTATCTTCTCCTCAATTTCGTCGTGGTCACCGCGATGCGCCTGCTCGAGCGCTATGTCGCGATCCCCGGCTACATCACGGGCAAATGACGATGCTCGGCAATCTCGATTTCGACGTCATCCGCCGCTCGCTGCCCTATCTGTTCTTCGAGGGTATGCGCTTCACGCTGACCCTGACGGCGCTCGCGGCGTTCGGCGGCCTCGTGTTCGGCACCCTGATCGCCCTGATGCGGCTGTCGAGCTACAAGGTGCTCGGGCGCATCGCGGGCTTATATGTCGACTTCATCCGCTCGCTGCCGCTGGTGCTGGTGATCTTCTGGTTCTACTTCCTGGTGCCTTACATCGGGCAGTGGCTGACCGGCGCGTCGCGGCCGATCTCGGTCGGCGCGTTCGCCTCCTCGCTGATCACCTTCGTCGCATTCGAGGCGGCCTATTTCTCCGAGATCATGCGCGCCGGCATCCAGTCGATCTCGCGCGGCCAGCCGGCCGCGGCCAGCGCGCTCGGCCTGACCTACGCACAGTCGATGCGCTACGTCGTGCTGCCGCAGGCGTTCCGCAACATGCTGCCGGTGCTGCTGACGCAGACCATCGTGCTGTTCCAGGACACCTCGCTGGTCTACGTGCTGTCGATCCCGGATTTCCTCGGCGCCGCCAGCAAGGTCGCACAGCGCGACGGCCGCCTGGTCGAAATGTACCTGTTTGCCGCGCTGGTCTACTTCGTCATTTCCTGTGTCGCGTCCTTTGGCGTGCGCCGCCTGCAGGCGCGGATCGCCATTGTTCGCTGAACAACAAGCTGAGCCATCATGATCGAGATCAATCACGTCAACAAATGGTACGGGCCGAGCTTCCAGGCGCTGAAGGACTGCACCACCAGCGTCGCCAAGGGCGAAGTGGTCGTGGTCTGCGGCCCGTCGGGTTCGGGCAAGTCGACCCTGATCAAATGCGTCAACGCGCTGGAGCCGATCCAGGGCGGCGACATCATCCTCGACGGCATCAAGGTCAACGATCCCAAGACCGATTTGCCGAAGCTCCGCTCCCGCGTCGGCATGGTGTTCCAGCACTTCGAATTGTTTCCGCATCTGCGGATCATCGACAATCTCTGCCTCGCGCAGGAGAAGGTGCTCGGACGCAAGCATGACGACGCCGTGGTCACGGCCATGAAGCTGCTCGACCGCGTCGGGCTGAAGGATCACGCCAAGAAATTCCCGGCCGAATTGTCCGGCGGCCAGCAGCAGCGCGTCGCGATCGCCCGCGCGCTCGCGATGAACCCGATCGCGATGCTGTTCGACGAGCCGACCTCGGCGCTCGACCCGGAGATGATCAGCGAAGTGCTCGACGTGATGATCGATCTCGCCCGCGAGGGCATGACCATGATGGTCGTGACCCATGAAATGGGCTTTGCCAACAAGGTCGCCGACCGTGTGATCTTCATGGACCGCGGCGAGATCGTCGAGGACGCCAAGAAGACCGACTTCTTCGGCAAGCCCCGCAGCGACCGCGCGCAGAAGTTCCTGTCGAAGATCTTGCAGCATTAGGGGTCTGCCCATCCAGGTCATTTCCGGGGCGCGCGTAGCGCGGGCCCGGAATCCGTCAGGCCGCATCCTCCATGGTGAAATGGATTCCGGGCTCGCGCCAAGCGGCGCGCCCCGGAATGACGGCGGCTTTAGGGTTTTCCCCCGTTGACAATTTGCGTATACGAAGGCCTGAAGCCCCCCTCGTCCGCAGGAGAACTCGCGTGGAAAAGATCGCTTACGTCAACGGCTCGTTCGTGCCGCATTCGGAGGCCAAGGTCTCGGTGTTCGACCGCGGATTCCTGTTCGCCGACGGCATCTACGAGGTGGCGGCGGTGCTCGAGGGCAAGCTGATCGACAACGCCTCGCACCTGGCCCGGCTGAAGCGCTCGGTCGGCGAGATCCAGCTGGCGCTCCCCGAGACGCTGGAGCGGATCGAGGAGATCCAGAAGGAACTGGTCAAGCGCAACGACCTCGTCAACGGCATGGTCTATCTCGAGGTCACCCGCGGCGCCGACAAGGGGCGCGACTTCGCCTTCCCGAAGGCCGACGTCAAGCCGACCCTTGTGATGTTCACCTCGGAAAAGGACATCATCAATGCGCCGTCGGCCAAGACCGGCATCAACGTCATCACGGTGCCCGACATCCGCTGGGAGCGGCGCGACATCAAGAGCGTGGCGCTGCTGGCTCAGGTGCTGGCCAAGCAGGCCGCGGCCGCGGCCGGCGCCGGCGAAGCCTGGATGATCGAGGACGGCAAGGTCACCGAGGGCGGCTCGTCCTCGTCCTTCATCGTCACCCAGGACGACGTCATCGTGACCCGGCAGAACGGCAACGAGATCCTGCCCGGCTGCACCCGCAAGGCGGTGGTCAAGCTCGCCGAGGAGCGTCAGCTGCGCATCGAGGAACGCGCCTTCACGGTCGAGGAAGCGCTCGCCGCCAAGGAAGCCTTCATCACCAGCGCCTCGGTGTTCGTGCAGGGCGTGGTCGCGATCGACGGCAAGACCGTCGGCAGCGGCAAGGTCGGCCCGATCACCGACCGTCTGCGCGAGATCTACGTCGAGTTCGCCCGCGCGACGGCGGTTTGATCCGTCCCCATTCGTGCTGATCGCCCGACCGGGCGATCCAGTATTCCAGAGGCGCCTGTGCGTGAGCCGAGAAGCCGCGGCGTGCTGGATCGCCCGCCTTCACGCCTAGGCTGACGTAGTAGGCCACGCCCGCGTCGGGCAGTCACATGGCATGTCACATTCACGATGCGGCACCCGTCGCTTGCCCGCTCCCGCGCGCGATGACAGAATTGCCTCACTTTGTGCAAGATCGGACATCGCCATGCCCCTCATCCGGATTTGGGTCTATGACGGCATCCTCGCTTCGGGTGTGGCTGGTGTCGTCGACGTGTTCACCGCCGCCAATTCGGTGGCGGCGAGGCGACCGCGGCGCGACAACGGCAAGCCGTCGCAGCTGCGGTGGCGCGTCGAGTCACTCAATGGCCGGCCGGTGCAGACCGTGTCCGGCCAAATCATCGGTGTCGACGGAGCGATCAGCGCACGCTCTGCGGCGGATGCGGTGGTGATCCCAGGGCCGTTCGTCGGCGATATCGAGCGCTTCTTCGCGCGCCTCGATACGGTCGGGCCGTTGCTCGCCGCGCTGCGGCGGCAACATGAGCGCGGCACCGTGCTCGCATCCTATTGCACCGGCAGCTTCATCCTCGCGGAGGCCGGTCTGCTCGACGGCCGGGTCGCGACCACCCATTGGGCGAAAGGGAGAACATTCGCGATGCGCTATCCGGCGGTGGATCTGCGCGTCGCCGAGATCCTCACCGAGCAGAACCGGATCGTGTGCTCGGGCGCTGTGACCACGTCGCTCAATCTTGCGCTGCGGCTGGTCGAGAAGTTCGCCGGCACCGATGTGGCCAGCGAGACCGGCAAGCTGATGCTGATCGACGGCGGTCGCGTCTCGCAGGCCTGCTATGCCAGCCGCACGCACGACATGCAGCACTCCGATGCGCTGGTGGCGCAGGCACAGAGCCTGATGGAGAAGTCGCTGCAACAGGGCTTCAGCCTCGCCAGGCTGGCCCGCCACCTGTCGGTGAGCGAGCGGACCTTGAACCGCCGCTTCAAGCTGGCGGTCGGCGAGGCACCCTTGCAATATCTGCAGGCGCTGCGCGTCGATGTGGCCAAGCGCCTAATCGAATCCAGGCGGCTGAAGCTTGACGCGGTCAGTGCGCGCGTCGGCTACAACGACCTGTCGACCTTTCGGCGCCTGTTCAAGCGCGAAACCGGGCTCTCGCCACGCGAATACCAGCGCCGGTTTGCCCGTCCCGCCGCGCGCATCGCATCAGCCGGCTGACGACGCTGTGTCCGAATTTGCCCTGAGAATGGCGATACTGCCACTGCTGCCGGAAGCAGCTCGCGCATAGACCTTCCTGCAGACAACAACAGGAGGTTTCTCAATGCCGATGATCGACGTGACAATTCCCGAAGGGGCCCTGAAGCCGGCAGCGGAGGCGCGGCTCATCAAGGAGCTCGGCGACATCCTGATCGGCCATGAGGGGTTCGATCCGGCCAACAAGGTCGCGCAAAGCGTCACCGTTGTGTTCCTGCATCGGCCGGCCGCGGTCTATGTCGCGGGCGCGCCATCGCCGTCGCCACGCTATCGCATCGTCCCGACGGTGCCCGAGGGGCAGTACACCGAAGCCTCGCGCGCGGCTTTGGTGAAGGAGGTGACCGCTGCCGTGGTGCGCGCCGACGGCGGTTCGTACGAGGATGTGGCGCCGCGAGTCTGGGTTTTTCCGACCGAGATACCGGATGGCCAGTGGGGCAGCCGCGGCGTCATTCGTCTGCTGCCGGACATTCAGGCCTTCATCGCCGGCGAGCATGAACGCAAGGTCGGCGAAGAACGGCTGGCACGGCGACGCCGTGTCAAGGCGCTCGAGCTGCTTGCGGGCGCGCTCGATGCCGCGGGCCGCGGCGTCGATTGAGCACCGCAGCGTGCAAAGGAGCGTCATCTGTGATGACGCTCACGTCGATGGTGATGATGATCGCAACTCCGGAAGCAATCCAAATCGTCATCCGGGTGTCGCGTCAGGCCAAATGCCTGTCGCAATAGTCCAAGCGCTCAGGCGCAAGTTACGTCAATAGAAGGTGTTTTGGCGTTTCGTTGCGCGCGCACCGCTATTGTGTCGCGTCAGCAATCCGGCCAACAAAAAACAAAATCGAGATCGAAGCAGGGCGCGGCTGAGGCAGGGCACGGGTGATCTCACGACATACATCGCGCCGCCGCAGCCGTCTCTGCCCTCCGATTGTCTCCATCATCGAGGACTGATCCGTGATCAAGGTTTTTTGCCGCTCGTTCGTTGCCGGCCTGCTGTCGCTTGGCCTGACGTTGCTGTCATCTCATGGCGCCCGGGCGCAAGCACAGGCGCAGGGGGCCGACACCATTATCGTGCTCGATGCGTCCGGCTCGATGTGGGGCCTGGTCGACGGGCAGAGCAAGATCTCCGCTGCGCGACAGGCGGTCGATGCGATCCTGTCGAAATGGAATCCCGCCGATCGTCTCGGCGTGATGGTCTAAGGCCACCGCTCGAAGGGTGACTGCAAGGACATCGAGCTGATGGTGCCGGTCAGCAAGTTCGATCCGGCGCGGATCAAGGCCGCGATCGACGGCATCAACCCGAAGGGCAAGACGCCGATCTCGGATTCGCTCCGTGCCGCCGCCGAGGCGCTGCACTCGACCGAGAACAAGGCCAATGTGATCCTGGTCTCCGACGGGATCGAGACCTGCGCGCCGGATCCGTGCGCGGCCGCGGCCGAGCTGAAGAAGGCCGGCATCGGCTTCACCGCCCATGTCATCGGCCTCGACGTCGCCGATCCCGCGGCGAAGAGCCAGCTGCAATGCATCGCGCGCGCGACCGGCGGCGTCTATCTCGATGCCGGCAACGCCGCGAGCCTGACCGGCGCACTGACCAAGGCGGTGGCGGCGACGCAAGGCACCAAGGTCGCAAGCGAGGCGCCGCCGAAGCCGGCGGCCGCCGATCGCTATCTCGGCAAGAACCTTCGCGGCGTGGCACGGCTCGCCGAAGGGCTCGATCCGATCAGCGACGAGGACGTCAACTGGGGCGTCTACAAGCGCGCCGGAGGCGAGAAGGGCGAGCACGTCAACACCTTCTACGGTGCGCCGTTCGCCGACAACGTCGCGCCCGGCGATTACATCGTGGAGGTGAGCTACCGGCAGCTCAAGCGCGAGTTTGCGCTCAAGGTCGAGAACGGCAAGCCCGCGATGCTCGACGTCATTCTCGACGCCGGCTACGTCACCAGCGAGGGCGCGGTGGCCGGCCGTGCGGGCAAGGTCGACGACGTGGTCTGGCAGGTCTCCGACAAGGGCGGCAGACTGGTCGCGCAGGAATACGACGCGGTGCCGCGCTTCGTGCTCGCCGCGGGCAATTATACGCTGACCCTGACCAAGGGGCAGTCGAAGACCAGCAAGCCGTTCGTGGTCGCCGCCGGCGATTCGAGTAACGTCCAGCTCACCCTCGATGTCGGCAAGCTGATCGTGACCTCGACCTATGCCGAGGGCGGCCCGAAGGTCGAGAAGGACATCGTGGTCGCGGTCTACCAGCCGGCCAAGGCCAACGGCGATGAGGGCGAGAAGGTCGCGCAGGAATATGACGCCGAATCCAGGTTCGATCTGCCGAGCGGCAGCTACGACGTGACCGCGGTGGTCGGCGAGGCCAAGGCGACGGTGCGCGCCGAGGTAAAGTCCGGCGCGCCGACCCGGATCAACGTCAACCTCAACGCCGGCGTGGTCGGGATCAAGGCCGACGGCGCCAGGAGATCGACATCCTCAGCACCGAGCGCGACATCAATGACGAGCGCAAGCGCGTCTCGGTGAGCTATGAGGCGACCACCAACGTTGCGCTCAGCGCCGGCGACTATGTCGCGGTCGCCACCTATGCCGACGGCCAGAAGGCGGAAAAGCCGTTCTCGATCGCCGCCGGCAAGCGCCAGACGCTGGAGATCAGGCAGTAGGGGCGCCGCTGCCCAGCGCCGCTCGCGCGTGAGGTGAGCACGCCTCTCAGGCTCCCTCCCCCCTTGCGGGGGAGGGTGGGGAGAGGGGTAAGCCGCGGGCGAGATGTTCGAGTTGAAGGTCGGTCTCACAATCTCGACCGTATGGTGTTGGAGCGAGTTGGGCATCGGGAGTCCGTCGTGCGGCTACCCCTCTCCCCAACCCTCCCCCGCAAGGGGGGGAGGGAGCCCGTGCACTGTGCGTCCCTCACACAAGAGTGCATGGAGACTACGCCTACGCCTCCACGCGCCACTTCCCGCCCGCAAACGCCTGCCGACAATTTGGGCATACCGCCCGGCTAATCCCGTTCACCTCGGCCACATCTCCGCCTAGTCTGACAGCAGACGGAGGCGAAACAGCATGCGGGCGATCCTTGATCACTGCACCGGCGGGAGCAGGCGCAGCCTGCCGGCCGGCACGGATTTCATCGAGGAGGGCGGCAAGACGGGTCATCTGTTCGTGCTGCTGGAGGGCAAGGTCGAGGTCGTGAAGGGCGACAGTCTGGTCGCGGTAATCGACGAGCCCGGCGCGGTGTTCGGTGAGATGAGTGTTCTGCTCGACAGGCCGCACAGCGCAAAGGTGCGCGCTGCGTCCGACTGCGTCCTGTACGAATTCGACGATGCGGCGTCGTTCCTGCGGGAGCAGCCTGCGCTGGCGCTGCTGATCGCGCAGCTCCTGGCGCAACGGCTGCATGTCGCCACGACCTATCTTGCCGATCTGATGCATCAATATGCCGATCACGGCACCCATCTGGCGATGGTCAGCGAAGTGCTGCAGAGCATGATCAACCTGCCGCCGATGCAGGTCGCGCCAGGCTCGGATCGGCAATCCGATCCAAGGATGTGAGCCAGTCGGGCGCCTCGCCGAGCGGCGTTGCCGGCCGATGCATGGGGGCGTTGAGATCGACGATCTGCGCGTCGCCGGCGGCGAGCCAGAAAACCTGCTCCAGGGTGAGATCGAGCACGATGTAGACCGGCGGCCGGCCGGGCTGCAGGCCGGTATTGAACACCCAGGTCGTCCCGATCCGGTCGAACCACGAGCCGTTCGGGATGAACGGCGATTGATGCACATGGCCCGAGATCACCACCGCCGGGTGGTGGCGTTCGATCCAGCGCAGCAGCTCGAGGTCGCCGAAGAAGCGCTTGCCGCCCCAGCTGATCGGGGAATCCGCCGGCGGGGCGTGATGCACCCAGACCCAGCGGCGGTGCGGGATGGCGGCTGCCTCGCGCAGCTGCTCGTCGATCCGCGCCTTGACCATCGGGCCGTCCCACCACGGGCACACCGTGAACAGCGTATCGCCGATGGTCAGATTGTCGCCGTCGCAGGCCACGCCGAATTCCCTGACGGCGGCGACCCATCGCGCAACCTTCTCGCCCTCTGCGTTGCGCTCGTCGAGATCATGATTGCCCGAGCAGAAGATCACGCGCGTGAGACCGGCGAGGCGCGCGAGGTATTTCTTGACGACCACGATCTGGGCGCGGAAATCGACCGCCGAGCCGAGGTTGAGCGCATCGCCGGCGAAGATCACCAGATCGAATTGCGGCGCGGCCGCCAGCAGCCAGTCGAACTGCGGCAATGAATAATGCAGGTCGGCGACGACGAGGCAGCGCATCCGCCAGATCCAGACGCCCGGAAAGCGGGCTGGGTTCGGAAGATAATGAATTTCAAACAATCGGAACTGCAGCAAGATTTATGCCGTGCCGCGCCGATCAAGCGCGACAGTTTCCCGCAGTGAGGTAGGCACGCTGGCCAGGCTCCCTCTCCCCTTGTGGGAGAGGGTGGGGAGAGGGGTGGCCCCGAGCGAGATGATCGAGATGAGTGTCGGTCTCACAATCTCGGCCGCGTGGCGTTGAAGAATATTACACGGAGAGAGGTGCCGTGTGGCCACCCCTCTTCCCGCCCTCCCCCGCAAAGGGGGGAGGGAGGCCCTCCGCCAGTGCATTCCTAACGCGGGCAACGGAGCGTGCCCGCCCCTCAGACCCGCGCGGCGGCGTGGGAGAACACGATCTCGATCAGCGTGCCGGTGCGGCCGCCGGTGCGGATCTGGAATTTGGCGCGGTTGGCTTCGACCAGCGCCTTGGTCAGCGACAGGCTGACGGCGCCGGAGCCGGCATGATCGGACGGCGCAGGCGCCCGGAACGGCTCGAGCGCGGCGGCGACCTCGTTGTCGTTGAGGCTTTGGCCGGTGTCGCGCACGCGCAGCATCACCTCGCCGAAATCCGACAGCGCGGTCGAGACGATCACCTGGCCGCCGGCATTGGCAAGATGGATCGAGTTGCCGATCAGGTTCAGCGTGATCTGGCGCAGCGCGCGGGCGTCGGCGACCACCGGCGGCAACGTGTGCGCGAGCGAGGTGCGGATGATGATGCGCTCGCGATTGGCCTGCGGCTGCATCACGGCGACACAGCTCTCCACCATCTCGTTGAGGTTCTGGCTGGTGAAGGCGAGGTCGAGCTTGCCGGTCTCGATCCGCGACAGGTCGAGCAGATCGTTGACGATGGCGATCACCCGCTCGCCGGAGGCGCGGATATCCTTCATGTATTCGACATAGCGCTCGTTGCCGAGCGAACCGAAGCGCTCGCCGATCATCACCTCGGCAAAGCCGATGATGGCGTTGAGCGGCGTGCGCAGCTCGTGGCTGATCCGCGCCAGCATGTCGGATTTGGCGTTCGCCGCGCGTTCGGCGAGCCGCCGCGCCTCGCGCAGTTCGCGCTCGCTCTTTTTGGTCTGCGAGAGATCGCGGAACACGGCGAAGAAATTCGGCCCGTCGGCGCGGGTGCGGCCCATCGTCACCGACAGCGGGATGATGCCGCCCTGGCGCACGCGGCCGAGCGTCTCGCGGCCATGGTCGAGCAGGCTGGCGACGCCGGCCGATTTCACGCTCGTGAGATAGTCGAAGATGCCGTGCTGGCTTTCCGGCGCGAACAGGTCGGCGAGATTATGCGTGATGAACTCATCGCCGTCATAGCCGAACAGCGCCTCCGCGCTGCGGTTGCAGGAATGGATGTTGCCCTCGGCATCGAACATGATGATGCCTTCGGCCGCGGTGTCGAGGATCGCGCCGAGCTCCTCCGCGTCGGCGTGGCCGGCCTGCGGCGGCAGTGGCGCGAGTACCGGCTCGGCGGCAGCCGCAGGCTCGGGCTTCGGATCGGACAGGGCGGCCGAGACCGCGGCGTCTTCGTCCAGCGTGCGCGAGAAGATCAGCGCCAGCGCGGAATCGTCGTCCCAGGTGATGGTGTGCAGCCGTGCCTCCGCGGACACTGACTGCGCGCCATCGTCCGCGTTCTGGTTCGCGGAGATTGTCACCGGCGTGCCGGTGCCGGAGGTGCTGCTTGCCTGCGAGACGCCGGGTTCGACATAGAGCGCGTCGAGCCCGCCGGCGGCTTCCAGCGCGTGCAGGCTGTCGTAGCCCATGCGGGTGAGGAAGGCGTGGTTGGCATAGAGCAGGCGGTCGAGCCGGTAGATCAGGATGCCGACCGGCAAGAGATCGAGTAGCGCGCGGTCGCGGCGGGACTCTCCGCGCGGTGCAGGTTCCGTCGCGGCGAGCCAACCGGCCTTCGGCAGGTCGGCCGGCGTCTCCAGTTCCGCGACCGTCGCTTGCGGCCGCGGCGTATCCGCCTCCTGCGGCGGTTCGCTGGCGGGCGGCTCCTCGGCAACCGCCTCCGCGGTGGCGCGCTCGTTCGCCGTCGCGGTGAGGCCGGCTTCGCTCTCGAGCCGCGCCGACAATTGGCGGGCGAGCTCGTTGAAGGCGTTGTTCTCGACCGGCGTCAGCGACGGCGGCCGGTTGTCGCCGGCGGGGCGGAACTGCACCACGTTCTGCGGCGGGGCGTGACGCACGTCGTGCGTTCCTCCGTTCGCTTCTCCGGTCGTTTCTTGGGGCGTTTCCACGGCGTGATCCGGATCGGCTTGGTGTGAAGTCTCTGCTGCTGTCGGCTCGGTCAATTCCTCGGGCGGTGCTGCGGTCGGGTCGGGTGGCGGAGCAACATCATGCGGCGCGGCTGGCCCAGGCGGCGCGGCGGTGCGCGGCGCCGGCGCAGCATCGGACGACAGCGATCGCGGCGCGATCGAGCCGCTGAAGAACTCATAGCGGCGCAATGCGGCGAGTCGCGCAAGCCCGTCGAGGTCGCGACACACACCAAAGCCGCGGTAGCCGGCGAAATTCCTGGAACGATCGAACACCGGCAGGCCGGACAGTTCGACCGGCAGCCGGCCGCCGCCGTCGACCGGCCAGTGCAGCGTGATGCCGCTCCAGGTGTCGCGGCTGGCGACCGCCTTGAGGACGCGGCCCTCGGGATCGAGGCCAAAGCTCTCGGCGATGTCGCTCCAGAGACGGCCGAAGCCTGCCGCAGTGTGCAGGCCGATCAGGCGGGTGAATTCGTCGGAGCCGAGCGAGAAGCGCGCCTCATGGTCCATCTGCCACGTGAAGCGCAGCGGATGCCGCCGCACCGGCAACGGTTCGCCGAGCCAGGATGGCGGCGGCGCCGGCGCCAGTGTCGCGGGCGCTGGTTCGGTGGCAGGCGGCGGAGGTGGCACATCCGCGATCGCATAAGGCGAGGGGGCGGGCTCGGCCGGTGGCGCCGATGCTTCTGGAGTTGGCGCGTTGGCGGTCTCTTCGAGAACGGGCGCAGGCTCAGCTGCGGGCGCTTCGACCTGTGCCGCAGCGGGCACCTCGATCAGCGCTTCCGATAACGGTTCCTCGACCGCGGCAGTTTCGTCAGGCGCGGTGTCGAGAGGCGTGGTCTCGACCGGTGTTTGCTCTGCATGCGTCAGCTCTGCCGACGCGAGCGGTGGAGCAGGGTGCGCGGGCCCTTCGATCTGCGCCTCGATCGGCACTTCGATGAGCGCTTCCGATATTGGCTCCTCGACGGCGGGAGTTTCGTCCGGTGTGGTGTCGAATGCCGCGGTCGCGACGGGCGCGGTCTCGATGTGCATCTCTTCCGACGCGGGAGATGGAGCCGCGCGCGCAGGCTCGGATTCAGTCACGCTGACGATCGGCTCGATCGCGACGCGCTGTTCCAACTGCGGGTCGAGCGCATCGAACAGCGTGAAGCTGGCCGGCGCTTCGTTCGTGGGCGCGGGGGCTTCTTCATGCGCGGTTGGCTGTTCGACGGCGGCAGGCGCTGGCGGCTGCTCCATGGCTGCGGCCTCTTGTGGCGCTGCTGCCGCTACCGGCGCAACCGGCTCGGGCACGATCCGTGCCGCCGGTTTGGCGGCGAGATGCGCCGCCGGCTTGATCAGCGCGATCAGCGCGCGATCGGCGCCACGGCCGATCCGCTGCAGCACGACGCGGCCGATCGCAACGCTCGCCGCCGCGCGGCCCTGCGCCAGCGCTTCGTCGCGCGCGGCATCGAGGCCGGCTTCGGTGAGATCGTGCAGGCTGGGCAGCGAACGCGCCGCCTCGTTGGTTGCGACCAAAAGTCCGTCGCCGTTGAAGGCGGCCGCCGGACGCGCCAGCCCCTGCACCAGGCGCAGCAAGCGCTCGGCGAGCGGCATGTTGCGACCCGAGGCATCGAGCGCGCTCATCAGGATGCCGTGGCTGCCGTCGGGCAGGTCAATCCGCCTGCAGCCGCAGGTCGCGAGCATGCCGGGCGCCGCGCCAAAGCCGCGCAGCCGCTCCAGCCGCACCGCGCCGCCTGCGTCGAGGCTGGGGCCGAGCCGCGCGACCTGGCGGCGATGCGGATCGGCTGGACCGAAGGCGCGCTTCGCCAGCTCGGCGCCATTGGCGGCACCAAATACCTGCGCGCCGACCGGATTGGCCCACAAAATCCGTGCGCCGTCGGCCGACCACAGCCATGCCGGCAGGGCGCCCGACGCATGGTCCGCCAGCCTCACATCGCCGAGCGCCTGGATCTGGAATTCCGCGTCACTCATCACGCAAGATTTGACCGCATGGTTTGGCTTCTTCCTTAGCTTTGCCGGAGCGCCGGCGGCCGCAGGACGACAGCCTTAACAGAAGGTTAGTATCGCAACTGGGGGGCTGCAGGTCCATGTCCGCGGCCAGCGTGCCCCGGCTTAAGCCGGGATAACGTTAACTTGGCTGAACGATCCACAGCCGTTTGGCGTTGTCGGGCAGAGAGAGGCGGCTGCGACAGCGTGTTGCGGAGCCAGGGCGGCAGCGCGTCACACCTGCGATCGCCGTGCCACGATATGTTCTGCCGTCCATTCTACCTTGTATTCTGCCTTGGGCCCGCAAGGCCAACCGGCGGGCCGACCATCAAGCGAGGGAGAGCGACCATGAGCGACAACGGGCGTGACCAATTCGAGATGCCCAAGTTCGAGATTCCCAAGGACATGCGGTCGATGGCGGAGGCGAACTTCGACCAGGCGCGCAAGGCGTTCGAGCAGTTCGTGACCAACGCGCGGGACACCGCCGGCAAGATCGAGGAGCGTAACGCCACGATGCGCGCCGGCGCCAAGGATCTTTCCGCCAAGGCGCTCGGCTACGCGGAGAAGAACGTGCAGTCGTCGCTGGATTACGCCCAGTCGCTGCTCAAGGCCAAGGACCTCACCGAGGTGATGCGGCTGCACAGCGAATATGTACAGGGCCAGATGCGCTCGCTCGCCGAGCAGGCCAGCGAGATGGGCCAGGCGGTCAGCCGCGCCGCGATGGATGCGGTCAAGCCCAAGAGCTAACAGGGAGCTGACGGGACGGCTGACCCCAGGCCGACTGTGGCAGGCCCCAACCCTGGTCGAGGCGGTAATTCCATATTCCGCCACATAAAAAATGTGGCGCCGCACGCGATCTCACGTTGCGTTGCACAAAATTGACATGATATGGGTGTTTATTAGGCGCGCCCGACGAAGGGCACTCCCGTGAATCAAGGCAGCGTGATCCATTTCAACGTTCCCGGCCTTTCTGTCTCCGGGACGTTCGCAATGGTCACATCTACTCACCCGTTGCGAAGGATTACACGTATGACCAACCCGTCCGATCCGTTTTCCGCCTCGATCATCCCGTTCGAGGTTCCCGAGCAGATGCGCGCGTTCGCTGAAAAGGGCGTGCTGCAGGCCCGCGACAGCTACGCCAAGTTCAAGGACGCTGCCGAGACTCACAACTCGACGGTCGAGGCCGTATTCACCTCGATGAACAAGGGCGCCACCGCCTATTCGGCCAAGCTGATCGAGTTCTTCAAGGCCAACACCACCTCCTCGCTCGACTTCGCCCAGGAACTGTTCAGCGTGAAGTCGCCGACCGAAGCGGTCGAGCTGTGGACCTCGCACGCCCGCAAGCAGTTCGAGGCCTACACCGCGCAGGCCAAGGAACTGGCCGAACTCGGCCAGAAGGTCGCCAGCGAGACCGCCGAGCCGATCAAGGCCAGCGCCTCGAAATTCTACCAGCAGCCGGCCGCCTGATCGCAGCCGGCATGAGATAGCGGAAGGCCCGGGCCGATGCGGTCCGGGCCTTTTTGCTGGACGGGGGCCGTGGATTGGCCCGAGATAAGAGCGGAAATCAGCGCGTTACGGCCTTGCCAAAGGCGGGCGTTGCACCTAGTTTCCGCCGAAATCGCCGCCCCCTTTTTGCGGGGCCGTGCGTCAGGATGCAGTTGTAGCTCAGTTGGTTAGAGCGCCTGTCTGTGGAACAGGAGGTCGGTGGTTCGAGCCCACCCAACTGTACCATCCACACGATTACCCAACGCCACATCGCAGGATCAGACCATCGCAAGATCGATCGCCGTCGGCTCGATCGCCATTGGCGTGTCATCTCGCCCGCTTGCACTTCCTCGTACCATCACCCACACTCCGCAAAACGACGCCTTAACGACGCCTAGTGACACCTTTGGGGGGACGCATGGGGACCGCCGGTTCAAGGAGTTTTTCGTTTGCGTTGATATCAGCGGTCGGCTTTGCCGCGCTGCTGCTGCCGGCCCGGGGTGAGGCTTACACGCCCGACCAGCAGCAGGCCTGTACGCCGGACGCGTTCCGGCTTTGTAGCCCCGAGATTCCGGATGTCGATCGCATCACGGCCTGCATGATCAGGAACAGGGCGCAGCTGTCGCCGGACTGCCGCGTGTTCTTCCGCGCAGATCCCGCGCCGCGTGAAGCGAGCGAGCGGCGGCCTGCGAAGCGGAAGGTCTCCAAGCCGCACAAGGCGAAGAAGTCCACCCACTGATCTTGTTCCCATCGCGCGCATGCGAGAGCCGCGAGCCCGCTGCGTTGTCTTGACGCGAACGGGTGTGCGCCTTGCGCGCGCTGGATCATGCGGCGGCTATTTCAAGACCGTCATGCGCGACAGACTGACGCCTTGTGACGCTGTCACGCAGCATCATCTCTGGTGCTGTTTGCAGAATCCGTTTCGCGACGGAACGGATGGAGTGAGGCGCGTGAGCGAATACGACAAGCAAGAGGTCGATCGGCACTTCGCCTGGTTCGAAGCCAAGCTTCCGGAAAGGCCGGCACGCTTCGTCGCGTGGCTGCGCAAGCCGTCATCGCGCTACGTGCGGATTCCGCTCGCGATCCTCCTGATCATCGGCGGCATCTTCAGCTTCCTGCCGGTGCTCGGACTCTGGATGCTGCCGCTCGGACTCCTTTTGTTCGCGCAGGATGTCCCGCTCCTGCAGAGACCGACGGCGCAATTGCTCGGCTGGATCGAGCGCAAGTGGATCGCGCGCCAGCGCGCCAAGACTGCCGAAAAGCGCTAGGCGTGAGTCTTATCAAACGCTTAGCGCTTCCATTTTCGGTTGTGTCATAAGTTGAGTGTGACTCAAAAAGCAGAATGCACCGGTAATCTTGGCCACTTTGCGGATTGCAAGAAGTTTCTTCTTTCGCGAATCAGTGGGCTGATTCATTTTCGCCTCCTGGGGTCAATCTGGAGGCCAACGTATGAACGTGATTGTTTTCGCTTCGCGTAAGGGGGGCTCGGGGAAAAGTACCCTGGCTGCTCACCTCGCCGCGCAAGTGCACAAGGCAACGAAGCCCTGTCTGCTGATCGACGCCGATCCGCAGGGCTCGCTGACGCTCTGGCATAAATTGCGCGGCACCAACGAGCCGGCGATCAAGACGGCGGTGAACTCGGTCAGCGGGATCATTTCTCAAGCCAAGCGCGACGGCATCGAGTGGGTGTTCATCGACACGCCGCCGAATTTGTCTGCTGTGGTCGACGACTCCATCAAGAACGCCACGATGGTGATCATTCCGGCGCGGCCCGGCGTGTTCGACGTCAACGCGGTGCAGGAAACGATTCAGACCTGCCGCTCGATGCGCAAGCCCTACGCCGTCGTGATCAACGGCGCGCCTGCACAGCGTGACGGCGCCGAAAGCCGCATCGTCGCGATCGCGCGTGAGGCGCTGGCGAAATTCCGCGCACCGGTGTGGAGCGGCCAGATCACCAACCGCGCCGACCTTCTGATGGCGCTCGGCCAGGGTGAAGGCGCGCGCGAATATTATGCGGAAGGCCGCGCTGCCGCCGAGATCAATCGGCTGTGGGCCGCGATCGAACGCTCGATCAAGGCGATCCGCGGCACGGCGTCGGCGTCCGGCGCGATGCACAAGCAGGCGGCGTAACAACGCCGCTTTGGTTCGAACTGGAAAGAACGCGCGGCACTCGCGCGTTTTTTGCGTGTTGAGGCAACGAGGCAATCGCAGATTGCCTCGTTGGCTTTGGCGATCACGCGATGGATGGCGTTACGCCACCATCAGCAGATAAAAAACGATCACCGGCGCCAGGGTCAGGATCACCGACCAGATGCCGACGGCCCAAAGAATATCCTCGGTCGTAAAGCCCGGCTGACCCGGCCTCACGGCAATAAAACCATTCCTCGAATTCACGACGCCCCCGCGTTGGCCTTAAGCGCAATGCGGAGACTGATATGCGAGCGGTTTTAATATCCCGCTCGGAATTTCGCGGGCATTTGCGCGCGGGTGCTACTTCGGATTAACCACAGCCCGGGCGGCGGGCTGCATCCGGCGGGAGGCCCAAAGCCTCAGTGCATGCCTCCATCCCGATCGCGGATCGCGCCGAGATGCTCGTTGATCCGGAACACGATCAGGATGAACTCGGCGGCGATGCGCGACAACACGATGCCGACGAAGATGCTGGCGATCGACGCGAGCAACTGGATGAAGCCGACGAACGGGCTGATCGCCATCGCGGTGAGGCTCCACAGGATGCCGGAGATCCCGAACAGCACGATGACCGCGATCACCAGCCAGTAGAACGTCTTGATGATCGTGGGCGTGATGAAGCGGTCCCACTGAAACAGATCCTGGAAATCGAACATCATGGTTCTCCCGGCCAGCCGAAATATGATTCGCGTCTCGTTCATCCTACTGCGTCACCCCCGGCGTGATCACTTCGTCCCGGCAGCCTGCGCAGCAGGCTCCGACAGGACGAGGCGTTTCGCCGGGCCAATGGTTCGGGGCGGCGTCAAAGCGCCTCCGCACCCAGAGGGATCGATAACGCAGAAGCCCAATCAGTCTCGCCAAAGCCAGGCCCGGGACCGGGCGCCGGCAGTCCAGGGGCGAGCTATGCGAGTGGGCTGGTTGTGATTGCTGCAAATAACGGCCACAATCGGGCTTCCCTCCAGCATATCCTCACCCAATGACCACGCTGACCTTCGAAGACTTCAAGCCCGGCCGTTTCGGCACGTTCGGCCCGCGCCATGTTTCGCGCGAGGAAATCCTGGCCTTTGCCGCCGAGTTCGACCCGCAGCCGATGCATCTCGACGAGGAGGCGGCGAAGAAATCCATGCTCCGCGGCCTGTCGGGCTCGGGCTGGCATCTCGGCTCGCTGATGATGCGGATGCTGTTCGACGGCTTCATCGGCCGCACCGCATCGCTCGGCGCGCCCGGGGTCAACGAGATGCGCTGGGTGGCGCCGCTGCGTCCGGGCGACGATTTGACGCTGGATGTCGATGTCATTGAAGCGCGCGTCTCGAAGAGCCGCCCCGAGACCGGCATCGTCACCTTCAAGAGCACGATCCGCAACGCGCGCGGCGAGATGCTGTGCGAGATGGAGGCGCCGATCATGATCAGCCGCCGTGACGCTGCGAGCGCATAGGAGACATCATGCGCTTTTTTGAAGACATCGAGATCGGCGCACGGCGCGAGTTCGGCTCATTCACCTTTACCGCCGAGGACATCAAGCGGTTTGCCGCGCAGTTCGATCCGCAGCGCTTCCATCTCGACGAGGAGGCGGGGCGCAAGTCGCTGTTCGGCGGGCTCGCCGCATCGGGCTGGCACGTCGCGAGCGTGTGCATGAAGCTGCTCGTCGCCGACGGCAAGCGGCTCGCCGCGGAAGCCGCCGCCCGCGGCGAGACGGTCGCGGTCTGGGGACCCTCGCCGGGCTTCCGTGAGCTGCGCTGGATCCGCCCGGTGCTGGCCGGCGACACCATCAGCTTCACCAACCAGATCGAGACCAAGCGGACGTCCGAGAAACGGCCGGAATGGGGTATCCTTCAGGCGCGCAACACCGGCGTCAATCAGCGCAATGAGGTGGTGTTCTCGTTCCTCGCGACCGCCTTCGTGCCGCGCCGGAAAACCGGTTCCTGATGTTGCCCCAGCGCCTCTGATGTTGCACGGACGCCATGGTCGGCAGCTACTTCTGCTGCCGACGTAGTTGTGCGTTGCGTGGAACTCATTTTTTGCTAACGCATTTTGAACCTTTGTCCCTGCCTTATGGCCGGGGGCATGAGCACTTGGGCGAACACTTGGCCTGGCACGTGGGCCGAAAACTTGGGCCGAACACCTGGGGACGACTATGGCAGATCGCAGTGCGCTGAAACTCGTCGGCATTATCTTTGCGACGGTGACGGTTGTCGTGATGCTGGCCACCGGAATGGTCGTGAAGGGCTTTGCCGACGGCAATTATTCCTTCGAGACCACCGCGAGCATCGATCGCTGATCGACCGTCTGTAACCCTCGGCGCTGTAGCGCGCATTCGCGCTTTTCAATGTGACCCGTCGGCAGGCTGCGTCACACTTCTCCCGATCCCGAAATTCAACGATTCCAGATCAGCACCATCACGACGGTCGCGGCTGCCAGGATGCCGAGGAACCGGATCATGATCGTGCCGATGCCCTGCTGCGGCTGGCGCAGCGGGATCGGATCGGCGGCGTTATCCGGCCGGACGCTCTGCATGTATTCTCTCCAAATGGACGCCCCGCCAAGGCGCGGTCCGGACGCGAATTCCGGATTGAACGCGGGCTCGGCATCTCAAGTTCAAATCGGCTTCTGCAAGAATTGACGCCGCGGAGTTTACAGCGCGCCGAATAACGAATCGTTCTGCGCTGAATCGGCCCACGCAAAACCAAGCCGCCGCCCCCTGTTCGGGAGGCGGCGGCCATCAGTCTGGAAAACTGATCGGGATCAGCTGTTGCGGAGGCCGTCGGCGGCGCGCTTCCACTGCGAGACGTTGTCGGCGATCATGCGCGTCGACTTCATCGCGGCCTGGCTCAGCTGGGCATAGCCGGAGATCTCGCGCTGGACGCGCTGGCCCTCGGCATGCAGCAGGTCGCGCAGGCTCTCGAGCTCGCCGATCAGCTTCTCGATCTCGGCGAGCGAGGTGCCGGCGACGCGCTGGATCAGCGAGTTGACGTTGCTGACAGTGGCATCGGTATTGGTGTCGGTCGGCGCGGTCTCCGGGCTCGCCACCGGCCGGCGCAGATAGGCGATGTCGTTGCGCACGAAGTCGCGGATGCCGGCTTCGACTTCCGAGACTGCAGCAAGGTTGGAATCGACCTCGGACGTCGTTTCGGCTTCGGCTTCCTCGGTACGGTTGGTGGCGTTCATCGGCTTTCCCCTGGTCGCAATAGCGAAGCGCGGCTTGTCCCCCGCACGACGAATTGATGAAGTTACGGACCTATCAGTGCCGCCGAATTTGACCGCATCTGGGCCAAGTTGGGGCAATGCCTGATCATTAGCGCGACAGGGCTAACAGATCGTTCACCATGAGCGCCTGTAGCCGGCGCCGATGCTCTTGTTGATCGTACCCTGGGGGGTCTCGCCGACCGAGCCCGAGATGGTGACGCCGTCGAACAGCTTCTGCTCGGCGCCGACCCGGCGCAGCCATCGGTCCTCGGCGGTCGACAGCGTCTGGCCGGCGGTGATGCTGGTGCCGGTGTCGGTAACGGACAGGCGCGCCGACTGATCGGTATCGTAGCTGCGCGACGGATGGCCGTCGACGCCGGGCACCGGCACCACGCCCTGCTGGATCAAATTGTAGCCGCTCTGCAAGGTCAGCGAATACTGCTCCGACAGCGGCACCGATTTGCTGAGCGAGGTGCCGACCTTGCTCTGGTCGGCGCCCGGATCGACCCGCGCCTCGACCGAGGTCTTGTCCCAGATCGAAGCCACGCCACCCGTCGAGATCGAAGCCCAGGCCGAGCCGCCGGATTGCGGGAGGCTGCCGCCATTGGCGAGCCGCTCCGACAATTGCTCCGAGGTCGTCATCGTGCCCTGTTTGGCGACCGTCATGTCGGCGCCGATGCGGGTGTCGAGGAACGGCGAGACCGACTGCTTGACCGACACCGCCGACGAGCCGTTGGCGTTGTTGTTGGTCGACCAGGACGGATCGTTGCCGGCGACGGCGCTGCGCTTGGCCGCGCTCTTCGGCGCCAGCGTGGGCAGGCTGGTGGAGTCGGTATCGAGCTGGCTCCAGTCGAGCTTGCTCTGGTCGATGTCCTTCAGGATGTCGGCGTCATTGGCATCGGCTGCCGGCGGCGCCGGGTCGGCCGCAGCCTCGGCATCGTCAGCGGGGGTGTCTTTCGCGGTTTCTTGCGCGGCGGGAGCGATCGCCCATGGCGAGGTCTGCGCCGTGGCCGAAACCGCTATCGCCACGCTGAAGCCGGCCGCCAGCACCGGCAGCCTTGTCCAGCCAAATCGTGATGTAGAAGTCATTCCCAGCCCGCAAATTCCAGCGCCGCAACATGCGGTTTTCTCGGCGCAAAATTGTGGCAACGGCGCTGCGAAGGCAACTGATCAACGCGTGATCGTCATGTCCGGGACAAACGTCCCGGGCGCGGCCGTTCGGGGCTGGCAAAACAGGCCGCAGCGGCCGGGGCGCCTTGACGAAGGCGCGGCCCCGGACATGACGAAGGCGTGAAATCGCAGGCCCGTCAGACCGCGATGCGCGGCAGATGGATCGGGTAACCGACGGTCTGCTCGACCAGGTCGAAACTGTCGACCAGCACGCGGAAGCTCGTGAGCTTGCCGGCCTTGAACTGCGCGAAATGCGCGATCCTGAGCGAGATCGGCTTGTTGGAGTCCAATGCCGTCAGCGAATAGCGCAGCATCGAGGCCGCGGAATCCGCGCCCAGCATGATGGACTCCCGATCGAAGCGGTGAACCCTCAGGTTCTCGCCGATCTGCCTGATCACCTCGAGCACGGCGGCCTTGCCGCGGCGCGAGCCGAAGAAGGAAAACAGGTCGATCGGCCCGTAGATGGCCCATTCGACCTCGTCATCGAGCAGCGGCTCGATGTCTGCAAGCTGGCGTTCGTTGATCGCGCGATGCAACGCGCGCGAAAAACGCCAGAGGCTGTGCTCTGTCATTTTGGTCTCGTCCTGAAACTGGATTTTCAAAGCAAACGAATGGCAGGCGGTCAGCGTCGACGCCCTGCCAGGTTGCTGCACGTCACTATTACGATTACGGCCTCAAATAGGGCGGAACGGCCAAAACGCAAATGACTTTTTTGCAATGCACAATTGCACCGGCCTTGACCGGAATGTGACCGCCCGCTTGTCACCACAATTCAGCGGTCGCGCTGCCGCAGCGGCTGCCGCTCGATCACGATCTCGGCGTCGCGGATCGCCACCACCGCGAACAATAGCGCGCCGCCGATGCCGCCGATCGCGGCGCCGAGCGGCATGAAGGTGAAAAACACCAGCGTTCCGCTGTCGAGACCTGAGGTTTTGGCCAGTCCGATCCAGGTGAGCCCGGCTCCGATGCCGAGCGCGGCGCCGCCAAGAGCGCCCAGTGCAAGGCCAAGCACAGCGAGCAATGCGATTTTCATGGTGATGTCAGCCCCGACCGCAACAAGCCCAGTGATAGGTCAGCGCCGGGCCTTCGAGGTTCAACGCTGGCGTTGCGAATTTGCGGGGCGGGGGCGCTGCCATCCGTTGCCCCGTGTTCCGCGAGCTAGTCCGCGTTCTGCCCGGTCAGCGCCGCTGCGATATCACGCTCCAGCACCTGCTGGACGAGGTCGAATGTGTCGATGATCTCGCGGATCTCGGTGATCTTGCCGTCGCGCAGCGTGTAGAACACCGCGACGTCGAACTGCACGACGCGGGCGTTGTTGCGCTTGCGGAAGAACACCCGCAGCTGCGCCGCGACCTTGTCGCCTTCGGCCACCACCATCGGCGCCTCGTAGCGCATGTCGGAATAGCGCTCGTGGATCGTGGTCCACATCTGGCGCAGAGCAGCCTTGCCGCGGTGCTGGCCCATATGCGGAAGAATGTCGATCGGGGCGTTGGGGAGAAACGCGACGTCGTCGCTGCAGCGATCGAGCGCGCCTTCGATGCCGCCGGCATAATAGACGTCGAGGAAGTTCAAGACGCGCTGCCGGTTCAAATCCTCGCCCATGTTCGACCCCGTCGGTTCAGTCCGACTCGCCTTCGACTGGCCCTGGCCCGCATTGTGAACCGAAGCGTTCCACTCTCAAACATATGTTTGACGCACGAGACGTGATTTGGTTCGGCAACCGGAGCGTGCACTGCGGCACAACGAGCATGCGCTTGCGCCGGGGTGCCATCCCGACGTGGCAGGAACTGAACTGATGAAGCTGAACTGATCGCGTCTCGACGACGTGAAGCGCGGGGGCAGGTGGCCGCGAATTCGTGAGAACTCCCGGGCGTTTCACGTTGGCCCTGACGCGGCGGGAACCGGCGGGGCGGCTCGGCCGTTGATGCCTTAAGAATTCCATTGGAGCCGCATCATGAAATCGATTCTTCTCGCGTCCGCCATTGCCGTCAGTGCGCTTGCCGCCACCTCGCCCGCCGACGCCAAGGGCTGCATCAAGGGCGCGGTCGTCGGCGGTGTCGCGGGTCATTATGCGGGCCACCACGGCATGCTCGGCGCTGCCGCCGGATGCCTCTACGGCCGCCATCACGCCAAGGAGCAGGAACGTCAGCGCCAACAGCAGCAGGCGCAGCCCTCGCAGCAGGAAAAGCTGTAAGGCCCGACCAGTTGCAAGGTCTCATTCCGGGAACGCCGCCCGCACGGGCGGCGTTGTCTCGTTGCGTACCGGAGACGATGATGACGAAGCCACTGAACAAGACCATCCAGCCCGTTCCCGACGACAACAAAAGCCACAAGGGCCCCGGCAGCGCCCCCGGCGTTCCCCTCGACACCACCAAGGGCCATCGCGACGACGAGAAGCACAACATCCGCGAGCAGGCCGCGCACGGCAATCTGATTCAGAACACCAGCAACAGGCGGTCCGGGTAGGGCGCGAGGCGGCGCGGCATATTCCGCCGTCGTCCCGGCGAACGCCGGGACGACGCGGGTCGGCGTGACCTGCGTCACGCCGCAGGCGCGGGCGCGCGGCTAGCGTGGCGGCATCGGATCACCCGATTGAGAAGGGATCGCCGCCATGAATGCCATCGCCGCACCGAAATCTTCAGCGCAGAACCGGCTCGAAGGCTTTGCGCTCACCGCTATCCTCCAGGGCCTGCCGACCTTCGCCGCCGCCGTGCTGGTGCTGAAGATCCTCGGCGCCCGTGAGATCGTCGGCGAACGTTATGGCGCCGCGATCTTTGTCGTGCTGGCCTCGCTACTCTCTGCCGCGATCTCGCCATTGCTTGCGGCAAGATTTCCAAAGCGGTTCGCGCACGCCTACGCGCCGATGTTCTTCGACGCCAGCCTGTCGTTGTCCGAGAAGATCGCGCAATGGCGGAGCCAGCCCGGCGTCTCGCTGCAACTCATGACCACGATGATCATGATGTCGCTGCTGGCGGTCGCGGTCGTCAGTGTGGGCTGAGCTTGCGCCGCTCCGCCGATCAGCCTTATCTGCGCGCATGCAGATCAGGGACGAACGCGATGAAGACGCCGCGGCGATCAGCCGCGTCACGGCCGCCGCATTCGCGAACGCACCTCACAGCAGCGGCACCGAAGCCCGCATCGTCGCGGCGCTGCGCCAAGCCGGCGCGCTGACGATCTCGCTGGCGGCTGTATCCGATGACGGCAGCATCGTCGGCCACGTCGCCTTCTCGCCGGTGCAGATCGATCGCACCGCCGGGCGCTGGTACGGCCTCGGCCCGGTCTCGGTCGCACCGGAGCTGCAACGGGTCGGAATCGGCAGCGCGCTGATTTGTGAGGGACTCATCCGGCTTGCTGCGCTCGGGGCCGATTGCTGCGTCGTGCTCGGCGATCCCGCGTACTACCGTCGCTTCGGCTTCCTCGATGATCGCGCGCTGACCTATGGCGACAAGCGAAGCCGGTACTTGCAGCGGCTCGTGATGAAGGGCGGGGCGCCGAAGGGGGATGTCAGCTATCATAGAGCATTCGATCTCAAATGATCGGTTAAGCAAGGTCCGACGCGTTCGACGATGCCGCTTGAAAGCTAGTCCTGCTCGGTAGAGGCCAGAAACTCCTCCGCCTGTGCGCGCGTGGGAAAGCGTCCGATTTCTTCATAATCGGGATCATGCTCCGCCGTATCGGGTGAACGTATCACGACGAATTCGCTGCCTTCCTCTTCGATGAGCTCGGTCAGGTCTTCACTCCTGATCGGCGTCATGTCGCGTGCGCCGCAATGAGGGCATTCGTCGTCACATGCGCACGACCATTCATCCGTCCATCGACGTCGGCAACAATCACACTTGTAGAAATTGAGAAACCAGGCCATGTCGACTCCTCAGGATTTCAGGCGATAATTTCCTCGCGTCAGAAATTCGATAAACCCTTGGTCACGCAAGAATTGAAGCTGCTGGCGTATCTTCGGCCGGACGTTTTGATTGCCTGGATATAGATCGCCAAGATGGCGCTCAAAGGCATAGACTTCGCCAAGGGTAAAGTCGCGCTTGCCCAGCGATTCAACGCATTTCATCACGTCGAGTAGCCAGCCCCGCGACTCCAGCGATTGATCTCTGAGAAAGAGCGTCTTCTGCCATTCCGCAAGAACAAGCTCCTTGTCGCGAATGATGCCGTTCTGGACGATGCGGATTTTCCCCGACTCCGGGATCTTCCCGAGCAGGATATTGGACCCGACCCACCCAGCGCGCCGGGCTGTCGCAGCCAGCGGCTTCCGCTCCTCGATGATGTCGTGCACGAAGAAGTGCTTCGGGACAATCAGCAAATTGACGACCGCAAACGTCTTCAGATCGTAGTTCATCAGTAGAAGGTTGGGATTGTTGCTCGCGGCAAGGCGCTCACATTTCGTCTTGTAGGCGCCATCAGCGACCTTCGGGCCGAACTTTCCTTTCTGGCTTTTTAGCTCGAACTCCTCGCTGCACGATCCACACAAGAAGTCGGCCACCGGGCTGTTGTTGGGAAATTGCGACATCTTCGCGGTGCCGCAATGCGGACAATAGGCCCAAGCCTTGACCCAGGCCTCAGTCCAGGCGCGAGCGCTTTGCGAGCCACTAGTGTAGGACGTTTGCGATTCTTCGAAGCCGAGTTTCATAGTACTTTTTGCGGCTATACAACCAGCGGGAGAGTAGGAGTATAATGGCCTAAGGGGTAAGGACAATGAGCTATCGATATTTGTCACTCGATTCGCTTGCAATTAATCGCGCCAATGACCGACATGGAGAGCTCGAAAATGAAACGGCTGCCATAGCGTGGCTATTCAACAACTTCGAATTGCACATGCGAAATCTCGCCAAAGATATTGTCGCGAATGCTCAGGTATTCGAGCCGCCGCTCGTCTTTCCCGACGGACAGCAGTTTGTGTTGTTCGATGGTAATCGTCGAATGACCTGTTTGAAGCTCTTGGAGAAGCCGAGAAGAGCTCCAACAACCGAGTTGCAGGACTTCTTTTCCGAGCAACGCTCTAGATGGCGCGGTGACTTTCCTTCAACGATCGAGTGTCAGGTGGAGACAGATCGTGACCGAATAGACGACATTCTGTTCCGTCGGCACACGGGGAGTCAGGGAGGGGTAGGCCAATCCACCTGGGACGATCGGATGAAGTCGAACTTCGTCAATCGTACTGGGATGGGTGGAGGTTTCAATGTCGCGGATGAAGTCGAAAGGCGGCTTGGTGAGGCGTCGATGCTGCCTCACAAGAAGATTCCGCGCTCCAATTTGAATCGACTGTTATCTGCGGAAGCGTTTCGCAACCGAGTTGGTTTCACGGGTGCTCGAGGGAAGTTTGAATTCACGCACGATGAGCCAGTTGTGCTTCGAGCACTTAGGCGTATAGCGGATGACCTTGCAAATCGATATGTAGTTCTGGGCGACATCTGGGACGTCGACGCGAAACGCTCTTATTTGGATCGCTTGGAAAGCGAGGGACTGCTGCCCACGGCGGCAAATTCGCTCGCGTCAAAACAGGAGCCAAGACAAGCCACCGAAAGGCCGGCGCTAACCCGACCAACGCGTGTTGCGAAGCCGCAAACTAGAACTGCGCTCATACCAAATGCGGTGTATCCGATCGCGTGGGCCGGAAGGCTTCAGCGGCATAGGGCAATATGGGAAGAATTGCAATTCCATCTGAACCTAAGTGATCACCCGAATGCTGTTTCGGTTCTGTTTCGAGTGCTCGTAGAACTTGCCACTGAGAACTACATTGAGCAAACGAAACTGGCGACGATTGCATCGAGCGATGCTCTTGCTAAGCGGGTGCTGAAGGTTGCCCAAGACTTGCAAGCGAACGGTAAGATTGATCAGAAATATTCTCAGCTTCTCAGCAAGTTTCCGCAGCATGATCAGCTTCTCTCTGCTGATACCTTGAACCGATACGTCCACTCTCCAAATTTTGCTCCTTCATCCGATCATCTTCGAGCGATGTGGGATTGGATGTCGGAGTACGTTGTTCATTGTCTGAATGCTTAGTTGGAGCTGCGTCTTCGCTGCAATTTCGTTGTGAGAGAAGCGATTATCGGAATTGACGAATACTAGAAATCTTGGGGAGAACAAACATGGCCGACGCTTTCAGAGTTAGATTGTGGGCTATCCTCGGCGAAGGCACGACAGGAAAAAGCACCGTCATTGGAGGTCTGATTTCTCAGACAGGGAGGGGCCCCGGCGGGCCGAGGCATATTTTGCTGCGTGGTGGGGGGACCCTTGAGCTGAACGCGCGGAGACAGTCGTTACAGGAAGCAAAGCGATCGCCGGAGAAGGTCGTGCGTGAAACTTTGGAGTTGGCACGCAAGCTCCAACGCCGCAAAGGTATTTCGATTGGATATCTAAATCTGCTTCTCGCGATCAGAACGGACTCAATCAATGGATTGCCGCGTGCAAGCGACTATCTCTCACACTTTGTTCGATCCGGATGGAGTTTGGAATCTCTAATCGTCTTGGACTACTTGGAACGGAGGGATGCTCTCTATTTCGATTTCGGCGCACCTCTTTACCCTCTGGTTAACGCAGCGAAGTTGGCGAGGGACCGCTCACAGCATGAAATGCTTGTGGGACGAGCCAGAAATCATTTCGGGTGGGCTTAGTGCCTTACCTTTTCTTCCACCCGCCGCGCTTGCCCGGCGCTCCCCCGCTCGACCGCGGTGCCGGCCCGAACTCCGGCCCCGACTGCCGGGAGTCGGTCGGCTGGATGATGCGGCTCGTCGTGCCGAACGGCTTTGCCGGCAGCGCGCCGCCCGGGCGGAAGGGCAGCGATTCCGGGCCGTGCATCTCGTCGAGATCGGGCTTGTGCACCCGTGAGCCGGACTTGCCGCCGCGGCTCGCCTTGAGCGAGGTCTGCGCGGGCTTGTTCTTCAGCGCGGCGACCGGCAGGTTGGCGGAGTCGCCGTATTTCCTGGTGCCGGCATAGGCGCCGGCCTGCCTCTGCACGTTGCGCTGCTTGGCGGTCGGGTCGTCGACCACGGCCATCTCGGTGGCGCGCAGCCGCTTGACCTCGTCGCGGAGCCGGGCAGCTTCCTCGAAGTTCAGATCGGCCGCGGCCTCGCGCATCCGTGTTTCGAGGTCGTTCAGCACGGCCTCGAAATTGTGTCCGATCGAGATCACGTCGTCGGCCATGCCGCCGTCGCCGATCTCGACCAGCACATGGTCACGCTCGTAGACCGAGTTGAGGATGTCGCCGATCGACTTCTTGACGCTCTCCGGCGTGATGCCGTGGGCCTCGTTGTACTCGACCTGCTTCTCGCGGCGGCGGTTGGTCTCGGCGATGGCGCGCTCCATCGAGCCGGTCATCTGATCCGCATAGAGGATCACCTTGCCGTCGACGTTGCGCGCGGCGCGGCCAATGGTCTGGATGAGCGAGGTCTCGCTGCGCAGAAAACCTTCCTTGTCGGCGTCGAGGATCGCGACCAGCGCGCATTCGGGAATGTCGAGGCCCTCGCGCAGCAAATTGATGCCGACCAGCGCGTCGAACGCGCCGAGCCTGAGATCCCGGATGATCTCGATGCGCTCGATGGTGTCGATATCGGAGTGCATGTAGCGGACGCGAATGCCCTGCTCATGCAGATATTCGGTGAGGTCCTCCGCCATACGCTTGGTCAGCACCGTGATCAGCGAGCGATAGCCTGCGGCCGCGGTGGCGCGGACCTCGCCGACGAGGTCGTCCACTTGCGTACGGGCCGGGCGGATGTCGACCGGCGGATCGATCAGTCCGGTCGGGCGGATCACCTGCTCGACGAACACGCCGCCGGACTCGTTGATCTCCCAGCCGCTCGGCGTCGCCGACACCGCCACCGTCTGCGGCCGCATCATGTCCCATTCCTCGAAGCGGAGCGGGCGGTTGTCCATGCAGGAGGGCAGGCGGAAGCCGTATTCGGCCAAGGTCGCCTTGCGGCGGAAGTCGCCGCGGAACATGGCGCCGATCTGCGGCACGGTGACGTGGCTCTCGTCGGCGAAGATCAACGCGTTGTCGGGCACGTATTCGAACAGCGTCGGCGGCGGCTCGCCGGGGCGGCGCCCGGTGAGGTAGCGCGAATAGTTCTCGATGCCGGCGCAGCTTCCGGTCGCCTCCATCATCTCGAGATCGAAGGTGGTGCGCTGCTCCAGCCGCTGCGCCTCCAGCAGGCGGCCCTGGTCGTTGAGCTGGTCGAGCCGCATCTTCAATTCGCTCTTGATCGACTTGATCGCCTGCACCAGCGTCGGGCGCGGCGTCACATAGTGCGAATTGGCGTACATCTTGATGAATTCGAGCTCGTCCTGCTTGTGGCCGGTGAGCGGATCGAACTCCTCGATGGTCTCGATGGTGTCGCCGAACAGGTTCACGCGCCAGGCGCGGTCTTCATAGTGCGCCGGGAAGATGTCGATCACGTCGCCGCGGACGCGGAAGGTGCCGCGGGTAAAGTCGGCCTGGGTGCGCTTGTATTGCAACGCGACCAGGTCGGCGATCAGCTGCCGCTGGTCGATGCGCTCGCCCTTCTTCAGCGCGAAGGTCATCGCGGTGTAGGTCTCGACCGAGCCGATACCGTAGATGCAGGACACCGAGGCGACGATGATGACGTCGTCGCGCTCGAGCAGCGCGCGCGTCGCCGAATGGCGCATGCGGTCGATCTGCTCGTTGATCGAGGAATCCTTCTCGATGTAGGTGTCGGTGCGCGGAACGTAGGCCTCCGGCTGGTAGTAGTCGTAATAGCTGACGAAATACTCGACCGCGTTGTCGGGGAAGAAGCTCTTGAACTCGCCATAGAGCTGCGCGGCCAGCGTCTTGTTCGGCGCCAGGATCAGCGCCGGGCGCTGCGTCGCTTCGATCACCTTGGCCATCGTGTAGGTCTTGCCCGAGCCGGTGACGCCGAGCAGCACCTGGGTGCGGTCGTTGCGGTTGATGCCCTCGACCAGCTCCGCGATCGCGGTGGGCTGGTCGCCCTTGGGTTCGTAGGCGGACTTGATCTCGAACCGCACGCCGCCTTCGGATTTCTCCGGGCGCGGCGGCCGGTGCGGGGTCCACACCCGCATCGAGCCGTCATCCCTGCGGAATTCCGGGCGGCCGTCGCGGATCAGGTTTTCCAGCGCGTCGGCGGTCGCCTTGACGCCGAGCGCCTCCATCTTGCTGCGCGGCGGGCGGGCGAGGGCCTCGTCATCGTCCTCGGCGGTCGGCAGGCCGAGCTGCCGCGCCAGTTCCGGATCGAGCGTCGGGATGGTGGCCGAGGTGCCGTAATTGGCCTGCGGCGCTTCCTCGAGGCCGGACGCGTCGCGCCTGGCGACGTCCACGCTGGTCTCGCGCGTCGACGCCCGCGCGCGATGCGCGGCGGCCTCGCCGCCGGCGCGACGGTCCCAGGAATTGTCCGGCGGCGGCTGCAGGCCGGTGCCCGAACCCATGCCGGCATCGCCGCGGTTGATCGCGGGATTGAGCAACTCAGCCAGCGCCGGTCCGATCGGTTGGACGTCGGGCCGGTGTGCCTTGGATTTGGGAGATTTGCCGGGCTTTTTCGGAGTGTTCGGTGTCTTCGCCATGCCGGGAATATGGGACGAGTCCGGCAGCGAGAAAAGGGCAATCGACCGCTGGATTGGTGCACAGATGAGGCTGCTGACAGCAGGGTGTCAGCAGCCGGCGCCGTCGCGGCCGTCAGGCGCGCGGCAGGTCGACGATGTCGAGATGGATCCCGCCGCAGCCGTCGCAGCGCATGGTCCAGTATTCGGCGGCGCGACCAGGGATGACGCGCAGCAGCGAGAGCGGGGCGGCGCATTCCGGGCAGCTGGTGCTGACCTGCGCCGGCCAGACCGGATCCGGCTCGCATTGCGGGACGATCGCGACCACGACGTTGCCGGTCACTCCGACGGCATTGTCATGCCATATCGTGGTGGGAACCGGTCGATAGTCCGCTTCGCGTCGTCGATCGCCGCATCCGGATCGGACCACGCAAAGCCGATGTCGAGCATCGGAAACGGCATGCCATCGATGACGACCGGCCTTTGATCGACCCGTTGAATCCTGGCGTGCCATTGCCCCTTCCCCATCTCGAACGACTTGATCTCAAAACCGCTGTAAATCATGGCGACCTCGTGCCCGTTCTCATAGGAAGCATGGGCGCGCGGCGCCTAATGTGAACCAGATCACAAGTCGCGCGGTTTATTTCCAACGGGCCAAGGAGTTCCAGCTTTTTGTTTGACGCGGTTTCTTCAGGCGAACCGCACCAACGCCCTAACGCATGATGAGATTAGGTCAAGCTCGAGCGGCATCGAATGTTCACCTCTCCCTTGGGAGAGGTCGATTTGCGCAGCAAATCGGGTGAGGGGTTACGGTTTATCGAGAGAGCAAGCGCCCTCACCCGGATTGCACCGGACGATGCTTCGCATCGCCGAGAGCAATCCGACCTCTCCCCGACGGGGAGAGGTGGCCTGAAATCGCGGCAAGCCGATTCAACCCAATCTCATCAAGCGCTAGCCGCGGGCGGCGATGTGATCGGCGAGCACGGCCGCGTCGTCGCCGACGCCCGACAGGAACGAGGATTTCATCTTCGACAGCCATTGCAGGCCGAGAAAATACAGGCCCGGGACGTCGGAGACGCCATGACGGTGTCGTGGTGCTCCATCGGCGTCCAGCACCGGCATGTCGATCCAGTCCAGATCGAGCCCATAGCCGGTGGCCCAGATCACGCTGCTGATCCGCTCCGCGCGCAGGTCGATCGTGCGCAGCGGCGCAGTGAGGGACGGCGGATCGGGCAGGCGGAGGCGCGCCAAGGGATCGTCGGGATGCTCGAGGCCGCGTGCCGCGACGAAGTCGTCGACGATTCCGAGGAATGTCGCGTAGTAGGCGTCGCCATTGGCGATGTTGGTGGCGAGATCGGGCGCGATCTCGAGCACGCCGTCGCGCGCCGCCGTCACGCGGCCGAGCAGCGCCACGCCATCGGCGGCGAAGCGGCGGAAATCGATGGTGTGGCCGCCATGGGCGCCCGTAATCACCGGCAGCAGGCGCGACGGGCCGCGCTGTTCGACCGGCGTCTCGTCGACGCCCATCTCGGCCAGCCACCAGAACAGGTCGCGGCCACGATAGCGGCGGGGCAGGCGGTTGTGACGCCCGACCGAGAGGAAGACATTGCGGCCGGCGCGCACCAGCTCTTCGGTGATCTGCGCGCCCGAGGCGCCGGCGCCGATCACCAGCACCGCGCCGTCGGGCAATTGCGCGGGATTCTTGTAACCGCTGGCGTGGACCTGAAACAGGCCGGGATGACCGTCCAGCACGTCGGGCCGCAGCGGCCGCTGATAGGGGCCGGTGGCGATGACGACGTTGCGGGTGGTTATGGTGCCGCCGGCAAATTCGGCGAGGAACCCATCGGCGTCGCGGCGCAGCTTGGTGACCTCGACGCCGCAGCGGATCGGCGGCGCGACGAAGGCGGCATAGTCCTCGATGAAGGCGATGATGGAGGCGGTGTCCGAAAAGCCGTCGGGATCGCTGTGCGGAAACGCAAACTCCGGCAGCCGCACCGACCAGTTTGGAAACTGGAACATCAGGCCGTCCCAGCGTTCGCTGCGCCAGCGCTCGGCGATCCGCCGCCGCTCCAGCACCAGATGGTCGATGCCGCGCTGCTTCAGCCGATGGCTCATGGTGAGCCCGGCCTGGCCGCCGCCGATCACCAGCGTGTCGATGCTCTCGTCAGGCATTGCGCGCTCCCTTGCGGCGCGCGGCGGGTTCCGCGGCGGCGCGGATGATCCAGCGCCGGAACGCGGCGAAATCGCGCTGCTCGGCGTGGAAGCCGCGATAGACCAGATACCAGCGCATGCCCTTCGGTACGCCGAGCGCAAACGGCGCCACCAGCCGACCGGCGGCGAGATCGTCGTCGATATAGGGCCGGATGCCCATCGCGATCCCGAGCCCATCGCTCGCTGCCTGCAGCGCCTGGCCGTAGAACTGGAATTCCGGCCCGCGCGCCGTCAGGCGCGGCACGCCCGCGGCCTTCAGCCAGGACGGCCAGTCGTCCGGCGAATGCGCGACGCGGATCAGGCTCGGCCCCTTCAGGTCGCCCGGACGCTTGAGGGTGTTGGCGAGCCGCGCGGTGCACACCGGCATCAGGTCGGCGGCGAACAGCGGCTCGGCGACGAGCCCCGGCCACTGGCCGTCACCGAGCTGGATGCCGCAGCTCCAGTCGTCGGCGAACGGCACCGCCATGCCGCCGGTCGTGATCCGCACCTCGATGTCGGGCTCCGCTTTGCGGAACTCGGCGAGGTGGGGGATCATCCATTTCAGCGCGAAAGTCGGGCCGACGCCGACGGTCAGCACGCGCGCGCTCGCCGACGCCGTGACCTGCGCGGTGAGGCTCGCCAGCGCGTCGAAGATCGGCGTCAGCCCGCCCTGATAGGCGCGGCCGGCCTGTGTGGTGACGAGGCGATTGGCCTTGCGCTCGAACAGTGCGACGCCGAGCCGCTCTTCCAAGAGATGCACCATCCGGCTGATCGCGGCGGCCGAGACGTTGAGCTCGCTGCCCGCCGCGGCGAAGCTACCGGTCCGCGCCGCGGCCTCGAATGCCTTGATGCCGTTGAGAAAGAGCAGCCGCCGCATGAACCCTCAGGAAAACTGATGCAAGGGCAAGATAACTCAGTTTGCCGGCAGAGGCCAAGCAGCGCAGAAATACCGGAGACGTGAAGCCCTGCTGACCCCGGCGAGGAGCAAATGAGTGAGACCACAGACGCCCTGGTGCTCGATCTCGTGGAATGGGTCGCGCGCGAGCCGCGGCCCTATGCCGAGGTGCTCGAGGTCTGGCGCACCTCATGCCCGCGGCTGACGATCTGGGAAGACGCCGTCGACCGCGGCTATGTCGCGCGCCGCCCCTCGGTCGAGGGCATGCGGGTGATGGTGACGGAAAGCGGCGAGACGTTTTTGCGCGCGCATGGGCGGATGCATTGAGAACGTCTTTCTTTGCCTCTCCCGCTTGCGGGGGGAGGCCGACGCGCGCAGCGCGGCGGGTGGGGGTGCTTCCACATCAAGATTCCGACTCGTGGGGAGAGCCCCCACCCCGACCCTCCCCCGCAAGCGGGAGAGGGAGGCAGTCCCGTTGCAGCACTAGCGCGCCGGCGCAGCGAGCCGTGGCCGGATGATCTCGACCATGCGGTCTGCCGATGTGCCCGGCGGAAAGAACCCGAGATAATTGCCGTCGCGGTCCATCAGATAGATGTAGGCGGTGTGATCGACGGTGTAGTCGCCGGCGTCCTTCAGCGGCACGCGGGCATAGTAGACCTTGTAGGCATCGGCGACCTTGCGGATCGCCTCACCACTGCCGGTCAGCCCGATCAGCCGCGGGTGAAACAGCGGCACGTACTCCGCGAGGTGGGCCGCGGTGTCGCGCTCGGGATCGACCGTGATGAAGATCGGTTGCACTTGATCGCCGTCAGGACCGAGCTTGTCGAGCGCCAGCGCGATCGCCTGCAAATCGGTCGGACAGACGTCGGGGCAATAGGTGAAGCCGAAATAGATCAGCATCAGCCGGCCGCGGAAATCGCTGTCGGTGCGGACATGCCCGGCCTGATCGGTCAGCGCGAACGGGCCGCCGACCGGCTCCCTGTTCCACATCAGGATGTCCATGATCTCGGCGGCCGAGCGCGCCGATTGCGCCGGCGCATCGCCGGCCAGCGCCGGCGCCAGCCACAGGCCGGCGCAAGCCAGGGCCGCGCCAGCGCATGCAATGACGCGCAGGATCGGCGCGATCATATGCCGAAGGAGAGGCGGCTGCCGGTGGTGGTGACCAGCACCTTGTCGCCCATCTGCGCGGTGGCCTCCTGCACGAAATTGAGCCCGGAACAGTGCATCGGGACCACCACGTCGGGATCGAGCTTCTTGATCTCGGCGACCACCTCGGTGAGGTAGTCCTTCGGCGCCGGTCCGAGATGGAAGCCGCCGACGATCGCGTGCACCTTCTGGATGCCGGAGACCTCCTGCGCCTGCTTCACCGAATTGACGATGCCGACATGGCCGCAGGACGAGATCACGACGAGGCCGAAGTCCCGCACGTTGAAGCAGGTGGCGTGCTCGTGGATGTGCTCGTCGGGCACGATCTTGCCCTCGAGCTCGGCCGGCAGATAGTGGCTGGCGTTGCAGCCGAGCCCGTCCTTCATGCTGAACTCGACCCAGGTGTTGGGCAGCACGCGCTCGATGCTGCGGCGGTTGATCTTGCCGGTGGTGAAGGCGTGATCGGCGATCACGGTCGGAGATTCGCACAGCACCGTCGTGATGCGTTGCGCCGCGAGCTGGCGCCGATCCAGCGTGCCGAAATCGGTGAACTGGCCCTTGGTCGGCGTTGCGCTGACCCGGTGGCAGAAATTGTCCTCGCCGCCGGCATAGAGTTTCACGTCGGCCGGCAGCTTGTCGCGGAATTTGTCGAGGAAGCCGTTGAGGCCGCCGAAATGGTCGTAATGCCCGTGGCTCACGATCAGCGCGTCGATCTTGGCCGGATCGACGCCGACCAGCGCCATGTTGTTGAGCAGCACGTCCGGCGTGTAGCCATAGTCGAGCATCAGCGTACGCTGCGCGCCCTTGGCTTCCGACTCCAACCACAGCGACAGGCCCCATTCATTGTGCAGCGACTTCTGGTAGTCCGCGGTGCGCGGCGGCGGCGCGATCGTGACGCCGTTCGCCTGCTTCGGCTTGAAGAACAAATCGTAGCTGGAATCGACCAGCACGCGGATCGAGAGCTTGTCGACGGTCGGCACCTCGATCGGCGCCGCCCTCGCGATCTCGACACAGGAGAATGCACCCGCGGCCGCGGCGCCAGCCAGTGCCGCCGAACCCTTCAGAAAGTCGCGTCGTGCCAGATCCTTGATCATCGCAATTCCTCCCGCTGCAAATGTCGTCAGGGAAACAAACAAAACTATTTGCGGAGCCTATTCCCAATCGTGGACCCGCTCAATCGGCTCATCACAATTGCGCGCGAATGGGGGTGCCGGGCATTGACTTGGCATCCGGATTATTCAAATTCATGCAAACGCATCTTTCGCCGCGCAACATGTCCGACAACAGGATCACGCCCATGATCGATCTACACTACTGGTCCACGCCGAACGGTCACAAGATCACGATGTTCCTCGAGGAGACCGGCCTCGAATACAAGATCTTCCCGGTGAACATCGGCAAGGGCGATCAGTTCATGCCGGACTTCCTGCAGGTCGCGCCGAACAACCGTATTCCGGCGATCGTCGATCACGCGCCGAAGGGCGGCGGCAAGCCGATCTCGTTGTTCGAATCCGGCGCGATCCTGCTCTACCTCGCCGAGAAGACCGGAAAGTTCCTGGCCGAGGATCTCTACGGCCGCTATGACGCGATCCAGTGGACGTTCTGGCAGATGGGCGGGCTCGGGCCGATGGCCGGGCAGAACCATCACTTCCGCAACTACGCGGTCGAGAAGCTGCCTTACGCGATCGATCGCTATGTCAACGAGACCAACCGGCTCTACGGCGTGCTCAACAAGCGGCTTGCCGACCGCGAATTCATCGCCGGCGACTATTCGATCGCCGACATGGCGAGCTATCCCTGGGTCGTGCCCTACAAGAACCAGGGCCAGGAGATCGACGACTTCCCGCATCTGAAGCGCTGGCTGGAGACGATCGGCAAGCGCCCGGCGACCGAGCGCGCCTATGCCAAGGCCAAGGAGGTCAACCCGAACTTCGGCCAGCCCGCGATCCGCACCGAGGAAGAGCGCAAGCTGCTGTTCGGGCAGACCGCGGCGGTGGTGCGGTAGGGCGCAGGTCTCCTTCGCCGTCATTGCGAGGAGCGAAGCGACGAAGCAATCCATGTTTCGCCGCGTGGGGACATGGATTGCTTCGCTTCGCTCGCAATGACGGGTGTGGTACCAGCGGAGCTCACGCTCCCACATACTTCGCCGGCCGCCGCTCCTTCCACGCGGCGAGCCCCTCGGCGAGGTCGCGGCTCGGCACCAGCGCGGCGAACTGCTCGCTCTCGACCAGCAGGCCCTCGGCGATCGGCACGTTGAGCCCGCGCGTCACCGCGGTGATGGTGCCGGCGACGGCACCGGGCGAATGCCTGACGATGCGGCCGGCGAGCTCGCGCGCGGCGGCCAGCAATTGATCGTGCGGCACGATCCGGTTGATCAGCCCGATCTCGCGTGCGTGCTCGGGCGGGAACGGATCGCCGGCCAGCAGCAGCTCGAGGGCGCGCTTGCGCCCCGCCAGCCGGGGCAGCCGCTGGGTGCCGCCGAAGGTCGGGGGCATGCCGAGCTTGATCTCGGGTTTTGCAAACAGCGCGCGGTCGCTGGCAATGGCGAGATGCACGGCTTCGGTAATCTCGCAGCCGCCGCCGAAGGCGAGCCCGTTGACCGCGGCGATGACAGGCTTCTTGAACGCCTCCAGCCGCGCGGTCATGGCCTGGCCGCGGCGGACGAAGTCGCGCACTGCGACCGCGGCGCTCTGCTTGACACTTTCCGAAAATTCCTTGATGTCGGCGCCCGCCGAGAAGGCGCGCTCGCCGGCGCCGGTCAGGATCACGGCGCGCACGCCAGCCTCGCCCTCGATGCGGTCGAGCGCCGCCATCAGCTGATCGATCAGCTGGTAATTGAGCGCGTTGAGCTGGGCGGGGCGATTCAGGGTGATCAGGGCTATCCCGTCGTCGATTGCGAGCAGGATGGGGTCGGGCATGGTGAATCTCCGGCACGGGTGTTCGTGGCGCCGAACCTAGAGGCTCCCGGAATTTGTGTATATTCACTGGTGAGTATACATACGACGGATGCCGAGACCCTCCGAGCCAACCCGCGCGCGCATCGTCCAGGCGGCGAATGCGCTGTTCTACAATGAAGGCATCCGCCGCGTCAGCCTCGACGAGGTGGCCGCCAAGGCCGGCCTCACCAAGCGCACGCTGTATTATCACTTCAAGAGCAAGGACGACCTCGTCGCCGCCTATCTCGCCGCGCGCGACCAGCCCAATCTCGCGCTGTTCCGGACGTGGTTCGCGGAGGCCGAGGGCGGGCTGCCGGCGAAGGTCCAGGCGATCTTCAAGAACCTTGCGCGCTCGGCGCGGCATCCGAAGTGGAAAGGCTGCGGCTTCCTGCGCACCTCGGCCGAGCTCGCCAACATGCCCGGGCATCCCGCGATCCGGATCGGCGCCGCGCACAAGAAGAAGTTCGAGGACTGGCTGCGCGCGACCTTCGCGGAGCAGGGCATCGCCGATCCTCTCAAACTGGCGCGGCAGGTATTGCTGCTGCTGGACGGATCATTCGCCGTCGTGCTGCTGCACCGCGACGCCAGCTATATGGAGACGGCGGGCGAAGCCGCGCGCTCGCTGATCGAGACGGCGCTGAAGAAATCGGGACGAAAGCGGGGGGTAGGGCCCGAGTTGCATTCGGGCAACATCATTCGGAAAGATGGGGCGTTAACCTTCATTCGCCATTGCGCGACCACGCCCTGAGCAGACAATCCGCATCGTCACATGCTTGCAATCTTGGCTCCCGAGGAGCCCGTGGAGGCTGGGATGATGAACTCGCGGCGGGTGCGGGCGGCGGCGTTGGGCGGGACGGTCGTCGTTCTGTCGGGCTGCATTGTCTCGTGGTTTGCGGCGTCCGGTTCGGCTGGCATCGAGAAGATCGGTGCGTCAGTCACCGATGCGTCAGTCACCGATGCGTCAGTCACCGGTGCATCAGTTGATGAGCCCCGCGCACCCGCTGTCGTCGCCGATGCCGTATCGGCGATATCGCCGGCAACTGCCACGTCGAATGCTGCCGTCGATGGCTCTCATGCCGTGACCATGAGCGAACAGGAAGCGGTGGCGACCGCCCATGCTGTGCCGACCGCGCACGAGACGGAACCTGTCGTCGAGGCCGCGTTGACCGATCCGGCGCTGCCGGACATCCAACCGCTGCAGGCGCCGGCAGCGAACACGCCGGATCCGGAGCCTCGCGTGGTCAAGCCGGCGGTGGACTCCGTCCAAATCCTCGACGAGTGCTGGGACGTCAATGCCTGCATCGATCGCTATCTGTGGGCGCTCTACCAAAGGACGCCCAAGGAAGACACCATCAAGGTGCCGGAGCAGCGGCAGGTGACGGTCAAGAGAAAGAAGAAAATGGTGACGGTCACCAGAACCTTCACCAGGCTCGTCGATGAGGATTTCGCCTGGAAGGACACCAAGGCGGCCGAAAGAGCCGGCATGCCGATGATGGACTACGTCATGGGGGGCGTCGATCGGAGCTTCAAGCTGAAGCTCTTTCGGGCGCTTCTCGCGGCGGAACAGGCCGGACTGTCGCCCGGCATCACCAGCGCTTTCCGCGATGACTACCGCCAGTCGATTGCAAGCGGGCTGAAGGCGGCCAGCAACAAGTCGTATCACGGCGGCAGCTTCCGTGGCGGCTACGGCCATGGGCTCGCGGCCGACATCGTCAGCATCGACGGCGCGACTCGCGACGACCGTTGGAAATCGTCGGAAAGGCTCTGGAAATGGATCGACGCGCAAGGCAAGGAGTTTGGCGTCGCGCGCCCCTATCTCGATTTTGACCCGCCTCATCTGGCGCCGATCGATGGCAAGGAATATGCCGCTCACCGCGGTGGCGAAACGCGGCGCGCGGCGACGGACGCGAAGACACGCAGCCGCGACGCAGCGCACGACAATCGCGCGGCGGTGAAACGCGCAAAGACCGCGAAGTCATCGAAGGTGCGAACGATCTGAGCGGGTTCGCGATGGTTCGTATGGTGGGTTAGCCCACCGGGTCTGCGCAAAAAGCACGGTCCGATGACGGCTCCGGCGTAACCCGCCAGCGTCGTACCCGAAATGCTCGGAACGGCTAAAGCGCGCCGCGCTCCTGCAGCAGTGCCAGCACCGCATTGAGGTCCGGCAGCACGGCTGCGCATTTCGCGCGGGCCGCTTCGGTCGGCGGTGCCATGTCCGGCACCATCAACGTGATCGCGCCGGCGGCGTGGGCGGCGGTGACGCCGTGGTTGGAGTCTTCCACTGCGATGCAAGCCGCCGGCGTCACGCCGAGCCGCGCGGCGGCCTTCAAATAGAGCGCCGGATCCGGCTTGCCGTGCGTCACGTCGTCAAGCGTCAGCAGCGTCTCGAAGCGGCCGCGAATGCCGGCAAGCGTCAGGTTGCGCTCGGCCGAGCGGCGCGACGACGAGGTGACGATGGCCATCGGTCGCTCCGCGGCGGCGATGGCGTCGAGCAGATCGAGCGTGCCTGATTTGAGGGGCAGGCCCGAGCGCATCATCCGATCGCGGTGTTCGAGGAAGGCCTGGTTGACGGCCTCGAGCGGAAACGCCGCGCCGTAATGATCGCGCAGCATCGCTTCGCAGACCGGGCCGGGGAGCCCGACCATGGCATGGCACAGCGCGACGACGCCGTCGGCGTAGCCGCAGGCATTCAGCGCCGCGACCAGGCTGTCGAAATAGACCTTCTCGGTGTCGAGCAGCGTGCCGTCCATGTCGAGCAGGATGGCGTCGACGGTCCAGCGTCCGTTCACGTGGTGCTCACCGCGGCTTGCTGGTCCGCCAGTTTCCGCAGGCATGCGGGGCACAGGCAGTCGCTGCCATCGCCCGGCATCGGCAAGCGGAAGCTCTCGTCGGAACACCAGCACGATCCCGCGAGCGAGCAGGAGAATTCGCTACCGCATGCCGTGCAGGCAAGCCGGCGCGGAGAGGCTGGTTCGGAACGATCGTGTGACGTGAGGTCCATTCTAACCGCGATTTAATGCGCGAATTAATCTCGGGTTCATCCCGGACCGCGCTATGATGCCGGGCAACTGATATAGCCGGGATCGGCCGTTAATGGAATTCTGATGGCCCGTGATTCGCAAGCCGCGCTGATTGCTCTCAACCGGTTTGGATTTGGCGCCCGCGGCGGGACGGCCGGCGACTTCATCAACGCGGCCGCCGATCCGCGCGGTTTCGTGCTGGCGGAACTGGCGCGTCCGAACGGCGCGCTGCTCGAAGTGCCGGGCCTGCTCTCGACGCCGGAGCTCGGCAAGCAGGTGTTCGACTATCAGTTCGAGATCAAGCAGGCGCGCGATGCCGCGAAGGCGGCGCAGCAAGGCGCGAGCGAGATGCCGCCGCAAGGGGCGGACGCCAAGCCGCAGCAGCGGCGTAATCTGTCGCTGTCGTCAGCCGCCAAGGAAATCGCCGGGAAGGATCCGACGATGCAGCCGCAGGCGGCCGACAGCGCCAATGCGGCGACGATGCAGCCTCCGACCATGCAGCCGCCGGCTGGTCCACCCAAGCCGCCGGCGCAGCCGCTCAACATCATCCAGAAGACGTTCCGTGCCGAGGCGCTGGCGCGGCTGCAGCGCGGCGTGGTCGCCGATTGCGGCTTTGTCGAGCGGCTCGTGGTCTTCTGGTCCAACCACTTCTGCATCTCGGCCAACAAGGGCGCGCTGGCGCGGATGTGGGCCGGCTCGTTCGAACGCGAGGCGATCCGCCCGCACGTGCTCGGCCGCTTCGGCGACATGCTGAAGGCTGTCGAGCAGCATCCGGCGATGCTGTTCTTCCTCGACAACCAGCAATCGCTCGGGCCGGAGTCGCGTGCCGGCATCAATCGCAACCGCGGCCTCAACGAGAATCTGGCGCGCGAGATCATGGAGCTGCATACGCTCGGCGTCGGCGGCGGCTACACCCAGGACGACGTGACCGCGCTGGCGCGCGTCATCACCGGCTGGACCTTTGCCGGCCGCCGCGGCCAGCTCGGTGCGCCCGGCAGCTTCGTGTTCAATGCCAATGCGCACCAGCCCGGGCCGCAGCAGGTGCTGGGCAAGACGTACGCGCAGGCCGGCCTCGCACAGGGCGAGGCTGTGCTATCGGACATCGCGCGGCATCCCTCGACAGCGAAATTCATCGCGACCAAGTTCGCCCGTCATTTCGTGGCCGACGATCCGCCGCCAGCGCTGGTGGCGAAGCTGCAGGACACCTTCACCAGGACCGACGGCGATCTCAGGGCGCTCGCCACCGCGCTCGTTCGGTCGAACGAGGCGTGGCAGGCGCCACTCACAAAGATGCGCTCGCCTTATGAATTCCTGCTCGCCTCCGGCCGGCTGCTGGCACGCAATCCGGAGGATCCGGGCCGCTACCTCAACGGTCTCAACGTGCTCGGCCAGCCACTGTGGTCGCCGGCCGGGCCGAACGGCTTTCCGGATACCGCGGCGGCATGGGCCGCGCCTGAGGGCATCAAGCTCAGGCTCGACATCTCGGCGCAGCTTGGCTCCCAGCTCGCCGACCGGTTCGACCCGCGCGACCTGCTCGAGTTGATTGCGGCTGATGCCGCTTCGGTCGAGACGCGGCGCACGATCGAGCGCGCGGAATCGCGGCAGCAGGCGCTGGCGCTGCTGCTGATGTCGCCGGAATTCCAGAGGAGATGACCATGGATTGCTCCGAGAGCTTGATGCTGCAGGCGACATCGCGGCGCGCGCTGCTGCTCGGTGGCGCCTCCTTCGCGGCCTGGGCCTATCTGCCGAAATTCGCGCGCGCCGCCGATGGCCGCGATCCGCGCTTCGTCACCATCATCCTGCGCGGCGCGCTCGATGGCCTCGCTACCGTGGCGCCGGTCGGCGACCCGGATTATGCCGGCCTGCACGGCGCGATCGCGCTGAAGGCCGATGGGCCGAACGCGGCCGTGATGCTCGAACCCTTCTTCGGCCTGCATCCGGCGATGCCGGAATTCGCGCGGATGTATCGCGCCAAGCAGGCCGCGGTGGTTCATGCGGTTGCGACCTCCTATCGCGATCGCTCGCACTTTGATGGCCAGGATGTGCTGGAGAGCGGCTTCCCCGGGCCCGGCCGCGTGCAGTCCGGCTGGCTCAACCGCGCGCTCGAAGCCTTGCCGAGGGGTGAGCGGGTGACGAGCGCGCTTGCGGTCGGCCCGACCACGCCGCTGGTGTTGCGCGGCGCAGCGCCGACCGTCGGCTGGGCACCGACCGCGCTGCCACAGGCCGCCGACGACACCGCGATGCGGCTGCTCGATCTCTACCAGCACCGCGATCCGACGCTGGCGAGCGCGCTGACGCAGGGCTTGCAGCTCGAGAGGCAGGCGCAGGGCAGCGAGATGAAGCCGCAGCCCGGCGGTGGCGGCGTCGCGGCGATGCGGCTGGTGGCGCGCGGCGCCGCCAAATTGATGGCGTCAGATGACGGCCCGCGGATCGGTGCACTGGCCTTCGATGGCTGGGATACGCATGCCAACGAAGGCGGGCCGGTCGGCCGGCTCGCGCAGCTGCTCGGCGGTCTCGACGGCGCGCTGGCGGAATTTCAGAGCGGCTTAGGTGCGCGCTGGCGCGACACCGTGATCGTGGTCGCCACCGAGTTCGGCCGCACCGCGCGCATCAACGGCACCGAGGGCACCGACCACGGCACCGGCACGGTCGCGCTGCTCGCCGGCGGCGCGGTGAACGGCGGCCGGATGATCACCGACTGGCCGGGCCTGAAGCCGGCCAATCTCTACCAGGCCCGCGACCTCGCCCCGACCACCGATCTGCGCGCCGTGATCAAGGGCGTGCTGCACGACCAGTTCGGCCTCGGCGAGCGCGTGCTGGCCGACGCCGTGTTCCCGGACAGCGCCCCGGTGAAGCCGATGAAGGGGCTGGTGGTGTAAGCGGCCGTCACATACTCGGTGTCGTCCCGGGCAAGCGAAGCGCGAGCCGGGACCCATATGTGGACGGCCCCCGTGGCACAAGAGCTTTCTGGGATTGATCGGATCGCTTGCATCCATATGTCCGGCCTGTTGAGTGCGATCGAATGAATCGCTGGCCAAGATGGTTTGCGCGATGCGAGTTCCAAACAACCACGCGACCTGTTGACGGCCGATGGGTCCCACGGATTGTCTCGCATCGTTGCTCGATCGATCGCTCCATCTGCTCTTGCAGCTCCGGTCGGTCGGTCGGCGAGCGAGCCCGCCGGCCGGCCAATCTGTTAAGCGGTACCCGTCGTAGCGGCATTCAGCCGTGCGGCGTCATAACTCTCACCCGTCACCATCAGCTTCCAGGCGATGCGCGCCACCTTGTTGGCAAGCGCTACGGCCGCAAGCTTCGGCGGCTTGCGCTTGATCAGCGCCAGTAGCCAGCGCGAGTGATGACCGCGTCCGCGCCTGGCCTGCTGGATCACCGCCGTGGCCCCGACGACCAGCAGACGGCGCAGGTCCTCATCGCCCGCCCGCGTGATCTTGCCAAGCCTGGTCTTGCCTGCGGTGGAGTGGTCCTTGGGCGTGAGGCCGAGCCAAGCCGCAAAGTGACGACCTGAGCGGAACGCGGCCGGATCAGGTGTCTTCATCACCAGCATCGTTGCAATGATCGGACCGATCGACGGAATCTGCGCCAGGCGCCGGCCCGTGGCATCGCCGCGGTGCCAGGCCATCAGCTTGGCCTCAACCGCCTCCAACTCGTCCTCGAGCCTGACGCACTCCCGGCCCAGCATGGCAAACAGCTCGCGCGCCAGAGCGGGAAGCGTCTCGTCCTGCGCGATCCGCGCCAGCAGCGGTTCGATCGCCTCCAGCCCCTTGGGCGCGATCAGGCCATACTCCGCCGCATGGCCGCGGATCGTGTTGGTCAATTGGGTGCGCTGGGCGATCAGTCCGTCGCGGACCCCCATCAGCATCAGCGCAGCCTGCTGCTCGGCGCTTTTCACCGGCACAAAGCGCATGCTCGGCCGGCTCATCGCCTCACACAGGCCTTCTGCGTCTCGCCCGTCATTCTTGTTCCGCATCACGTAGGGCTTCACCAATTGCGGTGCCATCAGCTTCACCTCATGGCCCAGCCTGGAAAGCTCTCGCGCCCAATATTGCGACGCCCCGCAGGCCTCCATCCCGATCACCGTCGGCGGCAATTTGGCGAAGAACTCCAGCACGAGTTTGCGCGAAAGCTTCTTGCGTAAGACCGGCTGCTCGGACGCATCAACCCCATGCAGCACAAAAATATGCTTCGACGTATCCATCCCAATGCGGATAATCTGGTTCACGGACGGCTCCCATGTCTGAGATTTGTAACAACCTCATTCTGGCACACTGATGCCGTAGGGGGCCGTCCACACCATCAACCACAGTTGCGAGTTGCTGGAACGCGCTGGGGCCCCAGCGCAGTATCACCCCAAACATTTGCGGTTATGGGTCCCTGCTTTCGCAGGGACGACAGCGAGTGCTACTTCGTGATCCTGTCGATCTCCGCCATCTCCTCCGCACTCAGCTTCCAGCCGATTGCTTTCACGTTCTGCTCGATCTGCTCGGGACGCTTGCGCCGGCGATGACGCTTGCGACTTGCGGGCGGGCGGCGAGCCAGGAGAAGGCGAGCTCGAGCATGGTGTGGCCGCGCTCCTGCGCGAAGGCCTGCAGCTTCTCGACGATATCCTCGTTGCGCGGCGTGACGTAGCGGTCCTTCAGCGCCGGCGCCTTGGCGAAGCGGGTGTCGGCGGGCGCAGCAGTGCCGCGCTGGTACTTGCCGGTCAGAAGACCGCTCGCGAGCGGGAAGAACGGCAGCAGGCCGAGATTGTATTGCTGCGCGGCGGGCAAGAGGTCCTTCTCGATGCCGCGCACCACGAGGCTGTATTCGTCCTGGCAGGACACGAAGCGGTTCACGTTAAGCTCGCGCGCGACGTATTCCGCCTCCGCGATCCGCCACGCCGGGAAGTTGGAGTTGCCGATGTAGCGCACCTTGCCCTGGCGCACGAGATCGTCGAGCGCGCGCAGCGTCTCGTCGATCGGGGTCAGCGGATCATAATCATGCTGCTGGTAGAGATCGATGTAGTCGGTCTTCAGGCGGGTGAGGCTCGCTTCGACCGCCGACATGATGTAGCGCCGCGAGGCGCCCTGCTTGGTGCCGTCGGTCGCCATCGGCTTGGAGAATTTCGTGGCGAGCACGATGTCCTTGCGGCGATCGCCCAGCACGGTGCCGAGCACGGTCTCCGAGCCGCCCATGCCGGCATAGATGTCGGCGGTGTCGAACAGGGTGATGCCGAGATCGATCGCCTTGTGGATCACCTTGCGCGAGGTTTCCAGGTCGGTGCGCTGGCCGAAATTGTTGCAGCCGATGCCGACCGCGGACACGCGCAGGCCGGAGCCGCCGAGATTACGAATTTCCATGAGACGATCCTGTGGGATAGGCGAGGAATGCCGTGCATTGTGACAAGCACGCCGAGGGGCGGCAAGGTGCCGCCCTACCGCCGATCACGCATGGCACCTATCACGGACGGCAATGTCACAAAAAAAGCGGTCCCGGTCAGACGCGGCGACTGACGGGGACCGCTCGGGGGCGAAGATCTGAGACGGGGGGCCTGATCTTACGCAAGCGGAAGCCTAGCCGGGCTTTGTAACGCGCCGGTGACATCTCCATTCCATCCACAGGCCGCGCAGGCGCGCTCAGACGATCTTGCGATAGATGACGAAGCCGGGCTTGTCCGCGACCTTGTCATATAGCTGCATCGCGGTGTGGTTGGTCTCATGGGTCTGCCAGTAGACGCGCGGAGAACCCGCGAGCTTCGCCTGCGCGTAGACGCCGTTGATCAAGGCGCGGCCGACGCCCTTGCCGCGCGCGGCCTGGCTGGTGAAGAGATCCTGCAGATAGCAGATGGGCGCGATCGCCGTGGTCGAGCGGTGAAACAGATAGTGCGTCAGCCCGAGCAGCGTGCCGCCGGCGTCGGCGACCAGCGCATGCACCGGCTCGTAGGCATCGAAGAAGCGCTGCCACGTCATCGCGGTGATCTCGGGCGCGAGCGCGGTCGGTCCGGACCGTTCATAGAAGGCGTTGTAGCCGTCCCACAGCGGAAGCCACTGGGCGTAATCGTCGCGCGTGACGAAGCGGATGGTGACGTCGTCGGACATAAGCGAACCTTGGATGATCCCGCGTTGCACGATGCCTGCGCATCGCTCGCGACGTTTTAAAGCATGATCCGGAAAAGTGTGAAGCGGTTTTCCGAAAAGATCATGCTCAACAGGAGTCGCTATCGCGCGGGATCAATTGCCGACGCTGTCGCGCCTCATTCGGCGGCGCGCAGCAGCCGCGCCAGATGGCGTTCGCGCCCGGCGCGCTGCGCGCGATATTCGTCGGCCCTGGCCGGATCGTCGGTGTGCCGCACGAGGTCGGTCACCGGCGTATAGCTCAGCATGCGGCCGCCGTCCGGCAGCGCCGTGCAGCTGAAGCGCAGCACCTGGCCGTCGGCGAGATTGAGGTTGATCGGCGTGGAATCGCCTGATCGCATCATCGCGATGCGCTCGGCGATGAACGCGCTCAGCTCGTCTTCCGGCAATTCGTAGGCGCCGGTGTCGCGGCCATGATACATCAGCGCGACGAACGGCGGCTTGCTGTCGGCCTGCGCGTCTGAGAGCGCGAAATATTCCCGGAAGGCGCGGTTGATGAATTCGGCGCGGGTGTCGGCGTCGAGCAGCACGATGCCGATGTCGACCTGGTCGAGCGCGGCGGCGAGCCGCGCCGAGGTGGCGTGATGCTGCTGGTCCGCTGCAAAGGCGTCGATCCATTTCTGCCGCAGCATTCCGGTGATCAGGGCGGTGCCGGCCGCGGTCGCGGCCAGCATCAACATCCGCGCGACGTCGGCGGCGTCGTAGCCGGGCAGCGCGCGATGATCGAGGAAGAACAGCGCCGAGCCGGCCACCGCGATCGCGGCGGAGACCAGTCCGGAGCTGATGCCGCTGATCGAGCTCGCCAGCGCAACGATGCAGACGAATAGCGGCGCGGGATTGGGGACCGCGACGACGAGACGATCGATCAGGAAGGCGGCAAGCGCCGTGATCGCCGTCAGCGCCGGACCTGAAATTCCACGCCAGTCGAACCGCATGCGCGTTCTCGTTGTCTGTCGAACACACGATAAAGCCGCAGTTTGACGACAGTGCCGCAACGGCGCCGGCATTTCGGTCCCGACCGTTAAGCGGGCCTTGCGCCGGCCGAACCAGCTTTCGCTGCTTTCAAATCAAATGATATGCAGATCGGCATGGAACCCGGTTCCGGGCCTGCGGGTTACCGCGTGCTTTGCTTGCAAGAGGACATCGATGCCCGCCATTTCGCCTTCGCTGCTGCCGATCCTGATGCTGTTTGCCTCGAACGTCTTCATGACCTTCGCCTGGTACGGCCATCTCAAGTTCAAGGATCATTCGCTCCCCCTTGTCATCATGGTGAGCTGGGGCATCGCCTTCTTCGAATACTGGCTGGCGGTGCCGGCCAATCGCTGGGGCAGCGAGGTCTATAGCGCGGCGCAGCTCAAGACCATGCAGGAGGTGATCACGCTGGTCGTGTTCGCCGGCTTCTCGGTGTTGTATCTGAAAGAGCCGCTGGGCTGGAATCACGTGCTCGGATTTGCCTTCATCGCCACCGGCGCGTTCTTTATCTTCCACAAATGGAGCTAGCGCGCTTGCGGGTGCGGAGCCGGTTTGGCGGCAGGCGCCGTGACGTGCGCCGGGTGCGCGCGGTCTTCGCCCTGCGTGCCCGTCACGATCAGGAGCGAGGCCGCGAGCAGGATCGCCGCCGACAGCGTCACGGTCACAAGTCCGACGGGGGTCTTCATCATGTCGCGCCGCTGTCTCTCCCGCGCCTTGCCGCGGATCAGGTGCCAAATGGAAATTGCTGGATTACGCCGGGATCGATGTCGCCATGCCGATGTTGCTCGCCAGCAGCGTCACGGCGACGACGAGGCACAGCGTCAGTGCGCCAAGCGCGAGCGACGCGGCGATCGCGTTGGTCAGGCGGGATGATGCCACTGGGACAGGGCGGCCATGGAAGCCTGCCGTGCCGGACCACCGTTTCATGGTCTAAATCCCTCAGGCCGCGAGCGAATCACTCGCGACATCCGAGCAAATCTGCCCACTGTCACAGGCAAGATTACGGCGGCGGGGTTCTATCAAAATGGCCGAAATGCGGCGTCAAAGGGAGTTTTGCCCGCAATTTAGGCGATTTCCCCGCTGTTCCCGCAATTCAGGGCCAGCTGTTCAGAGGCCTGCCACCAGGCGGGCCTGAGGCTCCGCCTCGGGACCAGGCTGCCAGTCCATCGAGACAAATCCGGGGGTCTGCTCAACCCGTTTCAGCCAGGCGCGGATCGACGGGAAGGTCGTCAGGTCGAAGTCGCAGCGGTCGGCGACGTGGGTGTAGCCGTAGAGCGCGATGTCGGCGACCGTGAACTGCTCGGCCGCGAAATAGGCGTGCCCCTTGAGGTGATTTTCCATCACCTGCAGCGCCGCATAGCCGCGCTCCATCCAGTCCTCCAGCGCATGCGTCTGCAGGTCGCGGCCGCCTTTGACCAGCGACAGCCAGAAATAGGCGGCGCCGATATTCGGCTCCAGCGCGTGCTGCTCGAAGAACATCCATTGCAGCGCCTCGGCGCGCTCGATCCGCGACTCCGGCGCCAGCGGCGTGCCGATCGCGACGTACCAGAGGATGGCGTTGGACTCGGCGAGATAGCGGCCTTCGGCAACCTCGAGCAACGGCACCTGGCCGCTCGGATTCTTGGCCAGGAAGTCCGGGGTGCGGCTCTCGCCGCGCAGGATGTCGATTTCGATCGCCTCGTATGGCGTGTTCAGCACCGCAAGCGCGAGCCGGACCTTGTAGCTGTTGCCGGAGCGGCGCATCGAATAGAGCTTGTACATTGCGTCGGGGTTCACTCGATCAGGAAGTCGGGCTGCAAGGAGACGGTACGCTTGAAAATTGCGCGGCCTGTCACACCGCAATGCCGCTAAACAATGATGCCGACAGCGGTGCGTCGCAAGCCCTGAAACGTGGAAAAAGTCGAAACGTCTACCGCACTGCACGCGTGCGGAATGATTCCATCAACACGGCAGAACAACTCGGATCACGGCTGCGCGACGCTGTGCACGGTGCCGGTCGGTGGCATCGATGCCGTGGTTGATACCTTGGCCGGTGCGCGGCAATTCACAAACGTTAACGCGCCGTCCCTATCGCGCGATGTGCCCACCGGGGCTGCGACGGACTGTCTGCCGTCGGCGCCATCAGGCAAGCACCGCATGGCAATTGTCCTCGGAGCAATCCGCGCCGGCGCACGCGGCCGCAGGCCTTGCCGGCAAGGCTGGAGCGGCCATCAGCGGACTTGCCGGATATGAGTCATTCGGGGCCGGAACTTGCGGAATATTGCGCATGTTGCGAGCCATGCAGGAAAGTTTTCGTGCTTTACCGCCAAGCTTCTTGCGATGCAGCGGCGACAGGCCTAGGGTGCCGCGATCCCATTCAAATCAAGTCGTGGCCCAACGGCTCACGACGTTTGCCAGGAGATGATAATGGCCTTCCTGTCCGCTGCGCTCGACCGTGTGAAGCCGTCCGCGACGATCGCGGTCACGGACAAAGCACGCGCGCTGAAAGCCGCGGGCCGCAACGTCATCGGCCTCGGCGCCGGCGAGCCTGACTTCGACACGCCTGCCAACATCAAGCTGGCTGCGATCCACGCGATCGAGGCCGGCAAGACCAAGTACACCGATGTCGGCGGCATTCCGGAGCTCAAGGAAGCCATCATCAACAAGTTCTCGCGCGAGAACGGCCTGAGCTACAAGCCGAACCAGATCATCGTCGGCACCGGCGGCAAGCAGGTGCTCTACAATGCGCTGATGGCGACCATCAATCCGGGCGACGAGGTGATCATCCCGGCGCCGTATTGGGTCAGCTATCCCGAGATGGTCGCGCTCGCCGGCGGCGAGTCGGTGCCGGTGGTTTGCCCGGCCTCGACCGGCTTCAAGCTGCGCCCGGAAGATCTCGAGAAGGCGATTACGCCGAAGACCAAGTGGGTGATCCTGTGCTCGCCGTCGAACCCGACCGGCTCGGCCTATACCAGGAGCGAGCTCAAGGCGATCACCGACGTGCTGGTCAGGCATCCGCATGTCTGGGTGATGACTGACGACATGTACGAGCACCTCGTCTATGACGACTTCGTCTTCACCACCGCGGCGCAGGTCGAGCCGCGCCTTTACGATCGCACGCTGACCGTGAACGGCGTGTCGAAGGCCTACTGCATGACCGGCTGGCGCATCGGCTATGCCGGCGGCCCGGCGCAGCTGATCAAGGCAATGGCGACGATCCAGTCGCAGTCGACCTCGAACCCGTCGTCGATCGCGCAGTGGGCGTCGGTCGAGGCGCTCAATGGTCCGCAGGACTTCATCGCCGCGAACAACAAGGTGTTCAAGGAACGCCGCGACCTCGTGGTGTCGATGCTCAACCAGGCGAACGGCATCGAGTGCCCGCGGCCGGAAGGCGCGTTCTACGTCTATCCGTCCTGCGCCGGCACGATCGGCAAGAAGGCGCCCTCGGGCAAGGTGATCGACAACGACGAGGCGTTCGTCACCGAGCTGCTCGAGAGCGAAGGCGTCGCGGTCGTGCAGGGGTCGGCGTTCGGCCTCGGACCCGCGTTCCGCATCTCCTACGCCACCAAGACCTCGGATCTCGAGGATGCCTGCAAGCGCATCCAGCGCTTCTGCGGTAATCTGCGGTAATCGGTTCTGAACTGGGAAGCCAAGAAACGCTCCCGCACCTGGTGCGGGAGCGTTTCTGTTTGTGCAGTGACGTCGCGTGCCGGTAAAATCGCGGAGTCAAATCACAACGTGCTCATCTCACGCGTGTGTGCGCGAACATCGATGCCACACGCGGGAAGTTTTTACGGCCTCTTTGCGAACTGCCTTGTTTTGGACACGACCCTTGCATTCTGTCCGCCGCGCAAATTCAGTTCACCTTGCGGAGACAGACCAATGCGACTTTCGACTCTCACCCTTGCAGCGCTTGCGTTGCTGGCGCCGTTCGCCACCGCCAACGCGGCACCTCAGCAGGTTCAGGCCGGGGTACTGCAATGCCAGGGCGGCGAGAATGTCGGCTTCGTCGTCGGCTCTGTTGCCCGCCTCGAGTGCGTGTTCCAGAGCGGCGGCCGCCGTCCCGAGCCCTATGTTGCGACCGTGAAGCGGATCGGCGTCGACCTCGGCGTCACCGCGACGACCCAGCTTGCCTGGGCCGTCAGCGCGCCGACCACGCAGCTTCCGCGCGGTGCGCTTGCCGGCAGCTACGGCGGCGTCGGCGTCAATGCGTCGGTAGGCCTCGGTGCCGGCGGTAACTTCCTGTTCGGCGGCCCGAACAACGCCTATGCGCTGCAGCCGATCAGCGTGCAGGGCCAGACCGGCCTCAACGTTGCGGCCGGCATCGCCGGGATCGATCTCGAGCCGGTCCGCACCGCTGGTCCGCGCCGGCATCATCGCCACCACCGTCATCATCACCACCACTAAGTCGGTCGGTGTTCGATCAAGGAGGCCCGCGAAAGCGGGCCTCTTTTTTTGCCGTCTGTCGTTTGCTGTCTGTTGCGTGACAGCTTCTGCAGGGGGCGCGGGGGATAGCAATAGCGCCACATCCTGCAACAATTGGTGGCCGAGCACCGCAAATTCTGGCTGCGCAATCGATGCTATGGCATAGGATGCGAAAGGCGCCACAGACACGGCGCCGTTCTGCTCTCAGCTCGCGTCATGCCCCTCAGCCGGAGACTCTCCAACATGCGTCGCTTCACTGTCCTTGCCGGTGCCGCCATCGCCACGCTGACCGCAATCGTTGGCGCCAACGCCCAACAGCCGAGCCAGCGCGTGCAGGTCGGCGTCCTGGAATGCCGCGGTGGCGCGAGCGTCGGCTTCATCGTCGGCTCCGTGACCCATCTCGGTTGCGTGCTGCGCGCCAACGGCTTGCCTGAGGATCGCTACATCGCGACTATCCAGAAGGTCGGCATCGATCTCGGCCTCACCCAGGAATCGGCGCTGGCCTGGGGCGTCTACGCACCGGTGGAGCGGCTCGGGCCGGGTGCGCTCTCCGGCAATTACGCCGGCGCGCAAGGCAGCGCGACGCTCGGCGTCGGCGTCGGCGGCAATGTGCTGGTCGGCGGCTCCGACAACACGATCGCGCTGCAGCCGCTCAGCGTGCAGGGCCAGGTCGGCGTCAACATCGCCGCCGGCCTCGAGAGCCTGGAGCTGCGTCCGGGACGCTAAAGCGCGCGTGCACCGGTCCGCAATCGGCCGAAGAAGCCGCGCGCTTCTTCGGCAACGATCCCGGGCGCCTCGGCGTGAACATAATGCCCGGTGTCGACGAAGCTGATCGAAGGTTCGCTCCAGTAGTCCCCCAGCCGGTCCGACCATTCCGGCGAGATCAGCGGGTCACGGCGGCCCCAGAGAAAACGCGACGGGATTTCGATGCGCGGCTGTGCTGGCAGTTTGCCTTCCAGCCAGAGCCGGCGGTTGGACGCGGACGAGAGATACCAGTCGAAGCCACCCTGGATGTTGCCCGGCTTCATGAAGTTATCGACATAGGCGTCGAGCAGGTCGCCAAATACCGCGGGATTGTCGCCCGACCAATGGTCGAGGAAATGGCGAAAGTAGAGCCGGCATGACTCGCGCGAGCTCCCGACCAGTTGCGCGGCCCATGGCAGCTGCTGGAAATATTGATACCAGACCTCGATCAGGTGGCCGGACTCGCCGTAGCGTTGGCCGAGGCCCGGATAGGGCGTGCAGAGATAGAGCGTGCCGGTCAGCCGCCGCGGCTCGCGATGCGACATCGCCTGCATGACATAGGCGCCGAGATCGCCGCCGATCACGCCGAAGCTGATATGACCGAGCGCGTCCATGAGCGCGAACATATCCTGCGCATGTCGATCGGCCGTGGCGGACGCGTCAGGTCCCGGCACCGGCTTGCCGGTGTCGCCACAGCCGCGCAGGTCCGGCGCGATCAGCTCAAAACTGTCGCCGAGGCGCAGCATCAACGGGCGCCACACCAGCCAGAACTCCGGCCAGCCGTGGAGCAGGAGCAGCGGCGGCCCCTTGCCGAAACGCGCGACGTTGACGGATAGGCCGCCGATGTCGATCTGCTGTTGCGTGATGCCGGCCGCGGCTGCGTCAGCGAAGGCTTTCTCCAGTGCCGTCATGGCGACCTCCTGTGGTTTGCCGCAGGCTGTCCGCGTTCGCGCGTCCGGTCTAATACCCGTTCGATACGGTAGCAGAGCTATTGCGTATGGCTGCCGGCGCCGGCCGCCGTGCTATATCGCCGGCATGGAATTGCGACACCTCAGATATTTCGTGGCGCTCGGCGAGGAATTGAATTTCACCCGCGCGGCGGAGCGGCTGCACATCGCGCAGCCACCGCTGAGCCAGCAGATCCGTCAGCTCGAGGACGAGCTCGGCGTGACGCTGCTGCAGCGGAATAGCCGTCCTGTCAGGCTCACCGAGGCCGGCGAGCTGTTTCTGGCGCGCGCTCGCGCGCTGCTCGCAAGTTTCGAGAGCGCGGTTGCCGACACCCGGCGCGTCGGGCGCGGCCAGGCCGGCAAGCTCGCAATCGGATTCATCGGCTCCGCCATGTTTGCCGGCCTGCCCGATATCATCGGCGCCTATCGCGACGCCTGTCCCGACGTCGAGCTCGTGCTCGACGAGATGCTGGCGGCGGAGATTGCCGAGGCATTGCGGCGGCGCCGGATCGACGTCGGCTTCGCTCGCCCGGCGCTGTTGCCCGAAGCGGGTCTCGCGCAGCGCCTGATCCTCGATGAGCCCTATGTCGCGGCGCTGCCGCGCGTGCATCCCCTCGCGGCGCGAGGCGACATTGCGCTCGCCGAACTGTCCGACGATGCCTTCGTGCTCTATCCAGCGCAGCCGGAGCCTTCGGTCACCGGCTTGATCGTCGCGGCATGCCAGGCCGCCGGCTTTACGCCGCGGCTCGCGCAGGAAGTTCTGCATCTGCAAACCGCGATCGGCCTGATCGCCGCCGGTGTCGGCGTGTCCCTCGTTCCGGAAGGTGCGGCGCGCGCACAGACCGGTCGCGGCGTGACCTATGTGCGGCTTGCCGCGCCGGCGGTGACGGCTCCGCTTACGATTGCGTGGCGCGACGAAGACGTGTCGCCTGCCGTACAGCGCCTGCTCGGTCTTGCGACGCGCTGGCGCGAGATTGCGCCGGCACTTGCGCCAAGGAACTGACGCATCGGACGCAATCGTCCGGCGAATGGCGGCGCGCAGCTCCGCCATCGCAAACTTCCGCGACGCCGCACCGCAGCGACGTTTTCCCGCTTGCCAAACGCCAAACGCAGGCAGACCATAAACGGTCGCCGACCCAATCATGGGCCGAGCTCCAACACGAGGAGGCGGCAATGGGACAAGACGTCAGAAGTCCCCGAGGTCCACGGTGCATCGCGCTGGTGGGCCCTTTCCAAAGCGGTAAAACCACACTTCTGGAAGCGATTCTGGCGCGTACGGGCGCCATCAAGGCAGCCGGCAGCGTCGATGCCGGAACCTCCGTCGGCGATGCCAACCCCGAGGCGCGCCAACACAAGATGGGCGTAAGCCTGACCGCCGCCGCCACCACCTTCATGGGAGACAGCTACACCTTTATCGATTGCCCCGGCTCGATCGAGTTCGCGCACGACATGCGTGCCGCGTTGCCGGCGGTCGATGCTGCGGTCGTGGTCTGCGAAGCTGACGAGAAGAAGCTGCCGCAGCTGCAGATCATTCTGCGTGAGCTCGAGGAGCTCGGAATTCCCCGTTTTCTGTTCCTGAACAAGATCGACCGTGCCAACAAGCGCGTCCGCGAGACGCTTGCGACGCTGCAGCCGGCGTCGCGCGTGCCGCTGGTGCTGCGCCAGATCCCGATCTGGAACGGCGATCTGATCGAAGGCTTCGTCGATCTCGCGCTCGAGCGCGCCTTCGTCTATCGCGAGCACAAGCCGTCGGAGGTGATGGCGCTGGACGGCGGCAATCTCGATCGCGAGAAGGAAGCGCGCTTCTCGATGCTGGAGAAGCTCGCCGATCACGACGATGCGCTGATGGAGCAATTGCTGGAGGATATCCAGCCGCCGCGCGATGCGGTGTTCGACGATCTCGCGCGCGAACTGCGCGAAGGGCTGATCTGTCCGGTGCTGCTTGGTGCGGCGAGCCGCGAGAACGGCGTGCTCCGCCTGATGAAGGCGTTGCGTCACGAGGCGCCCGGCGTCACTGAGACCGCCAGCCGGCTCGGCGTCAAGGACCAGAAGGATGCGCTGGCCTATGTGTTCAAGACCGTGCATCTGCAGCACGGCGGCAAGCTGTCGCTGGCGCGCGTGCTCGCAGGCCGGCTCGACGACGGCGCGACGCTGCAATCCTCAAGCGGCGAAAGCGGACGCGTCTCCGGCATCCTCGCGGTCTCGGGCATACATGACAGCAAGCGGCCGCAGGCCGAAGCCGGCGACGCGGTCGCGCTCGGCAAGCTCGATGCGATCAAGACCGGCGATACGGTCTCGAGCGGCAAGACCGCCCCGGCCTCGCTGGTCAAGGTCGAGCCCGCCGCGGCGGTGCTGTCGATCTCAATCGCAGCGACCGACCGCAAGGACGACGTCAAGCTCGGCCAGGCGCTGCTGCGGCTGAACGAAGAGGATCCGTCGCTGACGATGATCCAGAACCCGCGCACCCACGACACCGTGCTGTGGGGACAGGGCGAGATGCATCTGCGCGTCGCGCAGGAGCGGCTGAAGGACCGCTACGGTGTCAACGTCAAATCGCATCCACCGGCGATCGGCTATCAGGAAACCATCCGCAAGGCGGTCACCCAGCGCGGCCGGCACAAGAAGCAGTCCGGCGGCCACGGCCAGTTCGGCGATGTCGTGCTCGACATCAAGCCGAAGCCGCGCGGAAGCGGCTTCGAATTCCACGAGAAGGTGGTCGGCGGCGCGGTGCCGCGCAACTATATCGGCGCGGTGGAGGAAGGGGTGGTCGACGCGCTCGCGCGCGGCCCGCTCGGCTTCCCCGTGATCGACGTCGACGTCACGCTGACCGACGGGTCCTATCACAGCGTTGACTCCTCCGACCTTGCATTCCGCACCGCGGCGCGGGTCGGCGTCAGCGAGGCATTGCCGCAGTGCCAGCCGGTGCTGCTGGAGCCGATCCATCTGGTCGAGATCGTCTGTCCGACCGATGCCACCGCCAAGATCAACGCGATCCTGTCGGCGCGCCGCGGCCAGATCCTCGGCTTCGACACCCGCGAGGGCTGGAGCGGCTGGGACTGCGTCCGTGCCACGATGCCGGAAGCCGAGATCGGCGATCTCATCGTCGAGCTGCGTTCGGCCACTGCCGGCGCCGGCACGTTCACCCGCCAGTTCGACCGCATGGCCGAGGTGACGGGCCGCGCCGCCGACCAGATCATCGCCGCGCATCGCGACGCGGCGTGAGGCCGGCCCCCGCGATCACGCCCCGCGCGGGCGTGATCGTTGGCAGGATGGGCTGAGGCAGCTAACTTGCGTCCCTGATGGGGGCGCAACGACTTGAATCTCGCCGTAACCTGGCGCTGGCCTGCGTGCTCAGCGCGCTGGCCGGCTATGTCGACGGCATCGGCTATCTGCATCTCGGCGGGCTGTTCGTGTCCTTCATGAGCGGCAATTCGACGCGGCTTGGCGTGACGCTGGCCGAGGGCCATTGGCAGCACGCTCTGGATGCGCTGAAACTGATCGCGCTGTTCGTCGCCGGCGCCGCGGCCGGCAGCCTGGTCGTGCTCGGCCGCTTCGCGTATCGCCAGCCGCTGATCCTGCTCGCCGAGGCGCTGCTGTTGACGGCTGCAGCCGTGGCTTCCGCCTACGGCCTGCCGAACACCGCGGTTGCGGCCATCGTGCTGGCGATGGGGCTCGAGAACGCCGTGTTCCAGCTCGAAGGCGGGGCCGGGCTTGGCCTCACCTATGTCACCGGGGCGCTGGTGAAGGCCGGCCAGCTGATCGCCGCCGCGCTGACCGGCGGTGCAGGCTGGGCCTGGCTGCCCAATTTGCTGCTATGGGCGGCTATGGTCGCCGGCGCGCTTGCCGGCGCACTCGCCTACCGCTGGATCAACCTCGCCGCGATCTGGTTTGGCGCGGCCACCGCGTTCGCCCTCAGCGCGCTGGTTGCCGCAACCGCGAAGCGGACGGATTGACAGTGCGCCTGCCTTGGCCGATGTCACGGCCATGACATCCCAAGGCAACGCCCAAAGCAATATCCAAGGCAAAACCCGCGCCGCGTGCCTGATCGGCTGGCCGGCGGCGCATTCCCGCTCGCCGTTGATCCATCACTACTGGCTGCGCACGCTCGGCATCGAGGGCGGCTATGTGATCGAGGCGGTGCCGCCGGAGGATTTCAAGGATTTCCTGTTCCGTTTGTCGCTGCGCGGCTTCGTCGGCGCCAACGTCACCCTTCCGCACAAGGAGCGCGCTCTGGCGCTGTCGACACCGGACGATCGCGCCCGCGCCGTCGGCGCCGCCAATACCTTGTGGTTCGCCGACGGCGAGTTGCGCTCGACCAACACCGATGTCGAAGGCTTCATCAACAATCTCGACGCCTGCGCGCCGGGCTGGGACAACACGGAGGACGCGCTGGTGCTCGGCGCCGGCGGCGCGGCGCGTGCGGTGGTGTTCGGCCTGATCGAGCGCGGGATTGCGCGCGTGCATCTGGTCAACCGCACCATCGACCGCGCACGCGCGTTGGCCGATCAGTTCGGCGCGCGCGTTCATCCTGCGACGTGGGACACGGTCGGTGAGCTGCTGCCGCGCGCGGGCCTGCTCGTGAACACGACGTCGCTCGGCATGCATGGCCAACCCGCGCTCGAGATCGATGTCGGGTTGTTGCCGCAGAGCGCTGTTGTTTCCGATCTTGTCTATGTACCGCTGGTGACGCCGATGCTTGCCGCGGCAGCGGCGCGGGGGCTGAAGACCGCCGACGGGCTCGGCATGCTGCTGCATCAGGCCGTGCGGGGTTTCGAGCTGTGGTTCGGCCAGCGCCCGCACGTCACGCCGGAACTGCGTGCGCTTGTCGAGGCCGATCTCACAAAGACTTGAGGCCTGGAATAGCGTCTCCGGAACGGGGTCTCGTGTTGGCCCCCCCGCGTTCCCTCCCGGAGATCACCATGCCTGCCAGCCGTTCCCATGTCATTCGTCCGTTCATTGCGCTTGCGATGGTGACGGCATCCACGCTCTACGCGCTTGCCCAGCGGCCGCCGACGCCGACGCGGGTGCGTGGAACCGTCGAGAGCGTCGTTGGCGATGCGCTGGCGGTGAAGTCGCGCAGCGGCGAGGACGTCAAGCTGCACATGGCGGGCCATATGGTGGTGCTTGGCCTCACCAAGATCGCGCTGTCCGACATCAAGGTCGGTTCCTTCATCGGTACGACCACGGTGCCGGGGCCCGACGGCGTGCCGAAGGCGGTCGAGGTGCATGTCTTCCCCGAAAACATGCGCGGCACCGGCGAGGGTTCGCGGCCGTATGATCTGAAGCCGAACAGCAGCATGACCAACGCCACCGTCGCTGAATCCGTCGTCGGCAATGACGGTCATACATCGCTGGTCAAGTACAAGGACGGCGAGAAGGTGCAGGTCACGTCCGACACGCCTGTCGTGACCTATATTCCTGGCGACAAGGTGGATCTGAAAGCCGGCGCCAAGGTGATCGCCTTCATGAAGCAGTTGCCCGACGGCTCGTTTGAGACCGACCGCGTCAGCGTCGGCCGCGACGGCCTGACGCCGCCGATGTGAGGCGCAGCGAATCTCTCTCCGCACGTCGTCCCGGCGAACGCCAGGACGACGAAGATTGCGTAGCTCGGGCGAGCCACAGGAGAACATTCAAACGCATCACCTGTCCGTTATCGCAGTAACGGCATCCTCATCCGGTCCGTAGTTGTCGTGCGTGTCGCCTTCCCGCGAAGGGGAGGTAGCCGCACGGAATACCTGCAACCCCCCGGTGTTCCCTGATTCGCCAGCCAAACCCATGAGGGACACCATGCCGAAATCGACGCTGTTCGCCGCATTGCTTCTCGTTGCCTTCGCTTCGGCCGCATCCGCACAGCAGCCGCCGACGGTGCGCATCCGCGGCACCATCGAGGCCGTCGATGGCGCGATGCTGTCGATCAAGTCGCGCGGCGGCGACGACATGAAGGTACGCACGACCGACACCGTCGCGGTATTCGGCGTCGCCAAGACCGATCTGTCGGAGATCAAGGCCGGTTCCTATATCGGCGTCACCGCGATGCCCGAGCCTGACGGAACGCAGAAGGCGATCGCCGTGCACATCTTCCCGGAAAACCAGCGCGGCGCGGCCGAAGGTTTTCGTCCCTGGGACCTGCGTGCCACCTCGACCATGACCAACGCCACCGTCGCCGAGACGGTGGAGGGCACCGACGGCCAGAACATCACGGTGAAATACAAGGACGGTGAGAAGAAGGTCGTGGTGCCGCCGGGAACCCCGGTCGTCACCTTCGTCTCCGGCGACAAGTCGGAGCTGAAGCCGGGCGCCAAGATCATCATCTTCGGCGCGGTGAAGAAGGACGACGGCACGCTGGAAGCCAACCGCGTCAATGTCGGCCGCGACGGAATCGCACCGCCGATGTGACGCGAAGCGAAGCTCTTTCAACACGTCGTCCCGGCGAAAGCCGCGACCCATAACCACCGATCATCATTGTTGAACAGTGTTGTGGCCACAGCCGTGCCAAATCTTGCACCGCTGTGGTTATGGATCCCGGGTCGCGCTTCGCTTGCCCGGGACGATGGGGAGTGTGTAGCCGCGCTAAACCGCCAGCACCTTGTCGTCGATCTCGGCGATGGTGTTGACGCCGCACAGCCCCATCGTGGTGGTGAGCTCCTTGCCGAGGATGTCGAGCGCCTTGGCGACGCCCTCCTGGCCGCCGGCGCCGAGGCCGTAGGCATAGGCGCGGCCGATCATGCAGGACTTCGCGCCGAGCGCGAGCGCGCGCATGATGTCCATGCCGGTGCGGATGCCGCCGTCGAACATGATTTCGAGCTTCGAGCCGACCTCGTCGACGATCTCCGGCAGCACCTCGATCGAGGACGGCGCGCCGTCGAGCTGGCGGCCGCCATGGTTGGAGACAACGATCGCCTGCGCGCCGGTCTTGGCGGCGAGCTCGGCGTCCTCGACATCGAGAATCCCTTTAAGGATCAGCTTGCCCGGCCAGATGCTGCGGATCCAGTCGATGTCCTTCCAGCTCAGCGAGGTGTCGAACTGCGAGGCGGTCCATTCCGACAACTTGGTCAGATTCTCGGTGCCTTTGACGTGACCGACGATGTTGCCGAAGCTGCGGCGCTTGCCGCGCAGCACGCCGGCGACCCACGACGGCTTGCTCGCGAAGTCCAAGAGCTTCGACAGCGACCATTCCGGCGGCACCGTCATGCCGTTCTTGATGTCCTGGTGGCGCTGGCCGATCACCTGCAGGTCGACGGTCAATACCAGCGCCGAGCATTTCGCCGCGATCGCGCGCTCGATCAGCGACTTGATGAAGCCGCGGTCCTTCATGACGTAGAGCTGGAACCAAAACGGCTTGTCGACGGCGGCCGCGATGTCCTCGATCGAGCAGATCGACATCGTGCTCTGGGTGAACGGGATGCCGGCCGCTTGCGCCGCGCGGCAGGCGTAGATCTCGCCGTCGCCATGCTGCATGCCGAGCAGGCCGACCGGCGCCAGGATCAGCGGCATCGCCGAGGGCTCGCCGAGGATCGTGGTCGCCAGGCTGCGCTTGGACACATCGACCAGGATGCGCTGGCGGAATTTGATCTGCTGCAGGTCCTCGGAGTTGGCGCGCAGCGTGTCCTCGGTGTAGGAGCCGCGGTCCGCATAATCGAAAAACGCCTTCGGCACCCGGCGCTTGTGCAGCTGGCGCAGATCTTCGATGCAGGTAATGTGCTTCATGGACGTTCCCGGCCCTTCTTCTCGGTCGCAAGTTCGATGCAGATGTCTTGCGGATGTTCGGTCTTGCAGTCATCTAGCATGGTTAGATGGCCCGCCAAATCTGAAGACGGATGGGAGAGCACGATGACGCAATCAGGCTCCAAGCCGAAGCCAGACGAGAATGCCGAAAAGCGCCGGCTCGACGAGGCCCTGGAAGAGGGCCTGGAGGAGACGTTTCCCGGTTCCGACCCCGTCAATGTCACCCAGCCGGCCCCCAGCAAGGGCGACCAGCACGTCAAGCGAGGCGGCAAGACGTAGGGGACGGCGCCCGTTGCCGGGGATTGCCTGAAGGGCCATAATGTTATATTTTTCAGCACCTTAATGCCGAAAAACGCGGTTCGGCCGTGGTAATGATTCATCATATTTTTTGAAGTCATTTTAGCGCCTGGCAGTCTATAAGGCCGATGCACGCTACACTGGTAGGCGTTCGGGACTCTCTCGCCGGGTGGTTCGAGAGGTCCGTGTTGGGGGTATCATGAGCCGTAAATATTTCGGGACCGATGGAATTCGGGGCCGCGCCAATGGGCTGATCACGCCGGAGCTCGCGCTCAAGGTGGGGCAGGCCGCAGGGTTGGTGTTTCAGCGTGGCGACCATCGCCATCGTGTCGTGATCGGCAAGGACACGCGGCTGTCCGGCTACATGATCGAATACGCCATGGTCGCAGGCTTCACCTCGGTCGGCATGGACGTGCTGCTGGTCGGCCCGATGCCGACGCCGGCGATCGCGATGCTGACCAAGTCGATGCGCGCCGATCTCGGCGTCATGATCTCGGCGTCGCACAATCTCTTCGAGGACAACGGCATCAAGCTGTTCGGCCCGCAGGGCTTCAAGCTCTCCGACGACGTCGAGAAGCAGATTGAGCAGCTGCTCGACGAATCGCTCGACCGCCGCCTGGCGCAGAGCGCGAGCCTCGGCCGCGCCCGCCGCATCGACGGCGTCCACGACCGCTACATCGAATTCGCCAAGCGCACCCTGCCGCGCGACCTCTCGCTCGATGGCCTGCGCGTCGTGGTCGATTGCGCCAACGGCGCCGCCTACAAGGTGGTGCCGGAAGCGCTGTGGGAACTCGGCGCCGATGTGGTGCCGATCGGGGTCGAACCCGACGGCTTCAACATCAACAAGGAATGCGGCTCGACCTCGCCGGAAGCGCTGTCGCGGAAGGTGCGCGAGATGCGCGCCGACATCGGCATCGCGCTCGATGGCGACGCCGATCGCGTCATCCTGGTCGACGAGCGCGGCCACATCGTCGACGGCGACCAGCTGCTCGCGGTGATCGCGCAGAGCTGGAAGGAAGAGGGGCGCCTCGCCAAGCCCGGCATCGTCACGACCGTGATGTCCAATCTCGGACTGGAGCGCTTCCTGCAGGGCCAAGGGATTTCGATGGTGCGCACGCCGGTCGGCGACCGCTACGTGCTCGAGCAGATGCTAAGCGGCGGCTACAATCTCGGCGGCGAGCCGTCCGGCCATATCATCATGTCGGACTATTCGACCACCGGCGACGGCTTCGTCGCTGCGCTGCAGGTGCTGGCCGTGGTGCAGAAGTTGCGCCGTCCTGTGTCGGAGATCTGCCGGCGCTTTGACCCATTGCCGCAAATCCTGAAGAACGTGCGCTATCGCAGCGGCAAGCCGCTCGACGACGCCGAGGTCAAGTCCGCGATCACCGACGGCGAGAATCGCCTCAACGGCCATGGCCGCCTGTTGATCCGTCCCTCCGGCACCGAGCCGGTGATCCGCGTGATGGGCGAGGGTGACGATCGCATCCTGGTGGAAGAGGTCGTCGACAACATCGTCAGCGCGCTCGGCCACGCCGCGGCGGCTTAGGGCTGCTGATTCCAATCTCGCATCTGCCGGTCCCGTCATCCCCGCGCAAAGGCTTCGCCTTTGTCGCTGGAGGAACGCGCCCTTGCGCGCGTCTCGAAGGATGCATGGCCCGGCCGGTGCCCGATTCATCCTTCGAGACGCGGCCAACCGGCCGCTCCTCAGGATGACGGGTCGTCGATGAGAACTCCACAGCGCATCGCTGCCATTAGCTAATGCAACTGGTTTGCCCTACCGCCGCGTCGTACGGCACGGTGCAGTTTCGCTTCGGCATGATCTTCGGCGTCGCCTTCGGAATTGGCGGTCTCGGCGCCGCGGTGCTTGGCAAGCTCGCGGACCACACCTCGATCGCCTTCGTCTATCAGCTGTGCGCATTCCTGCCGGCGATCGGCCTGCTCGCGGTGTTCCTGCCGAAGATGCCGAAGGCCGTTCGCTGAACGTCCGCGGCGAGGGCGCCGCTCCGCATTAAGCACTCGCTAACACTCAGGGCCTGCGTGCGCGGCAAACCCTGCGCCTGCATCAACGCTTCATTAGCACCTGTGGCGAGATCGCCATCTTTCGCCGCCGCACGCACGCGTTTATGGACCCATAAGCACCAGCCGCAGCAAAAGGTGAGAGAAAATCAACCTTAAAAATTAGGGTTAAGTGCCGCTTAAACATTTGCTGGCATCGTCCGGCCCGTGAGTTTCAGACGTGGGGCTTTCGTGTCGCCTCACTGGCCCAAAAGGACGAAGCCAATGCGTAGCGTAACGACCCTGATTGCCGCAGGCGCGGCATCCCTGCTGTCCTCGGTGGCGTTCGCTGCCGACATGCCGATCATGCCGCCGCCCCCGATGGCGTATGCTCCTCCGCCGGTCCAGGATTTCGGCGGCTGGTATCTGCGCGGCGACATCGGCATGACCAACACCCAGGCCAAGCTGCATGCCAATGGCTACGACACGCTGCCGCCCGGCACCGCGTTCAGTCAGTTCGGCACCGGCTTCGACAGCGGCATGCTGTTCGGCGTCGGCGTCGGCTATCAGTTCAACAGCTGGTTCCGCGCCGATATCACCGGTGAATATCGCTCGAAGGTGAGCTTCAACGGCACCGACTTCTTCACGTTCCCCGGGCCGAGCTCGCTGGGCGACACCTATCATGGCGGGGTCCAGAGCTGGGTCGGCCTCGTGAACGTCTACGCCGATCTCGGCACCTGGGGTTGCTTGACCCCGTTCATCGGCGCCGGTGTCGGTGCCGCGACGATCAAGACCTCGGCCTTCTCCGACGTCGCCACGTTCCCGAGTGGGTCCGGCCTGACCAGCTCCTTCGTCGCCGACGGGGCCACCAAGACCAACTTCGCCTGGGCGCTGCATGCCGGTGTCGCCTACAAGGTCACCAACAACTTCACGGTTGAACTGGCCTATCGCTACCTCGACATGGGCACCGCCGGCCACGGCCAGGGTCACTTCTTCGACGGCACGCCGACCGGTCCCTCGACCTTCCAGTACCGCGACATGACCTCGCAGGATGTGAAGCTCGGCGTCCGCTTCGCCTTGCCCTGCTGCGACGTGCTGCCCCCGCCGCCGCCGCCCCCGCTGATCCGCAAGGGCTAATTTGAGGGTTAATTTCGAGCCTTCACGGCTAACGATTGAAACGGCGCGGGATCATCCCGCGCCGTTTTGCTTTGCCGTGTCACGTCGCGCGCTTTCTGCAACTTGCGTGCTCGAAAGCCGTCGGCGACAACGATTGGTTAAGGTTAACAGGCGATGATCAACGCGCATTCGGTGAGTGGGATGGAGCGTTGCAATGCGTAGGTTCTTGCTGGCGGCGATGATGTTCGGGGCGGTGACCGGCGCACAGGCGGCCGACATGCCCGATTTCCTGCGCGGCAGTCTTCCCGCTTCCAGCGCGCCAACCAGAAACTGGGACGGCTGGTATGCCGGCGGTCAGGTCGGCCAAACATGGATCAACACCGACTTCGGGGGCAGCGTTGCTTCCCTGACCAATTCCATCTTCCGCAACACCACGCTGCAGGGGCCGACGTCCCAGTTCAATCTGCTGGGTCGGGTCAATGCGCAAAGCTCGGGTTTCGGAGCGTTTGTCGGACGCAACTATCAATTTGACGACGTCGTGGTGGGTGTCGAAGCAAACTATACCTATTGGTCCGGCCTGACGACGACGACCTCCGGAAGTCTGGGTCCGATCCAAGTCGCTCAACCAACCTTGGTCCTCCCAGCCGGCGCGTCTGCCGCCGACGGCGTGACGTTGAATGGAAGCGCTTCGCTGAAGCTCAAGGACGAGATGACATTCCGCGGCCGCGCAGGTTGGGCAACCGGTGACTTTCTGCCTTACGTCTTTGGCGGCCTCGCGGTCGGCCGAATGGATGTTTCGCGCACGGTCACAAGCTCCGTGAACCGAACGATCAACTTTGCTGACGGAAGTTCGACCACCTTTGCACTGCCGCAGTTTTCGCAAACCGCGACAGATGCGAAGACGGACGCCTACGTTGCCGGCTGGACCGCTGGTCTCGGCCTGGAATACATGCTGTGGAATTGTGTTTTCGTGCGCGGCGAGTGGGAATACGTCAAGTTCAGCCCGGTCAAGAACACGTCGGTCACGCAGAACAGCGTACGTGCCGCCATCGGCTACAAGTTCTGATGCGCGCTGCGTCGCTTGACACCGCAAACTGCGGCTGATCGGATGTTGCTCCGCAAGCGGAGCGACCTCAGATGAAAATCTACGGCGACGCCAATTCGGGCAATTGCCTGAAGGTGAAATGGGTGTGCGACAAACTGGCGCTGCCGTACACATGGGTCGAGATCGACACCATGAAGGGCGGCAGCCGGACAGCGGAATTCCTCAAGCTGAACGGTTGGGGTCAGGTGCCGACGGTCGAGCTGGATGACGGCCGCACGCTCGCGCAATCCAACGCCATCATCCGCTACCTCGCGCGCGGCAGCGATTTGATCCCCGGCGATCCCTATCGCGCGGCGCAGATGGATGCCTGGATGTTCTGGGAGCAGAACAGCCACGAGCCCTATGTCGCCGTCTGCCGCTTTCAGGCCGTGTATCTCGGCAAGGCGGTGTCGGAGATCGATCCGAACCTCATCAAGCGCGGCTATCTGGCGCTCGATCATCTGGAGCGGCATCTTGCCGGCGCGCAATTCCTGGTCGGCGATGCGTTCTCGCTCGCCGACGTCTCGCTGCTCGCTTATACGCGCATGGCGGAGGATGGCGGCCTCGCGCTCGCGCGCTATCCCATGACCCGCCGCTGGATCGCCGACGCGGAGCATGTGCTCGCTCTGCCGCCGGTCGGCTGATCTCGGGTAAACCTCGCCATGCGTGAAGCTTCATCGATCACGATCCGCCGCGCTCGCCGCGAGGATGTCGCCGCCATCGTCGGCATGCTGGCGGACGATCCGCTCGGCAGTGCGCGCGAGCGGATCGAGGATCCGCTGCCACAGAGCTATTACGACGGCTTCGCGCGGGTCGAGCGCGATCCCAACCTGCAGCTTGTCGTCGCCGTCGACGGGGACGGCGCCGTCGTCGGCTGCCTGCAGCTTGCGGTGCTTCCGGGTATCAGCTCGCAGGGCTCTTCGCGCGGCCTGCTCGAGGACGTCCGCGTCGCAACACACTGCCGCAGCCGCGGCATCGGTGAGCAGCTCGTGCAGTGGGCGGTCGCGGAAGCGCGTGCGCAAGGCTGCATGCTCGTAGAGTTGCTGACGCATCACACGCGCGTCGATGCGCAGCGCTTCTATGAGCGGCTCGGATTCGCGCGCAGCCATGTCGGCATGACGCTCCGCTTCTGACCTGCGCGAGTTGTGCCGCACACACGGCAATGCCTGCGGTAGCCGCTGCTGCGCGATCCGGTTAACAGCCAATAAACTAAGCCGGTCTCCGTGAATTTACCGGTCGGAACGAGTCCGGTATGCCGGGCGTCACCCACGGGGCGGCGGGCAACTGGGGATTTGGATGTCGAATTATTCGATCGTGCGGGTCGGCAACGAGTACATCGTGCAGGCCGGCGATAACAGCATTTTGAGAATATCGAGCCGGCGCAGGGCAGTTAAGATCATGACTCTCGCGGCAGATTTGCTCGATCAGGAGTCGATGCAGCAGGTCGAGGACGCTCCATCAATCAGCCGTGATCTCCCGACTATCCCGGAAAAGTCGGAACTTCCTTGACGTTTTGGTGCCCTTCCACTATTGCCGACGGCGGGAAACCTCTCCCCACCGAGAGGCAGCTATCTGGAAGGGTAGATGATGACTGCAGCGAAGCCCGCTTCGCGGCCCAATGTGCCGCATTTCTCCTCCGGCCCCTGCGCCAAGCGCCCCGGCTGGAACCCCAACAATCTCAAGGACGCCGCCCTCGGCCGCTCGCATCGTGCGAGGGTCGGCAAGGCCAAGCTCAAGCTCGCGATCGAACTGACGCGCGAAGTGCTTGAGGTGCCTGCGGACTACAAGATCGGCATCGTGCCGGCGTCGGACACCGGCGCGGTCGAGATGGCGCTGTGGTCGCTGCTCGGCGCGCGGCCCGTCACCACGCTCGCCTGGGAATCCTTCGGCGAGGGCTGGGTCAGCGACATCGTCAAGGAATTGAAGCTGAAGGACATCACCAAGCTGAACGCGGCTTACGGTGAAATCCCCGATCTCGCCAAGGTCGATCCCGCGTCCGACGTCGTCTTCACCTGGAACGGCACCACCTCCGGCGTGCGCGTGCCGAACGCCGACTGGATCAGCGCAACCCGTGAAGGCCTCACGATTTGCGACGCGACCTCGGCCGCCTTCGCGCAGCCGCTCGATTTCGCCAAGCTCGACGTCGTCACCTTCTCCTGGCAGAAGGCGCTCGGCGGCGAGGCGGCACACGGCATGCTGATCCTGTCGCCGCGTGCGGTGGAACGGCTCGAGACCTACAAGCCGGCCTGGCCGCTGCCGAAGATCTTCCGCCTCACCAAGGGCGGCAAGCTCAATCAGGGCATCTTCGAAGGCGAGACCATCAACACGCCGTCGATGCTCTGCGTCGAGGATTATCTCGACGCGCTGAACTGGGCGAAGTCGATCGGCGGCCTGAAGGCGCTGATCGCGCGCGCCGATGCCAACACCAAGGCGCTCGCCGACTGGAAGGCGCGGACGCCCTGGATCGACTTCCTGGCCAGGGATCCCGCGATCCGCTCCAACACCTCGGTGTGCCTGAAGTTCACCGATCCCGCGATCACCTCGCTTCCATCAGACGCCCAGGCCGACTTCTGCAAGAAGCTTGTCGCGCTGGTCGAGAAGGAGAACGCCGGCTTCGACTTCGCGTACTACCGCGATGCGCCGGCCGGCCTGCGGATCTGGTGCGGCGCCACCGTCGAAGCTAAGGACGTCGAGTTGCTGACGCAGTGGATCGATTGGGCCTTCGCCGAAACCAAGGCAGCGCTGCCCAAGGCGGCCTAAGCTTTCTCCTGTCACCTCTCCCCGTTCTTACGGGGAGAGGTCGGATTGCGCAGCGATCCGGGTGAGGGGCCTTCTCGGCTTATTCCTCGCCCGTGGCTGCCCTCACCCCAATCCTCTCCCCGCAAGAACGGGGAAAGGGAGAAGTGATCAGAGACGTCACCACATTGGTCCAAGAGACCCGCCCGCTGCAGGGCAGAGGAACAGTCACATGACAAAACCCAAGGTTCTGATTTCCGACGCGCTGTCTCCCGCCGCCGTGCAGATCTTCAAGGATCGCGGCATCGAGGTCGACTTCCAGCCCAACCTCGGCAAGGACAAGGACAAGCTCGCCGAGATCATCGGCAACTATGATGGCCTTGCGATTCGCTCGGCCACCAAGGCGACCGCCAAGATCATCGAGAAGGCGACGAAGCTGAAGGTGATCGGCCGCGCCGGCATCGGCGTCGACAATGTCGAGATTCCGGCCGCCACCGCCAAGGGCATCATCGTGATGAACACGCCGTTCGGCAATTCGATCACGACCGCCGAGCATGCCATCACCTTGATGCTGGCGCTGGCACGCGAGATCCCGCAGGCCGACGCTTCGACCCAGGCCGGCAAGTGGGAGAAGAACCGCTTCATGGGCGTCGAGATCACCGCCAAGACGCTCGGGGTGATCGGCTGCGGCAATATCGGCTCGATCGTCGCCGATCGCGCGCTCGGCCTGCGCATGAAGGTGATCGCGTTCGATCCGTTCCTGTCGCCGGAGCGCGCCAAGGACATCGGCGTCGAGAAGGTCGAGCTCGACGATCTCTTGAAGCGCGCCGATTTCATCACGCTGCACACGCCGCTGACCGAGAAGACCCGCAACGTCATCGACGCGGCCGCGATCGCCAAGATGAAGAAGGGCGTGCGCATCATCAACTGCGCGCGCGGCGGCCTGGTCGATGAGCAGGCGCTGGTCGATGCGCTGAATTCCAAGCATGTCGCGGGCGCCGCCTTCGACGTGTTCGTCGAGGAGCCGGCGACGTCGAACGTGCTGTTCGGCCATCCCAACGTGATCTGCACCCCGCATCTCGGCGCCTCCACCACCGAGGCGCAGGAGAACGTCGCGTTGCAGGTTGCCGAGCAGATGTCGGACTATCTGCTGTCGGGCGCGATCTCGAACGCGGTCAACTTCCCATCGATCACGGCGGAAGAGGCGCCGAAGCTGAAGCCGTTCATCGAGCTCGCCGAGAAGCTCGGCTCGTTCGCCGGCCAGCTCACCGAGAGCGGCATCCTCAAGACCACGATCACCTATGAAGGCCACGTCGCCGAGATGAAGATCAAGGCGATCACCTCGGCGGTGCTATCCGGCCTGCTGCGGCCGATGCTGGGCGAGGTCAACGTGGTTTCGGCGCCTGTCGTCGCCAAGGAGCGCGGCATGGTGGTGGACGAGGTCGTCCGCGCCGCGCAGAGCGACTATGAAAGCCTGATCACGGTCACCGTCACCACCGAGCGCCAGGAGCGTTCGGTGTCCGGCACCGTCTATGCCGACGGCAAACCGCGCCTTGTCGACATCAAGGGCATCCGCGTCGACGCCGAGTTCGGCAAGTCGATGATCTACGTCACCAACGAGGACAAGCCGGGCTTCATCGGCGCGTTCGCGAGCCTGCTCGGCGATGCCAAGATCAACATCGCGACCTTCCATCTCGGCCGCGTCAAGCAGGGCGGCGACGCCATCGCGCTGGTCGAGGTCGACGGTGCGGTGCCGGCGGACCTGCTCGCCAAGGTGCAGGAGCTGCCGCAGGTGAAGCAGGCCAAGGCGCTGACGTTCTAGTTTTTGCGATCGGCGGTTTGTCCGCACACTCGCTTCACCTCTCCCGCTTGCGGGGGAGGTCGGATCGCACCGATAGATGCGATCCGGGTGGGGGCTCTCTCCTCACGAAGACTCTTGATTGCGGAAATACCCCCACCCCAGCCCTCCCCCGCAAGCGGGAGAGGGGGTAAAGCGAACTCTTGGTCACCACCGGATCTCGTTCAAGCACACCCAAATTCCGATCTGCGGAACATGACGCCGTCTCCGGCCCCGGAGGCGGCATTTGCCGTTCCGGGGCGTCTGGTATTCCTGTTGCAGCGCCCAAAATATGTGTACGAAGGCGTCAAGACGCGCCACTATCCGGCGATCTCAGAGGGAGAAAACAATGCGTGAAGCCGTAATCGTTTCCTATGCGCGCACCGGCCTGGCGAAGTCCGGCCGTGGCGGATTCAACATCACCCCGCCGATGTCGCTGGCCGGGCATGCCATCAAGCACGCGGTCGAGCGCGCCGGCGTCGACAAGGACTATGTCGAGGATTGCTATCTCGGCAATTGCGCGCATGGCGCGCCGAATATCGGCCGCCAGGCGGCGCTGCTCGCCGGCCTGCCGAAGTCGACCGCCGGTGTCTCGGTGAACCGCTTCTGTTCGTCGGGCCTGCAGACCATCGCGATGGCTGCGAACTCGATCCGTTCCGACGGCTCCGATTGCATCGTCGCCGGCGGCGTCGAGAGCATCTCGATTCCCGGCGGCGGCTCGCCGAAGGAATCGATCGATCCCGACCTGCTCAAGACCGCGCCCGACATCTTCATGGCGATGATCGACACCGCCGACATCGTCGCCGAGCGCTACAAGGTCAGCCGTGAATACCAGGACGAGTATTCGCTGGAGTCGCAGCGCCGCATGGCGGCCGCGCAGCAGGCCAACAAGTTCAAGGACGAAATCGTCCCGATGAAGACCAAGATGAAGGTGGTCGACAAGGCGACCAAGGCCGAGTCGATCGTCGACTATGTGGTCGATCGCGACGAGTGCAACCGTCCCGAGACCACGCTGGAAGGCCTTGCCAAGCTCGAACCGGTCAAGGGCCCCGGCAAGTATGTCACCGCCGGCAATGCCAGCCAGCTGTCCGACGGCGCCGCCGCGGTGGTGCTGATGGAAGCCAAGGATGCCGAGAAGCGCGGCCTCAACCCGATGGGGCGCTTCGTCGCCTGGGCCTCGGCCGGCTGCGAGCCCGACGAGATGGGCATCGGTCCGGTGTTCGCCGTGCCGAAGCTGCTCAAGCGCCACGGCCTCAAGATCGACGACATCGATCTCTGGGAGCTCAACGAGGCCTTCGCCAGCCAGTGCCTCTATTCGCGCGACCAGCTCGGCATCGATCCCGAGAAGTACAACGTCAACGGCGGCTCGATCGCGATCGGCCATCCCTTCGGCATGACCGGCGCTCGGCTCACCGGCCACCTGCTGCAGGAAGGCCGTCGCCGGAAGGCCAAGTGGGGCGTCGTGACCATGTGCATCGGCGGTGGTCAGGGCGGCGCAGGCCTGTTCGAGATCTACAGCTAAGCGCGATCGATCCTGATCGTGTCAGAACGAGTGGCCCGGCGGTAACGCCGGGCCACGTCCGTTTGAAGCCGGTTATGTTGCCGGCAAATCCGCCGCGCGTTCGCCGAACTCGAGCGTGGAAATCAGTTCGAGCGTCTGCCTCAGATCGGCCGCCTGTTTCGTGCCAAAGGCGGTCTCGAAGCGTTCCTGCGCCTCACGCCAAGCGGCCTGCGACTCGTCAAGCCGGTCTTCGCCGCGATTGGTCAGCCGAACCAAGCGGCTACGCCGGTCATTCTTGTCGACGGTGATGGTCAAAAGGCCGTCGCGCTCCAGCGGCTTGAGGTTGTGGTTGAGCGCGGTGCGGTCGAGCACCAGCGCAGCGGCCAGCTCGCCAATCGTCGGCGCGCCCGAACGTCTGATGTGGACCAGAATGGCGCGTTGCGTGCCGCGCAGGCCGGATCTCGCCAGGACCTGATCGTAGAGCTGCGACACGCGCCGCGTCGCCTTGCGCAACGCCGTGAGATTGCACCGGCTGGATTCCGTTTTCACCATCGCTGCCTCCAAACTAGGCTTGACAGATACATGCATATGCACCTAATGGCAAGAGATGCATATGCACATATTTGGAGGCTGTGATGTCGGAGATCGAGGCGGAGACGATCGGGCTGGCTATCGGAACTGACGCGCGGCCGCGGTCCCGCGTAGCGACGCCGCGCCAGGTGCTCGCGATCGTATCGGTGGGCATCTGCCTCGCAAACCTCGACCTGTTCATCGTCAATGTCGGGTTGCCGAACATCGCGCAGGAATTCCGCGGCGCCTCGCTCGAGGATTTGTCCTGGATCCTCAATGGCTACGCGATCGTCTATGCGGCGCTGCTGGTGTTTTTCGGCCGGCTCGCCGAACGCCACAGCCGCAATCTGAGCTTCCTGCTCGGCGTTGCGCTGTTCACGGCCGCGTCGGCGGCCTGTGCGCTCGCGCCCAACGTCGAATTGCTGGTCGTCGCCCGCATCGCGCAGGCCGCCGGTGCGGCATTGATGACCCCGACCTCGATCGGCCTGCTGCTGGCGTCGTTCCCGCCCGAGCAGCGTCCCGGCGCGGTGCGGACCTGGACGGCGATCGGCGGCCTTGCCGCCGCGCTCGGGCCACTGGCGGGCGGCGTGCTCGTCACCTTCGACTGGCGCTGGATCTTCATCGTCAATGTCCCGATCGGCATCGTCGCACTGATCATCGGATGGCTGAAACTGCCGGAAGTGCCCGGCCATGACGTGCCGCGTCCGAGTTCATGGGCGGCGCTACTGGTCACCTGCGGCATCGGTGCGCTCACCCTTGCGATCGTGAAGGCCAATGACTGGGGATGGGGTTCGCGCGGCGTCGAGCTTGGCTTTGCCATCGCAGCCGTCTCGCTCGCTGCCTTTACGTGGCACTGCCTCAACTCGAAGAATCCCTTCGTCGATCCTACGTTGTTCAAGGTGCGGCCGTTCACCGGGGCGACGTTTGTGATGGCGCCATACTCGGCGGCCTTCGGCGCGATGCTGCTGTCGGTGGCGTTGTGGGAGCAAACGGTGTGGGGCTGGTCGGCGCTGAAGACCGGCCTTGCGATCGCGCCGGGTCCGCTGCTTGTCCCGTTCACCTCGCTGTTGTTTGCCCGCCGCCTGATCGCGCGATTTGGCGCCGCGGCCGTCGTGTCCGCCGGGATCGCGTCGTTCGCGGGCGGTCTTGCGATCTGGGCAACGTTGCTTGGGGTTGACCCCGACATGCCTGCCTTTGTAGTCGGAATGATGTTCACTGGCATCGGCGTCGGGCTGACCTTTCCGACCCTGATGGGCGTCGGCGCCGGTTCGCTGCCGCCGTCGTCGTTCGCCACCGGCTCCGGTGTCATCAACATGATCCGGCAGGCCGCGCTTGCGATCGGCGTCGCGATCTTTATCGCGATCCTGGCAACGCCGGCCTCGATGACTGAGCGGATCGCGGCGTTTCAGCGCGGCTGGTGGATCATGATCGCCATCACCATTGCCGGCTTCGTGCCGAATTACCTGTTCATCCGGCGCAGGGCGGACCGCTAGCGGGTCAAAGCCGCCGCCGCGCCATCCGGCGGCCGCGAGCACGCCATCATCGTGCCGCAGGGAAACCTCAATCGAACCAGTCCTTTCCTCGCTGCGTCTCACCACGAGAAACGGCGCGCTCTGAGCCCAGCGCACCGTTGGTCTCGCGCGATGCGATGTTTCCCGGAGGGATGTGATGCGAAAGATTGCGAATTGTCTTGTGACCACCAGCCTGGTGCTGGCGGGAGCGCTGGTTGCCGGGCCGCTGCATGCGGCCAATCTCGACGCAGCGTCGCAGGTCGACGCCGTGACCGTCTATCCCGATGGCGCGAGCGTCACCCGCGTCATCACGCTCGATCTGCCCGCCGGCGACAACACGCTGGTCGCGAAGGATTTCCCGATGGGCCTCGATCCGTCCTCGCTCCGCGTGGAGGGTGAGACAGGCGGCAGGCTGACGATCGGGGCCATCGACGCGCGGCCGCCGCGCCCGGTGGAGCCGGCGAACCTGCCCGAGATCGACAAGCGGATCGAGGCGCTGCGGGATCAGCGCGAGGATCTGCAGGGGATCATCACGTCGGCCGAGGCGCGGCGCAAATTCGCCGAACACTTCGCCGAGGCCTCGCCGGTCGGGATCGGCGAGAAGGGCGAGGCGCGTCCGGTCAGCGAGTGGCGCGCCGCGTTCTCGGCAGTCGGGGACGAAGTCGCAACCGCCGACACCGCGATCCGCGACGCCGCGCGCAAGCAGCGCGACATCGATCGCGAGATCGCGCGCCTTGAAGCCGACCGCGCCGCCAAGCCGCCGAGTAAGCTCGAGGTGCGGATCGAGCTGGCCTCCGCTGCCGCGACCCGCGCGACATTGCGGGTGACCTATGCGGTGCGCAACGCGCGCTGGATGCCGATCTACGACGCCCGTCTCGATACCGGCGCCAAGGATCGCAAGCCGGCGATCGAACTGGTGCGCCGCGCCGAGATCACCCAGTCGACCGGCGAGGACTGGTCGAACGTGGCGCTCGCCGTCTCCACCGTGCGTGTCGCTCGTGGCGGCAATGCACCCGAACTCCATTCGCTGATCGTGCAGTACCCGCAGCCGCCGCGGCCGCTTGCGTGGCGAAATAGGGAGGACGGCGTGCAACAGCGCTCGGCTGCGGCGCCCGCTCCGGTCGCCGATGCGCTCAAGGAATTCCACCTTGGTGGGGGGGCGGTCATTGCGGAACAAGAGGCCACAGCTGACGTCGGCGCCTTCCAGGCCACGTTCAAAATTCCCGGCCGCGTCAGCGTCGCCGCCAACGAGGGCGCCAAGAGCCTGCGCATCTCCACGGCGATGATCACCCCTGATCTCGCGGTGCGCGCCGTGCCCGTGATCGATCCGACCGCGTTCCTGCAGGCGAGCTTCGTGCAGGCCGACGAGGCGCCGCTGCTGCCGGGGCAAGTCTCGATCTATCGCGACGGCATCTTTGTCGGCCGCAGCCGGATGGCCACCGCCGCCAAGGACGAGACCGTGCGGCTCGGCTTCGGCGCCGACGACAAGGTCAAGATCGAGCGCACGGTGGTGAAGCGCAATGAAGGCTCCGCCGGCCTCATCGTGACGACGTCGAAGACCGACGAGCGCGCCTTCAAGACCACGGTGCGCAACGGCCACGACTTCCCGATCAAGGTCGCGATCCAGGATCAGCTCCCGGTCAGCGAGAACGACGATATCGTGGTCGAGATGCTACCGTCGTCGACGCCTGCGACGACAACCAACCTGCGCGATGGACGCGGGGTCCTGGAGTGGGCGTTCGAGGCCAAGGCCGGTGAGGTCCGTGATATCAATTTCGCCTGGCGGATGCGCTGGCCCAAGGACAAGGGCGTCGTGATGGTGCCGGCGGGCTGATCTGCACCGGCAGCCGATGACATCCCTCCCGATCTCGGGCATCACTTTGCCAACGGCAAAAAGCCGAGATCGGGAGGATCCATGAGCTACCAGCACATCATCGTCGATGATCCGCGTCCGCGCGTCCGCCGCATCACGCTGAACCGGCCCGAGAAGCGCAATGCGCTGAACAACCGCCTGCGCGGCGAGATTTTCGAGGTGCTGGAGCAGGCCGATCGCGACCCCGACATTTCGATCTCGATCCTGCGCGGCGCGGGTCCGTGCTTCTCGGCAGGCTATGATCTCTCCGCCGACAACCGCGTCGACCAGCCCTATCATTCGGCGTCCGGCCCCGGCCAGTGGTCGCGCCACGTCGTCGAGGGCTGGTTCTCGATCTGGGATCTGGCAAAGCCGGTGATCGCGCAGGTGCACGGCTATTGCCTCGCCGGCGGCACCGAGCTCGCGACCGCCTGCGACGTGGTCTATGTCGCCGACGATGCCCAGATCGGCTATCCGCCGGTGCGGCTGATGAGCCCGCCCGACATGCAGTACCACCCCTGGCTGGTCGGCATGCGCCGCGCCATGGAATTGATGCTGACCGGCGATGCGATGTCCGGCCGCGAGGCCGCCGAGTGGGGCTATGCGACCCGCTCGTTTCCGCTCGCCGAGCTGGAGGCGAAGACGCTGGATTTCGCCGAGCGCGCGGCCAAGGTGCCGGTCGAGCTGCAGCAGCTCAACAAGCGCAGCGTGCATCGCGCGATGGAGATTATGGGCGCCCGCGCCGCGATGCGCGCCGGCACCGAAATCCAGGCGCTGGCCTTCACCACCGAGGCGAGCAAGGCCTACATGGCCGGCTTCCGCCGCGACGGCGGCAGCGTGAAGGCGCAGCTCGACCAGCGCGACACGACATTCGGCGATTACCGGACCAAGAAGGAGTGACGGCTTGACGGGCGAACGCGGGCTAGAAGCCCGCGTCCTCCTCCAGCCATTGCTGATTGTCCCAGCGCGCGCGGCGGCCGACGACATATTCGCGAACATCGTCCATGAAGCGCACTTTGCTGGCGAGTGCTCCGATGAAAGCCACGATCGCCGCGATCCAGGGCCACAGATGCATCTGCAGCGAGGCGGGTATCTGACTGGCGAATCCCGCCTGCAGCGCACCCGTGACCAGATAAGCCAACATGCCCCACGCAACGGCCAGGATCGTCGCCACGACCTCATAGCTGTTCTGATGAAATCTCACCAGTTGTCGCATCAAGGCCAGGTAGGCAAAGTAGACGATCACGCCGAGCATCAAAGCGACCAGTCCTGGCGGAAGCCCCCAGCTCTGGTCCCAGCTCAGATACGCAACGAAGCCCGCGGCGATCAACGCCTCGATGTAGGTCAGGCTGGATTTTTCTCGCATGATTGGCCCCGAAGCGATTCAAGCATCGACCGAGGCTATCATCATCGAGCGCTTCGGTAGAAGGGCAATTGCAAGACAACCGTTGGCGCCTTGTCCAGCGCGATCCTATGTTCGGGGATTCGGATGAAGAAGGAGCGAGCTAACGCTGAGTGAGGCGGGGCAGCTCTATCACGGTCACCCTGAGGAGGTCGCAAAGCGACCGTCTCGAAGGGCGACGGCCCGGCTTGCTCCGCGCGGCATCGTCGGGGCCGTGCATCCTTCGAGGCTCGCTCCGCTCGCACCTCAGGATGACGGGACTGCTTCCGCATATTCACTGTCATGCCCCGCCTTGAGCGGGCCTCCAGTACGCCGCGGCCTATCGATTGAACTCAGACCTCTCTGGAATACTGGGTCGCCCGGTCCCGTCTACGCCAAGGCTTCGACGAGGCCATGAGTGCATGGCGCGCCGAAGCTGTAGCGGAGGCGGCGAGCCGGGCGACGACGCTGTTGTTAGCGGCAAGCGCAACCACTCACTTCGCCTTCAGGAAGTCGCCGACTTCGAGCAGCACGAACTCGTCGTCATCGGCCTTGTTCGGGTCGCGGCTCGAGGAGAACGGCAGATTGTTGTCGTTGCCGACGATGATGTGGGTCTCGTCGACCCGGTCGACATTCTCGATGGTGAAGAACGGGAAGGTGTAGACGCCGTCGTTGAGCGGCTTGCGGGCCTTCTTGTTCGGGTCGCGGATCTTCATCAGGTCGATATAGGCGATCTTGCGCACCGGCTTGCCGACATTGGCGTCGGACAGCTCGATCTTGTAGACGCGCTTGAACCTGGCGAGGTCAGGGAAACAGTTCTCGCCGCGCTGGCCTTGCGGGCAGGCCTTGTCGGCGGTGCCTTCGCCATTGTCGCGCTCGATCACGAGGCCCTGGGTCGGATCAATCATGTTGAAGTCGCCGATCGCATTGCCGTTCTGCTCGAACACATACTGCCAATAGCGACCGGTGAACTTCTCCGCCGTGACGTCGAATTCGAGGATGCGCGAGGCTTCCTTGCCGTCGACCTTCTCCCAATCCTTCTTGTCGGCATCCCACAGCGGCCCTTCGAGCAGGCCGTAGAGGAACTTGCCGTCCTTGGAGGAGGCAAAGCCCTCATAGCCCTTGGAGCGGCGCAGGTTGACGTTGGTGTAGGTGGCGCCAGGGGCGCCGGGCGACTGCACGGCCCAGTGATCCGGCGAGCGCACCGGCTTGCCGTCGGCGACCGTCTCGAACACCGCGAGGATCTTGCCGGTCTTGTCGGCCTTGAGGATGTAGGGCCCGAACTCGTCGCCGATCCAGAAGGTGTCGTTGATGATCTGGAAGCCCTCGGTATCGAAGTCGGCACCGGTGAGGTAGCGCTTGGCGGTGTCCTCATGCACGATGCGGAACGGCACCTTCTTGTCGGGATCGTGCAGGAACACGGTCTCCTGACGCTCGATCTTGCCGTTCGCCCAGTCCATCTTGTAGCGGTTCAGGTACAGCATCGAGTCCGCCGAGTTGTAGCGCGCGCCCATGCCGTTGTCGGTGATCACCCAGAACGAGCCGTCCGGCATCGCCTTGATGCCGGAATGACCCTGCAGCGGCTGGCCCTTGAATGGCAGCGACACGCCGGTCGGCCGCTCGTAGGATTTGCCCATCACGGTGCCGATGGCATCGACGCGCTTGCCGGTGGTGTACTTGCCGGACGTCTTCAAATCGTTCGGCGCATCGGCGGGGGCGTCGATGAAGCTCTCCGCCGGCATCACGGCGTGTCCTGCCAGCGTCGCCGGGAATTCGCCCTCGCTCTGCGCGAACGCGGATGTGGCGAGCAGGATCGAGGCGACGGAACAGAGCAGTGACAGGCGCATGGTTGATCTCCCAAAAGGATAAACGATGCGGTGTTCTCCGGGCCGCCTGTTACAGCCGGCTGACAGTTTTGTGAACCGTGGATGTTGCGACGGGATAAGCCTTGCGGCGTTACGTCGCCTCCTGGCCACAAATGTCGTCCCGAGAAGGTTGTGAGACTGTCTGTCACGTCATTGCGAGCGAAGCGAAGCAATCCCTAGCGCAGCAAACGCAGACATGGATTGCTTCGTCGCTGCCGCTCCTCGCAATGACGAGGTTGAGGGTCTAGACGGGCCGCATCGTCTGCGGCAGCAGGAAAGGCACGCCGCTGCCGGTGTAGTCGATCGTGGCGTCGATCTCGAAGATCTGCCTCAGCGTGTCGGCCCGCATCGCGGCGGCACGGTCGCCGTCGACGGCAATCCGGCCGCGATGCAGCAGCAGGATGCGGTCCGCAAACCGCATCGCGAGGTTGAGGTCGTGCAGGATCGCGATCACGGCGGTGCCGCGCGCGGCGCGCCGCCGGGCGGTCTCGACCAGATCGATCTGATGCCGCAAATCGAGGCTCGAGGTCGGCTCGTCCAGCAGCAAGAGCCCCGGCCCATGCAGCGCCTCGCCGCAGGCAAGTTGCACCAACACGCGGGCGAAATGCGCGCGCTGCTGCTCGCCGCCGGACAGCGTCGGCAATTGCCGGAAGCGGAAATGCGCGAGCCCGACCTCGTCCAGCGCGGCAGTGACCAGCGCACGCGTCACCGCGCGCGGGCTCTCGCCGGCGCCCATGCTGACGATTTCCTCGACGGTGAACGGAAAGGTGACGTTGACGTGCTGCGACAGCATCGCACGGTGCTGCGCCAGCTCGCGCGGACCATAGGCGTTGAGGTCGCGCTGCCTGAGCCGGATCGTTCCGCGCGACGGACGGAGATCGCCCGACAGCATCCGCAGCAGGGTCGATTTGCCGGCGCCGTTGGGACCCACGATCGCGATCATCTCGCCGGCGCCGATCTGCAGCGAGACCGCATCGACCAGCGCGGCGCCGCCGACCTTCATCGATACCGACTGCGCCTGCAGCAGCGCGCTCATAGCGACACCAGCGAGCGCTGGCGCAGCAGCATGGCGAGGAAGAACGGCGCACCGATCGCCGCGGTCAGGATGCCGATCGGCATTTCCGCCGGGGCTACGACGGTGCGCGCCACGGTGTCGGCGCCGACCAGCAGGATAGCGCCGAGCAACGCGGAGGCCGGCAGCAGCAGGCGATGCGCGGGACCGATCACCAGCCGCAGCAGATGCGGCACCACGATGCCGACGAAACCGACCACGCCGCAGACCGAAACCGCGACCCCGGTCATCGCCGACACCAGCACGATCGAGATCCGCTTCAGCCGTTCGACATCGACGCCGCTGTGGAACGCCTCGGCCTCGCCGAGCACGAGCACGTCGAGCCCGCGCGCGATCCAGAGGCAAGCGATCAGAGCCGCGGCCAGCACCGGCGCCAGCGCCGTGAGCTTGGTCCAGGTTGCGCCGCTCAGCGAACCTAGCATCCAGAAGGTGATGTCGCGGAGCTGGCGGTCGTCGGCGACGAACACCAGGAGACCGATCCCGGCATTGGCGATCGCGGCAATTGCAAGCCCGGCGAGCAGGAAGATCGCAATCGAGGTCCGGCCGCCGCGGCTGGCAATGCCATAAAGCACGATGGTCGTGATCAGTGAGCCGCCAAAGGCCGCGATCGGCAGCAATTGATGTTGCAGGAAGCGCAGGCTTTCGCCGAGATGGCTGTCGGTGAACACGATCGCCGCGGCCGCCGCAAACGCGCCGCCGGAGGAGACGCCGACCAGCGCCGGGTCGGCGAGGGGGTTGCGGAACAGGCCCTGCATGATTGTGCCTGATACGGCAAGGAGTCCGCCGACCATCGCGGCCGCGGCGATCCGCGGGATCCGGATCGACCACACCACGAGCTGGTCGCGCGCCAGCAGCGGGTTGGCCGCGCCGTCGGCCCATAGTCCGAGCGCGGCGGGAAGCCGTGCCATTGGGATACCCGCGGCGCCGACCGTCAGGGCGATCAGCGCGCTTGCTGCGAGCGCCGCAAGCAGGCAGAGCAAAGTGAGTGTCGTCGCTGGCCGCAGCGACATGCCGGCGCGCCGTCGTTTCGCACGCGCGGGGCGTTCGGCCAGCACGCTCATTGCCGGCAGTTCGCGGTCAGCGCCGCCGGCTTGAAGGTGGCGGCCTCCGGCGCCAGCGCCGGATAGAGCTTGACCGCGAGGTCGCGTGCCGCGGCCGCGGTGCGCGGCCCGAAGCCGAGCAGGTAAAGCCCCTCCATCGAGATGAAGGCCTTGTCGGCCGCGACCGGTGTCAGCGCGAAGGCCGGATGCGCGAACACGGCCTCCGACGTCAGCGAGTCCTTGCCGCGATCGATCGACAGCACGACATCCGGCTTTGCCGCCACGATGGCCTCGTCGTTGACCGGCTTGTAGCCGTCGTAACCGTCGATCGCGTTGACGCCGCCGGCGAGCTGGATGATCTCGTCCGCGGCGGTCTTGTGGCCCGCGGCCAACGCCCGGCCGTTCAAGAGCGACATCACGAACATCACGCGCACCGGCTTTGCCACTTTGGCGCGCAGTGCGCGCAGTTGTGTGAGATCGCTTTCCACCGCCGTGGCCAGGCAGGCGGCGCGCGGATCGGCGCCCATGGCGTGGCCCACCAGCTTGATCTTCTCCACCAGCCCGGCCTCCGAGAACGTCTCCGGCACCAGCACCAGCGGCACCTTGGCCGCCTCCAGCACGTCCATGGTCTCCTTCGGCCCGGAGCCCTGCACCGCAAGCACCAGCGACGGATGCAGGCCGAGCACGCCCTCCGGCGACAGCTGGCGCATGTAGCCGACGTCGGGCTTCTCACGCAGGGCGGACGGCGGGTAGAGACTGGTGGCATCGACGCCGGCGATGCGGTCCTCGAAGCCGAGCGCATAGAGGATCTCGGTGATCGCGCCGCCGATCGAGACGATTCGCGTGGGATCGTCGATCACGACGTCGCGGTCGCGTGCGTCGTGCACGGTGATGCCCTCGGCGATCGCTGCGCCGATCGGCAGCAGACAGGAGAGCGCGAGCAGAGCGAGCGTGCGACAAATTGTCATCGGGGCGGTCACTTGGTCAGGATCAGCTTGCTCTGCGAGGTCAGTCGCAAGCGGTAATGCTCCTCGCCATGCACGATGATGATCTCGCGCTCGGCCGAGAACAGGTCGCGGCTGTCGAGGCGATTCCCATGCATGATGAGCGTTTTGGCCGCGTCAGACGCTGATGCGGCCTGTTTTCCCGCCGCGCCGATGTTGTCCCCGGAAATTGCCGACATGCTCGTGGTGCTGCGCCTACGAAATCTTCAAATGATGCTTGCTTGTATAAGCGGGCGAAGGCGCATTCCAACGGCTGCACTTTACAATCGATGTAAACAGCGCCGCCGCATTCTTGACCGTTTTGTTGCCGGCTCGTAACCAATCATCACACGATGCAGGCTTGTGGCTTGCATCGCAACGTAGCCAGCAAGCCGCTCAGTGGAGCGCACGCCAGCCAAACCAGAAATGCGATGATCGGGCTGGGGCTAGAATGGCTGACGGGGCTAGGGTTTCGCGCGCCTTGATTTTGGGTGCGTCGGTGTTTTCATTTTCGGCAGCAGTGCCGGCAAGCGGTTTGGCACAAACCGCGGATCCTTCGGCTGCGCGTCCCGCAACCGAGCGGCCGAAGCAGGCCAAGCGGAAGCCGAAGTCCGCCGCCGAACCGCAGGCAGCGGCGTCGCCTGCGATGAATGCGCGCGCACAGATCGGCGCGGTGCCGGTGCAGTCGCTCGATACCATCACGGCGGTCGCATCCAAGACCGAAGAGCGCGCGATCGACGCGCTGGCGCCGGTCAGCTCCGTCACGCTGGAGAAGATTCAGGGCCTGCAGCCGAACCGAGTGTCCGACATCTTCTATAACGTGCCCGGCGTCTCGTTCCAGGAGCGCGGCGACGATCCGGCGACCGTCATCAACATCCGCGGCCTGCAGGACTTCGGCCGCGTCGCCGTGGTGGTCGACGGCGCGCGGCAGAATTATCAGCGCACCGGCCATAACGCCAACGGCTCCTTCTTCCTCGATCCCGAATTGATCGGCGGCGTCGACGTGGTGCGCGGCCCGACCGCGAATATCTACGGCTCCGGCGCGATCGGGGGCGTGGTCTCGTTCCGCACCAAGGACATCGACGATGTGGTGCGTCCCGGCGAACGCTGGGGCGTCGACATGTCGGGGTCATACGGCAGCAACAAGGACCGCGGCATGGGTTCGGTGTTCGGCGGCGTGCGCGCCGATCCGAATGTCGACGTGTTCGGCGGCGCGGTCTACCGCACCCAGAGCAACTACGAGGACGGCGCGGGCACCGAGATCGGCAACACCGGCAACGATATCGTGGCCGGCCTGATGAAGGTGACGATCCGCCCGGCCGAAGGCCACGAGTTCAAGATCGGCGGTGTGTTCCAGGACTACCAGTACAATATCGGTCAGCAAAACCGCGGCCCGACCACGACGGCGGCGCCGCTCGCCGCGATCGCAGGCTCCTCGGTCTACGCTTCCGATGCAAGGAACTACACGGGTACGCTGAGCTGGCGATATTCCAAGCCCGACGACATGCTGTTCGACTGGAACATCTCGGTCTACAGCAACCGCACCGACAACGACCAGGTCAAGACCTACAACAACCGCATCACGTCAGGCGGCGGCGTCTGCACGCTGGCCAATCCCGGCAACAACATCTCCGGCTGCGTCGGCGACAAGCGCGGCTATTCGCTCGACACCGTCGGCCTCGACGTCAACAACACCTCGCGCTTCAATTTCGGCAACTGGCGCAACGCCCTAACCTACGGTTTCGACGCCTTCCGGGACGATGTCGAGACTTTCGATTCCCGCGGCAACTCCAACATCACGACGCCCGGCGGCCAGCGCACGGTGTCGGGCGGCTTCGTCCAGTTGAAGCAGAACTACTCGACCTGGCTCGAGCTCGTCAGCGCCGTCCGCTACGATCACTACGAGCTCACCTCGATCAACACCACGACCAGCGGCGACCGGCTGTCGCCGAAGATCACGGTCGGCGTCACGCCGGTCGCGGGCTTCACGCCCTATGTGAGCTATGTGGAAGGCTATCGCGCGCCGTCGATCACCGAGACCCTGATCTCGGGCGGCCACGCCACCGGCGGCGGGCCGGCGCTGTTCAACTGCCCCGACGGCACCAGCGGCCTGTTCTGCTTCCTGCCCAATGCGGCGCTGCGGCCCGAGGTCGGCAAGAACAAGGAGGCCGGTATCAATCTGAAGTATGACGGCATCTTCACCGCGAACGATTCATTCCGCGGCAAGATCAACGTGTTCCGCAATGACGTCGACGGCTATATCGACCTCGTCGCATCGACGCCGACCACGACGCCGTTCGGACGCTTCAGTCAGTTCTACCAGTACCAGAACATCGCCCATGCCCGCGTCGAGGGCTTCGAAGTCGAGACGATGTATGACACGGGCGACTGGTTCGTGGGGGTCGCCGGCCATCTGATGCGCGGCCGGAACACTGCGACCAATGTCGCGCTCGCCACCATCACGCCGCGCAAGGTGACGACGACGGCCGGCGTCCGCCTGCTCGACCGCTCGCTGATCATCGCCGCGCAATGGTCCTCGTTCGGCGCCAATAACGATTTGCCGGCGGGCTATCTGCCCTCGACCGGCTACGAGCTGGTCAATCTCTATCTGACCTGGAACGCCACCAAGGACATCACATTCACGGCGTCGGTCGACAACCTCTTGAACCAGTACTACCGGCCCTATGCGATCCCGGGCTCTTCGACTGACGGCACCACGCAGAACGACGTGCTGTTCTCGAGCCCCGGTCCGGGCACCGTCTACAAGGCCGGGCTCAGGATTCACCTAGGTGGAGCGTAAAGCGACGAGCCGATCTTTCCATCCAGGTTGCTCCGGCCGCGCTGGTGCTCCCAGCGCGGCCTTGGCGTATTCCTTGGCGCATTCATGATATCAACGAGCTCAACCGGCAGGATCCAAGGCGTCGTCCGAAGTATCCGCCGTCAAACAGGAGAAGGCTTTCATGTTCATCGCAATGAACCGGTTTCAGGTGATCAAGGGCAAGGAACAGGCGTTCGAGACGGTCTGGAGGACGCGCGAATCCTATCTCGGCGATCTGCCGGGTTTCATCGAGTTTCACCTCGTGAAGGGCCCCGAGGCCGAGGACCACACGCTCTATGCGACCCACACGGTGTGGGCCAGCAAGTCGGCGTTCGAGGACTGGACCAAGTCCGATGCGTTCCGCCGCGCCCATTCCCGCGCCGGCAACGAGACCGGCGGCAGCCTCTATCTCGGCCATCCCAAATTCGAAGGTTTCGAGGTGCTGATCACCGAGCGCGCCAAGAGCCCGGCGTGACGGAGGCGGCTGTGCGGAACGCGGAGCTCGCCGGGCTGAAGGCCTATATGGCCGACAATCCCGGCGCAGTCATCGAGGACGTCGCGCGCGAGCGCAAGGTGACGCCGCGCGCGGTGCTCGAGGCGCTGCCCGAAAGCATGGTGCGGATCGGCACTGCCGAGTTCGCCGCCACGATGCAGGACATCGCGGAATGGGGCAAGGTAACGCTGGTCGTGCACACCGATGACGCGATCTTCGAGTTCACCGGCGCCATTCCGAAGGGCGAAGTGGGCCGCGGCTACTTCAATCTGATGCAGCCGAAGGGCCTGCATGGCCATCTCAGGCATGGGCGCTGTGCGGCGATCGCGTTCGTCGAGCGGCCCTTCATGGGCAAGGTGTCGGCCTTCATCGCCTTCATCAATCTCGACGGCGGCATCATGTTCAAGGTGTTCGTCGGCCGCGACGAGACGCGCGCGTTGCGCGGCGACCAGCTGGCGCGATTCCATACGTTGGCGGACCGCATTGCACCGAAAGCGGCCTGAGACCGACGAAGGACGGGAGGCGACCATGTCGCAGCGCAGGCTTGGGCGACGTATCGGGATGTTGGCGGGCGCCGTGTTCGGCATGCTACCGGGCGCAAGCCTTGCTGCAGCCGACGCCGCGCTGCTGCCGCGCAATCTCTCGCCCTGGGGCATGTTCGAGAGCGCCGACATCGTCGTGAAGGCGGTGATGATCGGGCTCGCCTTCGCCTCGCTCGTGACCTGGACGATCTGGCTCGCCAAGACCGTCGAGATCCGCCGCAAGACGACGCTTGCGCGGCAGCGGATAGGGCTGCTCGAGCGCGACACGCAGCTTGCCGAGGTCGAGCAGGCGAGCCGCGACGGCAACGATGCCGTGGCGCAGATCGTGCAGTCGGCGTCGCGCGAGGCCGCGCTTTCCGGCGGCATGTTCGACGACGGCTTCAGGGAGCGCATCGCGCTACGGCTGGAGCGGGTCGAGGCGGCGATGTCGCGGCAGATCGCGCGCGGCACCGGCGTGCTCGCGACGATAGGCGCCACCGCGCCATTCGTCGGCCTGTTCGGTACAGTGTGGGGCATCATGAATGCCTTCATCGGGATCTCCGAGGCCCACACCACCAATCTCGCGGTGGTCGCGCCGGGTATTGCGGAGGCGCTGCTTGCGACCGCGCTCGGCCTCGTCGCGGCGATCCCGGCGGTCGTGATCTACAATCATTTGACGCGTTCGATCGCGGCCTACCGTGCGCTGCTCGGCGATGCCTCGGTCATGGTGATGCTGCTGGTCAGCCGCGAGGGCGATCGCAGCCTGTTCCGGCTGGCGCGCGCCGCGGAGTAGGGGATGGGCGCGAAGCTTGGTTCTGGCGGTGCATTCGGCGGCCGGCGTCGCGGCGACGACGAGCTGACCGAGGCGCATGAGATCAATGTCACGCCGTTCATCGATGTGATGCTGGTGCTGCTGATCATCTTCATGGTGGCGGCGCCGCTGGCGACCGTCGATCTCGGCGTCGATTTGCCGGCCTCGACCGCGGAGCCGCAGCCGCGGCCGGACAAGCCGGTGTTCGTCACGGTGAAGCCCGACCTCTCGGTCGCGGTCGGCGAGGACGTGATCGCGCGCGACACGCTGACCGCGACGCTCGACGGCGCGACACAAGGCAAGAAGGACGAGCGCATCTTCCTGCGCGCCGACAAGGCAGTCAGCTATGGCGACCTGATGGAGGTAATGAACCTGTTGCGCAATGCCGGCTATCTGAAGATCGCGCTGGTCGGCCTCGACGGACGAAGCTGATTTCCATGAATGCTTACGCCCTTCATGACGCAGGCGACGATATCAGGTTGCGGCGGTGGGGCCTGTCGGCGGCCGCGATCCTGGCGGCGCATGCGGCGCTGATTGCGCTCGGCATCACCTGGGTCTCGGCGCCGCCGCCGGGCGTTGCCGTGCCCGCAGTGCTGGTCGACCTGACGCCGATTACCTCGGCGCCGGCGATTTCGGAGACCGAACTGCCGCCGGGTCCGGCGATGCAGGAGGCTGACGCCTCGCCGCCGGAGCCTGCCGCCGCGCAGCCGGTGCAGGAGGAGATCGCGCCGACGCCGCTGCAGGAGAAGCCCGAGGTGACGGCGCCGCCCGAGCAGAAGCAGCAGGCCACGCCGCCGAAGCCCGAACCCGCGAAGGTCGTTCCGGAGCAGAAGCCCGAACCCATCAAGCCGAGGGTGGTCCGCCGGGAGGCAAAGACGCCATCCGAGGCGACGCCGGCACCTCGCACCAGCGCGCCGAGCCGCGCCGAGCGTCAGGCGCCCGCGGCATCCGCGATCAGCGCCGGCGCAGCCGCGTCGGCGATCGCGGCCTACAACGCACGCGTTCGCGCGCATTTGCTGCGCTTCCATTCCTATCCGGCCGGGGGCAACGGCCAGCGCGGCGTGGTCCGCCTGGTGTTCACGCTCGGCCGCGGCGGGCAGGTGCTGTCGAGCCATCTCGGCGGCTCCTCCGGCAATCCGACCTTCGACACGCGGGCGCTGGCGATGGTGCGCCAGGCCCAGCCGTTTCCGGCGTTTCCATCCGAGGTCACGCAGGGCTCGATGGCTTTCAGCGTGCCGGTCGCGTTCGTGCCGCGGTAGTACCAAGCCTCACTGACCTAGGCCGCACTTCTTTTCCCGTCATCCTGATGTGCGAGCCTTGCGGCGCAATTGCGCCGCTGGGCGAGCCTCGAAGGATGCACGGCCCGGCCGGTGGCCGTCGATCCTTCGAGACGCGCTTCGCGCTCCTCAGGATGACGGGAAAGGCTGAGTTCGCTTCGACCGATGCTCCGCTATTCCTTCACCGCTCCCGTCAGCGACGACACGTAATAGTCGACGAACAGCGAGTAGAACAGCGCGACCGGCAGCGAGCCGAGCAGGGAGCCTGCCATCAGCGCGCCCCACTGGTAGACGTCGCCGGTGATGAGTTCGGTCAGGATCGCGACCGGCACGGTCTTGTTGGCGCCGCTCTGGATGAAGGCGAGCGCGTAGATGAACTCGTTCCAGGACAGCGTGAAGGAGAAGATGCCGGCCGAGATCAGGCCGGGTACCGCGAGCGGCAGCGTGATCCGCCACAGGATCTGCAGCCGCGTCGCGCCGTCGACCAGCGCGCATTCCTCGAGCTCGTAGGGGATCGACTTGAAATAGCCGATCAGGAGCCAGGTGCAGAACGGCACCAGGAAGGTCGGATAGACCAGGATCAGCGCCAAGGGTGAATCGAACAGGCCGAACTGCACGATCACGGTCGCCAGCGGAATGAACAGGATCGACGGCGGCACCAGATAGGCGAGGTAGATGCCGAGGCCGACATAGGGGCTGCCGCGGAAGCGCAGCCGCTCGATCGCGTAGGCGGCGAGCGTGGAGGCGAACAGCGACAGGAAGGTCGAGCCGATCGCGACCAGCATGGTGGTCTTCAGCCAGCGGGGATACGACGTGTCGAACAACAGATGCTTGACATGCGCGAGCGTCGGCGAGGTGATCCAGAACGGATTGTGCTCCTTGTAGTTCAAGAGCTCCGCGTTCGGTTTGAACGAGGTGATCGCCATCCAGTAGAACGGGAACAGCAGGATCAGCATGAAGCAGGCGAGCGGCAGATAGATCATCACCACGCGCCGGGCGCGGGAATCCCACGCCATCGTGTCGGGCGTCGCGCTGGCGACGTTGGAGGATTGGGCGGCGACGTCAGTCATTGGCTTCTCCTTGCTGCCATTTGCGGCGGGCGAGGCCGAAGTAGCTGAACAACGTCGCGAATACGAGGAACGGGATCATCGAGACCGCGATCGCGGCACCCTCGCCGAGCTCGCCGCCGGCGATGCCGCGCTGGAACGCCAGCGTCGCGAGCAGGTGCGTCGAGTTGACCGGGCCGCCGCGGGTGATGGCGTAGACGAGCTGGAAGTCGGTAAAGGTGAAGATGATCGAGAACGTCATCACGATCGCGAGAATCGGCATCATCATCGGGAAGGTGATGTAGCGGAAGCGCTGCCAGGAGGTGGCGCCATCGAGCATCGCCGCCTCATAGAGCGAGGGCGAGATCGTCTGCAGCCCGGCCAGGAGCGAGATCGCGACGAACGGGATGCCGCGCCAGATGTTGGCCGCGATCAGCGAGAACCGCGCCGGCCAGGGCGAGCCGAGGAAATCGACATTGCTGTCGCGCAAGTGCAGCACGTCGACCAGCAGATAGGAGATGATCGAGAACTGCGGATCGTAGATCCACCAGAATGCCAGCGCGGAGAGCACTGTCGGCACGATCCACGGCAGCAGCACGATGGCGCGGATCAGGCTCTTGAACGGGAAATGGTTGTTGAGCAGCAGCGCCAGCCAGAAGCCGAGCGCGAACTTTCCGAAGGTTGCGACCGCGGTATAGAAGATCGAGTAGAATACCGCGTTCCACCATAAGGGATCCTTGAGCAGATACTGGAAGTTCTCGAGCCCGATATAGATGCCGCGCTGGCCGATCGTTGTGTCGGTGAAGGCGAGCCAGATGCCGAGGCCGAGCGGATAGGTGAGGAACACCAGCAGCAGGCCGATCGCGGGCGCAAGGCACATCACGATCAGGAACGGTTTGTAGTCGAACAGGCGCGCGAGCCAGCCGGGTTGCCGGAGCGCTGCGCCGCGCGATGGGAGGGTCGTTACGGACATTGAATGCTCGTTTTCTCGTCATTGCGAGGAGCGAAGCGACGAAGCAATCCATTTCGCGTCTCTGGCGCTATGGATTGCTTCGCTTCGCTCGCAATGACGGCTGATTCAGTTGCGCAGTTCAATGACCGCCGTTACCGGCCCTGCCGTCGGAAGTACCGCTTGGCGCGCTGCTCGGCTTCCGCGGCGGCGGCTTCCGGCGTGGCCGCATCGGTGGCGACGGAGGCGCACATCTGCACCAGCACATAATCGGCGTTGACGGCACCGGTCGCGGTCGAGATCGGCCCCTTGTAGCCGTTGTAATAGGGGCTCTTCATCGTGTCCTTGAAGATCGCGACCTTGGGATCGCCCGACCACACCGCAGCGTCGGCGTAGGCTGCGAGCGGCTGCGACCAGTAGCCGGAGTTGGCGTTGAGCCACGGCTCGTACTGCTCCTTCTCCAGCATGAATTGCAGGAACGCCTTCGCCGCGTTGGGATACGGGCTGTGCTTGAATGCCATCGCGTTGAGGGTCAGGCCCGACATCGGAGAGGTCGAGGCCAGCCCCTTGATCAGGAACTGATGCGCGGTATCGTCGGCGATCGCCTTGGTCGCGGGATCGTTCTTCAGCGAGAAATACAGCGAGACGCCGTTGGCGGTCAGGCCGATTTCCTGCGACGAGTAGGCGCGGTTGTTGGAGACGTCATTCCAGGACGGCGTGCCGGCGATGAAGGTCGGATAGAGCTCCTTCAAATATTTCAGCGCGGCGATGGTCTCCTTGCTGTTGATGATGATATTGCCTTCCTCATCGAGCAGCGCGGCGTTGTGCGACCACAACAGCCAGTTGGCGAAGCCGTTGCCGTCGCCGACGGCGTTGCCGAGCGCGAAGCCCGGCGGCTTGCCGGCCGCCTTCAGCTTCTTGCAGAGTTCGAGGAAGCCGGCGTGGTCCTCCGGCACCTTGTCGAAGCCGGCCGCATTGACCAGCGACTTGCGGTAGACCAGCGGACCGCCCGAGGCGCCGAACGGCAGGCCGACCCAGCTGTTCGACTTCGAACGCATGCCGTAGCGGCGTGCCAGCGTCAGCCATCCGCCATAGCGCTTGTCGAGATAATCGGCGACGTCGGTCAATTCGATCAGCTTGTCGATATAGATGTGCGGCGCGTCGCCGAAGCCGATGATGATGTCGGGACCGGCGCCGGAGTTCGAGGTCACCGCGGTTTGCTGATTGATGTCTTCCCAGCCGACGAAGTCGACCTTGACCTCGACGCCGGTCTTGTCGGTGAATCGCTTGGCATTGGCGCGGAACACGTCTTCGTCGGCCTGGACGAAGCGCACCGGCCGCAACATGCGCAAGGTCGCGCCCTTCTCGATCGGCAGCGACGGCGCCGCCACGTCGGCAGCCTTCACTTTCGATGCGTCCTGCGCCGAGGCCCCGGTGACCGCCAGTGCCGCCGCGGACGCCCCCAGCGCCAGCGCGTCGCGACGCGTGATCTCGTACTTCATGTCGTTCGCACTCCCGTTCTTATTGTTTGGTTGTCATTGTTCCTTCCCGGCGTTGGCCGCCGGTGAAGGGTCTCGTGGTCGCGGCGCGCCCGCGCGAAGGGCCCGCATGACGGGTCCTCGCGCGAAGAGCGCATTCCCGCCTTAGCTGTTCGGACCGCGATCCATGCTGACGGGTTGCCAGCGGCGCAGCGCGGTGTCTTGCAGCACCGACGGGTTGACGCAGCTTACCGGCCACATGCCTTGCAGCACTAGTGACAATTCGTAGCCCACCCGGCGCTTGCGCGCTTCGTCAAAACGTGCCGATGCCGAGGCGACATGGGCGGTCAAGGTAACATTGTCCATCCCGAGCATCGGATTGTTGTGCGACGGGGGCTCCTTCTCCAGCACGTCGAGCGCGGCGTGGGCGATCCAGCCCTCCTGCAGCGCCTTGATCAGCGATTGCTCATCGACGGTGGCGCCGCGGCCGGTGTTGATGAAGATGGCGGATCTTTTCATCTGACGAAAATGATTCTCGGTCAGCATGTGATGCACTTCGGGCCGCGCCGGGGCGTGCATCGAGACGAAATCGGACTGCGACAGCACCTCCGACAGCGTCGAGGGAATCACGCCGTGGTCGTACATCAGCGTTTCCTGAATGAAGGGATCATAGGCCACCATCCTGAGGCCGAACGGCGCGGCGCGCTTGGCCACCGCGCGGGCGACGCGGCCGAACGAGATGAAGCCGAGCGTCTGGCCCATCAGTCGCGGAATCTTCAGCAGCGCCGGGCGGCCCTCGGCCCAGCGGCCGCTGCGCACCATCTTGTCCTGCTCGATCAGGCGGCGGAAGCCGGCGAGCAGCAGCATCATGGCGTGGTCGGCAACCTCCTCGATGAAGGTATCGGGGATGTTGGTGACGGGGATGCCGCGGGCGGTCGCGGCCTTGACGTCGACCGAGTCGACGCCGACGCTGCCGAGCGTGATCACCTTGCAGTTCTCGAGCGCATCGATCACCGCTTTGGTGATTGGCATGCCCTTGGCGTAGATCGCGTCCGCGGTGCGCGCCGCGGCGATGAATTCGGCCTCGTTGGCCGGCGCCTCGACGATCTCCGCGCCGATCGGATCGAGCGCCTCGCGCTCATAATCATAGCCGCCGCCGGCGACCGTAAAGCTCGCGCCCTTCGGCGTCACCACCCTGAATTTCGACATTGTCTGCTCCCGATGTGAGGTCTTCTGTTCTTGCTTCTTGCTGGTTTGCTTCTTGATGTTCTTGCTTGCCGGAGTGCGGCTTGGATCACCGCTGTCCCTACTTCTACGCGAGCGGCGCTGTTGTCTCCACAATTGCCGGTTGGTCCGCGGCCCGATTCTCCGGGCTTCTACGGGGAACCTCCGTAACCATCAGGTAAAGGGTCTCACATTACGGTGAGCGGAATCAATCCGCCAATCGCGTCGCGTTCCCCGCCTCTTCTGGAGATCCCCGTGAAGCTGTCAAATCTGAAGATCACCCCCAAGCTCGGCATTCTGGTGGGGGTGACCCTCCTTGGTCTGTGCACGGCCGGCATCCTCGCCGGTCACTTGATGCAGCGTGAGATGACCAATGCTCGCATCGACCAGGCCAAGGCCATCGTCGAGATGGCGAAGAACATGGCGGCGGGCCTGAAGAAGGAAGTCGACGCCGGCAAGATGACCAAGGAGGCCGCGCTGGCCGAGTTCGGCAAGCGCGCCAACGCCATGACCTATGACAACGGCGCCGGCTATCTGTTCGGCACCGACTACAACGGCATCACCGTGCTGGCGCCCGATCCGAAGCAGGTCGGAACCAACCGCATGGACGTCGTGACCAATGGCCGCAAGCTCTCGCAGGAACTGATGGACGGCGTGAAATCCAAGGGCGAGATCCTGCTGTTCTATGATTACGTGAAGCCCGGTCAGGAGACGCCGATCCACAAGCTCGGCTATGCCGTCGCGGTCCCCGGCTTCGACATGTATCTCGGCACCGGCGCCTATCTCGAGGATATCGACGCCAAGATGCGGCCGATCGCGTGGCTGCTCGGCCTTGCGATCCTCGGCATCGGCATCATCTCCGGCTCGGTCGCCTGGCTGATCGGCCGCAGCATCTCCCGGCCGCTCAACCTGCTCGGTGCACGCATGCGCGACATCGCCGACGGCAAGCTCGACGGCGACATCCCGGGTGTCGGCCGCGGCGATGAGGTCGGCGGGATGGCGGCGACCGTGCAGATCTTCAAGGACAATGCGATCCGCATCCGCGGCCTCGAGCAGTCCGAGGCCGAGACGCAGGCGCGCGCCGCCGCCGAGCGGCGCAGCGCGATGCAGGACCTTGCGAGCGATTTCGAGCGCAGCGTGAACGGCATCGTCCGTACGGTGGCCTCCGCCGCCGCCGGCATGCAGACCACGGCGCAGTCGATGACCGCGACCGCCAGCGACGCCAGCGCGCGGGCCGCGACCGTGGGGGCCGCCTCCGATTCTGCCTCCGACAATGTCGGCACCGTCGCCGCGGCGGCCGAGGAGCTCTCCAGCTCGGTTGCGGAAATCTCCCGTCAGGTGGCGCGTTCCAGCGAAGTCGCAAGCCAGGCGGTGGCCGATGCCGAGCGCACCAACGCGACCGTGCAGGCGCTCTCCACCGGCGCCGAGAAGATCGGCGAGGTGGTCAAGCTGATCCACTCGATCGCCGCCCAGACCAACCTGCTCGCGCTCAACGCCACCATCGAGGCGGCGCGCGCCGGCGAATCCGGCCGCGGCTTCGCGGTGGTCGCCTCCGAGGTGAAGGCGCTGGCCAACCAGACCGCGAAGGCGACCGAGGAGATCTCGGCGCAGGTCGCGGCGATGCAGGCCTCCACCGGCGAGGCGGTGACCTCGATCGGCGGCATCACCGCGACCATCGCGCAGATGAGCGAGATCACTGCCTCGATCTCGACCGCGATCGACCAGCAGGGCGATGCGACGCGCGAAATCGCGCGCAACATTCAGCAGGTCGCGGCCGGCTCGAGCGAGATCTCCGCCCATATCGGCGGCGTCACCACCGCGGCCGCCGCCACCGGCAGTGCGGCCAGCGACGTACTGTCGAACGCGCGCGAGCTCGACACCCAGTCCGGCATGCTGCGCAACGCGGTCGACGAGTTCCTGCAGAAGGTACGTGCGGCGTAACGGATTACGCAGGGTGGGTTAGCTAGCGAAGCGCAACCCACCCGGCGCATTCCACGACTGCGCATCCCGTCATCCAGAGGTGCGAGCCTTACGGCGCAATTGCGCCGCTGGGCGAGCCTCGAAGCACGTGCGACCCGGCTGGTGGCCGTCGATCCTTCGAGACGGCGCAAGAGCGCGCACCTCAGATGACGGAATTGGCAGGTGCCGGGAGCAGCCTTTCGCCGCATGGGTGCTCCCGGGCCGTCGCAGGGGCGGGCTGCCGAAAATATCGAAAACAACCCCATGCCAAGGAGCCGGTGGCGACCGGCGGTCGACCAGCCGACTTGACACGTCGGGCAAATCAGTGTCACATTTCTAATATTCCGAAAAATTGACGTTATGATCCCGCCGGGAAGACCTGCGCGACGTGAAAGGCCTTGGTGGTGATGAGCCACCTGCCGTCGATCCGATGAAACACGAGATGGTCGATGAAGCCGGTTTGGCCGGCCCTGACGCGCACCTTGGCGATGGCCAGATCGGACGCGGTCTGGTCGATGCTAATGATGGCATCCTCGCGCGGCGATTTCATCGACGCCGGCGAGGGACGGCTGCGGATGAAGTCGCGGAATTCCGCGGCCGACCGCACCGTGTGCTTGCCGTCGCGGATGCCGTGCACGATGCAGGCATCGGAGAAGACGTCGCGGAACCGGCTATCGTCGACGTCATACATCAGGTTGAAATATCCATCGATCGCGGATGCGATGGCCTGGATGTCGCTCATTGCAAAATCTCCGTAGCGGATGATGTGGTGGTGGCCGCACCGGATCGAACCGGTGATCTGCGCCGACAGTGGCCGATATGGTGGCGGAGTGCTACGACTGGCCGGTCATCTCTTGGATGACTGAGAGGCATCAACATGGATGAAGTTGACGGTCGGCTGGTTGGCGGCCTGGTGGTGCTCGCGGCGCTGGCCGATGCGCGCAGTTTTGGCCGGGCTGCCGAACGGCTCGGCATGACGCAATCCGGGGTCAGCAAGGCGATCGCCAAGCTCGAGGCGCGCCTTGATGCCAGGCTGGTTCACCGTACCAGCCGCGCCGTCGAGCTCACCGGGGAAGGACGCGCGCTGGTCGAGCGGGTTGCCGCGCATCTGGCCGGGATCGGCGAGGCGGCGGCGGAGACCGCGAAATCGCGCGATGCGGTCCGCGGCAGGCTGCGGGTCAATGTCGATCCGCTGTTCTCCCGCATGGTGCTGTCGCCGAAGCTGAGCGGGTTCCTGCTGCAGAATCCGGGCATGGAGCTGCGGATCGAGACCCGCGACCGGATCGCGGATCTGGTCAGCGACGGTTTTGATCTGGCGGTGCGTTTCGGCGAGCCCGCGCCCTCGGCGCTGATTGCGCGCCGCGTCCTCGATGCGCGCGTGCTCACCGTGGCCTCGCCGATCTATCTCGAGCGACACGGCCGGCCGCTTGATCCGCGGGAGCTGGCGAGCCGCGACCATCAGTGCATCCTGGCCATCGACGCGGCGACCGGGCGTCCCTTCGATTGGGAGTTTTGGCGCGGCGGCGAGGTCGTGCCGGTGGCTGTCAACGGGCGGCTCACCGTGACCGATTCAGGAACCAAGCTCGGCGCTTGCCTGGCCGGCTTCGGCATCGCGCAGGTGATCGATCTCGGCCTCGACGATCACCTGAGGAGCGGCGCGCTGATCGAGCTGTTTCCCGACTGGCCCGACGAGCATTTTCCGCTCTACGTCTATTACGCCTCGCGGAACCACGTGCCGGCCAAGGTGAGGCGGTTCATCGACTTCATCACGGAAACGCTGGCGGCAAAGTCCCATTCGCCACGCAAATCCGCCGGCTTGCGCAAGGCAGGCTAGAGCTTTGACGCGTTTTCTTCACGCGAACCGGTGCCCACTTCGCTCGAAAACGCTCAAGCCATATCCCCGGCGTCAGCTAGCGCTTCGCCGATCCTTGCCGCGAAGCGATGATGACGCCGGCGAGCACCAGCGCGTAGCCGATCAAATGGTACGGTGCGAGCGTCTCGCCGAGCAGCAGGATCGCCATCGCCGAGCCGAACACCGGCACCAGATGAAAGAACGGCGCCGCGCGGTTCGGGCCGATCAATGCGACGCCGCGGTTGAAGAACAGATAGGCGAGCGTGGACGGGAAGATCAGCGTGTAGCCCAGCGTGGCAAAGGTCAGAACGTCGAGCTTCAGCGTCACGCCGTTGGCGAATTCCCAGGCCGCCACCGGCAACAGCATCAGCGCACCGCAGCACGTGGTGAACGAGATCAGCGAGAGCTGATGGATCTTCGGCCGCCGCGCGATCAGCGCCGAATACAGCCCGAACGACACCAGCGAGGCGCCGAACATGATGTCACCGCGGTTGAAGCTGATGCTGGCGAGCGCCGAGAAATCGCCGCGCAGGATGATGGTCAGCACGCCGGCCAGCGAGATCGCGATGCCGGCAAGCTGCGCCGGCGTCAGCCGGACGCCGAACAGGATCAGCGACCACAGCGCCACGAACAGCGGCCCCGCCGACTGGATCAGCAGCGCGTTCAACGCCTCGGTATATTGCATCGCCCAGTAGGAGATCGCGTTGTTGAACGCGAAGCCGACCGCGGACAACAGCAGCATCAGCGGCAGTGCCCTGCGCAGCTTCGGCCAGTCCTCCTTCAGATGCGGCCAGGCGAACGGCAGCAGGATCAGGAACACGCCGAACCAGCGGATCGTGGTCAGCGTGACCGGCGGCACATGGCTGCCGACATGCCGCGCCAGCACGATATTGGCGGCCCAGAACAGCGACGTCAGGCTGAGCAGCAGATAGGGCTGGTTGTTGAGCCAGTGCAGCGGCGAGCGACGCGGGGTTATGGCAGGTGCGGGCAAGGCGGTCATTATCTGGCGGATGTTGTGCCCGATTCCGCCGCCGCCACAAGACGAAAGAGCGGATTGGAGCCATGCGTGCGGGGGCTCAATCCGGCGCGGAAGCTACACCGCCGCGGAACAACAGAACCCGTCATCCTGAGAGACCGTGAATATATGCCTCTCGATGACGCAACATACTCGATGTCGTCCCGGCTTTCGCCGGGACGACGAGCGGAGAGATTGCGCTGCATCCTCGCCTATCTCTGCGGCCCCGACAGCGAGATGTCGCGCTCGGCGCGAAACACGTTGCTGTAGAGGTTGGCGATCCATTGCCGTCCGCGGGAGGTGATGTTGAGGTGGCGGATCGCCTTCTGCACATGCGGTGCGACGCTGTCCCAGTAGAAGCGCGGATACAGATCGACGAGATCGGCCGGCGAATCGTAGCCGAGCTGGCGGTTCAGTCCGGCCTCCTCGAATTCGATGTACAGTGCGTTGGCCTTGCGGATGTAATGGGGATCGCCGAGCTGGCCGATCAGGTCGGCCGCCCGCAGCAGGCTGGCCTCCTCGCCGAACTCCTCATTCCCGTCCGGCGCGCTCTGCGGAAACCGGGTGCCCTCGATGGCGCGCGCGATGCGCTCCTTGTCGAGGAGGGCGACGCCCTTGAGCCGCTCCATCACGAAGATCTTCGAACGGTCGACGTGATAGGACATCAGCGCCGCATCCGACGAGCCGCGCGGCAGGATCACCTTGCGGCCGTCGGCAGCGACCAGATAGCCGTTGTGGTCGTCGGCATCGAACAGCCCGCGCACATAGCCGATGTCATGAGTGAGGCAGGCGACGATGACATGCGCATAATCCTCGGCGCTCATGTGCGAGTGCAGCGCGCGGCCGCGCAGGATGGCGTGGCCGGCCAGGGTCACCAGCATGGTGTGCTCGACATTGTGATAGAGCGCGTCGCTGTTGCCGATGCATTCGATGGCAATCCTCGCGATCGAGGGTACCATCTCGACCAGCTGGGTCTGCGAAGAGCCGAACCGGCGCTGCATGTATTCGCCGAGGAATTTGCCGAGCGCGTCGGCCGCAAGTTCGGGAAGGGTCATCACGGCATTGACCTCCGAGATCGGGTGACGAGCTTACGGCCTGCCGGCATTTCAGGGTAGTCCCGCGATGTGACATAATCGTTGCGGCCGGACCGACCCGGCCCGGACTGATGCGACTTTGGGCGGGAGCTGGTGGATGGGTGTCGATCTCTTGAACGTCAAGGGGCTTGGGCGAACTGGATCAAGAGGCTCCGGTCGTCATGGTCAACCTGATGCGATTTCGCCAGCGGTCGCTCGACGGCGACGGCTCGGGCTGGGATGCATATCTGCGCTACAGCGCGCTCACCGTCCCCATGATCAAGGCACGCGGCGGCACGCTGCTCTGGACCGGCAGCGCCGAGACGGTCGCGCTGGGCGAACCGGCCAGCCAGCGCTGGGATTACCTCGCGCTGGTTTATTACCCGAGCGTCGCGGCCTTCCTCGACATGATGACCTCGGCCGACTACGAGACCCGCTGCGACCCGCATCGCCGCAACGGCTGCGAGGAGCACGTCATCATCGCGACGCGCGAGGCCTACAGCAAGTTTAGGGTTGGGTGAGGGCGAGCGCTCGGCCAAGATGTTGTCCCGTCACCCTGAGGTGGCCGCTTCTTCAGCGGCCCTCGAAGGGTCGACGGCCCGGCTGGGGCCGATTCATCCTTCGAGACGCCGCTTCGCGGCTCCTCAGGATGACGGGTTGATTAGCGGCGCAAGTGCCGCGCGGCAGGCCGCCTGCACCACGCGGCAGACCTCATCCCTTGATCGTCCCGCGCTGAGCGACGCGAAGGTCGGATAGCTCGTCAGTGCGAAGATCAGGTCGACGGCGTCCTTACGGACCTGCGCTGAGGCATGCCTGCCCGCGATGCGGTCGACCAATGCGGTGACGCCGCGGCGGCGACGCTCGTTGCGCTCCCTCAAGGCTTCGGCGAATTCGGGATCGGTCGCCATCGCGTCGTGCAGGCGGGCGACCGCGGAATCGCGGCTCCAGAATGCGCAGAAGATCTCGACCATGCGGTCGAGCGCGGCGCGCGGATCGGCCATCGCCATGGCATCGGCGAGCTGATGCAGCCCGCCATGGCGCGCGATCTCGTCGAACACGGCTTCGAGCAGCCCGCGCCGGGAGCCGAACTGGTTATAGACCGTCAGCCGCGTCACGCCGGCGGCCTTCGCCACCGTATCCAGCGAGAAGCGCGCAATGCTCTCGCCTTCGCGCAGCGTGCGCGAGGCGGCCTCGATCACGCGCTCGCGGGTCTCGGCGGCGGCGGCGCTGCGCGCCGGGCTCACATAACTGCGCGGCGGCATCGGCTAGCCTTGCTTTCGTCGAATTGATTATACATTATGTATATCTAATTTCCAATGCCCATTGGAGTGAGATTATGCAGATCGTCCTCATCTTAGCCCTGTCCCTTCACGTCCTGTCATCGGTGTTTTGGGCCGGCTCCAGCTTCACTTTGGCGCGCACTGGCGGTCTCGGTGGCGAAAAGCTGCTGGTTCCGCAAATCGGCGCGGCGACGGTTGCGATCGTGACCGGCGCCACGCTGTGGCGCCTGGTCCATGAAGGTTCGTTCGCGCTGTCGGAGCAGATCCTGGCGGGCGGCGCGCTCGCCGCACTGGCCGCGATCACCGTGCAGATCATTGTCGGCGGCGGCGCGATCAGGCAATTGCGCAATGGCGCGGCCGAACCGTCAGCTGCACGTTCGCGGCTCGCGGTCGCCCAACGCATCGCGGCCGGGCTGCTCGCGATCACCGCGCTCTGCATGGGCGCGGCGCGCTATGCCTGAGTTCAAAACTTCCGCACCACGTCCGGGGTGATCTCGTTCAGGCTGCGGATGCCGAGCAGTGCGAGGTCGCGGTCGATCTCGGCGTGCAGCAGCGAGATCGCGCGCGAGACGCCGGCTTCGCCCGCGACCACCGCGCCGTAGAGGAACGGACGGCCGATCCAGACGAAGTCCGCACCGAGCGCGAGCGCCTTGATCACGTCGGTGCCGCGGCGGATGCCGCCGTCCATCATCACGGTCATGCTGCCCTTCTGCGCCGCGATCTCCGGCAGCGTGCGCAGCGCGGAGACGGTATAGTCGAGCTGGCGGCCGCCGTGGTTGGAAACCATCACGCCGTCGCAGCCGTGCTCGCGCGCCAGCCGCGCATCCTCCGGCGAGATCAGCCCCTTGACGACGAGCTTGCCGTGCCAGCGCTTGCGGATCAGCTCGACGTGTTTCCAGGCGAGCTGGTCGCGGCTGCCGATGTTGCGCATCAAATTCTTGGACAGCACCGGCGGGCCCCGCTTGGCGTCCATGTTCTCGAAATGCGGCATGCCGTGATTGAAAACGGTGCGTGCCCAGGTGTTCAGCAGCCAGTCCGGATGGGTGATGGTGTCCCAGAACACCCGCGGCGTGATCTCGAGCGGCACCTGGAAGCCGTTGCGGATGTTGTTCTCGCGGTTGGGCGGCACCGGCACGTCGGCGGTGACGACGAAGGTGTCGTAGCCGGCCGCGTCGACGCGATCGACCAGCGGCTCGATCCGTTCGTCGAGCCCGGCGAGATAGGCCTGGTACCAGGCCTGCTGATTGGCGGCGTGGACGTCCTCCAGCGTGATCAGCGAGGAGGCCGAGAGGATCATCGGGACATTGGCCGCGGCCGCTGCGCGCGCCAGCACGATGTCGCCGCGATAGGCGCACAGCGCGGACGAGCCCATCGGCGGAATCCCGAACGGCGAGGCGTAGCTCTTGCCGAACAGCGTCGTGGTCTGGTCGCGGCCGGAGACGTCCTTCAGCACCCGCGGCACGAAGCCGTATTCGTCGAACGCCCGGCGATTGTCTGATCGTGCCGCGTCGGTCTCGGCGCCGCCGGAGATGTAGCCGTAGAGGAATCTCGGCAACAGCCGCCGCGCCTGCGGCTCGAAATCGTCGAGCGTGAGATAGCGTCGCAGATGCCGGGGCACGGCACTCGCCGCGCGGTTGACGGATGCGGAAGGCGGGGCAGGGGCTGCGGTCCGGTCGTGCACGTTGGGCGTTTCCGTTGTTCTTGGTTCTTGGTTGGAATGTGAGGCTAGCGCCTTGCGGCGGGCGGGACAAATTTCTCGTTGAACTTGTTGACCGACTGGCTGACGTCGGAGAGCGTCTTGCGGGTCTCGGCGATCATGGCGCCGGATTTCTTGTCAAAACTCTGGATCAGCTCGCGCAGCGAGATCACGGTCGGCAGCAACTCGCCGCCATATTTGTCGCTACCGAAGCTCTTCAGGAACTTGTCAGCGGACGTCAACTTGGTGTCGACCGCGTTGACGCCGTCCTCGGCGGCATCGATGAAGCCCGCGATCAGCTCGCCACTGCCGGACAGCGAGTTGGTGAAGTTCTCGAGCCCGAGCAGCGAGTCCTTGATGTCTGCCTCGTTCTCGGTGATGACGCGGTCGACATTGCGTAGCGCGACCCGGAGCTTCTCCTGGATGCCCATCGTGCCTTCGGCGTCGGCGGTCAGCTCGGGAATGCCGTCGGCGCCGAGCGCAGGCGGCGGAGCATCGTCGGTGCCGCCGGTGAAGGAGATCGAGGCGATCCCGGTGAGGCCCTGGAATTCGAGGCCGACCTGGGTGTCCTTCTTGATCGGGGCGTTGCCTTCGATCCGCGTCATCGCCACCACGCGGTGACGGTCGAGCCTGATCGAGACCACCTCGCCGATCCGCACGCCGGCGAAGTTGACGCTGCCGCCGCGGCGCAGGCCGGAGGCCGAGCCCTCGAACACGACGCGGAACGGCACCATCCGTTTGATGCCGGCATAGCGCTGATAGCCCAGCCAGCCGCCGAGCGAGCCGGCGATCAAAGCCAGCGTCAGGGTGCCGATCACGAGATTGCTGGCGCGCGCCATGCGTTGGGGACCTGTCCGCGAAGCAGACCTCAAGAGATAGCGGATTTGCGGCGGATAGTCACCGCGTCCGTGCTCTTACCTCGCCCCGCTTGCGGGGAGAGGTCGGATCGCATGCAGCGCAGCGGAATGCGATCCGGGTGAGGGGGAGTCTCCGGACATTCATCTTTCACCGTTGCTGTGGAACGAGCCCCTCACCCTAAACCCTCTCCCCGTAAGAACGGCGAGAGGGAACGATAGAGCTCCTCACCGAGCTCACGCCGCCGACTGCCGCCGCGACGCCGCGAAGACGCCGGCCAGCACCAGCGCGAAGCCGATGAAATGGAAGGCCTGCGGATGCTCGCCGATGAACACGATCGACATGATGGTGCCGAACACCGGAACCATGTGGAAGAAGGGCGCGGCGCGGTTGGCGCCAATCAGCTGCACACCGCGGTTGAAGCACAGATAGGCCACCGTCGAGGGGAATACCGCGACATAGAACAGCGACAGCAGATTGCCGGTGGTGAGCTGCATCACCGGACGCGTGCCGAGTTCCCAGATCAGGAACGGGATCAGCAACAGCGCGCCGCAGCCGAAGGTGAAGGCCGCGACCGACAGGCCGTGGATCTTGGGCCGCTTCAGGGTCAGCACCGAGTACAGCGCGAAGATCACCAGCGCGGCGATGAAGATCAGGTCGCCCTTGTTGAACTCGATCTTCGACAGCGTCGTGAGATCGCCGTGCAGCAGGATCACCAGCACGCCGGCGAGCGACAGCAACACGCCGCAGAGTTGCGCCGGCGTCAGCCGCGCGCCGAGCAAGATCAGCGACCACAGCGCGACCATCAGCGGCACGGAGGATTGCAGCAGCAGCGTGTTGAGCGCCTGGGTGTGCTCGAGCGCCCAGTATTGCAGCGTGTTGAAGGCGCTGATGCCGGTCATCGACAGCAGCATCATGATGCCGAGGTTCTTGCGGATCGCGGGCCAGTCGCTGGCGAGGTGCTTCCAGGCAAACGGCAGGATGATCAGGAACGCCACGAACCAGCGCAGGAACGACAGCGTCACCGGCGGAATATGGCCGGCCGCGAGCCGGCCGACGATGGCATTGCCGGCCCAGCACATCGCGGTGATGCAGAGCAAGAGATATGGCTGGTTGGCGATCCAGGAGCCGGACGCAGGCGTTGTGGTGGAATCGGTGGCAGACATGCGAAAGGCCCGGGTTCACGGCGCCGCGGCCCGCCCGCCCGGCCGTCGCCGGGCCGGTATGGATCGCCCCGGCGCTCCGTCACAGACACGGATTCCGCCGTTCTATCAATGGGGATCGACGCATCGCGACCATGCGCGAAGGCCTCTTACGGAAGGCGCGATGGCGCTTTGCCAGGCCGGTCGGCACCCGCCGATCCGCCACAAGCCTCTTGTTTGAGCATGATCGCCGCGCAAACGCGTTCCGCGTTTGTCGCGAGGGAAAACCGCGTCGCACTTTTCCGGATCATGCTCTAGCCGGCCTCCGGCGGCGTGGTCTGGCGCTTGACGATCTGCTCGGCGAGCTCGATCAGGATCCGCTTGGTGTCGGGGTCCTTGACGTCGCGGAACACCCGCAGCATGCGCAGCTCGAGCAGGGATTGCAGCGATTCCGACGCCTGGCCGCCTTGCGTCTGCGCTGTGGCGGCGGGCCGGTGATTGAGGATGTCGGCGGCGATCCCGAGCATCTCGGCGACGGTCGCCAGGCGCCCGGTATCGATTTTGACGGTGCCGTCCACGCCGTTCTTTTGCAGGGAGGCTCCCGCGCACAGGATCTCGGCGAGATCGGCCTGCGACAGCCCGATTGCGCGCCAGCGTGCCTGCACCAGTTGATCGATCTGGTCGTCCTGCGATGTGCTCATGGTGCGCTTGCGCGATCTCCAGCTACGTCCGTCGACAGCATGTCCGCGACGATGATTGGTAGCAAATGGAACAGCGGTTCGTCGCGACGGGACTTCTACGGATCACCCGGATCGACAATCGGTCCCGGCGCACCGGGCGAGGCGCAGGACGATCCGTGCTTTCACGACGGCTCGGCAGTCGCGTCGGGCGGGCACTGCAATACGCACCCATGGTCTGAAATCCCTGTGATCGGGCCGCAGCCTTATTATCAAGATCGTACGCGAATGCAATCTGGGGATGATTTTGGAGGCAAATCCAACCCTGATGTGTGACCCTGCCACAGTTCGCGGCGTTGCCGCCGAGCGCGGCGATACGGGGCGCACGGAAGCAGCGCGCACCGAAGCAGCCCTCAGAGCGCCGCGACGGCCGCGCGGCCCCGCTCACAGGTCGATGATCCCGAGCGCGATGCTCTTCGCCACCCCGTGCGTCTTGTTGGAGGCCTCGAGCTTGCGCAGCGCCTGCTTGATGAAGCCTTCCACCGTCTCCGGCGAAATGCCGAGGATCTGCGCGGTGTCGGCCACGGTCTTGCCGCGCGCCGCCCAGGCGATCACTTCCTTCTCCCGTCCCGTCAGCTTGATGGTCTCGGCGGCGTCGGCGGGTTTCAGGATGGTCGGCGCGTTGCGCTGGTCGCGGTTGACGATGTCCATCGCCCGCTGCACCCAGTAGATCATCAACAGATGCAGTTCATGGCGATGGCAGACGAACAGCTTGTCGAAGTCGCGCCGCTCGTCTTCCCAGAAGAACACCGTCGAGCTCGAATGCACGGCGCCGAGCCGGTCGCGGTAATGGAAAGGCACCACGAAGCCGTCCTTGAAGCCGAACTCGCGGGCGGCATCCATCGTCCTGGCCTCGGGCGACCGCTTGTGCCCGCTTCGCTCCGGCAGCTTCAGGCTGCTCCAGCTGAATGGCGTGTTGGTGCGTCGCGACCGCGCCAGCGCCGGATCGGCATGGACGAACTCGTTCTGCACATACGCCCGCTTCCAGGCGTCGGGGAAGGTGCCGACATGATAGGGCAGATCAAGGTCGGGCCGGCCGGCATCGACAAAGGCGAAGCCCGAGAAGCCGTAGTTCTGGACGACACGGTGCAATGACGAGCTGAGCTCGTCGATGGTATCCGACGCCTCGATGGTTGCAATCGCGTCTACCAGGCCCATTGACTAAATCCCCCGGTTTCTGGGGGTACCACAGTTAACCCCTTTCGTTCCAGATGTTCCGCATTTGGAGGAAGGGATAATGTCGCATTCATTGGACGGATATCATGCACTCATCACCCGGGAAGAGCTTGATCCGGCGCATGTCGGGGCGATGTTGCGGTTGCGCAAGCGGCTGTTCGTCGACCATTGCGGCTGGCTTCTGAGCACGACCGGCGACGTCGAACGCGATCAGTTCGACTGTTGGTATACCGAGCACTGCCTGTTGTTCTCAGGCGTCGAGCTGGTCGGCGGCTTCCGGGCGATCCGCACCGATTATCCTTATCTGACCAGGTCGGTGTTCCCGCAGCTTGCGGTGCGCCGCTTTCCGAGCCGTCGCGATGCCTGGGAAATCAGCCGGTTCGGCGTGCTGCCTGGTGTCGCGAGGTCGCGAACGGCGCGCGTGAACTACGCGCTGATGTTCCGCTTCGCCGAGCTGCGCGGGGCGGCGGCGCTCGTGGCGCTCGCCGACCTTTCCTACGAGCGCTTTCTCACCCGCATGGACATCCGCACCCGCCGCTACGGGCCGCCGCAGGTGATCGGCAATGATCGCATGGGCCGCCCGCTGACGGCGCTCGCCGGAGAAATCCCGCTTGGTCTCGCCGACAATCCCGGCCTGACCAAATTCCTCGACCTTGGACGGCAATTGGAGATTCACGATGCCTCACATGTTCTCGGACGTTCGAGCATTCCAGCGTGACCCGCTGCGTCTGTTGCTGACGCGCGGCAACGAGGCCGAGCCGGGGCTCGTGCCCCTGCGGCTCGGTCCTGCGCCCGTCTTTCTGGTGAACGATCCCGATCTGCTGCGCCCGATCCTCAAGGCGCCAGAGACCGACATCGGAAAGGGCAAGCTGATCAAGAAGCTGACGCCGGTGCTCGGCCGCAGCTCGCTGATGCTGAGCGGCGAGGAGCACAAGCGGCGCCGTGCGGTGCTGCAGAAGCACATGGCCAAGGGCAGCGTCGAGAAATTCCTGCCGCATATGTGCGCCGAGATCCGCGCGGTCGGCGCCAGCCTGGCCCGGCTCGGATCGTTCGATCCGCACCATGTCACGGCGATGCTGGCGCTCCGGACCATCTGCGTCGCGATCTTCGGCTCCCAGCTGATGTCGTCCGGCGACGAGGAAGCGCTGGTTCAGGCCGTCGGCGTGATCGAGGACGATCTGGCCGAGGAGATGTTCCGCGCGTTGCCGTTCGGTCCGGTGGCTTGGTACCGGCGCCGGCAGAACCGGGTCTGCGCCAAGCTTGCGATGTCGACGGTGGTGCAGCGCCTGCGCCGCAAGGCAGGCTCAAGCAGCGCGCTGCGGGATCTCGAGGCGCTCGGCCTGAGCGATCGCGATCTCGAGGACGAGATCCTGACACTGCTGCTGGCCGGCCATCACACCACGGGTTCGACTGCGGCGTGGATGTTCTACCAGATGGCCGCCGATCCCGCCCTGATGGACGACATTGCCGACGAGGCGGCGGAGTGCCTTGGCGACGACGGCGAGCTGCGGCTTGACGCGGTGAAGCGCGCCAATCTGAGCGCGACGTTTGTCAAGGAGGTCTGCCGGCTGTATCCCAGCGCCTGGTGGTTCTCGCGCGAGGTGATGCAGCCGGTGACGATCGGCGGGCGCGACCTCAAGGTCGGCACCTCGCTGTTGATCTGTCCCTGGCAGTTGCAGCGCGATCCCAGGCATTTCGAGGATCCCGACCGCTTCCTGATGACGCGGCGCTACAACACCGACGCCTACATCCCGTTCGGCGCCGGCCCGCGCGCCTGCGCCGGGATGGGGGTTGCGATGCTCGAGTTGCAATTGCTCGCGCTCGAGATCGCCGCGGCCTATCGCTTCACCGCCGTCAGCCCGAATCCGGCGCCCTGGCCGAAAGCTTCGGTGACGCTGATTCCGCCGCCGATGACGATCGACATCGAAGTCCGCGAGCTGCCATCGCGCATCCTGCATCTCGGCGAGGAAGCCGAGCGGCTGCCATACATTTCATCCGCCGGCGCGGCGTCCATCAGCACATTACAATCGGTATCCCAATGACAACACACATCACGACGGCCGGCATCGGGCAAAGGGCCATGGATCAAGTGCAAATGCGCAGCTTGCGCGACGTCATCGCGGTGTTGATCGAACAGCGCAGCATCGTGACGGCGGCCGGCGCGACCTTCGCCGCACATCTGCTCGACCTCGCGATCATGCAACTCAGGCTCAACGTCAACGATATTTCGGCGGAGGAATTGTCCGGCCTGTCCGACTATGTCGGCGCGGAGTTCAACAACAGGGACAAGCCCTCGCATTGATCGCGCAGAGCGTTTTCGAGCGAAGTGGGCACGGGTTCGCGTGAAGCAAACGCTTAAAAACAAAGAATCTAGAGCTGCGATTCTGATTCAATCGGAATCGAAGCTTTAATCCTGCGTCGCCACCAGCGCCTTCATCGTGGCGCCGGCGGCAAGCGCGGCGTCGTTCGGATCGATCTCGATCTGCAGGCCGCGCTGGCCGCCATTGACGAACACGGTGACATGGGTGAGCGCGGTCTCGTCGATCGCGGTCGGCACTTTCTTTTTCTGGCCGAACGGGCTGATGCCGCCGACATGATAGCCGGTCAGCCGCTCGGCATCGGCCGGGCGCATCATCCTGGCCGACTTGCCGCCGAGGGCCGCGGCAAGCTTCTTCATGCTGACCTCGCAGTCGGACGGCACCACGGCGCAGACCGGCTTGCCGTCGACCTCGGCCATCAGCGTCTTGAGCATGCGGTTCGGGTCGACCCCGAGCGCCTCCGCCGCCTGCAGCCCGATGCTCTCGGCGCTGGAATCGTAGACATAGGTGTGGAGCTTGAAGGCAATGCCTAGCTTGCGCAGTGCAATCGTCGCTTGTGTCGAATTGGGCATGGTCCGGGCCGGTTGATACGGGCGAATGATCGCCGCAATGAGCCCGGCGATCAATCGGCCGTACGGTCAGGGTCAGGCCACCCCAACATTAAATTCCCGCCAGTCCGCCGCAGCCGGGCGCAGCATGGAATTTTCCGGGGATATCAAAGGCTTGTCGCCCCTCCAAAAGGCGTAAACGACCCCCTTCTTGCTTGCGCAGCCGACCCGCTTCCTTTATCCGGTAGGCGCCTTGCATGCGCGCGGCCGGCCGCCGCTGTTTGGGCTGGGCATATCATGCATGGTCGCCTGGGCGGACGCGTTTTCGCCGTGATCATGGTCTCTGAAACATCTGAAGGGAACATCTTCGCAATGGCCAATGTTGTCGTCGTCGGCGCCCAATGGGGTGACGAAGGGAAGGGCAAGATCGTCGACTGGCTGTCGGAACAGGCCGACATCGTCGTGCGCTTCCAGGGCGGCCACAATGCCGGCCATACGCTCGTGATCAATGGCGAGACCTACAAGCTGGCGCTGCTGCCCTCCGGCGTGCTGCGCCCGAACAAGCTTGCGGTGATCGGCAACGGCGTGGTGTTCGACCCGCAGGCCTTCCTCGACGAGGTCGCCAAGCTGAAGGGCCAGGGCGTTGCGGTCGGACCGGACAATCTGCGGATCGCCGAGAACGTCACCTTGATCCTGCCGCTGCATCGCGAGCTCGACTCGCTGCGCGAATCCTCCAACGCCGTCACCTCGATCGGCACCACCCGCCGCGGCATCGGCCCGGCCTATGAGGACAAGGTCGGCCGCCGCGCCATCCGCCTGATGGATCTCGCCGATCTCGATACCCTGCCGCACAAGATCGAACGCCTGCTGGCGCACCACAATGCGCTGCGCCGCGGCAACAATCTGGCGGAGATCGACGGCAAGGGCATTCTCGCCGAACTGACGGCGTTCGCGCCGAAACTGTTGCCGTATGCCGAGACGGTGTGGCGGCTGCTGGATATCAAGCGCCGCGAGGGCAAGCGCATCCTGTTCGAGGGCGCGCAGGGCGCGCTGCTCGACGTCGACCACGGTACCTATCCCTATGTGACGTCGTCCAACACGGTGGCGGCGCAGGCCGCGACCGGCACCGGCATGGGTCCGGGCGCGGTCGGCTATGTGCTGGGCATCTGCAAGGCCTACACCACCCGGGTCGGCCAGGGTCCGTTCCCGACCGAGCTGAACGACGAGATCGGCGAGGAAATCGGCCGCCGCGGCAAGGAATTTGGCGTCAACACCGGGCGCAAGCGCAGGGTCGGCTGGTTCGACGCGATGCTGGTGCGGCAGACCGTCCGCACCTGCGGAATTGCCGGGCTGGCGCTGACCAAGCTCGATATTCTCGACGGGTTCGACAGCATCAAGGTCTGCATCGGCTACAAGCTCGACGGCAAGGAAATCGACCACCTGCCGGCGGGCGAGGGCGCGCAGGCCCGCATCGAGCCGATCTATGAGATCATCGAGGGCTGGAAGCAGCCGACCGCCAATGCGCGGTCCTGGGCGGACCTGCCGGCCCAGGCCATCAAATATGTCCGCCGGGTCGAGGAGCTGGTGGGGTGCCCGGTCACCCTGCTTTCCACCAGCCCGGAACGTGAAGATACTATTCTGGTACAGAATCCGTTCGAGGCTTAACGGGATATTACCTATATCCCACCAATTGTGTGGAAATGGCTGACTACTACCCGCTGATCGCCCGTGCCATCGCCGGACTGGACCCCAACGCCCCCGGCGAAGCCCGCCGTGCGCTGTACGCGCGGGCGCGGACGGCGTTGATCCAGCAACTCCGCGGCGTGCAGCCGCCGCTCTCCGAATCCGAGATCACCCGCGAACGGCTGTCGCTGGAAGAGGCGGTGCGCAAGGTCGAGTCCGAGGCCGCGCAGCGCGCCCGCGAGGCCTCGCGGCCCGGCGGCGGGGCGGCCCGCAGCAGCGACCCGCTGCGCCGTGCCAATCCAAGACCGCCGGAGGCAAATACACGGCCGCCCGAGGCCAATTCCGCCGATAATGCCGCGCGCCCGCGGCCGCCAGCCGAACCCCGCCCGCCGCGCAATTTGCGCCCCGACGCGCCGCCGCCGGCCCCGCCGCGGCCGCAGAACCCACAGGTTGCTGCCGGCACCGATACCCAGGCGACGCCCGCCCGGCCAGGTGCGCCGCGCCGTGGCCCCGAAGGCGCGCCGCCCCAGACGCCGCCGGCAGCCCCCGGTGTGCGCGGCTTCCGCGACATCACCGCCGACGCCGACGATCTCGGCCGTGCCGCCGCGCAGGCCAGCCGCAACGCGCGCAAGACCTACGCCAACGTGCCGTCGCCCTCGCCGGAATTCGACCGGCTCGAGCCGAGCCTCGAAAACCGCGGCGGCGATCCCGAGGCGCCGTATTCCTACGAGGAATCGATCGAGGAGGCAGAGCGCTACGCCCCGCAGCCGCCCCAGGCGCCGCCGCCACGCGCGCGGGTCAGCAATGCCGAGCGCGAGCCGAAGCGGCCGCGTGTCGGTTCGACGTTCCCGTTCAAGACCGCGATCGCGATCGGCATCCTGCTGATCCTGGTCGGCACCGGCTTTCTGTTCCACCAGCAGGCCGCCACCCTCGTCAGCAGCCTGTTCAAATCCTCCGCCCCCGTCGAGGCGCCGAAGGATGCCGCGGCGACGCCTTCGAGCAAGAAGATCACCGACCGCGTCGGCCAGCCGTCTTCGTCCGGCGAGCCGGTCGCTCCGGTGGCGCAGCGCGTGGTGCTCTATGACGAGGACCCGTCGGATCCGAAGGGCAAGCAATATGTCGGTTCGGTGGTCTGGCGCACCGAGCAAATCAAGGGCTCGGGCAACCAGAAGCCCGACATCGCCGTGCGTGCCGACATCGACATCCCCGATCGCAAGTTCAAGATGACGATGTCGTTCCGCCGCAACACCGATTCATCGCTGCCGGCGAGCCACACCGCGGAATTGACCTTCATCCTGCCGCAGGATTTCGCCAATGGCGGCGTCGGCAACGTGCCGGGCATCCTGATGAAGTCCAACGAGCAGGCGCGCGGCACGCCGCTGGCCGGGCTCGCGGTCAAGGTCACCGACGGCTTCTTCCTGGTCGGCCTCTCCAACGTCGACGCCGATCGCTCGCGCAATCTGCAGCTCTTGAAGGAGCGCTCCTGGTTCGACGTGCCGCTGGTCTACACCAACCAGCGCCGCGCCATCATCGCGATCGAAAAGGGCGCCCCCGGCGAGCGCGCCTTCAACGACGCCTTCGCGGCCTGGGGTGAGTAACAGCTTCACCTCGGTACTCACGCTCTCATCGCCCGGCACTGTCCGGGCGATTCCGTATCGCAGCGAAGTCCGGCTGTTGCAGCGCATCGAGGCGATGATCCCGGAACATTACCGGGCGCTTTCGATTTTCCCTAGAACCGTCGCGTCACTGCGTTACACTCGCCTGATGTCGGGCAGGGGCACGCCATGAAACGCTATCTGATCTTCGCAGCCATCGGGCCGTTCATCGGCGGCTTCCTGCTACTGCTCATGACCACCTATCAGTCCGGCTACTGGACCGAGATCAATGGCGGCGAGGTGACGAAGCTGCTCGTCGTGTTCGTGAAGTCGCTGCAATACAATTATCTGTTCGGCATCGTGCCGTCGCTGATGTTCGGCGCGGTCGACGACATCCTGATGCATATGCGGCGGATCACGCCGACGGTGCGGATGCTGATCGTAGGCGCCGTAGCGTTCGTCGGCGCAGCGCTGACCTACGCCTCGCACGGCTCCGAAAGCGGCGCCGTGCAGTTCATCCTGTACGGGATGGTCGGCTTCATCCCGGGTGTGATCACGTCCTGGCTGGCGCACAAATATGCCGAGGAGCAGCACGTGCCGGCGACGCCGGCATCCCAGCATTAGGGCACGTACTCATTGCTTCTTGAAAACAGAAGTTGTTAGCTTCGACGTGATTGGCGATATCTGGCCGGTCGGCGCAATCAGCGCATCGCAGCCGGAGAAGAGGCCATGCCAATGCACGGCGAGCCGCGGGTCGCGTAATTATAGTAATCTTGTCAATGGATTAGGCGCCGGCCGCATCGGCGTTCATGGAATTGTCATATGGGCGTCATGTAAACGTAGTCCCAATGTCACATGGCCGCTTTTGTCCTCCCGCGGCTGTGAGGGGCGATCCATGAGCGATGTGGCGTTACCTGGTTCGATCGAGCTCGCACGGCGCGGCGGGCCCGATCTCGAGAAAGGCTTTCATCCTCTCACCGGCATCATCTATCTCGGCGTGATCGGCGCCGCGCTGTTGTTCGTGGCCTACAGCATCTATGCGGACGTTGGCGCGACGGGCGCCGGCAAGACCTCCGCGAATTCGGCGGCGGCGAGCAAGGTGATCGAGGATAGGGGAGCCGATCGCAGGGTGACGGGCAACCCGCGTCCGGCGGTGACGAACTACATCGCCCTTCGGCAACTCACCGACGATACCTATCCGTCACTTGGCGTTCTCGTCGGCGAAATCCGCGACCAGGTCGTTCAGTACGGTTCGCTGGCGAAATTCCCGGCCGAGGCCGTCGGCAACACGCGCAACGACATATATCTGGTGTCGGAGGCGTTGCGCTTGCTCATGAAGAGCGGCGACAATGGGCTGAACGATGCCGATGTCGCAACGCTCAATCGCTACAAGGGCTCGCTGGATGCCGCGACCAAATTCATCCCGTCCTGGGTGAAGATTGCGGTCGCCATCGCGCTCGGCCTCGGCACGATGGTCGGCTGGAAGCGGATTATCGTGACGGTCGGTGAAAAGATCGGCAAGACCCATCTGACCTATGCGCAGGGTGCCTGCGCCGAGATCACGGCGGCCGCGACCATCGCCGCGGCCGACGGGTACGGCTTGCCGGTGTCGACGACGCATGTGTTGTCGTCCGGCATCGCCGGCACCATGACCGCGAACGGATCCGGCCTGCAATGGTCGACAGTCCGCAACATCGCCATGGCCTGGGTTCTGACCTTGCCGGTGGCGATGCTGATCTCGGGCCTGCTCTACTTTGTTTTCGCGCATTTGTTTTAGCCGGAGCAGCAAGGCAACTGGATGTAGGAGATCTGCATCCGGATTCGGGGAAAGGAATTTCGAGTGGCAGACGCAAGCTTCAGTCTTCTGACGGGCAACGACATCGAAACACGCCTAGTCCGCGCCGGCGGCCTTATCTTTCGCGAGGGTGAGCAGGCCAACGAGCTGTTCGTGATCAAGAGCGGCTATGTGCGCATTCAGGTCGGTAACAAGACCATGGCTGAGCTGGCGCCTGACACGATCTTTGGCGAAATGGCGTTGATCGACAACGAGCCAAGGAGTGCCACCGCCACGGCGCTCACGGATGTCGAACTCGTCCCGGTCTCGGAAAAGCAGTTCCTCTTCCTCGTCAGCCAGACGCCGCATTTTGCCTTGAAGGTGATGAGGACGCTGGCCCAGCGGCTCAGAACCATGAACAAGGGCGTCTATTAGGCGAGGCGAACAGAGCATCTCGCCAATTCACGCTTCGCGCGAAAACCTCTCGCTGGTCGTTGCACGCAAAATGGCGGACATTCCCGTCCGCCGTTGCTTCGGCTTGACGCCGTCGGCGGCGCGCGGCACGTGACGCGGCTTGAACGGCCTTGAACGTGACACAGTGGTAATGTGACGCAACTTGAACCACCTGCCTACCTTACCATCTGATGGCCATGCCCGAAGACGACATTTTCTCCCCCCACGCCACGCGATCGCGGCCGCCGTTCGGCGGGGCGCAGGCGCGCAACAAGGTCATCGATCAGGACGGGCGCGAGCTCGGCGATGGTCCGCTGCATCCGCAATTCCAAGGCTTTCAGGAAGGCTTCAGCTTCGACTTCCGCAACTCCACCGCCAACCCGTTCGGCAATCTGACGCGCGAGGAGCGGCTCGCACGGCTGGAGATGATCGCAAAGCTGCTCGACGTCGCCTTCGTCGTGCCGGGCACCAATGTCCGCTATGGTATCGACGGGTTGATCGGCCTGATCCCGGTGATCGGCGATCTCATCACCACCGCGATCTCGCTGTGGCTGGTGCGCGAGGCCCGTCTGCTGGGTGCGCCCTGGCACATCACCGCGCGGATGCTTGCCAATGTCGCGGTCGACGGCGTGGTCGGCATGGTGCCGGTGGCGGGCGATGCCTTCGACGTCATGTTCCGCGCCAATATCCGCAATGTGCGGATGCTGCGGCGCTGGCTCGACAAGCAGCCGAGACTCTAGAGCATTTTCGGTTCTGATTGAATCAGAACCGAAGCTCTAGAATCTTGTTTTGACGCGTTTTCTTCACGCGAACCGGTGTCCACTTCGCTCGAAAACGCTCTAACCTCAAAAACAAAAGCCCCCGGATCGGTCCGAGGGCTTTTCGTTAGCGACGAGTAGAAGGTCTATGCAGCGTCGGCGTCGGTCTGGGCCGGCTCGGGGCGCGGACGGCGCGGCAGCGGGAAGCCTTCGCTCTCATACAGCGAACGGATGCCGTTCTGGTCGAAACGGGCTTCCTCGACCTGGAGATAGGCGCCGTTCAGCGAGTCCGCCGGCAGCTCTTCCATCGCAAAACGCACGGCTTCGGCGGCAGTGCCGAAGCGGCGATAGGCGAAGCCGGCCCGCTTCTTCTTGCGGATCGCGGCAGGGAACAGTTCGGCTGATGTGTTATAGTTGAACGGACGCAGGGGACGCATGGTCGACGACCTCTTGTGTTCTTGGCATAGAGCGGCGAAAGGGATTTTGGGGGACGGCGGCCTATGATCGGCGGCGTGCCGTGCATGTCATTTCGATCCCTAATATAGGCCTCTTTGACAAAAATGCGACCCCAGAAGTGCCCCCGGCAGGGCACATGCTGAATCCGCGCATGGCACGCGGTCGGTCAAAATAACTCCATTTATTTCAATGGCTTATAGCCATTAAATCTTGTCGAGCCAGACCAGGATCGCGACCACGATCAAAATCACCCCGAAAAGGCCCATTCCGGAGTGGCCGAGACCATAGCCGTAGCCGCGGATGCGGCCGCTATAGCCGCCCAGCAGGATAATCAGCAGGAGGATGATGAGGATCAGTCCAAGCGACATGGCGCCCTCCTCAGAACAGGCGGCAGCCGCATGGCGAGACGCCTACGGCCCCGCAGGTTCCAAGCAAAGCACATTCCGGGGCGCGAGTCGTTAAGGCCGCCGGCCGATCACGAGGATATTGTTGGGCGCCCCGGGGGCGGCCAAAACTAAGCCCCGCGCGGCCGGTCCTGGGTCACGCGGGGCGAAAATGGCGATCGGAGCGAGGGCGAGTGATTTGCCGGTTCGCTGCCGTCGTTACTTCTTCTCGTTCAGCTTCAGCGCCGCCGAGTTGATGCAGTAGCGCAGGCCGGTGGGGCCGGGGCCGTCGTTGAAGACATGGCCGAGATGGCCGTCGCATTTCGAGCACAGCACCTCGGTGCGGATCATGCCGTGGCTGATATCGCGCTCCTCGTCGACATGGCTCTCGGCCGCGGGCTTGGAGAAGCTCGGCCAGCCGCAGCCGGAGTCGAACTTCTGGTCGGACTCGAACAGCGTCTGCCCGCAGCCGGCGCAGACATAGGTGCCCTTGCGGGGATCGTGCTCATATTCGCCGGTGAACGGGCGCTCGGTCGCCTTCTCACGCAGCACGGCATACTGCATCGGCGTCAATTGCTGGCGCCACTCGGCCTCGCTCTTGCGGACCTTGCCGTCGGTCTTGGTGTCGGACATTCGACCTCCTTTGCGAGATGCTCAGTTGGTGACCTTGGTGCTGCTCACCAGCGTCGGCTTCTCGATGTAATTCTCCGCGAAGATCTTCTTCAGGTTCTCGACCTTCGGGATGTCGTTATACGCAATATAAGGTTGGTTCGGGTGCAGCGTCAGATAGTCCTGGTGGTAGCCCTCGGCCGGATAGAACGCCTCGAGCGTTCCGACCTTGGTGACGATCGGCTTCTTGTAGACCTTGGCCGCGTTGAGCTGGGCGATATAGGCGTCCGCCACCTTCTTCTGCTCGTCGCTGGTGGTGAAGATCGCCGAGCGATATTGCGTGCCGGAGTCGGGGCCCTGGCGGTTCAGCTGGGTCGGGTCGTGCACGACGGAGAAGAAGATCTGCAGGATCTTGCCGTAGGAGATCTTCTGCGGGTCGTACTTGATTTCGACGGATTCGGCGTGGCCGGTGGTACCGGTCGAGACCTTCTCGTAATCGGCATTTGCCTTGCTGCCGCCGGAGTAGCCGGACACCGCGCTGACGATGCCGGCGGTGTGCTGGAACACGCCCTGCACGCCCCAGAAGCAGCCGCCGGCAAGCACCGCGGTCTTGATGCCGGTTTCCGGCGCGCTCGCGGCCGGCGGCGGGATGACCACGGCGTCCTCGGCGGCAAGCGAGGGCGCAACGGCAAAAGCTGTGACGGCCAGCGCACCGATCGCGGCGGCGTAAAGCGAGAGGCGGCTGAGGGAGCTTTTGGGCATGGGTTCCTCGTGGGATCGCAATTGGGGGCCAGTCTAGAGCGGGAGCCGGCATTGGCAAATCGGGCCGGGCTGCTCCGACGCTTCAAAATACGGACGAGGGGGCGTTTTGTTACGGCGCCGGCCACACGGTTTCGTGAGCAAAATGCTGGTTATTCAGACGTGTAGGTGCCGTGGAGGTGCCATGCACCCGTCATCCTGAGGAGCCGCAGAGCGGCGTCTCGAAGGATGCACGGCCCGGCTGTGGCCGATCATCCTTCGAGGCTCGCTCCGCTCGCACCTCGGGATGATGGGTTCCAGGAAGTGCAGAGTGCGCGGGACCATCACACCACGATGCTCAGTCGCTTCGCCGCCCGCGTGATGCCGGTGTACAGCCACCGCGCGCGCGAGTCCTGGAACGCAAAGCTCTCGTCGAACAGCACCACGTCGTCCCATTGCGAACCCTGCGACTTGTGCACGGTCAGCACGTAGCCGTAGTCGAACTCGTCATAGGGCTTGCGCTGCTCCCACGGCACGCCCTCGACGCCGCCGTCGAAACATTCGCCGCGCACCGAGACCTTGGTGACCTTGTAGCCGAAATCCTCGTCCGGCATCACGCGCATGGTGATGATCTTCGACTTCGACTGCGCGCGCGCCTTGACCCGCCACAGCCCGCCGTTGAACAGGCCCTTCTTGCGGTTGTTGCGCAGGCAGACCAGCTTGTCGCCGGCGACTGGGAGGGGATCCTCGATGTTCTGTCGCTGCCGCACCCGCATGTTGTAGGCGCGGCGGGTGTTGTTGCGGCCGACCAGCACCTGGTCGGCGCTCATCACGCGGTCCGGATCGAGCTCCTTGCGCGACACCACCTCGCTCTCGCCATGGCGGCCGATCTCGAGCTCGCGGCCCTCGCGGATATCCATCGACATCCGCACGATCGGATCGTCCTGCGCCTGGCGGTGCACCTCAGTCAGCATCGCGTCCGGCTCGGCGTCGGTGAAGAAGCCGCCGCCCTGGATCGGCGGCAATTGCGCGGGATCGCCGAGCACCAGCAGCGGGCAGTCGAACGACATCAGGTCGCGGCCGAGCTCGGCGTCGACCATCGAACATTCGTCGATCACGATCAGCTTCGCCTTTGATGCCGGAGCGTCGTCCCACAGCTCAAAACTCGGCTGCTCGACGCCGGACTCGCGGGCGCGGTAGATCAGGGAATGGATCGTGGAGGCGCTGTCGCAACCCTTGTTGCGCATCACGAGCGCCGCCTTGCCGGTGAAGGCCGCGAACTTGACCTCGCCGTCGACGCCTTCGGCGATGTGGCGGGCGAGCGTGGTCTTGCCGGTTCCAGCATAGCCGAACAGGCGGAATACCGGCGGCGTCCCGTTCTGGCCGGGCTTGGCTTTCAGCCAGTCGGCAACGGCTTTCAGCGCGGAGTCCTGGTGCGGCGTAAAGGTGGTCATGAGCTTTCGGAAGGGTGAGCGCGCGATCAATAACGCCGCGACTCAGCTCGTTACAAGCTAACCATTCGTGCGTGCCGATCAAGCCGGCTTCCGCTGCGCGGAATTGGGGTTTCGTCCCCGAGGCTAGACTTTGGGGGGCTGTGGCACTAGACTGCCGCAAAACAACAAATGGTCGGAGACCACGACAAATGGTCAAGCACGCGACCTTGGGAGTGACGCCATGAAATTCGGCATCTTTTACGAGCTGCAACTGCCGCGCCCCTGGAACGACGGCGATGAGCTCAGGCTCTACCAGAACGCGCTGACGCAATTGGAGACCGCCGACCGGCTCGGCTACGACTACGCCTGGGTCGTGGAGCATCACTTCCTCGAGGAATATTCGCACTCGCCGGCGCCGGAATCTTTCCTCGCCGCCGCGAGCCAGCGCACCAGGAACATCCGGCTCGGCCACGGCATCTTCCAGCTCACCACCAATCATCCCGCGCGCGTCGCCGAGCGGGTGGCGGTGCTCGATCTGCTCTCCAACGGCCGCTGCGAGTTCGGCATGGGCGAGAGCGCCTCGATCACCGAGCTGACGCCGTTCGGCCGCGACATGGAGACCAAGCGCGAGGTGTTCGAGGAGGCGGTGAGTGCGATCTTCCCGATGTTCACCAGGGTCGGCACCGAACATCACGGCAAGTACTTCGACATCCCGCTGCGCAATGTCGTGCCGAAGCCGGTGCAGAAGCCGCATCCGCCGCTCTGGATGGCTTGCTCGCAACTGCCGACGATCGAACGCGCCGGGCAGAACGGATTTGGTGCGCTCGGCTTCCAGTTCGTCAGCGCCGAGGCGGCGCATGCCTGGGTGCACGCCTATTACAATGCGATCACCAAGCGGCTGAAGAAGCTCGCCGACTACGAGATCAATCCCAACATGGCACTGGTCTCGTTCTTCATGTGCGCCGAGACGGACGAAGAGGCGCGGAGGCGCGCCGACGGCGCGACCTTCTTCCAGTTCGCGCTGCGCTATTACGGCCAGGCGCAGAACCGGCAGCGGCCGGCGCCCGGTACGGTCAACATGTGGGACGAGTACAACAAGTGGAAGCGCGAGAATCCCGAGGCGCAGGAGGCCGCGCTGCGCGGCGGCCTGATCGGTTCGCCGGAAACGATCGCCAAGAAGTTGCGGCGCTTCCGCGCGTCGCATATCGACCAGGTGATCCTGCTCAACCAGGCCGGCAAGAACACCCATGAGCACATCTGCGAGTCGCTCGAGCTGTTCGCCAAGGAAGTGATGCCGGAGTTCCAGCACGATCCCGAGCACGATGCCTGGAAGAAGGGCGTGCTTGACGGCTCGATTCAGCTCGAGGAGATCGACACCCAGGCGTTCTCGGACCGCTATGGTAAACTCGCGGTCAATGTCGGCCCGAAGACCGCAGCCGCGGGCTGATCGAGAGCAGTAGCTTCAATCGGTGTGGCCGCGTGTTCGGTCCACCTCTCCCCGACGGGGAGAGGTCGATTTGCGCAGCAAATCGGGTGAGGGGCCGCAGCTCCCGCGAGAGACCGTGACCCCTCACCCGGCGCTGCGCGCCGACCTCTCCCAAGGGAGAGGTGAACAACCGACGTTGCTCGAGATTGCTCTGATCTCATCACGTTTTCGTCCTGAGCAGCGACCTCGCGATCGCGTGAAGAAAATAATTCGCTACGCGCGACCCGCGCCTTGAACGAAACGGCACGTGCGATGCCTGCACCGAAGTGCCGGCATCGCTATTTTTGTGCGGTGCTCGACAGCTTCATTCGCGCGCCCCATCATCCTGACAACGCATGATCGCGTGTTGAGAAGCGCGCTTGATCGTCAGGAGAGTCTTGGAATGAAGCGTCGTGAGTTCCTCAAGCTGTCGCTTGCCACAGCAGCTGCTGCTGCGCTGTCAGGGCGCGCGCAGGCCCAGGCGGACGCGAAAGAAATTCGTATCGGCTATCAGAAGAACGGCGTGCTCGTTATCACGCGCCAGCGTGAGGCCTTGGAAAATCATTTCAAGCCGCAGGGCGTCAGCGTGAAATGGGTCGAGTTCTCCTCGGGGCCGCCGATGATGGAGGCGATGAATGTCGGCAGCGTCGATTACGGCGCTGTCGGCGATTCCCCGCCGATCTTCGCCCAGGCCGCGGGCGCGGCCATCGTCTATGCCGCCGCGCAGCCCATCATCAATGGCTCGGGCATCCTGGTGCCGCAGAATTCGGCAATCACCGCCATCGCCGATCTCAAGGGCAAGCGTGTCGGCTTCACCAAGGGATCCAGTGCGCACAACGTCGTGATCCAGACGCTGGAGAAGGCCGGGCTGACCTATGACGACATCACGCCGGTCTATTTGACGCCGCCGGACGCAGGTCCTGCCTTTGCCAATGGCGGCATCGACGCCTGGGCGATCTGGGATCCGTATTTTGCGATCGCCGAGACCAGGCAGAACGGTCGCATTCTGGTCAAGAGCAGCGATATCACCAAGACCAACGCGTTCTACATCGCCAACCGCGATTTCGCGAACAGGCACGGCGCCCTGCTGCAGCAGATCGTCGATGTCACGACATCGACGGCGAAATGGGCCGAGGCGCATCCCGATGAGGTCGCGAAATCGCTGGCCGCCGTCACCGGCGTGCCGCTCGATATCCAGACCATCGCGGCGAAGCGCGCGGGCTTCTCGGTCGGACCCATCACCGACGACATCATTGCGACCCAGCAGGGCGTCGCCGACCGCTTCTTCAAGCTCGGCCTGATCCCAAAGCAGATCGCGATCCGCGACATCGTCTGGCGCAACACCCAGACCTGATCGGCGCGTTTGGTCAATTCATATGCAGAGGACATTCCCATGACGCGTTTATTTCGGCGCTGGGTCGCCCGCGCGGTGCTGTCGGTCAGCATCGTCGCCGCCACCGTCAGCGCCTCCTACGGCCAGGAGAAGGTTGTCCGCATCGGCTATCAGAAGTACGGCAAGCTGGTGCTGCTGAAGAGCAAGGGCTCGCTCGAGGAGAAGCTGAAATCGGTCGGCACCAAGGTGGTGTGGACCGAATTTCCGTCGGGCCCGCCGCTGCTTGAAGCGCTCAATGTCGGTGCGATCGATTTCGGCAACACCGGCGAGGCGCCGCCGATCTTCGCGCAGGCCGCCGGAGCACCGATCCAGTATGTTGCCTACGAGCCCCCGGCGCCGAAAGGCGAGGCGATCCTGGTGCCGAAGGACAGCCCGATCAAATCGGTCGCCGATCTCAGGGGCAAGAAGGTCGCGCTGAACAAGGGCTCCAACGTCCACTATCTGCTGGTGAAGGCGCTGGAGAAAGCCGGCGTCAAATATTCCGAGATCGAGCCGGTGTTCCTGGCGCCGGCCGATGCGCGGGCGGCGTTCGAGCGCAGCGCGGTCGATGCCTGGGTGATCTGGGATCCGTTCCAGGCGGCGGCGGAGGCCGCGACCGGCGCGCGCACCGTCGCCGACGGCACCGGCATCGTCGCCAACTATCAGTTCTACTTCGCCTCGAAGAAGTTCCTGCAGACCGATCCGAAGATCGTCGAGCTCGTGCTGGCGCAGCTGAGCGAGGTCGATGACTGGGCCAAGGGCGACATCCACGTCGTGGCCGAACAACTCGCGCCGAGCATCGGCCTGTCGGTGCCGGTGGTCGAGGTCGCGCTGAAGCGGCAGGCCTACGGCATCAAGCCGGTCACCGACGCCGTGATCGCGGATCAGCAACAGGTCGCCGACACGTTCTTCGCGCTCCGCCTGATCCCCAAACAAATCAAGATTTCCGACGTCGCATGGAGGCCGGGCACGTGAGCACCCCAACCAACGCCAACATCCTCTGGTTCCTGCCGACCCACGGCGACAGCCGTTATCTCGGCACGTCGATCGGCGGCCGCGAGGTGAACTTCAATTATCTGCGCCAGATCGCGCAGGCCGCGGACCAGCTCGGCTATTACGGCGTGCTGCTGCCGACCGGGCGGAGCTGCGAGGATTCCTGGGTGGTGGCCTCAGCCGTCGCGCCCTGGACCGAGCGGCTGCGCTATCTGGTGGCGGTCAGGCCCGGCCTGCAGTCGCCGAGCGTTGCCGCCCGCATGACCGCGACGCTGGACCGGCTGTCGAACGGTCGTCTGCTGATCAACGTCGTCACCGGCGGCGATCCGATCGAGAACAAGGGCGACGGCATCTTCCTCGACCACGACGAACGCTACGCGGTGACGCGCGAGTTCCTGAACGTCTACAGCGATCTGCTGGCAGGCAAGACGGTCAATGTCGAAGGCAAGCACATCCGGATCGAGGATGGCCGTCTGCTGTTCAATCCGGTGCAGTCGCCGCGCCCGCCGCTGTATTTCGGCGGCTCGTCGGACGCCGGCATCGATGTCGCGGTCGACACCGTCGACAAATATTTGACCTGGGGCGAGCCGCCGGCGCAGGTCGCCGAGAAGATCGCCAAGGTGAAGGCTGTTGCCGCCCAACGCGGCCGCAAGCTCTCGTTCGGCATCCGCCTGCATGTGATCGTGCGCGAGACCAACGCGGAGGCGTGGCGCGCCGCCGACGAACTGATCCAGTACGTCACCGACGACACCATCGTTGCCGCGCAGAAGATCTTTGCGCGGATGGATTCGGTCGGCCAGCAGCGCATGGCGCAGCTGCATGGCGGACGGCGCGACAAGCTCGAGATCAGCCCGAACCTCTGGGCCGGCGTCGGGCTGGTGCGCGGCGGCGCCGGCACCGCGCTGGTCGGCGATCCCCAGACCGTCGCCGCGCGGATCAAGGAGTATCAGGACGTCGGCGTCGATACCTTCATCATGTCGGGCTACCCGCATCTCGAGGAAGCCTATCGGTTCGCCGAGCTGGTGTTCCCGCTGCTGTCGCTGGCGCAGCCGGGCAACGTGACGCCGATCCGCGTCAACACCGGGCCGTTCGGAGAAACCATCGGCAACGACTACCGTCCGCAGAAGCAGGCATCGCAATCATGAGCTTGATCGATTCATTACCACGCGTCGGCGCGCCGAAACTCCCCAAGGTCGACGGCCTGATCCCCTGGATCGTGCCGCTCGCGATCGTGCTGGTCTGGCAGCTTGCCTGCGTCACCGGCTTCGTGCCCTCGCGTGTGCTGCCGGCGCCGACCAACGTCGCGCTGGCGGGATGGAAGCTGCTGCTCTCGGGCGAACTCGTTCGCAATATCTGGGTCAGCTTCTGGCGTGCCTCGATCGGCTTTGTGATCGGTGGCGGCATCGGCTTCGCCTTTGGCCTTGCCAACGGGCTGTCGCAGCTGTCGGCGAAGCTCACCGATACCACGCTGCAGATGGTGCGCAACATCCCGCACCTGGCATTGATCCCGCTCGTCATCCTGTGGTTCGGCATCGACGAGTCGGCAAAACTGTTCCTGGTCGCGCTCGGCGTGTTCTTCCCGATCTATCTCAACACGCTGCACGGTATCCGCACCGTCGATCCGCAGCTGATCGAGATGGGCCGCATCTACGGCATGACCGACGGCGAACTGTTCCGTCGGGTGATCTTCCCGGGTGCGCTGCCCTCGATCTTCGTCGGGCTGCGCTTTGCGCTCGGCATCATGTGGCTGACGCTGATCGTCGCCGAGACCATCGCGGCCTCGTCGGGCCTCGGCTACATGGCGATGCAGGCGCGCGAGTTCATGCTGATCGACGTCGTCGTGCTCTCGATCCTGATCTACGCCTTGCTCGGCAAGCTCGCCGACAGCGCCTCGCGGGCGCTGGAGCGGCTGACCCTGTCGTGGCATCCCGCCTTCCAGAAGAAGTGAGAATGAGAATGCAAGAAGCGCTTCGTTTCCAGCCGGTCGACGCCGAACCGGTCGAGCACGCCGACATCGCCGTGAAGGCGCGGTATTTGCGGCGCGTGGCGGAAGGCGCGGCCCGCGGCCTGTCGATGACCATCCGCGGCTTGCGCAAGGCGTTCGGCGACAATGAGGTGCTGCGCGGCATCGACCTGCACATCCCGGCCGGCCAGTTCGTCGCGATCGTCGGCCGCAGCGGCTGCGGCAAGAGCACGCTGCTGCGCCTGATCGCCGGCCTCGACGCGCCGACGGCGGGAAGCATTGCCTTCGGTGAAGAACCCCGGGCGCAGGACGTCCGCGTCATGTTCCAGGAGCCGCGCCTGCTGCCCTGGGCGCGGGTGCTGTCCAATGTCGAGGTGGGGCTTGGGCGCGAGCGCTCATCTGCCGACGCGCAGGCGCGCGCCGAGCGGGCGCTGGTCGAGGTCGGCCTCGGCGACAAGCGCGGGCAGTGGCCGTCGGTGCTGTCAGGCGGTCAGAAGCAGCGTGTGGCCCTGGCGCGGGCGCTGGTCAGCCAGCCGCGCGTGCTGGCGTTCGACGAGCCGCTCGGCGCGCTCGATGCGCTGACCCGGATCTCGATGCAGCAATTGCTGGAGCGGGTCTGGCGCGACCAGGGCTTTACCGCGATCCTGGTGACGCACGATGTCGCCGAGGCGGTCGCGCTCGCCGACCGCGTGCTGGTTATCGAGGACGGCCGGATCGCCGAGGATGTCACGATCGACCTGCCGCGGCCGCGCCGGCGCGGTTCGGCCGAGCTCGCCGCACTCGAAGGCGAAATCCTGAAGCACCTGCTCGAGGGCAGCGAAGACACATCCGATCTGTGAGGTCGCCATGAATTCCGTCGTCCGCAATGTTTCGATCGAGCCCGCGGTGGCGGCCGATGAATTCCGTGGCGCGATGCGCCATCTCACCGGCGGCGTCAGCGTCATCACGGCGGGCCGCGGCCGGGAGATCTCGGGCATGACGGTGACCTCGGTGTCGTCGCTGTCGGTCGAGCCGCCGTCGCTGATCGTCAGCATCAACCGCGCCGCCTCGTCATATCAGCTGATCGCGCGCCATGGCGTGTTCGGCGTCAACATCCTGACCGCGGATCAGCTCGACATCGCCGAGCGCTTTACCGGCAAGGGCGGCCTGAAGGGCGCCGACCGGTTCACTGGGGCCGAATGGACCACGCGCGCCTCAGGCGCGCCGTTGCTGGTCGGGGCACTGGCTGCGATCGACTGTGAGGTCGAGGAGGTCATCGAGCGGCATTCGCACGCGATCGTCATCGGTCGCGTGCTCGATGTGATCGCATCGGAGCGCACCGCCGCGCTGGCGTATTGGCACGGCGAATATGTTGCGATCGACCGCGACGAAGACGCCGCCAGGCTGGCCGAGGTCAGCCTGCCGTCACGTCACGTTCATCCCCGGGGCGTGCGCTAGCGCGCTGCTTGTCCGGATCAGGCGTCAGAAGACTGCGCTCAGCGACGCCGGGCTGTCGATGATCACGGTGCTGCCGCGGACGCCAGCCCATACGGCCTGGATGGTCTGAGCCGAATTGCCCAGCGGAATGCCGACGACGAGCGTGGTCGGGATGCGGCCAAAGCTCGACGGGGTCTCGTTATAGGTGAAGCTCGCGACCACCGGCGAGACCGCGCCATTGACAGTGATGCCGAACATGCCGCCCGGGATATCGTTGCCGGTGGCGTAGGGATTCGGAACATTGAGGGTGATGATCGCGGTGGTGCCGACGCCCTCCGGGATCGTCAGGCTGAGGCCTTGCATCGCCGTGAACGTCGCGGAGGTGGTGGACAGGGTGCCGCTGGTCTGCGCGTAAAGGGCCATATCACTCTCCAGTTGTCTAAGATAGAAATACAATAGGAGATTGAATAACGTAGCTGGCCGCGAGACTCAAGGGATGAATGGCAAGGGAACGGCAGGGGGCCGGGGCGGCATGTTGGCCGTGGCGCTTTGCCGGCAAGCGCACTAAAAGCCGCGGATGTTTCGCAGACGTGACGGTACGATGAAGCGCGTGGGAGCTTGGCTGTTCTATCTCGTCGGCGCAATCGCCGTCGCTTATCTTGCGCTCTATGCGTATGTGACCTTCACCGGCCGCGACATCACACCCGGTGATCCGATCCGGATCTTTCGCAAGCCCGATGCGCCCAACTATTCGTGAGGCGCGGCGGTCGCGGCGGGATCGTCCCGCCGCTCCTCTTTCTCAGCCGGCGCTCGCCATGCGCTGATAATCGGGTGCGCCATTGCCGGCGGGGGTGATGGGGATGCCGCCGTCGGCATATTCGTTCAGCTTGTTGCGCAGCGTGCGGATCGAGATGCCGAGGATGTTGGCCGCATGGGTGCGGTTGCCGAGGCAGTGCTTCAGCGTTTCCAGGATCAGGTCGCGTTCGACGTCGGCAACCGTGCGGCCGACCAGCGCGCGGGTGACCTGCTCGGCGGCCAGCGTGGCGTGCGCGACCGCGGGCGCGGTCTTGGCGAGGTCGAGACGGTCGCCGTCGGGGGTCAGGATCGCGTCCGCGCCGATCTCGTCGCCCTGCGCCATCAGGACCGAGCGATGGATGGTGTTCTCGAGCTCGCGGACGTTGCCCTGCCAGCGGTTCGCGGTCAGGACGCGGCGGGCCTCAGTCGAGATCGGGCGGACCGCCACGCCGTTGGCTTCGGCATATTTCTTGGCGAAATGCTGCGCCAATTCGAGGATATCGGCCGGACGATCGCGCAGCGGCGGGATCTTCAGGTTGACGACGTTGAGGCGGAACAGCAGGTCCTCGCGGAAAGAGCCCTCGCGCACCGCCTCCGACAGATTGCGGTTCGAGGTCGCGATGATGCGGATGTCGACCGGAACCGGCTTGGTGCCGCCGACGCGGTCGATCACGCGCTCCTGGATCGCGCGCAGCAGCTTGGACTGCAGGCGGACATCCATCTCGGAGATTTCGTCGAGCAGCAGCGTGCCGCCGGTCGCTTCCTCGAATTTGCCGATGCGGCGCGCCACCGCGCCGGTGAAGGCGCCCTTCTCATGGCCGAACAGCTCGGATTCCAGCAGGTGCTCAGGGATCGCCGCGCAGTTGATCGAGATGAACGGCCGCTTGGCGCGGGCCGAGCGGGAATGGACGTAGCGCGCCAGCACCTCCTTGCCGGTGCCGGACTCGCCGGTGATCATCACGGAGGCGTCGGAGCCCGCGATCTGCTGCGCGAGCTTGATCACCCGGCCCATCGCCTCGTCGCGGTAGATGAGATCGCGCGCGTCGTTGGCGACCGCGGCGAGCACCGCTGCGATCAGCTCGGGGTCGGGCGGCAACGGGATGTATTCCTTGGCGCCGGCGTGGATCGCGGCGACCGCGGCGCGGGCATCGTTGGAGATGCCGCAGGCGACGATCGGCACGTGGATATGTTCGGCCTCGAGCCGCATCACGAGGTCGCGGATGTCGAGGCCGACATCGACCAGCAGGAGGTCGGCGCCCTTGCCGCTGCGCAGCACGTTCATCGCCTGCTCGGCGGCCTCGGCGTGGGTCACCGAGGCGCCGTTGTCCATCGCGATCTTGGTCGCGGTCGTGAGCTGGCCCTTCAGGGTGCCAACGATGAGAAGCCGCATGATGATCTCCTGTTCGTCTGGTCGCGCAGGTTCCGCGCGCTACCGTTGCGTTCGTTTAAGAGCGTTCTGCCTTGATGATTTCGGTCATGGTCACGCCGAGCTTGTCTTCCACCAGCACCACTTCACCGCGCGCCACCAGGCGGTTGTTGACGTAGATGTCGATCGCCTCGCCGACGCGGCGGTCGAGTTCGAGCACGGTGCCGGGCCCGAGCTTCAGCAGATCGCCGACATCCATCTTGGAGCGGCCGAGCACCGCCGAGACCTGCACCGGCACGTCGAACACGGCCTCGAGGTCCGCGGCGATGCGCGCGGCATTTTCGTCCTCGTTGTAGCCGATGTCGTCGATCCCGGGCGCGTCGGCGCCGTTGAGATCGGGAAGCGGGACTTGGGTGTCGGTGTCGCTCATGGTTCAGCCCTCAATCCTTCAGCCGGCCTGGCTGCGGGACGCCAGATAGCGCCCGACGAGTTCGTCGATCTTGCCTTCGATCGCGGCGCGCTCCAGCACCACGCCGCCGTCGGCCCATTCGATCCGGCAGTCGCCGGTCGCAATCGTGGGCTCGGCCAGGATGACCAGCCGGCCCTGGAAGCCGGACTGTGCCGCCGTCCGCTCGATATTGTCATGCGCCGCCTCGTAGAGCGCGTCATTGATGCGGACCACGAGATGCGGCGTCGCCACCAAATGCGAGAAGCAGTCGGAGACCAGCGCGGTGATCTCGCCGAGCGGCTCGCGTGCGACCAGTTCGGAGCAGAGCTTGCGGGCGACCGCGACCGCCACATCGACGGCCTCGGTCTCCATCCGCGTTTCGATGCCGGCAAAGCGCGCGGCGATGCCCTTGATCGCGGTGCCGATCTCTTCCAGCGCCTGCGCCGCGCGGCGGTCGCTCTCGACCTTGGCCTCGCGCAGCGCGGCCTCGTAGCCGGCGCGATAGGCCCGTGCCTCGGCGTCGGCGACCTTCTGCGCAACCTCGGCCGGGGTCGGCGCGCGCTCGCGCGAACGATCCGGCGCCGAGAAGTCCGTGTCGAACAGGAATTTTGCGGGTGCAGCCATCAGTACACCAGCTCGTCGTCGGCGCGGTTCTTGGTCAGGGTGATCTCGCCGCGCGCGGCGAGGTCCTTGGCGAGGTTGACCAGCAGCGCCTGGGCCTCGTCGACGTCGCGCAGGCGCACCGGGCCCATCGCGGCCATGTCGTCCATCAGCATCTTGCCGGCACGCGAGGACATGTTGCCGAGGAAGAAGCTGCGCACCTCCTCGTTGGCGCTCTTCAGCGCGACGCCGAGCTTGTCCTTGTCGATGTTGCGCATCAGCGTCTGGGCCGAGGCGGCGTCGAGCTTGATCAGGTCGTCGAAAGTGAACATCAGCGCCTTGATGCGCTCGGCGGATTCGCGGTTTTCCTCTTCCAGCGAGGTGATGAAGCGGGTCTCGGTCTGGCGGTCGAAATTGTTGAAGATCTCGGCCATCACCTCATGGGCGTCGCGGCGGCGGGTCTGCGACAGGTTCGACATGAACTCGGTGCGCAGCGTCTGCTCGACGCGCTCGATCACTTCCTTCTGCACCGCCTCCATCCGCAGCATGCGGCCGACCACGTCGAGCGCGATGTCCTCGGGCAGGATCGCCAGCACGCGCGCGGCGTGCTCCGGCTTCAGTTTCGACAGCACCACGGCGATGGTCTGCGGGTATTCGTTCTTGAGGTAGTTGGCGAGCACCTCTTCCTGCACGTTGGAGAGCTTCTCCCACATGTTGCGCCCGGCGGGGCCGCGGATCTCGTCCATGATGCCGGTGACGCGCTCGGCCGGCAGATATTGCTGCAGCAGCCGTTCGGTGGCGTCGAAATTGCCCATCAGCGCGCCCGAGGCCGACATCCGCGAGACGAACTCCAGCATCAGGTCCTCGACCACGTCGGCCTCGACGGTGCCGAGCGTCGACATGTGGACCGACAGCTCGCGGACCTCCTCGTCGTCGAGCATCGACCAGATCTTGCCGCCGTATTGCTCGCCGAGCGCGAGCATCAGGATCGCGGCGCGCTTCGGGCCGGGCAGCGGCTTGCCCTTGGGCCGGGCGCTCTGCCGGTTCGCCAGCGTCGAGAGGACGGTGGCGATGTCGTTGGCGTTGGTGGTCTGGGGTACGGCGGCCATGTCAGTTCTCTACCGGCTCGCTCAGCCATTGACGGACGATGGAGACGGTTTCGTTCGGATTGCGCTCGGCGAGTTCGCCGACCCGGTGCACGGCCTGGGCGTGGACCTGGCCCTGGATCTGGGCGACGTCGATCAATTGCGCCGCGCCGCTGCCGCTCGGGATCAGCGCCTGGCCGGGCGCACCGGCGCTCTCGGCATGGGCTTCGGCCAGCGCGGGCACGCCCGCACCGCCCGGCGCCGGAATGACGTCGGCGGCCACGATGCGCTTGACCAGCGGGCGGACCACCATGAACAGCACGACCAGGCCGAGCATCATCATGACGCCTAGCTCGATGACGTACATCACGTCATCTTTGGTAAATTGCAGCATGCCGAGCAGGCCCGTCGGCTCCGCGATCGGCTGCGCTGCGGGCGGCTCGGCGAAACGGAGGTTGACGACCTCGACCTGGTCGCCGCGCTTCTGGTCGAAGCCGATCGCGGAGCGGACCAGGGCGGCGATGCGGTCGAGCTGCTCCTTGGTGCGGTCCTGGTAGACCATCTCGCCTTTTTCGTTCTTGGCGTAGGCGCCGTCGACCAGCACCGCGACCGAGATGCGGTTGACGCGGCCGGCCTCGGTCACCTCGGTCTTGGTGGTGCGGGAAATCTCGTAGTTGTTGGTTTCCTCGCTCTTCTTGCTCTGGTCGCGGGCGCGGGCGGCGTTGTCCTGGTTCTGGTTGCCCGGCAATTCGTTGTTGACGGTGACTTGGCCGGAATTGTCGGCGGTGAGGCTCGATTCCTCGCGGGTCTGGGTCGAGCGCAGCACCCGGCCTTCGGGGTCGAACTTGTCCGAGGTCTGGGTGATCTTGTTGTAGTCGAAATCGGCGGAGAGCTGGACGCGGGCGCGGCCGGCGCCGACCACCGAGGAAACGATGTCCTCGACCTGCTTGCGCATCCGCTTCTCGAAGGCGGCGCGGCGCTCGTCGCCGACCGCGGCATCGGCATCGGATTGGGCGCCATCGGCGAGCAGCTGGCCGGCCTCGTCGACGATCGAGACCCGCTGCGGCTTCAACCCGTTGACCGCGGAGGCGACGACGTGGCGGATCGCGCGGATCTGCTGCGGCTCCAGCGCGCCGCGCACCCGGAGCACGATCGAGGCCGATGGTTCCGGCGTCTCGCGCGAGAACAGCGGCTTTTCCGGCAGCACGAGGTGGACGCGCGCGGCCTGGACGCGGTCGATGGCGCGGATGGTGCGGGCGAGCTCGCCCTCCAGCGCGCGCAGATGATTGATGTTCTGGACGAAGCTCGTGGTGCCGAGCGCATCCGACTTGTCGAATATCTCGTAGCCGACGCCGCCGCCCTTGGGCATGCCGCCCTCGGCGAGCTTCATCCGCAGCCGCGTCACCTTGTCTTTCGGCACCATGATCGCGGCGCCGTCGCTGCGCAGCTCGAACGGGATCGCCTGGCGCTCCAGCTCCTTGATAATGGCCGAGGAATCCTCGGTCGACAGGTCGGTGAAGAGGGTGGTCATCTGGGGCGTGGTGACGCGCATGATGACGAACGCGAAGAAACCGATCAGGGCCGCGGTGACCGCAACCATGGCCGCGAGGCGGGCCGCACCAAGACCTCTGAAGAAAGCAACCAGACTTTGCACCAACGGCCCCCAGGGATTCGGCCCACGCGGGTCCGACTGGGCAAATATTGCCTAGGGTATGGTTTCCATATGGTTAACGAAGGTTAAGAACCGCGGCAAAAACGCGGACATGAAAAAAACCGGCTTCGCATAGCGAGGCCGGTTTTCGTCAAATACCGCTATTTGGGCGAAACTTACTGCCGGTACTGCTGGATACGTGTCGTGCGCAGTCCGGCCAGACCATGCTGGTCGATCGAGAACTGCCAGGAAAGGAACTCATCGACGGTCAACGTGTAGCGGCTGCAAGCCTCCTCAAGGGAGAGCAGGCCGCCGCGGACCGCAGCGACGACTTCGGCCTTGCGGCGGATGACCCACCGCTTGGTACCGGGGGCCGGCAGGTCCGCAATCGTTAACGGGCTGCCGTCAGGCCCGATGACGTATTTCACCCTCGGGCGATGGGGTTCTGTCATGGCGTACTCACAAACTCTCAACCACTGAACTCGCAGGAGGTAACCTACGCCTACCGGTTTAAAATTTGCCTAAGCCCAAGCGTTCAATACGAATCTCGTTGGAACGGCCGGGAACAGGGCGGCGGATCGGGGGCTTGGGAGCCGTGCGCTGCCGGTTGTGCGCACGTTTCATCCGGCGGCGGAACAAGCTGCACCCCTCTCCCTAACCTCGAGAGCGAGCTTCGCTCGCCTCGGACCCCCGCAAGGGGGGAGGGAACCCGCCCGCCAGTGCGTCCCTCTCATGTAATTGGGTTGCTCAACGTGAGATGAGCACACTTATCGGGCTCCCTCCCCCCTTGAGGGGGAGGGCTGGGGAGAGGGGTGGCCCCGGGCGAGATGATTGACATGAATCTCGCTTTCACAATCTCGTCGTGCGTCACGACGTGTGTCGAAAGATTGCCGGACGGACCGTCATCACTTCTCTTTGACAACAGCGTAGCGCCGTAACGACGTGCTCACGTGTGCGTAGGAGCCGTTGTCCGCTCCCCGCAGATGGGCGCGTTTCCCAATCACTCCATCCGAGCCTTTGTCATGATGATGAACAGACGCACTTTCTCGACCGCCTTGCTTGCCGGAGCTGCAGCTTCGCTGGTGTCCTCGCGCGGCATCGCTGCAACGCAGCCGCCGGTGAAGGCACGCAACGTCGTGCTGGTGCACGGCCTGTTCGCCGACGGCTCGTGCTGGTCGGAAGTCATTCCGCGCCTGCAGGCGGCAGGGCTCAATGTGACGTCCGTGCAAAATCCGTTGACCACGCTGCCGGAAGCGGTCGCATCGGCGCAGCGTGTGCTCGATCGTCAGGATGGCCCCACCGCTCTGGTCGGCCATTCCTTCTCCGGCATGATCGTCACCGAGGCCGGTGTGCATCCGAATGTCTCGGCGCTGGTCTATGTCGCCGCGCGCGCACCCGATGCGGAGGAGGACTACACCGCGCTGACCAAAACCTATCCGACGCCGCCCGCGAGCGCCGGCATCGTGTTCGATGGCGACGAGGGTCGGCTGAGCGAAGAGGCGTTCCTGCGCGATTTCGCCGGCGACCTGCCGGAAGCCAAGGCGAAGGTGCTCTATGCCGTGCAGCAGCCGTTCCACAAGCAACTGCTGGCAGGCAAGACCAGCCACGCGGCCTGGCGCAGCAAGCCGAGCTACTATGCCGTCTCGACCGAGGACCGCACGATCAATCCGGATCTCGAACGCTTCATGGCCAAGCGGATGGGCGCCACCACGATCGAGGTGAAGGCCAGCCATCTTGCGTTGATCTCGCAGCCTGAGCCGATTGCGCGGCTGATCCTCGAGGCCGCGGGCCGGTCGGAGTGAGTATCGGCGGCAAGCGTGCTTCGGCAGCGAGCTCCGTTTTCGCCTCTCCCCGCGTGTGGGAGAGGTCGGAATGGTTGCGTCGCGAATGCGTGTGCGGGAGAACGTGGCAAACAGCCGATGTCCGGCACGATCCAAATTTCATCAAGGGCAGTACGTCGACGAAGCGGTGACGGCTCTCAGCTGTGCATCAGGAACGGTCCGGCGTGCGCGATCCTCGACTTTCCGGTTCGTAACGGCGGCGGACATTTCCCGGTCGACGGTATCCACCGCAGGCTTGCGCTTGGTGCTGAGCGCGTTCAGGAGCGCCGCGACGGCGGTCATCATCAAGACGCCGCCGAGACTGAGCGCGATCTGCATCGCAGGCCGGTTCGGGATGTTGAACAGATCAAACTGGCTGACCAGCGCCAGGAGGACGCCGAGGCAATAGATCGGTAGCGAATTCTCGCCACACCACCGCGCGCCACGCAGCATCGGCGTCGATAGTCCTTGCCAACACTCGGGAATAAGCCATGACGCCACGATCGCGAGAGCCAGGAAATGCAGTAGCCGCAACGGGCTCAGATTCGATTTGTCCAATGGAAATAGCAGGTCCGTCAAAGCCTGCGGCACCACCGGCTTGACGTGCTGGCCGAGTGCAAGGACCAGGCTCATCGCGAGAAAGAGGGTGGAAAGGACCAGCGCAGGGCGCGACGTTATCCGATCCCGGATTGTCCTTCCCTTGATGACGTACCATGCGCCCAGCACGACCAGAAACTGCCATGCCAGCGGGTTGAAGAACCAGACGCCGTCGGGCCAGGCGGTAACGCGCCAGCCGAAGACGTGCACCAGCGCATAAAGCAACAGCGAAAGGCCGAGCGTAACGTTTGGTGCGCGCAGCAGAAGCCACAACAACGGTGCGAACAACACGTGGCAGACCACAAAGACTGGCAAGACATCGGTATTGACAGGGCGGAATTGCAGGATTGCGGCGTGCGCAAGCGCCGCGCCCGGACGTTCGAACAGAATCCGCGTATTGCTGTCATCGGCAAGATGATCGCTGCCCGCGACGTAGACGAGCACGGCGCAAGCGAGCGCGAGCAAGAGAAAGGCGGCATAGATATCCCATCCCCGCCGCAGCGAACGGGCGATCACGCCTCTCCAGCCGTCACGTTGACGGGCTCTGCCGTAGGCCAGCGCGCAAGTCACGCCCGAAATGAACATGAATATTTCGGCAGCATCGCAGAAGCCGTAGTTGCGCAGCGTCAGCCAGCTTCCGACGTTATTTGGAACGTGGTCGAGAAAGATCCACCATAACGCGATCCCGCGACAGACGTCGATGCGCGGGTCGCGGCCGGTCGATCTGAATTCCGGCGGAGTTTCGTCGATCAATCGCTTCGAGGTGTGGGTTCGATCATGCATCTGTCGATCTGTCCGGCGTGCGCGCGGCCTCGTCGGGCGCAAATCCCAGGAACACTTGGATGCTCCAGGGCGTGCGCGTGCCGGACCAGCCTCCGGCCGAGCCATGGGATTGGACGCTCCGGCTACCCGAGGGTTGGCGGCGCTTTCGCCGGCCAGCCGCAATCAAGAGGCCCGGAACGCTCGCCGTCTTCCGTCGGCGCCGCCAGGACTTCGCCGACGAGCGGTATCAAAAGCTGCTTTCGCATTTCGGCGAGGCGGGCACGACAGTACTCGTGATAAAGCATGTCGAATATGATGGACATGATCGAACGCCTTCTTGATCACTGAGGTTGACTTCCCACGTGACACATTTCGACCATTTCAACCGGCGGCCAAAAGCCAACAGTGCCGCAGGCATTTTATGTCCCACAAATTCTGCCTAGCGATTTGGCTAGAGCAGCGAACTACAATCGGTACCGGCAATCTTTCAAAACAACCTGCCCGCGGCTCCGCAAATCGGATCAAGTGCGAACAGGGGCATCAAGCCGATCTGCGCTTGCGTGCCGCCAGGGATGTCCAATGATTCCGTTGGCGGCAATTACAGATAGAGCCATCACGACCGTCTCCTCCTAAGGGAGAAATAAAGGCCGCGACTTTCGCGATCAGTATAAGCGTAATATTCTGACCGACAGGTGAACCAGTTCACATCTGCATCGATCACAGGCAAATCAGACTAGCAGATCGATAGCATGGCTTCTTGGACTTGTGCGCACGGACCCTGAGAGGGCCGGTGCGTGAATTGCAAAATGCAGACATTGAAAATGGTGTGCCGCAGCATTTCATCCTGATGCTCTGTGAAGGCTGGAGGTCCCCATGTCTACGGACGCAGCCAATTTTGCATCGCATCGTTTTTCGACGCGCGACCTTCCGGAGCGTATTCGTCTCCCTCTATGGCGCGAGCACTTTGGACGATGCGTCGTGCACGCCGATATCGAGCCGCTGTCGAACGCTCCGATCCAGGCCGATGCGTCGCTACAGGCGATTCAAGGTCTGCGGATGCTCGCGCTGAAGGGCACGTCGATGCGCTTCAAGCGTTCGCAGGCGAACCTCGCCGATGGCGATGATTCCGTCGGCGTCATCTTCTGCTCTCCCGGCAGAAGTCAGCTATCGCAGCGCTGCCGGGAAGTTGAGCTTCGCGCCGGCGATGCGATCGCAATTCTGCATTCCGAGCCCGCCAGCGTTACCTACGTTGATGGATTGCTATTTGGTCTCGCGGTGCCGCGCGCGGAGCTTGAGCAGCGCGTATCGGATGTCGAAAGCCTGGCTATGCAGCCGATCGGGCACCGAAAAGAAGCATTCCGGCTATTCGCGGCATATCTGAAGTCGGTGCTCAAGGCGAGAGCACTGACCGCCCCAAACTTCGTTATACGGTCGTAATCCACATCCACGATCTCGTCGCACTCGCGATCGACGAGTGTTCTGCCTTGGGCGAGAGCAGCGCGAGCGCCGTGATGGCTGCGCGGCACAGTGCAGCCCTCGACTACATCACCGCACACTTTCAGGAGCCTGGGCTCAGCGTTCAAACGGTCGCCCGTTGCCAGGGCATCTCGCCGCGCTATCTGCAACGCCTGATGGCGTCGTCGGAAACATCGTTCACGGAGCGCCTGAACGAATTGCGTCTCCAGCGGGCGTTCGAATTGCTGACCGGGTCTCACGCCGGTCGCCAGCGGATTTCCGATATCGCGCTGGAGGTCGGCTTCTCGGATGTTTCGCATTTCAATCGCTTGTTCCGAATTCGTTTCGGCGATTCTCCGCGCGGCGTTCGGCTTGCCCGAAAGGCGGCCAGCTGAGCCACAGTGCCCAGACTGCCAGCCATGACTGGCGTTCGGGGTTCGTGAGCGCGGCGAGACAGCCTCGCCTTGTCATTCCACTCCGGCCGCGTTGCTACTCGCCGGCAGTCGGCGGCAGCCGTTCCCGAAGCGCTGCGATCTCGAGCATGACGGTGATGGCGATGGTCCTGAGGCGCGCGTTCTCGGTCATTGTCTCGGCAAGCTGCGGGTCGGGTGCCCCGGCACGGCTTGGAGTGGTCTGGGTGCGTTCTGGCGGTGTCGGGCGTGTCGGCGTCACAGGCTAGCTCTTGCCGGCGGTCAAGGCGCGCAGCCTGGGCAGCCGCGGAGTTTCAGGGCGGAAGCGGCGTTCAAGCGCGGAATCTGAAGATAACGTCCGCTTGCTTACAGGAAGCTGACGTGTCGTAATTTATTGCTGTTTATGTCTGGTCGGCGGGCTCGCTCGTCAGCCGACCCGGAGCTGCAAGAGCAGATGGAGCGATCGAGCGACGATGCGAGACAATCCGCAGGACCCATCGACCGCCCAGGTCTCATGGTTGCTTGGAACTCGCATCGCGCAAACTATCTTGGCCAGCGATCCACTCGATCGCGACGGCAACTACGGAATCTTCTTCGCCAGCTGGCAGGTCGAATCAATCGAATCGACCAATGGCGAACCGGTCAGTGATGTGTCGGAACAGGTGTCAGCCATGTCTCGAGTCCAGACAATGCGCGGGTGATGACACCGCGATGTTCGATAGTGAATCGAGAACCACCGCCATCATGGGCGCGGCGCAAGTCGAGGCGACAAAGCTTAGCTGCTGCTCGTCGCGCCGCGCACCACGCGCTTGATCTTGTCGGTCGTGTAGGTCTGGCCGCCGATCGAGAGCAGCGGCGGGGAGGCGGTCAGGTCGACGGAGTCGACGACGCCCTGAATCTCGGTCGAGATGGCGAGGTCGTTGCCCTTGGAATCCTTGCCGGTCGCGGTCAGCGTGTAGGTGCCGGCCGGCCACTGCGTGCCGTCCGTGCCCTTGCCGTCCCAGACGAAGCTGGCGTTGCCCTGGTTCAGGTTGAAATTGCCGGAATAGGCGGTCTGGCCGGTCGCGCTGGTGATCGTGATGGTGGCGCTGGTGGCTTGCGGCGACACCAGGTTCCAGGTCGCGGATTTGTTGAGCTGCGTCTTGCTGCCGTCGACGGCGACCGTGTTGCCGACATAGACCAGCGCCTGGGTCGATTGCGCGCTCTTCTCGATCGCGATCAGCTGCTTGAGCTGATCGTTGGATTTCAGCTGCTGCTCGACGCCGGCGAACTGCACGAGCTGCTGGGTGAACTGGTTGGTGTCGAGCGGGTCGAGCGGGTTCTGGTGCTGCAACTGCGTGGTCAGCAACGTCAGGAAGGTCTGGAAATTGTCGGCGATGCCCTGCGACGAGGTCGTCAGGCCGCTGCCGGTGCTGCTGCCGCTTCCGGAGTTCGCTCCGTTGCTGGTGCCCGGCGCTGAGACGACCGGCGTCGGCATGGTTGCATCGACTGCCATGGTGAATTCCTTACACTCTGATATCGACGCCGCCGAGGGCACCGGTTGCGCGGCCATAGGAGCGGCCCGCCGCTGCGGCGGGGACGCTGTCCTCCTCGGTGACGATCAAACGGTGGGCGTTCGGATTGGACTGGCCGTTGTTGTTCTGGCCCGACTGCGACTGATCGCGCAGGCTGAACTGCAATCCGCCATTGCTGGTCGAGAGGCCGGCATTGTCGAGCGCGCGCTGCAGCTGGTTGGCGTCCTGGCGTAGCATCGACAGCGTCTCCGGGCGTTCGACGGTGAGATGCGAAGTCACCTGGCCGTTGCGATCGACATCGATGCGGACATCGATGCGGCCGAGCTCGGCGGGGTCGAGCCGGATCTCGAAGCGGCTCTTGCCGCTCTTGGCGGAGGCGGCGATCTGCATCGCAAGTCCGCTGAGCGGCACGGCGGCGGTTTGCGCGGCGTTGGTCACGGTCAATTGCGCGGTCGCAGACGGCGTCGTCTGGCTGGCCGGCAGTTGCGCCTGGAGCGCATTCGCCGCCTGCGCGCCGGGATCGGGTGTCGTGAGCTGGGCCTGGGCAGCCGCGTGGCCGCCAGGCGTCGGCGTCGGCGCGGGGTTGCCGTCGCCGCTCGCATCGGCCTTGATGGAATCGGCTGCGCCGTCCGTGGTGGCCTTCGCCTTGCCGGATATAGCCGCCGGCTGCGTGGCTGCGGGAACGATGTTGGTCGGAGCAGCCTGCGCGGTGTTGGCGTTGCCCTGCGCCGCGCCGTCCTGGCCGGTTGGCGTTGTCGCCGTCGCGTCCTTTGCGGCCACCTGTACCTTGGCTTGCGTCGTCGTCTTCGTGGCGGGCGTTCCCGTGGCAACCGTGGCGGCGAGTGTCGCATCGCCGGTCGCCGTCGCTGCGCCGGAAACCGTTGCCGCATCTGTCGTGATGACCTGTCCCTCGGCCTTGACGCCAGCCGCCTTGGCGACCTTGTCGGCATTCGCTGCGGTGGTCGCCGCCGTTGCGGGGTCGGCGCCGGCCGGCGCACCGCTGCCGGCCGGCGTGCCGGTCGCGGCGAGGGCGGAGCTTGCCGCGATGGCCGCAGCCGCGATCGCAAGCGGTGCGGCCGGCTGGCCGGCTGGCGCGGTCGCCGCTGTCGGGTCAGTCGCCGGTGCGGCGGCGACGGGAACGGCAACCACGGCGCTGGCCGCCGCCGCATTGGCTGGGTCCGGCTGCGGCACGGCTTGCGCCGTGGCCTTGTCGCCGGTGGATTGCGCATCGGTGCTCGACTGCGAATCGTCCGATTTCGACTTCGATTTCGACTTGGTCTTGGGCGGCGCGTCGCTGCTGCTATCGACCTTGTTTTCTTCGCGCGAGCTGCCGGAATCCCGCGACGTCCGATCGGGGGCCGTGCTGGTGTCGCGGGAGCGCGCATCGGTGGTCGAGGTCGAATCGTCGGACCGGCGCGCGGGCGACGGTTGGGTGTCGTGCCTGGTGTTGTCGCTCGTGGACGCAGAATTGCTGTCGACCAGTGCGGCAAAGCCGTCGTTCCCCGCCTGCGAGGCGGGATCGGGCCGCGCCGACCGCGGCGCCGCGCCCTGAAAAGACCGGCTTGCCAATGCTTCCGACGTCACGCTGACCACTGCCAACCCTCGCAAATGAGACTTCCGGCGTTTTGTCAGCAAGGAGTGGGCCAATCATCGGGCGTTACAAATAGTGAATTATTTCAATTGGTTAAGGTTTGCGTGTGCGCCCCGGAACAGGTTCCAGACAGGTCTCCTTTTTGCCCGGCGGCAAGATTTGCCGTTCGCGCGCGGCAAGACACGGATTCCGCCGGATTGCCTCGCCGGAATACGGCCTATATTAAAGGTGGCCTCCGACGCGTCCCGAACCGACCGAACCGGCCTTGGACGCGTTCCAAGGCTCTCTGGACAAAGGCTTTTTTCCAATTTCGTCACGGAGCGCATAAGCTCGCCGCGACAATGACCAATGACCGCTTAGAGATGCTCAACAGTCTGGATCTTGAAGGCCGCCCTGAAGACACGCGGATCGTCGTTGCCATGTCCGGCGGCGTCGACTCGTCGGTGACGGCTGCGCTCTTGAAGTCGCAGGGCTATGACGTGGTCGGGATCACGCTGCAGCTCTACGACCATGGTGCCGCGACCCATCGCAAGGGCGCCTGCTGCGCCGGCCGGGACATCCACGATGCGCGCAATGTCGCGGAGCGGATCGGCATCCCGCATTACGTGCTCGATTACGAAAGCCGCTTCAAGCAATCCGTGATCGACAATTTCGCCGACAGCTACGCGCTCGGCGAGACTCCGGTGCCGTGCATCGAATGCAACCGTTCGGTCAAGTTCCGCGATCTGCTCTCGACCGCGCGCGAACTCGGCGCGCAGGCCCTCGCCACCGGTCATTATGTCGCCTCGCGCCGGCTTGCGGACGGGTCGCGCTCGCTGACTTGCGCGGCGGATGCCGATCGCGACCAGAGCTATTTCCTGTTCGCGACCACGCGCGAGCAGCTCGACTTCCTGCGCTTCCCGCTCGGCGACATGACCAAGCCGCAGACCCGCGAGCTGGCGCGGCGCTTCGATATCGAGGTCGCCGACAAGCAGGACAGCCAGGACATCTGCTTCGTGCCGACCGGCCGCTACACCGACATCATCGGACGGCTCAAGCCGAATGCGATCGCGCCGGGCGACATCGTCGATCTCGCCGGCAATGTCATCGGCCAGCACCAGGGCATCGTTCATTTCACCGTCGGCCAGCGCAAGGGCCTCGGCATCGCATCAAGCCACCCGCTCTATGTGGTCAAGCTCGATGCGGCGACGCGCCGGGTCGTGGTCGGGCCGCGCGAGGCGCTGCGCATGGATCGCATCGCGCTGCGCGACGTCAACTGGATCGGCGACGGCGCGCTGGACCGCGTGATCGGCGGGGGCATCGAGATCCATGTCCGCGTGCGTTCGACGCGCGCGCCGCAGCCGGCATGGTTGCGCGGCACGGATGGCGGCTATGAGGTCGAACTCGTCGCGGGCGAGGAGGGCGTGTCGCCCGGCCAGGCCTGCGTGTTCTACGACGCGGCCTCCGGGCAGGCGCGCGTGCTCGGCGGCGGCTTCATCAGAAGTGCGAGCGCGAGCCGCGCGGCGCGGGCGGCGACGCGGGATGCGATGGCGCCGCTCGCGGAAGCGGTTCGCGGCTAGACAGCAGAAGCATCGGGGCAGGGGAATGGCTGGGGACATCGACCGCGAGGGGGTCGAAAAGGCGTATGGCCGCTGGGCGCCGATCTACGATCTGGTGTTCGGCAAGGTGTTCGATCAGGGCCGTCAGTCGACGATCGCGGAGGCCGACCGGATCGGCGGACGCGTGCTCGACGTCGGCGTCGGCACCGGGCTGTCGCTGTCGGAATATGCGCGCACCACGAAACTGTGCGGCGTCGATATTTCCGAGCCGATGCTGCGGCGGGCGCTCAAGCGCGTGCGCGCGCTGGGCCTCAGCAATGTCGAGACGCTGGCGGTGATGGACGCCAAGCACCTCGCATTTCCGGATTCGTTTTTCGACGCGGTGGTCGCGCAATACGTCATCACCGCAGTGCCGGATCCCGAAGCCACGCTGGATGATTTCATTCGCGTGCTGAAGCCGGGTGGCGAACTGATCCTGGTCAATCACATCGGCGCCGAGAGCGGCCCGCGCCGGATCTTCGAGGTCGCCTTCGCGCCGCTGGCGCGGCGGCTCGGCTGGCGTCCGGAATTTCCGTGGGAGCGGCTGACCAATTGGGCCGCCAAGCATGGCGGCGTCAGCCTTGCAGAACGCCGGCCGATGCCGCCGATGGGGCATTTCTCGCTGATCCGTTTCCGCAAATCGTGAGACTGCGGCGCTTTTGATCGGGAACATCGGCGCGTCGTCACGGTTTTCTCGTCATGAGGATCAATCGAACACTCGCGTTGTCCTGGGCCCTGATCATGGCGCCCGTCGTTGCCGCGGCGCAGGCGCCGCCCACGCCGACCACGCCGCCGGCCCAGACCGCGCCGCCGGCGCCGTCGCGTGCCGCCGCGAATTGCGCGCCGCAGCAGCCTTCGCATCCCGGTCCGGCGGTTCCGGAGGGAACCACTACCGGTCAGGCCAGGGAGCCGCTGGGCGACAAACTCGCCAGATCGGACGGGGTGCTGTGCCCGCCGGCCGGCGTTGATCCCGAAATGCGTGCGCCAACCCCGCCAGGCGGCAATACGCCCGTGATTCCACCGCCCGGCAGCCCCGGCGGCGATCCTTCGCTCAGGCCGAAATAACCCCCGCCTGCAATAGTTTGCGGCCGCGTCCGGGTTTGCTTGACAGGCGCGCATGCCACTCTTTATATGCCGCGCGTTCGCACCCGCGGCTTGCATGCCGCCGATCGCGAGCCCATGGCGGGGTAGCTCAGCTGGTTAGAGCACGGGAATCATAATCCTGGGGTCGGGGGTTCGAGTCCCTCTCCCGCTACCATGTATAACCCACTATCGCGGTGGGCCTGCGGAAAGGCGTCCCCGCCGATTAGCGCGGCGAGCTTACCTTTCACCTCGACCTCGAACCCTTCCCGTGGCCCTTTCGGGTGGACCGTGACGCTGTGCACAAGCGCCCGAAAGTCGTCGACCAGGGAACCTCGGTCGTCCTTCGCCTCGGCGTGGCCGGCCATTGTCTCCGCAAGTGCGTTCACCGTGATCATGTAGCGGTCCAAAGTAGCTGGATGGAGCGCGACGGAGACTGGAGCTTCTTCGAGTGCGGCTAGTTCGGCCTCGACGCGCAATCGCTCTTCCTTCAGGTCCCCGATCCGTTGCTTGGCGTCCTCCTCGGAAATTAAGTACTTTATCACGAGATCAATGTTGCGCTGGCGCTCCCCTTCGATCCGATCACGTTTTGCTTCCAATCGCGCGCGCACTGCGACCGCGTGCCCAGCAAGCCGCTCCCGTTCACTGTTGTAGTTGCGGACATAAGTCTCGATCAGCTGCGGGTCTTTCAGTTCTTCCGCCATGCCGCTGAGCACAAGTCTTTCGACGTCGCGCAGGTAGATGATCTTTCGATTCGAACAACTCCCGCTCTCGCGAACCGCCGAGCAGCGAATCCTGGTCTTTCCAGTCTTGTCACGGTCATGGACCGACATCCCCGATCCGCAACAACCGCAGCGAAGGAGACCGGAAAGGAGGTGCGGTGGCCGCCGCTTCACGTGGCTGGCCAAGTGGCTCTTCTCGGTTTTCAGAGCGTGAGCCTGCTCCCAAACGGACTGTTCGACGATCCGAAGCTGAGGCGCCTCGATGCTCTGCCACTCCTCGCGAGGGTTCGGGCGAGACAGCCGCTTGCCGGTGTCAGGATCCTTGACCATCCGGACCTTGTTCCAAACGATCCGCCCGACATAGAGTTCGTTCAAGATGAGCCCAGCACCACGTTCGGCGTTCCCATTGATCGTCGACGCGTTCCATAGCCGGCCTCGCGGCGGACGAACGTTCTCTCGGTTGAGATCGTGTGCGATGTCCCGCGGCGTTCGTCCCCCGGCATAGGCCGTGAAAATTCGCCGGACGATCGCAGCTTCGTCTTCGACGATTTCGAGTTCGCCGGCTTTGCCGGGAATAGCTCGATATCCGTAGGCGCGTCCGCCGGCGTGTCGACCGTCGCGTATCACACCGGCCATACCGCGACGGACCTTCTTCGCTCCGTCTTCGCGCTGCATCTGTCCAACGAGGCCGCGAATTCCAATCAAGATCGAGTCCGCGGTGCCATCATGAACGGCTTGGATTTGGATGCCTTGGAAAGACAGTCTTTTGTGGATGCCGGCCAGGTCTTCCATGTCACGAGAAAGCCGATCCAACGCCTCCACAATGACGACGGAGAAACGTTGTTGGCGCGCCGCATCCATAAGCTGCATCAAGCCATCGCGGCCGAATACAGAGGCTCCAGAACGAGCCTTGTCCTCGAAGGTCGCAACGACGTCGAGCTGATGACGGGCCGCATAGGCCCTACACAGAGCAATCTGATCTTCAGTCGACTTTTCGTTTTGAAGCTCGGTCGAGAACCGAGCATAAACCGCTGCGGACTTCATCTTGAACACCACCGCTGATGCGTTTCTCGCTGGCGGCGTCAATATGAGTTTTCATCAGCCGCTCATTCTCGAAGAGATGATCGCGCCTCGCATCGGCGATTGCAAGGGCTTCAACGAATTTGACCAAGGCACGATCTATTCCAGGTGAGTTTACACACCGTGGTGCATGATGAAGAACTTCCTTCGCTTTCGCTCGCTTCATAACGCCAGGATGCTGCAAGCGGTTCAAGAAGGGTAGGTTTCTTGGACATCGATCGCAGAATTGGATATGATCGAAAGAAAATTCGATAGCTTCTCGGAAGCGTTGAGATCTGAGCAGGCGTTATGCTCTCGCAGATGACAGGCTCGGCAATTCCCGCAGCACACCGTGATGAGCAACGGGGTAACGAGTAGCTTCGTTGATTTCGCTGCATTGTCTTTTGAGTCGGATCGCATTCTTGCATTTTGGCCGAGTCTTTTCTTGTGCGGTCCGTGGTCATTTGTTGAAACCGTAGCCGTTGCGCACGCGCGCACCAGCCGAGTGGCCGGGTCTCCTTGAGCCTGACGTTATCGAACGCCACGAGGATGATGCTCTTCGATTTGCCCTTGAGCTCGTTCTGCAGGATCGAGAAGTCGGTCGTGCCGTCGGCCGCCATCGGTTTGTTACGCTGAAACGCCACTGGAAGAACTCCACGTACGGTTCGAATCGTTCCGGAACCTGCGAATCCCTGTCGCGTTGCTTCAATGTCACAACAGGAGGCACCGATGGCGGCAGCGAAGAAGAGCAAGACGGCGCGCGGACGAAACCAGGACCGGGCGCGGGGGGCAGGCGGGCAGGACTACGAAGTACAGTACGAGGCGGAGAAGACCGGAAGTCGGCACCGGCGGTGAAGAAGGCCGTCAAGATGGTCGGCAACCGCGCAAGCGGGTGGGGGAACGGTAAGGCCGCTGAGTCGGAGACGAATTGGCGTGGATGCTTAGTGCCGGTCCTCCTCGTTGGGGGCATTCTGGACAGGTGTCTCCAATCGAGTCCAGCACGTCGCGAACCGCGGCTTCCGCTGCCCCAGCGGAAACGCCTATTAGCGGGTCTCGACGGGCGATATCGAAGGCCCGCTCTCGTGCATGCGGATCGGCGCGGTCCTGCATCCAACCGTGCTCCTCGCACTCGCGGATGGCGCCCGCTATGGAGCACGTGGATCGCCCGTCCCCAGAGCGTCCGTATTGTCGGCCTTCGTTCAGTAGTCATCAGCATTGAAGTAGACCTCGAATACGACGAATCCTGTGGTCCGCCATCTGTTCCGGCTCCTCGCACAAGGCCGGATTCCCTGTAAGCAGAGGACAAGGTTTCCCCAATTCTGAGATCCCTGTGAAAGATGCCGAGCGGTTCTTGCAGGATGGCCAGCATCACGTTCGCTTAGGTCTTTGCGCGTGCAGCCAGAGCCGCACCGCGCTCTCATGTGTTGGGGGGAAACGGCCCCTGACTTGCAGCCGCAAGTGACCGAGTTCGCGCTCGTCGCGCCAGAGACCAAGCGATCCGCATTCAGCTTCAGGAATCTATCGTGTACCTTGATGCCGAATCCGTCGGGCCCCTTGCGGTCGGGAAAGGTCTGGGCCGCATGCGCCATCCAACCCAGCGAGATGTCGGAGAGGCGGGTTTCATTTTCGGGATAACTACCTCCGACATCGCAGTGGTTTCCTGCGAACCACATTCCACAGCCAATCCGGTTGCTTGAAATCCGCGCAAGGCCGCCCCGCACATTCAGCGCGAGAGCAGACCTCTGTCGGGCACTTGCTGCGCCATTGTCGGCATTGAAACCCAATGCCAGAAACCTGACATACGCGCGCTACGAAGTGCCTGCTGAGCCTGCGAATTCACCTCGGCACGCGATTTGCTCTGTTTACGGCATCATCACCAATCGCAGTGCGATGGTCTTCGGGACACGGCGCGCGTCGCTGTTCGCGTTTCGTCCGTTCCGACGGTTTGCTGTGCAATGACTTGGCGCTCGGTTGTGGACGAGCAAATGCAGGGAAGGGTTGGATGCGATCTAGAGTTCTTCTTTTGGGAGCCAGTGAAACTGCCACGGGAAGTGTGCGACCCGGAGGCTATATTGGCGGACAAGTCGGTGGCGGGTACCTCGACCTCCTTCACCGATCCCTACGGTCAGTCGATTTATGGCGATGCCGACAGGTTCGATGTCATGCGGCGGCACAACCCGCACCTCTCGTTCGGCTAGGGGCCGCATTTCTGCCTGAGCGCTGCGCTGGCACGCCTGGAATTGCGCTGCGCCTTCCTCGCGCCGCTCGTGCGGATGGGGGATCTGGCGCTGACCATCGCCGGGGAGGATGTCGTCTACCTGCCGTCTTGCGCATTCGCTGCCCGCGGCTCCTATCGGTAACCTTCCGCCCATTCATCGCTTAGAGAATGAAGTGCCACCATGTCCGAACAATCCTTGCCGACGCTGCCGATGTGGCGCGTCGATCACATCGAGCCTTCGCCGGAGATGTTAACGCTAAGCGCCAACGGTCCGATCCACCGCGTGCGCTTCCCGTCCGGACACGAAGGCTGGTGGGTGACGGGCTATGACGAGGCCAAGGCGGTGCTGTGCGACGCGGCGTTCCGGCCCGCGGGAATGCCGCCGCCGGCATTCACCCCGGATTCGGTGATTCTCGGTTCGCCGGGCTGGCTGGTCTCGCACGAGGGGGGCGAGCATGCTCGGTTACGCACGATCGTGGCGCCGGCCTTCAGCAACCGCCGGTTGAAGCTGCTCGCGCAGCAGGTCGAAGCGATCGCCGCGCAGTTGTTTGGGAAACTAGCGGCCCAGCCTCAGCCCGCCGACCTGAGGCGCCACCTCTCCTTTCCGCTTCCGGCCATGGTCATCAGCGCGCTGATGGGCGTGCTCTACGAGGATCGCGCCTTTTTCGCCCGGCTGTCCGACGAGGTGATGACGCACCAGCATGAAAGCGGCCCGCGCAGTGAGTCGTGCCGGGCCTGGGAAGAACTGCGCGCCTACATGCGCGGCAAGATGCGCGACAAGCGCCAGGCTCCGGGCGACAACCTGCTGACGGATCTGCTCGCGGCGGTCGACCAGGGCAAGGCGACCGAGGAAGAGGCGATCGGCCTGGCGGCGGGCATGCTGGTGGCGGGGCACGAGAGCACCGTCGCGCAGATCGAATTCGGCCTTCTGGCCATGTTCCGCCATCCGCAACAGCGCGAACGCCTGGTCGGCGACCCATCCCTGGTAGACAAGGCGGTGGAGGAAATCCTGCGCATGTACCCGCCGGGCGCGGGTTGGGACGGCATCATGCGATATCCGAGGACCGACGTGACCATCGCGGGCGTGGATATTCCCGCGGAGAGCAAAGTGCTGGTCGGCCTACCGGCGACGTCGTTCGATCCGCGCCATTTCGATGACCCGGAAATCTTCGATATCGAACGCCAGGGAGAGCCGCACCTGGCGTTCTCCTACGGGCCGCACTCCTGCATCGGCGGGGCGCTGGCCAGGCTGGAACTCAAGGCGGTGTTCGGTTCGATCTTCCAGCGCTTTCCCGCGCTGCGTCTGGCCGTGGCGCCTGAAGAACTGAAGTTGCGCAAGGAGATCATTACTGGCGGCTTCGAGGAGTTCCCGGTGCTCTGGTGATGCGCGGACCGCGCCGCGGATCGCGATCTTCTCCGCAATTTGCCGACGCGCCTGGGGCGCGCCGCTCAGATCAAGCCGCCGACAGGTAATCAGGATGGACGTGCAAGAAACTAGGGCAGCATACCGGGACGCCTTCGCCGAACTGGCGTCGCCGGCGTGCATCCACGACCCGTATCCGTTCATGCGGTGGTTGCGCGAGCACGATCCGGTGCATCGCGCGGCGTCGGGCCTCTTTCTGTTGAGCCGCCACGCCGACATTTACTGGGCGCTCAAGGCCACGGGCGATGCGTTTCTGGGACCGGCGCCAGGCGAACTGGCGCGCTATTTCCCGCATGCGGCGACCAGCCTGTCGCTCAATCTGCTGGCGTCCACGCTAGCGATGAAGAACCCACCGGCGCACACGCGTCTGCGCCGGCTGATCTCGCGCGATTTCACCATGCGCCAAATCGACGACCTGCGGCCGAGCATCGCGCGCATCGTCGCCGCGCGCCTGGACGGCATGGCGCCCGCACTGGAGCGCGGGGAGGCCGTGGACCTGCATCGGGAATTCGCGCTGGCCTTGCCGATGCTGGTCTTCGCCAAACTGTTTGGCATGCCCCAGGACGACATGTTCGGACTCGCCGCCGGCATCGGCGCCGTTCTGGAAGGCCTGAGCCCGCACGCCAGCGATCCCCAGATCGCCGCGGCGGACGCGGCCAGTGCCAGAGTGAAGGCCTACTTCGGCGGCCTCATACAGCGCAAGCGCACCGATCCCAGCTACGACATCGTGTCGATGCTGGTCGGCGCACACGACGATGATGCCGACACGCTGTCGGATGCGGAGTTGATCAGCATGTTGTGGGGCATGCTGCTGGGCGGCTTCGCCACCACTGCTGCCACCATCGACCATGCGGTCCTGGCGATGTTGGCGTATCCCCAACAGAGGCACTGGCTGCAGGGAGACGCCGTGGGGGTGAAGGCGTTCGTCGAAGAAGTCCTGCGCTGCGACGCGCCCGCGATGTTCAGCTCCATTCCGCGTATCGCCCAGCGCGACATAGAATTGGGCGGCGTGGTGATCCCGAAGAACGCGGACGTGCGCGTGCTGATCGCGTCCGGCAATCGCGACCCGGACGCCTTCGCCGATCCCGATCGCTTCGATCCGGCGCGGTTCTACGGCACCAGTCCAGGTATGTCGACCGACGGGCAGATCATGCTGAGCTTCGGCCACGGCATTCACTTCTGCCTCGGTGCGCAACTGGCCCGGGTGCAGTTGGCCGAGAGCCTGCCGCGGATCCAGGCCCGTTTCCCCACGCTGGCATTGGCCGGGGAGCCGACCCGGGAGCCCTCCGCATTCCTTCGGACGTTCCGCGCGCTGCCGGTGCGGATGCATGCGCAGCGGAGCTGAGATGCGCGTCGTGGTCGACCAGGATCTGTGCGGAACCAGCGGGCAGTGCGTGCTGACGCTGCCGGGCACCTTTCGCCAGCGCGAATCGGACGGCGTGGCTGAAGTGTGCGTGGCGACGGTCCCGCAGGCGCTGCACGCCGCCGTGAGGCTCGCGGCGAGCCAGTGCCCAGTCGCCGCCATTCGGGTCATCGAAAGCGACGCTGGCGATGACGAGCGCGGCAGCACAGACCCTCCGCCTTCTCCACCGGAGGCCGAGCGGCATGCCGCAAGAGACCAACGCCATCCAGGAGGACACCATGGGACGGTTTGAAGGCAAGGTGGCCGTGGTGACCGGTGCCGGCGCCGGCATCGGCAAGGCATGCGCCCTCGCTATCGCGCGCGAGGGAGGCAGGGTGGTGGTCGCCGACATTGATGGCTCGGCGGCTATCGCCTGCACCGCGCAAATTGCATCCGAAGCGGACCACGCGCTGGCCTTGGCCACAGACATCGCCGATGCGCAGGCGGTGGCTGCGCTATTCGAAACGGCGGAGCGGCACTTCGGTGGGGTCGACCTGCTGGTGAACAACGCGAGCGCCATGCACCTGACTCCGCGCGACCGCGCGATCCTCGACCTGGACCTGGCGGTCTGGGATCAGACAATGGCGACCAATCTGCGCGGCACGTTGCTCTGCTGCCGGCAGGCCATCCCACGGATGATCGCCCGCAGTGGTGGCGCGATCGTCAACATGTCGTCGTGCCAGGGGCTCAGCGGTGACACCGCGCAGACGTCCTACGCCGCGTCGAAGGCGGCGATGAACATGCTGTCCGCCTCGCTCGCCACCCAGTACGGTCATGCGCAGATCCGCTGCAACGCGGTTGCGCCGGGTCTCATCATGACCGATCGTCTCCTTGCCAAGCTGGACGAGTGCACGCAAGGGCATCTGCGCCGGCACCAGCTTCTGCCGCGCGTCGGCCGCCCCGAAGACGTGGCCGCGCTGGTGGCGTTCCTGCTCTCCGACGATGCTGCGTTCATTACTGGCCAAGTCGTGTGCATCGACGGCGGCATGCTGGCGCATGTGCCGACGTACGCCGATGGTGGCAACAGCCGCGCCGCGCGGCCTTCCGGCAAGACCGCCGAGGCGGACGCGTCGCGGCGCTGCTGATGGACATGCTGCTCAACCCGCTGAACCGTCGGCATCGCCTGCGGCACGACATCCCGGTCGTGCCGGGTGCTTTCCCCTTGGTCGGGCATCTTCCCGCCGTCGTCTGCGACCTGCCGCGCCTGCTGCGGCGCGCGGAACGGACGCTGGGCAGCCAATTCTGGCTGGATTTCGGCCCTGCCGGACACTTGATGACCAGTCTGGACCCGGATGCTCTCGCACTGCTCCGGCACAAGGACGTGTCATCGGCGCTGATCGAAGACATCGCGCCCGAATTGTTTGGCGGAACGTTGGTCGCCCAGGACGGCATCGCGCACCGGCAGGCGCGCGATGCGATCCAGGCGGCGCTCCTGCCCAAGGGGCTGACCCAGGCCGGCATCGGCGAGCTGTTCGCGCCCGTCATCCGGGCGCGCGTGCAGAGGTGGCGCGACCGCGGCGACGTAACTATCCTGCGTGAAACCGGCGATCTGATGCTCAAGCTCATCTTCAGTCTCATGGGAATCCCCGCGCAGGACCTGCCGGGATGGCATCGCAAGTACCGGCAACTGTTGCACTTGATCGTCGCGCCCCCGGTCGACCTGCCCGGGCTGCCCTTGCGGCGCGGCCGCGCCGCCCGCGATTGGATCGATGCGCGGTTGCGCGAGTTCGTCCGCGCCGCGCGCGAACATGTCTCGCGCACCGGGTTAATCAACGACATGGTGAGCGACTTCGATCGCAGCGACGATGCGCTTACCGATGACGTCCTGGTCGCCAATATCCGCTTGCTGCTGCTTGGTGGGCACGACACCACCGCCTCGACAATGGCCTGGATGGTGATCGAGCTGGCGCGGCAGCCTGGGCTGTGGGACGCCCTGGTCGAGGAGGCGCAACGCGTGGGCGCGGTGCCGACCCGGCACGCGGACCTGGCGCAGTGTCCGGTCGCCGAGGCGCTGTTCCGCGAAACGCTGCGCGTGCATCCGCCGACGCCCCTCCTAGTGCGTCGCGCAGTGCGTGAATTGCGCCTCGGCCAACGGCGCATTCCCGCGGGCACCGATCTGTGCATCCCGCTGCTGCATTTCTCGACCTCGGCGCTGCTGCATGACGCACCTGATCAGTTTCGGCTGGCGCGGTGGCTGCAACGCACCGAGCCGATCCGTCCGGTGGACATGCTGCAATTCGGTACCGGCCCACACGTCTGCATGGGCTACCACCTGGCATGGCTGGAACTGGTGCAGTTCTGCATCGCCTTGGCGCTGACCATGCACGAGGCCGGGGTGCGGCCGCGGTTGCTGAGCAGCGTCGAAAAAGGCCGGCGGTATTACCCGACCGCACATCCGTCCATGACTATCCGCATCGGATTCTCATGAGCTGGCACCGCATGCCCCTGTGGCGAGGCAGCGGTGCCGGCGACGCGCGGCATTGCTGCACTCGCCGCGCGCGCACGGTGCGACGCGGACGACACCTCGGCGGCTCGCCTGTCAGGAACAAGGACATGAACAACATGCAGACCGGTTCCACGCCACAGGACGACAGGACTGGTGATTCCGCGCTCGGCGGATTGGGCGGACAGGCGCGCGGCGCATCCGGCGGGCTGCTGCCCGAGATCTGGATGCAGGACGGCGCAAAGCGGGTCGAACAGGTGCTGGCGCGCCTTCTCTGCGCCGAACGTGACGGTGAGACCGAGCTGATGACGGCGATGCGCTACGCCACCTTGCATGGCGGGAAGCGCACCCGCGCCTTGCTCTGTCTGGCTGCCGGCGCACTGGCCGACAAGCCGGCGCACATGCTCGACGACGTCGGCGCCGCCATCGAGATGATGCACGCTTGTACCCTGGTCCACGACGATCTGCCCGCGATGGACGACGACGTGCTTCGTCGCGGCCTACCGACCGTGCACGTCAAGTTCGGCGAAGCTACTGCGATCCTGGTCGGAGATGCGCTGCAGGCGCACGCCTTTCTGACCCTGGCGAGCCTGGATGCGCCGAGCGACTACCGTATCGCGCTCGTGCGCGAACTGGCGCAGGCGGTGTCCGCCGAGGGGGCCGCAGGCGGGCAGGCCATCGATCTGTCGCTGGTCGGAAAGCACGTGGAGCTGGACAGGATCGTGGCGATGTACCGGATGAAGAGCGGAGCGCTAGTGCGCGCGTCCGTTCGCATGGGCGCGCTATGCGCCATCGCTGAGGATGCCGCGCACGCTGCGCTGTACTGTGCGCTCGATCGCTACAGCGCCTGTTTCGGCCTGGCGTTGCAGGTGATCGACGACATTATCGACGTGACAGCGGATACCGCGACGCTGGGCAAGACCCCCGGCAAGGACGCGGCGGCGCAGAAGCCGACCTGCGCGTCGATCATGGGACTGCAGGCAGCGCGCCAGTTCGCGCTGGATCTGTTGCGCGATGCCGGGGAGGCCATCGCGCCGCTGGGGCCGCGTGCAGAACGGTTGGCGCAAATCCTGCAGCGGGCCAACGCGTATCTGTTCAAGCACGCGCCATGCGCATGAGCGTGCCCGTCCGCTTGGAGACGCTCATGTGCCGCTGCGATTGGCCGGCGGCAGCGGTGCATGCTGCACTATGTGCGAAGTCTCCGGCGCCGATCGCAGCGGTTGCCCGGCACGGCCGCGGCGCACGCGGGCGCGCTGCCCGCAAGCCTATGCGGCGGGCCGGCGCCAGCATTGGGGTGGTCGCCGCGCCGGAGCAGGGCGGCCGTCCGGCACTGCCTAAGCGACGGCCATGCGGCGACATGCGCGCGACGTTTGCCCATCCGTCTGAAGGAGCATCCCGCGTGAACGCGCTGTCCGAACAGATCCTCTCCGAATTGCGTCGCCTGCTGAGCGAGATGAGCGATGGCGGCAGCGTCGGTCCGTCCGTCTACGACACGGCGCGAGCTCTGCGGTTCCATGGCAACGTCACCGGTCGGCAGGATGCATACGCGTGGCTCATGGCGCAGCAACAGGCCGATGGCGGATGGGGAAGCGCGGACTTCCCGCTGTTCCGCCATGCGCCTACGTGGGCGGCATTGCTGGCATTGCAGCGCGCCTATCCTCTTCCCGGCGCTGCCGACGCAGTCCAGGCTGCAATCCGGTTCCTCCAGCGCCAGCCCGATCCCTACGCGCATGCGGTCCCGGAAGACGCGCCGATCGGCGCGGAGCTGATCCTGCCGCAGTTTTGCGGCGAGGCCACATCCTCGCTGGCCGGCGTGGCGTTTCCGCGCCACCCGGCGCTGTTGCCGTTGCGGCAAACGCGCCTGGTCAAGCTGGCGGCGGTGACGACGTTGCCGAGCGGCCATCCATTGCTGCACTCCTGGGAAGCCTGGGGGACGTCGCCGACCACCGCACTCCCGGATGAGGACGGCAGCATCGGCATCAGTCCGGCGGCCACCGCCGCGTGGCGCGCGCACGCCGTGACACAGAGGAGCACGCCGCAGGTCGGGCGCGCCGACGCGTATTTGCAGACGGCATCGCGGGCGACGCGCAGCGGCATCGAAGGGGTCGTTCCCAACGTCTGGCCGATCAATGTGTTCGAGCCATGCTGGTCGCTGTACACCCTGCATCTGGCCGGGCTGTTCGCGCATCCCGCGCTCGCCGAGGCGGTGCGCGTGATCGTCGCGCAGCTTGACGCGCGTCTGAGCGGGCGCGGTCTGGGCCCGGCCTTGCACTTCGCGGCCGATGCGGACGACACCGCGGTTGCGTTGTGCGTCCTGCGACTTGCTGGCCGTGACCCGGCGGTAGATGCGTTGCGCCATTTCGAAATTGGCGGGCTTTTCGCCACCTTCCCCGGCGAGCGCAATGCTTCGGTGTCGACCAACATCCATGCCCTGCATGCTTTGCGACTATTGGGAAAGCCCGCCGCCGGCACCAGCGCCTACGTCGAGGCCAATCGCAACCCGCACGGTCTATGGGACAACGAAAAATGGCACGTTTCGTGGCTGTATCCCACTGCGCATGCGCTCGCTGCGCTGGCGCAAGGCAAGCCGCAGTGGCGCGACGAGCGCACGCTGGCGGCGCTGCTACAGGCGCAGCGTGACGACGGCGGCTGGGGCGCCGGTCGCGCGTCCACATTCGAGGAAACCGCCTATGCGCTGTTCGCGTTGCGCGTGATGGACGGGAGCGAAGAGCCGACAGGGCGCTGGCGCATCGCGCAGGCGGTCGCACGTGCGCTGGACTGGATGCTCGCCCGCCATGCGGCGCATGCATTGCCGCAAACGCCGCTGTGGATCGGCAAGGAACTGTATTGCCCCACCCGGGTCGTGCGTGTGGCCGAACTCGCCGGGTTGTGGCTGGCGCTTCGTTGGGAGCGGCGGGTCCTGGCCGAGGGAGCAGGAGCGGCGCCATGATCCAGCCCGAACGCGCGCTGCAGCAGGTGCTGGAGTGGGGGCGTTCCCTGACCGGGTTCGCCGACGAGCATGCCATGGAAGCCGTCAGGGGCGGCCGGTACATCCTGCAGCGCATCCACCCGAGCCTGCGCGAAATCAGCGCCCGAACCGGCCGCGATCCGCAGGACGAAACGCTGATCGTGGCGTTCTATCGCGAATTGGCGCTGCTGTTCTGGCTCGACGATTGCAACGACCTTGGCCTGATCGCGCCGGAACAACTCGCCGCGGTGGAGCAGGCGCTGGGACATGGCGAGCCGTGCGCGCTCCCCGGATTCGAGGGCTGCGCTGTGCTGCGCGCTTCGCTGGCTGCGCTTGCCTACGATCGTCGCGACTATGCTCAGCTTCTCGACGATACCCGGCGCTACTGCGCGGCGCTGCGCGCCGGACAGGCGCAGACGGCAGACGCGGAACGTTGGTCCTACGCCGAGTACCTGCACAACGGCATCGATTCGATCGCCTACACGAACGTGTTCTGTTGCCTGTCGTTGCTGTGGGGGCTGGACATGGCGACCTTGCGCGCGCGTCCGGCGTTTCGCCAGGTCCTGCGGCTCATCTCCGCGATAGGGCGCCTGCAGAACGATCTGCATGGACGGGACAAGGACAGGTCGGCCGGCGAGGCCGGCAACGCGGCGATCCTGTTGCTGCAGCGCTATCCGGCTATGCCTGTCGTGGAGTTCCTTAACGACGAGCTGGCCGGCCATACGCGCATGTTGTATCGGCTGATGGCGGAAGAACGCTTTCCCGCGCCGTGGGGAGCGTTGATCGAGGCCATGGCGGCCATCCACGCCCAGTACTACCAGACCTCGACCAGCCGCTACCGCAGCGACGCCGCGGGGGGAGGCTAGCGTGCGCCGGCTTGAACGCGCGGGAGGCGATGGCGTGCACGCACTGCCGTCGGTCCAATCCGGCGCAACGCCGTCGCCCGATGCGACCGACGGAGCGAACATGAGCGACACGGCGCCCTGAGCCGGCTTAAGGACAGCCATCTGGACCTCGTGCTGGGTCGGCAAACGGCGCCGGCCAAGGTTGCAAGAACTGCGAGCGATTGATCGAACACGATGCGGTGATCGCGCTGTTCAACAAAGTGGTGGAGATCGCCAATGACCGGGGCTGGTTGTCGGGCGAAAATTTCAGTGTGGATCGCACGTTGATCTAGGCTTGGGCCGGGCAGAAGAGGTTCAAGAAGGACGGCGATGACGAGGGCGGCAGCGACTTCCGCGGACAATCGCGCAGCAACCATGCACACGTGTCCACGAGCGATCCGGATGCGCGGCTGTATCGCAAAGGCAGCACGGCGCTGCGCTACATCGGACACGCGCTCCGCTCACTTCTGAGCAATTCGATGGCGGCACAATGGCGCGAGCCGCAAGCGGTCGCTAAGTTTTTACAAATTTGGAATCTAGGTATGTTGGGATGGAGGAAATGCCTCGCGTGCCTCTCGATGCGCCGCAGTCCCTAAGCGACAACTACGTTCGGATTGACTGAGCACAGTTGCGGAAACATGGCGTTCTGACGGGCCCTGACGTCGACGATCACGCAGTCTGCGTCTACCAGCGCGCAATACGAAACCCGGCTAACGACACCCACTTTGGAATAGTCGGCGAGAATAACGCGCTTCCGCGCATGATCAAACATCGCTCTCGCTGTCTCTATTTCGTCGGGATGTAGCTCATCGCACCCGCGGTCGCATCGAGACCGAACGGAGAGACCATCGCTAAATCTTCTCGGTAGCGAGTGCTATCTCATTGACGGTAATCGCCCCGAGCGTTGCGGACGGATCGTCCGTGCCCACCCAGGATTACACCTCTGTTTCCGCGCTGCGTGCAATCACCCGCGGAAGTTGAGCACTTGGCGGCATTCAGAGAATTGGTGACGACAATGAGCCCTTCCATCTGAGCTGAGCGTTGGGTGGTTGTCGTGCTTCCCGCGTCGAGAAGGATCGTCTGACCGGCCTCGACCATTGCTGCCGCTGCCCTGGCAATCGCTCTTTTCTCGCGGCTACGTACGGCAGTGCGCAATTGGCAGGCAGCCTCCTTGTCCTTGGCAACCGGAACGACTCCGCCGCGGACCCGGCGGGGTTCTCCGCTTTCTTTCATTTCCATGAGATCGCGGCGTATCGTTTCGAGCGACACTCCAAAATCTTCCGTCAGCCGATCAACGCTAAGCGTGCCGAACGTTGCCAACATCGATCGAATGTGACGCCGTCGTTCCTCTTGCCACATAGATGTTCCCCAGTATCTTAGCAGTTTCTATCGTCGGCTTCGGGCCATAGCGCGATACGACAATAGGCTCGATGCGTCCAACCGACATGATGCTGGCGCCCATCCTTCCACGTAACTGACCGACTCAGCCGCGCTTCTATCGTTTCTAGAGCAACGGCAGAACTTCGGCGTGAAGTTCTGCCGTGCTTGCAGCGATGACCCGCTTGCCGGAGGTGATCGTGAGCGGCTTGCCCTCCCAGTCGGTGACAATGCCGCCGGCTTCTTCGATCACCGGCACCAGCGCCATGAAATCGTAAGGCTCCATCCGCGTCTCGATGACGAGGTCGATGTGTCCCGATGCAAGCAACCCATAATTATAGCAATCGCCGCCGAAGCGACACATCCGGGCAGTTTGGCTGATGCCCAGGATTTGATCGCGTTCTGATTCTGCAAAATAGAGCGGCGACGTGGTGTAGAAGTTCGCGTCGGCGAGGCGCCGGCAGTCGCGAACTTGGCATTTTGTGCGAATGCCGCTCGAGTTGACAAACCAGCTACCCAGGCCGGTTGCGCCCGTCCAGCGTTCCCGCAATGCGGGCATCTCGACGACGCCAATCTGTGAACGCCCTTGGATAGCGAGCGCGACCAGCGTTCCCCAAAGCGGAGACCCGGAAATGAAGCTGCGCGTGCCATCTATGGGATCGACCACCCACGTAGGCGAATCGAGATCACCTTGGATCCCGTATTCTTCACCGAAAATCGAATGCTCTGGAAATCGAGCGGAAATCGCCCTTCTGATGGCTTCCTCGACACGCCGATCTGCCTCCGTAACGGGGCTCTCGTCATCCTTCGTGTTGATGTCTATCGGCCGTCGAAACCATTCGGTGGCGTGAGAACCTGCGCTTCCAGCGATCTCGAACGCGAAATCGACCAAATCAGACATCGAGTCTGCACCATCCATGCTGGCAACCTCCTGAGCATTACAGATCGAGCTTAAAATACAAAAACACATATTGCCATATCGCTTTTGATACCGTGGCTTCGGTTGCCACGCAGAAAAACAAAAAAAGCTATCCCGATTATTGCTCGCATCTCTAACCGGACGGCCACTCCGGCCTACCATGCGGTAATTGATATTGGCTTCGACAGAGAAATGCTTTTGGCTTCATCGGGCAACTACTAATCGCTGGAATAATGTGCCGACACCTCCTGGAGGCGCCAAAACCCACATTGGTCCGCGATAGTCAGCTCCTCATCTCTTCGCGCATGCATGCTCGCCTTACCGAATGGAGCAGCAAGGCTCGGGGCTAGACGCAATACCAGCGCGTTATAAGCGTCGCTCGGTGTTTAGCGGCACGTTCAATCCGAAGAAAATCGACCGCTCAGCATCAAACGATGCATTTTGCATCAACAAAAGAATACCGCTTTCCCCGACTGGCTGAAAAAGAGATTGCCTTGGACTCGCTCGTCTCTGCTTTCTCTGAGACTATTGATCGTTCGCCGATGCTGCCTGCGAGGGGAATGCGGATGACTTGCAATGGCCCGTTTGACCGATCTCGAAGTCGCGCCGCGCCGCTGACATCGTATCGAACGGTGTGTTGTTGACGCAGCGAGCGTGTGCCGGCGCGTATCACGGATACTGATCGGCCACCCTTCCCCTAGTTCAAATCTGCCGGCAGCTCGCATGAGCCGCGCTGTAACCCACTGGATGGGCGCCCGCGCGAACGCTTCGTGCTGCCTTCTTCACCCCGTCACGTCCAACGTTTGAGGCAATTCCAATGACTACCAGCCATGATCAGGTCAAATTCGCTTACTGGGTTCCAAATGTTTCCGGTGGCCTTGTAATCAGCAAGATCGAACAGCGAACCGGATGGGACATCGACTATAACCGCCGCCTGGCGCAGATCGCGGAGCAGGCTGGCTTCGATTATGCGCTGAGCCAGATCCGCTTCACCGCCGGTTATGGCGCCGAGTTCCAGCATGAGCCTGTCGCCTTCAGCCACGCTTTGCTCGCCGCGACCACGAAGCTGAAGGTGATCGCGGCGTTGCTGCCCGGACCGTGGAATCCGGCGGTCGCAGCCAAGCAGATCGCGACCATCAGCCAGCTCACCGAGGGCCGCGTCGCCGTCAACATCGTCAGCGGCTGGTTCCGCGGCGAGTTCACCGCGATCGGCGAGCCCTGGCTCGACCACGACGAGCGCTATCGCCGCTCCGAGGAGTTCATCCGCGCGCTGCGCGGAATCTGGACCCAGGACAATTTCACATTCCGCGGCGACTTCTACCGCTTCTCCGACTACACGCTGAAGCCGAAGCCGGCGCATCCCTTGCCCGAGATCTTCCAGGGCGGCAGCTCGCGCGCCGCGCGCGACATGGCCGCACGGGTGTCGGACTGGTACTTCACCAACGGCAATTCGGTCGCGGAGATCAAGAAGCAGGTCGACGACATCAGGGCGAAGGCGCGCGCCAACAATCATTCGGTCAAGATCGGCGTCAACGCCTTCGCGATCGCGCGCGACACCGAGGCCGAGGCGCGCGCCGTGCTTGACGAGATCATCGTCAAGGCCGATCCGGAGGCGGTCAACGCGTTCGGGCATGAGGTGAAGAATGCCGGCAAGGCCTCGCCGGAAGGTCAGGGCAATTGGGCGCAATCCAGCTTCGAGGATCTCGTCCAGTACAATGACGGTTTCAAGACCAATCTGATCGGCACGCCGGAACAGATCGCCGAGCGCATCGTCGCGCTGAAGGAGGTAGGGGTCGATCTCGTGCTGCTCGGCTTCCTGCACTTCCAGGAGGAGGTCGAGTATTTCGGCCGCCGCGTCATTCCGCTGGTCCGTGCGCTGGAGGCGAAGACCGCCGTGCACGCCCAGGCAGCCGAGTGACGGGGAGTCGCGCGGCGTGACGGCGATAGCGACAGATGCCGGCGTCCTCGCGCTGGAGGCGGCCCCGGCGCAAGGCAGGGCGCTCGCAACGGCGACGACCGATGCTCCCGATCGGCGCCTTGCGCAGGCCGCAGATCGCGTGGCATGGCCGGTGCTGGCCTTGAGCGATATCGCGCTGACATTCGGCGGCGTCGCCGCGCTGCGCGACATCGACCTTGCGGTCGCACCGGGTGAAATCCGTGCCGTCATCGGGCCCAATGGCGCCGGCAAGAGCTCGCTGCTCAACGTCATCAGCGGGCTCTACCGGCCCGACCGCGGCCGGGTCTGGCTCGGCGAACGCGCCTTCGCCCAGGTGCCGACGGCGCGATTGGCGGCGCACGGCGTTGCGCGCACGTTCCAGAACCTCGCGATCTTCAAGGGGCTGTCGGTGTTCGACAATGTCCTGATGGGGCTCGCGCACCGCGTCCGCGCCGGCTTCCTGCGCCAGATCATCGGCTCGCCGCTGGCGCGCCGGATCGAGGCGGAAAACTGCGCCGCTGCCGAAGACGTCATCGGTTTCCTGCATCTCGGCGACGTCCGCGAGCGCGCCGCCGGAAGCTTGCCTTATGGCTTGCAGAAGCGGGTCGAACTGGCGCGGGCGCTGGTGGCGCGGCCGAGGCTGCTGCTGCTCGACGAGCCGTTCGCCGGTGTCACGTTGAGCGAGAAGCTCGATCTGTCCGAGCACGTGCGCAATGCGCGCGACCTCTATGGCGCCACCATCGTTCTGATCGAGCACGACATCGGTGTGGTGATGGGCCTCTCCGACCGGATCGCGGTGCTCGACAACGGCAGCAAGATCGCCGACGGCACGCCCGACGAGGTGAGGGCCGACCAGGCGGTGATCGACGCCTATCTCGGTGTCGCGCATCAGGACGTCACGGAGCTCGCGGTCTGATGTTCGATTATCAGTTTCTGATCGAGGTTTTGGTCGGTGGCCTGCTGTCGGGGGTGATGTACTCGCTGGTCGCGATCGGCTTCGTGCTGATCTACAAGACCTCGGGCGTACTCAATTTCGCGCAAGGCGCGATGCTGCTGTTCGCGGCGCTGACCTTCGTCAGCCTGATCGAGCGCGGCATCTCGTTTCCGGTTGCTTTCGTCATCACGCTCGCGATCATGGTCGTGCTCGGCGTCAGCGTCGAGCGCGCGGTGCTGCGGCCGCTGGTCAACCAGCCGCCGATCACTTTGTTCATGGCGACGCTCGGGCTGTCCTATGTGATCGAGGGCGCGGCGCAGCTGTTGTGGGGCACCCAGGTCCACGGCCTCGACATCGGGATCAACGACGTGCCGCTCGACATCGCCGGGGTCCTCATCAGCCGGTTCGACCTGTTCGCCGCGGCGGTCGCGGGCAGCCTGGTGGCGCTGTTTGCGCTGTTCTTCTGCTACACCCGCACCGGGCTGTCGTTCCGCGCAGTCGCCGATGATCCGTTCGCGGCGCTGGCCGTCGGCCTGCGGCTGCCGCGGGTCTGGGCCAGCGTGTGGACCGCCTCCGGCATCGTCGCGCTGGTGGCGGGCCTGCTGTGGGGCGCGCGGCTCGGCGTGCAGTTCTCGCTGTCGCTGGTGGTGCTGAAGGCGCTGCCGGTGCTGGTGCTCGGCGGCTTCGATTCGATCGCCGGTGCGATCATCGGCGGTCTGCTGATCGGCGCCATCGAGAAGCTCTCCGAAGTCTATGTCGGGCCGCTGTTCGGCGGCGGCATCGAGGCCTGGGCGGCCTATGTCATGGCGCTGGTGCTGCTCCTGGTGCGGCCGTCGGGGCTGTTCGGGCAGAAGCTGGTCGAAAGGGTCTAGGCCATGAGCGCAGCACCATCGACCGCACAGCTCTCGCCCGGCGCCGGAGCCTTTGCGATTGCTGTCGGGGCCGCCATCGCTTTCGGCGCCGTTCCGCTGCTCGGCTCCGATTATCTGATGGACGCGGTGCTGACGCCGTTCCTCGCGCTGGCGCTCGCGGCCGTCGGGCTCAACCTGCTCACCGGCTACGCCGGGCAGGTGTCCCTGGGCTCCGCCGCGTTCCTCGCGGTCGGCGCTTATGCCACCTACAACCTTCACCTCCGACTGCCGGAGCTGCCGCTGTTGGTCGATCTGGTGCTCGCCGGCCTCATCGCGGCCGCGATCGGTATCGTGTTCGGATTGCCGAGCCTGCGGCTGCGCGGATTTTACCTCGCGGTCTCGACGCTCGCCGCGCAGTTCTTCGTGCAATGGGCGCTCACCAAGTTCGGCTGGTTCTCCAACGACAATCCGTCCGGTGTGATCGATGCCCCGGTGCTCAGCGTGGCCGGCTTCACCTTCACCAGCCCGGCAGGGCGCTACGTGTTCTCGCTGAGTGTCGTGGCGGTCGCGACGTTCCTGACGCTGCGGCTGTTGCGTGCACAGAGCGGCCGCAACTTCATCGCGGTGCGCGACCACGAACTCGCCGCCAAGGTGATCGGCGTGCCGCTGCTACGCACCAAGCTGCTCGCTTTCGGCGTCTCCTCGTTCCTGATCGGCATTGCCGGCGCGCTGTGGGCCTTCGCCTATCTGCGCACGGTCGAGCCGGCCGGCTTCAATCTGGATCGCTCGTTCCAGATCCTGTTCATCATCATCATCGGCGGGCTGGCCTCGCTGCGCGGCGCATTTCTCGGCGCCGCCTTCATCGTGGTGTTTCCGCTGATCCTGTCACGCGCCGGCGCGGCCTTGCTCGGCGGCGTGTTCGATTCCGGCGTGCTGGAGATGAGCCAGCGCATCGTCGTCGGCGTGCTCATCATCGCCTTCCTGATCGCCGAACCGCGCGGCCTGATCGCGCTGTGGGACCGGCTTTGGCGAGCGGTCGCGCGGCCGGCCGCCATCCGCAACACCTGACATTTCGCACCACTGGAGAGACCCAAGATGATTAAATCGAGATATCTGAAATTTGCCTTCGCCGCGGCGGTGGCCTCTGTGCTGGCCGCAGCACCGGCGGCGCGGGCCGACGAGCAGTTCTTCCCGCTGCAGAGCTACCGGGTCGGTCCCTATGCGGCCGGCGGCACCGGCTTCTTCGGCGGCTTCATCGACTATCTCAATTTGATCAACATCCGCGACGGCGGCGTCAACGGCGTCAAGCTGACCTGGGACGAGGGCGAGACCCAGTACGAGGTCGAGCGCGGCGTCGAGGTCTATGAGCGGCTGAAGGGGCGGCCCGGCGTTGCCGCCTGGAATCCGCTGTCGGTCGGCATCGCCTACGCCATGATCGACCGCATCACCAAGGACAAGGTGCCGCTCATCACCATCAATCACGGCCGCACCGATTCGACCGACGGCCGCGTGTTCCCCTACGTTTTCCCGCTGCTGCTCAATCCCTACAGCGAGACCTCCGGAATCGTGAACTACATCGCGAGCCGCGAGGGCGGGGTCGACAAGCTGAAAGACAAGAAGATCGTCGTGCTCTATCACGGCTCGCCCTACGGCAAGGAGACCATCCCGATCTACAAGCTCTTGGCCGACAAGTACCAGTTTAGTCTAGAGCAGATCGAGGTGCCGCATCCCGGCAACGAGCAGCAGTCGCAATGGCTGTCGATCCGCCGCGCCAAGCCCGATTACGTGGTGCTGCGCGGCTGGGGCGTGATGAACCCGGTGGCGTTGAAGACCGCGCAGAAGGTCGGCTTTCCGGCCGACCACATCATCGGCAACGTCTGGTCCAATTCCGAGGAAGACGTGATCCCGGCCGGCGACGCCGCCAAGGGCTACATCGCGATCACGACGCAGGCCTCGGGCGCGCAGTATCCGGTGCTGCAGGAGGTGATCAAGACGGTCTATGGCGCCGGCAAGGGCAATCTCGACGACAAGAAGCGGATCGGCAGCGTCTACCACAATCTGGGCATCGTGAACGGCATCCTCAATGTCGAGGCGATCCGCATCGCACAGGCGAAGTTCGGCAAGCGCATCTTGACCGGCGACGAAGTGCGCAGGGGCTTCGAGCATCTGCAGCTCGATCCGGCGCGGGTCGAAGCGCTCGGCGCCAAGGATCTGTTCCACTCGATCAACGTCACCTGGGACAATCACGAGGGCGACGGCCGCGTCACCTTCCAGCAGTGGGACGGCGGCAAGTGGAAGGTCGTCTCCGGCTGGATCGCGCCGGACTGGGCCTTCCTGCGTCCGATCATCGAGAAGTCGGCCGCCGCCTATGCCAAGGAGCACGGCATCAAGGTGCGGACCTCCGGCGACGATCCCGTCAGCAACTGACGCCGCAACGGGCGCGGGAGCTGTCCGGCTCCCGCGTCCCTCAAGACGATGGATCAACAGATGAGCGAAACCCTGCTCTCGGTCGAAGGCCTGGCCGCGACTTACAACCACGCGATCGCGGCCGTCAGCGACGTCTCGCTTGCCGTGCGGCGCGGCGAGATCGTCGCCGTGCTCGGCGCCAACGGCGCCGGCAAGTCGACCACGCTGCAGGCAGTCTCGGCGTTGCTCTCGGCGCGGCGCGGCCAGATCACCGCGGGCCGGATTGTTTTCGATGGCCGTGAAATCGCCGGCACCTCGGCGGCAACCCTGGTGCGCGCCGGCCTCGTGCCGGTGCTCGAGGGGCGGCACTGCTTCGCCTCGCTGACGGTGGAGGAAAACCTCATCACCGGCGCGATGGGGCGCGATGCGCGCCGGGCGGAGATCGCCGCGGACCTCGATCGCATCTATCAGCTGTTTCCGCGCCTGAAGCAGCATCGCCGCACGTTCGCCGGACTGACCTCGGGCGGCGAGCAGCAGATGACAGCGATCGGCCGGGCCCTGATGTCGCGCCCGCGGCTTCTGCTGCTCGACGAACCGTCGATGGGCCTCGCGCCACTGGTCGTCGAGGCAATCTTTCGCGTGCTCCAGCAGCTCAACAGCGAGCAGGGACTGTCGATCCTGGTCGCCGAGCAGAACTCGACCGTGGCGCTGCGCTTTGCCGACCACGCGGTCGTGCTCGAGAACGGGCGCGGCGTGCTGGCCGGCCGCGCGGCCGAACTGCGGCAGCGCGCCGACATCAAGACCCATTATCTCGGCGGATCGTCGCAGGGCGATCAGGGCCGGAGGCAGCCGCGCGAAGCTGTCGCATGATTGCAACCCGGAGAAACTGACCATGGCCAACAACTATCTCGCACGCAAGATCGACGACGACGTTTATGCCAGGCTCGATGCCGCCATCGACGCGACGGTGAAGGTGAATGCCGACCGCAACGACCGCGAGAGCCGCTTTCCGCGCGAGAATCTTCGCGCGCTAGCGGAGGCCGGCTGGACCGGTGTGCTGAACGAGCCGCAGTTCGGCGGGCTCGGCCTCTGCCATCTGGACTTCGCGGAAGCCGCCTACCGGATCGGGCAGGTCGATGCCTCCACCGGCCTGGTCTATGTCATGCATGTCGGTGCGGCGCAGACCATCAATCTGTTCGGTAACGCCGACCAGAAGGAGCGCTGGCTGAAGGCGAATAATAGCAGTCTGCTCGGCACCTATTCGACCAGCGAACGCGCCACCGGCGGGCACTGGTGGTACAATCTGTCCGAAGCCTCGCGCGACGGTGACGACTATCGCGTCAACGCGGAGAAGTCGTTCACAACGAGCTCGGGCCAGGCCGACTATTACGTGGTGCAGACGCGCACACCGGGCGCCAAGGATCAGGCCGACATCATCTTCTTCATCGTCGACGGCAAGGCAGAGGGGATCGAGTCCCGGCCCTGGGATGCGCTCGGCGTGCGGGCCAACCATTCCGGGGCGATCCGCTACAGCAATGTTCATGTGCCGCAACGCGACCGGCTCGGTGCCGAAGGGCAGGGCAAGGAGATCATCTATGACGGCGTGTCCCCGGTCTATCTGATCGGGCTCGGCGCGGTCTGGGAAGGCGTCGCGCGCGGCACGTTGAACGCTGCGATCGCCCACACCACGAGCTTCGTGCACAAGGACAGGAACAAGAGCCTGTCGGACTATCAGGCAATCCGCCAGGAGCTCGGCGCAGCCAAGGTGCTGGTCGAGACGCTGCGGCCGTGGCGCAACGAACTCGCGGGCAAGCTCGACGCGCTCTGGCGTGCCCGCAAGCCGCAAAGCGAAATCCTGATCCCGCTGACCGAGTTCAAGGTGCATGCTGCCGAGGTCGCCAACAAGGTCGCGGCGACGGCGCTTACGGTGACGGGCGGCTACGGCTATCACCGCGGTCCGATCGAGCGCGCCTATCGCGACGCCCGTGCAGCGATCGCGATGGGGCCCTCCAACGTCATCGCGCGCGACTGGATCGGAAAGTCGCTGGTCGGTCTGCCGCTGGAGCTCTTCTACGAGGGGGGAGAGTAAGTCGAATTTAGGGGAACCTTGCCAACCTTGGCGCACATGAGATGTCTCTCTTGTGGAATAGCTCTCCATTGCCGGTGGCGATGCTAGAGCATTTTCCGATCACGTTGCGTCGTAACCAGCCGCGACGAGATAATTTTGACATTCCTCGGGTGAGAAGCGTTTGAGCGCGCTGGCGATTGCTTGCCAGAGATCGGGCATGGTGCGCGCGGCCGCGGCGCGCAGCAGCGCCTTCAATTTAGAGAAGGCCATCTCGATCGGGTTGAAGTCCGGACTGTAGGGAGGGAGATAGAGCAGGCTTGCGCCGACCGCCTGGATGGCCTCTCGAATGCCATGGACCTTATGAGCGGGCAGGTTGTCCATGATAACGGTATCGCCGGGCCGCAGCGATGGGGCGAGCAATTGTTCGACGTAGGCCAGGAAAGCGTCGCCATCCATTGGACCGTCCAGAACAAGCGGCGCGATTAGACCGTTTGCGCGCAATCCAGCGGTGAATGTCGTCGTCTTCCAATGTCCATGTGGGACGGCCGCGCGACATCGCTCGCCGCGTGGCGAGCGCCCGTAAAGCCGCGCCATTTTGGTGTTGGCGCTGGTTTCGTCGATGAAGACGAGGCGCTCTGGGTCAAGATCGATTTGCCCTTCGAACCACTCCTCACGCGCGGCATTTATATCGCGGCGCCGTTGCTCGGCAGCGTGCGCTGTCTTTTTTTGAGTGTGATCTTTCTGCGCTGGAAGAAACGCCAGAGCGACGCGATGCCGGCCGATATGCCACAACGCTTCAATAGTTCTTGCAACTCGGCGAGCGTGATATCCGGCTTCGCTGTCACCGCGTCCAAGATCAACTGTGCATGTGCTTCGATGCGCTGCGATTTGCGGTCACCGCCCTGGCGTTTAGGAACGATGTCGCCAACTTCCTTGAGGCGACTGCGCCAGCGGATCGCGCTCGCCGCGCTGACACCAAAACGCTCCGCGGCCTGTCGACAGGACAAGCCACCGTCAATCGCGGCTACCACCCTCTGGCGAAGATCAACTGAAAGCGCCCTGGTCATACATGCTGACCTCCTTCGTCAGCATGTCCCTTGAATCTGACTCGTGCTGCTTTGGGAATCCCTACCGATTCATTCCCGTCGGAAAATGCTCTAGAGCGACCAGGAGGTGTGCTGTCGGGAGGTCGACGGTCTCGATCAGACCAGCGGCGTCCATGTCCACGGCAAGACTCCCGCCGTCTTCTCAAGGCGCTTTAAACGGAGCCTTATCTGTCGAATGGCAGCTAGGGCGGGTCCGAGATCAAGAGCGATCCTGTTGGCGATAATTGGATCCGCCATTTTGCTTCGATATTGAGGTCGATAAGGATATTCATCATCTCCTGCCTTCCCGAACTCGCTATTGAGGGCCTCCCGAGAGAGGGGCAGATGATGTAATGGCGCCATCGGGACATCCAGGATTCGGACAAAGGACCGGCGGGCGCCAGCGCTACGACTGTACGGTCCCCAGTCCGTCTGGCAGGAGGTCGGCCAGGGGCTCCTCGACGATGCCTGCGCTCGGCTGACCGGCCGTCACGAAGAAGACGGCTGTTGGCTCCGGGCGGCGTCGTGCCGCGCTTCGAACCTTCGACCGGCGAGCCCGCGCACGACAGGCTAATAGCGGAAATGCGATCGGTCTATCTCGCGAACGACGTGCCATCTTACCTCGACGAAAAGGCCAAGGTCCTGTTGTCCGAAGGACGCGAGATGTTCAGAAGTCTCGATCTGGAACATCGATGGTTGGTGCCGGAAGACCGGGACATGCACGTCTTTCTATGGAGAGGATCCCAAGCGACCGCGGTCTTCAGTGCAGCCTTGGCGATGGCCGGCCTCAAATCCGGCGTTCACGAACTGGGCGTTTCGGTCTCCAAGATCAAACAGGAGGAGCTTCGCCCGATCTTGGACAAGCTCGCGCAGATGCGGGAGATCGATTCCGAGGACGTCGCGGAATTCGTCGCCAACATCAAGGTCGGAAAGTTCAGAGAGCAGGTCCCGGAAGGATTAGCACGATCGCTCTGGGCCAAGCAGAACCGCGGCAAGATAGCGGACATATCGGCGATGGCCGGCGGCACGTAGCCGTCCGAGCTTTCGGCCGCGAGGGGGAGGGACAACAAAATCCATTAACTCCTCGCAAACGACATTGACGGCCATGTGCCGACTGGCGAGTCGGCTCGTCAGGACCTGCTGGATCAGATGTCGGCCGCGGATCGATGGCAAACGTCCTCCCTTGTTTGACTCCGAACTCTACGGCCTCCTTGTCGAGTTGAAGGGATTCCGTCACGTCGTCCGGCATCGGTATGGGTTTGATCTTGATCCGCGAAAAGTCGACAAGAACCTTGCTGGAGTACGCACAGCGTTTCCGGCGTTTGTCAAAGCCGTGACCTGCCTTGAGCGGATGACCGCTGGGCCGATGATGAGCCTTCTGCGTCGTCTTGCTCTCTCTGAAGGGCCTTGAACTCATACATCATGCAGCCGATGGTGCATCCGATATCGGACAGTCTTGGGCGTCAAAGTATTCTTCGATCTCACCAACCGCTCTCTGCTCCCATTCGTCGGCCTGTGTCAGCAATGAAATTCGTTGGACTGGGCGGAATGCTGCGGCTTGACGGCACAGCGAAGCTATTGCGCGGTAGCGACGCACGTTTTCAAGAATTGCCGATCCCGTCATGTTTGTTCTTCCCATTCAGCTTCGAGACGCGAACATGAGGCGGATCGATTTTCGATTGGTTAGCGGCCGGCTCGGAAAGCATCTATGGTTGGCAAATCGTTGCGATTTTGCCCCCCTCAACGCGGGACGTCAGCGGCGAGCGCTATCGGTAGTGATGCGTTGGTGCTGTAGAGTGCGTTCCGAAACATCCGGAGGTGCATCGCATGGCGATCGTATTCATTACCGGCAGTACGGATGGTCTCGGCTGGGCGGCGGCGCAGTCGCTTCTCGATCAGGGGCATCGGAGTGGTGCTACACGCGCGATGGCGTCGACCGGGCCGCAGCCCTCGGAGAGCTCGCGTTGCGCTCCGAACGAGTTGTGGTCGGGGACCTGCAGAGCGGCGCCGAGACGAAAGGCATCACGGACCAAATGAACGCGATCGGGCGCATGGATGCGATCATCCATTACGCGGGCGTCTACACACGGCGGAGTCGTGGTTCGACTCCAGAAGGCCATGCTGGAACGCTGGCGATCAATACTCGTGCACCCTACTTGCTGACGGCACTGATCGAGCGCCCCGCTAGACTGGTCTATCTCACCAGCGGCTGCATCGTGACGGGGAAGGCTCGTTGGATGACCTTGATTGGACCAAAAGGTCTTGGGATTCGGCCAGGGCCTATGCCGAGAGCAAGCTGCACCTCGTCGCGCTTGCGTCCGCGCTGGCGCGACGCTGGCCAAGCGTCCTAAGTAACGCGGTCGATCCAGGCTGAGCGCGCACGAAGATGGGTGGCGCGGGCGGCCCGGTAGATGTCGAAACGGGTCAGAAGACGCAAGCCTGGTTGGCCGTGAGCGACGATCCGGCCGCGCTAGTTAGCGGCCGCTACTGGCATCAACTCCGGCGACAGGAGCCGGCCAATGAGGCGACTGATCCGAGCTTCCAGGACGAACTCATCGATAAGTTGGGCAAGCTGACCGGAGTTAAACTACCGGCGTAGGTAACCAGCTTGGATCTGCTCTGGGGCAAAACCGCCCGCGGCGAACCTATTGCCTGCACTTGAAAAAATACTGAAAAAATTCCTTGATTTTGGCGTGTCGCCGGCGCCGTCGAAGACTTGCTCGACAGCCGTTTTGGCTGGGCGGCGGGAGTCGTAGAAGTCCATGCGGACGCGGTGGTTCGCCCAGCGCTGGTCGAAGATTGCTTTAGGCATTGGGAACCGCGCTTTGGCTTTGAAGATACGTTTGAGGATCTTTTTATTGTGCAATGATACGTAAACAGATCTAAGCCTTGACGAAGTTGGCAACAAATGATACCTTTGCGTATCTTAGAAAAAAGATGCGTAAACAGATCATGGAACGGAACTCGGAAGCAACCCAACAGCTAGGACGCCTCCTCCGGGATGCAAGAAAGCAAGCAGGCCTAACTCAAGAGCAGGTGGCCGAACGTGCGGGCATTTCCCGGCCGCGTTACCGCGATATTGAGCAGGGCAACGCCGCTGCGCGGGCGACTACGCTGGTTAACGTCGCGCGCGCTCTCGGCATGGAGCTAATGCTGATCCCACAGGCCATGGTGCCCGGCGTCAACGCACTCCTTCGGCCGTCCGAAGACGAGGACCGACCAGCGTTCACCACCGATATGGATGATGATGATGAGCACCCGGGTCCGCGCCCCTAACACCATCCAGTCGCTGGACGTGTTCCTTCAAGACCTCAAGGTCGGAACGGTCGTGCGTACGCCAGGCGATTTCAATGCCTTCAGTCTCGATCCGGCCTATCGAGCTATGGCGAAGCCCCCGATACTAAGCCTCTCGCTCCGCTCCGCCGATGGTGGCCTTCGCAAGGATCCGAAGCCCGCAGCACACATGCTGCCCGCGTTCTTCGCGAATATGTTGCCCGAGGACAAGCTTCGCGAGGCGATGGAAAAGCACCACGCGGGAACAGTGAGGCAAGGAAACGATTTCGACCTCCTGGCGGCGCTTGGCGAAGACCTGCCAGGTGCAGTGCGCGTCGTGCCGAGCGACGGTAGCACCACGATAGCCGTTCAAGCCAATCCACGTGAGATCAAAGCGCGGTTTTCCTTGGCCGGAGTTCAGATGAAGCTCTCCGTGATGAAAAACACGGGCAAGGGTGGCGGGCTGACTTTGCCTATCGGCGACGAGCAAGGACAGTACATCGCAAAATTCCCCTCGACCAATCTTGTCGGATTGTCGGAAAACGAATTCGCCATTTTGGCGCTCTCCGAAATCCTCGGAATGGATGTGCCGGAACGCGAGCTTGTCGAAAAATCCGATTTCGAGGGAATTCCCGAAGAATTCAATACGCTGTCGACCGGCAAGTTCTTGCTGGTGAAGCGGTTCGACCGTGGGCCCAAAGGTACCCGAATTCACATCGAAGACTTCGCTCAGATCTTTGGTCGGCAGCCATCCAAAAAATACGATGACGCATCATACCACGACATCGCCTCCGCGCTGAACGTGGCGGTTTCGACCGACGCCGCACTCGAATTCGTTCGCCGACTGGCACTTGCCGCACTTGTCGGCAACGGCGACATGCACTTGAAGAACTGGTCCACAATATACCCAGGTGATGGTTGCACTCCGGCCATCGCCCCCGTGTACGACGTCCTATCAACCACCGCTTATTTTCCGAAGGACGATATGGCGCTCTCTTTGGGAGGAGAGAAATCCTTCAAAGCGCTTACTCCGGACCGCTGGCGAAAGTTCGCCAATCGCGCCCGGCTACCCGAACCGGCGGTCATCTCGGCCGTCGAGGAGGTCGTATCGTTGGTGAACGACCATTGGTGGCAGCTCCCAGAGCGGGAAGTCGTTCCGGCCGCTGTTCTTAGTAAGATCGATGCCAAAATCGAGGAGATGAGCCCGGTTCTAGATCCCGGCCACGTTCCGAGGCCCTCCCTGGCTAACCACTGAGGTTGGTGCTGCCCAGATCTAGATCCGCGGTCGCGCTGATTGCGCTTCTGAACGCTCCACATACTTTGCGTAGGCCCGGCGGATTCGGTTGTCGTCGTCTCCGCCGGTGTGGATCTTTTCACTTCGTTCCCCAAAGGCGGCGACTGCAATGGCCGTATCGAAGACGCCTTCCACGGTGTCGCCGTCACAAAAGGGGATCGCGACTGCCCCGAGATACTCGTCCCGCTTCCGCTTCTCGGGCCCCCACATCTCGTATTTCAGCGAAACCAGCACATGGATGACGTCGTCTTCGACTGCAGTCGGCTCGATTGCATAGAAGCGGTGGTCGCTTCCACAAACAAGATCAAACTGAATTGGCTTGGCGATCTTCTTCACAAAGTAGGCTGCAATATCGGTGGCTCTCATCGTCGGCACTCCTGTTGCCGAAGATTCTATGACCGCATCCTGCAAGACGCGAGCGAGGGAAACACGTCGGCGATATGAAGCTCGGTTCAAAACGCGGCGGAGTGTCGAGTGCTTTGAAGCCTTTGTAAACCGCCAATTCGAGGATCGCGGTCGCAGGATCAAGCGCAATACACGACGCGAGCGCCTTTGCTGTTCCATCGGCCGCCGACCTTGGAACGCGCCCTCGCCATTGTCCGAAGTCGACGCAGAGCGTGCCTGGTCGAGACGCCAAGCGATGAGCCTACCGCCTCCTAATCGCTCTGTAGAAGGCGTCATGCATAGACGCCGTATGCGAGGCGTTTGAGGTACTGTTCAACGAGTTCGATGCCCACCGGAGGGGCAAGCAGATCGATCGGGCGGCGCTGGTCAAGACCGATGGCTGGACGCTCGAGCCACTGCTCTGCCTCTTCCTGCGAACCGAACACGTCCGTGGCCTTGGCCAGGATTTCGGCAAACCTCCAGGTCCGCCCACTTTGCTCCTGGCTGAGCGGCTTTTCTGGAGCACCCCTGCGTCGCTGAAAGGTGCGAAGGCTCATTCCGAGGGCTTTTTCCAACGAGTCCACTTGAATGAAGAGGAGGTGACTGACCAAGCGGGTCAGCGCGGAGCCGGGCAGGCCGTCCGGCAGCAGTTCGTGGGCGTCCAGGGTGCTCGTGATGCGGCGTGACAGGATGCGCGGCCGCCGAGCAAATCGGCCACCTTCCGGAGATCATTGCCTGGCATCTTTGGAGCCGGGGTCTCGGCTGCAGCAGTCATCGTGGCCTCGCGACATGCGTCGTATAATAGAGGTCACCTGTCGCGATTAATCAACCGTAGGTCTCTATCGCAGTCGGGTGAACTTGGTTGATCTGCTTTTTCGACAGTCATGAAGACCAGAAGAAGGAAATCGCCGCTGGTGGGCCCGGCAGGACTCGAACCTGCAACCAGACCGTTATGAGCGGCCGGCTCTAACCATTGAGCTACAGGCCCCGCCACTGAAAGGCGGCGGCGCGGCATGCTGGCATCGTTACAGGTTGTCTGCCGCTCCGGCAAGGTTCAGTCACGCTTCCGCGCCCGCGCTTTGGACTTCTCCGCTTCCCGTTCTGTAGCTCGAAGCGTCAATTCGGTCCAAGGGCTTGCTTTGGCGCAGTTATCATGTGTCCTTATGAAAACGAGCGACGTGCGTAGAATCAGCAGGCCGCGCCGGCGCGGAGTCAAAAGAGAGGCTTTTCCAACCCAGCGAGCTCTTCACTGGTGGTGAGGGGGCGATTAGGCTTCAGCGTTCCTTTTGACAAACCTTGGTATAGGTTTGACAGCCCATCCTATATTACCCACTCACCTTTGTAGAGTTGAGCATCCGTCAGGTCGATTCTACTTTCGACATTGAAGCTGGATCATACGAACGAGCGATCGAAGCGAAGCCTTGAGCTGGCTTGATTCCTTGCTGGAAGTCGTTGTGTTCCATCAAGGCCTGAGGACGAAACTACATGGAAACAGGTGAGCCCAATTCCACGTCTTGAGGCGGGCCGCAGGCTACTTAGGCGCAAAAAAGACATGGATGTTTAACTTGGGAAATGCTCCGCAATTTGAGGTCGCGGTCAGTGACGAGAAGGGCAGGGCCGATGTTCATCCAAGCAACCACGATGTAAGAGGCGCAGAACTGAGCTCCCTGGTTGGGAGTATGTCCCTTTGGATCAGGTGTTTCCAGTTCCCAAATATTACGCGCATTAGCCGCGGGTAGCGCGACCTGCTCGCGAATTTGCGTTACCTTGAATGAGAGTTGAGATGGCATCTACCGAACTTTTCATCAAACGTCCGGTGTTGTCTGTCGTCCTCAGTCTCCTGATCCTGCTGATCGGACTTCGCGCGGCCACCGTTCTGCCGATCCGGCAGTATCCCAAGCTGTCCAATACGGTCGTCAATATCACGACTTCCTATCCTGGCGCCTCCGCCGACATGATCCAGGGGTTCATCACCGCTCCCCTGGAGCAGGTCGTCGCTTCCGCTGAGGGCGTCGACTACATCACTTCTTCATCGGTGCTCGGTAAGTCGACGATCCAAGTCTACATAAAGCTGAATTTCGATCCCAACGAGGCGCTCACCGAGGTGCTTTCTAAGGTCAACTCAATCAAATATTTAATCCCGAAGGAATCAAACGATCCAGTCGTCACTAAGGCAACGGGTCAGGCCACCGCTGTCATGTATATCGCTTTCTCCAGCGAGGAACTGACGGCCAGCGCGATTTCCGACTATCTCTCGCGAGTCGTGCAACCGGTTATGTCAACCGTTGACGGCGTCGCCGCGGCAGACATCTTGGGCGGCCAAAGTCTTGCGATGCGGCTATGGCTCGATGCTGCGAAAATGGCAGGGCGCGGCGTCTCGCCGGCTGATGTTTCGGCTGCAATCGCCGCCAATAACTTCCAGGCGGCGGCCGGCCAGACCAAGGGATATTTCACGATCTCCGACGTCACGGCAAATACCGATCTACGGAGTGTTGATGAATTCAAGCGCATGATCGTCAAAGCCATTGATGGGGGCTTTGTGCGCATTGAGGATATTGCGACAGTCGAGCTTGCAGCGCAGACCGCAGACGTCAGTGTGGCCATGAACGGCGAGCATGCGGTCTTCATCGGCGTGCAGGCGGGCCCGCAAGGAAATCCGCTGAATATAGCGCGAGGCGTTCGCGCGCTGTTTCCAGAAATGGAGCGTAACCTGCCGCCATCGCTAAAGATGAAGGTGGCCTACGATTCAACGAAATTCATCCAATCGTCGATCGACGAAGTGGAAAAGACGCTCATCGAGGCCATCGTGATCGTGATGGTGGTGATCTTCCTGTTCCTGGCCTCGCTGCGATCGGTCATCATTCCCGTCGTCACCATTCCGCTGTCGCTCGTTGGCGTCTGCAGCATAATGCTGGCGCTGGGGTTTTCATTCAACCTCCTGACGCTCCTAGCGATGGTGCTCGCGATCGGTCTTGTAGTCGACGACGCGATCGTCGTGGTGGAGAATATCCATCGTCATCTAGAAGAGGGGCGGCCGCCCCTGCAGGCCGCCACGAGGGGAGCGCGCGAGATTGTGGTCCCCGTTGTCTCCATGACGATTACGTTGGCGGCCGTATACGCCCCCATCGGCTTTCTTGGTGGCCTCACCGGTGCGCTGTTCCGCGAGTTCGCGTTCACGCTGGCCGCGGCGGTGATCGTGTCTGGCGTGATCGCTTTGACGCTGTCGCCGATGATGTGCTCGGTCTTTCTAAAGAGCGCCGAGGAGGGGCGGTTTGCGAGATTCGTGAACCGCGTGTTCGCTGCCATGACATGCTGGTACGGCCGCAAGCTCGATCGCTCGCTCGACTATCGCCCAATTACCTGGCTGTTTGCGCTGACCATGCTGGGCCTCGTCGGCTTTCTCTACATGCATTCGTCCAAGGAACTTGCACCCGAGGAGGATCAAGGTATCGTATTCGCACTAACGAAGGCGCCGAAATATGCCAATATTGACTATCTCGACTATTACGGCGCCAAGCTCGAAAGGGCATTCCGGAAGTTTTCCGAGAGACCGATTTGACCTTCGTGCTCAATGGTAGTAGCGGCTCGCAAGCAGGCATGGCCGGAATGTTGCTGAAGCCATGGGACGAGCGTAAGCGATCATCGATCGTGCTTAGGTCCCTTGTTCAAGCCGAGCTGTCCAAAATCGAAGGTATTAACGCATTTGCTTTTAACTTGCCGGCACTTCCGGGCGGATCGGACGGCCTACCGGTGCAGATGGTGATCAATTCGACGCTGGGCTTCCAATCCGTCTATGAGCAGATGTCGAAACTGAAGGACGCCGCGCGCAAGAGCGGTCTGTTCATGATCAGCGACTCTGACCTCGAGTTCAACCAGCCGGTGGTGCGAATCAAGGTCGATCGGTCCAAGGCTAACGATCTTGGCATCACCATGCAGAATATCGGTGACGCGCTCGCCATCCTACTTGGCGGAAACTACATCAATCGCTTCAATCTGCAAGGCCGGTCCTACCAGGTGATCCCGCAGGTGCCGCGCGAGAAACGCATGGCTCCGGAAGCGATTGGGAACTATTATGTAAAGACAGCGACGGGCTCGATGCTTCCGCTGTCTACCGTCGTCTCGGTCGAGACTGCGACTGATCCGAACGCGCTCACCCACTACAACCAGCTCAACTGCGCGACCTTTCAGGCCGTGCCGATGCCCGGGGTCACGATCGGTCAAGCCGTGGACTTCCTGGAGGCGGAGGCAAAGAAGCTGCCCGCAGGCTTCAGCCACGACTTCCTTGCCGACGCCCGGCAATATGTGCACGAGGGTGACCAACTGGCCATCACCTTCGCATTTGCACTGATCGTCATATTTTTGGTGCTTGCGGCGCAGTTCGAAAGTCTGCGCGATCCCCTCATTATTATGATCAGTGTACCCATGGCAATTGTCGGCGCCTTAATACCGGTATTCTTTGGCTGGGCGACGATGAACATCTACACTCAGGTCGGGCTGCTGACGCTCGTCGGTTTAATTTCCAAGCACGGGATCCTGATGGTTGAGTTCGCCAATGAGGTGCAGCTCAAGGAGAGACTTGATTGTCGCTCGGCGATAGAGATGGCGGCTCGCGTCCGACTTCGTCCAATCTTGATGACGACGGCGGCGATGGTCACAGGCCTGGTACCTTTGTTGACGGCAACAGGAGCTGGCGCCGCGAGCCGCTTCTCGATTGGGCTGGTGCTCGTCGCGGGCATGTCTATCGGCACGCTGTTCACGCTCTTCGTCGTGCCGGCGGTCTATGTCGCGATTGCCTCCGATCACCGTTTCGATGCGAGTGCCGGTCACGCGAAGAAGGGCCCCAAGTTCGACCTCACCAGCACTGCTGAGGCCCAGCCGGCCGAGTAATGACGCTAAGATCAGGCCGGATTGACCGATTGCTGCTAGGCCAGGGCGTTACTCGCAACGCGGTGATCTGACGCGCCCGAAATTCGTGACGGGACCAAAGGACGGTCCCTCGCGGCTGCGCTCCTCTCGACCTATCGTTCGCCCGCGGCAAAAGACTATCATTTCAAGGTGTCGGCGTGGCGAACGGCCTGCATCGAGATCTTCGCGCCATTGCTGCCGAGATTGGTGCGAATCGGACGCTCGAAGAACACGTCAACAATCCGCTGTTGCTTCGCCACGATGAATTGCCGACGTTTACCGCAGCCGAACGTTGGCTCACTGCGCCGGGGCCCGGAGAGAAACAATGCGTTCTCGAGAAAAAGGCAGCTCCTCCATCATCCAAATTGCCCCTAAAGGAGAATTTATTTGCTTTCATCTGACCGCGTTGAATTGCTAGCTGAACGAGATGAACTCCAGTCTGATCCGCCTTAGCGTGGCTGCCGACACGTGTAATTCTGTGGGGTTGGAGAACTGGTTGTCCGCACTTATACGGATGCCGACGCAGTTGCGGTTTCGATACGAAGACCATTGGTGGAGCAAACTGAGGCGCATGCTGAGTGATTTAGTTAGGTGGCGGGAAGTACAGCGCCGCTTTTTGTTGCACAACTGCAGCCCATAACAGGGAGCAAATGTAGAAGCTCTGCACTTGACCACGGCCAAGGCAGCGGGAGCTCGTAAGCGAGTGGTCAGAATCTTTCGCAATCCTGAAGACCAATGTTTACGTCTGATTCCCCGAAGGGATTGGACGCCATCTGGCGTGAGAAAGTTAAGGAAATGCCTGGGTTTGATGCTTCTATCTGGTTCCTGGCCGCAACGACGTGTTTTGCGGCTTTCGTAAACGGAGCCATCGGCTACGGTTTTTCGTCGCTCACTGTGCCGCTTGCGCTGATTTTCTACACCAATCGCATTCTCAATCCTGCCATTGTCATCGTCGAAGTCTTCGTCAACGTTTACGTGCTCCTCATCAATCTGAAGGGCGTACCGGCGGTTTGGAGACGCGTGTTTCCCATCTTGGTTGGACTCTTGCCAGGCATTGCGCTTGGCGGCTATGCATTGGCTTCACTGCAGCCGGGCTGGATCAAATTCGCCACCTACACGATCATTCTACCTTTGATCCTGCTGCAAGCCGCCGGTTGGCGCCGCCCTATCGAAGCAAGCTGGCTGATCGGTCTGCCATTCGGAGCGATGCTGGGCATCCTCTATTCGGTCACGACTATTTCCGGCCCGCCCTTGGCGATGCTGTTTAACAACCAAGGCCTGGTCAAAAACGAATTTCGCGCCGGCCTTGCCCTGGTGCGCGTGGCGGAATCGAGCGTGACCGCTTTCGTCTATTACAAGCTCGGTCTGTTCATTTCCGAAAGCGGCAGTCTTCTCCATGTCTTAGTACCCAGCGTTGCGCTCGGCATCCCGCTGGGATCCTACGTCATTCGCCGACTTGATCCGGAGATATTTCGACGCATCTGCATGAGCTTCGATGCTTGGATCGTGGGCTTTGGTTTGTCACGGGTTCTGATCGAGCTCAATCTAGTGCAGAGCGCATGGGCTTATAGCGTGCTAGCGGCGACGATATTGATCGATCTTTGGTTGCTATATTCCTTCCTTACCACGCGCCGTTCGAGCTGGTCTGAGCGGCGACCTCGGCAAGCTGCGGATATAAGCGCTTGAACGATGCCAGCGGGCGCCTTGATGTCGAAGGCACCCGTCCTGGACCTGGCCAAGCGATTGCAGAGCTCATTGATGTGCTCGCGACACCGCGCTGGCCCTTTTCGGGGTCGACAGGAACGACATGGACATCCGGTTGATTGCTCCAAGACAACCCAACGCACGGGCCAGATATCCAAAATCAGAGGAAAACCCAGAACATTTCGAGGCTGATGTTCTCGCCGTTTCACTCGAAATGGTGGTGATCTTCGTCAGTGCACACTACCCAGAAAGAGCGGATCACCCGAAATACGAAGACATTTGGCACGGCATAGGGAATCACCAGCCTGAAGCTGGAAATAAATGGAATCTCACAAGTATCGGACCGACATTGACGGCTTGCGCGCGACCGCCGTCCTATCGGTCATCGTCTTTCACTACGGCTCAATCGTCCCCGGCGGGCTTTATCGGCGCAGATGTCTTTTCGTCATCAGCGGGGACTTAATTGCGTCCGAGAGATCTCTGCGCGCACGTTCAGCCTGCTCAGCTTCTACCATCGTCGCATTCGGCGCGATCTCTCCCAGATAACGAGGTGGCAATTCGCTGAGCTCATTGGGCTGACGGAAGCGCTTGCGGAGAAGCCAGACGCAAGGCCCGAGGCGTCGCGCACGCCGCACGAATGAAGGAGTCCTTGGCCTTCGCGACAGTGCCGAATAAAGCTAGGTGTTGATCTGTAAGCCCGCTCTCGTGATGCTCGTTGTATTGATCTTGCAACGCAGTGCGGTTGCTCATGATGAGAGCTTCCAGATTGGCTGAAAAGTTCTGTCATAAAAACTGACGACCGTGTTCGAGGTAAGTCAATACGGGCAGGACGCGTTGGGCTTTGTATGTTTTGCGACAAGGATCCGTGAACGCTGCGCTTCCGACCGTCGGTTACCAGCAAGGACGATTGTCACTCGTAGGGCTAGTCTATCCCAGAAAGATTGCGCGACACGCCGGATGGAGCTCGACAATCACTTTCATTTGGCGTTTGCGCGCCAGGACCTGGGCCAGTTTTGCGACGGCATCGCATTTGCAGAGATGAAGATGGTCAACTTGAGCCCTTCATCATCGAGCTTCGGGCCGCTTGCAGGCCTCGCGCACGGGATGAAAGGCGCCGCGCTCGCGAGCCCGCCCTCTCAGGAGTGCCTGTGATACCATCTTCCAATTGGTCTGCCGGCCTGCTCGGGACGCGGCTCGCATTTTTCGTGGCGGGCTTCGGCCTCGCGGCCTGGGCGCCTTTGGTGCCGCTCGCGAAGGAGCGGCTCGGGGTGGATAACCGCGTGCTTGGTCTTCTGCTACTCTGTCTCGGAGCGGGGTCCGTCATCGCTATGCTTTCGACTAGTGTGTCGAATGCGCGCTATGGCAGCAAGCCCATCATCATCGCGGGTGGGCTTGGCATCTCGCTCATCCTGCCCTGGCTTGCAGTGGCCGGCACACCTCTCAGCCTCGGTTCCATGCTGTTTGCTTTCGGTGTTTCACTTGGTTCGATCGATGTAGCCATGAATATTCATGCGATCGAATTGGAGCACGCCACTGGACGTCCATTGATGTCCGGCTTCCACGCCCAGTACAGCATTGGCGAATTCACCGGCTCTGCCGCGGTGACCTCGTTCCTTTCGCTGCAGCGTGGCCCGTTTATCTCGACGTTGGTCTGTTCGGCCATAATGATGATCGCGATTATGTCAGCTTGGCCGCGGTTGCTCGCCATGAGTTCGAGACGGCAGGAACCGTTGTTTGTCTTGCCCAATCGCAGTGTGTTGCTAGTAGCCGTACTCGCGGCTATCACCTTTCTCGTCGAAGGTGCAATGCTTGATTGGAGCGCTTTGCTTCTCGTTGGACAAGGCCTCCTCGCAGAGGCGCACGGAGGCCTTGGTTGTATGCTCTTCTCAATTGCGATGGCCGTAGGCCGTCTCAGCGGAGATACCATGGTAGCTCGATTCGGCGACCGTGCCACATTGATGCTCGGGACCGTGCCAATCTTGACCGGTTTCTTGGCCGTGGTGGTCGCGCCGATTGCGTTGATTGCCATGGCGGGGTTCCTGCTTATTGGATTGGGCATTTCAAATGTTGTACCCGTACTGTGTCGACGCGCCGGCAAACAGAAAGTGATGCCCGTAGGCGTTGCGATTGCAGTCATCACCACAGCCGGGTATGCGGGTATACTGGTCGGTCCCGCCAGCATCGGGCTCGTCGCACACATGGTCGGCTTGCCGTTGGCGTTCGCGATGTTAGGCGTGCTCATGTGCATCGCGACGCTGTCGGCGCGGAAGGTGATGGCAGAGTCTCTCTAAGCGTCGGGCCAGAGGAAACAGCGACGCGCGTCGAGCTAATGACCGGTCGCGAGGCGGCGTTCGTGCCGAGCGTCGATAGCTCGCAACTTGATGGGTGTAGAACAGCACGTCGATCATGCCTCTGTCCCTGCAAGTCGGCTGGCTGAGCCGTGGCTTTGACACACCGGTCACTCGGATGTTGGGCGTCCCACCGAGCGCTGTTGTTAGCGAACTGGGTGGACTGCGCGGCGAAGTTGATCGTTTGCGCGAGCGGTTAGCCCGGCTATGTTGGGACGTTCACCGCCGAGTAATTCTGGGATCGGCCCTGCGCCCGCTTGTCGAGACACGCGGTTACTCTGGGGCCGTCCATCTGCTGCCGGCGAGATACGCCCGATACGCGAACTGAATGCCCTCCTGCAGTGAAGTCTGCGCGCGCCAGCCAAGCTTGGCGAGTCGGCTGACGTCGAGCAACTTGCGCGGCGTGCCGTCCGGGCGCGAAGTGTCGAAGCTGATCTCGCCGCGAAAGCCGATGGCGGCCGCGACCATGAGTGCGAACTCGGCGATGGTGATGTCCTCGCCGGTGCCGATATTGACCAGCTCCGGCGAGGAATAGGTCTTCATCAGATGAATGCAGGCGTCGGCGAGATCGTCGACATAGAGGAATTCGCGGCGCGGCGTGCCGGTGCCCCACACCACGACACTACCAGCCCCCGAAACCTTGGCCTCGTGGAAGCGGCGGATCAGCGCGGCGACGACGTGGCTGTATTCGGGATGATAATTGTCGCCGGGACCGTAAAGATTGGTCGGCATCACGCTGATGAAATCGGCGCCATACTGGCTGCGATAGGCCTCGGCCATCTTGATGCCGGCGATCTTGGCGATGGCATAGGGCTCGTTGGTCGGCTCCAGCGGGCCGGTCAGCATCGAATCCTCGCGCAGCGGCTGCGGCGCCAGGCGCGGATAGATGCAGGACGAGCCGAAGAACATCAACTTCTCGCATCCATTGGCGTGGGCCGCCTGGATCACATTGGTCGAGATCGCCAGATTGTCGTAGAGGAATTCCGCGCGCAGCGTGTTGTTGGCGACGATGCCGCCGACTTTGGCGGCGGCGAGGAACACCGCCTGCGGCCGCTTCGCGGCAAACCAGGCGTTGACCGCGGCCTGGTCGCGCAAATCGACCTCGCCGCGCGACACGGTCAGCAGATCCGCCTGTTCGCGCGCCAGCCGGCGCATCAGCGCCGAGCCGACCATGCCGCGATGGCCGGCGACGAAAACCGTCTTGCCCTTCAGTTCAAACGCCGCGCTTGCCATTGGCCGCATCCTGCCTGGCCTCGACGAGATCGCTGGCGACCATTTCCTTTACCAGTTGCGCGAACGGCGTCTTCGGCGTCCAGCCGAGCTTGGCGCGCGCCTTGCTGGCGTCGCCGATGAGAAGATCGACCTCGGTCGGACGGAAATAGACCGGGTCGATCTGTACCAGGGTGTTGCCGGTCGCCTTGTCGACGCCGACCTCTTCGACGCCCTTGCCACGCCATTCGATGCTGCGGCCGACCTCGGCAAACGCCAGCTCGACGAACTCACGGACCGAGCGCGTCTCGCCGGTCGCGAGCACGAAGTCGCCGGGCTCGTCCGCCAGCAGGATCTTGTGCATGCCCTCGACATAGTCGCGGGCGTGGCCCCAGTCGCGCTTGGCATCGAGATTGCCGAGATAGAGCTTGGTCTCGAGACCGACTTCGATGCGGGCCACGGCGCGGGTGATCTTGCGCGTCACGAAGGTCTCGCCGCGGATCGGGCTTTCGTGGTTGAACAGGATGCCGTTGCTGGCGAACATGCCGTAGGCCTCACGGTAGTTCACCGTGATCCAGTAGCCGTAGAGCTTGGCGACGCCATAGGGCGAACGCGGATAGAACGGCGTGGTCTCCTTCTGCGGCACCTCCTGCACGAGCCCGTACAGCTCCGAGGTCGACGCCTGGTAGAACCGGGTCTCCCTTTCCATGCCGAGGATGCGGATCGCCTCCAGCAGGCGCAGCACGCCGATGGCGTCGGCGTTGGCGGTGTATTCCGGGCTCTCGAAACTGACCTGGACGTGGCTCTGGGCGGCGAGGTTGTAGATCTCGGTCGGCCGGATCTGCTGCACCAGCCGGATCAGATTGGTCGAATCGGTCATGTCGCCATAGTGCATCAGGAACGGCACGTTGTCGGCATGCGGATCCTGGTAGAGATGGTCGACGCGGGCGGTGTTGAACGAGGACGAGCGGCGCTTGATCCCGTGCACGGTATAGCCGAGCCCAAGCAGATATTCGGCGAGGTACGCGCCGTCCTGCCCGGTGATGCCGGTGATCAGCGCAACGCGCCGCTTCGAATCCTGAACCGCCATGGTCTCTCTTAGCTGCGCTGGAAAGAAAGCTTCCCTTCGAATCGTCCTTTGCGAAACGGGCTTCCGGCGCACTTCACCCGCAATCAGAGGAAGCCGATCGTTAGATCTAGTCATACACATCGCGCAGGAACGCACACTACATACATTGATTTATATCGTGCTGGAGGGGGACTGCCATCGAGCTCCAAAATGAAGGCCAACGAACGCTCGCAGATGGGAAACCCCGTTACGTGCGCACGTCAATGAGAGAGGCCGAAAGTCTGTGTTCTCTATCTTTCATTGGGCGCATGGGTGCATTCGCTCGGTGTGGCCGTGGTGCAAGAGGGTGACTTGCTGAAGCCGCGGTAGTCGATGTATTCGTCTGAACTCTGGCACGCAAGCAAGCGCACGGCGAAGCCTGCGCATCAACAACGTTGGCCCTACAAAATGCCCCGATCCTTCTTCTGAATGGAACCCATAATTTGGGCGGCAGGATCATCGACGATGATCATCGCTCTTCTGCTGACGGCCCGCTCGCGTAAGCGGCGGATGGTCGACGCAAGCACGAAATGTGAGAACGCAGCAAACGTTGGTATAGTTCTTCAAACAAGTTCGATATCGAAAACTTACGTCCGTACAATGGAGGTTCGGTGCCAATTGTTTAGTCTCATCCCGACCAACATAGCTGGAAACCGTCAGAGGCTGATGAGCCTATTACACCCGCGCGACAAACCCTAGGACGGTTGCGTGAAGGCGAGAGCAGGACGTTGTAAGGTGACGCCACACTACTTGCGCGATGTATTCTTGCGACGGCCTTGTGCGGCGATGACGCGGTCGTCGCTATCCAGCGAAAGCCAGTCTTTGTCGAAAGCGAATTTCATGACCAGATTTCCTGTCGGGGACGTCGGGCTCTTTGAGCTTGGGCGGCATTAGTCGATATGTGTGGAATTGTCGGCATCTTGGGGCGTGGTCCGGTCGTCGGGCAGTTGGTCGCTTCGCTCAGGCGATTGGAATATCGTGGCTACGACTCCGCAGGCCTTGCGACGCTCGAAGGGCTACGTATCGAGCTCCGGCGGGCTGAAGGTAAGCTGAGAAACCTTGAGGAGCGGCTGCGCTATTGTCCGCCCGCGGGTCATGCCGGTATCGGTCATACCCGCTGGGCTACTCATGGAAAACCGACCGAGAGCAATGCTCATCCGCATGCTACGGAAAATGTCGCGGTCGTTCATAACGGGATCATTGAAAACTTCCGCGAGTTGCGAGCCGAGCTGGAGCGGGATGGGGCCAACTTCCGCTCAGAGACGGACACGGAGGTGGTGGCGCATCTCGTCGAATCTTATCTCAAGAATGGCTACTCGCCGCAGGATGCAGTACAAGCTTCGCTCCCGCGGCTGCGCGGAGCCTTCGCGCTTGCATTCCTCTTCAAGGCCCACGACGACCTTTTGATCGGTGCGCGCAAGGGATCGCCCCTCGCGATCGGACATGGCAACGGCGAAGTGTATCTGGGGTCGGACGCGATCGCGCTCGCGCCGTTGACGGACACCATTACCTATCTTGAAGACGGCGACTGGGCCGTGCTTACCCGCGCGATCTGCGTGATCTATGGCGCAGACGGCTCAGTCGTCCAGCGGGAGACATCAAAGCCTGGCGTATCGTCACTCCTTGTGGATAAAGAGAACTATCGCCATTTCATGGCCAAGGAAATCCACGAGCAGCCGAGAGTGGCCTGCAAGACACTGGCGCATTATCTTGATAGGTCAGGCGAGCGCGTAGCCCTGCCGCTCACATTGCCGTTCGATTTTAGCTCCATTCAGCGCATCTCGATTACCGCGTGCGGAACGGCAAACTATGCCGGTCACATCGCCAAATACTGGTTCGAGCGGTTGGCTCGCTTGCCTGTCGAGATAGATGTAGCCTCCGAGTTTCGCTACAGGGAGGCGCCTTTGCGCCAGGGTGATCTCGCGATCGTCATCTCGCAGTCCGGCGAAACCGCTGACACACTAGCTGCGTTGCGATACGCCAAGAGCCAAGGCCTGCACACGATATCTGTAGTCAACGTCTCTACGTCGACGATTGCGCGCGAAAGCGAATCCGTGCTGCCGACGCTGGCGGGGCCAGAAATCGGCGTCGCTTCTACGAAGGCATTCATCTGCCAGCTGATGGTATTGGCGGTGCTTGCCGTCGCAGCAGGAAAAGAGCGCGGTAAGCTGTTAGAGATCCATGAATCGAAGCTCGTGCGCGAGCTCATCGAAGTGCCGGGGTTGATTGCTGCGGCGCTGTTGACTGAGCCGCAGATCGAAAAGCTCGCGGGTGATATCGCCAACGCGAGGGACGTGCTCTATCTCGGCCGTGGCACGTCGGCCCCCCTGGCGTTGGAGGGCGCACTCAAGTTGAAGGAAATTTCCTATATTCACTCAGAAGGTTATGCCGCCGGTGAGCTCAAGCACGGACCGATCGCCTTGATCGATGAGGCCGTGCCTGTGGTGATGATTGCGCCTTACGACGAGCTCTTCGAGAAGACCGTATCGAATATGCAAGAAGTTGCAGCTCGCGGCGGCAAGATCGTTTTGATCACCGATGCGAAGGGCGCTTTGGAAGCGACGCTAGACACGCTCATGACCATTGTGCTGCCGGAGATGGTCGCAAACTTTGCGCCGATGGTCTATGCCATTCCGCTTCAGCTCTTGGCTTACCATGCCGCCCTCGTAAGAGGCGCGGACGTAGATCAGCCACGTAATCTCGCCAAATCGGTGACTGTCGAATGAAGCCGCAGTGGTAATGTCGGAGCCTCCCGCCTCGGCATCGGGCTGTTAAGTTTGCGTTCCGTTGTGTTGGTTGTGGATGACGGAGCCGGACAAGTTCTCGATGTAGTTGCATCCGAAGTTGCTTGTAGCCTCTGTCTGGTTGCGCGCTCACGCAATCCTGTTGCGCCGCCCCTGGCTCCGCTGATCGGCCAGACAGGTGAGCTTCGAAGGAGAACGATCCCGGCATCAACAGGTCAATCATAGACCGATTAGCTGGACGAGCAGATTCAATCTTGTTTGGGTTATCATCGTTAACCCCTGACTAACGCTGATGGGGACCAGGCCCCCCCCTTCCTACAGGGCCAAATCAGCCTGAAGCCGATTCAGAACCGATGCTCTGTATCCTCGCGCCCTTGCCGAAACCGACGAGCAGACCGGCGTAGGGAGCTTCGGGCTCCTCCACCGCGGCTAGCTCATTGGCAGCGCGTAGGCGCGGCAACTGACTTTTTTCAAAATGACAGCATGCGCGCCATGTCGGCCAACTTGAGCGTGGTGAGCGTCATGAGGAGACCTCGCCTGAAGGTTGATCTGGGCGGCTAGGAAGATCTCGCGGAATGGCTTGTCGCGAGGTCACAATGTCCAAGGATAGTCGTAAGGACTTCCTGCACCAGCAAGCCCAATGAGTTCACGCCGCGACGCATATCGGTGTGACCGGTCGCAATCCACACCCGCAAGCCCGACGCAATGGGGATCACCGTAGGCGCCCATATGCCAGCGCCGCCACGGCGGCCTTCAGCGTCGCCGCGTCGACCGCACCCGTGATCCGCATCCGAGTTCCGCTCGCAAACTCGATCTCGATCGCCCCGCCGCTACTGGCCGGCGCGACTGGACAAGGCGTCGGCTCCGCGACCACCATCGTCGGTACGAAGCCAGGTTGATCGGCGGCATCCTTCGGCTCAGGTCGAAACGACCGTCGCCATCGCAGCAGCAATGAGCGCGAAACGCCATACCGCCGCGCTGTCGCCGCGACCTGGCGCGGCGCCTGTAAGCTCTCCAGGACGATCTTGACCTTCTCGTCCTCGGACCAGCGCCGCCGCCGGCCCGTGTCCACCACCTCAAGCCGCTCGACTTGGGCACTGCGCCTATCACTGTCCATAAGGACAGTTCTCAACAACGCGCCTCATTCGGCAAGGCGGCCTTCACCGGCTTTCAATTACCCACATTTTTGATTGTGCTGAGTTCAACGCCGAGCTCGATGTCGGTAAGCTTCGATAAGCCACGCCACATGACAATGTTTCCGGGCGGTGGATCGTTGGCTCTGGCCAAATAGCCGCCTAGTCTTGCGAGCTTGACAAGGTAGTAGCCGAGCGTCGCTATGCGGCACTTGCGGCTACCGACGCCGTTTACGAGCGCGTCGAGCAGAGCGATTTCGACGCCAGTGAATGCCGTAGTGGGCGACTTGTTGGGGTCTGTGCGGTTTAGCATGGTCAGCCACAAGATGCGCCAGCTGAGAATGCAAAACATCGCCATCAGATTGGCGAGACGATCAGCCGTGCGCAGCTTTGGGTCCTCGGCCTTGCAGCCCGATTTCAGAATCTTGTGGAACACCTCGATCTTCCATCGCAGAGCGTACCAGTTGATCTTTTCGATCGCTTCGGAGCGTCCGTGCACCAGCAGATCCGTTATTAGTTTCCACTCGATCGGCTTCCGGCCTCTTGGGGCTCCGCGTTCGCTGGCATGTATGACGGTCAGATTGAGCCCAGGATAGCGCTTCTGTTTGCCAATCGGAGGCAGGACCTTGATCCGCTTAAACTTAATTTCTAAAGCGGCCCTCGTCATCTCGCCGCGATCGTTTCGAAATTCGATGTGATGCAAGCCCCTGATACTGGTTTCTTCCATCTCAGTTGCGATCGTGTGTCCGCCATCCCCTGCAAGTCGATCAACACAGGCACGAACAATAAAGTGAGTGCCCAGCTCCTGCGTGAGACAATATAACTCGTAGATATCGCTCTCACGATCTGCGATGTGGATGCAGCGATGTGGGTCGCCAAGCCGCTCGATCGATTGCCGAAGGTTCTCAAGCCAGCGAATGCTTTCCTTCTTCTCGATCGGAAGGCGGGTCAAATTGACCTTCTGCTTAAGTTGCACGATGCCTTTGAACTTCTTTCGCGTCCAGAATTTCACGGCCGACAATCCCAGCGGCAGTCCCTCGGACGTCACTGCGAGGCTCGTATGCATCAACATTCCGCAAACGGTGTGCTGACGCCAGCGGCCGTCTCTTTTCCGCTCACCACAATTGACATTCTTGGTAATGCCGATCGCGTGCGGGTTTGCGCGTTGATAGGATAAATCCGTCGTGTCCTGGATGAGAAGGACCGGGCCCTTGCTGTCATCGTAACGTGCGCGCGTAGCCGCGAAGTGGCCGCTCAGAATATCGCTTTCCTCAACGCGCTCGTTCGCGAAGAAGCGGTAAGCTGCTTTCGTGCTCGCCCAATCCTGACAAGCAAACGGAATGCTCTCGCCCATGCTGTCGCCAATCTGCCTCAGCAGTTCGCCAAATCGTCGGCCTAGGGGGGCGTCTTTGAAGGCGTCTTCGTCAATCTCGTGTTTTGTCCAGTGCTCGACCTCGTGCGAGTCGCCGCCATCAGGGCGCCCATTCCGGGAAGCTAAACCATTCAATCTGACGCTGCTCGGACGCATGATGCACCTCGTCGACGCGATTCAGGTGCTCAGCAATGAATCATAACCGATTCATCCGATGCAAGTTTTTAAGATTGGAAACACCCCAAATGATTCAATGGCTTGTGGGTAATTGAAAGCTTCACCGGACGGATACTAACGAACTTGCGGGCGCCATCGCTTAGCGGCTCCTTGTTGAGCCGAACAGCGGCGGCCCCTTCCTGTTTGTGAACAGCGTCATCACGTTGCGGGCTGATTGCGGCGAGGTGATAGTGCAGAAAAAATCGGAGGTGACTGCCGATCCCTCAGGGGCCGCTCGTCGTTATAATGTCTGCCGATGTCTCCTCTTTCTTTCTGGCAAGGCACAGGAACGAATAAGCGTTGACGCATTCGGCCCTGCTCTGAGTCTAACGCGCACCAGGACGTATGACACCGAACTTCGCAATTACAATTAATCGACTACTCAAGATCGGCCCGTGGTCAGGCCTCATCCTCCCTGAATGGCGACGCAGAGCCACTGAGTTTGGTCGTGTTCCATGCCAAGTCGCACCGCATCGAAAAGATCCTGATCACGGAAACGCCTCAAGAAAGCAACGAGTAAACCCTTGCTCGTGCTTCAGGTGGATGATCCGATCGAACCTGGCGCGAAACAGGTCGCCTTCCCCCGTCGTTTCCGGCTTCTTCGGGCGCATCGCGCGCCTCCGCTACGATGGAATCACGGCTGGCTATTCTGCAGGCTTTCCGGCCTTCCGCCGTGAAAAGCTTGCAATCTCGTATCGCAGCGGGGCCAAAAACCGACTCTCACTCAACGGCTTGGACACTTCTTCACGGCCGACACTTATGAAGACGCCCCCGCGAGCGCGGCGCCGGACTGCGGGCCTGGCCCTGTCGTTTCACCGAATTTAGCTCTCCCTTTATTTGCCCGCGTCAGCTTACGGACAGCTAAGCTGCTTATCAGCGGAGTCAGGTCTAACGGCCTGAACACAATGCAACATCCATAGGAGTGTGGTCGTCATGTACGGTCGAATTAATAATTGGTCGGGTGTTCCATCCGATGATGAATATCATCACGCAAGCTCTCCGGAGCACGGGAATGCCGACGACTTCGCGGACGCATTCTCTAGAATGCGATTGCAGGATTCCGACGCCAGCTCATCCTCGGGTCCAAGTTATTACAACAATCCAAGACCTCCTATTATCGAGATCAACCAAGAGAGATTCCGGCGAGAGGTGAGGACTTTTCATGGCGAAGAAATCGATCATATCGCCAACAATCCACAGGAATACTCACAATTTGTATCCGAAAGGGCTAGGCGCACGGCGGACGTCGCTAGGGATTATGGCATCCGAAGAGATTCGGACGCCGCCCGATATTACAGCTACCAACTCGGAAATAGGAGCGTCGGTCTCCAAAGAACGGAAGGCGGATTTCCTATGACTGACTTCAACAGCCAAGGCTGGCGAGAACAGTTTCCCGGTCGAACTGACGTCACGTCCATCGTGGATTTCCAGGTTGCTCATCCGCTCGTTTCGAATGCCGGCGATATTCTGCTCGAGCATCAACTTCGGCGAGACGGCGAACGGCCTCTGGTGAACTGGCGTCCTGCGAATGACGAAGCGAGAACCCGTGCAGAACAAATGGGCTTCGTCCATGTGGACCGAGACGATATGGTACTTGACCCAACCCGGTCCGGACCCTGGAGCTACAGGGATGGTGAATGGCAGCGTGATACCCAGCATTCGACGTATCTTTCCAAATACGCCAGCGATCCTGAATCTTCGTCAGAGTCCGACTCGGATGGAGACTTTATGTGACGTGAGATCTCCCCAATCCATGAACGAGGTGGAGCTAGGAGCGCAGACCAACCGACATCTGCGGCTTGCGATCAAGACCTAGGATCGAACCCGGGTAGCGTTGTGATATCGCTGCGTGAAGGTTAGGCAGCTTGCTGATCGGTGGGCTCGTCGGCTTGGTGCGGGAGCTTCCATTCCCAGGGCAGCAATTCGTGCAGACGCGAAGCGGGAAGGTCGGCGATGGCTCGGACTGCAAGCGTGTGCCGATGCGACCTGTGGATCAGCCGGTACGAGCTGGTTGATCATTATCAAGAGGCGTTCGTCACTCATGCGGAGTTGTTGTAGAATTACTCTGCACGAGTGATTGGCCTTCCGATCCAGCATTGCTCCGACAAACCGTGATGGCGCTATCGTCACGGCTTGCAGCGTTGTCGGAGGAATGCAGCACGCTGGCGACCGAGCGTGATGCAGCGATCGCTCACCGCGACGCTGCGATCCAGGAGAACGACAAGCTCCTGATGATCATGTCCCAGTACAAGCGCGCGATCTTCAGTGCGCGCTCCGAGACACTGGATATCGGACAGCTGTCTCTCTTCACCATCAGCGCACAGGCGGCTCGTGCCGCCGCCAACGACGATGTGATTGGAGGCAGGCTGCCTGACGGAGCGGAGGGCGGTGGAAAGCGACCGGCGCGACGCAACCGCGGGAAGCTTCCGGAGCATATGCCGCGCATCGACGTCGTGATCGATATCGAGAGCCACGGCTGCCCCTGCTGCGGCGAGCAGCTGCACAAGGTCGCGGAGACCGTCAAGGAAGCCTTCGACGTCATGGCGATGCAGTACCGGATCAAGCGCATCGTGCGTCCGCGGTACGGCTGCCGGGGCTGCCGCCAGGGTGTGGTACAGGCACCCGCGTCGGCCCAGGCGATCAACGGTGGAATGGTGACGGAAGCCTTGCTGGCCCACGTCGCGGTGATGAAATATGGCTACCAGCTGCCGTTGTATCGCCAGGAACAGATGTTTGCCGCCCAAGGCATCACGCTCAACCGGCAAACACTGGCCTCGTGGATGGGCCGCCTCGCCTGGTGGCTGAAGCCGCTTCACGCGCTGTTGCACCACGCGGTGATGTCCTACCCGCGGCTGTTTGCCGACGAGACGCCGCTGCCGGTCCTCGATCCCGGCCGTGGCAGAACCAAAGTCTGCCAGTTCTGGGCGATCGCCACCGATGACCGCCCATGGGGCGGCCCGGCGCCGCCGGCGGTGATCTACGTGTTCGCCGAGGATCGCAAGGCGATCCGCGCCAAGCGGCTGTTCGGAGAGTACCGCGGCATCCTGCAGGTCGATGTGTGTGGACGCCCCAGTGAATGCAAGCAAAATATAACTTCGGACCAGGCATGTGGTCGGGTGCTGACGTGTGTCCGGCCTCGGAATGCGACCTCGACACGTCGCGGGCCCTTATGGAATGCGTGGATTGGATCCAATTCAGCTACGCGTGCTCGCTGGCACTCATCGACCTGTTGATTCTTCCAATCCCAGTCCCTGACCGATTGCCCATAACCCTCCGTTAGACCTTACCACATTCCCGATGTCTCTCGGCTTCTGGCCTTGCGTTAAGCAGCGCCAGACGCTGGAGCCTGGTAAGCGCCACCGCGGACCGTCAAGGCCCAGGCGATACGCGCCATTTTGTGCGCTAGAGCGACCGCGATTAGCTTTGGAGGCTTCTTCGAGAGCATTCTTGCCAGCCAGGATCCTGCTGGCAATCCATAGCGTCTTGCCCATCGCACAACGGCGGTCGCACCAAGCACAAGGAGGCGTCGCAGATCTCGCCGGCCCATCCTGGAGATCTTGCCGAGCCTATCCTTGCCTCCGGAAGAATTCTGCTTAGGCGTGAGATCAATCCAGGCCGCAAAATCGCGCCCCTTCGAGAAGGTCTCCGCCGACGGCGATAACGCCTCTATCGCTGTAGCGCAGATTGCGCCGATTCCCGGAATGGTCATCAAGCGAGAGGCGACTTCGTTCTGTCTCGCGCGCACCCGTAGTCCCTTCTCCAGCTCTGCTATCTGCTCCGACAGGGATTTCACATGCGTCAAGAGATTCTGGCAAAGGCTGCGGGCTAGATCGGGCAGGTCCGGATATGTTGCAAGGAGCTCATCCAATCGGGGGATATGTCTCACGCCCTGAGCCACGATCAAACCGAATTCCGCAAGATGTCCGCGCAAAGCATTGATCGCCTGTGAGCGCTGTCGAACTAAGAGATCACGAACCTTGAACGCTATTGAGGAGCCTTGCTTCTCGGCGCTCTTAACGCCGACAAAGCGCATCGTTGGTCGGGACGCGGCTTCGGCGATCGCTTCGGCATCCGCCGCATCGTTCTTCTGAAGCTTAACGAGGGGCTTCACGTACGAGGGATGGATCAACCGGATATCGTGGCCAAACTTACCAATCTCCCGTCCCCAATAATGGGCGCTGGCGCAGGCCTCCATCGCGACCACACACCTCGGCAACCTCGCGAAAAACTCAAGCAATCTGCTGCAATTGAGTTTCTTACGCAGAACTGTCCTCCCATCCCGCCCGGCTCCGTGGACCTGGAACACGTTCTTAGCCAAATCCAAACCAATGATGCTAACCTCGTCCACGGACGTCCTCCTTACCGGGTTTGAACACCCACATCTTGGCACAATCGATGCCGTCGGGGGGCGTCCACTCCATCGGCTATGCCGCCTACAAGGGCCTGATCAAGAGCGGCAGCCGTCTGATGCAGCTGGCGTTCTGCTTCGCGCATGCGCGGCGGAAGTTCTGGGACGTTCACGTCGCGACGAAGTCGCCGATTGCTGCGGAAGCGCTGCAGCGGATCGCGATGTTCTACGCCGCTGAGGATCGCATTCGCGGTTTGCCGGCGACGCAACGAGTTGCGGTGCGACAATCCGACACGAGGCCGCTGATCGAGGACTTCAAGCCCTGGCTCGAAGCGCGACTGCTGGAAGTCTCGAAGAAATCCGGCCTTGGCAAGGCGATCCGCTACACTCTCAAGCATTGGGAAGGCCTGACGCGATTCATCGATGATGGGCGCATCGAGATTGACAGCAATACGGTCGAGCGCAGCATCAAGCCGATCGGGGTAGGAAAGAAAAACTATCTGTTCGCCGGTAGTGAACGCGGGACCGAGACGTGGGCCATTCTCGCGCGCTCATCAACACGGCAAAACTTCACGACATCCACCCGCGGCACTATGTTAATGACGTTCTCAAGCGCATCGTCTCCGGACGCACCAAGATCAATCAGCTGAACACGCTGTTGCCGTGGCATTGGAAAGCCGAGCGCGACGGTTCCGACGCAAAGATCGCTGCTTGATCAGTTCGACGGCAAGGCGTCGGGAACTTCCTGCGCATCGCTGGCGTCGTCGTAAATCTCTTCGCGGATCACGCGCAGCGTCACCTCGTGCAGATACACTTGTAGCGCACCCTCAAGCTCTGTGAACTCCGGCAGCAGGACCCGATCAACGAAGCCCCGTGACGCACGGACCATCACCGTGTTGCGTCGCTGCCGGCGATAACGAAACGGCCGCAGCCCATATCGGCGGCAAAGCGCCAGAAACAAGTGCCGAGACCACTGGTCGGGAAGTGAGAATTGCTGTTCGATCGGTGGATCGTGGCGAGCAAGTTCCTCGACCCGGGCCCGCACCCGCTGCAGTGCGGCTTCCGCTGCAAGGCGCTCACCAGCAGTTCCGGCACCCACGAACAACGCCTCGATCTTCCGAAGCTTCTCGCGCAGCTGCGACTCGCTGGTCATTCTGATCCCCGTTGCCCGCTCCGAACCGTGATCAACCCATCATCGCGCGCCGGCGGCGTCAATCATCCCGACCGTGCTATCCAGAGCATTCCGCGCAGGTCAAGCCCAGGAACCGGTGATCCTCTCGTGACGCTCACGAGCATGCGCTTCGACCCGTCGGGATTGCCTAGGATTAACGCCCCAGCGTCTCCGTTGAATCCTGCGTAGCGGCGGCCCATTCGATCCGACTTGGGTTTCACGCGCCCTGCGGTCCGCCCACCTGCCACGCGTCATCAAAGGATTGTTCGAAACCGGACATTCCCGCGCAGCGCATTAAAGGCCTCGGATCAGGTGCGGGCGGCTTGTCGCGACGAAAGGAGCGGCGTTCCGGCTGTATCTGCGGCTGGCGAGGGCCCTGGGCGATTATCTGCCCGGGGACAGCCGATCGGTTCGTATACCAGGATCGACCCAGCGCTGCGGCGATGCGGGATTTAGCTCGACTGGTAAATCCGGTTGGTTGGGCGGACCAACGGACGCTCGCAGAGCCGCAGATCGGATCGACCAGAAGAACAGCCCTCATTCTCGGCATGGGAATTGCTGGCCCGCTCCTCGAACGGGCCGCTGCCCGCACATGTCTGGTCGTACGACGCCGCAGGAGAACCCTCTCCATTTCTGTCACTGCAACGCTTGCTTCGGGAATAGGACTGTGCAGCCGCAAACCTCAGTGTCGCAACCCCAGCAACGTAGACAAGGTGAGTTGGCTTGCCTTGCTAGGCGTCCTTCCGACCCAACAGGGAGGAACGAAATGAGTGAGCGGAATGTGGCCGAAATCGATCTTCACAACCTACACGTCTTGGATCCGCTGATTGGGAAATGTCAGCAGTTGGTAAGGGAAGTGGCAATTCCCTACCAATGGGAGGTGTTGAACGATCGCAATCCCGAGGCGATACCGAGCCACGCGGTGGAGAACTTCCGCATCGCCGCAGGAGATGCGAGAGGCGCGTTCCATGGAACGGTTTTTCAGGACAGTGACGTCGCAAAATGGCTAGAGGCGGTTGCTTGGTCACTATGCCAGGCACCCAATCCAGAGCTGGAGAAGGCTGCCGACGAGCTGATTGAATTGATTGCAACCGCCCAATGTGGCGATGGCTATCTTAACACCTATTTCATGCTGAACGCGCCTCAGGAGCGCTGGAGCAACCTAGCGGAGTGCCACGAGCTTTACTGCGCCGGCCATTTGATTGAAGCGGGTGTCGCTTTTTTTCAGGCGACTGGCAAACGGCGATTGCTCGAGGTTGGTTGCAGACTTGCTGACCACGTCGACACGGTTTTCGGCCCGGAACGCGATCAGCTACATGGCTACGATGGCCACCCGGAAATTGAACTTGCATTGACGCGCCTCTACGAAGTGACGCATGAGCAGCGATATCTCACGCTAGCCAATTTTTTCGTGGAGCAACGCGGCTCGGAGCCACATTTTTACGACATTGAGTACGAGAAGCGCCGGCAATCCTGTGCCACAGAATCAGGCGGCCTGCCCTGGATGTTAAAAAACAAAGCATATAGCCAAGCGCATTTGCCACTTTCCAAGCAGCGGACTGCCACCGGCCATGCGGTTCGCTTTGTATACCTCATGACTGGGGTAGCGCATCTTGCGCGTCTGCGTCAGAACGATCAGCAACGCCAGACTTGCCTACGGCTGTGGCAAAACATGGTGCGGCGCCAGATCTATATCACCGGAGCCATCGGCTCGCAAAGCGCGGGCGAAGCGTTTAGCTGCGATTACGATCTGCCGAACGATACGGCGTACGCGGAAAGTTGCGCGTCCATTGGCCTAATGATGTTCGCGCGTCGTATGCTGGAGTTGGAGCTGGATGGTCAATATGCCGACGTGATGGAGCGCGCGCTCTACAATACCGTTCTCGGCAGTATCGCGTTCGACGGTCGTCATTATTTCTATGTTAACCCGCTCGAAATGCATCCCAAAACGCTGAGGTCCAATGGCATTTATAATCATGTCTCGCCGGTGCGAAGGCCCTGGTTTGGCTGCGCGTGCTGTCCGCCGAACATCGCACGGCTTTTCGCATCGATTGGTCATTATATCTATACGCTCCGCGCCGATGCGCTCTATGTAAATCTCTACGTCGGCAATAGGGTGGAAATGTCGGTCGGCGGGGCTAAGCTGCGATTGCTCATGAAGGGCAACTATCCCTGGAAAGACGAGGTGGAGATCGCCGTCGAATCCGCACTGCCAATTTCTCACACGCTCGCTCTGCGCCTTCCACAATGGTGCAGCGCGCCGGCGGCGAGCCTGAACGGAGAACGTATCAATTGCGAGCCGCGAAATGGCTATTTGCACATTCACCGGACATGGAGGCAGGGAGATCGCGTCAAACTATTGCTGCCGATGCAAGTGCGTCGCGTCTACGGCCATCCGCAAGTTCGCAATTTGGCCGGCAAGGTGGCCATAGAGCGTGGCCCGTTAGTTTATTGCCTTGAGGAAGTCGACAACGGGACCGAGTTACACAACGTTTGGCTTCATGCAGACAGCCAGTTTTCGCTTGTCGACGGAACTGGTCTCTTCAAGGGCAAGATTTTGCTGCAGGCTGACGGAGTGCGACTGCAACACACGCAATCCGAAGAAGCGGCACTTTATCACTACGACAAGGTGCCTGGACAGCTAGAACCGCAGCGGTTGACATTCATTCCGTGGTTCAGCTGGGCTAACCGCGGCGAAGGCGAAATGCGGATTTGGATAAATGAGCGCTGACGCCGACAAAGGGCGCGCTTCCACGAGCCGCCGTTAGATAGGCGATATCGCCGGTCAAAGCCTGGACATCGTCAATCTATTTAAGACGACCCGCTTACGACCTGCACTGAAGCATCGAAACGAAGAACGGGATATGAGGCGGTGCGGTGGGAGTTTGGAAAGCCAACGATCCGCTTGGAGTCAGCAGGCCCCGACGACGCGCGATACTTCAGCTACCAGTTGGGGAACAAGAGTGTCGGACTTCTAAGAATGGAGGGCGGCGACAGCATGACGGAGTTTGACGTCAAGAGATGGCAGCAGCTATTTCCTGGGCGAACTGGGACTACATCAACTGTGGACCTTCAAGTCGTTCATCCGCTTGTCGAGAACACCGGCGATATCTTGAGAGCACCAGCTCCGAATGGACGGCGAAAGGCCATTGCTCAATTTGCGTCCGGCTAATCCGGAAGCAAGAGCCCGTGCGGCAAAGATGGGGGTCGTCGAGGTTGATTGAAGACGACATGGTTCTCGACCCAGAAAAGTCGGCCAATTGGATAAGGAACAGTGATGGTGAATGGCAGCGGAAAGGCACCACTGGCCGGTACCTTTAAAAAGCCGACGACAGTGACGGTAGCGATGACGAGAACGCAGTAAGCTCGTCAACGTACGACTACGAGGACGATTTCACGTGACGGGAGGATTTTACATAAGATCGTCGTCTAGACTATTTAGCGCCGCTCTTCGGAAATCTTGCGTTACTAAGCGGCCTATTGCGGCCGCAGCCCGTAGAGAGCCTGCTGGCTTCGAGTCCGTCTAGAGTGCAGCCGCGTCGCCGGACTTAGTGTCTACTGAGCAGCCGATCCGATGCGCAATGGAATGGCTCGCATCCGGTGATGGGCTGCGTCGGATCATACCAAGATACGCCTGGCCGCCGTTAGGCTGCCGGGCGTTTCGCATGAGTATCTGGGCGGCTTGGCTGTGGAGGTCTTGTACACCATCTAACATGCGCAGGAGTTGGGGAGGGTCGAAGAGGCCACCATAAGGGGTGGTCTGAAGAAAAGCGCGGAGCGATGCCAGGCACCATAGACAAGCAGGGCAAAAATATGCCGACTGGCGCCGTAGCCAAAGGAGCTCGCGCAGAGCTTTCGCGCGCCAATCAATGTCACCCAAAACACGCGTGATTTCTCACGATGGCCCCACAGAGAGCTTCTGAGTTGAACGAAGCTCTTTTGTTGCGCCAGGCGGTATGTCGCAATCGCATTTAGCTGCTACGAATCTGAGCGAAGAAGCGCTTGAGCTTGTCGAATAACTTCTGCGCAAGGTCACCTGAAGTGCCAAAAAGCAGAGACGAGCGGCGTCTAGAGGTGCCAAGTATACCGACTCTTGGTGGCAACGTCGTTCTGAGCGGCCTGATGCCTGGTGGACAGCTCACGGGCCAAGAAGGCAATACGACATCGACTGCCGCTGGTGCCACCTGATTTCGGAGAGCCCGCTTCAATAAGATCGCGCCGGGCTCGCGACCGAATCTCAACATTCAGGGCTGAAATAACTCGCCGCCGGCTGTTGGTTTCAAGTGCGTCCTCCGTTGCGGTTTTCCTTCAGTGCGGCATCGAGGTGCTCGATCAGTGCATGTCCGGCGAAGGGCTTGGCCAAGAAGCCAATCGCTCCTGCGCTCAAGGCTGAGGCGCGCACGCGGTCGTTCGGGAAGGCAGTAATGAAAATGAACGGCACCCCGTAACCGCGAGTCCGCATTTCCGCCAGCAGGTCCAAGCCGCTCATAGCCGGCATCTGCACGTCCGTAATTACGCAAGAGGTCTCGTTCAACCGCGGCGATGTCAAAAAATCCTCCGCCGATGTAAATGTTTGAACTATGTAGCCGCGCGATTTCAATAGGTTCTCCGTCGACGCACGGACAGATGCGTCGTCGTCAACGACAGAAATCAAAGGCGTGGACAAGACGATTCCTCCTGGCGCGGGACTAACGGTTGCCGAGGCATTAGCGACCCTGGGCGAAAAGTGGGCTCGAGTGACGAAATTGTAAAATCATACTTAGGTTTGTTCAGGACGATTTGGCGCCGATCCCTAGAGTCTCAGCCGTTCTGATCAGATCGGCCAGCGAGCGGGCACGCATCTTTCTCATTACGTGTCCCCGGTAGATCTTGACCGTAATCTCGGCGAGCCCAAGCTCAGCGGCTACCTGCTTGTTCATCAGGCCGGCAGCGACCAGCTTCATCACCGCTTGTTCGCGGGGGCTTAGGGTCTCAAATAGGGACTGCAGCTCCGCGACGGTTTGCTGGGCCTCCCGTCTTTTGCGGTCGCGCTCGGTCGCAGCGATCACCGCGTCAAGCAATTCCTGATCGCGAAACGGTTTGGTAAGAAAATCGACCGCGCCTCCTTTCATCGCCCTGACGGTCATGGGAATGTCGCCATGGCCGGTAATGAAAATGATCGGAATATGGATGTTCAACTTCGCCAGCTCAGTCTGGAACTCCAGGCCGCTCAAGCCTGGGAGCCGGACATCAAGAACCAGACAGCTAACAACATCCGGAAGTGCGCTCTGCAGCATTTCGCGGGCCGATCCAAATGCAGCGACGTCCAAGCCTACCGATCGAAAAAGGTTGATGAGCGACCGACGCATGGAGATGTCGTCCTCGACGACGAAGACGGTCGCCGTTGTCGAAGCCTCGGGTTTGCTGGTTGGCGAGCGTCGCGTCACGAGACGACCTCCTCATGCAACGGCAGGGCAAACTGGAAGGTCGCGCCCGGCGGCTGCTTGCGCACCACTGACAGCCGTCCTCCGTGAGCTTCAACGATCGACCGGCAGATCGAAAGACCCATTCCAAGGCCGCTGGACTTCGTGGTGAAGAAAGGATCTAGCACGCGGTCAGTATCATTCTCGGCGATCCCGACGCCCCAATCTGTCACGGCCACCTGCACATGCCCTATATCGTCCATAGATGACTGAATCAGCAACTCACGCGTCCGGTCCGTGACTGCGTCCATGGCTTCGATCCCGTTCATCACCAGATTGATGATCACTTGTTGCAGCTGAATCCGGTCACCGAGAATCATAGGCAGCGCTGCCGTCAGCTCGGTTCTTAACGCCACCTGGTGGCTCACCAGCTCTCGTGTCACCAGCGCAATGACGTCCCCAACGACCTCATTGATATCGAGCGGCACCATCTCGATCTCGCCCTTCTTCGCAAGAGCACGCACGCGACGGATCACTTCGCTTGCCCGTATTGCGTCATCGATGATCCACTCAACCGAAGAGCGCGCCGCGCAAAGATCAGGAGTTTCGCGGCCCATCCAACCGAGGCACGCATCGGCGTTGTTGATAATAGCAGCGAGTGGCTGGTTGATTTCATGGGCAATGGAGGTTGTCAGCTCTCCTAACGTCGTCACACGTGTCACATGCGCAAGTTCCGCCTGTGCCTTCCGCAACTGTTGTTCGGCTTGATCTGCGCGAATAATAGCGGTGATGTCGGTGCTGACGCCGCGGTAACCAAGGAACTTGCCGTTCGGATCAAAAAAGGGCTTGCCGCTCGTCCGAATGTAGATCGGAGATCCGGTCCGGTTGACAGTACGGTAGACCAGATCCCGGAACGGCAGATGCGCCTCCAGTGTGGCCCGGTGCTGCCGCCACTTCTCAGGTTCCTCTTCCACATCGCACGCAATGTCCCAGCGGAGCAGGCCCATCAATCCTGTCGCTAAGATTCCCGCAGCGCTGGTGTGCTCGGACAAGCGCGTAACCTGGTGATCAGGCCCGGTCTCCCAGAGCCAATCGGAAGCCGTCTCAGCGTAATCGCGAAAGCGCTGCTCGCTTTCGCGCAGCGCAGCCAGTGTGTTTTCCAGGCGCTCTCTGGCGGCGTATTGCTCGGTCACATCCATATGCGTTCCGATCAGTTCGCTCACGCTGCCATCGTTGCCGACCACGATATGCGCAACGGAGTGTATGCGCCTTATCCCGCCGTCTTTCAGAAGGATTCGAAAATCATACTCGAAGCGATCTTTCTTGAGCTCGATAGCCTGGCGCTGAACCTCCTGGAGCCCGGGGAGATCGTCTGGATGGATGCGCGAGCGAATGGTCTCTATTGATACAGTCTCTTGCGGATCGAACTCAAACAGACGATCGACCTCGGCGGAGCGATACACAAAATCGAGCCCATGAACGTCCCAGGACCAACTGCCCGTGTGACTGAGATGCTGGGCTTCGGCGAGATAGGCCTCACTGCGGCGCAGCTTCTGCTCTGCTTGCCGCTCCGCGGTAACATTCGTCGCTGCTCCGACAAACTCAATATCACCGCTGGCGGTTCTCGTGGCTCGTGCCCGCGCATGGATGTGCTTCACCGAGCCGTCCGGCAGCAACAGCCGGTATTCATGTTCGAAATCCTTCGGATCTCGCATCGCCCGATCAATGACCTCTTGAACCGAAGCCCTATCATCTGGATGGGTGCGCTCGACGACGAGGTGCGGCGACGGAACGGTCTGCGGGTCCAACTCAAATATTCGAAACGTCTCCTTTGACCAGAAGGCCTCGCCGGTGACGACATTCCAGCCGAAGCTGCCTGTATGGCTCAGCTCCTGCGCCTGGGCCAAATGTGCTTCGCTCCGCTGCAGGGCAGACTCGGTCCGCTTCCGTTCGGTGATATCTTCGCAGGATATCAGAACAATGGGCCGGTCATCAGCCCAGATCATGGCTTTGGCATTTTCACGTACCCACAGTACCGAGCCGTCGTTCCTGACTTTCCGGGCCTCCCAGGTTCGCGATTGACCGATATCTTCAAGGCAGGCGCGAATGCATTCGCGAGCTAACTCGCGATCCTCCTCCAGAAAGACTCCCAGGATGGAGTGGCCGATCAGTTCGGAACGCGCATAGCCGAGCTGTGCCGCGCCGAACGTATTGGTATTGAGGACGGTACCGGCTTCGTCGACCATGACGTACATGGCCGGATTGTGTTCAAAGATCGCTTGCCAGCGTTTCTCGCGGTCCTCCAAATCGGCCGCGCTGATCCGGAGCTTGGCTGCGGCCTCACGCGCGGCTTGGCTTTCCTGGCGGACTTTTCCCATCAGGTGCGTTCCGACGATCGAGACAACGAAAAACGCAAAGACCACCGGAAGATCTTGTGGATCATCGATCCGCAGACTGAACGCCGGCGGCGCAAAGTAGTAAGCTAAAGCCGCGATCGCCACGACGCAAAGCGCGGATGACGCGATGAGGCTGCCCATCAACGAAAACAGCAATACGACTAACAAATAGGCGAACGCCGTCGCAGCGAACTGCGCGTGAAGGTACAAGCAGGCCAGCGTTACCACGGCCAACGTTATGCTGCCGAAGGTAAACTGGGGCGCTGAAACTTTCAAACTGCTGATCTGGCTACGCATTTTTATATCGTCCGGCCTTTCTCGGCGGGAGAGCTATAACATTTTAGGCAAAAATGAGGCAATTCTTTCCGTGCCGACAGACGCTCGTGCGCGGTTCCGAGATATTGCCTTCCATTGAACTCAGCACGCGCCGAAGGAAGACGCATTACAAACGTACGTATAGTTGTCCTAAACCTTTCAATATTCCGCGCTGACCTCTGTACAATCGAGGCTGGGTTGTCTGCTTTCCTCCGCTGCCGGTGACCTCGGGGCAGGCATTCGAGGCTGCGGCCGAGGACCGCCGCGACCCAGTGGCACTCACGACGAGGACGAGGACTCCAGTTTAGCCAGGACGTCGCGGCCGAAAAAGCAGGCTCCCTCGCCGAGCCCGGAAAGGACGGGTGCAAGCTGCGCGACCACGCATCTCGCGATCGATCATGCGGAAGGGAGCAATGTAATGTGCCGAGATAGAAAGGCGAAGTTATGCAACTGCTGTCTATGCCTCGCGGCCATCTCCGCCCAGGCTCGGTGCCGACGAGCCGTTAGCCGGAATCGAGAGTGCGTATATGACGCCGAGCCAATACTAGCTATGTGCTAGCCGCCTCGTCTCAGTCAAGGTGCCAATCTAGTCCACGCTGATGACACCATCGCGATCTGCTACGCACCGTAGTATGACTGAGTTGAACGTGGAGGATGCTACCACCTTGTCGGCCGGGCAAGGCAAGTGCGGTGACCACGCACATGGGCATTGTGGGCAGGCCAACACCTTGGTCCGTCACGCTGGATCCGTTCTTTCGCAATCTTACTACCTGGCTCGGCAATGTTGCATAGGCGCTCGGCTGGTCAGGAGCCTTGACCTTGAAAGACCACGCTTGAGAATGACTTTCTAAAATCGCAGCTCCTTCTCGCGTACGGTAACCCTTCACAGGCTCTTGCCGGGGGCGTGACGCGGAGCAAGAGCTGCGTTCTGGGGATGCCGTGGGAGAAGGTTCGATTCGCCGGTCCAAGCACGGTGCCGACTTGAACTGCGAAGCATTGTGAATGCGGTTGCGCTTGGATTCGACGCGTCTTGGCAATGACGGCGACCGAGAGCCGGGGCCTACCTCCTTGTGTCCACAGTGGTGGGCCGGTCGAGCCGAGCGTGCAACGTCGCGTGCTCTAGCTCGCCTTCCCACCAGGATACGAACACGGCTGCAATGCCGTTGCCAGTGATGTTGGTAAGGGCGCGTACCTCGCTCATGAACTTGTCGATCGAGAACACGATTGCCATACCCGGTACCAGCGCTGGGTTGACGACCGACAATGTTGCGGCGAGCGTGATGAAGCCCGCGCCGGTGACGCCGCTTGCCCCCTTGGAGGTCAGCATGGCCACGAGCAAGATCGTGAGCTGTTGGCCAAAAGTGAGATCGACTCCGAGTGCTTGGGCAATGAACAATGTGGCAAGCGTCATATAGATGTTGGTACCATCGAGGTTGAAGGAGTACCCAGTTGGGACCACCAGGCCGACCACGGGCTTAGAGCAGCCCAGCCGCTCAAGCTTCTCCATCAATTGCGGCAGCGCGCTTTCCGAGGACGAAGTGCCGAGCACGATCAAAAGCTCGTCCTTGATATAGACAATGAACTTGAAAACCGAAAAGCCGACGATCCGTGCGATAACGCCGAGCACCACCACCACAAAAAGCGCAGCCGTCACGTAAAATAGCGCGATCAGACCGATCAGATTGCCGAGCGCCGTCGGCCCGAACTTGCCAATCGTGAAGGCCATGGCGCCGAAGGCCCCGATCGGGGCCGCTTTCATGATGATGCCGATTACGCCGAACACCGCGTGCGCGACGTCGTCAATCATGCCGCGCAGCCGCTCCCCGCGTTCTCCTAGCGCCATCAGAGAAAAGCCGAACAGGATCGCGAACAGGAGTACCTGCAAAACATCGCCGCGAGCAAACGCGCCGACCACGGTATCGGGAATGATGTTGAGGATGAAATCGACGCTCTTGGACGCTTCCGCTTGCTTGACGTAATTGGCGACCGCTGCCGCGTCCGGCTTGACTGCAAGGCCACGACCGATTTGGACCAGATTACCCATAATAAGGCCCAACAGCAGCGCAAAGCTGGAGACGATCTCGAAATAGACCAATGCCTTGACGCCGACGCGACCGACTTTCTTTGCATCCTGAATGTGCGCGATGCCGGATGCGACGGTGCAGAAGATGATCGGTGCGATCACCATCTTGATGAGTTTGATGAATCCGTCACCGAGCGCCTTGACCCAATCGTTGGTCGCGACAGATGGCCACAGCCAACCGACCAAGGCACCAACCACGATGGCGATCAACACCTGGACGTAGAGGATCTTATACCAAGTCTGCGACGCGCGCGCGGGTGCCGCGGTTGCCATGGTGGTCATGACGCTTCCTTCCCGAATATACTCGAATGCAAGCCGCCGCGCCGTTGAGAGGCGACAGCATCATGCGAGGCTCGTTGTTTTAGCCGTGTCCGATAGAAGACGATCCGAGAGGCGGCGCGTCATCCCAAAGGCAGGCGTTCAGTTACGTTATCTTTTTTCGCTAAGCAAGATATGCACCAGATGCCCGATCTGCGGCGAATCAAGTGCCCGCGGATAAACCGTCTCTCACCGTTGGCTCGGTCCAGGCGCTCCGACCGCGGTCGCAAGCTCGAACATGACATTGCAGCATATTGCGTATCTTTGGTCGGCTGGGCGTAACGCGGGCACGTCTCGACCTAGAAGCTTGGCGTGATCGGTATGCGCCGACTGATGAGGTTGATGCAACACTGCGTGAGATTGGTAAAATCCATAGTTTCGATCGTAGGCATTCACACGATGGAAGTCTGGCACATCGAAGATCTAGAACCCCATATTGCCTCGCAAATCTGTGATGGAGGTGCTACATTTTCGCTAGCGGCAGAGCATGTCCGTTCGCGGGGCATTTGTCTCCAGGTGAAGTGACCGCACAGTTCAGCAGAAGGCGGACATCTGGCTGTGCGCACAAGAGCCCGCAGAGGTCGTCCAAGAAGAGGGAATCTTATGGCCCTTGAAGTCCTGCCGTCTGTTGCCGAGTTCAGCGGCAGCGTGGCCCCTCAAGACCGGCTACCGTCGTCGCTGCTCGACGCGGTTGACCAGAATGGGAACGCCGCACATGCTCTATAGCTCCCGCATGTAGGCGCGCACTGCAGAGCCGCATCGTCGTTTGATGAGAATCTCCGAGCACGGCGCATGCGGCGCGCCGCAAGATGATTGGGCGCGCTGATTCTGTCGTTTTTATCGGATTGTCCAAGCGTGCGCGATGCTTGAGCAACGCGCCTTCACGCCACCATGCGCATCGGGGGAGGGGCTGCCACTATCGTAAATCGCGCAGAGGCGCGCTTCGGCGATTTGGTGCGCAGCGAGTGTGGCGTTTGCGCCATCGACATCGTCAAGACCGACGGTGAGCTTGACCACCGCGACGTCTTCTTCAGCGAGCCGCAGAAACGCGCGAACGAAAAGATCTTTGCGCCCGAGGCACTATCACGGTCGACATACGGCACCGCCCGGACGCTCTGTAGGTTCGCTGCAAACCGTTCTCGGCGGCAGGTCCCGGCCCCTGCACAACGGGCTGCATGCCGGATGAAGGCGTCTCCGCTTGACGGTCGTTTCCGGCAATGTCCAGCAAAGGCATTAATTCCGATGTCCTTGCTAGCAGCCGCGTCCCTATCGTAAATGGGAATGCGGCGGGTTGTGCTCGCGCTCAGCCGCGCCCGCGTTCGAGCGAACTCCAAGTGGCCGGGGCAATTTTCGAAACAGAATCCACTTAAGGATCGCGTCGAGCGATCATTAAGCGCCGTAAGATCCAATAACAACCCTGAGGGCGTCAAACTCTGCCAATCATTGTGCCGTCGCTGTCTGCTCGGGAACAAAGATGCCGGAAACCTGACAGAGCGCAAGACCCACTCCACAGCGAACTCGTCGTCTGTGCGCATTTTCTCCCGTTGAGCCTAGAATGCACCACATTGCGCAAGCGGCACAGGGATTGCTGGATGACAAACGAGGAGCTGCAGCCGTCAGACCGGTCGACGCGGCCCCGTGCAGGAGTTTCCTATGAAGTGTGCGACGCTGCTCTTGCTCGCGAAAACGACGCGCGTCAATGTAGTGGTCGCCGCGAAGGTCCGCACCACTAAGAGGCGCTGCGCGCCCCACGCCTCGGCGCGCCGGATGTGTAGGCGATCACTGCCCCGAGACGGCGACCGTCTCTCACTGGGGGGCTGACGCCTATGGATGCGTTTTCGGCAGAGATTTGGCAATCCGTTGCGCTTACGATCGAGCTTGCCAGCGTGACGACCATCATCCTCTTGGTGATTGGTGCGCCGCTCGCGTGGTGGCTAGCGCGTTCACATACTGTTCTGCGCGAGGCGGTGGCAGCGATCATCACGCTTCTGCTGGTGCTACCGCCGACGGCACTCGGTTTCTGTGTCCTCGTGCTGCTCGGGCCCGCCGGACCGGGGGGGCTTCTCGCTTCTTTCTGGGGCGAGCGCTCGCTCGCCTTTACCTTCGCAGGAATCGTAGTCGGATCGGTGCTCTCGGCGCTGCCTTTGGTGGTGCAGCCGATCCGCAACGCCTTTGTTGCGATGGGCGACCCTCCGCTGGAAGCCGCGGCGCGGGTTTCTCCGTTGCATGCCTTCATTACCATCGGTTTGCCGCTGGCGCGATTGGAGTTTGTCAAAGCCGCTGTGATTGGCTTTGCTCATACGATCGGCACATTCGGTGTCGTGATGATGATCGGCGGCAATATTCCCGGGCGCACCAAGGTGTTGTCGGCCTACGTCATAGACTACGTCCAAGCGTCACGCTGGCGCGAGGCGACTGTAGTTGCGGGCGGTATGGTGATGTTCGCTCTTGCGGTCATCTTCACCTTAGCTCTCCTCGACAGACGCGGTGCCAGGAGAAGCACATGAGCGCAGGCGCGCCAGACCGGATCGAGTGGCTTTCGGCTTGTCAGACCAGACATGCCAGAGCTGGAGCAGCGCGAGCCAGGATAGAATGAACAAGCTTGTTATGGCCGCAGTGGTTGCTGGAATCGGCTTCAATTCAGTGCATTCAGCGCCTCTGCCCGAGGCCATGGCCGATGACGTTGGAGTTTCTCAGCAACGCCTTGCCAAGCTAGACGAGTTCTTCGATCGTGAGATCGAAAGCAAGCGCGTGCCGGGCGCGGTGGTTGCAGTCGCCCGAGACGGCAAGCTGATTCATTACAAGGCGTATGGCCGACTTGATCCTGCAAAAGGATCGTCGATGCGGCTCGATGCGATGTTCGCGCTTGCATCTATGACCAAGCCGATGGTGGCCGTTGCCGGGCTCACCCTCATGGAGCAAGGTCGCCTGCCTCTACGGAGCAGGCTCACGGATTATTACCCGGAATTCGCAAACATGAAGGTCGCGGTGCCACGGCCTGACGGTTCGTTAAAGTATCAAGCGCAGAGTTCTCCGATCTACATCCACGATCTTTATCGGCACACATCAGGTCTCACCTATGGCGCGCCTCCAGATAGTCCAGACCAAGTGGCGCGTCTGTACCCGAATTTTGCAGCCCCGCCGCTAAAGGGTGACAAGCAGACTTTTATCCAGGCCATTACCAAGTTGCCGCTAGCGCACCAACCGGGGACGGAATTCGAATACGGCTTCTCGACCGACGTGCTCGGAGCTGTTGTGGAACAGGTCAGCGGACAACGATTGGGCGACTATCTTGCCAGCAACCTGTGGAAGCCGATCGGGATGCAGGATGCCACTTTCCATTTATCCACATCACAACGCGAGCGCCTCGCGCATCCGTTTCCAGACGACCCGCTGACTGGAAAGCCTCAAGAGATCGAGCTCCTCGAAAGTCCGACAATGTTTGACTGCGGAGGAGCCTGCGCGTTTGCGACCGTCGGTGACTATGTGCGCTTCGGGCAAATGCTGCTAAACGGCGGGGAGCTCGATGGGCAGCGCATTCTCGGCCCGAAGACGGTGCGCCACATGATCTCCAACCACCTCGGGCCGGAGATCAAGAATAAGGTCGCCAATGTGGAGGCGCATCGTGCCGGCTTCGGCTTTGGACTCGGAGTGGCTGTGCGCATAAGCGAGGGTATCTCGGCGGTTCCGGGCAATCCAGGTGAGTTCACCTGGACCGGCGCTTACGGAACACAATTTTTCTGCGACCCGAAGGAGCGTCTGATCGTGGTCGTCGGAACGGCCGCGCCCGGAGAAATCCGGAAGTACTATCGCGAACAAGTCCAGTACATCGTCTATGCTGGAATACTTCGATAATTTGCCCGGCGTTGAACGAGCCCGACGACGGTTTTTGGCTAGTTGGCAACCGGCGTTGCCGCTGGACACCGATGACTGAACGTCAGCGCCCGCTATACTCGGCCAGATTGCGCCGGTGCTAGGAACGAACGCGACGCCTCCGGCATCGCGAAGAGACTCTCGCAGGTGAGTGCGGTGTCGTGATATGCTAAGAGGACCGCGCCTTGCCGTCGATTGGTTCGCGCGATGCACTCCTAGATGATCGCTTCAGAACATCCAGACCTTCGCGCTCGATCCCGTGGTAATGCCGTGCGGCAGCCACATTGAATGACAGACAGATCGGATCGATCCGCCCTGCAAATCAAAGCATGTACGCTGCGCGGCTCGGCATCGCGTTCTGTGCGGCGCTGGGCCGCCACTTTGGCGTGTTTCCGCAGTCGGACTATGACGCGGATCGAACCCGCCATTGGTCCGCAGAGAGCAAGTCTGATTGAGATGGACGGCTGGCGCGGTGCCCGTCAACTGCACCAACTCCTTCAACAATGGGCATGCGCGCGCGTGTTCCGATCGTGCAAAAGTGAGTATGATGTGGTCGCCCTGGATTGGCAAATCATTGTGCAGCTCTGTTGAAGTTCTCACATCGACGTTCAAAGCCCGACATCACTGGTATGACAGGGCTCGACGGTGCGAGCCTGTGGCAGGCTGGCCGGCCCGCCGATAGGGCAAGTGTCGAAAGGCTGGCTTGGCAACCAGTCAAGTGTTGCGCTCCGATGGCCTGTTTCTTGCTGCTGTGTCAGCAGTTCGTTACTGCCGACGACGACTCACATGGAAGGGTTCATGGGTGGGGCAACGGAGACGCTTTACAGCGTGATCAGACGTCAGGGCATCACGCGTCGTAGTTTCCACAAATTCTGCAGTTTGACGGCCGCAAGCTTCGGACTTGGTCCGCTTGCCGCGAGCACTATTGCCGATGCCCTGGAGACCAAACCGCGCGTACCCGTCATCTGGCTGCACGGGCTCGAGTGCACCTGCTGCTCGGAAAGCTTTATCCGCTCGGCCCATCCGCTGATCAAAGACACGCTGCTGTCGATGATTTCGCTCGACTATGACGATACGATCATGGCGGCAGCTGGACACCAGGCTGAAGCCATCCTGGAGGAAGCCCGCGCCAAGTATAAAGGAAAGTATGTGCTTGCGGTCGAAGGTAATCCGCCGCTGAAGCAGGGGGGCATGTTCTGCATTGACGGCGGCAAGCCGTTCGTTGAAAAGCTCAGGTCGATGGCGGAAGAGTCGATGGCGATCATCGCTTGGGGCACGTGTGCGTCCTGGGGATGCGTCCAGGCGGCCAAGCCCAATCCGACTGGCGCTGCGCCGATCGATCAGGTGATCAAGAACAAGCCGATCATCAAGGTGCCCGGGTGTCCGCCTATCGCAGAGGTCATGAGCGGCTTGGTGACTTTCATCACCACGTTCGGAAAGCTTCCGGAGCTCGATCGCCAAGGGCGCCCAAAGATGTTTTATTCCGAGCGCATTCACGACAAATGCTATCGACGTTCCCATTTCGACGCCGGCCAATTCGTCGAAGAGTGGGACGATGAGTGCGCGCGCAAGGGTTATTGCCTCTACAAGATGGGCTGCAAGGGGCCAACCACCTACAATGCCTGTTCGGCCCTTCGGTGGAACGGCGGTGTTTCATTTCCCATTCAATCCGGCCACGGCTGCCTCAGTTGCTCCGAAGACGACTTTTGGGACAAGGGTTCATTTTACGACCGACTCACGACCATCAAGCAGTTCGGCATTGAGAAGAACGCCGATCAGATTGGTATGGCTGCTGCCGGGGTGGTTGGGCTGACCGTCGCCGCCCATGCGGCGGTCACCGCCGTGAAGCGGTTGACCAACAAGCCGGATCGCACAGCTCCACCAAAGTAAACGGAATTGAGAAGAGGGCGACGGTGGCCGGACAGATACCAAATGGGTTCAATCTCGATCGCTCCGGCAAGCGAATTGTCATCGATCCGTTGACGCGCATCGAAGGCCACCTGCGTGTCGAAGCCAATGTCGATGCCGACAACGTGATCCGCAATGCGGTTTCGAGCGGGACGATGTGGCGTGGCATCGAAGTCATCCTGCGCGGGCGCGATCCACGCGACGCCTGGGCGTTTACTGAGCGGATTTGCGGTGTCTGCACCGGCACCCATGCGCTGACCTCCGTGCGCGCGGTTGAGAATGCGTTAAGGATCACGATTCCGGAGAATGCCAATTCGATCCGAAACATGATGCAGCTGTGCTTGCTCGTGCATGATCATCTCGTGCACTTCTACCATCTGCACGCACTCGATTGGGTCGACGTGGTCTCCGCGCTCCAGGCCGCCCCCAAGTCGACCTCCGCGCTGGCGCAGTCCATCTCGCCGTGGCCGTTGTCGTCTCCTGGCTATTTTAAGGATCTGCAGATCAGGCTGACTAAATTCTTCGGATCAGGGCAATTAGGTCCCTTCAAGAACGGTTATTGGGGGCATCCGGCCTACAAGCTTCCAGCGGAGGCGAACCTGATGGCCCTGGCGCATTATTTGGAAGCGCTCGACTTCCAGAAGGAGATCGTCAAAATCCAGGCCGTCTATGGGGGCAAGAATCCGCATCCGAACTGGCTGGTCGGCGGCGTGCCCTGTGCGATCAACATCGACGGAACTGGTGCGGTGGGTGCGCTCAACATGGAGCGCCTTAATCTCGTATCCTCGATCATCGACCGTTCGATCGAGTTTGTCGAGCAGGTCTATCTGCCCGACGTCGCAATGATCGGCTCGTTCTATAAGGATTGGCTCCATGGCGGCGGACTTTCAAGCAAAAGCGTAATGTCCTATGGCGACATCCTCGAAAACGCCAACGACTGTTCTTCGAACAATCTCAAGCTGCCGCGCGGCGTGATCCTTGATGGCAACCTCACGGAGATATTGCCGATCGACCATAGTGATCCGGAGCAGATCCAGGAGTTCGTCACGCATTCGTGGTATAAATACCCGCACGATTGCTGTGGACTGCATCCATGGGATGGCATCACCGAACCGAGTTTCGAGCTCGGGCCAAAAGTCAAGGGCAGTCAGACTGATATCAAGGAACTCGACGAAGGCGGCAAGTATTCGTGGATCAAAGCGCCGCGCTGGCGTGGCCACGCCGTCGAGGTCGGGCCTTTGGCGCGATACATCATCGGCTATGCGCAGGGCAAAGCCGAGTTCAAGGAGCCGGCCGACAGACTGCTCAAGGGACTGAATCTTCCCCTGACGGCGATGTTCTCGACGCTCGGCCGTACCGCGGCGCGGGCACTCGAATGTCAGTGGGCGGCGCATCAGCTGCGTTATTTCCAGGATAAGTTGGTCGCCCACATCAAGGCAGGCAATACGGCAACTGCCAATGTCACAAGATGGAAGCCGGAAACCTGGCCCAAGGAGGCCATGGGCTACGGTTTCGCTGAGGCGCCGCGCGGTGCGCTTGGACACTGGATCAAGATCAAGGACACAAAGATCGACAACTATCAATGTGTCGTGCCGACGACATGGAACGGATCTCCTCGCGATCCCAAGGGCAATATTGGCGCCTTTGAAGCCTCGCTGATCGGCACCCCGTTGGCCGATCCGCTGCGACCCCTGGAGATCTTGCGTACGATCCATTCCTTTGATCCGTGCCTGGCGTGCTCGACCCATGTGATGAGTCTTGACGGCCAAGAGATGGCTTCAGTCAATGTTCGTTAGGGCCATGCTGAACAAGGCTCCGCAGCCTCCCGCTGCCGTCGATGCGGCACCGACCGAGCGCGGCATCGGCCATCGCGGCGCCTACGTTTATGACGCGCCGGTGCGACTGTGGCACTGGGTCAATGCGGCGGCCATTCTGATGTTGGCCTTAACCGGCTATCTGATTGGAACGGGCACACCGGCGATGTCGGGACAAGCAAGCGGCAATTTCCTGTTCGGCTATATCCGATTTGCGCATTTCTCTGCGGGATATGTCCTCAGCGTCGGCTTTGTTCTGCGCATTTACTCGGCCCTGATTGGAAATCGACATGCCACGCAGATCTTTTGTGTTCCGCTCTGGCGCGGGTGCTTTTGGCGCGAGGTGCACCACGAGATTCGCCGGTACGGGTTCCTTGCAGTTGAGCCCGACAGACGCGTCGGGCACAACCCCCTGGCTCAGCTCGCAATGTTCCTTATGTTTACGCAAACGATCACGTTCATGATCGTCACAGGCTTTGCACTTTATGGGCAGGGCGCCGGTAGCGACAGTTGGCAGGACAGGCTGTTCGGCTGGGTGTTTTCAATCTGGCCGAATAGCCAGGACGTCCATACCTGGCATCATCTGGGCCTGTGGGTGATCTTGGTCTTTGTTCTGGTTCACATCTACGCAGTGATCCGAGAGGACATCATGTCGCGCCGGAGCATCTCCTCCATGATTTCGGGTGAGCGCGAGTTTCGCGATTGAATAGCACGCGGTTACTAGTTCCGGAGAACAAGCAACGGATCCTTGTGCTTGGCATCGGCAATATCCTGTGGGCCGATGAGGGGTTCGGCGTGCGGGCGGTAGAGGAGTTCCATCGCCGCTATGTAGTCGCTGACAACGTCACCATCCTTGATGGCGGCACGCAGGGGCTCTACCTCGTGAGTTATCTTGAGCAGGCCGATTGCCTGATCGTGTTCGATGCCATCGACTTTGCACTCCCGCCCGGAGAGTTGAAGCTCATGCGGGATGCCGAGGTGCCAAAATTTGCTGGTGCCAAGAAGATAAGTCTACATCAGACCGGCTTTCAGGAGGTCTTGAGCGCGGCCGATCTGCTTGGTCGCTGCCCGCGAGACCTCGCTCTCATCGGATGTCAGGCGCTGGACCTGCAGCACTGGGGCGGTCCGCTGACGGCTCCGGTGCGCTTCCAGATTGCGCCGGCGATCGAATTGGCTTGCAAACTCCTGGCGCAGTGGGGCTCGCCGGCCGCACCGCGAACGGCGCCGCTGCCTGCATCAGAACGGCTGTTGGCGAACAATATCGACCATGCAAGTTATGAGATGGGAGCGCAGCCGATCTAGCGGCCCGCGATTGATCATGTGCCTTGGCTTACCAATGATGATTGTTGAGACGGACGGCATCACGGCACTTTGTGAGTATCGCAACGAACAGCGGCGTGTCTCGGTCATGCTGCTCTACTGCGCCCCGGTCGGTGCCAGGGTGCTCGTTCATATCGACACCGCCGTGCGACTCTTGAATGAGGATGAAGCAAGACTGATCTCGGAAGCACTCGACGGGCTTGACGCCAGCCGTAACGGCCAGGACTGCGGCCCCTTCTTTGCGGACCTGGTCGGTCGTGAGCCGCAATTGCCCGAGCATCTACGTTAGCGGTTCTGCTGCGGATGTTGCGGTGACTAAGCCTGCTCGCGAATCGATCAATCGCGCGCACCTTCCGCATGGAAAGGTCAATGCTTCGAGCGATGATTCCAGTCTCCCTCACAGCGCGACGATGATTGGCACGTGCCTTGCTACATCTCACCTAGCTCAAACCAAGGACTATCTGAAGGGAGTCTGATGAAGTTCCAGCCGGCGCGGCATGATCTCGCAACCTGTCCGTCCGAGGTGGAGAGCATCAGCGCGCATGCACGCCTGGCCACGCACGCTTCCGCGAGCGCGCCCGAAGTGCTGCTGGCGGTCGCTGCCATGCATTCGCTCCGGGCCGTCCATGTCGCATTATCCCTTCCTGAATTGATCAAGGCTTTAATTGATCAAGGCTTCTCGGCGTTGCGTGCAAGGCGCAGGGCCTGCGCATGCGTTGACCGGAAAGCTGGTCAAAAGACTCGGCCCGCGTCGTCGATCGACACCAATTTGTGCCATCGGCACGATACGCTCTGCCTGATCGGCAGGCGCCTGGTCCGTTTGGTCAAGATGAACCGCATCGTCGTACCGATCGTTTGGCTGTACGCGGGTAGCATTTGTGCCGGCTATGCCTCCCGATAGATCCAACGGGACATCGTATCATGAAAACAGCGGTCCGCGTCGTATCCGGGGACGTCGAGCAGGTGGTGAGCAAGTCTGCCAGGGGGACGGAAAGTCTCGATGTATTCCATCGCGGCCTGACGACTATGGAGGCGGTAGTCAAGCGCGCCCAGCGCGACGGCAACGAGCTTGCAAGGAACTATCCGAATGTCACGGTGCTGTTGTCGAATGTCGCCGCTGCCGCTCGCGGCCAGAGGCAGAGCACTCGGACGCAGCTGTACGGACTCGCCAATCTCAGCGAGCTCGAGCGCAAGCTGATTGGCGAGGTGCTCGGGGAGGGCGAGGTCGCCGGCGTGGTCGCGCTGCCAGATGGCTCTTTTGCGCAACTCCGGGAGACGGTCCTTGCAGGAATCTGGCGCGTGCGTATCGGGTCCGAGCCGACGCACGAATATGTCGAGGTTGGGGCAATCCCGCAGATTGTGCAGCGCGCCGCAACTGAGTTGACGTCTGCCGACTTTCCGATCGGCGCGGCGCCGGACGGCGCCATGAACGTGCTCGCGGTACTTGCGGAAATACGCGAGCGGGCGCGTGTCTGGCGGTCAGGCATGCGGGCGCATGTTATCAATCTGACGTTGCTGCCGATGAGTGCTGTTGACATGGCGTTCCTGCAGCAAAGTTTGGGCAATGGTCCGGTCCAGCTCATCTTCCGCGGTTACGGCACATGCCGCGTGCAGGCGACCGGGGTGAGGAACGTCTGGTCGGTACAGTACTTCAATTCTTTGGACGACGTCATCCTCGATACGGTGGAGGTGGGAGACGTGCCGATCGTAGCCTTGGCTGCTGACGAGGATTTCGAGGACTCCGCCGGGCGCCTGCAGGCAATTATGGAGGCGTACCTCACATGAAGAACTTAAAGATACTCGAAATCCAGCGGGATCTCGCAGACAGCGCGGCTGCCGTTCCGCGCAAGCTAATGACGCAGCGGTGCATATGAGCTTCGCGATCCGCAACAAAATCGATGTCACGGTCTGGCTTGCTGCCGACGTAATTGCCGCGGTCGAGATCCTGCCACGAGCCCGGCCACTGCTGGCGCGGCTGTTCGCCGGCAGACCGGCTTCGTCGCTGCTCAAACAGATCCCCCGGCTCTTCGCATTGTGTGCTGTTGCGCAACAAACCGCGCTGCTGTTTGCGATCGAGACGGCGCGGGACGAAGCGATTACCCGCACGACGAAACAGCATCGTATTGCGCTGGTCGTTGCCGAGCGCATCGCGGAATTGCTGCGGGGCCTCTTGGTCGGACACCTTGCGCAGGACATCGCCGGTGCCGCCGCGATTCGTTCCGTGATGCAGGGAATGTCCGCACTTATCGGCAGCGGACAACCGGCCTGCGGTGCTGCTCGACGCGAAGCGACGGCAAGAATTGTGGCTGGGCTGGCCGCGATCGGCATGCCGAACGGAGATGGCGCGCCCAGGCCCGGCAGCCCATTGGCAATTCGTATAGCCGCGCTGGACGAGATCGACTTGAAATCGATCCGGATCGCGCACTCGTTCCTGTCCGTTGCCGACGACCGAAACATCATTGAACGGCTGCTCGGCGATGATCCGACATTTTGTCATTGTCCCGACCTTGGGGGGCGCGCGCCCGAGACGGGTCCATGGGCACGCCAAATGACGCGTGATCGGCTCTGGCTGGGTCGGTCGGGTGCGGTCGAGCGGCTGAAGGCCAGAATTGCAGAGATCGTTCGGCTCTGCGATTGGCTCAAGTCCGGCGCTCATATCGACTCAGCGGAGCCTGGGATCATCGAAAGCTACCGGTTGGGTTCGGGACGCGCCGCGACCGCGGTCGAATGCGCCAGGGGCAGGCTCTATCACGCGGTTGAGCTTGATCCTCAGGGCCAGATATGCCGCTTCGAATTTCTTGCTCCGACGGAATGGAATTTCCATAGGAGCGGACCGGTTGTCCGGAACCTGCAGGGCGCGGCGCTGACGGCGAGACGGCATCAGAAAGCGGTTCGTGCGGTGATTGAATCGCTCGACCCCTGTGTCGGATTCACACTCAGGTTTCGCAAAGTTGAAGATGCATGAAATGGCGGTTTGTCTGGGCATCATCCAAATCGTCGAGGAGGAGGTGCGTCACCGATCGTTGTCGCGGGTGCGGAGCATCTGTCTCGAAATCGGGGCGCTCAGCCATGTCGCGCCTGATGCGATCAGGTTCTGCTTTGCTGTCGTTGCAACGCGAACGATTGCCGAGGGGGCAGCTCTTGAGATCCTCGAACTCCCGGGGGTCGCCTGGTGCATGAGCTGTTCTAGCAGTGTCGAAATTGCTCGCCGCGGTGACCCCTGTCCTTGCTGCGGGAGCTACCAGTTGCAAGTAACCGGCGGCGAACAGATGCGAGTGAAAGAACTGGAGATCGATTGATGTGTACCGTTTGCGGTTGCAGCCAAGCGACGTCTTCGTTCGAACTTGCCAGAGGGCGTGATCCGGAGAGCCAAGGCCGTTGCTGTCCTCATAAGCAGAACGATGGCGAGCGCCATGACGCGCATTTTCACGGCGACGAGAGGGTGCAGCATTCGTCCCATGCCCGCCACGGTCATGATCTCGAACATTATCAGAGTGATGGTGGTCGGCAAGCGCTTCTGAGCTGCGGCGCCGGCCCAGCTGGATTGAAGGTCAAGGGCACGAGCCGCGAACGCATCATTTGGGTCGAGCGTGACATCCTCGGCAAGAACAATGCGATCGCGGCCGCCAACCGGACGCTCTTTGCGGCCGATGAGCTGCTGGTATTTAATCTTATGTCGAGTCCCGGTGCGGGCAAAACCTCGTTGCTCGTCCGCGCCGTATCCGAGCTCAAGCTCAGCTATCCGACCGGAGTCATCGAGGGCGATCAGCAGACCTCAAACGATGCCGAACGCATTCGAGCGGCCGGTGTGCCAGCTATTCAAGTCAATACGGGTAAGGGGTGCCATCTCGATGCTGCAATGATTGGCGAGGCTTATCGCCGCTTGCCGCGGCTCACGCGCGGTATTCTCTTCATCGAGAACGTCGGTAACCTAGTCTGTCCCGCGGCCTTCGATCTTGGCGAGGCCTGCAAGATCGTTGTGTTGTCGATGACCGAAGGTGAAGACAAGCCGCTGAAATATCCCGATATGTTCGCGGCTTCTTCACTCATGGTGATCAACAAGATCGATCTGGCCTCACTGCTTGAGTGCGATCTGGACAAGACCATTGGATATGCCAGACGCGCCAACCCAAAGATCGAAGTGCTCACGGTCTCGGCCCGTACCGGCGAGGGTTTTGGCGCGCTCTACGCTTGGATCGATAGACAGGTGGCCCACCAAAGGCAGGCCGTAGAGGACGCCAGGCGATGAGCGCCGCAACCATTTGCGACCAAACACGACTGCGCGTGCGCGTGAGCGGAGCGGTGCAAGGGGTCGGCTTTCGTCCTTACGTCTATGGCCTCGCTACGCGGTACGGATTGGCGGGATTTGTCGCCAACGGCCCGGAGGGCGTCACAATCGAAGTCGAAGGTGGCCGTGCGTCAGAATTTCTTGCCACATTGCCGCTCGAGGCGCCTCCGTTGGCGCGCATCGACCACATCTGCGTTCAGGAGACAGCGGCGCTCGCGACAGAAAACTTTTCGATCGGCGCGAGCGAAGGCGGAAAATTGTCAACGCACATTATCGCCGACGCCGCGACCTGCGGGCAATGCCTCAGCGAGCTATTCGATCCACAGAATCGCCATTACCTTTATCCCTTCATTAGTTGCTCCCATTGTGGTCCACGCTACACTATTGCCGGGCGGCTCCCATACGATCGCCACAACACGGTGATGAAGGCGTTCAGGCTGTGCGCCGCCTGCACGGCCGAATATGCGGATCCGGCGAGCCGCAGGTTTCATGCGGAGGCGATCGCGTGTCCAGAATGCGGCCCTCGGCTTAGCCATGGGATCAACGCCATTGTCGCTGCAATCGCAGGCGGTCAAGTCATAGCCATAAAGGGTCTCGGCGGCTACCAGCTCCTCTGCGATGCCCGTAACCAGGACGCTGTGCAGCGCCTGCGCAGCAGAAAGCAGCGCCGTCAGAAGCCGTTTGCAGTTATGCTCGGTTCCATAGAGTGCGTCAACGAGATCGCGGAAGCGAACGCTCTCGAGCTCGCCCTACTCGAATCCGCAGCGCGGCCCATTGTGCTCTTAACTTCGCGCAAATGTCTGGCGCCCGCCATAGCGCCCGGCTTGTCTCGCGTTGGCGTCATGTTACCTGTAGCCCCGCTGCATCATCTGATCTTTCATGCGCTTCGCTCGACAGGAGCGTGGATTGCGGAACCAAGCCCGGCCATTGTCGTCACCAGTGCCAATCCTTGCGGCGAGCCGCTCCTGATCGACAACGCGCAGGCGGAGCGCCGACTCGAGGCGATCGCCGACCTTGTCGTGACCCATGATCGGGATATTTTAACGCGTGCTGATGACTCCGTGGTCGCGGTGGTGGCTGGCCGCTCCCAATTCATTCGTCGCGCTCGTGGCTATGCTCCCGAACCGATCCAGCTCGCGCAATCTGTGCCGCCCGTGCTCGCCGTCGGCGGCGCGCTGAAATCGACCGTCACCATCACGCGCGACAACCAAGCGTTCGTTTCCCAACATATTGGCGATCTCAATACGCCCGAAGGCATCCGTGTGTTCGAGGGGACGATCCAACACCTTACATCGATCCTTGACGTAGAGCCTGTCGTCATCGCTCATGATCTGCATCCCGACATGGCATCCACCCGCTTTGCGCAAGCAAGCGGCCGCGCGCTGATTGCAGTCCAGCACCACCACGCACACGCCGCCGCCGTGATCGCTGAACATGGCCATGCGGGACCGGCGCTAGCTCTGGTGCTCGACGGCCATGGCGTTGGCTCGGATACTGGTAACTGGGGTGGCGAGCTATTGTTGTGCGAAGGCGCGATGTGCCGACGCATCGGGCATCTCGCGCCGCTGCAAATGCCTGGTGGTGATCGCGCATCCCGTGAGCCGTGGCGCATGGCGAGCGCGATACTACACTGGCTCGGACGGGGTAACGAAATCGCGCCGCGCTTTGCAGCGCAACGGCAAGCTCGATGTATCTCGGCCTTGCTCGATCAGTCGGGCGGGGCCACCACCACCAGCGCGGGCCGGCTATTCGACGCGGTGGCGGCGCTGCTGGGGATTGTGAGTTGGCAGAGCTATGAAGGAGAAGCCGCGATCAAGCTTGAGGCGCTAGTGCGGCGGACTGCGATTCTAGAGGCCGGGTGGACGATCGATGGTGGCGTTCTGTCGCTTCGTCCGCTGTTTGCGCGGTTGATTGCGGACGACATTGACGCTGCGGGCGGAGCCGGCTTGTTTCATGGCACCTTCGCCGCTGCCTGCGTTGACTGGGTCATGCGCTCCGCGCGGACAACCGGCGTCAATACCGTCGTTCTGAGCGGAGGCTGCTTTCAGAACGCGATACTGATGGATGAAATCTGGCGCGGGTGCTGCGCTGCCGGCCTGACCCCGCTGGTGCCACAGCGGGTGCCGCCCAACGACGGTGGTTTGAGCCTTGGCCAAGCCTGGATTGCCGCTTTGCAGATTGCTGAACAGTCGTCCGCCAGCGAAGGGAGAGGCTGATATGTGTCTTTCGGTTCCGGCAAAGATCGTAAAAATTCTTCCTGACCACATGGCCGCCGTGTGCATCGATGGTGTTAGCCTGGAGATATCGATTGCTCTTATCGACGAGCTCGACGTCGGTGATCACGTCCTTGTCCATGTTGGGTATGCGCTGGCCAAGATCGATCCGATAGAAGCCACGCGCACGCTGGAGCTCCTGCAGGAGCTAGGCAGCACAGGGCAGGAACTCCGGCCATGAGATATACCGACGAATTTCGCGACAAGACCCTTGCGCAGGGGCTCGCCGCTGCGATTAGCGCCGAAGCCGATCGGCAAAAAGCCTATCGGTTCATGGAATTCTGCGGTGGACACACTCATGCGATATCACGCTATGGCCTTGAGGATCTGCTGCCCGCGAATGTGCGCATGATCCACGGGCCCGGTTGTCCGGTCTGTGTTCTACCTGCCAGCCGGATCGACATGGCGATTCGTCTCGTCGAGCGGCCGGAGGTCACCCTTTGCGTCTACGGCGATCTGATACGGGCGCCCGGCTCGCAAGGACAGTCCCTGTTGCGAGCCAAGGCGCTCGGCGCAGACATCCGGATGGTGTACTCGACGCTCGACGTTATCCGGATCGCCGAACAGGCGCCGAGCCGCGAGGTCGTGTTCTTTGCCATCGGATTTGAGACCACGACACCCCCGACGGCCGTGATGATCCGGATAGCCGAGAAGAAGCGGCTGAAGAGCCTTAGCGTGTTCTGCAACCACGTGCTTACACCCTCTGCGATGCAGAGCATTCTCGAGAACCCGAAGATCCGCAATATCGGCGGGGCTGCAATCGACGGTTTCGTCGGGCCTGCACATGTCAGCACGATCATCGGGACGCAGCCTTACGAGCTCCTGGCGGAACAATTCGGCAAGCCGATCGTGATCGCGGGATTTGAACCGCTCGACGTGATGCAGGCGATCCTGATGCTGGTGCGACAGGTGAACGAAGACCGCTACGACGTGGAGAACCAATACAGCCGTGCAGTGAGGCGTGAAGGCAATCGGCGCGCCAAAGACGAGGTCTCGCAGGCATTCGAACCGCGTGAGCAGTTCGAATGGCGCGGGCTCGGTTTCGTACCAAATAGTGGACTGAAGCTGAAGCAGGCCTACGCGCGGTTCGACGCGGAGGCGCGTTTTGCGATGCACGAACTGCGGGTCGCCGACAATCCGGCGTGCGAGTGCTGCGCCATCCTGCGCGGCGCCAAGCGGCCAGTCGATTGCAAGCTGTTTGGAACCCTCTGCACGCCGGAAACTCCCATAGGATCCTGCATGGTCTCATCGGAAGGCGCCTGTGCGGCGTATTGGACATATGGCCGGGTTCGCGATGATCAGGTGAGGCGAACGTCATGAGCGTACAGGGCTATCAACGCAAGCTCGATATCGAGAACGGACGCGTTGATCTTTCCCATGGGGCCGGGGGACGAGCCATGGCACAGCTGATCTCCAGCCTTTTTCACCGAGCCTTCGGTAATGAATGGCTTGCCCGCTGCAATGATCAATCGGCCTTTGACGTTGCGACGGGTAAAATGGTGATGACGACCGACGGTTATGTGGTTTCGCCGCTGTTCTTTCCTGGCGGCAATATCGGCTCACTCGCTGTGCACGGGACGATCAACGACGTCGTGATGTCCGGCGCGCGCCCTCTCTATCTGTCGGCCAGCTTCATCATTGAGGAGGGGTTCCCGCTGTCTGATCTGAAGACGATTGCGGATTCGATGGGCGCGGCAGCACGCGGCGCGGGCGTCTACATCATTGCGGGGGACACTAAGGTCGTCGAGCGCGGCAAGGCTGATGGTCTGTTTATCTCCACGACCGGAATCGGGGCTCTGGCCCATGGGTTCGATCTCTCCGCCGATAAGGCTATGGTCGGGGACCGTGTGTTGGTGTCCGGCAGCCTTGGCGACCATGGCGTGGCGATCATGTCAAAACGCCAGAACGTCGCGTTTCAAACCGAGATCGTGTCGGATTCCGCAGCGCTACATGACCTTGTCGCCGTTATGATTGCGGCTGGCGGCGCCGGCATCCGGGTGATGCGCGACCCCACGCGCGGCGGTCTTGCCGCAACCCTCAACGAAATTGCGCATCAATCGGGCCTTGGCTTCCGTCTACAGGAAGTAGCCATTCCGGTGAAGGCAGCGGTCGCGGCAACCTGCGAACTCCTTGGGCTTGATCCGATCCATGTCGCCAATGAGGGCAAGCTCGTTGCGATCGTCGCGCCCGATTTGGCCGATGCAGTGCTTGCAGCTATGAAGGCGCATCCGCTCGGACGCGATGCTGCTGATATTGGCGAGACGGTAGCTGACGATCACAAATTTGTGCAGATAGCGACCAGTTTCGGCGGCGGACGGATCGTCGATTGGTTGTCAGGCGAACAGTTGCCTCGGATATGTTGAACAATCCACGCCCATTTGCGACGAGCATGAAGGCGTCAAGCGTGCGCATCTAAGAATCAGATTGATGATCAATGGTCATTTGGCCATCAGCGGTGGCAAGCAATCCAGCCGCTGGGCAAATCCTGCCTCACTGGCAGACTACGTTGTTCGCTCTTTAACAATGTCGGCAAGACTGGAATCGTTGTTAACTTTTCCGCGAGCCGAGAATCCGATTAAGCGCGTCATCTCCATCGCGGAGTACGACGGTTAAGCTTAGCGAGCACGGTCGCTCAACCCATTCGGCATCGAAAACCTGCACGGCTGGTCAAAGATCGCTGAATTCCTGCGCAATTTGGGCTGCTGCGTCGCAATATCGCTGCGCTCTTTCAATTAGAAAGGCGCACTAGCAAGGAGTTTGCAAATGAAGGTCGGAGTTCCCAAGGAAATCAAGGCACACGAATATCGAGTGGGCCTGACCCCTGGAGCCGTCCGCGAATACGCGGCAGCAGGACACCGCGTAATGATCGAGACCAATGCCGGCGCTGGCATCGGCGCAACCGATGACGATTATCGCAGCGCCGGCGCAGCGATTCTGGATTCTGCAGTTGAGGTATTCGCATCGAGCGAAATGATTGTGAAGGTCAAGGAGCCTCAGCCGTCCGAATGGAGCCAGCTGCGGGAGGGCCAGATCCTGTTCACATATCTGCATCTGGCGCCGGACCCGGAGCAGGCCAAGGGGCTTCTAAAATCGGGATGCACGGCAATCGCCTATGAGACCGTGACTGATGGGCATGGTGGCCTTCCGCTGCTGGCTCCGATGAGCGAGGTCGCAGGCAGGCTCGCGGTCGAAGCGGCGGGTAGCGCGCTAAAGCGCAGTGCAGGCGGACGAGGGCTGTTGATCGGTGGCGTGCCCGGTGTTCAGCCGGCCCGCATCGTGGTGGTCGGTGGTGGCGTCGTTGGTACGCACGCGGCACGGATGGCGGCCGGTCTGGGTGCAGAGGTGAGCATCATCGACCGCTCGATACCTCGGTTGCGCGAGTTGGATGAGCTATTCGAAGGGCGCGTTCGAACCAGGTTTTCGACCATCGAAGCTGTGGAGGAAGAGGTATTTGCGGCCGATGTTGTGATTGGTGCCGTGCTCGTTCCAGGTGCGAGTGCGCCCAAGCTGATCCGCCGGAGCATGCTGAGCTCGATGCGTAAGAGGGCCGTGCTCGTGGATGTCGCTATCGATCAGGGCGGCTGTTTTGAGACTTCCCACCCAACCACTCACGCCGATCCAACCTATGAAGTGGATGGCATCATTCATTATTGCGTGGCCAATATGCCCGGCGCCGTGCCGCTGACCTCGAGCCAGGCACTAAATAACGCCACGCTGCCGTTTGGCTTGGCTCTAGCCAATAAGGGTTTTTCCGCCGTGTTGGAAAATCCGCATTTGCGTGCAGGCCTCAACGTCCATCGAGGCCGGCTGACTTACAAGGCGGTGGCCGACAGTCTCGGGCTCCCGTTCTCACCGATCGAGCAGGCTGCAGCCTGATCCCAGAGGCCCCTATGGGCGTTTCCTCCCTGACTTGGGCCACCCTCCGGGGTGGCTTTTTTTTCGGCTCTATCAATCTGCTGGGGTCCGCTGAGATTTATTCGCGACGCCGAGCGCGGCTGTAATCTGCGAGATTTGAACATTTGCGTGCGCCAGCTCGGCCAGGGGGCCCTCGGCTCCATTTAGCGCCATCGCGACGATTTTTCTGGTTGCGGTATGGAGACGTTGCTTGAGCCGATGACGACGTTGCCCGATTGACATCGTGGTGCCTTCCCTGCCGCTGTCCGGGTGAGCAGAACCATCACCAGAGGGCGATCTGCGATCCCGCCAAGACGGTGGCACGGCTACAATCGATACCACTTCAAAAGCGCTCCGCCGCCACGTCAGGTCGAGCCGAGCTGCTTCTTATTGGCGAACCCCTTCACATGATCGCTGGCTATCGCGAAATCTCGACAATGCGCAAGCTACGAGAACAAGCAGCTGCGATGCCGATTGTAGGGTTTACGACACCTGGTCGAGGCGGCGGCTTGCGCTATCGAAAGTAGCCAAGACAAATCAAGCACAAGACTCCTTGGCATGAGACTTGAAAGCAAGGCGTCGTCTCGCACCTTTGCTTATGGAATCGTAGTGATGGCCTACAAAATAATCGCGTCACAATGCACGGTCTGTGGTGCGTGTGAGTACGAATGCCCTAACGCCGCGATCAGCCTGAAGAACGACATATATGTGATTAATCCGAGCCAGTGCACTCAATGTGAAGGGCATTTTGATGCGCCGCAATGCGCCGTCGTTTGTCCGGTTCCTGATACCTGTGTGCCGGCATAGCCTACGGGTGGCACTCCGGCGCAAAACATGATCGAAACCCTATCGAGGGCGGCTCCCTTTTGGGTTCGTCTCCTGGTTCTTTCCCAAACTGGCCTCGAGTCGGCCGTGACTTGCGCGATCCGCTCGGAGGAGAGGCGACGCGATCATTGCCGCCGGGAATCGTCCATGCGTGAACGGAGTGGGCAATGGTAGCTGTACAAGAGACGGTCGAGCGCGTCCGGCGCATCGACGTCGACCAGTATCGATATGGGTTTGAGACGCTGATCGAGTCCGACAAGGCCCCGAAGGGGCTGTCGGAAGACACCGTCCGCTTCATCTCGGCAAAGAAGAATGAGCCGGCCTGGATGCTGGAATGGCGCCTGGAGGCGTATCGCCGCTGGCTGACCATGACCGAGCCGACCTGGGCGCGCGTCGACTATCCGAAGATCGACTACCAGGACATCTATTACTACGCGGCGCCGAATCCGAAGAAGACGCTGTCCTCGATCGACGAGATCGATCCGGAAATCCTCAAGACCTACGAGAAGCTCGGCATTCCCCTGCGCGAGGTCGCGATCCTGGAAGGCGTTGAGCCGACGCCCGGTGGCGAGCAGGTGCCGAATCGCAAGATCGCGGTCGATGCGGTGTTCGATTCGGTGTCGGTTGCGACCACCTTCCAGAAGGAGCTGAAGGCGGCCGGCGTGATCTTCATGCCGATCTCGGAGGCGATCCGCGAGCATCCCGAACTAGTGCAGAAATATCTCGGCACCGTGGTGCCGACGTCGGACAATTATTTCGCGACGTTGAACTCGGCTGTGTTCTCGGACGGCTCGTTCGTCTATGTGCCGCCGGGCGTGCGCTGCCCGATGGAGCTGTCGACCTATTTCCGCATCAACGAGCGCAACACCGGCCAGTTCGAGCGCACACTGATCATCGCCGACAAGGGCTCCTACGTCTCCTATCTCGAAGGCTGCACCGCGCCGCAGCGCGACGAGAACCAGCTGCATGCCGCCGTGGTCGAGCTCGTGACGCTCGACGACGCCGAGATCAAGTATTCGACGGTGCAGAACTGGTACCCGGGTAACTCGGAAGGCAAGGGCGGCATCTACAATTTCGTCACCAAGCGTGGCGACTGCCGCGGCCGGAATTCCAAGATCTCATGGACCCAGGTCGAGACCGGTTCGGCGATCACCTGGAAGTATCCGAGCTGCATCCTGCGCGGCGACAATTCGAGCGGCGAGTTCTATTCGATCGCGATCTCGAACGGCTTCCAGCAGGTCGACTCTGGCACCAAGATGATTCACCTCGGCAAGAACACGTCGAGCCGGATCATTTCCAAGGGCATCGCCGCCGGCAAGTCGCAGAACACCTATCGCGGCCTCGTTAGTGCCCATCGCAAGGCGACCGGCGCGCGCAACTACACCGCCTGCGATTCGCTCTTGATCGGCGACAAGTGCGGCGCGCACACGGTGCCTTATGTCGAGGCCAAGAACTCCTCGGCGACGTTCGAGCATGAGGCGACGACGTCGAAGATCTCCGAGGACGTGCTGTTCTACTGCTCGCAAAGAGGCTTGAGCGAGCAACAGGCCATCGGCCTTGTCGTCAACGGTTTCGCGAAAGATGTCCTGCAAAAGCTTCCGATGGAGTTCGCAGCGGAGGCGCAGAAGCTGATCTCGATCTCTCTCGAGGGATCTGTCGGATAACCAAACGTCCCGCGAGCCCGAACGCGGCTCGCCGTTCCGGACGACGCATTTTGAGGAATCAGATCAAAAATGACGCTGCTCGAAATCCAAGATCTGCATGTTGATGTCGACAGTCGTGAAATAATCCGTGGCCTCGATCTTATGGTCAATGCGGGCGAAGTGCACGCGATCATGGGGCCGAACGGCTCCGGCAAGTCGACGCTGTCGCACGTCATCGCCGGCAAGGCGGGCTATGAAGTCACGGGCGGCCAGATCCTCTTCAGGGGCGAGGACCTCCTGGAGATGGAGCCCAATGAGCGCGCCGCCAAGGGCGTGTTTCTGGCGTTCCAGTACCCGGTCGAGATCCCCGGCGTCACCACCATGAACTTCCTGCGCACGGCGCTGAACGCCCAGCGCAAGGCGCGCGGCCGAGGGGAATTATCCACGCCCGAATTTCTGAAAAAGGTCCGTGAGGTGGCCGGGTCACTCAACATTACCCGGGATATGCTCAAGCGCGGCGTCAATGTCGGCTTCTCGGGCGGCGAGAAGAAGCGCAACGAGGTACTGCAGATGGCGTTGTTCGAGCCGAGTCTATGCATCCTGGACGAGATCGATTCCGGGTTGGATATCGACGCTCTGCGTATTGTCGCGAGCGGCATCAACGGCCTGCGTTCGCCGGAAAGGGCGATGATCGTGATCACCCACTATCAGCGGCTCCTTCATTACATCGTGCCCGATTATGTGCACGTGATGTCGAAAGGCCGCGTCGTGAAGAGTGGCGGCAAGGAACTCGCGCTGGAACTCGAGGCCTGTGGCTACGCCCAGTTCGAAACCGCGGCCTGACGGCTCAAGGGATTTCCCCATGAAGCAAGTATTGGCTAAGGCCGATGCCGGGTGCGCAACGAGCAATTTTCTCGCAGCCGCTCTCGAACGGTTGCCTGGCGCGGGCCTCGTCCCCCATATCCGTGCGAGGGCATTCGAAGCCTATGAGCGCGCCGGCCTGCCGCATCGGCGCATGGAGGCCTGGAGATACACGGATCTGCGTGCCCTGATCGGCGAGGTGTTGCCACTCGCTCCGCGACCGGATGCAGCGGCGTTGGCGCGCGCAAAGGCGTCGGCCAGGCGAGTGGCTGTCGATCAGGCGGTCAAATTGGTCTTGGTGGACGGCATATTCGCGCCTGAGCTATCGGATCTCGGCGAGCTGGAAAACGAGCTCCATGTGCAGTCACTGCGAGAGGTGTTGGAGAATTCGGCCACTGGCGCAATGGCCGGGTTGGTGCTTTCGACGACGGACGATGCGGTGATCTCGCTCAATGCGGCAATGGCCTCAGATGGTCTGGTAATTTCGATTGCCGAAGGCAACACGATTAGACGCCCTATTCAAATCGTTCAGGTCGCAACGGGATCGTCGGTGTCCGCTTTTACACGCTCATATCTGCAGCTCGATAAAGGGGCGCATGCGACCGTGGTGCAAAGTTTCATCTCGGCCGAAGGCGCGAGCGGCTATCAGGCCAACGATGTCTTAATCGCCCTGGCTGGGGACGAGGCGAGCCTTTCGCATCTCCGCATAGCGGCTGACGCCGCTGATGCGGTGAACATCTCGTCGGGGATCATCGCGGTCGGCACCCGAGCTAAGCTCGATCTCTTCAGCATGACGTGCAGCGGCTCCATCAATCGCTATCAGGGATTCGTGACGCTGGGTGGCGAGGGATCCAAGCTCTCTGCGAACGGGGTTAATCTCATCAAAGATAAACTGCACGCCGACACAACAATCGTGGTCGACCACGCCGTGCCGCATTGCACCAGTCGGCAGAAGTTCCGCGCGGTCGTTGATGATTGCGGCCGCTCGGTGTTTCAGGGCCGAATCGTTGTTCGTCCCGTCGCCCAAAAGACCGTCGCCAGCCTGTCGACCCGAGCGTTGCTCTTATCCGATCAGGCCGAGGCGGACAATAAGCCGGAACTTGAAATCTCGGCCGACGACGTGACCTGCAGCCACGGAGCGACCTCAGGAGCGCTGGATGGTAATCTCGTATTCTATCTGCGCGCGCGGGGGCTATCCGACAAGGATGCGCAGATGTTGCTCATTAAAGCGTTCATTGGAGAGTCGATTGAGGAGATATTCGCCGATAACCTGCGCGATTTTGTGACCGCGCAAGCTGAACACTGGCTGCAGGAACGGCTGTGAGCGAACATCCCGCGGTCAGCGATGGTCGTTACGAGGTCGACCGTCTACGTAGTGACTTTCCGGCGCTGGCCATGACCGTTTACGGCAAGCCGCTTGTCTACCTCGATAACGCTGCGTCCGCGCAAAAGCCAAATGCGGTACTTGACCGCATGATGCAGGTGTACTCCAGCGAATATGCCAACGTTCATCGCGGCTTGCACTATCTCGCCAATGCGGCGACCGAGGCGTATGAAGGTGCCCGTGCCAAGGTGGCGCGGTTTGTGAACGCGCATTTGAACGAAGAGATCATCTTCACCCGCAGCGCCACCGAGGCAATCAACCTGGTCGCGCAGACGTTTGGTCGTGAGCGCATCAGCCCGGGTGATGAGATCGTTCTGTCAATCTTGGAACACCACTCCAATATTGTGCCGTGGCATTTTCTTCGGGAACGGCTCGGTGCAGTGATCAAATGGGCACCAGTGGATGATGACGGTAACTTCTTGCTCGATGACTTTGAGCGACTGCTGACCTCGCGCACCAAGATGGTTGCGATCACACAGATGTCAAATGTGCTCGGCACGGTCTTGCCGGTGAAAGACCTGGTGAGGGTCGCACATGCTCGTGGTATCCCGGTGCTGGTCGACGGTTCACAGGGATGCGTCCATCTGAGCGTCGACGTCTGCGACATTGATTGCGATTTCTACGTCATGACCGGCCACAAACTCTATGGTCCGACCGGAATCGGCGTGCTTTACGGAAAATCCGAGCATCTGGCATCGATGACGCCTTTCAATGGCGGCGGCGAGATGATCCGCGAGGTCTCGCGTTCCGGCGTCATTTATGGGGATCCGCCGCACCGGTTCGAAGCGGGTACGCCGCCGATCGTTGAGGCGATCGGGTTGGGCGCAGCCGTGGATTACATCAATTCGATAGGCAAGGTGCAGATCCGCAAGCACGAGAGCGCACTGCTCGCTTACACGCAGGAGAAGCTCGGGGACATCAACTTTGTGCGCATGATCGGGACGCCGGCCGAGAAGGGGCCGATCATCTCGTTTGATGTGAAAGGTGCGCATGCGCACGACATTGCCACCGTCGTCGATCGCGCCGGCGTAGCGGTGCGGGCGGGGGCGCACTGCGCGATGCCGCTGCTCAAGCGCTTCGGCACACTGGCAACATGCCGTGCGTCCCTTGGACTTTACAACACCCGTGAAGAAATTGATGTGCTCGCGCGCGCACTTATCAAGGCACGCCAGCTATTTGCGTGATCGGCGGGCGTGCTGCGTCAAGGTGAGAGGGAGGCCGCATTGAGTTGCGAAGTAGAATGACGTCGTGCCTGATCATCGTCATCGCAGAAGATCAACACCTGAGTTCTCGGCAAGCTAAGTTCGCATTGGCAAGCCTGGTCGGCCAGGGCACCTTGCAGCCGTTTTCCCTTTGCGTCCGCCTTCGTCGAGCGCGGGGTCCGTAGTTCTAACGGCAGGTCGCGCCATGGCGCACCTGAACGTAGGACCCAAAAGATGCCATTAAGCACGCGACGGACATTTACGCGCTGAACGCCACGCGGCTTGTTCGGCAGCATCGGTTTGATGGCGGTCCATTCGTAATCGCTGAGTTCGTAGCGCATGATTCGAGGCTCCAAATTCGGAGCTTGAATCATGTTTCGGGCCGGCCATCAATCGGCAACGCCCCGCGGCCGTACCGGTAACGCTTTGCATATGCTTCCGCTTTCGGCGGCATAGCGGACTTGGCCGGGCTTGCTAGTGGCTCGACCCGGTCGTCCATGATCGAAGTGGACATGACGTAGGATCGGCCTTTCAGAGGCTAGTCGCGCTGTCGTGAAAGTAATCGGAGCTTCGAGCGAAGGACGACCCGCATTCACGTCAGGCCTTTTCGAAAACTCGCATGGTGATCTGGTCGATGCGCGATCCATAGTCGGGTATGCCCCTGAACGCCGTGTGTCGCTTCGCGCCCGGATCGTTGCCTCCACGAGGGGCAAAGAACTGTGCGAACAACCTGTCTAGCTCGCCAGAAGCTCACCTTGCGGACGATCTCCGCGCAGCTGAGACGTTTCGCGGATCTTAAAGGAAACCTATGGAAATCCACGGCACTGCAGCCACTATGACCGTGCCGAGGAGCAGGGCCAGCATGTACGCCAGGATCGGACCCATGCCTTCGTCGGGATGAATCCGGCTGATGGCGCACGCCGCATAGTAGCCGACGCCGAATGGCGGCGCGAAAAGTCCAATCCCCATCGCCAGAACGACGACCATGGCATAGTGGACCTCATGCACCCCCACCTGACGGGCAATGGGGAAAAGCAGCGGACCGAAGAGCACGATGGCAGGGATGCCTTCGAGCACGCTTCCCAGGACGACGAACGCAAGGATGGTGACGATCAGAAATATCGGCGCACCACCCGGCAAGGAGGTCATGAACTTCGCAAGAGATGCCGAGAAGCCCGACTGGGTCAAAGCCCAGGCCATCCCCGTCGCCGCACCGATGATGAAGAGGATCGCGCCGGAAAGAGCCGCGGTCTCAACCAACATCGGATAGAGGCGACGCCAGTCGAACCGGCGATAGATAAAAAGCCCGGCCAATACGGAATAGACGATGCCTATCGTCGAGACCTCGGTGGCTGTTGCTACCCCCTCGACCACTGCGGCGCGGATCACAAATGGAAGGGCAATGGCGGGAATCGCGATCAGAAAGGAACGGCCGATTTCACGCCTGGTCGCCCGCTGAACGTGCGACAAATCCTCTCGACGGTACCGCCACCACACCACCGCGCACAGTCCGACCGCGAGCACGATCGCCGGCAACAACCCGCCCGTGAACAGGGCCGCGATCGACACACCCGTCACCGATCCGATCGTGATCAACACCAATGATGGGGGGATCGTCTCGGTCTGAGCACCGGTCGCCGCCAGGAGCGCGACGAGGTCACCACGCTTCGCGCCGCGTCTGGTCATTTCGGGGAAGAGCACAGGCGCTATTGCTGCCATATCGGCCGCCTTGGATCCCGAAATACCCGAGACCAGATACATCGCACCGACCAGCACATATTGGAGGCCGCCCCGAACGTGGCCGAGCAGGCTGGCGAGGAAACCGACCATAGCGCGGGCCATGCCGGTCATTTCGATCAACAAGCCGAGGAACACGAACATCGGTACCGCGAGCAGGATGAGATGGCTCATGCCTTCGTCCATGCGACCGATAACGACCACGTCGGGTGTGTTGGTCGTCAGTGTTATGTAGCCGATGGTCGCCAGGCCGAACGCGAAGGCGATCGGCACCGCTGCGAAAACCATAGCGCCAACGATAAACACGAAGAAGATCAGCAGGTTCAGATTGCCGAGGGGTTTAAGGATTGGTGCGAGCAGCGCGAGAACCCCGATCAGCGTTCCTACCGCAGCGATTGCAGCCGCAAGGTGCTTCACATTGGCTGTGGCTGCCAGCCTCAGGGTGGCTACGACCAGCATCAAGCCGACGCCGACCGGCAGGGCGGCCGCGCGCCAAGTGTTGACTATTCCCAGAGCCGGAGTTGTGACGAAGACTTCGGCGGCCGCAAACTCGTAGGCGGGGCGAACTACCAGAAGCAGGAACGCGAACGCGGCAGCCGTCGCAAAGACGTCAAGGAACAACCTGGCTTCCGGTCGGATCATGCCAATGATGGCCGTCATCCGCATATGCTCGGCCCGCTGGAAGGCGACGACCGATCCCAGCATCGCCAGCCATAGAAACAGGATGCCGGCGAGCTCATCCGACCAGACAATCGGGGTGTGGAGCACGTAGCGAGAGACGATGCCGACGAAAAGGACGATCACCTCCGCAATGACCAACAGTGCGGCAGGAATGGCGACGACGGGCTTCAATGCCTTGTTCAGGTTCACAACAGCCTTGCGCCATCCGGAGGCAGGCTCAGGAAGAGCGAGTGTCGCCCCGTCCATGTGCGCATGTTCCATGACTCACCCCAACTTGCCCGCGGCTTTCTCAAGTTGAACCCAGGCCTCCTCGCCGAATTTGGATTTCCAGTCGGCATAGAAGCTCGTCTTTGCCAGCGCCTGCCGGAAGGCGGATCGGTCGACGTCGAGGAATTGCATCCCCTTGGCTGTCAAATCGGTGCGGAGGGACTCACTGAGCTTTGCGATGTCGGCTCGTTCATCGTTGGCCGAGCGATCGAATTCGCGCGTCACGATCTCTTGCACGTCCTGCGGAAGCTTCTGGAACGCGCGCTTGTTGCCGAGGATCCAGTAATTGTCCCAGACGTGACCCGTCAGGCTGCAGGTCTTCTGCACCTCATACAGGCGCGCCGTTGCTATGATCGGAAGGGGATTTTCCTGACCGTCCACGACCTTGGTCTGGAGCGCGGAATAGACCTCGTTGAAGTTGATCGGCGCTGGTCCGGCTCCGAGCGCAAGAAACAGCGACGTCAGATTGGGTGCGGCAGGTACCCTGAGCTTAAAGCCCTTGAGGTCGTCCGGTGTCTTGATCTCACGACCCGACGACGTGATGTGGCGGAAGCCATTGTCCCAAGGTTTGGACACCGCCATGACGGGCGTCTTGGCGATCTGCGCGCGGATGTAGGCGCCGAGTTCGCCGTCCATGGCCTTCCAGACGGCATCGTAGTTGGGGAAGAGGAAGCCGAGATTCACGATGCCAGCGGCGGGTACAAGGGTGGCGAGGATCAGAGAGGAGAGGTTGAAAAGCTCGACGCTACCGTTGCGAACCTGCGTCAGCAGATCCGTATCCGAGCCAAGCTGGTTGGCCGGAAAGAGATTGATTTCTAGGCGACCGCTAGTCGCTTCCTTGATGCGATCGGCGGCCTCCTTGGCCCGAGCATTCACCGGATGCGCGGGGTCCTGCCCGGTCGCGAGCTTGTAGGTGAACTCTGCGGCGGCGGCCGGGCGGCTGAGGATGGCGCACAAGGGGACGGCCGCGCCGGCCAGGAGCAACTTGCGACGGGTGATGGCAGTCGATTTGCGTTTGGTCATTGCTTCCTCCTTGTTGAGTATCGGTATATTGATCGCCAGCAGCACGCTTCTGCTCCCGCCGGTTCTCGGGCACCGACCGCCAGGCAGTGGCCATCGTTCTCCGCGGCGACGCCGCGTAAGCGATTATTCCCTCAGTCGAACTTGACGTATCGAGGTGCGCGCCTAGCGCAGCCACTCCTTGATCTGCCTTGCAACTGCGGCAGTCGAAATGCCGTAACGATCGTGCAGCGTGGGAAGCGCCCCAGCGGCAAGGAACTCATCGGGCAACGCGATCTGGCGGAAGGTGGGATGGACGCCGGAGCGCATCAACAACGCTGCAATCGCCTCTCCGAGCCCGCCGATGATGGTATGGTTCTCGGCGACCACGACGAGACGGCCAGGTTTCCCTGCTTCGCGCAGTATCGCTCCGTGGTCGAGCGGCTTGATTGTCGGGACATGCAGCACGGCCACGTCCACGCTATCACCGACGAGTTCCTTTGCGGCTTCCAGCGCCCGCATGGTCATGATTCCAGAGGAGATGATCAGGACATCCCGACCGTCCCGAATCAAGGATGCGTCGCCGAGCCTGAATTGGTAGTTGTACTCGTCCAGGACGAGGGGCACCTGACCACGCAAGAGCCGCATATATACGGGCCCGTGATGCGCCGCGATGGCCGGAACGATCTGCTCGATCTCATGAGCGTCGCAGGGATCGATCACGGTCATGTTCGGCATTGCGCGGAACAGCGCGAGGTCTTCCGCCGCCTGGTGGCTTGGGCCGTAGCCGGAGGTGAGACCTGGCAAGGCGCAGACGATCTTCACGTTGCGGTCTTCCTCTGCAATCGTCTGGTGGATGAAATCGTAGGCGCGCCGAGAGGCGAACACCGCATAAGTGGTAGCGAAGGGCAAGAATCCTTCAGCCGCCATGCCCGAAGCCGCACCGTAGAGGAGCTGCTCCGCCATACCCATTTGATAATAGCGGTCTGGAAACTGCTTGGCGAAAATGTGCAAGTCCGTGTACTTGCCCAGATCGGCGGTGAGGCCCACCACCTCGGGACGGCTCCGGGCCAATTCGACGAGCGCGTGACCGAACGGCGCCGGTTTCGTCTTTTGTCCCTCGGCGGCGATCGACGCGATCATCGCGGAGGTTGTGAGCCGCGGTTTCCGGGGCGTAGCTGAGGTAACCGACTTCATGACCTGTCTCCCGCATCAAGTTCTGCCAGCGCCAACTTCCATTCGTGCGCTTCGACCCGAATGAAGTGGTTCTTTTCGCGCTGTTCGAGGAACGGAACTCCCTTGCCCATGACAGTGTCGGCGATGATGATCCTCGGTTGCGGCTCGGGGTGCGAAATCGTTGCGTCGAATGCTGCCACGACGGCGTCCAGGTCATTGCCGTCGACTCGACGTACGAACCAGCCGAAGGCCTCGAGCTTGTCGACCAACGGCTCGAACCCCATCATCTGTTTCGAAGGGCCGTCGGCCTGCTGGTTGTTGACGTCAATGATCGCGATCAAATTGTCGAGCTTGTGGTGTGCAGCCGACATCATCGCTTCCCACTTCGAACCCTCGTCGAGTTCTCCGTCCGAGAACAGCGTGAAGACACGGCTCTTGGAGTCCTTGCGCTTCAACCCGAGGCCCATGCCGACCGCGATGCTCAGTCCGAGCCCCAGGGACCCGCCGGACATTTCCATGCCGGGCGTGTAGGACGCCATGCCCGACATCGGCAGGCGGCTTTCGTCGAAGCCATACGTCTCGAGTTCGACTTCGGGGATAATGCCGGCCTCGATCAGTGCGGCATAAAGGGCGATCGCGTAGTGACCGTTGGAAAGGAGGAAACGATCGCGATCTTCCCAGGTAGGCTCCTCGGGCCGGTAGCGCATCGCGTGAAAATATGCGACCGCCAACACGTCGGAAATATCGAGCGCCTGCGCGATATAGCCCTGGCCTTGAACTTCGCCCATGCGCAGGGCGTTGCGGCGAATGTTGCACGCACGCTGCGAAAGGCTAGGCGCGTTGACAAGTAAACTCGTGGACATCCGTCTCTCCATTGCTGCTCTTAGTGAATGAGCATCCCGCCGTTGACGTCGATCACGGCGCCGGTGACGTATGCGGAGAGGTCCGATGCGAGAAACGTGTAGATGCCGGCAACGTCCTTGGCCTCCCCGAGCCGTCCGAGCGGAATGCCTTCCAGGATCTTCGCTTTCATCTCGTCGTTGAGCTTGCCGGAGGTGATGTCGGTGCCTACCAATCCCGGCGTGACGCAGTTGACGCGGATACCATCGGCGCCAAATTCCCGAGCCATCGCCTTGGCAAGCCCAAGGACCCCCGCCTTCGCCGCCGAGTAGTGCGGACCACCGAAAATGCCGCCGCCGCGCTGGGCCGATACCGACGACATGCATGCAATCGATCCCGACTTGCGCTTCCGCATATGCGGGATCACTGCCTGGGACAGGAACAGAATGCCCTTGAGGTTGACGTCCTGGATACGGTCCCAGTCGGCCGGCGTGATGTCGAGGAATTTGACCGGCTGTGTGATGCCGGCGTTGTTGATCAGGATATCGATTTGGCCGAAACCGTCGACGACAGCTTCGACTGCCTTCTGACACGAAGCCTGGTCGGCGACGTTGCAAGCAATTCCGATATGAGCGCCGCCGAGGCCTTGCGCGGCGGCTTGTGCGGCGGTCCCATCGATGTCGAGGATGGCAACCCGCGCGCCCTCTTCGGCAAATCGTCTGGCAGTTGCGAGGCCAATCCCGCGGGGCGAGGCCGCCCCTGTGATGATCGCCGTTTTGCCGCGAAGCAGCATTCGAATCCTCCCTGTCCCTGTCGTTTTGGACGCCGCGGGTGGCAGCCGGTCCTCTTGCCCCATTGCTAGAGCCGAGGGGCCGGCCGGGACAAACGCGCAGTTGTCTTGGATGTGTGAATCTGGTTCACTTATGGGTATGCTGCTGTCGAGCATCCCGATCTCCGCTATCCGGGCCTTCGAAGCGGCTGCGCGCACCGGCTCCTTCAGCGACGCGGCCGACGAATTGCATTTGACGCCGAGCGCCGTCAGCCACGCGATCCGCAAGCTGGAAAGCACCATGAGCACCGTTCTGTTCGAGCGGAGTGCTCGTTCCGTCCGTCTAACGCCTGCTGGCGAGAACCTGATGCGCCACGCCGGTGCGGCCTTCGACAATTTGCGGCGCGGGATCGAAGAAGTCGCAGGTCGCGGGCCGCAGCTCCTGAGGGTGCATTGTGCCCCAAGTTTCGCAGCGCAATGGCTGGCCCCGCGCCTGACCAAATTTCTCGCGGCCGAACCGAAACTGGAGGTTCGGCTCGCCGCCAATACGGAGTACGCCCGCTTCACGAACGACGATTTCGATCTGGACATCGTCTACGGTTCACCTCGCGGTGAGGGCCTCGAAGTGATCCCGCTTGGTGAAGAAACCGTCACCCCTCTGTGTGCTCCTCAGATTGCGAAGAGAATCCGCCAGCCAAAGGATTTGTTGAGCCAAGTTCTTATTCGCTCCGACGTCAAGCAGGTTCAATGGTATCAATGGTTCGCCGCGAACGGGCTCGAACCTCCAGCGATCCATGGAATGCGATTCGACCGCAGCTTCCTCGCAATAGCCATGGCTTGCGGCGGGGTTGGCGTGACGTTGGAATCAACTCGGTTGGCTGAAAGTGAGATAGCATCGGGGCGCCTGATAGCGCCCCTGGCTGGCCGCTCCACCGACATCCGCTACGTTGGTCATCATTTAGTGTTCCCGCGCGCTGGCCGTCAGCGCCGCGCTTTGCAGACCTTCGTGGAATGGATCAGGTCTGAGATTGCGTCAAGTTTATAGAGTAGCGTGAACTGGAGCTGACGTCCGCTCCTCACCCTTCGCGTTATTTCGTCGCGCTGCGGAATTTGGTCGCTATCGGGCCATAGCGGATTCTGGCAAGCCGTCCGCCCGGCAGATTTGTGGGTTCACGCCTAGAACGAAAACACGCGCTGATAGCTGAGCGGGGCCATTTCGCACATAGCTCCCCCTTGTTCCGTTTCGAACAGGTCAAACCAAGAAGCCTCCGAGCAAAGCGCGATGTCGCGTTCGCAACAACGGCGTTGCCGCCGCGCGAGACGCGCTAACTGCCGTTAATCGTTATGGGTTTTGTGTTCGCGAAGCGCTGGCATGCTGGTTGCAAAAGTTCTGGTCAGAAGCCGCTCTTGCAACAGCTAACCTTGAGGACATCAGATGAGTCTCGCCACGACCCAGAGTATCGCAGATATCAGGGCTCGCAACAAACAGCTGATCGAGGAGGTGCTGAAGGTCTATCCGGAGAAAACCGCGAAAAGGCGTGCCAAGCACCTCAACGTTCACCAGGCCGGCAAGTCCGACTGCGGGGTGAAGTCCAACATCAAATCCATACCCGGCGTGATGACGATCCGGGGCTGCGCCTATGCGGGATCCAAGGGCGTGGTTTGGGGACCTATCAAGGACATGGTCCATATCAGCCATGGTCCTGTTGGCTGCGGCCAGTATTCGTGGGGATCGCGCCGCAACTATTACGTTGGTACGACGGGTATCGATAGCTTCGTGACCCTGCAATTCACCTCCGACTTCCAGGAAAAGGATATCGTATTCGGTGGTGACAAGAAGCTGGTCAAAGTTCTTGACGAAATCCAGGAGCTGTTTCCCCTCAACAACGGCATCACCATCCAATCGGAATGCCCGATCGGACTGATCGGCGACGATATCGAGGCTGTCTCAAGAACTAAATCCAAGGAGTATGGAGGCAAGACCATCGTGCCGGTCCGCTGCGAGGGTTTTCGTGGCGTGTCGCAGTCACTAGGTCACCACATTGCCAACGACGCGGTGCGTGACTGGATCTTCGACAAGCTCGAGCCCGACGGCGCACCAAAGTTCGAGCCGACGCCTTACGATGTTGCAATCATCGGCGACTACAATATCGGCGGTGATGCCTGGTCATCGCGAATTCTGCTGGAGGAAATGGGCCTGCGGGTGATCGCGCAGTGGTCCGGGGACGGTTCACTCGCTGAACTCGAGGCAACTCCGAGAGCCAAGCTCAACCTTCTGCATTGCTACCGTTCAATGAACTACATCTCCCGCCACATGGAAGAGAAATTCGGCATCCCCTGGTGCGAATACAACTTCTTCGGACCTTCAAAGATCGCAGAATCGCTGCGGAAGATTGCGGCCTATTTCGACGACAAGATCAAGGAAGGGGCCGAGCGGGTGATTGAAAAGTACCAGCCGCTCGTCAACGCGGTGGTTGCGAAGTATCGCCCGCGCCTGGAGGGCCGAACGGTCATGCTATATGTCGGCGGGCTTCGTCCGCGTCATGTGATTGGCGCCTACGAAGACCTCGGGATGGAAGTCGTGGGCACCGGATACGAGTTTGGCCACAACGACGATTATCAGCGCACCGCTCAGAACTACGTAAAGGACAGCACGCTGATCTATGACGACGTCAATGGCTATGAGTTCGAGCGCTTCGTCGAAAAGCTCCAGCCTGACCTCATCGGCTCGGGCATCAAGGAAAAATACGTGTTCCAGAAGATGGGTGTGCCGTTCAGGCAGATGCATTCCTGGGACTATTCGGGTCCATATCACGGCTATGACGGCTTTGCGATCTTTGCGCGCGACATGGACATGGCTGTCAACTCGCCTGTCTGGAAAAAGACGAAGGCGCCCTGGAAGGAAACGCCGAGGGCCAAGCTCTTGGCTGCAGAATAGGGCAACAAGTCTCGCTCTCAGCGGAGAGCGGGGCGGTCAATTTCGATATTAAAAGGATCTTAATAATGGCGCAAAGTGCCGAGCACGTGCTCGATCATCTCGAACTGTTCCGCGGTCCAGAATACCAGCAGATGCTGGACAAGAAGAAGATGTTCGAGGATCCCCGCGAGCCCGCCGAAGTCGAGCGTATCAAGGAATGGACGAAAACGCCGGAGTACCGCGAGAAGAATTTTGCGCGGGAGGCGCTAACGATAAACCCGGCCAAGGCCTGCCAGCCGCTTGGCGCCGTATTCGCCTCCGTCGGCTTTGAAGGCACGCTGCCTTTCGTTCACGGCTCGCAAGGCTGCGTGGCCTATTATCGTAGCCATCTGTCGCGACACTTCAAGGAGCCGTGTTCCTGCGTCTCTTCGTCGATGACCGAGGACGCTGCTGTATTCGGTGGCCTGAACAACATGATCGACGGGCTCGCAAACAGCTACAACATGTACAAACCCAAGATGATTGCGGTCTCCACGACCTGCATGGCTGAGGTGATCGGCGATGACCTGAACGCCTTCATCAAGACGTCCAAAGAGAAGGGCTCGGTTCCGGCGGAGTTCGACGTGCCGTTCGCCCACACGCCGGCCTTCGTCGGCAGCCACGTCACCGGCTACGACAACGCGCTCAAGGGCATCTTGGAGCATTTTTGGGACGGCAAGGCCGGAACGGTGCCGAAGCTGGAGCGCAGGCCGAACCAGGCCATCAACATCATCGGCGGTTTCGATGGCTATACCGTCGGAAACCTTCGCGAGATCAGGCGCATCCTGGAACTGATGGGAATCCAGCACACCATACTCGCCGACAACTCCGAAGTCTTCGACACCCCGACAGATGGCGAGTTCCGGATGTATGACGGTGGCACCACGCTGGAAGACGCAGCCAACGCCGTTCACGCCAAGGCGACAATCTCCATGCAGGAGTGGTGTACGGAGAAAACGTTGCAATTCGTGGCCGAGCATGGGCAGGATGTCGTGTCCTTCAACTACCCGATTGGCATATCCGCAACGGATGACTTGCTGCTGGCGTTATCGCGGATCGGCGGCAAGGACATTCCGGAGCAACTCGCACGAGAGCGTGGCCGCTTGGTCGATGCCATCGCCGATTCCAGTGCGCATATCCATGGCAAGAAGTTCGCGATCTATGGTGATCCGGATCTCTGCTACGGGGTAGCTGCCTTTCTGCTCGAACTGGGCGCCGAGCCAACCCATGTGCTTTCCACCAACGGCAACAAGGCATGGCAGACAAAAATGGCGGCGCTGCTTGCAAGCTCGCCGTTTGGGCAGAGCTGCCAAGTCTACCCTGGCCGGGACCTCTGGCACTTGCGCTCGCTCCTATTTACCGAGCCGGTCGATTTTCTGATTGGCAACACGTACGGCAAGTACCTCGAGCGTGACACTGGAACGCCACTGATCCGAATTGGCTTTCCAGTCTTTGATCGGCATCACCATCACCGCTCGCCCGTTTGGGGTTATCAGGGTGGCCTGAATGTGCTGGTCAAGATCCTCGACAAGATCTTCGACGAAATCGACAAGAAGACCAACCTTCTTGGCAAAACCGACTACAGCTTCGACATCATTCGCTGATGACGAACGGTGCGCGTGCCATCGCCAAACCCGGCGGTGGCACAAATGCACGGCGGTTAATCTCCAATTAGTTTGCTGAGGGGAAAACGGATGAGTTCGCTAGCGGCCACGGTCCAGAATATCTTCGACGAGCCGGGCTGCGCCAAGAATGGCAGTAAGTCGAAGGCTGCTCGCAGGAAGGGCTGCACCAGGCAACTGCAGCCGGGCAGTGCCGCGGGCGGCTGCGCTTTCGACGGTGCCAAGATCGCGCTGCAGCCGTTTACCGATGTCGCTCACTTGGTGCACGGTCCGATTGCGTGCGAAGGCAACTCCTGGGACAATCGCGGCTCGGCGTCGTCTGGCTCAAATCTGTGGCGGACCGCATTCACAACCGACCTGAACGAAACAGATATCGTATTCGGAGGCGAGCAGCGGCTGTGCAAGGCAATCACAGAAATCATCAATAAGTGGGACCCTCCCGCGATCTTCGTCTATCAGACTTGCATCCCGGCGATGATCGGCGACGATATCGATGCGGTTTGCAAGGCTGCGTCTCAAAGGTTCGGCAAACCAGTTATACCGATCAATGCCCCGGGGTTCGTTGGCTCCAAAAACCTGGGTAACAAGCTCGCCGGCGAGGCCCTGCTCGAACATGTCATCGGAACGCAGGAGCCGGACTACACAACGCCGTACGACATCAACCTGATCGGAGAATACAACCTTTCAGGAGAGCTCTGGCAAGTGAAGCCATTGCTGGACGAACTCGGAGTCCGGATTCTCTCCTGCATCTCTGGCGACGGAAAGTATCGCGAGGTCGCTTCTTCTCATCGTGCGCGGGCGGCGATGTTGGCATGCTCAAAATCTATGATCAACGTCGCACGCAAAATGAAGGAACGCTACGGGATCCCGTTCTTCGAGGGGTCGTTCTACGGTATCCAGGATTCGAGTGATTCGCTTCGCCAGATCGCCCGCTTATTGGTCGAGCGCGGCGCCCCCCAAGAGTTGCTCGGGCGCACTGATGCGGTGATCGCGCGCGAGGAAACGCGCGCCTGGGCTGCCATCGAACCGTACAAGCCACGTTTCAAAGGCAAGAAGGCCTTGTTGATTACCGGCGGCGTCAAGTCATGGTCGGTCGTGGCGGCACTGCAGGAAGCCGGTCTCGAATTGGTCGGAACCAGCGTGAAGAAATCGACCAGGGAGGACAAGGAACGCATCAAGGAGCTGATGGGGCAGGATGCCCACATGATCGAGGAGATGACGCCGCGCGAAATGTACAGAATGTTGAAAGAAGCGGAAGCGGACATCATGCTGTCGGGCGGCAAATCGCAGTTTGTCGCACTGAAGGCGGCGATGCCCTGGATCGATATCAACCAAGAGCGGTGCCATGCCTATCTGGGCTATCTTGGAACGGTCAAACTGGTGGAGGAGATCGACAAGTCGCTCTCCAATCCGATGTGGGAGCAGCTGCGTCGACCTGCGCCATGGCAATTCTTGGCGAAGGCGATGGTGCAGATGCGATCACCGCTGGCCGAGATCGCCTGCGATCCTGTGCTCGGCGAAACGGCGCGCCGAGCCAAGGAGATCTGCTTCTGCAACAAGGTCGATCTCGGAACAATCGAGGATGCGATCACCGCCCATGGCTTGATCAGCGTGGAAGCTGTCAGAGAGCACACCAATGCGGTCGGCGGCTGCTGCAACAGACGCATCGAGGGAATCTTGGCGGCCTCACCATCTGCCCTGCCACAGGCCGCAGAATAAGGACCTGTTATGGCCCTCGTCAAAGCGTCTACTAAATCTTGTGCGGTCAATCCGCTGAAGATGAGCCAGCCGATCGGCGGAGCCTTCGCCTTTATGGGGTTGCGTGGGGCTATGCCGCTTCTGCACGGCTCGCAAGGCTGTACATCCTTCGGGCTCACGCTCTTCGTGCGCCACTTCAAGGAAGCAGTACCGCTGCAAACCACCGCTATGAGCGAGGTCGCAACCGTGCTCGGTGGCTACGAGAATCTCGAGCAGGCGATACTCAATATCCACAGGCGAGCCAAGCCAAAGATCGTGGGGATCTGCTCAACCGGGGTTACAGAGACCAATGGCGACGATGTCGATGCCTACCTCAAGCTGATCCGGGACAAGCATCCGCAACTTGCAAAATTGCCGCTGGTCTATGTCTCGACACCAGATTTCAAGGGAGCGTTCCAGGACGGCTGGGAGAAGGCTGTGGCGCGCATTGTGGAGGCGTTGGTCGAGGAGCCGGGCGTGAGTGGACTGCGCGACCCGTCCAAGGTGAATGTTCTTCCAGGATGCCACCTCACCCCCGGTGATCTAGACGAACTCCGGGCCATCCTGGAGGATTTCGGGTTGCGGCCGTCCTTTTTGCCTGATCTGGCAGGCTCGCTTGATGGGCATATCCCCGATGAGTTTACGCCGACAACCATAGGCGGCATCGGCATCGACGAAATTGCGAGCATGGGACGCGCTCAATGGACGATCGCAATTGGCGCACAGATGCGACGCGCGGCGGAGGTCCTGCAGGCCAAGGGCGGCGTGCCATTTCGTCTGTTCGAACGGCTTTGCGGTCTGGATGCTAACGACGAATTCATCGCCTTTTTGAGCGAGATCAGCGGCCGCCCCGTACCGGTGAAATATCGGCGTCAGCGTGGCCAGCTCACCGATGCAATGCTGGACGCGCACTTCCATATTGGTGGTCGCAGAGTTGCGATCGCCGCCGAGCCAGACCTCCTCTTCGACCTGTCCAGTATGCTGCATGACATGGGTGCGCAGGTGACCGCAGCAGTGACAACGACGCAGTCGGTCGTTCTTGAGCGAGTTAAGACCGAGGAGGTCCTCATTGGCGACCTCGAGGACCTAAAAGAACTCGCCAGAACCAAGCAATGCGACCTACTGGTCACGCATTCGCATGGTAGGCAAGCGGCGGCTCGGCTGAAAATTCCGTTCTATCGCGCAGGTTTTCCGATGTTCGATCGGCTTGGTGCAGGACACCAACTATCCGTCGGCTACCGTGGTACGCGGGACATGATCTTCGATATCGCCAATCTCGTGATTGCTGACCGCGAGGAGAACCATCAGCCTACGCCGGATAGCTGGCGGGCTCCGGCCGCACTGCCACGACGAGCCGGCCACAGCTCGAGTGGCGCAGCTGAGAGGTCGACGGCATGAAGGTCGCATTCGCTACGCAAGATCTTAGACGGGTCGATGCACATTTTGGTTGGGCGAAGAATATCGCAATTTATGATGTCGCGCCGGGCGGGCACGTCTTTCTTAAAGCAATTGAGTTTGAGGGCGATCTCAAGGAAGACGGCAACTACGATAAGTTGGCGCCTAAGATCGATGCAATCAAGGATTGTGCAATTCTCTACGTCGCCGCCATCGGCGGTGCTGGTGCCGCGAGGGTGGTGGCCAACAAGATCCATCCTATCAAGGTGAGCAAGCCGGAAAGCATCCTGATGCTGCTTGAAAAGCTTCAGGACGTACTGAAGGGAACGCCACCTCCCTGGCTGCGCAAGGCCATGGCCAAGGACCAGCGCCGCGCGTTTGAGTTCGACGAATGAGGTGAGATGACCGAAGAAATCGTGCGGCAGGGTAGCGGCATCGACGCGCCGTTCCTCGTGGAGCTGATCAAGATTTGGCGCGCTCAGGATGCCAACGGCGCCTGGGCGAGCAAGGGCGATCTCGACCTGCTCGAACCCTACATCTTGGACAAGGAGAAGCGGCGCGCCTTGCCGATTGTCGGCGATCCCGATCCCGACACGCTGTGGCGGCTTGAGCTATTCTTCGACGCGGTCGCGCTCTCGATCGAGAGGGTCACCGGCGTGATGATCCAGCCCATTATGAAGCTGCATCATGAAGGCTTCGGCCGCGTGGTGTTGATCGCAGGACGGCTGATCGCCGTGAGCAAGCAGCTACGCGATGTACATCGTTTCGGCTTCGTTAATCTCGTAAAGCTGGCACAGGAAGGCGACAAATATGTCAACGACGGAATCGAGATGATTCGCAGATTTCCGGACGTGGCTAACTATTGAGGGCGCTCATGAGCGATCGCGAAGCATTGAAAGCAGAACTGAAGAAACTGTCTGGCAAAGCGCTGCAAGCCAAAATGGATTTGCACGATCTGTCGGAGGAATTGCCTGTCAACTGGAGCTCGATTATGACGCTGGCGCAGAAGGCGTACGATGCCTATGCCGAACTCGAGCGCAAGAGCCATGATTTGAAGGCGCTGGAAAATAACCAGAGGGGCTGACTCATGTCATTTGCAGCGCGCGATGGCCGCGAGTGGATACCAGAATACTTGACATCGATCGATGACAAGAAGTGCATCGGTTGTGGGCGCTGTTTCAAGGTGTGCGGTCGAGATGTCATGACTTTGAAGGGAATCAGCGAAGAGGGCGAGCTTGTCGATCTAGACGATGACGCGGATGATGAGATCGAAAAGAAGATCATGGTTCTAAATGATCAGGGCGCCTGCATCGGCTGCGGCGCCTGCGCAAGAGTGTGCCCGGCCAATTGTCAGATCCACACCTCAGTCGGAGCTGAAGTCACGTGAGCGAGGACCGCCTCGTCCAGCAGCAGGAAAGGATAGTGCAATCACATGCGCGACCTGGGCGGGTGACGCGCACGTGATCAGTGAGCTCGCATCTTTGATCAGGCCATCGTGCTCAAACCTCCGAGACTAAGTGACTTGGAAATGATTGATCGGGTATTTTAGTACTGGTTGAGAGCAACAACGTCGAGCGGCACGTCGTTGATCGCCCGTCCGCGACAAGGGACGCGCGGTTCACCTATCCAGTGGAGCCTTAGGGCGGCCGAGTCGTTGTCTGTCTTCCGGCGGATGCCTTGCCGACCCCGTAGTGGGCCGGTGGCGCGGTAAGCTTGTGGTCAGCTAGAGATTGTATCCTCATTGCAGAGCTTGCGCGGCACGAGCTCGATTGCGTGCAATTCGCCGATAGGAGAGCGATCCGGATGTATGGCAGAATCGTTGGCTCATCCAGCCAGTCCACGAGCGCGAATCAAGCTGATGATTCGAGCGAGGCGGGAGATAGCCCCCGTTTTGCGGAAACAGTTGCGCGCATGGAGCGAGGTGGGTCGTCGTCGGGGGCCGCGGCGCCATACTCTCTGAGTTCCGATCCACCCATTATCAAAATCGACGAACAAGAAGACTTCATGGATCTCGTGGAGAGATACTTGCGTCGCGATATCAGGGACATCGCCGACAACCCACAAGAGTACTCTGAGTTTGTTTCGAGGAAAGCTGAGTGGGCTGCAACTGTTGCTGGATCCTATGCCAACACTTACCGTGATCCGAATAACCCCGCGAAGTTTTTCAGCTATCAGCTGGGTGAGGAAAGTGTCGGCCTGCTAGCAGTGGGTGGCCCGGTCCGGATCAAGGGAGACCGGTTTCGAGAACAGTTCGGGCGTAACGATATCACGTCCGTAGTAAATCTACGCGTTACTCACCCGCTTGTCGAAAACGCAGGCGATATCCTGCTCGAGCATCAATTGCGTTTGGACGGCGATCATCCATTGGTATTGTCGCGTCCTGCCCGACCGGGGATGGAGCCCCGTCTAGCTGAAATGGGTTTTGTTCACGTGGGTCGCAATCACTGGGTGCTCGACCCTCACCAGAATCCCGAAGTGTGGACGAAGAACGAGAACAACGAGTGGCAGCGAATAGGCAAGCCTACAAAATATCTTTCCAAGGTCGAAGAAGCCGGCAGCGGTCGTCGAGAGAGCGTTGAGACGGACTCATCTGACGATGATCCCTCGTTTTATTTGGAGCGTGAACTTCGACGAATGGCTGTTGAAAGCGATTCGGAATAATGGGAGTGAGGCGGAACTGATGGGTTTTTCGCCCTGGCTCGCGTACGAGCAGAAGGCGTAGCCTTGAGGGGAGCGCGCGCCACGTCGCGCTCCCTTATGCTTGCCAGATGCCAGTTCGCGAGTTGGTTGGTGGAGTTGGGCCGGCCTTGTGTCATCGAGCCGGGGGGCCTGCTTCGCCTAGCCAGCAGGGCCTTGGTGTGCGGTTTGGGAGAGGACCTGTTTTAATCCGGCTTTTGAGCGGCAATCTGAGGCAAATGCGGGAACCGATTGCGCTCACGATGTCAGTACTTCCGTTGAATCTGGTATCACTGAACGGGTTGCGAAGTTGGCGATCGTGAAAATCGTTCTGCGACGGCTAGCGCGAGGTGCCCCATCGGGTGTGCGACCAAGCGAGCGTTCCAGCATACGATCGAGCGTCTTGTCGGGCTCGTCCAGCAAATGGATGTAATTATCAGTACAATAGAGCATCAGTTTTATAGAGACCCTGTTTTATAGAGACCCTGGGAGTACCAATGCGCGTACGCTGGGAAGCCGGAATGGATCCCCTACGCCAGGAGCAACGAGCTGCGCACGCGCTTGCGGTTCTGCTAGCCGGTCAAGTCGTGCGGCACCGCTAAGGCTGCGCGTTGGGCTAAGAGAACGCCGAGCAGAACTCCGACGATTCTTGCAGCACAAGGCACAGCAACAGGGCAGAGCCCTTGTGATAGGCGAGCAGTGAATGCAAGTAGATGCTATTTACGCGATTTGTGGTTTTAACGACATTCCGAGCCGCAAGGCCATGGGATTTCACCTTATGGTCCTCGATCATGACGGCAATCACCGGCCGTGGTCCATCGTTGTGGTACGCTGGGGTAAGAAGGTGCTTGGCTATCTCAATAGATGTCCGCACAACGGCGTTGCTTTGGACTGGGAACGAAACGAGTTCCTCGATCCAGACGGCGTCCGGCTGATGTGCGGCAAACACGGATCCACCTTCGAGCTCGGAACCGGGCTGTGCGTCGATGGTCCGTGCAAGGGCAGAACGCTCACGCCAATCGCCTTGACAGTGCTGGATGGCGATATCTGTGTCGTCGGCGTGCGTCTTGTCGAAGACGGCGCGTCCCGGGACGAATGAAGTCCGCGCTCAAACCGGCCGGTTCTCGTTGCGGTTTTTTACCGGCTCCATCCTCTCCAGCCCGTCTTCATAGGAGATCTCGTCGTAAGATAGGTCGAGAGCCTTCGCCGCATCGAGGAGGTAATCAAGCTTGCCGCCCGCATCCAGCTTCTTGAGGTCGTCCTTGTTGAGCCCGACCAGGTCCATCATCTCCTTCCAAACAGTGGATTCATCGCACGGCAGGACGTGGAAGGTAATGCCACCGAGCTTGATGTGGTACTTCGCCAGCAAATCGACGTTGTTACAGAACAAGAAATAACTGCCCTTTTGGCTTAACGCACCGTCAAGCACGGCCGCGACGTCAGCAAGATAAGCGAAGGAGTGCAGGTAGCCGGCCAGCACCGGGATAGTACGTTCTCCGTCCTGCGCGATCGTCAGAACCTGTTCGATCGAATAGTCCGGCGGCCGCTTCTCGTCCGCGACTTGCGTCTGAAATTTTAGTGCTATGTCGCCGCGAAAGCCAAACCGGCCAGGCTTGGTCGTCCCGCCCTTGAGTACAGCATTGAGCAGGCGGCCCTCCTTCTCAAGTCGACCGAGTGCGGTGTTCTCGATTGCAGTCATTAAATTCGTCCTCGATTTGAGCTTTTCACCGGCGCGCTGGCCGATGCCAGATGCGATGCAAGTTGCTTGCCGCCGCCTCTGTAACGACCTCCAGCCGTGCCGCGAAACAAAACGCCTATGCGAGAGGCGATCGTCCCAGGCAGCGTTGTCACAAACTCGACACCGGCGCTGATGAAGCCGACAGATGCCACCAAAAAAAGTAAGCGGGATCAAGCTGTGCACGCTGGCACATGACTTGCCATTGTCGGGCAGACCTAGCTCATGAGAGGGTAAGCCATGATCAACCTGACAGATAGCGCAGTGAGTGCCATCAAAGGCGCGATGGCATCATCAATGCACCCGACCGGCGGCCTGCGCATTTTGGTCGAAGCAGGCGGCTGCAATGGGTTCAAATACAAGATGGGCTTGGCCGAGGTGCCGACGCTTGGTGACACCGTGATCGAACGCGGGGGTCTGAAGGTATTTGTCGACAGCAAGAGCCATGAGCATCTGATCGGCACGACCATTGATTTCGTCCTGGCGCCGGATAGTTCCGGATTCATCTTTCAAAACCCGAACGCCGCCGCGAGCTGCTCCTGCGGCAAATCGTTCAGCTAATAAAGAGGAAACATCGCAGCATGCTGGCCGAACCGGAAGAAGTATGGCAGTCGTCGGCTGCGAGAGCGCTTCGCATTCGCGACGCAATCGGACAGATGCGAGCGGATCTGCATGGCGATCGTGGCGACCGTCGGCTCATCCGGACCAATAGCCACAGGACCATCGCCAGTCTGAACGGCGCATCCGCGTTCTGTAAGCGTCCTAGACTGACGCTGGACCGCATTCAGACGAGGCTGATCGACAAAATAGGCGAATGCGTTCGTCTCGTCCCGATTGCGGCTGTCGGCGAGGCGCTGGATTGAGCGGGATTCAAGTGCCGATTTACCTCGACAATAATGCAACGACCCGGACCGATCCATCCGTCGTGCAAGCCATGTTGCCGTTCTTCACAGAGCAATTCGGCAACGCATCATCCACGCATGTCTTTGGCGGCGAAGTCGCAGTCGCCGTGAAGCAGGCCCGGGGTAGCTTACGGCGGTTGCTAGGCTGCGCATACGATCATGAGATCGTTTTCACCTCGGGAGGGACCGAGGCCAACAATGCCGCGATTCTCTCTGCGCTTGCGACCCAAGAGGGCCGCGACGAGATCGTCACCACCTCGGTCGAGCATTCTGCCATTCTTGCCGTAACGGAGCAATTGGGGGCAAGCGGAGTCAAGACGCATGTCGTACCGGTAGATTCCCGCGGCCGGCTCGATATCGAGGCGTTTCGCAGCGCTCTCGGGCCACGGACAGCGATTGCTTCCGTTATGTGGGCCAACAACGAGACCGGTACGATATTTCCTGTAGAGTTCCTTGCAGGGTTGACCCATGAGGCGGGCGCGCTGTTTCACACCGATGCGGTCCAGGCCGTCGGCAAGATGCGCGTAGACCTTAAGGACAGTGCGATCGACATGCTGTCGCTATCCGCGCACAAGCTGCATGGACCCAAAGGCATCGGCGCGCTATATCTGCGCAAGGGGACAAGTTTCCGACCGCTGATCTGGGGCGGATCGCAGGAACGACGGCGCCGCGGCGGCACGGAGAATATTCCCGCAATCGTGGGCCTTGGAAAGGCTGCAGAGCTCGCGGCGGAGCGGCTCGAACCTGAGCGCGTTCGCATTGCTGCGTTGCGCGACCGCCTCGAGCAGGGAATACTGCACATTGGCGAGTGTATTGCGCTCGGCGATATCAGCAACCGGCTAGCGAACACGACCAATATTGCCTTCGACCATCTCGAAGGCGAAGCGATCGCCCACCATCTCAATCGGGCCGGCATTGCTGTGTCGCTCGGATCAGCCTGCAACGCGGGCTCAATGGAGCCATCGCATGTCTTGCAGGCCATGCGGGTGCCGGCGTGGAGCATGCGCGGTGCGGTGCGCTTCTCGCTATCGCGAGAAACCTCATTCGCGGAGGTCGACGAGGTCGTGTGCGCCGTGTCTGACATCGTGGCTCGTCTGCGCGCCACTTCGCGGGAGTCGGCCCGCTTGGCCAGCCATGATTCACAGTCAAGGAGTTCAACGTGAAAATCATGATCCGCCGGTCTCCGGACGCGGGCCTGTCGATCTACGTACCAAAGAAAGATCTCGAAGAGCCGATCGTCGAGTCCGAATATGAGACCCTCTGGGGCGGGTGGATCAAAATAGCCAATGGCTGGGTACTCGATTTGCCCAAGATGGCGAGCGATACAAAATTACCGATCACAATCGACGCTAAAAAGCGGAGCGCGGACGGAGAGGGTCCGTGAAGGGGCCTCGGCGGGTCGACTTTGTCGATGCAGCCGATGCCAAGACCATGCTCGCGGACATCGCTGCCGGGTTAAGGGCTGCGCGCGTGGTTCCCTATCTCGGTCCTGGCCTCACCGGACTGTCCAGATCCGATGTGCCGACCTCGCCCGAGGCGCTGGCCGACTTCTTCGCCCGCAAGGTTGCGCTGCCTCGGCGGATCAAAGGCAATGCGTGGGCGTCGGCGCAGCATATCGAGGTCAGCAAACATCGCTCTACGCTGACGACATTGATGGTGCAGGCCTTCGCTCGATCAGCGGAGCCGACGCCGTTACATCATCATTTCGCGTCCCTGTCGCCGCCCGTCATCGTCGATGCATGGTACGATGGGGCGATGCGCGCCGCGCTGGGCAAGCGCGAGGGATGGGGTGAAGTTCAGGGCATTACCCGTGCCGGCATTGCCGAGAATCGTTGGTATCGCTTCTATGATTCCTGTGGCCAAGAGGTCGACAGTGCCATGGCCGGCAGCTGGGCGACGGTGCTCTATAAGCCGCATGGCAGCGTGCACCCGGCCAACAACTTCCTGATCTCCGATGCTGACTATGTCGAGGCCTTGACCGAGATCGACATTCAGACGCCAATTCCGGACATCATCAAGGAAAGGCGGAGCGGACGGACCTTTCTCTTCATCGGCTGTCGCTTTAACGACCAGCTGTTGCGCAGCTATGCGCGGCAGATTATCAAGCGCTCGGGTGGCCCCCGCTATGCGATCGTCGATCCGGATACGCTGTCGCGCAACGAGTTCCTTTTTCTACTCGAACAAGGTCTGTCGCCGCTTGCGATTCGGCTCCCTTGCGCGGTTGAGATACTGCTCACCCGTTAGATGTGTGAAGCTCGATGCCCAACTGGTATCGCCAGTTGTGAGATGGCGCGATGGACGAAACGCCCGCTCGGATGAAGCCGGGTGTTGCGCGCGCTTTGGCACCATCATTGATGCGCCAGCCAGCAGAGTTCTGAGTGAGGATGAGGACGTATCTGTCGCATTCTTAACAAGCGTATCATTGCCGCTCTTACATGTCTCAACGTCGGTCGTGGCCCGATAACGCTATGACATGCTGACCAAATATCGTCTTCTGCGCCGTGGCATGTGAGTTGCTACGCCTCGTCTTGAGGCTCGCTCACGGATGGTCCTGGGAAGCCAATGTGCCTGCGGGGAAGAAAGAGAATGAATGCGATCGTGGGGAGCGGAGGATACGCCAAAGCTGCGCTGGATAACGGCACGATGATGCAGTCTGCCGCCGAGCATAAGGGCTGTCGCACCGCAGCCAAGACCGCCCAGGCAGGCTGCGGGTCACAGACAAGCCAAGGCGATCTGCCGAGCGAAATCTGGGAAAAGGTGAAGAACCATCCCTGCTACAGCGAAGAAGCGCATCATCATTACGCCCGCATGCATGTGGCGGTCGCGCCAGCCTGTAACATCCAGTGCAATTACTGCAATCGCAAATATGACTGCGCCAATGAATCTCGCCCGGGCGTAGTGAGCGAAAAGCTTACCCCCGAGCAGGCGGTGAGAAAAGTGCTCGTGGTCGCGACCGCCATTCCGCAGATGACCGTGCTCGGAATCGCTGGTCCCGGCGATGCTCTCGCCAATCCAGAAAAGACGTTCAAGACATTCGAACTGGTCGCCAAGGCGGCGCCCGACATCAAGCTGTGTCTATCGACCAACGGACTGGCTCTGCCGGACCATATTGACACGATCGTCAGGTCCAGAATCGACCACGTCACCATCACTATCAACACGATCGATCCCGAAATCGGCGCCAAGATCTATCCCTGGATCTTCTTCAACCATAAACGCTACACCGGCATCGACGCGGCGAGGATACTCACCGACCGTCAGCTGCAAGGACTGGAGATGCTTAGCGAACGTGGGATCCTGTGCAAGGTGAACTCGGTGATGATCCCCCACATCAACGATCAGCACCTGGTCGAGGTCAACAAGGCGGTGAAGGCGCGCGGTGCCTTCCTTCACAATATCATGCCGCTGATCTCCGCGCCTGAGTACGGCACGGTGTTTGGCCTAAACGGTCAGCGGGGGCCGACGGCGCAGGAATTGAAGACGCTGCAGGATGCTTGTGAAGGGAAGATGAACATGATGCGGCATTGTCGCCAGTGCCGCGCTGATGCTGTCGGACTGATCGGAGAGGATCGCAGCGCAGAGTTCAGTGCCGATCAGATCATGAAAATGGACGTCAAATACGACCTTGGGACGCGGAAGGCTTATCAAGACAGGGTGGAGGACGAGCGGGCCGCCAGCGTCGTGGCCCACCAACAAGAGCTTTCACAGTTCGCCGGCGAGACGAGCGCGATCACGGTTCTGGTGGCGGTCGCAACCAAGGGTGCGGGACTCATCAACGAGCACTTTGGGCATACAAAGGAATTCCAAGTATATGAACTTTCTACATCCGGCGCCAAATTCATCGGTCACCGTCGCGTCGACGTCTACTGCCAGGACGGTTATGGCGAGGAGGACAGGCTTTCGACCATCATTCGTGGCATCCATGACTGCCATGCGGTGTTCGTGGCCAAGATCGGTGGCTGCCCAAAAAGCAACCTGATCAAGGCCGGGATCGAGCCAGTCGATCAATACGCGCATGAGTTCATCGAGAAGTCGACGATCGCCTGGTTCAGGTCCTATCTCGACAAGGTAAAGAGCGGCGATGTCCAGCACGAGGAGCGCGGCGACGCCGCGATCCGCCAGGGAGCTCTGATCTCCGCGGCGTAAGGGGGGTATATGCCATTCAAGATCATCGCCTCTCAGTGTACCAGCTGCTCAGCTTGCGAACCCTTATGCCCGAACGTTGCCATCTCGGAAAAGGGAGGAAGCTTTGTCATCGAAGCGACGAAATGCACCGAATGTGTTGGCCATTTCGACGAGCCGCAATGCGCCGCGGCTTGTCCGGTCGACAACACCTGCGTAATTGACACGTCCTTACCCCGCTATCAGGCGCCAGCTTAGGACGCGAGCTTCCATGAACGGCATGCCAAGAGCTGCGGCTGAAAAATTTGCAAACTTCGTGCGGCGCGTTGTCGACACCGCAGGTCTCGACCTTCGCGTCTCCCGTCGCGAAGGCGGCTGCTCCGGATGTCCCTGCGATCGTGCTGCTGCTCGCCGGCAGCGGAGCGTTGGCAGGCATTTCATTTGGCGCGGCAGGCCAAAAACGCCTCTCAGCTCCGAGCGTAGGCTTCTGGGCCGCGCCACTATCGTTGATGTGACTGACGAGATCACGCTGATCGGCGCATGCGCGGCGGGATCAGCCTTACCGAGCCGCAACATCGCGGAATGCGCCGGGCGAACGAAGCTGCCGATGACCTTCGAGGCCGCAGCCAGGTTGCCATTTGCCGGTCAGGGAACGCTGATCGCGCGCACTTTGTTCGGCGAAGTCCCGGGCCAAGACTGGCGGATGGTTAACGCGACTGATGCTGCACTTGATCACGCCGATATCATCATGCCGCGGTTGCATCCCGCCGTGTTGAAGGACCTCGCCGGCCTGCCGATATGGGCAGGCAATCGGGAAGAAGGGACGAGGCCGCGACCAAGCTGCTCGAACTCGAACCGTCTGACACCATCGGTACCGAATCGTTCGCGGACGTCCTGGAGCGGAGGAGCCAATCCGAAGATCGACCACATTGGCAACACCGCCCTGGGGCATCACTCCAATTACAGGGCCTGCGCTCGTCCGTCGCGCAAGAGGGGCTGCGACTGCCGGCGTTCGGCTATTTGCACAAATGATTGTGCCGGCTACGTCTCCGGCACGTCTCCCGGCGGAATCCCGCGCTCAGCAATGGCGGCACATGGCGCGCAGAGGTCGAGGTCTGAGCGATCGTGTCCACGCAGGCTAATGCCGTCGTCTTATCGTCGATGCTTGATGGCCATAGAAGCCTCGTCTCCCCAGCCGCAACATCGTTTCGTACGGGGAAATGATGCCGATGCTGACCGACAAGGAGCTGGCGACGTCCTCGCGTGCCACTTGGCCCCGCAGCTCCGCAATCAATCGATCTGCGCTGAGGACGTCCAGTTCCGCCACATCGTACCGCGTCGCGCTGCCGTTGCGGGGCTACTTGGTGTAGCTACGGGCCAATACGCTAGAGCGCGGCTAGATACCGCAGAACGGCTGTCACGCGGAGCACGAACTGCCCTACAGCGACATCCTGGTCAGCACGTCGACACGAACTGGCGAACCGCATTGCGGAGAGCGAATCGGCTGAGTGCGGCGAGGGATGAGCACAATTGTGGAGGATGGCTCCTGGTCGGACCGGCAGCACCCCTGATGTCTACCAGCAACGATGCATGAGGAGCGCTACATGAGCGGTATTGTTCGCGACAGCGACGTCGTCGAGCTCGACGAGCCGCCTGTCTTCAGTTTTAGCCAAAAGGTACGAGCCAATCGCACCATCCGGAATGATGGCACCTTTCGTGGCAAGGAGATTGGCGACATTTTGGTCAAGAAAGGAGAGGTCGGTTACGTCATCTCGATCGGGACATTCCTGCAGCAGTTCTACATATATAGTGTCGAGTTTCTGGAAAGCGGCTACCGCGTTGGCATGAAGCGCAAGGAACTCGTGCCGGTGGATGCCTGCGAGGAGATCGATGATCTGCCATTGCCGGAGGAGGCCGTGTCGTGAGTGAACCCGGCTTTCTGAAATATCGGCGGGGCCAGCGGGTTAAAACCACAGTCGATATCATCAACGACGGCTCTTTTCCCAATGCGGCGCCTGACGGCGTCTTGCTCGGCGCCGGAGTGGCCGGAGAGATCATCAGGGTTGCCATCCATACCGATGCGAACGTTCCGATCTATACTGTCGATTTTGGAGAACGGTTGCTCATCGGCTGTCTTGAAGAAGAAATCACAGGTCTTTGAAGGGAGGCTTTCGCGATGAATGCCGGGCTGATGAGGAAGGTCAAGACCGGGCTGGTGGCGCACCCCAACGAGCTTGATCGCAAGCGGATCGAGCGCAGCTTGAGCTCCCGTACGCGCTATCTCTACGTCTCGCCGAAGGTGACACCGGTGAAAGGCGGCTACCTCGTCGAGAGCCCCTGTTGCTCGCGCAATATTGACAAGGACGGCGCGCTAATCGACGTCGCGCTGATTCTTTTTGATCGCGTGAGCGGAATTTGGAAGGTGTTTTGCAAGAACCACGCCCAAGGAATCTGGGAATTTTACAGCCTGTATCACCGCCTGACTTCAGCGATCGACGAATTGAACGCGGATCCGGAGCGTCTGTTCTGGCAATGAGGGGCGGCTTTTGAGGGGTCACAGAGGAGCCACGATGACGCTCACTGGGCAGGAATTGATTGAAATCGAGCAGCTGCTTGCGGCCGACAGGGCCGAGGAGGGGCTGTTTGTCGAGCTGCGGCGCCGCTTTCCGCAGCTTGCTTGTGTGCGCTGTGATGCGTCGGATATGCCGGAGCAGCCATTCCGGCAGTTTGTGCGTTTCGATCTCCATCTGATCGATGGATCGGATCACTGCGTGCAGATTACGGCCGATCCGGCACGGGCGACTGGCATCATATTGGCCAAAAGGAGCGCTGCGCAGTGAGCGGCACTGAGCTCGCAGAGCATCCGTGCGATGGCCCGCACAATGTGGAGAATAATGCATCCTTTATCCCACTGTCGGACCCGGATATTACCGTCGCTGAGCTCTCTGCAGTTGAAACCCTGCTATGTTCGTCGCAGATTTCCAGCGGGCGGATCACTGAGGCGTTCGAGCAGGCTTTCGCGGTCTATCTGGGCCGCAAACATGCCGTTGCGGTTTCGAGTGGTACGATTGGGCTCCTGCTTGCACTCAGGGTGCTCGGGATCGGAGCAGGACATGAGGTCATCGCCTCGCCCTACGCTTTTCGCGAAACAGCGCATGCCATCAGTCTCGCAGGCGCACGGGTGGTATTTGCCGACGTCGACTATTGGTCGGGAACATTGGTTCCAGCGAAGGTCGAAGAGAGCATTACGGCCTGCACGCGGGCGATTGTCGCCGGCAATCCCAACGGTCATCCTGCGCCATGGGCAGAACTGCGGACGGTCGCACAGCGCCACCGGCTGCTGCTCTTGGAGGATTCTACCGAGGCGATCGGGTCGAGCTACAAGGGGGAGCTCGTCGGCCGATTTGGCGACCTGGCCGTGTTCGACTTTGCCCAGCCGGTAGCCCTAAGCTGCGGTGAAGGCGCAATGGTGGTGACGGATGACATCGATATTGCGCTTGGGTTGCGCCGCCATCGCGCCCACCGCCTGGACGAGCGATTCTCAGTCGTCGTCGCGAGCACAGCACCTTACCAGGCTGGCATCAGCGATCTCACGGCTGCCTTGGGGCTGGCGCAGCTGACGCGTCTCAATGAAATCCTGGAGCGGCGTCGGCTCATCGAGCAGCTCTATAACGCGCATATCCAGTCATTTGAAGGCATCAAGCCGCCTTATGTCGCTCCCGATGTGACGGATGTGAACTGGATGCTTTATCTCGTTCAATTGGGGACACGCTTCACGCGATCCGGTCGGGACGCCATCATCGATGATCTGCGCGCCGCCCAGATTCAGTCCGCTGCCTACAGCCAGCCGTTGCATTTGCAACGCCACTATTTTGACCTCGGCTATCGCCGTGGCGATTTCCTGGTTACCGAAAAGGTCGCCGATCGTGCTTTAGCGCTGCCGTTTCACACCCATCTCACGAACAAGCAGATCGCGTTTATCGTGGAGACCATGAAAGATGCCTCGATCAACGTGGGCGCAGGTGCGGCGATCTACTAAGATGATCTTTGTGCACCACATGAAAGGAGGATTGATTGAGCACAATCGTAGCTCTGGGCGTGCGCGAGATGAGAAATCAATCGAGCGCATGTCATGCGATGCCCCGCGGGCGGATAGATATCCGCATAAATGCGGAACACGTCGCATGCCGCTGCATCATGTACTGTTCGGGAAGCTGCGGGAAAATGCTCCTCGCAGAAAGCCTGCTCGATCGTCGCAAAGTGTCGTGCCCACGCCGTGGTTTAAGGCCTACGCGCCAAGATGCTCGAATCCGAGCACGCTGTGTCTCAAGTTAGTCAAACAGAGATTACTATGAACGTACAAGAAGTCATCATTCACGTCCGCTTCGCTCCGAATGGAAGGGTGGTCCAGATCAGCGAGCGCCCGGCAAAGCTCACGCCGAACCAATGGTTTGAAGTTCTCAACGCCCGCGCTAGCTCGGCATATCGACCGCTCGCTCGTGGCCGTGGCATCTTCCGATTGAGCCGTACTACGGTCGAAGCCTTCAAGCAGGAAACTGCGAGGCCGGGATGAGCCAAGCGATGATCGGGAACCCAATGGGCGATCAGATCGAGGTTTTTACCGTCTGTCCGGCCGATGCCATCGAGCGGAGTGGCGCCAGGGGCTTTAGCCTGTCGCGTATCGATGATAGCGGCGAGAGCCGGTTGTTTTCCATTATTGTGGTGCGCACCTTCGGCGACGACTATTTTGGCTATGTGAACCGTTGTCCGCATGACGGCGTCTGGCTGAACATCGGCTCCGGCGAGTTTTTCTCGGCAGACCATTCCTTTCTCAGATGCGGCCGGCATGGTGCAAGGTTCGAGATCAAGACCGGAATGTGCATCGATGGTCCCTGCAATGGACAAGCGCTTGAGCCGGTAGCGCTCGCCGTGATCGAAGGTGACGTTTGCCTATGCGGCGTCGAGCTACTGGAGGAAGATCGGGCTTCCGAGCGCTTCGAGGACAGCGAAGAAACAATGGATATCACGATCCATCCGGATTGACGGCGTATCGTTTGGCTGTTGTTCAAGTTGGCTGAGGGATTTTATCGGAGGACGAAATCGTCGCTCCTAAGCGTTGGTGCAGATGGGTATTATGCTCTCTTAGCGTGTCAGAGCAAACGGCAGTCCAACGCCTTGCTGCCGGGCGCCAGCGGGCTCTGCCGTACCAACAAAAGGTTGCTCTTACATCAACTCGCCAAATGGATCTCTCAGGCGGGACGTGCTTCTTGCTGCCGGTCGATAGAACATGTTCAAGAAATGTCCTCGGCGGCTGGAAGTCCGCCGAGGACACCGTCTGGGCTGCGAGAATGGGGAGACCCAGACTGACAGGATCGTTTGGGAGGAAGAATGACGATCCTGTGTCAGAAGCTTTTGGCCGTCAGCGACGGCTGGCTTATTTTCTGCGCTGCAATTGCGATGCCAAACGCCTCAATGTGACCTCTCAGCGAGTGGCGCCGCGATCTTCGGGGGCCGCCGGTTTACGGACGCATGCATGAATGAACACGCGTTCGCTGTTCGGCATTGAGGCGGCAAGTGCGCCTTGACGGTATCGTGGAGGGCTTGTGGGCGCGATCCAGGACCGCTGTGTTGCCGGTTTCGTGACGGCCGATCAAGTCCGGGCAGGTCGTGTCCCCGGTGGTGGTGTAGCTCGGTAGAGCAAAGCCGCCCGGACGCGCGCCTCAACTAGCGCCGTAGCGGGCGGGCGGCTTTGCGGTGGTCACCGGCGGTTCTCCGGTAGGATCGGGTTGCGACACGCCAACGCAACCGAGGAACCACCGATGACCGACGACATGATGAACCTGCGCACGCTCGTGGAGAAGACCCCTGATGCCGATCTGTTGCGCGAGATGATCGGCTTTGCTGCCCAGCGGCTGATGGAGCTGGAAGTCGAAGGCCAAACCGGTGCAGCCTACGGCGAGAAGAACCCCGAACGGCTGGCCCAGCGCAACGGCTACCGCGACCGGACCTGGGAGACCCGGGCCGGCACGGTCGAGCTTCGCATCCCCAAGCTGCGCAAGGGCTCCTACTTCCCGGGTTTCCTGGAGCCGCGCCGGATGGCCGAGAAGGCGCTCACCGCCGTAGTTCAGGAAGCCTATGTGCAGGGCGTCTCGACCCGCTCGGTCGACGATCTGGTCCAGGCGATGGGGATGAGCGGCATCTCCAAGAGCCAGGTGAGCCGGCTCTGCGCGGAGATCGACGACAAGGTGAAGGCGTTCCTCGCCCGGCCGATCGAGGGCGACTGGCCATATCTGTGGATCGACGCCACCTACGTGAAGGTGCGCCAGCAGGGGCGCATCGTGTCGGTCGCAGTGATCGTCGCTGTTGGCGTCAACAGCGACGGCCGGCGCGAAGTTCTCGGCATGGATATTGGCCCTTCCGAGGCCGAGACGTTCTGGACGGCGTTCCTGCGCAAGCTCGCTCGCCGGGGCTTGCGTGGCGTCAAGTTGGTCGTCTCCGACGCCCATGAGGGCATCAAGGCCACCGTCGCCAAGGTGCTCAATGCCAGCTGGCAACGCTGCCGCGTGCACTTCATGCGCAATGCATTGGCCCATGCCGGCAAGAGCGGCCGCCGCGTCGTCTCCGCCTTCATTGCCACGGCGTTCGCCCAGGACGATGCCGAGGCCGCACAAGCACAGTGGCGGAAGGTCGCCGACCAGCTTCGTCCCAAGCTGCCCAAGCTTGCCGGCTTCCTCGACGAGGCCGAGACCGATGTGCTCGCTTATATGGCGTTCCCGCCGCAACACCGGACCAAGCTGCACTCGACCAACCCGATCGAGCGCCTCAACGGCGAGATCAAGCGCCGCACCGAGGTCGTCGGCATCTTCCCCAATGAAGACGCCATCGTCCGCCTCATCGGCGCGATCCTGCTCGAGCAAAATGATGAATGGGCCGTCCAGCGCGCTCGCTATATGACGCTGGAAACCATCGCGCCGTTGAGCGATGATCCCACTGTCAGCCTTCCGGCGATCGCCAGCTGACCTGCCCGGCTCTTGCCGGTGAACGCGGTCTCCCGCCGCCAGCTACACCACGCAACGGGACACGATCTCCGGGCAGCTTAACCTATAGCCTTGAACGCGGGTCCGCGTTCACTCTGACTGTCGGGGCGTTTGCGCCAGGCGCTATCCTGTTGAGGTAAACAATAGATCGGAAACAGCGGAGCGCACATCATGCGTGCGAACGGCTGGAGCAGAATGGGGGGGCGTCAAACGCGAAGCCAACGATTGTCCTGTCCAGAACAGAAGAAAAACGACATTGTCGGAACTCCAGCATCAACGATGAGGAGCGCCTCGGCAGAACAAGAGTTAGTCGTAAAAACGCGAGGATTCTGCATTTGGTGTGGAACTTGCTTTGCAGCAATCGGATGGTTGAGCAATGTAGGAGCGAAGAGATTGCGATGGTAGGAGAAGACGTTGAAACGAATCAGGAAGCTTGTGCCAGACGTGAGTGATCTGTGGCTGATCTTCAGCGTTTACAATTAGTGTTGCGTTCGCTCATTTCGCCTGCGTTCGCAGGCGCGCATCGCAATCAGTAGCATCAATCTATCGATGCGGCGTTCGACAGCAAGAGACCCTGTGAGGGCGATGCGAGCCCGGGCCATGTCTCTTTCGGATCGCTCGCATTGATCACAGGATAAGCGCATGGACTCAGAAACCGAATTCGAGCTCCCCCAAATTTATAGGCATCATGTCTTTGCCTGCAACACGCAGCGTCCGCCCACTCATCCGCACGGCAGTTGCGGCGCCTCTGGCGCGCAAGCATTGTGGGATCGAATGGGCAAGGCGATCGAAGCGCAAGGCCTTAACGATATCGGTTTCACGATGGCTGGCTGCCTCGGCTATTGTAACTCCGGTCCCTTGATGGTCGTCTATCCTGACGGAATCTGGTACCGCGCGACTACGCCGGAAGACGTCGACGAAATCCTGGAATCCCATCTCAAGCAGGGTAAACGTGTCGACCGCCTCGTGATGGTGCTAAAGCGCAGCTAAACGCCTTGTTTCGCGCCGCTTGGCCGGGCAATCAAGCATGGACAGCTTCTCCGTCGATGAGCTGTTCCCTCGGTACGTCGGTCGGCTCAGGGTGACCGGGTGGCCCTCAGGGGTCAGGACGTTCGAACAGCGCGTCATGGAGCTTGTCGTTATGGCGCTCCTTGAGATGTTCGGTGAGACGGGCCCAGATTAGAGCGCTGCTCGTGCCCGGGCCCTGAACCTTGAGCGTCAACTCCCTTGTCAGACTATCATTGTCACGGCGCAGCGCGGCGCCTTGAATTTTCAGACCCGATCGGCAACTGGCACGGTCGCAACGGCTGACAAAGCAAGAACGTGTTTCGTTCGATGGCTGTTCGATCAATCTGTTCGCGTCACTTAATACTGTCCCCTACGCAGCACGCCGCAAGCGCAAGGCGCGGATGGCGCTCACGATCTTCGCGAGACGACGCGTCATTGACACGCCATCTCGCTCGCGGATGAACTGCGGTGCGGTTGAAGGACGCGCTCGGTGGCTCGCCGCGTCCGGATTTGATCAACCTTGTCTCTTCTCTCTGGATCCTGTTCTGACGTCAGAACTTGTAAGCGATGCCGCCGCTGATGAGCCATGGGTCGATATTGGCGCGCCCGGAGACGGGAATCGCATTGTTTACGGTCGCAGAATAGTCTGGCCGCAGCCACAGCTTCTTCACGTCGAAGTTGAGGCCCCAATGACTGTCAAGCATGTAATCGAAGCCAAATTGGACCGCCGCGCCGAACTGGTTGCTGATGTGCAGATCCGTCACGGTAAGGCCGGCGAGCGACGTATTGGCCGCCGACTGATTGAAGAATGCAGTGTAGTTGATGCCTGCGCCGATATAAGGCTTCAGTGGGCCGAAATCGTTGAAGTGATATTGCAGGGTCAGCGTCGGCGGCAATAGCCAGGCTTTGCCGATATCGAGTCCATTAAGCGCGCCAGTGCCGCTGATGTGATGGCGGGTCACGCCGAGAATGAGTTCGGCCGCGATGTTCTTCGTAAAGAAATAGGTGATGTCGAGCTCCGGTATGGCTTGATCGCTGATCAACAGACCGGAGTTGGGAGAAGACAGCGAAGGTACCCCGGAGACGTGGACTGAACTGCCTGCGGTATCCGGCAAAACGCCGAGCACTCGCAGGCGGATCATCCATGGATTGAACGGTTCGATCGGGGGGGCTTTGTAATAAACCGGCGCCGGACCGAGATCTGCAGCCTGTGCCGAGATGCTGGCCAGCGAGATCGCGAGCGTGAGGAGCGACGTCGTCGTCAGAATTGTTCTTGTTCTCATCGAATTCTCCATTCCAAAAGTCGCGCGATAAGGCGCGCGAGATCTCTGTCACACATGACAAGCGGCGGAGGATTTGATGCGGATCAAAATAGTGGCGCGCTCACCGGAATTATGCGGCTGAGTTGCATAAGAAGCACGGCTAAAAGCGTCGTTGTCCTGGCTTGATAGCTGTTCGATTCATAGTCCGTGCTGAGTCCAATCTCTTCAGGAGAGTGTTTGTTGGCTTGATGCCCCGGTCCAATCCATGCCCGTTGGGCCATGCAAAATCAAAGTGACAATGCAGCAACCTCGCACATTGCAGGGCCGGTAGAGGCAGCATTCACCCGAGGCGCAATATCGGCAGATCCGTGTTACGGAACAGCCAGCTTGGCCTTCTCAGCGAGGGTCCGAGTCGGAGGTCACGAACCAAGCCGGACGCAAAAAATGTGTTTCTTCGCATCAAAGCCTTCTGTCCGAGCCTCACGTTTGCGGACAGCGCGTCCTCGTTTGCGTCATGCACACATCCCTCGAGATCATCTGGGGTCTTGCGGCCAAGCAGCGACAGCACAAGCTCATGATCGAATCCGGCGCATCGTGATCCATCGACGTCGATCAGAGGTCTGCGTATCAGGAGCGGATCGTCTAACATCAACGCCAGTGCGCGCTGGGCGTCAATCATGGCGGGATTGACTTCGCCTGATTTGATACGGGGGGCCGCTTGATTGAACCAGGAGGCAACCGGGGTATTGCCGAAGAAGCGGCGCAGTTCTTGCGAAGCCCATGGCTCCATCAAAATATCTTTGGCTATGATGTCGTGACCGGCAGCGTTGAACGCTTGAATCTGACGCGCATTGGTCGCGCAGCCGGGCTTTCGATAAAAGGTGATTGTCGCCATGTCATACCTATGTTGGCAGCGCTGAGCTGAACGATGGCCATGTCGCTGCTGCGTTCGACGCCCATTCGATGGTCTTGCCGATTATCTTCAATGTCAGTTGGCAAGCGCCGCTGGCATCCGCTGTCCGGTCAGTCTGGATCGCAACCGACATTGTCGCACCGCTCAAGTCCCAGAAAGCCGGTTCACGAGTGGAGTAGCAAGTCCCATTCCGTGGCTGAAGATATGGGACAGCCGATGCAAATGGGCTTCGTGTCAGCGGTTGCCGCTCTTGTTCGCTTTCCGACAGCCGCGCTGACCGATAGGTTCCAAAACAGCCAGGCGCTCTTGCGGGCAGGTGGCTTTTTAAATGTAATCAAAGACTTGGGCAGCGCTTACGAGCGTTGGCACGGCGGTTGCTAATATCGGGCAGCAACACTGAGTGAGGGCTGAGTGCACGCCGACGCGTAAGACGAGCGATGTGCTCCTTCCCTTGAACCCGTGTGCCCCGTTTCTGAGAGAGAGAAACAAGCTCGCGCGTCAGAAGCGCGCAACTTTTGGCAAATCGGTTGATGGAGAGCAACATGTCTTCACTAAGGCAAATCGCGTTCTACGGAAAAGGTGGCATCGGCAAGTCGACGACTTCCCAGAACACGTTGGCGGCGCTGGCCGAGATGGGTCAGAAAATCCTGATTGTCGGGTGCGATCCTAAAGCGGACTCGACCCGCTTGATCTTGCACGCCAAGGCGCAGGACACGATTCTGAGCTTGGCGGCGAGCGCCGGCAGCGTGGAGGATCTTGAACTCGAGGACGTGATGAAGGTCGGCTACAAGGACATCCGATGCGTGGAGTCCGGTGGTCCTGAGCCGGGCGTCGGCTGCGCCGGTCGTGGCGTTATCACTTCGATCAACTTCCTCGAGGAGAACGGCGCCTATGAGAACATTGATTACGTATCCTATGACGTGCTCGGCGACGTCGTTTGCGGAGGCTTTGCGATGCCAATCCGTGAAAACAAGGCGCAGGAGATCTACATCGTGATGTCCGGTGAAATGATGGCCATGTATGCCGCCAACAACATTTCGAAGGGTATCCTGAAATACGCCAACTCGGGCGGTGTGCGGCTGGGCGGCCTGGTCTGCAATGAACGACAGACGGACAAGGAGTTGGAACTGGCGGAGGCGCTGGCCAAGAAGCTAGGCACTCAGCTGATCTACTTCGTGCCGCGCGACAACGTGGTCCAGCATGCCGAACTCCGCCGCATGACGGTGCTCGAGTATGCGCCGGATTCGAAGCAGGCCGATCACTATCGCAATCTCGCTGCCAAGGTTCACAACAATGGTGGCAAGGGTATCATTCCGACACCGATCTCCATGGACGAGCTCGAGGACATGCTGATGGAGCATGGCATTATGAAGCCGGTCGACGAATCCATCATCGGCAAAACTGCCGCCGAACTCGCGGCCTCGTAAAGGTCGTGAGTCGCGGCCTTGTGAAGGCGCGCGACGGATGCCGGCCTCCCTCACCCCCCATCCGGGGAGGCCGGCATTCTGATCAGCGCTCCCGGCCGGGACCAGGACGCGGCGAGGCAAACCTGGCCGCTATAGAGACCCACAAAATCATGTCCGAAGTGCACTTCCTTCCGCTTATGGCTGCTTGTGAGCCTGATGCGAGCAGTTCCAACGGAATTGTAGCCTACCGCCTCCTCACCGGCGTACTTCCTGCGGATGCCGACATTGCCAGTGACAGTCATTTCGACCGCCACGCTTTGGCATCTATTCTGGCGGCTGCCACGATGGATGGCGGCGCTCTTCCGGAGAAGACTGGCCTATCGGGCGATGAACTCGCGGCTTTGCTCGCGCAGTACTTTCCCTCACTTGAGGTCGACCTTCCAGATGAGCTCCTAAGGTACAAATGCAACGAGAACGACGAAATCGCAATGGTGCGCGATCTTCTGCTGAAGCACCGCTCGACGGAAGGAGATCTCGGCCGCTGGCTGGCTGCCATGATCGCCCGACGAGCCATCGAACCAGACCATCTATGGGAAGATCTCGGATTGCGCAATCGTGGCGAGCTCTCTCGGCTGCTCAGCCGTCACTACGCGCCGCTCGCCGCGCGCAATGTCAACAATATGCGTTGGAAGCGTTTCTTCTATCGCATGCTTTGCGAGGATGAAGGCCTCGCGACGTGCACAACACCAGTGTGCACGCAATGTAACGACTTCAATCTTTGTTTCGGCGAAGAAAGCGGTGAGAGCCGGATGGCCGAGCGCCGGCGCGACCAGTTGCTGGAGGCGGCTCGCCAGCAGGTCACCGCTGATTGGCCCATCTGACTTGCCACAAATGTTCTCGTGCGTTGCAGCGCGACAACGCTTCCAGGATCTGGCGATCCCCGCAGCATGTCATCGTGCGGATAAACGCCGCTTTAATGCGAGCAAGTGACCATGGATCCAAGACATGCCGGCCTGAATTGCTCCGGGACCAATCGGCAACATCGCGGCGCGCTGCAATCGCCTTGGCTTTCGAACTCGACCTGGGAGTGGCAAAAGCGCCCGTTTCATGAGCCAGTCGCGTTTGCGACAATCCATTGGCGGGAGGAGGTTAAGGAAGGAAGCGTAGATTTTCAATCCGTTGGCAGGGATAGCGCAGTGGCGTGCGGGTTGCTGAAGGGGATGTGGTCAAGGATAAGGGGTCAGCCTGCGTGATCGCCTCTAGCGAAGAACCCTCATGGTTCGATCAAGAACGCGCGAAGCCGACCGTGCTTAACGATACGACGCTAAGGGACGGGGAGCAGGCGCCCGGTGTTGCGTTCACCACGAAGGAAAAGCTGGCGATCGCGCGGGCGCTTGCGCGGGCCGGGGTCACGGAGATCGAGGCGGGAACGCCCGCGATGGGCAATGAGGAAATCACAGCAATCCGCGCCATTGTCGAAGCAGATCTTCCGCTGACGACGATAGGCTGGTGCCGGATGAGGAAAGCGGACGTCGATGCGGCGATTGAAGCCCGGGTGTCCATGATCAACATGTCGATCCCGACTTCCGATGTGCAGATCGCAGCCAAGCTCGGTGGTCATCGCAGCCTGGCACTGGAACAGGTGAGGCAACTGGTCGGCTATGCTCGTCAGAAGGGGCTTCAAGTTTCTGTTGGTGGCGAGGACGCTTCGCGCGCCAACGTCGAGTTTCTGATCCGGCTGATTGCAGTCGCAAAAGCCGCGGGCGCGTGTCGTTTTCGTGTTGCAGATACGCTCAGTGTGCTCGATCCCGACGCAACCTACGCGCTGGTCAGGAAACTGCGTGTGACCACCGACTTGGAACTGGAATTTCACGGCCACGACGATCTCGGACTCGCAACCGCCAATACACTCTCAGCCATCAAAGCTGGCGCGAGCCACGCTTCGGTGACCGTCATCGGGTTAGGCGAGCGGGCCGGAAATGCGCCGCTCGAGGAAGTCGCGGTCGCACTCAAGCAGCTCTACGGGCGCGAGACCGGCATCATATTTCCGGAGCTCGAGAACGTCGCCGCACTGGTGGCTGCGGCAGCCGCGCGTGCCATTCCTCTGAATAAGGCCATCGTTGGAGAGTACGTATTTACGCACGAATCCGGCATTCATGTCGATGGCCTTTTGAAGGATCAGCGCACCTATCAGTCGCTTGATCCGGCTTTGCTTGGCCGCCGCAACCGCTTTGTGATCGGCAAGCATTCCGGACTTGCGGCGATTACGGCGTTGCTCGATGAACTCAAGCTGGCCGCCAGCGCCGATCAAGCCAGACAGATCCTGTCGCAAGTTCGCAAGCATGCGATCGAGCACAAGCTGCCAGTCGAGCGCAAAACGGTGGCGGCGATCTGGCGCGACGTGTGCGGATGCCCAGCCAGCCAAAGCGGGTGAAGAGCCGTGCTTAGCAACGTTTGCGCCGACTATTCGAGAGACCAAGTGTGTCGCAAGGAGGCTATCCGATGCCACTGACCGGCGCAAAAATACCCCTCTTCCTCAGGCCGATTCGCCGGCCGCAAATCTCCGCTCCAGTTATTGCGGACCATTCCAGCATACATGCTGTGATCTGCAATCCAGCAGCGAGCGGTCCGCGGACTGCCAAGCGACGTCTTCTCTTGAGGCTGCTGTCCCGCCCGACCACCGGTCCGACGAGCATCAGCACCGATTGCGGTTTGGCCGTTCATGCTCCTTCCTCATCCGGGCTGACGTCGGCGCCAGCCGAACCTGCAGATCTGGAGAGCGAAGTTGAGCGCCTCGGCGTTCCAGGGGCGGGCGTTGGCGATGCGCACCCGCTGTGCGAGGTAGAACCGCGGCAATATCATCAGGCGCTAAGAGTATCTTATTTGGCGTCCGAGAGCTGATCCAAAGGAGACCTTTCGATGATCAACTCATCCCCGGCAGCCCCTATCCTGGACCGGCTTAGCAACGCCTCGTCGGCAGAGGAGTTCTTTTCGCTGCTTGGCGTCGATTATGATCCGAAGATTGTAAATGTCGCGCGCCTTCACATCCTAAAGCGCATGGGACAATATTTCGCCAAAGAGCAATTCTCTGGCGCCACAGAGCCGGAAATCAGAGCTCGGTGCAAAGCGATGCTGGAGCAGGCTTATGCTGATTTCGTGGCATCGCCGCCGATTGATCAACGAGTATTCAAGGTTTTGAAGGACGCGGTTGCAGGCCCAGGCAAACCGACAGCTTTTGTTCCGTTGAGCGAGCTGAAGTGACTTCGCGCTCCGCCGTAATGAGGTGTTCTCTAACGATTGCCGTGCGGTCTGAAAGCTCCTTCATCCGGATCATCTCTCCGCCAGCCATGACCCGAGCGACGCTGTCGCATTCCCGACCCATGTCCGGACTGATCGTGTCCAATGCCCTGAGCGAGCATTTAAGTTTCTGTCAAATCATTGCTTCCGCCTGACTTTTGATGGTTCTTGCAAGTGGTACGACACTTGCTGTCGTCGTGCCTATCCCGTCATCGATGCTGACAGATGGCGGTCGTCCGAGATGAAAAAGGAACACCTATGACGCTGCTTCTACCGCCTGCCGAGCGATGCGGCATGATCTCGCGGCTCACGCTCGCGCCCGGTCCGTTCGATATGGCCTTTGATGCGAACGAGGCCGACACCGACCGTGAGATGGTGGTCAGTGGCTAAGTCGTCCGTTGCGCAACATCTGGAGAGGGCATGTACATAGTCGTCAGCGTCGAGCGAGTCCGCGGATGCGCGCAAAGTGGCATTCGTCGCAATGCGGATAGCAACATGCGTCCGGCGGAGGCGCCAAGCTCGGCCGATGCAAGGTGCCGGGGCTGGAGGCTGACCACGCAGTGCATGACAGGTGCGCAGATCCGATCGCTTTGGTGGGCGCACCCGGTGCAGAGCGCTGGGCCGAAAGCGAGGCGCCGATACTGCAGAGCAGGCGGACGCAACAACTCTTCCGGGCACAGATGCCGTAGCGGCGTCGCGGGCACCGTGGCGCTTGTCGAACCGAGCGCGCGAGGCACTACCGTCGAGGACATCTCTGGCTCTGGCCCGCCCGGAGCGTCTACGTCGATGACGAGTTTTACTGCCTGGTCGGTTTGCACTAAGCGGGCCGGGCAGCCGAGCAGCCGGCCATCTGCTGATCAGAACTGATCCTCAGTCAACTGAATCTAGATACAAACCTGTGGCGCGGGCGCGCGTATTCTTGAGGGGACTTTAAAGCATGAGCAATGTCACCAAAACGGCTGTGCCTGCGGCGGCCGGCCGGGCAGCAGCCAAGAAGGAACTGCCGGAGCACTTTAAGGCCTACAAGCATGTCTGGGTTTTCGTCGAGCTGGAGCGCGGCCAGGTGCATCCGGTTTCCTGGGAGCTCATGGGAGCGGGGCGCAGGCTTGCCGACAAGCTGAAGGTGAATCTCGCCGCGGTCGTTGTCGGCCCGGAGGGGCAGTCCACCCGTAACGCCGCGCTTGAATCCTTTTGCTATGGGGCCGATCTGACCTATCTCGTGAGCGACAACGTTTTGGCGGATTACCGTAATGAATCCTATACCAAGGCGCTCACCGAACTCGTCAATACCTACAAGCCCGAGATCCTGCTGTTGGGCGCGACAACGCTGGGACGCGATCTCGCGGGTTCGGTGGCGACGACTTTGTCAACGGGACTCACTGCCGACTGCACCGCGCTCGATGTCGACGCCGATGGTTCTCTTGCGGCGACGCGTCCGACCTTTGGCGGCTCGTTACTCTGCACGATCTATACCTTGAATTATCGTCCGCAGATGGCAACAGTGCGCCCGCGGGTCATGCCGATGCCTGAGCGCGTCGAACGTGATGCTGCCCGTATCATCGTCCATCCGCTCGGCCTTGTCGAAGACGATATTGTCACGAAAGTTCTGTCGTTCCTCCCAGATCGTGATTCCGAGACATCAAATCTAGCCTATGCCGACGTCGTGGTTGCGGGTGGCTTGGGACTGGGATCGCCTGAGAACTTCCGGCTGGTGCGCGAGCTCGCAACTCTTCTTGGCGCTGAATATGGCTGCTCGCGTCCTCTGGTGCAGAAGGGGTGGGTTACGTCTGATCGGCAGATCGGTCAGACCGGCAAGACGATCCGGCCAAAGCTCTATATTGCGGCCGGTATTTCCGGCGCGATCCAGCACCGGGTGGGTGTCGAGGGGGCGGATCTGATCGTCGCCATCAATACTGACAAACGTGCTCCGATCTTCGACTTCGCCCATGTTGCGATCGTCAGTGATGCCATGCAATTGCTGCCGGCGCTGACGGCGGCATTTCGCGCTCGGCTCTTGCCGAATTCGCGCGCCCGGATCGCGGTCTAGAGGAGATTATGATGATTGAAGAGAGGTTCGATGCCATCGTGGTAGGAGCCGGTATGGCTGGTAACGCGGCGGCGCTGTCCATGGCCAGGCAAGGCATGAAGGTGCTGCAACTCGAGCGCGGCGAATATCCTGGATCGAAAAATGTGCAGGGCGCAATCCTCTACGCGGACATGATGGAAAAGCTAATTCCCGAGTTTCGCGAAGAGGCGCCGCTCGAACGTCATCTGGTTGAACAACGGTTCTGGATGATGGACGACCGCTCGCATGTCGGGATGCATTACCGCTCGGACGACTTCAACGAGGAGCGGCCGAACCGTTACACGATCATACGCGCGCAGTTTGACAAATGGTTCTCGTCAAAGGTGCGCGAAGCCGGCGCGACCGTGCTCTGCGAGACGACCGTGACGGAGCTCGTACGCGACGAGCGTGAAAGGATTGTCGGCGTTCGTACAGATCGCCGCGACGGCGAAATACACGCCGATGTCGTCGTGCTCGCTGAAGGGGTCAATGGTCTGCTTGGGACGCGCGCGGGCCTGCGCGCGCGGCCGACACCCGATAACGTTGCGCTCGCCGTCAAGGAAATGCACTTCTTGCCTCGCGAGACTATCGAAGCGCGTTTCAATCTTAAGGGCGAAGAAGGCGTCGTGATCGAGGCGGCGGGCACCATTTCCCGCGGTATGACCGGAATGGGTTTCATCTATGCCAACAAAGAGTGTATTTCGCTGGGCATCGGTTGTCTCGTCGCCGATTTCCAGCGCACCGGCCAGACGCCCTACGGCTTGCTCGATCAATTCAAAAGGCATCCCTCTGTGTTGCCTCTGCTAGCAGGTTCCGAAGTCAAGGAATATTCAGCGCATCTCATCCCTGAAGGAGGCTACAAATCGATCCCGCAGCTCTACGGGGAAGGCTGGGTGGTCGTTGGCGATGCGGCGCAACTCAACAATGCCGTTCATCGCGAGGGGTCCAATCTCGCGATGACCTCAGGTCGCATAGCGGCCGACGCGATCGGCCTGGTTAAATCGCGCGGCGAGCCGATGACAGCGACAAATCTGTCGCTCTACAAGAAGATGTTGGATGAGTCCTTCGTCATCAAGGACCTCAAGAAGTACAAGGATTTGCCGCCCCTGATGCATACTCACTCACAAAACTTCTTTCTCACCTATCCGCAGCTCATCTCTAAGGCAATGCAAAACTTTGTGCGGGTCGATGGTACGCCCAAGGTTGAGAAGGAGAATGCGACCTTGAAATCCTTTGTCAAGGCGCGCTCATGGACCGGTCTGTTCGGCGATGCATGTCGTTTTGCGCGAGCCTGGCGCTAATTATCAACAGTGTGAGTTCCAAGTATGGAAGGACAAAGCATGGATGCCGAGCCCTCGGTGCGCGTGGAAGACAAGCTGTATTACAACCGCTACCTTGTCGACATTGGTCGTCCGCACGTCAAGGTTCGCGCACACACGTCCCCATCGCCGCAGCTAGTCGCGCTTTTGAAAGCGTGCCCCGCGCGATGCTATGAGCTGAACGATGAGGGGCGGGTCGAGGTGACTGTCGACGGCTGTATCGAGTGCGGTACCTGCCGGGTGATCGCCGAGCCCACCGGCGATATCCAGTGGAGTTACCCGCGCGGCGGATATGGGGTGCTGTTCAAGTTTGGCTGAGGGTAAGGTGAGGATGGAACGAAGCCGTGGTACGAACCGCCCCTAAGCGTCCGAATATTAGCATATTCGCGCGTTCCGCCTCTGGCACGGGCGCGAGCAATTCGAGCTAGGCACGTTTCAAGGTAACCGGTGTGGCGATACGGAACGGCGCCACACTCTATCGATCGGATGGCAGAGGAGAAATCAGCCCGTTGCCTGGGATGAGCTCGGCCGAGCGGCCTCGATTGCAGTCGCCACTGACTGGACGATCGCAGCAGATCGCACGGCGGAGAGGATCACTCCGGAGCTGATTCCCGCAGCTCGCAGTGTCTTCTCGTGGGCATCGATACAAGCACCGCAGCCGTTTATGGCGGACACAGCAAGCGACCATAGCTCGAAATCAGACTTGTCAACACCTGGACTGCCAATCACGTTCATGCGCAGCCGTGGCGGCATCGTCTTGTATTCCGGATTGGAGGCCAGGTGAACGAAGCGGTAGTAGACATTGTTCATCGCCATCACAGCGGCGGCGGATTTCGCTGCGGCGATCGCCACGGGCGTCATGATGGCGGCCGCGGCGGATTCCATTGCGGCAATTACGTCTGCATTGCGGGTGGCAATTGCGCTCGCCAGCAGAAGCCCGTATTGCCGCTGCGGAGAGAGTGTCTCATCGGCCATCAGGGAAGTCAGATTGAGCCTGACGTCCTTGGCGAAATCGGGGATCTTTTCGTTCAACTGTTCAATCGACGACATGCTGCCTCAAGCGACCTTCAGGACTTCGCCGCCGATTTCGCGATTGCAGGGACAGAGCTCGTCGGTTTGGAGAGCGTCCAGCACGCGCAGTGTGTCCTTGGGGCTGCGTCCGACGTTGAGATTGGTCGCGTAGACGTGCTGGATCGTGTTGGCGGGGTCAACAATATAGGTGTAGCGATACGCGACCCCTTCGGGGGAACGCACACCAAGGCCATCGACCAAGGTCCCCTTCGTGTCGGCAAACTGCCAGATTGGCAGATTTTGCAAGTCGACATGTGAGCGTCGCCACGCAAGCTTGCAGAACTCGTTGTCAGTCGAGCCCCCCAGTATCACTGCATCGCGGTCAACGAATTCCTTGGAAAGCCGGGCAAACTCGGCGATTTCGGTCGGACAGACGAAGGTAAAGTCCTTGGGATAGAAGAAGATGATCTTCCATTTTTCTGGAAAGCTAGCTTCGGTCAATGTCTCGAATGCACTCTGCCCATCTTCTTCGTGCGCGTGAAAGCCAGGCTTCACGCCTGTGATCTCGAACGGCGGCAATTGACTTCCAATTCCAAGCATGCGGTCCTCACACGTTTGTTTTCCTGACATGGTGACCACGCTGATGAAGCAAACGATATGCCATCAGTTTCAAGAGCCGATTGTCCTAGTTGCGCCGCGCAGCGGCTTGGCTGCAGATTTCCCCCTCGCGCATTAAGCCCGCTCGAAACGGCAGGAGCTCACCAAGCTGCAAGGATTTGCCGCACCTGAAACGGGAATGATAACCGACCAGGCTCGCGGCGGCAGCAACGAAGGCATGAAGTCTACGTAGCGTCAGGTTGCAGAGTTTCAATCGTACATAGGGCATGGCTCTGAGGCTTCGTGAGCACGAGGAGAGGCTTCAGTATGTCAGGTCCTTTAATGGTGCGCGGGAGTATGTTCTGTGCAGGTACGACCCGGTTGGTTGTAGCTAATGTGAGACGTAAACTGAAGGGTCGAGACAAAGCAGAATCTGCAGTGCCAATAGCAGATCCGGGGGGGCCAGCGGCAATGGCGCGGCCCGCTTTCTGTCGCGATGTGCCGCATGCGACCCCAGCCGGGCGGGTGGCCGAACGCCTTGCTTTTCGAATGACAAGTATCTGGCTTTCGTTTCTCTTGGTTGTTTTGAGGATATCCAGCAAGCACCTATTGCCTTGGAGGCCGGAGCGCCCTCTGCAGCAGCCAGGGCCGGGCAGATAAGAGTGATGCGTGCGCCCAGAGAGGAGCGCGAGGACAGTCGCTTTTGTTCAATTTGACGAGCTTGGCGTCCGGCTTCCTTAGGCCGGAGGCTCCGTGATTAGTGCACCGGAGCGCGAGCTGGTGCAGCTGTGAAGAGTCATCTCATCAAAGGAGAATGGTGTGGAACCGGTCTATAACGATCCGAACTATTGGATGTTGGTACGCTGAGCAGCAGGAGTTGCAGCGCGCGCAACAAGAAGCAGAGGTCGGTCGACTTCCTGTTCTTGCCGGTCAATGATGCCAGCGCCACGGACCTCGATCACCGCGGCTCCCATTGGTCGTTGTTGCTGGTGGACCGCCGCGATTGCGCCAGGCCGGTTGCCTACCACTACGACTCCGCGCGCTGATAAAACGACAGACCTGCAGCAATGCTCGTAGCGCGGATGGCTGCAAGACGCCTCCGTACGCCAGCAGAGGAACGGCTATGATGCGGCGTCTTTGTGGTCGACGGGACGCAGGCGCTGGTCAGGCGGTTGGCGGGAAGACGGCAGCCAGATCTGAACCTTAGCGACCTCGTCGTCGATCGGCAGGCACTGCAGAACAGACTGAGGGGCTGATGTCGGCTTCAACCGAATAGCGCGCGCAGCTGCTTGAACTGCGACTCCCCGCCGATTAAACGTCCGCAATCGGAGCGTTCGCAAAGCATAATGCATCATGGTGTCTCGTAACGAGGAGCGGAGGCCCGAGCTAAGGCTTTTTTCAGAGACGGCGAAGGAGCCCGACGGGCTATTTCGGAGCGGACGTATCCGCTGGTCGTATAGTCGTCATCAAACGCTCCGGTATCACAGTGCCTAAATAGTCGCGGCTCGGGATGAAAGCCCAGCTGTGTCCTAGGCGCGAGGGGAGATCGCGCCACCATCGCTGAACGATTTGGCGATCGCAAAGTAGCAACGTGCCAACATCACCCGTGCAAGTTCGCCGGGCGGCAAGGCATGTAACCAGAACGGCTATCATAGGTGGTACGCCACGGCCAATTGAGTCCACGAATTCGGCGCGCAGGCTGCTGCCAGCTGCTTGCTGCCGGCAAAATGTGCTCGTCGCGAGGAGATTGACCAGGTGGCGAAGCGCTCGGGAAACGATAGCTGCGGCCTTCGCAAGTCCATTTATATCGAGCTTATAAGACAAGACTGCGCTGCCGACTTGCTCGCAAATCGAGATTTGTTGCCCTGACGTAATGTCCCCTGCGACCAAGCAGGGCGTACCGTGTGCGCCCGTCAAACGTCGCCAGATGATGCCGCCGACGCGTACGCCTCGCCGCGCGAGATTCTGGGCCAAATCGCCCTGCTGCATATCTACATTGTCTGGCCAGTCGAACACGGCCGCAATATGCTTCGGATCTATCTCATCAAGATTGCCGCTCACTGTCGTACTCCGATTGCTGTTCGTTTCTCGTATCGGCGCTCGTCTGTCGAACGCCTCCTGCTGATGTGGAAGGCCTTACGAGCAACCGCTCTGGGACTACGACCGGCAAGGCGCGCGCGACCTCGGCGAATACGTCAGTGCCATTGCTGAGCCGTAGCGCATCAAAGGAGCGACGTGGGATGCGGGCCAGAAGCGGTACGCCCGAACGGCCAGTTTCGAGAGCTAGGACCAAGGTGACCTCGGCATCGTCGAACGGCAGAGAAGCCTTGATGCGTGCTGGAAAAACATTGAGGATAGAGCTGGCGCGCGGTGGCTCGCAAGCGATGCTGACATCGTCGGCTGCGACGCGCAGCCGCAGCTGTGCGCCCGGCCTAAGAGGCGCTCCAGGGATCAACAGGCGCGCTCCTTTGAGGCGGAGGATGACGAGCCCATAGCGCCCGTCATAGCCGCCGACCACGGTATCAAGGCAGACCGCCGCATCGCCGCGCGCGGCAAGCGCCGGGGCGCTCTGAACGACGTTGAGTGGCCCGGCCGCAGTCACAATGCCATCTTTCATCATGACGAGATGATCGGCAAAGCGCTCGATGTCAGCCATGTCATGGCTGACATAGATCATGGGCAATGGGAGCTTTTCTCGCATGAGCTCGAGAAATGTCAAAATTTCGCATTTGGCGGAGCGGTCGAGCAAAGTGAGCGGGTCGTCAAGCAAAAGTAGTCGAGGTTGTGCTAGCAGCGCACTGCCCAGGGCAAGGCGCTGTCGCTCGGCGCCAGAAAGATGCGATGGCGAACGCTCGAGCAGTGGGGTAAGGGCGAGCAATTCGACCACCCCATCAAAATCGATCAGTGTCGGTTTCGATTTCGATGCGTTGAACAGAAGGGTACGCTTGACGGAAAAATTAGAAAAAAGAATTGGGCGCTGGAATACATAAGCGACCGGACGCAGATGAGGCGGCCGAAACGTCGTTTGATCTTGCCAAATCTCGCCATCGATTGCGCAAAATCCACCCGGCAGACGCTGCACGCCGGCGATGCAGCGTGCGACCGCGGTCTTGCCGCAGCCAGGCGGGCCGAAAATTGCCGTGACGCCTTTCGCGGGTACGCTAAATTGGGCCACTAACGGGATGTTTGCGATAGAGCCGTTGAAGGCGAATTCGATAAAGCCAGGTTTTGCTTCTCTCACGTGCCCGCGCCTGTGATGTATCTTTCTACCAAGATCACGAGCAGAATCGCCGCGATCACCATGCCTCCGAGAGTCCAGTCTGTTGCGTTCCAGCGCGGTGTCTCCTCCCCAAGGGGGCCATAACGCGTGGCTGCGGCATTACAGATCGATGGTGTCAGCGGCTTGTTGAGTATCTCCGAGCCGTTGATGATCGAGGTAATCGGACGCTGCCCTGCGCGCTTGCCGATCACGCAGGGAGAGCCCAATTCCAGCATCGTGGAATGCTCAGCCGGCTTGGCCGGGTGGCCGAGGGTGTTCGTTGCAAGCTGAATTGGCGCCGCTTGTGATGTTTGACGGGAAGGCTGTCGGCTCGCGCCAGAGCTCAAGATTGGCTCTGCGGCCGAAATCCCCTCCCATGACGCCACAGCTTTGGTAGCAGATGTGAAGGCTACGCCGGCGCCCAAAATCGTGGCTTCTGCGCTCCCGGGTGCAAGCAGCATCAACGTCAGATCGATCAAGATCAATCGAATAAGCCTCATCTTTGACTCCGGGTCCGCTGCGGCCGCCTTCTTCGCGCCAGCACGTTAGTCCTTGCCCAGCAATCCGCGTGCCGTTGCTGGGAATATGGTGCGCGGCTGGCGTGACAAAGGGGCTTCGCATCGGTCTCAGCCCGACGTCAAAGATGGTCGTATCTTATGGTAGGGTTTTGGACGATCGCGTCATCAACCGCACATGCAGGGCGATGAGATGGAAGCGGGGCGGGGTACCATCGTCACTTGCGCTTTGGAAACGGTGCGTTGGCGAACAGGCGACCGTCAAACTCGCTAATAACGCACAAAGCGATATGATCCAGTTTGTCAGACCTGATCCTCCGGAGGAGATGGTCGGCTTATTCGCAACCTGGGGGGCTTGACTTGGAGGTCTAGAAGCTTTCGTGCTCGAGCTCCTGCGTTCACGCTAATCACACGGAGTGTCGCGATCGTGACGGCCTATTTGTCTAAAGAGGGCCTTGGGGTGACGTTGGTGCGTGTGGGCAGTATCGGATAGTCGATCTTCGGAAACTGCCCGGTAAGCGAGTTTAGAAAGGCGACAATTTCGTCAGTTTCTTTGTCACTCAGTTTTATACCGAGTTGAACCTCACTCATTACGCCAACCGCTTGTTTGAGGCTCCAGACCTGACCGGAATGGAAGTAGGGAGACCGCAATGCGACGTTACGCAATGGTGCGGAGCGGAAAACATACTCATCGCTAGGATTCTTAGTGACGGCAAAACGTCCCCTATCGTCTCTCGGAAGCAAGTTTGCGGCGGGCCTTTCAATCACGCCGAACGGGAAGTAATCCTGTCCACCGACATTAATTCCGTTGTGGCAAGAGGAGCATCCCTTTTCGATGAATAGCTTTAGCCCGGCTTTCTGGTGGTCACTAAGAGCATATCCATCGCCCTCAAGGTACTGATCGAAAGGGGCGGCGGGTGTGATCAAGGTCGCCTCGAAAGCCTCGATGGCCTTGGCAAAATTTGCAAAGGTAACGGGCGCCGCATCGTTGGGGAACGCCTTACTGAACATAACGACATATTCCGTCATTGAATTCAACGTGCTGAGCACGCGATCGGGCGTCGCATTCATTTCGACTCCGGCCTGGATAGGTCCCGCGGCCTGCGCCTTGAGGTCTGCCGCGCGCCCGTCCCAGAACTGTGCCACGTTGAAGACCGCGTTGAAGACGGTTGGCGCGCGACGTGTACCCTGCTGCCAGCGATGACCGATCGAAGTCGGACCGGCATCTACCCCGCCCATCCCAACGTTATGACACGTGTTGCAGCTAATGACCTCGCTCGCCGAAAGCCTCGGATCGAAGAACAAGGATTTGCCAAGGGTGACCTTTTCGTGAGTGATCGGGTTGTCCTTGACCGCTGGAACCATTGAGGGGATCGGCTTGAATAGTCGCCTGGCGGCGCTCATTAGATCATCATTGGCACCTGCCGCTGACGAAACCAGAATGGCAATAGCCACGACAAATAGCTTGCCTACGATGTAAAGCCCGTCTGCCGCTGGTTTCCTCATATTAAGCCTCGTTCGTCGTAGATTATGCAATCGCGAACATAGAGCGGTGCGCGCGACTCAGTCCGTCCGAAGAACGACTCGCAGCAATCAACGACGAATGATATCTTCAGCGTTGCGGCTAGGCTGCGCCCAGCTCACGCGCCGAGTAGCAACTGCCGTGCCAACGTGGCTCAAGGTCGAAGCCGCTGAGCTGGGGTCGAGCAGTTGCAAACCTGGAATAGCAGCAAGCAATCTAAGCCTGCGGAATCCACGGTAAGATCATTGGCTCGGACGACGAACAAGCCAGCCGACTCGGCGACAACTTCTCGCCGATCGTCCCAGCGGGTGTCCTTTGCGCCTTCAATCTCAACACCAAGCCGAGCGATCATCGACCAACACCGGTGACGTGTCGTACACTGCACCGGTGAAGCGTGCAGCTGGCGGGAGTTCGTCCACAATGCGGATGTGCCTGTCTCAGGGCGTATTTATGCTCGCTAGACGCTCAAAATGCTTGAATCGATCGTAGCGTCAGGTTGTAGGCATTGCGAAGTAGAACTCTCGCACCAGGGGACGCCACATTGGGAACTAGCTTCGCGAATGTCACAAAGGCTGGAGCGCATTGCGCGCGCTGCAAAGCGCAACCGACCTCTCGGTCTTCGCAGTGAACGCGTTGCGCGTAGTGAGACGATGATTCGGGAGACCGTAATGATTGCGGCGGCGCCACGACGGCTGCTGCCGAGCTGCCGCCTGGTTCCTGGAAAACAGATGATGCTCGTTGGGAAAATAACAATAGTGAAGGATATGCGGCTTAAGAAGGGTTTGGTGAATCAAGAGCGACGAATGGGGTGGACCTACAATGGCCGCTGCGCAACTACCCTTGCTGCGATCGCGATCGCAGCCATGTGGTGCCCAGGATACGCATGCGCGCGAGATCGGCGGGCCGAAGAGGTCCTCACGTCGTGCAGACCAGACGTAATGCGCTTCTGTGAGCGCTTCACAGGACGGAGGGATGTAGACGCAGCCATGTTTTGTCTTAGGGACAATTTCAAAAGCTTGGGCGTCGAATGTCGCCGCGCGATGCCAACTGCGGCGGACAGAAACGGCGGACCGAAACGACGCCTCAATAGAGTTCCGATCGTCCTTCATCGAGAGTGAGCCGTCCGAGCAGAGGTTACAGAGGTAGACGCACGGTGCCGTGTTCCAGGCTGATTGGCGCCGGACTTTGACCAGCTTGCTGTTCGAAAGTCTATCGCGCTGGAGCGTCACGCTACCGAGTCGGAGCTCATCCAACCGCGGCACTGGACTTCGATTGACCTCATTCGGCGATCGACTGGGCCATCACCCGTGTTACGAGGTCATGGTGCGCTCTGAGGTTCGATGTGCTACTACGGCGGATGCCGGCGCTGCAGTCCGTTCGTCGGACAAGGCAACCGCGAAGTTACCGCCGTCTGGCTGGAAATGGTCCGACGAACGAATCCGGTTCAACGACGGAAGTCGTTAGGCCGCACATCGTTCAGGAATTCGTGTTGTCCATTAATATGGCGTTGCTGTCGGCAGCCTAGCATTTCCAGCAGGTGACCAGATCGACTATGCTTGGCAAAAGATGGCCGGAATGCTCGCGTTGGGCACATTCGATCGCGCTCTTCCAGATATCGTCGCCTTTGGATTAGGTTGGGCTGGAGAGTGCGAATCGAGCCGAGAAACTGCTGAGGTTAGCTCCCAATCGAATTCGAGAAGGAACTGCTTGATGCCATTGCGGCGTTTTCGATGGGCGCTTCAGAGGAGCCGCTTGGCGGGGGCGTGGTGCTCTTGGTCGAATTCACTTTAGGGTTCAAGGCCAAAGGAAACGTCGTCGACAAGAGCCGCTCAAAGGCAGACAGCTGTTCGAGCAGGTGCTTCTCAATGCCCTTGCGCTCTGCGCCAGATAGGCCCGTTTTAAGTAACCGACGGCAGCGCCAGATCTCGTTCCGCAGCCACCTGATCTCACTTAATCTATCGTCGATCGAAGTCATTGCAGATGTAGTTCACTTTGCCATTCGAGCATTACGCACGCGGATCGTCATGAGTACCGGTGCCGCCGCATTCATGTCGAATAATTCCGTCTGAGGACTTGCGACTTCCCACCCGTTTCTCCGCAGATGTGGCGAGCAGTTGGATTGGTACAAGGCTCCTGTTAATCGATATCACCTTGCGGCCCGCGTCTAACGAAAAATCGTGGCAGTTCCACGGGTTTTCACTGCGCCGTGATGGCGTATCTTGCACAATTCCTGCGCTCTACAATTTATTTGTGCGTATCAGATACCAAGGATGGTGAGATGCTAAGTCACGTCCGGCATTAGGTGGCTTTAGCATGAGCTGGTAAAGCATGGCGCATGTCGCGAAGGTCCTTATGGCACCAAAACCTACAAGCGTCCGGTGGCTTTGTTGATTGTCTAGGCTGGGCGCGACCTGAGGGCCCTCATCCACAGCATGGGAAATGGCATGGCGGAGATGTTCTCCCTGCGGGGAAGGGTGGGGCGGGCCTGAGCGCGACCGACGGCGCTCGCGAACCGATCAAACAAAGCGCATGAGCCAAGGGTGGAATCTCAGCTATCGACGGCAAATGTAGCTGGACGCGGTGTCGAGCTGAATAGCCACTCCACCGCAAATCGTTGCAATCGATATCCGCCTTGTACAATCCGCCTGCGCCTCAGGAGGTCGATTTACAGCTTGAATCTCACGCTGCGACAGGTTGTAGACTTGCCGATGGATCAAGACAAAGCTCGGGATGGGGCGCGCGTCGACGGCTCATTGGCAAATCGAGATGAGGGGGAATGGCTGGCTGATTGCCAATCTTGTTCAGGCGATGGCCAGGAAGGGCAGTTGCACCATCGCCACGGGAACGCTGGGCCAGCCATTGTCAAGGGCTGGCAAATGGTGTCGCCATATGGCTGGAACGATGAGATGAAACGGGCAGCAAAATGTGGTTGGCCACAACTGCAATCACGTTTTTTGGTTGCGCAGGGCAAGTGCGCAGAGTGAACAGCCCGGCGCTCGCAGGCAGATGCTGCAAAGAGCGTGGACGATTAATATCCAGCCAGAGACGATGACTGCTTGCATATAGCCGCAGGGTGCTTCGATGAAAGCTCGGAAGGTCTTATGTCCGTTCAAACTAGTCTCACGACGGCGTTAAGCGAAATCGATCGCGCTGTCGGCATTGTTGAATTCTCGACTGCAGTCGTCAGGCGCGACAAGCAACTGTGCAAGGCGGACCTACCGGTGTTTCTGCAACAAGCAGCCGTTGAGTTTCAATCCAGATTTCTACCGAGTTTCGAGGAAAGCATCCGTGCAGAGAAATCGTGGGGCTATGCGACGACATGCAATGCGGTGAGCCGAAGGGCCGGAGGTCAGGCGGGTCGGGATACTTGCGAGAGAATAGCTTCTCGCGTGTCGCAGCTGGACCATGCTCTGATGAAGAAGATCGGTATCAGGGCGCTTTCCATATTTGCGGCATCATTCGGCAGGCACGCCAGGAGAGCGGAATGTCGCCATGGGGCGGTCCGAATAGCCAAATTTTGTCGCGAGGAAAGCAGATCGCTTCAAGAATTGAACAATCTCAGCCTGGCAGGGCTGATAAACGGCTTCAGCAAGTGGCCGGAAGGGAGTGACTTTCGACAGGCCGCGGTTGCAATCGCGGGCGAGGTCATCCGCCGAGCGGGCAGCCACCATCAGCTCTCTGAATTTAGACAGCAAGGCTTGGTGAGCCTGGTAAACGGATTTAGCAAATGGCCAGAAGAGGTGGCCTCGCGCCAAGCCGCGACCACGCTTGCACTGGAAATCTTGCGGCGCCCCCGCCGGGTTGTCGCGCGCCATGGAAAACTGCCCCCTCAGCGTCACGAGGAATTGCCCCCTCCTCGGATAGCTGAGGAGAGAGTGAATGAAGCGGGAACGAATCACTGAAGGCTCGCCGTGGAATGATCCACGGGGGCAGGTGATGAAGACGCCGGATGACGTGGCGGCAATGATGCGCCTGAGAGCGTGCGGGTGGGGCGTGAAGCGGATTGCGCGGCAGCTTGGCTGCAGCCATCACACGGTGAAGGACTACGTGGCGGCGGGCGGGGTGAAGCCGTTCAAGTCGCCTGAGCGGCCGAAGCGTCTCGACGGCCTTGAGGGCTGGCTGCGCGAGAGGCTCATTCGGCATTGCGGCAATGCCGACGTGGTGCGCCAGGACCTGTTGGCCGAGAAAGGCGTGGCCGTCAGCCGACGGACACTGCAACGCTCCGTGCAGCCCTATCGCCAAGCGCTGAAGGCGGAGGCGCTGGCGACGACGCGGTTTGAGACGCCGCCGGGCCGGCAGCTGCAGATCGACTTCGGGGAGCGTCTGGTCGAGATCGGAGGGGAGAAAGTCAAGGCATTCGTGTTCGTGGCAACGCTTGGACACTCGCGACGGCTCCATGTGCGTGCGTTCCGGGCCGAGAGGCAGGAGCATTGGTTCGCCGGGCTCGAGAGCACGTTCACGACCTTCAGCGGTGTGCCGGAGGAAGTGCTGATGGACAATCCACGCGCGCTTGTCGTGCGCCACGACGCGGTGAGCCGGTCGGTTCAGTTCAACGACAAGCTGATAGCCTTCGCAAAACATTGGGGCTTCCGTCCTCGCGCGTGCGCGCCATATCGGGCGCGCACGAAGGGCAAGACGGAGAACGGCGTCGGCTACGTGAAGAAGAACGCGATCGCCGGTCATTCCTTCCCTAGTTGGGAAGCATTCGAGGCGCATCTCGACAGGTGGGAGCGTGAGGTCGCGAACGTTCGTATCCACGGCACGACCGGCGAGGCGCCGATCATCCGCTTCGCGCGTGACGAAATACATCGGTTGAAGCCGCTCGGCGGGCAGCCGTCGTTCGGATCCTTGCGTGAACTGACCCGCGTCGTCGGCAATGATTGCGCCGTCGAGATTGATACGAACAGCTACTCGGTGCCGTGGCGCCTTATTGGCGAGCGCGTAGCGGTAACGATCGCGGCCGGCGAGGTGCGGATCCGCCATGGCGTGCACCAGGTCGCGGTTCACGAGCAATCGAAGGGGCGCCGGCTGCGGATCGTCGATCCGGTTCATCTCGACGGTGTTGCCGGGCGCAATGGCGCGGTCCGCCGGCCGGAGACTGCAGCGGCGGTGCCGGGATCGTCTCCACCGCATTCGTTGTTGCGTCCGCTTACCGAATATGAAGCCGTGATCGGGGGAAGCTTCTGATGACGCGCGCAAAGAAGGCAACCGAAGCACCGACTGATCCCCTTGATGGCATGCTGGCGCGATTGCAGCTCTCCGGCATCCGCGATCAGCTTGATAGTTTGCTCGACGAGGCGGCGCGCGCGAACCTGTCGGCGCGTGAGACGCTGATCTTGCTGTGCGAACGTGAGATCGCGCGCAAGGATCATCGCCGCATCGATATGGCGCTGAAGCTTGCACACTTCCCGGCCGTGAAGGAGCTCGCAGGCTTCGACTTCGAGGCGCAGCCCTCGATTGATCCCAAGCAGATCCGCGACCTTGCCGCATCACGTTGGATCGCTAACGGAGAGAACGTGCTGTTGCTCGGGCCGCCCGGAGTCGGCAAGACGCACTTGTCGATCGCGCTGGGGCGAGAGGCGATCCTGGCCGGGTACACGGTGCAGTTCACCACGGCGACGACGCTGGTCGCGGGCCTTGCCAAGGCGCATGGCGAACGGCGTCTGGACGAGAAGCTGCTCGCGCTGTCGAAGCCAAAGCTGCTGATCGTCGACGAGCTCGGCTACCTGCCGCTGGAACCTGACGCGGCGCATCTGTTCTTCCAACTGGTCAGTCGGCGCTATGAAACTGGCGCCATGCTGATCACCTCGAACCGCAGTGTTGCCGAATGGGGCACCGTGTTCGCCGATCCCGTGGTCGCCACCGCGATCCTCGACCGGCTCTTGCACCACAGCCACGTGCTGACGATCCGCGGCGACAGCTACCGGCTCCGAGCCAAGCGCAAGAGCGGCCTCATCAAGCCGCCCGCCGCTGACGGCCCTCCGGTCGGCTCCGCCTCCCTCCGTCCCGTCAGCGGCGGAGCCAACCTTCAACCGAGATCATAATCCCGATGGTGGGGGCAGTTCTTCATGACGCAAAGGGGGCAGTTCCGGATGGCGTTTGACACGGGTCGCCGATTTCGCTCAGCAGGGGTTGGCCATCCTTGTAAACGGTTTTAGCAAGTGGCCTGAGGAGTTGCCCTGTGGTCAAGTCACCGTCGCGGTTGCAATCGAAGTGCTTGGACGTGCGACGCGGTTCCACGAGTTCAGCGAGCAGGATCTGGCGAATTTGGTGAATGGCTTCAGCAAATGGCCAGAGGAGAATGCATCTCGTCAGGCAACAGTCGCGATCGCAAGTGAGCTCCTGCGCCGTGCCGTCCAGCTTCCGCATTATACCCAGCAAGGATTGGCGAACCTGGTGAACGGGTTCTGCAAATGGCCTGAAGATGCGACTTGCCGTAAGGCTGCGGTCGCGATCGCAGGTGAAGTATTTTGCCGTGCTGCTCAGCTCCCCGATCTGACTCAGCAGGGGCTGTCAAACCTGGTGAACGGTTTCAGTAAGTGGCCCGAAGAGGCCGCGTCTCGCCGAGCCGCGGTCGCACTCGCTCGCGAGGTCCTGCGCCGCGCCGCTCAGCTCTGCGAGTTCTCACAGCAGGGACTTGCGAACCTAGTCAGCGGCTTCAGTAACTGGCCGGACGAGCTGCCGTGCGGTCAAGTGACCGTCGTGCTCGCAGGCGAGGTCCTTCGCCGCGCCGATCGGAGGACGGGGCTCTCGGATTTCACTACCCAGGATCTCAGGGGCCTGCTGATCGGCTTCAACAGATCGCCACAAGAAAGTGCCGCTCGCCAAGCCACGATCACGATCGTCAATGAGGTCCTTGGCCGCGGTATCAGGCTCCTTAATTTTACCAAGCTGGAAGCGGAGAATTTGCTGTGTGGCTTTAGCAAGTGGCCGCACCACGCCGCCGGGCAAGGGAGGGTGACCGAGATCGTCAGGGAGCTGCAACTCGCGTCTGAGACCGCGTAGGCCCTGAGAGGAGAAGCGATGTTACCAGATGGGGCGATCGAGGAAAGAAAGCGCCAGCTAGTGGTGTTCGATACTCATGGGGCGATGCCATGGCACGACAACCCGGAACAATGAGAGGTGTCATAGCTCTATCGGCGACGCCCATATTGTACAATATTGAGCGACTAATCAGAAGGACGTAGATTCGTGAGTCAGGCTGAAAACGACGTCGTCGAGCATATGCTCTCATCATTGACGATCAGCTTGTTTCAGAATCGTATCGCGCCATCCGACGAACAGGTGATGTATCATTTCGGGCTGGCCTGCGAAAGAGCGGGGTTGATCGCGACGGAAGAGGTCGCAATACGGATATTGAAGCGCGTGTCGCGCGAGATCAACCAAGCGCAGTCGGTGCTTGAGTTCGTTGGTCGCGGTGAGGGTTGGCTACACTGAGCGCAATGTAAGGAAATTCGATGCCGACAGTGATGTGCGGTGTCTGTTCGACTCGGGAGGGATCCCCGAGCGGAATCACCGCTTGCTTGCCGCAAGCCGCGAAAGCGCCAGTCGAGCTTGAGGATCATGTCCGCGGTCGTTAGTAGCTGAAGGCTAATCATTCAGGTCGGCTTTGCTGATTGGGTGTGCGCCTTGGCCATCGGTGAAGAGCGAGCGCGTTACGCGCAAAAATCTACTAGCGTTCGGCTCGTCGATCAACACAACGTCTCCCAGAAGGGTAGCCTCGACCGCACAGGAGCGGCAGCGTCGCCGTCCTGTCAGCATCACGCTGCCGGCGTACCGCCGCTCGCACACCAAATTTACCGAGCTGGAAACTGTTTCGTTCCCGTCGGACTTTTTGCGGAGCGCTGCGCCTAAGCGTCGAGAAACATCGAAGGAAAGTTGGGCGGCGCATTGATCATCGCTTCGAGGCTGTCAGCTTGTCGACAGCTATATCTCGTAGGCTGAATGTCCCGAATTGCTGGCAAGGCCGGCTCGATGTGCTCAGGCATGGCAGGAAAGGGGAGATGGATTCCAGTATCAACCCGATCCGCGAGCGAGGCCCCTTGAGATTGGTCCTCGGTCGCCATCGGGCGCAGAGTAATCGCACCAAGCCCTGCGTGGCGACCGATTCGTGATGTGCTCTCGTCAGCCGATGAAGCGCATCCATAGCGGGGCTCTACCGGCTTCATGATACGCCGCCCCGGTGCATTTGCTTCCTTTAGCAACCGAAGAGACGACATCTGTGAATGCAGAACAGCTTGGCACTGGGGCTCCTTCCGAAGCTTCCGATTGGGAAAGCTCCGAACCAGGGTCACCGGCCTCATCGCAATGGGACGAAGCCTTGACGGAAGCGCAGGCGTCTGCCGACTTGCCGGATCAGGTCTTGACGGATTGGGCTGCCGAAGACGGGCAGGGGCAGCATGAGGATCGGCAGGTAAGTCGAATGAGGGCCTGGAGTGACACGGGCGATCTCAATGAGCCAATAGATCTGTCGTCCCTGTCACTGACCAATTTGGCGGCCCCGATCCCGGCCGGCTTGCGCCGCCTGAATGTCGACGACAATCAGCTGAGCAGCCTTCCCGAAACTCTTCCGGCCAGTCTGCAGCGGCTCTACGCGAACAATAATCGGCTGACCGGCCTGCCCGAGCTTCCGCCCGGTCTGCGGCGGCTCTATGCCATTAGCAATGGGCTGTCCAGCCTGCCCGCAGAGCTGCCGCCTGGATTGCGGCGCCTGAATGTCGACAACAATCAGTTATCCAGTCTGCCCGATCGCCTTCCAGCGACGCTTCAGGAGTTGGACGTCTCGGGTAATCGGCTGACGCGTCTGCCCGAGCTTCCAGCCGGGCTCGAGCACCTGAATGTCGACTATAACCAGCTGACCGATCTGCCCGAGCCTCTTCCGGCCGGGCTTGAATGGCTTAGTGCCAGCCATAATCGGCTGACCAGTCTGCCCGAGACGTTTCCGGCCGAGCTGCTATGGCTTGGCGCCAGCAACAACCAGCTAACCAGCGTGCCCGAGACTATGCTGACACAGCTAAGCCGCGACGCGAGTGTTGATCTGGAGAACAATCCTCTGTCCGACGCGGTGCTGGCCGGCCTGGCGACTGCCATGCATGCCGGAGACTATGCCGGTCCGCAGGTTTTCTTCTCGAACACCGCAGGCGCGGTGCAAGTTGAGCCGCGGTCGCTGCAGGAGGTTGTCGCGCACTGGCTCGAGGGCGAGCCGGCAGCAATAACCGCTTGGCAGGCCTTCGCCGAAGAGCCGGGTGCCTTAGATTATGCACGCTTCTCGACAGGCTCCGCGGCACCGTGAACTATGGTAACGACGCGTTCCGGCACGCGGTCGTCGAAGATCTGCGGCAGGCAGTCATCAGGCCGAATTTACGCGAGCAGTATTTCGAACTGGCCTCCGGAGCGAGCGCGAGCTGCGAAGATCGCATCACTTTGACCTGGAACGGCATGCAGAGCGCACGTGTGAACGCGGATGTCGAGGACGGCGCCTATGACGGACGCCTTGGCGAACTGCTCCAGCACGGCCGCGTCATGTTTCGCTTGGAGGCCCTGGACCGAATCGCGCGCGAGACCGTCAACTCGCTTCGTCGAACCGATCCGGACACGGACGTCGATGAGATCGAGGTCTACCTTGCCTACCAAACCCAATTGCGTGATGCGCTGGAGCTGCGGCACATCGCTCCCGATATGCGCTTTATGAGCGTCTCTCACGTTACCGGGGACGATGTCGCCAGGGCCGAGACGGCAGTGCGGAACCAGGAAGCGACCGAATTTGCGCAGTTCCTGGCGACCCGATGGCAGCCATGGGAAAGTGTGCTAAGGCGCATCGCGCCCGAAGACTATGCTGAGATGCAGGAACGGCTCGTCGATGCGATGGGCGAGCCGTTTCAAGCCCGCTTGGATCGGCGGCTGGCGGAAGATGGGTTGACAGGCGACGCCGATGCCGAGCGGGTGCTCGGCGCCCAGATACGCAACGAGATCGCCCGCGAGATCAAAGGCGCGGTCATGGACCGGGTGCTCGGGGAGCTCGGCTTCGAGCTATGAGCTCCTCCGCTGGCATCATCGATGCGTCTCGTCGCCCGCAAAGCCCAAGAGGGCAGTTGCCGGTCGCGCGATTGGGGGCGGATGAGCTCAACAAAAAGTACGCTTGATTGCACCCAATCCAGACGGGGATTCGCACAGTGCATATCAATATGGCCAAAGCCATTGGCGGCCGGTCAAACGGCTGCTCATAAGCTTAACGAGTGGATGGCGAGTAGTCTCAGCCTCAAGTTGCCTTTGTGCAACGCAGGCTCTCGATGTTCGTCCCCCGCGATCGATAGGATCTTCGCAGCAACAAACTCGATTCTAGATCGCGGAACATTGTGTAGTTCCGTCGTATCCACTGATGCAGCTCGGTGGACCAGTCCTTTTCGTCCCGCAGATATCCAGTAAAGGAAAAGCCAAGTCGGTCGATATATCTCTTGAGAAACGGCGGTAGCGCGGAAATCCGGAGCACCCGCTCGCCATCCATGACTTCAGGTAATCCGCCACGCAGCGCAAATTCATTGTGGACGGTGACCAGCGATGCTGGCGGAATCTGCCGCCGCAGTATGTCATAGCCGCGCAAGGAAATGCGGTCAGCGCCTGCGATGAAGAGAATGATAGGAGCGACATAGCGGCGCGCCGTCTCCTTTATGAAGCCGATTTCCTCGCACATCTTGAAGAATTCGTCGAAGGCATGGAAGCCGAGATCGATCACCTTGGGTACCCGGTCGTGGACGATAAGCGGGTCCATCAACTGCATCTTGCCGTAAGTGTCGGTCACATCCGCGGTCTCGGTGATCATAGGCAGGTAATCGAGCAGTGATGGCTCTTTTAGATTGACATCGAACGACAGGGCGGCGCCGTCTTTGAGCAGCAAGAACTCGCTCAGGACGCGAGCGATGAGGGTTTTTCCGACCTGCGGGCTAGGAGAGCAGATGATGTAGATAGGGGTCGCTACCATAGCCAGCAGATCAATCTCGTTTCGTATATGGGCCTGCTCTTGGCCCGCAAGAATATGCGACTACTTCTCGCCACTCCGCGTAGCGGACTTGGCGCCGGTCAATTCCGTCAAGTTGATGCGATCAAATTCGCTCCAGACATTTGCCAGCCAGTGCCGGACATAACCGCGTAGCACGAAAGAGTTGTTCGCGGGCTCATCGTTGCGGCCCTTGTTTGCCACGAAATCTATGAACGGGACGGATGCGACTTCGACCTGCTCATATGCCATCTCGTTCAGTTTCGGGATGGTCAACTCGGTCGCTTGTTTGATGCGGTGAAAATAGGAGTTATAGGTCGACTGGTCCCACTGGAAGAACTGAGTGTCATTGATGAAGTTCTTGACCAGATAGTACTTTGCGCCGCTCATGAAGGTGGCGGTCTCCTCGATCTCGTCGAGCGAAGCGATAGACGATCCTAGAATGTGGAATACGGCAAAGGTAACCTGGCCGGACCGAGCCGAATCCAGAAATCCGATGTCGCGCAAGGAGGCCAGCGCTGAGGACAGTAATCCGGCGCGAGCGTCGATGACGGTGACAGATAGCCCGGAGTTCAGGGTATCGAAAATCTTCATCTGGTCCGCGGTCGTCGTCATGTCGACGATCTCTGTGATCTCGGGATAAAAGCGCTTCAGCGTTCCCCGCGGAGACCTCCGTATCGAAGGCGCGTGTTTGCACGTTGTTGACGCTGAAGTAGTCCAGCAGCGTTCGTGATACGGTCGTCTTGCCGACTCCTCCCTTGTCTGCACCCACCACAATCACAACTGGCTTCACCATCGAATTCTCCTGAGGCACTCGCTCTTGCCGCGCGCGAAGTGCGCAATCGGCGCGTCACTGCTTTGGGTGAGAACATGGCAGAAAGAAGGGTAATTGAATTTTAGACGCGAGAGCTCATCAGGTTGACCAACGTTTTCAACATCGAGCGAGTTGCGCGGTCTGACTGAGACGTCGGCGCACGCTGAGAGTAGCAAGTAATCGCTCCTTCTCGTGATTTACGTCAGGTTCGTGAGTAGCCGGAAGGCCGGGCGTCGAAGGATCAATCGTGAGCCTGATGATCGTTGCGATAGCGTTCTATCTACCGATTGTTGGATCGGCATGAAGGACGTGAACCTTACGCGGCGTCAGCTTGTAGCATCGATGTAAACAGGAATGAGGTGGTGCTGCACTGCCTGGAGAGTAGTCGCGGATCTAGCTCGTTCGACATGGGGTGGCCCGATCTAGTATCTCCAGAAGCGTGATGGCGTTTTCGCTAGAATGCGTCTCGTCAGTTCGTAAATCCGCGACGACGCAAAATCGCCGGTGCGCCGGTCCGACAACATCGCGCGTGACGACAACTGCATCTATCGAGCTAGGGCGGACCTGTACAAGATCGGGCGTTCCCGATGCGATCGTCGAAATTCGAAACGCTCGAACGCAAACGAGAAGCTGGAGCCAACTGGCACAACGGAAATCGACGGGGAAGGGCGGCGAAGTGGCGCCGACTCAAGTGTCGATAGGCTCGCTGTCAACATTCTGCTCTACACAGAGAATGGCCTGGCGATATTTCTCATGGTCACGATGCGAGAGTCGGCAAGCAGTTCTTTAGAGTACACTGCGCCGAAGTAGTCGAGGACGAAGGTGCCGGAATAGCTTAGACCTTCGGTCGCGCGGATTAGATTATCGAGAATTGAGTCCACTTGGCCAATGCGGTCGCGGTAGCGCGCGCGGATAACATTGACGGCGTTCATCGAGTGAACCGCCTCGTCAGCAATCAACTCCCTCAGCCAGTGATGAAACGTGTTGTTACCAAGGGTGTCATAGAAGGGCTTCTCTGCTGCATAGGCACGGCAAGTGCACATCTCATCAAATGCAATCATAACCATGAGGGAGAATTCGTCCTTCAGGTGCTCAACGATTGGACCAAAATCGTGCGGCCGAGCGTCCAATCTCTCCCGAAGATCCTTTTCGGATCCATTAGCGACGAGTTCAATGGTGCGGATGAAGCCATCGGTGTGGCGCTCCTCGTCGATCGCCCAGGCGTTGAAGAATGCTGCAGCTTCATCGCTAACGATGAGGTTTCGGTCGGCTAACTCTTGTTTCAGGTGCCGGGCGTCATATTCCGTGTATAGGTCAGGCCACAATTTGTTCCAACGCGCACATATAGCCGACGGCTCAGCGTTGAACATCGTTGGCGTAAGAGAATTGAATAGTTCTTTTGGACTCCAGTGCCGCCGAACCGGCGTGATCATCTGAGTGCCCCTATTCGCGGTGCGAGCGCTCCAGCGTGCCATCGTGAATCGAGCGCTCGTACAGCAGTCTGCTGCAAACTACAGGTGCCGTCACCTATATGCTTTGGCGAGTTGATTCTAGGTCGGAGACGTCTGCCTTGGCCGAAGCGCCACCCGAAAGGGCAGCAAGTGCTTGTGGCCCAGGGCTGCAAATCGAAAACCCGACTCTCAATTGGAGGGGGAAGATGATGCGCCGACGTTGAGAGTGCAGCCTCCTCGGGGCTGTCATGCTGACAGGTACTTTTAGTGTCCCCAGCTCCAGCGACGTCGCTGGTTCGGGCTAGGGATCGGTCAGCCTGGACCGCGCAGAATTAGCCCTGTCGTGTGGCATGGGACCGAGGTTCGGATTGGCACCAAGGGATGTCAAACTGCGTCAGAGTCGATCCCAATCCTTGGCCTCGTCGAGGGGTTGACAACGCGTTGGCCGCTTGTGACTTCGCATTGGAAGCCAACTAGCATTACAGGTCGCTTGATTGATGTGTAAGCCGAGAAGCGCGCTCGATCCTGTTCGTCATCTATACTCTTGCCTGGCGGAGTTTGTTGCCGAGCAAACGCGGAGCAACGGCGACCTTGGCCGGCATCGCCGAGACGCGTTTGATGGAAGATGTCCTCCTCGGGAAAGTTCATCGGCTGTCAAGCCGGCAAGAATCTGCCAACCATTCACGCCTTTCGTCCTTGCCGCGCTAACGGATCAAAAACTGTTATGCAGCAAGTTCTCGCCTGGGACCACAGGGGAAATATTTGCACATGACTGGACTGGCCGTTATGGAAAACGTGCGCCGCTATCGTGCGATAGCGTCCCTGTGCCGGCAGGCTGCCGCATTTCGGCCAATCCAAGGGGGCTCATTGCTGGCGCAAGCTGCAGATTGGGAAGACCGTGCAGTTGCGGAGCTTGAGAGATATTTTGATTGTTCGACTGCGTGTCCTCGTTGAAGTGGCCGGGCGATTCAAAGATCCGCTACCCGAGAATGGGTAAATTCAAGATATGGAATTGTGGCTGGATGACCTGGTTAGGCAGTCGTGTGAAAGATCGGTTTGAACCTATTGGCTTCTAATTGAGGGTAGAGGCCTGCTCCGTCCAGGCGAGCGCGTGTCGGCGCACGCCATCCAGCCAGGAGATGGCGCTCGTCTCTCGCGATTGTACACGATAAAGTTGGGCTCCTCGCGACAACATCGTTCGAAAGCAAATGTGCCCTGTAATCTCTGCACGTGATCATTATCCAGCTGTCTGTCGGTCAGACGACCGACATGGTAGGCATCCGCGATTTACCGCTGTTGGCTGTGAGATCTCGATCTGGCTAACGCGTACTGGTCGCCAGTTTGCAACTCCTGATTAGAGTTTCGGCTACCCGCCTTGCCTTCAAGTGCGGCCGACAGCTTAAGATTGTTGCGCAACATTGAATTTGTGGGCTCGATCGCGAGGCCTTGACGGTATAGCACTTGCGCCTCCTCGTGGCGCCCCTGTTGATCGAGCACGACGCCCTTTGCATTCAATGCGCGCAGGTCGCCGGGGGCTGCCAACAGTACCTCATTGAGTACCTGAAGTGCCTCATCTGAGGAGTTGCGCGCCAACAAGGCGCGTGCAAGCGAAATTGCCGCATTGACGTTGTCCGGTTGTTGGTCCAGGGTCGCGCGCAGACTCTGCTCATCGGCATGAACGAGAGCGCGCGAGATGCGCTCGTGCATGGCGGGATCAAACTCTTTGCCGCCTGCCAAGTCCGACGTGGACCACTGCTGGCGTGAAAGATCGGACGGGCTCGCGCAACCGGTGAGCATCACAATAGTGAGCATCGCAGGCAGAGCCGACCATGGGCCTGGACCAACGAAGCACAAGCGCCGCCGACGTCTGGTCCCATTTGAATTCATAACCTGCTCACGATGATCTGCTGTGCCGTCTCAACTCGCAGCGCTCAGGAGACTGTCCGGGGAAGGGCTCTTGTCCTTGGCAGCTGCCAGCTTCACGGATCCGATCGGTTGGACCGTGAAATCTGCGGCGAGATCCTGATAAGAAAGGACAGGTAGGTCGATTCCGTTGCGGGTGAGAAAGCCGCGAACGAAACGCCGGATATCCATCGAACCCAGAATAACTGGCTGGTTCTGGCTGCGCGCGATGCTCGAATGGATCTGGCGAAATTGGGAAAGCAGCATCTCGCTTTGCCGGTCGTCCAAAACGAGGTATGGGCCGACGGCGGTTTCACGCACGGCACCCCGCACGATATCCTCAGTCTCGCGCTCGACGATAAAGGCGGCCACAACGCGATGCGCGTTGGCATAGCGGTGGCAGATCTGCCGCTTCAGAACAGAACGCACATATTCGGTGAGCAGCACGGCGTTCTGCTCCCGCTCGCTCCATTCCGCAAGCGCCTCCAGAACCAAGCGGGTGTTCCGGATCGGGATGCCCTCGTCCAGCAAACGACGCAGGACATCCGCGATCCGAGGGATCGGTGTTGTGCGCAGCACCTCCTTCACCAGATCGGCATATTCCTGCTCCATCCGGCCAAGCAACTGGCGCGTCTCCTGAATGCCAACCAGGCGCTGTGCATAGCGCGTCAACGTGGACCGGACGCGCAAGGCGATGATTTCGCTCGGACCGTGATGCCCTATGCCGGCCGCCTTGAGAGCAGCCGCATGGCCCTGTTCGATCCAGATCCGATTCGTGTCTGGATCCTGCCAGAACGGGATGCCGCTCAATTCGATGTTCGCGACGTCGTCGTCAAGCAAGAGCTTTGTCGGGTCAATAGCGCCCTCTTCTACGGGTACGCCCTCGACGGCCACACTGAATTGCGATCGGGCCAGGTGGTTGGAGCTTTGGGCGGGAATGCGTGGAATTGTGATACCTAGATCAGCTGAGACCAGTGCTGAAACCCGTGCGACGCACTGCTCGAGTTCCCCCACATCCATTGCCTTCATCAGGTTCGGCGCCAGCAACAGCGTAATCGGAAGTGCTTCGGCCGGCACAGTTTGCTTCTGACCCTGCGTGGAAGCGGGAGCCGAACCGGCGGGATTGACGCCGGCCTTTGGAGCGATCTTGCTCTCTGGCACGCCAACCTTGACAAAGCTGGCGGCGGAGAAGAGTGCGGCCAGTATGACAAAAGGGGGCAAAGGGAAGCCAGGAACGAGCCCCATCACAAGCAGGACGCAGGCGGCCAGCCGGAGCGCTTGTGTGCTAGCCGTAAGCTGGTTGACGATATCGGCGCCGAGATTGAGTCTGGAAGGACCGTTGACACGAGTGACAATGGTTGCGGCTGTAATTGACAGCAGCAGCGCTGGGATCTGCGAAATGAGCGCATCACCGATTGTCAGGATAGTATATTGATGCATCGCCTCCTCAAGGGACATGCCCCTGGAGAGCGAGCCGATCGTGATGCCACCCAGCATATTAATACAGATGACTATGAGTCCGGCGATGGCGTCGCCCTTCACGAATTTCATGGCGCCGTCCATCGCGCCGTGAAGCTGGCTTTCCCGCTCCAGCGCGCCGCGTCGGCTGCGGGCTTCGTGCTGGTCGATATGGCCATTGCGCAGCTCCGCGTCGATCGCCATCTGCTTGCCCGGGAGCGCATCGAGCGTGAAGCGCGCCGACACCTCTGCCACTCGTTCGGCGCCCTTGGCCAGAACCATGAATTGCACCATGGTTACGATCAGAAATATGACAATGCCGACGGCGATGTTGCCGGATATGACGAAATCGCCGAATGTATGGATGATGCTGCCGGCGTCACCCTCGGACAGGATCAGCCGCGTCGTTGCAACGGTAAGAGCGAGCCGAAAAACAGTGGAGATCAGGATGACGCCCGGCAGCGACGAAAAGTCGAGTGGCGTGTTGAGATACAGGGCAACCATCAGCAGCAATATGGCAAAGCCCAGATTGAAGCCGATCAGCATATCGATCACGACGATCGGGATCGGCATGATCATCATTCCGATCGCCAGAAGAAGCATCAGCGCGACCATCAAATCCGGGTGGGCGGGCGCGCGCGTGATGAGAGTTCGTAGAACGTTGGCCATGAAAAGCCTTATTGTTGCCTAGCTGCAGCTGTGTTGGCCCGCAATGAAACATAGCGCCTGAAGGTGGCTTGCGCTTCGGTCATGCGGCCGGCGTGGCGAAGCGCGTGGCTACGCATCAGCATCAAGGGCAGAGATGAGGACGGTTCGTCATCTAGTTTGTCAAGCCGATCCAATACCGACAGTGCTTCGTCACCGCGACGCTCCGAGATGAGAGCGTAGGCCAGGATTCGCAGCAGGTCGATGTCTCGAGACTGTTCGTGAGCAACCAACCGCAATAGAGCCAGGCTCTTTGCGCTCTGCCCGCACGAAAGATAGATATAAGAAAGCACGCAGAGCAAATCTCGCTCCGGCCCCGAGACCAGCTCGAGAGCATCAGCTTCGGAAACGTTTGGCGGCTGTGTAGATGTGACGCGCTGCAATTTGTCTAGCTCGGCCATTGCTAGCCTTTGATCAAGCCGTTGTGGCTCTGCCGGAGCAAGATTAACCGCTGCAGCTCCAGCTGCAGAAGGGCGGCTCCTTCACGTGCCAACAAATCCTCTGGCGCGGCAGATAGCGTATTGGCTAAACGCTCCAAAAGAGGGCCGTGTTGATCAGGACGCAGAACGTGCGAATGACGTAGCCGCGGCGTCACGAAAGAGAGCAGGCTATGCGCGAGATTAGGCCCGTTAAGCCAAGCGAGTTCCGAGCCTGGCTCGATCTGACCTGGTTGGGCGCGGGCCTCGTCGAGATTGACGCGCGAAATCGCATTGATCGAACCGAGCTCGAGCACGCTGTCGATCGTGGCGTCAACCAAGCGGTCCGGCGCATCGTCATGCCGGGAAGTTGCGCTGTGGCTCTTGTCATCATTGCCACGCGTCCGGTCGACGCCGATGGACTTGGCTCGAGAATTGTCCGGCGTGATGGCAGATGCATGATTATCAACGTTTGGTCCCTGAAAAGAGGTGCCAGGCTCGACGGGATTCGGGGGCAGCCTAGTCATGGCACTTTGCTTCCTTACCTGCGGCCTGAAGCGCTAATAGGATAGAGCGGCAAGCCGGCCATTCCGGCTCAGCAGAACACGCCCTTCCTCAATCCCGTTGACGGTCCATCCATTGCTCAAGAGCGCGCCAACAAAATATTTCTGACCAGCAATGACGATATAAGGGTCGCTGCCCCGCCACACAGCCTGGAGTCCAACTGCGGAGGGTGTCTTCTCATCCTTGACGACGACTGCATTGACGAGCGCATAAGCGCCGTTGCTATCGCGATCAAACCGTTGCTGAATGTCTTGCCACGTGGCAAGTGCAGCGGGCGTAACGCTGCCATCGGCGGTGACAACGCCGGCCCCAGAACCGACTTTGATGCCGACAAGGCCTGCTCTGTCAACTTCTTCCTGCAGCAGCCCCGCAGTTGCATCGGTGACCAGAGCATCAGGAGCGTTGAGCGCCAGCTTGGGGGCAACGTCGGCAGGCGGACTTGGCACTGTAGCCGTGTCGGTCTGGACAAAACTGGTCGAGAATGTGCCAACCACGGCAAAGCTGATAACGACCATGGCGAGTCCGGCGAGCGATACACGCCGGCGATCGATAGAGCCAGCTTTTTCGAGATCCTCGATAGACCACTGGATCGACATTTCGCCGGCATACAGGACGGCAGGAAGAGGGACAACGACGGGCTCGTTAGGCAAAATAGTGTCGTGCCCTTCGACACGGACGTCGCTCGCCAGGGCCTCAATCTCGATCGAATTGGAATGCGGGGTGACACGAAGATGGTGCGGTTCGAGGCCTTGTTCGACAAAGATTAAATCAGCATCGAGGCTGCTGCCGATCAGACACGATCCGACCCCCACTTTCCCTGTCAGCCCAGAATAGCACCCCAGCAGCACTTCGAAGCGCTGGCAATGTGGTTCACTCACGGTCGCTCTCCTGAACAGCGAACGGAACCGTACGGCAAAACCGTACGGCCCGTCGAGACTTCACGGACTAAGCAGCCCGGGAAAGTGGGCGACGTACATCGCCCCGCCTCATCCCTTACTGCACCCGCTCGTCGGCTGCTTTCTTGACGGTCGAGAGCTCGGTCGAGACGACGCGAAGTTCCACATCCCTTTCAGCAGCCTTGGTGCTTGTGGCAGTCAGAGCGGCGATTTGCCGTTGGAATGCCGCCTCGCCGGCAACTTCAGCAGTCGCGGAGCCGGCGGCAGCAGTAGCGGTGCCAGCTGCACCACCTGCAGTCGAGGTATGAGACGCACCAACACCCTTAGTCATACTAGTTCTCCTGTGTGCTCGAATTTCGCCGCAACGTGCGGCTCCTATTTTCCTGATGCCGCAACATGCGACGTCAGGAATCCTCTTCTGTTTCAGCCATGACGTCGTCGAAATGACCCATTGCACTATTTGCAAACTGCAGAGCAACGGCCCCCAGAGCGACGCTGAATGCTTGCTGCATAGCGGCTTCTCGCGAGGTGCCGCCTGAAGTGGACGCGCCGCCGCTTACGGGAATGTTCGCATCTGGCGATCGGTCATGATCATCGCGCTCGTCAGGTTTGTGAGATCCTTTTTTGCCGCTGCTTTTGCCGCCAGCCGCATGGAGGTCGGCATCAACGTGCCCAGCGGGGCTAGAGCTCGTAACGCGCATCGGGGTCTCCTATGTCAATTCGATCGTGCCAAGGGAGGTAGTCTCCGCCCACCAATGTGCAAACGTTAGCTTTCGAAAAGCTGACGAGTTTTAAAAAATGACATGTGCCAATGCTGGATCTACGAAAGCCGCAGATCAGATGGTATGTACGAGGACAAACGTTCGTTTGTGGAGCTTGTTCGGGTCGGATCGCTGCTCATCAAGTTGAAAGCTTCAACAGGCGGATGTTAACGCGACCATTAATAGATCGCGTTTGAAGTCGATGTGCTGCAATCTCGGGCTGACGTCACTTTCGATGCCCGCGGGGTCTTTCGACAATTTGCTTGCGGCCGGGCGCAGCGGGACAGAGCTTGACCTGGTCTGGAGCGGGGTGGAAAGCCAGATTGACGGTGATTCAGCGGTCAAGGACGATCCCTCGGTCCTGGAGGGCTCATGAAGGATCCGTCAATCGGGGCCCGCCATCATGCAGAGCGAACAGCAGCCTGTCGCTCGAGAACCGGTCCTTCGCCCTCGCGCTCCGCAATCAGCGTGCTCCTGATCGTTGCGCAAGCCGGCAGGCTCCGCGGCTCTGACCGGTTCTGTCGCCAGTTTTAATGCATCGACCTTCTTGCCGGGCTGCGTATGCAGTTGATTGACCTTCGCAGCGGAAAACTGGATTTGAGGTCGGCCTCGTGCGATCGAGCGCGGCCCACATAAATTGTGCGCAGTGAAGAGCGAGACAAGTTCTTCGGATCCGGCGGACGGTATCGAGGATGGTAGAGCTTGCGCGGACCGACTGCTCGGCAGGGAGACCCGACCGCGCGTAAGCCGCACAAGCTCGACTGGCGTTTTCAGCGTGATCCTGACGGAGAGTGCGATCCGGCTAGGCGTTAGCACCTGCAGCTTGCATGCGTTCGGACTCGATGCGAGCCTTCAAGTTGTTCAGGTAGTCTTCCGCGTAGGACTGGGCTACCGAAACCGGGAGGTTGACCCCCGCCGTGGCCGCTTCTTGAATTGCCTGCTTCACCAAGCCTTCTCGCATTGCCAATTTGACCTCAGGGCCGCCGATGCAGCCTACCGCCTGTGCCGCAAGGTTCAGGCCAGCTTCTTCGAGCGCTTGCTTTATGTTGCCACCGCTGATGGCGGTGTGAAGAAGATTTGCAGCTTGCGCTTCGGATTCGAGCACCATTGACGCCAGATCGGCCAATTCGCCCAAGCCTGGAATGAAGCTAAGTACACCGACTGCTGTCGCGGCCCAGTCGAGTACCTTCGAGCCAACCTTGAGCACGTCATTGATTGCGTGCATGAAGGCGCCACCGTTTTTTTTGGGAGACTTGATGTCGGGCTGGTCTGCCACGCCCATCGTCATGTCCGCGACCGCGTCCTTCTCGGCGGCAGTTCGGGCGGCATGCGTCTTCACATGCTGAACGGTGCGGTTCGCACCGGACATGTTGCTGAAGAACTGGTTGAAGTCGCTCTTGCTGATATTGCCGGAATCGACCGTATGGCCGCCGCCGAAGTCGAAGAACTTGTGGTGGGTTTTGTAGCCCGTAATCGCGTTGTTCATTAACCCGAACAGCACAGGATCGGACAGCAGCTGGGAGGCTGCCTTTCGCACCTCGGGCGCGAGGCTCTTGTCATCGGCCATGCTCGCCAGCTTTTCCCGCGTGAGATCGCCCTTCCCAAAAAAGGCGCTTTGGCTCTTGCTGATCGTGTCGAGCGTATTGAGCTCGGCTTTCGTGAGATTCACAGATGATGAAGCAACCTGCAGGAAGTCCTCTTTGTGGACCTTGTCTATCGAGCCGCCGTACAACTGCTTCCATTCATCCGGATGGTCGAGGAAGTATTGAGCGGCCGCGAGAACCTGCGGCGGGCATTTGCCCGTCTTAGCTTCGCCATCGATGATCTGCTTGAAATCCGAAAGGCTTAGGTTCTTGGGCAGGTTGTCGGAATAGCGATAGAGCTCGCGCAATGCATCGCTCAGCATCATAACCGATGGCTCGCCATTCCCGCTGCCGTCGGAGGGGATGTAGTTTTGCGTATAGTTCTTTGCCCGCTGCTCCTGGAACTCAGCAACTTGCGGGTGGTGATCGGAGAAGCCGGAGAGATCACCTGCTTTGATCTTGCCGCCGCAGTGGCCGTCGCCTTGCGAGCCTATCGCGTAGAAGAGCTCGGGGTCCCGCTGCAGTGCCTCGATCGCCGCCTTTAGATCCGGCGGTGTGGAAGGATCGTTGGCCAAATCTCCCAGAGATTTCCAATCCAGAGGGCATTTGTCCTTGTGTCGGATCAGCACCGACACAATCTGCAGCTCGGCCTCAGTCGGGGTGCCGCTGTTCCACGTGATTCTGGAGCTTTGTACGGGAGCTTCTGCGATCTTTGGGGCGTTCGCAGGGGAGGAGGCTTCCTCGGAGGACGGCTCGGGGGTCTCCTGACATGCGTCCAGTGCGGCCTTGATCTCCGGCGGGATAATGTTCCGCACCTCTCGCGTGAGTTCTTCCGTGAGTTGCTTGGCCGAGTCCTCGGCCGCCGGACCCTGCGGTGGGGAATGCTCGTCAGTCGTGCCCTTCAACGACAAACTGACCAGCACCGCCTCAAAGCCTGAAAAGTCACGCGCCGGCGAGGGCCCGGAGGCTAGCCCCGACAAAGCCAAATTCGAGCTGGTGGTTAGCGGCAGATTGTTGACTGACATCATACGTCCTCTGATTTGAGATCGCACCACAAACTGGCTATGTGGCGCAGCCTGAGATCGCGGCGAACAACGAGCAAGAAATGTCGATAGGCTTCAATGGCTCCTACCGCTTGCTTCCGATTGCACAGCGCTCCCAGCGCTCAGTTTCGCTACAATCTATAGGCACATCGCCGTCTAGATATTCACGCCGTATGGTAGGAACGATTAGCTTTCGAGAAGCTGACGGCGCTCAGAGGATTTCACAATTAGTTGCGAAATGGCGTCGCTCAAGGCGACGACGTGTCCTCGATTCGGCATCGGCTTGCTTGGGTGCTCGGTCGCTCTCCTCTGCGACAGCCAGGTCAACGAGTCTGCCGCTCTTCGCAGGATTCGCGTGTGCTGATCAACATCTCGATCTGAGCAGGCGTAGCTGTTTGGCAGACCCAGTTGTCCCTGGCGAGATATCCGTTCGCCATGACGAAATCGCCAAGTTCCGGCGGCGCGATGCGTGCGGGCAGCGCGGTCCGCCCTTGGGGCCGTCCGGCGTGAGGTGACCCCGCCTGCATGGGTCCAGGCTCAAGATCTTGCCAAACAGGGTCGTTGCCGAAATCGGAGGCGTCCGCGCGATCTTGAGCGACCGCTGGGCGGGAATTGGACTACTCGCCGCCGATCAATGATGGCTCGACATGCGACGGTCGGCCTCCAAGCTCCTGCCAAATCAGGTCCTGACTGTACGCGGGCATTTCATGCAACGCTATCAGTTCACGCTCAAACTCACTTCGATCGGCGGGCGATGAGGCCGAGTGGGGTGATGGGTTCTTGTCTGCTCTGCTTAGCGCATTGAAGTCCATCCTGTTTCTCCTTTTGCACAACAAAACGGCTCTCAACCGATGCGACGAAGTTCATGACGGACTTCGTAGAGCATTTCAAAGGCTCGCATGAAGCGCTAAGGCTGCAAGGCGGGCCACGGAGACTGCTTGCCCGGATTCAGGCTCGCGCATCCCGTGGTGCGGGCCCGGACGGTTATTGCCTGTCCTGCGGCATCGCCGCTGGACAGCCGCCCTCTAATCATGACAGCAGCGGCTTTCGAAAAGCTGACAGAGGGCATGAGTAGAAATTACATCTCTTCCCAACCTATCTGTTATCATCCGTTCATTTCTTGCCAGTATCAGGTGCGTGAGCCGCGCCGTCTTGATGTGATAGTGCGGGCGAAGGAGCGTCATTGGGGCGTCCTTCGCGAACGACCACGCTGGAAGATCCGCGAAACAGCATCAAAACCGACTCACGCGGTGGCTTTTCGGCTCCGTTCGGGTTTCGTCGCGCTTGTGCCTCCGCGACCAGTCCTTTGAGTGTCTGCTCCACAAGTGCGATAAAGCGAGGCGGACCGGACGCGAAGACGAGGCCATCTCCCGGTACGGCTCTCACGAGGTAGCGGTCGTCCGAGATGTTGAGTGCGTCGAGCGCCGCCTTGAATGCGTCGAAGCTGATCGGACTCAAGACCAGAAGGCGGCTTTGCACCTCATGCGCGTCAGATACGTAGAGCACCAGCCCATCGTAGTACCATTGAAGATTGTAGAGATTGGTCAACCGTTCGAGGAACTCGCGCGGTGGGAGATCCGGCATTCGCCCGCGAATTCGTCCCTTCACCCCGGTGCTGATATTGACTCTGATATTGAGGTTGTTGCCGAACTCCTGCAGCGCGGCCGCGAGGTCCTGATCCAGCACTGTGTAACTATACGGCGTCGACGGCAGCGCCAGCGGGGCGCCGAGCGCCTTGATGGCGCCCAAGCAAATGAAAACACCAACATAGAGAACTTTCTTCAAGATATGCAGCCTTGTAGACGAGATGAGCATTTCTGCGATTTCTTCTACTTGAGACTAAGCACTGGAATTCGTCCCAAAATTTGGAGGCCGACGCTTCGCCGGAAATTGGAAGCCCACCGTGATCATTCGATGACAGATGCTCGTCAGCTTTTGGTCAGCTTGCCTCTCTAGGGTGCCAGCCCATTCATGCCAGCGAATGGCTAATCTCACAACGTGACAGAAATGATTTCTCCCATGTTGCTTGGAATTGCGTCGGTCTCCGCCAACCCCGTCGAGTGTGCCTCCAGCGGCTGTTCGCTGGCACACGCTCAGTTTCACGAGAATCTCGCGCAGGCCGCCTTGAAACAGGGGGGCGCCTCTTCTGTGACCGAGCGCGTGCCGGTGTCATCGGTGCCGGAAGTGCAGCGCGCAGTCACGCCGGCGAGCCCGCTTGGCGATCGCGTCCTTCAGAGCATTTCTGCTATCCACCAGGACAAACCATTTCCTGGAGGTGCAGTTTCGCCGGCACTCGTCGGCGACGCTGATCCCGCGAAGAGTTTCCAGCTTGGGCCGGCCGCGCAACCGCTGCTGCGGCCGCAGCAAGTCGAGGTGCATCCGGCGGGCAAGCCGGAAGGTGCGGATCATTTCGATTCGGCGCTGACGAATTTGCGCGATGTTTACAACGGCGTCGTCCAGGTTTCGCTCATCTCCAAGGGGACAGGTGCCGTCAGTTCATCTCTGAATAAGCTTCTATCAGCAGGCTGAGCGGGCCGTTGGCTGTCTTGACGAAAGGCAAGATCGGTAACGGTCGGCCCGCGAGCAAGCGGCTTCATGCTCTTGGTCTGCTGCTGCTTTTACCGATGCTCACCGGTTGCAAAGCCGATCTGTATACCAAAGTTCAGGAGCGTGACGCCAACGAGATGCTTGGGCTGCTACTGAGCAGGGGTGTCGATGCCATCCGGGTTATCGGCAAGGATGGGACGAGCACCATTCAGGTCGAAGAAAAGCAGCTCGCCTATTCCATCGAGTTGCTAAATGACCAGGGCTTGCCGCGCCAGCCCTTCAAGAGCCTTGGTGAGGTGTTCAAGGGGTCGGGGCTCGTTGCCTCTCCGGTTGAGGAGCGGGCCCGCTACGTCTATGCCCTCAGCGAAGAATTGTCGCGCACGATCAACGAGATTGATGGGGTTCTCTCCGCCCGTGTTCATGTCGTTCTGCCGAAGAATGATCTTTTGCGGCAGGATGCAACCCCGTCCTCGGCGTCGGTTTTCATTCGGCACGCCTCCAACGCGAAGCTCTCAGCCTTGCTACCGCAGATCAAGATGCTCGTCGCCAACAGCATCGAAGGTCTATCATACGACAAGGTGGCGGTCGTGTTCGTGCCCGTTGAGCGGACTCAGCATGAGGCCTCGGTTACGCCAACGGCAGCTTCGAACGAGTCAACCAGGTTCGTCTCGGCTCCCATTGCGATCGGAGCAGGAGGTGCGCTCGCCGTATTGGGCATCCTATCTTGCGTACTGCTGAGCGCACGTGGGGGCCAACTTCGCCAATCCTGGCGTAAGCTGATGAATCTCGGCAGTGGTGCCAGCAAGCCAGCGGTCCAGTCCGTCGGCAAAAAGCTCTCCTCCGATGCGAAGTAGGCGGGCACTCAGGTCCGTATCGATGGTATCCCCCGACCAAAATCATATACTCAACGCGCATTCCGATCGCCTGCGCGAGCTTGCCGCCTTGATCCATCCGAGCCGTTTGGCCGGCCATCTTGATGGGCTCCTGTCGGAGGCCACAGTACTGCAGTTGCAGAAGACTCCGAGGCTGCAGCAAAGACTGGCCGAATTGCTGCTGAAAAGTGAGGAGGCCTCGAACGGAACTGACTGGGGCAGGGACGTTCTGCTCGGGCATGATCCGCGTCGGGCGGCCCTGCTCGCTGGCAGTATCTGGCACGCCCGCTCGGTGCTGAAGCTTGTGTCAAAGCATGATGTGGCGATTCTGATCGAAAATATTGGTGCGGAAGCACATGCTTTCTCAATCCGACACTTATCTGGTGCGGTCGCGACCACATCGATTGTCGATCCGCATAAACTATCGAGCCAGATTGAACATGACGGACTTGCCTGCCTTGGTGCCTGGCTCAAGGACGCATCAGAGCTTGACCGTATGCGCGTCCTTTTCCGTTTACCTGTGGGGACCGCCGCCGAATCCCCAGCAGCCGAACACCACAACGCAGCGAGTCGTTTGCTGTCTTTGGTGGTAGCCCACTTGGCCAGCGAGGCGCCAGCGGCATGACGGCCGATGAAATAGCCCGGCCAGACAGCCCACGGATACGGCCGCTTGGTCCACTCATACCAGCCGCGGAACTTGGCATCTGGTACGATGCGGTGCAGACGCGTGCGCTAGCCGACCGCTATCTGCGGCAGGTTCGCAGCTGGGCAAGCAAAGCCCATCAGCAAGAGCGGGAGCGCGGCCACAGCGAGGGTCTTAGGTCAGGATCGGACGAAATGGCACAGCTGATCGCCCGAGCTGCTTCCGATGTGGCCCGGCGAAAAGCCGTTCTGCAGCAGGAGTTGCCACAGCTCGTCCTTGAGATATTGACCGACCTGCTGGGCTCCTTTGATCCCGGCGAGATGCTGGTAAGGACCGTTCGTCACGCCGTCGAGCAAAGATATGGCAGCGCAGAAGTATGCCTTCGCGTGTCTCCTGTGAACGCTGATGCACTAAGACATGAATTCCAGGCGTTCGACGGGACGGATGGTCGGCCGAGAGTCAGAATTGATCCGGACCCGGCTATGGGGCCTGACCAGTGCGTTCTGTGGAGCGAGTTCGGCAATGTGGATTTAGGACTTGCCGCACAGCTCCGCAAATTGCGTCTCAGGCTTGATCCGTCCTCTCAGGAAGGCGAATCGTGACGATGCAACGATCAGACCATGATCAAGCGGCCGGAGAAGGAGATTTGCATGCGGCGCTGGCATCTGTAAGGTCCGCAGCAAAGGATGTCGATACGCGGGCTGTGCGGGGACGGATCACGCGGGCGATCGGCACGTTACTTCATGCCGTATTACCAGGGGCCCGTGTCGGAGAACTTTGCCTGTTGCAGGATCACGCATCCGGATGGGCGCTTGAGGCCGAAGTCATCGGTTTGTTGGCGGATGGGGTTCTGCTGACGCCTATCGGCGATATGGTGGGCCTGTCACACCGCGCGGAAGTGGTCCCAACCGGGCGCATGCAGGAAGTGTCAGTCGGGCCCGGCCTGCTCGGTCGCGTGATCGACAGCTTCGGCCGTCCACTCGATGGCAAGGGGCCCATAAAGACGGTCCATACTTGTCCGCTCCGCGGCAGGGCACCCAACCCGATGAAACGGCGTAGCATCGAGCAACCATTTCCTCTCGGCGTTCGCGTGTTGGATGGGCTTCTGACGTGTGGCGAAGGTCAGCGGATCGGAATCTATGGAGATGCTGGGTGCGGTAAGTCGACGCTGATGTCGCAAATTGTAAAAGGGGCGGCCGCTGATGTCACCGTAGTTGCACTCATAGGAGAGCGCGGCCGCGAGGTGCGTGAATTCATTGAGCGTCATCTTGGAGATGCCATGGCGCGCACGATCGTTGTCGTTGAGACATCCGATCGATCCGCAATGGAGCGGGCGCAGTGCGCTCATATGGCGACCGCACTCGCGGAGTATTTTCGTGATCAAGGACTGCAGGTCGTTCTAATGATGGATTCGCTGACGCGCTTTAGCCGTGCGATGCGCGAAATCGGCCTCGCCGCGGGAGAACCTCCGACCCGGCGCGGCTTTCCTCCTTCCGTCTTTGCGCTGCTGCCCGGTCTGTTGGAACGTGCCGGTATGGGGGAGCGGGGCTCCATCACGGCATTCTATACAGTGCTTGTCGAAGGTGACGGCACGGGCGATCCGATCGCCGAAGAGTCGCGCGGCATCCTCGATGGTCATATCATTCTTTCGCGCGCACTGGCTTCGCGCGAGCATTTTCCCGCCATCGACGTGCTGTCGAGCCGAAGTCGTGTCATGGATGCGGTCGCCTCCGCGCCACATCGCAAGGCGGCCTCCGTCTTCCGCGATCTGCTCTCGCGCTACAATGAAGCTGAGTTCCTGATCAAGGTCGGTGAATACAAGCCCGGCAGCGACCCGCTGACTGATCGGGCAATCGAGGCAATCGAGGAACTGCGCGCATTCTTGCGCCAGGGACAGGACGAGCCGTCCAGCTTTGAGGAGACCGTTTCATGGATGTCGCGTCTCACGGCCTGAATCCCGTGCAAGCGTCGAAATTGCGGCTGGTGAAAGACATGAGGGAGCGAAGCGCGCTTCGTGAATTGTCGAGCATGGAAAACAAGCGCCGAATTGCAGCCGACGCGCTGCAGCGGGCGTCTGAGGATCTTGAAGCCACGCAGAAGCATCGCGCCAAGGTCGAAGCTGAACTTTATCGGGAACTGGCGCAGCTCGAGACAACGTCCGTGACCGAACTCGATCGACGGTGTCACCTCGTCCTTGGGCGACTGGCAGCAGAGATCGAATCGGCGCGTCAGGCGCTTGTGCAGGCACGCATCGCGCACGAGGAGACCCAGCGGGCGGTGAATGAAGCGCGGGCACTATGGGCCGGGCGTTCGGCGGCGAGCCAGAAATGGCAAGAGATTGAGGGAAATGTCCAGCGCGCGACCGCCGTCCGTTCGGAGTCTGCGGCCGAAATCGACGCCGACGATGAAGTTTTGCTCCGATATCAGGGTGGTTCGCGCAGCCAGACGATCGGCGGGGCATTCTAATGGCTGGTTCTGTTATGACGTCGCGAACTGCGCCTGTGCAGCCTGTCGGTAAGTGCCGTGGCTGAACCCGCACTCTTTCAGCCAGCGGTGAAGCTCGCGCATGAAGTGGTCTCGTGGGTCAACGAGATTGCCGCACGGCGCACCGTCCTGCAGAGCCGCCTTGGCGACAAGCCGCTATCCATCCGTGTGAGCCGGCTTGTCTGGCAGGCCGAGCCATATGCCATGTCGATGCTCGACTGCGTATTTCGCGCCGGAGGCGAGACAGCTGTTTTGTCCTTGCCTCGCCTTCTCGTCGAGACACTGATTTCAACAGTCCAGCAGGGCCTTACTTTACCCTCCGACCCCACCCGCTCGCTCGTTCTCGAGCTTGCACTGGCACCCTGGATCATTGGATTAGAGAACGTGCTCGCATCGAATGTGCAGCTGATCCGCATCGAAGACGCAACGGCGAAAGACCCCTATCTGGAGCTCGATGTTGCCATCGGAGCGCTGGCAGGAAAGGCCCGCCTGTTCTTGTTCGCGCCTCTTGACGGTCTGATTCCTTCTGCGTTTCGCTTGTTGGGCGAGTTGATTGGCCAATTACCGCGAGAGCAAGGCAACATTTCGTCGGAATTGCCGGTCGTGATTGCGAGAGAGATCGGCTCGCTGCGGGCGCCTGTCAGGCTCCTTCGCCAAGCACAGCCCGGCGACGCACTGCTGCCCGACGTCATTCCCTTTGCCCATAGCCAGCTGATCCTCACGGCGGACAGGTTGTGGGCGCCGGCGCAGGCCGCGGACGACAGACTTGTCCTTCGCGGACCATTCCGCCTGCAGCCCCATCCTCTAAGGTATGTAGATATGACGATACGCTCTCAAACGGAACAAGCAATCCCGCCCTCGGAAGCCGACATCGACAGTGTTGAGATCACGCTTGTCTTTGAATGCGGCCGCTGGCCTATCCCGCTGGGTACGTTGAGAAGCATCAACGAGGGACACGTGTTCGAACTTGGGCGGCCCCTGGACGGTCCAGTCGATATTGTAGCCAACGGTCAATTGATCGGCCGGGGCGACATCGTGCGCATCGGTGAGGCGCTTGGGATCCGGTTACGTAGCAGGTTGGCAGTCAATGGTTGACATTCAACCGAGCATCCTTGCGCTTCTTGCGGCGACGGTCGGCCTTGGCCTGCTGGCGTTCGCAGTCGTCACAACGACGGCCTTCATAAAGGTTTCTGTCGTTCTCTTCCTGGTTCGCAACGCGCTTGGAACTCAGTCCATACCGCCGAATATCGTCCTGTATGGCGCTGCATTGATTCTTACCGTGTTCATAGGGGCTCCAGTGTTCGAACAGACTTACAATCGCGTGACCGATCCGCAACTTCGCTACCAAACCGCCGACGACTGGTTGATCGCCGCCAAGGAGGGCAGCGAGCCGCTGCGCGCCCACCTCAAAAAGTTCACCACTGAGGAACAGCGCACGTTCTTCCTGTCATCGACGGAACATATCTGGTCGGATGAGATGCGCGGCAACGCATCAGCTGATGATTTAGCAATTCTCGTGCCGTCCTTTTTGATCTCGGAACTTAAGCGTGCATTTGAGATTGGCTTCCTTCTCTATCTTCCGTTCATCACGATCGACCTGATCGTGACGACGATTCTGATGGCCATGGGCATGTCAATGGTGTCACCAACAATGATATCCGTTCCTTTCAAGCTCTTTCTATTCGTCACAATCGACGGCTGGTCGCGGCTCATGCACGGATTGGTGTTAAGCTACGCAACGCCCGGAGGTTGAGATGGACGAAGCCAGCATCCTCACCCACCTGAGCCGATCACTTGTCCTGTTCATGATCTGGGTTCTGCCGCCGCTCCTGGCAGCTCTCGTGGCCGGATTGGGTATCGGCATCGTGCAGGCAGCAACCCAGCTGCAGGATCAAACCTTGCCACTGACAGTGAAGCTCCTCGTCGTCGTCGCGGTGCTCGTTCTGTTTGCCCCGGTGCTGAGCGCGCCGCTAATCGAGCAAGCCCAGCATATCTTCACTGAGTTCCCCGCGCTCACAGCGAGGTATTAGTGCGGGGAACGCAAGGCTGACCAAGCCTAAGCTATGGCGTCGGGTTTGTCTGTCCTCATTGTGAACCGCGACCAGAAGAGGCGAGTTTCGTCAGCTTACCGAAAGCTCGCCTCACTAGCATGGGACAGATAGATATCCGAACTGTCCTGTTCGGCTCTATGGGCCTTCGGAGGAAGAATGATCTCATCTGAAATTGACATCCACTCAATTCAAATCTTGCTCACGATGGAATAACCTGCGGTAAGGCCTGGCCCTCGATGTCTAACCTGGCGAGTTATCAACTAGGGGGACAGGCGAACCGCTTTGATCTCAAGCGGCCGCACGGTTTTGACGTTCTGATGGATCATGCCGCGATGAAGGTGCCGCCCGAGAGCGATCGCCGCAAACTGTTGAATTGATGGAAGCTCCGAAGCTCCAGATCATCAGCACCGCCCTGCGGCCGGTGAGACCCGAAGGAGCTTGGCTTGCTGGCCTTGCAGCGGCGCTATTCGGCGGGTCCTATCTTGAAATGGTCATACCTTATTGGCGACAGCCGTGGCTGCGGAGAGTTAAAGCTCATGACCTGGCCCGGCGCTAGGTATGTCGCTCTGCAACCGCTAGGAGACGAGGTAGATGACCAGCAGGGTGCTTGACGACTCGCATCATGGCGAGGCACGGGCGATTAGATTGGCTTGAAGCGAGCGCCGCGCTGAGCTCAAATGGATGCGTTGTCACCCACCGAGACGCAAAGTCTGGTTCAGACTGCCGTCGAATTCGTCGTTGCGGCCGGACTTGGCGCGGCCCGGGCGCTTGGCATTATGCTGGTTCATCCGGTATTCACCCGGCCGCACATTAGCGGGATGATCCGCGCAAGCGCGACGGTTGTGATTGGATTGCCTTGCTTGATGCAAATCAAGAGCGGCTTGCAGACGCTGGATCCCGGCACCCGTATGATTGCGGTCGCGCTCCTCGGTGTGAAGGAGATATTTATCGGCCTATTATTCGGCTTTCTGCTCAGCATACCACTTTGGAGCATCCAAGCGGTTGGTGACATCATTGATACCCAGCGCGGCATCTCAAGCCAGGTAGACGATCCTGCGACGCGCAGTCAAACCTCCGCAATGGGGCTCTTTCTCGGAACTGCGGCGGTTACGATCTTTGTTGTATCGGGGGGCCTGCAGACAATGGTCAGGTGCCTCTACGGAAGTTATCTGATCTGGCCCGTGTATCGACTGCTACCGCCCCTGACCGAGCAGGGGGCAATGGAGTTTATCAAGCTTCTCGACCATATCATGCATACGACCCTCCTGGTCGCCGGGCCCGTGCTGGCTCTGCTGCTTCTGATCGACGTATCCCTCATGCTGCTCGGGCGCTTTGCGCCGCAAATCAAGCTGAACGATCTCTCTCCGACTATCAAGAATGCCGCCTTTGGCATCATCATGGTGAGCTACGCCGTCTTCCTGATCGAATATATGGGAGCCGAGATCGTTCAGTTCGACGGTGTGCTGGAGTGGCTCGAGAAGTTCTTGAAATGAACGACACGAGTGAAGAGAAAAAGCTTCCACCAAGTCACAAGAAGCTGAGGGACGCGCGTAAGAAAGGGCAGAGCCCGCGCAGCGCCGATTTTGTGACCGCGGTAAGCCTTTGCGCTGGTTTCGGCTGCCTGTGCTTCAGGGCGGGCCCGATCGTAGACGCATGGCGCGAAGCGGTGCGGCTCATCGACAAGCTGCAGGGCCGGCCGTTCAACAGCGCGGTCGGGCAGGCGTTGGTCGGATTGATGGACCTTTCTATGGCAGCCGTAGCTCCCATCCTGGGTGCGGCGTTGGTTGCGGCCATCTTGGCCGGCGTCTTGGCCAACGGCGGGTTGACGATTTCCGTCGAGCCGTTGAAACCCAGTTTTGAGAAATTGGATCCGGTCAAAGGGCTGAAGCGGATTGTCTCCCAGCGCTCGCTTGTCGAGCTTGGAAAGTCCCTCGTCAAAGTATTGGTTCTTGGTGCCACGTTCCTCTTCACTGTGCTCGCAGGTTGGAGGGCACTGGTCTATTTGCCGGTGTGCGATCTAAGCTGCCTTGGTTTTGTCTTTAACGAGCTGAAAGTACTGATAACGATTGCTGCCGGCGCCTTTTTGATTAGTGGGCTGGGCGATCTGCTCATTCAGCGTTGGTTGTTCCTGCGCGACATGCGCATGACGCAGAGCGAGGCCAAGCGCGAGTCCAAGGAACAGGATGGTAATCCGCACATCAAGGGTGAACACCGCAGGATCCGTCGCGAGTCGGCGAACGAGTCTCCGCTCGGCATCCACCGGGCAACATTGATACTGAGTGGACCGGCGACGGTGATTGGGCTGCGCTACGTTCGGGGCGAGACAGGCGTCCCGGTGCTGGTGTGCCGCGGTGAAGGCGCGGTGGCGTCACAGTTACTGGCGCAGGCGCGGGCCCAGCGTCTGAGCATTGTCGAGGATCATGTGTTGGCGCGGCAGCTGATCCGCAAAGGTGCGATGGGCAAGGCCGTTCCGATGGATTGTTTCGAGAGAGTCGCAAAGGCGGTGTTTGCCGCCGGCCTTGTATAGCGTCGATACGCTCAGACCTTCGGGCAAAGACCCTATGTCGCAGAACCTGGTACAAGCTGCGCGATCCAAGGACAACGGCCGAGCAAAGACAGGATTCCAGGAGCCTCGTCGGCCCATCGCAAGACTGATATGGAAACCAGAGTGCCCAGCGTCGTTCGTCCTGCCCGGATGTTGCGAGCCGCTTATTGGGTTTCTGGCGCCCCCCTGTTTTGGGTTCCACCCTCCAAATTGCTGCGATTGCCCGTCGCCGCGGGCCCACGAGCTGTGATGGGAAGCACTGCACGATCACCGCTGGTCGGCATGACGGCGCCATTGCCTAGCAGGTCGCCAGGATCGTTGACCATGACTGCGAGGTTATTGCGGACTGAGCAGCCAAGCGTTGGATCGAACGAATTGTCGCCTAGAGAAGGGCCGGTGACAGCGAGCGGCGGACAGACGGCAGGATGTGCTTCGTAGGTAATTGCCTCGATCCGGACCCCGAAATGTGCGGGTAGATCGACGGGAGAGGCGGACAGGCGGATATTGTAGGGGGCAAGGCCCATCGCGCGCGCCTCATGGGCAACCTGCGCTACGAGCCGCGGTGAGCCGGCGACGTCGAGTTGGAGTGCATCGCGCCGGCCGCGGCTGGCATTCGCAATGAAATCCCGCAGGCCGTACCTCTCGTTGCGACGAAGATTTTGAAGCAGCAGGACACTGGTCTTCTGCTCCACCCGAGCCGCTTGTCCAGCCGGTCCGGAAGAAATCGCAGCACTATTTGCACATCCGCCAAGGGCCGCCGCAACTGCGATCAAAAGCCATAGGTGTCGCAAGGTCATTGGCAGTCCTCATTCAATGATAAAGCCGGCACCGACGGTTGCACCCGATCTGGCCGTGCCGGGCGCCGCCTCACGGCCCTTCGATGAACCAGCCAGCGTATTCGTCAGGGTGCGCCCTGCGTCCGAAGGCGGCCCGATGCGATCAGTTGGAGCGCTCATCTTGCCCGGGCCAGATCCCGGTCGGACGATGTAGGGAGTGACAATGATGACCAGTTCGGTCTCCTGCTTCTGAAATGAAGAGGAGCGAAACAGCACACCAAGGATCGGAACATCGCCTAACCAAGGAAAAGTGTCGATGTCGGTACTGAAATTGCGCCTGATGAGCCCCCCAATGGCGAAGCTTTGACCGCTGGCAAGCTCGACGACAGTACTGGCACGACGCGTGGAGAGGCCGGGCACCTTTATTCCGTTGACGTTGACCTCGCTTTCTTTCGACAGTTCGCTGACTTCAGGCTTCACATGGATATTGATCTGATTATTGCTGAGGACGGTTGGGACGAACTCTAGGCTGATTCCGAATTGTCGGAATTGGACCGAGACTTGCCGGTTGTCCTGCATCACCGGAATCGGAAATTCGCCACCTGCCAGAAAACTTGCGGATTCCCCGGACATGGCGGTCAGGTTCGGTTCAGCCAGGATCGAGGCGAGGTGCTCGCTGGCGAGTGCGTCGAGAATAGCGCTCAGGTTGGTATTGCCAGCGCTGTACCCGATGCCGATCGTGCCGCCGCCGCGGGCCGGCCCGGAACCGCCACTTTTTCCGGTGTTAAGGAAAGCGCCGTTCGGACCGGAAGCCGTGAAGTTGATATTGAGGTCCTTGACGGCACTGCGGGAGACTTCTGCCACCCGCACACTCAGATTCACCTGCAGCGAACCTGCCACCTGAATCTTGTTGACGACCAGCGCACCCGGACCGAGAAACTGCTCGGTCACCTTCCTGGCCGTCTCGACGATATCGGCGTTGGGAGCCGTACCGCCAAGGATTGCGCCGCGTGGGGTATAGCTGACCTGGATCGGATAATCGCCGATCTCGGCCTTCAGCGTGGCACGCAGGTCCTCGATCGGCTGGGTGACAACGACGCGCAGCTCGGCGAGAGCCTCGCCGTTTTCGTTCAAGGCGAACAGGCTGGTTCGTCCGGATTTTTTGCCAAATACGAATATCGTGCTGCTCGATGGCGCCTGATAGTCCGCGATCGCCGGGTCGGCAACAAAAATGCTCGCTGCCGGCGCGTTCAGATGAACCGTCTTGCCCTGTGAGGAGGTGAGGTTGAGCGTGCCGGTGGTGCTGCCAGGCGCCGCACGTGGCGGCGGCTCTCCTTTGCCGTCCCATTTTGTCTCGGCTGCGCCGGCAAGCGGAAATAGCAGAGCAAGTCCGCACAGGACGTGCCACAAGCGGGGCAGAGCGGCAGAGCGTTGCGCGATCATGACCATCGGCGGCAGATTGGCGCCGGCAGCATTCTTGACGACCTTCAAGGGATTGTTGCTTTCAAGTTAGATTGCTAGGCAGCCGATGCCGCGCCGACGAGTTCAAGGGTGTAGCCGACCCCGCGCGCGGTCTTGATCCTGAGCGTCGCACCGGCCTGGTTCAAATGCGCGCGTAAGCGATAAATCCCGACTTCCAGCGCGTTGGTCGAGACATCGTCGTCAAACGCATACAAGCTATCTTCCAGCGATGTGCGCGGCACGGTGCGGCCGGCGCGGTTGAGCAGATGTTCGAGAATGCACACTTCGCGCCGCGCAATTCTCAGTATCCGGCCGCCAACCGAGACTTGCCTTGCGATCGGGTCGAAATGCAGATTGCCGAATGTCACCACCGGCGCCGTCATTTGCGTCGATCGTCGCAGGATGGCTCGCATGCGGGCGATGAGTTCGTCGATAGACACGGGCTTGGGCAGGAAATCATCCGCACCTGCATTGAAAGTCGCAATTCGGCGGCTGAGATCATTGAGACTACTCATCATCATCGCCGGCATTGATCGTCCCTCGCGCCGCAACTGCTTCAGCCAATCCAGTCCGTCTCCGTCGGGCAAGACAGATTCGAGCAGGACCATGTGGTAGTTCGCGCATTCCAGCGCGGCCGACGCCTCATCCAGTGTGCGCGTCACATCAACGGCGAAGCCGCAATTCAAGAGCGCTTCCTTCACGGCGCGGCCAAAGTCCGCATGATGATCAACCAGGAGAATTCGCATTCATTGCCTCTCGTCCATCCTCGGCAGGACTTGAGCGTGTCACGGTTGACCATGTGGCTCGGTGGGCGGCCGCTTTGACGTGAATTCGAAAAGTCGGAAATGCCAGGATGGAGCATAGTGGCAGGCGATCAATGTCTGCCGGTCTATCGTCATCGGATAGGCGGCCTGCCGCGCATCGCGTCCGCCGGCGACACCGTTCAAAAGACCCTGCATGTTGGCTCCGCGATTTCCAACAAGGTTGAAAGCCTTGGCAGCGCGCTGATGCATCTGTGGGCCGAGGCCGCCGCCTGCAGGAGCGATTGCGCCAAACCGCGCGGGTGAAACGAAATCGCAGGCGAGAGCGGCTGAATTGGCCGAACAGACTAGCGAAGTTGACATTTGGAAACTCCCCCAATTCGTCTTAATCCGCGGTCGGTCCTGCTAGGCTGTTGAGCCTGTAGTGTCGTCAAGCCACGACAATGCAAGGTTTTTCGCGTTTTAAGACAGTTCACGCGCTGTGCATCTGGCCGATGTGCTGGAAGAAGCCGAGATGCACGACGAAAGATCAATACGCCTGTCGGCTGGATAGGCATCCTCTCGTTGGCCGGTGATTGCTGCGCAAGGTGCCAACCGTCCAGAAGTGCGGTCGCGCCGAAGTCCTCCCATGCCGCCGCGGAGCGAATGCTGCGAACGAAGGAGGAATCGAGTCCGGCGTTGCGAGCGCGCATCGCCTGAGGTGGTTACGCAGGCTCCGTGTCGTCACACGGGGTAAACCACGAAACAATGATCTGATCTCGAACTCGGCGTGTGACCGGCATGGACAAAATTGCGACTGCCCGCGTTCTTCTCGCCCGCTGGTTCCTGGCCTGGCTACGCGTGGGGCGCGTCGTCCTCCACTGTGCGCAGAGGCGATGCACGATGTCCGCTCTGAAGAGAAGCCATCGAGTAGTGTAACGAGGCGGAGCGGCCGTGCATTGAGTTTTTGAGACGTTCGCAATTCTTGCTACCTGTCAGGAAAAGTTCACGCGAGCGGGCTCTGTCGCGAGACTGTCGGAAATCCTACAATCTGACGCTACGTGAGATTCAAGTGCCTTTGACGACTGCTTGTAGCGGTACCATCAGGCTCGAAAGCATTGTGAGATAACGGCGACACAGTGTGGACCAGACCATCGACCTGCGCATGGCGGTCTTGCGCTATCCAGGTCGCGAGCATTCCGCCGTCCGACCAAGCTCAGCGCCAGAGCCATGGATGTGCACGAAGAGCCAGTCGTTCGTGCCAGGCTTTGGGCAAAGCCATGGCGTCACAATCGGACGATCGACGGATCCGCCTCATGCGTGGCAATTTTGCGGGAAGACCGGGGCAGGTATGCGTTCACGTGACGGGCATGGGCTAACAGCCGAGATGCGGACGAGCGATCGCGCGAGCCAATTTGATCATCAGGGAACTGAGGAGAGAATCGATTGCCAGACGTCATTTTGAATGCTGCCTCCATAGATCGTGATCGACTATGAGGCGTTTAGGCGTGCCCGGCAAAATCGATTGTTTTGATGGAACACATCCAGGTGACGGATCGGCCTTGCTGCAACAGTATCGCCTGTCGCAGACGAGTGAATAGCTGAAGCGATCGTGGCCGAAGCGTTGATCGCGCGTTCAATGTCAGGTCGAGTTAGCAAAAAGGGGCGATGCTTCGCGTTCAGAGGTTTACCTCATCACGCCTCCGGCCACGCGTGATGGCCACTAACAAATTGATGCCGTGCGATGTCAAAACGCAGCCAAGATAACAGGATGCGTCGAACGGCCAGCTCCTCCCGACCGTCGTAGTGCGACTTTCCCTCTCGGAGCCCTCAACCGCCCGTAGCGCATTGCGTAGGGGGCTGCCCCGTTCGATCGGGAGTTGATCAGACATCGGTCGCGCCACGCCCTATGCGCAAACTGTTACGCGTGAGGTGTGCCGTGCTCCAGGTCTACCTTGAGGTGGTTGTCTTGGTGCATGAACCCAAACGAACCTGCTAAATGGCGCGGTCGACAGAGTATCTATTCATTACTCCCGCGCTTGTAGGGATTTGCTTCGCTGGCGGTCCGATAGTTCTCCAAATTGCCGCCCAGGAACAGGCGCTCGGTCTCTCGGGTTGGAGTTCTGCCGAGTGAGCACATCAAATCGACATCCCCGTCGATGTGGTCCGGATCTTCGGCATTCATTCCAAGCCCGATGCTGCTCAGCACGTCGTCGGGCGTCCAGATCGCGGACTTCGGTACCGTGTAGGTGTGCAGCGCATCCGCATTGTTGGCGATCGCTCTCGCCCAAGGATCGCGCGAAACGGCGAGTTTTTCCGGATTCTCGACCAACGATACGAAGGCAGATGTGGTCGTCTGGCCGCGCATATGCCAGCCAGCTTGGCGCGCCCGGTCCATAGGATAGCGCTCCAGCGGGTATCCAACGGAAGAATGATCCCGAGCCGTGTTACGGACATGCGATATTGCGCTCGTGTTTTCTTCCGTGCGCGGCTTGCAATCGCTGTTCTGATTCTGAAAGCGCCGCAGTGTGACATATGACGACCCCGCCACGTCGTCGAATACGCGGTCCCGATCGACGGGGGGCGCGGTTACCGGTGACCAACGTGCCGATTGCTGCTCAGCAAGGTTGATCTCGTTCCGGAGCGCTTCAAGAGTGGCAGCCGTCAGTGTTGCGGCAAGTTGAGCGCGGGCGCTGACAAATGATGTGGCTGGATAGCAACCGGCTTCCGGGACCGCCTGGTTCGACGCAGACGACGACCTGCCAGTTGTGGAGCTTGCCACTGACGAGACTGAATCCGACCTTGGCAAAGCCGAATCCTTGTCATTGAGGTCCAGGTCCTCCAACTGCTGCTCAAAGCTTGCTTGATCCTCGGAACTGTGTGCCGGTGCGCTGGTCTGGGCGCTAAGCTCGTCTGATTGCCCGTCGACGTGGCTCGGCTGCTGCAGCACGTCGTGAACCTCGAATGGAGTGTCGGCGGCATTCCGGGGATCAACATTCATTTCAGTCTCCATTCGAGTGCCGGCGATTGGCGCAGACTATTGCAGGCGCAGCTTTCGAGAAGCTGACGGACCAGGCAGGAAGCCATTTGCCTTGGCCTTTGAGGGGAGCCGGATGGATTTGGTCAGTGAGGCGATCGTCAGCCAGAAGGAAGACGCGCAAAGCCAGGGATCACAAGTCGGCGCTGTCTTGTGCTCTCTGTCGTTGCTGTTTTGAATGGGCCGAGATCGGGTCCCTTGACTGAGCTCGTTCGGACCGCTGCGCCAGGTTCGCTCCACCACCACCTCTTTGCGGGTACGCGCTCTGGGGCAGCAGTCCTTGCCCGGCTATCCCATGGACAAGCTGGCGGATGCGACGGGCCGCCGTGTTCTTCTCAAGTTCTCTCGGCCGTCGGACCTGCAATGGACGAGCGCGACCGGTTGCCGTTTTGTGGTTTCCAAGCGGCCGACGCTCGATCAAATCGTTCTAGTCGATTTCGCACAGGGGCGAGCCGCTTTAGCAAACCTGACCTACGAGGTTGTGACGTCGGAATAGCCGTTACAACCACTTGCGCCTAGTTGCGGCAAATTGTCTTTGTCGCAGGCACGCTTGATGTCTTAAATCCGCCAATCGGCTTACACGACGTCTTGCAGCGTGCGATCTGTAGTACTTATCGAGGGAGAAGAGCGTATGAAGTGTACAGGCAAAGGACTGGCGATCGTATTGTCCTTGCTTTCGACCGTAGGCGTGAGCACGATGGCGAGAGCCGATGAGCCCTCGCCGAAATACACCGAGGTGCTCCATGCCCTGCAGACCGGCAAGAATGTGAAGCTCGTACTGGACATGAGCCGCTGTACAGCCGCGGATGGTGGCAAAGCTGCGTCGGCAACTCAGGCTGGTCTGGTCATCAATGCCTTCAGGGTGACCCCCCAGAACGGCATTAGCTTCGCCAATGCCCACCAAACGGTGGACAGCTCCGGACATGCCGTGACCGAGTACATCCGCCATAGCCTCAGCCGCGACGGCAGGCTCACGGTGCGGGCTTCGAAGCTTGTCGTCGGGACCACCGAACTCGTGAACCAGGGCGAATTCATCTGCGAACTGCCGGATGGCGCTAAGTTCATCTGGTAAACGAAGAGAACAGCGCAGGGGACGCGCTTCGAAACCTTGATCCTTTAACCGTGCAAACACCTTCGCAGGTCATGACGCATGGTTTCGATCGTGAGAGACGGCCAGATGGTTTCTGGCCGTCTTTTCCTGAAGCGCGTCGAGTGCACGAACTTGCTGTCTCAAGGTACCGTATGACGCCCATCGATCCTCATTGAACCTCAGTTATCGGAAGATCGGCGGTTCCGGCTATCCTCATATTGTTCGGAGACAGGCCTGTCGTTTGAACATTCCAGACGGGTCTTTCCAAAGTACGTCCGCACCTGATCTGCGATCCTGTGAGGATTCAGCCCGATCAAGCTGCTGGCCGCGATGATGATGCTTACTCCTCGGCCGCCCGACAATGCGCTCGTATCATGCATCCCGCGTCTTTATGATCCTTTCATCTGAGAGTTTCGTGCTTCCAAATGCGGTCACAGTGATTGGACCATCCCGCTTAAGATCGTGCCGCGACTGCCGCGGTGGGTTTGCACACCGCTTAGGCTGTCGTTTGGACGCAATTCTTGATCTTTCACTTTTCCATTCGGGGTAACGATCCAGCGCAGACTTCCACGCTGAACCGTCATGCCCAGCCCACTGAGACCGGGGGCGCACGCAGGGACGAGCTGCCGAGGGGATCACTCAGCCTGCACAAGCGCAGCGCGGAAGGCTGGGGAGACGGCCGCGGCGAGCGCAACGATCCTCGTGGGCGCCGGGGCGGAGCCACTCGCGAGGGGGCTAATCGAAGGCCGGATGGGAGGCTCGGCGCGCGTCGAGCCAAGTCGGCGAAGCCGACGCGCCAACTCGATAGATTACTTATTCGACTAAGGCAAACACGACACGGCGCCGATCGACCTCGTCAAGAGTTGAGAGCCAGTCGTCCCCTTTTTGGCGATAGAAGAAAGTAAAGAAATGATTCTCCTCGGACAGGAACGATCTGTTTGTTAGAGTCGATCTCCGCACGCGATACACTCATTAAGTTGTCCAAAGTTCGACGAATGAAAATTATTCTAATTGGGTATCAGTGCATCTCTCTCGTATGCACGTGCCGGACGTTAAAATGCCATCGTTGTCGGAAGATTCTGAAGACGCCTGAGATAGAAAGCACAATCACCAATGGCCAGACTGCTATTGAGATGATTGGAACGCAGGTTGTGTGTCTAAGAGTGCCGCAAACAGCTTGGAGCAGGAGTCTTTTACGAACCGGACGGACTAAACTAACCATGAGGGAGCCCAGCGCTGTTGCAGGGGGGCCGATTTAAAGCGCCAATAGCGAAAGCAGAAGGCTTTTTGATCCATTGCGGAGACGGCAGCATCAAGATGAGCCCGCTGCGGACAAGCTCTACTGCTAGGATCGAGACCTTAGTATGTCGGGAAGCAGACAAACCCAACTCAAACGTCATCCAAACTGTCGACGATTGCTTGGCACGAAGAATGCACACCCCTAGCCATGCCTAGGGCTTTCCGGGCATGGCTACCATCGCAAGTTGCGGCCGTGGCTGGCCACTGAAGTTAGCGGCGCTAACATAAGGCAGACAGCGTCTGCTCGGCCGATACCGGCGGGCGTCTTGTCACGTCGCCGCTAACTTTCAACGGCGTGAATAGCGGGCTTGTAGTACGGTAGAGCAGAATGAACGGGACGCTTTGGAGAGGCGCGAAAGACCTCGGAAAATGAACGCAGAGAACAACTTCGCGGCCCGGCTCCTTGACGCCGGACGCCTAGCAGCAATCGCGCGTACACGTGGCCTGAAGGCGGATGTTTCATACTACGTCGACGAGGCGCTCAAGGAGCTTTGGCGGACCAGATCACCGGAAGAAGCAAAAGCGATCGCAGAGCGTTGGGTCTTATGGGACGCAAAGGGGAAGCCTTGGCCGCGCATGCCCTCACTGGAAAACGTCGTCCCGTTCAAACGGACCGGCGCGGCCGAGATGCCGAGGACGCCCTTGCAAGCAATCCGCGAATGGTTCGAAAAACAAGATGAGGACGTACGATTTGAAATCGCTGGCATGGCGGCGCTTTTGATTTTCGAAGGTGGCAATCTTCTCGACTTCAGCAACAAGGAATGGTGCGACCATTTGCGCCGATGGCTCAGTGAGACGGGATTACCAAACCATAAGGTCATCGGCCGTGCTCTGACGTTTCGCACCTGTTTCGAATATTTCTCGGAAAACAGGTTCACCGAAGCGGCGTGGATGCGATCCAAAGAGGCAGCCGTGAAAATCCTTGCAGATGCTGGCCTTGACCCAACCTCTGAAGCTGCGAGTCTCGCACCTATTGCCCAAAAAGTGCTGGAGAGCTTGCCCGCGCGAAAATGCCGCTGGATCGAAGTAGGCAAGTCCTGGAGCAAACTCGTCGATACCAGACTGGCACCCCGGGTCCTCAGGGGGTGGAACGCCTTGCATATGGAATAAGATCAAAGGCAGCGCTTGAATGTGTGCTTGGCGCGGCGCCCTAATACAGTAAGCTGACGGAGTCGTCATCTGTCTCGAAAAACTGAGCCAACACCTGGGGGACAAACGACAGAATACAAACCAGACCGCCCACAGCGAGGAGAGGAAGCGCCGCGCAGAATGCGACGTTGTAACCGAGTGGCAAGCTGGCCTGGCTCGTTAGCAGGTTGATCGTGCCGATGATCCAAAGCGAGGAGAACGTAAGAAGGGCGGCATTCTTGGTTTCGGCGAACTTGACGAAATCGATGGTTCGGACAAGTTGCATGGAGAGCGTCTTCTCGAAGGCTTCTTCTTGATCGTATCCTTCATGAGCGTTCTACCATCGGCTCGATCAAAGAATAGCTGGTACTTCTGCCGCCTGCTGCGTCTTTCTTCAGGATGCCGAGTGCAACGAGTTCATCAATATCTCTCGAAGCCGTCGCTTGGGAAATCTTTGTCAACTTCGCCCACTTGGATGAACTCATTTTTCCATGGAAGCCATCCAGAAGCCGGTTGAGAACGGCCCGCTGACGCTCATTGAGTTGCTTTCCCGCATGTTCGTCCCAAAAAGTAGCCTTCCGCAGAACGCTGGCGAGGACCACCGCAGCTCCGTCAAAGGCACGGTCCAAGCAATCTAGGAACCACTTAATCCACTCGGTGATATCCAGGTCGCCTTTTTGGGTTCTTTCGAGAACCGCATAGTAATCGTTCCTTTCGCGACGGATCTGGGCCGACATACTGTAGAAGCGGTGCGTGATGTTCTCGGAACGCGCCAGCATTAGATCGGCGATGGCTCGCGCGATGCGTCCATTTCCATCCTCGAAAGGGTGTATGGTTACAAACCATAGATGGGCAATTGCAGCTTTGAGAACGAGGTCCATATCAGCCCGGCTGTTAAACCAGGCCAGAAAGGCGCGCATTTCATTTTCGAGCCGTGCGGCGGCGGGAGCCTCGTAATGCACGTGCTCTCGCCCTATGGGTCCAGAGATGACTTGCATGGGCTCGGACTTCTCGGTGCGCCAGGCACCGACCACGATCTTGGTCATGCCGCTTCGTCCGGTGGGGAAGAGCGACGCATGCCAAGCGTAGAGGCGTTCGGCTGACAGCTCATCGGCATATTTTTCTGTGGCATCGAGCATCATTTCGACGACGCCTTCGACATTCCGGTCAGCCGGTGTAAGCGCACCGATGTCCACGCCCAATCGGCGAGCAATTGACGAGCGCACTTGGTTGCGGTCGAGGACTTCGCCTTCGATCTCACTGGACTTCACGACTTCTTCGGTGAGGCTTTGAAGCGTTGCTTCTGCTTTAAGTGGGAAGCCTAGTCGCTCCATGCGGCCTATGAGGCGCCCCTGCTTGTGGCGGACTGCGGCGAGCCGATCAGCAATGCTTTGAACATTCCAGTTGAAACTGGGCCAGGCGGGAGTGTTGTGAATATACGGCATAATCTCGGCATCCTATGAGGAGATTATGGGGATTCTCCGTCATCCGCAAGCTACTCGTCAAAAAATGATGAGAATAATCTAGCTAACGTGCGAGCCACTGGCCGGCCTGCTAGCCTGGGTTCCCGTAAGTTCCTGATACGTTCTATAAAGAGAGCTTAAACCTGTGGATTGTTTCCGTTCGAGGCTGGCGGAACTTCCTGAGACGCACCATTTGCGGTTTCCATCCGATTTTATTACCGAAAAGGCGCTCGGCGCTGAACAGGAGCTTTGGAGGCAGGCCGCAATTGGAATAAGGATCGGGCGACAAAGCGCGAGAGCGTATCGCTCCTTCAGCTGGAAAATCCCTCTCCTCATGAGAACGTCAGTCGGCCAATATACTGTTTGCGCTATGAGCGTCCTATTGAGCGGAAGATCAGCGGACAATGTCGCAGTTGATTCTGCGGCAGCTCTTTCGATATGCAGGTGATGACCTCCCCGGGGAACGAACCTGTCGGATGCCCACATCGCATGGTTTGTGAGAGGGCACCAGCGCCGCCGTGTGCGGGTTTTCCTGGCAAGATCGGCAAGTCGAGGTCGTTGTAATCGATCCTGGATGGAATATTCTGCAGCTACTGACCTCGCTGAATTGCAAGCGCAACGTTGGTCTCGTCATGGCGGGCATGTGGGTCAGGCCCGTTACGCTCTCTTGTACGTTCGAACTCCCATTGGAGAGCGGCTCATTGAATTACTGAAGACGGCTTTTGGATCGATCGAGAGGCACGAGATCAACTGCGAAGCCAAATCGTCCGTCATCTTGCGGGAAAAGCATCTACCACCTCCAGTGCACCAGTTGAACATAGGCGATCCTTGGAGCTCTCGTAAGGGCTGGTCCCCGGTCGTGCATTCGCCGAGGCGCGACTCTGATCCGTCTTCTGGGACTAGTCCAGCTGGTGCGGCGCGCTTCCATCGGTATGGCCATTCTCACAGCGCGCGGGCAGGGCTCCTACATTCCGGCTCCGGTTTGGCAAATTCACACGTCCTGCAAAGCAGAAAGCCATCCGTACCGTTCATGCGGTCGGCGATTTCGCTAAATATCCGGCCTTTGAACAGATCTTCGTACTCGTGGCGCAAAAGATTCCCAAGGACATGACGCCGCTCAAAATCCATGCAGCACAAAGTAACATCGCCGTTTGGAAGAAGGACATTCCGATGCTGCTGTTTCCCATTGCACGTCAGAGTGCCGGCGATCGGCTGCCGGGAGGTGATCATTCTCGGATCTATACGTCCTCGCCTGCTACTCAGCGGCCGCAGGCGTTGTAGCTTTTTGGCGGGGATTACGTCGGCTAGATCAGGATGGATTTTACCCAGGACCACCAATTGAATTGAGGGAATGTTTGCCTCAATCAGTCGGCGCATGACATTGATGTAGTTTTTTCCGACGAGGCGGCTGTTCATATAGGTGCCGTCGTCGGGTACGTGAACGACGAAAGTCTTGAACCGGAGCACTTGCAAGCGCCGAACGTCAGTTCCGTTCATTCCAACAAGGGTCGTGAAGATCCGGACGTCGTGGCCGCGTGCGTAAGCGTGCTCAACCATCGTGCTACAATGCGGATGCAACCAGGGCTCCGAATATCCGGCAAAACTAATGCCGGTAGCTGTCGGTACGCGTGAGAGACATTGCTTGAAATCCTGAACACCCAGATGCTTGGCTTGGGATACGAGCCTTTGGCGATCTGCAAACTTGTCCTGGGAGCAATAAGAACATCTGACGATGCAGCCGGTGGTCGTGGTTATCTCCAATACCTTGCTACCAGGATCGGCCGCGCGCAGTTTCTTCAGCGTCGTCGGGTATGCCGTCATTCTCTTTGATCCTTTCAGGTGGAACTGCTGGAAGGAGAGCAAGGGGCGGTCGGCAATGCGCCGGGTTCGACAACGCGTTTGCTGAACGTAGCACCGATCTCTCGGGGTCGAATACCGCTTTCTACGTGCTGACTACGCATAGTACCGTTCGCTGTCATTGACATCCTCGTCTAGTTTTCGCGTGAGCCGGGTGCCAGGCCCTGGCCTCCTCGTCGCAATGTGCGCAGAGCTTGCCGAGCAGCGGCGATGCTGATCAGAAGCTGACCGGGCGAAAGGGCTATTTGGAGTTCTGCCTATGACGGTGCCAGGGTCCGGACCATCCTTTTTACTTGTCGCGCAAGCCATCGTCCTTGCGAATGGTTCCGCGGCCATGAACTGGGTGGATAGCGATTGAGCATCGTAGCCTCGGAGACGATCGTCCTCGAGAGCTCCTGTCTCGTTCAGTTGCTGGGCTGCCCGCCAGGATGTTGGATCAAGCAGGCGATTGTCGGGCCGAACAGAACATTTGCGTACTCTCGGTGGTGCTGCGGCTAGGTGGTGTCATGGAGGATGAGCAGCGCTAATGATTGTCGCCGCACGCGCTGCGGAAGACCTGGAAGGCTGTGGCGGCATGTCAGCTATTTGATTTCGAGCAACGATATCGCCGATCTCAGGCGATGCCAGCGTTGCCGTGATGGTTCTAAGGTCCACTGGATTGGATCGACTTAGAAAGTCAATGCGATCTGTCCTGCCAGAAATGGTAGGAGAGGCCGGCTCGTGCTTTGAGATACTCTGTTGGAGCGAGGACATGCTCGCAACCAACACATCAGGGCGGTCGTGGAGCGCGACTATGCGGACCCGTATGCTCTCGAATGAACAAAATCTGCGGAGACCATCATGAAAGCGAGATCGGCACGTAGAGCCGATGAGGCGTCGAGTATCCCGCTGAGCAAGCTGGATGTTAGCGAAGCCAAGCGCTTTCAGGATGATAGCATATGGGGGTACTTCGAGCGGCTGCGAAGGGAGGATCCCGTTCACTACTGCCAAGACAGCTGCTATGGCCCCTATTGGTCCGTCACGAAGTACCACGATATTGTCGCGGTCGATACAAACCATAAGGCATTCTCGTCAGAACAGGGTGTCACGATCGTCGATGTGCCTGACGAGCACTGGACCCCGAGCTTCATTAAGATGGGTCCTCCAAAACACGCCGGGCAGCGCAATACCGTAAGTCCGATAGTCGCACCGGATAACCTGGCGAAGTTTGAAAGTCTGATCCGCTCCCGGGTCAGGGTGATTCTGGACGGGTTGCCGCGCAATGATCCGTTCAATTGGGTGAATATGGTGTCGATCGAACTGACGACGCAGATGCTTGCCACACTCTTCGATTTTCCCTTCGAAGACCGAAGGCTCCTGACCTATTGGTCAGATGTAGCTGTTACACCTCCGAGAGCTGGCCATGCCATCGACAGCTGGGAAAAGCGAAGAACAATCCTGTCCGGATGTCTCGAGTATTTCACGCGACTTTGGAACGAGCGCATTAATGCCGAGCCGCGCCTGGACCTGATTTCTTTGATGGCACATTCGCCCGACACGCGCCATATGAAGCCGGATGAGTTTCTCGGCAATCTGATCCTGCTGATCGTCGGAGGCAATGACACCACCCGCAACTCGATGACCGGCGGCGTCTTATTCATGAATCAGTACCCCGGCGAGCTGCAAAAACTGCGCGATAACCCTGCGCTCGTGTCGAGCGCCGTGTCGGAGATTATTCGATATCAGACCCCGATCGCCCATATGCGCCGCACCGCGGCGGCAGATTGCATTCTGGGTGGCAAGCAGATCAGCAAGGGCGACAAGGTCGTTATGTGGTATATCTCTGGCAACCGGGATCAAGAAGTCATCGAGAATGGCGACAGCTTTGTGATCGACCGCAAGAATGTGCGGCAGCATCTATCGTTCGGATTTGGTATCCATCGGTGCGTTGGTCGGCATCTTGCACAACTGCAGTTGAATATCCTCTGGGACGAAATATTGCGTGCAGGGCTAGACGTAAGCGTTGTCGGCGAACCCGAGCGAATCGCATCTAATTTCGTGCACGGCTACTCCTCACTCCCAGTGCGGATTGCAGCCTAGTCCCTGATCGCGTCGGCGGCACGCGGTGCGGTTGGGCTCGTCTTGAACCGCATTCGTTGACGCCGCTAGCGAAAGCGGCCTGATCGGCGCCAAACGATCGCTGCATGTCGCGAGCCGGTCGGCAATCGGGCAGGCGTTGACGAGCCCGCGTAAGGAGCGACAGGTGAGCCGGCCCGGCGCCGTGCAGGCGCCGGACAAGCGAAAAAACAACACCAACGGTGCCCTCCAATTCCCCATATCCGGGCCACCATGGACAGCCGATGAACTTGATATTGAAGATTGTAGCGGTGGCAGCGATTTTCCTTGGAGAAGCGATTTCGATCATCGCCGAGTTGATTGCCTCAAGGCGGTTTGGAAAGGCCGGCGGGGATGTGACGATGCTCCTGCCGATGTTTCTCCTGATATCTTTCGGTGGCATCCTTCTCGTTTTTGGATACGCGCTGGGCTATATGCATCTGAAGAATATCTGGATCATTGTCGCAATATCGGTGGGAGCTATTCTGGTGGTGGAGCCGATACTCACTCTTCTCCTCTTTAGAGACGTTCCGACGGCCGGTTCGCTGATCGGGTTGATGCTCGGTGCGCTTGGTACGCTCGCTGCCGTATGTCTATGAGGCTGATCTGACTGAGCCTGGATGGGTACCAGCTTCGCCGAGATGTAGTTGCAAAAGACCTGCGCATCGTCGGTTCTGCTCGCTTCGGCCGGGGCTAATGTTGTTGCTGATCGGCTTTCTACGCTTCATCAGAGGCGGTGCGTGGCCGCTGGCTTCGTAAGCTCTTCTCGAAGTCTCCTTGCCGGATAGTGAGACGCCTGCGGGGCGGCCGTAGGTCTTGATCAATCTTCGCTGGCCAATTTCTGCCCGACCACGGCGTTGCCTCGTGCTCTCCAGCATGTGGATGGCTTCGTCCAGTTCGTGTGAACACACCACTGGTCAGGAAGCAGGATGATCACGAATCGCCTCGCGGCCGGTACTGTCGCATTCGAGTCCGCGGTCATGTGCTTCAGCTGACTATCCGGCAACACACGCGTCATCCCCGCACTTCAGCACAACACAGGAGCTGCGACGGGAAATGAAACCACAGGCGACATACGCTTTTTGGCGCATCCCTGGAGAACGCTCTTGGTCAGCTACTCGTCAGCCAAGCGGTCTATCCAGACAGGCTGCACATCGTCGACTTAATCGGAGATAAAGCATGACGGGCATTGGCCGATCCGGGAAATCGCACGTGGGGGCGGCAGCAGCCGACAGCACCGGGGAACTCGGCGTCGTCCCTGGGGAACGCAGCCGATCCTTCGACGCCGTCGTGGAGCGGATGCGCTCCGGGCCTGAGGAGCGGGCCGTGCCGCTCGCCAGCCAGCCACCAGATTCAGATGTGGTGGCGCCAACGCGGCACGAGATCAAAGCAGCAAGGCAAACATTGGAGAGTCTCCTTGAGGAGCTTGAACCTTGTCGTCGAGCGGCCATGCGCGCCCGAGATTTGCCCGAGGCGCAAGAGCTGATTGACCAAGTCGTCAGGGCAGGCTCAGCAGCTCTGGAGTACTACGCCGATCTGCCCCCAAATTTGGCGCGTCGCATTCTGCCCGACGATCGGGCCCGCCTTCTCCGCGATGACGTGCTTGACGCAGCCACCCAGTGTAACACCGTGGCCAGGCAGATTGTTGACCAACTGGAGAAGAAGAGAAAAGAAGCGTTGAGATGCCTCGAGAGGTTGAAAGGCACCGCAACGCCCCACCAGCTGAGCCGCTCGGTTGCAAGCGTGGCGGAACATTATGCGGCCCACATGGAGTGGTGGGGAAAGAAGACACTGCGCTTGGAGCGGATGCAATCCGTCTGCGCAGCTACTGCGGACTTGCCAAGCGCTACGCCCGAGATGCGCAAGGCCGAAGAGGCCGCACTAAGGCTGCACACCGGCCATGCGCTCAATACGAAGTGCATGTATCTGCAAACCCGGATAGCTCTCGCGGAGCTCTTGATTGACTCGCAAGCGAGCACGTTGGAACCGGGCGCGCACGAAACCCTCATGAACGAGAACGGGCGGGTGCGTCTGCTCGGGACCTTCATCGAAGATGTTTTTCCAGCATTCGTCTCGACCAGCCATGCTGTTCTGAACAGCAACGGGGCACCGCTCGACGCCGAGCATCGCGCCGTTCTGGAAGGTGTCATGGAGCGGCTTTCGGAATTCGCTTCAGGGGTGAGTTCCATGGTTGCCACGCTGAGGGAAGCCGGATCAGGAGCTGACCTTCCGTTGCAGTTGCTGGACCAGATCGTGGAAAGTGCGTGGCTTACGGCGAACGAAGTCATGCGGTTGCTAGCAGTGCAGCCAAAGTTGGCAGCCACAATTGAACCGCCGGCTTGGGCTGCGCTGCCGGAAAATACCGCCATGGTGGGCGAAAGCAGCAGAGCGCGCAGAAAGGGCAAAGGAAGGCGCGCAGCGGCCGCAGGCGAGGGGAGTTCGACGGCGCGCCCGCCCGAGCCGCAACTCGCCAGGCCCGATGCGGCCACGGCCCCGACCGGCAAGGTTATCGTGCTCTCGGACCTCGGTACAAAAAAACTCGCGACCGCGGAGGAGGCACGCGCGAGCGCGTCACCCTCTGCTACCGAGCACCTCCAGATGTGGCAGGCTCCGCCCTCCAGGAAAGCGCTGGCGGGATTACTCGAGCGACTGGACGAACTGGTGCAATTCGATCTGCCGGCTCAGCAAAGTGCCATCTCGCAAGCGCGCCAGATGAAGCCCGAGGACGCCGACCACGTCTTGGATCTCGTCAGTAAGCGCTTGCAGACGCAGGCTGCCGAGATTGAGGCCTGTGTAGTCGCGCTGGAGGAGCCTCGCCGCCGGGGCCTGCTCACGCCGGTGCAAGTGCCCGAAGTGCACGAAAAAATATTTCGGCTCAAGGCGATGCGGTCCGAGGTGCAGGGCCAGGCAAACTCATTGAACGTGCGAAAGGCGGCAATCACGAGCGATTGCATGAAGACCTATGCGTTTCCGTCGCAAAGGTACCTTGAACAATTGCGGGCGGCCGGGGAATTGGCGCCAGTCGATCCACCGCGCGCCTTGCAGGGAGAGCCAGGGAGGCTGTTCGAGGTCAAGCTGCAGCCCAAGGCGCTGAGCAGTGGTGCGAGGCCAAGCCCGATGTGGGTGCACATCCATACCAAGCGGCCGGTACATGCCTGGCAATTGCCAATGTTGGGGGACCTCGACTTCGCCGCTTGCCACGTGAAGTCCGATGAACAGCGCGGCTATAATCGCCACTGGCAGAACGCTCGAGCCGCCGAGGGGCACGACAACGTCGTGATCCACCGCGGCAAGCTCACACCTGCGTTTTGCAAGTCATTGTTGAGCACCGCAGCTGGCGGCCAAGCGTTGTACCACCTTTCCGATGCTGGGCACGTGTCAGCGCAGATGGGGCGACTGGGAATCTAGTGAGCTTCTTGTCTTGCGGCAGCATGCCGTTCGATGGCAGCTTTCATGCCTCCAGGTCGGCTCGGCGGATTACCTGAGCCGCACCGGGCTCTTCAGGTTCCACCTCCCCAACGGATGGAGCTCGGAGGAGAGACCACGCACCAAATCCGCGAGAGGCTCGTCGGCTGGAGAGCCGGATCATTTTCGATCACGGGCAAGTAAGCTCTCACTATGAGGCCATTGGTGGCGCCAAAGATCGGCGCGGGCACGAAGCCAGCCGCTGAGCGCGGCAGCCGGAGAAACATGTGTGTGATCCCGAAGACGATACGGCCGGATGCGTCGCGCTCGTTGCGAAGGCCTGCATGTGCGCCGCCAACTGACAAGTAAACCTCCAGAGGGATTGCTTCGGATGGTTGGCATGCCAAAAGAAAACGATGCGCTCTGGTTTGACGAATCGACTTCGCAATGCACAATGAGCCCGCCTGTCCGTTTGCTTCACTTGGATAAGGCGACGAGAGCCCCAGCATCCCGGCCTCCAGGCCCCCAGAAGGTGCTGGGGCTTTTCGTTCTTCCGAGTGTCCCAGCCGGTGAGGGCGGGGCTGCTTCTCTGCAAATCCCGTGACGGCCACGACCGCGTCGGCGTGGCGGGAAGCTCGTTGTGCTCTGCTGGCATTTGCTGACTCGAGTGTGGAGCTCTGGCGACTATAACGGGGCCATATTGGCCTATCGGCGCGCGAAATGCCTCGCTTTCCTCCGACGACAAGTGCGACGAATTTGAAGACGGTACAGATCTCGGCGGACACTTTGATGGTCGACGTGCGCTACCCGACCAACTCCCCCGCGGGCCACTCAGATCAGGCATTATAGATGCCGCGGAACGCTACTTCCGAGCAGCGCGACGAGAGATGTCGCGTTTCTCGCACCCTTTAGCCTCAGCCTCTCGTCTCTGACTTTTTGTACGGATTCGATTCGCTAGCGGTCCGATAGTCATCCAGATTCCCGCCCAGAAATAGTACCTCGCGCTCCTCGGTTGGGGTATCGCTCACCCATGCAAGGTTGGGTTCATCACTCTCAGTCCCGTCCTCAAGGATACTGACGATCTCTTCGGCCGTCCAGGTGGTGACCCGTGGCACCGTGTAGGAGTGCAACTCGTTCGCGCTTTCCGCAATTGCTTTGGCGCCATACTCGTTGTCATCGTCCGGCGACAGGAGCAGTTGTGAGGCCTCCTCGGACAGTGATACAAAAGGCGAAGAATAAGTGTCCCCTCTCATGTGCGCTGCCGCTGCGCGACCCAGATCAAGTTGTTGGCCTCCCCAAATATTCCAGGGGGCGGCGTCGTAACGCAAAGCCGCCATGGAGCGCAGATGGTCCATCGCGCTTTGACGGTCCAGTACATGTGGCTTGCAATGGCTGGCGTGATTTTGAAAGCGCTGCAGCTCAGCGTACGACGATGCCACCACCTCGTCGTAAACGCGGCCACTATCGACGCCGCCGGCTGATGGCCCAGTTGCTTTTGACCATCGTGCTGATTTTTGCGCCGCGAGTTCGATTTCTCTTCTGAGTTCCGCAACGGTTGCGCAGGTCAGCGTCGCGGCAAGCCGAGCGCTCGTCCTGATAAAGGATGCAGCTGCGCACCGTTCGTTCCCCTGAATAGCCCGCGCTCTCAAATTGCCTTTCGTGTCAGTCCGGGACGATCCGGCCCCGGCCGCCTCTGATGTTTGGAGGATTGGCTGAGGCTCTCCAAGCCGCTGCTCAAAGTCTGCTTGCCCCATTTCTTCCTGTTGCAGCTCGACGTAATTCGTAAGAGCCGCAGGACCGATATTGTCAAACGGGTTCATTCCATTTTCCCTTTGGTAGCCTTGTCGATATCAATCGGACAAGTTGATCAGATTTGAGCGAGTCGCGAGGGTCGGAAACCGAGACGTGCACAAACGCCTATAAAACGGAAGCGGATCTGGTTCTCGACGGGGCGGTATGTCGAGGGATCCAGCTCCTTCTTCTGTTCCAGATTATGAGCCCATCAAGCCCAGCCTTGTGCGGATAGAGATGGTATCATGCTAGAGGGTTTGGCTGTCGATCAGCTGACGAGTTTCATTGCTTGAAGAATATCCAGCCCTTGCGACTGTGCCGACCGTCCATTGTTCATCGCAGAGCTGACTTTGGCGAGATGGCGCCATCGTCGCTAAATCCGGCAGTGCGAAAGGTCGGCAGACGCAGCCCGGCGGAGGCGCAACGAGCCTGAGCTTAAGTTGCATAAGGAAGGCTGCCGAGGCAGGCTTGCATCGATCGTGAATCGATGTCCCGAAAGTGCCGCTCGAGACGCGGGCTCTGGTCCGAATAGCCGATCTTGTCACAGCCGTCGGGCTCGTGACCGCTTGGGGTTGCGTGGAAGCAGATTGTGCTCTGCAAGGAGTCCTGACGGAGCGCGAGGATTCGCGTGGGCACGCAGGGCATTGGTGGCGAACAAGACCCGCGCGGCGCAACTTCGAGCTAGGCATCCGCACCACACGGCGAATAGCTTAAGCTTCCAACGCTAAGGCGCTGCGACCGAGACGTTGAACTGCCAGCCGGACTTGGCACTACAGCCGAGCAAGCCTTGCGGTGTGGTCTGCAGCGCAGCCGTAACAAAGAGGAACCAGGGCGATCCCCATAGTCGTCGTATCGGCCGTGAAGAAATCGCGTATTCACTAATCGCAAGGGGACGCAGGGGTCGTCGGGAAACCCGCGCGGTTCCAACCATTGCAACGCACAGTATGCCATGATCAACAAACGAGGGTGCTTCGATTGCTTCGACAGCTGCATCGATAGCTTCGATGGCTGGGCGAGAGCTCGAGCGTAAACGGCTCCGCTGATTCCGATTGACTTAAGGCGAGGTCCTGCCGAGATATCCGAACGTATCCATTCCGTAGATAGACCCAATCAAGAAAATCAATTTTACCACTTGCGGCGCGGTCATATAGACGTGATGGACGGGTTGGGGCCAACCTAGCGAAGCGACTCTAGAATGAAAAAATTCGTGATCGTGACTGCGAGCGCCCTCGCGCTTGGAACGGCGGCGGTGCCGACCTTTGTTGCTGAGGTTGCCGCCCAACCGGTCGACACCAAGGTGCAGGTAGCCGATACGTCATATCCTCAATGCGCGGATGACCCGTTGGATGGTATCTGCGACTTATTTTTCTGTTTGACCGATCCGTCGTGCGTACAGCACTAACGACGGAAGACAACCAAGCATAGAACGAGGATATCGAGTCCAACGAGGTGCGCCAGTACGAACGGCAGGCCCGAGAAGCGGCAGAAAAGGCCTCGACGCTGCTCCGCGGCGAGTTCATCAACGCGCTCACGGCCCGGATCGGCAAGATGGAGCGGGAACTGCAGTCATTGAACCGTAGCCTCTACGCACATCCCTTCCACAACGAGAGATATTCGTTCCATCGCACCCAAGTGGTGGAATTCCGATTAAGCGAGCGGAAACCACGCGTTAGCCGATGTTCTCGGTAGGACTACTGGGACGATCACTGAACGTTCTGGGGTCCATTATCAGCGATTATACGGCCATCCAACGCTATATGCAGTTGTGCCAGCGCGGGCCTTGCTCAGTCCAATTTGCTGATGTCCTTCGTCCCGGTAAGGGTATAGCGTCGGGGCAAAGGGACAAAAATGAAAGACATTCGGAACTATCTGGAGAAGCTCCGCTGCGATGCAGCGGAGTGCGCGATGATCCGCGATCTTACGACAGACATTCCGAAACGAGAGCTATTTTCACGATTGGCAGAGCATTTAGGTTTGCTGGTATCGATGGTTGAGCGCGAGATCGCCACGCGCGAGCCGCCGGCCAGTGCACAGTAAGGCCGCCTCAGTTGGCGGCCTCCTTTCATTTGGTGTTGTCGCCCTTAGCCCAAGGCATCTTATCGGGATCGGGAAAACCAGTATCCACCGACTCAGAACGTCCAGCTGGGGTTACGGGCGCGTCTTTGTAGATCAGCTGAAAACTGCCCTCCAGCAATTGCAGCCACAGCTTGCGTTCCGATATCGGCCATACGTCACCCGACTTCGAAAGACGCGCCAAAAGACCGGCAATGATAGGATCAACTGGCGGCTGTTTTCCTCCACCCCCACCAATGCCGCCACCACCATTTTGTTCTTCCTCGCGCGGCTTCTCTTCCTCACGTTGTGCCCCGGGAGCAATGCCCGGCATCACAAGTCAATTTCGTCCGTGCTCAAAATAGCCAGCCTGCTCAGCCGATCTTTCGAACACTTGTCGGGCGCGCTCTTTTTGTTTTTCGGCGACACCGAGCCCGACCATCTCGCGCTCAGTATACGTTCATTGGCATAGCGTCGTCCGCCAAGGCCATCATCAGCTATCGCACCGGCAAGCGCGACAGCGAGAATACGGACCTGTTCGTGCAAGACCTTCGCCAGCGCGTGATCGGAGCGCCAGAGATCAGCACGGACGGCTTCCATCCCTACAAGGTATCGATCCGCGACGCCTTCAACGGCCGCGCCCATCATGGCGTGATCGTAAAGACCTACAGCGTAACGAACCTGGCTGTAAAAGAAGCCGCGCCGCTACAGCCCCGCCGAAGTAGTAGCAGTAAGCCGTGAGGTAGAGAGTGGGACGCCAGGCAATATCTCGACCAGCTACGTCGAGCGTCAGAACCTCACGCTGCGGATGACGCAGAAGCGGTTTGCACGCCTCACCAACGGCTTCTCAAAGAAGCTCACCAACCACGCTGCGGCGGTCAGCCTGTACGTGTCCCACTACAATCTCTGCCGCGTCCATGAGGCGCTGCGGACCACGCCAGCGGTCGCGCTGGGCATTGCTGAGAGGGTATGGACGATTGGGGATTTGCTCGACGCTGTGCTTCCCATGGAGCCGAATCGGCCGGTCCGCGTAACGCGAAACTTCAGCGTAATTCAAGGAGGTAAAAGCCGATGAATAGTGTGGACGCGCGCAAAAAAATCGCGCTCCCGAATCGGTCGGAACCGAAGTTTCGGATATCTTGAGGGTAATGCGATTCGCCCCGCCTTGTTAAGGGGCGGGGCGAACGCTGAAGGCCGTTACGAGCGGCTTTCGGGCTCGTAGCTCAGCTGGATAGAGCGGGGGCTCCGTAATCCCAAGGTCACAGGTTCGAATCCTGTCGAGCTCACCAACTTCACTACAGCCGGACGTCCGCAAGGGCGTCCGGTTTTTCTTTAGCGCACCAACCCCTTCGGTGGCGAATCACCTTTGCATCGTGCGGCAAAAATGAGTAATTTTCCACTCATTTTTGAGTAGGCGAAAATGGCATCGCGCACAGAGAAAACAGAGCGTTTGCAAGTCATGCTGGGCCTCAAAACGCATGGTTTTCTGGCCGTGCTTTCAGAAAAAGGCACCCACGGGACAAGTCCAACTGATGTGGCTAAGGCTCTGATCGAGGATGGAATTCGACGCGCGATCCAAGAGGAATGGTTGAGCCCTGATGACGTGAGAAAAGTACAGCGTCCCGGGTAATCCCCGATTCTATCCCCACTTGGCAAATGCGAATGCCGGCGCGCCGCACACAAAGAAGCGGCCCCAGCGCGTTGGAATACGCTGAGGCCGTCCTACCGCGCCGCAACTTCTAAGATACCCCTTCTGAGGTAATCGCCCCAGTATGCATTTTGTGCCAAGCTGCACCCATCAGGATTTTGCCGCGACCTTCCTGGGGCTAAAGCCGACGCCGCCCGCAAGCATTTTAAGCGAGGCGGCGTTGTGTTGAGCCCTTAGAGAAAACGGCCCCAGCACCTTTGGGGGCCAAGGGGCCGGTGCTGGAGCCGATACCCGATCCGCCGATCGGTAGCCATCAATCCTGCACCCGGCTCGAATCCCTCGCTATAGCCAGCTTGCAACAGTGTCCTAGTTCCGCAGGACGAGTGTCCGAATTAGGACAGCACCTAGCTTGCCGAAGGGAAGCTGTCGAGCCTCAGGGCTCCGTGCCGGTGTTTTGAGGGAGGGATGAGTCATCGGGGAAAAGCCGTTCAAAGAACTTCGGCAAGCTATGTTGTCCAATGAGACAAAAAGCCCCGCTATTCGACCGAAGTAGACGCAGAGAGCCTTGAGGTACTTTGCGTCATCGATCGCGTCGTGTGAAGCGCTGCGGGCGCCCGACAGTCTGATGAGCCTGGTAACCATCGACGAGGTCTTGGGTGCTCTCAGAGTACTCCGCGCTATCGGCTCTCGACGGTCGCGCGATCGACCTGCGAAGGCAGCAGCCTACATTCTCGCCAGACCGCATGAGACGTCACGCGATCGGCTGGAAGTGACCCGTGATCATATTGTCCAGCGCTATGGCGGGCTTTGCTTGTTTACAGCGCTATTAATTTTGAGCGGTGCGGTCTCGGGCATCATGAGCATGGCACAGAGCGCGGCCGTGCTAGCGACAAGCATGTACCAGGCGGGCGCCAGCGCGCTTCCGGTAAGATAGATCAGCCAGGTGACGACTGGTTGAGCTGTGCCTCCGAAAATCGCTATCGCAAAAGCGTAGATGATCGCGAAGGCGCCACCACGAATGTTCTTGGGCAAACCTTCGGCCATGCTCACATAGAAGGCGCTATACGGAATCGTTCCGATAAGTGTGAGCGCGCCGAGACCCCCGAGAAGTGCGAGGGCACTGCGGCTCTCTGAGATCCAGAAGAACACCGGATAGGTCATCAACAACGCAGCGATCTGCGGCCATATCATGATGTGCCGGCGGCCCGCGCGGTCTGCGAGCCAGCCGCCCAGCAGCGCGGCAGCAATTCCTACCGTATTGCTAACGAGCGTGGTGCCAAAGGCGAGAGGCGCCGAAACGTGCAGGGTGCTCAGTGCATAAGTGGTCATATATCCCGTGACATAGGTAATGATCGTGCAACTGGCCAAGATGACAAACCCCAATCTCATGGTGCGGCACGCAGTAGGCGATTTCCGTACCGTCTGGATGACCAGAGCAGGCAGCTCAGGGCGGTGTAACGTTTCGGGTAGGGAGTTCCGCAACCAAAGTCCGAAGGGCAGCGTAGCGGCGCCGAGCAGCAGCGCGATCCGCCATCCGTACACATTGAGTGCCTCGCTGGTCATGGTCAGCGAGAGTATTTCTCCAACAAGCGCTCCGGCCGTCGCAGCGATCTGTTGGCTGGCAGGCTGAAACGAGACAGCAAGACCGCGCCCCTCGGCCGGCGCCGCTTCCAGCAAATAGGCAGTTGTCGGACCAACCTCACCGCCGAGCGCGAAGCCTTGCACCAAACGCGCGACAATGACCAGGAGCGGCGCAGCAGCTCCTATTGTCCCGTATGAGGGAGTGAGCGCTAACACAAGGATCGCGGCGCTCATCAAGACAAAGCTCGCGGTCATCGCGGGCTGGCGCCCGGCCCGATCCGAATACGAGCCGAGCACTATGGCCCCGATCGGCCTGGTCACAAAACCCGCGCCGAAGGTTGCGAGCGACAGCATGAGGCTGGCGAACGGGTCGCTTGCCGGGAAGAACGCCTGACCGATCTGGATGGCGAAAAAGCTGTAGGTCCCGAAGTCGTAGAATTCGAGAATATTGCCGATCGTTGCACCCAACACGGCGCGACGGGTCAAGGGTTCGTCTGCCGGAACGAGGACCGGCTCCGGTTTCCGCCGAGTAGATTGCTTGCCCATTCTCGATCCGTCCGAGGCACGATCACCGGCCTGATCATTTCGAAGCGAGGTCGAGCGCATTGCACTTCATTTGCTCTGCGTCATCTAGCTTGATGTGGGCTGGACCCGCGTCCCCGTGCTCTACATTCCTGACGCATGCCAGGACGAAGCTCACGAGTGCAATAAGAATGCCTGCCTCTTGCGGCCCGTTCAAAGCTTGAGCTGATCGCGGTAATCGCCGGCAAGATGAACAGGCGCGCTGCAATTGTCGGGCGCGGCACTCGTTGTGCTTCTGTGCATGGCGAGTTTGCGACAATTTGGTGGGCACCGAACAGAAGGCGCCTGTTTTCACACAGATGACCGCGCATGCACGCAGGGTTCAGCCGGCGCGCGTATGCGCAAAGGATCAGGCAATTGGCCCGGCTTTTGCTCCACTGCTTACCAATTGTGTGCGGCCACCTACTTTGTCGGGATTGTCGCTGCAGAACCAGGGACCTTCCTACGATCAGAGGTAGCATGAGCTCGCATTGTTGACGACACAATTTAAAGGAAGGATCGTGCCTGCGCTGCAGACGTCGAGGATATCCGCTCATGGCGGGCCGCGTTCAGCCGGACGCACATGGCGAACCTCACGCACCGGACACTGAGCTCCAGGAAAAGGAAGTAAACGTCATCAGCGAGTGCGCCTCTGTGAGTTGATCCAGATTCATCAGGTCACCTCCACGGGAGGAGCCTTCCTTTGATATTGCGGCGCGGCCGTCAGGTTGTCGCCGCGAATGCGCACAGCCAGTGTTTGATCAAGTGCGGATTCCGATGATCTCGCCCGGGTGTACCGATTTGATCTCGCCCAGGAATCAAGGGCAGGCGCGCTTTCTCAGGCGCATTACGCGTGCGCATGGTCGAACATGTGATGGCAACGCACGCTGCAATCAACTCCTCGAATTGAATGGGTAGTATGAATTCGAAGACAATTGCCACCGTCGTGCTTACGGTTGCAGCGGTGCTGGGGTCGCCCAGTAGGGCCGTCGAAATTTACGATGTCGCTGATTCGAACGGTGTGCCGTTCATGCGGGTCCGCATACTCAGTGCCGACGAGGCCGATCCGGGATCTTCATCGCGCAATTTGTCTCGTTGGGAGATAGATCAGGTGCTTACCGGGATTCAGTATTGGGCTGAAATCATCAAGGTCATCCCTGGTCAATCGCCAGCGATGAGGGCGTTGCGCAGATCGCCATTACACGCGGTGACGACCTCGTCTATGCGCCGGCTCACCGAGCATGCTGTCTCGGCCTCGGGTCACGATTACTCGCGCAAGACATAAGGTTCTCCTCGCCGGGGCACTCGCTGAAGCGGTCCGGCGGTCAGCCGCCGTCGCTATCGCTGCCGCGTCAGACGGGTGCCGCTCAAAGGCCGGTGCCGCCGGAGCGCCACTCTCCCCGAGGCTTTGGAAATACTTCTATTCCCAAGCCCTGCGCGCCTTTAGTTCTATAAAGCATTGTATCGCCGCTGCCGCGGCAGCAGCTTAGGGGCGTCGCCCCTCAGCGCGGCGCAAGGACAGGCCTTCGGTTTTGGCTCCCCCACGGTCCGCGGTGCCCCAAAAAAGTTGTTCCAACTTCCTTCAGCCCTTGCGCCTTGCACACCTCGCTACGCCTGCGAGGCAGGGGTTATGGCGGCTTTTTGTCGCGCACAAACTCAGCCTTAAGGAGAAAAATAACAGAACCAAGACCTCCGCCGCAGCCTGTCGTGATGGTGCCGCGCGGCAAACTGAAGAAGTCGCCCAAGAATGCTCGTAAGATGCCAAATTCGAAAGGCTGAAGTCGAAGCTCTCGCCGCAGTATCGCATCCTCGGCATGCTGCGATTTCCTGTCGTCGAACCCGAACGCGGCCCCAAGGACAAACCGACCGGCCACTTTCTGGTCAATGCGGTTGAGGGACGCTGTCTCGCTCAGTTGCTTCGGGCCAAGCGCAAGGAGATCAAGAAGGACGAGCAAGCCGCATTTTTCGATCCCAACAGCGGATGGGTCTTTGCGACCATCTGGCACGACGGATAAGCACGTCTCGAGTACGGCAGCATTGATGGCGGCGATCGATGACATTTTGGAATGTTGCCGAACACTGACTTGCCAAGCACCACCCAGCACGGCCGGCAATCGAGAATAGCCGATACGCGATCGCGTATATCTGTTTCATATACGCATACACGTATATTACTATGATATACGGATTTGCGTATATTGACAATATATACGGATTCGCGTATATTGAACGAGGAGATTCACATGACGCAGCATATTGCTCGTACGGAAAAGCAACTCGGCGCCATTCTACGGCGGGCCCGCCGACAGGCCGGACTTACCCAGTCAGGCTTAGGAAAGCAGATCCATCTGCGTCAGGGCACCGTATCCCGACTGGAAGCGGGCGAGCCTGCCATTCAGCTCCGCACCCTCATGGAGGCGCTGGCCGCGCTCAATCTTGAACTGGTGGTCCGTACCCGCAGCAAGGCCACCTCGACTGACATCGAGGACATTTTCTGATGGGCCGGCCTCCAGCAAACGCGCCCCTGAATGTGTTCGTCAACGCACGCCTGGCAGGCATGCTCCGGCGCGAGTCCAGCGGTGCGATCGATTTTCGTTACACTCCGCAATGGCTCTCCTGGGAATCGACCTTCCCAATCTCGCTATCGCTGCCCTTGCGCGAAGACCGCTATATCGGCGCACCTGTAATCGCCGTGTTTGACAACCTGTTGCCCGATAGCGAACAGATACGCAAACGAGTCGCGGAGCGGGTGGGGGCAAAAGGTACTGACGCCTACAGCATGCTCTCTGCACTCGGGCATGATTGCGTTGGTGCACTCCAGTTTCTTCCACAGCGTGTCGATCCTGCACCTGCCGGTACGATCGAAGGGAAGGCTGTCACCGACCGCGATGTCGCCGCCATCATCAAGAACCTTGCGAGCGCTCCACTTGGGATGGGGGAAGACGACGATTTCCGGATTTCCATCGCTGGTGCCCAGGAGAAGACCGCCCTGCTGCGGCGAGATGGCAAATGGTACAAGCCGACTGGTACCACGGCGACGACGCACATTCTCAAACCGCAAATCGGTCGTTTGCCGAACGGGATCGATCTCTCGAACAGCGTCGAGAACGAATATTTCTGCCTTAAGCTGCTGGCCGCGCTTGGCGTGCCAACGGCGAACGTCGAGATCGCCGATTTTGGTGGTCGCCGCACGTTGATTGTCGAGCGCTTCGATAGGCGCTGGACCAATGATAAAAGGTTGCTGCGCCTTCCTCAGGAAGATTGCTGCCAGGCTCTATCCGTACCCACCACCCGGAAATATCAATCGGATGGCGGCCCCGGCATGAAAGACATCCTGCAACTGCTCAAGGGTAGCGATGAACCGACCGAAGACATCGCGACATTTTTGCGGGCCAGCATCGTGTTCTGGCTCATCGGCGCAACCGACGGACACGCCAAGAATTTTAGCCTATTCCTGAGCCCCGGCGGGCGCTTCCGACTCACGCCGCTTTATGATGTCTTGAGCGCGCAACCAAGCCTCGACGCCGGACAAATTCAGCGCAAAGCTTTTAAACTTGCAATGTCGGTCGGCAAAAATCGCCACTATGGAATGACTGATATTTTGCCGCGTCATTTCCTGCAGACCGCCGAAATCTCCGGCGTTGGGCCGGCCGTAGTCCACGCAATCTTTGAGGATCTCGTCGAAAACTTCGAGGCAGCCTTTGCGAAAGTGATAAAGGGCCTCCCCAAGGGCTTTCCCAAAGAATTGGCAGACTCGATAAGAGTCGCCGCTATTCGCCGGATCGGTCTTATAAACGACCGTTGACACTTTCAGCCTAAGGGGCTGCGTGCGCGGGCCAGCGCTGGCGGCACCAACACCGGCACCAGCAGGATGAGGATCGTCGGCGTCGGTATCAATGTCGACAGCGCGATCATCGCGCCCATGATCGCCGTCGGCGGCGCCGGCGCCAGAATTGCCGGAACGCGATGATCGGCGCGCCGATGATGATCAACCGCCGCCGGCTCCGCAACCTCCAAGCCTATCTCAGCCGAGCGCATCGACAAATACGTCAGTCACGCGAACCGGGCTGCTCTCGTCAACCAAGTCTTCGAGGCATTCTGGCAGCAGCGTCCGCTCCCACGATCTGCTTCTTCATGAGCGCCTCACCAATTCCTTTAAAGACTCAGGAGGGAATCGTAACAGCAGCCCAGTGTTTTCGCTGCCAGGACGCGTTGCGGACGTTTAGCGAGTCAGTGGCGAAGCCTTAGGTTGGCGCAACAGATGTAGTAACTCCACGTAGGCGCTACCAACGTCATCGAAAGCGCGTTCGTGGGCGCCAAGGGACGTCGAACAAGACCGCGCTCACGATGATCTTCAACTCGCGTCGTCTCGATGGGAACAACCGCTGCCGAAACTATCCCCGGTGCCGATTCGCCGACGGAATCAACGTCGCCAGACCGCAAACTCAATCCAACGCCGCCTGGCGCCTTCCGGCCCCAGGATTCGGCGCTAGCTCTTTAACCCACGATAAGTCGCGCCTTGGATCGAAAGACAAGTAATCGCAAGTCAGTTCTTCACCAGGTTGTACGTCACGGGCCGTGAAAATTCGGCAATGATCGTCTTGATATGTGTTTGGCTGACTGCTGTGATTCATGAAACGGGCATTGTCAGCATTGTACTCTACAACACCATCATCAACATCGCGGTCTCTCGGATAGGCATGCTTGTCAAGTAAAGCTTGAAACGTTGGAGGTAGGGCTTCGTACTGTTCAGGCGTCACGGCAATGTCAACGATTGGATTATGAATCCAAACTAATGTGCCTTTAGGTAAAAGAGTAGCGGAGAAAAGTCCGATGCCGCCAAAGCGGTCTGGCTTCAAAATGGTTTCAACAATCAACACTGAAATAGCTCCAAAAGTGACTAACACCCAGCAAGCTAACTGACCTAGGTCCCGCAAATCTCCTGCAAGAATTGGCAGGGTCGTTTAATCGCGCCTCCGCCACAAGTTCGATTTTTCTTCGATCTCTGCATTGTTTTCGGTGCTGCTACTGTCAGATCAGGATCTCAGCGAACTGAGCGAGCGTCGGTGACCTAGTTGGAAGGATCTATGCACTGCTCTCAGAGGTCAGCGACTATCTGCCTCAAAAAATAGGGCATTGCTGGCCGGCTTTCCGCAGAGGCGCTGGATGCTGATGTCAAGAGCTATAACCAGGACACTGGCGTCGCGGCAACGTCGGCGCAGCACGGGCTCAGCTGCGGAAGTCGGTCGGCGCAAAAGCGACGGCGATCGCACCCGGTATCCGACCATTGCTGATCCCGAAGATACGGCACTAATAGACTCGAGGCGAATCGACGACGCTGCAGCACGGCGTTGGCCAGAGGAGCTGCGGAAGGCCACGACCAGGATGTGCATCTGGGTTGATGGACCACCAGAACCGTCATCAGTTGGCACCAATCAGTCGACTGGGGTTTCAATACGACGCAGGAAGCAGCCTCTTTACTCCGAGGATGCTTCCTTTATTTCGGGGCTTAGGAGGGCCTTACGAAGGGCAATGCCGCCAAACGTGCGGTCAAGAACACCGTAGGTTTTTCTTTGCAGCTTTGGCGGCCGGCTCTTCAATAACAAGACGCGATGGCCGTTCGGTTGAACGAGGAGTCGCTGAGCGATGATGCGCGCAAGTTCGTCGGGACGGGTAGCGCTCATCTGCACCGCCCATAAGGTCGCCAAGCTCGTAAGAGTCGCTGGAGCAAGCTGTCGTCCATTAACGAGCCCGATACCAGAGCTATCTGGACGGGCTCCTAGCGTCGGGAGTGTCCGTCGGCGCCATTCGTGGTTCATGGATGAGCCGAACGTCATTGGGCCCTCCCGGCCCCACGATGGCGAAGTAGCGCTCGCCGCGAATGTCGTATTGTTTTACCGGCTGCGTCGCGTCGGGCAACAGGCCCCAGCGGCCGAGCTTCGAGAGCATCGTGGCCGAGGCGGGTTGGGTGCCGTGCGAAAAATCCTCGGGAACGGCGAATGATGCAGCATAAACCTCGCGGGCCGCCGGAGATGTCGTCGCAGCCCTGGCGGACGACGGAGCGGCTTGCTCCATCGACCGTCCAAGCAGCGCTGGCGAGGCCCGATTCGCAGGCCGCGCGCTGGGCTGCGGAACGTTTTCCGGCCGAGATCCGAGACGAATGCCAGCGCCTGGCGGATTAAGCGGGGTGGTTCGCCTCATCTCCGCCGCGGGCACGAACAGCGCGGTGTAGCGGTCATTGTGAACCACGAAACGGGTGGGGCGGCTGTCCTGGCTCGCCGGGACGCTGCTACTGTCAAGGGCAGCAGGCGCGTGCTGGTCGCCGTGCCGCGAGTTAAAGGAACGAACGGCCTCTCCTAAATCCAGGGCTTGGTGATGGCGCGCGGTCGGCTCGCGAGAGGACGATGGGCCGGCGTCTTCCATCATCGCCCACAGCAGATCCTGAACGTAGTCTTCCGCGGGAAGGACGATCGGCGAACCGACCGCTGTCCCGAAAGGCGACGGTGCGCCGGCGTCTTCCATCAGCACACGAGCGACTGAATTGTCGGACTCGCTCAGCTGGCGCCCAATGGCATCCCCTTCCAGCTGATTTAGCGTCCTCTGCCTCTTCGCAGGCCTCAACTGCCCCGTGTAATCCTCACCCATGAGGACCTCGTGCCTTGAAAGGGGGCAGCTCCCTGTCAATTCGGTCGGAGCCGGCTGGTAGCTATCGCTCCGGCTGAAGTGATGCACGGCTCCGGGATCCGGTGCCTGGTGATCGCGCGCGGTTGGCATGAGAGACGATGCTAGGATGGCTTCGCCCATCATCCCTCGCAGCGGATCCTGACGGTGATGTTCCGCAGTCAGCTCGTTCGGCCAACCTAAAGCTTCCTGCGGCGCGCTGTGCTGCGCAGCGGTGCCCCCGAGGCGTCTGGTAACTGCGTCTTCAGGGCGGGCCCTATGGTGCCCAAGTTCCAACACCTCGGTGAGTCCACGGTCCTCGTCAGGCAGATGAGGGTAGTGATCTGAAGAAATAGGAATCCCTGCGACCGCACTGGTATCAAGCTGCGCCACCTCATCCAAGTACGGCTCAAACTCCGCTTGCTGCTGCGGTTGTGGCTCCGCGGCGTTGTGAGCAGCGCGATCTTGGCTGAATGGGTTGATGCTGTTAAATGGTTCCATGTCACCTCCCGTTTGAGTCGGTCGCGATCCCGAGCAGATGGTGTCGCTCTCTGTTCTCGCTCTATTAGGTTCAGCTGTCGACAAGCTGACGCACTTAGAGACTTAAGAGAGAGCCAAATTGGCTAGCCCCTGCCACATTCACCAGAGGGACGCGCCAAGGATGCCGGATTGCATTTTTCGGAAATACTGGCTGGGCTGAGCCGGAGCCGGCACGAACAGATTCTATTTTGAGTAGCATCATGGGACCTACAAAATCGGTCCCAAATAGAGTGTGTACTGAGCTGGTATGTGCTCTGACGATGCCGACCGGATGGTGCCCAAACTGAGGCGGAAGGCATGCTTTGCCGAGAAGGTCTGGAGGCTGGCCGCAAAGGATGAATCGGATCCAGCAATCTTGGCACGTGTCGCGGTGCGGACAGTGCAGGAATTTCTGCATCGATTGATGTGAAGGTGGACGTGACGTGCGACATGTTGGGTGTCGCCAGGAGCGGGCTTGAATTATTGCACTCGCAAGGCGTCATCCGTCGAACGGGCGAGGACCTGAAAATCGAGCAAAAGCGCTTTCCGGTCTTCAAGGCGATCAGGGCGGTGCATGAGCGATTAAACCGTGACGAAGTTTCGATATTGATCAACTCGCCGTCTGAGGTTACTTAAGAGGGAGAGCCGGATTGGCGCAGCAAATTCTGTAACTGCAAGCGGTCTTGCGGACGCTGCTGTGTGCCGTGGAACAGAGCTGATCAGCGGCAGCATCTCGGCCACGCAAGCGCTCAACAGCACCAAGCGATCAGTTTGGTGATGCCGATCACGACTAGGAAACCCGCTTCAATTGGTTGCCCGGCTGTTCGAGGTGGGCGGGCTTTGGCTGTGCTGCTTCCGTGTCAGCCCATTTCAGTAGCGTCAGTTCGGCTGAGAACCCTGGTCCGAAGGCGCCTAAGATACCGTATGATCCAGCCGCTTGCTCCTCATGCGCCAGCACGTGTTCCAGCACGAATAGCACAGTTGCGCTCGACATATTTCCATGAAGTCGAAGCGTCTCATAGCTGGAAAAAAAGCTCTCAGAGGACCTGCCGAGGCCCCGCTCACAAACTTCCAATACTTTTCTGCCGCCAGGATGAAAGATAAAGCTCCTTACTTGGCCAGGAAGGATGCCAGCCTCCGCGAGCAACGAGTCCATTGCACGTGGCATCAATTCCCTAATCATTGACGGAATGCGCTCGGAGACCACGACTTCAAATCCCGCGTCGCCAAAATGCCAGCCCATTAGAGAAGTCGAGTCCGGGTGAAGCAAACTCGTACTTCTCACGATATCCAGCTTGCCAGAACCGCTTTCAGCTGGCGCGATTAATAACGCGGCAGCACCATCTCCAAAGAGGCTTGAGGCGACAACGTTCTTTGGCGTGAGATCATTCGGTTGGAATGTAAGGGAAGTCAGTTCCACAGCAACGAGGAGAATGCGTTCGTTGGTAGCTCGGCAAAGGGCTCCTGCCAAACTAACTCCTGATGCTCCCCCAGCGCATCCGAGGCCAAAAATCGGCGTCCGTCCCACATCTGGTCGCAACCCGACCTTGAAGATCAGGTCCACGTCGAGACTAGGGGTCGCTATCCCTGTCGTCGAGACGAACAAAAGCCGATCGACTTGCTCGGGCTTAACCCCAGCCCGGTCGAGGCAGAGCATCGTCGCTTTGTACGCGAGCTCCTTCGCCCAATCCAAATATATCTGGTTGGTCTCACTTATGCGATGCTCGCCGAGAAGCCATTCGGGCGTAACACAAAAGAACCGCTGATCGACTAGCGCATGATCGAATACGGTAAGATATCTCTTCAGCTTCTCCATTCTGGATACGAAGTGGTGACCCGCTAAAGCCTTGAGCTCGGTCTGAGAGAACCGAAACGGTGGCAAAGCCGTCCCAACAGCCAAAATTCTGGACATCAGTGCCTCTTGTCGTTCGACATGGATTCACACCAACAAGGACGCCCGCGACATCCAGCCGTCAGCTTTCACGTGGACCAAGCCGACGTTGATGTTCTGCCCAACGCGGGCAGTTCCTACGGGCAGCTCGTTGGAAAAGCCTGCGATTCCGGTTGAGCAAAAACCAACGAGCGGAGGGCCATGGGCACGCAATCGTACTCAGCGCTGGCGGCCAAGGGGGCAGAAAAGAAGACTTATGTCCACGCCTGCTGCACAGCCCTGTTGGCCCTCGCTGCCGTTGACGAGCGGCAGCTGAGTCGCAAGGTCGCAGGTCTGATATTTATTGATGACGACCGCAGTAGCGCCTGTTGCGTACAGGAGGACGTCAATCCAGGCGTCACCGAGTGGGTCGTTAACGGGGCTACAGGTAACAAGTTTGCGTTCATCCTGAAGGCCCGGCAGAATGAGTCTAGCGTTAGAGCCGTCGGGACTGGCGCAGTGCCGTTCATCGCGATTCCAAACACCGAGTTGGCGATCTGCCAGCGGAAGCCGATTTCACCGCCGGCCGGACTTCCTGTTGGATTAGGATACGTCAGGGCAGGAGATGGCGCACGGACCACATCTGCCGCGTTGCCGAGTTCCCAACGTCGACGGCCATCACCGCGATTGAGACCGATATCAGAACCGCTTCGCTCGCAGAGCGGCGCGGCCAGACTGGCGACAGTTGCGACCAGCAAGACGATGACTATCGTGCCCAGGAGCAGCCGTTTCATTCTTCTCGACCCAATCCGAGGTCAACGTTCTTGAGAGGTTCATAGACGCGGATGCATGCCATGTGGCTATCTTCTTGATCAACTGATCAGGTTGGTAGGCGACTGGAAATAGTGTGTCCGCCTCTGCGAATGAATGGCTCGTGTTCTTCTGTGCGAACTCATATGAGTTCGTCGCGACCAAGCCGTGTTGCCATCGTCGATAGGCCTGTCAGGCATCGGATACACTGACGGAATTTCGCGTAGCTGACATGTCGGAGGAAATCGGCTCGGGTCGTCGCCAAGCATTTAGGCGATGCCCGCCATGAGCCGTGAGCCTTTCAGGAACCAGTTATCCGCAACGCCGCCGGAACAGGTGCCTAGGCCGCAAGGGCTCACAGTAAAGGCATTCCCATCCATGCTTGGGCGCACCCGGGGACAGTGATTGTTTTGCTTATTGGAGCTCAATTAATTGAGTCGGCTCTTTGAAGGCCGATATTCGGGTTCCGCCGGCTTGACGCGTCATGGGTTGCGAGGTGGATCCACTCGTCTAGTTCCGAGCGTCACTGCGGAGAAGCTGACGATAACCGTCATCTGCTATCCACTTTGCCCGAGCGAGATGGCTGTCAAAAGCGCGACGCGCCCGATCCCAGTCTTGAGCAGGGTCAACGTGAAGAACAACGCGCGCTACCTCGCGCCAATCTGCAGCTTCAGCATCAGCGTCAAGCAGCCGCCAGTATGTAGCCAAGTGCTCCTGGTCATAGACGGTCAGGCTCGCACCCAATGGTGCAATGTCATCGACGGTCAAATCGAGCAGCGGTTCCTGCACTGAAAGGTCTCCATGGGCAGCTTTAGGGGCGCGACGAAGGGATCGTCGCGAGCTTGGTGCGCAGTCGCAGTATCCTCCGATTGTGGAATAGTTTTGGTGATGCCACATCAGGTGATGCGCTTTACGCAACGACATCTGAAATGCTTCACTGTTGCACCCTTATTGTCACTGTACTGAATGGCCGACTTGGCATGCCATCGATCATGAGCTTGGGAGGCGCAGGAAGCGCTCTATGCAGCAATCGCGCGCGATGGCGGCACGCATGGTGCCGTCGAGCTGATGCAGACACGCGCCGAGCTCTATGCCACAATCGGCCTGCATGAGTACGAGGCGCTCGACGCCTCGATGTTCAGACCATCATTCCCGAAGGCATGCCGCAGCGGCGCTAGCAGCCGGACAAGCGGCGCTCAGGAGCGCCGCTCACCGGACTCACCGAGGTGAAGCGCCAGAATTTCTTCCGGCGTTTCATTCACCTCGATGATCTGTGCGTTGCTGCCGACGAATTCCAGGATCGTCTTCTCGCCCTCGCGCGACATCCCGCCGACCAGCGAGATGTTCACATAGTAGGGATCCGCTTTGCCAAAGCGGGTGCATTTGATCCAGAATTGCATCGGCAGTCTCCGTAAGTGTCAGGACGCCACCCGCAAGGCGTGCGCAGCAGCGACCATGTTGACGAGGGCAGGGCGGACCTCTTCCCATTTGCGGGTCTTCAGGCCGCAATCCGGGTTGATCCAGAGCTGGCTGTCGGACAGCCGCTGGCGCGCCAGCTTGAGCAGCTCGGTCATCTCGTTGATCTCAGGCACGCGCGGCGAGTGGATGTCGTAGACACCGGGACCGATCTCGTTCGGATAACGGTAGTTCCGGAATGCATCCAGCAGCTCCATCTTCGAGCGCGAGGTCTCGATCGAGATCACATCGGCGTCCATCGCGCCGATCGCGTCGATGATGTCGTTGAACTCGGAGTAGCACATGTGGGTGTGGATCTGGGTCTCGTCGCGGACGCCCGACGAGCAGATGCGGAAGCATTCCACCGCCCAGTCTAGATAGGTCGTCCACTCCGAACGGCGCAGCGGCAGGCCTTCGCGCAGCGCCGCCTCGTCGATCTGGATCATGCCCGCGCCGGCACCTTCGAGGTCGGCGACCTCGTCGCGGATCGCAAGCGCGATCTGCCGGCAGGCTTCGCTGCGCGGGATGTCGTCGCGAACGAATGACCAATTTAGGATCGTGACCGGGCCGGTCAGCATCGCCTTCATCGGCTTTTTGGTCAGCGACTGCGCGTATTGCCACCATTCGACCGTCATCGGCTTCGGGCGCGACACGTCGCCGAACAGGATCGGCGGCCGGACGTAGCGCGAGCCGTAGGATTGCACCCAGGCATGCTCGGTGAATACGAAGCCGGAGAGCTGCTCGCCGAAATACTGCACCATGTCGTTGCGCTCGAACTCGCCATGCACGAGCACATCGAGGCCGACGGCTTCCTGCCAGCGCACAGTCTCTGCCGTCTGCTCCTGCAGGAAGGCCTTGTAGCTGGCGTCGCTCAGGCTGCCCTTGGCATGCGCGGCGCGCGACTTGCGGACCTCGGGCGTCTGCGGGAACGAGCCGATGGTGGTGGTCGGGAACGCCGGCAGATTGAACCGCGCGCGCTGCACTTCGGTTCGTTCCTCGAAGGAGCTGGCACGGCCGCGCATCGCGGTGTCAATGCCAGCCATGCGCTGTGCGACCTTCGCGTCGTGTATCCGTGGCGAGGTCTTGCGCGCAGCGGCAGCTGCGTCGGACGCCTTCAGCGTCGGCGCGATCGAATTGTGGCCGCTCGCAAGCGCGGTGCCGAGCGCGGCCAGTTCCTCCATCTTCTGCACCGAGAAGGCGAGCCAGCTCTTGACCTCGGCGTCGAGCTTCGCTTCGAGGGCAAGATCGATCGGCACGTGCAGCAGCGAGCAGGAGGGCGCGATCTGCACGCGGTTCTTGCCGAGCTTCGCGACGACCGGTTCCAGTCGGTTGAGCAGCTTGCTGAGATCGGCGCGCCAGGTGTTGCGGCCGTCGAGCACGCCGAGCGAGACGACGCGCTCAGCGGGCAGGTGGGCGAGGTCATCGAGCTGCTCGGGCGCGCGCACCAAGTCGAAATGCAGGCCGGCGACGGGAAGCGTGAACGCAGTGTCGCGGTTTGCGCCGAGGCTGCCGAAATAGCTCGCCAGCATGATCTTGATCTGCGGCACCGCCTTGGCGATCTCGCCATAGGCGCGACGCAGCGCATCGTGGGCGGTATCGTCGAGATCGAGCGCCAGGCAGGGCTCGTCGATCTGCGCCCATTCGGCGCCGCGGCGGGCAAGCTCGCGCAGTACCTCGATATAGACCGGAAGCAGGCGGTCCAGCAGCGACAGCGGTTCGAAGCCGGCGTCCTTGCTCTTGGCGAGTTTCAGGAAAGTAACCGGGCCGACCAGCACCGGTCGGGTCTGGTAACCGAGGGCCTTGGCTTCCTCATATTCCTCGATCGGCTTGCGTGAGGCGAGGCGGAACTGCTGATCTGCAGAGAGTTCGGGCACCATGTAGTGGTAGTTGGTGTCGAACCACTTGGTCATCTCCTGCGCCGGTACGCCATGACCTTGGCTATGGTGCGCGTGACCGCACGACGCGTCATGCGCGCTACCTTCAGCGCCGCGCGCCATCGCAAAATAGGTCGCAAGCGGCACCGGGCCGCTGCTCCAGCCATAGATGGCCGGGATCGCGCCGACCATCACCGAGGTATCGAGCACCTGGTCGTAGAACGAGAAGTCGTTCGACGGGATCACCGAGACGCCGAGCTTTTTCTGGCGTGCCCAGTTGGCGGCGCGCAGACCGACGCCGGTCTCGATCAGCGTCTTTTCGTTTGTCGCGCCGGCCCAGAAGCTTTCCAGCGCAAGCTTGAGTTCACGGCGCGGACCGATCCGCGGCGTGCCGAGAGTCGCAACAGCAAGTGAGGAGGTAGATGTGGAAGACATTGGCTTAACCCCAAAAGTTGGGGGCAAAGGCCGTAGTGACACGTCTGGACTCCGCAAGACGCGGGAAAAGCGCGTGCGGGGTCGCAACCGCACCACCGGGACACCCCGCCCGAGGACGTTCATGTTGTCGAGGCAGGTCTCCTGGCTCGCGGGTCCTAGCTGTCGTCTGGCCTTCCCGAAGCTTTCGCCTCAGTGGCTTTGAGTGGACGACAACTCGCCGCTTACAGTTGCGGGGGCAGCGCCGGCATTGTACCGGCTTCCCTCTTAGCTCCGGGAGAAAGTGCCTCTCGGAGAACCACGACGCCGCCACTTATCGGCAACTTCGCGTGGCCGTCAACTCGGGCGGCATCACGTGTGATCGAGCGACATTGTTCACATCATCAACAGGCGCCATCTGCATTTTCTGGCGACCCATTGACACAGTGTGCCAAATCACACCAGATATAGTTGTTACGGTCCGTCATGCCGCAAAGCATGGTGGCTAAGAGGGAAGCCGGTGATCTCACCGAAAATCCGGCACTGCCCCCGCAACTGTAAGCAGCGAGTTGTTCCCGAAATCACGTCACTGATGCGTCGTCCGCATCGGGAAGACACGGGAGCGACGACGACCTGCGAGTCAGGAGACCTGCCGTAACACCGAAATTACGTCCACGGGCGGGGTGTCCCGGCGGTCGCTTGCACAGCCATGCCGGTGCGTTGCCGCCGGGATGATGCAGCGTCCCCTGACATCCGGCCCCAACAAACGTCACGGGGTCTGCACGATGTCACTCTCTCTCGATCGCGAAACAAAGCCAGCGCCACTCATCCTGCTGCGTCCGGAAGTGCTTGCCGCGCCGGAGGCCGCTCCTCCGATGCAGGTGATCCGCCGCAATGGCACGGTGTCGAAATTCGACGCCAGCAAGATCTCGGTTGCGATGACCAAGGCGTTCCTGGCGGTCGAGGGGCACACCGCCGCCGCATCGCGCCGCGTCCATGAGGTTGTCGAGCAGCTCACCGCCGAGGTCCTCAGTGCGCTGACGCGTCGCATGAGCGAAGGTCGCACCTTCCACATCGAGGACGTGCAGGACCAGGTCGAGCTCGCGCTGATGCGGAGCGAGCACCATAAGGTGGCGCGCGCCTATGTGCTGTATCGTGAGGAGCGCACGAGGCAGCGCGCTGAGCAGGACGCGGCGAGGGCGGTGGCCCAGCCTGTGGCCGGGCCGGCCATTCACATCACATTGCCGAACGGTAGCGAGGTGCCGCTCGACCACGCCCGGCTGGCGCTGATCATCAACGAGGCCTGCGCCGGCCTCGATGGCGTCGATGCTGCGCCCCTGATCGCCGAGACCCAGCGCAACATCTATGACGGCATCAGCCAGGATGAACTGGCGCTCGCCTCCGTGATGGCCGCGCGCACCCTGGTGGAGCAGGAGCCGAACTACACCTATGTCAGCGCGCGCCTCTTGCTCGACAAGCTGCGCACCGAGGTGTTGTCCTATGTGCTTGATATGCCGACCAGCGCCTCGCAGGCCGACATGGCGAGCCGCTATGCCGAGTATTTCCCGGCCTATATCAAGACCGGGATCAAGGCCGAACTGCTCGATGTCGAACTCGGCCGCTTCGATCTGGCGCGGCTTGCGGCGGCGATGAAGCCGGAACGCGATCTGTCGTTCCAGTTCCTCGGGCTGCAAACGCTGTATGACCGCTATTTCCTGCACGTTCGGGGCAACCGCATCGAGCTGCCGCAGGCATTCTTCATGCGCGTTGCGATGGGTCTGGTGCTGCGCGAGATCGACCGCGAGGGGCGCGCGATCGAGTTCTACAATCTCTTGTCGTCGTTCGACTTCATGGCTTCGACGCCGACCCTGTTCAATTCTGGCACGCAGCGGCCGCAGCTCTCATCGTGCTTCCTCACCACCGTGGCTGACGATCTCGACGGCATCTTCAAGTCGATCAAGGATAACGCGCTGCTGGCGAAATATTCCGGCGGGCTCGGCAATGACTGGACCCGCGTCCGCGGGCTCGGCGCGCACATCAAAGGCACCAATGGCGAGAGCCTGGGCGTGGTGCCGTTCCTCAAGGTCGCCAACGACACCGCGATCGCGGTGAACCAGGGCGGCAAGCGCAAGGGCGCGGTCTGCGCCTATCTCGAGACCTGGCACGTCGACATCGAGGAATTCCTCGATCTGCGCAAGAACACCGGCGATGACCGCCGCCGCACCCACGATATGAACACCGCGAACTGGGTGCCCGATTTGTTCATGCAGCGCGTCGAGGCTGACGGCGAGTGGACGCTGTTCTCGCCCGACGAGACGCCGGACCTGCACGATCTCTACGGCAAGCCGTTCGCCGAACGCTACGCCCATTACGAGGCCAAGGCCGCGCGCGGCGAGATGCGAGTGTTCAAGCAGATTCGCGCCGTCGATCTCTGGCGCAAGATGCTGACCATGCTGTTCGAGACCGGCCATCCCTGGATCACCTTCAAGGACCCGTCCAATCTGCGCTCGCCGCAGCGCCATGCCGGCGTGATCCACTCCTCGAACCTCTGCACCGAGATCACGCTGAACACGTCTGACGACGAGACTGCGGTGTGCAATCTCGGCTCGATCAACCTCGCCAACCACATACAGGACGGCAAGCTCAACGACGCCAGGCTGAAGGCCACAGTGACGACCGCGATGCGGATGCTCGACAACGTCATCGACATCAACTTCTACACCATCCCGGAGGCGCGCCGCTCCAATCTGCGGCACCGCCCGGTCGGTCTCGGCCTGATGGGCTTCCAGGATGCGCTGCATGCGCTGCGGATCGCGGTGGCGTCGGACGCGGCGGTTGCCTTCGCCGATATCAGCATGGAGGCAATCTCCTACCATGCGATCTGGGCCTCCAGCGATCTCGCCGCCGAGCGCGGCCGCTATCCCTCGTTCGAGGGCTCGCTGTGGAGCCAGGGCATCCTGCCGATCGATTCGATCGACTTCGTTGCCGACGCCCGTGGCGGCGTCGCAATGGATCGCACCTCGACGCGTGACTGGGCGATTCTGCGCAGCCGCGTCACGTCGGTCGGTATGCGCAACTCCAATGTGATGGCGATCGCGCCGACCGCGACGATCTCCAACATCTGCGGCGTCGCCCAGTCGATCGAGCCCGCCTACCAGAATCTCTATGTCAAATCCAACATGTCCGGCGACTTCACGGTCGTGAACGACTATCTGGTGCGCGACCTCAAGGCGCGCGGGCTGTGGGACGAGGTGATGGTCAACGACCTGAAATATTTCGACGGCAGCGTCGGCTCCATCGACCGCATCCCCGACGACCTCAAGGCACTCTACGCGACCGCGTTCGAGATCGACTCGAGCTGGCTGCTCGAGGCGGCGGCGCGGCGGCAGAAATGGATCGACCAGGCGCAGTCGCTCAACCTCTATATTGCCAATCCCTCCGGCAAGAAGCTCGACGCGCTGTATCGTCTGGCGTGGTCGCTGGGACTGAAGACCACCTACTACCTGCGTTCGCGTAGCGCGACGCATGTCGAGAAATCGACGCTGAAGGGCACCGACGGCAAGCTCAATGCGGTGTCGTCGGCGGCGCTGGCCTCGCCGGCGCCGGACCTCTCGGGCGCCATCGCCTGCTCGATCGACAATCCCGACTGCGAAGCCTGCCAGTAAGAAGGATCAAGAACATGCTCGACTGGTCAGAGACCGCCGCCACCGCCAAGAAAGCACCGCCGCCCTTCGCGGCGGCGCCTGCCGCATCGACCGAGGCCGCCGGCCTCGGTACCGTCGACCGCCATAGCGGCCGCGTCTCGGTCGACGAGAAGCGGATGATCAACTGCCGCGCCGACGTCAACCAGCTTCTGCCGCTGAAATACAAATGGGCGTGGGAGAAATATCTCGCCGGCTGCAACAATCACTGGATGCCGACCGAGGTTTCGATGCAGGCCGACATCGCGCTGTGGAAGTCGCGCGACGGCCTCACCGAGGACGAGCGCCGCGCCATCAAGCGCAATCTCGGTTTCTTCGCGGCCTCCGAGAGCCTGGTCGCCAACAACATCGTGCTGGCGATCTACCGCCACCTCACCAATCCGGAGTGCCGGCAATATCTGCTGCGCCAGGCCTTCGAGGAGGCGGTGCACACCCACACCTTCCAGTACATCGTCGAAAGCCTCGGCCTCGACGAGGGCGAGCTGTTCAACATGTACCGCGAGGTGCCCTCGATTACCGACAAGGCGGTGTGGGCGATCAAGCACACCCAGCATCTCGACGATCCCGACTTCAAGACCGGCACGCCGGCCGCCGATCGGGCGTTTCTGCGCGACCTCGTCGCCTTCTACGTGATCTTCGAGGGCATGTGGTTCTATACCGGCTTCGCCCAGATCCTCTCGCTCGGCCGCCGCAATAAAATGGTTGGGATCGCCGAGCAGTATCAATACATCCTGCGCGACGAGAGCATTCATCTGAACTTCGGCATCGACGTCATCAACCAGATCAAGATCGAGAACCCGCATCTGTGGACGTCCACGTTCCAGGACGAGGTCCGTGGCATGATCCGCGAGGCCGCCGAACTCGAGGCCGCTTACGGCCGCGATACGATGCCGCGCGGCTTCCTCGGGCTGAACGCGGGGTTGTGCGAGCAGTACATGCACTTCATCGCCAACCGGCGCTGCGCCCAGATCGGGCTGACGCCGGTGTTCGCGGAGGCGGAGAACCCGTTCCCGTGGATGTCGGAAGCGATGGATTTGAAGAAGGAGAAGAACTTCTTCGAGACCCGCGTGATCGAATACCAGAACGGCGGAGCGCTCAGCTGGGATTGAACGTCAATCTTGATCGTTGACCGTGAATGGGGGAGCCGCCGACCCATCATTGGCGCGAACCCGTGCATCAATCGCCCTTGGTCGGCAGCGGAACTGTCGTCCAAGGACTGCGAATTGTAAGGGCTGGCGGCAGGTCGGCTAAACGATTCCGCAAGGGACCTGCGATGAGGCTGCTTACGGGTGACGTGGTGTCACACCCACAATCGCATAGGAGTGACTATGGAAAAATTCGTCAACATCGAGGATCAGGCCAGCGATCTCCGCAGGCGGCTAGAGCAGCTTGAATCCGGAATATTTCGGGTCGGCAAAATTGACGACAATGGCCTACCGATCGATCAAACAAGGTATCAGATTGAGTTCATCAAGAGCGTGCTCGACGTGATCTAGCTAGCGGACCCAGAGACGAGGGACCGCCAAACCGCAAGGTTGACGGTCCCGGCCGCACGCGCCGTCAAAAATGCCCGTTCACCGATCATCCCGTTGCACCATCGAGTCCCTGACCTGGTCTAACCCTTGTCGAACGTGAGGACAGATAGAACCAACGCTGTTGTGCTTGCAGTAACGTCTATTTCGCTTTGCGGGAAGGCGAAAGATTTTGCTGCTCCGCCGCCCTCAACGTGAGCTTCGATCCCGCACTCGGGGCATTTCAACACGTCAGGTTCGCTATGCACGTTCGCACTCCTTCGGTAGCTGCGCATCACGGGTGTGGATAGTCAATCATCGCGGGAAGATCACCGATATGCCATCAGATTCTCAACAACCCTGTCCGGAACGACTGCAGGATCGGGAATAGGACGGGATGGGCTAGCCGGATATCGGGCCAGGTGAGGCTTATGTACGTCGCTCAACTCCGTGATGTCTCCCGCCAAACCATCGTGATCTGGTAGCCCGCAATCGACCGCGGTCTGATACCAGGCTTCCAAGTCGTGGTTCGCCGGGCGGCGCGCCGGAGCCTTGCCTCCAGACTCCACTGCGTTGAGGACAAACGCTTTGAGCGCAAGTTCAATGGCGTGCGTCAGGAGGGAAAGTCGCGGCCAGTTGGGTTGCCCGTTGACATAGCTGGCCTGAGGATATCCTGCATCTCGAAACACCATCGCCCGGTGCAGGTACTGCTGCGCCTCCGATCCGGAAGGCGTCTGGACTGGAAACATCGGCGGGTTCACGGGAAGGGTTCCTCTGAGGGCAATCTCGGGGACAAACGCACCCCTAAAGGGCCACCACGGACAAGGCCGAACCGAGAACGGCCTGGACTCATTTCCTCTGAGCGAACGCTATACCCGAGGCGGGTTGAAGTGCGGGTGAAGTTTCGGAATTGTCCAAAAACCCGGGAAAAACACTTGATTTGGCGGAAGGGGTGTCTTCCATATATCGCTGTAATTGTTGTAATTTTTCTTCCTTGTGTAAATTCTCCACGTGGCTCTCCACGTCGACTAGGCGAAACGTGGGGAGGGGGCTCCTAGTTTATTTTTTCTCTCAAAAGCTACAGCCTAAAGCACGGTTCGGGTGTTGAACACATGTATCGCTCACGGCTGCATCGGGAAGTTTGAGGGAGAAATAGTCGACAGATTGTCCAAGTCTGTGTTTCTCTAACCCTGCCGCCGATACGCGGCACACGACGTTATCTCGCGCAGTCGAGAAGTCTCACAGCACCCATTGGGTGTAGACAGGTGTGGGGCCGAGAAATCAGCGCAGCATTCTGACGGGGAAACTCCGCGTCGGACACGGCCAGACAGCCAACCAACATCGAAAACGTCCGTTCGTGGCCGCTGGCAGCCAAACGCCTCCGCGCGCCCAATCCTTGGAGTCTGCCCCAATGACTGCCCCTCTACTCTCAATGGCCGACATGCGCGCCCGCTATGGGACAAACGGCAAACCGGCCAGCCGAACCTACATCTATCACTGCGAGGAAACCGGCGACCTTCCGCGATCCGTCCTCGTTGGCGGCAAACGCTTCTGGCGACTGGCTGACGTGACCGCCTTGGAAGAGAAGCGCTTTGCCGCAGCTCGTGAGGTGGTGTGATGGCATCAATCACCCGGCAGCATTTCGAATCCGAACTGGTTCGTTCACAGCCTCTTCTCCGTTCCGCAGCTCGCGGACTGTGCGCGCGTCAACCGAACGCGGAAGACACCGCCCACGAAATTCTACAGGACACCAATCTGCGCGCCCTAGAATCCCGCGATCAATTCCATGGCGGTAGCGTACCCTGTTGGCTATACGCTCTCACGCGAAACCTGTTTCGGGACTACCTTCGTAAACGCGGTCGCATTCACAAGCGTGAGGTATCTCACGCGGACCTGCCGCGCGTCGCAGATCGCGACGGCTCCGGCGAGGATGGCTCTCTCACATATGATGCATATCCCGACGCGGACGACCCTCACGGGAAGCTCGAAGCGACCCAAGTCGTCGAGGCCATCGGCCGCATGTCCGAACACACCGCAAGTGCTCTGGTGCAGGCAGGCGTTATTATGCGGGAGTGGCAGCAGATGCCGGTAGAGCATCTTGCGTCATTCTTCGCAGCGTGGGATGGGGCTGGCGACTTCGTCGAAGGCAAGCCGCGATCCGGCGAATACGATAAGCGGCAGACCGCCCGCGAGTGGCTGAAGAACCAGGGCCTCAGCAAGGCGTCGACCGGCGAAGCATTCGGCGCGGTCGTCGATGAGGACGAAGAGCGTTCAGACGGGCAGACCGAAACGACTCATTGATACGATAATGCGATCAGCATTCCCGTTGATCTCGACATCAATAGGCTGCCTCCGCGCCCGTATCTGTACGCCAAGTACTTGATGCGCGGGCACGTCACGTTGCTATCTGCGGCCGGTGGCATTGGCAAATCCGCATGGACGCTAGACGCGGCGATAGACATCGCGTGCGGGGTCAACCACTTGGGAGCTGGCGAGTTCAAGCCGCGTAAGGTTCTCGTCTACAACGGTGAGGACGATCAGGACGAGATGCTGAGGCGTGTCGGCGCGCAGTTTACACACCACAACTTCACGCCCGAAATGCGCGCGTTGGTACGGGAGAACTTGACGATTATCAGCGGCGTCAGGGCATCGATGCGGCTCGCGGAATACAGAGATGGGCGCGTCGTTCTTAACGATAAAGCCTTTAAGAAACTAGCAGAGCTTATCGAAGCGCGCGGTATCGACATCTTAATTCTCGACCCTCTGGTTGCGCTGCACTCAATCCCCGAGAACGCAAACTCGGAGATGAACGCCGTCATGACCCGATTCAAGAATCTCGCGGCGACGAAGCTGATTGCGTTGCTGCTCGCGCACCATGACAAAAAGAACATTGGCGGAAAGGGACTTGATGACGCCAATCAGGACGACGCCCGTGGAGCGGGAACGATAACGACACCTGTGCGCGTCGTTCTCAACATGCGGAGGCTTAGCAAAAAGGATACTCAGACGTGGCGCATCCCGCCTGATGACGCACCGCATATCATTGCGCTGTCAGCCGGGGCGAAGAGCAACTACAGCGCCCGCGATGTCGTTCCAAAGCTCTTTCGTGCCCACTCCGTACAAGCCGAAAACGGCACGGATGAGTTCGCGGCGGACAGCACGGTCGCGCTTGCGGTGTACAACCCACCGAAGCGAGAGGACGTGGGAATCGGCGATGACGCTACGCTCACAGTCCTAGCCGCGCTCGATGGCAGTGAGCCGGTCGGTTCGGACACGCGACATGCTAACTGGATCGGACGCCTGATCGCGGACGCGGCCGGGTGGGACATTGACGCCAAGCATGTTCGGGAGAGCATCCGTGAGATTATCGCCAACTGGACAGCTCGCGGCTGGATCACTGAAGCCATCTCGGAGGCCAGCGGGAAGGGGTCGGAGCGGCGCAAGTTTTAAAGGTCTACAAGCGCGGTGCGTCGCGCCCTGCGCCGCGTGTGTACGAGTTCGACCCGGTCGACGATGAGGACGAAGCGGCGTAACGGCTGGCGGTCGATAAGTCGGACAGACGTTCAGAGCGGTTCGGGCAATGGGCCGCTCTTTGCGCGAGAGCGCCTAATAGAGCGGGCCGTTGACTCTTTCGATTGCGCGTCGTCTTGCTTTGCTTGCGTAGTCTTCCCGAACAGCACGCTTCTGCCACCGCGTGCTTACTGTATGTAAGTCAATATACGACAACTCGCTCCCTTGTTTCTCTCGAAACCACTCGATGAGGGGTTCGCTCTCATTGTAGCACCAGGGTAGTAGGTCTTCCCAACAGTCGAATGCGACGCGGTCATCGAAGACGCGGCGATTTATGCCGACAGATATCAGCTCACAGATATTGAGCCAGATACGTACCTTCTTGTACGCGGGCGTCTTAATGTAGTTGTCAAAATGAACGCCCGGGCTTTGGATGTTTGCAAGCTCGGCTTTGAAAGTTTCGTAGGTTTCCAGGCACTCTTTGTCCATTGAGGACTTCAAGAAGAAATCGATTGTCGCGCGCTTGCGGGCGATTTGCCGCTGAACTTGAATGGAAGAAATTGCGATGATTGCCGCGACAAATGCAATAGCCGCTGCCAACCACTGGGGGATCGTGCCCCATATTGCGCTGTCCGGAAACGTCCAACAATCGGTCACAGGCCACCGCCGTGTATGGCAAACTTCCGGAGCGGTCCGAGCGATTCGGGCCGCTTGTCTCCCAGCCGGGCGCACATCCTGTTATTGGCGGATGAAGACGTTCTTCCCGTACATGGTGTGGAACTTCTCGGAGTCGGAATAGATCAGTTTCCAGCGTGTTGGAATTTGATCGCCGACGAGCCTCCCACGCCAATTCGTGACAGTGCTGCAGTCCGTGAATGTGACCGTCAGGAATACGGCCCCATTCGATTTCACCGAACCTTCGGCGGGATACGGAATCCCCTGACACTTGAAGCCTGGTGCGAAATTGGTGAATGAGCCGCGAAAGGTGTCACCGGACGTCGACCAGATCGTCAGGATAGAACCGCCATCATTCTTCCAAGTTGAAAGTAGTGGCAGATTTTGCGCGAAGGCGGTGGCCGTTGTAGCCAGGAGTAAGAACACCGTTGTAGGAATTCTCGCTTTCATTATGGATCGTGTCCCGTTGCGTGGTGTAGCTGGCGGCGGGAGACCGCGTTCACCGGCAAGAGCCGGGCAGGTCAGCTGGCGATCGCCGGAAGGCTGACAGTGGGATCATCGCTCAACGGCGCGATGGTTTCCAGCGTCATATAGCGAGCGCGCTGGACGGCCCATTCATCATTTTGCTCGAGCAGGATCGCGCCGATGAGGCGGACGATGGCGTCTTCATTGGGGAAGATGCCGACGACCTCGGTGCGGCGCTTGATCTCGCCGTTGAGGCGCTCGATCGGGTTGGTCGAGTGCAGCTTGGTCCGGTGTTGCGGCGGGAACGCCATATAAGCGAGCACATCGGTCTCGGCCTCGTCGAGGAAGCCGGCAAGCTTGGGCAGCTTGGGACGAAGCTGGTCGGCGACCTTCCGCCACTGTGCTTGTGCGGCCTCGGCATCGTCCTGGGCGAACGCCGTGGCAATGAAGGCGGAGACGACGCGGCGGCCGCTCTTGCCGGCATGGGCCAATGCATTGCGCATGAAGTGCACGCGGCAGCGTTGCCAGCTGGCATTGAGCACCTTGGCGACGGTGGCCTTGATGCCCTCATGGGCGTCGGAGACGACCAACTTGACGCCACGCAAGCCCCGGCGAGCGAGCTTGCGCAGGAACGCCGTCCAGAACGTCTCGGCCTCGGAAGGGCCAATATCCATGCCGAGAACTTCGCGCCGGCCGTCGCTGTTGACGCCAACAGCGACGATCACTGCGACCGACACGATGCGCCCCTGCTGGCGCACCTTCACGTAGGTGGCGTCGATCCACAGATATGGCCAGTCGCCCTCGATCGGCCGGGCGAGGAACGCCTTCACCTTGTCGTCGATCTCCGCGCAGAGCCGGCTCACCTGGCTCTTGGAGATGCCGCTCATCCCCATCGCCTGGACCAGATCGTCGACCGAGCGGGTCGAGACGCCCTGCACATAGGCTTCCTGAACTACGGCGGTGAGCGCCTTCTCGGCCATCCGGCGCGGCTCCAGGAAACCCGGGAAGTAGGAGCCCTTGCGCAGCTTGGGGATGCGAAGCTCGACCGTGCCGGCCCGGGTCTCCCAGGTCCGGTCGCGGTAGCCGTTGCGCTGGGCCAGCCGTTCGGGGTTCTTCTCGCCGTAGGCTGCACCGGTTTGGCCTTCGACTTCCAGCTCCATCAGCCGCTGGGCAGCAAAGCCGATCATCTCGCGCAACAGATCGGCATCAGGGGTCTTCTCCACGAGCGTGCGCAGGTTCATCATGTCGTCGGTCATCGGTGGTTCCTCGGTTGCGTTGGCGTGTCGCAACCCGATCCTACCGGAGAACCGCCGGTGACCACCGCAAAGCCGCCCGCCCGCTACGGCGCTAGTTGAGGCGCGCGTCCGGGCGGCTTTGCTCTACCGAGCTACACCACCACCGGGGACACGACCTCATTATGCACTCTCCTGTTCAGGCAAGTATGTTTTTAAGTCGAAATGATCCGCATACTAACGCTAAGATTGCAGCCTGTTCAATGGGGCAAATGCACGTGAGGGTAGCTGGCGAGCCAAGTCGCAATGAGTTGGCGCGATTTCCGAGGAGGTTGGGTCGGTCAGTCGCGGATTTTGACTGACCGACCAAACGTCGACCAACCGACCCAAAAGGTCACTTGCACGACCGACCGACTGATCGACTTAGCGTCAAAAATCCCCAATTCCCTAATTACATCAATGGTCGGTCGGTCGCGCGACAAACCGACCTGACTAACCGACCGCGCGGTCGGTCGGTTGGTCGGTCAGTCATCTCTCTCCTTTAGGAGATGACTGACAGACCGACCGTCTGTTCGTCGGAGCGAAGGGGAGAGGCAAAGACCGGGGAGTGCAGACCAGAAGGCGGCACGATCTTTTTTCTTGCCGTAGCTGTCACAGAACGCCCCGCTGGGGCGTTTATATCTATGAGGGCCGCAATCCTCATCGCGTCCAAGCCGCGCGAGGCTACGGCATTAAAGAGCACTCCGCACCGCTTCCGATCGCATGGGAATGCACGCTTCCGAAACAACGCGCGGTCACGTTTGATGCGCGTCCGGGGCAGGCTGCCACACCGACCACGCCAAGCTGCTTCCACACAGCACGGCCGGGCCGGAGGCCACAGGATCGTGATCCGTGAGGGTTCGGTCGCCACAGGACCAAACCCCAGGTCGAGTAGGGGCGACGAAGCGAATTGCGGCCGACGAAATCTAGATGAGCGGACTGGCAGACTTGGTCGCCGTCCCGTTCACGCCGCGCGGACGACTCGTGACGATCTGCGCGGCGCATGCTTTCACTAGAGGCATCACACCATGTCCAAATCTGATCCGCTTTTTTCAGGCCTCGCCGCTGGCTTGAAGCCGGCCGACCTTGAACTTCCCGACGACACGATCACGGTCGATACCGACCTACTGAAGACCCGCGAGCGGCTTCGCTGCGTGAAAGGCAACCGAGCGGCTGGCCGAACTGGCCGAAGCCAATCTCGACGTGCAAAGGCGCATCGCCGATGCCGCTGAACGTCAAGCCGACACGTTCGCAACGCTGACAATGTTGTTCGCATCCTGCATCGGCATCGGTCAGGCGTATTGCCCTGGGTCGTCCGACGAGACGCCTCCCGTGAACTATCTCCGCTCCGGGCAGGGCGATTCGTTTCGGTGCGACCGAACGATAGACATCGAAGACACCGATTGAGGCGCGACTTGCGGGTGTCGCGCTCTCATTGCGCCGCGCGAGCGTTTAGTCCTCTCGCTCGCGCGGCGCTCCTATTGATGAGAATCACCACATGATCAATGCAGAACTATTCGCGCAGGTCGCCGCGATCCAAGCGAGCCACTTCCTTGAGTTGGCACGGACGGGATTTGCCATCATGCGCAACGCGCGCGAGCAAGACATACGCGCCGACATGGAGCTTCAAAGACTGTCGTTCAGCGTTGATGACCGACGCCAATGCCAAGCTGCGAGGCTCTAACCCGAACGGCACCAACGGTCCGCTTAAGTTCCTTGGATACCTTCGCAACCGGCGTGCGGGCCTTTGAATGCTTCTTCAAGGTCCGTACGTCCATCGCAGTCCATTCGCGACGATATTGAGTCTTCTTCTTTACGCGTTTCAACTCAAAAACTCCACGTCGGTTGAGGTTGCGCTGTTAGCAACAGTCGCATGTCATCGCAACTCACGATGCGTTGCTTGGGGATACCCGTGAGCAACGTCATCAAGCTTCAGTTCGCGCCGCGCACAGCGCCCGTTGAAACTGATATGCCCGATGTTCTTGTTAAAGACTGGCGAAGCTTAGAGCCTGCAAGGACGCTATCGACGTGTTGCGGCTCACCGATGCGTTGCCCGATGTCTTGCTGCCCCATCTTGCATGGGCGGCATCGCGCCGACAGGACGTGCCTGCACGCCATGTGCAGGTGCTAGTGAAGTGCTGCGGGGAGCCGGTGCTTGAACGCGCGCTTGGTCGTGCTCGCTTGAAGCAACTGAAGCTGCGCTTTCCGGTGAGCGAGCTGTTCCAGCCGCTGTGGGGCAGTAAGGTCTGTCACCTTACAGACCTTACAACCTTGAGGCGTATAGTAGCGAAAACAAAACTTAGATTCAAGTCGTGACAAAAATACGCCGGTCTGCTCTGTAGGCCTTGCACGGTCGATAGATCGGGGGGGGGGGCGTGATAACCCCTTGAAGGCGCACAAAGCGCCGAACGTCCTACGGCGCTATTTTTGTGTTCGACTTTCCGTTTGACGTTCCGCTACGGCGGGAGGGCGGCGAGATAAGGCGGGAAACCGCTCGAATAAGCCCGCCTGTCCTTCACAGGTTATCAACCTCCCGCCGCCAGCGGGGGCTTTCACAGTCTCCCTTGGCGTTCCACGTGAACAAAATGGGGATACTACGATGGAAGCCAACCTTGCTGTCTCGAAGCCGAAGATCAACGCCGCAGGCGATGTCGCTGTCGCTACCCGCATCAGTCTAGACCGCCACCCGGAAAGCGGCGAATGGTGTGAGGCTCACTTCCGTCTCATGCGCAAAGCAGACGGTAAGCTCTACCTCGCCGAAGAGGCGCGCAAGCCTGGAGGACGTGAAGTCGTGACGACGGTCACCGCGAGCAGGCGGTAAGTTGGCTGACCTACCATCCTGCGCGTCGTCGAGGAGCATCGGTCGCTGAACGTCGATGCAACGAGCGACTGTTGTCTGAGTTGGCAGCGTAAGGGAGCAGAGTATGAGCGATCACGGATGGAACCAATTCTTTGTCGATCCGAACAACGTAGCGGCTGTTAGGATCATACTCTGCTTGGAGTCTTATGGGCCGTTGCCCGATGATGACGGGGAGTATCGTTCGTTTTTGAGCATGATGTCAGACGTGGTGGACTCGGCGGTAAAAAAATTTGCCGAGTGTCCCGAGCGTGTGAGGCTGTTGTTCGAGCGAGAGAAGACCAAGCTCAAATTGATCGATGCTGTAGCGTCAGACTTGGGTTGCTTCTCGATACAGGCTGACCGACGTGGAGCGCACCAAAATTCACGACAGACTCCGCGTCCTAATCGCCGAATGGGCAGAAGCCGAAGAGAATGGTCGGCCCGAAGGAGACGATCCCACTCGGTTGGGGTGCTTACTTCGGGTGGACTGTACGATCACAAAGAGACTTTCAGAATTGGCCTAGATAAATGCGGCGACCCGAGCAGATCGCCCCTAGAGGGCTGACAAAGGCCGATGCAGCCGCTTACTGCGGCTGCTCTGAGGACGCGTTCGATACATGGGTAAAGAAGGGCATTGTGCCGGGGGCGATTCCCGGCACGCAGCGGTGGGACCGGAAGGCGATTGATTGGTATCTGGACCGGGCTTCTGGTCTTCCCACGGATACGGCCGCATCGAGCGATCCGCTGGCAGACTGGCAATCTAAGCGCGCCGAACGAAATCGACCCTGACCAGCGAACGACCTCAGATGCCTCACATCCAGGTGGTACCGTAAATTTTGAAAAGGTCTTTGCAGCCGACGTTTTCCATGTCGATTGTTTTCGAGGGGCGATTGACACCGGTCAGTTTGCTTATGCGTTCAGCGATCATGGTCTGCTCAGGCCCAGATCGGTTTAGCGTTGTGGCGTATACTTTCGGACGAACCGTCCCGGATTCATTTGTCACGGTCATCAGGTCCAAATTCTGTTTGTGGAAGTGAAATCCCAAATAAACGATCCGCTCAGCTTCGTTTATGGCCTGATGGATAGCGTCGACTAATGTTCTGTCCTGAATCTGTTCGTTGAAGGTTTTGATCTCCTGTGACAGTCCCTCTATGTCGCCATAATCTTCGACGCCAAAACCCACATTCCGGCCCTTTGAAGCCCACGCTAGCGAGCCGACTTGCCCGTAAGGGTGGAGCATGCGAATTGATCCCATAACGTCCGCAGCAGTTTGTTCGTCGAAACGGTAAAGTTCGATGATTGCATGGAAAAGGTAATGCTCAAGGCACCGGTCATAATTGAAGCTAATGAAGCTGACGTTCTTGAAAATGTCGCGCGTGTCGCTCGACCTACCGACCCCGTCTTGCATTATGTAGAATAGGTCTGGGAACCACGACTGGGCTACGCGGTCGTTATTCCGCCAGTGGCCATGGTAACGCTGGACATCGCTCTGGTTTTCCGCCCCCAGAATGCTTTGCACAATGGCTAACTTACCGGCAACCCTGATGGCTTCGTTATCTTTGTGGGTGTTCAAATACGCGTCTATAGAGCGAGTATGGTGAATGCCTTCACGGATCGCACAGGCTTCAGCTCGCCACTTATTGAAATCGAGGTCGCGCTTTTTGGTGATACGCTTCAGTGCGTTCGCTATAGCAGCGTCACCCGATGCTAGATCGTGGCCGAAATCTTTGTATTTGATGTGCGTCTTATCGGCGATAGTCGAGCTTAAGGCGCTGCCAACAGGCATATTGATTTCAACTCCAGCGCCCGCCCCAATTATAAAAACTGTACTTGTATTAAACATTTCGTATCCCCGAAATCCGTCTTTCGCTGAAATAGTGCCGCGCACGGTCCGACGTTATCTCTCCGGCATCGCCGCGAGCAACGTTACGGGAGCTGTCGAACCAGTAGCCGCTCGCTCAATTGCTGCCTCTGGTCGTTGATGCGAATGGTCACCGTGAACTCCTCCGGTCCTTCGAAGTCGTACTCGCACCTGTACGTCCCAATTAGTAATTCCTCCGCGCCCCTTTCGATGCGAAGGCCATTATAGTTGGCTCGCCTTCCGCCATCGTCGATGTCTGCATCGTCCGGTTCAAGTTCGCCGTGCTTGCATCGCAGGCTAACCAACTGAATCGAGACATCGCCCCGATTGCGTACTTTCAGCTCGAAATCGTAGTCGGCCATGCGAGACGACTTTGTAAGGTCAATGTCAATCGAGGGTTCGCGCTCTCGCGCTTTATCACGCCGGGTGAGCAGATTAAGAACCAAACCTCCCGCACCGATCAAAAGTGCAATCAGCGAAGTCAGTCTTGCGAACCAATCGACAGTTGCTGTTGGAGCAGGTGCACCAGTCTGCGCAAATGCCGACAAAGACGGTAAGAAGCAGAGGAGGCCTGCAAACAGTAGTGCTGACCGCTTTTTCATAGTTACCTGGCTCTATGCGATTATCGGCTAACGCCTGCACAGCTTTGCGCGCGTAAGCGTGTCCCACAAATGCGCGAATACCGGCTGGGACATGGTTGCCGACAGCCGCTACTTCAAGCAAGGATAGAGTGAATTTCGGGATTGACAAAGGCGGGTACGTTGTGGCGGCTTCGGTGAGCGAAGTAGTGATTCGTTTCCGGCGTAACAATTCGGGTCTTGGACTTTCTTGCCGAATTGCCATTTCTAGCTGGGCGGCGTCGGGTCGCACGGAGGGCTCTTCATTATGGCGGCCGAAAGCAAACCATCCGCACCGCAGCGCGGCTCAGGACCGCCGAACGGCCAAGTGCACCTTACAGCGTCAGGGCATACTGCCGTTACAGGCGTGGCTGCGATTGGGGTGGCGGCACCGATTTCGGCATCATTGGCACTTAACAGCACCGGGGCAACGTTCTTGCCGGATGGCTTTGCCGAGAGCCACCAAGCGCCGGACTTGTTCCACCCACCCGAGATTCGATTGACCGAACCAGTCCCGGCCGAGGCCAGCATTACCGAAGCCGTACAGGTGGGCATGACGACTGATGCGGAGGTTATCTGGGCTCCCTTTAGCGAGAATGGGATCGCGGAGCGTCTAGCGCAGAATCCAGATTTCTATCGGCAACTCATCCAACTTGCCGCTGTCGCGCTCCGAAAGGACGCAGAGAACTATTCCACTCACGGCGGACAGGGGAATAGCGCCGCCGTTATCAAAGCCGAGCTCAACGAGATCGCAAATCGGTTTGAAAGTGCAGCCTTAGAGTTGGACGGCTTCGCCACAGATCGTTTTGCCTCGGCGGCTAGGGCAATCGTGGAAGCTCGCGATCAGATCGTTCGGTTCACAGAGAGTTATCCAACTTTCACGAAGGTCTTTCTTGAGCTGACTGGCGTCATTTTCGGCGGCTACGCGCTGCACCAGCTCGGCGGAACGTCGGGTGACGTTGCCGCCTTCGTGTCCTATGCCGTGATTCGACGAGAAAAGCTTTCCGAGATCATAGGAGCGTGGCGAGGGAAGAAGGACGACGAGGAGTAGAGTCTAACGTGATCCGCCCTTTGCGAGGAGGAATTAGCGCGTCGAATTCCGGCTGACATATGATGGCCAGTTGCTTGCGAGCAACGCGGGCGACCGGGATACCAGACCCGCACGCAAAGGGTATAAACGCATCTTACGCCAGAGCTTCCACCCTCAGATAAAGAAGGTTTTTGAGAACACGCCGTTCCTCAACACCGGAACTCCGAGTGGCCCAACGCTGGACGGATATACCGAGACCTATCTTCCTCGATACAGCAAAGAGGCCGTAGCCAATTAGTACCAAAGGTACGGCTGGACTTTCTTGCCGTTAGTTACTGAGGAGCTGAAGTTGTCATGTTGGCTCGACGTGCTGTTTCTTCGGCGGCAGCCACGGGGCAGCGTATGGAACCATGGCGACATAGGTAACCGGCTGAAGACGCTCTTCGACAGTCTGCAAATTCCGGACGCCAACCAGGGATACGACACCGTGCTTCCGGCCGATGGCGAAACGCCATTTTACTGCCGCTACAGAATGACAATCTCATTTCTAAAGTCACAGTCGAAATGGATCAATTGCTAGAGGATTTGGATACACCACCGAGCGAGCACGATGCTCGGTTGATTATCACGGTGCGATTGCAGCCCTACGAGTTCACATTCGGTAATATCGCGTTCATCTAGGAGCCAGTCCTGCTTCGCGATGGGCTCGGCCGAGCACAATTTCAATGCACCGAACGCAGATTAGTTCGCCGTCACCCGCCGGTGGCGCAAGAACCGCAAGCTCATGCGGCGCGAAGTCATCTTCACAGTGATGGTAGCGGACGTTTTTGTATCCGGTCGACCGCTTCACTTTCGATGCAGCCCATCAACATCGTCAGGTACATAGCTTCGCGCGTAATCGACTAGCGTCTTTAGGTCGCGACCGAGCTTCCATTCCCATCTATCGGGTGCATTCAAATAGCTCTCTCCTCCAAAATTCTTGCCGACAGCGCGGTCGAGAAGTTGGCTGGCGAAGGCGTCGATATTGTCAGCAAGCTCGGCGAAGTTGTGGTGTGGAGGCAACTTCGTATAGGCCCGTCCGAAACCGAATAGACCGTTGAAAAGGCCCTTCATGCTACCTCCACGCGCCAGCAACTAACATTGGCTAGGATGCCTTCGTGCGTTCAAGATTTCCGTAAGTTCGGCTAAATTGAGACTTCGATTGTGTAGGTTTGCGCGAATGGGCTCGAACACACTGTACATCCGCCTGTAAGATTCGACCGAATGGCTATGTGAGTTCAGGTCACCACGGCCTTTGAAGGAATCGAAGCGATGCCGCATATCGTTCAGCATGTAGTTTGCAATACGATAATGCGGTTCGTTGTTCCCGTCGAAGCCCGGGAATTTCACATGCGTTCCGAACGGCTCCGCATCTTTTGCTAGCTTCGTCTTTTCCGCCGGGGTCAGTGCTTCGTATCCTTCCTCCACGAAGCGCCACATGTCGAGAAAGTCGGTCGTTTCTCGCACCTCTGGCGGGTCTTCAGAACGCTCCCACGGTATGCCCGAAAGCTCCCAGTTGAAGCCCCAGAGCTTGTCTTTGTAGATCGTATTAGCGATGAATTCCGGGTCAAACTCACCCTTGATATTCATTGCCTTATACATGTCGGTCAGCATGAGCAGGATGAGCTTTTCGCCGTCAGTCAACTTCATGAGAGGGAAACTCCTTAATGTAGAGTGACGGTTTTTGCACAAGTTAGGCGTGTGGAGCAAGTTGGACGTTCGTCATGCCCGGAACGAGCATTTTGCGGCTGGCTCGGTCGCACTCGCGCTACCGACGTTCGGACGTGCAGTAAGCCGCCCAGTCGTCCATCAGCTTGCGGCGTTTCGCCAGCGCTGTTCGCCTTCGATACGCCGCTTCCGTATCGTCCCCGGTGGAGTGCGCTATTGCGGCCTCCGCGACTTCCCACGCGTGTGCCGTTTCGTCCCCAGCCCAATCTCGGAAGGTAGATCGCATTCCGTGGGTCGTGGCGTGTCGCTTGGTGTGGCGTGCAATGCAATGCGCTAACGCGGCATCCGAAACGGGCCTGAACGGCAACTGCGTCAGAGCCAGCGGCGTCAACGGCACGCTGTGTTCTCGTTCAGCCTTCATTCGACCGGCCGGGACGGTCCAAAGATCGGCCTTCACTTCCTTATCCCGGTCCATATAGCGGGCTTCACCGTAACGGCAGGCCGTCAAAATGATCCATCGCAACATGCGTGCCGAGTCGGACGCGTCCTCTGCCAGCGACTTCCAAAACTGCGGCATTTCCTCGTAGGGCAGGGAGGGGTGATGTTTGACGTGCTTCTTTCGTTTCTGAGCAGGGAGCAGATGCTTGATGATTGCGAGCACTGCCGGATTGCTGCCCCTGGGGCGGAGTTTCTTAGCTTCAGCCGCATTCATTATCTGTTCGATTCTCCCACGGACGCGCGCCGCTGTTTCTCGCTTGGTCAGCCAAATGGGGCTCAGCACCTTGACCACGTCGTCCGTCGTGATGTCGGGGACCGATGTCGCCCCGATCACGGGGTAGACGTAAGTCTTCAGCGTGTTTTCCCATTGCTGAGCGTGCTTGGGGTTCTTCCATCCAGGCTTATGTGTCCCGACGAATTGCTCGGCGAAGAACTGAAAGGTTATCGCCTTCTGGGCCGCCGCCTTCACGGCGGTCCGCTGGTCGTTCCTGTGCTCTATGGGATCGACATCCCTCTGGGTATCCATCCGAGCTAAGCCGCGGACATGGCTTACGGCTTCCACCGCTTGAGGAGTTCGGGGTCTTCCTTGTGCATCCTGATGAGCTCCATCAGGTTTTCGATGCCGAAGTCGGTGAACGCCATGACACCGTCTTCACCTATGCCGTAAACCCAGATCACGCCGTCCTCCGTTTCCATTCCGTTTGCGACATCCCAGAGCCAGTCCTCGTCCTCTCCGAGGTCCTTGGCGACGCGATCGATGGTGAAGACGGCATGAACCTTGTTGACGTGCATGGCTACGCCGCTTGGGTGGAGGGTGCCGACGCAGGCGCCGTCCAGTTCCAGGGCAACAACTCGTGCAGGCGGCTCTGTGGCATGTCGGCGATGCGCGCAAGAACGTCGGCAAGCCAAGCTTTCGGGTCGATGTCGTTGAGACGCGCCGTCATGATGAGCGTGGCCATCACGGCAGCCCGCTCGGCGCCGCGATCAGAACCGGCGAACAACCATGCCTTTCTTCCCAGAGCAAAACCGCGCAACGCTCGCTCTGCAGCATTGTTCGTCATGCAGATCCTTCCGTCGTGGACAAGGCGGGCAAAGCCGTCCCAACGGTTGAGCAGATAGTTGATCGGCTTAATCACGTTGGACGAACGCGAGAGCCGGACAGATTCCGCCCGCAGCCAAGCCTCAAGGTCGGTCAGCAGTGGCGCGCTTCTCTCCCGGCGGATCCGCAGCCGCTCCTCAGCGCTCAGCCCATAGATCTCGCGCTCGATCTCGAACAATTGGTCAATTCGACGAACCGCTTCCAGCGCAATGGGCGAGATCGCCGTCGCCGATCTTCCGCGGCGGGCGTTCTGGGCGATGTCGGCAAGCTCGAAGAACGCCCTCCGGCCATGTGCCCAGCAGAAGGCGGGCGTGGCCGGCAACGCCTTGCGTCCGGGATCAAAGAGAGCATTGAACCCGCTATAGGCATCGGCCTGCAGGATGCCGGCGAAGTTCTGAAGATGCCGCGCGGGATGCTCGCCGCGCCGATCACGTGAGGCGTAGAACAGCGCCGCCGGTGGATCTCGCCCGCCGAATGGCCGATCGTCGCGAACATAGGTCCAAATCCGGCCGGTATCCGCCTTGCCCTTCGCCAGGATCGGGATCTTGGTATCGTCGCCATGAAGCCTATTGGCGGAGAGCACATAGGCTTCGATCAGTTCAAAGACCGGCCGGACCGCAAAGGCTCCAGCGCCTACCTGGTCCGCCAGCGTCGAGACCGACAGGTCGATCCCTTCGCATTTGAAGCGCTGGCTCTGTCGGTTTAACGGCTGATGCTGACCAAATTTGTCGAACAGAATCGTCGCCAGCAGCTGCGGTCCGATATAGCCGCGTGGCGTGGCATGGAACGGCGCCGGCGGCTGCGTGATCGCCTCGCAGTCCCGGCAACTGAACTTCTCCCGCACCGTGTCGATCACTTTGAACCGGCGGGGGATCTCCTCCAGCGTCGAGGTCACGCTTTCGCCGAGCTTCGACAGCCGGGCCGATCCGCAGCAGGGACACTGCGTCGGGGCCGGCAGGACCACGCGCTCTCGCTCGATGTCATTGGGAAAGGGCTGGCGCACCGGCCGCTTGCGCTCAAACGAACGCACCGTCTGCGTCTTCCCGGCCGCCTTCTCGGCAGCGAGTTCATCCTCGGTCGCGCCCGCCTCGAGTTCCTCAAGCTCAAGCTCCAGCTGATCGAGCAGCCGCGCCGACCGCTCCGAGCGCGCGCCATATATCGTGCGTCGTAGCTTCTCGATCTCGAGCTTGAGATGGGCAATCAGCGCTTCGGTGCTCGATTGCTTCGCCTGGGCATTGGCCGCTTCAGCGAGCCTGGCTTCCGCCGCAAGCCTGGCCGTGCGCTCGGCCAGGATCATTGCGTGCGCGGCGGCAAGATCGGGCGGCAGGTCGGCGCTGGAGTCCATAGCCAGATGGAATCACATTCGCTGCCAAACTCAAATGACAAAGTCTCAGCCCACGCTGGTCGGACGCCAGGACTCTTGGGGATTGCGCCAGTCGATGCCGGACAACAGATAGCTCATCTGCGCCTGCGAGATCGACACCACGCCGTCCGCCAGTGACGGCCAGACAAAACGACCTCTCTCGAGTTTCTTCGTAAACAGGCATGCTCCCTGGCCGTCATGCCAGATCACTTTCAATAAATCACCCCTGCGTCCGCGGAAGCAGAACAAATGACCACTCAGCGGATCGCGGCGCAGCACCTCTTGCACCTGCAACGACAATGAGGCGAAGCCTTTGCGCATGTCGGTGTGGCCCGTCGCCAGCCACACCCGAACTCCCGTGGGAACCGGAATCATCGCGGATCCAGAGCCTCGATGACCCGGCGAAGTGCTTCGACGTCGACGCATGCATCCACAATGATGCGCCGTCCGCTCGTCAATTCGATCTCAATTCGCTGACCGGGCGGATGCGCCGTGGCGCTCCTCGATGGAATGGCCGCCGAGGATACTGGCCCACCTTCCACGACAACCGCTCTGACAAAACCAGCGTCGGCCTCGGCCCGATTCGCCGCGAACGCCCTCCGCCAAGTCACCAGCAGGGACCGCGACAGCCCATAGCGCCGCGCCGTCGCCGCAACCAGGCGCGGCTCGGACATGCTTTCCAAAACAATCCGTGCCTTCTCCTCCTCAGACCAGCGGCGCCGCCGGCCTGTATCAACCACTTCAAGTCGATTCAGCGCACTGATCGTATGGCTGTCCATACGTACAGTTCTCAACCATCAGGCTAGCCCGCTGCAAGGCGTCTCTCCTCGGACGCTTACCCCTCTGGATCAGCCCGCGCGCTTCCTCGGCGGCCTGACGAGGGCTGGCGAGGCTTTTGCGCGCCTGCGCTAGCTGACTTCTGTCGGCCGATCCCAATCCCATGTAGCGGTCTTTGCCGGTCACAGGGGACCGAAACCGGAAGACCCAAGAGCAGCCCCCGCGCGGGTCCACGTCGAGGCGGAGACCGCCCCCGTCGCCGACTTGTCACCCGGCCGGGCCTTCATGACCTGGGATGCCGTTAGCGTCTCTCTGGCCATCGAAAAGTGTCCTCCAAAACCCGCGCTGCCCTCCACGTCAAAATCGTGAACACGGGCTGACTTAGGCTGACACTTTTAGATATAAAGTACAGCAAGCCACTGACAATACAGTGCTTACGCTACAAAAAATGACGTGGGTGAACGGAGAAATACAAGCTGTTGGCGGAAGGGGTGTCCTGTCAACCACATTGAAATAACTTAGCTTTCTGAAATCTCGCGTAGCAAAGCTACGGTCCCGGCCACGACGTAACCGGCACAGGCGAAGCAGCACATTCGGCAAGAAAATCGAATGGTATAAATAGCCTGCCCAGCTAACTTGCGAGCAGTGTCGGCCTTAGTCCCGACGTCGATTTTTCGTCGCCGTTTTTTCCGGGATTGATGAACCGGTAGTATCTCGACCAACTGCGCCGCCGCTTGTAGTGGTCACTATGGTCCCCCGGCCAACTTTTGATGGGTAAAAGTCAAATGCTTCCGGAAGAATAGCCACTTGAGAACCATCTTCGGGAATTACTCCGGCAGGCATCGTCTTGCTTACGTAATTGTACAGCGTCCAGGAAGCCATTCGGGATCGATCTAATGCCGGGCCGTTTGGGCTTGAGCTACCTTCGGCCTTTATCCAGGCAACCGCATCAGGCGTACACTTATTCGACTTGTCAGCCCAATCGAGAAGTTCTTCCTCATTTTGCACTGTGAGATCAGCATTGACCAGGACTACCTTAGTGGCGGGAACCTTGGGGCAGTTCTGAAGGGGCGCGTTCCATGCTGCTAAAGCTCCTGAGCTGAGACTGGTTGCAAGCTCATGCTTTCGCCGCTCGACCAGTACGCGCACGGCAGCCTGCGGCGAGGGTTTCTTCGGGTCCGCAGAAGCGATGGCCTCGCCCCCTCCCGGTTTTATCGAATTCAATGCCGACAAGATCTGATCGAGATCCAGAATAAGCGCGATGCCTCGATCCTCAGAAACTTGATACTCGACCGACATCTTATCGTGCGTGGCAATCTGGTACATCAACCGGTCATCGATTGCTAAGGTGCTTTCGCAAGTAGAGTTCGGACACTTGTCTACGAACGCTTTCACGGTCTGCTTACCGTCGAAGCCAACGGAGATGCCGTTTCTGAGATAGGTCAGCAGCGGCGTTCGTAACGTCATCACTAGATCTCCGGCGGGATTTGCGAACCCCACTGCGACCTTAATCCAGAGATCAGGATTGTCGTTTGCGTGAACTCCCGCGGTAACGGTGCACTTGCCATTACTTGGTGCGCCGTCTCTAAGGCAGTAGACCGACCAGAGGCCGAACTTCTCCTTCAAGAAAACATCTTGAGCCATGCAGGGGCCAGCGAAAACCAGGGAGCCTGCAGCAGCAATTTTGACGAGGGTCTTCATGACATCCTCTCCAAGGTCGAAAGAGGATAGGCCCAGCCCGTCCAAAGCGCAACGCGGGGTCACGTTAGATCCCTGAGTTGATCAATAATTTAGAAAGATCTCGCGATAGGGCCGATCGCTCCGGCGGGAAGCGCCGGTGTCAACACCTGTGGAAAGCGCTTCCTTTATGTCACTCACAACCTGAGGTACATTCAGATAATAGGAATGCTTCCAAACGTCGCGAAAATTCCCATATACCCTTACGAATTCCAGCCCTTCGACGTCGTCGTTCACTGGCTTCGGGTCTTTGCAATAGCCAAGGCGCTCGTCCTTATTTACATCCTTAGACCAAGAGAGCGCGTTGTCTGGGCCGCAGTAGATCGTACGCCGCTGCGATTTCCGGATGAATTCGTCGCGCCAGGTATTGAAATGCTTCATGCCAATGTCGGGCGCCGCAAGAACCACGTTTGGAAGTGCCGTAGGAGAGGACGCTTTTGGGTCCGAGTTGCCAACGTCTTTGGCAGGTCGCGACCTGAGCACATCGAATGCGACAAGTGTTCCCATGCTGTGTGCAAGAACATCGAAATTGTTCTGTTGTGACGCCAAGATGTCCTGAAGAGCTTGCGCCAGGTAGGGTTCTGAGGTCTTCGCGTTTTCTAGAACCTTCTTGTAAGAATTAGCACTGACGCGCACTATTGGTGTCCCGGTCTCAGACGGCCAACTGAACAGGACAGGTGCCCCGCTGACCTTCAGATCCACAGCCAACTGCGTAAGATGTTCAACGGCGTCGCGGAAACTGTTGTTGATCCCGTGGACGAAAACGAGGGCCCGTTGGGTCGGGTCGTAACCTTGCGTCAACACCAGTTTTTGGGCGTCTTGCCGTGTCGAAACGAAACCATGCCCCTCGATTGCGAAATACTTAAATGGATTTGGCTTCAAGGGGTCATCGCTATAGCTCTGAGCGCCGAACTCGCGATTGCTTGGGAACGCTACTTCAACCCATCCATAGGCCAGGAGCGGGCTAAGCGTTTCCTGGAAGACATCTTCGTATCGGTAAGATCCACCCTCCTTCGATCGCGCGGCGTTCTCTGCATTCTGTGCGATCGCTCGGGTCGTCGCGAACAAAAGCCTCTTGTGCTTGAGTGCGTGATAAGAGGTGGGTTCTAAAGGCTGGACATCAAGCGCAAGGTCGAACAGCTGGGTTTCTGCCGCCGCGGCAGTACAACTCACAAGTCCTATGGCACTTAGTGCGAGAGCGGCCAGCCCAGGCGGAGCCGCTTGCTTGAATACAATAATCTGCAGCGACTGCTGCGCGACGACGGCGAGCACTCCGGCAACAAAACTGAGGGCGGCAATCGCCCATACTGAGTGGCTCATCCAGATCCTCTAAAACCAACGTGGGGAGCTTACCGCAACCTAGACGGGCGCGGAAGCTGCTTTGATAATGAGGTGACCTGAGCACGAATTGCAGACCGTACCGCCTCAGCGACCGTGGATTTCGACCGTAGCTTGCCTTCTTACCAAAAGCTGCAGGGCGAACAACGTCAGCATTTGCAGTGACTTCTTGGATCGAGTTCGGAGGATGGACGTACCGCTTGAGTGAAGATGGCCATTGATCCCGGTGCTTCTCGCTCCAGGTCGACCAGTGCTCTCGAATAAATGCCTCGGCACACTGTTCAAAAGCCGGCGCGGCGACCTTGATTTCGACGGCCTTAGCGTCCTCACGGGCTTCGCGGCGCTCCTGGACAATGTCGACGCCAGCGGTATTGCGGTCGCCCTTCACTCGCAGCCGAGCGGCGTCACGAGCTAGCCGAGCATCTTTCAACGACACGTCCTTGAACGAGCCAAGGCCGTGCCAGCGTTCCTTGCCATTTTTCCAATAGCGATAGGACCAGCTCTTTGCTGCTGGTCCAGTCACGACGAGATAGAGCCCATCACCATCGGCGTATTTGCCGGGCCTCGTTTGGCGTTCAACGTCGAGCGGCTTTAGCTTCCCAGCCATGTGTTCCTCCGGTCAAAACCGTCCTCCGAACTCACGGTCCCAAACTACGGTTTGCACCCCGATTGTGAGGAACGACGGCGAACTAAGGAATACAGTTTGCCGACAAAGGCGCTGATTTTACTGGGGATTCCGAACAGTGGAGAACAACGGAGAACAGTGTACTGGCGGAAGGGGTAGGATTCGAACCCACGGGCAACCGGTCAACTTCCATGTTCCGTGCTGCGATTCAGTTCACGATTAATGCGATCTTTAACCCGTCGGACTGCAAGAAGTTGCAGCCTCGTTCGGGTCTTGCCACTGATCCTCTTGCTATCGACCTCGAAACTGTAGCGCCACTCGCCGGGGTGCACTTCTCGAATGCTGAATTGGACACCTCTATGTTGCATGAATGCTTTCAACCACGATGACAGACGTTGCAGCTACAGCCGGCGTCGTCGAGCTGCAGATCGCTGTAGGAATTCCTCAATCATGAGAGCGCCGACTCGACATCGAAGAGGACCGCCGATCCGATTGGACCGGCGGCCAAGTCAAGGGAGGAAACGCCCTTAAGGGCAGCGGTAGCAACACTACCGCAAGGCACCGCCAATCTCTTGGCGGATCTCGAGTAAATATTCTTGCGATTACGCCAGAGGATAATCCGCCTGTTCATCAAACAAGGTGATGCGAAGAGGCTCCGCGTTGGTGGTCTCAAGTAGTGCATTTGTAGCTGCGCTACGCGGCGTACAAATTAAGCTTTTTCGCGCTTTCGCTCCATCTACTGTTTTTCACGACGTGCATCGAGTTCGTCCATCAAATGCCGCAGCTCATCTTGTCTTCGGCACCCGATTTCTGGAGCTGCTAATAAAGGAGCTCTGGTTCACGCTCGAAAACTTTCCGCCAGGCGCAAGAAATTCATAAGTAGCAAATTACCGTGCTTGGTAAGTACGGACTCCGGGTGAAATTGTACCCCGTAGGTTGGTTGATGCCGATGCGCCAGGGCCATGATCTCACCTTCATCTGAACGAGCTGTCACCATGAGATCCGGCGCGTCTGCTGGACCAAGTTCGACGACCAGAGAATGGTAGCGCCCCACGTAAAGGGGGGACGGGAGTCCCTTGAACAATCCGTCCCTTTCGTGAGTTACATGGGAACCCCGACCGTGCATGGGGCGGCGTGCGCGGACCACGCATCCGCCGAACACGCTTCCAATGCATTGGTGCCCAAGACAGATGCCAAGCACGGGGATGCGCCCCGAAAGTTCGCGAACAACCGCAGTGGATATGCCGGCCTCGATTGGTGTGCAGGGACCGGGAGATATGACGATTGCTCGTGGCTGAAGTTTAACGAGATCGGTAACGTTGATCGTGTCGTTCCGGACGACTTTCGTCTCCGCGCCAAGCTTGCGAAAATAGCGTGCAATATTGAACACGAAGGAATCGTAATTGTCGATGATGAAGATCAAAATGCACCGGCCGGATCGGCACCAAAAGCGCCGAAGAGACTCTGCGCCTTGGCAAGCGTTTCCTCGTATTCGGCTTCAGGATTGGACATTGCCGTTATTCCACCCCCCGCATGAAACAGGGCTTGGTCATCATTGATCATCACTGTGCGGATAGCAGCGTTGGTGTCCATGTGTCCGCTGAATCCGATGAAGCCGATCGAGCCGCAATAGACCTCTCGGGCCACTTTCTCGATGTCCGCAATGATTTCCATGGCTCGTACCTTTGGAGCACCGGTCACGGATCCGCCAGGAAAGCAGGCGCGAAGCAGACTGACAGCATCTTGCCCTGCTGCAAGTGCGCCCGTGAGGACCGAGACGAGGTGGTGCACTGAGGCATAGGATTCGAGGTCGCACAGTGTTGAAACGTCAACCGAATCGTCTGTGCAAACGCGTGACAGATCGTTGCGCAGCAGATCGACGATCATGATGTTCTCGGCGCGATCCTTCTCGGACGCAAGCAGGATTTCGGCCCGGCGCCGATCTTCTGCGTGATCCGCGGAACGCGCGATTGTTCCCTTGATAGGACGCGTTTCGACCTGTCGCCCGTCAAGTTTCAGAAATCGCTCAGGAGAGCTCGATGCAATCGTCAGCCTGTCGTAGCGCAGGAGGGCTGCAAACGGTGCAGGGTTCACTGACCGCAGCTGATAATAGAAGGTGAGGGGATCAAACAGGGGCGACACTTTGGCGCTGAAGCATTGCGCGATGTTCGCCTGGAATATATCTCCGGCCAGAATCAACTCTCTGACGTGCCGGACCGCCGCTATGAAGCCTTCCCGGCTGAAGTTCGAATGCCAAGCACCCGCCGTGGCAGGAATGATAATCCGCGGCAACCTTGGTCTGGCAAGCAGCGCGGCAAACTCGTCAGCCCGACGTCGCGCACGGTCGGCCCGCCGGGCGGGATCCTTCTCCGGCCATCCGGTCGAGACGATCCAGCACCTGTGGTCCCGATGATCGAAGCTGAGCACAACGTCATAGAAATGTAGAATCGATTGGGGCAATCCGAGACCGGGGATTGACGGCGCCGGCAGCCGCTCCAGCGTCCGATTCAGATCGTACGCAAGGAAGCCGGCAGCACCACCCTGGAACGGCGGGAGATCGGGGCGATGTGTTTCCCGATATCTGGCGAGAAGGTCGTGCAGGATTGCCCATGGATCTCCCGTAAGTGCCTGTCCATTCCAGCTTGCCTGTCCGCCGGAGACCAGATACGTGCTGAACGGCTCGCAGGTCAGATACGAGTAACGCCCGAGGAGCTCATCTTCTGCCGCGCTATCGAGAAAGGTAAGATGCGGGCGCTGCGCCAGGCATCGTAGCGCCTTGACAGGCTCAATCCACTGCAGCTCGCGAACGTGCATGAGGCTATCGGATGCCGAAGATCGGCGGGCTGTAAAGTCGGCTCCAATCGTAGTCCCGTCCTGAATAAGGGGCGTTCTCGTCCGACACGTACGAAGCCTCGAGGCTGATGATCAAGCTAACCGCGAACCGATCGATTGCGTCGAGCAACCTGGCTTACCCCTGCGGTTGCAGCGAAACGCACATCTGCTGAAAGCTCGTAATCAGCAGCAAACCGCAATTCCCGAAGTGGCCGGACGTTCCGGATTGCTTCTCGATACAGATCGTGCGTTTTGTACGCAGTGAGTTCCGTCGCGCTGTCGAACTCGCCATACACCACGATATCGATCTCATTGCCGAGCTGATCGCTCTTGCGGTTGTACGCGATCTCAAGCCGGCGCGCGTGCGGGATTGAGGTGAGAACCGACAGACCTTCGGCGATCTGGTCGATACCGGAATTATCCCTGGCTGTGAAGAAAACGATGTGACGGATCATGATAACTGCAAACGTGACGCCGCAACCTGGTCGCGTCTTATATCTGGATCAGGCCGAGCGCAATGCACGAATGACGTTGGCAGCAGGAATGCTGTCCGATGCTGTGCGACCATTCCTGCCTTGCAGCAGACGTTTGCAGAAGTTCTGCCTGAGCAGGATGCGGGAGTTGCCTGGCGCCCGACGCTCTGAACGTAGCGTACGAACAGGTGAACCCTGATCGGCGCAATGCTGTGGGCGTTTTGTAAAACCAGGGCGATAATTGTGATCGCGTGCGCTACACTGGTATGTGCCATGGTGAATACCAATCCGTGATGCGTCGTGTCTTTCGCGATCCCGGCTGACTGGCAGCCATGTCTTTGCGCAGGATGCCATCAGGATTTTATGAAAGGCGAGGCTGGCAACCTCTTCCGAATTGTCCGCTCTGCACGATCAACGCCAGTCGGACGTTCCGCACGGTCGCAGGTTCAGTTCCTGCACCGTATCGCGCAATGCGACCACTCCAGACTCACAGGTCTCGATTATATGATTCCAGAGGAAGAGCAGGACAGGTGATTGCGGCTGTTGGAGTGGATTGGGGGCTCGCAGCGATCGATGTTTCGGCGCGGGGCGTTCATCGCCGGGACCTGGATTCAGACCCTGCCCGGCGCATCAATGCTGACTTGCTTTTGACCAGCAAAATCCCGTAAGCCGACCGCCACACGATTCCTGGGCCGGAACGGCATCAGGTCCGTAACCGTGCTCAAGCCAGACCAGAGCAGCAAGTGCACTGCGCACAGACTTCAGGACAGGAGATCCATGCAGGTTACTATGATGAAAGGAAAGATTCATCGCGCCTCGGTGACCCAGGCCGATCTGCACTACGAAGGCTCGATATCGATAGATCGTATATTGCTGAATGCGGCAGGATTCCTGATCAACGAACGCGTCGAAATCTACAATATCGAAACTGGAGCGCGGTTTGCCACCTACGTGATTGAGGCGCCGGAAGGATCCGGCACAATAGGCCTGAATGGAGCCGCTGCGCGGCTTGCGATGACAGGTGACAAGGTGATCATCGTTGCCTACGGCTCCTTCGAGGAGGCGGAAGCAATTACATTCAAGCCGCGCGTTGTGCTGGTTGATCGGGAAAACCGGATATTGCCGGCCTGAACGCGAAAAAGGCCGAGCCGTCGGTCTTCGCCGGTCAATGAGCCTCCTTTACGATGCTGCGGGACTTCAGAAAATAGCAATGGGGTCGATCTGGTCGTCCCGGGGTGGTCGACTGGTGTCGCGGCCGTGTGCATTTTGGAACGACCGCACCCGCGGCCCAGACTCGGGCAGCGAAACGGGGCTGATTATGAATTGAGCGACCTTCCTGCTTCGGGGCTGAGAGACTTGTCCTTTGGCGGATCATCCTGATCGGCTGCGCGACGCGACCTGCCGGCATCCCCGTGGATGTTCGCGCGCGTAAGTCGATGATACGCAAATCGCTTCGTCCCGGTTGACCTATGTCTTTGGCAAGGAGGCCGGACAAGCTGATTCAGTCACCAGGTCGTAAGGCTGCAGTTCGAAACGTACAGTTCTGCATCTATCGGGATACATCCCCCCAAACATGAACGCCATCGTCCGGTACGGACGGTATTTGCGCGCCGAAAACAATCTTGACCTGCCACAACGCATGAAACGCAACTCAGGGCAGCCGCGACCACTGCGCGGCAGACTCCTGTAGTCAACCGGTCAACCGTGCAGCTGCTGCCCCGCATGAGGAAGTGAAGAAACATGTTCGGCGGCTTCTTGCTCGAATCGCCGGGAAGGTCGGGTATCCGTGCGCTATCGTCACAGGAGGCAATCGCCCCGGTGTTACGTCGCTTCACTCGGCGGGCATACGTTTGAGAACTCACGATTGCGTATCGTGAAGAATGAGGTGCGTACAATGCTGGATATTCTCGTCGACGGGACAAGAGTTCAGGCTCGATGAACCCGCAGCGGATTGTGGTGACAGGTACGGGCGGCGGCGTCGGAAAGACGGTCTTCTGCGCCGGGCTTGCTAATCTTCTGGGCGCGAAGTTCTGGAAGCCGGTTCAGGCCGGGCTCGAAGGAGAGACGGACACCGAGCGGGTCATTCGGCTTGGCGCTCTTCCATCCGGTCGTACGCTGCCCGAGCGTTACCGTCTGCAGGCGGCCGCTTCGCTCCACTGTTCGACAGAAACCGGCGAGGTTCGCATCGATACAGATTCGCTGGACGTGCCTGATACGGGAAGGCAGCCACTTGTGATTGAGGGGACCGGCGGATTGATGGAGCCCCTGAATAGCGGCTCGGTCTACATTGATATTCTCGAAAAATGGCGGCTCCCGGTCGTTCTCTGCGCCAGCTCGGCTCCGGGGACGATCAATTACTCACTGCTGTCCATAGACGCTCTTCGAAGACGTCATATCGACATTCTCGGCATAGCCTTCGTTGGCGAAAGGAACTCGGGTGCCGTGAGGGCAATATGCGAGATCGGTCGGGTGCGATGGTTGGGCCGACTGCCATGGATTGCTCCTCTTTCGGCAGATACGTTGCAAACCGCCTTCAGGGCCTCCTTCCGTCACGATGATTTCAGGCCATGACGCCCGGTATTGTCCATACCGTCGGCCGGTACCCGGCAGGTGATAGGCTTTGGCGAATGAGACTACACTTTTTCCACCTCCGGCGACTGACGCGAGACGGGACGCTGGCTCCGCGCCGGATATTTCGTTCCGGCCTAGCTGTCGCTGCCCGCATCGGGGACGCTGATCGAACGGCCGGGACAACGGCACAGGTTGGCTTGCAAAGTGAATGCAACCATTGGTAAATGGCGATGATCCGGCCGCCGGGGGGTAATGCTCAGATCGCTGTTCGTCGCCCTATGTACTGTTGCGCTGACGGGTGTCTCGCTGTGCCCGGCGACGAACGCGCAACAGCGCACGGCTGCGGTGAAGGGCCAGGTACTGGCGGACCAGAGTCCGGTGCCCGAGGCGCCGCGCGAGGATCTGACGGCCGGAAAGCCCGCAGCTGCGGGGGTCCCGGCAGTCGCCGCATCGGGTGATCCCCAGAAGCAATGCGTCAAGCCCGGCGAATTTGCCGTGGAGCTCCGCTCCGGCCGGAATCCGGTCGGCGCTCCCATCGTGCTCCCCACTAATTTCCTGCCGACAAACCAGCGTGTGGACATCGGTGTGCGTACGCCATTCGTCGATGGCATCCGATACTTTGCCGCAATCGACTACAGCGATCAGACCTATATCTTCAAGCGTCAGGACGCTGTCACGCGCCGCGCGACAGAGTCTGATCTGCTGGTGCAGAAGCATCTGCTCGAGCCTGATCAGACAATTGTTACGCTGAACATGGCCGATGATCTGGCCTGGTTCTGGAGCAGGGTCGATTTGTATCTCTACACGTGCAACAGTCCCGTCGGCCAGTCTCCCTGGCGAGTCTCGTCCGTGAGCGTCAGGCTCAGTCCGTACTGGCTCAGCATCTTCTCGGTATTCGTCGAAATTCTCGTCCTTTACCTTTGGGTCGCATTTGCGCTTCGCAGGCGGGATCACACGTTCGGATCGTTTCTGCGTGGGTTGAATCCTGCCCGGGTCTCCGCAGGGCCGGACGGCAAAGGCAGTCTTTCGACGTTCCAGACACTTGCCTTCTCGCTGGCCGTCGCTGCCCTGATAACGCTGTTGCTGTTGCAGACTGGAACCCTCGTAGACCTCTCGGGCTCGATCCTTGCACTGCTCGGGATCAGCGGCATCGGAGCCACGATAGCCAAGGGTACGGACAGTCAGCGCAATATGCTGTCAGCTGACAATCGGGCTTGGCTTCTGAGACATGGGTGGATTCCCATGGCAAGGACTGTCGTTGACCCATCGAACGCAACATGGCGGGACTTCTTCACCACCGACGGCGTCTTTGACGTGTACCGCTACCAGAGTTTCATATTTGGTCTGGTCGTCATGGGCGGTCTGGTCGCCGCAGGCGTCAGTCAGTTGTCGACGTTCACCGTTCCGAATACGATTCTTGGCATCGTCGGTCTCAGCCAGGCTGTCTACATTGGCGGCAAGCTCGTGACGCCCACCAACATCTCTGAGCTCAACGCCGCCATCGCGGGCCTTCGCTCTGACGAAACAAAAACTCAAGGCCGCGGTAGTCGCAAAAAAGCCGGGCCACGTGCCAAGCCTCGCTGAAGCCATTCCGCTGATCGGCCAGGATGCATACGAGGCGTTCCGGCAGAAGGCGAGGGATGTTGCCGCGATCTTCACGGATGCGACCGGCATCGTCATTGCGGATTCGTTGCTCGAACCGCTCGTGACCCTGGGAGACTGAACTTGGCGAAGAACATCCTGCTGTTCGCTGACGGGACGGGAAACGAAGGTGGTCTGCTGCCAGACGAGAGCCGGACCAATGTCTATAAACTCTACCGGGCCACGCGGACCGGCCCCGACTCGATCATCGATCCCGGGAAGCAGTTGGCACTCTATGTCCCGGGGATAGGCACCCCGGCGCCAGGATATGAGAGCCGCTGGCGCCGGCTCAAGGAAACGGTCCAGCAGATGTTCGGCTTCGGTATCACCAGAAAGATCATTGATTGCTACACGGCGATTATCGGCGTGTGGGAGCCCGGAGATCGCATCTATCTCTTCGGCTTCAGCCGGGGTGCCTACACCGCCAGGTGCCTTGCCCATGTACTGGAGCTCTGCGGCATTCCAAGGACGGAGCGTAGTGGTGAATCCATCAGCCTTGATCCTAAATCGTTGCGACGGATCGCCAGAGAGGCCGTTGCCTGTATCTATTGGCTCGGAATGCCACGCAAGGGAACGGATGCGGACCGGCGAGCGGAGCAGTTCCGGTCGGCATACAAATCGGAAGCCGGACGCGCCGTCGGTGCTTCCGTTTATTTCATCGGGATATGGGATGCAGTTGCGGCGATCGGCTGGCAGCGCATCTTTCCCGAATGGACTTACGACCGGCATTTCCCCTCCGACGTTCAGTACGCACGGCATCTGCAATCGATTGACGAAGGTCGGAAGGACTTCAAGCGCGTGCCATGGGGAGGCACCGGGACGGTCACGTGGCCCGACAGGCAGGGCGAGCCCGAGCAATTCGACCAGATCTGGTTCGCCGGCAATCACGCCGATATAGGCGGAAGCTATCCGGAAAATGAGTCGCGCCTGTCGGACATCACACTCGCCTGGATGGTGGAATTCATTACCGAAAAAATCCCGGAACCCGGCTGTGTCCTCGTCGACAGAAACCTTCTGCGGCTCTATCCGTCAGCCGACGGAATGATGCATGATGAATGCATGGTCGGAATGGGTGGAACGGCGCTGCATTGGTCCAGGGCCGCCCGTGAAGTCCCGGACACAGCGCAACTTCATGACACGGTCTATGAGCGCCTTGCCATGAAATCCGTACGCAACTATACGAGCTTCGGCCCGTACAGACCAGTCGCCCTGCAGAAACATCTCAAGGCCAGAAAATATTTCGAGGATGTGAGCTGCGAGGAAAGCTCCGCTGGAGCATCACCGTAGGATCTGTTCCGTGATCGGGCTGCGCGAGCGATCGAAGGTCTCTCTGACAGCTGCGCTTGTTCCTCAAAAGCGCCGGCTGGGATCGCCTCCCGGAAGACGAAGCAGGTACAGTTGATGCAGATTCAAATCCGGATTTCTGCGTGAGGATGATCTGGCACGTCCAGCGGGTCGCGCGACAGTCTCGAACCAATATTGAGTATAAGAACAGGGAAGCTGTCAGGGGCGTCCGGCTTATACAGATGCTGGCTCATGGACGCGCAGCGGACGACCAGCCTCCCCATGCGCAGATTGCCCAGCGAAGTTGGTGAGGGCAGAGCACCCTCGTCGTCGCACGGTCTCTGATGTTCATGAATCTCCGGCTCGCCTTGCGCTGGCTCATAGAGCCGGGATTTTGTCACCCTCCTCAGCCGGGCTGGCCCTGTCTGCTATTGTCCGGGTTGCCCGAGTGCTCCCTGGTAGCTGGCGCGGCAGCGGCATCATTCGGGATCGGGAGGCGTCGGCCAGTTGCTCCTCTTCCTGGCTGTCATCCGGACGCCGGCGCCGCCTCTCCGTAGCGCCAACGACTGCGAGAGCCTTCGACGAGCCTGCCGCTCCACTCTGAAATCACCGGTTGGTTGCGGTCGAGGTGGCGGAAGAAGGGGCCCGGGCGAGGGGGAAACGCTGAGGCAGAGCAACAACCGGCCTCCTGATTCGAGCTCGAGATTCGCCGCTGCACCTCTGGATACCGGAATGACCGAGGCGAGCCTGATCTGGCCTCTTGTGGGGTAGTCCGGGATCGTCCGGGTAACCTGCGTTCATATCCTGCCGCCGATCGAAAATCGATCTGCGTCGCCTGTCGTCCGGGAGCGGCCCGGGTTGAAGTCCAGCATTGGCGGCAGCAGCGCAACGTCCTTTCGTGACAATCTGCAAATGGTGGCTGTCGCCGGTCCGTTGGTTCTCCGTTCGGGAAATCGAACTCATCATCTGTGTCCCCATGAGCGTAAGGCTGGGGAAGGATGGATAGGTGACCGGAAGGCCGTCGCGTAACTGGCAGTCGACGGAGGCTCGCCGGGGTGCCAGCTACCGATGTTGGTAGTTTCAAGGTGCGAGCTTCCATCTACTTTGAGTGCATCAAGATCTGGAGGCAAGCAGTTCCGGGAAGAGGAAGGAGTTCTATGTCCGCTACTGGTGGCAGGCGTCGTCAAACAACGGACTTGCAAGCACTTGGCATCGCCGGAATCGATGGCACGGCAGATTGTCAAACTCATCCGGCGGTCGGCTATGACGCGTCAGAGACTCTGGTTGAGGAGCGTATCAATACCAACCGGGAAAATCCCGATGCGGACGCGGTCATCGGGTTGAATTCGTCGGGAGTGTTCTGCCAGCGCGAATAATCGGGTCACCGACCGCGGCTATTGAACCCGCCCGGATCACAAAACGCCTTCCTCTTCAGTCGAGACACATCTGTTCATGCCGCGTCACCTTCCCGCAAGTCCTGCCGAGGTTTTCCGTGCTTCTGTCCGAACGCGCGCAGCCGTACAATGCGCGGCATGGTTACGTCTCTGGGATCGTCCGCTTCGGGATGTCGCAACCGATCTGGAAGAAATGAAATTCGCCGATATGGCGTACTGGTTCTATAAAAGCGCAAGGCCGATCATAAAATCAGAAAGGAACGTGCCTGAAATCCTGTTTCTAAACGACAGATCCGTTGTGAAGTTGCCGGATGAGTTCAGGAGCGATACGTCGGTGACGCTGAGCGCTGCGGGTGATTTGATTCAGGCAGATGGCCTCGAATCCTCCAGGGATTTCCTTTTTGAAAATGTTGCTTCTGCCCTCTTTGATGCCGACATTTCATTTGCGAACTATGAATCGCCTGTAGCAGATGAGGAGGTTGTAAGAAGAGCCATAGGTGACGGACGAACGGCGATGATGTGCTGCTCATTCGCTCAATATTCCGCGTTGACCGGGCATCGGGGCAGGCATTTTACCGTTCTCAACGCTGCCAACAATCACATACTGGACCTGGGAATAGAGGGTGTTGAAGCTACCCGGAGAGCGATGGCACAAACCGGGATCATTGATATCGGTGCCCCCCGTCACCCCCGGGAATACGGGCGGGCGAACATTCTTGTCAAGAATCAAGTCACGATCGGATTCGTATCGGCGACATTTGGACTCAATGCTCATCAGCTCCCCGGGAACGAAACGTTTCGGGTGCACACGGCCAGACTCTTGTCCAGGTATGTCCCAACGGACCTGACGTTGCTCAAAATGCAAATCGAGGATTGCAAGAAGCAAGGTTGTGATTTCATTATTGCATCAATTCATTGGGGCTACGAGTTTGAGTTTTTTCCACGTTACAGACAAATCGAGGCCGCTCATTCGTTGATCGAGGACGGAGTGGACCTGATCCTGGGGCATCACCCTCACGTTATTCAGCCACTTGAATATTACCGGACGAAGAGGGATCCGGACCGGATTGGTGTGATCGCCTACTCTTTGGGCAGCTTGACGTGGGGATGGTATACCGCGCCGCATCTCGTCTTGAGTATGATATTGAACATTCAATTGTCGAAGGGCAGCAGAAATGGCGCCCGGAGCACATATATCGAAAGCATCAAGCCCATCCCGGTATTTCGCAGCATTTCCTGGCAGGGCAAAAAAATACTGATGCGCATTGAAAGGCTGGAAGACCATTTGGATGAATGTACATCTTCTCCTTCAGCGGCACGGATCGACCAGATGAAAGAGTACGTTGATCTGGTTTCTCGAAGCCGGATGAAGTCTCTCTCATAGAGTTGCTTTGGCTGGACGATACCCGAGTGCCTGATTGATCTCCCTGCGCGAGCGATCACCAGGCCGAAGCGTCGCCGACGCGCACAGACGCGACAATTGCCGCGGATTTTGTTTCGCGCGAAGCTTCGAAGCGAGGAAAATAGATTCGTTGCTTGTTTGGCCAACAAATGGGCCCCGTAGGCTGACCGTATCACCTATGAGCTTTTTGAGTTTGTCCCACATTGAATTCCAGGATCTGGCGCGGGACCTTGCGGGGCGCGAGATCGGGGTGCGCCATTCCTCCGGTGGATGCTTGTCAATCGGCCTCAAATTCTCACAGGGCGGGGGAAGGACGTCGTCGCGAATGGCATCCCGATGGACGATGTCGAATTCCTGCGGAGGCTGTCGAAGAGCGAGTTTCTTGCCTCCTTTTTGCAGGTGAGAGGCGCCACCAACGAGCTGGCGCAGCGTTTCGGAGTCCTCCTCGACCAGTGCTCAGGCAATTCGTGCCGGGCTCAGGCCGGGATGTTGCCATGACGCCGGCTGTCGAGCAGGGGCGCCGAACGGTTGCGACGGAAAATGTTTCGGGTCCCGGGTGTGTCGAGTCCGGACTCGCCTGGTCGCGGCAAACGAATGCTTCTGCGTTCTCATCCACTCGCTGCGACGTGCTCTGCTGCAGCTTCATCCCGGGCCATCTTGCGCAGGGCACCACGAATAATCTTGCCCGTTGTTGTCAGGGGAATCTCATCAATGAAGCGTACTACACGCGGATATTCATGCGCCGCCAGGCGTGATTTGACGAATTTTGCAATGTCGTCAGCCAATGCATCTGATCCGATATATCCGTCCTTGAGTACGACATATGCGGCAACGACCGCCCCTCGCAGCGGATCCGGCCTGGCGACCACCCCGGCAAGGCGGACAGCCTCGTGCGCAAGCAGGCAATCCTCGACTTCTGAAGGCCCAATCCTGTAGCCGGCGGAGCCAATTACATCGTCATCGCGCCCCACAAAGTGAAGCCGGCCCTCAGCATCGCGTATCCCCAGGTCACCCGTGAGAAGCCATTTCCCATCCGGCCCGTCCGCGAACTTTTCGCGGGTCGCTTCGGGATTTTGCCAATAGCCGAGGAACATCACGGGGTCGGGGGACAAGATCGCAAGCGCGCCTTCCCTCCCGTCAGGCTGACGAATGCCGGTCGCAGCATCGATTACATCGACAACGTGGCCAGGCACAGACCGGCCCATTTTGCCCGGCAAGGGGGGCTCCAGCGCTGCACAGGAAGAAACCACCATGTTGCACTCGGTCTGGCCGTAGAACTCGTTGATCGTCACCCCAAGCGTGGCACGCCCCCATTCCATCAATTCTTCACCAAGCGGTTCGCCGCCGCTTGCCACCGAGCGAAGGCGCACTTCAGGCGTCCGGGTCCCGGGCAGGAGCTTCATCATTTTCAAAGCGGTGGGAGGCAAAAAGGCGTTACGTATCCGGCAGCTTCTGATCAGGTCGAAAGCCGCCTCTGCGGTGAATTTGGTAAACCGACAGGCGACAACCGGAATGCCATGATGAAGCGCCGGCATGAGCACATCGAGCAGACCGCCAATCCATGCCCAGTCCGCAGGAGTCCAGAAACGATCTCCGTCCCGGGGGAGAAACTCGTGACTCATTTCGACGCCCGGAAGATGTCCCAACAGAACCCTGTGGGCATGAAGGGCGCCTTTGGGGTTTCCTGTGGTGCCTGACGTGTAGATCAGAATTGCCGGATCATCCGCGCGTGTCGACACAGGTTCGAACACATCTGATTCTGCCGCGCAAAGTGCAGCCAGGCAGCTGGCCGGTCCGATCGCGCCATCGACGCAGATGATCAGCTTCAATGCGGGCAGCTGTTGAAGAAGAGGTTTTATTCGCTCGACGCCCGGGGCGTCTGTCACGATTGCCCGTGTGCCGGAATCTGCCAGACGGTGCAGAAGGGCATCGGGTCCAAACAGGGTAAATAGCGGGATCGAGATGCACGCGAGTTTTGCGAGCGCAACATGCGCAACTGCTGTCTCGAAGCGCTGAGGGAGCATAACGCCAACCCGATCGCCCATCTCTCCGGCACGCCGGCCGATGCCGCGCGCGCTCAAGGCGTTGGCCAGCCGGTTGGAGAATGCCTTCAGCTGGGCGAAGCTGTATTCGCGAGTGGATTTTCCAGGCTCCACGTCAATGATCGCCAGTCGACCGGGTTCTTTATCGGCCCACCTGTCGCATATATCCGCACCGATATTGTAGTAGTCGGGGATATTCCACCGAAACCCGGTTCGAACCTCGTCGAACGTTTTGCCTTTTTTCAGCATTACCTGTCCTCAGTTGCACGTTTGAGAAGGTCGCCATCCCTGAAGCTGAGCTCCGGGCGATATGCATCCTTCGGCTAACTTGTGCTCTTCGTCATGTTTTCGACGACGGCTTCATTGTGCCGGCGTCTGTCAGGAGAAGTGCGACCGCTGACTGCGCGCGCTTCGCGCCTGCTTCCTGCAAGCATGCTGAGGCAGGCTGCGGCGCAACGGGAGGGCAGGAATGAGCATTTGCGAGCCACTTGTGCGCGTCTGATTTACAGCAAAGTCTTCCTGACGCTGGCAGCACCGGGCTGGCAGGCGCTGCTCGCGATCTGCCTCTCCATTTGATCGAACGTCCGCAACCATCCAGCAAAAGCTTGAACAGCTCCGCTGCCCCGTCGCCGGGCTGGATGGCGCAGCGCGCCTCGTGTCCTGCCGTGTCACGCAACCCAACCTGAGCAAATCCGGATCGGAAAAAGTCGAGTTCCGGCAATAGCCTTATGAAAAAAATATGTCAAACGAAAGAAAATGTTTGACTTTGATCTATGAATTTCGTTTTCTCGGGTAATCCAGTGTGGCGACGGATGCCATGCACCAACTTCGGGTGACGTGTTGCAGTACTCAGGAACATTGCCGGGTGTGCTCTCGTCGTCGGATCCGCGCCCGGTTGAGCTGGTCAACGCCGACGGACGTGCTGACTTCGTGCTGGTTTGCGAGCACGCGGGGACCGCTGTTCCGCGACGGCTCGCGAACCTTGGTCTGCCCGCGATCGAAACTCTTGGGCACATTGCCTGCGATATCGGCGCCGAAGGTGTGGCGCGTCGCCTTGCGGATCAGCTCGATGCCCCACTTTTCCTGCAGCGCTACAGCCGGCTTGTCATCGACTGCAATCGTCCCTTCAGCGCACCCGACTGTATCCCGGAGGTGAGCGACGGGACAGTCGTTCCGGGCAATTTACAGCTCGCGGAGTACCGGCGCCGGCAGCGCTATGCGGAGATCCACGAGCCCTTCCATCGGGAAGTGGCGCTCTTTCTGGATCGTCGCGCGTCGGCAGGTTCGCCGGCAGTGCTGGTCGCGGTGCACAGCTTTACACCGCGGCTGGCAGGAGGACCGAGGCGGCCATGGCAACTCGGTGTGCTCTCCAACCGCGACCGCAGCTTTGCCGGGCGTTTTCTGGACTCGTTTCAGGAGCGCAATCCAGCGACAATCTGTGCGCACAACGAGCCCTATGTGGTCGACGATCAGGGCGACTACACGATCCCGGTGCACGGGGAGGCGCGCGGCCTGCCGCACCTGTTGCTTGAAATTCGTAACGATTTGATCGGCGTTCCCGAGGGGCAGCACAGATGGGCGAGCTTGATCGCCGATGGGCTGACCGATGCGCGAGAGAAAAGGCATGTCAACGACTGATTTCCCCACGACACGCGAGGTGCCGCTCAATCCGAAGCAGTCGGCGCTGCTGTTCATCGACGTGCAGAATTTCTGCGTGCGACGTGATGGCGGCGAGTTCAGGAATGTCCCGGACGCCGAGATTGCCGGCAGGTACCGCTACTATTTCGATCGATTGAAGAACCTTGCCATCCCCAATATGCAGCGGTTGCAGGGAGCGTTTCGTGCCGCAGGCATAGAAGTACTTTACACGACGATCGAGAGTCTCACCAGGGACGGCCGCGATCGCAGCCTCGATTACAAGATCACCGGCTTCAACGTCCCGAAGGGCTCATGGGATGGGAAGGTTATCGACGAGATTGCGCCCGCCGCCGACGAAATCGTGCTGCCGAAATCGTCCTCGAGTGTCTTTGTGTCCACCCACATCGATTACCTGCTGCGCAATCTCGGGGTCAGGCAGCTGGTCCTGGCCGGGCTGGTTACCGACCAGTGCGTGGAATCGGCGGTGCGTGACGCCTGCGATCTCGGCTACCTCGTGACGCTCGTCCCGGATGCCTGCGCTACCTACAGCCAGGACCGCCACGACAACACCTTGCGGGCGATCAAGGGGTATTGCCGGCAGGTCGACACAGAGGTGCTGCTCGACGAGATCGGAACGCGCCCGGGATAGGTCAGGTCATGAGGGCGAGTTAATCGCCAGTCCTTGCGGCTGAAGTCGGTCGCCTGGACCGATCGTGGTGGCGGCGATCATCGGCCCCCGCTGAGGGATGTTCGGTGCCTGCAATCAAGGAGAGGGGAGTATGACGATGACCATGAAATTTTCCGGCCTCTGGATGAGCCTGGGGTTCGCCGCTCTGATCGCGACCAACCCTGTCCAGGCCGCCGACAAGATCAGCAAGATCGGTGTGATTGCGCCGCTCGCCGGCGGCACCGCTGCCGACGGCAACGAAATGGTGGATGGTGCAAGGCTCGCCGTCGACGAAATCAATGCGGCGGGCGGCGTTGCCGGTTACAAGCTTCAGGTCGTTGTGGGAGACACGCAGAACATGTCGGTGGAGGCGGTTACCAGCGCCGTCCAGCGCCTGACCAGTGACCCTGACCTGAATGCCGTCATCACCGGCTATGCCGACTACAGCAATTTCGAGATCGAATTGATGGCCGAGCAGGATATGCCGTATCTGCTCTACGCCAGCACCGACTCGACGCGCGCGATCATTGCACCCCATCCGGACAAGTTCCCGACCGTCTGGTCGTTGAATGCTTCCTATGACGCCTACAAGACGGCAATGATTCCGGTGCTGCATAGCCTGGAAAAGAGCGGCAAGCTGAAGCTGCAGAACAGGAAAGTGGCTCTGATCTCCACCGACAATCCCTACTCGAAGACGATCATGAATGGATTGAAAAAGAGCTTCGAGGAAGACGGCTGGACGGTCACATCTGCTGACCTTCTGCCGACCGGGGAGGTCAGCGACTGGCGGACGTTTCTTGTCAAGGTCCGCCAGGACAACCCGGCAGTCGTCATAAATACCGACCCCAGGGCCGACAATGCAGCAAAGTTTCTGACCCAGTTTCTCGAGCAGCCGACCAACAGCCTGGTATTTATCCAGTACGCGCCGCACATTCCGGAATTCCTCAAGCTGACGGGCGAGAAGGCAACGGGCGTCATCTATAATCTCATCGGCGGAACGCTGCCGAAAAACCCGCGCACGACTGAGATCAATACTAAGTTTCAAGCTAAGTTCGGCTACGAGCCGGGCTCAAGCGGACCGGCGGTCTACGAGGAGGTTATGCTTTACGCCGACGCATTGAAGAAGGTCGGCGACCCGAAAAAGCGTCTCGCCATCGGAAAAGCCATCGGTGAAACCAGCAAGCTGACAGCGCAGGGCAGGCTTTCTTTCGATCCGAAAACTCATCTTGCCGTCCAGAGCGACGACGGTTTTCCGATCCAGTTCTACCAGGTTTGGGACGGCAAGCGGGTCCTGTTTTCTCCGCAGCAGCACGCGGACGGCGAATTCCGCATGCCGCCCTGGATGAAGCAATAAGTATTGCAGCGACGCGGCGTTATCGCCTCACGCTCAGACATGCTGATCCATGAGACTGGCGGCCGCGCGTTGGCTGCCATGGCCAAGCGATATCTTGCTGGAAATAAGGGAGGGGTTCCAAATGGGTAATCTAGACGCTGCAGTAAAGGCCGCCTGGAACGCGATCGATCGCGAGCGGAGTTACACGACTGAGCTCACCCAAAGGCTGGTCCGAATACCCTCGGTCAATCCGAAGTTCGTCAATGATCCGAGCCAGAACCGCGAGAGCGCGGTCCAAGACCTGGTTGAATCGGAACTCACGTCACTTGGTATGTCGATTGACCGGTGGGACGTCTTTCCGGACCGGCCGAACGTCATCGGTCAGCTCTCTGGCTCAGAAGAGCGCAGCCTGCTGTTGTGCGGGCATATCGATGTGGTGCCGGTCGGCGAGGTCGGCACCTGGACGGTCGACCCCTTCGGGGGTGAGATCAAGGGTGGCAAGCTTTACGGGCGTGGTGCCATCGACATGAAGAGCGGCGTCGCAGCTGCCATTGCTGCCATCCGCGGCATCAGGGCGGCAGGTATCGAACTTGAGGGACGTGTTGCCCTCCATTCGGTGGTCGACGAAGAAGCTGGCGGTTTTGGTGCGATAGACGCTGTCAAGCGAGGCTATCTCGCCAAGGCGGCGATCATCACCGAACTCACGATGGGCGATATCCAGGTCTGCGAAGGCGGTCTGGAATGGATACGCATCACCATCACCGGTCGGCAAGGCCATTCGGCGTGGCGCTACAACGAGATTTGGCCGCAGCGTGATGCACCTGATCGGCTGCGGCCAGCCGTGAATGCGATCGATATTGCAACCCGTTTTCTGGAAGCGCTCAGGAATTTCGAATATTCGAGGTGCCGCATGCGTCAACACCCACTGCTGCCGCCCGGTATGAATACGATCAATGTCGGGGCAATGCGTGCTGGCGCGGGGCTTGGGCCGGACGGGTTGCCGCTCATCATGACCAATCCCGCCATCATTCCGGATGTGGCGGTTATCGACCTCGACTACAAATTCCTGCCCCACCAGACCAAGGAAGAGATCCGGTCTGAGTTCGAAGCGTTCGTCCATCATTTCTGCCAGCAGGATCTTTGGTTGCAGAAGAACCCGATCAAGGTGCAATGGGAGCTCGGTGGCCTCCATTTCCCGCCTATGGATACCGCGCCAGATCATCCGCTTGTGCAGTCGCTTTTGCAGCGTCGAACCCAGTTGGGCGGCAAGCCCAAGATCTCCGGAATGATTGCCGTCGTCGACGCGGCGCACTACGCCGGCGCGGGAGTTGATGCCGTGATCTGCGGTGCAACCGGCGATGGTTTCCACGGCGCCGACGAGTATGTGGATATCGCCTCGTTGGAGGAAACAACCAAAACCCTGGCCGCCGGAATCATCGATTGGTGCGGAATCAAATGATTGCTCGCAAATGAGTAACAAACGCTGTGAAAGAGGGATTGCTACAATGAGGCTTTCTAGTCTTTTGACCTGTCTGGTTGTTGCTGCGCTCGCCGCGGCAGCGCCTGCCCACTCTGCTGATAGAATTGCCAAGATCGGTATTCTCGCGCCGCTGACCGGAAACTCGGCCGCGGATGGAAACGAAATGATCGACGGCGCCAAGCTCGCCGTTGACGAAATCAATGCAGCCGGCGGGGTGGCTGGCTACAAGCTGCGGGTGGTCGTAGGCGACACCCAGAACCAGTCCGCCGATGCCGTGACTAGCGCGATCGAACGCTTGGCGGGTGACCATGACCTGAACGCCATCCTCACCGGCTATGCCAGCGGCAGCAATTTTGAAATCGAGATCATGGCCGAGCAGGATATGCCGTACCTGATCTGGGCGAATTCGGCTCAGACACGGGACATCATCGCGCCTCATCCGGACAAGTTCCCGACTGTCTGGTCAATGGCTCCGTCCCTGGATGAGTACAATACGGCCATGGTCCCGGTTGTTAAGGGCCTTCTTGCAGATGGCAAGCTCAGGCTGCGGAATACGAAGGTGGCCCTGATCTCTTCGGACAATCCCTATTCGAAGACCATCATGAACGGGCTCAAGAAGAGCTTCGAGGGCGCGGGCTGGACCGTGACATCGGCAGACCTTCTGCCGTTCGGTGAGATCGACAACTGGCGAACATTCCTGGCCAAGGTCCGCCAGGACAATCCGGCCGTCATCATCAATACCGACTATCAGCCGGGCAACGCGGGGAAATTCCTGACCCAGTTCCTCGAGCAGCCGACGGACAGCCTGGTCTTCATCCAGTATGCGCCTTCGGTTCCCGAATTTTTGAAGTTGACGGGCAAGCAGGCCACGGGCGTCGTCTATAACCTGCTGGGCGGCACGCTCAACACGCCTGCGAACCCGCGGGCTGCCGAGGTGATCAAGAAATATCGGGACAAATACGGCCACGAACCAGGCACGTACGGGCCGGCACTCTACGAGGAGGTCATGGTCTATGCCGATGCCCTGGCGAAGGTGGGGGACCCGACCAAGAGGAGCGCGATCGGCAAGGCTATTGGCGAGAGCCGGAAGCAGATCGTGAGCGGGAAGCTCTCCTTTGACGCGAAAACGCATCTCGCCAACCAAGGTGATGACTCAATTCCCATCCAGTTCTTCCAGATCTGGGACGGCAAGCGGGTTCTGTTTTACCCGAAGCAGTATGCAGACGGAGAGTTCCGCATGCCTCCGTGGATGCAGCAATAGCGCTTCGGCGTGCGGCCACGCGGCAATGGCACGTGGCCGCTTCTTCCACTGCGAGCCGGGAGATGAGACGATGGTAGAACCAAATGACGATAAGCCGCTGCTCGAGATGCGCCAGGTAACCCGGCGCTTCGGTGCACTGCTCGCGCTTGACAATGTGTCGTTCTCGGTTCGAAAGAGCGAGATCTTCGGCATCGCCGGTCCGAACGGTAGTGGCAAGAGCACGCTCTTCAATGTCATCACCGGGATTCCGTTTCCGCCGAGCGAGGGTGAGATACTGCTTGCTGGCAGGCCGATCCATCGGCTGCCCCCGCATCAGATCAGCCGAGCGGGTGTCCTTCGAACATTCCAAAAGGACGCGGAGTTTGCGACGCTGAGCGCGCGCGAGAACGTTTATGCAAGCGCCGTCTATTGCGGGAGGATGACATCGACTGAGGCGAAACAAGCCGCTGACCGGGCGCTCGATGACGTGTCACTCACGGCTGAACGCCGGGCCAAAGCTGCCTCGGACCTTTCGGTCTTTGAGCGCAAGCAGTTGATGATCGCTTCCGCAATCGCGGGCCGGCCCAAGGTGCTTCTCCTCGATGAGCCTGCCGCCGGTCTCACCAAGCCGGAAGTCACGGGGCTCTCCGATCTCATATTTGCTGTTCACCGACGCGGCATAACGGTTGTTCTCATTGAACACGTCCTGCCGCTTCTCTTGAACGTGTCCGAACGTCTGATGATTCTCAATCACGGTGCCATCATCGCCTCAGGAAGTCCGGCAGAGGTCGTACGTAACCCGGAGGTCGTCGAAGCCTATCTCGGCAAACGGGAGGCCAGGCTTTGAGCAACAATACGAACGCCCTTGAAATCGCCGGGTTGCGCGCCGGTTACGATGCTTCCGACGTGCTACTCGGCATGAGCTTTCATGTCGGACGGACGGAGCGCGTCGGGCTCTTTGGACCCAACGGGCACGGCAAGACGACGCTTCTCAACACGATTTCGCGGGTGATCCGCCCGCGAGCGGGAGATGTCCGCTTCATGGGCGAGCCGATCAATCAGCTCGCGCCCCAGAAGATCGTGGCACGCGGCTTGATTCACGTGCCTCAGGCCAATCGCCTCTTTCCCGACATGCAGATCATGGAGACCCTCGAGCTTGCGGCGTTCACGCCGCGCGCGCGGGAGGAGCTGAAGACAAATCTCGATTATGTGCTCAACCTGTTTCCCCGGCTTGCCGAGCGCCGTCGGCAGCAATGCAAGACGCTGTCAGGGGGCGAGCGTCAGATGTTGTCGATCGGCGCAGGGCTCATGTGCGCGCCTCGCATGCTGATGCTGGATGAGCCAACGCTTGGGCTGTCTCCGAAGCTCAAGGACGAGCTTGCTGAGGCAATCTCGGAAATCTCGTCGCGCGGCATTCCGCTTCTTCTCGTCGAACAGGATATCGCATTCATCCTCTCCTTGGTCGACCGTATGTACCTCGTCGACCACGGCGAGATCGGCCGGGAAATCAACCGGAGCGGAGAACTCGACCATCAGGAAATCATGGACATGTATTTCGGGTCGGAGAACGCATGATCACGAGTGACATCCTTAGCGCCATTCTCGTCAGCGGCATCGTGCTCGGCTCCGGCTATGCCTTGATGGCGAGCGGACTTTCCCTGGTATGGACGACACTTGGCATCTTCAATTTCGCTCACGGGGTGCTGATGACGCTCGGCGCCTATTTCGCATGGACCGTGTCGGATGCGGCCGGGCTCAATTTCGGGCTGGGTCTGGCAATCGCCGTTTCAGCAGCGATCATGATCGGTGTGGGCATTCTGATCGAGCGGGTCATTGTTCGGCCGTTCTACGATCATCGCGATATCCTGCTCGTCACCGTCATGACAACCCTTGCCGCCATGATATTCATGCAGAAGGGGATCCAGCTCATCTGGGGGGCAAGGCTCAAGCAATTGGCTCCGATCGCGACGGGCAATGTTCAAATCTGGCAAACGACGATTTCCGCACAGGAGGCGCTCATTATAGTCGTGGCGCCCTTGTTGCTTGGAGCGCTTTGGCTTTTCCTCGATCGTTCGCGGATAGGACGCGGAATACGGGCGGTTGGCCAGAACCGGGATGCCGCCAAGTTGATCGGCATCGACGTCTCCAGGCTTTTTATCATTACGTTCGCCCTCTCGGCGGTCCTTGCCGGGCTTACGGGCGTTCTTCTCGGCTCGATTCGTCTGCTCACTCCGGAATTCGGCTCCGAGCCGCTCGTCAAGGCATTGATCATCGTGATCTTCGGCGGGCTCGGCTCGTTGGGAGGGACGGTTGTCGCCGCCTATCTGATGGGCCTCCTTGAGGCGGCCCTCGTGTTTTTCGTAGGCATCTACTGGGCCCCCTCAATGATCTTTCTCCTGCTCATCCTCGTGCTGCTCGTCCGGCCCCAGGGGCTGCTCGGAAAGGTGGTGCGTTGATGATGGCCCTCCACGATGGCAAGCTTCGCAACGGCAAGGTATGGCTGATTGGCGTCCTGCTTATCGCCGGGCTCCTTGTGCCGATCTTCGTCCAGGACAGCTATCTGCGGCATCTTTTCATCATCTCCTTTGTGTACGGGATTGTCGCAGCGAGCTGGGACCTCAGTCTTGGCTATGCTGGCATCTTCAATTTTGCCCATGTCGCCTTTTTTGGCGTGGGCGTTTACGCGACAGGACTGAGCGCAAAGCTTCTCGGGATTGATCCGTGGGTTGCGATGCTCATCGGCGGGTTCGCCGCTTCTGCTGCTGCTGTCATCGTCGCTCTGCCCGTCGTACGCCTTCAGGGCGTCTATGTGGTGCTGGTCACGTTTGCTTTCAGCCAGCTCGTGATGCAACTTGTGATCAATCAGTCAAATCTCACCGGCGGAACTCAAGGCATGGTACGCGTGCCGACGATATGGTTGCCGGGCTACAATTTCCTGCGCGACTACAAGCTCGGCTACTACTATGTCGCCTTTGGGCTGCTTGTCACCACGACCGTTTGTTTGCGCTGGCTGGTGCGCTCCGATTTCGGCCTCTCGATCAAAGCTCTGCGCGACAACGAGGATTACGCCGTCTCGCGCGGCATCCCGATCGCATTGCAACGCCTGAAGGCGCTTGTGGCAAGTGCGTTCTTCACGGGGGTTGCGGGCGGCTTTTACGTGATCTATCTGCGCGTTGCCTCGCCGGAGGTCTTCGACTTCTCGACCGTGTCGCTCATCTTGAGCATGGTGCTTGTCGGGGGCACGTCCAGCATCTACGGGCCGCTGTTTGCTGCGCTCTTCCTGACCTTCATCTCGGAAGGGCTCGCAGGCATTAACAACTTCGCCGAAGGTCGCTTCATGCTGGTTGCTCTGGCGATGATCGTCGTCCTCCTGTTCTTTCCAAAGGGGCTGGCCTCCGCACTGCCGGCAAGTCTTGCAAGGAACGCGAACCAAAAGCGATCGCGAGAGCCTGTGACGGCTTCGGCGGATCAGGTGCTGATGACTTCGACCGACAAGGAGAACGAGGCTGAAACTGCCAGTCAATCTGCGGTCCGTTGAGCGACCGCAGTCTCATTCGGTGCAGGGCGAGGGTGGGATCCAAGCCTCGGATCAGGCGATACGATTAAAAGCGCGTGGTTGTCCGGGAATTGATCGAGGTCAAGGAGAATTGGCTGGGCTCGCTGCCCTGATGACCTCGTGGGCATGACGATGGTGAGACGACCGCGGTGCAGACTGTCGCAAGCCGTCTTCAACGCGCTCGGTTTCGCACGCCAGTCGTAAGGGGCAAAATGAGCGGCCAGTGTCCAGTATCTCAGCTCAGGAACGAGACATGACCCGGTTGTATGAACGTGAAGCCCAATCGATTTCGAAACTGGCTCATTTGCGCTTCTATCCGCTGGCCGTGAAAGGTGGCGCCCGCGCGACACTGATTGCGGATGACAGCAGACAGCTTCTGGATTTTGCGGCCTCCTGGGGCGCTGCGAGCCTGGGTCATTCCGATCCTCGTATCAGGGCGGCGGTTGACCGCGCTCTGTCCAGCCAGGCCGGAGCAAGCTATCTTTCGAGCGCCAACCTCGCGACAGTGCAGTTGGCCGAAGAGCTCCTCTCGCTGGTGCCCTCTCGCGCAGCGGGCAGGATCTGGTTTGGCCATTCCGGTTCGGACGCCAATGAAACCGTCGCACGCATTGTCGTTGCAGCGACAGGCCGGCCGCGGATCATCTCCTTCGCAGGCGCCTATCACGGTGGCACCACCGGCTCTGCCGCAGTCTCCGGTCACCCGTCGCAAGCTCTACCGAAGGCGCCTGGCTTGACGCTTGTGCCTTATCCCAACAGCTATGCCGACGGGGAGGAAGCTGCGGAAAAAGCGCTCGCTCAGCTCGATCGGCTTTTTGCGGGCGCTGTCCCTCCACAAGAGGTAGCCGCTTTCTTCATCGAGCCAATCCAGTCCGACGGCGGAATGCTGGTTCCTCCAGTCGGCTTCTTTGCAGAAGTTGAGCGGCGATGCCGCAAGCACGGAATCCTTCTCGTCAGCGACGAAGTGAAGGTCGGATTAGGCAGAACCGGGCGGCTGCATGCCTTTGCGCATCATGGAATCGAACCCGACATCGTGGTGTTCGGGAAGGGGCTTGGCGGCGGATTGCCGATCTCGGCAGTCGCAGGGCCAGAAGCCATCATGAATTTCGCGCCAGCATTCTCTTTTCAGACGTTACATGGCAATCCGATTTGCGCCGCCGCAGCGTTGGCCGTGCTTGAGGCCATCAAAACCGATCGTTTGGCAGAAAATGCTGCCAAGGTCGGCGCTCACTTGCTCACCCGTCTCCAAGCCTTAAAGAAGAGGCATGGGCTGATTGGCGACGTGCGCGGCCAGGGTCTGGCGATCGGAATAGAGCTGGTCACCGACCAAGGCACAAGGGCGCCGGCAAAACGGCAGACCGCAATGACTGTTTATCGCGCGTTCGAGTACGGATTGGTGATGTTCTATGTTGGTGTCAACTCGAACGTGCTCGAGCTCACCCCGCCGTTGACGTTGACGCGTGAGGAAGCCGACCGCGGTGTCGAGATGCTTGATATGGCTCTTACAGATGTCGAGGCGGGCAAAGTGGACCCTTCGCTCGCGGGAGCGTTCGCTGGCTGGTAATAATGTACCTGATTATGCCGATCCGTGAGACGTTCGCAGGTGCGATGTGCAGCGGCCGCAACAGCGGACTCTCGCTTGGAGCGCCGGATAATCTTCGCTGAAAAAAGCTAGCTTGCATGCGGGCGGCTAGGCGGCGCCGCGGATAAAATTCGATGTGGCTTATGGGATTGTCGGACAACCTTCAGGACAGTCGCGGAGCGTTTCGTCTGATCTATGTCGAGCGCATCTCGATGTATAAGTGCGCCGTTGTCTCTTCAATATGGCGATCAGCTCTTTGAGGAATCCGGAGGAAGTTCGCCATCGGCGAAAGCAATTTTCCATCGGTTGAGAATTGCTACGTCGGGCAAATGGCCGTCTTGGGCGTTTTCGCCGTAGTCTCGCATAAGCAGGTCGCTGCCATCAGGCTGTTGCGCTAGTGCCGCTTGGTTTCTTCGGCTACACGAATAACACCGTCGAGGATCTGCGAGAAGTCTTGCATGGGATCTCGTCGTTCCCTCCTTGCGCGCTGCTCTTTGCCGACGAGCTGACTGAAGAGAAGGATAAGCCTGGTTGGCGTGAGCCCGGAAAATCTCAGAGGCAACAATACGCGTGTTCGCTGTCTGAAGTTCCAGAGGGACTGCTTACAGTCCAGCGCAACTCTCTGCTGGACGTAAGACGTCCGTTCGCGCGTTCGCGGCCTCGAACAGATAAGTCCGAACCTGGTGGTTGCCGCGCTTGAGATGCCGGCAGGCGCGATCGGTCTCGCCGATTGATACGTCCCAGTGTTAGGCCGAGGCGCACCCGTTTCAGGGATTCGAATACAAGCGCGAATCGTCGTTCCGTCGCAAGCCATCTGCAGCCGGGCCGCAGCAATCCTCGCGCCAGCGGTCCGAACCGGTCGTCGGTGGCTCTCATGATCTGGTCCTCGAACGCGGTTCCGGCGCGCTGGCCGTCCGCGATGGCCGGGCGCCTCCGGCGCCCCGGTCGGTCAAACCGCGGCTGGCGATCTCGATCTCGCGCCGAAGAGCCTCGATCGTGCGAGTGTGCCTGCCTCTTCCTCGCGGCGGGCGTTCCGTTCCGACTCGAGAAGGATCTTCAACACCCAAATCTCGCTCTGCAGTTGAGCGACGCTGCCTTCGCTCTCCCGGCCGTCCGCCGGGGCTGAGCTCGCGGACGGGGCCACGACCGCCGGAGAGGGCACATCCGCCGGGGCCGGCACGGCCTTGCCGTCAGGTGCAACGGAGGCCGGTCCGGTTCGGACCGGACCGTTCGGTCCGGGCCGGATCGTTGGACCGTGAGCGCCAGCGGCGTACTCCTTCAGGATCGCGGAAATCCGGGTCGAGCCGCCGCCGCCGAGGCGCTTGCGCACCGTGGCGCGCGACAGCTGCGCCCCCTCGGCGGCAATCGCCCGGATCGCTGCGACGATCTCCCCGTCGGTGAACTGTCTGCTCACGGAGTCATCTCCAAGAGATCCACGGGTCGCAACATCTCCTGCTCAAAGGTGCGACAGGTGTCGCCCGCAAGATAGCGGGCCAGCTCGCCGAAGTCGTCGTTCCTCGCAGCGAGGGGCGCCACCCGCGCCAGCGGTCTTCGTCGCGCTCCGTGTTGCTCGGCCAATGAGGCCGTCATGAGGTGCAGTTTGACGGGCCGGCCCGCAGCCTCGCGGATCGACTGGGCGATCAGGAGCCCCCCGCATCGACGTCGCCCCAATGATAGAACGGGGCGTCCGGCCAGAACTGCGCCATCCGGCCAACGAGCAAGCGGACCGGCGGCGGTGGGAAACCGTGCGTGTAGACCACCGCGCCCCGTCCGATGTTGCGGCACTGGCCGTTGAAGCTTGTCCAGTTCTCCACTGTCATGATGAACGCGGGCTCGTCCCCGCTCGGCGCACAGCTTGCCACCAAGTCGGGATTGACTGCGCTCCAGGGGAGAGCGAAGCCGCTTACCGTGGTTCCCGCGGCGTCGGCGAATCGCAGCGGGGCGCGCAGACAGACGGGATGGCCGAACCTGACGAGGCCCAGCATCTCCCAGATCTCGTCCTGCCGCGTGTCGTCAGGGCAGGGCCAGCGCGCGCCGCAGGATGGCGCGGACGGCTGCGCCATGGCGCTCGAGGATTGGACGACCCGAGGTCTGCGCGGAGGCGACGCGGAAATGCGTCCCGAACGCGACGTCCAGCAAGCCGGCCGCGGTGGCGAAGACGCTGCTCACCAGCTCCGCCTTGGCCGGCAGGCGATACCACTCGGCTCCCTTGGTCCATTTGTCGGCGGCATCCTCGATCGCTCCGTCGAGCCCATCAGCGCCGCATCAATGCCGGCCATGTGGCCCCGGAATCCGACTGCGGTCTGCCACGCGGCATCGATGTTGGTGGCGTGCATCGTCGGGTCATCGGCGGCCGCGCCGATCAGGGAAGAGACTTGCGAGACCAGTCCCGTGAAGCTCCTGGCAACGTTTTCCTTCAGGTCGCGCAGCACCGTCATCAACCGCCGGTAGCCATCGGGCATCGTTACCCGGATCAGCCAGCGGTCGGACTCCTCGACCAGCCAGCCGCCTTCGCGCATCTTCAGATACAGGTAGTCGGACGACGCCGATTCCGGCTCGTCTTCCTCGCCTTGTTCGGTGCTCGGCGGCGGTGCCGGCATTCCCTCGATCGCGGCGGCGATCGAGTTCTTGACCTGATCGCGTTCGGGATTCTCGATCGCCATTTCGCCGAAATGCGTGACGCACAGCCGCAAAAGCGCCGCTTCCGCCGCCCGGGCGTGGCGACCGGTGAATATCCTGAAGGCTTCGGGCGGCACGCAACCGAACAGATCGCTCATTGCGTCACCCTCGAGCGGAGGAGCGAAGCCATCGCCTGAGCTCGCAAGGCCGTCCGGCCCGCACCAGATACCGAAAATGTCCCGGATAGGTCCGTTCATGCCGCCACCGAAGGACTTCGCGGGCGTGCGATGTCCGCGAGGCACGACAGAGGTGTGCCCTGCCAGAGAACTGGTTCGCGGACGCGAGGGGGAACCCCTTTCGTGACGTGACAGCGACTGTCCATCCCCGACCATTGGTAGCAATTTCGTGACCAGTCAACCATGACGACGAAGTCCGGTTATCCCCCCGTCATCGCGCCCGTCCCGCCGCCGGACTGGCCCATCGCGTGAAGGCGCGTCGTCGGCGTGGAGGTCTCGCGCGGGCCCTCGGATCTGTATCCAGGTCTACGCCACGCGGTATTTCCGCCTGTATGCATCGAGGAAGTCGCGATCGCAGCAGAGGCAGCGGCCGCTCGTATCCTTGGCGCGCGGGTCGCCCAGGACCGGTGCGAGCGGTCGCAGCAGATTGATCCGTGTCGTCGTGGTCGAAGCCGGCTGCATGCCGGCCGCGTGCTTGACCAGATCGGCCGCAAGCATGATCCCCGCGAGCGCCGACTGGAACACCATGGGTACGACGGCTGTGCCCGCGTGGCTCCCGCCGGTCAGGCTGACCATCAGGCCGCCGCAAATGGCATTCCGGTAGAACGCCTGTACCGGCTGGCCGACGAACATCTGGAGCGCTTCGTAGGGGACGTCGAAGGCGGCGGCGACGCGTCTGACGAAGGGCTCGGACACCGGCTGATGCGTCTGCAGCAGTTCCCGGATTTCCTGGTGGGCATCGGGAATCCCTAGTTCCTCCGCCACCCGTTCGTGCTCGTTCTTCACCGCGACGGTCGGCAAATAGAGGCAGGCGAGGCATGCGCCATCGTCCGCAAAGCCATGCCGGGAGACGCCCAGATCGACGTTTTGGGTCCATGCGTTCACGGTCCATTTGGGCAGTGAGGCCTGGAGCGCGACGCGATCTTCGGCGGTGTCAAGCGCCACCGCGACCCGCTCGAAGGCGCGCGTGCGGCGAGCGTTGACATAGTCGCTCCATCGTCGCGGATGGGCTCTCACCTTGAGTGCGCGCTGCTCGAACAACGCGCGGGCAAGCCGGACCTTCTGGCGGCCGACGTCGAGCTGTGTGGCCATGACGTAGCGCTGCAGGTTCGAAAGGTCGGCGTTCTCGTGATCGACGAGATGAAGGATGCCGGCGAGACCTGGAACGCGCGACAATGCCCAGACGGCACCATTGCCGATCGCACCCAGCCCCACGAGATAGGCGTCTCCCAGGTCACAGCTCTCCGGCAGCGCCGATGCGGTCGTGGATCCCTGAAGATAGGTCAATAACGAAAGGTCGATCCCGTCGTCGAGATCGCCGCGGGCAAGCTGGTCGGCGAAGATCCTTCTGAAGACGTTGGCGGCGCCGAAACACGCGGCCGCGCCGGCGCCGAATGGATTCGTCGTCGATCCGGACCGCACTGGCCCCTGCCGCGACAACAGAGCGCGCCACCCGTCGGAGCCGATGTAGATGACGTCGAGTCCGGCGACCACTGCGGTGTCGCCGACGGCGACGACGATGTCGGCCTCGGCAAGTTCGTCTTTCAGTTCGATCCGGTCGTTGATGCTCACAGCCAGCTCCTGGAGCCGGGCCGCGTGTTCGGCGGCCGCGGATCCGACCGGATGGATGGCCAGCACCGGATAGAGCCGGGCAAGGAGGCGCACCGACAGATCGAGAGTGGCACGACCTTCCGGCGACTTGACCGCAGCATCGTCGAAGGACAGCGCTACGAGGTGCGCCGCCAGCCGCTCCTTGAAATCTTCCAGCCGGAAATTCGCAAGGACCAGCGAGGCGGCCGTCACGCTTCTATCGAAGAAGTTGGCGAAGGCCATGGCTACTCCACGATCGTGATCATGCGGGCAGCCTGCGACGCAGAAATGCCGCGCCAGGTGCCGGAAGCGTCCAGCCGGTACGAGGCGAGGCGGTCGATCGCGAACGGCCCGGTCGCGAAATCGGGCATCACCAGGGAGAAGCAGCCCACCGTCGTTGCGACAGCGTATCGGTCGTCGGTACTGGAGTGGTAGGCCCGGCTCGGATGGCTGTGGATCTGCGCGATCAGCGACAGCTTCTGGCGGTAGAGCCAGACATTCAACCGATGCAACTCCTGGGCCTCCGTGATGACGCAAACGCCGTCCTCGGTCCGGATATGTTTCTGGGCCGGGATGACGGCCTCCTCCACAGTGAACGTGTCGCCGGTCTGCCGGCCGGCCCAGAGGCCAAGACCTTCGAAGCCGTCTCGTCCGACCTTGCGCATGTGGGCGTGGACGGTATCGGCGCAGTTCCGTGGTACACGGACGAAACGAACGTCGGAAAGCCGCATCATTCCCGGAGCGCCTGCGGATCGACTCCCAAGGGGAGCGTGGTCGCCTGCACCTGGATCTGGAACATCGACAGAGGCTCGACGCCGTAGGTCCAGATCTTGTCGAGGATGAAGGCCAAGGAGCCTTCGCCAGAAGAGCGATGCAGAAGCCATGAATCACCAGTATGGGCGGGATTGTCGTGATACTCGCGGATTCCCGGCAGGCAGATGAAGGGATGGTCGTCGAGACTGTTGAACTGCACGATGTTGGTGGCCGGAAGGGCGCCTTGCTGGAGCATTGCTGCGAACGTTTCGGGCGGCATGCTCTGACGCCGCAGCATGGGAAAGTTGAGGTTGCGCGCGACCAACGGTTCGCGGGTGAAGGGATCCACGAAGCGGACCGACAAGGGCCACAGGTCGTAGTTGGTGAAGTCGATCACGACTGCCGCAACGATCGGAAAGGGACGCAGTTTCGGAACCGCGAAGGCAATGCACACCTCGGGAAAACCGGCGTCAAGAAGGAGCCACCCGCGCTTGCGGTAGGTGGCTTCCAACTCCCGGTATGCCGCGATCTCGCGGTCAAACTTGGCGCGCGAGACCGCCGGATCAACGACCTGCGGCGCCACCGGCAGCTCCCGCCTTCAGGCTGAGGAAGAGCGTGACCTCCTTGCCGAAGTGATAGTGACCGACGCGCTTGTCGGGGTCGAGCACAGTGCCTGCCTCGTCCTTGATTTCCCAATTCTCGGGGGGCTGGGCCAGGTTCTCCGTCTCGGTCAGCGCGCGCTGACGGACGTCGGAGAGCTTTTCCTGCTGAGTGGCCTCGATCGTGACCGGCTGACCGTTGACCACCATCGTGATCTTCACGACGTTGCCGTGATTGTTGCCGCCATGGTCGTGACCGTCGTCATGGCCGCGGTCGTCATTGCCGTGGTCCCGCTCGCGACGGGCTTCTTCCTCGAGCTGATGAGCTCGCCGCTCGAGATCATGGGCATGCTCTTCGATCGAATGCGCGGTCTCTTCCAACCGGCCGGCTTCCCGCTCGAGTTCCTTTGCCTCACGGTCCAGCCGGTCGGCGTTCTTATTTCCGCGATCGTGCATGATCGACTCCGTTTCCGCGGGCGCTCCGGAATCGGCACCCGAACGTCCAAAGCCTACCGGGATCCCCACTCAATATTTATGTCAAAAACATTAAATATACGTAATGTTTGTATTAAGCACAAATTTGTTTGCGTGGTTGACGCGCGAATCGAATTGCGATTCTCTCGTGCCATGGCTGATTTGGAGATCTACAGGATCGTTGGCGCCGGTTTGGCGGCCAGGCGGAAGAAACTCCGGCTCAAGCAGTCGGAGGTTGCAGATCAGATCGGTCTCACGCGGGCTTCGCTGGCCAACATCGAGCGAGGACGCCAGAAGATCATGCTCCACCAGATCTATCGGTTGGCTTCGGCCTTAAGGGCCGAGTCGATTACTGACCTCGTTCCGGGGACTTTTTCGTTTGAGCAGGCGAGCGGTCCGCTGATGATCGAGGGCAGCGAGGTGAGTGAGGCGCAGCGGGCGCAGATCGAGCAAATCGTAAGACGGACCGGCGGGGGCCGAAAATGAGCGAACTGGACGAGGCGAGAGAGCAAGCACGCGCCTTGGTCAACAAGCTCGGACTGAGGGCTCCCCCTGTCCCGGTGGAAAAGCTCGTAAAGGCTTTCGGAGCTCGCGTAGAATACACGCCTTTCGACGACGAATTGTCGGGAATGGCGTTCATCCGGGACGGCAAGCCGGTCATCGGCGTCAATTCCAACCATCACCCGAACCGGCAGCGCTTCACGATCGCGCATGAACTGGCTCACGTTGTGCTGCATCGGTCGAAGCTCGAAGCGACGGTCCTGGTCGATAAGGGCAGAAATTTCCTCCCGCGCGATTCCGTTTCCACGGAAGGCATCGATCCCTTCGAAATGCAAGCCAATGCGTTCGCTTCCGAACTTCTGATGCCGGAGCGGCTCGTCCGACAGGTGTTGGCAGAATCATCCCGCGACATCCAAGATGACGACTACCTGATCAGCATGGCTAATCGCTTCCGCGTTAGCCTCGCCGCGCTGCAGTTCAGGCTCGGAAGGCTGTAGGCGGCGCCGATCGTGGCCTTCATCCTATACGATGTCGAAACGTCGGGGTTGAACAAGCGCTTCGACCAGATACTCCAATTCGCCGCCGTCAGAACCGACGCCGATCTCGATGAGACCCATCGGTTCGAGACGAAGTCGCGTCTGATGCCCCACGTCGTCCCGTCGCCGCAGGCGTTGCTCGTTACCGGTCATACGCTCGCCGACGTCGACAGCCTTTCAAGGCAGTCGCACTATTCCATGGTATGCGAGGTCGCCAATGTGCTCGCATCGTGGTGCCCGGCGACGTTCCTCGGATACAATTCGATTCGCTTCGACGAGGAATTCTTGCGGCAGGCGTTCTATCATTGCCTGCATCCAATCTTCCTGACCAATACGAACGGCAATGCCCGCGCCGATGTTCTCAACCTGATGCGCGCTGCAACGACGCTGTATCCTTCCGTGTTGCATGCCGGCCTTGAGCCCGACGGGCGTCCAACTCATCGTCTCGGTGCCGTCGCTGCGGCGAACGGCATCGTGTCGCGCAATGTCCACGACGCCGCGGCCGATGTCGATACCATGCTCGGTCTTTGCAAACTGGTGCGCACCGCCGCGCCCGATCTCTGGTCGACGTTCCTGCGCTTCTCCTCGAAGGCGGCGGTGATCGACTTCGTCCGCGCCGAGGACGCATTCGCATATTTCGACTACTTCGGGCGCCCGCAAGTGATGCACTTCCTGACGAGGGTCGGCATTAGCCCCCGCGACGCCAATGCGCATTATTGCCTTGACCTCGCAAGCGACATCGATGCTTTGCGCAAACTCGACGACGGCGAACTCGCCTCCCGCATGACAGTGGAGCCTCGCCCCATCCGGCGGCTGAAGGTCAACGCCTCGCCACTGCTATACCCGTTGTGGGACATCGACGCCGACCGGTTTTTAGATTTGACGGAAGACGAGTGCGCGCGCCGAGCATCGTCGGTTCGCGCCGACCCCGAGTTCATGGCTGCGCTCACCCGTGCGGCGGCCTCCCTCGAGCCGACATATGCGCCCTCAGATCACGTCGAGGAACAGATCTACGGTAGCTTCTTTTCCGACGCCGATGCCGAGTTGTGCCGGCAATTTCATGGCATCCCATGGGAGGCGCGGCCGGACCTGGTCCATCGTTTCCAAGATGTGCGCCTGAAACGCCTGGGGCGCCGACTGATCTTCTTCGAGAGCCCGCATCTGCTCGACGAGGCGCAGCGACGCGTGATTGTGGAGGACATCGCCGCGCGGCGACGTGGAGACGGGAAGTATGCATCTCCGCCCTGGCTGACCATTGCCGCCGCTTTATCCGAGCTTGAGACGGTCGAAGCAGAGGCATCCAATGCGTTCAAGAAGCCGTTTTACGATCTTCGATAGGCGTATCCGCAGCGCGAACGCAAACGAAACCTGTTACCCATTTGCACCCGAGCATGCGCGCGTTCGTTGCAGTCAGATTTTCCCGGTCAATCCAATACGGTAGATATGCGAGAAGCTGCCCGTGTCCTCGTCGCGTCCGCGCTTGTAAGTTGCCGCCACAGCGAAATGGCCTGCATCGTCGATGTTGTAGGTAATCGCAGCCTGCAACCAGTCGATCGGCCTGCCCGAATATGTTTCGTAAGCCCAGTGGTAGGTCAGGTTCGCGTTCATTCTCGACAGAAAGTTCGTCGGATCGACTTCCGGGAAGAGATAGACCGATAGTTGGGGGCCGACGCGCAATGCGCGCGTCATGCCATTGAAGTCGAGGACGCCCCTCGGACCGGTTATTTCCGCATACTGGACGAGCAGCTCCGGGTCGAAGCGAACGTCGATTGGAAGCCCGGCCGGCCGGATGACCGGATAGTGGATGTAAAGTGGGTAGTATACAGGAATGAACTCGGCCGTGGCGGTAGCCGAGATGGTTCCCTTCAGATTGTTTTCGACCTGATCCCCGCGGACGCGGAAGTAATTTGCGCCTCCGGCGTTTTCCCAGCCAAACTCCGCCGACGCGCCATATGCCAACTTCTCGACGTCATTACTCGTGAAGGCAGGTGACGTATTTACGGTTCGATTGGCGGTCACGTAGCTCGCAAACGACGTGTAATAGGGCATCCACCAGAAAGGTGGGTCGGAGGTCAGAGAACTGTAGACGAGTGCGGCAGTGCCATTAACTGACCACGTCCGATTGTGGTTCGCCAGATCATTTGCAAACGCGATTTCTGCGCCCGTAGCCTTGTCGACCGACTGTGGACACTCGAGAAGCCCGATATCCTTCCAGTCCTGCCTGAGGAGAAACTTGAGACCCGCGCAGGGACTGAATTCGACTGGCTTCGCGGCAGCTATCGGGGTATCCGGGGCTCTTTCCTGCTTGCGGACGAGTTCGGAAAACGCATCGGAATAAGCTATGCGCGGAGGCGGCGCGCCCGCGATCATCTCAGGCTTGCCCTTCTTCTGGCTCGCATCGCTCGCCGCCGGCGTTAGACGTTTGCGGGCGGCGGCGAGCTTGTCTTTGTCGAGGGCGATGTCGTGCAGGGCCTGCAATTCGGCCGGCGTAAGTTCTGCAGCCCACGACGCGCCGCTGAAGTACAGCAGGAGGAGCAGCGGAAGAACGCGTTTCATTATCCGCCTCCAGGGTTGGCCGTTCTCATCAAGCCGAGAACGCATTTGACGTCGTCGCACAACTGTACCTGGGCGGTCTGTACGAGAACGCCGTGCGCCTTGATATTGGCGGCAAGCCCGGCTAACGCGAGCCTGTCGAACGGAGGGTCGAGTTTGCGATCATCCGGCCAGTGCGTTCCGATGATGTGGTCGAAGATCACTCTGTTCGAGTCGGCGGCCAAGCTCTCGAGCACCAGATTGTCCGCGCGAACTGCAGCTCTTCCGCCTCGAGACGACGAGAGCTTCTTGACCGCCTTCTTGCCTCCCTTCTTCGCTGCCGTCTTAGCGGCCTTCTTTTCCCGCTTCGCCATTGTGTTGCCCCCGGTTCGTTCAGCGCATGAGAGTCCATCGGCACACCTTGCGCCTACATGACGCGGTGAGCGACTAGGGAAGGTCCTAGGCAGACGGCCGGGCGAAGGTATGAGAAGCTGTTGATCAGGCGTTGAAGGGGCCTTCCGGTTTGCAGCCAGCGTACGACCGGATTGCGGCCGATCTGCTCGATCCAGCCGCAGAATGCGGTCAATGGGACGGCGAAAACGGACGATGGCCTGACACGACGCGCGCAGGCTTGCGCGGCCGACCGGTGCGGTCGGCGCCGCCGGATGGCCGACCGGCGCTGGTGGTTAGCTGATGCCGTGATCTTCAAAGATCGGATTGTGGCTTAGCTGTTCGCTCACGCGCTCGAGTTCGCGGTACGCCTCGGTCACATCAAGGCTTCGCGACAAATCGGAAGGGAAGGGTAAGACGCATGGCGCGACTAAATCCCGGCCTCATGTGCAGCATTAGCACTTAATCGAAACGCGACACTGGCCTGTTGTTCGAGAAGATCATGGAGGCCCTATCGATAGCGGCCACAGTGATGTCCGACGATCTCAAAGGTGCAAACGCTCAAAAACGATAGCCGCACGCGAACTCACGGCTTGTGCAGCGCTACGGCCGCGCGGCGCGAGCGGCCAGCGCCGCTGCTCCGGATCTCCATGCAAGCGCGGACCTTGTCGCAGGTCTCGCAACATGGGACCAGAATCGCCCGGAGTGCGAAAGAAGACGATGAGCTTGATGCCTATTCACGACCCAACTTCATCAGCGCGCCGCACAACGGACGGATAGGCCTGCCCGCACACTCTGATCTGATACGTAGCAGGGCGGTGGACAAGATGCACCGCACTGAGAGTCTGGTCTTCAGCCCGGCGATGACCTCGTCGGTGGTTGCCCTGGGCCCTGATTGTCCTGTCGGCGCGATGGTGCTGCTGGCTAGCGAAGCCACTTGATCGAATATCGGACCCCTCATCTTCCCTACCAGACCCGATAGTATCTCGATCCTCGCTCATGCTGTAGCGGTCCTTGCGGACCCGACGCATCACACCAGGGCAAGGTGCAGCAATGACGAGTGTAGTTGAGTTGCTGCACGTATCGCGCTTCATTCACAGCTATGACGCCGCCGCCGCCAAAAGAGGCATCAAGCTTTCGTTGGGCGTCGACTTTCACGAGTATGTCTCGATTACGCGATCGACTGAAACGAAGGGGCCCACATATCCGAATTTCCGGCCGGACCGCTCGCCCATTAGACCAGGCGAGGGATTTTGGATGGTGGGCGCTGACAAAAACGACGAAGTTGCGGTCTTACAGGCTGTCCGACTTTATGACCTTTCGCGCAGCAACCTTGCAGAGCATCTTGAATCCTTGAAGGCATTCTACGCCGATCCGGCGAAACATGCCCATCCCGAGGACACGTGTACCTGTCGAGCACCAAGTGCGAAGACGATGTCCGGAAGAGTAGCTTATCACGGCGATGGTTGGGTGCGCAGAGATTTCAGAGGATCGGGCATGCCCAGGATCATGGCGGGAATAGCATTCGGTGTGTCTTTCGCCATGTGGGCTCCTGATTTCGTATGCGGACTGGTGGCGCGCTGGCTGATTGATAAGGGCGTTGTTTCGCAGTACGGATATGCACACCATGAGAAAGCCGGATCGATATTGCGGCTGGTGGAAGAGCAAATTGTCGACGATGATTGGCTGATCTGGCTGACTGGCGAAGAGTTGAGGAGCCGTGTTGTTGGTCAGGAGGAAGCTGAGCAGATGTTGGCCTCATAACCGTCGTGCCTGCCCGTCGATGCTGAACGCGTGCCGGTTGCCGCGCCTGCTATTTGAAATTCGCAAATCATTTGATCGGTGATCCTGAGGGATGACAAACAGTGCGACCGTGATTGCCGATGGTCGGATCGATGCGCGGGAGAAAGAGCATGCCAACGAACGAAATCCCGACGACACGCGAGGTGCCGCTCAATCCGAAGGAGTCGGCGCTGTTATTCATTGACGTCCAGAACTTTTGCGTGCGTCGTGATGGCGGTGAGTTCAAGGATGTCCCCGAAGCAGACATTGCCGGCAACTACGGCTACTATTTCGATCGCTTGAAGAGCGTTGCCATACCCAACATGCAGCGCTTGCAAGCGGCGTTTCGGACGGCAAAAATAGAAGTACTTTACACGACCATCGAGAATCTCACAAAGGATGGTCGTGATCGTGGCCTGAATTACAAGATCGTGGGTTTCAACGTCCCAAGAGGCTCATGGGATGGCAAGGTCATTGACGAGCTTGCGCCTGGCGACGACGAAATCGTGCTGCCGAAGTCGTCTTCCAGCGTCTTTGTATCGACCAACATCGATTACCTGCTGCGCAATCTTGGCGTCAAGCAGCTGGTGTTGGCTGGGGTGGTTACCGACGAGTGCGTGGAATCGGCTGTACGTGACGCTTGCGACCTCGGCTACCTGGTCACACTCGTGCCAGATGCCTGCGTCAGCTACAGCCAGGAGCATCACGACCATAGTTTGCGGGTCATCGAAGGGTATTGCCGCCAGGTATACACAAACGCACTGATCGAGGAGATAGGTGCTGCTTGCTGAGCAGCGGCACCCGCCAATAAGCGCTCACGGTTTGAACAACTACCGGCCAGGGCGACCGCTTGCGATCGCGATGCGCTCGATGGCGAAGATTGCCCGCGGCGCTCGGAAAATCGACACTACTGCAGGACGGAATGTCGGCAGTTAGCCGCTCAAGTGCGCGAGGCGCAAATTATGGCGGAGGATTGCCATCCCGGGTTTCCGAAGAATCGCGTATTCGCTCCAGAATTCGTATTTTCCTGGAGGTCAGCCCGCACGAACACATTCCCTCTGGATCGGCCCATTCAGCGTAATCGCCGGTTCGAAGCCGGACAACTGGCGTGCGGGAGCGATGCAGGTTCGAAACAACGAGTTCTGTCGCGCCCTCATCGTTCCTTGGACGGAGCTCCGCGTAGATAAGGCCTTCATGGAGGTGGTACTCGCCCGGTCCACACGAGGCGCATTGGAAACCTAGCGCACCATGATCCGGCGTCTGAAGTACAGAATGGAAGGATAAATCTTCCCCGAATCGCTGCGCAAGTCGCGCGCGAAGCTGTTTAGACAAGGGCTCCCCGCCTTTAACAATGTGCCTAATCCCAGCGTAAGTCAGATCCTTAAGTTCCAAGTAAGACAGCAGTGGAAGGAGAGCACTCAGAGGCCCAACGATTGCGGTCGCGCGCAACTCGCGCATGATTTTAGCGATCTCGTGACCGCTCTTATAGTCCCTGACGGGTATGATCGTGCATGCCGTTCGTGACAAAGCGTATGAATTGCAATAATCCGCGTTACAAGTCCCGCTTGCCCCCAACAAGAGTACCCTGTCATCACGGTCGATGCCTGAAAGATAGTAGGCCTTTCCATCGAAGCAGGCGTTGTACAGCATCTCCTCATGTGTGCCGATGAGGGTCCTCGGCTTCCTCGGCTCTCCTGCGGAAAGGATAATGTCTGAACCGCGGCATGGTCGGTCGGCCTCGGGCGGACCAGCCGAATGCAGATGCTCAAAGTGATCGTAGACGTCCCTTACAGCCACCGTTGCCCAAGCCAACGTGATGTTGGCCAACGTTGGTTGTGCAGCTCCGACTGGGAATTGGTGGCGCGTGGCAGGATGTCGGATGGCTCTGTGCCATAGGCTGAGTAGCGAGCGCCGATGGTAGTCGGCGCGGCTCTGAGCAGGAATGACGTCGGCGTCAATCGGGTTGACCTTCGGGTCCATGAACGTCCTCGGGAGGATCATCGGTTCATTGTGGTCAGGAAGCGCCATGAGACGAACGGCACTGGAACCACGATCGCCCTGCATCGAAAGGTGGACGGGTGCGACCTGCGATATTCGCTCGCCTAGCAAAGCTGGCCATGACAGATGCCCTGATCTGCTGTTCGAGGGCACCCGGCCATCCTGTCAAACTCCAGCCTGCGGCCTGGGAATCGAGATCTCGGCAGTCGTTCATCATCGTCCTCTTGCATCAGGCCCTCTGCTGATCGACCGGCGGCTGAACTCTGCGAGAGCAAGTCATCATTTCTCCTGTTCCAGCATGAATGCCCTCACGCTAGTCGTCCTTTACTTCTGCCTTTCGCAGAATTTCGGTGGCGAAAACTCCAGCCAGCGCGTTCCAATGGCCAGCGGCAGATCACCTCATCAAGTAGCCTGCCTCCTGGCTGAAGTTACTTGACCGCGCGCATGTGACGCAGTTGCGGCTGCAATCATCCAGCCCGGAAGTGCCGCCGAAAATGCGCCCGTTCCTTGCCTGATGCAGTGTGGCGCGCACGCTAGTTTGCTGCGTTTCCCGGCAGAGTCGCGCCGGCAAAGAAACGCCTAGGATTGTCTTCCAGGATCGAGATGACGTTCGTTTCAGCGACGCCGCGGGCGCGCAGCATGGGGATAAAGTCGGTGAACATGTAGGTGTGCTCTTGCCAAAGCCTTCGTGACTTCAACTCTTCGATCCTGGCGATCTCGTCGGTACTCAGCTGCCGCGCAGACGGCTTGCCGAGGTGACCGCAGAGGCGATCCATGCTGATCATGATCTGCGCACGAAAACCATCGCGCACGAGCTTCGCCACATTGTCGGCGCGAACATCGTCACGCTGGAAGTGGTCCGCCCCGATTTGATCGAACCCGATGTAAGAGCCAGCATTCACGATCCGCCGATGGTAGAGTTGATCGGCGTTGCTGCAGCAATGGCCGATAAGGCATCGATGGGCGGCAACGCCGCCGACCGAGAACAGCTGCTGCTGTTCAGGCCCGCAGCAGCCGTCTGTGGTATGGGTAATAATCGGCACACCCGTCGCCTTCTGTGCGATACAGGCCGCGGCCAGAAATTTCTTCTCCTGATCGGTGACGGCCGGCGCGCTCGTCGAGACCTTGAGAGCGCCCGCCTTCACGCCCGTCTCGCCGATCCCATGGGTGATTTCCCGAATATAAAGCTCCGCAATCTCGTCTTCGGTGCGGGCGCGCCAGTAGAACGGCAGCCCCCTTTCCTCGTAGTAGAAGCCGGTGGTGCAAATGATCTGCATGCCGGCTTTTTCAGAAACCTCCTTCATCAGGGTGACGTCGCGCCCGAGCTCGATCGGACAGGGGTCGACGAACGTGCGTACCTTATGTTCAGTACGAAGTTGCACCAGCCGCCGGACGGCCTCCGCAATCAATTCCGCGCGGCTAAATCTGGCGAGCGGATCGAACCAGGCGCCTGGAAAGGCGATGAACAAATGCTCATGCATCAGGGTGCGCCCGAGGCTCGCGACGGGGATCGCCCCTGTAACCGTCTCAATCATCATGAGCGTCACGTCTCCTTGCGTGTTTTATTCGGGGCGCATGTCCGTTTGCCTCCCGGAACGGGCACCTGAACTTTGTGGGCCTGGCTGAAAGCAGCTCAAGGCGCTGCGGCGCTCCCGATGACGGATCGAACTGCGTCACTCGAGTGCATGAGTTGGGCCAGCTATGTTGACGAAAACTGGTGGGAAATTTGCGGTTGATTGTCGCGTGTGCAACACATTGGCAGGTTCCTGATCGTCAAAGGTCACCTTTGGGACAGAAAGCACCTGGCGCGCCGCGAGCTCCTGGTAACCCTTGATATCGGAATGCGGACGGCTGGCTCCCGTTGTCGCGGCACTCCTGCCCGCGTTTGGCACTGGCTGCTCTCGTTTCAGCTGCGCCGGCGCCCTTCATTTGAGGTCATGCCATGCATGGAACGATCAGGCTCGAAGTGGAAAGACGGCCGTATTCCCAGCTGTTCGATGGAATGAGGGATGGAGCGCGGCACGCCAGGTCAAGAAGGCTTGGCGAGACCGCCTTGGCCTAACCCGAAAGCCACCCGGCATTTCGCAGCGGCAAGATTCGGACAGGTGTTGCGGGACCGACTCAACGACCGTTTGCCCTCGCCTCGATTCCAGCCGTACGGTGGGAGACAGGAGTTTCCGGAAGCGTCCCGGCCGTCATGCGCGGCGGACTTGACCGAGCAGGTACTGACGACCGGCCGGCCGCCCCCATGGAAAGCTATGCGGTGCTTCGGCCCTGGCATCCTCCCGGTCATCGCCTGATGGTCTCGATGGTGAGGGCCAGTGCGCCATCAGGCGAGCTCCCACAACGGCTGCAACTTTCACGTCGTGCGATCCCGTCTGGGTGCTCCCATGCAAAGCGGCGATATATCTATCCAGCCTGACAAAATGGCTGATGCGGGCGTTTGTATTCGGGCGCAGCAGCCCGTCGTCGACCGGACCTCAGTAGACCTGCTCATACAGTTTGCAGATCTCCTGTTGCGTTTTCCCCTCAAGGAACGCCATCTCCCCCTTCTTGTGCTTTACGTAGGTCTCAGTGAATCCGGCAGGAAACCACTCGGTTACCGTGCGATTCGCCAGCAAGCGATCAAGGGCTTCGGGCAACGATGTTGGCAGGCGGCAGAATCCGCGCGCCGCCAAGGCCGATGGATCAAGAAGCGAGAGGTCCTCGGTGGTGGCGTCAGGCGTCGGCAGTTCTTCTTCAACGCCCTGGACCCCGGCGTGTACGATGGCGGCGAGTTGCAAGTGCGGGCTCGCCGTGGCGTCGGCCGCGCGGAACTCAAAATTGAACTGAGCTGCTTTGGAAATATCACTCAAATCAGAAACGGGGCAGATGCGGACCGACGCCTCGCGGTCGCGGAAGCCGAGATTGTTGAAGGCCGCGCTCCAGCGATGCGGTGTGAGCCGCAGATAAGATATGACACTAGGCGCTGTGATCGCGATGATCGCTGGGAGATACTTGAGGATACCAGCAACGAATTGGCCAGCAGTCTTGGAAAGCTCATGTTTGCCGGTCGGATCCCAGGTCGCAGGCTTATCGCTATTGAGGAAGCTGAGATGAATGTGAACGCCATTGCCCACGCCGGCCGGGTCCCGGATGGGGGTGAACGTAACCTCCTTTCCAGAAGCGTAGGCAACCTGGCGCACAAGCTCGCGTAAGATCGTGGATTGATCAGCTATGGCGATCCCGCGCGACGGCCCCATCGTGACTTCATATTGGTTGGCGCCAAACTCTTTCATGAATGTGTCCGGCTCCAGGCCTGCCGCGCGCATGGCTGCCACAACCGCTTCGGCTAGGCGTCGCTCGACACGGAAGCCGTTGACGCTGTACGCCTCGCCAATGCGGCAATCGTCATTCCGGAACTGGAATTCGTGTTCGAAGGCCCCCAATAGCGTCAGCCCCGTAACCCGATCGAGGCGATCGAGAGCAGTCCTGAGGATCGAACGGGTACAGAACTCCCAAGGCCGACCATCAGTGTGGCGGATGTCACCGAGCGCGAAATGCTCTGCCGGCAAATCGTCGCTTAATTGTACGCGCACCCTCGCAGTTTCGTCGGGAATGAGGACGAGGTCACCAAGCGAGCCAAACGGACTTTCGGCGATCGTGTCGAAACACGTGATTTGGACGTTGGTCGGCGTCCAGCCAATGCCCCGCTTTGCGCGCTTGTCGAGCTGCGTCACGGGAAACGCCTTGCCGCGAAGCTTGCCGGCAAGATCCGTGCAGCATGCAATCAGCATTTCCTCAGCGATCATTTTTTTCCTCCGAAGGCTGACCCGGTGGCACCAGGCGAAGCTTGTCCCAGGCCTCTAGCCGCTTCTTCGTCGTAGACCAGTTCGATTCCGATACTTTGACGATCAAGGCTTCGACGAGGGTGAGTGCGCAGACGAGCGTGTCCCACGCTGTTTCAATTTCGATGGGCAGGGCAACGACATGGTCGCTGTGGCGGGCAATTGGCGACATCCACTTGTCGGTGATCAGCACAATCGACGGTCGGCATTCTTTTGCGACGATATCGGCGAGGGTCTGCAAGTCGGGCTGATACCGGCGAAAGTCGAACAGGACCAGGACATCTTGCCTGCGAATCGCCAGCAGCTGGTCCGGCCAGTGCTCTGGATTGGGTGGAAGATGATAGACCTTCGGTCGAATCTGCTTGAGGTGCACGGAGAGGAAACTAGCTATGCTGTCACTGACGCGGCCGCCGAGCACGAAAACTGCTCGGGCAGGATCGGCGATGAGCTCTCGGATCCGATCGAATTGTTCCTGCGGAACGCTTGCGCTCATCTCATGTATCCGTTCGGAAGCCCGCCGCGCATAGTCGGCCAGAAAAGCGCGACGGTTGCCGAGCTTTTCAGTGGCCTTGAGCTCCAGCGGCGAGCGTCGGCTTTCCCGCAATTCTGCTATCAATTGGCGCTGAAACTCCTGATAGCCGGCGAAGCCTATCTTCGTGACGAAACGTGTAATCGAGGGCGCACTGACGCCTGTACGCTCGGCCAGTTCCTGGATGGTTTGAAGAGCGCCGAATGGATAGTCCGCGAGCACTGCGTTCGAGATCTTACGCTCGCTGGCGGTTAGATTCGCGCTTTCACGCCTTATGGTTTCACGCACGGTCATGATGGCTGCAAAAGCTGATTGACGAGGAATGGGGATATCGATCTTCGAGCACTATCGATTTATGAAAAAAATTAGTCAAACGAAAAAATTCAGTTGACTTTGATTGATGTTTTTTGTTGATGGCTAATGGCCCTTATGACGAAGGCGATCCGGGGGGGATCCGGGTGATGTCGCCGCGCGTTTGCAAGGCCTTACCCGCCCCAGGCCGACGGCTCGCGGCTGGCGCAATTTGTCACGAAGAGCCAGCGACGGATCCTCGTTTTTACAAGATTGACGCTCCTTGCGGTCGAATTCGCGCGCTGCTGCGGCAGCTGTTGATCTCATCAGCGGAGTTGGCATGCCGCCACAAGCGGCAGCATCACCGCCTGACTTTGCTTCAAAGGCAGTTCGCGGGGCATTCCCTCGTCCCGAACAGCATCCAGATAAACGGAGCAACCGGCGAACACGCTCCGGACAGTTTACCGTCATCATTAGGTTATCACCCACCCCAGGGTAACACACTTGTGCCCTGCGGCAGGGTCACCAGCGCACCGTTCAACGACGTGATGAAGCCATATGCCTTGCTAGGCCCGCGAAGGTTCATCACCTCATCGGTCATCGTTGTTGCTCGAACCAGGTTGGTGTCGGCAGCCCGGACCTTGTCTGCGAAACGTCGGCGACCGCCGCAAAGCCGTCCGGCGTCAAACAATGGATGGCTTAAAAACCGAGACCGACGTCGGAGGCAGGCCTCTTGATGTGACCGTGGGCTCAGAACAGGGTCTTTGCTTCGCGTGAACCTAGGAACCTTCCGAGTAGGTCGAATCGAGGTCTGGTGTTTTCCTTCCGGTGCCGGAAGGATCGAAAGACCGATGATCGAGGCATTTTCGCTTGCGACGGCCCATCTCTACCAGGATGCCTTGGCTTCACAGGCAAGGCTCAGATACGATGTCTTCGTAAAACAGCGCGGATTGGATCATTCCTCGTTCGACGAGCTCGAATTCGATGAATTCGACACGCCGTCAGCTCTTTACCTGGTCTGGAGAGACGGGGAGCGGCGGGTCCGCGGCATGGCGAGGTTGCTTGTCACCAATCGACCTTACATGCTGGCACGTTACTGGCCTTTTCTGGTGAAGTCAGGTGCCTTGCCCAACAGCTCCGAGATTTGGGAGGTGACAAGGGTTTGCGTTGATCGGACACTGGCACCCGAGGTACGCAGGACGGTGTTTCCCGAGCTGTTGAGTGCGATAGCTGAATTCTTTCAAGCAAACGGCTTCGCGGGCATGGTCGGCGTGACGCGCCAGCATCTGTTGTCCCATTTCATCAGGGAAGGGATCGAGTGGCTCGGCGACGAAGCGCTCATCGAAGGCGAGGTCGAACGCGCCTTCTTCGTTCCCACCGCCCACATTCGACCGGTGTATTTTTGCCGGAAGTACGCCATCCCTGGCTCCGTTTTGAAGGAACATCCGCCTACACCGTTCCGGAGAGCTGCATGACATTGGAGAATCCAGAGGACGATTCGGCTCCGGCCAAGGTTGCGAGGAGGATGGCCGACGCCGTGACGTATTTGAGTTCGGTGGCCGATCGGACCGGTCTATCCAAAATCGCAGAAGACCTCCGCGCCGTGCGTCGCAGTCTGATGAAAGAAACCAAGCAAGACGGTGTCGGGAGCGCGGCCGTCCCAGCGGATGAGCTCTGCCAAGAAGATGAGGCGACAGTCAGAAAGGCTGGAAAATGAACCATCTCGCTGATTTCGCGTACTCGGAGTCCGAGGTCCGCTACTATTGTCGCCAGATCCCGAATCTATTCGTGACGGCGAAGGGATCGCTCGTCTGGGATGCGCAAGGAATGGAATTCATCGACTTCCTGGCAGGATGCGGGTCTCTGAACTATGGCCATAACCAACCGAAGATCAAATCGGCTTTGCTCGACTATCTCCACGCTGATGGTATCGGCTGCGCGCTCGATCTTCATACAGGCGCGAAATTGGCATTCATTCGCGCATTTCGCGATGTTGTGTTGTCGCCGCGTGGCCTGAACTACCGCATGCAGTTCACCGGTCCGACGGGCGCCAATGCCGTGGAGGCGGCTCTCAAATTGGCGCGCAAACATACCGGGCGAACGAACATCGTCGCCTTCACGAACGCGTTCCACGGAATGTCGTTAGGAGCACTATCGGCGACCGGATCGAACCGAGCGCGAGAGGGTCTGCAGGGATGCCTGGACGGCGTGGTGCGGCTTCCCTTCGACGGCTATCACGGGGCAGGCCAATCGGACCTGGAAAGGTTCGCGGCGATGGCCGAAGATCCGTCCGGAGGAATAGATCCTGTTGCCGCCATCATCGTGGAGACGGTCCAGGGAGAGGGCGGATTGAACGTCGCATCGAGCGATTGGCTTCGTCGCCTGCGCGACGTCGCCACCCGTATCGGGGCGATGCTGATCGTCGACGACATACAGGCCGGCTGCGGACGCACGGGCCGTTTTTTCAGCTTCGAAGATGCTGCGATAGCACCTGATATGGTATGCCTTGCAAAGTCCATTAGCGGCTGTGGCTTGCCGATGTCACTGCTGTTAATCGATCCCTCGATCGACACGTGGCGTCCTGGCGAACACAACGGGACGTTCCGGGGCAACAGCTTGGCATTCGTCACGGCGCGGGCGGCGATCGATCTGTGGTCGGATTCGGACTTTGTGGCCGGAATCGCCGTCCGCTCGAGGATGCTCGATCAATCGCTGGCGGACTTATGCGCTCGATTTCCGCGCATCATCACGCGCAAGAAGGGCCTTGCTATGATGGCCGGATTCGAGTGCTCTTCCCCTGAGCTTGCTCAGGCCATCTCACATGAGGCGTTCAAACGACGTCTTCTGCTCGAGGTCTGCGGACCTCGTGACGAGGTCGTCAAAATCCTGGCACCCTTGAATATCGATCTTTCTCTTTTCCGAGAGGGCTTGGCTCGACTGGTCGCCGCCGTCGAGGCCGTAGCGGTCGAGGAAGCCAATCGGCCCGAGTTGGCCGCCTGAGCCTACAGCGAGATGACTCCGTTCTGAATCGCCATCACGACAGCCGTGATACGGTTGCAGGCGCCCAATTTTCTGATCGCATTCGACAGGTGAAATTCGACGGTCTTTTCGGAAGTCGCGATGATCTCGCCAATCTCCCAGTTCGTCTTTCCCTCCTTGCACCAGCGTAAGCACTCGACTTCTCGTCCGGTCAGGTGCAGCGCGCGCGGCTCGGGTTTTGCCTGCAACTCTCCCAGTTTGAGTCGATACTGCACGGCCACGCCATAAATTCGTCCGAACGTATCTGGATTCGGCTTGCGCTGGTCCCTCAAGCTAAGACTGATCAGATCGACATCTCCACCCGGTCCGTGCAGCGGGATCGTGACGCCCGAATGGACGCCGAGCTCCTTGCATTCCTGCAAGAAGATCTTCTGCTTGCGGTCCAAATTTGTCCGGGCGCAAAGATCGTCCCAACTGAACGGACGTCTGGCATGCTGGATCTGTTGCACGACCGGATCGATCCGATCCCATTCGTGTATCCTGTACGTGTCTAGATATCCCGTCGGGAAGCGGTCCCAAGGGATCGACTGCAAACGGTTGTTTCGTGCTTTCGCGAACACGGCATTCTGATAGCCCTCCGCTTCGACGGCTTTCAGAAACAGGTCGAGCAGTTCGGTGTCTGAAACAATCGGAAAAGTAGCGTCAATGAAATCATCTACATTGGCGACCATATGGCATCCCCCTTAAACGCCCATGCTCCCCGGCAATTAGTCTACATATTTCAAAAACCTTCCCATCCATCTATTGAATGCATCGGGGCTTTCCCAATGCGCCGCATGCCCAGCCTCCATCAATATTGGTCTGCGCAACCAGAGGTGTCTATAGGTAAGTTTACGGATATGTTCGATACGTACGAAGACATCGCGCCGTCCTTGGATAATCGCCAGCGGCTTGGCGCATCTGGCGACGGACGCGATCTCGTCCCGCCCCCGTCCGGCCAGACCATTGCGGACCATCCAGTAGCGGGCTCTGCCGTCCGTTCGCTCGATCATCGCCGCAAGGCGGCTACGTCGATCGAGGGGCTTGCCAAGCATGGCCGAACCATAGGCCGTGACGTCTGCAGGCGTAAAATCGCGCTTGCCCGCGAGGTCCATCACCTTTGATGAGAGAAAGCCGTCAGCGACGCCGGCGGGACTCAACCGAATCGGCGGGGTTCCCGAAATCAGAAGCGAGCGGACGGCGCTCATGCGGGACCACATCTCGATGCCGATGTGGCCGCCGAGTGACCAACCGATCACGTGGAAGCTGGATATATCGAGGTGGTCCATCACTCCCTTCAGAGCCGCGGCATAGCCCGGGAAGCTGTAAGTCCTCGTGGCTGCGACGGCATCCGAAGAGCTGCCATGGCCGGGGAGGTCAGGGATGATGACGGTATGCCCGCGCCTCGTCAGGTAGGCTTCCTGGTGAAGGAAGATTTCCTTGCAAGAGGAGTTGCCGTGTATCAGCAGGACGGCCGGTCCCTTGCCTCGGTGAACGCGCACGGCAAGCGAATTTCCGCCAAGACGAATCTTCATATCGAGCACGAATGTTCTCCGTCCTTCGTGAGTGCCCAGCAGCATGATCACCGCCGAAGGCTGCGAATCCCTTCCCTTTTGTCTTCATCTGTGGCCAGACAACGCGCTTCGAACAACCTAGGGAATGCCCCAGTGGCCGCAACGTCCAGGTCCCGCTTCGTCGCCCGAACTCGGACGACTTGCGGTTGTTTGGAGGCATCGCATCTGTTCGATTGAGTTAAGGCCCGCAGGCGGCAGGCGGGCATGGTTGCTCGCCAAGGGGCGGATCGGATCGCAGCTACCGCTTGCGCCAGGCGGGAACGGCGTTGTTGAGTTGGCTTCCCTTGGCCGTCGGCGAAGTTAGATGCGCAGACGATATTCGATCGCCACCTTTCCCTCCTCATCTTCGATGTCGAAAACGTCATCGAGGAAGCTGTCCCAGTCTGATCTCGACAATTCTCCAGCCTTCCCTGATCGGTGGCGAGCCTCCGTGACGAGAAAGTCCCTATCCCTGTCACCACGAATCACGCGGCCGCCGGTCTTTTGCTCAAGTCGCTTGTTCAATGAGGGAAAAGGCATATTCCACTTCTTTACGTCCCGCGCGAAGCGCTCGTCGACCGGCACAAAAGCGACCAGTCCGGGATGATTCATCAACTCCAATCCGCGCTCACGCAGCGTGGCATTATGGCTGCCGTGATGGCCTACTTTGTAAACGACTGTTCGGGCGAGAAGTTTTTCGGCGGTCACGCGTCCTGGATCGCTCTGTTCGGCCTCTGGAGGCCACACGTAGTCTCCCCACGACATCCAACTACCGACCTGCGCGTCACCAGGGAAAAGCAGCACCTTCCCGCCCCGAAGTTCGAAGGCTAAGGCAAGACTGGTGTTGTTGGTGTCCGAATCGAGTCTTAAGGCTAGGGTTTCGGCGGCGCCCAGCCAGTCCGTATCAATACGTCGCCATTCCGCGTCGGGATCGTTGTATTTCGCTCGAGATGTACGAATTCCTTCAGCTCGAGCACCAACCGCATCGTTTGCGATAAGTTCGCGCGTTGCGAACGGCATACCAAGCTTTGATTGGGCCATGTCGACGCCCGCCACCGGCGATAGCGCCGCCACCAGGAACATATCCACCTCGGGACCATCTCCGGCGAGCTCGTAAACTTCCCGTCCCCGTTTACTGGGACGACTCCGCTTCAGCATCTTTTCATCGCGTGGTGGACCCAGCACATAAACCGAAAGCTGGTCACTATCCATTGGGCGGATGACGGCGCCGCCGGGGGAGAGAAACTTTACGGTCTCGGCCTTGGCACGCAATCGGTCCAGGATCGACGTTGTGCGTTCTGCCGCAGGCAGCATGTAACCCGGTTGGTCAGCTCCGACGAACGCCATCAGTCCCGTGAGGCCATCCAGCGGCATCGAAGCAGAAGAGGGCTCAGACTCTTCCTCCTCTGCAGCATCGGGATCGAATTCAGGGGCGAGGAGGGCTGTGAGAGCGCTGAAGCTACGATCGATCACCCGCATAGCCTGCTCACGCCCCTCGCGGAGGCGTCGAGCTTGTTCGTCCCGACGATCCTCGGTCCACGCGAGCCAAAGCTGTCCCACCGAAATCGATGCAAACTCCTCTGCGGCCTGCTCGAAGCCAGATAGATGATCCCAGTGTTCGTGGGTGACAATCAAAACGTCTATTCTATTGGTTTGTTTGCGGATGTCGCTCATGATGCGCTTTGCCCGGGATGCGGCGTCGGGCATTCCCTGCAGAATTCCGCAATCAATCAGGATATGGAACGCACCCTCAGTTTGGGGGAGCCGCAACAGGAAACAGTCTCCGAGGATGTCGCGATACATCCGAATTGCAACATTCCCTGCCGATGATTGCACATTTTGATCACGCATATCGTGCTCACAGCATTCTGTGGAGAAAAGCGAAGGGCTCGCGGCGGCCCGCGGCGTCGTAATAGGTGGCGCCAAGCGATTCGCTCTGTGCGCCGAACTGAAACGCTCGTTGAGCCTCGAGCCGGGCATCGCTATCGATATCCTTGACGATGCAGCAGCGGACCTGGCGTGTCCGAAGATCGACGATGAGCGTGGCACCGCCGCGAAAGGTGAAGTCCGCCCTCACACCCGGGATCCGCCCCTGTCGCTCGACCTCTTGTTGGAGCTCCGCGGTGCGATAGCCTCTGCGTTCCTGGGTTATCTCGATGATGATCTGGGGCTCAAGCTGTCCATCGGGACCCACGCGATTGGCAACACGCACGGACTGGACCTCGAAACGCGGTCCTTTCAACTCTCTGGAGCGCCGGATCGTAACCTTCGCGTTGGACCGGAGCCACAGTCCCATGGCTCTGATTGCCTCATGCGATATCTCCGCATTCGAAACGAGCCAGTTCGCCAGATTCCTTTTCCTGAGCTCCTCTGTCCGGAATATGTCGCGCCGCTTCCCGCGATATGAAAAGTCTTGCTTGGTTAGCCAGCCAATGCTGATGGGCGCCTCGGGAGGCTCCCAGATCAGGTTCTCAACCGACAAAGACCTTATGTCCTTAGGGTAGATGCCGCGGCGGCGAAATGCCTCGATGAAGGCGAGCCGATATCCGCGTACGTCGTCAGCAACTAGATCGGCGTCGGCCGTGATGATAGCGCGCAGGTAGTCGCCGAAAGTGACGTCGACAGGCGGAAGATAATCCAACGCACGGATACACATTCGCAGGACATGCCCCGCCGACTTCGTGGCCTCGACGGTCAGCCGACCGACCAAATCGGGATGGAGGTCGGAAGAAGGAAACCGATCTGCGTTGCCGGTTGTCAATCTGAGCAAATCAGCGACGCGGGACTTGTAGATCGATACGAAGGCGTCGAACACAGCCGCCACTAAAATAGCGCCCCTCTCGTGAGGTTCGGTCGTGCGATCGAGCGCCGTTGGATCAGGTAGATTGGTGACAGGATCCACCTCGTCGATCGCATCCCGGAGCGCATGGTGTCGCCCGATCGCTTCGCCAAACTGTCGCGCGAGCCCACTCAGAAGCGAGCGTTGGCCAAGGTCGCCGCGCAAGTGCGAAATCTGATGTCGAACGGATTCGGGCAAGGTGAAGTGCTGAAACAATGCGACGATGTCAGCAAACGCCTCATGGAAGGCCAGCGAATCAATGTTGCTCGCTTCGATGAACCGTCGATGCATTCCATCGAGAATTGCGTGGGCGGTTTCGTGGGCAAGCACGTCGTGCGAGAGGCAGGTGAAGACGACGCCACCAGGAAGGTTGCGGCCGGCGTCTCGCGTCGAAGCTCGAAAATAGCCGAACAGCAAAGCGACCTTGGAGGGGCTGTAGTAAGCGTTTGCCTCGCGCAATGCGTGAGGATAGATGCGAAGCTTCTCCACAAAACGTTCGCCGCTTTTGCCGATCGAGCGCCAAGGTCGAGGAGCCCAGAGCACCTTTCGCCCAAGAGCGCGTTCGAAATTCCGAATCGTCATCATTGCGACGGCGTAAGCCATCTGCTGATGGAATTTAGGGTTCCCCTCCGAAGGAGCAAGCCCGTCCTGAACCAGCAGTGCCACCTCATCGAGCTGCACCGCCGGGTAGAAGCCGCCGCTGGCCGGGTCCACGTCGATGACTTCGACGTATTCTCCGCTTGGGCCTTCAGCCAACTCTTCCCAAGGAAGCTGCACCCGCGCTTCGTTAATCACGGCGGTCTGCATATCCAGCGACGCCGACGGATCGAACGCATAGATCCGTAGACGTCGGAAGGGAGGAGGATTGCCTGGTTGTCTGGTTCCTGCCGGCATCGAGAGGGGCCTGGTAGATACAGATACACCACTCTAGCAGCCATGACGTCCCGGTATCCTAGGCGTTTCCCCAGCTTGCCTTCAGTTACGGAAACGTTGTCTCCACATCGACAGCTCGGTATTCCGTCGTTGGCCAGCGACCCTGCCTTCGGATGTGGACCAGCGACCCTGGGGCCGAATTACACGAGCCGCGAAGGACGGGAGCGATGTCTGAAAACGAGCAAGATCTGGAGTTGAGGGTATTTCGAATCCACGCGCCGGCGCAGAAGGCCCTGCGAGAAATCCTTAATGCACCGCAAACGAGCGCGGATGTCTTCTATGCGGTCAGACGCTGCGTCATCCCAAGTGCATGTTTTCCGCTGCACAATTTATTTGAACAGTCCCGCATGCCTGGTTTGAGATTGAGAAAAGCCGGAAGGTGGGCACAGACCTCTAAACATGACGCGGAACCGAAATGCCGATATCGCTGAGCGAAGCAACGGCCCAGTTGCTCAAGGGCGCGCCTCTGTCCTGGACGAAGTTCGAAAATCACAAAGCGGGTTCGTTAACGCTCAATACGCCCGGTGCAAGACGGCTTTTAAAGTTTCTCGTCGAACAAAGCCCTTCAAAAGTCGCTGAGGCGAACGAGGCGCTTTTTCCAGGCCTCATCGCCGCATGGGAAGCCACCGATGATCCCGCATCATCGACGGCAACCAAAATGGATGTCGACGCTGGTGGCGTTTGGAGGCTAGTTCGCATCGAAGCCAAGAACTTCGCGGGTCTGACGACTTGGGACGGTCCATCTTTCGACATGAGTGTCGGCGGTGAGAACTGGTGTTTAGAGGGGCAAAACGGATGTGGGAAGACGTCTCTAAGCAACGCCATCCTATGGGCGATGACGGGAAAGCGCGTTCGTGAACAGGATGGACTTGTCGATGAATTAGGAGAACGATCACCGGTCAACGGCCCTGGAGGAAAAGAGGTCGGCTCCTGGCCCTCCATTGTTTCTTACCCCAAAACGGTTGCAGAGCTCGCGAAGGAGGCCATTGCTTGGGTACGGCTCACCTTCGAGAACGAGAAAAATGAGAAAGCGCTGGCGGAACGTGAACTCAAGTCGCCTAAAGAGGGGCCGGCCTCGATTGGCGTATCAGTCGACGCGCGGCTGACGACGATTCCCCAGCTGCTTGAGACCGGGCTCCTGATGCCCGCGCGAATCCCTCGGATAGGTTTCGGCGACAAAAGCCAATCGCTCTACGAGGCCGTAAAGCTTCTCACAGGCCTCGATCAACTTGGGGATATCGCCGACGGCGCGGCAAAATTCGGTAATAAGTCCCAGCGCTTTTACAAATATGCAAAAGATCAAGGCATTGATGCGATCATAGGCTCGTTCACCACGAGCATCGGAAAGGCAGAAATCCATGCCAAGGCCCTGGCGATGGACCTCTCCAGGTTGCGGACGCTCGGCGAGCAGGATCATCATAAATCCCTTCTTGAGGCTGCGAAGACAGCTGCTGCTCAGGCTGCCGAACACATCGCAACCCTCAAGAGCGAGATCTCGGATAACCTGGACACCAGCGTTGCCGCCGTTCGAGCGCGGGTAAAGCAAGCTGTAGAGAGCGCTCGCGCCATCACGAAACTCGGCGTTGATGGAATTATACAATTTGAAGCCTGGGTGTCTTTGAGAGAAGCCCTGAAGGATGAGAAGTTCAGGTCAATTCCTGCGGCTATAGAAGAAGCAAAAAAGAAACTCGCAGAAGCCGTGCATTGGCATGAGCGACAGCGCGAAGACGCGAGGTTGAGACTTAAGGCACTGGCGGCACAATACTTCGTTGAGCCGGAAGATGACGCGCTTGCGATTTGTCCGCTTTGCGAGGGGCAGCTTGCAAGCGAGCAGCAAAAGAATCTTGCTGCTCAACTTGCGGAGTTGCGGGCGCATGCGTCAGTGGCGGAGCGCAAGATCGACGATGCCTGCGGCGCCATTGATCGGGAACTGAGAGCGCTGCTCACGCCCGCGATACGAAAGCATTTCGACCTGCTCCGGGTGATGGTTCCCAAAAACGCGTATTCTGATGCCGCGCGGCTGCGCTTCGCCACGAATGACGCATTCAGCGACGTTCTGACCGGCATTGCAAAACTGACGAACGAGATTGTCGATGAACAGGTCGCTGCCCTTCCGGATTTCTTCGCGTCAGACATAGAAGGGCTCGTGCCGGATACGTCCCAGTCGGTGACCGCCCTTCGGCAAACTGTTCACTCGCTTCAGGTCGTCTCTGACCTCGCTATTTGGTGGGAAGACAATGCAAGCGCTTTTCGAAACGCTTGGGCACAACTTATCGGCAAGACGGCGGAAAAAGACGATCCGCCGCCTCTTAGGTCCATCGTAGGCCAGCTGCACATCCTTGAGCAAGCAATCGAGAAGGCCGAACCGTTAGATGATCTCGCAGTCAGCTTGCAGACAGCCGCGGAAGCGGCAGAAAAGTGGGAGACCGTCCAAAAACATCAGCGTGTTCGCGAAGCGATCATTGAGGCGTTAGAGCCTCTCAAGGATCTGAAGCACCTCGTCGTTGCAGAAACTGCGAGATCGATAACGACACTTTCTGGCCGCATCCGGTCAGTCCTCGGCAAAATCCGTCTGAAAGAGCGTTTTCTGTTTCAAGACGCAGCGCTGGGGCGCAAAGCTATCAATGTGGAAGGCAGCTTCGAACCCGGTCTTCAAATCAATGCGTTATTGGTCGCCAACACGTCTTGGCTCCGTGCAATTATGTGGGCATTCGTTTTTGCGTTGCGCGAAGAAACGATCGAGACAGCAGGCTCCAATCCGATGCCGCTTGTGCTTTTGGATGACCCTCAAGTGACTTTTGACCCTCGCAACAAGCGAAAATGGGCGCAAGAGATCGCTCGTCTTGCCAACGCAGGTGCGGAAAATCCTCTCGGAATGCAACTGATCATGACGACGCATGAACGCCAGTTCTTCCAATTCGTCGTTGACGAACATCGCCTGAGCGGGCAGCAAGGCTTGGTCGCGCCGCTCAACAAGGCCTCGCCCGTCGCTACGATAGTCAACGGTACCAACGTCGACCGTTGGTACTACCAAGCCGAAGCCAATAACGATGATAGTATGGCTCGTCAGTTCATCGGCGCCATAAGGGTCTACGCTGAAGATTTGCTGAAGTGCATGATGCGGGCGGAAAGTCCGGAAATCGCGGATATGAGCCTTGATGCGTTGCGGAACGAATTGAAGCGCTTGCGCGAAGCGCACGTGGCGCCATTCAACCGACAGACGTTCAAAGAGCTCGTCGACCTGCTGGTTGGTGGCGGCGGCAAAGAAATGAACATAATCAACGATCCTCATCACAAGGATAACGAAACCCTGGGAGTCGCGCAGGCAGTCGATATCAAGAAGTTTTGGGATAGTAAGCTCCGGCCGAAGTTGCACCAGGCATTTCATGTGTGCGCTCAGTTCGAGGCGTTTTCTGGCGAGCCGCGAATGTTCTCATGGCAGGACAACGTTATTGCATTCCCGACCGGTCACAGAGACACCCTGAAGGCGCTTACGCTGATGAAGACGGGCGTGGCGGCGGCCGCCAAGTCGGACGGCAAAGCGGGCGATGGAATTGTCGCGCTCAGCGAGTGGCAATCAGGCGAACCGGTCAAACTCTTCAACCACGATGTCTATCAGCTGGCTGCCGGTACCCTCGATCCGGTCGCAGGCATTGGTGACTTCGTAATCGTTTCGAACTTTGCTCCCGTCACCAAACACAGCTTGGTCGTTGCAACCTTTGGCGATGAGTTATTGGCCCGCCGTCATAGCGAAACTGATCTTCACCCGACGATGGTTGTTTTGACGGCGCAAACACTCGAACCTCATCAACTCGCGCAGCCCCTGATCGCACCCAAGGAGAAGGTGCAGCAGAAAAAGATCGTCGGAACACTGTTTGTCTCCCATATTGCATCACCGCCGCCCAACATCGCCAGTCAGGAGGTTGTGGCGGTGAACGATTTGGCTCTGGTAGAAAAGACATTATCAAATGCGCGCCTATTCCAGGTACAGGGTAGAAGTGCTGAGCCGATCGCGCTGGACGGGCAGTTTCTTGCCACTCACCCTGCCACGTTTGGCCCCGACACATTGAAGCGGCTCGAAGGCCGGCTTGTTGTGGCGGTGGACGAGACCGGCGAACGGTATTTTAAGCGGTTGCGTGTTCACGGCAGTCTCGTTGTATTGGAAAGCTTGAATCCGGATGGAACGACGGCTGCGCAATTGCTCAGTTTGGATGGCGCGCATGGCCTGCCGAGATTGACTGACCTGTTAGAGGTCGTAGGTGTGCTGTTCGAGCTTCCGGATCAAGCAAAGAAGGGCGACTAGGGAGCGTTCTTAAAAAGGGGGCGACATGGCCTTGGTCAAATAGTGGTGCGCGATGCACACCGCGGAGGCCAATCACAGTGGTGAGTGCTGTCACGACGCCGGCGGCGCCGGGCCACCGCCCCGCAATCTCGCTCAGCCGTGAGGACTCGTTGGAGCGGCTTGATTGTCCAGAATGTGGCCTGGGCATGTGGCTCGAAGAGCCGCAGTGTGGATCGGCGTGACCGGATGAGTTTTTCGCGAATAAAGGGCGGCTGGCTGATGTTGCTGCGAGCCCTGACAATGCCAAAGCCGCATGCAGTCGAACGGTACGCCAAGGAATCTCTGAAGGAGAGGAGGAAAACGTCGACGCACGACATTGGGCGATGCAGTTCACGGCGTCTCTTTGATATCGAATGGTTATCAGCTCACGTGCCTCGGCCGGGACCGGAGGTCGGTATCGTGCACCGCGGCAACGCATTTGGTTTGAGGCCGGCTCACCTGGGTCCGCTGATCCTGACAGGCTGGACTATTCCAAGGCTCTAAAGATGGACGAAATCTGGATTGCCGTTGGTGCCCGTGACCCCTTTCGCTGGCATCTCAAATTCCACACCGAGAAACAGGGATGGAACGTCTACGTTACGGGTCCGAGGCTGTACGCGAAACGCGAAGCAAGCATTGGGAAGGAGCGGGGCGGCCCTTGCACCGGCCTTCTACGGCGGCGCTCGTCACGCCGAGTGGTTTTTCTGAGCGAGGCTGTGACGCGGTTCGGCGCGCTCACCTAGGGAGGCGCCCAGTAGTCAGCCGGCTCAACTGCTGATTTCGTTGTGCTCGTGAGCGGTCTCCGCCCTTGGCGGAGCCCTGCAGCTCGGGATCGATGATGAGCGATGCAAGCGGCAAAATGCGGTTTCTGGTGAAGGCGGCAGGCTCGCCGACAGCGCCGATCGCTCTGGCTACGGGACCCGCCGTTGAAGTGACGGCGAAACCGCTTTTTCAAAGCATCGGCAGGGGGGCGGGGCTTGGAGCCGCGACACCCGCCAACTGGCTCATCGTCGAGGCGGATGCTCCTCATGCGGACGCAGCCGCGGCCTGGGATGCGTGTCATGAACTGGTCGCGAAAGGGCAGGCGCTCGCGGCGGGTGGAATCCGATTTGCCGAGCCGGATTTGGAGCAGCAATGGCCGATTGGCAAACCGCCATTGGTCGAGGAGACGCTTGCACTGCGCACGGGTGCACCGAACGATCAAGATCCGCATTACCCGCGCGAAGCCGACAATTACTGGTTTGCGGATCGCGATCACGGCCAGTTTTCCGCATTGGGGCAATCCGATCCGGGCGACGGCCATAGGATCCGGATTGCTCACCTCGATACCGGCTTTGATCCGGACCACGCGACCTGCCCGAAGTTCATCCGAGGCCAGAAGAATTTCGTCGACCCTGACCTCCCCGACGATGCAAGGGACCGCTCATCGGGTCTGTTCAATAATTTCAGCCACGGCACCGGTACGATTAGCATTCTTGCGGGAGGAGGCGGATCAGGCGTGAGGCCGTTCGGCTGTGCGCCGAACGCGGAGATCATTCCCATTCGAGTGGCGAACCGCGTGATTCTGTTCCGCAACAGCGCGATTGCGCAAGCGTTCGATCATGTCCACGGCCTGTGCAGGACGCCATCGACGTTCGTTCATGTCGTCACGATGAGCATGGGAGGCGTGCCGTCGCAGGCCTGGGCAGAAGCTGTGAATGCCCTTTATGATGCTGGCGTCTTCGTGGTGACGGCCGCCGGCAACAACTACGGCAATTTCCCGACCCATCTCATAGTCTATCCGGCGCGATTCAATCGGGTGGTTGCCGCTTGCGGCGTCATGGCGGATGGGGCCCCCTACGCCGATCTGGCGGCGTCGTTGATGGCGGGTGATTACGGCCCGGACAGCAAGATGGCAGGAGCCTTAGCCGCCTACACACCCAATGTTCCCTGGGCCAGATTCGGAGAACCGAGCATCGTCGATTTCGATGGAGCAGGCACGTCCGCCGCAACGCCTCAGATCGCCGCCGCAGCGGCGACCTGGATCCAGGTAAATCGGCGTCTCTACGAAGGAGTAGCGGAGCCGTGGCAAAGGGTCGAACTGATCCGCAATGCGCTATTCGAATCCGCAGCTCACGACCGGACCCGTGCGAAATATCTCGGGGCCGGAAGATTACGCGCAAAGGACGCGTCTACCTGGATACCGCATGGCCACATGGAGAAGCAGCCCGAAGACGATGCCAGCTTTTCCATGGCCCACCTCGTGTTCGGACTGGCGGCCGCAGGACCGCTGAAGCAACCGATGTTGGACCTTGAACTCTGCCAGGTCCTGCAGAAGACCGGCCTTGATTCCAAATTGGCGGACCGACCGGCGCGGGCCGCGCTCGGTGCCGTGGTGGCTGAGATACTGGCAAGCCCGCTCGCTTCGGAGACGTTAAAGAAGGCGTTGATGAATGCGCCAATTGCGGCGGCGAGCGCAAAGGCGCCGGCGACCACGCATTCCGCCGCGATGACGCCAATGGATCAGCTCAACATTCAGCTTGCGCTCGAACCTCCATTGCCGGTTCCTCCGGTCCGGAAGCTGCGCGTCTTCGCCTACGACCCGACTCTGCAGACCGATCCTCAGATGTTCGGCATCAATGAAGCAACGGTATCAGTTCCCTGGGAAACCGATCTGACCGAAGGTCCGACCGGAGAATATCTCGAGGTGGTGGACGTCGATCCGGCAAGCAAATGTTGCTACGCTCCGGTGGATCTCAATCATCCCCATCTTCTCGCGATGAACGGACATGCCCCATCGGAGGCGAACCCTCAATTTCACCAGCAGATGACCTATGCGGTAGCGATGCGAACCATCACGCGGTTCGAGCGCGCACTCGGGCGAAGAGCGCTCTGGGCGCCACGGATGGTACGGGGGCCGGACGGGAACGCGGTCGACCGCAAATTCGTGCAGCGCCTACGTGTCTATCCCCACGCGTTGAGGGAGAACAACGCCTACTACAGCAGCGCCCGCATGGCGCTTCTGTTCGGCTATTTCACCGCGCAAGACGGCGATGTCGGCACATCCCTGCCAGGATCGCAGGTCTTCTGCTCAGTCTCGCATGACATCATCGCACACGAGACGACCCACGCACTGCTCGACGGTCTCCATCCCAGATACCAGGAGGCGACCAACCCGGATATGCTCGCGTTCCACGAGGCATTTGCGGATATCGTGGCGCTATTTCAGCACTTCACGATCCCGGAAGCGCTCCTCCAACAGATCAAGCACACACACGGCGACCTCGGCCAAGAAAGTCTGCTGGGACAGCTCGCTGTGCAGTTCGGACAGGCCAGCGGGATGCACGGGCCACTACGGAGCGCGATCGGCAAGAACGTGAAGGGGAAGTGGCAAGCCATCAAACCCAGCAAGAAGGATTATGACACGCAGAAGGCCACCGCCGATCCGCACCTTTTGGGCTCGGTGTTGGTCTCCGCTGTGTTTGCGGCGTTCGAAACAATCTATCGGGGACGGAGCGCAGACCTTGTGAGGCTGGCGACCAATGGCACAGGCGTGTTGCCGCAAGGCGAGATCTCGCACGATTTGGCATTGAGACTGGCCGCCGAGGCGTCCACGGTTGCGGACCAGGTTCTCAACATCTGCATCCGCGCATTGGACTATTGTCCGCCGACCGATCTGACGTTTGGCGAATACCTGCGAGCATTGATCACAGGCGATCGTGATCTGGTACGCGAAGACACCCGCGGCTACCGCGTTGCCTTCATCTCCGCCTTTCGCGATCGCGGCATCTATCCGAAGGACGTCGCCCATCTAGCCGAGGATAGCCTGGTGTGGAGGAGACCGCCAGCCATCGATGATGAAATGGCGCGCGATTTCGCGGCTCTCGTTAAGTCTTTGGACCTCGATTGGAATCTGAATTCGGTCCGTCGGAATGCATATGAGACCTCAGAGCGGAACCGTTTCAAGGTCTGGAAATGGATATCCGATCCGAAGCGCGCGGCGCTGCTGTCTTCGCTTGGTTTCGAGAACGCAGCCGACAACGTGAAGATCGGTGAGATGGTCGGCGAGATGCGTCCGGTGGAGGTCCATTCGGTGCGGCCGTCGCGTAAGACGGCGCCGGACGGTTCCAGTCACGGTTGGTTGGTGATGGGGATCACGCAGACCTTCAGAGCGCAGCCTGATGCCGAGCGCTATCGCGGTGGGTGCACGGTGATGGTCGATCTCAACGACAATATGCCGGTCTACTTCATCCGGAAGTGTCTGCGCGGCTCGGCGGGCGCGATGGCCCAGCAGCAGCGCCAGATTGGCGGCCAGAGAGCGCGCAGCAGCGCGGGGCGCCGCGTACGTTTCGCCGGGTGATCCTCATCACGAGCGCGAGCAATTTGCTCTGCTGCACCGCGGCTGGGGGGCTTGAAATGGCCAAGAGGACCGCAAAGCACGCCAAGCGACCAAGTCACAGAAAATCTGCGGCAACGACCAAGACCGGCGCCATCAAGAACACTCGCGCGGCAAAGACGCCTCCAGCTGCAAAAAAGACGAAGCCGGCTGAGGGAACGCGACGCAAGACGCCGACCGAACGCACAGGCGATCCGAGGGCTCTGATCCGCATCTACAGACACGGGCTCGGGGATCGCATTCTTGTCCGGATTCCGCGCAAGAACGGGCCGATGTTCAAGCTGCTCATCGATTGCGGAGTGGCAGTAGCCCAAAAGCAGGGCGCGGAAAAAATGCAATCCGTGATGAGGGACATTCTGGACGTCACGCAAGGATCTGTGGATGCGCTCGCCGTGACCCATGAGCATTGGGACCACGTTTCCGGCTTCCAACAGGCGGAGGAACTATTCGACAAACTCACCGTCGGTCAGGTCTGGGTTGCCTGGACCGAGGATCCTAGCGATGACCTCGCGAAAAAGCTGCGCAAAGAACGCGCTCAGGCGCTCCAATTGGTGTCAGCCAGTGTCGATGCGTTGCGAGCGGCAGGAAACGAGCAGGGCGCCGATTCTGTTCTCGCCCTGACGGGCATGTTCGGCGCGGCAGGGGAGAAGACAAAGGCCGCATTCGACATTGCCAAGGCAAAGGCGGGAAGCGGGGCTCCCGTCTATCTCCATCCGGCCGATCCGCCCATCGTACCTGAAGGATGCGACTTCCGGATCTTCGTCCTTGGGCCGCCGCACGACGAGAAGGCCATCAAACACTTTAGCCCGTCAAAAAAGAATCCAGAGACCTATGAGCTAGCGCTCGACGGCAGTGGCGTGCTGCCGCTCGGTGTCATCGGCGCGCTCTCCGGGGACGGCGACGTCGTACCATTTCCACCGTCTTCCCGGATTCCGCTTTCCATGTCGGAAGAACATCGGTTCTTCCGCAAGGCCTATTGGACTGGAGCCGACTGGCAGCGGATCGACACGGAGTGGCTTGGCAACACCGACGAGTTCGCCCTGATGCTTCAATCGGCGACCAACAATACCAGTCTCGTTCTGGCCATCGAACTGGCGGGCGGGGACGTGCTGCTCTTCGCGGCGGACGCTCAAGTCGGGAATTGGCTCTCGTGGGAGGCGCTGGAATGGGGCACGGGCGCGGACCGCAGAACCGGACCGGGATTGCTCAAGCACACGATTTTTTACAAGGTCGGTCATCACGGCAGCCACAACGCCACTATGAAGGAGAAGGGGCTCGACTTGATGACCGGCTTGAAAACGGCGATCATCCCGGTCGACGAGGTCGTTGCCAAAAAGATGCGCTGGGGAGCAATGCCGCTGTCCTCCTTGGTGGCCGCGTTGTCGGATAGGACCCATGCGCGAACGCTGAGGACAGATAAGGCCCCTGAAGTCGCGCTATCAGGCGTTCAGGTCGATGATCTATACTTCGAGCTAGCAGTGTAGAATGTCGGAATTCGACAAAATCGCGATGAATGATGGCGAGCGAGGCGGCCCGTGCAGAGCGACGATACCGACGGGGACATGCCCTCCCAAGAGCAATCACAATTTCTACGGCGGACGCGATCGATGGAATCTATGCTCGAAGTATTTGGCGGATTGATCCGACGCATCCGGCGTACCTCGATCACGCTGAGACGCAAATAGTCGCGCTGCGAGCGCTGTAGCACGGCAGCTGCGGCCTCTTCGGCTTCACAAGCTGCCTTCCGTATGGATGGTTGGTGTCAAAAGTCGTCTTCGTTTTGCGGTTTCAACGCCCTTTCGCAGTGCAGCGGGAGACTGCGAACGCGAAGCTCGAAGCCACCGCACTAGGACTGTGGACATGAGAAGATTAGTGCTCTCTTCGAGATCACCTGCGAGCTTTGATCAGCGAAACGATCGCCCATGTGAACGGACAACGGATACCGCAGTTGGAGCCTAGCCCTGGAGTTGTCGTCCGGGTTTCGTCGCCCGACTAGGCGCTAGGCAAAATGAAAGAGTTCACATTCCTTGACAAATCTAATCGCCGCGAGTTGGTCCCCGCGTGGGCCTGCCATGCGTGATGCAATCTCGGTGGTCAAACAGGCATCGGCAGATTTTCTCGTGAAAGCGAAGGATGAAGAGAAGTTTCTACATCCTCTGACGGCGGAAATGAATTCGAAATGCTACTGAATGCGGATTCCGAGAAGATGGTGCGCATCGTACCGAGCTGATGGCGCGCAGTGTTCCGCAATGATCGCGCGCAGCATTCCGAGCATTTTAGGCGCAGCATTTCGATTTGATCGCGCGCAGTTACGGATGGTGTGAGGCCCGATCATTGGGCCATTTCTTCGGCAAGAAACAGTTTGGAGAATTGGATGCCGACGAGGAGGGTTATCATACGCCAGGTGCGCGAGATTGTCAGATTGAGCCTTGAGGCTGGGCTCTCGACGCGCGTGGTTGGTAAGCGTGTCGGCGTCGGGCCGACGACGGTACGGGATACGGTAAAGCGGTTTGTGCGCGCGGATCTGGCATGGCCAGTCCCGGAAGCGATAAGCCACACCGAGCTGGAGCAACTGCTGTACGGGGTACCTGGCGTGATGCCTGGTCGCCGCAAGGTGGCCGAGCTGACGGGTCCGTTATTGCCCGCGCGCTCAAGCGCAAGCATGTGACTTTGCAGGTGCTGTGGGACGAGTACATTGCGGATCGTCCGGATGGGCAGCGGTACAGCCGTTTCTGTGACTTGTTCGGCAACTGGGAAGACCGGCTGCCGCTGGTGATGCGTCAGCACCACGGCGGGGGCGGGAAATTGTTTGTGGACTATGCCGGCGACACGGTGCCGGTGGTTGATTAAGACTGGCGAGGTGCGTGACGCGCACATCTTCGTGGCGGTCATGGGCCCGTCCAGCTTGTCGTTCGCGCTTGCGACGTGGACCGAGCAGCTCGGCGACTGGATCGCGGGACACAATGCGGCCTTCAGCTTTTTTGGCGGCGCGACGCAACTCCTCGTACCCGACAACGCCAAGGTTGCGGTGATCAAGACCTGCCTCTATGACCCTATGGTCACACTTCGCGACAACGCAAAGGCGACTTTCGTCTTCAGCCCCCGCTCGCTGAAGCAATGAGTGTCCTGATGTCGTCTGTCAGCCGGAACCATTCGCGATTAGTGCGAGATGCTGCAAAGCGAGTGTGAAGCTCGCGCTCCAGCGATTGCGTGCCCGGAATGGTCAAGCGAATGATTGGCTCGACATGCGATGCCGTCCGAAGCGACCTCAGGCGGTGCTCCAGACACCTGGTAAATCCGATCTTCACGAATTCCAGATTGTCCGTGCTGATCAGGTAGACCACCGGACCGGATGATTTCACCGATTGGCCGTAGATCCCGTTGATGATACGGGCGCATTGGCGGCGCACATCTTGATCGAAGCAATCCCTCCGATCAGGTCGATCTTTTGAATAGCCATACGCCACGCGCCGCGGCGACCGTCTTCTCGTGAGCCGTCGGTTGCGTGCTGCCGCTCGCAAGGTTTGCGTAAGCAGCTCGCGAGGACATGACGGTGGATACGGCATCATCAATTGATATGATCGCGCGTTGCTTTAGTTGCCTGTCGTCAAACACGTGGCTCTCGTCACTGCAACCGGACTCCTCGGACAGCTCCTGATCCATTTCGCTTGGATCGAAGCGCGCAGCCAACCATCGGCGCGCGGTTTCCTTTTTCGCTTTGCGCAGCAACTGCTTTGCCTCTGCCCGCGGCATGTGTCGCAGATCATCGTTGTCGCAAAGGATGATCCAGTCTTCCGGCAACGAAAAAGGCGCGCCAAGATGCTCCAGCGTATCTGCCAATGCCCGAACCGCTTCCGTCACTTCCGGCATCGTGCAGCTCCGTGCGGGCGAGAGACTCAGTTCCATCTCGCCGACATTAGAATCTAGTGTGCGCATCCGCTGGATTCTAGTGCGTAACCCGCTTCGAGCTCCCTTGGCTGGGGATAACGCGACGAAAAGGCGGACGGGATCATCAATGGTACAGTTCACACTAGGCCATCGCTCGGCTGGCTCAAGGGCGTTCGGTTCGGTGAACGCGCCGGACGTCGTCAAAGCGACATCGCGGCGAGGGTACAGTAGCCTTCGCATCACGGCGCATGCTATTCATCGCTCGCCGATGCGCGCTATCTGAAGGGGCGCCACGAAGAATTGAGCGCCGCTTGCAGCTAGCTGATATATGTGCCGTATAAATGATTGGGTTTGCGCAGGCTAGATGGAGACTGCGAATCCTACCGCGACGTTGGTGCGCAAGGGCGACGCGACGCTGCAGCGGGCGTGAGCAACCAATGCCGCGAAATCTGATCCTTGAGATATCTCAGACCAAAGAGCGCGCACTGCATCATTCTGCGTGACCCAGGCTTGACTAAAGCCGCCCGACGAACCGAAGGCTGCCTCGAAGCCTTCCTAGTTATTAATTTATGGGAAGATTTAGTGGGGCATACCAGCGGGGCGCGCTCCTTGCCCGGCGCACTCGGTCGGCGCAAATCGCGTGCCGGAAGATGAGCTGAACAGGGAATGCAGGAAAGCAATGGGTTTGCCGGTAACGAACGGAGAGCCCACGTTAAACGGATTATAAACGCTGTGTACGAGATGATCTGCTGTGGTCGCTGTGGGTAATGGAGAAGCGCGGCGACATGCGCCGCCGCGCAAAATAATCAACCTACCAAGCCCGGCTCGGCGTTGAGCGCATAGTCCGCGCTGCGTGCGAAATTTGCGGTCTAGCCGAGCTTCTGGCAATCGTCGCAACGTGGCCTATTGGCGGACCCGGGTTTGCGGTGCGATTGCTTGATCTGTTTCCCGGCCGGGCGACAGGTTGACGATTCGTGCACCGCTCGCGCAGCGCTTACGTCGCACAAATCGCTTAGCTTCATGAACTGCTTTTGCACGCGATTACAGCGTGTCACGCGCTGAACGTCGCGAGTCCGCTCCAAAAGCGACACTGCTCCGCCGCGCGATTGGACGGCGAGGATTTTTAGGTTGTCGAGAGCTGCTCACTGAATCACTAGAACAACGCGTACGGCGCAGGATCAGCCTGTCGGAGCCGGCTCCGCGCCGCTTCGAAAGCAGGAGCTGGAGGTCGGCAATAGCTCCTTATTCCACGATAAGTCACACCCTGGATCGAAAGACAAGTAATCGCAAGTAAGTTCTTCACCAGGTCGTACGTCACGGGCTGTGAAAATTCTGCAATGATCGTCTTGATATGTGTTTGGATGACTGCTGTGATTCATGAAGCGAGCGTTGTCAGCATTATATTCTACGACACCGTCATTAACTTTGTGGTCTCTGGGATAGGCATGCTTATCAAGTAAAGCTTGAAATGTTGGAGCTAGAGCTTCGTATTGTTCGCGCGTCACCGCAATGTCAACGATCGGGTTGCGGATCCAAACTAACGTGCCTTTAGGCAAACGAGTCGCGGAGAAAAGTCCAATACCGCCAAACTGGTCTGGCTTCAAAATAGTTTCAACAATCAACATCGAAGAAAAAGTCTCCCAAAGTCACTAACACCCAGCAAGCTAACTGACGTGAGCTGCGAAATCTCCTGCACGAATTGGTGGGGTCTATCCGTGCTTCCATCACAATTTGGAGTTCCGCGGGATTGGTTTCGGCTGCATGCTCCGGATCGCCTTCCGCGGCTCCGCCATCGTGGTGATGCTGGAAAGGGCTGCAGGTCGGTGGGATTCCGGGCAAAGATCCGCGCCGATCAAGGAGGCGAGTGATCGTGACCTGTGGACTCTTAGCGCGGCGGCACGCTGGACTTTCTCGCGCCCCTACAAGCCGCCGACAAGGGCTTCAAGAGCAGGGGCCGGATGCGTCAATGCCCATTTGTTAGGAGACATGGGCAGACATTATCGCGACGAGCGGCCCCCTGAGGGGGCGGCAGTCGCCTCCGAAGGCTCCGCGCCAGCTCCCGTCGCTTCCATCGCCCAGCAGGGCAAACACAGCGGCCAGCCTTTCAATGGGAATATTCCGGCACTGGTCATAGTGGCGATGTTCCGCTTCTTCATTGCTTGATCGCATTGTTGCCTTGGGCCAAGTGCTCGGGCAACCTTCTCCATGAGCTCGACCGCAGCCTTTACAATTGCTTTGCCGCTGGTCAAGAGAGCTAGCCCATGGCTTTCAAGATCGCTCAAGCGCAACGCACCGGTCTGGACCAAATAAGGTGCTCGCATCAGCCGCAACCGAAGGCGGGAAGCACGTCGCAAGTCGTCGGGAGAAGTTCGAGGACAAAGAAAAACGTGGCGAAGGCTAGCAACACGCCCCGTAGCATTTGCGTTGACGGCATGAAAGCGACCATCGGGCAGTCATGGTATCGAGTCTGCCGGCAAGTTGGCGTCAGCAAGCGGGAATGCGAGCTGATCCACAGCGCGTTCCCTCCCGAAGGGTTCAGCTATAAGGCTCCGACGATCGCAACCGACGACGTCGAAGAGCTGCTGACCATCCGTCCACGCTAAGCAGTCGGGAAACGCTGGAAGCGCGAAGATCGCAGGCCTCCGTGTTTGGCGCCATTCTGGCCATCTTCGCGCATCACACATCAGCGGACAACATGCGCGGCGATCGAACTCGCATGGCAGCCTATGCTGACGCTTGCCTGGACCCAAAAGTCGGCGTCATCGGCGTCAAGCGACGCGCTGACCAGCTCCACCTCTTCGTCTAGCGGCGACAGCCTGGCGCCCGTCCTCCTCTGCAACCGCCGAGTCGTCATTTCTCTTTGGCTACCAGGTTGAGCGTAACGCTACCGCAGCTGCAACGTCTCCGACTTGTCCACAACATAGCGGATGCGCCCAGCTTCATCGTCAGCGGAGCACTTCCTTGTCACCCTTGATCGGCGACACGCACAGGAATTCTCCACAATCGGCATTGGGGCACTGCATCAGTCGGAGCAACTCACGGAACGAACTCGCGACCGCAACAAATTCCTTTGGCTGGAGATCCGCCCAAGCATTGTAGTGGACGGCCTTGTTAATCATCCATTCTTCTGACTTCGTCGCAGCGACGCGTTTCTTGGACTCGACCTGAAGCGTTTCGGCATCCTGGATATTCTTGCCCCATGAGGCAGCAGAATCGCGCCTCCTGGAGGCGGGCTTTCCATGCAGCCAACACACTCGGCCCGCCGAGATCATATTGTCCACCGTGGTATTCGATGCGAGCGCGCAGGTTGTCCGCCAGGATCGTCGAGGTGAATTCGAGATAGCGCCGCAAGGTTCCCGCCGCCTGCGGGACATTGCTCTTCGCGAGGCCTTCTTCGATCTGCGTCCAGACGCCGCCTTCGGTCCAGACCTGTGGACCGCCGTCAACCGTCCAGCCGCCGAAGCTGAGCGTGCTCTGAACCAGCTTTTCGTTCTGCATGAACTTGAGCCATACCCGTCCTGTGTGGTGAGGATAAATTGCGTGTTTGGAAACGTCTGTTTCAGGAGTGCACAGACCTCTGGCGGCCTGCGGCTTCGCGTCTCGCCTTCAACATGGCTTAGCAACTGTTCCAGAGAGATGGATGGGCGTTCCTTGCTGAAGTACAGCAGAATGGTCGGCGGCTTGTGCCGAGAGCAGCACGACTTGGCGATGAAGAGCACTCAGCGCATCGATCCGCCTCGGGACCGTCATGTCAGTCCTCGCGCGGAGCCTCAATTGGAACGGCAAAGCCCGCCTTTACGCGGTCCATGATCACCATCGTTTTGAAGCCTTTGATGTCCGGGTTCTCATAGAAAAATCGCCGAGTGAACTGCTCATATTCTTCCATCGTGCGCGCGGTGACGTACAAGACAAAGTCGGCCTCCCCGGTGACGTAGAATCCATTGACGACGTCAACCGACGACTTGATCGCCTTCTTGAACCTGTCAATGATATCTGAACGCTCCCGCTCCAGCTCTACCAGAACGAGCATTTGAATAGGCCTTCCCACCGCCTTCGGAGCAACGATCGAGACGTCGGCCTCGATGATGCCTTCTGAGCGGAGCCTCTTCAGTCGTCGCTGGCATGCGGTTGCGGAAAGGCCCGCCATTTCGCCGATCACCTCGGATGTCAAACGATTGTTCTTTTGCACGATCTCGAGGATTCGAGCGTCTGTCCGATCGTACGGCATAGTCTTCTCCAGCCTTCAGGTGAATTTCGCCGCAAAATGCCTGCGCGATGCAGGAAATCATCCGAGCGGCAGGAAATGCGACGCAAATGTCTTGTGCGACACCAGTATCCTGAATGCACAGGAAATTTCAACAAAATGACCGCTTCGGACCTTCGAATGGCCCATGAGACTATCCGGCACAAAAGCCCTTCTTTGGTCGGTCTTGCTGCCAGGCATCTGCAGAACCTTAGCCGTCGCGATTTTGCGGCGGGGGACGCGCTGATCGACGGACGCTGGGTTGCGAGCGGCCAGAGAGAGGTGGTGGTCGATCCCGCGACCGGGGAAGATATCGCGGATGTGGCTCGTTGCTCTGCCAGTGATATGGCTCTTGCGATCGCGGCAGCTGATCGGTCATTTGCTGCATGGCGAAGCCTGTTGCCGGCACAGCGTGGAGCGATCCTCAGGTCCTGGGCGTCATTGATGCTCGACCATTCCGAAGAACTCGCCATTCTGGTGACGAGCGAGCAGGGCAAGCCACTCCATGAGGCCCGTCAGGAAATTGCATATGGCGCCGGATTTCTCGACTGGTTCGCCGCAGAAGGCGAGCGCGCATATGGAGAGACAATCCCCAGCCACAGGGCAGGAACCCTGCTTCAGGTGCGAATGCAGCCAGTCGGTGTGGCGGCCGCGATTACTCCGTGGAATTTTCCTGTCGCGATGATTACCCGAAAGGCGGGGGCCGCTCTTGCGGCCGGGTGTCCGGTCATTGTGAAGCCCGCACCCGAGACGCCGCTCTCTGCCCTTGCCGTGGCCAGGTTGGCCCAAGAGGCCGGCATCCCGCGTGGTGTATTTCAAGTGGTGGTTGGTCATCCGATCGAACTTTCGACACCCTTGTTGCGCGATACAAGAATACGCGCGCTTTCATTCACCGGTTCTACCGAGGTCGGTCGTCTGCTTCTTGAGGGCGCCGCCGATACGATCAAGAAGGTCTCGCTCGAACTCGGAGGACATGCTCCTTTCCTCATCTTTGACGACGTTGATCTTGAGAAGGCCGTCAAGGGGGCAATGGCCGCAAAGTTTGCTACCTCAGGTCAGGACTGTCTGGCCGCCAATCGCATCTATGTTCAAAAAGGCATCTACACGAGCTTTGTCGAAGCGTTTGCCGCCGCGATCGCCCGGTTGAAAGTCGGTCACGGTCTGAAAGCTGCAACAGACATCGGACCGATGACCAGGTTGTCGGTTGCCAACAAATGCAGAGCCCAGATCGACGATGCCGTAAAAAAAGGCGCGCGCGTCTTCTGCGCTGATCAAGGTGTCAGTTTGGGTCCGAACTTTGTCTTGCCGACGCTGCTAAGCGACGTCACCGAAGACATGCTCATTGCGCGGGAGGAGACGTTTGGGCCGGTAGCTGCCGTACTTCCGTTCGAGTCTGAAGAAGAGGTCGTCGCCCGAACCAATGCGAATGAAATGGGGCTTGCCGGGTACATTTACACGGACAATCTGCGTCGAGCGCTTCGCCTTTCCGAGCAGATCGAGTGCGGCATGCTCGGTATCAATACGGCTTCATTCACGGGACCGCCGATTCCATTTGGGGGGTGGAAGCAGTCCGGTCTTGGTCGCGAGGGCTCGCGACATGGTCTGGCGGAATACATGGAGCTCAAATACGTCTGCTTCGGCGATCTGGTAGCTTAGGAGAATTGGAATGACTGACATCAAAATCATCGCTGAACGAGATCGCGCGAGTGTCCTGCATCCGTTCACCCAGCTCAAGGAATTCGCCTCGGGAAAGCTTGGAGATCCGACAATCGTCACGGGCGGTCAAGGCATTCGCATCCAAGATGCCGAGGGACGCAGCTACATCGATGCCTTTGCTGGCCTCTACTGCGTAAACATTGGATACGGCCGGACCGAGGTGGCTGAGGCCATCGCACGGCAAGCTCACCAATTGGCTTACTACCACACATACGCCGCCCACACGACCGAAGAGCTGGCGACACTGTCAGACCGTCTGGTACGAATGGCGCCTGGAAAGCCAAGCAAGGTGTTCTACGGCTTGTCCGGCTCGGATGCCAATGAAACCCAAGCTAAGCTCGTTTGGTACTACAACAACTTACGCGGCAAGCCGAAGAAGAAAAAGATCATCTCGCGTGAGCGCGGCTATCATGGCTGTTCGGTCGTTTCCGGCTCGATGACCGGGATGTCATTCTACCACGATCATATGGATCTGCCTTTTCCGGGTATCCTGCACACAGGCGCACCGCACCACTATTGGGGCGCCGAACCAGGCGAGTCGGAGGAGGCGTTTTCTCGCCGACGTGCTGCCGAGCTGGAGGAGCTGATCCTGCGGGAGGGGCCCGAAACGGTTGGCGCGTTCATCGCCGAGCCGGTGTTGGGCACGGGCGGTATTACGCCTCCCCCGACAGGATACTGGCGTGAAATCCAGGCCGTGCTTCGACGTCACGACGTGCTTCTGATCGCCGATGAGGTGATTTGTGGGTTCGGGCGAACCGGAGCGGACTTCGGCAGCATGCTTTACGAGATCGAGCCTGACCTCGTGACTGTCGCCAAAGGCCTGACCTCCGGCTACGTGCCGCTCTCGGCAGCCATCGTTGGTGAAAAAGTTTACGCGGTCATGGAGGGAACCGCAGATCGAGTCGGCGCATTCTCGCATGGATACACCTATTCTGGGCATCCCATTGCGGCCGCAGCTGCCAACGCAGTTCTTGATATCGTCGAAAGGGAGCGCCTAAGCGATCGCGCGAGGATTGTCGGCGCGCATTTCCAGAACAGGCTCAAGGAGCGGTTCGCGCAGCTCGAGATCGTCGGGGAAGTGCGAGGCGTGGGTTTGCTCGGCGCAATCGAGTTCGTTGCAGATCGCCACACCAAACGGCGATTTGATCCGCAGCTCAAGGTCGGTGCCCGCGTCTCGAAAGCTGCGCGTGATCGCGGGCTCATTGCTCGTGCGATGCCGCACGGGGACATTCTTGGCTTCGCTCCACCCCTTGTGGTATCCGAAGCTGAAATCGATGAGATTGTTGAACTCGCGCACGGAGCGACAAGGCAGGTGCTCGACGAACTCTCGAAAGAATCGGCTTTCGCGTGAAGCCGAATTCCGATTTGGCACTGCGGTCGTTGCCTGCGCTTGCGAGAACGTTTCCCTGAAGAATCCGGATGGCCCTGGAGACCGGCTGCGCGCCAGGCGCGCAGCCTGCTGGTGATGTTAGACCATATAGCCCAGATGATGCCGAGCTCGCCCCGCGCGGGGCCAGACGGGTCGCGAGCCGTTTCCTGGACCTGTCTGTCTGTAGTTCGAGCATGGGTCAGACTGTCCTGCGCAATCGCTTTATAGAAACGCGGTCAGGCGCTGGAACCAGGCTCCTGCTGAGTACAGCGTGAGCCTTGACCTGGAATTGAGGCCTGACACGCGAGCGCCAAAAAACTGCGAAACCTCCCGCTTCGGCGCATAATTTGGAACTTCCGAAGGCCCAGATCGACGAAGCCCGACTGCGGTAACGACGTAAGGTTCTCGTCAGGCACGACGTTTAAGCGACGATCGTGCTTCCAACCTGGGGGGTTATCGATGAAACTGACGAATGCTTTTGTTCTCTGTTCTGCGGCAATGTTCGCTGGCGCCGGAGCGCAGGCGGCTGATCTTCCCGTGAAGGCTAAAGCGATCGAGTACGTGAAGACGTGCTCGCTGTATGGGGCGGGCTTCTACTATATTCCCGGCACTGATACCTGCATCAAGCTCGGCGGTTATCTGCGCGTCCAGGCGGGGCTGGCCACGAACGCGCTCTATGACGCGGCCAATAATGGGGCGGCCGGCGCGCAAAATCGACTGGGCAACTCCTACAGCACCGGCTCGCGTGAAGATCTGACCATCGACACCCGCACGGCGACAGAATATGGCCTGGTACGCACATTCTTCGACGCTGTATTCACCTGGAACGCGGGCGGCTATACCGGTGCCGGTACAACTGCCGTGAATGGTTCGACTGCCTATAGTGGGGCGACCGTTGCTGGCGGCACGCTGGGTGTCTACTATGCGTTCATTCAGTTTGCCGGTTTCACGCTCGGCAAGGCGCAGTCGCAATTCTCCGCTCCCTGGGCAAACTATCCCGGCAATAATTTCGACGGCCTGCCAGGCGGCGGCGGCTGGGACCCGGTCAACCAATTCACCTATACTGCAGACTTTGGCCAGGGCGTCAGCCTCTCATTCTCGGCCCAGGATCAGGTCCAGCATGACACGACCAACATCTGGAACGTGAGCGCGGCAACCGGCGCGGGTCTTGCGACCGGTACCTACGGCGGAAACGACATCGCTGGAACAGCGTCTCCTGATTTTATTGCCATGCTTCGCGTTGATCAGGGCTGGGGCCTGTTCCAGGCGGCGGTTGCTGCACATGACAATCACGCCGCCTACTACGGCGCTGATGAGACGACCGGTCATCCGGCCGACAAATGGGGCTGGGCTGCCCAGCTGGCGTTGTCGATCAAGAACATCCCGACCGGACCGGGCGACACGATCAACGTGGCCGGTGTTTATACGAACGGCGCGAGCCGCTACAATTTCCAAGATTATATGTCGACCACCTACGCGATGTACGGCGGGACGGGCCTCGCAGGAGCTTACCAGAGCGTCGGACTTGGTGGCCTTTCTGACGCTGTGTTCGTCGCAGGTTCCGGCCAGGAGTTGACCACGACCTACGGCTTCCGCGGCGGCTATACCCACAACTGGGATCCGCACTGGGCCACCAGCATCTACGGTGCGTGGGCTGCCGTGCGATACAACGACACCGCCAAGGGCTATATCTGCGGCGCGTTCGTGATAACGCTTGCGCTATCCAGCGGCGCCGCCGGCTGCAACCCGGACTTCAACTATTCGACTGTAGGTCTAATGACTGGCTGGACTCCGGTTAAGAATCTGACGTTCTCGGCCGACCTTTCTTACGCAATGCTCGACCAGAAATACGCGGGCGGAAGCACGGTTACAATGCCCGTGCAGTCAGGTATCGCCAAGCCAGGTGCTGTGTATGAGCTAAAGGACCAGAACAGCCTTACGCTTCTGCTCCGCGCTCAGCGCAATTGGTAAGTGTCAAATCACACCAGCGAAGGAGAAGACGAAACAGCTCTGTTGATCCGGGTTAACCTCCAGGAAAGGCCTCCGGCATGCCCGCCGGGGGCCTTCATATTTTGATTGTGCCCCATACCAGGTGGACTGGCCGGTCTGCTGTCGCGGCGACGAGTTCTGAAGGCCGCTGCTGTACGAAGTCATCGCGCCGTCCGGGAAGTGCGCCCCAATGCGGAAATCACAAACCTGCTCAACGGCGAAAGACTGCTGTTTTGTTCTGCACGCGCGCCATCTGGAGCCGTTCCCACTCGGACATTCATTACATGATCGCGCGCCGGATTTCGAAATACGCTGTCGAGCAGGAGACGCAATCGGCAAATGATCGCCCGAATTCGCCCCGGCGTCGGTGCCGGCGGCCACGTCGTGACGCTGATCGGCAGGATCGAGAAGATGCCTGCTGGTAAGATCACTCCTTCGATCGATCGGCATAAACTCGAGTGCCCTGTCGTCGAGCAAATGAGCAAATCTCTGAAACAGTGAGATCAAGCAAAACCGGACCAGGTCGCCAACCGGGTCGCCGGCTGCGGTCTCCGACGGTCCGCACTCCCCGGATATTTCACGCCGGCGGCCTGTGCGCCTGCCTCACCGCAACGGACGATCGGCTGCGCTATCCCGACCAGCGTCGCCGATCCTCCGTGGCACCACCTGGCGTACAAAACTCCACGACTCTTGCCGCTGCCAGATGAACAAGCAGTGGCAGGCCAGTACGACTCGACGCCATGGTGCTGACGTTTCGTAGCTGCAGCTATGCTGCGAGCTTCCGAAAGAACGCTGCGGCAACACGGCTCCGATGAGGCTCACTCAGTTCGCTGAATCCCCCGCCCGTTTCGAACTCGCAAAACCAGAACTCGGAGCCGGTCCATAGCCAGTCAACGCACAGGTATGTCGTTTCCAGGTGTTCTGCGAGAGCTCGGGAGCCTTCCAGCATAGCATCCGGCGTGGCGCACAATTCTCCTTCCTTCAATGGCCCGCGCCTGCGGCACGCGACAATCTCGCAGCGGTCGAGATAAACGCGATACTCGGCTTCGATCGAAATGCAGGGCTGAATAATAAGCAATGGCCCTGGAAACGGAGGGTTTTCAATATACTTCAGCAGCCCGGCCCGGTCGTTTATCGTTCTCTTCCCCAGCCCCGATGTCAGATCGCGTGGCCGGATGAACATTGGATAGGAGCCCCCGGTCTGCTCGGCAAAGTCCAGTTGTGAACGAGTGGCGCGCTCCGCCCCGAGCAGTGCCGTAGTCAATGCGTGCAGCCCGAGTTTCCGCGCGATATCAACTCCGCGAAACTTGTCTTTGCAGACCATCGGGAACTTTGCCGTACAAATTCAGCAATCGAACGTTCGTCGAATTCGCGATCAGTCGATAAAGCGATTCCTGCTTTCTTTCCTTTTGCAGATCGGGATGTATCAGACCGATGTAGGCGGCTCCATCCTGGGTCAGTATGTTGCCGAATTCACCATGCCAGACGATGGGGGACTCGCCGCTCGCGATGTACATATCCTCCGGATGGATCAACCGGAATTTGTAGCCCAGAGCTTCGGTATACGTGGCGTACAGGCCGTTGTAGACATTTTTCATCTGGTTCGTTTCGAAAAGAGCGGAGTCTCCGACGCCAGGCCTCACCCAGACCGACTTGGGGAAAGACCACAGGAGCCGACAGGAAGTGAAACTCTATATGGTGCAAACTGGCCTGTTATGGCGGTGATCCTGAAAGCCGTTCCAGAAATCGCGTAGGGCGTACCAATACCCGTAAATGTCGGACTTCTTGGCATTTTCGCCAGCCCTTAAAAGCGAGAGCAGCAGGCCGGCATTCTCGGTCGGCTCGTGAGCGTCGGCACTGTCCCTTGCGCGGCGCCAGCATCCCTCCAGCGTATCGATGAAGAAAGCGATCACTTCGGAGATAATCCAGGCTGTAAATGTTTCCGTCAACGCTGAAGAGCGTGCTCTCAATGTCGGCCTTCTCTCTGGTCTGAGCCCCTTACCTCATCCAGCAATGGGGAGAGTTCCGGTGACATTTGAGCCCATAGGGCTCGGTGGAGCAACGGGGCGGGGCGCGGAGCCCTCGGCATAGCGCAGCGTCCCGCCCCGTTGCGGCTCAGGATCGCTGCGATTGGCGTATTCGATCGGTGTGAGGTTGCCCAGCGTACTGTGCGGCCGGGCGTCGTGGTAGTCGTCTTTCCAGGCCGCCAGCACCGCGCGCGCCTGCGCGAGCGAGGTGAACAGCGTCTCGTTGAGAAGTTCGTCGCGCAGGCGGGCGTTGAAACTCTCGACGAAGGCATTCTGGGTTGGCTTGCCGGGCGCGATATAATGCCACTCGATCTGTTGCTCCTGGCTAAAGCGCAGAACGGCCATACCGGTCAGTTCGGTGCCATTATCGGACAGGCACATCGCCGGCCGCCCTCGCCAGGCGATGATGACATCGAGCTCACGCACGACCCGTAGGCCCGGCAACGAGGTATCGGCGACGAGCGCCAGGCATTCGCGGGTGAAGTCGTCGACCACAGCCAGAATGCGGAAGCGTCGACCGTCGGCGAATGCATCCGACAGGAAGTCGAGGCTCCAGCGTTGGTTGGCGCCTTGCGGTATCGAAAGCGGCGCCCTGGTGCCCAGTGCCCGTTTGCGCTCGCCACGCCGGCGGACTTGCAGCCGTTCTTCGCGATAGAGGCGCCGGAACTTCTTGTGGTTCATGACCAGCCCCTCGCGGCGCATCAGCACCAGCAGAGGACGATAGCCGAACCGGCGGCGGATCGCCGCCAGTTCGCGCAGGCGGGCACGTACGAGAGCATCGTCGGGGCGCCGCCGCGATAACGCGCCGAGGCGCGATCTGCCCCAAGGACTTTGCACGCCCGCCGCTCGCTCACCTCGAACGTGGCCCGCAGATGAGCGACGGCCTCTCGCCTCGCGACGGGCGTCACCATTTTTTTGATGCAACGTCCTTGAGCATGGCGTTGTCGAGCATCGCCTCGGCCAACAGCTTCTTTAGCTTGGCGTTCTCGTCCTCCAGCGACTTGAGCCGCTTGGCATCCGACACCTCCAGGCCACCGTACGTGGCCTTCCACTTATAGAACGTGGCACTGGAGATCCCATGTTTGCGACAGACATCAGCAGTCGTCGCGCCCGCCTCCTGCTCCCCCAAAATCCCGATGATCTGCTCGTCTGTGAACCGACTTGGCTTCATGGTCCATCCCTTCCCAGGTGACGGACTCTACCCATTTTTGGAGTAATTTACGGGGCTCAGACCAAGGCCTCCGTCACCTCGGCTGAAGCATGGCTCCTTGTACCGATCGATCGAAGCTCGGGCTTCTGTTGAAAGAGGGCCGCCGACGGCCGCGGCCGGACTCTCCGATCGAGTGGGGAGCCCCTGCCGGCTGCACTGGTGACCGGTTTTTCAAACCAGGGCTGAAGCCCGCTAGTCGTGTCTTTAACCGGATTCTAGCTGGCTGATTCTTGTAGCTTGACGACTCGGTGCTTCGGACGGGTCATCATATTTGTGAAAGGCTACCTTGGTATTGGCCCAATACTGGCAGACAAGCGTCGGTGAAGCGCTGTCCGGCGTCGTTGGCCTTGATCACCGTACTGCACGCTTAAATCGCAAGCGATGCTTCTATCCTGCGGTAATCGCGATGAGCGGCGAAGTGCTCCGATCAAGCCAATTGCTCACTACCGCACCTGAACCGGCATGGACGTTATGTGTGATCGTTGAGCGGCAGCGTCGTGGCAATGTCTCCTAGGCGCTCGCAGCTTTCATGATCAGACCTTCTCTACCTGGAGCAGGGCCGGAATTAAGCGCCAAATATACAATGCGACACCATCACAGCGCACTGAGATCGTCCGGCACATTCGCCGAACTTGCGGATGGCCTTCTTCTCCGAATCCCCGATCGTCAGACCTCTCGTCAAACTAAACGCTACCGGGCCGATCTGACCGGCTTGCGCGACAACGCCTCGACACGCATGGCTGCCGCGTCTCTGCTAAAGGCTCCGTCTTCCCGCCGGTCGTCAATGGACTATATAATGCAAGGCGCGACTTAGCAGGTGAAGCTGGGCTAGTCGACACGCGCTACGCCGACCCGCACGAAGTGCGCGACGAGAAGGAACGTTTCGACGGTACGTGGAGCGGAGCAATAAAGTGCTCGATCTGACCAAGCACATCGTCGATCACAAGGCAGCGTACTTCGAACCAGACGAATTTGACGATCACTACGAATCGGCGCTGATTGATCGGATGAACAAGAAGGAGGTCGATCAGCCGATCGCGAAGAAGGAGCGTCCCAGCGTGAGCGATGTGGTCGACGTGATGGACGATTGCGCACGAAAGTCGACAAGGAGCGGGCGTGGTTGCCGACTGAGAAGTCACTCAGATTTTGCTGCCGATCGAGAGCAAGAGACCGACGAATGTTGCCGCCAAGAACACGGCGGCGAAACTGCGGCGGAAGTCTGCTACGTCGTGCGATCAGCCTAGCGGTCGTGGTCCCAAGAAAGCAGCGACCCAGCGAAAATACTGCAAGGCACGCGTCGGGCCAACTACCGGGATTAGGAGGTCGCCTAGGCTAGCCCCGTCGTCATATCCGTCGTACGATTTTGCTCGATTGGATTGCGCGCCAGAGTGCAGGAGCCGCTAGCTCCGGGGCGAGCGACGAATTGCGACAACAGATTATATCTGGATTCGCGTCTCTAATGGAGTTGCTGCAAATGAATGTGCGCGCTAAACCTGCCCGCGGGAATAACGAGTTTATGGTAATCGAATCGGCGGATGCCGCGCGTCGACGGGAAACACCTTTCGTTGTAAAGCTTAATGCAGATGTCAATCTTAACGACATTCACGACGTCGCCGTACATCGCCGCAAGGTTGACTTGGCACCCGCCGCGTTGGAGTTAGTCCAGAAGGGGCGGGCCCAGCTCGAAAATCGACTGACCTCAAGAAAAGTTATCTACGGCATCAACACGGGTTTCGGCGGCAACAGCAATCTCGTAATCTCTGACGATCTGCTGGCGCTCCATCAAAGCAATCTCCTCATATTCCTGTCAGCGGGAACCGGCGAATGCCTTGCAGAGGAGTACGTGCGGGCAGCCCAATTTCTGACGCTGTTGGCTCTGGCGCGCGGCTGGTCCGCCGTGCGTCCTGAAATCGTGAGGAGGCTTCTTGAGCACATTAATCTGGGCATCGTTCCAACTGTGCCGCGACATGGCTCCGTTGGCGCGAGCGGAGACTTGATTCCATCAAGTTATATCGCGAGCGCGCTTTGCGGGTGCGGTCGCGTCCGCTTTGCCGGACAAGAGATGAGCGCCAGTGAAGCGTTGTCTCGAGCTGGCATAACACCGGTCGAATTGAAAGCGAAGGAGGGGCTGGCTCTCGTCAATGGTACTCGAGTGATGACAGGCATCGGCGCGCTAACGGTGCAGCGAGTATGGATGACGTTTCGAGCTGCGCTCGGTGCGCTAGCCCTCGCAGTAGATGCATTGCATGCCTCGAGAGAACACTACGATGCTCGTATTCATGCTGCGAAAGGGCATCCAGGTCAAATTGCCGTCGCCACAGCGCTTCGCAAAATGTTGGCGTGTAGGTCATCGCATCTTTCTTCAGGTGTTCACAGGTCGAATGAAACCACCGGAATCGTCCAGCTCGCGGAAGGCGTTCAAGAGATATATTCAATCCGGTGCGCGCCACAAATACTCGGCATTGTTCCGGAATCCCTGGGTGAGGCACGGATAGTGATCGAGCGCGAGGCGATCTCAGCAAACGACAACCCATTGATAGATCCGGAGACTGGGGATGTCCTTCACGGCGGAAATTTTATGGGGCAGCATGTTTCCCGCGCAATGGACGCGCTCAAGATTGATATTGCAACAGTCGGAAATCATATGCATGCCGTCATGGCCCTTTTGATGGACAGCCGCTTTTCGCGAGGTCTCCCGAATTCGTTGAGTCCCCGGCTCGGCCTATACCAAGGCTTTAAAGGAGTGCAAATGTCGCATACCTCTCTCGTCGCGCATCTACGGCGCGAGAGTGCTCCGGCAAGCGTTCATACGTTGCCAACCGAACAGTTCAATCAGGATATCGTCAGCCTGGGACTCCACGCAGCGCTTGGCGCAGCGGAGATGGAGCTTAAATTGAGAGACGTCGTCGCGATGACGCTTTTGGCGGCCTGTCAAGCCGTCGACCTGCGGTCCAATGGATCTCAACTGCCCTCCGCCTTGAGCCACTTGTATGAAGAGGTGAGGAAGATCAGCGCGCCATTAGTCGAAGATCGAGCGATGGACCGAGATATTGCCGCTATATCGTTCGCGATTGTGGAGGGCCTGTTGCCGCTTCCGCAATGTGAGCCACCGCGGGACACGCAGGAGGCCGGGAGAAGTTGTTAAATCTGAGAGAGTGTGGACGGCGATGATCAATAGCACTGGGCCTTGGCCGTTGATGGCCATGGGTACGATTGGCGTCACGCCTTACCGCAGGGTGCAAGCGGTGACCGCCGTTTCGAAATCCATATTCGCTGACTCGGCGTCGGCACTGTTTGGGCAAGAGGCTGTGGCTCATAGATGGTTGAACCGTTGTTTGCAGCTCCGTTAAGTGATGTCGAGGGGGCTGCGACGGGGCATGCACGGCAATACCGTCGTACCCTGATTGCTGTAATTAGCTCAGATCGAGGTTGGCCTCACGCCGGGAGCGATTTCAAGGCGATCTCGCTCACGAACACAGGTCTTCGGTCTGATGGAGACTCTTTGGAATCACCCAAGACTTAGACCCTATGTTCGCGATCTGAGGTGACGGGCGGCATGCCCCGCGGCAAGCTCCGATCGAGGGTTGCGCCGGATGGTCCGGCGCCGAGCCTCAAGCAGGGGGAGCGGGCCTGATGAACGATAGCATTTTCGTAGGGCTGGATGTGCATAAGGCGACGATTTCGGTTGCAGTGGCCGGAGCGATGCGCGGCGGGGCAGGCCGCCCGTCACCTCAGATCGCGAACATAGGGTCTAGGACATGTTTGGTTGCTTTCCAGGAGTCTCGCCTTGCATCAACCGCATGTTCGTCAATGCCACTTAGTGCCGATCGCTGACGGTTCGCCTCTTCTTCGCGCCGTTCGCTTCAAGAATTTGCCGGTGCGGTGGCGCTCGTGTGATGTTGTGGTGAGATTGGCGATGATCTTGTGAACGCCGTCTGTGAAGCCCAACGCCGGCCGCGCTAGGGCCGCTCCGTTGATGGCGGCGCTCAGGGGGCAATTAACGGCAATAGTCGGCCAGCTCTTCTCCCGCTCAAAGTTCGCGGAGGCAACTGTGAAGAGCTGACGCTGTTTCTCCGTGACGGTCGCGTCGAGGTTGACTCCAACACGGTCGAGCGTTCAATGGGCCCGATCGCGATGGGAAGACGCAACTCATTGTCTAGCGGCAGCGAAGGTGGCGCTGAAAGCCGGGCGATCCTGGCGTCAATCGTGAACACGGCAATACTCTATGGTCTCGATCCGTAGGCCTACCTAGGGGACGTGTTGAAGCGTATCGTTTCCGGGCGAACCAAGGGCCATCAGCTGCATGAGCCGTTCGCCTGGAGCTGGAAGGCGGCCCGCCAGCGTGCCGCGTGGGCTACGGCTTGAGGGAGCCCGGCGCGCACCAGCCGGGCGAGAGGAACAGCGTCCGGGCGGTTTGCCTTGTCTGCACGCGATCGCCCGGCTCCCTCGGGATCATCGCGTCGATGCGTCCTAAAGTTGGCCGATCGGTTCTTCGGCGAGACTAGCATAGTCTTCCTGGAGCGCGGTGACGACTGTACTTTGCCACGCGATCTTTCATCGCGCCGCCGGATTGTTTTGTTTCGAGTTCAGAACCAACAATCGTCCCGCTTGGTGAGTTCGATCGCATCATCGGTGCCGTCCGATTACCTGCATTACGATCGTGGAAAGCATCATGTCTTTCCAACTGAGTCCAGTAGGGGAGGTCGCACCCTTACGCAAGGCCGACGGGCGTCGTGTAGTGGCAGCAACCACACAGTTGTGGCTAAGACTGGTAAAATCCACACGGCTTTCTTCACAAATGCCTGCCAGGATAGTCAAAAGAGCAGCAGGACCGAGCTAATCATCCCGAACTGATCTGGTATTCAACAATGTTCTGAAGCCCGATTGGGCCTAAGTGAGTAGCGCCCGTATCTCGAAAACCAGCCTTCAGAAGAACGTTTCTAGACGTTAAATTGCGCGCGTTGATGGCTCCCATGATACGGTTGATACCTGGTCGATTTGTCAATACCCATTCAGCCATAAGCCCAACCGCTGCCCCACCATATCTATTCCCTTGGTATGCGCGGCCAATCCGAAGACTATGCGATGTGATCACGTTTGGCGGCGCCCATTCAGGTGAAGCCGCCTTTTCGCGAAGAACGAGAAAACCAACAACCTCATGGCGAAAGACGATCGCGAACGGGTGCTCTAGTTCAGGATATGAGCTATTTAGAAGTTGAGCAAATACCCAATCCAACGGATCCACGAACTGTTCTTGCTCGGGCTCAAGGTCCAAATGGGCGACCATGGCGGAATCAAAGGGTGACAATGTTTTCAGCGTCGCACGCATTTGGATCTCCCTATTGGCGAGGCTTGAGCTCTGGCGAAGACCGGCCGCATGAATACCTTGCTCACCCCCGATATCGATGGGCAGCTTCTTGCGGTTCTAGACAAGGAAATTTCAAAAGCCGTGCCAACCGCGCAGATATAGGGTCACAACGATTTCCATCAACGGTGCAGTCGCTTACACGAGTGCAGAAGCAGGCCAAGAACAACACCGTGTCGCGGATGCGACAATCCGGGCAGCTTTGTCAGCTGTTCGGCTCTTTTCCTCAGACGGGATTGGACAGGGATCGTGTGTACAGGGAAACTCGAGAGTTGGCCTGCGCGGCCGCAACGATGCGGCTTCACGGCACTTGAAGGTCGCGTAGCTCGTCCAGCACTACGGCCTGCGCTCGCGCTGCTGCGAGATCGCAGCATGCTGACAGAACAGGAAACGTCTGCGCGCCTCAACATCCACGAAACGATCGTTAAGCCGAACATGGACTCGTCATCAAGCGTACCTACAATGCGGTCGATGCAAATGTCTTGTCGATCGAGCCGCCCTTAAGACGGCGTTCGAAAACCAAAAACTAAACCTGAAAGAGGCGTAGCATGAGTGCCAGCGAACAGACACAAACCAAAGCGACGCGTAAGGGCGTACAGGTCGATAAAGTGATACTAATTGCGTATTTCGCGAAAGCCGGAAAGTGGTTTCGATAGCCAAGGGACAGCAGTTTCGCTAAATTGCGGACAGTGATGCTGCAGCGGACTTGGTTGCCTGATTTTACTTAAGATTGGTTCGCTGTTTTCAGCGCTGGTCAGGCGCAGCTTTTTCTTCCGCACGCTGTCGCCTTCGAGGGCGATGCAGTGCGCATTGTGGATGATGCGGTCGAGGATAGCGTCGGCGATGGCGGATTCTCCGCCCTGTCGTGCCATTGCGCAACAGGCAGCTTGGGCCGTGATCAGGGTAGATTTGCGCTTGTAGCGCTCTTCGAAGATTTCCGGGAGGTCGAGGCGCGGCGGGTCATTGAGGGTGTGGGTGCGCCAATCGTCCACGATAAGCAATTGGACGAGCGCGAGCTTGTCGAAAGACGTGGGCAGCGACCGTCGAGCCGGGCCATGGCGAGGGCTTCGAACAGGCCTGGCATCCGCAAGTGGAGGACGGAATGATCGAGCCTAGCGGCCTGACGTCCGAAGGCACAGGCCAGCCAGGTTTTGCCATTACTGGTCGAGACAGCGTCACAATGCCGGGTGTCCGACGTTCGAGGTTTTGATCCTCTATCCGCTCCATCCTCGGGCCGGGCAGATGGTGCAGGTCGAGCACCGCAAGCGCTTCGCCGGCGAGGACCATCTGGTCGTGGTGCAGCCCGACGGGACACTCGCCCTGATCCCGGCCTGGATGAGCGAGGATATTGCTCGCTCTGCAACGCTCACAGCAAGCCCTCGGTTGGCTGTCGAAAGGCTCGTCGAGCTGCGGGCGCGAATCGTGTGCTTATCGCCTGTCAAGGCGGGGCATGATCCCCGCCTGAAGGAGGGGATCATGCAACCAAGACGCCACTTGCAACAGGGCCTGTTCGAGGCGGATCGCCAGACGCCGGCGATTCCGGTGTCGCAGAGAAGCACTCTGGTCCGCCTGATCGAGGGGCTGCTGGTCGAGGCCCTCGCCGACGGAGCAATATCGAGATAGGCACGCCAATCACAGAGATGAGGGAGGCCGCTCATGAGCAAGATCACGCCTGAGCACGTCGCCCGTCAGGCCGTCATCTACATCCGTCAGTCGACGTCTGATCAGGTCGTCCACAACCTGGAAAGTAAACGCCGTCAGTACAATTTGCCAGAGCGCGCGCGACAGCTGGGCTGGAGCGATGTTGCCGTCATCGATGACGATCTCGGCCGCTCCGGCGGAGGCGTCGCGCGGCCCGGTTTCGAGAAGCTGCTGGCCGCCATCTGTGAGGTACGCGTCGGGGTCGTGGTCTCGATCGAGGCGTCGCGGCTCGCACGCAACGGTCGCGACTGGCACACACTACTCGAGTTCTGCGGTCTCGTCGGCACGCTGATCGCCGACGAGGACGGCGTCTACGATCCGCGACAGCCCAACGATCGCCTACTGCTTGGCATGAAGGGCACCATGAGCGAGATGGAGTTGTCGGTATTGCGCCAGCGCTCGTTCGAAGCGCTGAAGCAGAAGGCGCGCCGGGAGAGCTGTTCATGACCGTCGCCGTCGGCTACGTGCGGGTCGGCCACAACCGCATCGAGAAGGACCCGGATCGGCGCGTCGGCGAGGCGATCGCACTCGTCTTCGCCAAGTTCACCGAGATGCAGTCGGTGCGTCAGGTGCACCTCTGGTTCAGACACGAGCGCGTTCCGTTGCCCGAACCTCGACCTGATTGCGGACAACGCCAACGGCAAGAACCCGAGGAGCCGCGGTGCCCTGCGCCGAGGTGAGGCTCTGCTCGCCGGCCTGCTGCGCTCCGCCATTGTGGGCGCAAACTTCACGTCGCCTACTCCGGCAAGGACGGCAACACTGGTCGCTACCATTGTCGGGGCGGCGCCAACAATCATGGCGGTGACCCTTGCATGTCGTTCGGCGGCATGCGGATTGATCGTGACGTGGCCGCCGAAGTGATCGAGCGCCTGCAGCCGCTCGGTATCGAAGGCGGCACTCGCCGCGCAGGCCGCGCGCAGCCGTGCGAACGAAGACAAACGCGGCCAAGTCGAGCTGGCGCTGGAGCAGGCTCGCTATGAGGTGGGGCGCGCGCGCCGCCAATACGATGCCGTCGATCCCGATAATCGCCTCGTCGCCGCCGAGCTGGAAAAGCGATGGAATGACCGGCTGGCGGTCGTGCGCAATCTGGAGACCGAGCTGGAGGGACTGACGGCTTCGCCCGCTGTTGATCTCACACCTGCCGACAGGGAGCGGCTGATGACGCTAGGCGCCGACCTGGAGCGTGCTTGGTCGAGTGCCGGCGTGGCACCCGAGACGCGCAAGCGGATCGTGCGAACGCTGATCGACGAGATCGTCGTCCGCGTCGAGGACAACGCGCTCGATCTAGTGATCCGCTGGCACGGCGGCGACCACTCCGCTCTCAAGGTCAAGAAGAATCGCTCCGGCCAGCACCGCTGGAGCGCAGCGGGAGAGACAGTCGATCTCGTGCGCGTGCTGGCGCGGCAGATGCCAGACAAAGCGATCGCGTCGGTGCTCAACCGCTCCGGCAAGACCCGGGGCGCGGCAATGGCTGGACCAAGTCGCGAGTGTGCAGCTTGCGCAGCCACAACGACATCGCAGCCTATCGCGAAGGCGAGCGCCGCGACCGCGGCGAGGCCACTCTGGACGAGGCTGCGGCGGCCCTCTCCGTCAGCCAATCAACCGTGCGACGTCTGATCAAGGACGGCCAGCTCGCGGCGAGCCAGCTTTGCAAAGGGGCACCTTGGATCATCAAAGCAGCCGATCTTGAGCGTCCTGACGTCAAACGAGCCGCACCGCGCGGCGCCTCCGACGTCCGCCGTCTGGCAATCCGCTACAAAATGAACTGGGACTCTAACGAGATAGAAAGGTGAGCATTATGAAGCGGGCTCGGTCTGCCTGATGACGATGAGGTTCTTGGGCTTTGAGCCAAGTGCCGTGTGCCAGCTGCATGTTCGATTCGCGCTCGGCTCTTGGCATAATATCGGCAAACAGTGAGTTCGCATTGGCGATGCGGTTGGGGCGATGTCGGTTGGCGCCCGAGGCGTGTTCAACGCAACATACCAACCCCTGATGTTCGGAGTTACCTCCGTCCCGTTTCCTGTGAGAGGTCATGAACAGGTAGGAACGAAATTCCTGCAGCATTTCGTCGAGCGTCTCATATTGGGTGCCGGCGGCGTGCCGATCTCTCCCGCGAGGGCGCTCAAGGAGATTGAAGCGGATCTGCGAAGCATCTGGGGTTCTGTTCATCGCCGACGAGGTGATGACCGGCTGGGGCCGCATTGGAACATTTTTTGCGTGTGAGCAGGCCAACGTCGCGCCCGATATCGTCTGCTACTCGAAAGGCCTCGACCTGCCACTGCGTATTTCCTCCACGAGGAGTTAGAGTCCGGCCCGAACCGATCCGAGGTCGGCAAACTGGACCATTCTTGACTAGAGTTTTCGCACCGATTCCCGGCTGGGAGGAGCGAAGAACGATGAAGGCTTCGTTCGGACGCTCAGAAGGCGTTCATCCTGAAGCAGGGCAACGATGGCGTTGCGGTGGCAGAGATCTGCGGTAAGGCCGGGATCAGCCAGGCTACCTATTTCAATTGGAAGAAGAAGTATGACGGACTGCTGCTGACCGAGATGCGACGGTTGAAGCAGCTCGAGGACGAGAACGGCAAGCTGAAGAAGCTGGTGGCGGATCTGTCGCTCGACAAGGAGATGCTGCAGGACGTGATCCGCCGAAAGCTATGAAGCCTGGCCGGAAACGCAAGCTGGTCGACGAGGTTTGCGGTGAGTGGCAGGTCTCGATCCGCAAGGCTTGCGAAGCCCTCGAGTTCGACCGGTCGACCTACCATTACAAGTCGCGTCGCTCCGGCCAGGCTGCCCTCGAACATCGGATCAGGGAGATCTGTCATGCCCGCGTTGGCTACGGCTACCGCCGTGTCCACGTTCTGCTGCGCCGCGAGGGATGGCGCCACGGCCAGAACAAGACCCCGCGCATCTATCGCGAGTTGGGCCTGCAATTGCGCAACAAAACGCCGAAGCGCCGGCGTCAAGGCGCAAGCTGCGCGACGATCGCCGGCCGGCGACGCGGTCGAACGAGACCTGGGCGATGGATTTTGTCCACGATCAGTTGGCGACGGGGCATAATATAATACCAATCCTCAAATTGATGGACCGATGTAGGCCCAATCGCGGAGCGCGATTGAAATGATCTTCCACGGCTGATCGATGAGAGTGTTCCAGGCGTAACGGCAGTGATCGACGATGTTGTCATAGGATTTGAAGACGCGGTTTGACAGCCAATTCTGGCGCATGAACTGCCAGATATTCTCCTGACTGTTGAGCTCGGGCGAACGCGGCGGCAACTGCATCAGCGAGATGTTGTGCGGGATCTTCAGCTCCTTGGCTCCGTGCCACCCGGCCTGATCGAGGATGACGATGGCGTGAGCGCCAGGGCTGACCTTGCTTGCGATCTCGTTGAGATGAAGCTGCATGGCCTCGCTGTTGCAGAAGGGCAGAACCAGTCCCGCGCCGGTTCCGAGCTCCTGGCACACCGCACCGAACAGGTAGGTCGACTGCGTACGCTGGTCGTGAGCGGCCCGCGGCCGCGATCCCTTTCTAGCCCAGCGATAGGTGAGCTTGTTCTTCTGCCCCACCCGCATCTCATCCTGGAACCACACCTCTACCGGCGTGTCCGGCGCGAGGCTACTGCGGATTTTCTCCACGCGAGCGTGGAATTTTTTTTAAATGCCTCGATCGCCTCGGGATCCTGCTTGTAGGCTCTCGGCCGGGCGCTGACGTGTGAGAAGCCGAGGTCCTTGAGGGCTCGATAGACCGTATCGTCTGACACCGAGATGCCGAACTCCTCATACAGCCGCATGATCAGGTCACAGGCCCGCCAGCGCACCACGCCATGGATCGGCGGGGTCGGCCCTTCGTCCACGATCCGCGCCAGAAACGCCCGGTGCTCGGTGTTGAGCTTCGCCGGCGCACCTGGCGCGGGAATATTGACCAGACCGTCAGGCCCTTGCTCGTTGAATCTGATCACCCGGTCGCGAAGCGTCTGCCGGTCCATCCCGCCGACCTTGGCGGCCTCCGCCGGCGATGCGCCATCGAGCACGGCAGCGATCGCCAGAAGGCGCCGGACCTGATCACTGTCCTTCGCTCGCCGCGGCAGCCGGCGCACCTCAACCGCTGCAAAATCCCTTCGAACCGCAATCGGCTGGCCCATGGCAACTCCCTCCAGTTGCCACATAGGAATCATCGATCCTCTGATTTGGGAAGGCCGCCGTGAGCCAGCACCTCAGCGGATTGGTATAAGCTGCGCGTGCTCACGATCGTCGATATCTTCTCCCGCTTCTCGCCGGCGCTGCAGCCCCGCGGCAGCGACGTCGTGGCGATCCTGGAAAGGGCCTGCAAGGAAATGGGATTCCCGGCGACGATCCGCGTCGATCAGGGCAGCGAGTTAGTGTCGCGCGAGCTTGACTTGTGGGCCTACCAGCGCGGCGTCACGCTGGACTTCTCGCGGCCTGGCAAACAATGCCTTCGTCGAGGCCTTCAACGGTCGCTTCCGAGCCGAATGCCTCAACGTCCACTGGTTCCTCAGCCTTGCGGACGCCCAGGAAAAGGTGGAGACTTGGCGCAGATACTACAATCGCGCATCAGAACACCCATCTGTCTACGTTGTTGAAGAGAAGAGATTTTGCTGATCGGGATGTGATCCCGTGGGGTATCTTGGATTCTGTCGGGCTCGTTCAGCGATAGATTGAGCAGCAGCTGTTGTCAGCGAGGCGCGAGCAAAAATCCACGGGCCGTCCGATAGCGGATGGATGGCTGCGATCTCGCCGGCTTCGGCGGCGAGCCGGAGCGTCTTGGGCGCAATCTTTAGGAGCTTTGCCGCGTTGCTCAGGTTTAGCCAGGGCTCGATCCCGTCCTCGGCGGGCTTGAACACCGGGATGCGATAGTTCGAGCGCATCGAGGTGACGCGCTCGCGCGTGCAGCGATTGCCGTTACCTGTCTTGAGGCCATTGCGATTGAGGAGGCCGGCGATCAGCTCGTCGCTGGCGATCAGCACCAGTTAGCGTACAGCTTCGATGATGTTGGCGGAGGTGCTGTTGCGCTGCCCGCACCGGCGCTTGGGCAGGCGTATCTCGCTGTGAACGCCGCCGACCCAGTGGACGATAAGGATAATCTCGGAGGCCGCATCGTCGATATCGGCCACCACCTCATGGATGACGGTGCGCACAATCCGCTTCTTGAGGCGCGCATCCGTCGTCGCGCATCCCAGACCGTTTTGAGGTTCGAGGCCAGAACGCCAAGCGAGGCTGGATCGGCAATGGGGGCGGGCATCGCCGCATCATGCATGGCGACCTTGCCCTCGACCTCCGCCGCGTGGCCGAGCGCCCTGTTCCAGCGCGCTTCGAGTTCGCCTGCCACCAGCCGGTTCACGGGGTCAGCGGCATCGTACTGCCGGAAGGCCCGGTCGGCGGCATAGCGCGCCGCTTCGAGGTCGCGACTGAGAGCCTCGCGCACCCGATCCCGCCGTTCCCTGGCCTCCCTAGCGGCAGCGGTCGCCGCGGCGATAGCGCCTGGACCGACGACGCCGAGCAGTGCCTCCTCGATTGCATCGTCGACGCGCAGTCCGCCGAAGGCGATGCAGTGGGCACCGCCAAAGTCCATCCAAGCTCGGTTGCAGCTGTAGCGCGGGATATGGTGCTTCATGCCGGAGTAGCGGAGCATGAGCTTGCGGCCGCAGCGCTTGCACCGGAGCAGAGCGGCCAGCAGCGCGTCACCCTGCTTGGGCGCTCCGTGATGCCGACTGGTGGGAACGTTGCTGCTGACCATGGTGCGGATCGCCTCGAACCTCTCCCAGCTCACATACCCTTCGTGGGTATTGGGCTTCAGCGCCAACCATTCGTTCCGCGCCTTGCGGCGGATCTTCACGCTCATGGCATCGGCGCCGTATCCCGCCGCGCCAGCCGTCTTACCATAGGCATGGGCGCCGCCGTAGACCGGGTTCTCAATGATCCGGTGGATGGCGGAGTAGCTCGGGCGCCGCCAGGCCGTATCGCCGTTGATCCGTTTCACCGGCAGATCGAGATTGTACTCGTGGAGCCAGCAGAGCGCCTGTCGCGCGCTACCCAGCTCCTCGACCTTGTCGAACACCAGCGTGATCGCTTCCTGGACACGGCGATCCGGATCTTTCTCATAACGGTCGCCGGACTTCACGAAGCCGATCGGCGCCGCCACAACCAGCTCGCCGCGGCGCGCCTTCTCGTAGCGGGCCGAGAGCGAGCGCTGGCGCAACAGATCCAGCTCGTACTCGTTGAGGCTGCCCTTGAGTCCGAGCAACAGGGCGATCGTTACCGTGCCTCGGCGCAGAGATGGTCTCCTGATCGACCAGAACGGTATCGACCACACGGCAGATCTCGATGAGTTGCTGCCAATCCCGGCTGTTGCGAGCGAAGCGCGAGACCTCGCGGGCGCAAACCGCACCAACCTTACCAAGGCAAACCTCTGCGACCATCCGCTCGAAGCCGGCGCGTTGGACCCCACCGGCGGCGGAACGACCGAGATCAGCATCGATCACTTCGATCTCTGACACCCGAGCGCCGTCAGCCGGTCCCGCATGGCGTATTGCAACGCGCTGCTCTCGCGATCGCGCGCGGCGTCGCTGTCGTCGCAGCATGGTCGAGGATCAACTGCGTCATCAGACTGGTCAGCGCCGCGTTCGATCCTTTAACGCCAAATCGAGAAGCGCAGAAAGCGCCGCAAGTGCATCGATGCTAACAAATGGCTGAGCTGTCAAAAGCGTGGGGTCAGGGCATGCCGTCCGGTCGAACATCCATGCTGGCACTTCCAGCCAACGATCTGCTTGCGACTCGTCCAGGGCGCAGCGAAAAATGATATCGTCAGCCTTGTCGATGGCCCCATGAACGCAAACTCCGCGACCAAACCAAGGATGATGCCGATAAAGTACCTCGCGAAAAACGATCCTGTGGGCGTTCTTGAATCTTGTTGTACAATGAAGAACGTCCGCATGGGGCAATCGGCAACAGAGCGCCGATTTTGCCGCATAACCGCGATGGCGACACCAGCCCGCCACCGTGAAAGAAGCGCAAAACTCTAGTTCTGGGTGGTCCAAATCGCTGCACTAGTGCATGTTGTTTTTTGCCGGAATCGGGATTCCCAGAGGGGACAATTTCTGATTCAAACTCCATGCTGGAACGGGGGCCAGCATGGATGACGCGACCCTATTCGGAAGATCTTCGTGAACTCGCTCTGGAGCGGGCTGACGCGGGCGAGACCGTTCGTTCGATTGCAGAAGCGCTTCAGATCAGTCCTTCCTGTGTGACGAAGTGGAAGAATCTGCGGCGGGAGACCGGAGGCGTTTCTCCCGGCAAGATCGGCGGTCACAAGAAGCCGGTTCTGTCCGGCACCAATGCCGACTGGCTGCGCAAACGCATTCGCTCCGGCCCATTCACTTTGCGGAAGCTGACGCAGGAACTGGCTGCGCGCGGGATCAAGACCGACGTGCGGGCAGTGTGGACGTTCGTCCATGCCGAAGGGCTGAGCTTCAAAAAAAACGATCCTGCCGGCCGAACAAGATCGCCCCGATATCGCGCGTAAACGGACGCGCTGGAAGACCCATCAGGGCAGGATCGACGCTTCGCGCCTGGTCTTTATCGACGAGACCTGGATCAAAACCAACATGGCGCCGCTGCGAGGCTGGGGACCGAGTGGGCAACGTCTCCAGGCGTCTGCGCCTTTCGGCCATTGGAAGACCATGACCTTCATCGCGGCGCTGCGCCACGACCGGATCAGCGCGCCATGGGTCATCGACGGCCCCATCAATGGCGAGCTCTTCACCCTCTATGTCGAGCAGGTGCTGGCGCCGACCCTCGCAAAGGGTGAACTCGTCATTCTCGACAATCTCGGCAGTCACAAGGGCAAGGCGGCGCGCAACGCCATCCGCGCCACAGGAGCCCATCTGCTCTTCCTGCCGCCCTATAGCCCCGACCTCAATCCGATCGAGCAGGTCTTCGCCAAGCTCAAACACCTGATGCGAGCCGCGCAGCCGCGTGATGTCGAAGCGACTTGGCGCAAGGTCGGCGAACTCCTCGACGTCTTCTCCAAGGAGGAGTGCGCCAACTATCTCAAAAATTCAGGTACGTTTCCGTATAAACACATCATGCTCTAGTACCTCGCTCTGGTAAATTTGGGATCACGTAAGCCTCGCTCATTTCAAACTCCTAACCCAGCACAGTTGAGACGAGAGCTTCACAGATAGGCCCTCGTGATAAACCGTCGATCAAAATCTCAGCAGTCATGAGCCTTCGCTGCGGATCGGCCGGAGATGGTGCGGTCGCCCGCATCATTATCTCGCCTTCCTTTCCTGCTCGAAGGGTGATGTTTTTCACCTCTCCATTCGATGCCCAACCAAAGTCCAGTAAGAGGCGAACGCTGTAGACAGCCGAGCGCCCCAAGCGTTGCATGGCCACAGGGTGAGCCAATTGAAGAGCCTCCCGCTCGACGACTCTATCCGCTTACGCTGGCCTCAGCGTCGCACGCGCCGACAGGTTCGCGTGCATCGCCTTGTCGAGAAGGCTGTCAAGCTGGCCGCGGATACCGGAGAGCCGCAATCGCGCCAGCCTGGCATCGAGCGGAGGCGGTACTGCAGCTCGGTGCTCTCCTGATGCTGGCGCACCTGGTTCACGGATGACTGCCGCACGTAGACATAGACCAGCTTGGCTCGGTGTGCGGTCATCCAGTTCTCTTTCGTACGCCACGTACATTTGTGCACCCCGCTCTTCGACTATGCTCGCTCGTCGCTCACAAGCCGGCGGCGAGTGTCCAGTAAGCGGCATGTCCTATTTGGTTCGTCGGAATGCCATTAGTGACTGTGCGATTACCCGACATTGGCGCCGCGGTTCGACGCGGGCAGCGCAGTGCATCGAGGTCTCCGAGACACACTCATCTTGGATCGAGAAGCGTCTGTCGATCGTAGAGAGCTGCCAGTACGCGCCCGTGTGCCCATCCATTAGAGCCGGGCGCTCCCACCTTCATCCAGTACGCCTCGCAATCAGCAACAGCGGGGCTCCCAGTCGAGCAAGATCTTTCGACTTGAGCCCAGCGCCTGTGGACGCCGTGAGGAGGAAAGGCGACATCCCGTAGAGCAATCGTAGTTGCGGTATCCTCTCACTTTACCAAATCTCGTACGTGACCTGCAGCCAGCCCTCGAAAATATAGGGTCCGGGGCCGTGCCGCTCCATGATTCGCAAGCGCGAATTTCACAGCGTGGACAACCGTCTCAAATGCGAAGCAACACGCCACTCAAGCCCGATTTGGACATCCCGGTAGCGGCCGCCCCGGGATGATTTGCGAGCGAAAGTTGCTATTCTGCCTTCTGGAGCGTCGCTTGGCGCATCCAGCCCGGCCCATGCGCCTCCCCTTTTTCGCGATCGGACGGTCGGGGCACGTTCGAAAGAAGCTCGTGCATGATAATTTTGCAGCTCCTTCAAACGCAGTTGGTATTCGGTTCCACGTAGACCGCTCGCAACCGCCGTAGCCACATTCGGTCCTCCTCTCGCCGCGCCGTGAAACGGTCGAGGCATTTTCTGGAGCAGAGGGCCGTTCGCCAACTATAGTGGCGGATCAGCCCGAATTTGCCACCGCAAATGGCGCAGCACTTTACTGAATGGTCACGGAAACTATCGTAGCTGTTCTGCATTCTCGCCTCCTGTCGGCGTTACGTCGGTTACCCCGCCCCTGGGCACCACGGCTCTCCTAAGGGCCTGTTGTCCAAGGCAATTCAGCAAATTCAATGGCTTGACGCTACCTCGTTGGTACAAAGAAGTGGTACAATGCCGCTCGCAATGTCACGTCCTTGGAAGCACCCGAAAACGGGAATCTATCAGCTCCGAAAAGTCGTACCTGACGACCTGCGCAAGCTCGTTGGCAAGCGCGAGGAGAAGCTCAGCCTTCAAACTCGCGATCCGGCGGAGGAGCGAAAGTTCGCCATGCCAAGGCCCTGGCCGAGCTCGAGGCGCGATGGGCGAACCTGCGCAAGGGCCCGAAGTCGTTGACGGAGCGCGAGGCGCACGAGTTGGCGGTCGTTGCGCATGATCGCTGGCTGGAACAGCATAGAGACAATCCGAGCCAACAAGCCTTTTGGGACATCGAACTCGGGGAGCGCATCTTCGCACCGCCGAAGCGGCTCACTTCGACCGAGCTGGATCATTTGTTCGACCTCTCAACCATCGCGGTTGATGATGCCGCGACAAAGATCTTCCAAATGGAAGAATGGTGTTTGCGGGCGGCAGACGACTGCCTTTCGCAACGGGGGCTCGTTGTTGATGATCAGAGCCGACGAACTCTGGCTCGCGCTGTCGCTGCAGCCGTCCAACGTGCAAGTGTCACCCTGTCGAGGATGGCCAAGGGCGAGTTTATAGCCTCTACGCTCTTCTCACCTGCTGGGATGACCCCGTTGTCGCCAATTCCCGTCCCACCGCAGCGAGCGGTTTCCTTCCAGGACCTGCTGGATGGTTGGAAGGCTGAGCGCCGGCCGGTCGCCAAAACTGTCTACGAATGGTCACGCGTGATCAGAGAGCTTGAGAAGTATCTCGGTCACAGCGACGCGCATCGGGTCACTGGCGACAACCTCGTCGAGTGGAAGCGGTCAATGGTTGCCGCCGGCCTCCGCGGAAAGACCATTCAAGGGTCAAAGTTGTCACCTGTGCGCGCGATTTTGCAGTGGGGCGTTCAAAACAAGCTGGTCGCGTCCAATGCCGCCGACGGCATCTCGCTGGAGACCAAAAGCAAGCAGGGAGAGAAGAAGCGCAGCTTCACTGACGAGGAGGCAAAGATCATCCTGCGCGCGGCCTTGTCAGAACGAGACCCCGTCAAGCGGTGGGTGCCCTGGATCGGCGCCTATACTGGCGCTCGCCTTTCCGAGATTTGCCAATTGCGTTCCGAGGACGTCCTCCAGATCGAGGACATCTGGTGCATGAAATTTGCTCCAGAAGCAGGGTCCCTGAAGACCTCGGGCTCTGAGCGCATCGTCCCCGTTCATCCCGCTCTCAGTGAGAGCGGGCTGCTGAACTACGTTGCTCAGGTCAAGTCTGGACCGGTCTTTGCCGATCTCTCGCCCGACAAGTTCGGTAAGCGCGGTGGCAATGGCACGAAAATGATCGGTCGCTTCGTACGTCAGCTCGGATTGAAGGATCCTCGCCTGTCACCGAGCCATTCCTGGCGTCATCGGATCAGAACGCTGGGACGCAAGCATGGGCTTGCTCGAGATATCCTGGACGCTATTACGGGCCACGGTCTGAAGGCGGTTGCAGATTCCTACGGTGAATTCCCAGTGGACGCGCTTTTCCGGAAGCTTTGCAAAATTCCAAAGCTTGGCCTCGATCGACATTGACGCGGACTTGACAATGTAAGTCACTTTCCTGTTCGGAGATCTCTGGACGTTTCAAGCGCCCTGGGTGATAGAAGAGCACGAGGACGGATTTCGGGTTTCCAGGCGAGCATCGAAGTCTCTTCGATGCTCGCCTATTGCTGGCGGAGGACGGGGGACCCGGACACAGGTGCCGCATGAGAGGACGCCAACGGCTTCTTCATCTGCGGGGTCGCGCATCGTGAAGATCTTCGCCGCGACAAAACACAAATACGCGAACAACTTCCTCTCGTGCGAAGAGGCCCGGCGGATCGCCAGGGCGATTTCATGGTTGCCGGAATTCCTCAGGCGTTCGCAGTGCTGAGACTGCCGAGCCCGTTGACGTCCCGCATTCAAGGTTAAGTCGAAGCGCGCCGCACTTTAGTGACCCGGCGTGCTCCCCGTCGTATACTTTTGGTCGGAGGCATCATGAAAGCCACAGAGGAGCAGTTGCGGGCGTTGAGGCTGTTACGGGCCTTTTCGGAGATCAAGGATCAGCAAGTCCGCGAAGCCGTCATCGCGTTTGCTGAGCAGGCGCGCGACGGCAGGGTGTGAACGCTCCGAGCCTAAGACCGAACACGACAGCTCCAAATGACCTAGTCGGCGTCGCTGCTGTCCGACCGGTCCGAAGTGCGCGGGTCGTTCAGCGATAGGATCGGCAGCGGCTTGGTCTTGGGTGACCCTTTCTCATAGCGCGAGGCCAGATCGAGCAGGCGCCGCTTGATAAAAGGGTCGGCGCGGCTGGCGAGGTCGCGAACCAGACTGGCCCGCTGCTTGTTAAATTCGTCGTCGAGCATGCGATCACCAAATAAACTTCGAGTTGCGTCGAGGACGCATGGCAACGCACGACGCGGCGCCGTATCTTGGCCGGGTACAATGTCGATCTTGGAATCGCCGCGCTCATTTATCTGGTGGCATAGCAATGCCCTTTCAGTCATCCTCGGCTCCCATCTGACCGATACCGCTCAAGGTTTTGGCACAGGACTCCAAATCATCTTCGGGACGGCGGTATTCGGCACGTTCATCGAGCTTTTGCGTCGAACATACAACGCCGCGATCAAGCGGCTGGCGACGATCGACCTATTCGCCAGCGAGATTCTTAGCATCATGCGCGTCGTCGCCTCGGCCAACATCATTGGCGATTTCATAAGGCTCTATGAGAGGATAGGGGTGTCGGAAAATGCGCCGGTACAAACGGCGAATGCATCCACATCTGCAATGGAAGCGACAGGCGCGGTTGGTTTCGCGGACTCTGCCCGAAATGAGCGACTATTTCACAATATTCAAAGCCAACGCAAGCGATCTGGCGTCCCTCGATCCCGCGGTCGTTAACGATATTACTGCCTTCTACACGTTCCTGAAAGCATCGAGGGACGCGACCGGCGCCATGCAGCTCTGGACATCCCCGCAGCACCAGGTGGTCGACAAGCAAAAGGATATTATTGCAATCATCTTCAGTTGTTTCCTGATGAGCGTTCACGGCCAGCGGGGCTTGAAGAGCTCATCGGTTCCGAGAAAAACCGGCAGATCGCGAATGACATCTTTGCCGGCGGTATGCTGCAGTGCTTCGCGTTTCTCTACTACGTGATCCCGTCCACCGGTTTCCGCTGGCCGCGCATCGAGCAGCGCCGCACGAAGTGTGAAGGATTGCGTCTCACGTTCCGGTACGAGCTTCCTCTTGAGCGGCATTCTCCGAAGCAGTCCGATCATCCGGGATAGGTGGCTTGAGCCGCGAAATCGTCGAGCTGCAACATAAAACCCGGGCCGACGGCTTTGTGTCTGATCGGCTAAGCACAGCGCCAGGGCCGCCTTCCGCTCGGCTGGCGCCAGTTTTGGTTTGCGGCCCTATCGCTGTTTTGTTCGAGCGCACCGCCGCAAGCGTACCGATCTTCGGCAGCGCGCCTGCTCGATCAGCTGTCAGCCCGGCGTTTTCAAAGCAATGCTAGGCAATCTCAAGTCGAGTCAATGGTATTTTGTGCGTCGAAGCGGCGCGTCCCGACTTGGCTCTCCACGACGACGACCAGCAGGAACGATGAGCTTGTCCGGTTAGGCAGCGCGAACGATCTTTCGCTCCGCGGCCCGAAGGGCCTCCACGAACCCGGGCGGCACCCGAAGCCCCCCGGCGACTACCCGTTTGATGTATCCGTCGAGGGCTCGATCCGAAAGCCTCGTCCATGCCGAATCACGAAAAGTGGATATCGAGGGCGTTTGAGAAATCTTGGGTGTGTCGTTCGCCTCCACGCGGAAGCGGCCGCTGCCTACGTTCCAGGCGGCATCCGGCCATCGCTGGCCGTCCTCCAGCGCCTTGTGCGGGAAGTCCAGAAGCTGCCCCGGCGTCATTACCCGTCCGGCGACCCAATGTGCCACCGGAACGGAAACTGCATTGCCGATTAAGCGCCATTCCGGCCGTCGGCTGCGGGGAGGGGCGCCGTCCACGGTGGTCCATCCTGCAGGAAATCCCTGCAGCAGCTCACAAGCTCGTAGGCTGGGCATCAGCACCTCACCGTCGGGAAAGAGTACGGCCGGCGCGGAAGGAATGCCTACGGACGAGCCGACCTTGAGTGGTGGAATGCCATCCGCCGTCAGTCCCACACCGGTTCGCCCTTCGGTCCAATAAAAACCGACGGGGCGTGCGAGACTTACGGTTTCTTGTTGCGCCGCCACGGCTTGATCGGCAAACAGGACGCACCGTGGGTCCAGCTCCTTGCTTGCGACGAGATAAACGCGCCGTCGTCGCTGAGGGAGACCGAAACCCATGGTATCGAGTACACGATAAGCCCACTTGTAGCCTTGCACCTCGAACTGTTGCACCAGCCAATGCATGCCCCGACCGCGATCGAGCTGGAGCATGAAATAGACGTTCTCGACTACGATTGTCGGGATCGACGATTGGCCGATCAGTTCGAACATCCTGCTTACGATGCCCGACTTCTGTCCGTCGATCCCTGTCTTGTCACCGGCCATACTCAGATTCTGACAGGGAAATCCCGCGGTAAGGACGGAGACGTCCTTGGAGATCTCCATGTGGTCTCTGACGTCCGAGAACAGCTCAATATCCGGGAAACGGACATTCAGCACACGGTGCGCATCCGGATCGATCTCCGCGAGCAGCGTGGGCTTGAAACCCGCCTGCGCGAAGGCGAGCTCGAACCCGCCGATTCCCGAAAAAAGCCCCGCAACCCGCATTTTATTAACCCGACGAGAATCCCTGATCGAACATAATTCGTTCGACTACTGAATGACATAGTGCGTACGCGGCCACCACGGATACCAGATGCCTTCTCCTTCCCCATCAACAGCTAATCGTGGCTCATCTGCGCCTGGTCCGCAAACAGCGCGGACCGAGGTGCGCGAGCTTCATCGGAGGTGCGGGGTTTACACCAAACCCGAGGTCGTCTGTCGCATCCTCGATGCGGTCGGCTGGAAGTCGTCGGCCCGGGCGTTCGATTTTCGGCTGCTTGAGCCCGCGGCCGGTGATGGCGCGTTCGTGAGTGAGGCTGCACGGCGGCTTATCGTCGCGTGTCGGCGTTTCGGGATCGAGCCCAATGTGCAGAACATCGGACACTGCATTCTGGCCTATGAGCTTTATGCCCCCGCAGCCACGTCTTGCCGAAGAAAGGTGACGACGACCCTGCTGACCTTGGGTCTCCATCCTCGGACGGCCTCATCCCTCGCGTCGAGATGGGTGGTGAAGGGCGATTTTCTGTTGTCAGCCCCGCCGCGGGAGAAGTTCTCGCACGTGGTCGGAAATCCGCCCTACATCAGATGGTCAAAGATACCCGCGAAATTGCGGAGCAGTTACGATCGCTCGCTGCCGAGCGAGATGACCGGCGGCGATCTTTTTCTGCCGTTCTTGGACCGGGCTCTCGATCAAATGCGATTGGGCGGGAAGTGTGGTTTTCTCTGCTCGGACCGATGGCGCTTCATGGCATTCGCTGCTCAATTCCGCACCAAATGGCTGCCGTGTCTCGACGTGATTGCCGAGGAAAGCGTTGCCGCGGCCAGTGCATTCATGCGCGAAGTCGATGCATATCCGTCGATCCTGGCGGCGAAGAAGACGACGGCCCGGCACCCGCTCGTCGTCCGTGCAGCCGGTGGCGCGGAACGCACCTTGAGGGAGGCGGGATACGTGGTGAAGGTCGGGCCGGCATTGGGACACACCCAAGCCTACGTCCTCACGCCCGACGAGCAGGAAGTCGAGGCCGAACTCCTCGTTCCTTGGGTGGATGGCACGGAGATCGAGGAGGGGCTCATCCGCTGGCGAGGGCGCCGCGTGATAACCATGTACGGTGAGGATGGTCAGCTGCGCGATCTGCGGAATTTACCCAAATTGGCTGCGAGACTTAGGCGATTTTCCAAGCCGTTGAAGAAGCGGTCCATCGTCGAGAACGGCGCTCCCTGGTACCGCACCATCGACCGTGTTCGCGCCGTCGATTGGTCGCGCCCCAAGCTGCTGATTCCGGAGCTCGCGAAGGTTCCTCGGGTCGCCTTCGACCCCGAGGGGAGGATCCCCTCGCACGGCGTCTACGCGATCTTTGCCCCTGATGACCGTCTTACTCCATTGTACGAGAAACTGCTGGGGGGCGGACTCGCTGCGGCTTTGGAAAAAAAGGCTCCCAAGGTGAAGGGTGGGTTCATCCGCTGCTACAAGCGCTTCCTGGAGCAAATTGTCTTGGTGTGAGCGTCGTTTTCTCTACAATAGGTTGCGCAAGGGACTTCCACGTGGCAGGCTTTACCGTAGACACCAAGTTGTTCCGAGAGCTAGGCGAGCTGTTGGTGGGGCGCGATTCCACGGCCCTCGTCGAGCTCATCAAGAACGCTTACGATGCGGATGCCACGAAAGTAGAAATCGTCGGGCGAGACCTCAACGAACTGAGCAAGGGCACGATCTCGATCGCCGACGACGGCACCGGGATGGACGAGGCTGATTTCGAGAAGGGATTTCTACGCATCGCCGGACGGACGAAGGAGACTGCCGATCGGCGTTCCGGATGGTTCAAACGCCGCTTCACCGGCGAGAAGGGCGTGGGCCGGCTTGCCGCGCACAAGTTGGGCCGCAAGCTTTCGGTCGTGTCTCGCAAATGGGACGGCAAGGCGAGAGACGACGTAACTGGTTTCGCGGCTTCGAGCGGCGTCAAGGCCACTATCGATTGGGATCGGATCGAAAAGCTTGAGACGCTCGCCGAAGTAGCGCGTTCCAACGCCGTCGTCGTGGATCACCTTCCTCGTCCGGAAGTGAAGGGGCGGAGCTCCGGGACGCGGTTCACGATACACGGGCTGCGGCGCACGTGGACTCCAAGAGCGCTGGATTCGTTCTTTACGGAAGTCGTCACGCTGACGCCGCCTTCGGCATTGATGGCCCCCCTTCCGAGTAAATTCATAAAGGACGAAAAGTCGGTCTTCGACACCGTACGGGTACGAGACGCGCAAAGGGATGCTGGCTTCCAAATAACCTTCGGGGGCGAGTTTTCTCTTCGCGAACCGGAACTGGCTTCGGCGCTGGAGAGTGCCGCGTGGATAATCGAGGTCGAATACGAGTCCTTGACCCGGGTGCTACGTATCGCCGTATTGCCCACGTTAGTCGCTTTCAACGATCCGAAAGTAGCGAAACCAGAGCCGTTCCACTTGAAGCGCAAATTGCGCGATGCGCCATCGATCAGCTTCCAAGCGAGGATATTCCAGAGAAATTACGCCTCTTGGCCGAAAGCTTTCCTCGGAATTCGCGTCTATCACGAGGGCTTTCGAGTCCTGCCCTATGGGGATCCGACCGATGATTGGCTCGATTTGGATCGGGACTATCGAACGCGCGGAGAACAGGAGCTCGGGCGATTGCGCCGATATTCCTCCTGGAATCTCCCCGCCGGCGGCGGCCGAGAAGGATTGGTCATCCAAGGCAACCGTCAATTCTTCGGAGCCGTCTTCCTTACGAGAGAAGGAGCTTCCGGTCTGAAGATGTTGGTCAACCGCGAGGGCTTCCTACCCGGAAGGGAGCTGGACTTTGTCGTGGAAATGGTGCGTCTCGGAATCGATCTACAGATCAGACAGAACTCTGCGGCAAGAACCGATTTCTCTCGGGCCAGGAAGGAGAACCAGCGGCGTCAGAAAGATGCCGTCGATCGATCCGATGTCGCGGAAGCTCCCACCTCCTTCGTCGTCGCATCCCTGCAAGACGAGGCGCTGAAATCCCTGCAAATCGCGCGTGTCGCCTTGTCGCGGGGAGACGTCAAGGTCGCCGAAGATACGATAGTGGAGGCGGAGCGACGGGTCTCTTCCGCGAGAGAGCTGTCGTCGGAGTCGATTTCGGAGGCTGCAATGTACCGCGTGGTCGCCTCCATGGGCCTCGAACAGGCCGCCTTCATCCACGAAGTGAATGCTCTCGCGGTGCTCTGCGATGGCGTCGTGAAGGGGATCGAAGCGGTGATCGCCTCGATGACCGACCAGAAATTGTCGAGGCGCTTGAGTCTTGTTGCAGCACAAGCACGTGAGATCCGGGATCGATTGAGACGCAACGCGGTCTACTTGGCCGATATGACCGGGATCGAAGGTCGAAAACGGAGATCGCGCCAGTCGCTTCTGGATCGATTCAACAAGGTCGCGGACTTCTTCTCCGCGGCCGCCGAGAAGAGAGGGATCACTTTCAAGACCTCCCTCCCGGAGCACCTCAAGACGCCACCCATGTTTCCTGCCGAGGTCTCGGCGCTGTTCAGCAATCTCCTCGGCAATGCCGTCAAATTCGCCGGCAAGGACGGAACGATCAAAACGAATGCCTCGACCGATGATGGCGAACTCGTCATCAGAATGGAAAACACGGGAGAGGCGGTTGACTTGAAGAACGCCGAGAAACTATTCGAACCGTTCAAGTCGACTACTTCAGAGGTCGATGAAACGCTCGGTCAAGGAATGGGTCTCGGGCTGACAATTACGCGCAGTCTTCTTGATGAATATGGCGGGTCGATCGCTTTCGTTCCGCCTTCCAAAGGATTTTCGACGGCAGTCGAGGTACGGATAGCGACACATGGAAGATAAATTGCTTGTTTTGGCCATCGACGACGAGCACGCGGCATTACCGTCCCTTCCGGCCCGCTTCGATCTCGAGGTCATAGATCCCACGGGAGACGATGATGCGGAGTTTTCCAAGCAACTGACCGCTCATGTCGGATCAGCCTCGGTGATATTGATCGACCACAAATTCCGCGACGAAACGCCCAGTCTATCCATGAAGGCGCAGGATGGGGCGAGCTTCGTTGCTCATCTTCGCTCCTGGGCGAGAACTCGTCGTGTGAAGCTCGCCCCCTTGGTGATGTTCACTAACCAAGAGGACGCGTTCGCCAACGAAATTCCAGCCGTCGGCGCGTCGGTCCCGTTGGGCGGTTCATTCCGAGGACGGGAGCATCGGCTTGCACCTACCTTGGATGTCGAGTGGATCGCGTTCAAGGACGAAAAGGATATCGCGAACCGCATCTCAAGCCTCGCTTTAAGCTACGAAGAAGTTCGGAAGGCTTCGGGTTCGAACGGAGTGAGCCTCGGGGAGATCGAGGGCTTGCTGCGAATCCCAGCCGGCGCTATCTGGACGGAGAGAGCGAAGGAAGAACTGCAGTCTGCGAGGCCACCTGTCAACGAAATGGATCCGTCCGCCCAGGAATCGGTTCGTGGCTCTGCTCAAGTCATCCGATGGCTGTGCCAGCGCGCGCTGTCTTATCCCGGAATGCTGATGTCGGACCTCTTCGCCGCTTGGTCGCTGGGGCTCACGGTGCACGGCTTTCGGGCGCTTGCCAATGCGGAAGCAAAAACAGCTTGGCTTGAGGGGCTGCATCAGTGTCGTTATCAAGGATTGCTCCACGACTTCTTGGGGCGCCGCTGGTGGCGCGCCGGAATCGGTCAGCTGGTCTGGCAACTCGAAGAGGTGAGTGCGCGATCCGCGACTCGCGAGTCTGCCCTGGCTGAGGTCGCACCCGGCATAAAAGTCGGTCCTCTCGTCCCGATATCGACCCACGCGGTAGCGTGGACAGATGACTTTCGAGAGGATTCCATTCGACCGGTCGACCAACTCGTTCAGCTTCATCCACCCGGCTGGCCTGCCGAAGCGATGGAACCTTGGCTGCCACGTTCCGAGATCGAAAGGGATCGTACGTTGAGGGCAATGTGCGATCCGTCGGATCTGGAGGAAAACTGAAGGTGGCTGTCGCTATCGAGATAGATGCCTTGGAGGCGGACTTGATCGCATTCGCGGAAGCGTCGAAGAAGTTCGTGGCGGATTGGACGCGGCTCGACAGGTTGAGAAATCAGCTTGTGAGCGCGACCGCACAAGCTCGCCAAGGCGGCGGTTCGGTGATTTGGAGCACCAAGCACGGCGGCTCCGAGGATCCGGTGCGCACGAAGTTCAGCAAGGACTATCGTAGCTTCCAGACATTGACCAAGGAGATCTTCGCGGAAATCTCATTCGCGTTTACCGGTGCCTTGGACCCGAGCCATCCGAACCGTTTGATCGTCGCGGGCGGGAAGACGTCGTTGAAGATCCAATGGCGAGACGCGCCCGAGTCGACCGAATGTCACTTCGACATTCACCCGGGCACGATCGGTCATCCGATGCTTCATGTCCAATTCGAAGGAAAGGTCAAGGAGGTCCCGCGCATCTTTTCGGTGTTGGCCCATCCCTTGGACGTTCTTGAGTTCGCCTTGATGGAGGTTTTCCAACAAAAGTGGCGTGATGCCCGCGTCGGCGTCGCCATGCAGAGCCGTCTTCAGAAGTACACTTTGCATCAGAGAAGTCGATTGGTCTCCACGATCGAGAATTATTGCCAGCTCGGTAAGAATCCAAACAAATCGCCCCTGGTCTCCCTTCAAGGTACGCCCGTCGAGCCAATCGACTTCTATCCGCGGGGTTCCAAGATATCGTGAAATCTGGGCCGAACGATCCTCCAATCGATCCAAGCCGTTCTGCCTTGATGTCGAGGGTTCGAGGCAAGAACTCGAAGCCGGAGATGATCGTCCGGCGGGTCGCTCATGGTCTCGGTTATCGCTTTCGCCTACACCGCAAGGATCTTCCGGGAAGCCCGGACCTCGTCTTTCCTAGATTGCGCAAGGTCGTCTTCGTCCACGGCTGCTTTTGGCATCGGCACGAAGGATGTGCTCGAACTACTACTCCGAAGACGCGCGCGGAATTTTGGCAGTCGAAGTTCCTTGCAAACCTTCGTCGCGACAAGATCGCGGAAAAGGAGTTGCGTCGCCGTGGATGGAGAGTGCTTGTGGTGTGGGAGTGCGAAACCTTCGATCGGTCGAAGGTCGAGCGCAAACTTTCGAAGTATCTGAAGTCGACTTCCAAGAAGCCCATAGGCAGCTTCCCGCTGGAACGACGCCGAAGGTAGGGTCCGATCGGGGCGGTCTCGATCGCACTCCGAGCGTCATTGCGCGACTGGTTCTTCTGCGTCGCGGATCGCGGGGCAACATGTGATTGAATCACTGCTGATGCGCTGATCAACCCATTTTCGGCGAACAAGAGATTCATGTCTCGGTCGTGAATTTCATCATGCGTGGGCCAACAAGGGTGGCGACGAATGAGTTGTGCATACGTCCGAAGAGGAGACGCGTCCACCCCATGCGGATCCAGGTGGCGCCGCTGCTCTTGTGACTTGACAGGCGTGTCAATCGCATCGTGCAACCAGTACCCCGCGGGTCACTTCAAATTCCTCCGGGTGTGGTCAGTCAAATTCCTCCACCCGCGAGGCAGGACATGATGATTGTTAGTTTGACATTGTTTCCCGGGCAAGGGCTTCAGCAGCCTCTTTGAGCCGATAGCTGCGTCCGTCGAACTCAAGCAGATGGCAATGGTGCATCAGGCGATCGAGGATCGTCGTGCTCATGGTGTTGTCCCCCAGGTATGTCCCCCAATCCTGCACGACGCGATTGGAGGTGACGATGACGCTGCGGTGGAGTTTGTAGCGTTGATGAATCAGGGTCTGCAGCAATGTGCCGGCGTCGTCAGGGATGGCGCGGGCGAGGAACAGATCGTCCAGCACGAGGAGATCGCAGTCGATGACGGCTCGCAGCCGGGCGTCGCGTTGTGCCGGGGAGTTCATGGCGTAGCGATGGAAGAAGTCGTCGGTCTCAAGATACTGGACCTTGTGGCTTTGTAGGATCGCTTGATAGGCAATCGCCTTGGCGATGTAGGACTTCCCGGTGCCAGGTTTGCCGACAAGCAGCGCGTTCTCTCCGGCGGCGATGAACGCCAGGGTGTGGAGCTGGAAGCAGGTTTGGCGCGGCAATTTGGGATTGAAGGACCAGTCGAACTCGGCGAGCGTGAGCTTTTCGTCGAGCCCGGATTGCTGGTATCGTCGCTCGATAAGGCGGGACTGACGACGGTCCAGTTCGTCCTGCAGGATCAGCGAGAAGGTCTCGAGGAATGGCTGGTTGGCGCCCTGCGCCTGCAGCACGCGCGTCTGCAGCGTGTCTCGGACGCCTGACAGGCGCAGCTGCCGCAGGCAACGTTCAATTTCCGGCATGGTCATCATGTGGTTTGGTCTCCAGTTTGAGGTGAGAAGCCGCGGGAGCGCTCGAGGCGCCGGAGCTGGCCGGGGTTGCGCAGGCGCCACGAGCGCGGGCTGCAGGGGCGCGGTCGTCGTGAGCCTCGGCCTGCCGGCCATTGGCGCCGGCATCGTGCCGCGCGGCACGGCTGAAGAGATCGCCGTATTCGGCTGGAGCGCGGATCAGCGGATGATCCTGGGTGAGCGGCGATGCCGGCTGTGGCGTCGCTCCAACCTGCGCGATCGCCTGTTCGAACAACCGCTCGACGGTCGCACGCACGTGCTTTTAACGATAGATGCGGTTGCCGATGGCATGCGCGCAGGCCTGCTCGACCAGCCGTGCCGGATACTTCCGGCTCAGCCCGACAATGCCCCACATCGCGCGCTGTCCGGGGCGCCCCTCGGTGTCGAACACTTGCTGGCAGAGCGCCCTGGTCTGCGGACCGATGCGCTCGGCGCTCGCCAGCAGCACCGCGGTTTGCCGCGACGGATTGAACGGCCGCTCGTTGGTCGGCAGGACGACAGAACCGGGATGCGCCATCCGGGGATGAACGCGCAGTAGCGCATGGGTGTGGCGATCGCGGATCTTGATCGTCGAGGCGTAGATCCGCACCACGACCTGGCTGCCGATGGGCGCAGGCCGCGCGGCGTAATAGCTGCAATCAACACGCACGGTGGTATCGTCGCAGACGGTCCGAACGACCTCGGTGAAGATGCGGAAGGCTGCTACTGGCAACGGCCGCAGGTGTGGCTTCTCCTCCTGGAACATCGCCTCGACCTGACGACGCGTGCTGCCGTGGATGCGCTTGGAGGCCCAATTCTCCTCCCAGTGCCTCAAGAACTCGTTCTGGGCTTCCAGTGTCTCGAAGCGCCGTCCGGCCAGCGCGGTGCCCTGGGTATGTTGAATCGCACTCTCGACGCATCCTTTCCGATTGGGATCGGCCACCCGCGCGGGATCGGCGACCACGGCATAATGAGCCAGCATCGCGCTGTAAATCGGGTTGAGCTCGGGCTCGTACAAATCCGGCTTGAGGACGCCTTCCTTCAGGTTGTCGAGCACGACATAGCTGGGGACCCCGCCAAAATACCGGAACGCCTCTTCGTGGAGCTGCGCCCAGACTTGCTGGCTGGATTGCCACACCACCCGCCGGAAGCTGCGCCGCGAGTAGCGCAGCGTCATCACGAACAGGCGGGGACGGCGGTACCGGCCGCTCCTGGGATCAATCGTCAGAGCGCCCTCGCCATAGTCGACCTGGGCCTCCTCGCCGGGAAGGAACTCAAGTCGATCAAACTGCTCGGGATCGCTGTGTCGCAACGTGCGCACAAACCGCTTGACGCTCTGGTAGCTGGACGGAAAGGCAAATTGATCGACCAGGTCCTGGTAAATCGCCTGCGCATTCCGCTTCAGGCGGACCTGTTGTTCGATCCACGTCCGATGCGGTTCGCAAGCCGAACGGGCCAGGTTGCTGGTGACCGTCGCTCCCGATGCCCCAGAAGCCGGTGGTCGGGGTGGAGCAATTTGGCCGTCTACGCTCACCGGGCCGGTGGTCACTTCCCCGGGGGAATTTGCCTCCGCATCAGCCCGCAGCGCCCGGTAACGCCGGATCGTCTTGCGGTCGACCCCCGTCAGCCTGTGGATCTCGCGCTGGCTGGCGTTGCGATCGAGTAGCGTAAATACCGTGCTTTGCAGGTGTGGCTTCAAGACGTTCAACTCCCCGGCCTCTTGCTGGCTAAAGGGACCGAAAATAACGTCCTGCCTGATCGGCTACCGCTGTTCAGCGGCGCTGACCGCGATTATCGGGTGGGGGAGTTTCAAGTGACCATACCCGGGGGATTTTGACCGACCCGCGGGGCCAGTAAGGACAAGTTGTCTCGCGCGCCACCGCCGAAAGCTTTGGCAGCGAGCTGCCGGGTGACCCGGAGAGGATCGTCGGCCGTTCTCAGGATGCTGCCAATCACATCTCTGGTGACCATGTCGGTGAGGCCGTCGCTGCACAGGAGCAGGGTCTCTCCGGCACCAAGCGGCGGGTCGACGGAAATGTGCGGTTCGATCCCGACTGGAAACGAAGAGCCGCCCAATGCCTGGGTGAGGACATGGGACCGGCGGGGACGGATGTACCTGCTTTCGCTTTCAACTATGTCGTCATGGCTGAGTTGCACCAATTGGCCTCTGCTGAGCAGATAGCAGCGGCTGTCGCCGACGTTGAATGTGAGTAGTTGACCGCCTCCTAGAACGGCTCCCACAAGGGTCGAACCCATGCCGAGCGTTTCTTGGTCGTCTCGCATGAGTTTGTAAAGGTGTCGATTCGCTTCCTCGACTGCCTCAGCGCAGGAGGCCGGCTTTGAAAGCCGATCGATCGCAGCAACCAAATGATCGAGTACGGCTCGGCTAGCCACCGCGCCATGCGCATGGCCGCCCATGCCGTCCGCAATCATAAGGAGGCAATAATCGTTCCGTGACGTCATGACGATCGGCACGTCCATTTCGCCAGTGAGCACACGGTTGTCGATTGCGACTGCATCTTCATTGTTTTGACGCACGCGACCGCGATGGGTGAAGGCAGAAATCGTCCAGCTCGACATACTCAGATCGCCGTTTGGTCTATGGGAGACAGGTTCGACCGCGTGCGGAATTTGTTCCGGCCATTTTCCGCCCCTGTACAGGTGGCCACGCCTTCAGAGCTGTTCCCTTACCGAATCTGGGACCTTTTCCAAAGACGGCTTGAAGTTCTTGTATTTCGCCTCGTTCCGTTTGACGCACTCTGCCAGCGCAGAAAGCATCGAGCCGCCTTTGCTCCCAAAGCTGATCGAAATGTTCGGCACGTTGCCGGGCATCACAAGGGTGAAGTACCGGGCATTCCATAGTGCCTGCGAGAAATCCTTGGGGTCAATCTGCAGGATCAGGATCGTGTTCTTGTCCTTGAGGACGTAGTCGAAGTTTGCACCTCCGACGAGACCATTCTTGAGACACCGTTGAAGAAGTTCCAGCGAAGTGAGCCTCGTTCTGGTCCTTGAATTTCCCATTCGGTGTCGTGGACGATGGCCCAGACCTCGCCGTCAACTAGGGAGCGATGGATTTGAATGAAGGATCCATCTTTCTTGTGCGCGCTGCCGTAGCAAGTGGCTTGCCCAGTCTCCGCGTTGGCTCCCCCGAAAACTGTCCACCAATCATCCGTCTCCCTCTTATAGAAGGGGATTTCCTCAGCGTCGAGATTATCGACCCGAATGGCCGAGAGCAGAAGCGCAATAATCAGTCGAAGTTTCATTTTTCTTGCTCAACGTGATGAGGCAGCGCCAAGCAGTTTGGCTTTCAGCCCGTCGAATTCGACCTGGGAAATCGCTCCCCGGACGAGGAGATCATGGAGGCGTTCCAGCTCCTGCACAGGCGATGTGGCCGGCAGAGGTGGGGGATCAACGATCTGAATCTTTCTGACGTCGTTGACGAAGAGGTTGAGGCCAGACTCCCCGCCACTGCTCACTGCGCCTAGTCGGTGAGCTGCTCGCAGCGCCCATACCAACGCAATCCCCCATCCGATGATGGTGCCGCCGAAGGCGATATTGATGACCAGGATAACCCAACGGTTCGGGTGATTGCGCCAGAAGGCCACGATAGTGGGCGCGATGTAGATAATGCCGATGACGAGGAAAAATATGACTAGGAAGAGGTCGTCGGTATGGGAATCTGTTTGCACGTCACGCCGCCCGCAAAATGGTCGACAGGATAAACGATGCGATCCAGACGAATCCGTAGGTTGGCGTCTGGCGCAGGCGTTGCGCGCGTACGAAAAGATAGACTGGTGCTAACAGTAGCGCGAAGAGTGTCAGCCACCCCGAACCGTAGCCAGCGCGCTTGAGCTGTTCGGTGTCGACTAGGCAGAGCGCCGCGTTCGTCAAGAGCGGAACAAGCCAACTGATCGGTGATAGAAAGGCTTCGAAGAATTCGTCGCCTGCCGGATGACTATTCTGGTAGCTGACCAGAGCGACATCCACGAATAGATAGACGAACGGTGCGAAAGCAAGCGCCCATACAAAACCATTGTTCACGTGATTTGCGGCGATTGGTGGCGGAGTATCCTGGAGCTGCCTCCCGATCTCTGCGGTGCGTAGTGGTTGCCAGTCAGCCAGGCCCTTACGCCAGACGGGGGTCTCTCCGTCGATTGTCTGGGCTGCCAGGAGCTCGCGTAGCTTGTCGGTAGTCACAGGGCCTTTGCGTTGGCCGCCCTGTGCATAGAACCATCCTTCGTCGCCCGCCGTTGAATCGGTCAAAATTAACCCCCGGGTGTTGATGTCTCGCCGCGTGGTCAAGGTTCGGTTGTCGGTTTGTAATGTTTATCTCACCGAATAGTCCAGAATTTTGTCTGTTTAAAGCGGTGGGTAAATAAGCGGCCCCTTGTTTGGTTGAGGCATGGACCTCCGCCAAGTCTTTGCTGCAAACTTGCGCCGATTTCGGCACGCCAAGGGGTTGTCTCAGGAAGATCTGGCCTACGAGGCCGGCGTAATCGGACCTACATGAGCAAGTTGGAAAAGGGCGGATCGTTTGTAGGTCTGGAAATAATTGGGAAACTGGCAAAGGTGCTGGACGTTGAGCCCGCTGAATTCCTGAAGCCTCCGCCCAGGCGGGCGCAGAAAAAGTAGTTTCTTAGAAAGAGGCCGTCCCGGGGGTCTCTGGCAGGGGGCAGGCGACGTTGGTCGCTGCGCCCCTCCTTAAGGTAAGCCGATCATGGCCGAAGGCGTGCCGGCGGCAGTGGTTAGGAATGTGCCGCCCGTGAATATCTGAAAGTCTGATATCTTTGTCGCGCGTCCCGTTAAGCGCCGGGCGAAGCCCGGGGGCGTCTGGTCGACGTGACCGAGCCTCGCCAGATGCAGCCGAAGTGACACTGAAACATCGATAGGTGGGATAGGTGTCTTTGGCGGCGAGAAAAGCCGGACTTCGGCAAACGCGGAGCCGGAAAGGATGCGATGCGATTTTAATCTCCTCATTTAGTCGAAGACCGCATTTCGTCGCTCCTCTTTTGGTTGTATTGGCCCGCGCATAGTATAGATAAGCTTGTAATTGCACGACATTAGGGGGCGAACATGTCGGAGTCCGACTTTGCACAACAACCGTTCAATGCCGCGGAATTCGTAGAGAATCCCGAAAATCGGTGCCCGGTTATCCTGGTTCTCGACAATTCTGGGTCGATGAGCGGTGCTCCTATACAACAACTCAACGAGGGCCTTCAGGCGTTTCGTGAAGAACTGTCGGCGGATAGCCTGGCCGCCAAGAGGGTTGAGGTGGCCGTCATCACATTCGGGCCCGTTCAAATCCAGTCAGACTTCGCGACGGTCCATAATTTTTATCCGCCACGGATCGAAAGTGCCGGCGCTACCCCAATGGGGGAGGCTATCGAGCGCGCCCTCGACATGCTGAGGGAAAGGAAGGCGACTTACCGCGCTGCTGGCGTTAAGCACTATCGCCCTTGGGTCTTTTTGATCACCGACGGCTCGCCGACCGACTCCGTAAGCCGTGCTGCTCAGCTTGTGCACGAGGGGGAGGCCGCGAAATCGTTCATGTTCTATGCGGTGGCGGTCGAAGGTGCCGACTTCGGTACATTGCGTACAATTGCGACTCGGGAGCCTCTGAAACTGAAGGGGCTTCAGTTCAAAGAGTTTTTTCAGTGGCTCTCGGCCTCCCTTTCATCCGTCTCTAAGTCAAATCCCGGCGATCAAGTGCCGCTGCAAAATCCCACGGCTCCTGATGGCTGGGCCACGGCGGGATGACCAGGTCCGATTGGCAATGGGTTTCTGCGAGCGCCATAGGGACATCGCATCTTCGAGTTAATCGAGGCTGCGATGACTCGGGCGCTTGCATGCTCGTGGCAGGCAAGAATGAATCGGCGCTCGTCGCGGTCTGCTCAGATGGGGCCGGATCCGCCCAGCGATCGTCCGTTGGCTCGCGCATCATCGTTCGCGCCTTTTGCCGAAGCGTATCGAGTTACTTTAATGGCGGTGGAACGCTGGCCGGCCTTTCCAGGGAGATTGCGAGCGATTGGCTCGACGACATGCGCGGGCGGATAGAGGTTACGTCAACATCCGCTGAACTGACTCCTCGCGACTTTGCGGCGACGCTGGTTGGCTGCGTCGTCGGCGAAAGGACAGCCAAGATTTTGCACGTCGGCGACGGAGCCGTTGTCTATCGCGCGACTAACTCTGAGGACTGGTTGGTTGGTAGCTGGCCATCGCATGGAGAATATGCGTCGACCACCTACTTTGTAACGGACGATCCCGAGCCTTCGTTTCAGCTGACCGAGATCGAAGGCTCTGTCTCCGAGTTCGCCGTCTTTACGGATGGCATCGAACATCTTGTTCTTAATTTCTCGACACGCGGCGCGTTCCCGCCGTTCTTCAATCAAATGTTCTCCGGCTTTAAATCGGAGGGGTCTCGGAAGAACCGTAAGCTGTCGCGGCACCTATACAATTATCTGAATAGTCCATCGGTGTGCGACAGGACTGATGACGACAAAACTTTGTTGCTTGCACGTCGAATTATCAATGTCGCGCCTCAAGAGCATATTTGATCAGCATAGGAAGGCGATTCCACTCGGTAAGCTGCTAGGACGCGGCGGCGAAGGGGCTGTCTTTGAAATAGTCGGCGAGCCAGACCTGGCGGCAAAGATCTATCATCCCGACAAGGCACGGGAGCGGCAGCAAAAGATCGTCGCCATGGCCGCCAGCGGGATACAGACTCAGGTACCCAACGCGGCATTCCCTCTGGCTCCGCTATATGAGGGCACTGGCACGTTCGCCGGTTTCACGATGCGGCGCGTCGGGAAGCAAAAGCCGGTTCACGAGCTGTACTCACCCGCGAGCCGGCGGAATGAGTTTCCAAACGCTGACTACAGGCTGTTGGTTCGGACCGCCAAGAACATTGCAAGGGCGGTCGCCGCGGTGCATTCGAGCGGTTGCGTTATCGGGGATCTAAATCACTCCGGTATCCTCGTTGGTGGTGATGCTACCGCGACTCTTATCGACTGCGATTCATTTCAGTTCTCGAAGGATGGGAAGACGTTCAATTGTGAGGTAGGCGTGCCGGACTACACGCCTCCCGAGTTGCAGGGGAAATCTCTCAACACAAGTCGGACGCCTAACCATGATGCATTCGGCTTGGGCGTAGCTATATTCAGCTTGCTGTTTCTCGGGCGGCATCCATTTTCTGGTCGGTATCTTGGTCGCGGCGATATGCCCGAAGAACGGGCGATCGCTGAATTCCGCTTTGCGTATTCCGCGGATAAGTCTCGTACCCAAACAGAGCCCCCGCCTTTCGCGCCGACGCTCTCTTATGTTCCGCGAGAGCTTGCGACCGCATTTGAGGCCTGCTTCGGGCCCGGCGGCGCAAACGGCGGGCGTCCTAAGTCCGCCGACTGGATCTCGCTTCTGGACCGAGCCGAGACGCAGCTAATCAAGTGTACCGCGACAGCGGGACACTACCATTTCTCGTCGTCACCAAAGTGCCCGTGGTGCGCGCTCGAAAAGGCCATCCCAGGCTTCATTGCATTTCCATCGCCGCTCAACATCAATACGACTACACCGCTGGATCTAGGCCAGCTCATTGCCGCCATCCGTGGCGTGGCTGATCCGGGAAGCGCGCCGTCGCTAGACTCCGCAATGCCGGCCGTCCAGCTCACGCCAACCGTCCAGAACAAGGGAGTGCTCGATAGTTCCTCAGGACAATTCATCCTGGCAACGCTTGGCGGCGTTGCGGCGGCCGCTCTTTTAAGGTTGGGCTTTGTCCCACCCTTGATCAGCATGGTGGCTCTCGGAACGTCCGCATACTTCGCGCTTAGGAATCCGAAGCAGCTTCACGCCAGTGGTCCACGCTCGCATCAGCTCAAGCAGACTTGGGATCAGGTAGATCAGCGCTATCGGACAGAAGCAGACGCATCCCGCTTCAACGATGCGAGGCGCCAATCCGAGCTGAGAATTCGCGAATACAACGAGTTGCCGAACGAAGAAGCGCGACGCTTGGCAGACTTGGCCCAGCGGCAGCGAGAGATACAGCTGAAGTATCATCTTGAGCGGTTCAGCCTCGTAACAGCGAAAATAAAGAGCGTCGGAAGCGCAAGGAAAGCGACGCTGCGCTCGCATGGGATCAACACAGCCGCAGATATCTCTCGGCAACGGATCGAGGGAATCCCCGGATTTGGGCCAGCGACGGCTGCCCTTCTGTTGTCGTGGCGCTCGGACCTTGAACGACGCTTTGTCTTCAATCCGAGTCAACCAGTGAATCCCGGCGACATTGCTCAAGTTAAGTCGGACATCGCGCACCGGCGCGCTGCTCTCGAGACAGCCTTGAAGGCTGATTTGATCACTATCCGGACAGCGGCCGCCGAGATACAGCGCTCTCGGACCGATCTTACCAACCGAGCGCGTGCGATCTGGGTTGAATACAAGCAGGCCGAAGCCGATGAGAAGGTGCGGGTGTTCGGTGATGTCGTCGCTCGCCGCTGGGTGTATGGAGTGGCTTGTTTTGCGGCATTCCTTGTTGCTGGCGCAACGGGCGGCGGCCCGAGCGCGCCCTCGGTACCTTCAACCCCTCCCACGTTCCGATCTACAATGAACGTGCCCTGGGCGGGTTCGAATATCTCAATAGTAGCGGACAATAGTCAGCCTAACGTGAGTTCTGGCGGTAGGTTGTCCGTGCAACCCACACCGGCCCTGGTTGGAAATTCCCTGCGACAAGCCCCGTCGCCGTTCGACCGCCTTCCGCAGGAGCCGCAAAAGGCCACCGCCGAGATTGCCGCTATTCCACCAGTGCTGCCTCCGCTCGATCCGGTTCGTGAGGTTAAATCGGCACCTCAGCCGCCAACTGATCCCACTTTTCCCAGCGCTGTCACGCTCGATCCCGCGATCGGGCGCCTGAAGGACCTGGGGTTTACCGCCTCTATCGAGCCTTCCTGGACCGCAACTTCGCTTAATGGATTGCGGGAATTCAAGATCGTTAATCACTTGCCGCCTGACAGCCGTTTGGACCCAACAACAACTCAAGCGTTGCAATCACCTCGGGCTATCACTCGTAACCGTTCATTTTTGGGCGGTTGGGCCAGCGACCCGACGTGCACACAAGGCACTGAGCTTACGATCTCTGCCCAAGAGGCTCGGACCGAGGGGGGCGTCTGCACATTCGAATCGTTCCTCCCCAGTCGAACTGGCTGGAAAGTGCGAGGTCATTGTCAGGTCGGGGCAGATAGATGGCCAGCAACAATTGAGTTCGCTGTTTCCGGAAAAGCCCTTTCCTGGTCCAGCGCAAAGGGAAACTCGAAATACTATCGATGTGGGTAGCGAGGTTCAGAAATGGCGAGCTGCTATCTTTGTGGGACCGGCCTGGCAAAAGGGCAAGGTACACGCAGGAATGTCAGAACGGGAACCAGCGTGGCTGGACTATTTAGCATTCCACCATCAATTATACTGGTTGCGTTAGCCGCTCTTGCAGGGGTCGAAGCACCCTCGATCAGAAGCTATTTCGGTCTTCGGACGTTGTGTCTGTCGTGCACGCAGCGGCTGGATGCTCAACGGTCCTTGAGACGGAAGATCGCTCTCCTCGTGGTGGGCTGTATTATTCTCGTCGTGATTAGCGCGATTGCATCGGGACAACGGTGAGATCTCTTATTACAGAGGCCGAAACTGATGAGGTGAACGGTCGGTCAAAGGCGTTCTGCGCTCGGATAATGGATTTAAAGAGCGCCCATCCTCTGCGCGCTAAGAAAAGCCGACGCAGAATGCCTTCATCGAAAGCTTCAATGGCCGTCTCCGAGACGAATTGTTGAACGAGACGCTGTTCACTTCGCTGGCCCAGGCCAGGGCCGGAACTCGGACATTGGCGGGTCGACCACAACGATACCCGACCCCACTCGCAACTCGGATGGAAAACACCATCCGAGTTGCCTTCACCTGCAACCCGCGACGGGATCTAGCGCTGCGTTATGCCGATGGCTCCGCACCAGCTCCCGTCGCTACCACCGGCCATTCGGGTAAATCCACCAGCCAGAGCGAACTCAGAACTGGATAAAACTTGGGGGCAAGGTCATGCCGGCAGATGTAACGAGCGCTGCTTGCTATGCGTTCGACGTGCCACGGAGAACAATCCGCGGCCTACTTTAGCCCGGCAAGCAGCGCTGCAATCTCGTCGGCGCGACGGCGGGTACGCTAGTTCGTTGAGCGTGGGTCCTGCTCCGGCCATCCGGTCGAGACGATCCAGCCCTTTGTCGCGGTGGTCGAAGCTTATCACAACGCTGTGGAAATGCAGGACGGATTAAGCCAGCGGTTGGCCATGATTTCCGGACGAGGGATCGCTAATGTCCTATTCAGCTCGTAGGCAAGGAAGCCGCGCGCCGACTTTGTGGTGGGCAGCGTGCGCGACCGCTGCGTGGGTGGCAGCCGATACCCGTCTATAATTACGGAAAGGGTGGAACTCCTCCTGCCACACCCTAATTTGTCATGCCTTTCAATTCGTCAAATGCGGCAAGCGCCTTTGCGCCATAGACTGTTGAAGGACCACCTCCCATTTCGATCGAGACGGCAATCGTCTCCGTCACTTCCTCGCGGCTTGCACCGTGCTTGATCGCGTTCTGGACGTGAAACACCAGACAGCCTTCACACTCGAACTGATGGCGATCGCCAGAGCCATAAGCTCCTTGGTCTTTACCGAGAGCACCCCCTCTTTGCTCACGGCACTCATCAGCCCCTGAAACGAACGCATGACCTCCGGCACAGCCTTGTAGAGATCCGTTGCTTCCTTGCGCATGTCGTTCAAGATTTGTTCGTAGACCATTGTCGTTCTCCTGATTCGCTAGGTCCGCATCGAAGAATAGATTGGATGGGCCTCGCACAGCCTGCGTACGTCCTTGGCAATTTGCTGTAGCCGCGCCTTGTCAGGATCGTCCTTCGCAAGCTCCGTCAATCTCTGCAGAATGAGCGAGCCGATTGTTCGAAACTCGCGTTCTCCGAAGCCGCGCGAGGTTCCGGCCGAAGAGCCGAGCCGAACGCCAGACGTAAGGGCTGGCTTCTCGGGATCAAAGGGAATGGCGTTCTTGTTGCAGGTAAGTCCTACTTGCTCGAGCGCGATTTCGGCGGCCTTCCCGGTCAGCTCAAGGGGTCTAAGATCGACAAGGATCAGGTGACTGTCCGTTCCGCCCGAGACGATGGATAGACCGCCCTCTGCCAATACGGCGGCCATCGCGCGCGCATTGCTCAACACTTGCCGCGCATATGTTTTGAACGAGGGCTCGAGCGCCTCCCCGAAAGCGACAGCCTTGGCTGCGATGACATGCATCAACGGCCCACCCTGGACGCCCGGAAATACTGCGGAGTTGATCTTCTTCGCCAAGTCTGGATCGTTCGTCAGAATAAGGCCGCCCCTCGGTCCGCGCAGCGTCTTGTGCGTGGTGGACGTCACGACGTGGGCATGCGGCACTGGGGATGGATAGACCCCGCCAGCGACCAAGCCCGCTACGTGCGCCATATCAACCATCAATTTCGCACCGACTTCATCGGCTATTTGACGGAATGCCGCAAAATCGATCTCGCGAGGGTACGCTGAACCGCCGGCCAAGATGAGTTTTGGCCGGTGTCTAAGCGCAAGCATGCGCACGTTGTCCATGTCGATACGATGGTTATCCGCCCTCACGCAGTATTCAACCGGCGAGAACCATTTACCGGAGATGGTTACCGGAGAGCCGTGCGTGAGGTGTCCGCCATGGGCAAGCGACATGCCCATGAAGGTATCGCCTGTATTGAGAAGCGCCAGAAATGCGGCCAAATTGGCCTGAGCTCCCGAGTGCGCTTGCACATTGGCGAATTGACAGCCGAATAAATTTTTCGCCCGGTAAATTGCCAGCGTCTCGACTTCGTCCACGAACTCGCACCCACCATAGTATCGCCGCCCTGGGTAACCCTCAGCGTACTTATTTGTGAGAACCGATCCTTGAGCAGCCAATACGGCTTCGGAAACGATATTCTCCGACGCGATCAACTCGATCTGGTTTTGCTGACGTGCGAGTTCACGCTCAATTGCCTGGAAAACGGCCGGATCAGGCGACACTCGCGTCGATGGCTCTTGAACATTCACGAGAGATTCCCTTCAACATTCCGGAACGTTAACGGCGAGTCCTCCGCGCGAGGTCTCCCGGTACTTGTCATTCATATCGGCGCCCGTTTGCCGCATCGTTTCGATGACCTGGTCAAGCGAAACCCGATGCTCGCCATCACCGGCGAGGGCCAAGTACGCAGCATTGACCGCCTTTACGGCGCCAAAGGCGTTGCGCTCGATGCATGGGATCTGAACCAAGCCGCCGACCGGATCACAAGTCATCCCCAAGTGATGCTCTATGGCAATCTCGGCGGCGTTCTCGATCTGCTCATTGGTGCCGCCAAGGGCCGCCGTGAGGCCGGCACTTGCCATCCCAGCGGCCGATCCCACTTCACCTTGACATCCAACCTCGGCGCCCGAAATGGAGGCGTTCCGTTTTATGATGCTTCCGATAGCACTTGCCGCAAGCAGGAAGGTACGCAGCCCTTCATGATTCGCATCCTCGCAGAGGTCACGGTAGTAGCGAAGGACAGCTGGGACGACGCCGGCAGCCCCGTTTGTCGGAGCGGTAACGACTCGCCCTCCGGCAGCATTCTCTTCGTTCACCGCGATGGCGAAAGCCGATATGTGGTCGAAGGGGCGGCTGGTTGACCGCGAATTGCTGAGAGCAACCTTCTGCAGCCGTTCGAAAAGAGCACCGGCCCTTCTTCGCACGCGCAGCCCGCCCGGGAGTTCTCCGTCCTGCGCTAGGCCACGATCGATGCACTTCATCATGACAGCGATGATGCGGTCGAGCTCTCGAATTGTCTCTCCCTCGCCGCGGCGGGCAATCTCGTTTGCCTTGACAATATCGGCAATGTTGCAGGAATGAACTCGACATAGCTCCAGAAGGTCGCGCGAGGATCCAAATTCGAAGCCGAGACGATATTCAAGATCGCCTTCCTGTCTTTCGGCGCCAAGTCGCTCAATGAATCCACCACCGACCGAGAACCACACTTCGGACGAAACAACGTTGGTACCTACATCCAACGCCTTGAATTCCATGGCGTTCGGATGCCGGCTGAACTGACGCTTTGTATCGAAAACAATATCTTTCTCCTGCTCGAAGGTAATCCTGCGGCCGCTCGGCAGCTCAATCTGGCGCTCGTTGGTAATTCGTTCGAACAGTCGGCTCGCCTCGTCGGGATCGATGCGATCGGGGGTCTTGCCTGAAAGCCCCAGGACGAGAGCTTTGTCGGTCGCATGACCCTTGCCTGTCCAAGCGAGGGAGCCGAAAATCCTGGCTTCGATCCGCACGACACTATCCTCGCGCCCATCCCTCAGACCACGAACGAATGTCGCAGCGGCTTTCATCGGGCCGACGGTATGTGAAGAAGACGGGCCAATTCCGATCTTGAACAGATCGAAGACGCTTATCGGCAACTTCTTGGTTGCGCCGTCCCTAAGAGCAGAACGAGCTAGCAGTTCAGAATGGAAGTTGGGCGGATTTCGGCTTGTCACGCAAAGCACTCCAGCTTTTTCAGCTATGTTGAGTGCCCCATCTGTTTCTTTGCCTGAGAACGTTATCCCGTCGGCGGATGCAAGCGGCATCTCTTTTCAGATGTTTGGACTGACGCGGTCCTTTTGCCTGAGAGTTTCCTGGGGCGGTTGCTCCTTCGGCGCCGACAACTCGGTCTCTCCCAGCGTCAGATGTTCAGCGTAACGATTCTTCCTTCCCTTTGGCCGAAAGCGCAATCCGACGTGTCGAAAATCGGTGGTTAGGTATGCGCTATCCCGCTCGCTTGTCAAGATACGCCAGCTTGCTTGTGATCTCTGATCGCCAGCGATAGGTGCTGCTCCCTCACGCGCTGTTCTTTGCGGTGTACCTTCCGATCCTCAGGTCTATCGAGCCGCGGAGTCTTGCTTAGCTCGTGCTGATAATTACGACCCCAGCAACACATCTACTGCTCATAATCCTACATTCGACTTGCAGCCGAGTTTGCCGCGCCGGCTACAAGCGCGCCGGCACAGGGCCACCCTTCTTTGTATAGCGAATGTCAAGCTCGTTCGATCACCAATGCGCTGTGAAGTCTGACATCGAGACGTTTTGCTGAGGCACCCTCGTTTTTTAGACAAGTGCGTACAAAAAAGACGCTGGCCTCACCCTCAATTCTCAGTTTCGCTCGAGAGCGCGCTGCGACTCAGTTCGCGATCTATGCGGTTTCTTGACGCGGCGAATCGCAAGAATCTGCAATCTGGTTTGCGTCTTGCCTGTAATCGTCTTGCCAGCAATCTTAAAACTGAAGCGCCACTCGCCTGGCAACGCTTCTCGAATGCTAAATTGTACGCCTCTATATTGCATGAACCATTCCAGCACACGCCCTTTTCTGCCCCCGCGTCGTCCCGGTGCAGATCATCGATTATCAGAATTTTGACACTCGGACGAAAGGTGCCGCCGGTCCTAGGGGACCGGCGGCCAAGTTTAGGGAGGAAACGCCCGTATGGGCAGCGATAGTGAAACTATCGCACGGCACCGCCAATCGCTTGGCGGATATCGAAAGGGTATCTCGGTGGCCGGGCCAGAGGATTATCCGCCGTCTCATCGAATAAAGGTGATACGAGGAGAGCTTCACCTTAACGGCTCAAGTAATTCAATCGAGATTGCAATAAAAGAGAAAGTTACGTACGGGGCGTACTGAGCCCCTTTTTCGCGCTGTCGTATTGCCTCTTCAACAAACAAGATCCTTTCTTTCGCAAGGCTTCGCCTGCAGAGGGAGGGACTCACCTTGTCTTGCCACTCGCACGCGACAGATCCTGCCTGCGGCGACACGACGCACTAGCTTGCCCGCATCTGAGTAGAAAGTCAGCGACTCTGTAACGGCGATGGAGTCCCCCGTATGGACGTCAGTTCTTGGTTTGCTGAAGCCGTTTTTTCGGCTTTCGATCCGAGCTAGATGGCGCAAGTGATGTGGCTTCAACGTCGAGCGAGCCAATTGAAGCCTTTTGCCGAATTCTGAGGAACCTGAGAACGCAATCCTCAGAAATGCTAGAATTTGAATTCTCCTCAGACCACCTTCCAGTTTTCGAGATGCTGCTTCTTCAACGAAAACGAATTTGGTTATGGTCAGTAGGCACGTCCGAAGCCGCCCCACTCATGTCAGGTTCAAGGCGCACCAGACCTGCGGCTAGGTATGAAGCGTATCGAGCACTCTTCCTGTTGTTGCTCAGCTCTCCGCGTCAAGTTCGGCGTCCCCTCAAGCGAAAGCCACGGCTAAGCCGCGCTGTCCTTCCTTCCCGTCAAAGATCTCGTGAGACAGCGCCTATAAGAGGTGGGCGTATCTCACGTTACACTCCTGTGGGCGAGCCGGCGTGGTGCGCAACTTCGTCTCCGATCCTTACGCTCGGAAACTCTTTGCGAGCCGCAAGAAATTCATAAACAGCACCTGGCCATGTTCGGTAAGTACCGACTCCGGATGGAACTATACCCCATAGGTCGGTTGACGCCGATGTGCGAAGGCCATGATCTCACCTTCATCCGAGCGGGCCGTCACAATGAGATGCTGCGCGTTGGAGTCATCCAGTTCGACCGCCAGAGAATGGTAGCGTCCGACGCAAAGTGGGGACGAGAGTTCGCGGAACAACCCTCGGCCATCATGTGTGATGTACGAGGACCGGCCGTGCATGGGGTGACGTGCACGCACTATACGTCCGCCGAAAATGCTTCCAATACACTGGTGCCCAAGGCAAATGCCAAGAATAGGGACGCGACCTGAAAGTTCACGGACGACGGCGGTGGATATGCCGGCCTCCATTGGGCTGCAGGGACCCGGAGAGATGACAACTGCACGCGGCTTGAATCCAACAAGATCGGTGACGCTCACGGCGTCGTTTCGGACCACTTCCGTCTCTTCACCAAGCTTGCGGAAATAGCAAGCAATGTTGAAGACGAATGAGTCGTAGTTGTCGATGATGACAATCACAATGCACCAGGTGGCTCGACGTCAAAAGCGTCAAAGATGCGCTGTGCCTTGGCGAACGTCTCCTCATATTCGGCTTCCGGCCTTGACATCGCCGTGATCCCGCCGCCTGCATGAAACATAGCCAGGCCGTCGTCGATCGTCACAGTACGGATCGCGATGTTCGTGTCCATGTGCCCGTTGAAACCGATGAAGCCGATCGCCCCGCAATAGACCTCTCGCGCCACTCGCTCGATGTCCGCAATGATTTCCATCGATCGCACCTTTGGAGCACCGGTCACCGAGCCTCCCGGAAAGCAGGCGCGAATCAGGCTGACCGCGTCTTCGTCGGCAGCAAGTTCGCCCCTGACCATCGAGACGAGGTGGTGCACCGAGGCATAGGATTCGAGATCGCAGAGTAGCGGAACCTCGACCGAATCCGCAGTGCAAACACGTGACAGATCGTTACGCAACAAGTCGACGATCATAATGTTCTCGGCACGGTCCTTTTCGGACGCAAGGAGGATTTCGGCGCGGCGCTGGTCTTCCTTTGGATCAGCAGAACGCTCGATTGTGCCCTTGATCGGGCGCGTTTCGACCTGTCGTCCGTCAAGTTTCAGGAAGCGTTCCGGCGAACTCGATGCAATGGTCAGCTCGCCGTAGCGCAAGAGGGCCGCAAACGGCGCCGGGTTCAATGACCGCAGCTGGCCGTAGAAGGTGAGCGGATCGAACAGCCGGGACACCCTGGCGCTGAAGCGCTGCGCAATGTTCGCCTGGAAGACGTCCCCGGCCAGGATCAAGCCGATGACGCGCTGGACCGCTGCAATATAGCTTTCGCGGTGAAAGTTCGAATGCCAGACGCCCGCCGTGCCCGGGAGTACGATCCGCGGCAACTTTGGCCTCGCGAGCAGCGCTGCAAATTCGTCGGCACGACGGCGTGCACGCTCGGCGCGTCGAGCGGGGTCCTGCTCCGCCCATCCCGTCGAAACGATCCAGCACCTGTGGTCCCGGTGGTCGAAGCTGACCACCACGTCATAGAAATGCAGGACGGATTGAGGCAGCCGTTGGCCGGGATTTTCGGGCGCCGGCAATCGCTCCAATGTCCTGTTCAGATCGTAAGCAAGGAAGCCGGCGGCGCCGCCCTGAAACGGTGGGAGATCGGGTCGATGCGCTTGTCGATATCTGGCGAGGAGGGTACGAAGCACGGCCCATGGATCGCCCTCAATGGCCTCTCCATTACAACTTGCCTGTCCACCCGTGACCAAATAGGTGCTGAACGGCTCGCAGGCCAGATATGAGTAACGCCCAAGCTGCTCATGCCGTGCCGCGCTATCGAGAAAAGTAAGGTGCGGCCGCTGTGCAAACATCGCAGCGCATTGACAGGCTCAATCCACGGCAACTCGCGCACGTGCATAGGCTATCGGTCGCCGACAACTGATAGGCTGTCACGTTTGCACCGATCGTGATCCCGTCCCGAATGAAGGCAAACTTCGTCCGAAACGTACGGGCCTTCGATACTGATCATCAGGTCAGCCTCCGCCATTTGGTCGGCCGCGCCGAGCAATTTGGTTTAAGCCTGCCATTCCGGCGAAATGCACGTCTTTCGATAGATCGTAGTCGGCGGCAAACCGCAGCTCCCGGACCGGTCGTACGCGCCGGATCGCTTCCTGATACAATCCGTGCGTTTGTACGCTGCGAGCTCCATCTCGCTGTCGAACTCACCATAGACCACGACATCGATGTCGTTGCCGAGTTGATCGCTCTTGCGATTGCGCGCAATCTCGAGCCGGCGTGCATGTGGGATGGTGGTGAGAACCGATAGACCTTCGATAATTTGGTCGATACCGGCCTTGTCCTTGGCTGTGAAGAAGACGATGTGACGGATCATGGTGGCCGCAAACGCGAGTCTCAGGTTGGCCGCATCCTTATATCGGGATCATGGTCGGGGCAATGCCGACGCTGCGTTGACGGCAGACGCTGTTTGACGCTCGTGTGACATCCCGAGGTAACGGAAGCTCGCAAAGAACTTCTACCCGATCAGGACGCGGGAACTGCGAGACGCTCAATGGTCTGAATGTAGCGCGCGAGCAGGTGACAGACTACGTTATGCACGCGGAGCGCTTGCACAATCAGGCGGTGATCCTGATTGGGCCGCGGTCGCCAACCGCTGGTACGCGCCATCGCAAACACCGATCTTGAATTTGCAAGCTGAAGCCCGTCGAGGCTCGCAAGCCGTCGCGGCATCGCGCAGGGCGCCACCAAGGTTTGGTGAAAAGAGCGGCTAGCGACTTCGAATTGTCTGGGGATGGTCTCCTTCGATCAGGGCGAGTTCGATGCGTGCCAAATGGTGAGAGGTGGGCTTTGGCGCCGCATTGCGCAGCGCGACCACTTCGAGCGCTGCGCGCGTCTCGGCGATCTCCCGCACCGAGTTGGCATCGAGCGGAGCAACTCGGACGCCGCGGCGGGGCCGAGCTACGACAAGATGCTGGGCCTCCAATTGCCGAAAGGCCTCGCGCACCGGGGACGTGGCTTGAATTGAATTCCCGCGCGATGTGATCCTGCGGGAGCGGAGCGTCCGGCGGCAGTTCGCCGCTGATGATGCGCTCACCGATTGACTCGGCGATGCGTGCCGCAGTCGTCATGCTTCAGCTGCACTCATCATAGATTATCTATCATAAAAATACATGCATACACATGGGACGTGAGTTAGCATTCATCAATGGTCAATATCATAGATAATTATGGTGATAATCTATGATAATAGGGGTGGGAACCAAGCCTAAATGATTGCGACTAAGGAAGCGGAACGGGACGACGGCAGCAACCACAAGCCGGTCCGCAATGACTGGAAACGCGCCGAGGCCGCAGCACTTTATGGCCTGTCGTTTGCCGATCTGATGTTTCGCGCCCGGAGCGTTCATCGCGACAACTTCGATCCAAGCCATGTCGAAACGGCAAGCCTGCTCAGCATCATCGGCTGTCCGGAAGATTGCGGCTACTGCTCGCAGAGCGCTCATTACGATACAGGCCTGAAGGCCACGCGCCTGATGGATCGCCGATGTGTTCGCCGCCGCGCAGCACGCCAAAGACGCCGGTGCTGTCCGCTTCTGCATGGCCGCGGCCTGGCGCAGTCCAAAAGACGCGATCTCGATTCCGTTTGCGACATGGTCAGCGCGGTCAAAAATCTTGGCATGGAAACCTGTGTCACGCTCGGCATGCTGTCACCGAGGCAGGCGACACGGCTCGCTCAAGCCGGGCTCGACTTCTACAACCACAACGTCGACACCTTGCCGGAGTTCTACGGCAAGATCATCTCTACCCGCACCTTGGAGGACCGTATCGACACGCTTGGACATGTCCGCGATGCCGGCTTCAGGGTGTGCAGCGGCGGCATCGTCGGGATGGGCGAGCGCCTCGAGGACCGGCTCGGCATGCTCGTCAATCTCGAAACACATCCGGAAAGCGTGCCGATCAGCTTGTGGAACCAGGTCGAGGGCGTGCCGGTCAATAACACCGCGGAACGATCCGATCGCGCTCGCGCGCCGTGTGGCTATTGCCCGTATCATGATGCCGAAGAGCGTGCTGCGACTTTCCGTCGGACGCCGGTACATGGCCGATGAGGTGCAGGCGCTGTGTTTTTGGCCGGCGCGAATTCGATCTTCATCGGCGACGTGCTGTTGACCACCAAGAACCCGCAAGCCGACCGTGACGCCAATCTGCTTGACCGGCTCGGCATCGCGTCCGGGCTTGCCTAAGTGAAACAGGCGAGCACGCTGTTCTCGAACCCCAGTGTAGGTGACAAATGCAGCTTACTTTGATGAAAGGCAAAATCCATCGTGCCTCGGTGACGGAGGCCGATCTGCACTATGAGGGCTCGATATCGATCGATCGTACGTTGCTGGACGCAGCGGGGGTTTTGATCAACGAGCGCGTCGAAATCTACAATATCGATACCGGAGCGCGGTTTGCGACCTATGTAATCGAAGCACCCAAGGGGTCGGGCACGATAGGCCTGAATGGCGCGGCCGCGCGCCTCGCAATGACCGGAGATAAGGTCATCATCGTTGCATATTCCTTGTTTGACGAGGTGGAAGCGAACGACTTCAGACCACGTGTTGTGCTGGTTGACCGACAAAATCGCATCTTGCCGGCCTAACACCCAAGGCGCGTGCTCCTGTTCGCGCCTATCAGAATTTCCGAGATCGATCACTACACTGCGAGCAAAAAATGAACTCAATCCACGCGCCCAAGTTTGCCGATTATGTCGCGCATCTGCATGCCTTGAAAGCGGACGACCGGCTGCGTGGCCTCAGGGTACGCGCTGGCATCGATTTTTCATCGAACGATTATCTGGCACTGGCGAGCGCGCCGCGCATGAAAAGGGCCGTCATGGCTGCGATCGAGGCTGGCACACCGATCGGAGCCGGCGGGTCGCGGCTCTTGCGCGGCAATTGCGAGGAGCACGAAAGTCTTGAAGCAGAAGCCGCCAAGTTCTTCAGGGCCGAAACTGCGCTATTCTTTGGCGGCGGTTACGTTGCAAATTTTGCTGTCCTGACGACGTTGCCGCAACGGGGCGATTTGCTCGTCCTCGATTCTCTCGTGCACGCCAGTATTCATGAAGGCGCGCGCGCAGGACGGGCCGATGTTCGCATAAGTGCCCACAATGACCGCGAGTCGATCGAAAGCACAATTCGCGATTGGCGCGCGAAAGGCGGAACAGGCCGCGTCTGGATCGTCGTCGAGAGCGTCTACAGCATGGATGGCGATTTCGCACCGCTCAAAGACTTGGTCGCGATCGCGGACCGGTACGATGCGTTCCTGATGGTGGACGAAGCGCATGCCACGGGCGTCTACGGCGAGCAGGGACGAGGCCTTACCGCCCCGTATGAAGGGCGCGAGAACCTTCTGGTCGTCCATACCTGCGGCAAGGCGCTGGGAGCCGCCGGCGCGCTCGTCACTGCCTGCGGTGTGCTGCGCGACTTCATGATCAATCGCTGCCGGCCATTCATCTTCGCCACCGCGCCCTCACCATTAGTGGCGGTCGCCGTACGGGAGTCTCTCTCGATCCTGCAGGAAGAACCCGAGCGGCAGCAACGTCTGGCCGACTTGATCGCCTTCACACATCGGGAGATCGTCATACGCGGCCGCTCAAACCCTTCGGCCTCACACATCATCCCTTATATCGTCGGCCACAATGCGCGGGCGATGCGGATTGCCTCGAGCCTACAGGCTCGAGGCTTTGACATCCGCGGGATACGGCCGCCTACCGTGCCTCCGGGAACAGCACGGCTACGAATATCCCTGACGCTGAACGTCGGCAAAGAGGATGTATCCGACATGCTCGATGCGTTGGTCGAAGAGACCTGGGGCGATGCGCGATGAGCGGGCGCGCCGTGGTGACAGGCATCGATACCGGGATCGGAAAAACAGTCTCTTCAGCGGGGCTGGCGGCTCTTCTTGGAGCCAGCTATCGGAAACCTAATCAGGCCGGCCTCGATGGAGAGACTGACACTGAGCTCGCCGCGCGGCTAGGCAGCCTCCCTGCCGATCGCATCCTGCCTGAGCGCTACCGTCTAGGAATCTCAGCCTCGCCGCACCATTCCGCGGAGATTGACGGAGTTCACATCGACGCTGATTTGCTCGAGGTGCCGAACACCGGGGAGCGGCCGCTTGTGATCGAGCGGCGCCGGCGGGCTGATGGTGCCACTCTGCGGCGACACGCTTACAGATCATCGCGGCGTCGGCGCTGATTGAGGCCGGCATCGATTTCTCCGACGAGGGCGACGTGCCCGCCGAGCTGATCGGTCGGCGGGCTTGGCAAGGGTCATCAGGGGGCCACGCCGGTCTGGCCGGTGCGGCGGCCGGTCCAAATGAGACCGGAACGCTACATTGACAACTTCGAGCGCTGGCGGCTTCCCGTCGTGCTTTGTGCGACGACGGGACTCGGCACGATCAATCACGCGCTGCTGTCGCTGGAGTCTTTCCGAAAGCGCCAGATCCGCATTCTAGGTATGGCGTTCATTGGCGAAGGCAATGCAGAGAGCGAGAGCGCAATTTGTGAGATCGCGCGGGTGCGTTGGTTGGGACGATTGCCACGGCTTTTCCACCTATCTCTACACCGCAGATAGTAGGCGCATCATAGACGCAATCTCGTCCTGGTGAGTCGTGACCCACGGTCATTGTCATCCACCCATTGTGCGTGCGATTCAGGAAAAAGCGGGCAAGCTCGACCAGATCATTTTTGCCGCCTATACTCACGATCCGGCTGAGGAAGTTGCGGCGCTACGCTTGAACCCGTGGCCACGACCATGTTTTCTTCTCCGACAGCGGTTCGGCCGCTGTGGAAGTCGCGCTAAAGATGGCGCTCGGCTACTGGCACAACATCGGCAAGCAGCGAATCCGCATTGTTGTAATGCAACATTCCTACCACGGAGACACGGTCGGAGCGATTCGGTCGGGAGCCCGTGGCGTGTTCAACGCGGCGTATGGCCCTCTGCTGGTCGACGTGACCTCAATTCCATTTCCGACAAACGGTTGTGAGCAGGCGACGCTCGATGCGCTCGAGTTTGCCTGTCGAAACGAAATTCCGGCCGCCTTTATTGTGCAGCCACTCGTGTTGGGGGCTGGCGGGATGCTGATGTACCCGGACTGGGTGTTAAGGGAGATGAAGCGGATCTGCGAGGCCTCCGACGTCCTGTTCATTGCCGACGAGGTCATGACAGGCTGGGGCCGTACTGGCACGTTGTTCGCGTGCGAGCAGGCCGGTGTGACGCCCGATATTGCCTGCTACTCGAAGGGCCTCACGGGAGAGGCGCTGCCGCTCGCGGTGACGCTCTGCCGCGCAGATATTTTCGACCCACATTATTCGAAAGATCGGACGCGGACATTTTTCATTCGAGCTAGGTATGAACTCGCAGATCAAGCGCTGTTTTCAGTTCATCGAGAGTGATATCGGGAATCGATTTGTGGATTCTTGCAATCATTGGCTTTTCGCCGTCTCTTAAGATCGCGACGAGGGTTTCCACATCGGGACATCCTGGCTCTCGACAGGTCAACTCGCTGACCGAAACAGTCACGTCGTCCGACAAGCCCAACAGCTTCTGCGTTTGCAGCTTTAATTCCTGAACTGCCTGAGGATAGCCGATTCTTTGGACCCGTCGCCCCATAGGTAAGGCAATCTTTGGCATGCTTTTGGCGTCCGAATGGATTTGCGAGCTGCCAGCCTCAGCATGGCAACGGACAAGCTCCGCTGCCGTGCTGCAGTTTGGTGCATCACTCGTACCTTAAATCAGTGATTTGAGCCCTGACATTGCTCAAAGCCTGCCTTCAAAACGTCCTCCGGCAAGTCGCGCCCGATGAAGACCAGACGGCTGGTTCTGGGCTCATCGGGATTCCAGGGACGTTGATGGTCTCCTTCGAGCAGCATGTGGACGCCTTGGATGACGAAGCGATCAGGATCGTCCTGGAATTGGATGATTCCCTTCAAGCGCAAAATATCGGTTCCGAACTGGCGAACGATCTCCTGCATCCAGGGAAAGAATTTCTCGGGAGTGAGCGGTATATTCGTCGTCAAAGACAGGCTCTTGACGTGGCTGTCGTGCTCATGGTCGTGAGCTTCAGTGAGAAAGCCGGGCTCGAACTCAAGGACCCTGTTGAGATCGAACGCGTTCCGATCCAGGACTTTTTCGAGATCGAGCGCGCAGCGCTCGGTGCGATGGATCATCGCATAGGGATTGATTGAACGAATCCTTGCCTCGACAAGCTTGAGGTCCGCCTCCGACACCAGATCGGTCTTGTTGAGCAGGACGACGTCAGCGAATGCGATCTGCTCCTGCGCTTCGTGGGCTTGGTCGATCTCTCCGAGGAGGTGCTTTGCGTCGATGACCGTGACGATGGCATCCAGCTTCGTGTTGCGGCGGACATCATCATCGACGAGAAACGTTTGCGCCACGGGGGCGGGATGATCGAGGTGGAGGGCCAGTGTGCGGAATGCGCGGGTACGCCTGAAAGCTAGCTAGCGGCGCCCACCTGGGAAAGCTTGATGCCCAGCGTCGAACCTACCGCTGACACAAGTTTGCAAGCGATTCCAGGGCAAATGTGCTGATTTTTTCTATTGACAATCTAGGTATACCTAGTATGATTCCGATCGATGAGTTATGAGCGAGGGCTCGGCTCCGGCCTCGACCAACCTACTGGGGAAGAGAAATGCCCCATGCTCTCAAAGCAAGCCACGGTCAAATGAGTCTCGACAGACTCAGTCTAGCTACCCGTCCTCGTGGAGAGGTCGTCGATCGCTTCGCGAGGGTCGGCGCAACTTAGGGGCTTCGACGCCCAGCTAACTCAACTGGTCAAGTGCGAAATCGCAACTCCGGGTTTGGCGAAGTGCCGCTTCGCCGAAAAAACGCGCACGAGCGTCAAGCTCTTGCCCCGGCGGTGCGCGCGAAATTTGGCATCTGATGGACACAGCTTATGCGCAGCACTGGTGCTGCGGCGAAGGAAGGCAGGGGGTAACCGACGTAACGCCGACAGGAGGCGAGCATGCAGAACAGATACGATAGTTTCCGCGACCATTCAGTGAAGCGCTGCGCCATTTGCAGCGGCAAATTCGGACTGATCCGCCACTATAGTTGGCGAACGGCCCTCTGCTCAAAAAAATGCCTCGACCGCTTCACGGCACGGCGAGAGGAGGACCGAATGTGGCTACGGCGGTTGCGAGCGGTCTACGTGGAACCGAATACCAACTGAGTTTGAAGAAACTGCAAAAGTATCATGCACGAGTTTCTTTCAAACGTGCCCGACCGACCGATCGCGAAGAGGGGAGGCGCATGAGCCGGCTGGATGCGCCAAGCGGCGCTCCAGAAGGCAGGCAGAATAGCAACTTTCGCTCGCAGATCATCCCCGTGCGCCACTAGCGGGATGTCCAAATCGGGTTCGAGTGGCGTGCTGCTCGCATTTGAGACGGTTGTCCACGCTATGAAATTCGCGCTTGCGAACCATGGAGCGGCACGGCCCGGACCCTATTTTTCGAGGGCTGGCTGCAGGTCACGTACGAGATTTGGTAAAGTGAGAGGATGCCGCAACTGCGATTGCTTTCTAGGGCAGCTAGGGGATGTGGCTTTCCTTCCTTCACAGCGTCCACAGGCGCTGGGCTCAGGTCGAAAGATATTACTCGACTGGGAGCCTCAGTGTTGCTGATTGCGAGGGCGTACTCGATGAAGGTGGAGCGCCTAGCTCTAATGGATCGGCACACGGGCGGGTACTGGCGAGCTCTCTACGATCGGCAGACGCTTCTCGACCCAAGATGAGCGCGTCCTGGAGACCTCGATGCATGCGCTGGCCGCGTCGAACCGCGGCGCCAATGTCGGGTAATTGCACAGTCACTACTGGCATTCCGACGAACCAAATAGGACATGCCGCTTACTGGACACGCGCCGCCGGCTTGTGAGCGATGAGCGACCATAGTTGACGAACATACCGAAGAGCGGCATGTGCAAATGTACGCGACGTACGAAAGTGACGTGCCAGTGATACACTGGAAACAAAACGTCCGTGTTCGCAGCGGTGGCATGGTATTAAACTGACCTCTGTATTAGCGATATTCATCGAAACCATACTGCGATGTCCGGGACTGAACACTCCTGCATCAAGAGCAATTGGACTTGAGAGTGCAGCCGAGATCCCTTCTTGGCGTCTCCAAGGAGAAGTTTACCATGAAAACCCGCGCCGCAGTCGCATTCGAAGCCAAGAAGCCGCTTGAGATCGTCGAGCTCGACCTGGAAGGCCCCAAGGCCGGCGAGGTCCTTGTCGAGATCAAGGCGACGGGTATCTGTCACACCGACGCCTACACGCTCGACGGCTTCGACAGCGAAGGCATCTTCCCCTCGGTCCTCGGGCACGAAGGCGCCGGCATCGTTCGCGAGGTCGGCACCGGCGTGACGTCGGTGAAGCCTGGCGATCACGTGATCCCGCTCTACACGCCCGAATGCCGCCAGTGCAAAAGCTGTCTGAGCCAGAAGACCAATCTCTGCACCGCGATCCGCGCCACGCAGGGCAAGGGCGTGATGCCCGACGGCACCTCGCGCTTCAGCTACAAGGGCAAGACCGTCTTCCACTATATGGGCTGCTCGACCTTCTCGAACTTCACGGTGCTGCCCGAGATCGCGGTGGCGAAGATCCGCGAGGACGCGCCGTTCGACAAGAGCTGCTACATCGGCTGCGGCGTCACCACCGGCGTCGGGGCGGTCGTCAACACCGCCAAGGTGACGCCGGGCTCCAACGTCATAGTGTTTGGCCTCGGCGGCATCGGCCTCAACGTGATCCAGGGTGCCAAGATGGTCGGCGCCGACAAGATCATCGGCGTCGACATCAACGACTCCAAGGACAATTGGGGCCGCCAGTTCGGCATGACGCATTTCGTCAACCCGACCAAGGTGAGCGGCGATATCGTGCAGCATTTGGTTAGCCTGACCGACGGCGGCGCCGACTACACCTTCGACTGCACCGGCAACACCAACGTGATGCGCCAGGCGCTGGAAGCCTGCCACCGCGGCTGGGGCGTGTCGGTCGTGATCGGCGTTGCGGAATCCGGCAAGGAGATCGCAACCCGGCCGTTCCAGCTCGTCACCGGACGTGTCTGGAAGGGCACCGCGTTTGGCGGCGCGCGCGGCCGCACCGACGTGCCGAAGATCGTCGACTGGTACATGAACGGAAAGATCCGGATCGATCCGATGATCACCCACGTGCTGAAGCTCGACGAGATCAACAAGGGCTTCGACCTGATGCACGAGGGCAAGTCGATCCGTTCGGTCGTCGTGTTCTAAAATCAAAACACCAAGCACTAGGAGGATAGGTCAATGACTGTTCATATCCACCCGTCAGTCGACAATGGCGTCAAGCAAGGCTCCGGCAGTTTTGCCGGCGGTACGCTGGTCTGCAAATGCGCGGACAAGAAGGTCAAGGTCGGGGTCAAGGGCGACGTCGCCCACAACCACGCCTGCGGCTGCACCAAATGCTGGAAGCCTGCGGGCGCCATCTTCTCGGTGGTCGCGGTGGTCCCGCGCGAGAACGTCACCGTGCTGGAGAACGGCGACAAGCTGAAGATCGTAGATAGCGCCGCGGTGATCCAGCGCCACGCCTGCACCGGATGCGGCACGCACATGTACGGCCGGATCGAGAACAAGGTCATCCGTTCTACGGCCTCGACTTCATCCACCCAGAGCTGTTCCAGGAGCCAGGATCGCAGGCACCGCAATTCGCGGCGTTCGTCTCCTCGGTAATCGAATCGGGCGTGAGGCCGCAGCAGATGACTGTCATTCGTTCGCGGCTGAAGGAGCTTGGCCTCGAGCCCTACGACTGCCTGTCGCCTGCGCTGATGGACGCGATCGCGACGCATGTGGCTAAAGCCAAGGCGGCCTGAGCAAGGGCACCAATCACTACTGCATCGTCTTAGCCAATACGGCGTCGCCCTCCAAGAAGGCCTCAGGCATGCCCGCTTGGGGCTTTCTAGGTTTCAGGTCCAACCCCCAATGTCTGAGGACTGCTGAACTAGCGACATGACGCGCTGACGAGATATTGGAGGAGACGCTCACGCTATTTGGTCCGCTTCTCACTCAGAGCAACCGGCTCTCTCTCCTGTGAGGGGCCGAGCCCACTTTATGCGCGCTTGTAACCATGTCTTGGGTAGCCTTTCGGACCCCCTCTGGCGTGGCGCTACTCTGCTCCTGCCGCGTATTCGCGTTTGTATGCCCATACAACTCGCGATCGAGACTCAGGCACGAGCAAGTCATTTCATTCGAAGATGCCTTCGATGGTTTTTCCGCCCGCTGTCATCGGTCCGAATGCGCAAAGACTATTGGCTCGACCTTTGCGCCCAATCAAAGATTTCAATTTCCCGAGGTGGAGATTCGCACTATCCTTTACAGTGAAGGGGGAGGCTCGGGATTTTGGATGCCGCTACCGCCGCGCTGACGCGCGCAACACTTGACGAGGTCTGCAAGAATCTCTCACCATACCAAACTGGTATTCGTGCCTATGTCGCTTCGGAAATGTTGGAAGCGGCCATTAAGGGTGAGACGACTCACGAAGGGCTCATACAGATCGGTCGTGCAGCCCTTTCCGACGCGCCGACCATGTGGCGCTAGCTGCCCCGACAAATGATATTGCTCCTCAGGTGAATTTTCAGGTCACAGTTCTTAAGATCTTGGTAAGCTGTCAGGACGGGTTCGCATCGATGGCTGACCTCAAGCGAGACATGGCCATTCTAGCTACGAGCGGTCGAGAGTGGGCCGAGCGCACCAAGAGACTGGCCGGGCGTGTGCCCAACCTCGACATTTTCTCGCACAAGCTTGTTGAGCGTATCATGGGTGGCTGGCGCATCACGGAAAACGGGCGTGCTGTCCTGGAGTTCATGAAGGCTCGCTCAACCGCCGCCGAAGCCCAGGACGAACCCTCCAGGCAAGAAAAACCCCTAGTTCTTCGCTTAGTTCCTGCCGCGACTAAGGCGCGAACGCAAGCAAGAGCGCCGGAATGTGAACCAAGGGCGCGCCACCAGGAATTAAAACAGAACTGTGGTGATCTGCGAGCGCCGCGCCGTTCTATATGAGCGTCTATCAGCGAGAGCTTTCGATGTCGCGCGCGAGGGCGGCGGTCCCGGTCCGCATTTTCGTTCGAGCGCGGTGCGTCTGCGATAGCTCGCGACGTTCATCTCACTGATCCTTGCATAGTGAACAAGTCGATCGATGGCGGGCGGCGCCGCTGCCCTATTCTTGATGGGTCGTGTCCCACGTCACGATCACTGACCCGCATCATTTCCTATTTGGGTATCGGCCTGAGGCGCTGAAGGAGCGGTCGAGACGCGGTCCCGCCTACGTCGTGGTGGCGCTGCTGGATGGACGCGGCGGCGATTCGGATCGCGCCGGCGGACCTTGCCGTGACGGCGATCAACTCCTGCCCGGACGCAGCCGTTCTGCCGCGCGTCAGTGCACTTACGCTGACCCCATTGATGCAACATTTGAGCGCGAGTCTGAGCCTTCTCGACGAGAAGGTGATTCGCGATGACCCACCGACCGCTTCCAGGTCGCGTTGCGAATCGATCCCTGCCGACGTTTGCAGAATCCACCCGGCCATCCGAAGGCTGGCATTCCGCCCCGTGACCGAATCTGGCGACCGCGACGCAAACCCAGATTGCTTAAACGATCGCCGCGTTGATGCGATGAATGCAAGCGATCCCCCGGCACGCCCGGAAGAGAACTGGGGCGTGCCGATCAGCTCGAACATCGCTGACGAGCGGCTCATGACCGCATACCGAGCCAAGCTGGCCCATGTCTACGTGCGGCAGTAATCCGTGAACCAGGTGCGCCAGCATCAGGAGAGCACCGAGCTGCAGTATCGTCTCCGCTCCATGCCAGGATGGTGCGATTGCGGCTCTCCGATATCCGCGACCAGCTTGACAGCCTTCTCGACGAGGCGGTGCCCGGAGCGGGAGGCTCTTCATTGGCTCACCTTGTGGGCATGCAACGCTCGGGACGCTCGGCTCTCTACAGCGTTCGCCTCTTACCTGACTTTGGTCGGGCATCGAATGGAGAGGTGAAAAGCAGCACGCTTCGAGCAGGAAAGAAAGGCGAGATAGTGATGCGGGCGACCGCGCCCTCTCTGGCCGATCCACGGCGAAGCTCATGACTGCTGAGATTCTGATCGACGGTTTATCACAAGGCCAATCTGCGAAGCTCTCGTCTCAACTTTGCTGGGTTAGGAGGCCGTTTGAAATGAGCGATCGAGGCTCACGTGATCCTAAATGTACCAGAGCGAGGTACTAGATGACGAATGGCATTAGTGTGCTACTACTCCTCCAGTCTCATGTCACAGTTAGAGTCATCAAAGGACAGGCGAATGGGCGAGATTGAGCGCATTGAATTCGACACCCGCATTCACCACGCGGTAACTTACAACGGCATCGTCTACCTTACCGGCCAGGTTGGCACTCCAGGCGCAGGCGCAGGCGCAGCAGACCAGACCAGAGAAATCCTCGCAAAAATTGATCGTCTTCTCGCCTTGGCAGGAACCGATAAGACCAGAATTCTCAATGTAATTCTATGGTTGGACGATCTCAGGCATTTTGATGATGTCAACAAAGTTTGGGACGCGTGGGTCTCCAAAGAGCACGCCCCAGCGCGCTCCACAGGTCAGGCGAGGATGACGAAACCCGGAATGTTGGTTGAAATCATAGTGACGGCCGCCGTTTAGCGTTCAATCGACAAGCTGAGATGTATGGCCGTCAAGGGGGCCAACTGGATCGCGCGACCCGGGCAATTGGGCCGGGCCTACTTCCGCCTTACGGCGATCGCCGATCACATGCGAAAACACCTGACCGCGGCGGATCGTCTGTTCATGGACGAAACCACGGCGCCGGTGCTCGATCCGGGACGACGCCCAGCCAAGAAAGGCTTCTTCTGGGCGATGGCCTGCGATGATCGTGGCCATGTTGGCCAAGGTCCTCCGATCGTGCTGTTCCGCTCTGCGCCGGGCCGCAGCGGTGAGCATCCGAGCGATACCTGCAGTGCTTCCGCGGGCGGTTCCTATGAGGGCTGCGATCTGCTGACTCGCATCGAGCGGCCTCAAGGACCATGGGCGCTCGTGCATTGCTGGAGTTACCTGCGTCGACGCATTGTCAAGTTGACGCGCAACACTAAGTCCCGATCGACGAGGCCGCCGTGCATCAGATCGCAGCACTGTATGCTGTCGAGACGACGATGCGCGCCTCGTTGCCGGAAGTCCGGCTCGCTGCTCGACGACAGTACGCGGCGCCGATTATCGCCTCCTTGAACCGGGGCTCGAAAAACAACTGTCGATGATCTCCTCAAGCTTGACACTGTCCATCGTCGCCACCTGCAAACCGAACGACGTCAATCCAGTCGCATACAATCACCGAGACACTCACAGCGATCCTCGACGGTCACGCGCACAGCGCAATCGAAGACCCCACGCCATGGAGGTTCCAAAAGGCGTCAAGCCCAACCTCATTGGGATTGGCGAAGCGCTTACGCTATCCGAGTATGTCGCCACGGTTCTGAACATGTCCCACCTTCTTGCTCTGCATCACGAACTGGGCAGAGGCTCGTCGCGGATGGGGTGCCCGGGCCTGCACATTTAGTTTCGGTTTGGGTTCGTAACGCTATTGAATCGAGTTTGTTGCGTGACCAAGCGAAGAAAGCGGAAATTTCTCTCGATACGTTGGTACCAGTCGTACCGATATGAAGCGGTTGGATCACAAGCCTTCGGGCGCAGACAAAGCCTGTACGGTTCGTACAGACTTTGTGGGCCAAGTGTGAAGATTATCTGTCAGCTTTGAATCTGCGGGTAGCGGAATGGGCCGTCTCGCGAACTCACTTTTGGGAAAGCCATTGGGGGGCGAAGATGGTCAGTCGCTGCTTTAGGGACTTGCCTACCTTCAAAAAGTCTGGAGGAATTTTCATGGAAATGGCGAAGACTCTCTTATTCGGTACGGCCGCGAGTTTGATCGGGTGGGGCTCGGCGCAGGCTGCCGATCTGCCCGTCAAGGCAAAACCTATCGAATACGTAAAGATATGCTCGGCGTATGGCCCTGGCTTCTATTACATCCCAGGCACTGACACTTGCCTCAGGCTGGGAGGCTACCTGCGTGCTTGGCTGCAAACGAATAGCAATAGTTTTGTCAACGGGGACGCTGGTCCGGCTGGTGCAGTGAACCGCTATACTAACGCCTACACTTGGCGCGCTCGTGAATTTACGATCATTGATACCCGTACCGCTAGTGAATACGGCACTATTCGTACCTACGCCGAATTTCTGTTTCAGTGGACCTCGGGAAGCTACAGCGGGGCTGGAAATGGTTCGACCGTTTACCAATCTATCGGTGGCGTCTCGGCACCAAATAACGCTAACCCGGGCGCCATCGCTGCCGGTACGGTCGGTTTCTGGACCGCCTTTCTCCAGTTCGCTGGCTTCACGATCGGCAAGGCAACCTCGCAGTTCTCAACGCCATGGGCCGAGTATCCCGGAAACTTCACTGAGCTTCCCGGCAGTAGCGCCTTGGACCAAGTTAACCAGTTCAGTTACACCGCTGATTTCGGTCAGGGCGTCATGCTTTCGTTCTCCGCACAGGATCAGGTCCAGCATGATCAATCCGGCGTCTGGAACGTGAGTGCTGCATCGGCCGCAGGTATCGCGACCGGGACATATGGTGGCAACGACCTCGCAGGCACCATAGCTCCAGACCTTGTTGCGTCTCTTCGTGTTGACCAGCCGTGGGGACTCTTTCAAGCGTCGTTGGCTGCGCACGATAATCATGCGGCCTACTACGGTGCTACTGAGCTCACCGGGCACCCGGACGATAAGTGGGGCTGGGCTGGTCAGCTGGCGCTTTCCATTAAAAACATCCCAACGGGCCCTGGCGACTCGATCAACGTTACAGGGGTGTATACGAACGGTGCTACGCGCTACAACTTCCATGATTCCGTAGCGAATAGTTTCGCCAAGTACGGCAGTACGAACTTGCCTGGTGTTTATCAGAGTGTCGGCATTGCTGGTGTTTCGGATACGGTATTCGTTCCAGGTTCCGGGCAAGAGTTGACCACGACCTATGGTTTCAACGGCGCTTTTAACCACAATTGGAACCCGAACTGGAGCTCTAGCATCTTCGGCGGCTTGGGCTTCGTGCGCTATAATAGTACTGCCAAAAGTTACGTCTGCGGTGCGTTCGTAGCCAATCTCGCGCTGTCGAGTGGCATGGGCGGCTGCAATCCCGACTTCAGCTATGGGGTCGTCGGCACAAGGACAATATGGACTCCGGTCAAGGGTCTGGCCTTTGCGTTGGAATTCGATTACAGCACGATCAACCAAAAATTCGCGAGCGGAAGTACAGTGGCACTTCCGCTGCAAGCCGGTATTGGAAAGCCGGCAGCTTTGTATGAGCTGAAGAACCAAAGCAATATCGCAGGCCAGCTGGTCGTTACGCGTACCTTCTGAGCCGTCAATTAAGTCGCGCTTGGGATTCTTAAAGATCCTCCGCTGACCTCCCAGAAGGCCTCCGGCATGCCCGTCGGAGGCCTTTTTGAGTTTGAATTGCGATCGCTCAAAAACGGCTTGCTGAATGTGTTATTGGTAAGCTGTATGTCCACCTCTGCCGATCCGCCAGCGTTGATCGATCGAGAGCGATGCCCTGGCGGGCATAGATCTGCGCCCGCCAGGGCATTGAGCTCGATCGTTCGACGCTGGCGGACTGGGTAGGACAAGCTGCCTTCCACTTGCGTCCGCTGCATGACCGTCTGCTCGGCAAGCTCAGGCAACGGCCAAAGCTGTTCGCCGACGAGACAACGATGCCGGTGCTCGATCCCGGCCGCGGGCGCACCAAGACCGGTCAGCTCTGGGCCTATGCAGCGGACGATCGGCCGTGGGGCGGTGCCGATCCGCCGGGCGTTGCCTATGTCTATGCCCCCGATCGCAAAGCCGATCGGCCGATCGCCCATCTCGCAGGCTTCGAAGGGATCCTGCAGGTCGATGGCTATGCCGGCTATGGCAAGCTCGCCGAGCGTGGCGATGTCCAACTTGCATTCTGCTGGTCGCACATGCGACGAAATTTCTACGAACTTGCCACACCCGGTCCCGCGCCCATTGCCAGCGAGGCGCTCAAGCATATCGCCGAGTTCTACGCCATCGAAAGAGACATCCGTGGTCGCGGCGCCGAGGGGCGCCGTCTCGTTCGGCAGCAGAAAATCCGGCCGCTGGCGGAAGCCTTCGAGCGATGGCTCCGCGCAAAGCTAGCTCGCGTTGATCAGCCAAAAGGGCAAGTTGGCCGACGCCATTCGCTATGCGCTCTCACGCTGGGGGGGCCCTGACGCGCTTCATCAATGACGGCCGCATCGAGCTGGACAACAACGTCGTCGAGCGCTCGATCCGTCCGATCACGCTGAACCGGAAAAATGCGCTGTTCGCAGGCTCCGACGACGGCGCTTCATACTGCCCATCTGTCTATCCTCTTATAACTCAAGGCATTTCTGGTTGGCGTCGCAAGACGGCGGACTGCGGCGCGATCGCCTGCGAGAGGCATCCTGGCGCACGTCCGGTCGCGTGAGATCAGATTGTTTGATGATCCATGTCGAGCCCTTGTATAAATGCTCCGCAGGCAATCGTCCCTCGATGATCATGCGACGTATGGTTGATGGACTGACGTCGAGCATCTCCGCTGCTTCGATTAACGAGAGCTCACCTCGATCCTGGCGTTCCCCCTCACGATAACCGGCGATCTCGCGGGCTCTGCGCAACGAACAAATGCCGGTCCTCGTCCAGGACGCCCCGTGCGGGGTTGTTTTTCCGGAGCGATTGAGCAAGGCGGCGATCGCGTAGTCAGGCATTTGACGTGCGAGCGCGCGCACAAGATCAACTGCCTCAGTGTCGGTCGTCCAACGCGTCACGCCGACACGGTTCTTCTTAACCTTCAAGCGGGTGTGATCGCCACCTTGCCAATGGATGACGAGGTCAAGATGCTCATTGTCTTGATCCACGTCGACAACGATTTCCGACAGCACTGTACGCAAGATCTTCTTTTTGGTCTCCGACGTAACGCCGGGGCGTTGCCAGGCTCTATTCAGATCGTCCCCGAGCTTAAGCATCGCTTCGCGATCGCCGGCGCAGAGTCCAGGAGAAGGCGAGCTGGTCAAGCCCTCGATTTCTCGCTCAATCGTACGTACAGCTTGGATGCGCTCGTTCCAGCGACGCTCAAGTTCACCAGCGACGTGACGATTGTCGGGGTCAACCACGTCGTATTGGCGATACGCCCGGCTCGCTTCGTACTGCGCCTGTTCGAGAGACCTTTGGAGCTGACGCAATTTTTCCGACTGTTTGGCGCCCTGAGTTTTCATTGCATTTAGCGCAGCCTCAACGCCAAGCGGTTGAAGCCGCTCCAGCACCTCTCGCGCCACCATCCGATCGAGGCGCATTCCACCGAAGCCAAGACAGGCTGCGACTGCCGCCTTGTTGAAGTCTCCGCGGCAGACATATCTCTGCGTGTCGCCGCCTCTCCCGGAATACTGAACGTATAACCGGCGACCACATCGCGCGCAGCGCAGAAGCCCAGGGAGAAGTGCTTCGCCGCGTCGGACGGCTCCTCGACCCAGATAGCTCTTGCCGTTGGCATTGTCCGCAATGAGGCGCTGGTTTCGAACAAACTCATCCCAGGAGATATAGCCCGCGTGATGTTCACGGATCAGCACGTCCCAGGCCTTCCAATCGCGCTGGGGATTTCGCTTCACCTTCTTCCGGCCGTTCTCAATCGTCGTCCGGACACCCCGTCGTCCGAACGCGTACGCCCCGGCATAAACAGGGTTGGTGAGCATGTGATTCAACGTCGTGTAGCTTGGTGTACGCCATTCGATTTTCGGATCGTTCGAACCTCCAATGGCGAACGGTAGCGCGATCTTCTCCTGGATCAACCAGAGCAAGACCTGCCGGATCGATTGCAGCTCCACAAACTTCCTGAAGACGAGATCCAGCGCCTCGCAGACACGTACGTCCGGGTTTTTCTCGATTCGGTCATCTTTCGTTTTCACGTACCCGACGGCAACCGTTGTGAAGTGCTCGCCGCGCCGAGCCTTTTGTTTGACGGCTTCAACTGATCGCTGTCGAATGACGCTGAGCTCCAGCTCGCTCATCGTTCCCTTCATCCCCAAGAGCAATCGATCGTTGATCGACCGCGAATCATAGACGCCATCTTCATCGATAATGAGCGTGCCGACCAAGCCGCAAAACTCCAACAACGTGTGCCAGTCTCGACCGTTTCGAGCGAGGCGGGAAGCCTCGATCGAAAACACTGCGCCGACGCGCCCCTCGCAGATTAACGCCAACAACCGCTCAAATCCACGTCTTGCAACGCCGCCACCAGACTTGCCGAGGTCATCGTCAATAACCTCGACTTCGCTCCAGCCGAGTGCACGGGCGCGAGCATCAAGGCCGTATTGCCTGCGTTGGCTCTCCAGGTTGTGGACAACCTGATCGACCGATGACTGTCGAACGTAAACCACGGCACTACGCGCCAGGTGATCAGCGGAGATCTTCGTCATGACCCGCCTCCTGACCTGACTGGGCTGGCGCGGCGGGCGCCTTTGCGACAGCTTCGTTTAGCAGAAGCGACAGCAACTTTGCGGCCTCGGCTTGCACCACCTGAGGCAGATGCTCCGCTCGCGCCGTCGCGAACAGATCCGGTTGCCGCCTCTTTTGCATCGTCTTGGACATGGGTTCCTCCCTCGACGGGAGGCGATTCCTCCCAACGCGAGGCTACGAGGACGTCAACGTACGTGCGAAGCTCAAGAAGTCGGTCCACCGGGAGAAATGGATCTGTTACAATTTTAGCCGACGCTGCTTCGGGCTCGGTCATCCATGCCGGCAGAAGATGGAGACGGCCGTTCTCGCGGCGAACCGTGAAGTGGCGATGGCCATCGTGGATTTGTTCGCCGAGCACGACTAGGTCTCGGCCGGCGTCAGGATGGAATGGATATGTTACTCGAACTTCGTTGCCCGAAATCCCTGCATTATGCAGCCCCTTCGGAAGGCGGCGCCGAGCACTGGGCCACCATCGCCTGGTCGAAACCTGTAAGCTGAACGGCGTCGATCCGCTCGCTTACCTGACCGACGCCCTCACCAGGATCGTCAACGGCCATCTAAACAGCGACATCGATCAGCTGCTTCCGTGGGCCTATTGTCGTCAAGACCTCAAAGCTGTGGCCTGAGAACGACGCTTAGAAGTAGTCGGAAGTGTTCCCACAATCGTGGATCCGCTCCCGCATCCATATGTTGGATGATCTTCCTTTGGGGGCTGGCTCGAGGCCTTCAAACGCACGTAATGTTCGCGTTGGCGGGCACTCGACTGCAGCGTGGTTCACCCCCAACTGGAGTCTTTAACATCCACGCTCGGAAACATCAGCGAGATGCGTTCCTAAGTCGGAGTGCTCAGCCAGCCGTGCTTTTGGAAGCATGAAGTCAGAAAGATCAATAAGCGCTAGAGATCAGCTTGTAGCAACAGCACGCCCTTTGCTCCAGGGATTTGCGATCACCGATCTGCAAGATGCCGCGCATTTTTCTGATCAAGCCTTGTTCTTCAAATCGGATTAGCGTTTCCGTTACACCAGCGCGACGCAGTCCCAAGGCTGAAGAAAGGTAGTCATGGGTGACTGGAAGCACGTCAGCGTCAAGAGCATCACTGGCCAAGCAGAGCCAACTCGCCAGTCGTTTCTCACGATCGTGCCGAACTGCGCAAAATCCCGCTTGTGCGCAATGCAACGTCAAGGCTTGGACGTAGCGCACTAGCTGCTCTCTGATTTCTGGACATTCGTGCATTACCCGATGCAAATCGACGAGACGTATTCTGTGTGCCCTCCCTGGGAAAAGCACGACGGACTGATATGTCGAAAGATTGGCTCCCCCGGGCACCGAAGCGCCGACTGCTCCTCGATGTCCCACCACAGCGGTCTCGAGCATGCCTCCCGCCGCGACAACCCTCAGCGAAACGAGACCGGATTCTATGAAGTAAACGTAATCAAGCGGCCTTCTCGGCTCTTGCAGAATCATCCGCTCTCTCAAGACGGTCGGCTCTAAGAACTTTCCCAATACCGCAAGATCCTGCGGCAAGAGTCGTCCTAGGATCGCGTTGTTCAGAGATGACCGCATTGTGTGGCGTTCGCCACTAGCCCAAGGTGGCATCGATAAATTGCTCTGTTCCTGAGTCACGATATAGATCTCGCTGTAAGACAAAGTGGGACGCTGCGGCGGCACAGAAAGAGTGGCCACCGACGAAACACCGGCCAACACTCTTTGGCCACTCGAGAAAGATTAGGATCCAAAAGCAGACGCAAATCTTCGAGCTGCTTGATGCAGGTGCCACGAAAGCAGTCGATCCATCTCGGCACAGCGGTGTGTAGTGCAGCCGCGACGACCGTACCGGAGGGGCCAGTCGGTACCGACGCCAGGAGCGAGAATCTGTTCTCCGGCATGCCGGCATTTGGCTGGTACAGAGAGAGGCAAAGCCTCGCCAGCCACGCTTTCAGCACATCCATGGCTTAGCCTCCGTGAGGACGAGCATTACCTGAGGGGTTGTATCCTCCTTGCCGACTCACCCCGACAAACGGTGTAATTCGGTGAACATTCCTGACGAACAAAATATACCAGATATACATACGTTCCTTTTGCGGAGTTGGCAAGCCGAAATGAACGATCAAGGAACGCGGCCGTTCGAGTGGGCGCTTTTCATAAGCCGCGTTGACAGAAGCATCGTTGCGCCTAACCAGTCATGCCCCCCCGTCGGTGCACGTCTTGAAGCCGCAACAACTTCGGTTTCCGTGGATCGGTGCGGCTCGCGGTCGAGCCATGCCCCTTGCCTTATTGAGTTCGAGAAAATGCCTCAACCCATGTCAGATCAGTCTCATCTGTAACTCCGTTGCTGCCTGGAGCCTTGATGAAAGCGTAGGGTCCGCATCGCCTCCTTCCCTTCCATGCCCGAGGCGCGGAAACAATATCAGGCCGCAGGCCCTGGATGCCAGGACAGGTGCTACGCGTGGACATTCATATTCGCTCTTGCGTGCGCGAATGGTTTGGGTTATACTGAATATACTAAGTATTCCATAGCTCGTAGTGCATGGCGCGAAAGCGAGAATGCTCGTCACTGTCTGTGCTTCATTCTCAAGCTCCACAAGGTTCGCCTCGCGATAGGCTTCTTCGCGCTCGCTAGAGCAGAGGTGGCCTTCGATGGTGGCCGCAACTAAAAACATGGGAAGACAGCATGCCTGCCGTTAATCGATTTGCCGACCTCCACGCTGAAATCGTGGGGTGGCGCCACGATATCCATAGTAATCCCGAGCTTTTGTTCGATGTCCACCGGACCGCCGAGATGGTCGTTGCGAAGCTAAAGGCATTCGGAGTTGATGAGGTCGTTAGTGGCGTCGGAAAGACCGGCGTGGTCGGTGTCATAAAGGGAAAGCGAGCCGACTCAGGGCGCGTCATCGGCATGCGCGCCGACATGGACGCGCTTCCGATCGTAGAAGCGACGGGCCTGCCGTACGCGTCTAAAGTTGAAGGTAAAATGCACGCCTGCGGTCATGACGGGCATACTGCAATGCTGCTTGGCGCTGCCAAATACTTATCTGAAACGCGCAATTTCAACGGCTCGGCAGTGGTTATTTTTCAGCCGGCAGAAGAGGGTGGCTGGGGCGCGCGCGCGATGGTCGATGATGGTCTGATGGAGCGTTTTGGTATCCAAGAGATCTATGGCATGCACAACTGGCCAAGCTTGCCGGTCGGCGAATTCTTTCTTCGTTCAGGTCCTATTATGGCGGCGGCTGATAGGTTCACTATCGATATAGAAGGCCTAGGGGGGCATGCAGCGCTCCCCTCCATCTGCATCGACGCCACTCTTGTCGGAGCGCAGCTGGTTAACGCGCTCCAGTCAATCGTGTCGCGAAATGTTTCACCAATAGAATCGGCCGTCGTCTCGGTAACCTCGTTTCACACTGAAACTGACGACTACAGCGCCCTTCCGCAAACGCTGAAGATCAAAGGCACCGTACGCACGCTCAATGCCGAAGTGCAGGATATGATTCACGAGCGGATGAAGCTCATCGTGGACCATACGGCGAAGGCTTTTGGTGCTACGGCAAATATCCACATTGACCGCCGCGTTTCGATCACCTGCAACGCCGAAGCTCAGGCATCGTTTGCCGCGGATGTGGCCTCGAAGGTAGTAGGAGAGGGGCGCGTCAATCGCAATGCGCAACCACTGCTTGGTGGTGAGGATTTCTGCCATATGCTCAACGCTCGGCCTGGCGCCTTCATCTTCCTCGGGAATGGCGACACTGCAGGTCTTCACCATCCGAAATTCGACTTCAACGACGAAGCTATCCCTATTGGCTGTTCCTATTGGGCGAAGCTCGCTGAGCTGGCCATGCCGGCGGCGTAATCTTTGTAAATCGATTGCCATGCCGGGAATTGAGCTAACGATGTGGCTGTCGGGAGAATGCCTTTGGGTTCTCCCAAAGGCTCGGGCGATTTCGCGTCTCATGCAAGTTGCCTGAAATCGAGCTGCTTGCGGAGCTCTTCGTGGCCTTGTGCCGCTTTGGGGGACTAACAGCTAGCAGTCCCCTTTTGATCTCACTTGGAGACATTTCGCATGCGAATCCGATCGATCGCACCTGCAGCAAGAGTGGTCTTGCGTAGTGCGGCCCTCGCGCTTATCCGTCTAACGCTCGCGGGCCCTCTGAGAATAACCGCAATCGTGGCACTCGTGCTTTCATTTGCTACCTTTGCTCGGGCGCAAACCGCCGATGGCGTTACAGAGGAGGGGGCCTATCGCGAGTATGGCTACATTTCGATGAAAGACGGAGGAAAGATCGCCTACGTCGTATGGCGACCAATCAAAGCAGGCCAATATCCGGTTGTGTTGCAGTATTCCAGCTACGGGATCAGCGGCATGGCGTTTTCCGCGGCGAAGGACCTTTTGAAAGCCGGCTATGCAGTCGTTGGAGCGGATGTTCGAGCTAGCGGATGCTCCGAGGGAAACAACTTCCTTTGGCATGGGCCAAAGGAGGGGCCCGACGGCGCGCAGGTCGTTGAATGGATCGGAGTGCAGCCGTGGAGCAATGGTAGTGTGGGCATGTTCGGGATTTCAAATCCGGGGCTCAACCAATACTATGTTGCGGCGGAGCGGCCAGCGCATCTAGTGCATGTTGTTTTTTGCCAGAAGCGGGATTCCCAGAAGGGACAATTTCTGATTCAAACTCCATGCTGGAACGGGGGCCAGCATGGATGACGCGACCCTATTCGGAAGATCTTCGTGAACTCGCTCTGGCGCGGGCTGACGCGGGCGAGACCGTTCGTTCGATTGCAGAAGCGCTTCAGATCAGTCCTTCCTGTGTGACGAAGTGGAAGAATCTGCGGCGGGAGACCGGAGGCGTTTCTCCCGGCAAGATCGGCGGTCACAAGAAGCCGGTTCTGTCCGGCACCAATGCCGACTGGCTGCGCAAACGCATTCGCTCCGGCCCATTCACTTTGCGGAAGCTGACGCAGGAACTGGCTGCGCGCGGGATCAAGACCGACGTGCGGGCAGTGTGGACGTTCGTCCATGCCGAAGGGCTGAGCTTCAAAAAAAACGATCCTGCCGGCCGAACAAGATCGCCCCGATATCGCGCGTAAACGGACGCGCTGGAAGACCCATCAGGGCAGGATCGACGCTTCGCGCCTGGTCTTTATCGACGAGACCTGGATCAAAACCAACATGGCGCCGCTGCGAGGCTGGGGACCGAGTGGGCAACGTCTCCAGGCGTCTGCGCCTTTCGGCCATTGGAAGACCATGACCTTCATCGCGGCGCTGCGCCACGACCGGATCAGCGCGCCATGGGTCATCGACGGCCCCATCAATGGCGAGCTCTTCACCCTCTATGTCGAGCAGGTGCTGGCGCCGACCCTCGCAAAGGGTGAACTCGTCATTCTCGACAATCTCGGCAGTCACAAGGGCAAGGCGGCGCGCAACGCCATCCGCGCCACAGGAGCCCATCTGCTCTTCCTGCCGCCCTATAGCCCCGACCTCAATCCGATCGAGCAGGTCTTCGCCAAGCTCAAACACCTGATGCGAGCCGCGCAGCCGCGTGATGTCGAAGCGACTTGGCGCAAGGTCGGCGAACTCCTCGACGTCTTCTCCAAGGAGGAGTGCGCCAACTATCTCAAAAATTCAGGGTACGTTTCCGTATAAACACATCATGCTCTAAAGGCGCTAGCTATCGCTGGTACCGTAACTGATGTGTATAGAGAGGTGTACTACCCTGGAGGCATCTTTCAGCATTTCTATGTTGGCACATGGACGTTAGGAACGCAGGAGGACTATGCGCGATTTGGCGCCCAACGACGGATCACATGGGGCGACAAGGCGTGTGAACGTACGCTTGGGGGGCGCAAGCAACACGATGCATCAGTCGACTCATATGTCCCGATGATGCAGCATACGTTGTATGACGAATGGTGGCAGACCAATCAATCTACGGAAAATCTGCTTCCGAAGCGGCGCCCACTTTGCTGATATCGGGGCTGCAGGATGACCAAACCGAAAATGCTAGCTCGAATGGTTTTGCGTTCGCTCACTTGCTGCCCAACGTCAAGAATAAAAGACTCATCGTTACGAACGGTGGGCATCCTGCCGCCAAGCTAGCGCCAGTGGCGGCGGAAACGATCCGATGGTTCGACCACTGGTTAAAAGGGATCGATAACGGCGTCGACAAGGAAGCGGTGACTGTCTTCTGGGAGACGCAAATCCCGGGGGTCGATTTTAGTAAACACTATCAAATTTCACCGGAGGAGTCTAGCCGAGCCGTGCCGGCTTGGACCAGCACCTATGCTGATTGGCCGATTCCGAACTTGAAGCACATCGCGTTCTATCTAACCGGGGACGCGAAGCTTAGTACCTCAATCTCGCAATCAGAGAGAAAGGAGCGGAAATACCTGTACCCGGCGGGTACTGAATTAGTCGGGTCGAACCTCCAGTTCGCTTTGGTGCCTACGCCTCGTGGCTCGTTGCAATATCGAACCGATCCCATGGCGGACGACATGACGTTGTTGGGCAACCCAGCCATCGATCTCTACTTTAGCGCGGCGTTAACAGACACTGATTTCATGTTGACGTTGAAAGACATCGCTCCAGACGGGCGCACAACGTATCTAACGCGGGGCTTCTTGCGAGCACCTTTGCGGGAAGTTGATGAAGCGCGTTCTAAACCCGACAGGATCATCCAGTCCTTCCGAAAACAGGAGAAGCTGCAGCCTGGCGAAATCAACGAAGCTCGATTTTCGTTGCAGCAGGTCGGGCATGTCGTAAGAAAGGGGCATCGGATCGAACTCCGTTTTGGCAGGCGCCTCTGTGCGGCAGCCTCTGGAATCAGCCTTGTCGTGCGAGCGATTCGGCGAATAGGGATTGGCGCGGTGGACTAGAGTACCCTCAAGATTGATCGTTGATTGATTTTGGCCGGCGAAGCGGGAGGAAATTGGTCAGCCGTCCAAATCTTTGGCGGATGGTCAAGTAGCACAGCCAGCAGATTTGCAGTGGACCGTGCGTCGCCTCAAAGCCGGAGCAAGCCACCTATGACGCGGGTTGATATACACAATATATCTATCTATTGTGCTGGTTCACGCGTGCGTTCTGCGGCACAAAATAGCTGAGGGAAATGAGATGAATAAAGTATCGGATCGATATCTGCCCAACATGCCCTTTAAAACTGATGCGGGGATCGCTGCGCGAGCCGCACTCGGGCTAATTGTACTGGCAAGCGATCAATGTATCGAATATGAGTTTCGGCGCATTACCGCGCTTCCGGGCGTCGGAATCTACGAATCCCGGATTTACAACGCACCGGAGGTGACGCCAGAGACGTTGAAGGAGCTGGAAAAAGAAATCACTCAGGGCGCAAAGTTGATCCTGCCCGGCCTCCCCATTGATGTCATGGCGTTCGGCTGCAACTCAGGAACGATGATACTCGGAGAAGAAGTCGTTTACGAAAAAATCAGAGCTGCGCGCCCCGGCGTGCCCTGCACCTCTCCAGTTACTGGCACAATCGAAGCATTTAAGCGGCTTGGTGTGTCGCGCATTGCGGTGCTGACGCCGTACAGCGACTCGGTCAATGTGTTCGTAGCGGATTTCCTGCGCAGGCGCGGCCTAGATGTAGTGGCGTTCGGCTCCTTCAGCGAGCAAAATGATCTCAAGGTCGGACGGATCTCGCTCACCTCGATCGGTGAGACTATTCGGACGCTTGGTCGGGTGGACGGCGTCGAAGCGGTGCTCGTTGCCTGCACGAATATGCGCCTAGTTGATCAGATCGCCACGATTGAGCATGAATTGGGTAAGCCCGTTACATCGAGCAATCATGCGATGGGTTGGCACGCCTTGCGTCTGGCCGGTATCCACGACACCATGCCCGAGTTTGGCAAATTGTTCGAGCTTTCAGTCTCGCCATAGGGGCGATGAGTTCAGCCAGAAGATCGCCGAATCGATTTGCTGCGCTCCAGAGGCGGTCGCCATTTAAGATGAGAATGACTGAAGGTTAGTGCGAACTCTGCCCGGCTGTCCCTGACATTATGCAGCCGGGCCTTTGCCCTGACATCGTGCGGGAAAGGAATCTGCTTCAACCAGTTTATCGTTGAGTGGTCGGTAGATTTTTGCGTCGGTTGGCGTTCCATTATCGCTGTGAACACCATATGGAACAGCGGTTCGCGATCGGCTGAGTGGGTAACGGCATCGGGGGCGTTCGCCAAGGGGAGGCGCAGATGGGGATTGACAGACGGCAGTTCTGAATACTAAGTATGTATTCTGTCTATTTGATTCGGGCGACTCTTCCTTAGTGTTCTCGTTGAGGGAGTCTAGCTTGACTGCGTTGTCGAGCGGGCCTGCTCGCGTCCGCAAGCCCATCCATCTAGATCATGCCGAACAATTCGTCCGCACCCGCAGCTGAGCGGCCGACAGGATGGAGTTCTGATCTGAATTTTTAGGGGTAGAAGTGCTAGTGCAATAGAAGTTGGGTAGAAGAACTCTGCAATAGATGGATCCTCCGATAGAACTGAGTATTGTAAATGCGCCAACCTGATAAATCGGGGCGACGAACTGATCAGTTTCTTTATCGCACAGTCTCGCGAAAAATAAGAGAGATGATCGATGCCGGAACGTACGCAACTGGCACGCAGCTGCCTAGCGCAGGTGAATTAGCCGCTGATTTCGGTGTCAGCATGATCACCATCCGGCGCGCGATTCGCGACCTTTCACTCGAGGGGCTTCTTGTCGGTCGACAGGGCCTCGGGGTCTTTGTCGCAAGCCGACGCAAGATAGTGCGAGTACTAAAACCAAGAAAGTGCGTCTCAATTGAAGATGATCTGCGCAAAATTGGCCTCAAACCTAGCATGCGCGTGCTTCAATTGGCGCTGGCCGATCCTAACGATGGAGACCCTTTCCAGCTCGGGGACTTGGGCGTCGGTTATCGAGTCGAGAAGGTTATTTTGGCTGACGACGAACCGATCGCTCTTGATTCACTTTGGCTGACCAAAGAGGTCGCCGAAGCAATAATGCCGAAGATCCGTGATCAGTTTGTGATACCTCTCGTCGAGGCGCTGAAGGGGTTCGACCGTTTCGAGTATCAGTTCGAAAGCTCGACAGCCACGGACGAGCAGGCTGCGTTACTCGAGATAACGCCAGGATTCGCTGTGACATACTGCCGCTATGTCGCATTTCGCAAGGATAGCAAGCCTCTGGTTGTGGGGTGCTCGGTAACGCGCGCTGATGTCGTCGCCTATCGGTTTTCTATGGAGCGCGATGTCCGTGAGCGCGGTCGGCGAACGCGGAAGCAGTGAAGCGTCTGCGACCGGAGACCTTCACCCAATTCGCATGAGCTGACCGCGGGGCCAGAGTAGGATCATTCCGGCCATTCGTAACAGCGGCCGGGGGACTCACTTCAAGACTTGGCCGCGAGAGGTTGAGCGGAATAACCTTGGGATTGAGGACTTCCCGGTTCGCGCTGCCACAGCAATGATTATTGTCCTGCGCCTCTGACTTGCAAAATGCTCGCCGCGCCGTGCACGATGTAAGGCATTAGCGATTTAGTCATCGGTTATGCCGTGGTCCTGTTTGGTCGATTCGAGAGAAGCGGCCTTGTCGCTGGTGTCGACGCAGTCATTCGCTTCGCCGGCCTTGTCAGCGACGAAGCGAGTTTTGCAGATATTTATTGTCGGGATAATGGTACGCCTACGACGAAGGCCGCCTGATTGACGCGTGCGCGCGGGCACGGCGAGCTATATGTGATGGCGTTGGGTGAAGGTCAGGCGGCTTGCTGATCGTCGGATTTGCCGGCTTGGCGCGGAAGCTTCCATTCCCAGGGCAGCAGTTCGTGCAGCCGCGATGCAGGAAGATCGGCGATACGGGCGAGGACGTCGGCAAGCCAGGCCTTTGGATCGACGTCATTGAGACGACACGTCGTGATCATCGTCAGCATGATGGCGGCACGGTCGGCACCACGCTGGCTGCCGGCGAAGGTCCAGTTGCGCCGTCCCAAGGCGATGCCTCTCAAAGCGCGTTCAGCGCAATTGTTAGTCAAGCAGATCCTGCCGTCGTCGAGGAAGCGGGCGAAGCCCTCCCAGCGCCTGAGCATGTAGTTGATCGGCTTCAGGACCTCGGACGAGCGCGAGAGGGTTTCTCGCTCGCACAGTAGCCAGGCGTGCATGTCGTCGAGAAGCGCCTTGCTCTGTTCCTGGCGCACGGCACGTCGCTCGTCGGCGCTGCAGCCGTTGATGGCGCGCTCGATCTCGAACAACGCGTCCAGCCGCCTGACCGCCTCCAGTGCGATCGGGGAGACCGGTTTGCCCTTCTTGCTTTCCCGAGCATTTTTCTCAATGTCAGCCAGCTCGAAGAAGCCTCGCCGTGCATGGGCAAAGCAATACGCCGGCGTAATTGGCAGTGTCTTCTTCTGCGGATCGAACAGCGGCTCGAAGCCGTTGTAGCAATCGGCTTGCAGGATGCCGGCGAAGACCGCCAGATGCTTTTGGGGATGCTCGCCTCGTCGGTCGCTCGAGGCGTAATAGACCGCAGCGGGCGGCGCGGGCCCGGCGAAGGGTCGGTCATCCCGCACATAGGTCCAGATCCGCCCAGTCGTGCATTTGCCCTTGGCCAGGATACGGATGGTGGTGTCGTCGCCATGTAGGCGCTCGGCCGCCAGCACATGATGCTCGATCAAGTGGAAGAGCGGCATGACGGCAAAGGTCCCGTGGCCGATCTGGTCAGCCAGTGTCGATAACGGCAAATCGATCCTCTCGGCCTTAAAGCGCACGCTCTGGCGGTTGAGCGGGATATGCATGCCGAACTTGTCGAACAGGATCGTCGCCAACAATTGTGGACCGATGAAGCCACGCGGTGTGGCATGGAACGGCGCCGGCGGCTGGCTGATCTTCTCGCAGTCCCGGCAGGTGAACTTCTCGCGCACCGTCTCGATGACCTTGAAGCGGCGCGGGATCTCCTCCAGGGTCTTGGTCACATCCTCGCCGACCTTCGCCAGCCGCGATCCACCGCAGCAGGCGCAGGTCGTTGGAGCTTCAACAACGACGCGCTCGTGTTCGATATCGTCGGGCCAAGGCTTGCGCACCGGCCGCTTACGCGTGAAGGGACGGACGTTCTGCGTCTTCGCTGCCGCCGCCTGTGCGGCGAGCTCGTCCCCGCTCGCCGTGGTGATGAGTTCCTCGAGCTCCAACTCCAACTGCTCGAGCAGCCGTGCCGAGCGCTCGGATCGCTGCCCGTGCAGTTCGCGTTTGAGCTTCTCAATTCGCAGCTCAAGATGCGCGATCAGCGCCTCGTTGTCCGACAGCTCCGCCAACGCACTGGCAGCCACCGCTTCGGCTCGCAGCCGCGCCTCACGCTCGGCCTGCAGCGCCGCTAGAGCGCTGACAAGGTCCGATGGAAGATCGTCCGGCTTCGATATCATGAAGCCATTGAATCAGATCAAGCCGCAGATTCAAACCAAAAACGGCTACCCGACCCGTGTCGGACGCTGTGCTTCTTGCGGGTTGCGCCAATCGATTCCGGACAACAGATAGCTCATCTGCGCTGGCGAGATCGTCACAGCTTCACCCGCAACGGATGGCCATATAAACCTTCCTCTCTCGAGTCTCTTGGTGAACAGGCATGCCCCCTGGCCATCGTGCCAGATCACCTTCACAAGATCGCCACAGCTCGTTTCATTGTACGTCCCTTTGTCAGATTCCGGGCAGACGGATCATCCTATCGTATTGATAATCAATGTAGTTTTTCGGTCGACGTTCGATCACGCGCTGCACCGCTATGCGCACTGCTTCCGAACTCAGCGTGTCGACGGGGACCAACCATTGCGAGCCCTTGATTGCTTGTGTTGCCGGCAAGATGCCCTTCAGAACCAGGCTCTTTGCAGATCCGACGCAAATTCCAAAGTGGGCCGCAGCCTTCGCGAGGCTGATCATTTTGCCGTCGGATGACGCGGGGTCGTATTCCGGCAAGCCCAAGCGTTCGCGCATTTCCCGCACGCGAACAGTCGTCCAGGTCTCGCCGTCACCGGTCTTGCAGCGCATCCGATTGAGCGACACGGCGAGCTCTCGATCAGGCCAATGACCAGCGAGCTTACGAAGTGCGTCAACGGCAGTCGGTGCCATGTCGCCCGGATATCGGCCCGTCTTAACGCGAGCAACGCGAACCTCCGTGTGCCGGCCGCCGGTCCAGTGGATGAGCAGAACCGCCTCATTGGTGTTCCTATCTAGATCGCAAACAATCTCTCGGACCACAATGTGAACCAGCCGCTGCTTGGTGCGCGTGTCCGTGGACGGTGCATTCCAAACCCGCGGAAGATCATGCGCAAGTTGCAGAAGCAGGGCGCGGTCGATCTTGGGACTTTCCGCCGATGCGGTGCGCAGCTCCTTTATACGACCTTCAAGCTCGGCAACCCGCTCCAATGCGCCATTCCAGCGCGCCTCGAGTTCGCGGGCAACGTGGCGCTTGGCCGGATCCACAAGCTCGTATCGGCGTGCAGCAAGAGACGCTTCGTAGCGTACGACTTCAAGCTCCCGTTCGACGGCCGTGATGATCTCTTGTCTTGAGCGCTCAACCTGGTCGGACGCCAATATCGCTGCTTCAACAGCCCGATCGGAGACGGCCTCAAGGATTTGCAGCGCGACCGCACGATCGACCCGCACCCCGCCGATGCCGATACATAGGCCAGCGCCGACATGGGCGTCATCGCCGCGGCATTGATAACGATGGGCATTCCCCTTGGCCTGGCCGTAGAACACACGCATCATCCGCCCGCAATGGCCGCACCGCATCAATCCGGTCAGAAGTGCGCGTCCCCCGCGCGCCGATTTTCGCGAGCAGTTCTTCTTCATGTGGGCGTTTTCCAGCAGCAGCCTCTGATTGTCCTCATACTCCTGCCAGCTGACATAGCCGGGATGATTGTCGCGCAGGAGAACATTCCATTCCTCCCGCGGCTTTTTGAACCCGCTGACCTTGCGGGCGCGACCGTCCACGATCCGTGTCTTCTGAGCGATTCGGCCAAACGCATAGGCGCCAGCATAGAGCGGATTGTGCAGGATCTGCATCACCGTGTGATAGGCCGGCGCCTTCCAGCTGAGCTTGTAGATTTGAACGTTTTTTAGAACCACAGGCATTTTGATGTCGGCAGCACGCAGCCAAAGAAAGACCTGCCGGGCGCTACCGAGCTCGCGGAACTTCGTGAAGACGAGTCGAACCAATCCCGCCACATGTTCGTCGGGATCCATTTCGATCTTGCCGAGTTCACTCCAACAAAATCCAGGTGGAAGCATGAAGCGGTACTCGCCGCGCTTGGCCTTAGAGTCTCGAGCGGCGATTCCACGTTGGCGAAGCAGGCTCAGCTCATACTCCGACATCGTTCCCTTCAGTCCGAGAAGCAGGCGGTCGTTGACAAGCCCGCGGATCATAGGCGCCGTCGGGATCAATGACCAACGCGCCCGCGAGGGCGCATAGGTCGATCAAGTGATGCCAGTCGCGTCCATTGCGCGCCAGCCGCGACGCCTCAATGCAATAAACGGCACCGACGTTACCCGAACAAACCATCGCCACAAGCCGCTCAAATCCGGGCCGTTGAGTGCTGCCAGAGCCTGAGCGGCCAAGATCATCGTCAATTACCGCCACCGACTTAAATCCGGCGGTTTCCGCGGCCTGCGCCAAGTCATATTGCCGCCGCTGGCTTTCGAGATTCCCCATAACTTGGGACATTGTCGATTGGCGAACATAGACGACGGCGGCGCGGTCGAGGTGATCACGTGTGATCTTGACACTCATGGTCACCTCCCGACATCTGAGCGGGTTCGACGCCAGCCGCTTCCAGCAACAGATCGGCGAGCGCCTCGATCAGACCTTTGGGATTGGCGCCCAGCGGGCTCTGGGGAATCCGAAGACGCAGATCCAGACCCAGTTGCATCGGCTCGCGATATCGGCTTTTTCTCCGCACGTCCTTTCTCCCTCTTCATAGAAGGACGGGATCGTGCGCCCGACGCCTGAGACGCGCCCAGAAGCTTCAGAACAGCAGCAAATTCGTTCAGCCCCTCAATACTGACCTGCGGCGGTCCTAGCGCCATGCCGGCGCAGTAGCTTTCGTCGAGCATCCAATTGGGAACTTCGCGGCTAAACCCACGCCGCTCCTCCGTGTAGATGCATTTCAGCTCCTTGCCGCGTCGGAACGGTGCCACCTGAAGCGTCCGCCCAAAAAGCGGATGCCACGGATACGCAATCTTCGCGCTTCGAAGACTGTATGCAGAATGTCGAGTGTTGGCCGCGGCGACCCCGGAAGACGAACAAATGACCGCTGAGCGGGTCCTTGCGCAGCACCTCCTGCACCTGGAGTGCCAACGACGGAAAGCCTCGGCGCATATCCGTGTGGCCTGTCGCCAGCCACACTCGCGCGCCCGTCGGAACCGGGATCATCGGTGGGCCAAAGCATCGAGAACGCGACGTAGCGCGTCTCCATCAACGTCGCCATCGACCCGAATGCGATGCCCGCTACCAAGATCGATCTCGATGATGCCATCGCTCTTGCGTCGCCGCGCCGTCGTCGTCAACGGCGCTTCGGCCAGCTCCCGCGGTGACGCAGGCGGCCCAATCTCGACCGGAACAAACGGAGCCATGCTCGCTTCGCCGTGCTTGCAAAGCTCCTTGCGCCACCTGAACAGCTGGCTCACATGAAGCCCGGCCACGCGAGCCACCTCGGAAACACTGGCGCCGGGCTCAAGCGATGCTGCAACAAGCCGCTCTTTCTCGTCCTGCGACCACCGGCGCCGCCGCTCGACCGATGTGATTACCTCAGTCCTCGAAATCGTCATAGCGCTTCTCCTAGGATTACCCCTAGGACCTGCAGCGATCTCGTTCGTCAAACAAGGCGGCCTTCAGTGGAGGGATACGGATAATGACCACCCACAGCATCTATGCTGCTGCGGTTAAAGATGGTGTGAAGCGAGTCGTGTTCGCCGGCTCGGTGCATGCGGTTGGCTCTACGATCAAACCCAGGTGGTTGATTTCAAGGCGCCGGTTCGACCGGACACCTATTACGGACTGACAAAGTCTCTCGGCGAAAAACTCGCCCCGCTTATTGGGACAGGCACGAGCTGGAGACTGTTTCTATCCGTATAGGATTGTGTGAGCCTGAGCCCTCTAAACACCGCGGGCTCCGCGCCTGGCTGTCGCATACCGACATGACTAAGCTTGTCGTTGCTTCGCTAACGGCGTCTGGCGTGGGTCACACCATCATCATGGGGGGCCATCATCGTCCACTCGAAATGCCAAGGCGGTACGCGGAGAATAGAGGCGATGGCTTGGCGGTGGTCATCCAGTCGTGTGCGTACTTGCGCCTGCCCCGACGAACGCGAGTATGTCCGCAATGATGATAGGGGCGCGGAGACCGGTGCCGCGGCTGTCGCAGCCGCTAACCAAGACAGGCCATTTCTCTGGGCCGCCATTGCTTCCGCACCCGCGTCCGCTTGTGCGGTTTCAGCTCTAAGCTCCAGCTATTGCGTCAGCTAGGTTCGGTTTGCGTCTGCCAGCGCGGCGGTGCCGACTCGGGCCAACGAGCTAAAGTTGCTGAGCCGCCGCGGTGAGCCACAGCCGGGCCTGGGAGAGGTCGGCACGCGGGTAAGACCTCCGCAGAACGTCGTGTATGTCGTCGCCCTGTTCGGCGAGTGCAACGAGTTCTTGACATAAAATATACTGGGTATACGATGATGGACCGGCCAGTAGCGTTTCGGAACGCGAGATTGGTGCCGGTCGCAGCCGAAACTAGGAAATCGAACGTGAACAACGATCCCGGACTTGCACCACCGAATTTCCGCTTCCGCAGCGACAACGCCGCGCGGACGGCGCCCGAGATCTTGCGCGCGCTGGCTGCCGCAAATGAGGGGGCGGCGGCGCCATACGGCAACGACGAGTGGAGTGCGCGCCTCCAACGGACCTTTTCGCAACTGTTTGAAAGGGACGTTGTGGTTTTCCCTGTATCCACCGGGACGGCCGCGAACGCGTTGTCATTGGCCAGCATCGCTCGGCCATGGGGAGGCATCTATTGCCACGAGTTGGCGCACACTTACACTTGGGAGGGAGGGGCCACTGAGGCATTCACTGGCGGAGCAAAATTCATCCCGCTCGCTGGCCGTGATTGCAAGGTGGAGCCGACGGCGCTGGCGGAAGCGCTGGGGCGCGCCGAGCGGGGTGCTCGCGCTGCGCCGCAGCCCGATGCGGTATCGATCGCTCAAGCTACGGAGCGTGGTGCCGTCTACTCGCTCGATGAGGTCGCTGCGATCGGCGAGATTGCGCGCGACGCGGGCATTCAGTTCCACATGGACGGCGCGCGTTTTGCGAATTCTCTCGTCACCTTAGGCTGCACGCCGGCCGAAGCGACGTGGCGCCGCGGCGTCGACATTCTATCTTTTGGCGCAACCAAAAACGGTGCGATGTCAGTGGATGCCATCGTGGTGTTCAACCATGCGCTCGCCGAGCCACTTTCGTATCGGTTGCGCCGCGCGGGTCAGACTTGGTCGAAGATGCGTTTCGCAGCCGCGCAGCTCATCGCGTATGCCGAGGATGACCTTTATCTGCACCTGGCGGGTACGGCGAACGCCCGTGCCCGTCGGCTCGAGCGGGGCCTTGCGAACCTCTCCGGAGTGCAGGTGGTCGCGCCCGTTCAAGCCAATCTGGTGTTCGCTGCAATGTCGGAGAAGGTGATCGAGGCGCTAGCCGCTACTGGCGTGCGTTTTGTGCAGCAACCAGGCGGTGTCGTCCGGCTGGTGACGCACTTTGATTGCACCGACGCCGACGTCGATCAACTCATTGAGCTGGTGAGCAGATTGGTCTCTCCAGCGGGTAGCTTATCGGCTCGGTAAGCTTCGGAAATTCGCCTGCGCCTTGGACGTCATCGGATGGCTGTGGTGCTTCAGACTCTCTCCAAGAGAGTAGCTGCTACTGCCCGGCACCCAATCGGTCGTCGACAAAAGATTTGATATAGTAGACATACCTGATATATGATGTGTGACAGGAACTTGACCGAACTGCAGCATATGGCCTGAGCAAAGGAGGATTGCAGATGAAGAGTAATGGCTCAGAAGTCTCGCGCCGCTCTTTCTTAGTCGGAGCAGCTGGCGTTATTTCAGCGCCGACGGTGCTCGCGGCTACTGGTGCGAAATCCAAGTCCATCACGATGGCGAATGGTGGCGGGTCCTATCAAGACGCCCAAGTCAAGGCGGTGATCGAGCCATTCACCAAGGAAACGGGAATCAACGTCGAGTTCGTGCCCATCCTGCAGCTCGACAAAGTCAAGGCCATGCAGTTAACGGGCAATATCGACGTCGATATTTTTTTGAACACTGACGTCAACACCGCCTCCGGATCCAAGCAAGGTTTTTGGGAGAAGCTCGATCCGGCTCTGTTCGACCTCAATGATCTGGAAATCTCGCCGGCAACCGACTACGTCACGTTCGAAGTAGCAGGCAACTGCATAACATGGGATCCAAAGAAGTTTGGTGACGGAAAGCATCCGAAAAACTGCGCCGAATTCTTCGATCTGCAAAATTTTCCTGGACGCCGCGCGATGCGCGGCACTGTCGTGATGGGCGCGCTAGAAATTGCGCTCCTCGCCGACGGCGTGGCGCCGAAGGACGTCTATCCGCTAGATTTGGACCGTGCCTTCAGGTCGCTCTCTCGGATCAGGTCTCATCTCGTGTGGTCGGCCACTCCACCGCAGGACATCTCCTTGGTTCAGAGCGGAGAAATCGATTTCGGTTTCGCAGGCAACAATCGGATCTTAGCGACGAATCGGCCGGGTGGCGGAACACCATTAGCGATTTCCTTCGAGCAAAACATCAATCTCGGCGACGCGCTCGCAATCCTAAAGGGCGCGCCGAACAAGGAAAACGCGATGAAGCTGCTTGCCTATTACATGCGTCCGGAGGTTCAGGCTAGGCTATTTGAGCTGCTGGGCACGTGTCCGGTGTCCAAGAAGGCTTCGACTATGTTGTCGCCTGAGATACGTAAATGGCAGCCGGATTTGAACAACCCCAACAATGTGATGGTCAACAGTACATATTGGGCTGAGAATTTCGAATCGGTGAATCGGCGTTTCCAAGAATGGAGAATGAGCTGAGTGTGCCGCTGTCGCAAGCGATGCTCTATCTCCATCGGCTGTGACCGGAATGTCTATGATTCGAACGACCAATTTGCGGCACTCGGCATATGCTCATGCCCCGCTATCGCATACTTCTTTGAACACAACTTCACCGGCCGCGGAATCTTCATCGTCCTCCAAGGCGATCTGAAGGGGCCATTCTTGATCTCTCAACGAGCCCGCTCGGAGCGTCCATGATCCGCACAAGTACATTGCGTGCGCAGACTATATTCATGTTGCCAGCCACCTTGATAGGGTGCGCAATTGTTCTGCCGCCAGCTTTGTATATCCTCTACACAAGCGTCCAAGGTCCGAACTTATCGCTTGCTGCGTTCAACGCTGTGCTAAGCAGCACATTGTTTAGGAGTTCTCTGGCTACGACGCTGTACATCGCCGGCTTGTCGTCGATCTTGAGCTTGATTTTGGGGTCCGTCGTCGCCTTGCATCTTGCGCGTCAACCGGCGCGGCGCAGGTCGTTTTTTATGGTACTTGTGCTGCTGCCATTTTGGACCAGCGTCTTGGTCAAATGCTTTGCATTTACAATAATCCTAGGCCGCAACGGAATTATCAACTCGCTCCTAAGTTGGATCTTCAACACGAATGTAGAAGTACCGCTTCTTTTCAACTTGATGGGAACGCTTGTAGGCATGACAAACTACCTCATCCCACTTGTTGTCTTGCCGGTCTTGGCTAGCCTGCTGGCGATTGATCCCGCCCTTTATCGCGCAGCATCTATCATGGGTGCAAAACCCGCACGCATTTTCTGGACAGTCACGGTTCCCATGAGCCTACCTGGCCTCTTGGCGGCTCTTCTTAGCATTTTCGTTATGTCTCTGGGCGCCTTCATCGTTCCCGCGCTGCTCGGCGGCTCCCGGGATATGATGCTGGCGAATCTGGTCGATTTCTATAACCGTGAGGTACTGGACTGGCCCAAGGCGTCTGCAATCAGCGTGATTCTGCTCGCCATGGCTCTCATTCTCACCGCGCCCGTTGCCCTTAGGCGTCAACGAAAGGTCTAAGGTCTTGTTCGTATCCCACATTTACGACCCGCTTTCGCGCCGCTACCAAAGGATAGGGACGGCATTCGCTACGACGATCTATTTCTATCTGCTTCTCCCGGTCCTGGTGACAATCCCCATGGCCTTCGGACCGACGGGTACGCTGGCGTTCCCGCCGGAAACTTACTCGTTCGACTTATTCAAAATTTTCTTCGAGTCTTCCGACTGGACAAATCCGCTTTTCCAAAGCCTCAAGGTCGCGGTCGCGAGTACGACAGTGGCGATGCTTGCCGGGGTGCCGGCCGGCTACTGGACTGCCCGGCATAGGTTCGTTGGCAAGGACTTCATCACCGCCTTAATCATGAGCCCGCTCATTGTGCCCCACATCGTGACGGGTCTCGGGCTTTTTCTCTACTTCTCGTATCTTCGAGTCAGCGGTACGACTGTTTCCATCGTCTTGGGGCATGTTATGGTCACCTTGCCCTTCGTCATGGTCATGATCGTAGCTGGCGTTAACAAACTCGACCGCAATCTCGAATTCGGCGCCGAACTGATGGGAGCCGGACCTATCCGGATGTTCGTGACGGTGGTTATTCCGCAGCTCGTTCCATCGCTCGTAAGCGCCGCGTTCTTTGCGTTTCTACTATCAATCGATGAAGTAATCATATCTTGGTTCTTGGCGGGACCGAATACGGTCACGCTGCCCGTTAAAATGTACAACGCTCTCCATTGGGAGGTGTCGCCGGTAATTGCCGTGGTATCTACGTTGCTAACGGTAATTTCCTTGTTGGTCAGCATTGTCGCGATCACCTTGAGGAAGGGACCGTCGGTCGACGTTTGATCGATGTGCGCGATGATCGGAGCGCAACTATGAGGACAGGATCTGGGATGACGCTACGAATGGCGAAATGGGAATCACTTGAATACGTTGGCCAACATGAACGCACCAGCGCGAGGGCGCACAATGGCTCCGATGAAAGTGTGATTGGGATGCATAACGGTGCTATTACTGCCGGTCAGTCCGGGCACGCGGTCGCCCTTAAGGGTATATCGAAAACGTTTGGCCCGGTGACGGCTCTTCACCCGACCGACCTGAGCATAGAGAAGGGCGAATTCCTAACTTTGCTCGGCCCATCGGGGTCAGGTAAGACGACGCTGCTAAATTTGATTGCAGGTGCGAGCGAGCCGACAACTGGCACAATACTCTTGGACGGACGCGACATCACGCGCATGCCTCCACGCGATAGGGGCGTCGGCATGGTATTTCAAAACTATGCGTTGATGCCGCATATGACTGTGTTCGATAATGTCGCCTATCCGCTGCGCGTGCGTCGTCAACCGGCCAAAACGATTCATCGCAGGGTGATGGAGGCACTTGATCGTGTCGGACTGCACGGCTTCGAAAATCGCAAACCCCGTCAGCTGTCAGGCGGTCAGCAGCAGCGCGTTGGTATCGCACGGTGCATTGTCTATTGTCCGGCGATTATCATGATGGATGAGCCCCTGGGAGCGTTGGATAAAAATCTGCGCGAGCAGATGCAGGGAGAGATTAGGCGCCTCCACCGAGATCTGGGCACGACTCTCATCTATGTCACGCACGACCAGGAAGAAGCGCTGAACATGTCCGATCGCATCTGCCTGATGAACAGGGGCGAAATCGCCCAGCTAGGGACGCCCGATGAGCTCTACTTTCAGCCGCGCAACCGTTTCGTGGCGCAGTTCATCGGCGAGTCGAATTTGATCGATGGAAGAATGACCAGTGATGGTCGAATGTTGATTTCTGGAAACCACCACATTGCTGTATCCGCCAATGCGCGGATCGATGGGCCGGATCTTACTGTGATGATCCGACCTGAGAAGCTACGTGTAACCGCCAATGACCATACCACCCGAGACGATGATAACGTCGTAAACGGCGAGGTCATAAGTAGTTCGTTCATCGGCGGAACCACTCGCGTGACCGTTAAAGCTGAGAACGGCATCGATCTGACAGCGAAGATGATATCATGTCGGGCGGAGATGAGGCCTAAGCCTGGGACGCAAGTGCGCTTGTGCTGGTCATCCTCAGATATGGTGGTGCTCGAAAAGTGATGTTGGCAAAACGTCAAATACTGTCGCCTTAAAATGCACTGACAAGTTGGCGCCGGGCACGCGCGGCGGCAGCTTCATCAAGCGCTTTCTCGTACGCCGGAGGAATCGCGAATGCTCTGTTGCATTAGCTGCATCGATACGTTGTTGAGTGTTGAGCTGCATCTGTACGAAGGAGAGGGCGACGAGACGCTCGGCTACTTGCGAGCGGAGACGTTCTAAACTGCCGTTGATGAACTGGAGCATAAGCGCTCGGTCAGAAGCGCAGCAGGAGTCGCGATGATCGATTCGACGCAACCATCCGGTTTCGGTGGCATCATCGCCCCATTGCGCTATCCGAGCTTTCGTCTCATCTGGTTAGCGAGCTTGCTCACAAATCTTGGCACTTTGATCCAAGGAGTTGGCGCGGCTTGGGCGATGACTCAGATGACGTCATCTGCGGATCGCGTTGCTCTGGTGCAGACGGCGCTCATGCTGCCCGTTATGCTAATATCTGTGCTGGCCGGCGCGATAGCTGACATGCATGACCGTCGTATCGTGGCGTTAATTGCACTCTCGATTGAGGCGTCGGGAGCAATTGCTTTGACTGTGCTCGACCTATATGGCCTTGCTACGCCAAATGTTCTGCTGGCGCTTTGCTTTGTCGTTGGTGTTGGCATGGCGTTAAGGTACCCGGCTTGGCAATCCTCAGTAGGCGAGCAGGTGTCGGCGGACGCGCTGCCGGCGGCTGTCGCCCTGAATAGCATCAGCTACAATATAGCCCGAAGCATGGGGCCGGCGATCGGCGGCATTTTGGTTGCTGCGGCGGGAGCAGTGGTTGCGTTCGCGGTTAACGCGCTACTCTATCTGCCGCTAATAGCCGCATTGATTGTGTGGAAGCGCGCTACCCAGCCTGCACGTCTGCCTCCCGAACAACTCAGCCGGGCGATCATTTCCGGCGTGCGCTACATCATGAATTCGCCATCGGTCAGAATCGTACTGAGCCGAGCACTGCTGACTGGCGTCATTAGCGGCGCGATAATCGCGCTGATGCCGCTAATGGTGCGCGATCTCTTGCACGGCGGTGCCAAGATGTATGGCATTATGCTCAGCGCGTTTGGACTCGGTGCTGTGCTCGGAGCTCTCGTTGTCGCGGAGGTGCGCAGGCGTATGAGTGGCGAGGCTGCAATTCGCGCTTGCGCCTTGTCTATGGGCGGGGCGATGGCGGCCGCGGCGCTGAGCCGCGAACCGGTTCTGACGGCGGCCGCCCTGCTGTTGGTGGGGACAGGGTGGACGATGACATGGCTGCTGTTTAATATTGGCGTGCAGCTCTCGTCGCCTCGCTGGGTGACGGGCCGATCCCTCGCGGCCTATCAGGCGGTCAGTTCGGGCGGGATTGCCCTCGGCAGCTGGGCGTGGGGACGTCTAACCGACAGCGCCGGCGTTGATACGGCTCTCCTCGTCGCGTCAGCCTTGTTGCTCCTCTCGCCCCTGCTCGGCCGTTGGCTGCCAATGCCGCGCATCACTGCGAAGGGCGAGGAGCCTGAGACGCTTGAAGATCTTAAGGTGCGGGTGGCTCTGACTGCCCGTAGCGGTCCGCTCGTGGTAGAGATCGAATATCGAATCCCTCAGGAGAATGCGCTCGCCTTCCACGTTCTTATGCAGGAGGTTCAGCTATCTCGAAAGCGCAATGGCGCCTATGGCTGGTCGATTGCTTGCGACATTGCTGATCCCGAGCTGTGGACCGAGCGTTATCATTGCCCAACGTGGCTTGACTATTTGCGGCAGCGCAGCCGCTCTACCCAAGCGGAGCGCGCACTTGATCGCCAGGCCACAGCTCTTCACGTCGGGCCGGTGCCCGTGCGCGTCCGACGTATGCTGGAGAGGCCATTCGGGTCGGTTCGGTGAAGCAAGAGACGCCGGCCCGACCCGCGAACGACGTCCAAACCGAACATGTCGCCACGGTTCCGAACATGTCCCACCTTCTGGTCTGCATCACAAACCGGGCTGAGGTTCGTCGCGGAAAGTGTGCCCTGGGCCTGCACATTTGGTTTCGGTTTGGGCTATTGAATCGAATTCGTTAGCGACCAAGCGAAGAAACCCGAAATTTCTCTCGATACATTGGTACCAGTCGTACCGAAATGAAGCGATTGGATCACACGCCTTCGAGCGCAGGCGAGGACCGTACGATTCGTGCAGACTTTGTGGGCCAATTACGAAGATTATCTGCCAACTTCGAATCTGCGAGTAGCGGAATGGCAGTCTCGCAAACACCACCTTGAGGCCAAGGAGATCAGTGATGCCGACCTCGTAGTTCCGGACCACTGCCGTTGCTTCACCAAGCTTGCGGAAGTAACGCGCAATGTTGAAGACCAAGGAGTCGTAGTTGTCGATGATGACAATCAAGACGCACCGGACGATTCCGCGCCAGAGCATCAAATATTCGCTGTGCCTTGGCGCTTGGCGCGCTCGGCTCGCAACATCGTATTTATTTCCTCCTATCCCTAAGGAATTGCTGAGACGATGATCGTGCAGATTGACGTAGCCGGACGTCAGGTCGTCGTAGCAGGGTCATTTCGTGACGTCGGTAGCCATATCGATGATTGTCCCTTCATATCCCTCGCGATCATTGAGCTTACGGTGAAGCGCGTGATCGATGGAGCGGACGTCGACGCCACGGTGATTTCTTGCACGGGAATGCGTGCAGCCTCGGTGGTCGACAGTATCGAGAAACACACGGGCAAGTATGTGATCACATCTAACCAAGCCCTGTGCTGGCGGCCCTGTGCTGGCATGCCCTGCGCCTTGCCGGTTACAACGATGCCGTGCTCGGATGGGGGCGACCTTTTGAGGTCGGCCTCTTGATTAACTCAGGTTGAAGGAGTCCTGACAGGCGAGTTTAACACTAACTGCTGGGGAATGAAGCGCCGTCAACTCGACACCAGCTAGAGCCAAAGGCATCGGGACGGCATTAGCCATCGTGAGTTAGATCTATTTCTATCTGGTTTTTCGAAACGTTAGCAGTTTCGATATGCCAGCTCGAGAGGCGCCGGAAGCACTCTGCAAAGGCGTTAGCGTCCGCTGCGGCTTCCCGCAGCTGCCGTCCTTCCAGCTTCTAACCGATGTCGGCGCTGCCGTGATCGACGCGACAACACAAGGAGAACTTCAGATGAACCGTGCTATCCATAGAGTCTCACGCCGCTCCTTTCTGGCTGGCGCAGCGGGTGTGATTTCGGCACCGATGCTCATTCAAGACTCTCGCGCTGCCGCCAAATCCGATACAGTGACGATGACTAACTCCGGCGGGGCTACTCAAGACGCACATATCAAGGCCGTCTACGATCCTTTCACAAAGGAAACCGGGATCAAGGTCAAGATCGTTCCCCTCATCCAACTCGACAAAGTCAAGGCCATGCAGTTAACGGGCAACGTCGACGTCGATATTGTTGTGAACACTGACGTCAGTATCGCCTCCGGATCCAAGCTAGGCTTTTGGGAAAAGCTCGATCCTGCCCTGTTCGACTTAAAGGATTTAAAGGTCCAACCGGCAGGCGACTACCTCACTTTTGAAGTCTGGGGCCTCGGCATAACGTGGAATCCGATGAAGTTCGGGGACGGAAAGCATCCGATAAAGCTTGCCGAGTATTTCGATGTGAATAGGTTTCCTGGACGCCGCGCCTTGCGCGCAACTGTTACGACGGGCACCCTGGAAATAGCGCTCCTCGCCGACGGGGTGGCGCCGAAGGATATCTATCCGCTGGATTTGGACCGCGCCTTCAAATCACTCTCCCGGGTCCGGTCACATCTCCTATGGTCAGCCACCACACCGCAGGACACTTCCTTGGTGCAGACCGGAGAAGTCGATTTTGGTGTTGCAGCCAACAACCGAGTTTTAGCGACGACTCGGCCGGGTGGTGGAACACCTTTGGCATTCTCCTCCGCGCAGAACATCACTGGCAACAATTCATTAGCAATTTTGAAGGGCGCCCCGAACAAGGAAAACGCGATGAAACTGCTTTCTTATTACATGCGTCCCGAGGTTCAGGCTAGGCTATTTGAGATTCTGGGCACGATTCCGGTCTCCAAGAAAGCCGCCACGATGTTGTCTCCCGAGATTCGTGAATGGCAGCCGGACCTGAATAACCCCAACAACGTGACGATGAGCAGCACATATTGGTCTGAGAACTACGAGATGGTAAATCGGCGTTTCCAGGAATGGAAGTCGACCTGAATCTGTAGCTGTCGTTATCCCGGGTTGGCCTTGGGCTCTCCTAATAGCGCTAGCGATTTCATTTCAAGGACCGTCCGGTGATCGTCGACGCCGCCGCCCTTGATGTGGGTGCTGCAGGTTCTGGAGAGTCGATGACCCAATCGCCTCGAGCGCACGGATCTAGATTGCGAACGGCTAGGATATCACCGAGACGCTGAAGGTGATGAAATCCTGGAACGTGATCAGCGAGTCCGGGAGAAGCTCAGCTGCCGGGACTGCGAAGCATCAGCTAAGCCCGCGCCATTCCACGTCATCGCCCGTGGTTAGGCCAGTCGCCGCTTATGGCGATGGGTACGCATCCGACCAGCACCCCGGTCAGGCGCGCCGGTCTGCGGGTCTGCGGTGGCGCTCAGGCGGCAGCCGCTCTGGACTGTTGGGTCGCCTTCCAATTCCACGGGAGCAGGTCGGGGACTCTGTTGACGGGGTGATCTGGAAGCCTGGCCAGCACGTCGGCGAGCCAGGCTTGCGGATCAACGTCGTTCATCTTGCAGGTTTATGCCGGCCGCCGAACTATGCCGAGTTGGGTCGTTTTCCCCAGATTTCTCGCTGACCGGCGTTTGGTCCGTTCGGCATAGTTCGTTCTGTGCCTCCGCTTTCAACAGCGGAGAACAGGAAGATGGAAGTTGAAGAGTACTTGGGCAGCACAGCCGGCTGTACCGGCGTCTCAGAAGCGGGCCGCACGGACAACTCGTCGAGCGCTACGCCGCTCGTCTCGTCGAAGAGAGGCTCGTTCGGCATGGCGCGTGGCGTTGCCTCAACGTGGTCAGCGGGCTCCTGAGTTGGATCGCCGGCCGTCGCTACAAGCTGGTCGATCTCGATGAACAGGTCGTTGAGCGGTACCTCCGACATCGAGGCGGGAGGCAGTCTATCCAACCCGGCGACCGAGCCGCGCTCAAGCGATGGCTGTCGGTGCTGCGCGCGGAAGGCGCGATCGCGCCGTTGGTGCTACTGCCTCTCACCCCGCACAAACGGATCTTCAAGGAGTTCGATGCCTACCTACGATCAGAGCGCGGCTTGGCCCCGAGGTCCATCGTCCGCCATCTCCCGGTCATCCGCAGGTTCCTGCACGAGGTGTGCCCCGGTGGCGCCGCCGCCCTCTGCAAGATCAGCCAAGAAGACGTGATCCGCTACATTGAGCGCCACGCCCAGGATTGGAGCCCGGGAACAGGCAAGGCGATGCGCTGGTCGTTGCGCGCCTTTCTTCGTTACCTCCACCATCGGGGGCTGAATGCGCGCCCGTTGGCGGATTGCGTTCCATCGATGCGGCGATGGAAGCTCGCAACTCTGCCGACCTATCTGCCTGCTGCACAGGTGCGGAAGGCTCTCGACGGTTGCGACCGAGAGACGGTGATGGGACGGCGGGACTACGCCATTCTGTTGTTGCTGGCCAAGCTCGGCCTGCGGGCCGACGAGGTCGCGACGCTCACCCTTGATGATATCGACTGGCGCGCCAGCGAGATACTCGTTCGCGCCAAGGGCCGACAGCGTGCACGGATGCCGATACCGCCAGACGTTGGCGCGGCCATCGTTGCATATCTCCGCAATGGCCGCCCAAAGTCGTCGTGCCGACGGTTGTTCGTCCGTACGCTCGCGTCACACGTCGGCTTTGCTTCCGGATGTGCGATCACCATGATCGCCAAGGCCGCTCTCGATCGCGTTGGAATCGAAGGTTGCGCACATCGCGGCGCCCATATCTTCCGACACAGTCTCGCTACCGAGCTTCTCCGATCTGGCGCGACCTTGTCGGAGATCGGACAGTTGCTGCGGCACGAGAACCACGACACTACCCGGATTTACGCGAAGGTCGACATCGATGCGCTGAGAACATTGAGCCTGCCCTGGCCGGGAGGCGTGCAATGACCAATCTGCGCGCCGCACTCGATAAGTACCTGAGCATGCGCAAGGGGTTTGGATACAAGTACGAGCACCAGACCCGTCGGCTCGCCGACTTCGTCGCCTTCATGGAGAAGCGCAAGGCCAGGAGCATCACGACGAAGCTGGCCATGGAATGGGCAACGCTGCCGCCTGATCGTCATGCATCCTGGGCGCTGCGATTGAGCGGCGTGCGCGGGTTCGCGCGCCATGTCGCCAACTTCGACCCGAGAACGGAGGTGCCGCCCGTCGGCATGCTGCCCGGATGGAAGCGCGCCAAGCCCTATGTTTACAGCGACGCGGAGATCGATGCGTTGCTGACGGCAGCGCTGGCTCTGCCACCAGCGGACGGGCTGCGCCGATGGACCTACCATGCCTTGTTCGGGCTGATCGCGGTGACGGGCAAGCGTATATCCGAGGCGATGGGCCTGGAGCGTGATGACGTCGACCTCGACGCCGGCGTGCTGACGGTCCGGCTGACCAAGTTCGGCAAGTCGCGGCTCGTGCCATTGCATCCGACGACGAGAATCGCGTTGCGCGACTACGCCCACCGGCGCGACGCGATGCTCGGATCACGCTGCGGCTCGACCTTCTTCGTTGCCGAACAGGGAGGCCGCTTGCTGCACCAGTACGTTCATCGCGTCTTCTGGCGATTGTCCCGAGAGATCGGGCTGCGGCGCCCAGGTGATCGTACCGGGCCACGCGTGCATGACTTCCGTCATCGCTTCGCCATCCGGACGCTGCTCAACTGGTATCGCGAAGGCAAGGACGTCGAGCAACAACTCCCAGTACTATCCACTTACCTCGGCCACGCCTGCGTGCGCGACACTTACTGGTATCTCTCGGCCTGCCCCGAGTTGATGGAAGAAGCCGCGCGGCGTCTCGATCGGCGATGGGAGGTGACGCCATGAAGCCCGCCTGCAATGTCGCCACGTTGATCGAGCGCTTCTTCACCGAGCACCTCATGCGCCAGCGCAATGTTAGCGGCAACACGATCGCCTCCTACAGAGACACGTTCCGGCTGCTGTTCATGTTCGCTCAGGTGCAGCTGCGGAAGTCCCCATCGGCCCTGACGCTCGCCGATCTGGATGCAACGTTCATCGGCGCGTTCCTCACCGATCTCGAGGTAACGCGCGGCGCCAGTGCGAAGACGCGTAACCTGCGTCTGACGGCCATCCGTTCCTTCTTCAGGTTCGTGTCCTTCGAGGAACCGGCACACAGTGCGCTGATCCAGCGCGTGCTCGCCATACCGAGCAAGCGTCACGACAAGCGACAGGTGCACTTCCTGACGCGCCCCGAGATCGAGGCGGTTCTCGCCGCGCCCGATCGAACGACGTGGCTTGGCCGCCGCGATCACACCTTGCTGCTGGTCGCGGCCCAGACGGGCTTACGCGTCTCAGAGCTGACTGGCCTTGACCGGGATGCCGTCCACCTCGGGTCTGGCGCACACGTGCGATGCGTCGGTAAAGGGCGGAAGGAGCGGACCACTCCGCTGACCACACTCGCTCGGTGTGCGCTCCAGGCATGGCTCAAGGAACCGTTGCGGAAAGGAGCAACAGCGTTGTTCCCGAACGTGCACGGGGGCCGGCTCAGTGCCGACAGCGTCCAGTCCCTGCTGGGAAAGCATGTTCGTGTCGCTCACAAGAGTTGCCCGTCTTTGAAGGCCAAGAGCGTGTCGCCGCACGTGCTGAGGCACAGCGCTGCGATGGAACTGCTGCAAGCCGGCGTCGACTGTTCTGTGATCGCGCTGTGGCTCGGTCATGAATCGGTCGAGACGACGCAGACGTACCTGCCCGCCCACCTCGCCCTCAAGGAAGCTGCCCTGGCGAAGCTCAAGCCTTACGAGCGCGGCAAGCGAACCCGCTTCCAGCCGAACGACCGCCTGCTCGCCTTTCTGGAGGCGCTCTGAACGCCAGACTATGCCGAATGGAGTGGGGCTGCCGCGCACGCAATCGACGCGTGCCAGCGTGACAACGGCGCGCCATACCAAACCCGTTCGGCATAGTTCGGCGGCCGGCATAAACGGCACTATGCCGAGCGCGGCATAGGCAGGTTTCGATCAAAGTATAGATGGCGGCGGCGCGATGTCCGCCAGCGTCTGAACCGGCGAATGTCCAATTTCGTCTTCCGACGGCCACACCGCGTAACGCGCGTTCGGCAGCGTTGTTCGAGAGGCAGATGCGGCCGTCGTCCAGGAAGCGCGTGAACGCCGCCCAGCGATTGAGCAGGTAGTTAATCGCCTTTGCGGTATCATTGCCTGAGGAGAGCAAGGTCCGCTGCTGGCGCATCCAGATCTCGAGATCAGCAACGATTGGTGCAGACTTCTCTCGACGTACCGCAAGCCGCTGTTCTGGCGTTTTGCCGTTGATGGTGCGCTCGATCTCGAACAGGATATCGATGCGTCGCACGGCCTCGCTGGCAATCGGCGCCTCTCCAGATTTCGCCAGGTCGAAGAACTTTCTGCGGCCGTAGCTCCAACAGGCCGCTTCAAGGATCGGAGCTGGCTTCCTTTGGGCCTTGTAGAGCTGATTATACCCATCGAAGGCATCGGCCTGCATGAGGCCGACATAGCCGGCAAGATGGCTTTGCGGATGGTCTCCAGCCCGGTTGCGTGAGTAGTAGAACAGGGCCGCCGGCGGATCCGTGCCGCCAAATGGCCGGTCATCGCGAACATAATGAGATGGACGGTCCCCGCCCTGATAAGCTCGAAAGAGCACCCAGAAGGAGGACAAGCTATGGCTATGATGACAATTGGGCTCGATATCTCGAAGAGCTGGTTTCAAATCCATTGGATTACGGCGGATGGAGAAATCGTCCGCAAGAAGCTCGCCCGCGGGAAGGGTCTCGATTTCTTTTCACGGCTTCCAAGTTGTCTCGTTGGTCTTTAGGCTTGCGGCAGCGCACATCATTGGGCTCGTGAACTGATGAAGCTTGGACACAAAGCACGTCTTATGCCGGCCCGCTACGTACGAGCCTACGTGAAGACAAACAAGCATGATGCTGCTGATGCGGAGGCGTGCTGGGAGGCCGTCCAACGACCTGGCATGCGCTTTGTCCCTGTAAAAACCGTATGCTCTGCGCGGTCATTTGGGCGAGTTAGGGATCGTGACCGGAAAGGGAAAAGCAAACGCGAGAGAGCTCATGGCACTCGTGGACGTTGACGAGCGTATTCCACAGAGCGCGCGTAGCGCCCTTTCAATCCTTGTCGATCAGATCGAAGACCTTGAGCTACACATTGAAAGCTACGAAAAGATGATCCTTGCAACTGCCAAAGACAATGAAGTCTGTCGGCGTCTCATGAAGGTGGCGGGCATCGGCCCATTTGCCGCCACTGCCCTAGCGGCGTCTGTCGACCATCCACAACAGTTCGCGTCGGCAAGGCATTTCGCTGCCTGGCTTGGACTAGTACCAAAGCAGCATTCGACCGGGGGAGAAGAGCGGTTGGGTGGTATCAGCAAGCGCGGCGACGGCTACATTCGTAAGTTGCTGATACATGGCGCCCGAGCGGCCGTTCATCGCGTCCGTATCCATCAGGTCCCCAATACTTGGATAAGAGAGCTGCTCGACAGGCGTCCCTTCGATAGCGGTACGACGACCCCACCTCGTTTAGGTGGACGGGATGAGCGAGACTCGCGCGTGGATTTGACAACGCGAGGGACGCTCGTTCCATGCATCAAGACAGACATCAAGACAGGCATGATGCCGCCTCCTATCAGCGGATCGAGGTGATCACAGGGGAGAGGCGACGGCGCAGTTGGAGCGATGCGGAGAAAGGCGCGGATCGTGGTCGAGAGCGCCGATCCGGAGACGAGCATTTCCGAGGTGGCTCGACGCAATGGGGTGAACCGGGGACTGCTCAGTGTGTGGCGGCGCCAGGCGCGGCTCGCGTCGAGCGAAGCGCCGCAGTTCGTGCAAGTCAGGCTCGACGCCGCCGTCGAGGCGCAGCCGAACGCGATCGATAAGGCGCATGTTCTGACGGATCCGGCCGAGCGGATCGAGGTGATGATCGCGGGCGCGACGGTGCGCGTACCCGTCGGCGTCGACGCCGCGACGCTGGAGCGCGTGCTGGCGGCGGTGAGATCGACGCGATGATCTCTTTCGGTCCAATGGTCCGTGTGTTCGTCGCGACGCAGCCGATTGACTTTCGTAAAGGCGTTCATGGCCTTGTCGCACTGGTAGCGGAGGGATTAGGCGGCAAGCCCTACAGCGGTGACGTTTATGTCTTCCGATCGAAGCGATCGGATCGTTTGAAGCTACTGGTTTTTGACGGCTCGGGAATGGTTCTAGCGACGAAGTGGCTGGAGAATGGGGGCTTCGCCTGGCCACCTGTTCGCGAGGGTACGATGCCGGTGACGGGGGCGCAACTGGCGATGCTGATTGAAGGTCTTGCGGAGTGGTCGCGTGTGGTCCCGAAGGTGACGAAGCGGCCGACGAAGGTTGCCTGAAGCGTCTTGTTTTGCTGGCGATTGCGAGTGTGTTCGTGTAGCTCTGCGATATGGCGCTTCGCCCCGAAGATCTCCCCTCTGACCCTGCGGCTCTTGCCGAGACGGTGCTGGCTTTCGAAGGCGAGAACGATGATCTGCGCGCAGAGATCGCCACGTTGAAGAGCCTGATCTTCGGCGCACGATCGGAGCGCTCGGCGATCGTCTGCGCCGAGCAGATCGCGTTTGATCTGGAACGGACCGCCGGCTCACAGCTCCCGGCCAATGACGACAAACCGGACGCGCCGCGGCCGGAGCGGCGCAAAGCGAAGCGCAACATCGGCGCGCTGCCGGCGCATCTGCCCCGGGTCGAGCGGGTGATCGAGCCGGCGTCCACGCTGTGCCCGTGCTGCACGGGTCAGATGCATCGGATCGGCGAGGAGAGCAGCGAAGCGCTCGATCGGGTTCCCGCGTGGCTGCGTGTGCTCCGCACGATCCGTCCAAAATACGCCTGCCGCTCCTGTGAGGGCCCGATTGTCCAGGCCCCGGCACCGGCGCGGCTCGTCGAGGGCGGCATGGCAACGACGGCTCTGATCGCGCATATCGCCGCGGCCAAATATGCCTGGCAATCGACGCTCTACCGCCAGACGCAGATCCTGGCGGGTCAGGGTGTCGTCGTCGACCGTCAGACGCTGGCGCGCTGGATGGGGAGCGCGGCGTGGCTGGTCAGGGGCCTCTACGATCTGCAACTGAAGACTATGCACGGCTTCGAGCGGCTGTTCTGCGACGAGACGCCGATGCCAGTGCTCGATCCAGGACGCGGCCGCACGAGGATCTGCCAGTTCTGGGCGCACGCGACGGACGATCGGGCGTGGAAGGGGCCGGCGCCGCCGGCGGTCGCCTACGTGTTCGCAGGTGGTCGCGGCAAGAAGGAGATCGTGGCGCAGTTGGCCGGCTTCGAAGGCGTGCTGCAAGTCGACGGCTATGCCGCCTACGCCTCGCTGGCGGGCGATGCGAAGATGTCGGGCCAGATCCAGCTGGCGTATTGTCTCGTTCACGCGCGCCGCAACTTCGTGAGGGTGCACAAGACGACGAACTCACCCTTCGCCGCGGAGGTCATCGAGCGCATTGCGGCCGTCTACGCGATCGAGGAGAGGATCCGCGGTCTCGACGCTGGGGAACGCCGCGCGACGCGACAGGCCGAGACGAAGCCGCTGATGGAGGCATTGAGGGCCCGTCTGATCGCGGTGAAGGACGGGATCTCCCGCCGCTCGACGCTCATCACGATCGACTACATGCTCGAACGCTGGCAGGGCCTGACGGCGTTCCTGGATGACGGGCGGCTTGAGCCGGACACCAACACGGTCGAGCGATCGATCAGGCCAATTGCGATCGGAAAAAAGAACTCGTTGTTCAGTGGTGACGACGACGGCGCTTCATACTGCCCATCTGTCTATCCTCTTATAACTCAAGGCATTTCTGGTTGGCGTCGCAAGACGGCGGACTGCGGCGCGATCGCCTGCGAGAGGCATCCTGGCGCACGTCCGGTCGCGTGAGATCAGATTGTTTGATGATCCATGTCGAGCCCTTGTATAAATGCTCCGCAGGCAATCGTCCCTCGATGATCATGCGACGTATGGTTGATGGACTGACGTCGAGCATCTCCGCTGCTTCGATTAACGAGAGCTCACCTCGATCCTGGCGTTCCCCCTCACGATAACCGGCGATCTCGCGGGCTCTGCGCAACGAACAAATGCCGGTCCTCGTCCAGGACGCCCCGTGCGGGGTTGTTTTTCCGGAGCGATTGAGCAAGGCGGCGATCGCGTAGTCAGGCATTTGACGTGCGAGCGCGCGCACAAGATCAACTGCCTCAGTGTCGGTCGTCCAACGCGTCACGCCGACACGGTTCTTCTTAACCTTCAAGCGGGTGTGATCGCCACCTTGCCAATGGATGACGAGGTCAAGATGCTCATTGTCTTGATCCACGTCGACAACGATTTCCGACAGCACTGTACGCAAGATCTTCTTTTTGGTCTCCGACGTAACGCCGGGGCGTTGCCAGGCTCTATTCAGATCGTCCCCGAGCTTAAGCATCGCTTCGCGATCGCCGGCGCAGAGTCCAGGAGAAGGCGAGCTGGTCAAGCCCTCGATTTCTCGCTCAATCGTACGTACAGCTTGGATGCGCTCGTTCCAGCGACGCTCAAGTTCACCAGCGACGTGACGATTGTCGGGGTCGACCACGTCGTATTGGCGATACGCCCGGCTCGCTTCGTACTGCGCCTGTTCGAGAGACCTTTGGAGCTGACGCAATTTTTCCGACTGTTTGGCGCCCTGAGTTTTCATTGCATTTAGCGCAGCCTCAACGCCAAGCGGTTGAAGCCGCTCCAGCACCTCTCGCGCCACCATCCGATCGAGGCGCATTCCACCGAAGCCAAGACAGGCTGCGACTGCCGCCTTGTTGAAGTCTCCGCGGCAGACATATCTCTGCGTGTCGCCGCCTCTCCCGGAATACTGAACGTATAACCGGCGACCACATCGCGCGCAGCGCAGAAGCCCAGGGAGAAGTGCTTCGCCGCGTCGGACGGCTCCTCGACCCAGATAGCTCTTGCCGTTGGCATTGTTCGCAATGAGGCGCTGGTTTCGAACAAACTCATCCCAGGAGATATAGCCCGCGTGATGTTCACGGATCAGCACGTCCCAGGCCTTCCAATCGCGCTGGGGATTTCGCTTCACCTTCTTCCGGCCGTTCTCAATCGTCGTCCGGACACCCCGTCGTCCGAACGCGTACGCCCCGGCATAAACAGGGTTGGTGAGCATGTGATTCAACGTCGTGTAGCTTGGTGTACGCCATTCGATTTTCGGATCGTTCGAACCTCCAATGGCGAACGGTAGCGCGATCTTCTCCTGGATCAACCAGAGCAAGACCTGCCGGATCGATTGCAGCTCCACAAACTTCCTGAAGACGAGATCCAGCGCCTCGCAGACACGTACGTCCGGGTTTTTCTCGATTCGGTCATCTTTCGTTTTCACGTACCCGACGGCAACCGTTGTGAAGTGCTCGCCGCGCCGAGCCTTTTGTTTGACGGCTTCAACTGATCGCTGTCGAATGACGCTGAGCTCCAGCTCGCTCATCGTTCCCTTCATCCCCAAGAGCAATCGATCGTTGATCGACCGCGAATCATAGACGCCATCTTCATCGATAATGAGCGTGCCGACCAAGCCGCAAAACTCCAACAACGTGTGCCAGTCTCGACCGTTTCGAGCGAGGCGGGAAGCCTCGATCGAAAACACTGCGCCGACGCGCCCCTCGCAGATTAACGCCAACAACCGCTCAAATCCACGTCTTGCAACGCCGCCACCAGACTTGCCGAGGTCATCGTCAATAACCTCGACTTCGCTCCAGCCGAGTGCACGGGCGCGAGCATCAAGGCCGTATTGCCTGCGTTGGCTCTCCAGGTTGTGGACAACCTGATCGACCGATGACTGTCGAACGTAAACCACGGCACTACGCGCCAGGTGATCAGCGGAGATCTTCGTCATGACCCGCCTCCTGACCTGACTGGGCTGGCGCGGCGGGCGCCTTTGCGACAGCTTCGTTTAGCAGAAGCGACAGCAACTTTGCGGCCTCGGCTTGCACCACCTGAGGCAGATGCTCCGCTCGCGCCGTCGCGAACAGATCCGGTTGCCGCCTCTTTTGCATCGTCTTGGACATGGGTTCCTCCCTCGACGGGAGGCGATTCCTCCCAACGCGAGGCTACGAGGACGTCAACGTACGTGCGAAGCTCAAGAAGTCGGTCCACCGGGAGAAATGGATCTGTTACAATTTTAGCCGACGCTGCTTCGGGCTCGGTCATCCATGCCGGCAGAAGATGGAGACGGCCGTTCTCGCGGCGAACCGTGAAGTGGCGATGGCCATCGTGGATTTGTTCGCCGAGCACGACTAGGTCTCGGCCGGCGTCAGGATGGAATGGATATGTTACTCGAACTTCGTTGCCCGAAATCCCTGCATTATGCAGCCCCTTCGGAAGGCGGGGGCGAGACCTGGGCGATACTCGCTTCGCTTCTTAACACAGCGAAATTGAATGGCCTCGACCCCGAGGCGTATCTCGTCGACGTTCTCGATCGCATGGTGAGCGGCGCCACGAAGACCAACCAGCTTCACGAACTTCTGGCCTGGAACTGGAAGGCCGCACGCGAAGCCGAAAAGCGGGCCGTGGCATGACGAAGCCGAAGCAAGGGCGGGGAACGCGAAAAGCACGCAAGACGACGATGGCGGACTATGCCATGTCGTTCGAACGGCTCGGGCAATGGATCAGCAAGCGCGCCAGGTCGCCGACGCTTCGGCATCCGCGGGCGACGTCGCTCTCCATGCTCGACGGCGCGGTGGCCGCGGTCGTCGCCGGGCCGGTCTCGATGGCGTCCGAGGAATGGGTGTGCCCGCTCCTCGGCGTAGATCCCGACGCCTTCAATCACGACACCGAGGAGTTCTCGGCAATCGCCGCCACGCTGATGCGCCACAACGCAATCAGCGAGACGCTGTCGACGAGACCGGAGAGCTTCGAGCCGCTGTTCGTGCGATCACCGGACGGCGAAGTCGACCCGCAGCCCTGGTGCATGGGCTTCTACGCCGTCATGAAGCTTCGGCTTCTCGTCTGGTCGCGGCTTCTCTCCCCGAACGGAACCGAACACCTTATGCTGCGGCCGATCTTGGTCCATTGCATCGACGACGCCGGTCGGCCCTTGCTGCCCCCGGCCCGGCGCACGCTGGGAACGCAGCCCATCGTCCAAAACGCCTGGCGCAACATTCCAGCAACCGTCGAGGCCCTCCGGCAGTTCTGGATGCCTATACGCTTCAAGCGCGGTGCGTAGGCCGTCCGCACCAAGTCCGTGGCTCCGTGGGCCTCTCGTACCGTTTACGTCCCTTCAATGTCGTGACGGTAGCGCTTGCTCACAAAACTGCACGGATCGCTTGGGCTATCATGGCCAATGGTGAAGAGTACCGCCCGCAAGTATAAATCGGGCGTGGTTCCGTTTGCGAGGGCAAGAGCAGAGTGATGGCAACCGGTCGGACCGGGGTCGGCTAAGCCCGTTGGACCTATCGAGCTTCAGAGCTCGCCAACGTAATTGGGCGCCGATCCGCGGATCTCATCAAGGCTCGTGGCATTGCCATAAAGCCGGATAGATAGCTGCAAACGATCGTTAGCCGAAACAAAGCAAATGGCCTTGCAAGGCGGGGACCGTCCATAGATAGGTCCAGATCCGGCCGGTAACCGTCTTGAGCTTGGCCAGCACCGGCACCGTCGTATCGTCGGCGTGGATGCGTTCCGCGCTCATGACGTGGATCCGGATCGCCTCAATAATGGGATCGAGTGCTACCACGCAGGCGCCGACCCGATCCGCCAGGGTCGAGACGTCGATCTCGATCCCTTCGCGGGCATAGGTCTTGCTCTGCCGGTTCAACGGCTGATGCAGCAGGAACTTGTTGACCAGCACCATCGCCAGCAGGCTCGGCCCGGCGAAGCCCCGCGGGATCGGATGGGAGGGCGCCGGCGCCTCTGTGATCGCCTCGCAATCTCGGCAGGAGAACTTTTCGCGGACATGCTCGATAATCTTCCAGCGCCGCGGCTCGCATTCCAGGGTCTTCGATACCACCTCGCCGAGCTTGTGCAGCCGTTCACTGCCGCACTTACCACACGCGCAAGGCATGGGTTCGACGATACGTTCGACCGGCAGGTTATCCGGTAGGGGGCGTCGCGGCGGCCTTGGATTTTGCGTGCGATTCTGTTTGGCGGCTTCCGGCGCCGCGAACTCGGCTTTGGTTTCCTGCTCCGCCTGCGTCTCTTCAAGATCCTCGATGGCGAGTTCGAACTGCTCGACCAGCAGCTTGCCGCGTTCAGAAGATTGCCCGAACTGCTCGCGCCGTGCCTTGGCCAGCATCAGCTTCAGCCGCTCGATTTCCAGCCGGCCGACGGTCACTTCGCTCTTCGCCAGCCTCAGCTGTTCGCGCTGCGCAATGATCATCGCATGCGCAGCGGCAAGGTCGGCGGGAAGCGCATCGGTGGGGGTCGTCACGAGGACGAATCAAGCATATTCGCCGCAAAAAATCCCGCTGGATTCCTGCCGTGAGTCAAAGAGCCACAGCTTAACCGGAAGCCTGTGGACGCCAGGTTGCCTGCGGCATCCGCCAGTCAATTCCGGACAGGAGATAGGATAGTTGCGCAACGCTGATCGTCACAACGCCGTCCGCCAGTGATGGCCACAAAAAGCGGCCTCGCTCCAACCGCTTCGTGAACAGACACGCGCCCTGGCCATCATGCCAAATGATCTTGATCAGGTCGCTACAGCTCGTTTCATTGTACGTCCCTTTGTCAGATTCCGGTAGGCGGATCATCCTATCATATTGATAATCAATGTAGTTTTTCGGCCGGCGTTCAATCACGCGCTGCACCGCTATGCGTACTGTTTCCGAGCTCAGCGCGTCGACAGGAACCAACCATTGCGAGCCCTTGATTGCTTGTGTGGCCGGCAAGATGCCCTTCAGCACCAGGCTCTTTGCTGATCCGACGCAAATTCCGAAGTGTGCCGCAGCCTTCGCAAGGCTGATCATTTTGCCGTCGGATGATGCGGGATCATATTCAGGCAAGCCCAGGCGTTCGCGCATTTCCCGCACGCGAACAGTCGTCCAGGTCTCGCCGTCGCCGGTCTTGCAGCGCATCCGATTGAGCGACACGGCGAGCTCTCGATCAGGCCAATGACCAGCGAGTTTGCGAAGTGCGTCAACGGCAGTCGGTGCCATATCGCCCGGATATCGGCCCGTCTTAACGCGAGCAACACGAACCTCCGTGTGCCGGCCGCCGGTCCAGTGGATGAGCAGAACGGCCTCGTTGGTGTCCTCATCGAGATCGCAAACAATCTCTCGGACCACGATGTGAACCAGCCGCTGCTTGGTGCGTGTGTCCGTGGACGGTGCGTTCCACACCCGCGGCAGATCATACGCAAGTTGCAGAAGCAAGGCACGGTCGATCTTGGGACTTTCCGCCGATGCGGCGCGCAGCTCCTTGATCCGACCTTCAAGCTCGGCAACCCGCTCCAATGCGCCATTCCAGCGCGCCTCGAGTTCACGGGCAACGTGGCGCTTGGCCGGATCCACAAGCTCGTATCGGCGTGCGGCAAGAGACGCTTCGTAGCGTGCGACTTCAAGCTCCCGTTCGACGGCCGTGATGATCTCTTGTCTTGAGCGCTCAACCTGGTCGGACGCCAATATCGCTGCTTCAACAGCCCGATCGGAGACGGCCTCAAGGATTTGCAGCGCGACCGCACGATCGACCCGCACCCCGCCGATGCCGATACATAGGCCAGCGCCGACATGGGCGTCATCGCCGCGGCATTGATAACGATGGGCATTCCCCTTGGCCTGGCCGTAGAACACACGCATCATCCGCCCGCAATGGCCGCACCGCATCAATCCGGTCAGAAGTGCGCGTCCCCCGCGCGCCGATTTTCGCGAGCAGTTCTTCTTCATGTGGGCGTTTTCCAGCAGCAGCCTCTGATTGTCCTCATACTCCTGCCAGCTGACATAGCCGGGATGATTGTCGCGCAGGAGAACATTCCATTCCTCCCGCGGCTTTTTGAACCCGCTGACCTTGCGGGCGCGACCGTCCACGATCCGTGTCTTCTGAGCGATTCGGCCAAACGCATAGGCGCCAGCATAGAGCGGATTGTGCAGGATCTGCATCACCGTGTGATAGGCCGGCGCCTTCCAGCTGAGCTTGTAGATTTGAACGTTTTTTAGAACCACAGGCATTTTGATGTCGGCAGCACGCAGCCAAAGAAAGACCTGCCGGGCGCTACCGAGCTCGCGGAACTTCGTGAAGACGAGTCGAACCAATCCCGCCACATGTTCGTCGGGATCCATTTCGATCTTGCCGAGTTCACTCCAACAAAATCCAGGTGGAAGCATGAAGCGGTACTCGCCGCGCTTGGCCTTAGAGTCTCGAGCGGCGATTCCACGTTGGCGAAGCAGGCTCAGCTCATACTCCGACATCGTTCCCTTCAGTCCGAGAAGCAGGCGGTCGTTGACAAGCCGCGGATCATAGGCGCCGTCGGGATCAATGACCAACGCGCCCGCGAGGGCGCATAGGTCGATCAAGTGATGCCAGTCGCGTCCATTGCGCGCCAGCCGCGACGCCTCAATGCAATAAACGGCACCGACGTTACCCGAACAAACCATCGCCACAAGCCGCTCAAATCCGGGCCGTTGAGTGCTGCCAGAGCCTGAGCGGCCAAGATCATCGTCAATTACCGCCACCGACTTAAATCCGGCGGTTTCCGCGGCCTGCGCCAAGTCATATTGCCGCCGCTGGCTTTCGAGATTCCCCATAACTTGGGACATTGTCGATTGGCGAACATAGACGACGGCGGCGCGGTCGAGGTGATCACGTGTGATCTTGACACTCATGGTCACCTCCCGACATCTGAGCGGGTTCGACGCCAGCCGCTTCCAGCAACAGATCGGCGAGCGCCTCGATCAGACCTTTGGGATTGGCGCCCAGCGGGCTCTGGGGAATCCGAAGACGCAGATCCAGACCCAGTTGCATCGGCTCGCGATATCGGCTTTTTCTCCGCACGTCCTTTCTCCCTCTTCATAGAAGGACGGGATCGTGCGCCCGACGCCTGAGACGCGCCCAGAAGCTTCAGAACAGCAGCAAATTCGTTCAGCCCCTCAATACTGACCTGCGGCGGTCCTAGCGCCATGCCGGCGCAGTAGCTTTCGTCGAGCATCCAATTGGGAACTTCGCGGCTAAACCCACGCCGCTCCTCCGTGTAGATGCATTTCAGCTCCTTGCCGCGTCGGAACGGTGCCACCTGAAGCGTCCGCCCAAAAAGCGGATGCCACGGATATGCAATTGTCGCGCTTCGAAGACTGTATGCAGAATGTCGCGTGTTGGCCGCGGCGGCCTCTAAAAACGTAGAGATCGCCAGCGTGAGGGTCCCGTTTCAAACCCTCCTGAACCAGACGCGCAAGGCTAGGGAAGCCTCGGCGCATATCGGTATGGCCGGTCGCGAGCCAAACCCGTACATTGCCCGGTATGGCGATCGGCGCTCAAGCACCTCGAGGACCCGCGCCAGCGCCTCCGGATCGACGTGTGCATCCACCCGGATGCGTCGTCGGTTGCCAAGATCGATCTCGATCAATCCAGTACGCGCGGCTGCCACGGAGCGCACTCGGCCGTCACCCGCAGGCAAAAGCTTCGGAGTTTCCTCCACTTCCGTAGCGACGATCTGCACCGGCGCAAAGGAAGGTACAACCTGCTCTGATGTCCGTGCTTGTCGACGCCACGTAAACACCAGGCTGGCCGCTACTCCGTTGCGACGCGCAACCTCTGTCACCTTCGCGCCCGGCGCCAACGTCTCCTCGACAATCCGCGCCTTGTCATCCCGCGACCAGCGCCGCCGCCGCTCATGCAAACTCTCGAACGGATCACGCAGCTGGCCGATCTCTCTCAGATCGATGCTCTCATGCACTGGCACTTCAAAGCCTGAACGCCCTCAGCTTGGCGCTTACTCTTCAGCTTCGCGTTCTCTTCTTCGATCGCCTTCAGCCGCTTGGCTTGGGAGACAGTCCAAGCCGCCGGACTTGGCCTTCCAATTGTAGGTCGTCGCCTCGGTTCCCCTGTTTGTGAGCCTGGTGAGCTGTCGTCGCCCCAGCCTCGTACTCCTTCAGCACTGCGATAATGTGCTCTTCCGTGAACCTTGCTCGTTTCATCTGTCCGATCTTGTCTCGGCCGAATTCTAACTCCATCTGGAGGAAATACTCAGGGGCAGGCCAAACGGGGTCGAGAAGATTAAGCAACGCATCTGCGGGATCAAACCTGTGGTGAACCATCCGAATAGCGTACCTAGGTATGACGGCGCCGGCGACCCGCAAAGAAGTCGATCCTCCGGACCGAGCAAGCGAACTCCCGGTTCGACACGGGCCGTGACAGTTGGTCCCCCACGAACTGCAGCCCCCTGACCAGGGCCTCAGACACCGTAACCAGTCCGTGTTGACGCCATGGCGCCGCCGCTAGGTGGCGCCATACCACAGAGACACTTACCGCGGGGCGTAGTCTGAATCGAGGCTAATCTCGTTCGTGAGCGGCATTCCGTTGGCGAACTCGACGAGGTTCTGGACTCCTTGCTCGAGATACCGTTGCAGAGCACCTTCCGCCTCCAAACTCGCCCCTTCGAGCGTGCAGACAACGTTCGGCAGACCGTGAATGTGAAAGCGTGGCATCCAAAAATGATTGAACTGTTCTCCAATCCTATATTGCGGCCAGGCATCAGCCGCATATCCGCGCAGACGCCCGGAAGTAAGCGCTTCATACAAAGGCTTTTCTTGAACCAGATCTCCACGAGAGATATTCACAAGAAAGGCCGACGTCTTCATGGCTTCGATCTCAGGCTTTCCAAAAAAGTGGTGGGTGTCCTTCGTAAGCGGCGCGGTCAACACAACGTAGTCACATTTGGGTAGTACCGAGTGTAGTTCGTCCATTCCATGCATCGAATCCACATGTTCCACCGATTGGTGCTTGTTGCGACGTACACCCAGAACATGCATGTCGAACGCCTTGGCATGCCGGGCGATCCGTGCGCCGATGTTGCCGACGCCTATCACTCCCATCGTACGATGTTCCAGCATGGCATTCTGGGACTCAAGCGGGGCGTCAAAACCGTTCACCGGCTTCCGGCTTGCCAACGCTAACTGGTGCCTACCCAATGTCCTTTTCGCGAGAGCCAGAACGAACATCATTGCGTCCTCTGCGAGGGCGGCGCTGTTGGGGTCGTCCAAGTTTGCTACCCTGACTCCACGCTGTTTTAAAGCCGCCAAATTGAGGTCGTCACAGTCAGTGTGCATCCACGAGAGGAGTTGAAGTTTCTTGGCTGTCTTCAGAATGCCCCTCGGAAGAACCCAACCTAGAAACATGTCTGCATCGACCGCATCACGCTCAACATCAGCCAACCTGCACTCAAAGCGAGAAAGATAGTCACCCGATGGCGCAACAACCTCCGTGCCAGCCGGCAGCGCACGCTTGACACCGGCAAGCTCATCATTTGTCGCATGCCACAAACACAAGACCTTCATCGCAATATCACCTCGTAACTGAAGTTTACCACCTTAGCGTGTGAAATCTGTAGCTCGACATTCCGTTTCGAAAAAGCGCAGGTTCTTTTCAAGATTTGTTCGATGTAACGGATAACTGGCCCGAGGCAGAGCAAGCCGCCGCATCCCTTGCAGTCTCTTTGGGCCTCCGGCGGAGCCTACACTTTCAGGAATAACGACCCGAACCCCGTGATCTTGTCGTGACAACCGGCGAGACGTAGGGCGTGCCAACAGAGAGCCTGGTTTGATGAGATAACGGGCTTACCCAGTTTCACTTCGGCACGACCCAGAATCTCTAGGGCCCGCATCCCCGTGCATGACACGAAGACCGCCTGCACCTGCGGCATGCTTCCTGCGTCCATAACCGCACGTTCAATTGACTCCGGCGTGATGAATTGCACGTCTAGGATGGCGTCCCCCCCGTCGTTGTGAAATCTGCACGCCACCGGCACCTCGTAGCCGGCAGCGTCCAAATGTGCGACCATCATGTCAGACACTGCCTGAGGATAGGGCGAAACCAACGCTACTGACTCGCATTTCAACGCCGCAAGCGCAGCCAATGCCGCCTTTAGCGGATCTGTGACTTGCGCGCTGGGAAGCACCGTTCTGATTGCCTCTGCAATGCGCGCGTGACCCGACACCATAGCGCCGGCAGTACAGCCGTAAGCCACGACGTCCGGAGGCCGCACACTATTAATCATGGCAGCGGCGGTAGCGATGCTACCCTCCCGTTGAATAAAGTGATCAGCCGTGGCCCGTTGCTCACCAACACGCTCGGATGGCTGCCTGCTCTCGTAAACCGCTACTCCGGGAATCGCGTGATGAATCATGTGCAATTCAGCTGGAAGCGTCTGATCACCGGAAATAATCACGTATCCAATGCTTGCGCGCGTGCCGAACCCGTCATCCGTCCTATACGAGCTGGTGATGTTGCGGGATTTAACAGCGGTAGCTGTCATCGTCTCCTCCATTTGTTTCGGCAAAATAAGGTTAGTGACACAGTCCGTTCGTCTGCAGCCACCCCAACCGAAAGCGTTCGATTGAGACTACGACCCCAGTTTAAAGCTAACCTCGTTCGTGAGCGGCATTCCGTTGGCGAACTCGACGAGGTTCTGAATCCCTTGCTGGAGAACCCGTTGCAGGGCACCTTCTGCCTCAGAGATCCCTCCCGCGAGCGCGCAGAGAACGTTCGGCAGGTTGTAAATCTCTAGGCGCGGCATCCACGGCGGAATCGGCCACTGCTCCCCAGGCGTATAGTGCGGCCAGACATCAGCCGCATATCCGCGCAGACGTCCGGAGGTAAGCGCCTCATACAAAGGCTTTTCTTGAACCAGGTTGCCACGAGAGCAATTCACGAGAAAGGCCGACGTCTTCATGGCTTTGATCTCGGCCTTCCCGAAAAACTGGTAGGTCTCCTCGGTAAGCGGCGCAGCCAATACCACGAAGTCACACCTGGAAAGCACCGAGTGTAGTTCGTCCATTCCATGCATCGAATCCACATGTTCCACCGATTGGTGCTTGTTGCGACGCACACCCAGAATACGCATATTGAAGCCCTTCGCATGCCGCGCAATCCGGGCACCGATGTTCCCGACGCCTATCACGCCCATCGTACGACCATCCAACATGGTATTTTGGGATTCAGGCGGGGAGTCGAAACCATTCACCGGCTTCCGTCCTGCCAAGGCCAACTGATGCCTAACCAATGTCCGTTTCGCGAGAGCTAGAACGAACATCATGGCCTCCTCTGACATACTGCTGCCGGTGGACTCATTCAGGTGCGCCACCCTCACTCCACGCTGCTTCAAAGCCGCCAAATCAAGGTCGTCACACCCGGCATGTATCCACGAGAGGAACTGAAGCTTATCTGCGATTTTCAGAATGCCCCTCGGAAGAACCCAACCTAGAAACATGTCTGCATCGCGCGCGTGACGCTCAACATCAGGCAACCTGCACTCAAAACGACAAGAATAGTCACCCGATGGCGCAACAACCTCCGTGCCAGCCGGCAGCGCGTCTGTCACGGAGGCAAGCTCATCATCTGTCGCATGCCACAAACACAAAACCTTCATCGCAACCTCAAAACTAAGCTTCGGCGAAGATGAACAAAGAGGAACTCAAGTCATATCGAGGTCCTTATCGATCACAGCGACCGCGCGTAAAGCCCCATACGTTAAGGTTCGGCCTGTCGCGCACTCTTTAGATCCACTTTTTTGCAGTGGCGGAAAAGGAGCGGAGAGAGTCTTGCGGCCAGAGCGGGCACCGTTTTACTAAATTATACTATGTATATAACGCATGTCAACCTGTACATGAAGTCCTATTCCCGGCTCTAAGGTAAGCCACCGACGTTTCCGCTATCGCGCCCGGACTTGAATGCAACTCAGGCAGGTCAAGTTGATATCTCAAAGCACTAAGGCTGCTCCTGCTTCGATCTCTTCGTGCCTTTAGCAACTGTCGCCCAACTTGATCCTGCGGGTCCGGAATCGGCCGTCTCGCGCGTTTCGCTTTTCGGGAGGGCTTCGGGGCGAAGATGGTTAGTTGCCTGTGTAGCGACTTGCCGCCTTCGAAGGGTTTGGAGGAGTTAATGGCGAAGAGTATTTCTTGGGTGGCGGCCGCGAGTTTGGTGAGGCGCGGCGCAGGCAGCTGATCTTCCCGTAAGGTGTGCATTCCAGGGATGGTGATCAGGTGTTCCAGGCGATGGTGATCACGGATTCTAGTGATCGCTATCAGGCGCGGAGCCGGACACGGCTGACAAGTTTATGTGATGCTGGAAATGGCCTCGTGGTCAAGGTTGGCGATTGGTTTTGAGATCCGTCCCAGCGGTTCATGGGAGCGCCAAGTTCGCGGCGCGGAGTGCCCCAAATCGAGCTCCTCGAACAGGTCGCGCCGGCTTCGTCCCCAGCTCCGGAGAGGTCGATCGTTCAGCTCGACAAGGAGCGCGTAAATTGCCTCGTTGAGGGCGGCGAGCGAGAAGAAGCGGCGGTTGCGCAGGCGCGCCAGAATCCATCGCCCGACGATCTGGACCCCGACTTCGACCTTGGCCTTGTCGCGCGGACGATACGGCCGCGCCGGCACAATGGCGGTGCGGTAATGGCGGGCGAGATCGGCATAGGTCCGGTTCACCATCGGCTCGTGAAAGCAGGCTCGGGTGATGCCAGCCTTCAGACTATCGCTCACCGTCTGCCGCTTCGTGCCTCCAAAATAGGTAAAGCCGAACGTGTGGGGGGGGGGGGGGGCGTCCAGTCCGGCGGGCTCTGGGTGACGCTGGTTGCGGCGTAGGTGTAGTTCGAGGCGCCGAGCACGGTCACTCTCGCAGCTACCGTCTTATGGACGCGATAAATGTCCGCGCCACCTAGCGTTCGCTTCGCGACAGGCGCCGGGCCAGACGGGCCGTCACCAAGTCCGCGGGCTTCGAAGATGTCGTTGACGTTCGATCGTATGAGGCGTATACTCAGTATATCTAATGCTGCGGCGCTACAGTTGCCGCGCTGCCCATCGTCGGGTTTCAAATTGAAAGGATAGCACTTGAACAGTCCTCAAGTATCTCCGGACTCCCCGCAATGGTCCATGCTCTCACTTGCGGATGAGGATCCCTTTCCGGCTTACGAAGAGTTGCGAAAGCGTGGTGAGGTCGTTTGGGATCCCGGAATGAATTGCTGGCTCGCATTGAGCTACAACGTATGCAAGACGATTGAAACAGATGAGGCGACTTATCGAATCCTGCGGGTCGATGCGCCTCCGTTGACGTTCGAGATTTTTGGCGACATTCCTGAAAATCCCGTCCAGATTGCTTCCGTCGTTGGCGACGAGCACGCGCGCTTGCGGCGATTCTATATGAAATTCTTGGGCCCGGCGCTCATGCCGCAGTATCGAGCGGAGCACGTTTTACCAGTCATAGATCATCTGATCGATCGCTTCGCGGAAAGAGGTGGCGCGGAGCTTGCATCCGAGCTCGCCTTCGAAGTGTCGAACCTGGTCATGGGTTCACTCTTTGGGCTTAGTTGGAAGGATGAAGCGCTCATGGCTGAAATGTCCAGATGGCACGATGACCTCTCTGCCTGTGCTGGCAGGGGGTACGTCGATGAGGAAATGAATCGGAGAGGAAAGCTCGCGTCTGCCGGACTGAACAAGGCTCTCCGCCCCCTCGTGGCTGAGCGAAGGGAGAAGCGCGGGACTGATTTCATTAGTCAGATGTGGACCTATGCGCAGGAGGAGTATGGCCGAGACATCAGTGAAGACCATATTCTTGCCTTTGTGAGGGAATTGGAGGTCGGCGCGGCCGAAACGACGTCGAATGCGATCGCCAATGCAATCTACTTGTTCCTGTCCGACCCCGCCATGCATGAAGCGGTGTTGGAGGATCAGGAAGCCACGCTTAACCTATTTGTGGAAGAGAGTCTGCGGCTCTTGGGATCGACGCAGTGGCGGTTCCGAAAGGCGAATCGGGATGTCACCATAGGTGGTGCGAGTATCAAGAAAGACGACCTCATCTGCTCCCTGCATGCAGCTGCGAATCGCGATCCAGAGCATTACGGCTCGTGTCCGCACATGGTGAGCTTAGAAAGGAAGCCGCCGACCGACCACCTGGTCTTCAACGTTGGGTCTCGCATCTGCTTGGGCATGCACTTTGCGAGACTCCTGATACGTGAAACGTTGAAGGCGTTAATCATGCGTTTCCCGGACCTGCGTCTGGATCAAAGCAAGGAGCCCCCGAGATTCCGCCATTTCTCACACCGCTCGTTCGCGCCGTTGCATGTGAAATTCTAAGGAATTCGAACTAATGAGATTGATAGTACATGACCAATTGGGCGAGACAGTCGAACTGAAGGATGTCTCAGCACCAACACTAATGATCGCAATTCGAGATGCAGGCCTTGATCTGACGGCCCAGTGCGGTGGATGTGCATCGTGCGGAACTTGCCATGTATATGTTGACGACTCTTGGGCGGCAAAGCTCAAGCCAAGAAGTGAAACCGAAGACGCGATGCTGGACGTAGTGGAAGGCCGCCAAGAGAGTTCCCGGCTTTCTTGCCAGATTGAGCTAACAAGAGAGCTGGACGGTCTAACCGTGACGCTGGCGCCTGGCTGCGGTTTTGCCTGACGTAGCGCAGGCGGAGAGATGCGCCAGCGACTACGTGTCATCGGAGGGGCGTACGCGGCCTGTGAAGCCGCGTCGTCTGCACGGCGAAATGGGTACAGCGAAGACATTCTCATTGTGAGTGAACAGCGGGACTCCCACACCAGTGAGGGCATTTTGAACGGCTCCCACACGTGAGGCCAAGCCCCTCATGACAGCGGCCTTCTTCCGCGAAGAAGTTTGCGTTTACTCGAAACTGTCAATAGGTCTCACGACCACTTGGCTGCACGGAAGTTCCTGGTTTCCGACAAGGTCACAAAGCGACAACTGCAGAACGTCGACTTTTATACGTCCGTTCTTTCGAAAGCGCTCCCAGTACAAGCTTGCTGATCGCTAGTACTGCCATTCACCGAAGCCGCAGAATGCATATGGAATTGATTGAAGAATACTCCGCTGAAGGTGTCCTGAACGGTGTTCCCGCCCCGACGCAGACCCAGTGCCAGGCCCGTGGGAACGGCGTTTGGGTTGAGGTCGACGGAAAGGCCGAGTGCTTATGTTACTGGTCTGCAGGAGTAACGGAAGCAACACTTAGTGCGGTTTTCTTTATTCATGGCGATCGCCTATGGGACGGAAAGGTCGTGGGGTATGGCGATAACAATTCATCGGTTCAGAGAGAGAGCGCTGCCAGAGCCGCGGAATCTATTGGCATGCCGCTCGTCAAAATTGCGCGTCCTGGGCTTTACGGATCCTCTGGCTCACACTTAGCAAGCAGACAAATGCGGGAATTGCAGCTTGTCGCAGCTGCGGCGCGGGAAATTATCAAGCGATACAACATCAGGCGATACGGATTTGCAGGGCAGTCCGGCGGCGGTAGTGTGGCAGCGTACCTCATGACCCAATTTCCGGATGCTGAGTGCTTTGCCTTTACGGCGGCTTGCCTTTCACTACAGAAGACAAGCGGGTATGACTATGGAGCGCATGGCATCTACGATCCAATCGCCCACATATCCGAAGTTGAACCTAAATCCCATCGCCGGCTGTTCATCATCGGCGACGAGCAGGACAAGTGGGCTCAGTTCTCCAATCTTGTTGAATTCTTTGAAGCTGCAGAGCAAGCCGGCCACGACGTCACCTTAGTCCGATGCAAAGCACTGAGGAATCACGCCCTAGATGCAACTGGGCAAGAGGCAGTTGCTTGGGCGTTACAGGGAATCTCTAGTTCAGAGATCGCGCGTCGAATCGTAGTCCGAGGGATCAACAACTAGCTCCGATGCGATGAGGAAAATAGCAATGTCGATAGAGTCGGGCGTCTTCGCAGCTGTCGTTATATCGTGAATCTTTCGAACGGTTCGATATTCGGACACCAGGACGGCGCTGCACGATGAGATTTCGTATTGCGTCAGCCGGTGGGCTGCGGCGACAACTGCAGGTTGCGAGGGCGCGGCGACGTTACCGTTTGGGCTCACTTACGATGTATCAGTTGGCTCTTTTGCCTCGAAGGAGACGAAGCTGCTCATCTGTCGTCATGGCGCCAACTGGCGAGTTTATAGACCAAGGACAGTGGAACGCGTCGCTTTCGCTCTTGTGTCGTTCTATATTTGGAATATACTATGTATATAAACATTCGCGGTAGAGGGCGCAATGAATAAGGTTTTCAAGGCTTCTCCAAAAATCACGGCTTCGGAGCGCGCTGAGCGTATCCGGCGCTTGAAAGGCGCCATGGCCGAGAAGTCGATCGATCTATTTCTGGTGACGGGCAGGACCAACTTCGAGTATTTCGGCGGCTACGAGACCTTCGTCTGGATATCGAGCGCCCGGCCGATGGCATTGCTGGTGCCAAAGGACGGGGACAAGGCATATTTCATCGTCTCCAGGCTCGAGGTAGTGCCGATCAAGATGTCGGAAGGCGTGCCCAGCGCGGCGGAAACCATTTCCTATCACGGGCTTCTGCCGGAATTCATCGAATGTGCTCTCGGCGCATTGAAGAGCCGTGATCCGAAGCGCATCGCGTTCGATTTTGGCGAGGAGAGCTTCGGTTTCGGCTCACTCAATCTCATCGATAGCATCCGTCGCGAGTTGCCCCGGGCCGAGTTGGTCGAAGGTGCCGACGCGATCTGGAGTATCAGGATGATCAAGTCTCCCACGGAGATCGAGCAGAAAAGAGCGGCCTGTGCCGTGGCGACAGACGCGCTTCACGAAGCGTTCAAGGAGCTCCGCATCGGAATGACTGAGACGGAGTTCTACCGCCTCATCTGCGCTAAGGCCTATCAAAAGGGTGCGGACGGCATATCGTTCCTGTCGGTCAAGTTCGGCCGGGATGAGCTACCTACGCATCTGCCGGCCAGAGATATTCCGCTCGCGCCCGACGACTTCATCTACGTGGACATCGGTGTTATGAAGAACGGCTCGGTTACAGACCTTGCTCGTGTGGCAAAGGCCGGGAAGGCTACTGCGGAAGAGCAGGCGACCTACCAGGCTGTGCGCAAGATGACCCAAGATATCCTGCTTTCTTACCGTCCCGGCATGACGACGGGCGAGGCCTACGAATCTTATAAGGATATCTGCGCAAGGTCGCCGTTGGGTGTGCCAACGTCGATGCTGGCGTGGACGGCGCGTGTGGGCCATGGCTCGGGATATGACCCGACCGAACCGCCCTCGATTCTATCCAATGGCAAGGACGTGCTCCGCGAGGGGATGATCATCCATGCTGAGCCGCTATACAAGGTGAACGGCGGGTTCTACATGACCGAGGAGCTGGGAGTAATTACCGCGACCGGGCTGGAGATCCTCACCGACGTTGCGCCAGAGCGGCTTCCCGAGGTGGCAATTTAGCGCGATGCAAGTAAGCGGAAGTGAACGCTAAGAGTTGCATTGGCTCCCCCTTGATCTTGGTAGGGTGGGGCGGTCGATGAGGCCTACCGAGCCTTCCCGCAAGGGTCGAATTGCGCAGCGCGACAGCATGCTATCAGCCGGCAGAAGGCCGCACAGAGCGTTCGCCCCAGGTGTTTTGCGTAGAGCTACCTTCGGTAGTTGGCTCGCCGCGCCCCTGCGGAGGGCGTGGGGGTCGCTGCCATTCGGGTGGCGCATGAGTGTCGCTGATCTGCGGTGACCTCTACCAGCGAAGTGAATTGTGGTCTGCCGATCCTACTAGTTGGGTCGCCGATCAGTGGTAAATCGGCCGCGGACGGCGGCAGATCCGAGGTTCTCAGACATGACCCGAACTGGCGGCCATCTTCTTGTCGACTGCCTTCTCGCCTTGGGGGCGACGAAGGCATTCGGAGTACCCGGCGAAAGCTATCTCGCTGTTCTGGACGCGCTTCACGATACGATCGGCAGACTCGACTATGTACTCTGCCGTAACGAGGGCGGCGCAGCTTTCATGGCATCGGCCTATGGCAAGCTCACTGGCTCGCCTGGCATCTGTTTCGTGACCCGCGGACCGGGTGCCTCCAATGCCAGCATCGGCATCCATACGGCGATGCAGGACAGTTCCCCATTGATCCTGTTCGTAGGGCAGGTTGGCACCAATATGAAAGGTCGCGAGGCCTTTCAGGAGATCGACTATCGCGCCATGTTCGGTTCGATCGCAAAATGGGCGGTCGAGATTGACGACGTGGACCGGCTGCCCGAAATTATCGCGCGTGCATGGAGTACCGCCCTGATCGGCCGGCCCGGTCCGGTAGTGGTAGCGCTTCCGGAAGACACGCTGACCACCGTCACCTCCGCTGCGCCGCTCACCGGTTTCGCAGAAGCGTCGGAACCCGCGCCTACTGCTGATGCAATCGCATCGGTTGGCGCGCTACTGGCTTCAGCAAAACGTCCACTTCTCCTGATTGGCGGGACCAACTGGACAGACAAGGGGCGCTTCGCGCTTCAGTCCTTTGCTGAGGCATCCGACATCCCCGTTATGGCGGCATTCAGGTATCAAGATCAGTTCGACAATCATTCCTCATCGTTTGTCGGCGAGGCTGGTGTTGGAATGGCACCTCACGTCAAGAAGCTTATTCTTGAGAGCGACCTGATCCTCGCCATCAACGTCCGATTCGGTGAAATGACAACGGATGGCTACTCGCTGCTCGATGTGCCGCAGCCCCGCCAAAAACTTGTCCACGTTCACACGTCTGATCGGGAAATAGGAAAGATCTACGTTCCGGCGATCGGAATTCATGCTGGGCCGAACGCTTTCGCGGACGCTCTCCAGGTCGTGAATGGAAAGTGGTCGGAATGGCGTGCGAACGCCAGGCTGGCATATGAGCGGACCTTCGAAGCGCCGGAGCAGCCAAGTCCAGTCGATATGGTCAAGGTCAGTGCGTGGTTGCGGCAGAGGCTGCCTGCCGACGTGGTCCTGACGAATGGCGCTGGCAATTTTACCGTATGGCCGAACAAGTTCTTCAAGTTCGGTCCTGCGGCGCGGCTGCTCGCGCCGCAATCTGGCGCCATGGGGTATGGCTTGCCTGCCGCCATTGCGGCGAAAGTCGCCTGTCCAAGACGCACGGTCGTTTGCTTTGCCGGTGACGGCGATTTCCAGATGAACTGTCAGGAACTCGGTACTGCGATGCAGGCAGGGGCACAGCCGATCGTGCTGATTCTGAACAACGGAATCTACGGAACGATCCGCGCGCATCAGGAACGCAACTATCCGGCACGGGTCTTGGGCACGACCATCAATAATCCGGATTTTGTTGCTTTGGCGCGAGCCTATGGCTTCCATGCCGAACGTGTCGCAGCCACGAAGGACTTCGCAGCGGCATTCGAGCGCGCGCTGGCATCGCCGACAGGCGCCGTTCTCGACCTTGCAGTTTCGCATGAAGCTCTTACGCCCCGTCAAACCCTCTCCCAAATGCGCGATGCTGCACTCGCCTCGCGGAAGGTGAAATCATGAGCAATCGAGAGGAAGATATTCGGCTGGGCGCGGACATCGGCGGTACTTTCACCGACCTTGCGCTTGATGTGCGGGGCAAGATCTTTTCGGCCAAGGTGTTGACCAACTATTCCGCGCCTGAGCAGGCTATTCTGGATGGCCTCGCCGTCGTTGTTCGGGATGCAGGAGTTTCGGTGGCGGATATCAGGCTCATCGTCCACGGAACGACGCTTGCGACCAATGCGCTGATCGAACGGAGAGGTGCAAAAACCGCACTAGTAACAACAGATGGCTTTCGGGACGTAATCGAGATGCGGACCGAAAGCCGGTTCGAGCAGTATGACCTCAATCTGCAACTGCCGCCGCCCTTGGTCCCTCGCGAAGATCGTTTCGTGGTCAAGGGTCGTATAGGTGCGGAGGGGCAGCAGCTTCAAGCGCTGGACGAACAGGCACTGGAGGACATAGGAGACATCATCGCAGCGCGCGGCTACGGAGCGATCGCCATCGGCTTCATCCACTCCTATGCCAACCCGGTACATGAGCGGCGGGCTCGGGAGATCCTCAGCAAAAAGGTCAGCGTGCCCATTTCCATCAGCGCGGAAGTGTCACCGCAAATGCGTGAATTTGAGCGCTTCAATACTGTCTGCGCCAATGCCTACGTTCGACCTCAGATGGCTGATTATCTGGCCCGCTTGCAGCACCGCCTAAAGCAGATGGGGGCCGACTGCCCGGTCTTCATGATCCATTCTGGTGGCGGGCTGATATCGGTCGAAACAGCCTCCGAGTTCCCGGTGCGACTCGTCGAATCCGGACCGGCGGGCGGGGCGATCTTTGCTGCTGACATTGCCAGCCGATTTGGCCTGGAGAAGGTCGTTTCCTACGACATGGGCGGAACAACGGCCAAGATCTGCCTCATCGAGAACTATGCACCGCGCACAGCGCGAACCTTTGAAGTCGCGCGAACATACCGCTTCTGCAAGGGGTCCGGTATGCCGATCTCGATCCCTGTAATCGAAATGATCGAAATTGGGGCGGGCGGCGGCTCCATCGCCTGGGTTGACGCAATGAGACGCATCCAGACGGGACCGGAGAGCGCCGGGTCGGAGCCCGGCCCTGCCTGCTATGGCCGTGGCGGCGAGCGGCCGGCCATCACCGATGCGGATCTGATCCTCGGCAAGTTGGATCCCGACAATTTTGCGGGCGGCGCAATCAGGCTCGATACATCTGCCGCGGAGCGAGCGGTCATCCGCGATGTTGGCGAGCGACTTTCGCTGGAAGTTATGGCCACGGCATTCGGCATTTGCGAGGTCGTCGACGAGAATATGGCGAATGCCGCTCGGGTGCATGCCATCGAGAATGGCAAAAATATATCCGACAACGTGATGATAGCCTTCGGCGGCGCCGCACCTCTTCACGCCGCGAGGTTGTGCGAGAAACTAGGCATCGATCGGTGTATCGTTCCACAGGGTGCCGGTGTCGGCTCCGCGATTGGGTTCCTCAAGGCTCCCTTCGCTTACGAAGCGGTAGCGTCGCGACTGGCGCGGCTGTCGCATTTCGATGTTGCCGAAGTCAATTCGCTGCTCGCACAGCTCAGGGTTTCGGCAGAAGGCTTCGTTCGCACCGGTGCAAACGCTAGGATCATCGTCGAAATTACCGCTTTCATGCGCTATGCCGGACAAGGCTGGGAGATCCCGGTATCCCTGCCAGATGAGCTCTTCGGCGATGATGCTGTCGGAAAGCTCGAGTCCCTGTTTCGCGCCAGTTACCAGCGGTTCTTCGGCCGTGCCATTGACGGGTTGGATGGCCTGGACATTGAAGTGGTGACTTGGTCGGTCAAGGCTACCGATGATCGGCCGCTCGCGGCGCGTCACCCATTGACGACGGGTGATCGCGTTATTCAGCCTACCGCGATCCGGCCGGTATTCGATCCCGCAGCTGGCGCGACACAAGACTATGTCATTGTCGCGCGTGACGCGCTCAACGCTGGCGACAGAGTGGTCGGGCCGGCAGTGATCACCGAACGCGAGACATCTACCGTCGTTACGAGGGCCTTCGATGCCGTCCGGCAAAGCGACGGGGCAATTCTCCTGATCCGCAAAGGCAGCCCGGCATGAGCGACATTGGCGAAATCCGCATGCAGGTCATGTGGAACCGGTTGATCTCTGTCGTCGAGGAGCAGGCACTTACATTGCTTCGCACGGCGTTCTCGACGTCAGTGCGCGAGGCCGGCGACCTTTCGGCGGGCGTCTTCGATCCACGCGGAGAGATGCTTGCACAAGCCGTCACAGGGACACCCGGCCACGTCAACACAATGGCCGAAGCTGTGTTGCACTTCATCAACGAGATTCCCCGTGATGAGATGTTCGAAGGCGACACCTATGTCACCAATGATCCGTGGAAGGGGACGGGCCATCTGCACGACATCACTATGGTGTCGCCGTCATTCCTAGACGGCGAACTTGTTGCGTTCTTCGCGTGCACTGCCCATGTGGTCGATATTGGAGGCCGCGGTTTCGGGGCCGATGCCAAATCTGTTTATGAGGAAGGCATACAGATCCCGATCATGAAGTTCGCGGAGAGAGGCAAGGTCAATACCGACCTGGTGCGCCTGCTTCGAACCAACGTGCGCGAGCCGAACCAGGTTGTCGGTGATTTCTATTCACTGGCAGCTTGCAACGAGGTTGGTCATCAGCGGCTAATTGCCATGATGAAAGAGATTGGCCTGCAGTCTCTGGACGTGCTGGGCGAGTTCATCTTCTCGCGCACGAGAGTTGCCATGCGTGAGCGTCTTGAGGCACTCCCGAAGGGAAGCTGGTCAAACGAGCTCATGACTGACGGCTACGATAGTCCGATCAAGCTCGCCACTACCGTCTCCATTCGCAACAATCATCTTACAGTCGATTTCGCAGGCACGGATCCGATAAGCTCCTGGGGCATCAATTGCCCCATCATCTACAGCAAGGCTTATGCCTGCTATGCTCTGAAGTGCGTGGTCGCGCCGGACATCCCCAACAATTCGGCCTCACTGGCCTTCTTCACGGTGGAGTCTCCGGTCAACATCCTGAACGCTATTCGTCCGGCCCCGGTGGCACTCCGGCATATCTTGGGACACATGGTTCCCGACCTTGTGCTCGGGGCACTTGCAAATGCAATACCTGGCCAGATCCTTGCGGAAGGGGCGGCCGCTCTTTGGAACATTCACATCTCGGTCCGGCCCGTGGCCGGCCAGCAAGGAAGGCGCGCAGAGGTGCTGATGTTCAATTCGGGCGGCATGGGAGCACGCCCGGGTTCGGATGGGCTGTCGGCAACTGCCTTTCCGTCCGGCGTCCATACCATGCCGATCGAGGCGACCGAGCATACAGGGCCCATCATCGTGTGGCGCAAGGAGTTGCGCCCGAATTCGGGCGGAGACGGCCAGTTCAGGGGTGGACTGGGGCAGCTCATCGAGATCGCTGCCATCGACGGCCATGAGTTTGACTTTTCCGCCATGTTTGACCGGGTCAACCATCCCGCAAAGGGCCGCAACGGCGGCAAGCACGGCGTGGCCGGCGCAGTGATGCTGGATGACGGCACGAAAATGCGGCCGAAAGGCTGGCAGCACGTGGCGGCTGGCCGCAGACTTATTCTCGAGCTTCCGGGGGGCGGGGGCTACGGTGATCCGGCTAAGCGCGATCCCGATGCCTCTGCGCGAGATCGCTCTAAAGGCTATGCTCTCGAGAATGGCAAATGAGATACATTTCCTCACGACTTTCCGCGGTTAAACCGTCTCGCTCAATGGCTGCTTCGCAGGCAGCAAAGGCCTTGCGAGCCAAGGGTATAGATGTCATCGACCTGGGATTAGGCGAACCCGATTTTCCGACGCCAATCCATATCATAGAGGCTGCCTACAAGGCGGCCCTCGCGGGCGAAACGCTCTACACAGCAGCTGCTGGTACGCCCGCCTTACGCGAGGCCGTTGCAGAGAAATTCCGGCGCGAAAATGGGCTGAGCTACGGTCCCGACGACATTGTGGTCGGCAACGGCGCCAAGCAGGTCATTTTCAACGCGCTGATGGCCACATTGGAGCAGGATGACGAGGCTGTGCTGCCCGCTCCGTATTTCGTTTCCTACCCCGAGATGGTGAAGCTGCTGGGCGGTGTGCCGGTGATTGCCGAATGCTCAGCAGAGGCTGGATTTCGATTGACGCCAGATGTCCTCGAGGCGGCCATCACCAATCGTACGAAATGGCTTTTTCTCAATCTGCCGGGCAACCCTTCGGGCGCCGTGTATTCGAGGGAAGAACTGCAAGCGCTTGGCGCGGTCCTAGCGCGGCATCCGCAGGTCCTGATCCTTTCCGATGAAATTTACGAGCACATTCTGTTCGATGGTCGAAAGTTTGTGTCGTTTGGGGAAGCTTGCCCCGAACTGAAGGACCGCACCCTGATCGTGAACGGCGTCGCTAAGGCATATGCAATGACCGGTTGGCGCGTCGGATACGCGGCCGGCCCGTCTCTCTTGGTGAAAGCGATGAATACAGTGCAGAGCCAATCCTGCACGTCTGTCGCAGCTCCGATGCAAGCGGCAGCGCTCGCCGCGCTCACAGGGCCGCAGCATTGCGTGGCCGAATTTCGCGTAGCCTTTGAACGCCGGCGAAATCTCGTCGTGTCAGCTATCGCCGGAATCCCCGGGCTCTCCCTCGTGCCGCCGAAAGGCGCATTTTATGCGTATATCGGCTGCGCCGGCCTGATCAATAAACGCACGCCGAAGGGCGATGTACTGTTGGATGACACTGCTGTATCGAACTATCTGCTCGCCGAGGGGCATGTGAGTTCGGTGCCCGGCTCGGCGTACGGCCTGTCTCCCTTTTTCCGTATCTCGACGGCAACGTCCGACGAGATCCTAACCGAAGCTGTGGCCCGCATCGCCAACGCTGTGGGCACGCTGCATCCCTCCGAGGCCACCACATGAGTCCGCGTTTTGACACGATCCTGATCACCGGCGGGGCCGGCCGACTTGGAACGCAATTGCGCAGGGGTCTGGCACCACTGGCGCGCCGCGTGCGCGTTTCAGACAGGGTAGAGATCAAGGATATCCAGCCGAATGAAGAGGTTGTAATTTGCGACCTCTCGGATTTCGATGCGGTCCTGAAACTGACTGAAGGTGTCGACGCTATCGTCCATTTTGGAGGCGCTCCCCTTGAGACGAGCTGGCAGTCTATCCTCGATTCCAGTATCCGCGGCAGCTACCACATCTACGAGGGGGCAAGGCGCAACGGGGTCAAGCGCATTGTCTACGCGTCCTCGGTCCACGCGATCGGCTATCATAAAATCGAGGATCAGATCGACGCCGATGCGCCGCATCGGCCTGATAGTCTCTATGGCGTATCAAAATGCTTTGTGGAGGATCTCTCGCGACTGTATTGGGACAAATTCGGTATCGAGACGGTCTGCTGCCGAATATTTTCGTCGTTCGACAAGTTTACGGACCGCAGAATGCTGTGGTCGATGCTAACATTTGGCGATTGTGTTCGCCTTGTTGAAGCGAGCCTGACCGCTCCGCGGGTGGCACATTCGATTATCTTCGGCATTTCCAACAATCGACACCGCATGATCGATAATCAGCTGGCCGGCCATATCGGATTCCATCCTCAGGACAGCACTGAGGAGTTTCGTGCGGAGGTGGAGGAGCGATTGCCTGCTACTGGTCCGGACGAGCCGGCCGTGCGTTTTCTGGGGGGGTGGTTCGTTGATCTCGGCCATCCTGACGACCGGAACGAATAGGATGATGCTCGCTTATCGAGCCTGCCGAGCAGCTCAATGTTGCGCAATGAAAAATTCTGTTGCGACACCTAGTCTTACTGCGTCATAAATTTCGATAGCCACTTTGACTTGAGATTGCCCTGATGCAACAAGGGCATCGAGATAGTGTGACGACGAGCGCAGCGCTCAATCTTCGTCGGACGGTCGCAATCGAATTCGGAACGTGCCGTTCAGGCCGCAATGGCGGATCCCCTCGGCCGATAGGTTGCGGGAATAGCAGCTTCCTTGAAGATTTTGGTGGAGGCTGCTTCTGAGGGGGGAATCGTCTCTCGCTCGGAAACTAGAGCGTTTTCCGATCACGTTGCGTCGTAACCAGCCGCGACGAGATAATTTTGACATTCCTCGGGTGAGAAGCGTTTGAGAGCGTTGGCGATTGCTTGCCAGAGATCGAGCATGGTGCGCGCTGCGGCGGCCCGCAACAGCGCTTTCAGTTTGGAGAAGGCCATTTCAATCGGGTTGAAGTCTGGACTGTAGGGCGGAAGATAGAGCAGGCTAGCTCCGACCGCCTGGATGGCCTCTCGAACGCCATGGACCTTGTGAGCGGGCAAGTTGTCCATGATAACGGTATCGCCCGGCCGCAGCGATGGGGCGAGCAATTGCTCGACGTAGGCCAGGAAAGCGTCGCCATCCATTGGACCGTCCAGAACAAGCGGCGCGATCAGACCGTCGGAGCGCAATCCAGCGGTGAATGTCGTCGTCTTCCAATGTCCGTGTGGGATAGCTGCACGACATCGCTCGCCGCGTGGCGAGCGCCCGTAACGCCGCGCCATTTTGGTGTTGGCGCTGGTTTCGTCGATGAAGACGAGACGCTCAGGGTCAAGGTCGATTTGCCCTTCGAACCACTCCTCACGTGCGGCATTTATATCGCCGCGCCGTTGCTCGGCGGCGTGCGCTGTCTTTTTTTAAGTGTGATCTTTCTGCGCTGGAAAAAACGCCAGAGCGACGCGATGCCAGTCGATATTCCACGACGTTTCAACAGTTCTCGCAACTCGGCAAGCGTGATATCCGGCCTCGCTGTCAGAGCCGGCTCCGTAAATCTGAACAGGGCGATAAGTGGAGTTTCTGCCTGACGGCGGGCAAGATTGTCCCGCGAATCAGGAGAGACGATGACGAAACGCGCACGCCGGAACCACACACCGGCTTTCAAGGCGAAGATGGCGCTGGCCGCTGTCAAGGGCGACCGAACGATAGCTCAACTGGCCGAGCACTTTGACGTTCACCCCAATCAGATTACGGCATGGAAAGCCCAGCTGGAGGGTGGAGCTTCCGGAGTTTTTGGACCTGGCAGCGCCGCGCCCGCCGTGCCTGCGATCGACGTGAAGTCGCTGCACGCTAAGATCGGAGAACTGACGCTGGAGAACGATTCCTAAGAAACGGCAGCATCTACTTTCGGCTCCAAGGGCTGGAGAACAAAGCCGAATGCCTTGGCACGCCGATGCAAATTGTTGACCACTCGCGTCCGGTAACACGTCTCGTAGGACGAGGCCCCGGGATCGACATAGTCCATTCCGTATCGCAGAGCATTGTAGAACAGAACTGCGATCTTCCGGGCCGTGGCGGTCACGGCCTTGGCCTTGCCGATGCGCGCTGAGAGCCGTCTATAAAAGGCGCCGAGCGCGGTGTCTGTACGACCCACGGTCACGGCAGCAAGGCGCAGAAGTGCCGCCGCTCGGCCGCCGGATCGGCGCGTTCGGGACGAGAGCATTTTGCCGCCGGAGACCTTGTTGCTCGGCGCCAGTCCCAGCCAGGAGGTAAAATGCTTTGCACTTGGCCACGAGGAGAGGTCGTCGCCGCATTCAGCGATCAGCTTCAGCGAGAGGTAAGGACCGAGGCCGTCGATCGCGGTGAGGTCCTTTCCGAGCAACGCGAACAGCGCCTCGCGGACGTCGAAAGCTGGAGCGTTCGCCTGATCGGTTCGATTCCGACGCCGCGAGACCCGCGGCGCTGATCCATGGCCATGACCGCGATGGATGCTCAGTTCTTTCAACACGGCTTCGATCCGGGCGTCGCAGGCGGATGCCTTCTCGTGGTAGGCGTCGTAAAGCGCAAGTGCCTGCTCGAGCGCAAACAGATGCTCGGCGCGATAGCTTCCGGTGAGCGCCTTCGCGATCGTCTCGGCGCTGGAGCGGCAACTGTAATGGCGCAAGCACGCCAGCGCCTCCGGATCGCGCTCGCCGGCAAGGATCGCGCGTATGATACGCAGGCCGGTCGCGCCGGTGATGTCGGCGACAACGTGGTGCAGCTGAAGATTCATCTCCGTCAAGGCCTTCTGCATATGCTGGATGTGTGAGGCCGCGTACTCCAGCAGACGCTCGCGCTGACGCACGTAGGCTCGCAGCTCGGCAATCTTCCCTTTGGGCCGAAAGCTGGCCCGCAGCAACCCGAATGAATGGAGCCGCTGCAGCCATTGCGCATCGCTGACATCGGTCTTGCGCCCCGGCACGTGCTTGGCATCGCGCGCATTGACAAGAAACACGGTAAACCCCCGGGCATCGAGAAGCTCGAAAATCGGAATCCAGTAGACGCTGGTCGATTCCATGACGACGGTCTCGACGCCGCATTCCGTAAACCAGTCGACCAGCCGATGCAGATCGGCCGTGAAGGTACCGAAGCTGCGGACTGGCTGCGGTGCGCGATCTGCCCTCACAGCAGCCATGTGCATAGTCGCTCCGACGTCGATGGCAGCCGCGTTCGGGTGCACCATCGGCATCTTACCACCGTTCCTCGACTTCGATCTTTTGGCGTTCATCTCTAATCCTCCTGCTGACGGTCGCGGAAGGGCTGGTGCTGCGCTATTGGTCAGATTCCTAAACGGGATCGCTGGATGGCGTCACCACTCTCAAGTGCGCAACAACCCATGGACCAGGTTTTTTAACGGGGTCACGTGCCACCAAAATCGTATCGGCCGCTCCCTTCCGGTCGGCAATCTAGCGCCGGTCCGTTTCTATCCCACAGGGGGCGCGCAGCGCCGCGCATAGTTTTTTAGAAGGAGCGCTCACCAAGGCGGGATTGCTGAGCGCAAAGCGATGATCGACCGTGAGCACGATCTGTCGATCACCAGGCAGGCGGAAGTTTTGAAGATCAGCCGTAGCAGCGTCTATTATCTGCCGCGCCCGGTGTCGCCCGACGATCTCGCGACAATGCGACGGCTTGATCGGCTGCATCTGGAGTTCCCTTTCGCCGGTTCGCGAATGTTGCGAGGCCCGCTGGCTGCCGAGGGGTGCAAGGTCGGCCGCCGGCATGTCAAAACGCTCATGCGGCGGATGGGGATAGAGGCGCTGTACCGTCGTCCGCGCACCACCACCCTGAGCCCGGGCACAAGATCTATCCGTATCTGCTGCGCGGCGTGGAGATCACGCGCCCGAACCGGGTCTGGGCAATGGATATCACCTACATCCCGATGGCGCGCGGCTTCGTGTATCTCGCTGTCGTGCTGGACTGGGCGACCCGCCGGGTTCTGTCGTGGCGGCTCTCGATCACGATGGAGGCGGCGTTCTGTGTCGAGACACTGGAGGACGCTTTGGCGCGTCACGGCAGGCCTGAAATCTTCAACACGGATCAGGGCTCGCAGTTCACCGGCTCGGCCTTCACCGGCGTGCTCGCCAGCAACGGCATCGCCATCAGCATGGACGGTAAAGGAGCTTGGCGGGACAACGTGTTCGTTGAGCGATTGTGGCGCAGCGTCAAATACGAGGAGGTTTATCTGCGGGCCTACGACAGCGTGTCCGACGCCCGCGCCTCGATCGGCCGATACCTGGACTTTTACAATGCCCGACGTCCACATTCGAGCCTTGACGGCGGCACACCGGATCAAGCCTACTTCAACCCGCTGCCAATCCGCATGGCGGCCTAACCCCGGCAGAGCCTCCACTTATCGACGCGGAGATTCTGTTCAGACAACCGGGACCAGCTCTGTCACCGCCTCCAGAATCAATTGCGAATGCGCTTCGATGCGCTGCGATTTGCGGTCACCGCCCTGGCGTTTAGGAACGATGTCGCCGACTTTCTTGAGGCGACCGCGCCAGCGGATCGCACTGGCCGCGCTGACACCAAAGCGCTCAGCAGCCTGTCGACAGGACATGCCACCGTCAATCGCGGCTACCACCCTTTGGCGAAGATCAACCGAAAGCGGCCTGGCCATACATGCTGGCCTCCCCGCCAGCATGCAGCTTGAATCTGACTCGCGCCGTTTTGGGAATCCCCACCCGATTCTTTCCGGTCGGAAAATGCTCTAGAAAACCGTAGGCGGCAATGCACAATGTTGCGTGGTGGTGGAAGCCACGCCAGCTTCGTCCCTCGAAGTGACCAAGGCCAACCTCCTGTTTGAGTTCGTGGTAGTCGCGCTCGATGCGCCAGCGCAGCTTGGCAATATCGACCAGCTGACGAAATCCAATGGTAAGCGCGAAGGCAGTACCCTGGCTTCAGGGTTAGATTAAATGTGCGAAGAAGCCGGCTCGGACGGAGGTTTTGGATGGGATTGGACGGCAAAAAAGACGTCCATTTGGACGGCTCGTCGGTTGGGGCGGTCAGCCGGCTTGAAGTGCTTGAAGGACCGTCGGGGCGTCGTGTGCGTTCGGAGGCTGAAAGGGCGCGGATCGCCGCCGAGAGTCTGCTGCCCGGCGCTCAGGTGTCGGAGGTAGCGCGCAAGCACGGGGCAACGCGCTGGCAGGTTTACGATTGGCGACGACGCTTTCGACAGCGAGGCGAAATGCCGTCTGCGGAAGCTCCGCGGCCACCGTTCGCGCCGCTGGTTGAAGGGCCGTTAGAGGAGCGTCACGTTCCGGCGGGTCAAGCTCGAGATTGCGATCGGCGACGTCGTGGTGCGGACGGACGCGTCGATAGATGGGGAGCAGCTGTCTCGGGTGATCCGCGCGGTGCGGGCGTCACGATGATTGCACCCGGCGCCGAGCTGAAGATTTACATCGCGACGCGGCCTGTCGACTTCCGCTGTGGCCACGATGGGCTTGCTGCGAAGGTGCAGGAGATGCTCGGTCTCGACCCGTTCAGCGGCGCGGCCTTCGTGTTCCGGTCGAAACGGGCGGACCGGATCAAGATTCTGGTGTGGGATCGAACCGGCCTGGTGTTGGTGCACAAACGCCTCGAGGGCTGCAAGTTCGTATGGCCAAAGATTGCGGACGGCGTGATGCGGATATCGCCGGCGATGTTCGCGGCGTTGTTCGAAGGCTTGGATTGGAGGTTGGTCCGCCCGGAGGAAGCGCGGCGTCCACAGGCCGCTGGATAACTGCGGCAGAATCACTCGGAGCCGAGTTGCGCATGGCGCCGGCGGCGGAGATGTGTTCGACATAGCGCATGAGCACCGCGACGCTGCGCGACGAGAACGAACGCCTGAAGGCGCTTTTGGCGGAAACGCAGGCGGCGTTGAGCGAGCATCAGGCGGCGCTGGCGACGTCGGAAGAGGCGCGGCGTCGGTTGGAGGTCATTCTCGGCGAACTACGCCGGGAGAAGTTCGGAGCGAAGTCCGAGAAGCTGCGGCCAGATCAATATCATTTGCCGCTCGAAGACGTGGAGATCGCGCAAGGCGTCCTGGACGCGGCGCAGGAGAAGGCGGCGGCGATCATCAGGGGGCGATCGCCCGCCGGATCGGATCAAGACCGTCATCGCAATCGGGGTTGCCTGCCTGCTCATTTGCCGCAGGTGGAGCGGATCATTGAGCCTGCGAGCACGCTCTGTCCGTGCGGCTGCGGCGCCATGACGAAGATCGGCGAGGACGTCAGCAAACGCCTCGACGTGATCCCGGCGCAATGGCGGGTGTTGGTCACGCGCCGTCCGAAATACGTCTGCCGTCGCTGCTCGGGCGCTGTCGTGCAGGCACACGCGCCGGAGCATGTCGTGCCCGGCGGGCTGCCGACCGAGGCGGCCATTGCGCACGTGATCGTCTCCAAGTTCGGCGACCATACGCCGTTTTACCGTCAGGCCGGGATCTATGCGCGACAAGGGATCCGGCTCGATCGGGCGACGCTGGGCAACTGGTCAGGCCGCGCCTGCTTCCATCTCCAGCCCGTCGGCGATCATATGCGCCGCCATCTGGCCACGGCGGATCGTCTGTTCATGGACGAGACCACGGCGCCGGTGCTCGATCCCGGGCGCGGCGAGACGAAGAAAGGCTACTTCTGGGCGATCGCTTCCGACGATCGCGGCCATAGCGGCCCAAGTCCGCCGATCGTGCTGTTCCGCTATGCATCCGGACGCAGCGGCGCTTTTGCCGAACAGTTCCTGGCGGGCTTTAACGGGCGCTTCCTGCAATGCGACGGATACGACGGCTATGACCGGCTCTGGGAGCTGGCTCGACCACAAGGGCCGTGGACGCTCGTGCATTGCTGGAGCCATCTGCGCCGGCGCCTGGTCAAATTGGCGCGCAACAGCAAGTCGCCGATCGCCGAGGCTGCAGTCCGGCAGATCGCACAGCTTTACGCCATCGAGGCCACGGTCCGCGGCCTATCGCCGGACATCCGGTTGGCCGCGCGCAAGGAGCATTCGCTGCCCATCGTCGCCGCGTTGAAGCCGTGGTTCGAGAAACAGCTGTCGATGATCTCGAGCGGCTCGACGCTCGCCCAGGACATCCGCTACGCGCTCAATCATTGGCCCGGACTGACGCGCGTCCTCGATGACGGGCGTCTCGAGCTCGACACCAATCCGGTCGAAAACGCGATCCGGCCGATCTGCTTGACCAGAAAAAATGCGCTCTTCGCTGGTCATGAGGTCGGGGCCGAAAATTGGGCCTTGCTTGCGTCGATCGTTGCCACCTGCAAGCTCAACGACGTGAACCCCGTCGCCTACATCGCCCAAACACTCGAGGCGATCATCGCCGGCCATTCCCAGAGCAGAATCGAAGACCTCATGCCATGGCGATTCCGCAAAACGTCAAGGCAGCATCAATGGGGTCGCGGCTAAGCGCTTACATCCAATGTTGGCCGCAAGCGTTGAAAACCAATATTTGGTTGGTGCTGCCTCGCCCTCTGGCCACTCGATCAGCAGCCATTCCTCGGGCCGGCTTTCGGCGAGCCAGTAATCTCGATGTGCCGGACGGACGCGCACACGGGCAAACCGCGAAGACAACGGTTCTGCCGTACCCTCACGCCACGTGATCTTGTGCCAAGCATGCGCTGGCAGACCGATCGCAAGCTTCTTGACCGAAATCGGTCGGTGTTTGCTGTCATGCCGTAGCAGTTTCGGAGGTCGTCCGTTCCCCGACCATGCCTTCGGCGGCCTCGGTCCGGTTCCGGGCGCCCATACCGAGGTTGTGGCAAGATGCCGGCCACGTAGCTCAGGCCCAGTTCGGTAATACTCCCACGCAGAGCGGTGTCGGTGCCGTAGCCGGCGTCCATCAGGACCACGCCGCGTGGCAAGCCCACCGCACAGGCCCAGCGCAAATGATCAAGTGCAATTGCCGGCTTGGTCTTGAAGGTGATTTCCTTGGGGACTCCGGCTTTGCGCCGACGTGTACGGTCCGTCACCCACTCTCCTTTGGGAGATAGAGCCGATAGGCCACCGGCAAGCTCGCATGATGGTTCGCAAGCGAAAGAGATACGGCCACCTGACAATTGTCTTGCTTGCCCAACTGGCCGCAATATTGCGGCGCAACGCCGATCGAATGCCGCCCCTTCTTGGGAAAGCCCGTATCATCAATGATCCACGCTTCGATCGGCCCGCAGCGTTCGATGCCCGGCAGCACCAACTCACGGACCTTGGCCAACACTTGCTGGTCCGACCAGTCACCTTGACCGACAAAATGCAACAACGACTGATGTTGCGCTGCTGTCCGCTCAGGTGCCGTGATCGCCGCCATCGGCTCGACGCTCTTGCGATCGCAAGGCATCATCAGCCCGGTACAGTAGTCGCGCAGCGGTTTGGCGCGTCCCGCATGGCCGATCACACTCGCAAGGCCCTCAATATATGCCGAAAACCGCGACGCTACGTCTCCCGATTTTGTCAGACTCATCTCAGCCCCCGCATGCCGAAAAGTGAGTCTTCTCAAATATATGATTCCTGTCGACAAGGGCCGCGACACTCTGACTCAGTAAGACTAGGGGACTGGAGGGGCGATTGCACCCTAGCTCCTTCTGGTCTGCATCGGCAGCTACCGCAAGGTCCCAAAATGCGGTGACCGAAGCACAAGATATTAGGAGTTTCGCATTATTCGCTGTCCGATCCATGAGAATAGCCGAGCACTTGGGGCTGGGGTGGATGATCATCTAGAGGTAATGGCAATTACCTCACCTCGTTGAGCATGCCATGCGGAAGTGCGAAATCGTAGGCTCGCCGGCTGCCGTCTTCGGAACGTATCCCTGATCATTTGTAATATCGAATTCCAATCCTCTGGAGCGACCTGGCTCGGAATATCGTGCCTCCCAGACCAAAACTTGACAAACCGCTCCTCGCTCATGGGTATCGCTTCGCTGGTAGCGAGTGAAATGCAGTTACCCAGACCGGGATATTGGTTGAGAAGCGCCGCGTATGTTCCCATCTGACCGAGGAGTTGAGTAAGCGCCCGGCGTAAAGCCGGTGCCATGTCGCGTATCCGGTTTTCGATTTCTAGTTGGAAGGGGTCAGTTTCAAGATCTGCAAAGAAGGTTGCGATTGTGAAGAACCCGCGAGGCTTTAAGAGCCGCATGCTTTCGCGAAGCGCCTCCCTCGCGTTCGTCAAATGGAATGATGTGCCATAGCAAACCCAATCTAGCGAACCGTCAGCTAGGCCCGTGCGCTCTCCGGGCGTATTAATCCATGATACGGCTGGATAGTTTGGACTAAGCCTCTGCCCCACTGCGACCATCTGGCTCTCAGGTTCGACTGCATAACCCGAAAGCCCCATATCAGCTAGAGCATAAGCGATCGCGCCCGTGCCCGCGCCGATATCGCCGAATATCGGGCTCTCGGTTACTTGTTTTACCTGGTCAGCAAGCATCTGAAGCAGTCGCCGTGAATAGGCCGGGAACGCCGGATAGTACTCTGCTGCGTCGGAAAAGCTTCCAAAAGACGGCCTCTTATCAACTTGCATCTTTTCTCTCCATCATGTTGATGATTTGCTGGGGTGCGTCGCATCTCACGTGCAACCCCTGGTGTGCGGCCCTCGCGGCTTGCAAGTGAGTTCAAAACTCGTGCCACTGGTTGATCGAAGCCGAAGAGAGAACTGCGTTTGTTTGCCTTCAGCGATTTGAGCTGCGAGCGAAAGTGAGTGAATGGCAAATGAGCTTGTGTAGCGGAGCGGACAACCGACAGAACGTGGCGGCATTCAGCCAACCCGGGCGACATCGCACCCGCAATCTGCCATTTCTGCGCGCATGCCATGGATGACCGGCCATGGGGCGGGCCCTCGGCGCAGGCGGTTGCCTACGGCCGCGGCACGGAGGAGATCGCCGGACAATTGATGGGCTTTTCCGGCGTTCTGCAAGTGGATGTGTGTGGACGCCCAGTAAATGCAAGCAAAATATAACTTTGGAACAGGCATGTGGTCGGGTGCTGACGTGTGTCCGGCCTCGTGATGCGACCTCGACACGTCGCGGGCCCTTATGGAATACGTGGATTGGATCCAATTCGGCTACGCGTGCTCGCTGGCACTCATCCACCTTTTGATTCTTCCAATCCCGGTCCCTGACCGATTGCCCATAACCTCCGTTCGACTTTACCACATTCCCGACGTCTCCCGGCGTCTGGCTTTGCGTTACGCCGCGCCAGACGCTGGAGCTTGGTAGGCGCCACCGCGAACCATCAAGGCCCAGGCGATGCGCGCCATTTTGTTCGCCAGAGCGACCGCAATCAGCTTTGGCGGCTTCTTCAAGAGCATTCTCGCCAGCCAGGATCGTGCTGGCGATCCGTAGCGTCTTGCCCATCGCACGACGGCGGTCGCACCAAGCACAAGGAGGCGCCGGAGATCTCGCCGGCCCATCCTGGAGATTTTGCCCAGCCTATCCTTGCCTCCAGAGGAACTCTTGTTTGGGCGTGAGACCAGTCCAGGCCGCAAAATCCCGCCCCTTGGAAAAGGTCTCCGCCGACGGCGACAAGGCCTCTATCGCTGTGGCGCAGATTGCGCCGATCCCCGGAATGGTCATTAAGCGAGCGGCCACCTCGTCCTGTCTAGCCCGTACCCGCAGTCCCTTCTCCAGCTCGGCTATCTGCTCCGACAGAGATTCCACGTGCTTCAAGAGATTCTGGCAAAGGCCGCGGGCAAGGTCGGGCAGGTCCGAATATGTTGCCAGGAGCTCATGCAATCGGGGGATATGTCTGACGCCCTGGGCCACGATCAAACCGTATTCCGCAAGATGTCCGCGCAAAGCATTAATCGCCTGTGTGCGCTGTCGAACCAAGAGATCGCGAACCTTGAACGCCATAGAAGAGGCTTGCTTCTCGGCGCTCTTGACGCCGACAAAGCGCATCGTTGGTCGAGACGCGGCTTCGGCGATCGCCTCCGCATCCGCTGCATCGTTCTTTTGACGCTTAACGAAGGGCTTCACGTAGGAGGGATGGATCAGCCGGACATCGTGACCAATTTTACCGATCTCCCGTCCCCAATAATGGGCGCTGGCGCAGGCCTCCATCGCGACCACACACCTCGGTAACTTGACGAAGAACTCGAGCAATCTGCTGCGGTTGAGCTTCTTGCGCAGAACGGTCCTCCCATCCTGCCCCGCGCCGTGGAGCTGGAACACGTTCTTCGCCAAATCCAAACCAATGATGCTAACCTCGTCCACGGATGCCCTCCTTGCTGGGTTGAAACACCCACACTTTGGCACAATCGATGCCGTCGGGGGGCGTCCACTCCATCGGCTATGCCGCCTTCAATGCGCTGGCGCGTGACCATGGCGGTGCAATCCAGCTCGCCTTTTGTCTTGTCCACGCCCGACGCAAATTCGTCGAGGTGTTCAAAACGACGCAGTCGCGCGCGCGAGGTGAGCGAACGCCTGCAGACAGTCTATGCCGTCGAAGGGAGATCCGCGCCAGCAGTGCGGTGCAGCGGTAGGCCACCCGCCGCACCAGCTCCGCTCCATTGATAGGGCGCTCAGGACGCGCCTGACCGCAATGGTCGGCCAGCTCTTCTCCCAATCGAAGCTGGCGAAGGCCATCAACTACGCACTCGATCACTGGGACGGGTTGACGCTGTTTTTCTGCGACGGCCGTGTCGAGGTGGACAGCAACACAGTCGAGCGCTCCATGCGCCAGATTGTCATGGGAAGACGCAACTCATTGTTCAGCGAAAGTGAAGGCGGCGCCGAGGGCTGGGCGATCCTGGCTTCACTCGTGAACACAGGAACTCGACCCGGAGGCCTACCTGACCGATGTGCTGGAGCGCATCGTGTCCGGGCGAACCAAGAGCCATCAGCTGCGCGAGCTGCTCACCTGGGAACTGGAAGGCGGCGCGCCATCGCACCGCACAGGCTGCTGCATGAGCGCGCGCGTCGCCCTAAAGCAGCATCGTTGATGGCGTCAGCCGCGATGACACTTGCGGAGCTTGAGGGATGGCTCCTGGCTCGCGTCGATGGGCATCCTGCCGCCACCAGCATTCCCTCGACGGTATGCCGCCGCGATCGTAGCCGGACCGGTGTCGATTAGCCCGCTCGACTGGATCTGCCCGCTGCTCGCGATCGAAGCCGACGCTTTCAATTATGATGGCACGCCGGAGTTCGCCGCAATATCGGCCGTCGCGCTGCGACGCAACGACATCAGCAATGCCCTCTCGACCGGTTCGAGCCGATACATCGGCGCGAAGTCAATGGCGATATCGATCCGCGCCCGTGAGGGCTTCTATGCTGCGATACAGCTCGCCTGTCGGCGTGGTTGCCGTTGCTGGACGCCGGCAACGTCAATCACGGCCTGCTGCAGCCCATCCTGCTGCATAGTCGCGATGATCAGAGCCGTCCGCCGCTCGGATCACCGCAAGGCAGTCGTAACGCCTACGCCGAGATCCCAGCGGCCGTCGAGGCCTTGCGCCGGTATTGGATGCTTATCCTACGCAGGCACACGCTGATCACCGCGGACGTGAGAGCTCATACCATTTACCCTACTCCTGAAGCCTGGCTCGCCCCATGGTCATTCTAGGGGCGGTCAGTTGTCGAGAATAGAAGTGGGCGAATATCGATGATCATTCGAGGCGACAGCCTCAAATTGAAGGTGGATAGATCCTCTGTTCATTCTCCTTGTAACGCGCGCGTGGTCCATAGATCGAGGCGATCTTCCAGTTTCTGACGGCGCAGGTATCGATCGGCCCACTAGGAGAGGTAGGTGTGATGGCGATGGAGACATGTAACATTAGTCATTAGCGAACGCGAGGCAACATGAATTAAGCGCTAACTAGTCGCGTAAGGCCCAAACGTGATGTCGACAATCCCTTTCAATGGTTTTCGTTTCACAACAGATAGCTTTGTCCGGCGAAAAGGAAACCGCAATCTTGGAGAATTGCCATAATGAGTGAGAGCAATGTCATTTCGCGTACTGATGTCGTCAAACGCGCGCCGCGTATTGGGGCTGAAATCAGGAACATCAAGCTATCGGGTGATCTACCGGACCAGACCATAGCTACGATAAACAGCCTGCTGCTTGAGCACAAGGTCATCTTCTTCCGCGACCAGGGGCATCTTGATGACGTCGAGCAGGAGCGCTTTGCTACGCGATTTGGGAAGCTTGCGCCAAATCCGACGTTTGATGCTAACAAGGGAACGATCTCGACCCTCGAGATTGCTTCCGCACGCCCACCTTTCCGGGCTGACATTTGGCACATGGATTGGTCGTGCCGAGATGCCTATCCCAAGATTTCGGTGCTGCGGGGCGTTGTGATACCGTCACTCGGCGGCGACACAGTGTGGTCGAACACCGCAGCTGCATATCTGGACTTGCCGCTGCCGCTGCGACGGCTTGCCGACGACCTCTGGGCTGTTCACAGCTTGGTCATATTTGCTCGCCCTAGCGAAGCCAATAAGAATCTTTATGATGATGCCACTATTAGGGCGAGGTTCGAGACTGAACATCCAGTCGTACGTGTTCACGCCGAGAGCGGCGAGCGCACGCTACTGCTCGGCTCCTATTGGCAACGTTTTATCGACGTCCGGAAAAATGACGGCCAGAGGCTGTTCGATCTATTTGAGTCTCATATCATTGTGCCGGAAAATACTGTGCGCTGGAGTTGGAAGCAGGGTGATGTTGCTGTCTGGGACAACCGCGCAACGATGCATTATGCGGTTATGGATTACGGCGACCAGCCCCGTGTCGTTCATCGTACGATGGTCGAGGGGGAGGTGCCCGTCAGCGTCGATGGCCGGCGCAGTATCGCTCGTGTCACGGTCGTCGAGCCGCCGTCCCCGAATGTCGTCTAAGAGCATGATGTTCTTATACGCAAACATAGCTGAGTGAGATAGTTTGCAGCAGTGCTGTTTGGAGGAGAGATCGAGGAGTTCGGCGACCTCCGCCGGGTCGCCTCGACCCCGCGAGGCTCCGCCGCTCGGATTAGGTGTTTGAGTTTGGCGAAGGCCTTCTCGATCGGATCGATCCGGGGCTGTAGGGCGGGATGAAGAGTAAATGCGCTCCAGTATCGGATTGCCCTTCTGTCGAGGTTGTCGAGAATGACGATCTCGTCTTTTGCCATGGTGTGCGCCAGCACATTCCGGATATAGAGTGTAACGCGCTCGCCATTGATGGGGCCATCGATGACCCTCGCGCCCTGAACCGATCGTGGCACAATGCTGCGGTGGTGGTCGTTTTCTCCGGCTGGTCGAAGGTCGTCGATGCCTGGAGCCGTTACTAACTCGTTCCCAGCCGCGGAGGCCATGTTGGTTTTGATCCTCTTCCCATCGAAAAAACCAGGAGCATTGCGCTAATCCCGCACCTTGGTGACACCTTCAGCGTCTCCTTTTACGGAGCGATGTCGCAGCGATCCTGGTTGTCCGGCGGAAGCACTTTTTTTAAGCTGACTCTTCGGTATGAGCACAAGTTCCCACGGCGGCACATCCGTTTTGATCCCGTGCGCAGCTGGCGGATCTGTTGGAGCGCCTCGACGACGGTGTCCCGAAGCATCTGGATCGAGACCTGCTCGATCTACAGAGCTCGTTGCATTTGATCTTAGGACGCCGCGGTTTCGGACGGCCTTCTGCACAGCGGCAAAGATGCCGGTATCGCTAGTCCACCAACGGTGCGTCATCACGGTCGAGTACGGCGTTCTCCGTAGAAGCCTTTTAAAGCGATCGTACAAGGCAAATAGGAAAAGCGGGCACCTACTGAGACTGAGTAGCTCTTTGGCCGCTGCTGCGGAAACAAAGCGGAAGCGCCGAGACATTTAGTGGCTCCATCCGTAACGGAGCTGACGGCACGCGAATGCCTCATCGAGACTCGCCTAGCCGACGCCGTCCGGATTGTAAATCTGGACCAAACCGATTGCTGAGGAAGTCCGACAAAACGATCTCCGTCTGTTGGACAAAGCCCTTTTTTGTTGACAGCCTCCTGCACCGCCGCGGTCGTGGTCTGAATGGCGCTCAGTTTGCGCCCCGCAATAACTCCAGCATAGGTCTTTTGCATAGCTTTCCTGTACATAGCGCTCGTACCGCGAGCCCTAGACTGTGACGAAGATGACGACAACATTCTGCATCGTTGCGGGTAGTGTGTTTTCGAACAGACAGCAGCGCCTTAATGATCATCTGATGGCCGGGATAACGAATGGTGCGGTAGTCCATGGTGCGTACCTTACCCTCCAGTGTCCTTGCCAACGTGCCAAGGGGCCGGAGGTACTGAAAGCGTCATAGGTCACGCCGTCGAACGAAAGCCTCTCCCGCTCTTCCATGGCTCGCACATTCACCGCTCTGCCCTCCACGATAGCTTCGTATGGCTCCATGTATTCGTTGATCAGACCCTCGATGCTCCAGGTCAGGTCAGTTATAGTTGAGTAAGTTGAAGGAATACTGCGGCGTCGTACCGACGCGCATGCGTACACGATCGAGGCGATCGAAGCGCGATGCCAGATCGTTGGCGACGATCGAAGTAAAGTCGGGGCCAGACCGCACTGGGGGATGAATGCATGCTCGGTGTTTCGAGGCAGAGCCTCGACCTTCTTTGTAGTCGTGACATCCTTCGAGATGGTGGGCACTGGCTCCAGTGATGTGTGTCGTCAAGTGGAGGGACAGTCGAAAGCACAGCGAATTTACAGTTGAGCGTGGCCAACACACTTGCCCGATTGGCGATGTCCACGTGGGTTTCGCAGGTGAACGCAGTAAGCCTTTAGGATTGTCCGGGGAACCGCCCGTTCCTGTTGGCTGACAAGGTTGTTGGTAAGTTGGCGGCGCCACGTTCGCGGCCCTTCGGCTAGCCCCTTGTTGCTCGATATTGATCTTGATGGTGCGTTCGGGCGCCCTACGGTATGGAGGGTTGCATGACCCATCGGCATGCTCAATCAATTCCTTTAGCTCGCGACTCACGTTCACCCATTCGAGTGACGCACAATCCACCAGTAAGGCTTCACGTTGCATGTCTCGGTGTGAACCTCCTCCGAATTGATGGACACCTGTAGTAGGCTCGAAGAGCCAGGAGGTGTCGGATGGAAGGACGTCAACGTCGGTCGTTTACGGATGACTACAAGCGGCAAGCGGTCGATCTCGTAGCATCGAGCGGGCGCTCGGTCGGATCGGTGGCCAAGGAGCTTGGGCTGCGCGATTCCGTGCTGCGGCGGTGGGTGGAGCAGCGAGGGGGCCGGCTGCAGCCGTCGGCGGACCACGCGGCAGAGATCGCGCGTTTGCAGCGAGAGAACGAGCGGCTGCGCATGGAGCGCGACATTTTAAAAACTGTCCAGCACCGTGGCGCGCCTATGCGGCGTAGAAACAGCCTCGTGCTATCCTCTGCCGCTGGGAGGGTAGCGGCCGTCCGATTATTGGAGGCAAAGATCCCCGTTAAAAAACGTGGTCCATGGGTGCATGCGATCGCGGCACTGAGCAATAAAGGCGCAAAACCGGTCGGAAAGCTATCCAAGCCACGCATCAAGACCAAACAGGTCAACACGCCCACCTTCGATGTCAGGACCGCGCTGTATGGTGTGGTCGGCGTCGATCTGACTGAGATCCATGGGTTGGGTCCATCACTGGCATTGAAGCTCGTCGGTGAGTGTGGCACCGATCTGAGGGCATGGCCGAGCGCCAAGCACTTCACTTCCTGGCTCTGCCTTGCACCAGGCAACAAAATCTCCGGCGGTAAGGTGTTGTCCTCGCGCACACGGAGATCGTCCAGTCGGGCAGCCGCACTGTTGCGGTTGGCAGCCACAACCGTGGGGCGGAGCGATACGGCGCTCGGAGCATTCTATCGCCGACTGTCGTCACGTGCGGGCAAGTCGAAGGCGGTGACAGCGACCGCCCGCAAGATCGCAGTTTTATTCTACAACACCCTCCGCCACGGCATGAGCTACAGGGATCCTGGTGCCGACCAATATGAGCAGCAATACCGCAACCGCGTCCTCGCCAATCTACAGCGCCGCGCGAAATCGCTGGGCTTCGTGTTGCAGGCCATTCCCGGCGACGCCAATCCGGCTGTTTCTTAGGAAGTCGATCGCGATCTTTGCTGGAACGCGGACATGAGGTTCCGCTTCATCGAAGATCGTCGCGCCGATTATCCGGTAACGCTCCTGTGCGACGTGCTCGGCGTCTCGCCGGCCGGCTATTATGCCTGCCGCTCGCGCCCGGAGAGTCAACGATCTGCGGCCAATCGTGACCTCGTCGACGACATCAGGCGGGTCCATCGCGACGCCCGCGGTCGTTATGGCAGCCCGCGCATCCATGTCGAGTTGAAGGCCCAGAGCCGCGGGGCGAGCCGCGGTCGCATCGAGCGGTTGATGCGGCATCACGGTATCAGGGCCATCATGGCGCGGCCACGCCGGGTGCGCACCACCGACAGCCGTCATGACTTCCCGATCGCCCCGAACCTGCTCGAGCGTAACTTTATGGCCACCGCGTCGAACCGAATCTGGCTCGCCGACATCACCTACGTCGAGACCGATCAGGGCTGGCTTTATCTGGCCGCGGTCATGGACCTCTACAGCCGCAGGATCGTCGGCTGGGCGATGGCGGATCATTTGCGCGCCGAGCTGCCCTTGGCGGCCTTAGCGATGGCCATTGCAACACAACGGCCTGGCACCGGCCTGGTCCACCATTCAGATCGTGGCGTTCAATACGCCTCGGCGGAGTATCGCAAGGTGATGCAGTCCGCCGGATTCCGGGCCTCGATGAGCCGCAGGGCCGATTGCTATGACAACGCTCCGATGGAGAGCTTTTTCCACACGCTCAAAACTGAACTCGTCCATCACAGGCACTATGCAACACGGCAGGAGGCCACATGTGATATCTTTGCCTACATCGAAGGCTTCTACAACCGCGCATCAGAACACCCATCTGTCTATGTTGTTGAAGAGAAGAGAGTTTGCTGATCGGGATGCGGTCCTGTGGGGTATCTTGGGTTCTGTCGCGCTCCTTCGGCGATAGATTGAGCGGCAGCTGTTATCAGCGAGGCGCGAGCAAAGATCCACGGGCCGTCCGATAGCGGATGGATGGCTGCGATCTCGCCGGCTTCAGCGGCGAGCCGGAGCGTCTTGGGCGCGACCTTCAGGAGCTTTGGAGCTTTGCGGCGTTGCTAAGGTTGAGCCAGGGTTCGATCCCGTCATCGGCGGGCTTGAACACCGGGAGGTGGTAGCTCGAGCGCATTGATGTGACGCGCTCGCGGGTCCAGCGATTGCCGTTGCCCGTCTTGAGGCTGTTTCGGTTGAGGAGGCCGGCAATCAGATCGTCGCTGGCGATCAGCACCAGTTGACGCACGGCTTGGATAATATCGGCGGAAGTGCTGTTGCGCTGTCCGCGCCGGCGCTTGGGCAAGCGCAACTCGCTGTGAGCGCCACCCACCCAGTGGACGATGAGAACGATCTCGGACGCCGCGTCGTCTATATCGGCCACGACCTCATGGACGAGGGTGCGTACAATGCGCTTCTTGAGACGAGCATCCGTCGTCGGCGCATCCCAGACCGTTTTGAGGTTCGAGGCCAGTACGCCGAGCGAAGCTGGATCAGCAATGGGGGCGGGCGTGGCCGCATCATGCATGGCGATCTTGCCCTCGACCTCCGCCGCGTGAGCGAGTGCCCTGTTCCAGCGCGCTTCCAGCTCACTCGCCACCAACCGGTTCGCGGGGTCGGCGGCATCGTATTGCCGGAAAGCCCGGTCGGCGGCATAGCGCGCCGCTTCCAGATCGCGACTGAGCGCATCGCGCACCTGATCCCGCCGTTCCCTGGCTCCTTCGGCGGCAGCGGTTGCTGCGGCGATAGCGCCCGGACCGACGACGCCAAGCAGTGCTTCCTCGATTGCATCATCGACACGCAATCCGCCGAAGGCGATGCAGTGAGGACCGCCATTGTCCATCCAGGCGCGGCTGCAGCTGTAGCGTGGGATATGGTGCTTCATGCCGGAGTACAGGAGTGTGAGCTTGCGGCCGCAGCGCTTGCACCGGATCAGACCGGCCAGCAGCGCGTCACCATGCTTGGGTGCGCCGTGATGCCGACCGGTGGGAACGTTGCTGCTGACCATGGTGCGGATCGCCTCGAACCTCTCCCAGCTCACATACCCGTCGTGGGTGTTGGGCTTCAGCGCCAGCCATTCGTTCCGTGTCTTGCGGCGGATCTTCACGCTCACGCCCCCGGCGCTGTATCCCGCCGCCACAGCCGTCTTACCATAGGCATAGGCGCCGCCGTAGACCGGGTTCTCAATGATCCGGTGGATGGCGGAGTAACTCGGTCGCCGCCAGGCTGTGTCGCCGTTGGACTGCTTCACTGGTAGATCGAGATTGTACTCGTGGAGCCAGCAGAGCGCCTGTCGCGCGCTGCCCAGTTCCTCGACCTTGTCGAACACCAGCTTGATCGCTTCCTGGACACGCCGATCCGGATCTTTCTCATAATGGTCGCCGGCCTTCACGAAGCCGACGGGCGCCGCCACAACCAACTCGCCCCGGCGCGCCTTCTCGTAGCGGGCTGAGAGCGAGCGTTGGCGCAACAAATCCAGTTCGTACTCGTTGAGGCTGCCCTTGAGCCCGAGCAGCAGGCGGTCGTTGCCGTGCCTTGGCGCATAGATAGTCTCCTGATCGACCAGAACGGTATCGACCACGCGGCACATCTCGATGAGTTGCTGCCAATCCCGGCTGTTGCGGGCGAAGCGCGAGACCTCGCGGGCGCAAACCGCACCAACCTTACCGAGGCAAACCTCCGCTACCATTCGCTCGAAACCGGCGCGTTGCACGTCGCCGGCGGCTGAACGACCGAGATCATCATCGATCACTCCGATCTCTGACCACCCGAGTGCCGTCAGCCGGTCCCGCATGGCGTTGCAATGCGCTGCTCTCGCGATTGTGCAACACCTGATGTGCTGAGGATTGGCGCACGTAAAGAATCGCCTTACGCTCCAGATGATGAGGCCTGACCTTGTCAGAGATCATGATCGACCCCCTTCGCGGGCGGCGTCGCTGTCATCGCAGCATGGTCGAGGATCAACTGCGTCATCAGGCTTGTGAGGGCCGTCCGCGCTTCCGCCGGCAGCTCCGACCATGCCGGCGCGCCGAGGGCGCCGTTCGACAAGCCGCTCCCGAACAGATTTATCTGCTGCTGCAACCGCGGTTGTCGATTGTGTCGGTATCCGCTCCCTGGCATTGCCGTCTCGCGTGACATGAGTCGCTCCCCGATTCTGGTCGTGAGAGCCTCTGGATGCGCCAGAAAGCGGGGCAGCTGATGGCGTTCGATCCTTCAACGCCAGATCGAGAAGCGCAGCGAGCGCCGCAAGTGCATCGATGCTAACAAACGGCCGAACTGTCAGAAGCTCGGCGTCAGGGCAGGCCGTCCGGTCGAACATCCATGCTGGAACTTCCAGCCAACGGTCTGCTTGCGATCCGTCCAGGGTGCAGCGAAAAACGACATCGTCAGCCTTGTCGACCGCCCCATAAACGCAAACTCGGCGACTAAACCAGGGATGATGCCGATAAAGAACCTCGCGAAGAACGGTCCTGTGGGCGTTCTCAAACGTCGTTGTACAACCGGACCAGGCGCCACTCAGCCATCGGATATATCAGCCCGATCGAGATGGAGCTAAAAGCAGCTTAACCCTGTCCATTTTTTTGGGGGAAGATCAGTGAGTAAGTCTCATGCAAACTGCTGTGATACTGGAGGCTATCTTAGCGTCTGCTGGAACCGACGATTTAGCTCATCGACGGCGCGTGCCACGACACCGATCGCGTCTGGGGCGGCGAGTTGATAAGCGTGGCTCTCGCAAAGCGGAAAAGCAGCTCAGTCAAACTGAGGCACATTTGGGGAAGGTGTCCGAGGTTCCATCGTGGTCCTTCCATAGGTCATAGACCTCGGTCAGGAGTTCGCCGTAGACGCCGTCCCAGGCTGGTGCGTCGTCGAGAGGAACGTGGCCTAGTTCTCGAGCGGGCGTATTGTGCGCTCGCCCGAAGTAGGCTGCGTGCAGCTGCAACGGTTCGACAAGATCACCGAAGATGATGTGAGCAGCCTGCACGAAGAAGTGGTGGATCTGGTCCAATAGATTTGCTAAGGGAACGTAGAAGAAACAATTCGTCTGTTACTGTGTTTCGCCGTGAACGAGCTCGTTTTCGCACGAGCTTGGAAGTTAAGCCGAGCCGACGTCGACGGCTCGCTGCGCGCGTTCAAGCCATGCACGTTTGTTCATGACTTGTAAGGAATCGACTAAGTGCGCGGTAGTGGCGGGCACGAGCCCGCAGCACCGCAGCTCGCGCAACATAGCGCCGATGCGGTGGTCGAGTGGGAGCAAACAAATCGGACCAGGGCGATCATCTTGCCGACACGGCGTCGATTAATATATCAGTTGCCGTCGAAAGTGATTTCGTCCACCGTTCCCGGATAACGTCGCTCGGACGTCGAGGCATCGATCTGGAGAGAAGCTGCGTCACGCACCCCCTTCTGGGCGTGCGCTCTTTTAGCTTACGATGGATCGTAGACCAATCGGGCCCGAAGCAGCGTCGGTAGGGTAATTCCTGCTTAGTCCAGGGTGTGACCGTGGAGCTTTCTTCGTTAGGATCGCAGCATCGGCACCGGCGGGAGAACCTGCGGAAAATGCGCGCTCGAGGGCCACTCGTGCGGTCGAAGGATCGATCTCCAGGGCTCCGCGCGATCGCCTTGCGCGATAACCTTACGCCGAGCTTGAGCCGCAGAGTGTCCGGCTCTCTCCAAGGATTCGGCAGAGACCAGAGTGCTGCTCGAACTCATCAGCGCGCTCCGAACGGCGCGCAATGCGAATCACCTCCAGTCAGATCACCGGCGAATGGAATAGTGACGTCCGGGCTACCGCCATGACGCTCGCCGCCATCGATCGCCGCGTTCAGTTCGCTACGTTATCGAAATTGAAGTCGAGGGCTATCGCAGGCGCACTGCGATCGAGCGAAAATGCCCAGAACGGCCAGCGCCGCACGCGACACCAAAACAATCGCTGATTGACCCTCCGCGACGATCAGAGCGCAACTCCTACGCGCGACAATCATCGCGTGGCCGCTATTGGCTCGCCCGTCCTGATTGTCGCACGCCTCCCAGCCAGATTGTTGCGCTATAGTCGGTGTGCAGAAAGCGCGAACGGCAAAGGTCGATTGCGGAGCCCGAAGCGCGGCCGCGGCAAGGTGCCCTGCTTGGTGCATTGCATCGAGAGCCGCCGTACCACGTTTGGTAGCGACGCGCTGTCTGTATAACTTCCGCGGAACCCGCCAGGACGGAGCCGGCCGGTGCACCCAACCCTTTCGGCCATGCACACCGAGACTGTGTCTACATCTCTGCAGTACTCAGAGGGTGTAATGCCTGTGGCGACGCACGCGTTCCATAAGCGGACAGCATCCATATGGATCATCATCTTACGGTGGTCGGCAAAGCACGGCGAAGCGTCTCGCGGCGACCATGGACTGGGGGAACCGGACCACGCTGACGTGGCGAATATCGAGCGCGGATGTGTCTTTCTACGTCGATGCGCTGCGGGAAGCAGTTACCCGCTTCAGATGGCCGGATATCTTCAACGCCGGCCAGGGCAGCCAATCGCCGGCGCTGCGGCCACCGCCTTGCCGATGGCGGCCAACGTGCCCATCTCGACGGGCTGCCCCGGCTATTGATGGATAATGTGTCCCATAGAGCGGCTGTGGCGTTCGTTCGAGTACAAGGACATCTACTAAAGGCTGCGCGAACGACTGCGAGGCCCACACCAGCAGCGCCGCCTGGATTTGCACCGGAGTATGCGGAGGTTGAATCCGAACGTCGCTTGACACCGTCTTCTCACATGAGGATCCCTACCGACAAGGGATGATCTTCACCATCATTTCTCCATGTACGTTGAATATCTGCGATCGCCTTCCTGCAATAGCGGACGAATGTTCAATGACCGACACCCCATTGTTCTATTCATGACGGTGGTGCTTGGACAATTCCAGCCACATCTCATCTGAGCTCCTTGAATAGCGTTATCTCTTCTCAGCGGTTGGCACGGATCTTGAAGTCGGGTCGCGAGGCTGCGTGGGGCAGGCGAATGCTCGACGGCATGCGTCCCAGACCGATCAACCGTGCGACCAGACATTCGGCCATCAGTCCTCCCACCCAGTAATCCAAAATTCGGAGAGAGCTTACTGCCATGACACACCGGAAGTTGACCAAACCTGTTCAGAAACCGTGCGGTGCGGCTCTGAAAGCTTCATCTTGCTTTGACGGGGCGACAGGCGCCCATCTAAAGCTAAGCCCCGAACAAGAACAATTTGTAGACCCGATAGCGTCCGTATTCTCTGAGTTTTGGGATAACCCCCATCCCGAACTGAAGAACCCCTTCTCAATCGTGACCCACGATAGAGTTGGCAACTTCGTTGTGCTGCCTGAAAAGCCAGCTGTATTGGAATGGGCACCATCAGACGTGATAATTTGGCACAATCTTCGCATTGGCTCGACATGCCAGCGCAATGGGTGTGTTGCGGCAGCAGTCAGACTTGTCGCTCACTGGAGTGAGACGAACCGACCGTGCGTCCACTATCTCATGCTTGCAGTAGGACAGAGGCACTGCCCACATAGGCACAATCAGCACACAGAACATCCTCAAATATAAGATACGGTAGGATGCCAAGAATACTGCGCCCATCGACGCAATTCGATTTGAGTATCTCTATGAAATCATCGAAGCCGCTGGGACCGCCCCCACTCTTTCTAAAATTACGCCAATATCCAGGGGTAATCCGGGGTGGCCCAGCGAAAGCCTCCTTTCGGGTAGTGTCGCCCTTGTGTGGTTCACGGGCACAATGTTGATTCGTCTTTGGTGCTCTCGTTTCAGCTCCGCCACGAGGAGCGCGTGAGAGGAAGCAGTCCATTAATGTTCGAGTTCGAGTCCGGTCCAAATTACGCAAGCTGGGTCGCTGCTCAACAGAGCTCTAAACACATGGACTAGAAAGATATCTTTGGGCTGTATTTGGTGAAGTTACGGGAGTCTGCTAAATGCAGAGGACAGTTGGCGGCCCGCTGCACGAAACGGTCAGGCAAGAGATCATGCGGCGAGTAGTCAAAAATGAATACAGGGCAGGGGGAGCTTTGCCATCTGCCGCCGCGTTGGCAGAGGAGTTTGGCGTAAGCGCAATAACGATCAAGCGTGCGCTGCGAGACCTTCAATCTACCGGAATTCTGCGTTCCGTCCCGGGGCTTGGAACGTTTGTATGTGAGACGCGTAGGTTCATTTGCAATGTTGAGCTCGGCTTCACATCTTTTGAAGGTATGCGGAGACTTGGACTTAAACCGCGCATTCAATTGACATCAGTAACAAGGGAGGGAATCCGTCATCCGTCGTTTGGCGAGTTTGATGCACCGAGTCGAACAATGCTTTGCCTAAGAAGGATAATATCGGTCGATAGTACGCCGATCATACACGACACCTCGTACTTTCCGCTTTCCTTAAGCGAGAGAGTGATCGATGAGTTTGGAAGCAAGTTTGTCTTCGAGGCACTGCACGTTTGCGGGTTGAAGCTTCGAAAGACAAGCCTGCTCATCGACGCCGCACCAGTCTCGGAAGCCGCTCAACAGGCATTTGGGATTCCTAATGGATATGCAGCCCTCCGACGCCTTTATGAATTAACAATCATGGAGCCTTCATTCAAAATATTTGGAATGTCCGAATCGCCATTTGACCGACTAGCATTCTCCGCAGATGTCAGCAGGGGAGCGGATTACAGCACAATTGCGGATGCTATTGACTGGAAATGATCCCTGTTAGACAGGAAAATTCGAGTGGGTTTGATTAATGCAATGCGGTATGTTGCAACAGAGCTTTGATCCGAGGTCGGCAAACTGGACCATTTTTGACTAGAGTTTTCGCACCGATTCCCGGCTGGGAGGAGCGAAGAACGATGAAGGCTTCGAAGTTTTCGGACGCTCAGAAGGCGTTCAACCTGAAGCAGGGCAACGATGGCGTTGCGGTGGCAGAGATCTGCCGTAAGGCCGGGATCAGCCAGGCCACCTATTTCAATTGGAAGAAGAAGTATGACGGACTGCTGCTGACCGAGATGCGACGGTTGAAGCAGCTCGAGGACGAGAACGGCAAGCTGAAGAAGCTGGTGGCGGATCTGTCGCTCGACAAGGAGATGCTGCAGGACGTGATCCGCCGAAAGCTATGAAGCCTGGCCGGAAACGCAAGCTGGTCGACGAGGTTTGCGGTGAGTGGCAGGTCTCGATCCGCAAGGCTTGCGAAGCCCTCGAGTTCGACCGGTCGACCTACCATTACAAGTCGCGTCGCTCCGGCCAGGCTGCCCTCGAACATCGGATCAGGGAGATCTGTCATGCCCGCGTTGGCTACGGCTACCGCCGTGTCCACGTTCTGCTGCGCCGCGAGGGATGGCGCCACGGCCAGAACAAGACCCCGCGCATCTATCGCGAGTTGGGCCTGCAATTGCGCAACAAAACGCCGAAGCGCCGGCGTCAAGGCGCAAGCTGCGCGACGATCGCCGGCCGGCGACGCGGTCGAACGAGACCTGGGCGATGGATTTTGTCCACGATCAGTTGGCGACGGGGCATAAGCTGCGCGTGCTCACGATCGTCGATATCTTCTCGCGCTTCTCGCCGGCGCTGCAGCCCCGCTTCAGCTTCCGCGGCAGCGACGTCGTGGCGATCCTGGAAAGGGCCTGCAAGGAAATGGGATTCCCGGCGACGATCCGCGTCGATCAGGGCAGCGAGTTCGTGTCGCGCGATCTTGACTTGTGGGCCTACCAGCGCGGCGTCACGCTGGACTTCTCGCGGCCTGGCAAACAATGCCTTCGTCGAGGCCTTCAACGGTCGCTTCCGAGCCGAGTGCCTCAACGTCCGCTGGTTCCTCAGCCTTGCGGACGCCCAGGAAAAGGTGGAGACTTGGCACAGATACTACAATGAAGAACGTCCGCATGGGCCAATCGGCAACAGAGCGCCGATTTTGCTGCATAACCGCGATGGCGGCACCAGCCCGCCACCGTGAAAGAAGCGCAAAACTCTAGTTCTGGGTGGTCCAAAGTTCGGTCTCGCTGCGGGATCCGATGGCGGCGCCGAACACTGGGCTGTCGTCGCGTCCCTGGTTGAGACCTGCCTATGCCGAGCGCGGCATAGGCAGGTTTATGCCGGCCGCCGAACTATGCCGAGTTGGGTCGTTTTCCCCAGATTTCTCGCTGACCGGCGTTTGGTCCGTTCGGCATAGTTCGTTCTGTGCCTCCGCTTTCAACAGCGGAGAACAGGAAGATGGAAGTTGAAGAGTACTTGGGCAGCACAGCCGGCTGTACCGGCGTCTCAGAAGCGGGCCGCACGGACAACTCGTCGAGCGCTACGCCGCTCGTCTCGTCGAAGAGAGGCTCGTTCGGCATGGCGCGTGGCGTTGCCTCAACGTGGTCAGCGGGCTCCTGAGTTGGATCGCCGGCCGTCGCTACAAGCTGGTCGATCTCGATGAACAGGTCGTTGAGCGGTACCTCCGACATCGAGGCGGGAGGCAGTCTATCCAACCCGGTGACCGAGCCGCGCTCAAGCGATGGCTGTCGGTGCTGCGCGCGGAAGGCGCGATCGCGCCGTTGGTGCTACTGCCTCTCACCCCGCACAAACGGATCTTCAAGGAGTTCGATGCCTACCTACGATCAGAGCGCGGCTTGGCCCCGAGGTCCATCGTCCGCCATCTCCCGGTCATCCGCAGGTTCCTGCACGAGGTGTGCCCCGGTGGCGCCGCCGCCCTCTGCAAGATCAGCCAAGAAGACGTGATCCGCTACATTGAGCGCCACGCCCAGGATTGGAGCCCGGGAACAGGCAAGGCGATGCGCTGGTCGTTGCGCGCCTTTCTTCGTTACCTCCACCATCGGGGGCTGAATGCGCGCCCGTTGGCGGATTGCGTTCCATCGATGCGGCGATGGAAGCTCGCAACTCTGCCGACCTATCTGCCTGCTGCACAGGTGCGGAAGGCTCTCGACGGTTGCGACCGAGAGACGGTGATGGGACGGCGGGACTACGCCATTCTGTTGTTGCTGGCCAAGCTCGGCCTGCGGGCCGACGAGGTCGCGACGCTCACCCTTGATGATATCGACTGGCGCGCCAGCGAGATACTCGTTCGCGCCAAGGGCCGACAGCGTGCACGGATGCCGATACCGCCAGACGTTGGCGCGGCCATCGTTGCATATCTCCGCAATGGCCGCCCAAAGTCGTCGTGCCGACGGTTGTTCGTCCGTACGCTCGCGTCACACGTCGGCTTTGCTTCCGGATGTGCGATCACCATGATCGCCAAGGCCGCTCTCGATCGCGTTGGAATCGAAGGTTGCGCACATCGCGGCGCCCATATCTTCCGACACAGTCTCGCTACCGAGCTTCTCCGATCTGGCGCGACCTTGTCGGAGATCGGACAGTTGCTGCGGCACGAGAACCACGACACTACCCGGATTTACGCGAAGGTCGACATCGATGCGCTGAGAACATTGAGCCTGCCCTGGCCGGGAGGCGTGCAATGACCAATCTGCGCGCCGCACTCGATAAGTACCTGAGCATGCGCAAGGGGTTTGGATACAAGTACGAGCACCAGACCCGTCGGCTCGCCGACTTCGTCGCCTTCATGGAGAAGCGCAAGGCCAGGAGCATCACGACGAAGCTGGCCATGGAATGGGCAACGCTGCCGCCTGATCGTCATGCATCCTGGGCGCTGCGATTGAGCGGCGTGCGCGGGTTCGCGCGCCATGTCGCCAACTTCGACCCGAGAACGGAGGTGCCGCCCGTCGGCATGCTGCCCGGATGGAAGCGCGCCAAGCCCTATGTTTACAGCGACGCGGAGATCGATGCGTTGCTGACGGCAGCGCTGGCTCTGCCACCAGCGGACGGGCTGCGCCGATGGACCTACCATGCCTTGTTCGGGCTGATCGCGGTGACGGGCAAGCGTATATCCGAGGCGATGGGCCTGGAGCGTGATGACGTCGACCTCGACGCCGGCGTGCTGACGGTCCGGCTGACCAAGTTCGGCAAGTCGCGGCTCGTGCCATTGCATCCGACGACGAGAATCGCGTTGCGCGACTACGCCCACCGGCGCGACGCGATGCTCGGATCACGCTGCGGCTCGACCTTCTTCGTTGCCGAACAGGGAGGCCGCTTGCTGCACCAGTACGTTCATCGCGTCTTCTGGCGATTGTCCCGAGAGATCGGGCTGCGGCGCCCAGGTGATCGTACCGGGCCACGCGTGCATGACTTCCGTCATCGCTTCGCCATCCGGACGCTGCTCAACTGGTATCGCGAAGGCAAGGACGTCGAGCAACAACTCCCAGTACTATCCACTTACCTCGGCCACGCCTGCGTGCGCGACACTTACTGGTATCTCTCGGCCTGCCCCGAGTTGATGGAAGAAGCCGCGCGGCGTCTCGATCGGCGATGGGAGGTGACGCCATGAAGCCCGCCTGCAATGTCGCCACGTTGATCGAGCGCTTCTTCACCGAGCACCTCATGCGCCAGCGCAATGTTAGCGGCAACACGATCGCCTCCTACAGAGACACGTTCCGGCTGCTGTTCATGTTCGCTCAGGTGCAGCTGCGGAAGTCCCCATCGGCCCTGACGCTCGCCGATCTGGATGCAACGTTCATCGGCGCGTTCCTCACCGATCTCGAGGTAACGCGCGGCGCCAGTGCGAAGACGCGTAACCTGCGTCTGACGGCCATCCGTTCCTTCTTCAGGTTCGTGTCCTTCGAGGAACCGGCACACAGTGCGCTGATCCAGCGCGTGCTCGCCATACCGAGCAAGCGTCACGACAAGCGACAGGTGCACTTCCTGACGCGCCCCGAGATCGAGGCGGTTCTCGCCGCGCCCGATCGAACGACGTGGCTTGGCCGCCGCGATCACACCTTGCTGCTGGTCGCGGCCCAGACGGGCTTACGCGTCTCAGAGCTGACTGGCCTTGACCGGGATGCCGTCCACCTCGGGTCTGGCGCACACGTGCGATGCGTCGGTAAAGGGCGGAAGGAGCGGACCACTCCGCTGACCACACTCGCTCGGTGTGCGCTCCAGGCATGGCTCAAGGAACCGTTGCGGAAAGGAGCAACAGCGTTGTTCCCGAACGTGCACGGGGGCCGGCTCAGTGCCGACAGCGTCCAGTCCCTGCTGGGAAAGCATGTTCGTGTCGCTCACAAGAGTTGCCCGTCTTTGAAGGCCAAGAGCGTGTCGCCGCACGTGCTGAGGCACAGCGCTGCGATGGAACTGCTGCAAGCCGGCGTCGACTGTTCTGTGATCGCGCTGTGGCTCGGTCATGAATCGGTCGAGACGACGCAGACGTACCTGCCCGCCCACCTCGCCCTCAAGGAAGCTGCCCTGGCGAAGCTCAAGCCTTACGAGCGCGGCAAGCGAACCCGCTTCCAGCCGAACGACCGCCTGCTCGCCTTTCTGGAGGCGCTCTGAACGCCAGACTATGCCGAATGGAGTGGGGCTGCCGCGCACGCAATCGACGCGTGCCAGCGTGACAACGGCGCGCCATACCAAACCCGTTCGGCATAGTTCGGCGGCCGGCATAAACCTGCAAGATGAACGATGTCGATCCGCATGCCTATCTCACCGACGTCCTGACCAGGATCGTCAACGGGCATCCAAACCGCGACATCGACCAGCTACTGCCCTGGGCCTAACGCGCTCAAGCCCTCAAAGCCGTGGCCTGAGAACGACGCTCTGATGTCCGCTGTCAAGGATTAGAACGCAGAGCACCGCCCGATCGTCGATCGGCTATTCATAGAGATGGTCGTGCATAGGTGGAGGCGGAACCGAACGACGTCGGTGATCAAGCTCTGATGCGCGGGTTGGCTACCGCATTCCCGATTGTGCGTCCGAGGTCTGCTCCTATCTTACTGCGGGCGTCGGCGCTCTTGCCGGCCACAAAGCGTCTGACGGGCATTCCCTCTGCCGTGGTCCCGCCTCCGCCCATGCACGATGATAAGGGCGCTCGATCAGGCTGTCTGCACTTGCCTGGCAACCGCCCACATGAACCCGACCAGTTTTCACGGGCGATAGCGGTGCAGACCACCGTCGTTCGTTTGCCGCGCGCCGCCAGCTTCCGGTACCGGGCCGTCAAGCGGCTCTGCGCCTTCCAAGCAATCTCTCGCACTGCTGGCGACGTCTGTTCGAGCCGGTATAGTTTTGTCTTGCCGATCTTCGGCGGGTGTCGATATGTCCAGGCGCTTTCGACCAACATGTAGCGAACACGGCCGTTGCCGGCCTTGGTGATGCCGCCACGCCTGACAGCCTCTCCCGTGGATCGCTCGCTTGGCACCGGACCGAGGTAACCCATAAGTTGACGTGGGCCCTCAAAACGGCTCACGTCACCGACCTCGGTTGCGAATGTCACTGCGACGACCAGATCGACGCCGCGCAATGTTTGAAGCGCCCGCACGAGCGGCTCCAGAGACCAGGTCGAGACGAACTCTTCGATCGTGCGCTCGAGCCGGTCGACCCGGTTCCTGGCGACGCGAACTGCTTCGACCATTTCTTGTAGCGCGATCTGATGCGCGGGGTGGTCGAACTGTTGTTCCTGAAGCCAACGCAAATAGCGCATCGTCCAGGCCTTTTTGCGGGGAGAGGTGCGGCCATGCTTGAGCATGAAGGCGCTCACCTGCTGCCGGTGGATCCGCAGCGTCTCAACCGCTGCGGATCGAGCGCGAAGGAGGTCGCGCATCGCCTCGTGACCTTCATCGGGAACCCATACCGCCGTCAGCTCGCCGGCGCGTAGCAGCCGCGCGAGAGAAACGGCGTCCCGGCGGTTCGTCTTCACACGATCACCCGGCTTCCTTGGGATCAGCGACGGCGCCACCACCGTGCATTGATGGCCGAGCGACCGGATCAGGCGATAAAGACTATAGCCAGTCGGGCCGGCTTCGTAACAGAAGTGGACGCGGTCAAACCGGTGGGCGATCCGCCCTAAGACGCGGCGCATGTCGGTAGCCGAAGCATCAACCTCGCCGAAGAACCGAACCTCCCCCTCCCGGCCTGCATCCGCAATCGCGCCGGCATTTCTCAGCTTGGCCACATCGATTCCGACGAATGCTTCCCTATAATCTGCCACGGCTCGTCCTCTGTGATGAGGATCGGCTCGGTTCGCCCGAGCAACCCTCGGACGCGCAGTGTAGGGCGAGCCACCTCATCGGCAGAGGTGGACATACGGTCTTACGTTCGAACACAATCGGCGATACATCTTGATCTGGTAACTCCATCTTCGGAGAACGCAGCAACTGCTTCGCCGTCCCGGACATGCTTCCGTACAGAATAAAGATCGTGTGGTGGGACGGGTCCGGCGTGTGCCTCTATTTAAAACGTCTCGAGAAGGCGAAGTTCTGCTGGCCGCGGATCGGGCATCATCGGGTGCAGATGAATCCCGCGCAGTTGATGGCACTGGTGGATGGGATGGACTGGAAGCGGGTCCGGACCATGGCGGTCAAGCCGCCGGGGATTGTTGGGTAAAAGCACTGCGGCGAAGTGAATCAGCGGCCTGAAAGGGCAGGAGAAACTGGGCAAAATGTGCTCTGGTCGGGTCAATGACGCCGCCCGATCTCAGCCTCCCGAATGACATAGAGACGCTGAAGGCCATGGTGCTTGCCATGGCCGAGAAGGCGGCCCGCGCCAGATGCTCTGGAGAGCGAGGTCGCCGATCTCAAGGCCCGCAACGCCGATGCCGATGCGCGGATCGAGCGGCTGACGCAGATCCTGAAGGCCTTCGACCGCGCCCGGTTCGGCCGACGATCGGAAAAGCTCGGCTCTGTCGACGGCGACGATGAACAACAGGCCTTCGTCTTCGAGGAAATTGAGACCGGCATCGCTGCGATCAAGGCCCAGGTCAGCAAGGGCCGTGAGCAGGCGGACGGCACGCGTGCACCGCGCGGGCGCAAGGGCTTTGCGCCCCATCTGGAACGGATCGAAACCGTCATTGAGCCGGAAGAGCTGGCTGAGCATGCCGGCAAGCAGAAGGTGCTGATCGGCGAGGACGTGTCGGAGCGCCTGGATGTGGTGCCGGCGAAGTTCCGTGTGATCGTCACGCGCCGTCCCAAGTATGCCTTCTGGTGTGCGGCCCTCGCGGCTTGCAAGTGAGTTCAAAACTCGTGCCACTGGTTGATCGAAGCCGAAGAGAGAACTGCGTTTGTTTGCCTTCAGCGATTTGAGCTGCGAGCGAAAGTGAGTGAATGGCAAATGAGCTTGTGTAGCGGAGCGGACAACCGACAGAACGTGGCGGCATTCAGCCAACCCGGGCGACATCGCACCCGCAATCTGCCATTTCTGCGCGCATGCCATGGATGACCGGCCATGGGGCGGGCCCTCGGCGCAGGCGGTTGCCTACGGCCGCGGCACGGAGGAGATCGCCGGACAATTGATGGGCTTTTCCGGCGTTCTGCAAGTGGATGTGTGTGGACGCCCAGTAAATGCAAGCAAAATATAACTTTGGAACAGGCATGTGGTCGGGTGCTGACGTGTGTCCGGCCTCGTGATGCGACCTCGACACGTCGCGGGCCCTTATGGAATACGTGGATTGGATCCAATTCGGCTACGCGTGCTCGCTGGCACTCATCCACCTTTTGATTCTTCCAATCCCGGTCCCTGACCGATTGCCCATAACCTCCGTTCGACTTTACCACATTCCCGACGTCTCCCGGCGTCTGGCTTTGCGTTACGCCGCGCCAGACGCTGGAGCTTGGTAGGCGCCACCGCGAACCATCAAGGCCCAGGCGATGCGCGCCATTTTGTTCGCCAGAGCGACCGCAATCAGCTTTGGCGGCTTCTTCAAGAGCATTCTCGCCAGCCAGGATCGTGCTGGCGATCCGTAGCGTCTTGCCCATCGCACGACGGCGGTCGCACCAAGCACAAGGAGGCGCCGGAGATCTCGCCGGCCCATCCTGGAGATTTTGCCCAGCCTATCCTTGCCTCCAGAGGAACTCTTGTTTGGGCGTGAGACCAGTCCAGGCCGCAAAATCCCGCCCCTTGGAAAAGGTCTCCGCCGACGGCGACAAGGCCTCTATCGCTGTGGCGCAGATTGCGCCGATCCCCGGAATGGTCATTAAGCGAGCGGCCACCTCGTCCTGTCTAGCCCGTACCCGCAGTCCCTTCTCCAGCTCGGCTATCTGCTCCGACAGAGATTCCACGTGCTTCAAGAGATTCTGGCAAAGGCCGCGGGCAAGGTCGGGCAGGTCCGAATATGTTGCCAGGAGCTCATGCAATCGGGGGATATGTCTGACGCCCTGGGCCACGATCAAACCGTATTCCGCAAGATGTCCGCGCAAAGCATTAATCGCCTGTGTGCGCTGTCGAACCAAGAGATCGCGAACCTTGAACGCCATAGAAGAGGCTTGCTTCTCGGCGCTCTTGACGCCGACAAAGCGCATCGTTGGTCGAGACGCGGCTTCGGCGATCGCCTCCGCATCCGCTGCATCGTTCTTTTGACGCTTAACGAAGGGCTTCACGTAGGAGGGATGGATCAGCCGGACATCGTGACCAATTTTACCGATCTCCCGTCCCCAATAATGGGCGCTGGCGCAGGCCTCCATCGCGACCACACACCTCGGTAACTTGACGAAGAACTCGAGCAATCTGCTGCGGTTGAGCTTCTTGCGCAGAACGGTCCTCCCATCCTGCCCCGCGCCGTGGAGCTGGAACACGTTCTTCGCCAAATCCAAACCAATGATGCTAACCTCGTCCACGGATGCCCTCCTTGCTGGGTTGAAACACCCACACTTTGGCACAATCGATGCCGTCGGGGGGCGTCCACTCCATCGGCTATGCCGCCTATAACAAGTTGGCGCGACCCGATCGCGGCAATGATAGCATCACATTGGCTGGCTGCTGGTCACACAGCCGGCGCAAGTTCTACGAGCTGCATGTTGCAGGGAGCTCAAGAGTGGCAACGACGACGGTCGAGCGGATGGCAAAGCTCTGGCAGGTCGAGAAGGGCGTGCGTGGTCAAAGCCCCGACGCACGCGTTGCCGCGCGCCAGCAAGCCTCCGCAGCGGTCGTCGCAGATCTCTTCGATCTCTGGCAGCAGACCTTGCCGCGGATCTCCGGGTAAATCAAAACTGGCCGAGGCGATCCGCTATGCCGTCTCGCCGTGCCATCTTCGAACGCTTCCTGACCGATGGTCGCATCGAGCTCGACTCCAACATCGTCGAACGCGCCATCAGGCCACAAACAATTACGAGAAAGAATAGCCTCTTCGCGGGCAGCGAAGGCGGCGGACGAACCTGGGCGACCATCGCAACGCTGCTGCAGACGGCGAAGATGAACAACGTCGATCCGCTCGCCTGGCTTGCTCTCACGCTTCAGCGTATCGCCAACGGCTGGCCGAGCAGCGAAATCGACGCGCTTATGCCATGGAACCACGCCATCTGACGGCCTCAGCTTGCCGCTTACCATAAAGTAGGCCGCCTCTGTCGGTCATGAGCTCATCAGGCGAGACGACATATCAATAGATTTGCTCGAATGCTCGAAAACACGCCTCCTCTGAGTTTCTGCCGCACAGTCAACTACCAGCGCTAGTAATTGATGTAGAGGACGGAGACGTTCATAGGTGTGCGGCGGAACGCACCCCCGTCGAGAGTTCAACGAGCTGCGGAGGTCGAACGTTGCGGCAAATGTTCCGTCCAATAACCAACTCAACTCGGTCCGCGAGGAATATTCCAATTTGGAGGGAGATACGGCATGCAGCGCCATGGCGAAATGATGCTCGGACTGTTTCTCGATCAGGCGGGATTCCACGAAGGCGCATGGCGCGATCCAAGCGCTCCAGCGAATGGCGGTATCGACATCGACCACTTTGCTCATCTGGTGGCGCTTGCTGAAGGTGCGGCATTTCACTTTGTATTTCTTCCCGATCGCCTTTGCGTATTAGAACGAGACCACGCACACATAGCTCGTGTAAGCCGAAACGATGGGTTCGAGCCGATCACGTTGTTGTCGGCGCTTTCATCGAGAACACAAAACATCGGTCTCGTTGCGACAGCGACAACGACGTATCACCATCCTTATCATCTCGCACGCTTGTTCGCCTCGCTTGACCATCTATCGCGGGGACGTGCGGCCTGGAACATTGTCACCTCAGCAGTTAAGTCCGAAGCCCTAAATTTCGGCGAAAGAGAACTTCCAGATCATGACGCGCGCTATGCTCGAGCGAGAGAATTTGTAACAGTTGTTAAAGGTCTTTGGGACACGTGGGAGGACGACGCGTTTATTCGTGACAAGCAAAGTGGTATTTTCGCAAACACCGCGAAGCTGCATTTCCTTAACCACGGCGGCGATTTCTTATCAGTCAGGGGCCCATTGAATATTGCAAGACCGCCGCAAGGGTATCCTGTGTTGGTTCAGGCAGGCGCATCCGAGGCCGGAACCGAATTTGCTGCAGAATTCGGGGAGGTCGTGTTCTACTTCATGCCTTGCATAGAGCACGGTAAACGGTATTACGCAACTCTCAAAGAGAAGGCACGCACACTTGGACGGAAGGACGAGCAACTGTTAGTCATGCCGGGCATTCTTCCGATCGTGGGAAAGACTAAGCAAGAAGCGTCTGAAAAGCTTCGAAGACTACAATCGCATATACACAACGACGTGCGAATTGGATTGGCCGAGCGTATGCTTGGGTTTGTGGCCGACTTGCGCTCAATCGATCTTGACGCATTAGTCCCCGAGACTTTACCGCAGACGAATTTCACCCGGAGTAGTCAGGAGCTGCTCCTCATGCTAGCGGTACGCCAGAAATTTACCTGGAGGCAACTGATCAGCTGGATATCCGACAGCAAGGGCGCACTTATGGTTGTTGGAACGCCAGACGAAATTGCAGATGCGATGGTGGATGCGTTTGATCAACGTGCAGCTGACGGGTTCAACGTAATGCCGGCGACCGTTCCCGGCGGACTAAAAGAGTTTGTTGAGCTCGTCGTTCCCGAATTGCGCCGACGAGGCAAATTCAGGTCCGGATATCTCGGACAAACACTAAGAGAGAATCTCGGTCTCAAGCGGCCATTTAACCAATACACGGAGGACAGCGTAAGCAAATGTCCATAGAGAAGTGCTCAGCGTTCAGCGGTATTCGGCTTTTGGCTTGGCTTCTTGGCGCAGCTTGGCCCGGTCGAGGTCGCTCGGATGAAGATCCGCGGCCACAGGCTCCCAGACATGGTGAGCGAGATCGGTTCAACTCGGCGATCCTGCTGCTGTGCGTGTCCAGAAGTCTGGATGCGCTGTTGCCGGTGTACTAGCTGCGCGGCATTTCGACCGCCGACTTCGAAGCGGCCTTGCTGGGCAAGACGCGCCAAACCCGTCGCCCACGATAATTCTCGGCAGACGGCCGAGTGGCAAGGCGAGTACGAGCGCTGGCAGAGGCGCGATTTGTCGGCGCTTCAAGCACGTCTCCCGCACGAGCGCTCAGGTCTGAGTCGTTAGCGCTGGTGGCTCTGCGACAAGCCGGAGCGGTCGTTGCCTCAGAGCCTTTCGTGTGACTCACGAGGGCGATGCGTTACCTTCCCGACTGACGCCAAACTGCCGTGTGCAGCGATCCGGGAGGCGCTCTGCGAGGAAGCACGGGGGCTGCCTACGGCATCCTAGTCTCGCGTGGCCAAAGCCGCGGCGACGATGGCAGCCGGCTACGCCCATGCCAAACAGTTTTAACGGCATCAACGACGCTTGCGCATCCTGCACGATACCATGATGCACCGCCTAACGTCGATGTTCGCTACTTACTATGATTGCCTTCGGCCGGCCGATCCATCTCGTTTCGTACAAGTTCACCCGTTCGAACCGCCCGCCGTTAGGTGTGACCAAGTTGATGTTCTGGCTCGAGTCCTCGATGTCGTGAGCTGGCATTATGACGCGTACATCCTGCTCGAGACATGCTTGATCTTGGAGAGCCGATGTTCGATCCGGGTTTCCTGGCATCGTATATCGAACATATGCGTCACGTATCTGCCGTCGGGCCGTCCGTATAGCGCGGCGGGAAAGTGAACCTGATCCCATTGCCGGTGAGCACCCTGTGGATCTTGTAGGGGACAGCCGCGATCAGAGCTTCGCGAAAGGCCGGGGCTGAGGTCCTTCCCGTCTTCTTGACCGGTTGCACGAAGGCGAACTTGCTGGTGCGATCGATTGCGTAGAGGCAGAGCTTGCCTTCGGTAGTCTGGAGCTCAGCGATGTCGATGTGGAAATAGCCGCTCGGATAAACCTTGAACTTCTTCTTCGAAGGCTTGCCACCTTCGACTTCCGGCAATCGGCTGATGCCGCGGCGCGGAGGCAGCGGTGCAGGGATGACCGCGCCAGATGTGGGATGGTTGACTGCTAGGCATAGAGGCAATCGTCGAGAGGCTGCGGCACGTACCGCCGGAAAGCGATGATGATCGCCTCCTCCTCAATGGAAAACTGTCGACCTGGCTACCTTGGGGCCTGTCGACGGTCGGCGTGGTCTCGCGCTGCTTCCACTTCGCGACAGCCTTCTGGTTGATCCCGTAGCGCTTCGCGAGTGCTCTCAGGCTCTCTTGACTATTTCGTATTGCTAGACGGACTTCCTCCGTCGCGGTGGCGCAGCCGTCTAGAACTTGGTCCATAGCGTATCCTTCGACTCGTTCGACAAGAATGCATCATCAAACCTGCGGGGCGTTCTGGCAGTGATACCCTTGTCGAGGAGAACGCGCTCGATGGTGTTGCCGATCAACGCCTCCATCTCGGGGATGACGATTGTAAGCGCGTGACCGTCCAAGGGGTTGCCGAGCAGCGCCTTTACATGGATCACAAACTGACCGCCGCAGGTCGACGATAACGTCGTTGCAATGAAGACCTTGACGCCAAACTCGCAGGGCCGGTGTGCGTTGCCCTTGCCGATGCATTCCACCACCGGCGCGTGCAGCCGATAGACCTTGGTCAACACTAGCAGTCTGCTGAAAAACCTTGAAATGGAGAGCTTTCTTGTTGTTGCGGCCGTTGTTGGGGCGGCGCGGTGGAGTTGGTTATAGTTTTCCAGGCTGGTGTTGGGTGTACCCTGACGCGGGGTGGCTACGCGGCAAGCAGTTTGGGAATGCGGATCGGGTTATAGGCGATCAGATTGAGCAGGAAATCGGCGGCGACGCGGCCGATGCCACGATGTTTGGTCTTGCGCATGGTGCCGTGCTGCTTGCCCCATCCGAAGATGCACTCGACCATCGCCCGGCGTGATTGCGACATGCCATATCCCGGATGCCGCGTGGTTCGTTCGTCGATGGCGCTGTTGCGGGTCTTGCCGGTTTTGGTGACGGCCTGGTTCTGCGTCACATGCGGCGTCACGCCGATGGCGCGAAGATTGGCGACATGATCGACGGTATCGTACGCCTTGTCCTCACCGGCGGTGATACGGCGGCCTGCGGCTTTGCGTCTCGCCCTCAGCATGGTCTCCGAAGCCCGGCGTTCGGCGGTGCCATCGGCATGTGTGACCCTGCCGGCCACCGCCAGCCCATGCCGATTCTCCATGGTGACGTGGCCCATATAGCAAAGCTTGGCCTCCCGTCCGGCCGCCTTGCGATAAAGCCTGCTGTCCGGATCGCTGGTGCTCGCATGGGTGTCGTTCTTGCGCTTCTGGCCGTGGAAGTTGGCGCCGTCCTCATCGTCGCCGCTGCCGTCCTTGGGGCGAAAGCTCTTCTGTGAAGCCCAGGCTTCGATCAGCGTTCCATCCACCGAGAAGTGCTCGTCCGACAGCAGCGGTTTGACCTGCGGATGGTTCAGAAGCCTGGTCATGAACTTCGTGAACACATCGCCGTTCTGCAGCCGCTCCCGGTTCTTGGTGAAGGTGGTCGGGTCCCACACCGGATCGTCCGGCGACAGTCCCACGAACCAGCGGTACAAAAGATTGTAGTCCAGTTGCTCCATCAACTGGCGTTCCGAGCGGATGCCGTAGAACACCTGCAGCAGCAAGGCGCTCAACAATTGCTCTGGAGGGATCGAAGGGCGTCCCTCGCTGGCGTAGAGCCTCCCAAGGCTGCGGTTCAAATCACTCAAAACGTCCCGGACAAGTTCCCGAACCTGCCGCAGCGGATGGTTCGCCGGCACACGCTTATCCGGCGCAATGTACGAAAACAGGCCGCCCTGATCCGTAAACCTGCCGCGCATCATCATCTCCACCGAATCGAGATGATAAAGTGAATCATCAAGCCCCCTCCGTGGCGAGGAGTTCTTCAGCAGACTGCTAGAGCAGTTTCCGACCGGAAAGAATTGGGTGGGGAGTCCCAAAACGGCGCGAGTCAGATTCAAGCTGCATGCTGGCGAGGGAGGCCAGCATGTATGGCCAGGCCGCTTTCGGTTGATCTTCGCCAAAGGGTGGTAGCCGCGATTGACGGTGGCTTGTCCTGTCGACAGGCCGCGGAGCGTTTTGGTGTCAGCGCGGCGAGCGCGATCCGCTGGCGCAGTCGCCTCAAGGAAGTTGGCGACATCGTTCCTAAACGCCAGGGCGGTGACCGCAAATCGCAGCGCATCGAAGCACATGCACAGTTGATCTTGGACGCGGTGACAGCGAAGCCGGATATCACGCTCGCCGAGTTGCAAGAACTATTGAAGCGTCGTGGCATATCGGCCGGCATCGCGTCGCTCTGGCGTTTCTTCCAGCGCAGAAAGATCACACTCAAAAAAAGACAGCGCACGCCGCCGAGCAACGGCGCCGCGATATAAATGCTGCGCGTGAGGAGTGGTTCGAAGGGCAAATCGATCTTGACCCAGAGCGCCTCGTCTTCATCGACGAAACCAGCGCCAACACCAAAATGGCGCGGCTTTACGGGCGCTCGCCACGCGGCGAGCGATGTCGCGCGGCCGTCCCACATGGACATTGGAAGACGACGACATTCACCGCTGGATTGCGCGCAAACGGTCTAATCGCGCCGCTTGTTCTGGACGGTCCAATGGATGGCGACGCTTTCCTGGCCTACGTCGAGCAATTGCTCGCCCCATCGCTGCGGCCGGGCGATACCGTTATCATGGACAACTTGCCCGCTCACAAGGTCCATGGCGTTCGAGAGGCCATCCAGGCGGTCGGAGCTAGCCTGCTCTATCTTCCGCCCTACAGTCCAGACTTCAACCCGATTGAAATGGCCTTCTCCAAACTGAAAGCGCTGTTGCGGGCCGCCGCAGCGCGCACCATGCTCGATCTCTGGCAAGCAATCGCCAACGCTCTCAAACGCTTCTCACCCGAGGAATGTCAAAATTATCTCGTCGCGGCTGGTTACGACGCAACGTGATCGGAAAACGCTCTAGCGTTGGCTCTGGTCCCGCACCTGCCGGGCCAGCGCCAGCATGCGCTCCAGCGCGATCTCACCAAGCAGATCGGCGTTGTCACATAGTTTGCGGCCTATATCGCGGATGATGCGGCCGAGGTATGTTTTGAGCTTCTTCAAGGCCTATGGGCGGGCTCGAATTGCTTGGCGTGGGCGTAGCGCTGGTGTTTGATCAGGGCGAACGTACCCACCCTGGTATAGGACTGGCGTAGCTTGACGCCATATCGCTTCGTCACCCGGACCAGGATCTCGCGCGCCCGGTTGAGTAGCCGTGCGTCGGTCGAGAACATCACGTTCTTGGGCTGCACGGTGGTGTCGACGATGACGCGGTTGAGGTCGGATAGATTGATCGCTTCGACCTTGGTGGCGACCGAAAGGCTCTCCTGAAGCAGGGCTTGCAACCACTCTTGGCCCATGCGTTGTCGCCAGCGCGTACAGCGAGGAGCGATCGAACACCAGGCGATGCTCGAAAAACTCCTCGCCGCAGAAGAACTGGTAATAGAGATTCTTCACCCAGCGCTCGCACAGCACTTCATCGGAGAGGTCGCAGGTGTGCTTGAGGATGGCCAATCCGGCCATCGGCAGCCGGCCTGACTTGCCCTCGTAGACCGCGCCGAACCGCTCCTCGAGTAACGACCAATCGTCGATCGTCCCCGCCAGCTTCACCAGTGCATGGTTCATGCCGATGATCGCGTCCAGCCCCGAGCGCAGAAGATCGGCTTGTCTGCTGTGCCGTCGTTCCTTGGGCCGCATCGTCCCCTCCAATGCGATCACGGAATCACGACCCGAGGGAATCGCAAAATGAAATTGCCAGCTTCCCGGCTTTCAAACCCCAAAAGCTGTCAATCTCAAACCTCGCTCTGCTCCGAAACTCTTCTCCTGCTCAATGGCTTGGAGAGTTCCTCACGTACGGCAAAACAAGACGCAATGCGTCAATCCCACGCCTTGGGTGAGCCTTCCAGCGTCTCCGTTTACGGGCGATGTCGCTGCCATCTTGCTTGGTCGGCAGAGGCGCTCTTTGAAGCGGAGCTCCTCCGCGTGAACAAAAGTCCACACCATCGCACATCTGCTTTGACCCCGTGCGCAACCAGTGCCTGCGTCGGGTTCTGAAAACTGCCGAAGTGATAGCTCATCCAGTCGGCAAGAGGAGCGGAATCCAGGTGCTCCTGCAGAGGTGAAGCTCGAGCTCCAAGCGCGGCCACAAAGCTTGAGGGCGCGACCGTTGGAGCGCCTCGATGTCTATGCTCCCGAAGCATCTTTATCGAGACCTGCATGATCTACACGGCTCGTTGAACTTGATCTCAAGGGGCTGCGGTCTTGCGTGTTCTGCGCGGTGCCACTTGCCGGTATCGCTCGTCCGCGAACGACACGTCATCGCGTCTAGTACGCCGTTCCCGGTCGAAGCTTTCACGTGATCGTACAAGGCAACAGAGACACCTACTGAGCCTAAGGAGCTCTTTGGCCTCTGCTGCGGAAAGAAGGCGGATCCCGGACCGTTTAATGGCATTCGCAACGGATGTTGACGGCACGCGAATGCCTTATCGGGCTCGCCTCGCCGACACCGCTTCTGGCTTGTAAAGCTGCCCGAACCGATTGCCGAGAAAGTCCGGCAGTGCGATCTCCTCTTGTCGGACAAAGCCCTTTGCTAACAGCCTCTCCTGCGCCAGAAGGTCGAAGACGGCGGAAATGCCGGCCGCGGTGGTGATCTGAATGGCACTCAGACTGCGCCCGGCGACAACTCCGGCATAGATCTTGTTTGCATAGGTTTCCTGCAGGTAGCGCCCGTCTCGCCAGCCGGAGACCGTGACGAAGATGACGACCACATCCTGCATGGTTGCGGGTAGTGCGGTTTCGAACAGATCCTTCAGCACTTCGCGGCGGTTCTTCAGATTTAGGTCGTTCAACAGAGCCTTAATTATCACCTGATGGCCAGGATAACGGATGGTGCGGTAGTTCATGGTGCGTACCTTACCCTCCAGTGTCCTTGCCAGCGTGCCGAGGCCGCCGGAGGTATTGAAAGCTTCATAGGTCACGCCGTCGAGCGAAAGCTCCTCTCGTTCTTCCATGGCTGGCACATTCACCAGTCTACCTTCCACGATGGCTTCGCACGGCTCGATGTATTCATTGATCAGACCCTCGGTACTCCAGGTCAGGTTATAGTTGAGTGCGTTGCACGGATACCGCGGCAGCGCGCCGACGCGCATGCGCACACTGTCGAGGCGATCGAAGCGAGATGCAAGATCGTTGGCGACGATTGAAATAAAGCCGGGGGCCAGACCGCATTGGGGGATGAATGCACGCTCGGCGTCTCGAGCCAGAGCCTCGACCTTCTTTGTGGTAGTGACATCCTCGGTCAAATCGAGATAGTGCGCATCTGCCCCCAGTGCAGCCTCGGCGATGTGTGCCGTCAAATGAAAGGGGACCGCCGAAAGCACGGCGAATCTACCGTTGATCACGGCCGCCAGATTTTCCTTACTGGCGATGTCAAGAATCGCACGGGAAATCGCCGGATGGCGGTCGATCCCGGCGAGCTGCTCGTCACTGCGGTCGACGACTGTCACGTGGTAATCGCCCGTATGGGCTAGCATCGTTGCAATCGCGCCACCGATCTTGCCTGCGCCGATGAGGATAACCTCCTTCATGTTTCTCTCCTTTTGCAGCTTGGATGGTCATGAGTCTTGGCAACAATCTGACGATTTATAGCGACAACAGGCGCGGTTCGACCTACTCGTTTTAGCAGATTGACTAACGATGTGGATAATCCAAAATAAATTCCTCAGTCGAGCTCACTTCCTCAGTCGAGCTCACTGAGGCCGCGGACATCTCGGTGCTAGGCTTTTTCTCAATCGACCGGTTGTTTTAGCCAAGGCCTTGCAGGCAAGTATCTCCGCGATCAAGCGGAAATTAGGGGCAGTCGCCGGTCGGTTGCGACCTCAAAGGCAGCCAGCTCGAGTTTCCGGGTCCGGCGGCCTTCGCCGTAGAGTTGCTGAGATCGCGGGACCGGTTTGTTAGCGGGGCGCTCGGCCGCTCCGATCTCCTCGTATCAAAGTGCTGTCTGCTACTTGGGGGGCGCTGTAGGTAGTGGGCAACGCCTTAGTGGTGCTGTCGGGGCGTAGCCTTGAGACAGAAGTCATCGTGCTTGAGCCAGCGCCGCAGCGGCGCGATGAAGGCGTCGTCCATACGGCGGTCGCAGTCGCCCATTGAAATGCGCACGCGGCCGCTATCGGCGCGCCGGGTGAACTGTCTGCCGTGTTAAAGATGTCCGATCGCCGGAGGTAGGCAACTGCTTCCAGCGGATCGATGCAGAAAGACACATTCGTCTTGACAGCCCACGTTATTAGCACCGCCCAGCGCTGCCAGTCCATGTCTGACACGAGACGAGTCCCGTTTGCAGTAGTATGCCTACATGGGTCGCGCGCACGGTGCACAAGAGATTAACGGCAGTCGTCATGCAACAGACCTGATCCGCATGCAACTTCGACCTAATCACAGATTTTCGCTTTTGGTCTCTTGTTTGAGGTTCGCCGAAAAGCTCCAACTTGATGACATTGAGAGACCGTTCCTTCCTCGGTCAACTACCAGGAGTGACGATTGAATCGGAGCAGAAGCTAGTAACTATTGGACTAGCGCTGATGTCAGTTGTCAGGTGTAAGGAGTTCGACATGCAAACGGAGTGCGGCCGCAACGCGCACGGCCATCACAGCAATGGCGCGCCGACGACGACGGAAGTCTCAGAGGCGAACACCCGAATTATCGACCTGCGTAGCGATACCATTACGTGCCCAACAGCCGCAATGCGCGCCATCATCGCCAGTGCGTCTGTTGGCGACGATCTCTATCGTGAAGATCCGACGGTGCACGAGTTGGAAACGTACTGCGCCACGCTGTTCGGCAAAGAGGCGGCCATCTTCATGCCCACGGGCACGATGAGCAACCAGATCGCTCTGCGTTGCCTCGTCGAGCCGGGAGGGGAGGCTATTCTCGATGCATCTTACCACATTCACTTTTTTGAGAGCGCACAGAGCGCCTGCCTTGCGGGCGTGACGCTCAATTCATGCACAACCATCGACGGCGTGCTCACCGTCGACGACGTGGAGAAGGCTTGGCTGTGCAAGCCACGTGGCTTCGGCTATGCCGTTCCACGGCTGTTGTGCATCGAAAACACAGTCAACGCGGCCGGCGGCCGCGTCTTTCCGTTGGCGGCCATCCGCGAACTACGTTGCTTCGCCGACCAGCGTAAGATCGCGATCCATATGGATGGCGCCCGCTTATGGAACGCCTGCGTGGCTACGGGCATCGCGCCCTCCGAGTACTGCAGAGATGTAGATACAGTATCAGTGTGCATGGCGAAAGGGTTGGGCGCACCGGCCGGCTCCGTCCTGTTAGGTTCCGCGGAAGTGATCCAGACTGCGCGCCGCTACCGAAAGTGGTACGGTGGTTCGCTGCACCAGGCAGGAATCCTAGCCGCGGCTGCACTCTTCGGGCTCCGTAACCACCAAGCACGCCTAGTGGACGATCACGCCAACGCTCGGACGCTTGCCGTCGGACTGGCGCGGATGATCGAGCCTGCGATCGCGGTTTCAGCCGTCGAGACGAACATCGTGATGCTGGACGTCACCCTGTTTGGTATGAGCGCCGCGACATTTGCCGAGCGGGCGAGGGCGGAGAATTTGCTGGTAATGCCGTGGCTTCCAAACGTTGTCCGGATGGTGACTCACCTCGATGTGGACCGCGTGGATGTAGAGGACGCCCTCCAGCGTCTCGAACGTGTCATCACCGCAGTCAGGCAAGCAACCTGACGACGGGGAGGAGACAAGATACGTGAAAACGGCCTTTGTGGATATCAACACGTTCCGGTCGTTGAAGACGCTCTTGGTGATGTTGCCGAAACGCGTCTCGCTTCGGAATAGCCACTGCCAGCATTTACCAAACGTGTCTTTACGTCTTTTACCGAGCTAACCGCCTTTGTCGTGCGCCAACGTGTCCACGAAAACCCTGTCAACGAGCGCCGCTGTTCGGCTACCGCCGGTTGTTCTTCTGCTGCGGCCGCAGGGTGGCCGCGGGGATTCAGTGAAAGGGTTTTGATCGATAATGTCATTCCGCGTACCGATGTTGTAAAACCTGGGCCGCGTATCGGCGCTGAAATCAGGAATATTCGGCTAACGAGCGATCTGCCTAACCAGACCATCGCTATGATAAACGGCCTGCTGCTTGATCACAAAGTCATATTCTTCCGCGACCAGGGTCATCTTGACGACGTAGAGCAGGAGCGCTTTGCTGCGCGTTTTGGAAAGCTTGCGCCAAATCCGACGTTTGCTGCTAACAACGGAACTACCTCGATCCTCGAGATTGCTTCGAGACGCCCACCCTTCCGAGCTGACGTTTGGCACAGGGATTGGTCGTGCCGAGATGCCTATCCCAAGATTTCGGTGCTGCGGGCCGTTGTGATACCGCCACTCGGCGGCGACACGGTGTGGTCGAACACCGCAACAGCATATCTGGACTTGCCGCCGCCACTGCAACGGCTTGCCGACGACCTCTGGGCTGTTCACAGCCTCGTCATATTTGACAGCCCTAGCGAAGCCGATAAGAATCATTTTGATGACGCCCATATTCGAGTGAGGTTGGAGATCGAGCATCCTGTCGTACGTGTCCATCCCGAGACGGGTGAGCGCACCCTGGTGCTCGGCTCTTATTTGGAACGTTTTGTTGACGTCCGAAAAAGTGACGGTCAGAGATTATTTGATCTATTTGAGTCTCATATCATTGCGCCGGAAAATACTGTGCGCTGGAATTGGAAGCAGGGCGATGTCGCTATCTAGGACAACCGCATCACGATGCATTATGCGGCTATGGATTACGGCGATCAGCCTCGTGTCGTTCATCGTGCGATGATTGACGGCGAGGTTCCGGTCAGTGTCGACGGTCGGCGCAGTGTGGCGCGTATCAAGCTCATCGAGCAGCCCGCGCCCAACATAACCTGAGTTTTGACGTACTTTGCGCACTCCCGTTGGTCGGCCGTCGCCAGGTTGCCTCGACATCGCAAGGCCCTGCCGCTCGGACCTAGATGTTTGAGTTTGGCGAAGACATGCTAGTGTCCCGAGTCACTAGTCACGTGAATCTAAAGTTCACCGCATAAAGTCTGCTGGGCTTTGTGGCGGAAGCGTTTGACGGAAGCCAAAATCTGGTCGGCGGACTTGGTCCATTTGAAGGGCTTCGGGTTTCTGTTGTGCAGGTCGATGAAGGTACGGATGTCGGCCTCGAGTTGCCTGACGGAGGTGTGAGCACCGCGCTGGATCTGCTTTCTGGTGAGTTCAGCGAACCAGCGCTCGACCTGCTTGATCCATGACGCGGAAGTCGGCGTGAAGTGGACATGATAATGCGGCCGACGGGCGAGCCAGGCCTTGATCCTGGGTGTCTTGTGGGTGGCGTAGTTGTCCATGACGATATGGACATCGAGGCCTTCAGGAACTTGAGCATCGATCTCTTTTAGAAACTTCAAGAACTTGACTGCCCGGTGGCGTTTGTAGCATTTGCCGATGACGAACCCCGAGGCGACATCGAGCGCGGCAAACAGCGTCGTCGTACCATGCCGCACATAGCTGTGCGTACGACGCTCCGGTATGCCGGGCAGCATCGGCAAGACCGGCTGCTCGCGATCGGGCACCTGAATCTGGCTTTTCTCATCGATGCTGAGGACAAGGGCTCGGTTCGGCGGGGATAGGTAAAGGCCGACGATATCGCGTACCTTGTCGACGAACAGCGGATCGCTCGACAGCTTGAATGTCTGGCTACGGTGCGCCTGCAAGCCGAACGCTGCCCACATTCGGCGGATCGTGGTGTGGGAAAAGCCGGTTTTCCGCAGCCATCGAGCGGATCGACCAGTGCGTCGCGTCGGCTGGCGTCGTCCGCAATGTTCGTTCGATCACTTCGGCAACCTGATCGTCGTTGATGGTTCGAGGGCGGCCGGGGCGCGCCTCGTCAAGCAGGCCATCACAGCGGTCCTTCAAAAATCGGCGACGCCACTTGCCAACGGTGTGTTAGGCCGAGTTCGGCAGCCACGGACTTGCTTGGCAATCCATCCGCACACCGCAGGATCGCGCGGCACCGCTCAGATAGGGGATCTGATGGTGGCCCGGCAACTTGCAGCCCTGATATTGAGCGATGATGTTCGTACCGAACTACAGTCGCTGACGATGCGTCGGAAGACGGTGCAGGCGCTGGCTCTTAGAGCGCATATCGTGCTGACCTGCGCGGAGGGTCAGAACAACGAAGTGGCGGCCAAGCTGGGGCTCGGACGACGGACCGTGGGCAAGTGACGGCGGCGTTTTGTAGAGCGGCACGTGGCCGGACTGCACGACGAGCCGCGTCCGGGGCGCCGCGCAAGATTGACGATGCCCGCATCGAAGCCGTGATCGTGGGAACGCTGGAGAACTGCCCCGAGAACGTCACCCATGGGAGTTCCCGCGGCATGACGAAGGCCAGAGGCCTGTCGGTGTCGACGGTGCAACGCATCTGGCGGGCCTTCGGGCTCCAGCCGCACCGGCTGGAGCTGTTCAAGCGCTCGACCGATCCAAACTTCGTGGCCAAGGTACGCGACGTCGCGGGCCTCTATGTCTCGCCGCCGTAGCATGCCATCGTTCTGTGATAGATGAGAAGTCGCAAATCCAGGCGCTGGACCGCAGCCAGCCGATGTTGCCGATGCGTCCCGGTCAGCCGGCCCGAAGGAGCCATGACTACAAAAGGCACGGTACCACATCGCTGTTCGCCGCCCTCGACATCGCAACCGGACGGGTGATCGGCAAATGCTACGGACGGCATCCGCCCCGCTGAGTTCCGCAAGTTCCTCGACGAGATCGAGGCCGCCGTGCCGCGTGAACTCGACGTCCATCTCGTCATCGATAACTACGCCACGCACAAGACCCCGCAGATCCGGCGATGGCTGGCCAAAAGGGCCACGTTCGCATGTGCACCTGACCCCGATCAGTTCGTCATGGCTCAATCAGGTCGAGCGCTTCTTCGTGCTCCTCACCGATAAGAAGATCAGGCGCGGCGTATATCGCAGCGTCGCCGCCCTCAGGGCTGACATCACTTCGTTCATCGACCAACACAACGCCGATCCCAAGCCGCACCGCGGGACCAAACCCGCCGATGACATCCTTGCTTCCATCGAGCGCTTCTGCCGTTACAATGCCCCAGCAGAATACGACGCGATGTTGCGAACTTCCGGTCCAGGACGGTCTCTCAGATTGAGATCCGGGGCTGTAGGGCGACAGGAATAGAACTTCGGAAGCACGGATTGCATTGCGGGCGGGGTTCGCCGTTTTAACTTCCGAGCCTGTCGAGAACGACGATCTCGCCTTTTGCCAGAGTGGGCACCATGTAGAGCGTAAAGATGTTTTCCAATAATGACGCCGTCGATGAGCCACGTGTCCTGAGCTGATCTAGCGCAATGGTTACGATGAAGATTGTTGTTAGTATAGCGCGACAATCTGAGGATGGGAAGTGCGCGACAATTAGGATGGCGAGCCAACATGGCGGCGTCGTGATTATTGCCGAGAACCCTTCGCGCGCGAGAATTTTGTTGGTTGTGATTGTCGCGGAGCGTCAATCAGCGAGGGTTTGGGTTGTAGCCTGCGAGGGCGTCATCTCGATCCGCGTTTGCGTTCGAGTGCGGCGCGCCTGCGATAGTTCTCCACGTTCATCTCGACGTTGGTGGCGTGGGGCCGAGGCGATCGATGGGAGCGAGTGTCGTGGCGACATTCGGGAAGACCCTATTCCATTCGCCGAATGGCTGATTGACGGTGATCCTTGGAGCGCCGCTCGTAACGCGAGCTGATCTGGCTAGAACACTTTGCAGGGTGAAGCCGCCGCTTGACGTCACGCTGACAATCCGAGGTGCGCGACCCGGCAATGCCGCAGGGCGGCGCGCTCGTGGTCGATCCGCCTGCCGTTACGGGCATTTCGGCAACTGACCATCTTGTCGATAAAGCGGCGGTAGGCGGCGAGATCATCGAAGTCGGCAATCCCGCGCAGCAACAGCGCATCGGCGATCGTCCGCTTGAGATGGCCATGCGAGCTCCCGATCGCCACGTTCTCGTGGGCGATTCTGCGATTGTTGAGGGAAGGTCACAGCCGTAGCGGGCGCAGAGGTCCTCGTGCCGCCGAGTCAGATCATCCTCGCATTGCCATCGAGATTGCAGAAGGCAGCCCATTCGGTCCGATGCTCTCGCGGTGTCCCACTGAGCGACCACGGGGTATTCTGCGGCCCTTCGGCCAAACTGAAGCGCCGAACACGACGTGGGCGTGCTCAAACCCGCAATAAGCCAACCGGAAGTGATAGAGGCGACGATTGAGCGGCGCGCCAGCGAGGGCGACCCAAGCTCTCTGATGTCGGTGAAACCGGAGGAGCCGACCTAGCCCACTTCGTGGGTTAGGCGGAAGATCACCTCCTGTTCCTCGCCGTGGATCGTCTGCCAGGCACGAATCCGGCGCTCCAGCGCTGGGCGGATTCCGGCTCCGAGCTCAGAATGGCGCCGGAATATCTCCTCGAAGACCGCAATCGGCCGCACGACGGGGCGCGGCCTTTAGCATCGGAACAATCTCGGTCTCAAACACGCCGGCCAAAGGATCCGACCGCCGACTTCCGCGGCTCCTTTTTCTGCGATGGCAGGTGGGGGATCTCGCTCGATCCGATAGGCGGTTGACATACTGAACGACGCCTGCGGGGGGACTGGCGGGTATCGGTCTGACGCCACTTCTCGTAGGCCTCGTCCGGTGATCGGTGATGTGTCGGCGCTAGCGAGCGATCCTCTTGGGCGAAGAACTACTTGCACAACCAGCCTGCCGAGATCGCCAGACGGCGGGGTCCCTTCCGGATCGCCGTCGTCCAGCTTGCAACTGCTAGCCGAAATGCGTCGATACTTGGGCCCGTTGACCACTTGGTCCTCAGCCGGAGAGCGGCGCCATGCTGCTTTTGATCCACGTCCCTTCGAAAGAAACCAAGCGCGGTCCATCAATTCCACCTTGGTGAGCCTTGCAGCGCTTCCGTTTACAGCATTGTGGCGACGATCTTTGCCGCGAGGTCGTTGGCTCGGTAGCCACAACGGATGGGACCTCACCCGCGCTTCGCATGCCATGCCGAAGTGCGAAATCGTAGGTTCGCCGGCTGCCGCCTTCGGAACGTATCCCGGATCATTTGCAGTATGGAATTCCAAATCTCGGGAGGGACTTGGCTTGGGATATCATGTCTCCCAGAACCGCGCAGGCGATAGCTTTCGCCACTGACTTGGACGCTGGGCGTGATGCAGCAGGCGAAGGAGCATGGCGACAATCAACGTCTGATCGTCGGCGAAGACTCGGCCCCCTGCGTGGACGATAGGTTGCTGGCAAGCACGATCGAGCCGCGTTCGCAACGTTTGGCGACCTCGGTGAAGAGCAGAGTGGCTTCCTCGCGCCCAAACCGCAGGTACCCGATCTAAAGATCTGCGCGTTGAGCCACCGCTGCCGGTGTTCAAGTCGTACTCCAACGTCTTGACCGCCGACATCGTCGCCAGCTTCAGCAACGTCGCGCGCTTGCACTGTTCGCGCGCCGCCAGCTCAGTACGCATTCGGCCTAGGCCGCGGGCTCGGTTGGATTGTTCTGACGGCCAGCGCCTAAGCAACTCCGGATTTTCTTTTAAATTTGGATGAGCTCGATGAGGCGTTCGATGCCGAAGCCGGTGAACACCTTGACGCCATCTTTTCCGACGCCATAGACCCAGATGACCCCATCCTCGATCTCAATTTCAATTTCAACGGACAGCGTGAAGCTCGTCGATCGCTCAAGGATGTAGTTGAAGGCCTTGGCCAGGTCATGGCCGCGGGACACTTTGGCGAGCTGTTCGCGCATATAGACCTGCAGATCTTCGACCAAGGGTCGGCTCAGCGTCTGCCGCACCTGAAGGCGTTCCTCGGCGCTCTTGCCATTGATCGAGTGTTCGGTCTCGACCAGGGCATCGATCCGCCGCACGACCTCGATCGCGATCGGAGAGAGCGGGATTTCCCTTTTGCCCGCAGCCTGGCGCCGCGCATTCTCTTCGATGTCGGCCATGGCGAAGAACGGGCGCCTTCCATGCGACCAGCAGGCAGCCTCCCGGATCGGTCCGGGCTGGCGCCCGGCCAGATAGAACTGGTTGTACCCGTCATAGGCGTCGGCCTGCAGGATGCCGGCATACCGGGCCAGATGCACCTGAGAGCCTGACTGAAAAAGGAGTGAGTGATCTCGGTTGGCTGTGATTCCTTCGGATTTGCGAAGATTCGAGGGAGGGCACGATGCCGTGGACCGAAATCACTCGTGTCGAGTATCAACGCAAAGGGCTGCGCTACACAAGCGATCTGACCGATGCGGAGTGGGCGCTGATATCCCGGAAGATGCCGACGCGGCAGCGACAAGGACGCCCGCGGGAAGTCGATTTGCGCGAGGTGGTGTAGGCGATCTTCTACATTTTGTCGACTGGCTGCCAATGGCGAGCTCTGCCGAGCGAGTTCCCGCCGTACTCGACGGTCCAAGGCGATTTTTATGCCTGGCGCGACAGTGGCCGGTGGCACCGGATCGTCGGAGCCTTGGTCCGGCAAGCGCGGCGGAAACTCGGGCGCAAGCCGGGACCAACGGCGGCAGTTATCGATAGCCAAAAGGCTCCGACGACGCAGGCCGGCGGGCCACGTGGCTTCGATCCCGGCAAGCGCCTTCACGGACGCAAGCGGCACATCGTCACCGACACCAATGGTCTGCTGCTGGCAGTCCACGTGCATCCCGCCAACGTTCAGGATGTCCACGGCGCTGCGGTCGCGTGAGTAATAGAACATCGCCGCCGGCGGGCCCGCGCCCCTAAAGGGCCGGTCGTCCCGGACGTAGACCAGCACCGTCCCGCGTCGGTCTTGCCCTTGGCCAGCACTGGCACGGTCGTATCATCGGCATGGAGCCGCTCGGCCGCCATCACATGGGCTTCCACCAGGCGCAGCAGGGGATCCAGCGACGCACAGACCGATCCCACGGCATCCGCCATGGTCGACAGCGCGATCGGCACGCCTTCCAGAGCGTAGCGCTCCGCCTGGCGGTTCAAAGGCTGATGCTGACCGAACTTCTCGAACATGATCATGGCCGGGAGGCTCGGGCCGGCCCATCCTCGAGCGACGGCATGGAATGGCGTCAGCGGCTGGCTGATCTTCTCGCAATCGCGGCAGGAGAACTTCTCCCGGACCGTCTTGATCACCTTCCACTGGCGCGGCACCACCTCCAGCGTGTGCGTCACATCCTCGCGTAGCTTGCGAAGGCGATTGCTGCCGAAGCATTCACAAGCCGTAGGTTCTTCGATCACCACCCGCTCCCGGGGAAGGTGCTCAGGGAAGATCTGGCGCTCAGCGCGCTTGCGCGTAAATCCGCGCACCGTCGTCGTCTTGGCCACGGCCTGTTCCGCCGCAAGCTAGTCCTCGGTGGCGTCGGCTTGCAGCTCTTCGAGCGCCAATGCCAACTGCTCGATCAGCCGCGCCGGGCGCTCTGACCGTTGGCCGTAGATCTGATGCTTCAGCTTGTCGATCTGCAGTTTCTGCTGTGCAATCAGCGCCTCGTCTTCCGATGCCTTTGCGCGGGCGATTGCGAGTTCAGCCGCGATCTCCAAATCCTTGGCGCGCTCGACTGCCAGCGCCTTCCTCAGGGCGGCAACGTCATCCGGAACAGCGTCACGATCGGCATTCATGTGACGCAGTGAATCACAGATCGGGCGCGATGTGACTCCCCCAAATGGCGGCAACCGCAGATTTCTTCGCCAGCCAGCGCTTTGCGATCGCCAACTCAGTTGCGGATTTCCGCAAGTCGATGCCCTCGAGCATATAGGTCATCTGCGCCGCTGAGATCGATACCGCGCCGGCCGACGCCGCGGGCCAGATGACATGGCCTTTTCCTGCCCAGGATTCCATCTTGGCCATCGACCGAGCGTGGTGCCCGGCAAGGAAGGAGAAGATGCTATGCAAGGTGTTTGTGCCTTCGTTGGTCTCGACGTGCACAAGGAGACAATTTCTGTAGCGGTGGCGGACGCTGGACGAGCGGGTGAGGTTCGACATGTCGGCACGATCAAGAACGATCCGACAGCAATCGGCAAGCTCGCTCGAAGTCTGGCGCGTCGACACGGTGTCGTCGAGTTCGTCTACGAGGCCGGGTCATGCGGCTACAACGTTCAGCGTCAACTCTCGGCAATGGGGATGATCTGCAGAGTGTGCGCCCCATCGCTGACGCCACGAAAGCCGGGCGAGCGGATCAAAAATGATCGGCGCTACGCCATCGCTCTGGCTCGTCTGCACCGGGCCGGTGAGCTCACCTATGTCTGGGTACCAGACGCGCTTCATGAGGCACTGCGCGACTTGGTAAGAGCGCGGCGCGCAGCCGGTCAAGATGTCCGCCGTGATCGCATCCGCATCCAGGCGTTCATGCTCCGTTGCGGCTTGCGCTTCGAAGGTAAAGCCTGGAGCCGCCGACACCGGATGTTGCTCTGCAACAGAACGTTCGGCCATCCAGCGCAACAGATTGCGTTCCAGACCTACCTCAACGCGCTCGGGCATAATGAGGCACACAAGGCAGGAATCGAGCAGCAAATCCGAGAAGTGATCACGGGCTCGCCATGGGCCAAGCAGATGCAGGCACTGCAAGCATTGAAGGGTGTCGGTCCAATCGTCGCCGCCACTGTGCTCGCTGAGGTCGGAGACTTCTCCCGCCTCGCTCATCCGCGGCAACTCGTTGCCTACTTCGGCCTCGCTCCCGGCGAGCACAGCAGCGGCGGTACGGTAAGGCCGCGCGGCATTACCAAGGCCGGAAGCTCGATCGCACGGGCGATGCTGTGTGAAGCTGCCTGGAGTTATCGGACAACGCCGAAGGTCGGGCAGTGGATGAAAGAGCGTTGCCCGCCAGTTTCACAAGATATTGCTGCTCTAGCCTGGAAGGCCCAGCTACGCCTTCACAAGACCCACCGGAAGCTAACCGCGCGCGGGAAACGCTCGGTTGTCGCGACTGTGCAGTTGCGCGGGAACTGCTCGGCTTCATCTAGTCCATCGGCCAGCGCGTCCCGCTAGGCGCGTGATCGACCACGCATCCTACGATCCGCATCAGCGAGGACGCCGAGCGCGGTAGAGGGAACCCTCGAGTTTATCTTGGACAGCCGTGTCGCCTACGTCCGTGGCCAGAGCGAGGCAGCCCTCCGACGCACCGTCATCATGGGGTAACCAATCCCCGCATAGGAGTCTGAGCGACCGTCGAGAACACTCGGCGTCCTCACCCATGCGGATCGTATGCATCAAAATATCCCGTCTCCAAAGGAGCGGTCGGGAAGCTGTGTTCAAAACGGTTGACAAAGGCCATAGGAGATAAACCTTCCACGGTCCAGACGCTTGGCGTAGAGCGACATGCCCAGCCCATCGTGCCGAAGAATCTTGACCAGGTCACCGGCGGCCTCGGAAGATATAGAGATCGCCGGCATGGGGATCGCGCTTCAAGCTCTCCTGAACCATAAGAGCCAGGCTTTGCATGCCGCGACGCATGTCAGTGTGGCCAGTGGCGATCCAGACCTTGACGCCGCTCGGGATCGGGATCATCGTCGTCGCAGGAACTCAAGAACCCGCTGCAGCGTTTCACCGTCGACGTCCCGGTCAACGCGAACGCGACAGCCGCCGCCAAGCTCGATCTCGATGATTCCAGCCCTTGCACGCTGCGCAGGCGGGGAAGACGCCGGTTGCGGCGTGCTGATCAATACCGGAGCCGGCGCAGGTGTGATCTCAACAGGAACAAGAGCTGGCACGGTATCACCGCCCAGGCGGCCCTGGCGCGCTTGTCGACACCAAGTGAACAACAGGCTCGGTGCCACGCCATGCCGCCGCGCCACCCCACAAACAGTCTCGCCGGCCTGCAAGGTCTCTTCGACAAGGCGGACCTTCTCGTCGTAACTCCATCGCCGCCGACGCTCGGCGCCCAACACATTGACCTGCATTCGCCACGTGACCGGCCGCGATCCAGCCCCGCCACTAAACGAAGCTGACAAGGGCGCCAAAGACAAGGAGCCACACCATGTCTACACCGAATACTGCGATCGCCGTGATTGGCGTCGATATCGGCAAAAACTCGTACCACGTCGTGGGCCACGATGCGCGCGGCGCCATCGTGCTGCGGCAAAAGTGGTCGCGTGGCTAAGTAGAAGCACGACTCGCCAATATGCCGCGTTGCCTCGTCGGCATGGAAGCGTGCGTCGGCGCACATCACCTGAACCGCAAACTCGCATCGCTTGGTCACGATGCCAGGCTGATGCCGGCCAAATACGTCGGCCCCTACAGCAAGGGACAGAAGAACGACTTCAATGATGCCGAAGCGATTGCCGAGGCCGTGCAACGCCCGACGAGTTTGTCGCGACCAAGACCGCCGAGCAGATGTGCAGGCGTTGCATCGGGGGCGCGAGCGACTGGTGTCGCAACGCACCGCGATCATCAACCAGATTCGTGCCTTTATGCTGGAGCGCGGGATCGCCATGCGACACGGCATCGGATTCCTACGCACAGAACTGTCCACCATTCTTGCGACGCGCACCGATGCCCTATCGCCACGCATGTTGCGTGTCATCGAGGATTTGGCAGTCGATTAGCGCCGCCTGGATCAGCGCATCAATGGCCTATCTGAAGAGATCGAAACTCTTGCCCGTCAAGATCAGGCATGTTCGCGCCTGATGACGGTGCCCGGCATCGAGCCAATTATTTCGAGCGCCATTGTGGCCGCGATCGGCACTGGAGACGTATTCTCCAAAGGCCGCGACTTCGGCGCCTGGCTTGGACTGGTACCCAAACAGATCTTGACGGGAGACCGTACGATCCTTGGCAAAGTCTAGAGGCCTGGCAATCGCTATCTGCGTGCAAGCGGCATGGTCGTGCTGGTCAGGATAAAAAACTGGGAACGTTACGGGTTTACGTCCTGGATCGAAGCCGCCAAGAAGCGGCTACACCACAATGTGCTCGCAATCGCGCTCGCTAACAAACTTGCCCGCATCGCCTGGGCGGTGCTGGCCAAAGGACGCGCCTTCGAGATAACGAGGATCGGCGATACAGACGCCCGACCTGCCTGATCCTCGCGCCGTGCTCGGCGCTGTCAAGGCGCGGCCTGGCGACGTCCAGTCAGCCGTAAGCCAAGAGCGACGGCCGGCCTTGACCGCCCCTGTGCGCGACGCGATCGACGATCTGCGGGCCGGGACGAAGGAACGGCCCTTTAGTCCGAACAAAGGAACTACGCAATATCAGGAGAGCAGGCGATGACATAGCCGCATCAACGGTCTCCAGCCGAGGTCTGCGAGAAGACAAGACAAAATGGAGGATCGGTCTTCCGAGCGTGTGCGAACACTGGTGACCTTAATGGCCCGTTCGAGGCCTGTAGACTAATCAGAACGCACGCGCGCTGATATCCATGATGGCCCGGAGCACAAACGCTCCAATCAGAGGCCGGATACATTGATGCAAGACCGCCGCCGCCAATTCGACGAATCTTCTCGCAACGCGCGGCCGGACCATACATAAGGTCAAATCCTCGGGCGGCCGCCTCTCAAACTACACAAGGCGGCCGCCGCCGGACGCCGCCGGGAGGATACCGTGAAAGGCTCGGATGCGCGGTCCAACTATCGAGACGTTCCCGGCTCGGGAGCTGACTACTTAAAATATACGCTTCGGTACCGTCTCGAGCTCGTGTAAACTCCGCGAACTTGGCAGACCTATCGGCGACGCTCACATTCATCCCACCCGGGTGATCAACCCTACCGATCTTAGGAGCAGATTAAGGAGCTCAGGTCACTTAGAAGCTTGTTGATGCTGATTTCCATTGGATTGGGCGGCTCTCTACGAGGCTGGCAGGAAGGGGTCATGTCAACAGATAACCGCTTTGCCGACGGAACGAAACTGTTGGTGCTGGATCGGACGTTGTTGGCTCTGTCCGCTATAACCACAGCAATGCTTTTCACTTGGGTGCTATACTACTCGAGCTACGGTCTCGATCTCAGTGACGAAAGTGCCCACCTCAACTCCATCGCGAACCCGTCTGCCTATGCAATCAGTGTTCCCCCGACCCTTTTCGGCTTCGTCTATCACTGGCCATATCAGTGGGCCGGTGGTGACATCGCGGCTCTTCGCATGGCGAACGTCGCGCTCACGATGGCTCCGGGCTGGATTCTCAGCTTCCTTGTGATACGGCGCCTTTGGACAGTGGGCCGGCCTCAGGCGGCTGTGCTATCGGCTGGGATCTCCAGTCTGGCGTTAGTCGATTTTCGCAACTGGATGCTGACCCCCAGCTACTACACACTGACGTTTCAATCGCTCATGCTGGTGATGATCGGCTTGCTGCTCGCCGAAAGGCCAGGACGCATCCGCCAAGTCCTGGGGTGGATCTTGGTCGGCGTTGGCGGCTGGTGCTGTTTCATTGCCAAGCCGACCACCGCTGCGGCCATTGCTCTCGTCGTTATGCTCTATGTCGTCGTTGTGCGCCGAAAGTCGCTACTGCCCATGTTTGGCGCGGCGATAGTCGCTCTCGCTCTACTGACCGTGACCGCTTACTTGATCGACGGCGGCATCATTGGGCTGGTGATCCGCATGGTGAATAGCGCTGAGGTGACAGCCCTGCTGGGTGCCGGGCACGAGCTGTCTCTCATGCTCCGGATCAACCGGCTACCCACCAGTCGCTTGCAACTCGTCATCGCTGTGTCGGTCGCAACAGCATTTCTGCTAACCATTCTCATAGCATCTACGCATAAGTTGCTCTCAACTCTGGCTCTCGCTGCGGCGTTGATTGTAACAATAGCGATTACGCTGATGGGGGCTGATCCGATCAGCATCGAGCCCACGACCCTGTTCTTGGTCCCGGCGTTCATATGTCTGGGGGCGATCCTCTATCGTGAGGGATTGGTTCTGCGTACCCAGGCTTCCACCAGCGTCGCTTTCGCGCTAATCTTTTTGGTCCTGCCGCACTTGTTTGCACTAGGCTCTAATAGCAATTATTGGTTCATGGGTTCGAAGGACGCCTTGTTCTGGATGCTCGCGGTCGTTGCGTTCCTGAGCCCTATTGCGCAACTGGGACGTAGCCTCGCTACCCTGATCCCACTGACGGTGTTGGCACAGTTGCTCACTGCATCAGTCGTTAACGGTGGTATCCTCAACCCACACCGTCAGGTAAAAGATCTGCGCGGCTATACCACAGTCACGTCCATGCCCGGTGGCGGAAAGTTGCTGCTCTCGCAATCCTTTCATGACTATCTGTCCACGGCCAGAACCCAGGCACGTACAGCTGGCCTTGAGGTTGGTACTCCGGTGATCGATCTCTCAGGCCGTTCGCCGGGCCTGCTGTATGTACTCGAGACGAGAGCGCTCGGTCTTCCATGGCTGATCGGGTCTTTTCCCAGCGGTTACTATGCAGCAGCCGATTGGAGCGGTCTGCCATCGCTGATCGGAGGATTTCCCGGCACTAACGCAGTCGCGGTCGAAGCACTCGGACTTGAGAACTGCGTCGACCTGGCCAAAGCGTGGATACTGATCGAACCGGACGGTCCGCGCCATCTTGACCAAGCCGGTGTCATGGCCTCCTTTGGAGCCGGGCAGGCGGACTACATCGCCGCGGTTACGTTCGAAACCCCTATCAACGACGGAGATTTTCCGAGTGCTCACAGACAATTTCTGTTGAAGCCCGTGCGACCTGTCGCCAAGGCGGAGCAATCCTGCCGTGAAGCCAGACAACACCGCGCGCCCAGGTCGAAATGGAGTCAATGGTGAACGCTGTAGTCTCTGTAGAAGGCGGCCTTGGAAGCCGAATCTCCGCGGAAACTGACCTTCGGCCCAAGCCTACGATTGAGATGGCGGCAAGCCGATCTGTGACACATCCTCCAAATCTGCTCGCACCACGGCATCAACAATCGCGTCAACTGCTCCGGTTAGAAGCTAGTCTAATCAAGGAATACGTCGCCAACTACCCCGTGCACCATAGGGGGCAAAGAGACCTCGTCTGGCAGAGTGGGTGAGCGATCGGCTATCAGTTGCTGAGTTTGCGAGCCTAACGCTTCAGCGTATCGCCAACGGCTGGCCGAGAAGCGAAATCGACGCGCTTATACCGTGGAACCACGCCGCGGGCTCACCTTGCCCCTTACGTTGCAGCGGGGAACGTCGTGGAAATCCGCTCGCCGACCGAAATTCGTGCGTGTCAACACGTGCTCAAATCCCATTTGGGATATCTTGCATTAGCTGAGCGCGCGATGGTTAGCATCGTTGATGCGCGTTCCAGACGGTCGTGATCACCATTCCAGAGCATCGCGATCACCGTTTTCTTGGCTTTCGCGATCAGGTACAGTGAGCTGGCCCCATCAACTGGCGATCATGATGTGCACATCGCGGATAACTTTCAAGATTTGAGCGCTTTGGTGGTCCGCGCCAGACACTGAGCCATTGCGCTGATGGGATTGCGCTGCTATCTCAGCAAGTGCTTCGTCCACATTGAATGCTCCTTCCGGGAAGCTCTATCGTGCGGCAGACCATGCCGATCGCGAAGACAACTCTGCACCAGCAGATCAGTCTCAATGCGCAATAAAATTTACGTCAGCGAGGCAATTAGACAACATCAATCTGGGAGAGAGCATCAGCACCCCAATGTAGCGTCTTCCGCATTCCGCTTGTTCCGGTGCCCCATCATGCGTGGGCAAGCATTTTGCATTTTGGCGAGGTGTTATGGCTATGTATAAATATGGCACTTGATCGTCTTGAGACGATTATTCCTCGACCGGTCTGATGCTCCATGGCCGGGCAACGGCCGCCCTTAGCTCGTGGATGTTGCGGTCGATACCCGCCGTAAACAAGTCAGTTCGCTGACCTGGCAATTGATTGAGATCGCCGTTCCATGGCCGGGCAATCGCTCCTTTTGCGTCGATCCTATATCGCGCTTGAGTGTCGTAGATTGATGTCATCGTTGACTGGATGGCGGTCCATTTTGTCAACCAACCCTGCAACGGGTAAATGTCGGTTGGCATGTGCGATGCTCGACGAATGTCGGAGATGCAACACCACCGGTCGGATCGATCGCCTTCTATCTAAATGAGTTTTGTCTTCGGGCACGCATATTGCTTCGTCTCCTCCGCAAACGAGGCATTGACGGCGACAGTCCCGCGGAGAATGTGAAAATGCCAGCACGATGCGCTTTGCAGCGGGCGAGATCTGATCAAATACACCTGATCCTCGTCATTGTCCGCGACTGCCGCAGGCAACTCATGACCGAAGGAAGCACGTTGCTTCTCATGATCGCGGTGATGATGCCATGATCTCCCATCGTAGCTTTGGCCTGACCAATCCGGCCATGCTGAAGGTGCTCGGCCCCGACGCGGCGATCGCGCTACTAAAAACTGGAACGGCGGAAGCTGGTTCGCTGCTCGGATATGGCAACGGCCGTAGCTACGGTGATAGTTGCCTCAATGGGCAGGGTGCGGTGGTCGACATGCGATCGATGAACAGTATCCTCGGCTTCGATCCTGCGACCGGGATGATTGAAGCCGAAGCGGGCATATTGCTATCGGACATCATCGCCCACGTGGCACCACACGGCTTTTTTTTGGCGGTCGTTCCTGGAACACAGTTCGTTACGCTGGGAGGTGCGATCGCCAACGATGTCCACGGCAAGAACCATCATCGTCGCGGCACTTTTGGGTGTCATGTCGAGGGGCTGACGCTGCTCAACTCCGACGGACGAACCCACCGCCTGACGCGGGGCTCGAAGTCTCGGATTTTTGCTGCGACCATCGTCGGTATGGGGCTGAACGGCCTGATCCTCTCGGCCACTGTGCGCCTGATGCGCGTGCCGTCGCTCGACATTGAGGAGGAGATCACGCCTTTCCGCGGCCTTGATGAATATTTCGATCTCGCCGAGACGGCCGATGCAGCCAACGAGTATGCTGTTGCCTGGACCGACCAGCTGGCCACTGGCCGGCAAGAAGGGCACGGGCTGTTGATCACCGGCAACCACGCGGAGTACGGCGCGCACAAGGCGAGTGCAGCCGGAATGGGGCTCGGGGTGCCGTTCCGGAAGCCGGTGGGCGTACTCAACCGCCAAGTCCTGAAACTGTTCAACAGAGTCTATTACTGGAAGAAGAGCAAGGCGCGCGGAAAACACAAGGCCGGATACCAGCGGTTCTTCTTTCCGCTCGACGGCGTGGCCAACTGGAACCGGCTGTACGGGCCAAAAGGGCTCTACCAACACCAGAGCGTCATTCCGGAAGCTGAGGCGCGCAAGATCGTTCCGACTCTGCTTGCCGCAGCGCGAGAGGCCGGCCACGGCTCCTTCCTGACGGTGCTCAAGCGTTTTGGCGGCGTCGCCTCGCCGGGGCTCATCTCATTCGCAAGGTCAGGCTACACGCTGACGTTGGACTTTCCGAACCGCGGAGCCGAGACGTTAGCGCTAATGGAGCAGCTCGATCGGATCACTATCGAGGCTGGCGGCGCGGTAAATCCCTACAAGGACGCACGGATGGCGCCGGAGGTCTTCGCCGCCTCATTTCCGGCTTGGCGCGACCTCGAGGCGCATCGCGATCCTGCCTTCCTGTCCGATTTCTGGCGGCGCACGGCGATGCGGCTGTCGACGGAGCAGGCAGGGTGCTCGGGTCCTAGTGAAGGAATTCAGGTGGGATACATAAACGCGAATTCGCTGAAATTGAACCGATTTACAGGAGCGGCGATAGACGGCACAGCGGAGGGGGAGACGTGAAATATATCGGTTTTGTGATCTTTACGGTTCTGACGAACGGCGCGGCACAGCTGATGCTGAAATACGGCGTGATGCAGCTCGGATCGCTGTCCTTCGCCGGCGTAAACCCGATCCTGAAGATCCTGCAGATCGCGTTCAGCCCGTGGATCTTCTTTGGCATCTCCACCATCGTCATCTCCATGGCTTCGCACCTCTACGTGTTGTCGAAGGTAGAGCTGTCGTTTGCCTATCCGTTCCTCAGCCTTGCTTATGTGGCGGTGGCCGTGTTCGCCCATTTCATGTTCCGCGAGGAACTCAACGCGTTCCGCATGGCTGGCATCGGCTTCATTTGTGTTGGCACCGTGCTGATCGCCCAGAGCGGAGGGAGCCCTACGGAGACTCCGGCGACGACTACTCCTGCAACCGTCAAGACAAGCGAGCTCGTACGATGAGGCACATCATTTTTGGCGGGGACGGCTTCGTCGGTCGCTATCTTGTCCAGAAGCTGCTGGCTGATGGCGGTGAAGTCGTCGTCGCCGATATCAACAAGAGGGACCTGCCGCATTACGGAAAGGTCCGCTTCGTGTACTGCGATGTGACCGACCCTGCTTCGGTTTTGGCGGTCGGCATCAAGCCTGACGACATGGTCTACAACCTGTCGGCCAAGATGCTGTCGCCAATCCAAGTGCGCGCCAGACGGCACGAGTTCTTCTGGCCGGTCAACTATCACGGCACGGAGCACATCATTTTGGCCATGGCGAAGGTGGATGCGCCGCGGCTGGTCCAATTCACGACGGACATGATCTACGGCCACACCATCGTCTATCCAATGACTGAGGAGCATCCGGTCGGGCCGCTTGGCGAATATGGTCTATCGAAACTGAAGACCGAGGAATTAGCAGAAGAATGGCGCACGCGCGGCATGCGCATCTCGCTGTTCCGGCCGCGCCTGATCATCGGCCCTGGCCGGCTCGGTATCTTGGAGAAGCTGTTCAAGTTGATTGACTGGAACCTTCCGGTGCCAGTGATCGGCTCGGGCAAGAACCCTTACCAGTTTATCTCCGTCTTCGACTGCGCGGAAGCCGCGCGACTCGCCTGGAAAGCGAATGTGCCGAATGAGACCTACAATCTGGGCTCGCTCAACCCGCCACCGGTGCGCAAGCTGCTTGGCGACCTGATTAGGCACGCACGCTCGAAATCATTCCTGCTGCCGACACCAGCCTGGGCGGTGAAGCGCATGCTCGACTTGCTCGATCTCTTCAACATGCCGCTGATGGATCCCAGAGCAGTATCTAATCGCCGACGAGATTTGCGTGCTCGACGTCTCCAAGGGCAAGCGGGACCTGGGTTGGGCACCGCAATACCGCGACGAGGATATGCTGATCGCCGCCTACAGCGAATACCGCGCCAAGAGGGACGGCAAACGCCCTCGCAGCCCCTGAACACGTTCCGGTCGAAATAGGCGTTTGCGAGACCAGTTCGTACGAACGAGGCGGCCCTGGGTGGCCGAGGCGCTCGTACTGCCGCACGCCTCGATCGCGCGGCCGGACCTGATAACGTCCAAGGCGCTGTCCGAGACCAAGACGACGGACCACTTCAAGACGCACATCAATCCCGGCCAGCTGCACTTCACGAAGCTGCTTGGCTTCCACAAGGTGAGGGTCGAGCGTGCCGAGAACATTTATTACTACGACTAGGACCACCAAGAGATGCTCGATTTCTTCGGAGGATTTGGCTCTCTAGCGCTCCCCACAAACCATCCGCGCATCGTCGCGGCGCGAAATAAGATTATCCTCGGAGGAGAATCGGCGGGAATTGTGATCCCATTTATCTCGCGGCACCCGAGCTGTGCTCGCGCATAGCCACGCGGCCTGCTCGCCGAGCGACCTTAACCTGGTGTTCTTCGGCTTTACAGGTTCCACGGCCATCGAAGCCGCGCTCAGCTCACCCGAGCCTGTCGGAGGGAGGGCGGGGACGCTCGAAGACCAAGGGAACGCTCGCCGTCACTGACGGCACGCTCTATCGCGCCGAGTTCCGGCTCAACGACAACACGTTGCGCGTATCGTTCGGTGATATCGTGCGGTGGAGGATGCCTTCCGCCGCGATAGATGGGGCAATAATGCTCGATACGATCCAGGGCGGCGGTAGCATCGTCTAGTCTTACTGCGTCATAAATTTCGATAGCCATTTTGACTTGAGATTGCCCTTATGCAACAAGGGCATCGAGATAGTGTGACGACGGGCGCAGCGCTCAATCTTCGTCGGACGGTCGCAATCGAATTCGGAACGTGCCGTTCAGGCCGCAATGGCGGATCCCCTCGGCCGATAGGTTGCGGGAATAGCAGCTTCCTTGAAGAGCTTGGTGGCGGCTGTTTCTGAGGGGGGAATCGTCTCTCGCTCGGAGACTAGAAAACCGTAGGCGGCAATGCACAATGTTGCGTGGTGGTGGAAGCCACGCCAGCTTCGTCCCTCGAAGTGACCAAGGCCAACCTCCTGTTTGAGTTCGTGGTAGTCGCGCTCGATGCGCCAGCGCAGCTTGGCAATATCGACCAGCTGACGAAATCCAATGTTGGCCGCAAGCGTTGAAAACCAATATTTGGTTGGTGCTGCCTCGCCCTCTGGCCACTCGATCAGCAGCCATTCCTCGGGCCGGCTTTCGGCGAGCCAGTAATCTCGATGTGCCGGACGGACGCGCACACGGGCAAACCGCGAAGACAACGGTTCTGCCGTACCCTCACGCCACGTGATCTTGTGCCAAGCATGCGCTGGCAGACCGATCGCAAGCTTCTTGACCGAAATCGGTCGGTGTTTGCTGTCATGCCGTAGCAGTTTCGGAGGTCGTCCGTTCCCCGACCATGCCTTCGGCGGCCTCGGTCCGGTTCCGGGCGCCCATACCGAGGTTTGTGGCAAGATGCCGGCCACGTAGCTCAGGCCCAGTTCGGTAATACTCCCACGCAGAGCGGTGTCGGTGCCGTAGCCGGCGTCCATCAGGACCACGCCGCGTGGCAAGCCCACCGCACAGGCCCAGCGCAAATGATCAAGTGCAATTGCCGGCTTGGTCTTGAAGGTGATTTCCTTGGGGACTCCGGCTTTGCGCCGACGTGTACGGTCCGTCACCCACTCTCCTTTGGGAGATAGAGCCGATAGGCCACCGGCAAGCTCGCATGATGGTTCGCAAGCGAAAGAGATACGGCCACCTGACAATTGTCTTGCTTGCCCAACTGGCCGCAATATTGCGGCGCAACGCCGATCGAATGCCGCCCCTTCTTGGGAAAGCCCGTATCATCAATGATCCACGCTTCGATCGGCCCGCAGCGTTCGATGCCCGGCAGCACCAACTCACGGACCTTGGCCAACACTTGCTGGTCCGACCAGTCACCTTGACCGACAAAATGCAACAACGACTGATGTTGCGCTGCTGTCCGCTCAGGTGCCGTGATCGCCGCCATCGGCTCGACGCTCTTGCGATCGCAAGGCATCATCAGCCCGGTACAGTAGTCGCGCAGCGGTTTGGCGCGTCCCGCATGGCCGATCACACTCGCAAGGCCCTCAATATATGCCGAAAACCGCGACGCTACGTCTCCCGATTTTGTCAGACTCATCTCAGCCCCCGCATGCCGAAAAGTGAGTCTTCTCAAATATATGATTCCTGTCGACAAGGGCCGCGACACTCTGACTCAGTAAGACTAGGCGCACGCTGAGCCTGCCGGTTTTATGCCTTCGAGCATTGCGGCGTGGTGGCTGGACATCACGGCGCTGGCGAAGTCGCTCGGCGCCGGCAAAGTGCCATCGCGCGATAATAGCTAGGCGCGATGTCTACGTGAATGCCTACGGCACGCCGAATACGGCCATGACCATGCTCAGGTACCTTCTGGGGCGTCGGCGAGGCATGCATCGCGATCGAGGTGATCAACGTCCTCTATGACAATAGAATTCCGCCGAGATCGGCACCTGTGTGCTCGACCGACTGGGTCAAGGAGGTCCGGACATGAGTCTGATGATCGGGGCGAGCTCCAATACTTCGGCCAGTATTGCTAACGGTGCTGCGGCCGGTGGTCGGCAAGCGCTCTCCGGCTTCGTAGGAGCGCTGCTCCCGCGCGACTACGATGTGCCGGTGACTTCACCGAATACAACCTAAACTATCCGGTCTGGAGCCGCCACGGATCTGCACGCGCGATTATGTCGATTCCTTTCATCGATGCACTCAACCAGTCATCTCGCACGCGGCGTTACCTCCGTCGTGAAGGCTTTCGTGAAGAGCGAAGTCGGCTGAAGGCATAAGGGGCGGAGCCTGCGCTGGGACAGGCGACCATACTAGGCAGTGTGAACACTTGTCGCATCCATAGGACGATGGCAGCGAGCGTAACGACGGCTCGGTAGTTTCGGGCGGTTTTGTCGAAGCGGGTGGCGAGGCGCCGGAACTGTTTGAGTTCTGAGAGGCAGCATTCGACGACATGGCGCTGGGCATAGAAGATGTTTGTCGAGCGTATATTTGAGGGCGCAGGAGGGATTGTTGGGGATGACTGCCCTTGGCTGCGATGGCCCGGCGCAAGTGATCCGCGTTATAGCTGTATCGGCCATGACCACCTCGGCGGGCAGTCCCTCGATTAATGCGGCTTGCGGTGCATCGCCCTTCTGGCCTGAGGTGAGCGTGAAGCGCACGGGACATCCCAAACCTCGAACGGCCATGTGCATCTTGGTGCTCAAGCCGACGCGTGAGCGTCCGATCGCTTGATCATCAGACCCTCTCTTTTTTGCCCCGGCGGCGTGCTGATGCGCCCGGACGATGGTCGAATCGACGATCAGATATTCGAAGTCTGGATCATCGGACATCGCCTCGAAGATCTGCCACCAAACTCCCTTGATGCTCCATCGGCTGAAGCGCCGGAACACGCTGTTCCATTCCCCGAATGCCTCCCGAGGATCACGCCAGGGAGAGCCTGTACGCGCGATCAAAGGCACCCCCTTCACGAACATCCGGTTGTCGCGCCCGGTTCAGCCCTTCTGGTCTGGCCGACCTATGATCAACCGCGCCATCCGCTCCCGCGCCGCGTCGCGCAACACCGACCGATCCATCACACCCAAGGCGGCCTTTCAAAAGAAGCCTTTAATCTGATTTGCTTTCAAAAGAGAATCCTTAGACTCCACACCGCCCAGGTCGTGCGTTTCCACAGGAGGAACACGGCGCACTTGTTAAGAATAAGAACCATTGTCTTCGACAGGCTTTCCGCGGCCGTTTTCCTGCTGTTCATCATAACCGTGCCGCGATCGCGACCAGGTCCCGGAGCGCGAACGGGACATGGTGGTCATATCGCGTTGACGGTTGAGGACCAGTAGAAGCGCCCGAGCTATCATGCGACCACCTCGAAAATTTTCAGACAGAATACGACCGACAAAGAATTCATCATCTAACGACGGCAGGCGACTATCGCCGCGCGCGCTTCGCGATGGCGAGCATTTCGTCTCCAGCCGGTACTAGATGAAACCGCCCTGCTCGGGGCGATCCACCCCTGTCGTCACCGACGGAGCCAATCCAGGCTGCAAAGCCGATTCCGTGGAGCTTCCTGGCGGTTTGTTTAGTACTCTAGTTGTGCCTTGCTTCCTGCAAGGCGCGCTCTTCCTGATGCCTCTGCTGGTCCTCAGCAGCTTCGTCATTACCGCGCGGCACGCCAGACATGCTGATCGCCGCGCTGATGTCGCAACAACGATTCACTATGTCCGGTATTTGACAAATTACAATGGCTGTTCAGTTAAAGACGCGGACCGCTGTTTGCGATGTACAAACTCGTCCAAGGCGAATCAGAAGCTTAGCGCATGCCAGCGATCTTGGCATGGCCGTTGCTATAAGACCAGCAACACTGATTAAGGCGCGATTACACCTAGACGCTCAAAGAAGCGATGAACTCCTTCTCTTGTAAACGGTGCGCCCCGTGTTTGAGAGAGAAGCGAGCTCGCTCACGAAGTTGTTCAATGCTTGGCAATGGAGAGCACCATGGTGCTGCGTATGGGGTCACTCGCTCCTCCGATCAAAGTGGAGAACTGGCTACGCGGCCAGCCCCTCACGAGCTTCCAACTCGGAAACGTGTACGTCATCGAATTTTGGGCAACTTGGTCCATGCCATGTATGGCGACGATGTCTCATCTGATACAGATGCAAGAGAAACACAAAGACGCCGGACTTCAGGTTATCGGAGTCATGGCCCATGTGCGCGCTCGAACGGCGGACGAGGCCCAAACGAAGTTGGACGCATGGTTGACCAAAAATTTCCCGAATCTAAACTTTCTGATTGCGCTCGACTATACGGGCGAAATATCCAACCAATGGATGGAACCCGGCTCTTCTTGCCGAATTCCTACCTCCTTCGTCGTCGACCAAGAAGGCCACATTGTCTATATCGGTGATGCGATCGAACTCGATGACGTTCTAGCGAAGGTTCTCAATGGCACCCGGCGCTCCAGCGATGATGCTAAGGCCGCTGATACGGAGTTTCTCCGCGATAAGCCGTTGGTGGCGGATCTGGACGGATCCTTGCTGCTGACGGATGTGTTATTTGAGTCTTTTTTGAATGTCTTTCCTCGTGGGCTCCACGCGAATTTTGCAGCCGCCCGGGCTTTGATTAACGGCAAGGCAGCCGTAAAGCATCACCTTGCCCAGGCGTCCGAACTGGACTATACAACGCTCCCCTACAACACCTGCGTTATGGACCTCGTCCATGCTGCTAGAGCGCAGGGCAGAAAGACTTACCTAGCTACGGCAGCCAACGCAAAGCATGCAAAAGCCATCGTAGATCACTTGGCCATCTTCGATGGTTGGTTTGCTTCTGACGCAAATACGAACTTGTCGGGACCCGCTAAGGCCGAGATCCTTATAGCTGCGTTCGGTAAGAACGGATTTGACTACATCGGCAACTGTTCCTCAGATTTTCCAGTGTGGGAGATCGCCGATGTAGCGTACGGCGTCAACCTCTCCAATTCGGTAAAGAGCCGGCTCGTCGCGCTCAAAGGGAACTACGTCGCGCTAGATGTCGGCAGGTCGGTCTGGCTCAAGGCCCTTCGCGTCCATCACTATGTCAAAAATCTCCTTGTCTTCTTGCCATTGGCGACCTCGCATCAATTTTCGTTGGCTACCATCATCAATGATCTGATCGCCTTCCTAGCTTTTTGCGCTTGCGCATCAGCGGTCTACATTCTCAACGATCTAGTAGATCTTCAGTCGGACCGAGAACACTCTAGTAAGCGCGCGCGTCCCTTTGCAAGTGGCCTCCTACAAATTCAGACCGGATTGCTTTTGGTTCCGACGTTGCTCCTGCTTTCTTTAATGCTGGCAATCACAATCTCGCCGGAGTTCGTCGGCGTACTGGTTGGCTATTTTTTGCTAACAAGCGCTTATTCTGTCTATTTGAAGCGCAAGATGCTCGTGGACGTCATTGTGCTGGCAATGCTTTACACGATACGCATTGTCGCGGGTGGTGTGGCAGCTGAAGTTCTAATTTCGCAGTGGCTCTTCATCTTCTCTATGTTCGTCTTCACGTCGCTCGCGCTAATCAAGCGCCACGTTGAATTGACGACGAGGCTCGACCGCGGCCTCCCGGATCGTCCAGACCGTGACTACCGGATTGGCGACCTTGATGTCGTTGCCGCTCTAGCTGCTGCAGCTGGCTTGAACGCGATCACAATCTTTGCACTTTATGTTACATCGCCCGATGTGCAGTTACTCTATCGACACCCGAAGTCACTATGGCTCATCTGTCCGATTCTTCTCTATTGGATAGGCAGGGCGCTCATGATGGCGCACCGGCGCCTAATGGACGACGACCCTGTCGTCTATGCATTGAGGGACCGTACCAGCGCAATAGCCATCGTTTCGATGATTGCCATAGTCATCATAGCCATTTGATGCATCCAAGATTTCGAGGCGCCAAATTCTGTTTGTAGCGAACTGAGCGAACCGTGAGGGCGATTTCGGTTTGCGTCGATAACCTATCATCGAGACCGAAAATGATCCATCCACAGCTGATGCTACCCGACGTGACGGCCAGGGCGATCCGGTGGGCGCCCGCCGTAATGCTGGGCTACGGAGACGCTACGAATCGGCACTCGCCCAGGCGATCTCGCTTGGTCACTCGTCCGGGTGTACGCCGAAGGTGCGTTTAGCCTGCGTTGGAAAGGATAGAGCCACCTTCAGCCGTTGGAGTGGACTTTGCAGCACGCTCGATGTGTTTTCTATTTGGCCGAGCTCGATACTCATCATCCCCCAGGAGCTGGTGTTATCTGGCAAAGGATGCCAGGCAGTCACGAGGACCTTTGAAGCAGACGAGTGATCGCCCGTTCTTCCGTAAAGTGAAGGACGATCGACGTGACCGAAAAACCAAGGTCGCACCTTGCATGACGAATTGGAATTTGAGGGGCGGAGCCCATGACTCAAACCGAAAAAACTGTTCTCATCCTGGGCGGCACGTCGGACGTTTCCAAGGCAACAGCGCTTGCCTTCGCCGGCAATCGCTGGACAGTGCGGCTCGCGGGACGCTCGCTGCCTGAACTACAGCGTCAGGCCGACGACATTTCGGCTCGCACGGGTAGTCAAGTCACAATCCACCAATTTGACGTACTCGACTCCGGGTCATTCGTGGCCTTTGTCGACGCGCTGCCCGATCTTCCGGACGTCGTCATGTCAGCGATAGGCCTTCTTGGAGAGCAACCTCGCGCTCAGATTGACCCTGATTATGCTCGAGAGATTATGCGAACAAACTATGAGGGCCCGTCGCTCATCCTCGGCCTCTTTGCCGAACGATTTGTCGTACGCGGACACGGGTCCATTGTCGGAATCTCATCTGTTGCAGGAACCCGGGGGCGAGGCTCCAACTATGTTTACGGCTCCGCAAAAGCGGGGCTGACAGCATTTCTCTCTGGTTTACGAAATCGCATGGCGATCAGCGGCAGCTGCATTCATGTGATGACGGTCAAGCCCGGCTTCATACGAACCAGAATGACCAACAATATGAGACTGCCACCGATCCTCACCGCCATCCCTAACGAGTTGGGGGAAGCTATACTGAAAGGCCTCGACCGACGCCAAGACGTGATCTACGTTCGATCCATATGGTTCTTTGTGATGCTGATCATCCGGCTGATGCCAGAGCAGATTTTCAAGCGACTTGACTTGTAGCAAATGCAACGGCGGTCAGTCGACCGCCAGGACGAAAGCCGCTCAAGGCCCCTCTAGCGAGGTGGTCAATGCGCGTCATTGGTCGCGGGGCGCTGACGCTCTGAACGGTGGATTTGCCCGGCTGCGAAACGATGGCGACGGATACTGGTGCGAACTGACCTGCCACTGAATTTTCATCCGGCAGCGGTTAGAGTCTCGGGGCTTTGTACGCCAAGTGGCGCGGGTGGAGCAACGGACGATCGGCGGAGCTGGTCGGGGTTGCGCAGCCGATCGTCCGTTGCGGTGAGGTGGGCGGCATAGGCCGCGGGGGTCAGGTATTTCAGCGACGAGTGAGGCCGCCGGATATTGTAGTCGGCGACCCAGTTGGCGATCTTGGCGCGGGCGTCATCCAGATCGAAGAACAGGGTCTCGTTGAGCAGTTCATCGCGCATCCGGCCATTAAAACTCTCGATGAAGCCGTTCTGCATCGGCTTTCCCGGCGCGATAAAGTGCCAATCGACGACCGTGTCCTTGCTCCAGGCGAGCATGGCATTGCAGGTGAACTCGGTGCCATGGTCAGACACGATCCCTGGCTTGCCGCGTCGCTCGACGATTGCCGTCAATTCACGGGCGACGCGCCGTCCTGAGATCGACGTCTCCGGAATGGCGCCCAGGCATTCCTTAGTGACGTCGTCGACGATGTTGAGAATGCGGAAGCGCCGGCCGTTGGCGAACTGGTCGTGGACGAAGTCCAGCGACCAGCGCGCGTTGGGCCTCGCCTCGATCAGGATCGGGGCACGGGTCCCCACAGCTTTGCGGCGAGCCCGCGGCTTGCGGACGGTGAGCCCTTCCTCGCGATAAAGCCGGTAGATCCGATTGATCCCCGAGGGCTCTCCCTCCCGTCGCAGTAGGACGAATAGCCGGCGGTAGCCGAACCGCCGCCGCTCGTTGGCGAGGTCGCGCAACCGGCCGCGCAGAGCCGCGTCCGCAGGTCGGCTGGAGTGATAACGGATCATCTTCCGATCCGCGCCGACGATCGAGCAGGCCCGCCGTTCCGACAGGCTCATGACGGCCTGTAGATGCGCGACCGCAGCGCGCTTGGCGGCGGGCCCTACCATTTTTTTGAAAGAAGCTCGCGAAAGGGCGGCCGCGTCGAGCATCTGCTCCGCCAGAAGCTTCTTCAGCTTCGCGTTCTCCTCTTCCAGCGCCTTTAGCCGCTTGGCCTCAGAGACATCCATGCCGCCGAATTTGGCCTTCCAACTATAGATCGTCGCCTCGGAGATCCCATGCTTGCGAGCCAGGTCAGCCGTCTTCGCCCCAGCCTCATGCTCCTTCAATACCGCGATAATCTGCTCTTCCGTGAACCTTGCTCGCTTCATCTGTCCGTCCTTCTTCGGGCCGGACTCTAACTCCTTCTGGAGGAAATACTCAGTGGCAGGTCAATCCGAAGACGCCTCACTCGGCGTTCGACGATCGTCGCGCGTATCCGGATGCAAAGCCTCGTGAGAGTGTCGAGGCTCGCTTTTACGTGTACTTCGAGTAAGCGACTGAGGGAGTCTGCATTTCAATCGTTTGTTGAATTCAGAGGAGGCGAGCAGGGCTAAGCCACAACAGTCAATTGCGCGTCTTCTGCGCTTGGTCTTGTTGATGGAAAAGCGCAGCCTTGAGCTGCAGCTCCGCGAATTCAGCCCATATAAACTGCACGCAGCCGCACGCTGGCGCTCTATAAAGTGGCTTCACAGCGATTATGCGGAGGGGCAGCGAAACAAGGGACTGGTCCGACGCCAGTCGGCGATCCAGCCGACTCAATCTAACGGCCGAAAACGGCTCCCTGTTCGTGGGGTGATCGATGAGTGATACGGGCATCGGCATAGGCTCAGGTCCCCTGAATGAAAGCGAGCTGCAGTCCGTCAACGAGACAATGTGCAATCCGAAGCAGCTGAAGGGAGTTCCGAGCGTTGCTTCTGTGCGTGTTTGGGACGCGCGGCTCGGTGTAATCGACCCTAACCGACTCATGCTCATTGGTAAGCGGCAAGGAAACCCCGTCTGGCGGAGTGGTAAGCGATCGGCTATCGGCTGCTGAGTTTGTGAGCCGATGTGAGCTTCTATGTCTGCGCCTAGTTCTGGAACTAGAACCTTCCATATGATCGAAGCGGTCGCCGACTGGAGCAACTGTTGTACGGGGGGCCGGGTCGCCGCAAGGTGGCCGAGCCTGACTGGTCCGTTATTGCCCGCGAGCTCAAGCGCAAGCATGTGACCTTGCAGGTGCTGTGGGATGAGTACATTGCAGAGCATCCGGACGGGTACCGGTACAGCCGTTTTTGTGACAACGGTTTCATGAATGAGAGCTTGAAGATGTATTGCGAACAGGCTGGTATCTTCTTCACGCGCTGTCGCCCTTATCGCAAGAACGATCAGGCCTTTGTCGAGCAGAAGAACGGCGCGGTGGTCCGACGAATGGTCGGCTACCATCGATTCGAGGGCTTGGGCTCGAAGCGGCTGCTTTGCTGGCTCAGCTTTACCGTTCGGCTGGCTTGTTCGTGAACTTTTTCCAGTCGTCGTCCAAATTGATCCGAAAGGAGCGCGAGGGAGCGCGTGTCCACAAAAAGTAAAGCGCCCCCACGACCCCACATCAGCGGCTTATTGCCGAAGCAAGAACACCTGATGCCTCCGCGCTTGCGTCAACGAAATCTATGCCGGCCTGAATCCGGTCGCCTTACTGGGCGACATCCGAGCCATGCAGGAGCAGTTGGCCCAAGCGAGAGCGACGACGCCCCGATCCACTCGTCAAGGTATCCGAGCAAAGTACTCCGAACTCTTTCAACGTCGTCTCAAATTGTGGCGCAGCGAGCAAGCGAGCGCACTGTTGCTTGGCTCCGGGGAAATCGCGGCACAAACCGACGTGATCGTCACATCACCGGAAAAGCCCCAGCTGCTCGACGGAGCAGCGGTGGTATGAAGTAGACCGGTGATCGACCGTGCTCAAGGCTGGGCGTGACGCGCCATCGTCTTCGGCGGCAGGGGGCCTTGACCACGTCCGGTCATCGGTCTGTTGGCTTTGCAAGCGCTCGGTCGAGGACCGAGCGCGACATCGGCGCTCGCAATGCCGACCAGTTGTGCGACCGGCCTCCTTCGCTCACCTGGCTGGGGAGCAACAACTGGAGAAAGGGAGCACGTTTCTGGCCACCAATGTCACTGCGCCGCAGCTCACGACAAGCAACTTAATCGTGCGGCTATTCCGGCTCTGCAGCCGGCCTCCGGAGAAGAACCGAGTGACTTAACTTTTCCTGGCCGCCCGTCGAGCTGGACGCTGTAAGAACTCGCTCGGCTCGACCTGAAGCACTGTTGAGAGCTTCACCAGAATCTCCAGGCCGACCCAGGTCGCTCCTTTCTCCAGCTTGCTGACGTAGGTGCGATTGATGTCGGCTTCATATGCAAGCGTCTCCTGCGAGAAGCCACGTTCCCGCCGAATCCTCCGCAAGTTCATCGCAACAACCTGGCGCCAGTCCATGCGCCAAACTGAGCGAGTTGTTGCTTATTGACCCACCGCTTTAAATCGACAAAATGGTCCGCGGGAGAGAGGTAACTATGAACGCACGACGCTTTCAGGCAGACATTTTCAAGTCAGCTGCACCCTTGTTCGATGCATGTTCCTCTCATTTCTGTCACCTGGAGTTCGCAATTGAGAACAGAGTTCTGCCCCGATAGGTGGGCCGCGCCGCCAAAACATCTACCAGCGAGCATGCCAAACCGCTCGCTTCTATCCCGTCTGCTACCAAGAAGGGATGCCGATGCATGCTGGACGGCAAGCCCGCGGATCGCGCTCCGAGCGATATGGACTGCGATATGCGCTCTGGCGAAAGGCGGAGTGAACAAATTGAAGCGAACGGCGAGGGGCGCAGGGTCAGAATATCCGATGCCTGTCATTAATCAACGTTGGCAGGAAATATTCCTGCAGCCCGCGACAATCGGTTGGTACCAAGATGCCATGAATACGGCTACCATGCTTAGATATATAGAGGTTTTTTCGGTTTGTTAGGAGTTCTCAGTGCCGCCCGATTCCAAGATCGCAGACTTGGCGCCCAGTACGCCCGAGCTTACGCCATACGACGAGCAGCAGGCCGTGACCTATATGCGCCTTCTCGATGCCGGAGCCGATCATGCGGATTGGCGCGAAGTCGCGCGCATTGTGCTTGGTGTAGATCCGACCCTCGAGCCGGATCGCGCGCGGCGTGCTTTCGACAGTCATCTGGCTCGCGCCAAATGGGTGGCGCGTCATGGATATCGCGATCTCCTTCGCCGCGGTTAGCCGAAGAGTGAACAGTGAGTGCGTTTAGAACGGACACCCCCTTCTCTCCAATCGCAAAAGTAGATCACTCCATCGCGCAAGTGCATCCACACTGAATGGGAGCATGAGCGCAACCAGAAATCGTCACATTTGTCGGGCTGCAATTCCGTCGCGTAGCGTGACAAACGTACGGGGAAAGCAGTGATGATGGTAGGTGCTGACTGGAGATCGGCGGAAGCATATCCTGACGCCAGGAAAGCAGAAAGTGTGGACATAGCCTGGGAGTGGTTACGCCGCGATCGTGAGTACCAAAGAGACTATCAGCTCCTGGTCAGCGGGGAAGAATCGAGCGCGATGGCGGAGCAGTTCCGACGGAAGTGGGGGCTGACGTTTCGTCGCCGATCCGCAAAGGACGTTCGACGAGCAAGCCATTTTCTGGGCGCCTGAGGCGCTGTCGACCGTGCTACCCGTCCGCGCGGCGATCGGTTTGGCGACCTCCAAAGGCAACGATCTGGATATCGCCAAACCGGCGGGCAGCGAGCTTCGTCACGCGCCCGACGGATGGCACGCTATCGTGCCGCTTGGGGAAGCGCAGCATCGCCTTTGGCTAAGAGAGCTTCCATCAAGCGGCTCATTGGTGGCCGTCGACCTGCCGCTTGACGGCGATTTCGACGTTCGTTTGCGGGCAGCACATCGATTTTGGCTGGCCCTCGAAGGGCGTTCCATCGGACCGTCGCCTCTTGCCCCTTCGATCCCGGCCCGGCATCGGCACATCCTCGCTATGCGAGCGGCCGATGGATGGCTGGAAGGAAACGGCTATCGCAAAATCGCGCAAGGTCTGTTTGGCGAGCATCGCATTCCCGATCGAGGCTGGAAAACACACGATCTACGCAGTCGGACCATTCGCTCGGTCCAGATGGGACTGCGTCTCATCCGGGGCGGCTATCGCGCGTTGCTACGTCACAAGGGCAAAGACAAGGACTACGATTCCTGAGTTCTTGGCCAATCCTGGCCGCACTGAAGCCTTCGCCGTGTTGGCTGCGGGGACAGTATCGGGCAAGCCGCTATGGCCGGGTTTTACCAGTTCGGCGGCCGAGCAGGGCAAGGCGCGGGACGGGGACACTAGGAGGTTTCTCGTTTGCGCCCAATTCGTTAGTGGGCGCGCAGGATAGGATAGGGTAGGGTAGGTAGGGTAGGGTGAATATCAGGTCGGCGTGCGCAACCTCGATAACAATGGCCGTAGGCGTCAAGCTCTCTTTTCCATCGATGATCGACCAGGTTGCCCGAGCACATTCGGCCAGAGATTCCGCCAAGCCGCTTCTCTCATCAAGCGGAGCTATCGCGTCTGCATTCGGATCCAATGATTGAATTCTGATATAACCTGATGCGATATCAGGCCGCTTCCGGAATTGCGGCCTTTTTACAGAGCCGAGCGACCCATCGACAAAAAGCACGAGCGACTTCGGGATTGTCACTGCGGTCGACCGCATAGGCCCGATATTGCATGCCACTGGGAGTGCGCGATCCTGGTATCACGTGCAGAACGCCCTCGCGCACGAGATCGCTGACTATGATTTCAGGTGCCACCAATAGGCATTTTCCGGTTATGACTGCCGGCAGAGCAAGGTAATTGTGATCGTATCGCGCCCCCGACTTTATATCTTTTGCGGCCAGGTTCATTGCCCTTAGCCAGGTGGGCAGTATGTCGGGCCGGGATGTGATGTTCAGAATTGGCATTGAACGAACAATTGAGAGCGCTTTTCCGGCCACGTGGTTCGGAGAGCCCACGCATACGAGCGTCTCACTGTAGATTTCCCAGTCGTCAGCCGGCTCCATGACGGAAAGATCCCGCGTAATCAGGATGTCGAAATTGTCGGAGGACGTCGGCGGAGACAATGAACTGATCACGTCCACGATTACGCCACCCATCTCGGTTGAAAACGCCTGCAGATTCGGAATCAAAAAGGAGTAAGCGAAGGTGGAAAGCGACGTGCGGACGACAATCCGATTGGCGTCCGGTCGATTCCGGCGCCGCATTCTCTTAGCGGTAAAGCACACCGTATCGAGCGGTTCAGCAACGGTGTTTACGAAAAGCCTTCCGAATTCCGTCAATTCGCTCCGCCGACCTCTCCGTTCCACGAGGTCTGCACCGAAGTAGTCCTGTAACACAGCCAGATAGCGGCTGACCGAGCTCTGTGTTGTTCCCAATGCGATAGCCGCTCGCGTTACGCTTCCTTCCCGCGCAATGGTCACGAACGCCCGGATGGCATTGAGCGGCACCTCATCGTGGTCAGCAGCCATCCTATGCTCCGGTGTTTTATGTCTGCTGGTGACCACGGCAGGCCATTGCCAAAACAATGCTCCATCATATTATTCGATGTGTATAGCCGGATTAATGCTTATCGATAGTGTCTCGCGCGAAAAGTCCCGCTTTCTTTGTGCGATTCGTACGGTTGAGCTTCCTTCAATTGCCGTCGGCGGCAGAGGTACATTTTCAAGCGCACGAGAGCGTGGTGGCGCGATCATTGTTCTGCAGTTGACAGCTGGCGCGCGCGTCGCGACTGTCCCGAGGACAAGGCCGCTTAATCAAATTGTCCCAACAGCGCCAGGATGGCTCCTAAGCCGAGCTCGGGCGCTGAGTATCATTTCGAGATCTAGCCGGGGAGGGAGCTGCCAAAGGCCGCGTTCAGCGAAGGAAGCGAGCTTCGGCCGCCTTAACTTCATGCATCTTCTGAAGCCTGAAGATCTCCTCCACTGGCAAAATGTCCTTGTGCACCTTTTGAACCCCGCCATCGGCAATGATTCGGCGGAACATCTCCTGCATCGCCGTTGCGGCAGCGCGGATGCCGTAGTTGCCGTAGATCATCATGCGGACATTACGCAGCGTCTTGACCCGCTCGGCGTCGAGATCCGGGTAGGCATTCGGAACGATCACCAGCGGCACTCCCGTCCAGGCGCGCGAAAAGCTTTCGATTTCAGAAGGATCTTTCTTTTTCGAGTGGATCAGGATCAGGTCGGCGCCAGCCTCCACATAGGCTTGCGCCCGATCCAAGGCTTCCGCTTCGCCGAGGCCGGCGATCAAAGCTTCCGTGCGGGCGATGACGAGAAAATCCGGGTCCCGTCGTGTCGTGATGGCAGCTTCGATCTTGCCCTGGAACTCCTCGATGCGCGTCAGTTCCTGACGCCCTTCGGCAACAAGGCTTGTTACCTTTGGAAAGGTCTTGTCCTCAATGACGACCGCGCTGGCGCCGGCCTGTTCGTATTCGGTGATGGCATGGATGACATTGATGGCATTGCCGTAGCCCGTATCAATGTCGGCGACGATTGGCAGTGTTGTGCGTCCAGCGATCGCCCGCAGCATCTCCAGATGCTGTGTCATCGAGATCAGGCTCATGTCAGGCAGGCCATAAAGCGCCGATAGCTCGAAGCCGGAGGCCCACAGACCATCAAACCCGGCTTCTTCTGCGAGGATCGCTGAAAGTGGGCTATGGGCAGCCATGATGTGGACGAGGCCGGTCTCGGCCATGCGGGCGCGGAGGCGTTTGGCGGGGGACATCGGGAGATCCTTCAGGACAGGGCAGCGCAAGCGGCGATGATGCGGTCGCAGGCGTGGGTGAGGTCCTCGAGCGACGAGGCATAGGAGATGCGGATATAGGGCGAGGCCATGAAGCCGCTGCCGGGCACGACGGCCACGCCGAAACCGTCGAGCAGGTACATGGCGAAATCGGTGTCGGTTTCGATCACCTCGCCGTTCGGCGTGCGCTTGCCGATGACACCTGCGCAGGAGGGGAAAACATAGAAAGCACCGTCCGGAATGCGGCACGAAAGCCCCTTGGCTTGATTCAGCTTTGCAACAACGAGGTCGCGGCGCTGCAGAAAGGCGTTCGCGAATTGTTCGATATGATTTCGGTCGCCAGACAGCGCTTCGACGGCGGCATGTTGCGAAATCGAACTGGTGTGCGAGGAGGTCTGGCCCTGGATAAGATTCATGGCCTTGATCAGAGCCAAAGGCCCCGCGCCATAACCGACGCGCCATCCAGTCATTGCATCCGCTTTGGACACGCCATTGACCGTCAGCGTGCGCTGGTAGAGATCCGGCGCGACGGCAGCCATGGTAGCGAAGTCAACGTTATAAGTGAGCTTCTCATAAATGTCGTCGGAAAGCACATGGACATGGGTATAGCGGCGCAACACCGCAGCGAGCGCGAGTAGTTCGCTTCGGCTGTAGACCGAGCCGGTCGGATTGCACGGCGAGTTCAGCATCAGCCACTTCGTGCGTGGTGTGATCGCAGCCTCCAACGCATCGGGGCGTAGCTTAAACCCATTCAATTCATCACAGGCAACAAGAACTGGATTGCCGCCAGCGAGTGAGACCATGTCGGGGTAGGAGACCCAGCACGGCGTTGGGATCACCACCTCGTCGGTCGGATCGAGGCTGGCGAACAGCGCGTTGAATACGACTTGCTTGGCGCCACAGCCGACGGTGATCTGGTCGATGCCGTAATCGAGCCCGTGATCGGTACAGAAGCTGTTGCGGATCGCTTCGCGCAGCGGCTTGATACCGGCGACCGCCGTATATTTTGTCCGCCCGTAGAGGATTGCGCGGATGCCGGCCTCGCGAATCGCGGGGGGCGTGTCGAAATCTGGCTCGCCCTGGCTGAGCGTGATCACATCGATGCCCTGATCTCGCAGTTCGGCGGCACGAGCTGTCATGGCCTTGGTTTCAGAGGGACGGACGACATTGAGCCGTTTTGCAAGGAGAGACAAAGTAGAAGACCTGCGAACTAGAAGGAGGACTTGCAAGGACTTCTACTCGCCCTCAAACGGCCTAACCAATCGGGTTATCGCGATTTCAAAAGGAATGATCGAAAGTTTCGATGCTATGCATAGCAGCTCAGCATGCCTTCAAATGCGTTTTCCAGCGGCATATCTCACGGGCGAGATAGGTATTTCGGCTGCGATCGATCGCATAGGCGCAGTACCGTATGCCGCTGGGGACGCGCCTGTTCTACACGGCGAGAGGCCTCCGGCGAGCAGGTTGGAGCGAAGAGTTTGCGGGCGACCAGTAAGCATTTGCCAGTCGTCACCACCGGAAGTGCGAGATAGTGGTGGTTGTAGCGCCCGGCCCAGCACGATAGCGCCGTCCTCGATGTTCGTGGCGCGCAGACGTGTGGGGAGCGCATCAGGCCAGGACGTAACGGTCAGGAGCGGGATGGCTCTAGCGAGGCAAGCCTACGTCCGGCGACCTATTGCGGCGCCCCCACGCACACCAGTTGATCATGATAGATCTCCCAAGGCTCTGAGGAACGGACGGCACAACCCGGCGCATGATCCGCACCTCGAAGCTGTCCGTGGTCCACGGCATGGACAATCAGGTGATGACGTCGATCACGGCACCTCCCTTCTGGGATGAAAATGCCTGAAGGTTTGAACGAGCACGTTTAGGGAAGGGTTGTGAGAGCGGTCCGCCCGACGATGCGGTTCGCTTCCGTCCTGCCGCGCCGACGCATACGTTTCGCGCGATCGTCTCCCTTGCTTCCGCGAAGCGTCGACCGAAATCAGTTCGATTTGCTGCTGCGACCGCGCCGCTTGGTGAGCTTGAGCCGAGATAGGCTTCCAGAACAACGAGTCCGCGAACTCAGGGTAATGCCGAGGCTGTTTACCGCCCGCATCACGCTCTATTCGAGAGCGATCGCCGCGAAGGCACGCCGAACACTTCTTCATCTTGCGACTAATTCGCTCCCCGAAGCCCACAAATTATCGCAGTTGCGCAAGTTCATATCGAATTATTAGATGAATGTCATCCGACCGTGGCAATTCGAGTTTCTATGGTCTCGCACACCGGCGACCACGTTCAAACGTGATAATGGTCTCGTTGCTGTGCTCCGCAAGGGCTTCATCATGATGTGGAAGTAACGACTATGGCATCCGTATTGATTGACAGCATCCGAAAGAATTACGGCCCGACGTCGGTCTTGCGTGGCGTTTCACTGTCGATAGCGGATGGTGAGTTCCTGACGTTGTTGGGTCCATCGGGCTGTGGAAAATCGACCCTGTTGCGTATCCTAGCGGGGCTCGAGATACAGGACGCGGGCTCGGTTTCGATCGGCGAACAGAGAGTGGATGGACTACGGCCGAAGCGGCGAGACGTCGCCATGGTTTTCCAGTCCTACGCGCTCTATCCCCATATGACGGTCGCCTCCAACATGGCGCTACCACTCCGGATGCGCCGGCTCTCGGCCTTCCAGAGGCTTCCTCTACTCGACCGCCTGCTGCCAGGAACGGCGCGGATCGCTGCCGAGATCGACGTCGAAGTGACCCGCACGGCCAAGTCCCTCGACATCGGCCACTTGCTGGCCCGCAAACCGGGGCAGCTCTCCGGTGGCCAGCGCCAGCGCGTGGCGGTCGGCCGCGCGATGGTGCGCCATCCGGCTGTCTTCCTGATGGACGAGCCGCTGTCTAACCTCGATGCCAAGCTACGTGTGCAAATGCGTGCTGAGATCAAGGAGTTGCACCAGCGGCTCGGGGTTACTTTCGTCTATGTCACCCATGATCAGGCCGAGGCCATGACGCTGTCCGACCGCGTCGCGGTGATGCTCGACGGCGAGTTGCTGCAGGTCGCGCCGCCACAGGACATCTATGCCGATCCCAACGACCGGCGCGTCGCCGAATTCATCGGTTCGCCCAAGATCAACATGCTCGACGGTGTGGTGCGCGAGCGCCGCCTGATCGATGTGGCCGGCTCGACGCTCACGATCGATGCCGACGCACTCCCTGGCGCGGCTCTCACCCTTGGCATTCGCCCGGAGGCTTTTCATCTCGCTGACCACGGCGGGCAAAGCGCATTGACTGGTTCGGTGCGCATGATCGAGCATATGGGCTCCGATCTATTCGTCCATCTCGATCTCGCGGGCGTCGATCATCCTTTGATCATCAGGCTCCTCGCCGAGCGGGCGCCTCATATCGCTCCCGGCCAGACCCTGCATATTGGCGTTCGGCCGGACCGCGTGCTTCTCTTCGCTCGTGATGGGCGGCGTTTACGCCGGGAGGTGGAATCCGGCCGGGCATCGGTCACGCCGATCCGGGAGATCGCTCGATGAGCGAGCCTCTTGCTCTTTCCGGCGCCTCCGACGATTCGTCCGCGACCGGTGGCGTTCAAACGTTCCTATCCACACCCGACTCATCGGCGCGCAGGCATGCCTTTACGGAAGCGCTGGCGGCTTGGACGCTGGCCGGCCCGGCAGTCTTCTTTCTGCTCGTTCTGTTCCTTTTGCCGGTGATTGGCGTATTCGCCATCGCACTCACCGACTGGCAATTCGGGGCGCGTTCGCTTTCCTTCGTCGGCCTCGCCAACTTCCGCGAGGTCTTCGCCGACGCGGCTTTCATGTCCTCACTCGTCAACACAGTTTCCTACGTTCTGATCGTTGTGCCAGGCACAGTTGTCCTCGGCCTCTTGATCGCGCTCCTCATCGAGAGCGGGCAGAGCTTGCGCGCCTTCTACCGCGCCATCCACTTCTTGCCCTTCATGTCGACGCTCACGGCCATGGCGATCGCTTGGGAGGCGCTGCTGCATCCCACGATCGGCCTCGTCAACCAGGCGCTCGCCGCCTTCGGCCTGCCGACCGCCAACTGGCTGCGCGACGAGAATACGGCCCTCCCGGTGCTGGCCGTTATCGGCATCTGGCAGAACCTCGGCTATGCCATGGTCTTGTTTCTCGCCGGTCTGAAGGGCATCCCGCAAGATCTTTATGATGCTGCCGATGTCGACGGTGCTGACTATTGCCTGGACCGGCTGCGCACCGTCACGCTGCCCATGCTCGGGCCCGTCTCCATGTTCGTTGTCATCGTTGTGGCGCTGAGAGCGTTCGAGGCTTTCGACATCGTGAAAGTGCTTACTCAAGGCGGGCCCGGCCACGCCTCTGAGGTTCTGCTCTACACGCTATATCGGGAGAGCTTCGAATATCTGCGCACCGGATATGGTGCGGCCGTTGCTGTCGTCTTTCTCGCCATCGTCGTGACGCTTACCCTCATTCAGGCCCGCGTCATGGACAGGAAGGTGCACTACCAATGAGCGCCACCACCTCTACCAACCACTTGTCATCGTCCGCCGCCATTCTTCGACATGCCGTGCTGTTTGCCACCGGAGCGCTCATTCTCGTGCCGTTCGTGTGGATGGTGTCGCTGTCAATTAAGCCGCCGGGCGAGATCTTCCGCGCGTCCTTCTCCCTCTGGCCCGCGCAATTCTACGGCGTTGAGAACTATACCAAGGCGCTGACCGAAGCGCCGTTGCTGCGCTATATGGGCAACGGCCTGATCGTATGCGCTCTGATCCTGGCGCTACAGATTCTCGTCTGCGCCCCTTGCGCCTATGCACTTGCCAAGCTGCGGTTTCTCGGACGCGACCTGCTTTTCGGCATGGTGCTCATCGGCCTGCTGCTGCCGCACCAGGTGCTCTCACTACCTCTCTTCATTCTCGGATATCAGCTCGGCATCCTCAACACCTATGCGGCGCTCATCTTTCCCTACGTCGTCTCGCCATTCGGCATCTTCCTGTTCCGGCAGTTCTTCAAGACTATTCCCGACGATGTGGTGCACGCCGCTCGCCTCGACGGTCTTTCTGAATTGGCCATCGTCTGGCGGATCATGGTGCCGATGGCGCTGCCGGCCGTCATCGCCTTCTCGATTTTCTCGGTGGTCGGGCACTGGAACGATCTGTTCTGGCCGCTGATCGCGGTGCGCGACCAGTCACTGATGCCACCGCCGCTCGGCATCATGACCTTCAAGAACGAAGAGGCCGGTAACGACTACGGCCCCCTCATGGCCGCATCCACGCTCGTCGTGCTGCCTCTCGTTATCACCTTCCTTGCCGCTCAGAAGTGGTTTGTCGAAGGAATGACCGGAGGGGCTGTCAAACAATAGGCCAACAGAAATCGACCGATGCTTCCTTCACGCAGGATCTTACTCTCGACAGCCACGGCTGTAGCGGCAATGCCGATCTTAAAGGCCGTTGCGCACCGAGTAACGATCCGGGTTTCTTATGCTCCGGCCTCTCTGAAAAGTCTGTATGAGGCGCTCGCACGGCGTTTCATGGATACGCACCCAGATATCATGGTCGTTCTTGATACTCCCGCCGCCGACTACGACAACCTCGTTCAACAAACGTTGAGGCAGAGTATAACGAAGCAAATGCCCGACGTTTCTCACCAGGGATTGAACCAGATCCGACCTTTGGCGGATCGTGGAATGGCCGTACCGCTCGATGAATTCATCGCGCGGGATCTTGCCTGGAAGACGATCGGCGTTCTCGACGTCATGACATCTTTGGCGTCATACGGTGGAAAAACCTATGGCTTGCCGTTCGCAATTTCCGTTCCAGTGCTCTTCTACAACGCAGATCTCGTGAAGAAGGTTGGCGGAGACCCCAATAGCTTACCTGCTGACTGGGATGGCGTGATCGAACTTGGCAAGAAGATCGGTGCCTTAGGGGCGGGTATCAGCGGCTTCTACGTCGAATACACGAATAATGGATGGGCGTTCCAAACGCTTGTGGGCAGTTTTGATGGCCGCATGATGAGCGAAAACGAAAGGAAGATCGAGTTTGACGGGTCGGCTGGCCTTAAATCCCTGCAACTATTGCAACGCTTTGAGAGAGAAGGCCAACCTGCGCTCGAAAGAGACCAGGCCCGCCAGGCGTTTCGGGCCGGAACTCTCGGGATCATCTTTACCGCAAGCAGCGCGCTGAGCGGCTACCAGCAATCGGCGGCTGGCAAATTCGACCTGAAAGTCGGGCCGTTCCCAGTCTCTTCGGCAAATGCCAAGCTCCCCGCCGCCGGCAACGGCATCGTCATGCTGACTGATGATCCGGAGAAACAGAAGGCAGCCTGGGAATACATCAAGTTCGCTGTCGGACCGGTCGGTCAAAACGTCATGGTCCACGCCACTGGGTATGCGCCGGTGAACATCGCAGCGATAAACGATCGAGGGGGGCTTGGTAGGTTCTACGAGGAACATCCAGAACACCTCGTCGCTGCTCAGCGCATTCCGATGATGACGGGTTGGTTCTCGTTCCCGGGCCAAAACAACTCAAAGATCATCAAGACCATCGAAGACTACTGCCGCCTTGTTGTCTTGCGGAAGCAGGATCCTGTCACAGCGCTTTCAAACCTCAGAAAAGACGTGGACACTCTATTGCCGCCTGAAAAAATGTGCGGCAAAGCAATGGGAAACCTATGAGCGATGGTCAGCGAGCTTCGACCCGAAGAACGATGGCTCAAAAGTCAGCAATAAAAGAACGTCAAAATGCATTCTGATCTAATAGCTAAACTGACTCAGTGGCGGCATCAACTGCACATGAATCCGGAGTTGTCGACCAAGGAGTATCAGACGGCGGATTTCATTGTCGAGAAGCTGTCTGAGCTTGGTGTGAATCGTATCGAGAGACTCGGTGACACGGGAGTTGTTGGTGCTATTGTGCGTGAGGGCTCCGAGCGGTGCGTTGCACTTCGCGCAGACACGGACGGTCTTCCCATAGAAGAACAGAACGGTTTCTCCCACAAATCGCGGCGGCCGGGCGTCATGCATGCCTGCGGGCATGATGGCCATATCGTTATGCTTCTCGGCGCCGCCGCTTTACTGCTGAAGAGCCCGAAGTGGATGGGTACTGTCCACCTCATTTTTCAGCCCGCGGAAGAGGGCTTCGGTGGAGCGAGAATCTTGGTCAATCACGGCCTCTTCAGGAAGTTCGAAATCCATCGAATTTTTGGTCTGCACAACTGGCCAGGTTTGGACGTTGGCGCAGTTGGGATTCACCGGGGCGCGGTGATGGCGGCCAGTTCGGCCTTGGATATTAGTATTACCGGAAAATCTGGTCACGCCGCCATGCCTCACATGAGCAGCGACCCAAATATGGTGCTGGGTTATCTGGTCGGGGCACTCCAATCAATTGTGTCGCGTGATGTTGACCCACTGGAGTCGGCAGTCGTTTCTGTTTGTATTGTTCAGTCCGGGACGACGCGTAACCAAATTCCAGCGTCTGCAACACTCAGCGGTACTGTCAGAACCTTGTCTCACGAGGTTCTTTCTTTGGTAGAGAAGCGCATCAGGCTGATGGCCAAAGGATTCAGCGTGGCCTTCGAGGTCGAAATCGACTTGGACTTTCGTCCCGGCACTCCTGTGGCTAACTCATTGCAAGAGGCCGAAATTGCAAGCAAAGCCGCGGATGAACTCAGCCTGGCGGTTCGACATGACCTCCCGCCGAGTATGGCTGCCGAGGACTTTGGAGAATATCTTAAATATGTGCCTGGGGCATACATTTGGATTGGATCGGGTCCCGCGAAGAATGGTCACGTGCTTCACAACGCAAGTTATGACTTTAACGATCAAATTATTCCCATCGGCGCGCAGTGGATGGCAAAGGTCGCGACGGCATCGCTAGAGGGGTAAATCGTTGTCAGTTCCGCAGGTATGACTATCGATTGCCGAGAAGCAATCTCCGCTGATGAAGTCTATCTCACCAGCTTATCCGTCTCGCTCCAGGAACAGGCCCTCTCACCGGCGTGGACTGGCCGCCGTTGACAATTTGCTCGAGGCTTCCGCGCCGCAACCGCGCGACCTCCCGCAACCCGCCTCAGTTGTCGTTTACGCCCCCTACAGAACGAAAAGGCGGCATTCTCTATGACGATGTCGCGACCGCGGGCGTCAAGAAGCCCTTCCAGCTTATAAGTTGACAGCCTTGTATGCGTCATTTTCGGGAGCCGCGACAAGATGCCGAGCCTGCTAAAGCTTCCAATAACGCTCCGGAAGAGACTACATCCCAGGCCGCTTACATCTCAGAAAGAAAGATGCCGCTCGGCGGAGCTACGGGCTATCGTCGGCATAATCAGATGGCAGAGACTGGAAAGGAGCCCAGGTGTTCACGATAACAGAGCTATCTCCCTCGATCGGAGCGGATGTCGGAAATATTGATCTCGGCCAAATTGCCGAGTTGAAGGACGCCGTGGTTGTTGCTGCGCTCCGTACCGCGATTCATAGGCACCTTGTGCTTCGCTTTCGTTACCAGCACTTGACGCCCGAACAATTTGTCAGCCTGGCGTCTGCCTTCGGGCAGACCAAAACCCTTAAGCGCACGACAGCGACAACGACTAGGCATTTGGGTGCTCATCCTCAGATCAAGGTTGTTTCGAATGTGTCAAACGATGATGGCCGGCCCATCGGTGACGGTGGTTCCTCAGAGAACTATTGGCATACGGATGGGACCTATCTACCGTGTCCGGTTGAATTGACGTTTCTGTATGGACGGGAGTCGCCCAAGACCAACCCGCCGAAGACCATGTTCATGAACCTTTGCGAAGTCTATGATCGCCTGCCTCGCTGTCTGACGTCATATCTGAGCAAGCTGCGTTGCATCCATTACTCAGAGCATAATTTCGCTGCTGAGTATGCTGAGCAGATCGCGGCGCTCCCCGAAGGAGCCGATCGTCGGCATATTGGGCCTAGCTTTCCGCTGGTGCGCGTAAACCCCAATACCGGGAGGCCATCGCTATATCCCCCGCGCCAACGACAATGTCTTATCGAAGGGCTAACCATCGAAGAAAGTGAGAAGCTCTCGGACCTACTATGGGCCTATATCGAAGGCTACAGCAGCATTTGGGGGGACGTGATTGGCGTCGATGACCTCTTCGTTTTTGATAATAGCTACACGCTTCATCGACGTGAAGCCTTCGGTTCGACCGAAAGACGGATCTTGTGGCATATCATGACGGAGGGAGAGCCACCAATTCCGTACGCGTAGTCGCCTTAGCTTGTAGTCCCTGCAGTTCACATGTGTCGCTGGCGGCGACGGTAAGAAGTGCGGTAGTCCCGATAGTTAGAGGCGGCTGTTCCCGCGACCGAGAGTCCGTGCAGCGCGCGTCCGACGACGACGGCATCAAAGTCCGAGCGCCGTTAGCGGGGACCAGGCGCCGGCCGAGGAGTATAAAATCTTGATGACTGTTCAGCGCCTCGCTTTGCCGTCGTCAGTTTCGATGCGCTGCACTGGACTTGATAGACTCTGCTCTTCGCTCCACCCGAAGTGCCGCCGTCACAACGAAAAGGGCTGTCGTAGACTTTGTTTGAAAGGAGGAGCATTGCTCCGTGCTGGCGTTGTAAGACCCTTGATATTGTCGCCGAGATCGCGACGACCGCCTTTCTGGTGGTCCTCTTTGGTTGTGCGAATCCGAATTTCATTTCTTAGACTATTGGGCTCGAAGAAGATGGATGGGACGAGCGGCAGTGACCTCGTAATCGTCCCTCTATCGATGCAGCGATGCCCGTTTCTCACTGTTGACGCTCGGGCGAAAAGCGTTGCGAACTGCAGTGGCTAAAGTACTGAGAGGCCCTCCAAATCGTTCGGTTATCGTGGGCATGTGCAGTATGACTTTGGAGGACGGCAACGTACCCGGCTGGCCAGATTGAGACCGATGCCGAGGCTAGATCCGGCGTAACGTGAGCCGACTAGCCGCGAGAACCCGCGCCAACCTCTTCGATTCTGTTTCGACATCGCTATGGTCTCTCGCGTGCAGCGTGCAGCTGCAAGTCCCCCACATGGAACGTTTAGCCAACCAGCCCCGCCCCGAATGATGCGGCTTGCGTGGGAAGAACTGTCGGAGACCGTGGAGACGTTCTTTGGGCGGAATCTGGTCTCATCCATGCCCGGAATCGTGTGCCGGGCGGCTCGGGAAGGCGGCAAGCCGCACCGAGCATGCACGTGGGTGAGAAGTCGGATGAGACCGTGATACATAGTATTTGCGAAGCGACCGAACTAAGGGAAGGCAATCTCGGCGGAAGTCGTGGAGGGAATGGCCTCACCCAAGGGAACAGCCGCTAGACGGCCGCTGTTCGGACACTGAGCGGACATGCCGCCTTGATCCGAATGACGGCTGCGCGTCGGGCGACGAGCGTGACTAAACCATTCATCGAGCGACGTCTGACCCGAGGGAGGAGCCCGGTGCGTTAGCAGCGCGCGCCGGAATCTGTGCGGGGGCGAGAAGAAATCCTCGTCCCTGCCGCAGTCCATAGGCGATGTCCGTTCGCGCGTCGCTGTCATAGTGGACATAAACGCGCCTTGATCCGCAACGCCGCGATTTATGAGTGCATGCCAGCTTTGAGGATCTAGAAGAATACCGACGTAGACAGCGAGAAGTTCAGCGCATGTCCCGTTTGGGGAGTGTATGTAATGGTCGTCGGGTGGTCGATGTATGCTAGGCCGATGTTTGTATATATTCCGGGTGCAAGGTGTGCGGTATACGTCGCCGAGATCGCCTTGCTGTCCAAATGAACAAGATTCCCTTTAGCCAAGGCAGCATCCACCGCAAAGTTGCTCCAGACAGTATCAGTCGCAACAATAGAGAGTTGATCACTGGGCCGGCTGTCAAAAAGTCCCTTTGCATACACACGAAGCTCGTAATACTGAGTGACCTTGTTTAGGTCAGGCGGAGCGTACATAATCGAGAATCCACCGTAGATACCACGATATGCCGCGCCTTGGGCATCAGTCTGCCAAAGTTGCCTGTCCGCAGCGACGTAATAGAAGCTATTCGCGTCAGCTCTCGGTTGGTTCGGGTACTTCAAGTTCACGTAGTTGCTGTTGTTGTAACCAGCGCCCGCTCGCAGCCACGTATCGGGTAAGCCGGGAGCCGCCTTGCTCTTATAGCCAATTTCATCAAGCAAAAGCACGCCAGCGTTGGCTGTACTCCAGTTTAAGCCGGTGGGATTTTCGGTTAGCTGCTTGAATTGGCCATCTGGACTGAGAGAGCGTTGGATCGTAGCTCTGTTGTAGAAGCGATCATCAAAATTGTATTTGAGGTCGAGAGCTGGCGTCGGCGCGGGATTGTTGCTCATGCCTCCTTGGAATAAGATGCTCGACGAGGGACCGAAAACGTTTGATCCTGCGTTTCCTCCGACCAATGTTCCTGCGAACTCATTTTGATTTGGGAGATAGCCCATCTTGAGTTCGAGTCTCCTGTTGAAAAAAGTCTGATAGTAGGCAAGCGTATCGATTCCAACTCTATCCGGTCCCCCAGGCTTCCATGTCCAGTATTGCTGCTCGGCTGCGACGATGATTTGACCATCAGGAATCCCGAACCGGCTGAGGTCGTAGGTCACCCACATGTAATTTACGGTATTAAATGTCGGATTCTGCCCGCTATATAGCTGATTGGCGATCGTGCTTCTGGCTGCATTCGGTAGTTGATTGTTGATAAAGGTGTTTTGTGTCCAGCCAACATAACCGAGTCCCACCTCTGCCAGCGCGGACCTAACGCCGCCTTTGTCCTGATCTATCGTATCGGCGGGGCCAGGTATGCCGAGCCACATCCCTTTTGGACGGAGGTTTTCGAATTTTGCGAATGGGTCGGTCTTCTTTTGAGTCTGGTATTTAGCAACTTCATCCGCCATGTCGCTCTTTCGGGTGGGCACGTTAATAGTTCGTGCCCGCGCCGAGTTGTCAACGACACTCGCTGCTCCGCTTTTTTCGGTCGGTTTTGAATTTGCGGCTGGGGCGGTCTTCTTTTGAACTGTTCTTTTAGCAACCTCATTCGGAGTGTCGCTTTTGACGTTAGCGACGTTGGCGGATTGTGCCAGCGCCGAACTGCCCACAAGACTTGCTGCTAGAGACATTGCGATAGCAAGCGGTCGTTGCTTTGTAGTTGGTCGAAAGTTGAAGACAGAGTCCGCAGCTGAGTATAGCTTCATTTGATACTGGTGTAGAACGTGTGCGCTGGCAACATCAGTGCTGCTTACGTCATCTCTCATAGGACCCCCGAGAACAGTTAGGACTTCTTGACGTGTGGTCCATCGCATTGACATCGCGATAAGCAGATGACACCCATCGAATAATACGATGTGATCTTCTGCAAGATACGATGGTGTGTGGCGGTCTGTTGGAAAGCGATGACGCGACAGGAAGAGATGTCGCTCAATGCGCCGTCCTCCACTTAGTCGGCGCGCAATCTTTGCGGAGGTTCTAACTTCCGAGGCAGCAGTACCAAGCTTTGCACTACGTTCGCTCTAACTGACGGCGCGAGCGCGCGCCTCCTCTGGCAAGTGTGGCCCGCTTCGTCGGGCTCGAGGCCTACGGGCCCCCGAGATTTGTCTGCAAATCACGCCGTTGAGTGATCGCTGGCATGGCTTGAGGCCCAACAGGACGCTGATGCTGAGCTCTCCGGAGCGGAATGCATCGCATTTTGCGTAGGTTCCTATCGCATTGTTCGATGAGCGTCATCCGATCGTAGCAATTCGAGCTTTTAAGGTGTCGGACGTCGCGGGGCGATGTCGCATAAATGTCGGGAGGCGACCGTCGCCTTGGTTCGACGTTTCGCGAGGTGTTGGCCCAAAGCCGGTAATCCCAGCAGGATTCCAAAAGCACCATCCGGAAATCCGAATCCATATCGATACGCCGATGCAGACATATGAATAGTGATCTCCGCTTTCTCATTGCCAGCTTTGATGGATTGCGCTCCGACCTGATTGGCCCGGACCTGACCCCCAATCTTTTGCGTCTGAAGGCGGCCGGGGTGACGCTTGCCAGTCATCGCACGGTTTACCCTAGCGAGACCCGCTCAGCTTTCCCTAGCCTTGTTACGGGAGCGCCGACCGCACGCCACGGCATGGTCGGCAACATATATGTCGACCGCTCTGTAACGCCGCCGCGCTGCATCGACAGTTCTGACGCTGTTCTGCTTCGCCGGCTGGACGTCGAGAGCGGCGGCCGACTTTATTCGGCGCCTTCGCTAGGTGAAATCTTGGCGGCAAACGGGCGGAGCCTCGCTGTCCTCGCGACCAATACGCCGGGAACGACTCGGCTCTTCCACCATAAGGCTGAGGATTTCGGCCATATTCGCCTCTCGGGCCATTTTCGTGAGGCGTGTACTCCGGACGATATCCTCGCCGAGATCGAGGCGCGGGTCGGGCCGCTGCCGCCGGCGCCGCCGAACACCGAACCGGACATCGTTGGGCAGAACTGGATCACGACGGCGTTTCTCGACGTTGTCTGGCCGAGATATCGGCCAAATGTCACTGTGCTTTCCTACGGCGAGCCGGACTTTACCTCTCACTTTCACGGGACGGGAGCTGACGCAACGCGCTCCATAATTAAACATTGCGACCGCCAATTCGGTCGCGTGCTCGACTGGTGGGAGGCCGACGGCCGACAGGCCGGAGTGCAGATCATCGCAATCTCAGACCACGGCCACATCACCGGCCATACACGTATCTCGATTGCCGATAGCCTATGCGCGGCAGGGTTAAGGCCCGGTGTCGTGCCTGCTTCCGATGTTGATGTGGTAGTGGTGCCCGGCCAGGTCGGCGCTCTCTATCTTGCCGATCCAGATGAGACGACGGTTGCCATGTTAGTTGCGGCCATCACGCCCGAGCCATGGTGCGGCCTCGTGTTCACGCGTGCGAAAGACGAGACAAACGGCATCGCCCCCGGGAGCTTCTCAAACCGTCTTGTCTTTGCCGATCATGCTCGTGCACCGGATATCGCTTTCTCATTCCGCACGGACGATACGGTCGATCCATTCGGCCTCGTTGGTGGAACTTACTATGACAATGGCCGTCGACCTGGCCTCGGTCTTCATGGTGGCTTGCATCCAAAGGAGCTGGCGGCGGTCGGCATCGCTGCGGGGGCTGCCTTTGCGGCAAACGGTACCGTTTCCGCAATCCCTTCTGGCATCTGCGACTTCGCGCCGACCATCCTGCAACTGCTCGGTGTTGCGGCACCGTCAAGCATGTCTGGAAGGGTACTCAATGAGGTCTTGCGCACCGCATCACCTCCAGAGGCGAACATCCGCAGCGAGACTTTCGAGGCGCGACTCGGAAGCTATCGACAAGTCATCACGCGCGTCGCAGTAGGTGGCGCCAGCTACGTCGAGAGCGGAAGTGCAGAAAGCTGACGACAATAGCGGCAGATTATCTTGCAGGGCGACCTCATGTGAATGGCGGCGTCAATTGTGATCTCTGAAGCAGCCGCGCGGAGTGTGGTGACTTGTGCCAATGCTCTGGGCCAACTGGATTAGACGCGAGTCGAACGAGCCGAGTGGTTTCTGGTCTTGTTAAAGGGGAATGATCTATGCTGCTGCGTGAGAACGACTGCCGTGACTGGCCTCATGGTCAGTACCAGCACAGAGGAGTGGCTTACGGTCTGAACGGCGCAGTATCTTCTGCTCACCCACTGGCCAGCCAAAGCGGACTGATGTGCTTACGAAACGGTGGCAACGCCATTGACGCGCTAGTCACTATGGCTGCCGTTTTGAGCGTAGTCGAACCCAATTCGTCTGGGATCGGGGGCGTTGGTTACATCATTGCCGCAACACCAGACATGACAGCCCCTCAGGTCCTTGACTTCGTAGGCTCGTCGCCGAAATCAGCTTTTCGAGATCAATTCACGCAGCCGGGAGATAAGGACCACGGCATCAAGTCGGCCATAGTGCCAGGTGCGATCGCTGGCTGGGATGCGGCGCTTAAACGCTGTGGCACGATCACTCTTGGTCAGGCCTTGCGACCGGCAATCGAACTTGCGGAAAACGGGTTCCCTATATCTCAATATCTCTCCCGGATAATTAAGGCTTCCTGGTACACATTCTCGGAATACGAAACAACAAGGTCGATCTTTACGCCAAACGGCAAGCTACCGGATGCCGGCGACATTTTGGTTCAACGTAATCTTGGCCGCACCTTGCGCCTTGTCGCTGAAGAAGGGGCACGAGTCTTCTATGAAGGGAGCGTTGCGGATGAGATCGTGTCGTTCGCTCACAACAATGGAGGGCTCCTATCCCACGAAGACCTGAAAAGCTATCAACCCGCTTGGCAGTCGCCGGTCCATGCGGCATTTCGCGACGACACGATATATTGTCCGCCACCTCCTTGTACTGGCCTGCGTTATCTAATTTCGCTGAATATACTTGCGGGCGTCGAGGATCTCGAACTCAAGGTTCAGCCAGATTATCTACATTGCTTGATTGAGGCATTTAAGATTGCCGGTGAGGATACTCGGGTTGAAATTCACACGCCGAAAGGCTGGCAGAAATTCTTGGAGCCATCCTATGCGAGTGAAATGTTGCATGCCGTCAAGCACAATGCTTCGGCTCCTTGGTCCGGAAATCGGGTTGGTGCAGAACCGCACTTCGAAATCGGAATGGATCACACCTTTAGAGCGGCGCGCCGCGAGAGCACGACTCATCTCGTGGCGATGGATCGAGCAGGTCACATTGCAGCCTGTACGCAGACCATCGGAGGTGGCCCGGCCAAAGGATTTGGAAGCGGCGTTGTCTACGGCAATACCGGAATATTGATGAACAATTTCGCTCACTGGTTCGATTGGGATCCAGAGAGCCCCAACACGATCGGCCCAAACAAGAAAGTCGAAATGTGTTTGGCACCTTCGATCATTATGGGCCGTCATGGTGCCGTCGGAGCCATAGGCACACCCGGCTCCTGGCGTATCCTGCAAACGACGCCACAACTGCTACTCAATCACCTTGCACTCAAGCAGAGCGTACAATCCGCGATAGAGGCCCCCCGATTTTATCTCGGTGACCGTGGGGAAATCTGCATGGAGGGCCGCTTCTCATCCGAAACTATCCACGCGCTGCGGCGCAAGGGGCATGCGGTCGAGGAATTGACCGCGTGGACCGTCGCTGTCGGAGGCGCTCACGGGGTAGTGAGAGATGCTCGCAGCGGTTCTCTTCAGGGGGGTGCAGATCCGAGGCGTGATGGCATTGCTCTCGCGTACTGAGAGCATTGCGCCGCCGAGAAGCCCCGTGTCCGACGAAAGTATCGCTCATTGGCGCTCAGTAGCTAACCACCGGCGAAGAAGAATCTGTACATGGACAAGCGTCAGCAATTTCATCTCAATCGAAATCTGCCACCTGAGCCCGAAGAATTCAGAAAGGCATTGCGTTCCACGCTACTTCAGATCGCAGATGGCGGTCGAACAGACGTTATGCGCCATCATCGGTATGGTGAAGATGAAACCGACCAATTCGCAGGTAGCAAATGGCTTGGCGCAAGATTTGGCGACGCTGATATCGGTGGCCGGATCGTCCTGACGAATGGCGCCAAGAATGGTGTCCTGTTGCTGCTTTCGTTAGTCGCAAGTCCCGGCGACACGGTAGTCACCGAAGAGCTTAGCGCACTTGCTGCTTGGGACATCCCAAGGCTTCTGGGAATACGCGTCATCGGAACGCCGATTGATGCAGACGGCATAATACCCGATGCGTTTGAGCGTATCTGCAAAAAACATGCGCCGAAAGCTCTGTTCACAGTACCGACCCTCCACAATCCGACGACTCACGTCCTTGGCTTAGCGAGAAGGAAGAGCATATCTCGCGTTGTCGAGAAGTTCGGAGTGTCAATAATCGAGGACGACATTTGCGGCATGCTAATGCCGGAGGCTCCGCCGCCGTTTGCTTGCCTCGAACCTTCAAACGCCTGGTATGTTACCGGAGTGGGTAAGTCTCTTAGCCCAGGATTTCGTCTCGGCTATATTGTCGCGCCCTCTCCCCAGCATGCTCGCGACTTCATAGCGAGATTTAGATCGACAACAACATGGGTCCCATCGCCACTGTCGACTGAAATCATTGCGCACTGGGTCAAGAATGGAGCAGCAAAGCAGGTGCTTGCGGCGGTGCGCGCAGAAATAGCCGAAAGGCAATTGATAGCGTCGGGGCTGCTCAATGGGTTGGACGTCGTCTCAAAGCCTTGGGCGTTGAATCTGTGGCTTCGCCTTCCAGCCAACCGGTCAGCCGTTGATCTTCTCAATGCCGCGCATCGTGAAGGAATTGTCCTCGGCTCTGCTTCCATCTTCAGTACAACATCCGACCGCCCAACGAACTCGGTGCGACTATGCCTGGGCGGTCCAACATCGCGCGACGATCTGCGGGCCGCCCTTCAAGCAATCTCTGGCTTAGTTTGAGTCTTTCCAAACACGAGGAATTCACCCATGCGTCTCACGCTCCTTGCCGCAAGCATTTTACTTGGTGCCATGTCTGGTTCACCAACCTTTGCCAAAACTGTCATCCGCGTTACCGCTGCACCGGCGGGCTGGGCCACAATGTTCCGAGAGCTCGCGACGCAGTTTGAAAGCCAAAATCCAGATATCGCCGTAAAGATTGAAGCGCAGAACCGGAATTTTGAATCTTTGACCGAGCAAACATTGCGTGAGGCGATCGCCGGCGATCTGCCAGATGTAACGCTCACTGCCAGCAATCAAATTAGAGCATTTGTCGAGCGCGGCTACGCCATTGACCTCGGCCAGTTCATGTCGACCGATCGGGGTTGGGGCGATATAGCCTATAGTTCCGCAGCCGCGGAGACCGGGCGCATCGACGGACACCAATACGGTATAACGCTAGCAGCGTCGATGCCAGTTATCGTCTACAACAAGGAGCTAATTGCAAAAGTCGGTGCTGATCCTGCGGCATTTCCGAGGGAGTGGCCGGACATTATCAATCTGGGCAGGAAGATCGGTGCCATCAGCAATGACACGATGGGGTTGTTTTTCGAGCATGATTCAAATGGAAACTGGACATACTTGGCCCTGCTCGAGAGCGCCGGCGGAAAAATGGCTACGCCATCAGACGACGTTGCCTTTGCTAGCAAGCAAGGATTATGGGCACTTGAGGTAATTCGGCAGATCGGAGAAGCCGGTCAGGCGCGCGCCGATATGTCGAGAGATCAAGCTCGTCAGGCGTTCACTGCCGGTAAATTGGGGGCTCTCGTCACCGCCAGCTCTGCCATTGGTGGATTCCAAAAGCAGATCGACGGACGTTTTCGGTTGGGAGTTGCCCCGTTTCCTCTTCCTTCACCGAACGGTCGGCTGCCCGTTGCCGGTTTGAGCGCCATTGTGTTTTCGAAAGATCCAGCAAAAGCCGATGCAGGGTGGAAATTCTTAAAGTTCGCCATGCTGCCATCCTCACAGGCAATCATCGTGAAGAGTACCGGAATGATTCCTTTCAACGAGAAGGCGATCAACGATCCGAACTCACTTGGAAATTTGTACGCGTCGGACCCCTTGTTTGCGGTCGGATTGCTCAATCGGGATCGCGTGACCGGTTGGTATTCAGTCCCAGGACCTAATTCGAACAAGGCCTTCAACACCATCAAGGACATTCTGCAAAAGGTAATCACCCTCAAAGCGACCCCTGAAGAAGCGATGCAAGAGATGAAATCGAAGGTTGCTGCGCTTGTAGTTCGGTAATTGATGCTTCAAGTCTGTGGGGGCCTAGGTGGAAACGATAAGAATCCTCTGTACTCATGATTTTTATGGAGCCTACTCGCCGGTGCCTACCTCATACGGGAATCTGCCGGGTGGGCGGGCTCTGCGCCGAGAAATATGTAGGCTGCGGGGCGACGACGCGGCAATTTGGGCCGATAGTGGTGATTTCATTCAAGGTGGCCCGCTTGAATGGTTGACGCAAGGTCGAGACGGCTTTCGCGCATCAAGTGAACTCGGATTGGATGTGTCGGTTGCAGGAAACCACGACTTTGATTACGGTAAATGCTTTCTCGAGAAAGTCGCGCAGGATGTTAATTACGCTCTACTATGTGCAAATGCCGAGGTATCGCTGCCGAAGACCACGATTTTGCCGACTAGTGTCGGCGACATTGGCTTTATTGGCTTAACCTCATCAAGCCTGCTCGCCTCGAGCAACTTTAGGGTTGAGCGGTGCCATCCCCTTCCTGTCCAAGGGATGGAACCAGCCATACCTTTGATGGCAAAAGAGCTTAGGCGGGCCGGCGCCCGCCTGGTGGTGGTACTCTTACATGATGGAATAGATTGGCGCTTTGAAAGCGGCGAATATGCACCTCAGCCGCAGAGGTTGTTTGCTAAAATCCAAAAATGGGAGGAAGCGGTCGATCTCGTTATAGGCGGCGATACACTTGGCCGATATTACGGGTCGATTGGACGTATGCAATTCGTGCAGCCGTGGCCATTTGGCGCGGAGATAGCGCTTGTCGATTTCGAGTTTCGCCGCAGCGAGGTCTGCACAAGAACTAGCGCTGTGCCTGTCACAGGCTCGGAGGAATGGGATGGCATTGGAGCGGACCTCATCCGTGAGGCCAGGCAAGATATCCTTGGCGCGTTGCCTTACGCATTGAGCGCATATTCGGGCGGGCAGGCACCTTTGGCGGCCTTTATGGCGGAGTGTGTTCTTGCGGCCACAGGTGCGGATCTTAGTATCGCCTATGTCGCATGTGGACAGCCGGCATTGGATGGAATTTTTGCGTATTTGGGTAGCGGCGCTGTAACGCGTCTTCAGGTCGCGCAATTAATTCCATGGACCACTCATGAAGTGTGCACCGGTGAAGTGACTCAAGCTGAGGTAAACAAATTGCGCACCTTGACGAACACTTGTCGTCCTCACCGGTCGCGGGCGTGGGCCATGCATACATGCGGGTCGAGTAGTGACATCCTTTCAATTGCCACGACATCCGGAGCGGCAACACATATCATTGCTGAGACGATTGGTAGAGAGCTCGATTGGAAATGGCCTGGAGAGACGATTTTTGAAGGGGTGCGAGCCGTGCTTAGACGTGCTGATCGCTGCCGGACATTGGCTCGATGGTGAGTGTAAGGATCGCACCACGCGGTGCAGAATCTCGTAACATAGGTCAACTGAAGCGGCTCTACACGGGCCAATCGATACTCATTGTTGGCCCGCTTCCTGATTTCTATTTTGTTCGCCGGCTTATGGCCTACTTTCGTCGCCGCGCTCAGCGTCGATACGGTCGCTGGCGAATCCGCGATAAGCGAGGTACGGCCAGTTCTCATAGCAATCCATCGCCAAGTCAGACTATCCAATCGAAATATTCGATGCTTGTCACCAGATCGTTGCTTCCCAACGATATTGCGGTTGCTCGCACTATCGCGAGCGCCGTAGTGCCGACAAGAGATGAGGGCGGACCCGTTTGAACGCTAGTGTCGCGGCGCCCTTGGAAAGATGATTAGAGAGATGACATGGTTCGCTCCCGACCGACGCTGTCAGACGCCGACCCGCGATCGGTGGCCGCATTGTTTCCGAACGAACGTCTTCTAGACGGCGCGGCCTTTCCCGCGATTGTCTTCTGGCGCCCGCCGGCCGGTACGAATCCCACTGTGCTGTTCCTGCCAGGCGGCGGCCATTTAGCCCGGGTCGCCTATGGCCATCCTGGCGCAAATCCGCGGGACTTCGTCGACTTCTGGCTGCGGGAGGCGGGATGGGGGCTTCTCGCTATCTCCTATCCCAGTGACCACCCCGCCTTTTCGCGGGTCTATCCCGACATGACCGTCAGGGATTGGGGTGCCTCGGTCACTGCGATTACGCTTGGCCTCTTGGCCACGTGTCCCCGGCCGCGCCAGGTTGTCGTGGCTGGTTGGAGCATGGCCGGCCGGGTGGCGCGGTCGGTCTGTCAGGGCCTCGTGCGAGGCGGCGTGCCGCCCATCGGGTTCATCTCGCTCGCCGCGAGCGCGCCATTTCCCGGCTTGGTGCCGGCCTTCGAGACGGGCGAGCTGGTGACGGAAACGGGCTTATGGAATCCCTCCGCTGGCCAACCCGGAATGCCACCCCGCGATTCAAATTGGTGCGCCGAACTTGCCGCCCAATCCGCCGATAACGACCGCGTGGTTATTCCCGAAGACGTCTACCGGCGCGACTATCGTGCGAACACGCCACTCCTGTTGCGCGGGGAGCCGCAATTTCTGCGAACGCGCGGCGCGGCTGTTTCGGTTGCCGAAGTGACGGAGGAGCTCGGCACCTTTGATTTCGCTTCCCATCCACTGACCGGGGTGATTGCGCCCACCCGGCCCTCCGACGCGCGTCACGCACTGACTGATTCCGTCACCTGGGGCTTCTTGAACGCACAGCACATCTTCGAGCGCCAAGTGAGGGGCTGTCGCGACCTCTCCGCTATGCCTCCCGAACACTGGGACCGCCTGAGGGCGCTGATGTTGGATCTACCGCGGCGTCTCACCCGGACCGTTTCGGGAGGACATTTCTTCTTTGTAGGCGCGCGCGGCGCCGAGGCCACCGTGCATCAGATGGTCGATGTCGCCGCCGACATCGCATCCCTGCAAGCCGAAATCTCGGCCCTTTTAGCCAACGAGACGGCGCCGCCGACCAGCCCGTTAGGATGAAAGCCACAATAGATAGCCGATCTAGCAAGGAAAACTTCCCGAGCGGAGGCTGACCTCCCTGCATCGCCTGATCGACCATGAATGGATGCTTGAGGCCTATCGCCGAACACGCAAGAGGTGTTCGCCCAGGTCTCGAGATCATGACGACGACGGACCGCAAGGCAAACTTGGAAGACAAGCTCGATGTGGCGGGAATCAGGTCCGGCTGGTCCATCGCGCTGCCGTTGTGGCGGTGGCGCCTCTAAGGCGAGGCTCTACTCAAAACGACATCGGTGAGCCATTCAACCGTCACATCGCCTGATGCATCCTGGTGTTGCTCCAGAATCGTATCGATCTCCTGCGCGATTGCGGCCGCGCCGAACTGACTTATGGCCATCTTTATGTGTGACATGGAATAACAGTAGCCGCGAAATTGATTTTCGGTAACCGTCTGACGCCACTCTATCTTATGGCGCTCTACAGCTACGAGATCGGAACGCTTACCCAGTTCCGCCTCAAAGTCGGCTTTCCCATCGCCAGGGAACCCCCAGTAGTGGCCCCGGCGAAATCCAGGGAAATGGCGCTCTTGAAAGCTTGCGAACTCGTCGAGGAATGCGCTCTCCCAGTACCGGTGCTTGTTTTGCACGAGCAGCAATGTTCCCAAAGGCTTCAGCACCCGCGCGGCCTCTTCATAAAATAGTGGCCTGTCGAACCAGTGGGCCGACGTTGCTGCCGTTATAAGATCGCATGAACGATCCGGTAAGGAGAGACTTTCAGCAACCCCGATCAGCACGTCGAGCCCCCGAAAGGTGACCGAATGCTCTTTGGCGATCGCGGCCATATCCGAGTTCGCTTCAATGCAGGCCAATCTCTCAATGCTCGGCACCGACTCCATGAGTTGTCGACTGAAGATTCCGGTCCCGGCACCTACATCTGCAGCTGACCGGAGCGGCGCATGTGCCGCATGATAGCGTGACAGGATGCTGAAGACGTCCTCAGGATACCTAGGTCTATACGCGTCGTAGCCAACTGCGCAGCTATCGTAGAGCTGCCATGTCACGGGGATATTCATCACCATCTCCTTCATGGAGCAGTAAGAGTCACAGTTTGCCTTCTCGGCCGCGATCGCTGCCGTCGCTCTTGCAGCGCCGAAGAGGTAGACCGGCCAAAATTACCGCCCGGCCCGGGACATAGATCGGCGTAAAAGGCGGCGCGTGAAAGCATGAACCCCGCCGCTCAGCTGATTTGCCGTCCAGTCCGTCAAACCAACTTCCTTTCCGCAAAGCCTGTGATCCGAAGCTTGAAGACCTTCCGCGTGAAAGGTCATACAGTCGAACAGTGGGTGAAAATGCAACCTCGCTATTCCTGTCGATGCCCATCATCCCAAAATCCGTCGCCACCCCTTAATCAGCGGCAATCTGGCCCAAAACTTAAATATGCCGGCCTACCAGGGATTAATTACGCGTTTCATTGCTGCACCTTATGGCGGGGGGGGCTCACCACGGGCTCCGCGGCGAAGTCGTGTTTCATTGTAGATAACTAACAAGGGTGGAGACACTACCTACTCTGAGAAATGACCAGCCTTTGCGAGTCCGAAGATCGATCCGAGGCCACCAAAGTTCACTATTTTGGCGAGAGCTTTGCGATGTCGGTTCCCCTCGGCGGGAGGAGCGAAAGACGATGAAAGTCTCCTGTTTAGTAACCCTCCGGTGAGGGCCGCGGTTAGCAAAGTTTCGGGCGATGGTTTCAGTGGGTACCGAACTCAGGCCGAAGCTGGACTAGTAGTTGACCAACCTGATCACTCTTCTCGGCTAGGCGCCCGTGGTCGGTTAATCCCATATGCTCGGTGGCGACAATATAGAGATAGCGGGCGATTTCGCTCGCGGTCGCACCTTCGTCCATCAGCATGACGTAGGCCCTATTTGCGTAGGTGTCATACTCGTCGGCGGCCTGTGGTATGCCGTAGACCCCGATGGGGTCCCAGTCGCGAAGCAATATCTCACGGACACGAGCACGGTTCTCTCGTGATTGATACTTGTTTCGTCCGTGAGCCATTTTCTTGCCCTATGCTGCAACTGCTTCTGCTGATCCCGGCATCCAATTCCAGGGCAGCAGCTCGTCCAGCCTATGAGCTGGGTAGGCGGCGATGCAGGCAAGGATATCCGTGAGCCAGGCCTGCGGATCGACGCCGTTCATTTTTGCCGTTTATGCCGGCCGCCGAACTATGCCGAACGGGTTTGGTATGGCGCGCCGTTGTCACGCTGGCACGCGTCGATTGCGTGCGCGGCAGCCCCACTCCATTCGGCATAGTCTGGCGTTCAGAGCGCCTCCAGAAAGGCGAGCAGGCGGTCGTTCGGCTGGAAGCGGGTTCGCTTGCCGCGCTCGTAAGGCTTGAGCTTCGCCAGGGCAGCTTCCTTGAGGGCGAGGTGGGCGGGCAGGTACGTCTGCGTCGTCTCGACCGATTCATGACCGAGCCACAGCGCGATCACAGAACAGTCGACGCCGGCTTGCAGCAGTTCCATCGCAGCGCTGTGCCTCAGCACGTGCGGCGACACGCTCTTGGCCTTCAAAGACGGGCAACTCTTGTGAGCGACACGAACATGCTTTCCCAGCAGGGACTGGACGCTGTCGGCACTGAGCCGGCCCCCGTGCACGTTCGGGAACAACGCTGTTGCTCCTTTCCGCAACGGTTCCTTGAGCCATGCCTGGAGCGCACACCGAGCGAGTGTGGTCAGCGGAGTGGTCCGCTCCTTCCGCCCTTTACCGACGCATCGCACGTGTGCGCCAGACCCGAGGTGGACGGCATCCCGGTCAAGGCCAGTCAGCTCTGAGACGCGTAAGCCCGTCTGGGCCGCGACCAGCAGCAAGGTGTGATCGCGGCGGCCAAGCCACGTCGTTCGATCGGGCGCGGCGAGAACCGCCTCGATCTCGGGGCGCGTCAGGAAGTGCACCTGTCGCTTGTCGTGACGCTTGCTCGGTATGGCGAGCACGCGCTGGATCAGCGCACTGTGTGCCGGTTCCTCGAAGGACACGAACCTGAAGAAGGAACGGATGGCCGTCAGACGCAGGTTACGCGTCTTCGCACTGGCGCCGCGCGTTACCTCGAGATCGGTGAGGAACGCGCCGATGAACGTTGCATCCAGATCGGCGAGCGTCAGGGCCGATGGGGACTTCCGCAGCTGCACCTGAGCGAACATGAACAGCAGCCGGAACGTGTCTCTGTAGGAGGCGATCGTGTTGCCGCTAACATTGCGCTGGCGCATGAGGTGCTCGGTGAAGAAGCGCTCGATCAACGTGGCGACATTGCAGGCGGGCTTCATGGCGTCACCTCCCATCGCCGATCGAGACGCCGCGCGGCTTCTTCCATCAACTCGGGGCAGGCCGAGAGATACCAGTAAGTGTCGCGCACGCAGGCGTGGCCGAGGTAAGTGGATAGTACTGGGAGTTGTTGCTCGACGTCCTTGCCTTCGCGATACCAGTTGAGCAGCGTCCGGATGGCGAAGCGATGACGGAAGTCATGCACGCGTGGCCCGGTACGATCACCTGGGCGCCGCAGCCCGATCTCTCGGGACAATCGCCAGAAGACGCGATGAACGTACTGGTGCAGCAAGCGGCCTCCCTGTTCGGCAACGAAGAAGGTCGAGCCGCAGCGTGATCCGAGCATCGCGTCGCGCCGGTGGGCGTAGTCGCGCAACGCGATTCTCGTCGTCGGATGCAATGGCACGAGCCGCGACTTGCCGAACTTGGTCAGCCGGACCGTCAGCACGCCGGCGTCGAGGTCGACGTCATCACGCTCCAGGCCCATCGCCTCGGATATACGCTTGCCCGTCACCGCGATCAGCCCGAACAAGGCATGGTAGGTCCATCGGCGCAGCCCGTCCGCTGGTGGCAGAGCCAGCGCTGCCGTCAGCAACGCATCGATCTCCGCGTCGCTGTAAACATAGGGCTTGGCGCGCTTCCATCCGGGCAGCATGCCGACGGGCGGCACCTCCGTTCTCGGGTCGAAGTTGGCGACATGGCGCGCGAACCCGCGCACGCCGCTCAATCGCAGCGCCCAGGATGCATGACGATCAGGCGGCAGCGTTGCCCATTCCATGGCCAGCTTCGTCGTGATGCTCCTGGCCTTGCGCTTCTCCATGAAGGCGACGAAGTCGGCGAGCCGACGGGTCTGGTGCTCGTACTTGTATCCAAACCCCTTGCGCATGCTCAGGTACTTATCGAGTGCGGCGCGCAGATTGGTCATTGCACGCCTCCCGGCCAGGGCAGGCTCAATGTTCTCAGCGCATCGATGTCGACCTTCGCGTAAATCCGGGTAGTGTCGTGGTTCTCGTGCCGCAGCAACTGTCCGATCTCCGACAAGGTCGCGCCAGATCGGAGAAGCTCGGTAGCGAGACTGTGTCGGAAGATATGGGCGCCGCGATGTGCGCAACCTTCGATTCCAACGCGATCGAGAGCGGCCTTGGCGATCATGGTGATCGCACATCCGGAAGCAAAGCCGACGTGTGACGCGAGCGTACGGACGAACAACCGTCGGCACGACGACTTTGGGCGGCCATTGCGGAGATATGCAACGATGGCCGCGCCAACGTCTGGCGGTATCGGCATCCGTGCACGCTGTCGGCCCTTGGCGCGAACGAGTATCTCGCTGGCGCGCCAGTCGATATCATCAAGGGTGAGCGTCGCGACCTCGTCGGCCCGCAGGCCGAGCTTGGCCAGCAACAACAGAATGGCGTAGTCCCGCCGTCCCATCACCGTCTCTCGGTCGCAACCGTCGAGAGCCTTCCGCACCTGTGCAGCAGGCAGATAGGTCGGCAGAGTTGCGAGCTTCCATCGCCGCATCGATGGAACGCAATCCGCCAACGGGCGCGCATTCAGCCCCCGATGGTGGAGGTAACGAAGAAAGGCGCGCAACGACCAGCGCATCGCCTTGCCTGTTCCCGGGCTCCAATCCTGGGCGTGGCGCTCAATGTAGCGGATCACGTCTTCTTGGCTGATCTTGCAGAGGGCGGCGGCGCCACCGGGGCACACCTCGTGCAGGAACCTGCGGATGACCGGGAGATGGCGGACGATGGACCTCGGGGCCAAGCCGCGCTCTGATCGTAGGTAGGCATCGAACTCCTTGAAGATCCGTTTGTGCGGGGTGAGAGGCAGTAGCACCAACGGCGCGATCGCGCCTTCCGCGCGCAGCACCGACAGCCATCGCTTGAGCGCGGCTCGGTCGCCGGGTTGGATAGACTGCCTCCCGCCTCGATGTCGGAGGTACCGCTCAACGACCTGTTCATCGAGATCGACCAGCTTGTAGCGACGGCCGGCGATCCAACTCAGGAGCCCGCTGACCACGTTGAGGCAACGCCACGCGCCATGCCGAACGAGCCTCTCTTCGACGAGACGAGCGGCGTAGCGCTCGACGAGTTGTCCGTGCGGCCCGCTTCTGAGACGCCGGTACAGCCGGCTGTGCTGCCCAAGTACTCTTCAACTTCCATCTTCCTGTTCTCCGCTGTTGAAAGCGGAGGCACAGAACGAACTATGCCGAACGGACCAAACGCCGGTCAGCGAGAAATCTGGGGAAAACGACCCAACTCGGCATAGTTCGGCGGCCGGCATAAACCTGCCTATGCCGCGCTCGGCATAGGCAGGTAACGATCAAGCTGTACATGGAAGCGGCGCGCCGTCCACCGCGATCAGAGCCGCAGAACAACCAGGATTTTCGTCCAAGAGCTATACCTCTTAACCCTCGCTCGGCAGCATTGTTCGAGAGACAGACGCGGCCATCCTCCAGGAAGAGAGTGAAGCTCGCCCAGCGCTTCAGGATGTAGTTGAGCGCCTTGGCTAGGTCGTGCCCACGGGACAGCTTGGCGAGCTGCTCCCGCATATAGACCTGAAGGTCCTCGATCAGAGGCCGGCTCAGGGTCTGCCGAACCTGAACGCGTTCCTCGGCACTCCTGCCATTGATGGACCGTTCGATCTCGAACAGCGCATCGATCCGCCGCACAACCTCGACCGCGATGGGCGAGAGCGGGATCTCCTTCTTGCCGACGGCCTTGCGACGCGCATTCTCTTCGATGTCAGCCATGGCGAAGAATGGGCGCCGCGCATGGACCCAACACGCCGCCTCCCGGATCGGTCCGGGCTGGCGCCCCGCCAGATAGAGGTGGTTGTACCCGTCATAGGCGTCGGCCTGCAGGATGCCGGCATATCGAGCTAGATGCGCCTGGGGATGCTCGCCCCTGCGGTTGCGGGAGTAGTAGAACATCGCCGCCGGTGGATCCGAGCCACCAAACGGCCGGTCATCCCGGACGTAGATCCAGCATCGAGCCGTATCGGTTTTGCCCTTGGCCAGCACTGGCACGGTCGTATCATCGGCATGCAGGCGCTCGGCGGCCATGACATGGGCTTCGACTAGGCGCAGGAGGGGATCCAGCGACGAACAGACCGATCCCACGGCATCCGCCATGGTCGACAGCGCGATCGGCACGCCTTCCAGGGCGTAGCGCTCAGCCTGTCGGTTTAAGGGCTGATGTTGGCCGAACTTCTCGAACATGATCATGGCCAACAGGCTCGGGCCGGCCCATCCCCGGGCGACGGCATGGAACGGCGCCGGCGCCTGGCTGACCTTCTCGCAGTCGCGGCAAGAGAACTTCTCCCGCACCGTCTCGATCACTTTCCACTGGCGCGGCACCACTTCCAGTGTCCGAGTCACGTCCTCGCCAAGCTTGCGCAGATGGTTGCTGCCACAGCACTCGCAGGCCGTCGGCGGGTCGATCACCACTCGTTCGCGCGGTAAATGCTCAGGGAACGTCTGGCGTTCGCGGCGTTTGCGCGCAAATCCGTGCACCGTCGTCGCCTTGGCCACAGCGCGCTCTGCCGCCAGGTCGTCTTCAGTGGCGTCACTTTCCAACTCTTCGAACGTCAAGGCCAACTGCTCGATCAGGTGCGACGAACGCTCCGACCGCCGGCCATAGATCTGACGCTCAAGCTTGGCGATCCTAAGCTTCTGCTGGGCGATCAGGGCGCCGTCTTCCGAGGCCTTGGCACGGGCAACCGCGAGTTCAGCGGCGACCTCCAAACCCTTCGCGCGCTCGGCTGCCAGCGCCTCTTTCAAGGCGGCAACCTCATCCGGAGCAGCGTCGCGATCAGCGTTCATGCGGCGCAGTGAATCACAGATTAGACGAGTTGTGATTCCCCAAAACGCCAAAAGCCGCAGATTCCTGCGCTCAGCCAGCGCTCAATGGCCGCCAGCTCAATTGCGGATTACGCCAGTCGATCCCTTCCAGCATATAGGCCATCTGCGCCGCAGAGATCGATACCGCGCCGTCCGACGCCGAAGGCCAGATGAACTTGCCGCGGTCGAGGCGCTTCGCATAGAGCGACATGCCCAACCCATCATGCCAAAGTATCTTGATCAGACCGCCGCTGCGGCCCCGGAAGATGTAGAGATCGCCGGCATGGGGATCGCGCTTCAGGCTTTCCTGAACCGTGAGAGCCAAGCTTCGCATGCCGCGACGCATATCGGTGTGGCCGGTCGCGATCCAGACCCTGACGCCGTTCGGAATCGGGATCATCGTCGTCGCAAGAGCTCAAGAACCTGCTGCAGCGCCTCAACATCCACGTCACGGTCAACGCGAACACGACATCCGCCCCCGAGCTCAATCTCGATGATTCCAGCCCTTGCGCGCTGCGCTGGCGGAGAAGACGCCGGTTGTGACGCACTGCTTGAGATCGGAGCCGCCACGGGCGTGATCTCGACGGGCACAAGAGCAGATGGGGCATCTCCGCCAAGTCGCCCCTGGCGCGCTTGTCGACGCCAGGTGAACAGCAGGCTGTGAGCTACCCCGTGCCGACGCCACGCCGCAGACCGTCTCCCCTGGCTGCAAGGTCTCCTCGACAAGGCGAACCTTCTCGTCGTAACTCCATCGCCGCCGACGCTCGGCGCCTAACACATTGACCTGCATTCCCGACGTGACCTTACAGCTAGACTTAAGGTCAAATCCTCAGCCCGCCTCGCAAACTACACAAGGCGGCCTCCGCCGGAGGGATACCCTGTTTAGAAGGCATCAACTCGCAGCAGGTGATGAGGCGTGCTTGTTCTCGAGATTTGCCGGAACGCCGAGATCAGCTGGACGACCTATTCAATTGGAAGAAGAAGGCATCACGATCTGTTAGCGACGAAGGTGCGCCGGCTGAAGCAGCTTGCTCAATAAGCTGGTGCACTACCCGCGGACCGGCAACACAATGTCACTGCCAAGACACGATTGGCTGGGAGCTCGAGTGGAAATGGCCCGGAGAGGCAAGAGGTCCAAATAGTGGTCGGACATGCTGATCGCAGCTGGTTCGATAGTGATTTTGAGTATCGAAGCATGTGATGCAGAGGCTCGTCAGAGCTAGTGAAGCGAGCTGCGTGTCGAATTCCGAAGGACAGCTCGTCATTGGTTAAGCGCCTTAAGTCGCTTACCCACCGCCCTATACGATGAATCGACCAGCGCTTCTCCCAGCTGATCTCAATACGCTGCTGTTCTCCATTCGGAATGATCTTTCGTCTCGCCCGTAACGATAGCGAGGTAAAGCTCGCGTAGCTTGCTTGTCACCGGCCCAGGTTTGCCATCACCGACAGAGATCCTGTCAACCGAGGTCACGGGAGTTATTTCAGCGCCTGTACCGCAATAAAATACTTCATCTGCAAGAAGAAGTTCAGTGCGGTCCACGTCGCGCTCAACCGTCTCTAGTTGCAGATATTCCTCGGCTATCTCAATTACCGTCCCTCGTGTGATCGACTCCAGAATATCGTTGGTTCCGCTCGGAGTTACAAGATGTCCATGGCGCACCAGAAAAATGCACATTGCCGGCGCTTCAGCAAGCTTACTTCTCGAATTCAGAAGAAACGCGATGTCATATCCATCGCATCTAGCTTGCATTACGGCTAGTCGGGAATTGTGGTAGTTAGCGTTGCACTTAATTCGCGCCGGCATGACGTTGTCCGGCATTCGCATCCAGGAGCTGATCTGAGCAGAAGCGCCTCTGGCGACTTCTCGTGTCGTCGGCCGGGGAAGTGCAGTAATAGCTGTTCCAACAGGTCCAGTCGCACCCATCTCTCCCGAGCCGTCCACGAAAGCCATCATCCGAATATGAACGGTGGTGCAGAATTGGTTTGCGCGACAAAGAGCGATAAGAGCTTGCGTCAATTCCTCGCTAGATGGTCCCCCCTCGTCGAATCGCATCGCCTTCTGCGAGAAAGCGTACCTATCTAGATGCTCGTTGAGCCGGAACAAGAAAAGTTGCTTCTCGTGTTCATTCCAATAACCACGTACCCCCTCAAAGATGCCAATGCCGTACTTTGCGGCGGGCGAAAATACATGAATCTTGGCGTCACTCCACGGCAGAATCTCTCCGTTCAAATATGCGAACTCTGCAGAACACATTTGGGATTCCCTTGTTCTTGACATAATGCGCCAAATTACATCCGCGATCGAAGTAGAGCCTCGATTCTGTAGAGACCCTCTCGCAAATCTGAGTGTGTCGCGGGGGCGATCAAGGAGAGGCGAATGTTTCTTTTGATCTCAGTCCCCGGCACTGCGAAAATATTGGGATGACGAAGGGCGACGCCTGCTACGGCGGCCGCGTCGACAAAATCCTCAATTGTCCATGCATTCGGCAAATCCAGCCATACATGCAACGAAGAGATGTTTGTGTGCATACCCGCCAACGGTCCCAGAATCTCTTGGGCAATCTCCTGCCGAAAGCCTATTTCAGCAGAGATACGATTGGCGATTTCATCTGCTGCGCCCGTTTCAATCAAATTCGTGATGAGCGCCGCCGAGAGCCCAGGGACAAACCATGCCGAGATGCTCGGAATGGCAGCTACAAGCTGCGTAAGCATTTCTGCATTTGGGGCAATGAGATATGCGGCTCTAAGCCCAATTCCCAAACATTTCGAGACCGTCATCACATACCAGGTGAGCTCAGGTGCGATCGTCGCAATAGGAGGGGGGGCGTGCTTTGTGATAAACCCGTGGACGTCGTCCTCAATGATAGCCAAGCCATGCCTGCGAGCCACTTCGGCGACGCGTTGGCGACGTTCATTGGACATGATAGACGTTGTCGGGTTGTGACCCGTCGGGTTGGTATAAACTGCAGCGACGCTGTGTGACCCGCAGATCTCTTCGAGCGCATCTGCCCGCATGCCGTCGCTATCTATATCGACTGGCAACACCGACACGCCTGCCAGCATCGCAAGCTGCCCGATCGCAGCATATGTGAGCCTCTCCGCTGCTATTACTGATCCTTTAGGCACGAGACGAGAGAGCAAAATCATTAGGACGTTTTGAGTGCCGCCCGTCAGAAGCAGCCGTGACGAGTCAGGCACAAAACCAAGCCGCTTGCCGAGCCATTGAGCCGCAACTGTTTTATCATGTGCGGTTCCATGGAAGCGATGCCGTTGAATTATGTCTGACAATTCCGGAAGAGCTTCTATTTTTCTCAGTCCCTCAATGACGTACTCACGAAAGCCTGGCACTGCCGGTGCCATTGTTCTCGTCATGTCTATTGGCGATCGTGCTTCAGCGAGCCGCTTTGTGTTACTTGATGTCGTCGGCATCGTCTGATCCTTTCAGATGTGTTTCGCTTGGGACAGAACGCCATTTCGAGCGCTAGAGTCTCCTGTATTTGGCCGGTTTCGTGTGCACACGGAGCGCACGTGGTAACGTAAACGTGGCTGTTAGCGATTGCTATTCATGCCGTCGTTCTCCCGACCTAAATCCTTCATTCGGATGATGTTGTGGAGACCAGTCGGTGGAATGTCGAATTGCGGACCAAAACATTCAAATCCAGATCTTAAATAAGTTGTGAGAGCGGTACATCGCGCATAAGCCCATAAGAGCTCGCATTCAGTCCCACTGAGGTGCAGTTTTAGAGCGTTCAATAACGCGGTGCCAATTCCCTTGCATCTATACTGCGGATAAACGGCAAAACCGCGCAAGCGCCAACCTATAGTGGAATTGTCAACGGGAAACGCTTCCGGACCGCTTGAGACAACGCCAACAATTTCATCTGCGATCACAGCCCCGAAGTGAACGGTGCGCGGATGATGGTCTACCTTGGTTACAGTGGCCGCTCGATCTTGGTTCGGGCGCAGCACTTCATGGCGCACTTTCACGACGTCCCTCAGCGTAACCCGCTCAATGATCGTCGTACCCATATGTCCTCCCGATCTAGCGCGATACGAAACAGTCATCCGAGCAACATCTCTATCTTCCTGGCGGTCGTCCGCCGCTCAACTTGACAGGTGTATTGGCTGCTTTCCGTTCAAAATAAAGAGCGTAAGCGGAAGCCGCGAATTAGCCCGACGCCAAATAATGTTGGGTGCCGGGGCGTTCTGTCGAATATTGGCAAATCTATCAAAACCGCAAATCCGAGCTGAAAACAGTCTGATGATGTTACGGCGCCGGCTTCGCCAACGCGATATCCGGCTAACTTCAAGAGTCGTGCCAACACAGACATCAGAGCCGCAACGATGAGCGGAGCTGGACTCCATTCCGTCGTCTCCATGACGGTGATCGACAGTTCTGACTGATCACGGCTGTGAGACGTTCATCACCTGAGAGTTAGGCGGCCTGAAAGGTCCACGCCCGGGTGAGCCAAGTTGTCTCGATAGAATCTTGCTTTGGGATCGCGCGAGCTATTTCGCTGATGACGTGTTGCCAGATTTCGGCTGAGACTTGGCTGGGAATGTCATGGCCTGCTTTCCAGCTTGCAAGAAGTCGTTCGGGCGAAAACACCTGTTTGTGACTACTTTCCATATATATATATTCATTGAAGCAACCATTGGTGTCCACGGTTTCCATGAGCTCAACAACCGAGCTTCCTGTTCGTTTCAGAGCGCCGACCGTTCGCTGGACCATCTCTTCGATAGAGCGCTGCAGGGTATCTCTCTTAAGGTGTCGGACGTTCCAAATGATCGTTAGGAATCCACCGGGTACAAGAATCCGGCTTACTTCCTTGAACATTGCTGGAGGTTGAACGAACTGATACGCGTTTCCGAGCAGTACCCAGTTGGCTGACCTTGGGGGCAAATTAGTCTCTTCGGCCGCTCCTTCGAGCCATTCGAACCGCGTATCATCAGGGGCCAGCGAGCGCGCAACCGCTCGCATTTCTTTGTTTGGCTCGACCGCAAATCCGCGGATATCGTCGTCAGTGAAAGATCGTAGCAAATTCCCAGTCCCCGCGCCGAGCTCAACAATCCGCACGATATCGAAATGAGCGCGCATAGTTCTCAGGAGAGATGAAAGCACAGCATGCGAATAGGGTGGATTCTGACCATAATCAGCGGCGTTGAGGGAGAAATCCCCCCAACGAACCGCAGGCTCAATCGCAACTTCGTTCATAGCAAATCCTCCCACGCAGGACCGGTATCAATCAGAATTAAGAGCTTGGCTAACGAGCACGGCAGATGAAACTGCGCTGAACGCGGCAATGACAAAATACATCGCGCGCCTGGGAGCAGGCACCCGTATTGAGCTCACGTGCAGGCACGTGAGCGAGAAGAACGAAATAATGACCGCCGGATTGAAGACTTCTTCTGGAATCCAGCCCCTTGTCAGAAAGAAAATGGCGAGAAGCGGCACGTCGTAGGAAAGCGGTACGCCGGTAAAGTATCCTCCCGTCAAGCCGGAGCGACTAAAGTGGCTCAGCCGCAAAGCGCCAGCGCAAATCATGCAAACGCCGAGCGAGGTTGCGAGGAGGCCTCCTTTTCCGAGCGCCATGATCACGACAGCCGGTAGCACCGCTCCGTAGATCACGTCGCCGAGGCTATCGAGGCTCTTCCCGATTTCAGCTGCGTCTAAGCCTCGGCTCGGGGTTCTCTTCGCAACGATCCCGTCCAGTTGGTCGGCCAGCATCGACCATAGGCCAATCGCTACAGCCAGTTCTAGTTGTCCACTAACCACCGCATGGAGCGCGAGTCCCGAGAACAAAATGCCGAGACTCGTGATGGCGTTGGCTGGGTCGAGGAGATATCGAAGCATTTGATCCTCCTGGCTATTGTGCAGCATTGACAGCAGACGTTGGCACTCGCCAAGTTGCGAAGATGTCCTCCGCGATCAACAAATCATTGCTGCTATCGATTTCATACCACTTGAGGCGGTCACACCGAGCGGCCGCAAGCTGCAGTCCACGTTGCTGCACTAGGTAGGCAAGGAGTTCCTCCGTGTATGCCTGCATTGCACCAGACGCCGATGATATCATCGAGTGCCGGAACGATCGTTGATCTGGGGGTCGGAGCAGAGAATCGCAACAAGTTGATCGTTTTGAAGAGGCGTGGTCCGGCCTCAAGAAGGTTTGCCGCGGATTGCTTCATCCGGAATCCGGAAATGAGTCCGGTATCCGATAACAGAACTGCCGAACCTTCCATCAATTCAGTGAAGGGGGCAACTGCTGCGGCATCATTCGCTGGGACAGCCATCAGAATGCGCAATGCATCCTCCTCGAAGAAAACGTCACCCTCGAGAAGATAACAGTCGCCAGAAAGCAGAGTATCGCGCGCTAGCCATAGCGAATAAGCACTGCCGGTTCGGTCAAAGACCGTCGACTCGACATAGTTGACCTTGAGCGCGCCGAAGCGGCGACCGCATGCGTATTGAATGGCATCCTTGCGATAGCCGACGACGATCGTCACCTCTTCGACGCCGACTGCCTCCAAATGTCGCAGCGCATTATGGAGGATCGGCGTGCCGTTGACCTCGACCAGGGGCTTCGGCCGCAGATCCGTCAGCGGTCGCAGGCGAGAGCCGATGCCCGCGGCGAGCATGACGGCTTTCTTGGGCACATTGATAACCATTTCAGTTCGCTCTACCACCGAGGGACATCTCAATGTTCCTTTGTTCTGAGGCGTCGAAAATCCGTTGGCGCCTAGCTTCAGGACTCTCCGTGCTCAGCAGGTCATCATTTGTCATTGAGCACCGTTTCGTCGCCGCACGAAGTGCTGAAGAGGTCCATTGCGCCAAATGAGCGCCCTCCGTGATCGAAACTCTGGCTTATGGTCGCTACTGACGTAAGGTCTACGGGTTCCTTGGAAAGGAGACTTCGCCATTCAAGAGGGCTGCTACCACTGTCCGCGTTGACTTCTCTCCAGGGGAGACATGACCTGGTGGCCCTCGTGACTGGTCATCGAGATATGTGGGGGATCGAGCCGAGATACGCAGCAGTGCACAGGTCGATCATTTCGTCGCGCCATTTGATCCTATGTTCAGTATCAGCGCGGAGAACATATGTTCCGCGCAAAAATCTCCTGAAGTGTGACAGTAAGGCGGAGGGTCGCATGACGAGCGGTCTTTCGATAAGCTGTTGTATGGGTGGAAAGCTATTGCCGTGGGTTATCGGGAGATTGGTATCGCAATTCCGCGCGTGCGAGTTCATTGTATTTGAACATTTCGAAGATCTCGTCGAGCGTCGCAATATTGGGTTCTATTCCTGCGGTGTTCTCTTCTGCGAAGATGCGAGCGCAGACTTGTCGCATCGCCATCATTGCCGCGCGAAGGGACTGGTTGGCCCAGATTACCGTCGAGATGCGGGCTTTACGATAAACGGAGACCGGAGTTCGATAGTATTTCGTTGGAACGATCACGACTGGCAATCTGGTTTGCCAGGCGCGCATGAACGCAACGATCTCGTCCGCGGCAGTTCTTCGCGAGTGAATGAGGATCGCATCGGCTCCCGCATCGGCGTAAGCGTGAGCGCGCAGAATGGCTTCATCCATGTCGTGGCCGGCAATCAACGCCTCGATACGTGCCACGAGGATCAGATCGTCCGCGACCGTGTCCTTTACGGCACGCAAACGACCGGAGAATTCGTCGATATCGGCGAGGGGATGCCGGTCGCCTATAAGCGAGTTCATCTTGGGAAAGCAGCTGTCCTCCAGCGCGACGCCGGCCGCGCCACGCTGACGCAGTTTCCGAGCTAAGAGACGTGCATTGTTGAAGTTCCCAAAGCCTCCATCCCCATCAACCAAAACAGGCAGTTCGGTCGAGTCAACGATCCGCTCGACTGCGTCGACGAGTTGGCTCCATGAGGCTTCATTGGCGTCGCGGTATCCGAGCGAGCAGGCAATGGACAAGCCCGACGCCCAGAGACCCTTGAAGCCGGCGCGGTCGGCGATCGCGGCGGAGAGCCCGTCGTGCGCCTCCATGAGAAAGGTGAGCTCGCTGCTGGAGCAAATTTGATCGCGCAACATTTCGGGAAGTGAGGAGCCGGCGCGAGGATAAGAGCCATTAGCAAGAGCAGATTGTTGTAATTGATTTTGCATGCAGAGTCCTTGCCGGCTTGTGTGGCCGGCCGATGTTTGTCGTCGATAGGTGTGACATCGTTGCGTCCCCTGGATCAACGACTTGGATTGGTAGTTGAGCGGGCGCATCTCGTCTGAAGGCTTGCAGTCGCGATGACAGCTGGCAACGATTATGGGGCGGCACACGGGATGAGGGGGGCAATGCAATGTTTGGGGTTGGACCGGGCTCGCGCGGAAGCAGAATGCTCAAGTGCCTTGTGAAGGAAAATGTCTCTTGTAATCGCTGTCTCACGAAAGGAATAACTATCGTGATCTTTTTTGGCCTTGAGTCGCGAAGATCTTCGTGAGTGAGAGAGTTCAAAGAACAAGGCGCGAATATGAAAAAGCGAGTGTTCCAGGCGCGATGAAAAAGAGTGGTTCTTAGACTCGCGGGCTTGCTTCTTCTCTGAGACGATCGAAATGGCCTTCTCCAAACTGAAAGCGCTGTTGCGGGCCGCCGCAGCGCGCACCATGCCCGATCTCTGGCAAGCAATCGCCAACGCTCTCAAACGCTTCTCACCCGAGGAATGTCAAAATTATCTCGTCGCGGCTGGTTACGACGCAACGTGATCGGAAAACGCTCTAGCAGTCTGCTGAAGAACCCCTCGCCACGGAGGGGGCTTGATGATTCACTTTATCATCTCGATTCGGTGGAGATGATGATGCGCGGCAGGTTTACGGATCAGGGCGGCCTGTTTTCGTACATTGCGCCGGATAAGCGTGTGCCAGCGAACCATCCGCTGCGGCAGGTTCGGGAACTTGTCCGGGACGTTTTGAGTGATTTGAACCGCAGCCTTGGGAGGCTCTACGCCAGCGAGGGACGCCCTTCGATCCCTCCAGAGCAATTGTTGAGCGCCTTGCTGCTGCAGGTGTTCTACGGCATCCGCTCGGAACGCCAGTTGATGGAGCAACTGGACTACAATCTTTTGTACCGCTGGTTCGTGGGACTGTCGCCGGACGATCCGGTGTGGGACCCGACCACCTTCACCAAGAACCGGGAGCGGCTGCAGAACGGCGATGTGTTCACGAAGTTCATGACCAGGCTTCTGAACCATCCGCAGGTCAAACCGCTGCTGTCGGACGAGCACTTCTCGGTGGATGGAACGCTGATCGAAGCCTGGGCTTCACAGAAGAGCTTTCGCCCCAAGGACGGCAGCGGCGACGATGAGGACGGCGCCAACTTCCACGGCCAGAAGCGCAAGAACGACACCCATGCGAGCACCAGCGATCCGGACAGCAGGCTTTATCGCAAGGCGGCCGGACGGGAGGCCAAGCTTTGCTATATGGGCCACGTCACCATGGAGAATCGGCATGGGCTGGCGGTGGCCGGCAGGGTCACACATGCCGATGGCACCGCCGAACGCCGGGCTTCGGAGACCATGCTGAGGGCGAGACGCAAAGCCGCAGGCCGCCGTATCACCGCCGGTGAGGACAAGGCGTACGATACCGTCGATCATGTCGACAATCTTCGCGCCATCGGCGTGACGCCGCATGTGACGCAGAACCAGGCCGTCACCAAAACCGGCAAGACCCGCAACAGCGCCATCGACGAACGAACCACGCGGCATCCGGGATATGGCATGTCGCAATCACGCCGGGCGATGGTCGAGTGCATCTTCGGATGGGGCAAGCAGCACGGCACCATGCGCAAGACCAAACATCGTGGCATCGGCCGCGTCGCCGCCGATTTCCTGCTCAATCTGATCGCCTATAACCTGATCCGCATTCCCAAACTGCTTGCCGCGTAGCCACCCCGCGTCAGGGTACACCCAACACCAGCCTGGAAAACTATAACCAACTCCACCGCGCGGCCCCAACAACGGCCACAACAACAAGAAAGCTCTCCATTTCAAGGTTTTTCAGCAGACTGCTAGTGCGATTTGTGCCGCGATAAGCTCCGTTCACCACGGAGAACGACGGCACATTCCGCTCGCCGAGCGACAAGAACGGATCGCGACCTATAGTAATGATGGGTCTAGAACTTTACTATGCCTCTCAGTAACCGCGTCTCGAACGCCGGCAAGCTTTGATTTTCGTTCGCTTAGTCCGAACTGGGACGCTTGACTGCAGATTGTGCTTCCGGGATCGCAACCGCGAGCTGAAGTAACCGGTCGCGGGCTTGGGCATTTTTCAAGTTTGAAGCTTCGACAAGTGCAAATAATCGAAAGACAGCCGCTGGTTCACGGTCCGCTGCCGCCTTTTCGCGCCGAGTGGCTTCAAGTGCGTCCCGCCTTTTGCAATGGAGTCCAGGAGCGCGGGAAGGGCCACTTGACCTTTTTGGACGACGGCCGAACTGATGCGCATCGAAACATCAGCACAGCAGGGACCTCAGCTCGGCCGAAAGCGGCACCAGATTGCCTGCGTAGCTCGCGATCATAGCCGGCATGAAGCTGTCGCGCCGGACGCGCGCGAAGTCGAACGCAAAACCCGCAGTCTCGCCGAGCATCGCCATAAATGCGAGCTGCGAGCGGCCATTGCCTTCACGAAAGGGGTGAATGGCGTTGAGCTCGCCGAGGAACCGCGAGGCCTCCGCGATGAAGTCCTCGGGGCCGTCCGCGCCGAGCGCTGCGGGCAGGGTGGCGAAGAGCTTGGTCATCTCGCCGTCAATATACTCAGGATAGCAGAAGGGATTGCCGCCCTTTGCGGTGCGTACCCTGCGATATTTGCCGGCCCAGCTGTAGACATCCTGGAAGAGATGGCGGTGCACGCTGCAATAATGGCGAGCGTTTAGCTTGCCGCGCGGCAGCGGCTCGCGGGCGCGCAGCGTGGTCATTTCGAGTTCAAACGCTTCGAGCTGCGCCGCGTCGCGCAGGCCGAGCTTGTTCTTGAGGGTGGTCGTGCCCTTGTAGGCGTAGGGGTCATCGAAGGCGTCGTAGCCGGCCGCCATCAGCCGCGCGACTTGGCGTCCCGATAGGCCCGGATCACCTCGGAGCGCTGATCGTCGGGCGAGAGCTTCCGCTTGCTCATGTCGGCGAGCCGCTTGCGGCTGGCGGCGCTCAGGCTAATCCCCTCAACTGCGGTGATCGCAGCGAAGGTGCGCTGGCCGAGGACATGGCCGGTCGTGCTGGGCTTCAGCCCCTTGGTGGTCTTTTTCATGAGTCCTTGTCGTGTCGAACCTCGCCGGCCGAAGTCTAACGGTCGAGCAGCTTGCGCGCCTGGGAGATCCGGTCCTTTAGGCCCGCTTGGAACCCAGGGTCACGCCGGCGGGTCTCGATATGGGTCGTGATTGCGGCGCGGATGATGTCGGAGACGGGCAGATTCTCGACACTGGCGACCATCTCTAGAGCTTGCGCCTGCTCTTCGGAGAGACGGACGGTCATGGCTTTAGCTTGTTTCATAGCGCTTTTTTGCACCATATCGCCGCCCTTGTCAATCGGCATGGTTCCGTGGTATCACGGTGGCAATATGCGGAGGTGGCTATGGACGACAAGCACGTCGACAACGACGACAAGGAGCGGCCCGACCGCTCAAAGACCTTTGAGATCAAGATCGATCGCACGACCCACAAGGTCTCGGAGCCGGTTCTCACCGGCGCGCAGCTGCGGCGTTTGCCGGAACCCGACATCGGCCCGGATCGCGACTTGTTCGAGGTCGTGCCGGGCGGCTCCGATCTGAAGATCGAGGCCGACGCCATGGTCGAGATGCGCAATGGCTTGCGCTTTTTCACCGCGCCGGCGCAAATCAACCCGGGCCGCGCTTGAGGGGAGGGGCCGATGCTGCCGCCCATTGACCACGAGTATTTGCAGGCGCGGGCGCCCGGACATGCCGTGTCGCTTGATGGCGGCATGATCGCGATCGTCATTCCATCCTTTCCGCTGCCGAACGGGTTTGCTGGCACAGCCGCGGATCTCCTGCTTCGGCTCGCGCCCGGCTATCCCGACATGCAGCCGGACATGTGGTGGTTCGCGCCGGCGATCCGGCGCGCGGACGGTCACGTGATCGCCGCGACTGAATTGCAGGAGGTCTATCTCGGCCGCACCTGGCAGCGCTGGTCGCGTCATCTCAATCCCGGCCAGTGGCGGTCCGGCATCGACTCGCTCGAAAGCTTTCTGGCACTGGTCCGGAAGGAGCTCGAGGCCGCCGCAAGGGCGCGCGCCGCATGATCACGACCCTCGTCCTTCCCGGTCCGCTCGCCGACGAGATTGCCTCTGCTACCCGCAACCCGCTCGAATGTGCCGGCGTGCTGCTTGCGCGTCGCGTCGATGTCGGCGCTGAGCTCCGTCTCCTCGGGCGGTCGCTGCATTGGGTGTCGCAGGGGGCCTATATCGAGCAGAGCCCCCATCACATGCTGATCGGCTCCGGAGGCTATGTCGGCGCGCTCAGCGCGGCGGAAGCCGACGGCGCCGTGCCGATCTGGTTCCATACCCATCCCGGCGAAGGCGGCGTGCCGTTGCCGAGCAAGCTCGACCGGCAAGTCGATCGTGATATCGCCGATCTCTTCCAGTTGCGCAGCGGCTCCGGCATCTACGCGTCGCTGATCGCCTCGCCCCGCGGCGAAAGCTTCGTGTTCAGTGGCGAGCTGACGCCCGAGGACGAGGCCACGACATCAATCGATCGCGTTTGGATCGTCGGCGAACGCTGGCGACTGATCCAGAATTTCGCGCGCGAGTCGTCGGCGCCGGATGCGATCTTCGACCGCAATGTGCGCGCCTTCGGCCCGGATATTCAGAGTGTGATCGGCGATCTGCGGGTCGCAATCGTCGGGTCTGGCGGCACCGGATCGGCAGTCGCCGAACAGCTGGTGCGGCTCGGGGTGCGCCATCTCCTGCTGATCGATAATGATAAGCTCTCGGCCAGCAATGTGACCCGTGTCTATGGCTCGACGCCGGGCGATGTCGGGCAAGCCAAGGTCGACCTGCTACACGCCCATTTGAGGCGGATCGCGCCCGACCTCGTCGGCTCGACGATAGAGGGGATGACGACGGTCAAGTCGGTTGCCAAGGCGCTGCGTGCGGTCGATCTGGTATTCGGCTGCACTGACGACAATGCCGGGCGTCTCATCCTGTCGCGCCTATCAACCTTCCTGCTGACGCCGGTGATCGATGTCGGCGTCCTCCTGAGCAGCGACCGCAGCGGCGCTCTGACCGGCATCGACGGCCGAATCACAACCCTGACGCCCGGCGCCGGTTGCCTGGTCTGCCGCAACCGGGTCGACATGGCGCGCGCGGCGGCGGAGATTCGAACGCCAGAGGAGCGCCAGAAGCTGGCCGACGAAGGCTATGCGCCGGCGCTCGGTCAGGTGGAGCCCGCGGTCGTGGCCTTCACCACCGCTGTGGCGGCCGCCGCCGTCAACGAGCTGCTCGACCGCCTGATCGGCTATGGCCCGCCCGAGCGGCCGACCGAGACGCTGCTGAGGCTGCACGAGCGCGAGATCTCCACCAACCGCGCAGCGCCCCGCAGCGGGCATTATTGTCATCCGGGCGCGGGAAAATGGGGCGCTGGCGACGAGGAGCCGTTTCTCGGCCAGCTCTGGGGCACGCAATGAAGATCTCCTTGTGGGAATGGCTTCCCTTTTGGCGCTGGCGCGTGATCGGTCAGGCCGGCTCGGTCGACGAGGTGCCCGATCAGCTGCCGCGCAACGCGGTCGCGCTCGTCGGCGACGCCGGCCGCACCAAGTGGATCGTCTTCGACTGCCCGTGCCGGACCGGCCACCGGATTATGCTCAACACCGACCTGGCGCGGAGGCCGCATTGGACGTTGAATCAAGTCCAGCGACTAACCATCTCTCCAAGCATTGACTATCGCGGGAGCGAGCGGCGCTGCCATTACTCTATTAGCCGCGGTCGGATCGAATGGGCCAGGGACAGTGATCGATGAATGACAGTGAAGAGGGAATAGAAGAACCGCAGTCGATCGCGCCGCAGCCGCCGCGAGCGATTGAGAAGACTCCGATGTTCACCGCGATGAACGCGGCGCGCTATCAGCGCCAGACGCTCATCAAGGACATTGAGACTGAGCATCCCAAATTGCTATGCTATGTCGCCGGCAACAAGGCACAGGTCGACCGCATCGACACGCTGGGCTTCGTCGACATGCTCCACAACGTCAACCCCGGCGATCCGATCGATCTCCTGCTGCACACGCCGGGCGGCGATGTCGATGCGGCTGAGAAGTTGATCGGGCTGGTCCGTAGTGCGACGGGCGAGGAGGGGCAACTTAGGGTCATCATTCCGGACTACGCCAAGAGCGCCGGCACGCTGATGGCGCTCGGCGCCAATGCGATCGTGATGAGCGACTCGTCCGAGCTCGGTCCGATCGACCCGCAGGTGTCGTCCCGGGACGGGAACGGCTCAGACGTCGTCTATTCCGTGCTGACCTACCTCAACGCCTATGACGCCGCGCGAACGACGCTGCGCGACACGCCAGACGATCTCGCGGCGCGGATTACCTTCGAAAAATTCGATCCGACGATTGTGCGTAAGTTCCAGTCGGTAAGGGACCGGGCGCGCTCGTTCGCCGAGAATCTGCTCAAGCGCCGTGGCAAGAATTTCTCGAAGATCGCCAGCGAACTGATGGACATTAACAAATATCAGTCGCACGGCCAGATGATCGGATGGGAGACCGCCAACGAGATGGGTCTGACGATCACGTATATGCCGTCGACCGATCCGGTGTGGCGCAAATACTGGGCGCTCTATTGCCATTTGCGGTTGGTGATCGAATCCGAACAACGGATTTTTGAATCGAACTATGTGTCGCTGCTGCTCTGACGCAAGGCATGCGCACGACAGCGGTATCGCGCGCAGTGACTTTAACGCGGACGATTTTGAGATCGCTCTGGTAACGCCGAACTCCATAAGAACTCGGGCTGATGGAGCGCACCAGAACGGCTCTTGCCGGCACAAAACCTGCCAGAATATCCGCCGGCCACCGATCGCCCAGCTTTACCGATCTGCGTTCGGACGACTGGCGGATATGACGACACGACGATGCTCTCGCACGATCCCGCGTCTTACCTAACGCTGGTTAGCTACATGGCAAAAAGGCGTGGAGTGCGCCTACCCGTAGGATTCCGGAAACCGCTTCCACGCGCGCCGAGGTTGCGCTACGCTTGCAACCTCAAGAGGAGCGGCCGCGTGGCGAGTGAGAAGCGGGTCAATATTGAGGAGCAGTCGGCGATACTGCCGCGCCTTCGCCGCGTGCAAGCGTGGCGCAGAGCTCGCTTCCAGCGCCTTCTATCTGATCCCAACATCGCTCAGAATGACCCAGGAAGGCTCAAATCCATCAAGGCCGCGCAGCTTTACACGGCCGTCTCGATGCGCGCGGAAGCCATCCTACGAGGCCTGATCGATCGCTAGTGCATGTTGTTTTTTGCCGGAATCGGGATTCCCAGAAGGGACAATTTCTGATTCAAACTCCATGCTGGAACGGGGGCCAGCATGGATGACGCGACCCTATTCGGAAGATCTTCGTGAACTCGCTCTGGCGCGGGCTGACGCGGGCGAGACCGTTCGTTCGATTGCAGAAGCGCTTCAGATCAGTCCTTCCTGTGTGACGAAGTGGAAGAATCTGCGGCGGGAGACCGGAGGCGTTTCTCCCGGCAAGATCGGCGGTCACAAGAAGCCGGTTCTGTCCGGCACCAATGCCGACTGGCTGCGCAAACGCATTCGCTCCGGCCCATTCACTTTGCGGAAGCTGACGCAGGAACTGGCTGCGCGCGGGATCAAGACCGACGTGCGGGCAGTGTGGACGTTCGTCCATGCCGAAGGGCTGAGCTTCAAAAAAAACGATCCTGCCGGCCGAACAAGATCGCCCCGATATCGCGCGTAAACGGACGCGCTGGAAGACCCATCAGGGCAGGATCGACGCTTCGCGCCTGGTCTTTATCGACGAGACCTGGATCAAAACCAACATGGCGCCGCTGCGAGGCTGGGGACCGAGTGGGCAACGTCTCCAGGCGTCTGCGCCTTTCGGCCATTGGAAGACCATGACCTTCATCGCGGCGCTGTGCCACGACCGGATCAGCGCGCCATGGGTCATCGACGGCCCCATCAATGGCGAGCTCTTCACCCTCTATGTCGAGCAGGTGCTGGCGCCGACCCTCGCAAAGGGTGAACTCGTCATTCTCGACAATCTCGGCAGTCACAAGGGCAAGGCGGCGCGCAACGCCATCCGCGCCACAGGAGCCCATCTGCTCTTCCTGCCGCCCTATAGCCCCGACCTCAATCCGATCGAGCAGGTCTTCGCCAAGCTCAAACACCTGATGCGAGCCGCGCAGCCGCGTGATGTCGAAGCGACTTGGCGCAAGGTCGGCGAACTCCTCGACGTCTTCTCCAAGGAGGAGTGCGCCAACTATCTCAAAAATTCAGGGTACGTTTCCGTATAAACACATCATGCTCTAAAGCGCGTCCGCCCGTCTCCGTCCGGCCAAAATGTGTGAGCTTTGAGCGATCAAATCATCAGCAAAATGCGGCAGATATCCGCCTCGGATGTCTAAACCAAGGTATGAGTTGCTCCAACCCCCGACATCAATAGGACTCGCGCGCGAAATCTGATCTTTCGCGAGGTCAGCTGCGAGACGCGCGATGGCTTGGGGTTCCGTGAGCCCAGCGTTGAAAAGTATCAGGGGAGTTACCGAGTGAGCCAAGCCGCGCCGTCGCAGCACCGCCGATTGCAAGAGCGGCATGGAGTCACGCGCGAACACGTCAGCGCGGTACGGAAATCTAGTCATTTGCCTTGGGTTCGCGGTTGCGCATCGATGATGATGGGCCTCTTGATGGTCCTGATCGCTCGGAGTAGATCCGTATCGGCCAGATGGGATTTAAGCGTCGGCTGATCTCTGCGATAAGGCACCGGGTGACTGAAGGCCGCAACCGTCGAGCGGCCTGTAAAATGAAATGGGGGACGTTGAGTTGCGAACAGATTTTGCGCGTATCAACCAGTCTAAAGCTATCTTCGATGATATTTACGCTTTGGATGATCCGAGAGCATATTTCTCTGTCCTGGGAGACTTGGATTATATGATCCCGGACGTGGCTGAGCCGGTTGTGCGCCAGATTCTGGCAGCGAAAACCTCGGCAACCGGCCGTAAGCCGGTCGTGCTTGATGTTGGCTGTTCATACGGCATCAACGCCGCGGTGCATCGGTTTCCACTGACCTTCGGGGGCTTGCGTCACCGCTATGCCCGACGCGAGATGAGGGCGATTAGTTCTGAGACACTGGTGCGTCTCGATCGCAATTTCTATGCAGCTTGGCCTGATGTCGGCTTGGCACGATTCATCGGCCTGGATGTATCGGCACCGGCGATCGGCTATGCAACGGGTGTTGGTCTGATTGAGCAAGGAATTGTCGCCGATCTTGAAACGGAGGCGCTATCGACCGACAGCGCGCCTGTTGTTAGATCCGCGGATGTCATCATGTCGACGGGCTGCATCGGCTACGTTACCGAGAAGACGTTCAGCAAGATTCTCGATGCGACGGAGAAGCGTCCATGGATCATCTCCTTCGTGCTAAGAATGTTCCCATTTGACTCCTTGGCTGCGACGTTCGCGAAGTATGGCCTTGTGACTGAACGTCTTACCGGCGCAACGTTCATTCAGCGTCGCTTTCGCGATGCTGAAGAGTTTGAAAGTTGTTTGGCTACTTTGGCGAGGCTTGGCGTCGATGCCACCGGCCTTGAATCGGAAGGGCTGTTTCACGCCGATCTGATCTTGTCCCGACCCGAGGCGGACGCGCGCGCCAACCCACTGGAAGACATTGTCACCGTCGCCAGCGGCAGGGGACGGCCGATCGGGCCACGTTTTGTTCACGTTGAGGGGAATGAGGGCTTGCAGGTCGCGCTGGAGCCGTGATGGGTTCGTTTTCCGATGATGGCCCTAGATGTGGCCAGGGAATGTCGGTGTCGGTGATTGCGAACTCCGCAACCACTCAAATTTGCAAGGAAGAACGTCCTGGCCAACGCGGTCCATGATTTTGACTTGCTCGGCAATATTCGAGACGCAGCTGAATAGCGTACGAAAGCCAGCAAGGCGCGGCTGAAGACAATTCGCCTCAGGGGTGCACTTCGGATGATAGTGGCGAGAACGCTGGCTGGACCACCGGTTCGCCGGCCGCTGCGACACTCGTCGCCAGCGCCTCGAACCGTATCCGACTCATCCGCAGTCTTAACTGGGCGGGAGCGCTATCCTGGTGTTGTCTTATTAGGGACACCTTGCGCGCGCCACGGATAAGGGCGGCGCTACTCGAGCTCGCGTTCGGCTCGGAAACAGTTCGCGCGGCAAAGTGCCCGCAATAATGCATGAGAATGTTAGATGACAAACCTTTCCCGCTAACGGGCTCTACTGTTCATCGCGATCTATGGCTTTTTGCCTAGCCGCCCAGGCGAAAGACCGCAGCATTGTCGCTAAACCAATTGCGCCGCGTGATGTTTGCGCCCGCCCGATGGCCTCTGGAACGAACGACACCGCCTCGTTGCAGGCCGCCATTGCCCATTGCCCCGCCGGTGCAGCGGTCTATTTGGCGCATGGCGAGTTCCTGTCAGGTCCACTCGAGATGAAATCGGACGTCACGCTATGGATCGAGCGAGGTGCCACGCTTTTTGCGATGTCCGACCCGAACGCGTATGACAGGGGCTCGGGACATTGCGGTCGCATCGCAGGTAAAGGTGACGGCTGCCGCCCGTTCATCAGCTTTTCTAGAACGCGGTGGCGGCATCTACACCTGCCGACGCCCGCAACACCGACGGCATCGATCCTGGCGCCAGCCAGGATGTGACCATTACCCATAGCGTCATCCGTACCGGAGACGACAATGTGGCAATCAAGGCCGGCAATAACGGTCCCACTCGCTATGTCTCCATCGTCGATAACTATTTCGGCTGGGGACATGGAATGTCGATCGGCAGTGAGGTGAGCTCCGGTGTGAGCGACATCCTCGTGCGGGGCTAATTCTCGACGGCGCGACATCAAGAGTGATGTCAGCCGGGGCGGCCTGGTGGAGCGAGTGACCTATGATAAAATCTTCCGTACGTTTTGGACGAAATGACGTGCGGTTCTGTACGTCAGGTACAGATGGATCTCGTGAGGCTGTGGGGCTTGGAATTCACTGAGTTCGAAAGCTCAACCACGATGCTAACAACCTTCTCCAGCTTGCGAACCGGCGACCAACCGATATGTATCTGGCGCTAAGACGTCCAAGTGTCTCTCTCCTGCTGACAATTGTCCTGATCGGCAATGGTCACCTGGCATTGGAAAGCCGCAGTTCGAGTAGATCAGACCCATCGTCCCCATACCAAGGTACGCCGACCAGATTCAATTCGCTGATCTCGTTGCCGAGTAAGGTCGATGTCTCCGGAAGGTCTGCTCCACGCGAACCGTTCTGCTCCTGTAGCTCTGCGACTTTTGACCCTGCATAGGGCAATAATCTGGCTGGGAAGCGCTTCCATCCATCCTGATTGCCGCGCGGCAGACCCTGCGAGTTGCGCAACGTTCAACTCAAGCAGAACCGTCGCCCCATGTCGTCAGGGGACCCGTGCCATAAGGCCTCTATGAAGTGCTTCTCATGTGAAGCGCACTATCTCTTCTTCCAACGTGGACGCGTCGGCTTTCGACCTTTAGGCAAGGCCTTGGGAGGTGTCGCACCTTCCGGAGGTTCAACAAAGAATTCAGACACATGAACATCTAGCGTTTGGGCGATACGTTCAAGGAGGTCAATTGTCCGGTTCTTGTGGAACGTCGTAAGACAGGGGCAAACCCGAAAAGTATCGATCTGCCGACAGGCCAAACACCCCGAAATAGCTCAGACGAAGCGCGCCTGCGACAAGCAGCATCGTGCCAAGAGCGGCAGACAGGGGGCTTACGCCTTGCAACTGCAGCAACGTGATCGAGGGAAATACCGCGCCGTAAACGAGATCGGAGAAGCCGTCCAGATTCTTGCCCATCTTCCCGGCCGTTTCCGAACGATTCCGAAGCCGGCCCGCGACAATCCCGTCGAGGTGATCTGCGAGCATCGCCCACAGGGCTATCGCGACAGCAAGTTCAATGCGACGGTCGATCGCAAGAGACAGGGCGATGCCCGACAATATCAGTCCGGATGCCGTTATCGCGTTGGCCGGGTCAAGCAAATAGCGGAGCATCGTCTTCGCTCGCTGGTGAATTCAAGTCCGGGGGCTGGGGTGCTGGGGAGAATGCTGTTCCGCGAACAGCTCGTTCGCTATTCGAAGATCGTCAGCCGTGTCGATCTCCCACCAGCGCTCATGGTCACATCGCGCTGCCGCGAGTTGCAGGCCCCGTCGTTCGATCAAATATGCGAGAAGTTCTTCCGTGTAGGACCTGGTGGCTCCTGATCTGATAATGTCGTCCAGGCCTGGAACAATCGTTGTCCGCAGAGCGAACGCCGAGAAGCGAAACAGATTCAGCGTCTTGAAAAGCGCTGGATTCCGCGAAAGGTCGGCGCCAGACTGTTGCAGACGAAAGCCCGAAATAAAACCAGCTTCGGAGAGCAGAACCGCGGAGCCCTGCATCCTCGCATCAAATGGCGCGACCGCCGCGACCGCGGACGCCTCGCTTTGATCGAAACGATCGAGGACGGCCTGCTCGAAAAAGACGTCCCCCTCCAGCAGGTAATGATCGCCGCGGAGCAGGACGTCGCGCGCCAGCCAGAGCGAATACGCGCTGCCGGTCTGGTCGAAAAGAGAAGACTCGATGTAGTCGATACGGACGGAGCCGAACCGGGCCCCGCAAGCGTACTGGATGGCGTCTTTGCGGTAGCCGACCACGATCGCGGCGCGTTCCACGCCGACGGCCTCCAGATGTCGCAAGGCGTTGAGAATGATCGGCGTTCCATTGACCTCGACAAGGGGCTTTGGTCGCAGATCCGTGAGCGGCCGCAGGCGGGAGCCGGACCCAGCGGCAAGTATGATCGCATCTTTCGGAGCGATGTCAGTCATCCGGAAGCTCCTTCAGTTCGTCCGATGCGCGCAGGGTTTCAGGTGGCGGCTTCGCCCAGCCGCAGGTGTCGCGAAGTGCAGAACTACTTCCCTCGCGGGCTCCGGGAGTTCTCTCCGATCGGCGACGTGGAGGCGTGCGACCGCTGCGGCATGCCACCTCTTGCCTCGTGATGAGCCCCAAGACGGCCTTTCGCCCGCATGGATGAGGCTCATTGATCATGGTGCGGAGAATGAAAGTATTTCGCTTCGGCGCGGGCGAGCTCGTCATACCCGAGCAATTCGAAGACTTCGTCGAGGGTCGCGATATTGGGCTCGACACTGGCGGTATTCTCCTCCGCGATGATGCGACTGCAGACCTGGCGCATCGCAGCCATCGCGGCTCGCATGGAGTGATTGGCCCAGATCACGGTGGAGATGCCCGCTCTGCGGTACACCGAGACCGGTGTTCGATAGTACTTCGTTGGCACGATCACGACCGGCAGTTTGTTCCGCCTCGCTCCCGCGAACGCGAGGATCTCGTCGGCGGCGCTTCTGCGCGAGTGAATGAGGATCGCGTCGGATCCGGCGTCCGCATAGGCGTGGGCGCGCGAAATCGCTTCCTGGATGTCATGCCCCGCGATGAACGATTCGATACGGGCAACGAGGACCAGCTCGTCCGCGACCGCGTCCTTACAGCGCGCAGCCGCCCCGAAAACTCGTTGATGTCGGCGAGCGGGTGTCGATCGCCGATGAGCGAGTTGGTTTTCGGAAAACAGCTGTCTTCCAGCGTGACTCCGGCAGCGCCGCATTGACGGAGCTTCCGGGCCAGCAGGCGAGCATTGTTGTAGTTGCCGAAGCCTCCGTCGCCGTCGACCAGAACCGGCAACTGGCTCGCGTCCACGATCCGCTCGACTGCGCCGACAAGCTGATTCCAGGACGCTTCATTTGCGTCGCGATAGCCAAGACAGGACGCGATCGAGAGGCCGGATGCCCACAGCCCTTTGAAACCTGCGCGTCCGGCGATCGCGGCGGAGAGGCCATCGTGCGCTTCCATGAGAAACGATATTTCACTGGTGCAGCCGATCTGGACGCGCATCATGTCCGCAAACGATTCTCTTGCGGACGGAATAGGACGATTTGCGGAGACGGTACGTGCTCGGACCTGCATGCGAACCCTTGTGCATCTGAACGGCCGGGTGCGCCTGACCGGCCGTCGCTCGCGATCGACGGTGACATGTGGGCGTCATCTGGATCAATGACGAGTGTTGGTAGTTGACCTGATCTCGAAAATGGAGGTGCCGGCCGATGCTGGCGCGTTCGATCCGGCCCGGTGAAATTTGCAGCCCCGCAAGAGATTTAGAGCGCGTCTGCGCACGAATCTTGTTTCGCTTTGTGCCGCACAAATGCGACTCCCGCCCTCGTACGTCGCGCCTTCTGGCACGAGCGTAGACATGGTGCGCCTGAAGCGAAACGACGAAGCGCACCCAGAGCGCTGGCGAGGTTCCGATGTCGAATGAGCGACGTGAGAGTCCTCATATCGTCGTTAAACGCGTTTACGATCGGGCCAGGCCTGTTGGCATGATTCTTGATTGAAACACGTCAGCAGCATCACCGGCTAAAGGAGAGGCAGTGGTGACTCGCACAGCCGTCAAGCATTTGCGGATTGCCCGCGCTGGTCACGCGGTCGGCTGTTTCGATGAGGCGACCGATCGCACCATCAAAACCTTCTTGCCGGCATGATCGATTACTGGCTCGCAGTCCGCGATAATATCGCTGCTCGTTTAGGTAGCGGCGCTACGGCTGTGCCTACCGGCAATAATATTCGTGGAGCTGCCATCTTCAGGCGGCTCGAAGCCGAGATCCGGCGCATGGACCTGGAGGGACCGACCGCCGTCGACTGGGGCAAGGTCAATATGCTGGCGCTCGATATTCTGTCGAAGAGATCACAGGACATCCTGGTTGGCTCCTGGCTCTCTTATGGCTTGTTCCGAGCGGAGGGATATGAGGGGCTTGCCGTCGGTCTCGGCAAGTTGCGAATCATGGTGGAGGCGCGTTGGGACGAGTTGTTTCCGCCGAGCAAGCAGGAAAAGGCGCGCGCCTGCGCGGTAGAATGGCTTCTTCACCTTGCGCCGGCATTGGCCGAGAATGAGCCGACTGACGCTGATGCTTCAGCAGTGGTCGCAGCCTGCGACGCTCTGGAGGGGCTCGCTTATGAACTCAGGGCGAAGCTCGTTCACGAACCGATGGCGCTGGACGTTTTGTCGCGTTTGCTACAACCATATAATGAACGGGCAAGCGTGGTAATCGCCACAGCGGCTGAAAACGCGGCCCGGGCCATCGGAGCGGGTGTAGCATCGGAGTAGCCCCGTTCCCTGGATGAAGGTTCTGAACAAGGCCAGAGCAGGACTGGGCAACGCTGATGGCCTATACACAGCTGCTCGTGCTCTCTCTCCGGCAAGTGCGATGCCGTGCAGGCGTCGCGAATATTGGGCGAGTTGCCGTCGTTTCGATTGTTCCTAGCGCCCCCCTTATCAGCACACCAGCATTCGCTTGTTTGGGTACCGCCGGTGAGCACGTCGCGGCGGGCACGATCGCAGGGCCGAACCTGCAAAAACGAAGAGCAAAGGTATCGAGGGCGGACCAGAGCTTCATGGGATCGCAAAAGTTGATTGTTCCATCACCAAAATGCGCGAAATGTCGATTTGCTGAGCGCGTGCAACTACAAATCGTCACAACCAGGCCGTTTCCTTGGCTTTGCATTCCAGAGCTTGCGGGGAACAGTGATGTCAGGTGCCGACTGGAGATCAGAAAGCGCATATCAGGATCTGAGAAAAGCAGAAGCTGCCGACATAGCCTGGGAGTGGCTGCGGCGCGATCGCGAGTATCAAAAGCACTTCAAGGCATTGAGCAGGAAGGGACGGTCCGGTGCGGATCACTTCCGGCGGAAGTGGGGACTGACGTTTCGCAGCTGATCCGAGAAAGCCGTTCTACGAACAGGCTGTTTTCTGGGCGCCTGAGGCCTTGCCGACCGTGCTGACCATCGGCATGGCGAGCGGTTTGGACGACTCGCTTCGATACAGGCTGGATTTCGCCGAACTGGCCGGCTGCGAGCTCCGGCAAGCGGCGGATGGTTGGCATGCCATCGTGCCGCTCGGAGGAGCGAAACATCGGCTGTGGCTAAGTGAGCTTTCGCCAGATAGATCACCCGTTGCCATGGACTTGCCGCTCGACCGCAACTTCGATGTCCGTTTGCGGGCTGCTCATCGATTTTGGCTGGCGCTGGAACAGCGCCGCGTCGGTTGGCCCCCTCTCGCCCAGTCGAGTGGCACCCGGGACAGGCACATACTTGGCCTGCGTGCCGTAGATGGCTGGCTCGAAGGCAACAGCTACCGCACGATCGCTGAAGGCCTGTTCGGCAAGTCTCGCATGCCGGATCGAGGCTGGAAGACACATGATCTGCGCAGCCGAACCATTCGCCTGGTCCAGATGGGACTGCGCCTCGTTCGCGGCGGCTATCGTGATTTGCTTCGTCACAAGAGCAAGGGCAGTGATGATACCAGTTGAGCTCTGGATGATGTCAGCTGCGTGCCATGCCCCAATCAACAGCCCGAAGGGAGCGAATATGTTCTTACTCAGAGCACCTGAGCACATCGTGGCTTCGAGGGCGACCGTGTGGGGGCGAGTTGACGGGCAGGTCCTGCGTGCGCTTATCAACGCAATGAAGCTGAACGTCTTCATCTGACTTCGATGCCGGTGTCTCATGCGCAACCATCGCGCCGAAGTCCTGGATAAGGGCATCGGTGCGGCTATTTGGCTCCCGACTGGTCAGCTTCCGGAAAGCTGGACCTGCCATCCTGGCGTGGTGGGGATATCCGGGGCTGATCTGCGACTGAATCAAACGCAAACATCGTCAAACGGAGTTTTGAGATGGTTCGAATTCATGATGCGCTCGACACGGCAACGTTGGCTTATGGCAGTACATCAGGCGCTGCCCAGCAAGATGAAACCATAAACCAGCACGCCTTTGACCAGCAACTGGACGAGATATCGCCGGAGCTGCATGAACCAACTGGTGCAGGTCCCGCCCATTCTATTGCCTCGGACGAGGTGGCGGGTGCGGTCAACCAGCAACCTGATTTGAAGCTTGTCGTCATTTCGAACCGCGTTGCGCCCTTCGACCCCAGTAAACCCCAGACCGGCGGCCTTGCCGCCGCCCTCGAGCCGGTCGTGCAACGGTCCGGCGCTGTGTGGGTCGGCTCCTCGGAAAACCACGGCGACGGGACCCAGGTGCCCCTGCCACTGGTCGAGACTGGTGCGGGATTTGTCGCCAGGCTCGATCTGCCGGCCGCTGACCATGCTGGCTATTATCGTGGTTTTTCGAATTCGACGCTGTGGCCGGCATTGCACTCCCTGCCGGACCGGATGTCGGTCTCGGAAGACGATTATGAATGCTATCAAAGGACCAACAGTTATATTGCGGGTGCGGTCAACGACGTACGGGATCGGGACGCATTCTGGGTGCATGACTATCATTTGCTCCCGCTCGGAGCCCGACTGCATGAACTCGGCATCGACCGGCCGACCGGTTTCTTCCTTCACACGCCGTGGTCCGAGCCCGACATGGTTGAGCGCGTGCCCAATCATCGCGAACTGATGAAATCGACGCTGAAGTATGACCTGCTCGGATTCCAGACGAACCGGGATCTGAACAACTACTCGGCGTATCTCCGAACTCATTTCGGATTGGAAACCAAGGATGGCGTCGTCACCACGGAGCGCGGTCAGACGCGACTGAAAAAGTTCCCAATCGGGATCGATCCTGAGCAGTTCGCAGACTATCTCGCTGCAGATCTCTCTTCTGCAGAGCAAGAAACAGTCTCGTCAATATTGAAAAGCTTCGAGGGATCCAAGTTTGCGATCGGCGTGGACCGGCTTGATTACACCAAGGGTATCGACAAGCGGGTCGAAGGGTTCAATCAGCTTCTAAGGATGGAACCCCACAGCATCTCGCTGTTGCAGATCGCACCGTCCTCACGCGCCGATGTCGAGCAGTATCAGCAAAGAAGACGTGGAGAGCGCGATCAATCGGGTCAATGCCGAGCATGGCTCAGACCGGTGGAGCCCGATCCACTACAAGAACGATTCGTTCAGCCAGGCGGCACTCGCGCGGTTTTACCGCGCCGCCCATGTCGGCGTCGTGACCCCGTTGCGCGACGGCATGAATCTCGTGGCGAAAGAATATGTTGCGGCACAAGACCCGAAGGACCCCGGCGTGCTGGTCCTATCCAAGTTTGCGGGCGCAGCTGAAGACTTCAACGAGAACGAAGCGCTTCTGGTGGATCCGAACCACCCTGAAGAAATCGCAGCCGCTATTTCGAGGGCGATTCACATGCCGCTTGAGGAGCGTGTCACCCGCTGGCGCTCGATGATGGACAAGATTGAATCCTATACTATCCACGACTGGGCGGCGGACTACGTTAGCGAACTGGACAAAAGCCGCGTCACTGTTCCGGCTGATCAGTTCCACCATCTTGGCCTTGGCTGGACCAACGAAGCTCAAGTGCCACTGTACAGGACAGATGCCGAGACTTTGACTGCACTGAGGCATACGCAGGACAGACTCTGGGTCCTGCCGGAACCGGACAGCTTGACCTAGTGCTGGTCGCCTAACAGTCCGGTGCCGAAGAGGGACCGACGGGGCGAACAGCACACGGCGGATTGCTTTTCTGTAGCAGGCGAGAGGCACAATACAGGACTGGCGGCTGGCGCGGTGCTTTCGGCCCGGGCTGGCCCGCATGATGAACGGAACGTCTCAGCGGATCCTTGCAGTCACGAAACGGAGATCGCCATGCGCACTGCCCTCAGCTTGATCGCGATCTGGCTGCTGATCAACGTACTGCTCTATGTCATGCTGACGCGCGTCGATAAGTCTGCCCGATGAAATAGCTCGGAAGATTGTACCTCGCATTTGGAGGTAAGCGTTCCGACGCCGGGCGGCGAGCGGTCCTCTGTTCCGGTACTTGGCCGCAAAGATCAGACGTGCTGTCTGACACTCGGTCCTGCCGACATCGCCCTGTCTGCTTGGCAACCAATGTCGGCAAGCGGACATCGTGGTGCACCCTAAGCGGCGGAAACTTGCGGTGCCTTGGTCGGCATGCAGCTTGCAGTGAACGGTCCGCGAGGGAGCGCGAGCCGAGCCATGTCATGCGTTGCGTACTTTCCGCGGCTCCTGCGTGACGCGCCAGGCCCGCGTGGCCGCTCGACCTCAGCCGGAGCAAGTCCATGAACACCTCAGTCCTCTCCGCAGCGCTGCTTTCGATTGCCTGCTTCACCTCCACTGCGCTTTCACAGCGACGTTCGCTTTCACAGGAGCCAAAGGCTGCGGCGGTCACTGACGATCCATTCCTGTGGCTCGAGGAGATCGAAGGACAGGGCGCATTGGCATGGGCGCGTGCCGAGAACGAGAAGACACTCGGGGTACTCCAGGCAGATTCCCGCTATCGGGTCTTCTACGAACAGGCGCTCTCTATCATGCAAGCCAAGGATCGAATTCCATACGTTTCGCTGGGGCGTCTCGGGTTGGGGAATTTTTGGAAAGATGAGGCCCATGTGCGCGGCATCTGGCGGCGCACCACGTTTGAGAGCTATCGTCGCCAAGACCCACAGTGGGAAACCATCCTTGACGTGGATGCCTTGGCGGTTGCCGAGAACAAGAACTGGATCTTTCAAGGCGCCAGCTGCCTTCCGCCTGAAGAACGGCTTTGCCTGATTAGTCTTTCCGATGGCGGCAAGGATGCTGCGTCCATACGCGAGTTCGACTGCGAGGCAAAGACCTTCGTTGACGGCTTTTATCTTCCAGAGGGCAAGCAGAACGTCAGCTGGGTCGATCGTGACACGCTCCTAGTTGCACGGGACTGGGGCGAGGGCTCCTTGACGCAGGCCGGCTACCCCTTTGTGGTCAAGGAGCTCAAACGCGCTCAACCACTCAGCGAGGCGCGCGAGATCTTTCGCTGCGACCCCAACGATGTTCGGGCGGACCCCTTGGTACTTCGAGACAGTGAAGGTCATGTTCATGCGACGGGGGCCATTCGCGCGATCGGGTTTTTCGAGCACGAGTACGTGGTCTTCCGGCCGGATGGGCCCGTCAAGCTCGATCTGCCGAAGAAAGCGGAGATCATAGGCCTCGTGAGTGGCCGTCTATTAGTGACGCTCGATGAGGAATGGAGGCCGTCCAACGATGTCAGCTTCAGTGCCGGCTCGCTGATCTCCTATGATCTGGCCGAATGGAAACAGGATCCGCTGCGCGCCAAAGCATCACTTGTCTTTAAGCCCGGACCCCGCCAGGCGCTAAGCGAGGTCTGTCCGACCAGGAACTTGCTGATCTTGACAATCCTTGAGAACGTTCAGAGTAAAGCGTTCGTCTACAAGTACGATCAGGGAGCCTGGTCGGCGACGCCGATCGAGCTGCCGGAACATACAAATGTCAACGTGACAGCCACCTCCGACGAAGCGGACCAGGCCATGTTCTCGGTCGAAAACTATCTCAGGCCAACGTCAGTCTGGTATTTTGATGCCGAAACTCAAAAACTCGAAGAATTGAAGACGACACCTACTGCGTTCGATGCCTCCAAGCATGTCGTAGAGCAGTTCGACGCGACTTCGCGTGATGGCACCACAATTCCCTATTCCTTGGTGAGACCGAAAAGCGCAAGGTTTGACGGCGCCATTCCGACACTTCTTTATGGCTATGGCGGGTTCCAGGCTTCGCTTCTGCCCACTTATCTAGGCCCTGTGGGGCGGCTGTGGCTTGAACAGGGCAATGCCTATGTCGTTGCAAATCTGCGCGGGGGGGGCGAGTTTGGCCCGCAATGGCATCAAGCGGCCCAGGGGGCAACGAAGCAGACGACGTGGGATGATTTCATCGCCGTTGCCGAGGACCTGATCCGCCGCAAGATCACAAGTCCGCGCCGGCTCGGAGTCATTGGCGGCAGCCAGGGCGGGCTACTCGTTGGCACCGCAATCACCCAACGCCCCGAGCTCTTCAACGCGGCCATCATTCAGGTGCCGCTGTTTGACATGCTTCGATACACCAAATTGGGCGCCGGCGCCTCCTGGATCGGCGAGTACGGCGATCCCGCTCTTCCCGAGCAGCGCGCGTGGATCGAAGCCTACTCGCCCTATCAGAAACTGGTGCCGGGCAAGCCATACCCTGCGCCTTTAATTCTTACCTCCACCAAGGACGATCGTGTGCATCCCGCGCACGGCCGCAAGGCCGCAGCAAAGCTCGCCGCCCTGGGCCAGCCTTACTTCTATTACGAGAACATCGATGGGGGACACAGCGCGGCGGCCAACCTCATCGAAGTGGCGCGTCGACTAGCCCTTGAATACACCTACGCATCGAGGCGGCTTTGTTCTGAATAAACCGGCGGACGGGCTAATCGAACCAGGCTCCAGACCATTCATGATCCCTAGTCACCCCGTCCGTCAGCTGAATCATCGAGGCGAGATGCGAGGCGATACACAGAACCAGCCAATCGACGGACCGGATGCTGCAGATTTCAAGGGGACTGGACGAATTTCCCGCAGCGCTAGAGGTGTTCGAACACGAGCCCGCAATTTCCAACTCGTCATGCAATATGGCTGGCAAGGCGTCTCCCAACGAAAGGTCGACGTTTTGCTGAGCCAAATTGACCCACGAGTTGGCATTCTAAATCTCAAGCTCCGTTCTGGCTTTTCTGGAGAAATCGCGCAGGGATGAACCCTGTACCAAATGAATATGGAATCTAACTGCGCCTCAGGGGCACCGGATCTCATGGGTTATGTGCCTCGACCGATAGCTGGTCGACCGGCTGGGCAGGGAGCCAGGCCGTTGAGTTCGCCGTGACAGGCCGATCCGAAAGAAGTCTCGGTCGCGCGCGGTCCCGGCAGTCAGCGATGGCGGTGGCGGTGCGGGAGAAATCGGTGCACTGCAGGGCTCCACAACAGCTATCCCAGTGAGAGGCAGGAAAGAAAGATGCGCAAGCTACCGATCCTGAAAAGCCTCCATCTGTTTGAGGCAGTCAGCGAGTTTCCAAGCTTCTCAAGGGCGGCCGAGCGGTTAAATATGACGACAGGCGCGGTAAGCTACCAAATGCGCCTGCTTGAGGATTGGTTCGGCAGGAAACTATTCGTGCGCCATAGTTCGGGCGTGCGGCTGACATCCGACGGCGAACAGCTCAAGCGCAGCTGCGCGAGCGCGTTCACCATGCTCGAGAAGGGATGCTACGAGCTACGAAGGCGCCATGCAGGGCCCTCCGTCGTGGTCGGGTGCTCGACCACGTTTTTGTCGCACGGCCTGTTGCCCCGTATCGGTCGATTCCGCAAACTCTATCCGGACATTGACCTTGTCTTTGAAACCGAAACCGATCTTGACGCGCTCGCTGTTGGTGCGTTGGACATATTGTTTGTCGCCGGCCCACTGAAGCGGCCGTTTCCCGACCGCGAGGTGCACGCTTCAAATGAGATGATTGGCCCGGTCTGTGCGCCAGCTGCGCTCGAGGCCATCAAAAGCCCGGAAGATATTCTGTCGCTCTCTCTGTTGCACGAGGCCGACAGGCTGGACGCCTGGAGCGAATGGGCCAGCGCAGCTGCAATATGCTTGCAAGAATCGCGCAAGGTCGTCTTCGATACATTTTCTTTGACTATGGAGGCGGCAAAAAGTGGGCTGGGAGCCGCAATATCCTCGCAGATTCTGGTCAGAAGCAACCTTGAGAAAGGAGAGCTGGTGGCTCCATTCGGCTTCGTGCCGGTAAATCGCTCAATCTACATGTTTGTCAACGCGCAAGCCCGCAATAGCGCGGCTATCAAACAGTTTGAGCGCTGGGCGCTGTCAGAACTACTGGGCCGGGATCATCAGCCATCGGCTTTTGAAGCTACAACCCGGCAGATCAAGCAAGCCGCTCGATTGAAGATTCCCGATCGGTTCCTGCTGGCATCAAGTCGTTGATGACCACCATGGCCTACAAGGTGCCGACTGTTCGAGCGCAAGGCGCCGGAAATCCGTGGCGCGCAGCCAGAAGATCAAGGATTGCAAACACATCGTCGACATAGGCGAGCCCGTTTGCGTACTTCGCATGCTCTGGTAAAGGGCCTTCCTTTTCCAAAATCAGAACCGGCGCGGACTGATGATCCCGCCCAAGCCTCTCGATGAGCGCGGCTCGTGGCCTCGCCCAGGAAATCCGACGAACGTCGAGCCTCGCAGCGCGGCTTGGAAACGCGGACAGCAACCCGTCCAATAGCAAGCATTGCCAGCAATAGAATTGTCGTCCCGGCAAGGCCGGATCCTCAAAAGGGTGTTCTAACAGGAACAGCTGATCCCATGGCATGGTGTGGATCCCTGATCTAGCGATCGGCTGGGCATGAAGCTTGAGAATCCCTTGATCTGACCACCGCGAAGGTCGCAACGGCGAAGGCAACAAATGCGCTCGCCGCACATAGGAGAACGATCGTTCCGAGAGCAAGCCGATCACCTAGAAGCGACAAGGCAATGCCATTTCCTGCAACGCCGCTATAGGTGCAACATTGAAATAACCCGGAGAGGCGACCGGCGCGGTCCGGAGCCACTGAAGACACCATGTGCGCGTGAGCGGCAGCCGCAAATATCTGGCCGAAACCAAGCATCGCGCTGCTGGACGCGATCACCAAGGCCAGGCCGGCATCGAGTGACATCATTGCAAGGCATGCCGCAAGCAGCATCGCGGCTCCGGCAATAGTTGGCAAAGCGCCTAGCAGGTCGTAAATCGGCTTGACGGCCAGCGCGCCCAGCAAGGCCAATACGCCATTAGCCATGACGATCGTCAGTAGTACGCTTTTGTCGAGAGCCCCGTCAGCTGTGGCATGTATCGCAGGATAGACGTTGATGATGCCGGCGCCGAGGTTGAGCAGAAAGACAGCCAAGAATGCGGGATAGAGGGGTGCCAAGTCCAGCACCGTTCCGGAGGGGCGCGCCTCAAGCACTGCTGGCGTCCTTCTGAACTGCTGCTTGATGCCAAGCAGCACGATCAAGGACAGGATGATAGCGGATATGTTGAAGGCCAAAACGCCGGGCAAGTGCAATTGGTCGGACAGCATGGCGCCTGCAAACATTCCCAAGAGATAGGTCAGCCAGTCGATATTGGCGATATTGCGCAGCACCGAGATCATGCCATCTTCCGATGTAATACGACGAAAGAAAGCAACCTCCGCAGACAAATAGACCGGCTGGACCAGGCTCAGGACGGCCATTGCGGCATAGCTCTGAAAGGAATCGGCTCCGTCGCTGCCGAAGATGGCGAGCAGCGCGCATATGCGAACAGCATTGACGATCATCATGGCTGAGATCGGATCGCCTCTGTCGACCAAGGGCGACAGGAAGAGGCTGCCAAGCATGATCGGCGCAAAAGTGACCGCAATGCCGAGACCCGCGGCGCTCATGCCGGATTGCAGAAGGCCGATCAGGATGCCGATACGGAACGCCCAGCCGCCGATCTGAATGATCAAATGCGAGAGGTAGACAAACTGCCGTGTGCTCGCCCCGCTCATTGTCGACTTAACTCATCGAGGATCATCGAGCGGATATCGCTTGACTCGGAAGGGAAGGTGGATGGCATAGGTCTTGTGACGCGACATCGGTGTGACGAGCCCGCAAGCCACGACGAACGTTCTCGCAATATGACGGCTTGGCAAAAGGCATCTTATTTACCTATATACCTCCCTTTACCTCATGTGGCGTTCGGCCCATTCGCAACTATGCCGGCCGAGGTGCGCTTGTTTGCCGGTCAGCCTGAGTTGCAGCGCTTGCCGCAACAGCATCCGCTAGACCCGCCGGAGCTTTGAGGTGCAACACCCATGTCCTTAGCGATCCTGTCTCACGTCGCTCGGGCTCGATGGCAAGAGTGCTCTGAGCCGCTAGCTCACGTCGCCTTCGCGGAACGTGCAGAAGCTCGGTCCCGCCGCGAAGCCAGGTCAGCTTGCAGGCTTTTCTCGATGTGCTCACGGGTGAGGAGGTAGTCTGGATCTCCCCCGATCTCGACAGCGACAGTCGCGTGGTTCAGTGACATATCTGGCCGGCCCTCGTTGAAGTACTCGATGGCGAGATTGTTGTGGGTCGGCGCATGCCGAGGGTTGAGTTCCAGGGCTCGAAGATAGTGTGCGATGCTCTCGTGCGCCTTGCCAAGCTCGGAATAGGCGAGGCCGAGATTGCTCTGTAGGTCGGGGTTTTTGGGACTGATCTCGGCCGCCGCTATATAGGACTCCAGAGCGGCTTTAGGCCTGTCCTGCCGCATCAAGATGTTGCCCTTCTCGAAATGAGCTCGCCATTCGTTTGGCTTGATGACAAGTGTCCTGTCGAGATCGGCCAGCGCGCCAACGGCATCCCCCATTCTGCTGCGAAGTGCGGCCCTGTTCAGGTGAGCCTCATAATAGGGTGGGCAAAGTTCAATGGCGCGCGCATAGACCTCCAGAGCCTCAGCTTCCCTTCCAGCCACTTTCGAAAGCAGGTTCCCCAGGTCGTTGTGATACTCTCCATAGTAGGGATCATACGCAATGGCCTCACGCAACTGCTTCTCGGCCCGAGGAAGTTCGTCGATGAGTTCATAGACCTGGCTGGTGTTGTAGACCAGAATCGATTGGTGAAGCTTGAATCGCTCGTCGCCATACGCCTTGAGCATCTTGCCAAGGCCCTCGGCGCAAAGCGCGAGGGCTTCGCCGTACTTCTGCTGTTTGGCCTTGATGTAAGCATAGGCGTTCTCTGCAAACACCTTGATGTAATCATACTTGTCGTGCCCCCTGAAATCCCGCTCAATGGTCTCCAGGTTCCTTAACGCGTACTCTTCGGCCAGCGTGAGGTTGACCGGCTGCTGGTAGCGTCCATAGGTCATTGATTGGGCATACAGAACCGTTGGCGTGTATCGGCTCTTTGGGAACGTTTTGTAGAATTCGTCCAAATAGGGAACCGACACCCGCCCGCAGCCGAGTGAGTACAGCACAAAAGCCGCGTTGATGAAGGCGGCATTCACGCTGGCATCCCCGGAGCCGTAGGTGCGAAGCGCAGGGTCGGCGAAAATTTCCCCGAAGTATCCAAACCAGAGATCGTACAGGCCAATGCTCTGGAGGATCTGACTTGGTTCCGCAAGCAACTCCAAGCGCTTGTACTTGTTCCGTATCGATAGCGCATGAAGCATCACGAGAGGCGCCTTGCCCGCCAGATAACGCTCCAGGCACGCGTGGTGCAGCTGCTCGTGTAGATGATCTGCCGTCGCCGGATCGAAGGTTGCATAGTTTCGTTGCGCGATCAGGTCAGGCGTCGTGCAGTTGGATTCGATGTATGATTTGAGAAGGCTGTGGCGTTCCCCGGTATTGAGACTGGCCAGATGGAGGTCCACGGTCGCGGTCGGGTCGAGATAGCCGACAACTGGTAGCCCTGCCGCTGTGCATTTGCTCAAAGCCTCTGCAATCAACGGATTGCCGCCACTTGCCTCATAGATCTGCCGGTGCTTTTCCGCGGGAAGATCCGGATCAAAGGTTGGCCCCAGCTCTTGCGAGCTATATCTGCCGAAATGAACCTCGCTGGCGTCCGGGAAATAGAGCCGTTGTTCATAATCGATCAGAATGAACCGAAACAGCCGCGCATCGTCGTCCAGTCTGACGAGCAGTTTGATCAGGTTCTTGGCCGAACCGGACAGGGCAGCCGCCCGATCGATGACGATGATGTGACGCTCGTTGAGCTGTCGGGCGCAGTTGATCAGGAATTCGGCTAGTCCGACCAGGAGCTTGTTTTGATATTCATGATGATAGAATCGGGTACGCTCCTCTTTGCTCGAGGTATTGGTGAGATCCTTCGGCACGGTAAAGGCGTCGCTGTTTAGGAGAGGGAATAGCCGCTTCAAGGATTGTTGTGCCGCCTCAACCAGTTTGGGCCTATTTTCTTTGGCCCACCTTAGTTCGGCGTCAATGAGCGCTTGCAGCCCGGCAAGATAGCCGCCGGTCCGCCAGTCGCCGTCAGTGATCGAGAAGTTAGAATTGGAGCTTGTGAGTGCCGATTTGATCGTCGGCAGCGGTGCCATGCCCGCTTCCGCCTTCAAAATCGTGATCGCACTGAGCTCGACGGATGCTGATATGGCTGAAACCACGCGCTGCTGGATCAGATCAACCATTTTACTCTCCCGAATTATCGCAAAAGAGGGTGGCCGAAACGACCACCCTCCGATGCCGCTATGCTCTCATCAGGTAGATGCATCCAAGGCATCTGCCGCACCAACCTAGAGCGTACCCGTGTACGGAGTGGTGGTGCGGATCGTGGTCTTGATCTCAGCGATCTTCTTTTTCATCACGTGTTCCTTTCCTTCTCTCGCACGCCAGACCCAAGCGAAAGCGCGGCCAGCCGTGCCGGACAAGAATAGTAAATTTCTGCATCAATCCGCAGCGAGATTCCTTGGCAGTCGCTGTCAAAAAGATTGAACGCGCGGCTCGGATTGGCTGCCCATTCCGTTTGCGATGCGTTCAGGTATCGCGATCTCAGGATCGGCAGCCATGCGCCGGCTGGTGGCGGGGGCGTAAGGATGAGCCTCGTCGCAAGGAGTGTCACGAGGATAGGCACCTTGTACGCTCCGCTGATGCACGTGAATCTCCTAGTGTGGCTGGCTGATGATAGCCTCGCGGTCCCCACACAGGACGTGAACTGGTGCATGTATCCGTTGTGAGGCTGCCAGTTACGACAGCATGTGCTTCGATCTGGGCTTTCATCGGGTACCTGCGCCCCAAGCTCCCTTCGCAGAGGGAGCAGCTGGCGCCAACCCATTCAGGAAGGCTTCCGGTGAGACAATGGCGCGGTTCAAATATGACGTCAGGGAACGTGGCATGGGCCAGAACCGGTCGGAATATGGACCTCGAATCCGAGCCGCCCTACCAGAAGTCAGAGTTTCAGCGCTGCCCGGCTTCCCAATAAGGTGCGAGGGCGCTCCGATAACCGATTTGAGCTTCCGAAGAAGTTTGACTGATCGCAAGGCACGCTCGCGTGATGCGATCAGTCTTCCCTGCCTTTAGCACGTGTCCAACTGCGTGCTTTTGGTGCCATCGATCGCCCAGGATTTGTACCCACTCGCAAATGACGAGCGACATCGATGGTTAAGCAGATACCCGCACTGACCGGTATCCGGTTTGTCGCGGCAGCAGCGGTCGCGATATCTCACGGCGGCAGCCTGTTCTTGCAGGGGCCCAGCCTCGGGCTCGACATCAGCGTCGGGACACTCGGCCTGCTCGGGATGTCGGTCTTCTTCACGCTGAGTGGCTTTGTCATTCAATACAACTATGGCAGCTCGATTGTGAGCAGCCCGCGGAAAGCGATCCCGGACTTTCTCGTGGCGCGCATAGCGCGAATCTACCCTCTTTTTGTTGTTCTGTTTCTCGTCGAATTACTGACCGGACCGATGGTCTGGCCGCGGCTCCTCGGAACCGAGGCGCCGGCCGAAGGATTCTCAACGCATCTTGTCCCGTTTCAACTCGGGCTGGTTCAAACTTGGTTTTTCGCAAATATCGCCGGTGTAGCTCCCGTCTGGCAGTACGAGGAGGTCGGCATCGTCTCCTGGTCGGTGAGCACCGAGTGGTTTTTCTATCTCGTTTTTCCGCTCGTTTGCCCTCTGCTTGCGCGGATCAGAACTATGCCCGCCGCGGTTGTTTGCGCCGTCGGAGCCGTCGCAATCGAGCTTGGCATCGACCTTGCGGTGCTCATGCTGCAGGGCCGCATCAACCTGTTTGCGCTTCATGCCTATGGAACGGAGGCGGCTCTGCCGAACTGGAAGAACACGCTGATCCTCTGGATCGTCTACTTTTCACCGTTTTGCAGGGTGTGGGAGTTTGTTCTGGGCTGTTGCCTGGCGCGGCTCCATGAAGTGTGGTCGGCGCAAGATTTTAGACCGTCTCGCGCTCTGCTCGACGTCGCGACAATTGTTGGCGTCGGAGCGATTAGCTGGGTGTTCTGGTTTACCGCCCACAAGTCGCCATTTGGGGCTACCATGAGCCTGTTCGATATCGCACGCAACAATATCGCCCTGGCGGCGCCGGTGGCGCTTATCGTTGTCGCGGCGGCTCAGCCCGCCAGCACTGCAGGACGGCTGTTGTCAGCAAGGTGGCTTGTCTTTCTGGGCGAGGCCAGCTTTGCCCTCTATCTTATACACGTCATCATCTTCCGGCGTTTTCCGGTGGTGCGTTGGGAAACGGCGAGTCAACTGGTTGGCCATCTCGGTGCACTCGCTCTTGCTTTCGGCCTGGCAACTTGCGCCGCGATCCTGTTGCATTTCGGCTTCGAGGTGCCGGCCCGCAGGCGAATTCGCGGCGCCTATCAGGCGGCCTCGACGGAACAGCGCAGGCTCCTGATGCGATTGGCAACTGTCGGCTTTGCCGCACTTGTTGGTGCGGCGGCCGTGTATGCACTGCGGGGTGCGGGCGGGAATGCCATCACGCAATCGGGTATTTCGGTTGTTTCCGGTACGTATGGCGGCAATTGCCGCTGGATGTCAGCGCGCGGCAACGCCACGGATGCGCTTGCAGAAGCGTGTAATGGTAAGAGCGAGTGTACCTTTCGTACAGAGGCGGCACGGATTGCCGATCCTGCGCCGGGTTGCGCAAAGGAGTTTGCCGTCGCCTGGTTCTGCAACGGAGACCGCAGCATTCACTCTAGCTCGGCTCCGGATGCGCATGCGACGTCGTCGGCCCTGCAGCTCTCCTGTAAGAAGGTGGCGCGCGATGATTGAGCCGCAGGCCGAACGGCTATCCGAATCCCGCTCCCCTGAAGGGAGGATCTCCGACGTCAGGGTGTTGCTGTCGGCGGCTGCACAAAAGAGTCAGCATCTCAGTCATCGGGCAAGAAAGTTGCGGACGTGACTGCCGCGGCGGACGAGCGTCGTTTTGCCGCCCATCTTGATGGCTGCGAGACTCTTCGCTAGATCACGAAGGTTCACTGATGGAGATGCCGCCGTGGCAATGGGTATTGTGAAGTGGTTCAATTCCAGTAAAGGTTATGGCTTTATTCGGCCGGAGGACGGAAGTGCCGATGTCTTCGTGCACATCAGTGCCGTGGAAAAGGCCGGTTACACCACCCTTGAGGAGGGGGCTCGGGTCAGCTACGAACTCAAGGCCGGGCGCTCGGGCAAGACGTCAGCTGAGGATCTTCGGGTTGGCTGATTGAAGCGCACCTCCGGGCTGCCCTCTGCAACTTGTGATCTCGCACCTGTCCGGCGATGCCTTGTATCTGGTGAGCCGGGCGGTCCTTCACGACCGTCGCTTCCAACTGAGGCTTTGCCGCAAGCCCCGTGGCGGCTTCAATCAAGGCATTGCATCGCCGATGCCACAGCAGTTCCGGATTCTGCCCGCCTTGGAGCAGTATGGACCTGACACAATATCCTCGGTGCCATGAATGGTCCGAACCGTACACTCCCGCCCAGCGGGCCAGGAGGTGTACGCCGCGCATGTCCTTGTAGCAACTTGCTGCACCGGCCGACGCAAAGCTTGTTCTGAAGGAGCTCACCGAGGCGAGTTCGTACGTTATGGACGATACGAGCCTGCGGCATGCTGATAGCGTGCCCGCTCGAGGACTCCTCGCGCATCAGCTGGCGAGCAATCCCAGGACGCCGGCGCTCGTAGTTAGCCAATATAGTTGAGGTTAACGGCGGCATGTTGTTGACGACGTTTTCCTGATCTTGTCCCATTGGACGGGAACTGCACACACAGCCCATCGGAGACACGGCAAGTGTCCTTCCAGCTGACCGTCCTGAAAGTGCTGGCCGGTCAGCCCACCGGGCGGGCCTCTGTTGGTGAAGTCCGACGCGCCGTGGAGATCCTGATGAACAGCGGCCGCGACTGGACCGATCGCATGAAGCGGTTGGCCGAACATGCCCCGGATCTGAATATCTTTTCGGCGAAGTTTGTCATTCGTGACGCTCTCGGCTGGGAAATCACGCAAGAGGGGAGGCAATTCCTCTCTGCGCTCGAAAGAGCGGTCGCCGATCAAAGAGAGCGGCCCCAATCAACCATCGATCCCTCGTCCAACGAACTTCATGCGCATGCGTTGGATGCCGCTAAGCCAAATGCTGCTCCCTGCGATCGTCGTCGCAGGTCGCGGCGGCGCCGCAGGAAGGCCCGGTCTGATCGGCGTACAGCATGAAGTGGCTTGACGCCAACTATCGCCCGTCCCCTACCCAAGATGGGTGCGGCATTTGACCCGTAGTGCTGAGAAGATGAGACAAACAAGTTTGAGGGGGCGTAACATGCGGGTACGTGATGGGCGAGCGGAAGCGAAGGCGGGAAGCGGTTTTAAACGGCCCCTGTCCGTGCGGTTCGCAGAAGACCGCCCGCAATTGCTGCTTTAACGGCAAAGACTGGCGAGCGGCAAAAGCTGGAATCAAGCCTCGTCCGAGCCCGCTTTTCTTTCCCTGAGCGAAGGCGAATTCCGAGACCACCTGAAGGCAATCGATAACAATCTCGGAGAGCAGACGGCCATCGTTGCCGACTCATTTTCCAAGTACCTGAAGATGGTGCGAAGTCCCGGCCCCGCACTATCCCGGGCGCATTGCCATCATTCTACGGCGCGAAAAGCGTCGCTGATCAGTTCCTGGATGCCGGGGCGAAGCAGCAATGCACCAGAGATGGCCCGGTCTGTATAGCTGTTGACGACAGTCCAATCTTGCTTCTCGGCGTGGAGGCGGCATAGACGCAATTGAATCCTCGATCGAAGCGTCGCGCTGGTTGCCTGATGAGTAACGGGCGTAGAGCGCGACCTTCATGACGTCTCCCTATTCCGGGAGACGGTCACGCTTCCGTCTGACTGTTTCCGCTTGGACAAAGTCCCATGCGGCCTGCCGAGCAAGCAGGCGCACCAGATTGACCAGGCGCGGATCGGATTTCGATGTGGCCACGGTTACAGCCGGGGCTCCGGGCGCCGTATCGGCGACCACGCGAAGTTTTTCGGCTGTTGTTCCTCTTGGTCGGGCCACCGCGGCGCCCCTGTCGTTGCGCGTATCGCTCCGCATCGTGAAGCGAGTTGCGGCCGCAACGCGAGGGAAAATATCCAGCGATATCAGTATCTTGTGTGGTGGTCGTGCGCTGATCCGAGATGCGAAGCGTACCGGATCGGGAAATCGCAAATTCGAGCGCACGGAAGATATTCTCGTGATTGCCTCTGCTAGATGCAATCTGTTTGATGGCCACGCCGGACAACACACCGACCTTTATTACTGCTGCTGACGTCACAAGAGACCGTCGCAGTCTTGCGGCTAGCCGAAGGTTCGGCTATATATCCAGATATACCAGTGAGGCGATCCGTGAGCAATGATGCGCAGAAAAGGGCGATCGAAAATTACCGATCCCGGCTGACCAAGCGCGGTATCGTGCGGTTTGAGCTCCAAGCCCTCGCGACCGATCGTGATCTCATCAGAACGCTCGCCCGGAAGTTGACCGAGGAAGGGCCGGAAGCCGGGCATCTCCGACGCGCCGTGCAACAGGCCGTTTCTGGCGAGCCACCGAAGCCCGGTGGCATCTTGAGTGCGTTGCGTCGCTCGCCGCTCGTTGGTGCCGATCTCGACCTGACGCGCCCCCGTGAAGAAGGGCGTAAGGCCGATCTGTGACGCGTTATCTTCTCGACACCAACATCATCAGCGACATCGTCAAGCCAAAGCCGTCAGAGTCACTGTTGGCCTGGATGGGCCAGCAGCGCGATGAGGATTTGTTCATTGCTTCGCTGACAGTCGCCGAAATCCGACGCGGTATTCTGGAGAAGCCGCACGGCAAGAAGCGCGATGCGCTCGACGCCTGGTTCGTTGGTCAAGAGGGACCGCAAGCGCTGTTTGCGGGGCGTATTTTGTCGTTCGACGACAAAGCAGGCCTGGTTTGGGCGCGGCTGATGGCGGAAGGGAAGGCCGTCGGACGGCCTCGCAGCGGACTCGATATGATCATTGCCGCTGTCGCGGATGCCAATGACTGCGTGGTGGTGACGGACAACGAAAAAGACTTTGCTGGACTTCAGATCATCAATCCATTGCGCGGCGACTTGTAGGGGAAATGCATGACAGGAGGAGCGCCTGGTTTCCATTGAACCGCGATCATCTCACTCACGCCGTGCGGGAACGATTAATGAGCTCCTGAAGACTCGCGACGCCTTATCTGCACTTGGCGATCTATGGCGGAAGCGGCGGAAGTTTCGCCAGGGCTCAGCCAGCCTGTGCGCACTCGATGTTCTGCCGCACTATCCGGTGCTGACCGTCAAGCGTCTGGCCTCGCTTCTCAGCATTACGGTGCCTGCAGCCTCGCAAGCGGTAGAACAACTGGTCGAGCATAAAATCTTGAACGAGCGTACCGGCTATGCGCGCAACCGCGTCTTCACCGCGCCCTCTTGAGAGTCCTTCGGAGAAGCACCTCGACCATCTACCGAAGCTCCCTTTCTCCGGCGTGATCATTGAGCATTTGCGGGACGCGTGCCATGGAAGATCGCTTGGCGCCTCACGGAAGTCCGAGCCGACGGCATGACCGACGGCGGGGCCGAAGCCGCAACTCGCGGCGCCACCGATTGTTAGCCTGGCATGGCGGCCGTCAGGTGTCCGCACCGGAAAGAATCGGTTCTTCGCCGAAGGGCGGTTAATGATCGATAGCGCGTCGGGGTAGTTGACCTTGCATCGATACACAGCATCACGAGTGATGCGCTCATAGCGATGAGCAAGGACGATTATCAGGTTCTCCGTGGCGCGGCGACGCGCGCGCGGCTCGACAGGAAAGTGCGTTTCACCTTCCGCGGCACCGATGTCGTGGACGTTCTGGAAAGGGTTTGCAACGAAGTGGGCTTCCCGGCGACGATCCGCGTCGACCAAGGCAGCGAGTTCGTGTCGCGTGACGTCGACCTCTGGGCCTACCAGCGCGGCGTCACACTGGACTTCTCACGTGCCGGCAAGCCAACCGACAACGCGTTCATCGGAGCCTTCAACGCTCGCTTCCGGGCCGAATGCCTCAACACGCACTGGTTCCCGTCCCTTGCGGACGCCCAGGAAAAGGTAGAGACTTGGCGCAGATACTACAACCGCGCATCAGAACACCCATCTGTCTATGTTGTTGAAGAGAAGAGAGTTTGCTGATCGGGATGCGATCCTGTGGGGTATCTTGGGTTCTGTCGCGCTCGTTCAGCGATAGATTGAGCGGCAGCTGTTATCAGCGAGGCGCGAGCAAAGATCCACGGGCCGTCCGATAGCGGGTGGATGGCTGCGATCTCGCCGGTTTCGGCGGCGAGCCGGAGCGTCTTGGGCGCGATCTTGAGGAGCTTTGCGGCGTTGCTGAGGTTGAGCCAGGGCTCGATCCCGTCCTCGGCGGGCTTGAACACCGGAATGCGATAGTTCGAGCGCATCGAGGTGACACGCTCGCGCGTCCAGCGATTGCCGTTACCGGTCTTGAGGCCGTTGCGGTTGAGGAGGCCGGCGATCAGATCGTCGCTGGCGATCAGCACCAGTTGGCGCACAGCTTCGATGATGTTGGCGGAGGTGCTGTTGCGCTGCCCGCGCCGGCGCTTGGGCAGGCGTATCTCGCTGTGAACGCCGCCGACCCAGTGGACGATGAGGACGATCTCGGAGGCCGCATCGTCGATATCGGCCACGACCTCATGGATGACGGTGCGTACAACCCGCTTCTTGAGGCGCGCATCCGTCGTCGGCGCATCCCAGACCGTTTTGAGGTTCGAGGCCAGAACGCCAAGCGAGGCTGGATCGGCAATGGGGGCGGGCATCGCCGCCTCATGCATGGCGAGCTTGCCCTCGACCTCCGCCACGTGGGCGAGCGCCCTGTTCCAGCGCGCTTCAAGCTCGCCCGCCACCAGCCGGTTCGCGGGGTCAGCGGCATCGTATTGCCGGAAGGCCCGGTCGACGGCATAGCGCGCCGCTTCGAGGTCGCGACTGACGGCCTCGCGCACCTGATCCCGCCGTTCCCCGGCTTCCCTGGCGGCAGCGGTCGCCGCGGCGATAGCGCCCGGACCGACGACGACGAGCAGTGCCTCCTCGATTGCATCATCGACGCGCAGTCCGCCGAAGCCGATGCAATGAGGACCGCCATTGTCCATCCAGGCGCGGCTGCAGCTGTAGCGCGGAATATGGCGCTTCATGCCGGAGTACCGAAGTGTGAGCTTGCGGCCACAGCGCCTGCAGCGGATCAGACCGGCCAGCAGCGCGTCACCATGCTTGGGCGCGCCGTGATGCCGACCGGTGGGAACGTTGCTGCTGACCATGGTGCGGATCGACTCGAACCTCTCCCAGCTCACGTACCCATCGTGGGTGTTGGGCTTCAGCGCCAACCATTCGTTCCGCGCCTTGCGGCGGATCTTCACGCTCACGCCCTCGGCACCGTATCCCGCCGCGACAGCCGTCTTACCATAGGCATAGGCGCCGCCGTAGACCGGGTTCTCAATGATCCGGTGGATGGCTGAGTAGCTCGGTCGCCGCCAGGCCGTGTCGCCATTGATCCGCTTTACCGGCAGATCGAGATTGTACTCGTGGAGCCAGCAGAGCGCCTGTCGCGCGCTGCCCAGCTCCTCGACCTTGTCGAACACCAGCTTGATCGCTTCCTGGACCCGCCGATCCGGATCTTTCTCATAACGGTCCCCGGACTTCACGAATCCGACCGGCGCCGCCACAACCAGCTCGCCCCGGCGCGCCTTCTCGTAGCGGGCCGAGAGCGAGCGCTGGCGCAACAGATCCAGTTCGTACTCGTTGAGGCTGCCCTTGAGCCCGAGCAACAGGCGATCGTTGCCGTGCCTTGGCGCATAGATGGTCTCCTGATCGACGAGAACGGTATCGACCACGCGGCACATCTCGATGAGTTGCTGCCAATCCCGGCTGTTGCGAGCGAAGCGCGAGACCTCGCGGGCGCAAACCGCACCAACCTTACCGAGGCAAACCTCCGCGACCATCCGCTCGAAGCCGGCGCGTTGGACCCCGCCGGCGGCCGAACGACCGAGATCATCGTCAATCACGTCGATCTCTGACCACCCGAGCGCCGTCAGCCGGTCCCGCATGGCGTATTGCAACGCGCTGCTCTCGCGATTGTGCAACACCTGATGCGCCGAGGACTGACGCACGTAAAGAATTGCCTTGCGCTCGAGATGATGAGGCCTGACCTTGTCAGAGATCATGGCCGACCTCCTTCGCGCGCGGCGTCGCTGTCGTCGCAGCATGGCCGAGGATCAACTGCGTCATCAGACTGGTCAGCGCCTCCCGCGCTTCCGCCGGCAGCTCCGACCATGCCGGCGCGCCGAGGGTGCCGTTCGATAGGCCGCTCCCGAACAAATCCATCTGTTGCTGTCGATTGTGTCGGTATCCGCACCCTGGCATTGCCGTCTCGCGTGACATGAGTCGCTCCCCGATTCTGGTCGTGAGAGCCTCTGGATGCGCCAGAAAGCGGGGCAGCTGATGGCGTTCGATCCTTCAATGCCAGATCGAGAAGCGCAGCGAGCGCCGCAAGTGCATCGATGCTAACAAACGGCTGAGCTGTCAGAAGCTCGGCGTCAGGGCAGGCCGTCCGGTCGAACATCCATGCTGGAACTTCCAGCCAACGGTCTGCTTGCGATCCGTCCAGGGTGCAGCGAAAAACGACATCGTCAGCCTTGTCGACCGCCCCATGAACGCAAACTCGGCGACCAAACCAGGGATGATGCCGATAAAGAACCTCGCGAAGAACGGTCCTGTGGGCGTTCTCAAACGTCGTTGTACAACACCAACCGACCGCACACGAGCCTCAACGGGCTCACGCCAACCGAGTTTGCAACCCACCCCGACAGGGGCCAAACCCAGAACAGACTCTACTTATAAACGGGGGCAAATTGGGGAGCAGGTCAGGACCTGTCCTTGCAGATGAAGAAGACGATGTGACGAACCATGGAAGGCCTTGGGATTGTGTACGAGGGTGGAGCAGCCCAAACTTGGGATCGGATCCGCGTTACCCATCCATAGTGCCCTGTGCTGTGTCGCGCAACGAGCGCCGTTACATCTGACAGCTCAGCGAAGCGGCAATAATGGGAAGAACAGTCGGAGGCGCCTCGAAGATTGAAATTCTTCAGGGGCGGCGCCAGAACGCAGGATTTGACCGGCATAGTCCGATCAACGCATATAAACAGATCAACAATCCACTATCGTGGAAGAATCTTGACGACGCGCTCTGATGTAGCGCTCTGGATCGCCAAGGAGGCGCATATTCGATTGCGCCTGGTACCCAAGCATGTCGCGAGAATGTAGACAGGCGCCGTTCGCCTGGGCGCTGCGCGTTGGCGGCCGGCAATGCAAGAGGCAGGTCTCATCACCAATGCCGACAGGAGGCGAGAATGTTCAAAAACTCCCATCCGTCCCGCAACAACTCGACTAAGTGCTGCGCCATGTGCACCGGAAAATTTGGCCTAATCCGCCATTATTGTTGGCGAACAGCCCTTTGCTCAAAGAAATGCCTAGATCAGTTCAAGGCTCGCCGGGAGGCTGATCAAAGATGGCTTCGTCGGACATTAGCGGCGCAGGTCGTGGCACCAGGTTATCCTTCGGAATACGAAAGCAGACAGCAAACGCTAGCCGATGCTTGCAGCTCTTTGAATCTGGTACTCCAACGTATAGCACGGAGGTACTAAAGTGGCCGGGAAGTCAGCAATAGTCATCGATTTCAATGCTTACAGGACAAAGAAGCATGCTTCGGCAGAGCGGTCCACCAGTGAGGGGGATCGATCGCGGTCGATGATACGATAGTACAGTTCTATCGCTACTGGCTGACTCTTGGCTCGATCCAGATGCATTGGTTGAATCTGCTCACGTCACCGTTGCGTTGACATTAAGGTGGGCCTTCGCGTTGCAGTACACATCGCCCTAAACGCGAAGCAGTGCTTGGCGCGGTATCCGTCCGGTGAAGCCTCACCGGATGCTTAAGCCGAATACGCATGTGCCACATTCCCTGTGCAGAAAGTTGTCGTCAGGGGTTTGATCAGCAGGTCTTCGATACAGCAACTACTTTCTCTCCATTCTACGCCGGCCTCCGACTACAACTGAATACTTGTTGAACTAACCCGCTTCGTGGCTTCTCTACTCACCCCCCGTCGCCGTCCTGCTTACCGGATGATTTCCGCGACGCGCCAATGCTGCGAAGGCCAGGATCATAAGGCACGCCGCAGAGAGAGCTTGACGATTTCCGCCGGGAGCAAAGCGAAAGAATGCCCGCTCTGGAACTGATAACGGTACAACATATTTTTTGTTCATAACGAACCGATCTGCTGCCGGGAAGACACACCCTATTGAGCCGGAGCGCTTTCATACAATTTGTGCTGTCTTTGCACGATCAAATGCTGCCGAATGTGCGTAGCCCTCTTGCAGTCAGAGAAGCTGTCGGTCGTGGGTAGTAAAATCTGTGCGAAGCGAGTGCTGATTGGGATTTCAAAAATAGACTGCCCCTTGATTTAGCATTTTGTCGGGGCGGCGAGGAGGTTTCCCGCATGCGGTGGAACGCATGTGGCGTTTCGAGGCCGATCAGCACGAATCAAGGCTTGATGAATCATAGGTAAGCTTCGCCGCCGAGCGTTTGGTGAGGCGTCGAAGAATCTCGGACTGACTGCGAGGACGCAGGTCGCGTTCACGTCTTGGGGGAAATACAGGTGGCGCAATACCGGTTCGGCTCGAACGTCAACTCGTTATGCCAACCGCCTCGCACTCTCCGCGGCAGCGGGGTCGGAAAGTCCGAGAGAGCGATGGTAGGCGATGGTTCTGTTACATTAACCGACGATGTCAGGGTTTATGTCGTGGGCGACATCCACGGTCGTTCGGATTTGCTCGACAGGATTGCCGATCTCATCAGACAGGATCTTGCCGAGCGTCCGGTCGCCGAAGCGCTCACGGTGACGTTAGGCGATTACGTGGACCGGGGTCCGGATTCGCGGGGCGTCCTCGACCGGCTTGCGCGAAACGTGTTTCCCACCCCGTACATCCCGCTCAAAGGCAATCATGAGGAACTGCTGCAGCTGTTCCTGATGGACCCGGAGATCGGTGCCGACTGGAGACGCTGGGGTGGGCTGGAGACGATTCAGTCCTATGGCGTAGGAGTCGGCACGCTCATGGTCGGAAAGGAAATCGAGCGGGTATCTTACGCCTTTCGTGCCGCGTTCCCCGATGAGCATAGTGCGTTTCTCGCATCATTGAAGCTTTCGATCTCCGTCGGTAAATATTTTTTATGCCACGCAGGCGTGCGGCCGGGCATCCCACTCGAATGGCAGCGACCTACCGATTTGCTCTGGATTCGCGACGAGTTCCTCAACAGCAAAGCGGACTTTGGAAGGATTGTCATTCACGGGCACAATCCTGTCACTCAGCCCGAGATACGTCCCAACCGAATTAACATAGATACGGGTGCTTTTGCGAGTGGTCGCTTGAGCTGCCTTGTGTTGGAGCGTGACGCTCGGAGGTGCCTGCAGGCGAGCTAGGCAGGGGCGATACGGCCGGGCTGTCGCGCGCCATGGAAAACTGCCCCCTCAGCGTCACGAGGAATTGCCCCCTCCTCGGATAGCTGAGGAGAGAGTGAATGAAGCGGGAACGAATGACTGAAGGCTCGCCGTGGAATGATCCACGGGGGCAGGTGATGAAGACGCCGGATGACGTGGCGGAAATGATGCGCCTGAGAGCGTGCGGGTGGGGCGTGAAGCGAATTGCGCGGCAGCTGGGCTGCAGCCATCACACGGTGAAGGACTACGTGCCGGCGGGCGGGGTGAAGCCGTTCAAGTCGCCTGAGCGGCCGAAGCGTCTCGACGGCCTTGAGGGCTGGCTGCGCGAGAGGCTCATTCGGCATCGCGGCAATGCCGACGTGGTGCGCCAGGACCTGTTGGCCGAGAAAGGCGTGGCCGTCAGCCGGCGGACACTGCAACGCGCCGTGCAGCCCTATCGCCAGGCGCTGAAGGCGGAGGCGCTGGCGACGACGCGGTTTGAGACGCCGCCGGACGGGAGCTGCAGATCGACTTCGGGGAGCGTCTGGTCGAGATCGGAGGGTCGAAAGTCGAGGCATTCGTGTTCGTGGCAACGCTTTGACACTCACGACGGCTCCATGCGCGTGCGTTCCGGGCCGAGAGGCAGGAGCATTGGTTAGCCGGGCTCGAGAGCACGTTCACGACCTTCAGCGGTGTGCCGGAGGAAGTGCTGATGGACAATCCACGCGCGCTTGTCGTGCGCCACGACGCGGTGAGCCGGTTCAGTTCAACGACAAGCTGATAGCCTTCGCAAAACATTGGGGCTTCCGTCCTCGCGCGTGCGCGCCATATCGGGCGCGCACGAAGGGCAAGACGGAGAACGGCGTCGGCTACGTGAAGAAGAACGCGATCGCCGGCCATTCCTTCCCTAGTTGGTCGGAGCGCAAACCGGCGAATCAGGTATCTGATTACGGATCATGGCAGACAGTAACAGCAGCCGCCCTGAAGTATCGGAGCGCCAACGGCCCAAGTCAGGATCTCGTGGCTTGGCGCGACTTTTGTGCGCCGGTACGCAATCAAGGTCGAAGCCGAGGGCGAGCCATCTCTGCAACCGTACACCTTGAGAAGCGCGTCCAGTGCGGTCGACATCAGCAGAGAATTAGGCGCTCGCGATGTGACCACGCTCGCGAATGTGTGGTGCCTCTTAAGGCTGCAGGCTAATGGAGAAGGCGGGGCACTGCAGACCAATTCTATTCCCAATTTATTCTTTGTTCGTGACGGTGCGGGCGACGTTGGTGTGGTTGATGTCCTATGGGGAGGCGCGGGCTGGGAAATTGGAGCTAGTCCGATCGGAAACCAACGGACATGGCCTCCTGGCACTCGCGTTTTCTCTCACGGCGCGGATTAACGAATGTAGCGACTGGACTACCGGACTTGGGACTTGGTGCCTGCGTAGCAGCTAGAAAGCTAAGTAGTTCTTCCTCATCATGCGGACGGGCAAATTTGGAGGGAAAACGAATGAGGCTAATCCCCTTAATTGCAAGTTTAGGTTTGGCCATTCTCGCAACGTCAATACAATCATCGGACGCAGCCAAAAAAGCCAAGGTTATGTGCCCCGAAGGGAAATATCATGCGCTGAGTGGTGCAAGAAGCACCTTGAACGTACGAACTGTATGACCGGCCATCAGAACAGTTGCGATCAAAAACCGCAGGGCGCCAAAGCCTGCGTTGGCAACAATTAGCACAATCGAGAGCGCCCAACGCGAGGACCTTTTGTACGAAACGATTCAATCTGAGCCCGAGATGACACACACAGGGCGAGAATTGAAATTATTCGTTCCTTGCGTACAGTGTTTGTCGAAGCACTCAAAACGCGACGTCGTAAAACGCGCTGGCCCAAATAGCGGAACTCGCGTGAGTCTCTGGCATAGCGTGGCTTACCGCTCTCAGCGGAAGGGGGCAGGCCCCGCCTTCGTCTCCATGGGGCGGGTGCGGGGCCACCAATTTCTAGTCGGAGTCCTTGAGGGGGATGTGAGCCAGCGGCACATGCGCGTGAAACAGTTAGGATGCCCAAATCGGATCGTTGCATTTGACCACCGCGCAGAAGCAACGACGTGGCACTGACTCCCTAGGTGGTGTGGACTCTAAGGATTCCCTTTTAAGCGCAAATCAGATTCAAGACTGCTTTTGGGGAGGCAGTCTTGGGTGTGATGGACCGTTTGGTATTGAGCGACGCGGCTTGGGAGCGGATGGCACCGCTGATTATAGGTCGCCCCGACCAGAAGGGCTCCACTGGGCGCGACAATCGGATGTTCGTGGAAGGTGTGCTTTGGATTGTTCGCACGGGCTCTCCCTGGCGTGATCTCCCGGAGGCGTTCGGGGATTGGAACAGCGTGTTCCGGCGCTTCAGTCGATGGAGCATCAAGGGCGTCTGGTGGCGGATCTTCGAGGCGATGTCCGATGATCCGGACTTCGAATATCTGATCGTCGATTCAACCATCGTCCGGGCGCATCAGCACGCCGCCGGCGCCAAAAAAGGGGGTCTGAAGATCAGGCGATCGGCCGCTCGCGCGGGGGGCTGAGCACCAAGATACATATGGCCGTTCGTGGCTTGGGATGTCCCGTACGGTTCGCGCTGACCGCAGGCCAGAAGGGCGATGCACCGCAAGCTGCCGCATTGATCGAGGGACTACCTGCCGAGGTCGTCATGGCCGATACGGCCTATGACGCCGATCATTTGCGTCAAGCCATCGCCGCCAAGGGCGCGCTCGCCGTCATCCCCAACAACCCGTCACGCGCACTCAAATACCCGCTGGACAAGCACCTCTATACCCAGCGTCACCTCGTCGAATGCTGCTTCTCAAAGCTCAAGCAGTTCCGCCGCGTTGCAACCCGCTTCGAAAAGACCGCTCGAAATTATCGCGCCGTCGTCACTCTCGCAGCCATCGTCCTTTGGATGCGGTAAGTGTCCACACGACCTAGCCCGTCTTATTCATCAGCGGATTGTTGAGAGGCTGGCGAGCGTGGCGTAAGCCGCTGAGGTGGCGTAGGAGTTGGTTGCTGACACCCACCGTCCGCGCATCCGGGCCGCCACACTCGCCATGACGGGCGATACGAGTCTGCCGTTGTCATTTCCAGCCGTTTCCCGCAAGAAGATCACAGCCTCGTTCGACGGCGGCAAGCTGACGTCGGATGACGGCGTCATGCTTCTGGCCATGGCGGACCGGCGGCCTCGGCTTGGCCGCGAAGTTGTCCTGCGGATTCCCCGAGCGGCGCGATCCGGGACGCATCGTGCACGGCTTTGCGGATATGATCCGCGCCCGCATCTTCGCCATCGCGTGTGGCTACGAAGATGGCAATGATCTCGATCGTTTACGCGGCGATTCGGCGTTCAAGCTGGCTTGCTGCCGACTGCCGGACACTGGCCGGGATCTGTGTTCGCAGCCGACCCTATCGCGCCTGGAGAATGCACCACACCTGCGCGAGGTGATCCGGCTGAGCTCTGTGCTGGTTGACCTATGGATGGACAGCTACGCGCGAGCGCCAAGCGCAATCACGCTCGACATCGACGACACGGTCGACGTGGTGCATGGCCGTCAGCAACTCTCGCTGTTCAACGCCCATCATGACGAACACTGCTTCCTGCCGATCCACGTCTACGACACCGAGCACAGCCGGCCGTTGCGGTCATGCTGCGCCCCGGCACGACGCCGAGCGGCCGCGAGGTGCGGGCACACCTGCGCCGCCTGGTTCGGCGCATTCGCCGGCGCCGGCCCGATACGCGTATCACCTTCCGCGGCGACAGCCATTACGCCGGCCTCGAGGCGATGACTTTTTGCGAGCAAGACGGCGTCGATTACATCTTCGCGCTAGCCGGCACGAAGTAGCTAGAAAGCTCGACGAGGTCTGTGATGCAGTTCGAACCGAACGTGCGATCGAGAACAAGATCGTGGCTCGCGGCTACACCGAGACCCGCCACGCGGCCGGCTCCTGGCATCGTGAGCGCCGCGTCGTCGCCCGCATCGAGGCAACCCAACAAGGGCTCGACGTCCGCTACGTCGTCACCAGCCTGCATATCGGCTCGGCTGAGTGGATCTATGACAGCCTCTATTGCGCTCGCGGACAGGCCGAGAACCCGATCAAGCTGCGCAAGACCCAGCTCGCCTCCGATCGCACCAGTTGCCGCTCGGCGCTCGCCAACCAGGTCCGCCTCGTCTTCCACACCGCCGCCTATTGGCTCATCCTCGCCGTGCGCGATGCCATCCCAAAGCCGCGCGATCTGGCAACGGCCGAGTTCAACACGATCAGGCTCAGGCTTCTCAAGATCGCAGCCCGCGTCATCGAGACCGCCACCCGCGTCCGTCTCGCCTTCGCTGCGGCGTGCCCCGACGCCGACCTGTTCCGCGGCTTGGCAAACGCTCTGGTCCCGCAAGCACCCTGACGCGCGGGGCATGAGCCCCCGGTCACCCCGCTGCCGTCCTCCAACGCATTCACGAAGTCGGGTCGAAAAGCGGCGAAAAAGCCGAAGCGTTCGCGCGCGCCTTCACCCCGACCGGAAATGTTCCAGCTGCCCCCGCCCGGCAATCATGAACAAGACGGGCTAGCGTGCCCGGGCGTGTCGTCCTTCCAGCGTACCGAGCCGAATGGCCTCTCCAGCATGCGCCGAACACGTACCGGCGCGGGACCGATGTGGAAGTGAATGGCCCGCCGTTCCAGGGCACGTTCCGACTGGGTCGGGCGGTTGCGCCAGCGCAAATAATCGAACCACGTCGGAAAGTGATAACGCTCGGTCCAGAGCTCGGGATCGGCGATGTCGCGCGCAATCGACCAGCCATAGGCGCCGTTGCGCTGGCGGGACAATTGCACATCTTGCATGACGTTGTGAAACGCGCGGGCATTCTCTTGTGCAATTCGGTATTCGATCTCGACGACGAGCGGCCCGCTGCGTCCGGTCAAGGCGAGCCGTATTTCGGGATCGGCGAGCAGCTCGGGCTCTTCGCCGCGCGCGCCAACACGGGGCATGGGTAGCCAACGGCCGATGAGTGGTGAGGCGAGCATCAGGGCGGCCGACACCAGCAGCGCGGTTTCAACGCCGGCCGCGTCGGTCAGATGGCCCCAACCCCAGCTGCCGACGGCGATCCCACCTGAGCTCGCCGCTTGATAGGCCGCAAGCGAGCGTCCGGTCACCCAGCGTGGCGCCGACAGCTGCACCCCGATGTTGAACACCGCCCATGTCATCATCCACACGGCTCCAGCCAGGGCGAGTGCCGCCGCAGTCAACACCGGTTGGCGGCTGAGCGCGACCGCAGCCATCGCCGCGCCCATGGACAACGCGCAGGCACGAATCGCAGCCTCGCCGCTCATTCGTTTGCGGATCTCGGCGATGTTCAGCGCGCCGACCACGGCACCCAGGCCGAAGGCGCCGAGCATGATGCCGTAGGTCTGGGCATCGCCATGCAACACATCCCGCACCACCAGAGGCATCAGCGCAGTAATCGCGCCGCTTCCGACGCCGGTTACAAGGGTGCGAAGCAATACGACTTTGATCGATGGCGAATTGCTGATGTAGCGCACGCCAGACACCATTGCGCGGCTCAATCTTTCAGGCGGCAGGCGTGAGGGGGCGCTGACGCGCTTCCAAAGGAACAACGCGGTCATCAACGGCAGATAGAGCAGCGTGTTGAGCGCGAATGCGGCCACTGCACCGGCGCTAGCTACCACCACGCCGCCGATCGCCGGGCCGACGCTCCGTGCGATATTGTAGCTGATGCCATTCAGCGCAACCGCCGCAGGCAGCTGCGCTTCCAACGGCACTTGTTCGCTTACGGACGATTGCCACGCCGGTCCCATAAGTGCCATGCCGCTGCCGACCACGAAGCAGAGTACGAGCAAGACGTTCGGTGTGGCCAAGCCAAGCCAGGCGGCCACCGTCAGGCCGGTTGCGCCGGCGAGCGCGATGCCAAGCGAAACCAGCGCCACGATGCGGCGATCGTACATATCGGCGATCGCGCCGGCTGGCATCGAAATCAGCATCACTGGCAGCAATAGCGCGGTCTGCACCAACGCGACTTTGTCAGCCGAGGACGTCATCTGCGTCATCGCCCAGGCTGCACCGACACCTTGAATCAAGCTGCCGATATTGGACAGGAGGCTCGCAAGCCAGATACGGCGAAACGTCGTGTGCCGCAGAGGCGCCGTGATGCCGTCGGCGCTACGCGACTGGACTGTGGTTGGGTCGGTCATGTCAGATCGTGATGATCTACCATGATTTGATTCTGATGCGGATCACAAGGATGTTCCTGGCGCGATATCGCTCGCATGGCGGTGCTCGGCTCGCTTTCCGATCTCTCAATTTCAGTAAGAACGCTTTCCTGACTTACGGGGCGCTGTCGATCGGATGAGTGAGGTCCGCTTCGTGCCTATTCGCTCCAGTGCGTCGCTTGCATGGCCACATTGACAGACGATACATGGCTTTGAACGCAAACTTTGTACGTAACGGACAAATGGGCGAAGTCCACGAGTGCGGAATCACTCGTCGCGAGATACGGTGAACGCTCCTTCACTGCTGGGGGGCCGAAAGTCCATATCACGGACTATCGATAGCGCACATAGCGATACGGCGTTTGGCAGAACTTGCTTTCGGTCGGCAAATTGATGCCCGTCGTTGTAGGGCGCCCGGTCTGTCCCCGTCCCGCGCGGCGGATGCTGCGGCCAAGGATTTCCATCGAGAAGCAATGTGGGGCAACAGATGGGCCATCCGGGCCCGGGCCAACAATTGTTATTTCACAGGAGTGGGTCTGTCGCAGACCGGATGAAATATTACAAAGCGACAATACCGAATCCACCACCTGATCCAGCATCTAACCGCGAACCAGGGAAGCGAACGTGACGGCATACCATGGGCCAGTCTTTGACATGGCCGTAAGGCAATTCGAGGTCATCGCAGACTATCTATCCATACCGCAGGACGCGAGAGCCAGGATTCTGATGCCGAAGCGCGCGGTCACGGTCTCTTGTCCGATTCATCGCGATGACGGCACGACCGCCGTGTTCGAAGGCTATCGCGTGCAGCATCACCTGACGCTTGGCCCCACGAAGGGGGCACACGGTTCGCAGCAAGCGTTGATCTCGGCGAAGTCGCGGCACTGGCCGTCTCGATGAGCTGGAAGTGCGCATTGGTCGGACTGCCGTATGGCGGCGCGAAGGGAGGAATCGACGTCGATCCGGCGAGCTTGTCTAGGCGCGAACTCGAGGTGCTTTCTCGTCGAAATATGCAGGAGATGATCCCGTTCGTCGGGCCCCACACAGACGTGATGGCGCCCGATATGGGAACCAACGAGCAGATCATGGCCTGGTTCATGGATACGTACTCCATGTATCAGGGACGAAGGGTTACGGAAATCGTGACGGGAAAGCCTATCAGCGCCGGCGGAACCCTGGGGCATCGGGAAGCCACAGGCAGAGGTGTTGCTCATCTGGCCCGTCGTGCTGCAGATGAGCGCAACATCCGTCTCGATGGCGCAACTGCGATTGTACAGGGATTCGGAAACGTCGGCTCGATCGCTGCACTCGAGCTGCACAATATGGGAGTTAAAGTGATCGCAGTAAGTGATCACACCCGGCGCGCTCTACCGGCCCTCGGGTCTCGATATTCCCGAGCTGGTCAGGCATACCGCCTGGCACGGCAGCTTGATCGGTTATTCCAGTGAGCTCGCTTTCGATTCGATGGAGATGCTCGCATTGCATTGCGACATACTTGTTCCGGCCGCGGTTGAACGGGTGATCAACGACAAATTGGCAGGCAACCTGCGTTGCCGAATACTAGCTGAAGGAGCCAATGGTCCGACCACGCCAGAAGCCGATCGAGTTCTCGAAAAACGCCAGAAAGAGTTGTTTGTGATCCCGGATATTCTGTGCAACGCTGGAGGTGTGGTGGTTAGTTATTTCGAATGGGTGCAGGACCTTCAGCAATTGTTCTGGGAGGAGGAAGAGGTCATGCGTCGGGAGTATCAGATATTGGACCGGGCGTTTGATCGGGTGTTGTCGCGAAGCAAGCGGGACGGGGTTTCCAATCGCACTGCTGCTATGGCCATTGGTGTGGAGCGGGTACGCGGTGCAAAGGAGACACGCGGACTGTTCCCGTAGCCTGTTGACGTGTCTTCGATTTGGTATCTACTCGCTCGCATGGGCGTTCTGATCCACTTTGATCTGTATAGCAGTGGCCAAGCGCAGAGGCGGCTAGATTTGGCGCGATCGCGCGGGATCGATGCTGTGCGTTCCCGCATCATGACGCGGGTCCGACGATCCGTTGATGCGGGCCGTGCGGATTCCCGTGAATACGACTTCATGGAAAGCCCGGCGGTGCTGGACTTCCGAGCAAGAGGCGGCCGGCGCTCTGAAGCGTGCCTTCGTTTAAAGCGGCGTGCTGGGCAACCACGAAACTGTCGCACATCGCGCGCGCCAGGTTGCTCGTCGTATAGAGCGACCCGGTTCCGGCGAGACCGCTCGCGATCTTGCAGACCTCAGCGCTCTGTCGGGCGGCGTTGGTCGCGGCGAGCCGCATCAGCGTCGTCGTGTTCGCTCGGACCGCTCCCTTCAACGCTTCCTTCCATAGCTCCTCGGTTGCATCATAGAAGAAAGAGCGAGCGGAGCGCAGCATGGCTTCGGCTCTGGCCACCTCCAGTTGGATGTAGCCGCGCTCCGCCATCACGGGCGCTCCAGTAATCGAGGCGCGGCTTCGGGCCATGGCGACTACCTCGTCTAGCGCGGAGCGCGCAATACCGATGCCGACAATCGCATGCGCCTGCGCAGCGAAAGCCACCGGCGGATAACGGTAGATCGGCCCGTCGAGTGTCGGCGGACCGCCGCGGATGAGGGTCCACTTCTCCGGCACAATGACATCGTCGACAACGACGTCATGGCTGCCGGTGCCTTGCAGGCCGATGACGTCCCAATTGGGACGGATTTTCACCTTCTCGGCCGGCATCACGGCTACACGTGCAAGACCACCTGTTGGATCATCCTCCACAGTGATCCCAACGCCTATCAGCTCCGCTCCCGGTGAGCCGCTGGCGAATGGCCACACGCCGTTCACGACAAACCCGTCGGCGCTTCGCTTGGCGGTCTGGAGCGGGAAAACCGCACCTGCGTACACCACGTCAGGTCCATTTGCGTATACTTCGCAAAGCGTGTCGTCTGGAAGAGCGGAGAGATAGCAAGCTCCGTCACCGAAGCTGGCGACCCAACCTGCCGATCCGTCCGCTTCGGAAATGCGCTCGATCAGGCGACAAAAATCGGCCGGCGTTCGCTCCTCGCCGCCGAAGCGCTTGGCGGCCATAGCCCTGTAGACGCCAGCGCGCTTGAAAGCGTCGATGATGTCGTCTGGAAGCTTCTGCGCGCGGGCGAACTCGTTCCGACGCGCGCGGATATCGGCCAGCAGCGGCGACAGATTATCCCTCGTCGCTGCCGAAACATCGGTTTCTGGCGCGATCATCTCTGGCGGCGTGTTCATTTTTGTCCTCGGTGTCTTGAGACGATCAGGGGCGCACCAGCGTGATTGATGCGGATTGCGCACGCATGGGGGGGCCGGATTGATTCCAGCCGGAGAAGATCGTCGATTGCGTTGATATCGATCGTGATCGAATTGCAGGCAGTCTCCTCTCCAAGCGACATCCCGAACGGATTGGGTCTAAGGCGGTCTTGAGGGCCGTGAAAGCTGGCCAAGATGTGGCCTCGGCATTGTCATTGAAGCCGAAGCGGCAAATCAAACCATATGCGGCGGCGAGATCCATCCAACTCAGCTGCACTGCGAGCGCTGACGTCAGCGCATATCTTGGCATGTCTTCTCGACTGGCGATTTTTCACACTTGGCGGCGGGCCACTCCAGCCCACGTCGTCAATTCCTGACTTGGCGCGGTCGAACCCGCGGATCCCTTACCACTTCCCCAGCAATCGACGTGCCATCAAACATGGTCCGCCGGCTGTGTTTGCACGGGGCGAGATCGCATGGCACGAACTGCGTCAGCAGAATGCGTTCGCGCTCTGTGTCTGGTTCCAGTCACTGTGTCATCAAGCGGACACGGCGCGAGGCGAACGAGCTGAAATAGACCTCAGCCGCGGACCAGCCGGCCTCTGATGCTTGCCTGCACCGGGCTCACGTGCGAGATCCAGCTTGTCTAGCGGATAGGTCGAAACGCTGGGCGCAGGTGCAGAATTGCAATCCACGCTGCGGCTTGTACGAAGGCCGTTGAGCGTAAGGATAAGCGGAACGGAAATCGCCACCGCGATCTGAGATAACCGCACGTGACCTGGCGAAAAGTGCTGAGAGTGAACGTAATTGCTGGGTCAGAATTCCAAGCGGGGGGAGGCGCCAGACATGACATTGTCATGAGACCATCTGCTTTGCTGCGGTTTTGGCCGGCCAGAGCTGGGGTGCCTCCGCTTGATCCTTGAACCGATGACATGAAGTGGATGAAACAGGAGAGCCGCGGTGCATGAGTTCGACATAAAGCTCGTTCCGGGTTATTGGAAGGCAGCCCTTGGCTGCCAACCCTCCAGCTTTCCTTGCAGACGGACAGTCCATGGCCTGCGCTGCCCCGCGCATCCATTTTGGAGGTTGGAGCAGGAATGTCCCGAGTCGAAAAGCTTGCCCTCTTTATCGACGGTCCAAACCTCCACGCTACCTCCAAGGCGCTTGGCTTCGAGATCGACTACAAGCGCCTGCTCGAGGAGTATCGGAGGCGGGGCCCGCTGCTGCGGGCGTTCTATTACACGACGATTGCTGAGGATCAGGAGTATTCGTCGATCCGGCCGCTCATCGATTGGCTGGACTACAACGGCTACACTGTCGTCACCAAGGCAACCAAGGAATTCCTCGATACCAGCGGCCGGCGTAAGGTGAAGGGCAACATGAACATCGAGCTTGTAGTCGATGCCATGGAACTCGCGGAGCATATCGATCAGATGGTCCGATTCTCTGGTGACGGCGACTTCCGCTCGTTGGTTGAAGCGGTGCAGCGCCGCGGCGTCAGTGTCACCGTCATCTCCACCATTGCGATCCAGCCGGCGATGATCGCAGACGAGCTTCGGCGGCAAGCGGACGACTTTATTGAACTAGCGCAGCTGAAGCCGAAGCTGGGGCGCGATCCGACCGTACGGCTCGGGCCCGCGACCGGTGTTGGCAAGCGAGAGCCGGTCAGCGCGGAATAGCGCATGCGGTGATGCGGTGCAGGTTGATGGCAAGTGGCCGTGATACCCGCGACGCGCCCGCTCCGTCCAACAGCACGACCATCTCAACGATGACTTCCTCCTGTCGGTGCTGGTCGCGTCTGTTCATGCTGTTGTGCACGTTGATCCACGGCCATCAGCGCCGCTTGTTGCTGCCGTAACGCGCTGTTCTCGGCAGGGCGAGTTGCCGCGTCCTCAGATGGAGCTACCGATAGCTTCGGCCGCGTCCTGGACTGGCCGAACCGCTGCACTGGACCAGTGCTCGGATTGCCGTAGTTCGCTCCCAAGGCGCATCAGGCTGCACTGCAGCCAGAGTTTTTCCTGCTTCTCGTGCCTGCTACGCCGAAACAGTGCTTCGGTATACGCGCGCATGCGGAATCGGTAAAGCAGTCGGTAGAAATGACTGACCATGTTCCTGTTCCTGCTCGATTTTCGTCGATTTTCGCCAACGAGCCAACGAGACGCATTTGATCGCATCATTATCTTCACTGAGCGCGATGTTTAAATGCAAGTTGTCCCCACGGGTCGCTTGAAATCGGCCTTTGAGTGCCTGTTTTTGATGGAGCTCATCCCAAGGGAGCGGTGGTTCACGAGGTAAAGCCGCAAGAAGAAATTTCGATCTACGCCACGGTGTTGGCAGATATCTGGCGCATCTTAAGACGGCAGGCCAACGGTGAAAGCGGCGCATTGCAGACCAACTCTGCTCCCAACATATTCTTTGTCCGTGATGTTATGGGCGTCCTCGGAGTGGTTGATATCCTTTCGGGAGGTGCGGGTTGGGAAATTGGAGCAAGTCCGATTGGAGAACAACGGGCGTGGCCGGTTGGCGCGCGCGTGTTCTTTATCTAACCCGAATGCCGAGGATCGCAGATATTTGGCGGGCTACGACGCCAGTGGAGCCACGAAGGTCGCGACTGATGGCGGCTTGAACCGCGATGGGCGCCTTCGCCTTCAGAAGTCCGTCCACTGTTTCGCGATACGAAATCAAGAAGACGCTCGCGGATAATCACACGGAATATCACCACTGTCGGCAGACGCTGGTGGCGGCGAAATCGTCGGGCTCCCCTATGTGGAGGAGTCGTCCATCGACGCTGTGCAAGCCATAGAGCGCGGCGAGTTCCGGTTAAGTGCGGTGCAGAACATAGGCGCGAAACGAAATCATCAAGCAAGTTTATCGAACTTGAGACAGCCGTCCGCTGCCAGATCGCATCGATCCGCTGATCTGGCGTGACTCGATCCAGTTCAAATGCGTATGTTCGGGTTCATCTCCAACTGGGGAGGGCGGTGGCGAAAGCAAGCTCCGCCAGAGGTCAGGCGTTTGAGCCGGTGAGACAATAGGGGTAAGCATCATGACGGCGACGACAGCCCGTTCGATCGCACGCAAGGCAGGCCACGGTATGAAACGTACGTTCAGCTAGGCGATATTCTCTTGCTGCTCTGGTCTATCGAGAAACGTAAGATGCGGTCGATCCGCCAGACTGACAATGCAGTGACAGGCTCGACCCGTTCCATACGTGCATTGAACGATTAGTCACCGAACGATTATTGGCCTCGCGTGCGCTCCGATGATGATCTCCGTTCCAATGAGAGAGCCGCTCCCTTGGATTCCGCAGGCTCTTGCTATCGACTGTCGGGTTAACGCCCGCACGTGGACGCGGCACGCCGGCTAAGCTGAATCACTCCTCCAATCGCGGCGAAGCGCAAATCTGTGGACACATCGTAGTCGGCCGCAAAGCGCAGCTCCCGAAGTGGCCGTACCAGCCTGATTGCCTCCTGGTACAGGCCATGCGCCTTGTAAGCTGCGAGTTCCGTCTCGTTGTCAAACTCGGCATAGACCACGATATCGATATCGTTATCGAAGCGGTCGGTCTTGCGATTGCGCGCGATCTCGAGCCGGCGCGCATGTGGAATTGTGGTAAGAACCGCCAGGCCTTCGATGATCTCATCGATGTGAGTCGCATCTATGGCTGAGAACAAGACGATGTGACGAATCATGGATGACCCGAAGCTTGTGTTGCAAATCGGTCAAATAACTATCGTGAGATTGGCCGCGCCGCAACGCTGGTGCGGGTGCCGCGAGGCGCGCAAAGGAGGTCGTCACTTGATGCGCCGAAATTGGGAGTGATGTCGCGATCGTTGGGGGGGGGGTACGGAGCGTGCGCTTATGATGCAATTAGATCACGCTCGCTGAACGCGCGCGAGTTTGTCCGTTCTGTACAGACTTTGCGCGCGCATGAGGGTGCCCAATCTGCCAAATAGCTACGCGAGGGCAGAATGTCCGTATGCACTCTCTCAGCGGCCGTTCGGGGAGGACCTTTAGGTGCGGACAAACGGAAGGGCGCAGATGTCTCCGCGTGACTTTGGCATCCAAGTGAGCAGCGTCGGCATCACCGGCAAGAGCGGGCATGTTGAGAATCGGGTCGCCATGCTCGTCCTGCTTGCTGACTCATGTTGTGGAACAAAGTCAAGGGCGTGCGATTGGGGGCGCCGCTGAGCGATCCTGGTGCACTTGGTCGCGACGGTCAGAGTCGTGATTGAGCCAAGTATGAGGCTTGTTTTCTCTGGACGGCAGTCCGTGACCGGCGGGCTGGAGGCGCGGTGCTTCTTCGGCCTGCGCGCCTCGATCTGCTTGCGAATCGACTCGCGTGTCGGTGACAAAAGCCGAGATCTGTGCCACGAAGAACCGATTGATCGCAGCCCTGCTGCGGGGCGGCAGGAAATTGATCAATGAACACGCCGCTTAATGGCTATGTCGCGGCCCTGCAAGCCTTGAAAGAAGACGATCGGCTGCGCGGCCTGAAGCCGCGCGCAGGAACTGATTTTGCTTCGAACGATTATCTGGCGCTGGCGAGCCCGCCGCGTATGAAGAAGGCGCTGCTCACGGCGCTCGATGCCGGCACGCCGATCGGTGCTGGTGGGTCACGGCTCCTGCGCGGCAATTGTGAGGAGCACGAAGCTCTTGAAGCGGAGGCGGCGCGGTTCTTCCACGCTGAGACAGCGCTGTTCTTCGGCGGCGGTTACATCGCAAATTTCGCTCTTTTGACAACGCTGCCGCAGCGGGGCGATCTGCTTATTCTCGATTCGCTCGTGCACGCCAGTATTCATGAAGGCGTACGAGCGGGCCGAGCCGAGTTCCGGATAAGCGCTCATAATGACCTGCAGTCGGTCGACGATACGATTGGCGACTGGCGCGCCAAGGGCGGAAGGGGACGCGTGTGGATCGTGGTGGAGAGCCTGTACAGTATGGACGGCGACTTCGCGCCCCTCAAGGATCTGGTCGCAATCGCCGAGCGCTACGAGGCGTTCTTGGTCGTGGACGAGGCTCATGCCACAGGTGTTTACGGCGACCAGGGACGGGGGCTCACCGCGCCCTATGAGGGTCGCGAAGATATCCTGGTGGTCCACACCTGCGGGAAGGCGTTGGGGACGGAGGGCGCGCTTGTTACCGCTTCCGGCGTATTGCGCGATTTCATGGTCAATCGGTGCCGTCCATTCATTTTCGCCACCGCGCCATCGCCCCTGATGGCTGTCGCTGCTCGGGAAGCGCTCTTGATCCTACAGGAGGAGCCTGATCGGCAGCAACGCCTGACCGATCTTGTCGATTTTGCGCATCGGCAGTTCGCCATGTGCGGCCGCCCGATCCGTTCGAGCTCACAGATCGTTCCTTACATCGTGGGTGACAACGCCCGCGCGATGCGGCTCGCCGCTGCACTGCAGGCGCGCGGCTTTGATATCCGCGGCATACGGCCACCAACAGTGCCTGTGGGAACGGCAAGGTTGCGGATCTCGCTGACGCTTAATGTCGGGCAAGATGATGTATCCGATATGATTGATGCGTTGGTCGAAGAGACTTGGGGTGAGGGGTACGGTGACGTCGCAAAATCATGACGTGAGGCCGATATCCGGATCGGTAAACGATATCCGAGGGATGCTCTGGCGCGTGCAAATCGTTCCTCTCCGATCGGTGATCACGATGTCCTTACGCATTAGTGCCGCTTTATGCGGCGCACGTGAGCTCAACACAAATTCGACGAGGCTGCGGTTCCAACACTGGCGGCCTCCTCGTCGACTGATACATGAGAGACCGACACATGCCGACGCGAGTAGCACTTTTCCTATCATCGGTGGGCTGGACAGCCATCGTCGTGGCAATTCTCCTTTATGTAATCTTCAGCCCTGCTTGATCGCCAAGGCCGGACGATCCGCCTCGTGTGGCTTCCTGAGCCCGTTCGATATTGAAGGCTTACTGAGCATCAAACAGCATGCCGACCGATCGCCGGATCGACCCATGTCGCAGTGGAGCTCCCGTCCACGGGAGGGATTGCAGCAAGGTTTAGGATGGCACCCCGCCCCTTTCTCGATGGCCTAAGGTCGATGATTGTAGGTCGTTCGCTTGGACTTATCGACCTAAGCTCGGGCCTGGACCCGAGACATCACCTTTCCTGTGATCCACGACCGCCGCGTGTGCCGGTGCGCTCAATCTCCCCGAAACTCGCCAGCTTCTCGAAAGCCAAAGCCTCTTAGCATAGACTTTCTCTCTCGATGCCGAGCCGCCTAGACGGAACCGGTGGCACGGGGCGGATCTGCAAGAGATTAAGACAGAGGAGAGCTGTATGGATTTCATTGAGATCAACGGCGGCGGATCCCCAGGGTCTCCAGGAGAGTACGCCTGGACACAAGAGGATCATGATCTGTTTAGTCGGATCATCAATGAACCCGGGCCATCGTCCGCCGTGCCGGAGGAGACGGCATACGATGTCTCATTCGCCGTTCCCCACAAGTTTTCCCACGGCACCCAATCCCCTCCGCGGCAAATGTCGAGAGACTGAACCACTTGGGTCTCCTGCCTGACGCCGACCAGCCGAGTATGACCTATGAGATCAAAGGGCATCGCCATACGGCCGCGATGGACCCCTTTAGCGGCGTGCGTTTCATTCATAACCCTCCGGAGGACCAAAATATTGGAGCCGAGCCGGCGGGGCTACCAGATTTCGGAGCATTTATCTTCGAGACGTCGCGTAGAGGTTTCCCGATTCCGGAGCAGTGGCCGCCCCCAGCCCTAATCGAGAAGCTGCAGGAAACGGGCTTCATGCCTAGTCCAAACAACATAACAACCATTGCCCTCAATGGCCGAGCTTACAATGCAGAATTAATGGAGCGAGGGTTCGTTAGGCTCAGGCGGGTTGGATGAGAGACGCCGGGATAGAACCAGCGGAGCCGGCCGCTACAGTCTTGCGGTCATTCGGTTCCAACTATGTCGACTGTTCATAGCTCAGCAATGGGCTGTCGCGTGCCGCCAGCGGGTGGACAGCATCGGCCCCAGGCGGATCGCGGCGTCAGGAGCCGCCGAAGCGTCGGCATGGACCAGTTCCGTGAAATCGCCGTCGGCATCGTCTTCGAACGCACCATAAGGCCACAAAAACATTTACGCGAAGGATAGCCTCTCCACGGGCGGCGATGGCAGCGGCTGAATCTGAGTGGCCGTCGCAACGCTGTTCCAGACAGCGATAATGATCAACATCGGCCGCGATATCGAGATTCCTGGTGCTGGACCGCGCGTTGCCAACATACGTACGAAGAATGTGACCAATATCAGGAGACCGCGCAAAACATTATCCCGAAGCTATGACAATCGTGAAGCGGATCACGTCCGGTGTACTTGATGCGCCCGATGGACCTGCGAATGTTGTGTCAGTCGATTGAGGGGGGCAGGGCAGACCGGCTGGGCGATCGCGCGAACGGACCAGCGTCAGCCCAATACGTCGACCCTGCCCGTTTCGAGACGATATAGACCGCCGACGATCTTTAGTGTTTTCTGCTCAACAGCCGGGTTCAGGATCGGGCTGGCGGATTTGAGCTTATTGACGTTATCGATCACATTCTGCTGGATCACATCGGCAGAGCTGTCACCTGGTTTGTGGCGCGACCCTCTTACGGCAGGCGCGAGCGCGCTGACGATGGAGCGAATATGTCCCGGCGCCGGCTTGCCTTCGTCAAGCGAGTTGATCGTGGCGTCTATCGCGCCGCAGCGATCGTGACCGAGTACCAGGATCAACGGCGTGTTCAGTACGGCAACCGCATACTCCAGGCTAGCTAGCGTGTCATCGTTGACGAAGTTACCGGCGAGGCGGCATACGAATAAATCACCAAGTCCGCTGTCGAAGGCAAGCTCGGGCGCTACTCGCGAATCGGCGCAGCTCAGAACCGCCGCATATGGATTCTGGCCATCGACTAAAAGTCGGCGCTCCCGTTCCAGATCGCGCATTCGCGACACGCTCTGCACATAACGATCGTTACCCTCCATCAGCCGCTTCAGCGCAGCATCGGGCGAGAGCCGGTTATCCGGCTTCGGCGGCGTTGTTGCTTGCTTCGCGTCGACAATGTTGCCGGCAAACGGCACGACAAATGCCGAAATAGCGAACAGCAACAGCGAGCGGCGCGAAGGCGCGACCTCGGTCGGATAGGGAGTGCCCTGTGAGTGGTTTGCATGCATGGGGAGGACCTCTATCGCGCGGATCTATGCCACCCGATGGCTTCGGCCTCGTTTTCGCTGCAGAACCAGCGTTCAGCCGGTTTCTTCGTCATGTCGATTTGTCCGTAGCTGAGTTGCCCAGGAGAGTGATACGTGCGCTCGCCGTTACGGTCGACGGTGCCCTTTATCAGACAGTCGGGCGAGGGTGGGTCAGATAGCAGAGCGGATCCGAGCAGGAGTTCCTGGGCCTCGTTCGGCACCGAGCTCACGCCGACAATGATCGTGCTCTTGTTGCGGCGGCGCCAGTCCCAGGGGGTGATGAATGCCCCCGACCACAGGCCGGCAAAGGCATTGCTCGCCGCCACCTCATTGATGACGTAAACATGGGCGGATGGCTTGGATGACAGTGCCCAACCGGAGCTTACCATCCAGGCGTTCACGTCCTGGCCCTCGATGAAGCAACTGCCGAGAGACCTGCCGTACTTGTCTACTCCTGCGGTCTGACAATCCCATATTCGTCCTTTCGAGTAGTCGATAAGGGCGTCGCGAGCCGCTACCCCGCAGGCCCATTTCCGGCCATGAGCATCCAGGCAAATCTGATCAGTCTCGGGGGCCTCGATACCCGAGAGCCGAATTCGCGTTTGCTCGATCTCTATCGTATTGGCGTCGAGGATCTGGGGAGCACCGCTCAGTTTCGCCGCGCAAACAGGAGACGCGATGATAGCGAGCAATGCTGCCATCATTACGCGGTACTTCATCCTAATATCCTTTCGCTCTTGGTTCATCGACTCACAAAATCGCAGCGATCCGGTGTCGTCACAGCCGACTGCTTGACTGCACAGATACGTCATCTGGTCTGCATCGTTCGACGATGCTTTTGTGGAAGCTTGCATATAGTTCAGCCTACGACCTGACGTTGGGTGAGATTCAAGAGTTTTCTTTGGGAGCATTTTTCGATGTGCTTCTGGCATCTCCAGTTCACTTCCCTCTCCCCGGACGTGTCTCCCGCTCTGGACCTGAGGAAGAGATCCCGCATATTTCAGCCCTCGACTCGCGACCAGGAATACGGCGCTTGGCACGCCATACCTCTAAAGGCTCGGAAGAAGCGGGGCGGGTGGTCGCCTTCGCCGCCGAGCGGAAGAAGCGGCGTTGCTAAGCCTCTTTTGATTGCTATCGTTCGACAGGACTGTGCGCGGTTCATCATGGTGAGGAAAGCGGAAGTCTGGACAAGGCACGATAAAAGTGACTGCTCAAAAGAGATCGGGCTCCCCGCTTGGTCCTACGGTACAAGGCCACCATGCTTCACTCACACGGTGGCCCGTCTCCGCGACCTTATATCCGCCCCGAAACGCTGCGCGCGAAATGACTTCCACAACGCCTAGCTGGCCTTCGATGAATGAAGAAAGCGCAAAGCTCGGCAGAATCGCGACCGTGCGGAATGACAGCCGGCTTTGCGGGCTTGCGGTGCCGAGGCGTCCCCGCATTGTTGCGAGTGGCGATCTGCATGCCATTTCAGAGCGATGAATCAATCCACAGCAAGTGTCGGCACTCAGGGCATTGCGGCAGTTAGCTCTGGCAGGGCTTAGGCGACTCACGCTAGTCATCATGTTCAACCGCCTCGCTGACAATGGGACTGAAATGGTGATGGCCACTCCTGAATTGCTGGTCTCTTCTTACGCGCTTGAAGTGGACGGCCGACTCAAAGCCGAATTCGCAACCAGGGACGGCGCCCGGGCTGGTGGAGCAGAACTAAAGAAGCGTTTTCCCACGCTTCAAATCAAGATCTATGACGTGCAGACGAATGCGCGCGAGGAAGTTTAGATCAGGCTCAATTCGATCTTCGATCCTCGCAGCAAGGCTGCGGAACTCCTCGCCGGGGGCACTCGGGAAAGGGTCCCGCCGCCATCGAGGATGCCGGCGTCGCTATCACTGCCCCGTTCCCGGGGGGGCCTCTTAAACCGGTCTCGTCGCTGCACTCGCTCCCACGGGTTCTTGTTGGTCGCGCGATGCGCTGCGCGCTCGCCGGATCGGGCCTGGCCTCAGCATCTCCTCGCCTGATCCGTGAAGGATAACACGTGGTGCGCCGGCGAGAGCGCGGATGTATCTTTTTGCACCAGTTCCGCCGCGACTACTATCGCGGCTACTGTTGGGGCAAGAGGCATCCTGATGCCTGGCTGTCCCCATTGCGGCTTGCGGGCCGGAGAGCACCCGCCTCCTACTGGCATAGCTGGGACGCGTAAATTTTCCGGCGGATGGATCTTGCTGTGCGGCCGAGGCGCTCAGCGCTCATGAGTACCGCTACCATCCTGATCAGTTGTCGAGGCCCTTCGCACCCCCTTCCAAAGGCGTCTTCATTTTGATCTATGTGACCGTTCATTTTGATCTATATGATGGAACCAGGACGCCGGAGGAAAAGTCGCAATCCTTTTGGCAAGGAAAGATTGCGGCTCCCAATCGTGTCCCTCGCGCTTGTCGAAGGTGATGACCCCATTTTGGGTGAAGTGGCGGGGGCCTGGTATGTTGCAGTTCACCAACAGCAGAACGCGCCACCGGTCCGCTTTCTCGGTCGGCTTGTCATTCGCCGCCTCAACGTAATCCACGACTACAGGTTCGATGATGTGACAGCGGCCGCGTCGGAGCAGATCGCCGAGCTTGCCTTGCGCGGTCGTGACAAAGTTGAAATTGACCGGATCATGCAGAAAACGAAGGTTTGCGTCTTTTTCGCCGTCGGTGACTTCACTGGCGATGAGTGAAAGCGCCAGGGCGCGCCAGCCGAATTCGATAGCCTTTGCATAGGGAGACGCAACTTCAATCTTTCCGTCGGTCCCGACCTTCCATGTAATAACGTAATGTTCGTCTGATCTGTTATCCTGATGCCTGGTCCAGGAAAGGTAAACATACTCAGTGTGGTCGATGCCTTCGGCGATTCCCCAGTTTCGAGGGACGAATTGCGCCACTTTCGAAACTTTGGAGACAATGTGCTCGATTGTCTCACCGTCTCGCGCTCGCCAGGTTGACTTGACTCGTTCGACAAGCGCGCTTTCGCCGGCTCGCGCAGTGTTGCCCGTCGCAACCAGCCCAGCAAGGAAAACTAGCGATTGACAGAGACAAAGCACGCCTCTTGCAGACATTCTCTTCATAACGGCCGGACCATCGGTTTTTCATCCACACGTCAAAGCGGCAGCCCTCGATGCTATGCTCGATTGAAGAAGTTAGCGGCAACGTGGCGCGGGCACCGCCGATGTCCCGCGCGAGCAGGCGCTGTCTGTCCACTCGAGTCACGCGCCGCTAACTTCAGTGGGCCAGCTACAACCCCAATTTGCCGTGCTGGACCTGCCCAGGGGGAGAAGCCTGGGCACCCTTGAGCTTGCATCCTTCGTGCCAGGAAATAGCCGGCAAATCGCGCCAGATTCGTGCAGTGTTTGTCGGCTTTCCGACCTACGCTCGTTTCTATGTTTCCATTCAGCCGATCCGCTCGGGCTTGTTCAGTTTTTGTCGCGCCGATCTTCGAGGGCCAAGTGAAGGCCGCTGCCGATTTACGGATGAGAAATCGGGAAGCACTTTGGAGGGCTGTTGAACCGTCTGGTTCGGTGTGGTCACCCGAACGCCTGCGATCGCTATCGGCTCGTAATTTGATGATAAGCAAAAATCGCTCATCACCGCCGGGCGTGTGGAATCGTCAGAAGCGCGTTCTCAGGCAGGCGGATGATAGGGTGCGCGCGTTTCTACCTACGCGCACGATGTTGCGGTCTGCTCAATCCAGCTGCCTCGGCGCCGCATTCATGGTTGGATGAGCCGTTTCCAGTCGCGACAGCCGGCAAGCGAGAAACGATCAAGTCACGCTAGCTTTCTCTCGAGTTGCTCAACATTCTCGAGAGCATCTGTCTGACGGATTGATTCATGAACGCTCTTACCAGGCCACCCGAACGGGCCGACCGCAAAGGCGGTGACAGCAAGGACGCCGACGGCGCTCCGAACAGCCGTTGTCATTGCGGGCATCCCGGTGTTCGTTGAGGTGAATCGATATGCATGCCCGAGTATTATCGGCATCAGAGACCGCAAATCGCCTACCAGGATTGGTTGGTTCGCAGATCAATATGCGCGCCCGGTATGCCCGATGGAGTTTTCGCAGGTGTTTTGTCCCTGGCGCGGTTCTTGACTGCCGAGAGACCGAAATGCCACTCGAAGCGCCGTGACTTGCGCCTTCGACAATTCTTTCGTCACATACATTGGAGAGTGCATCTATTGGAGGGGCTTCCAACCGTGGTCAACTTTCGACGTTAAATGGTCATTTGAATCACTGATGATGGCGGCAGTGACGTGAGAGAGTCATCTTAGAGGTTGACGGAAGAGGTCTCTTGCCGATAATCCAAATCGTAGAGGTTCTCCGCTCCCGCTGGATTCGGAGCTAAGAGGGAAGCCGGTGAACATGCCGGCGCTGCCCCCGCAACTGTAAGCGACGAGCCGCTGTCCAACAAAGTCACTGAAGCCCGTACAGCTTCGGGAAGGCCGGACAGCAGCGATGACCCGCGAGCCAGGAGACCTGCCTCGACCACATATACGTCCACGGGCGGGGTGTCCCGGTGGTGCGCCAAGCCGCCGCCGCTGGGGCGATCCTGCTTGCGTCCGCCAACGCCTTTGCCCCCAACTACGGGGTTAGCGCTATGTCTCTTCTCTCCCTTCCGGTTGCCACGCTTGGAACGCCTCGGATCGGTCCGAGACGCGAGCTCAAACGCGCGCTTGAAAGTTACTGGACCGGCGCAATCAGCGAACAGCAATTGCTCGAGGACGCAGCTGGCCTGCGTGCTGCGAACTGGGCTCGCCAAAAATCCCTCGGTGTCACCGTCATTCCGTCCAACGATTTTTCGTTGTACGACCAAGTGCTCGACACCTCTGTCATGGTTGGTGCCATCCCGGAAGTCTACGCGTCGGAAATCGAATCGGTTTCGCTCAAGACGTACTTCGACATGGCGCGCGGTTCACAATGCGATCGCCAGAATACCAGTTGCAGCCACGGATCGGGCGGATTTGGCGCGCCCGCACAGGAGATGACCAAGTGGTTCGACACCAACTACCACTACATGGTTCCTGAATTTCATCGGGGACAGACGTTCCGCCTATCCTCTCGCAAGCCTATCGAGGAGTATGAGGAAGCCAAGGCCCTGGGGTTCCAGACGCGCCCTGTCCTGATCGGGCCGGTCACATTCTTGAAGCTTGGCAAGAGTCCGGATCCTGCGTTCCAGCCGCTGTCACTCCTGGATGAGCTATTACCGGTCTACATCGAGGTTCTGCAAGAACTAGGCAAAAGGGGAGCAAACTGGGTTCAATGCGACGAGCCCTGCCTGGTCCTGGATCTGGAGGAGGGGACGCGAAGATCTTTGCTGCACGTCTATGATCGGCTCGCCAGGGAAGTACCAAACGTCAAGATTATGGTCGCGACCTATTTCGGCGATCTCGGCGATAATCTGGACACAGCTTTGAACATGCCCGTTGCCGGACTGCACGTGGATTTGGTTCGCGCACCGAACCTGTTGGACCGGATCATTGCTGCTCGGCGAAGTGATCTCGTCATGTCCCTCGGCGTCGTCGACGGACGAAATGTTTGGCGGTCGAACCTGTCGGCGCTCCGCCAGCAACTGGATCCCGCCATTGCGAAGCTAGGCAGGGATCGTGTTCAGATCGCTCCGTCCTGCTCGCTGCTCCATGTGCCCGTCGATGTTGAACTCGAGACCGGACTTGCATCCGATCTCAAGAGTTGGCTTGCCTTTTCGGTACAGAAGATGCGTGAGCTTGCGATCCTGGCGCGGGCACTCGCGGGTGATCAGAATGTTGCTCAAAGTCTTGCTGAATCGCAGTCGGCCGTGACTGGCCGTCGGACTTCACCAAAGATCCGTGATGCCAATCTTGCGGTGCGGATGCGAGCGATCGACGAGGCCATGCGCCGGCGCGCCAGCCCATTTGTCCGTCGAGCCGAGATCCAACGCAAGCGCTTTAGACTACCTGCCTTTCCCACCACGACGATCGGATCCTTCCCGCAAACCCCAGAGGTCCGTAATGCCCGCGCGACACATTCGCAAGGCGCCATGAGCGACGAGAAGTACGACAAATTCCTCAAGGAGGAGACTGCGCGCGCTCTGCGTTGGCAGGAGGATATTGGTCTGGACGTGCTCGTGCACGGCGAGTTTGAGCGCAATGACATGGTGCAGTACTTCGGCGAGAAACTCGCCGGATTCGCATTCACCAGGAATGGTTGGGTGCAATCCTATGGCTCGCGCTGTGTCAGGCCACCGATCCTATTCGGAGATGTTTCGCGGCCAAAACCGATCACTGTGGATTGGTGGCTCTACGCGCAATCACTGACCAGCAAGCCGGTGAAGGCGATGTTGACCGGGCCAGTAACGATCTTGAACTGGTCGTTTGTTCGCGATGATATTCCAAGAGGCGAGGTCTGCCGGCAGATCGCACTGGCGATACGCGACGAAGTCCGCGATCTCGAGATAGCCGGTGCGAGCATGATCCAGATCGACGAAGCTGCCCTCCGCGAAGGATTGCCGTTGCGTCGATCGGAGTGGGCGGCCTACCTTCAATGGGCCGTCGACAGCTTCCGCATTTGCTCATCAGGCGTTGCAGATCAAACCCAGATTCATACGCATATGTGCTATTCTGAGTTCAATGACATCATCGACGCCATTGCTGCAATGGATGCGGATGTCATCTCGATCGAGACGTCGCGTTCGAAGATGGAACTGCTCGACGCGTTCAGGAACTACAAATATCCCAATCAGATCGGGCCGGGCGTGTACGACATCCATTCTCCACGCATTCCCGAGGTAGGGGAAATGAAGGAGCTGATGGCATTGGCTCGGCAGCGGTTGCAGGATTCGCAGCTCTGGGTCAATCCGGACTGTGGCCTGAAGACGCGCAAATGGGAGGAGGTTCGCCCGGCGCTGATCAACATGGTCGCCGCCGCCCGGCAACTGCGCGCGGCATCTGATCGGCCAAGTCGTTGATCCTGCGCTTGGCTCTCTCCTCCAGGGCGCTGATCCGCTCATAGGGCGTTGCGCTTTCGATCATCTCGACCGAGCTTGCACGACAGAAAAAAGCCCGGCCTAGCAGGCCGGGCGAAAGTTAAGTCTGAGAGGAGCGACGCTGAACATCGCCGACTTCCATCGGCGGAGGGAGGACAGCCGATGGTCCGATTGCCGGCGAGGACATTCGCCGTAAATCTGAACCCGAGTTAAAGCACGGCTCAGCATAGCTCAATCATGCTGTGGTATGCGACCGATGTAGTCGAGTATCGGAAGACTAAACCGAGGTTTGCCTGCGATGAGCACCTTCACAAGGGTTTGCCGAGCCGAGCAAAGACTGCTGATGGCGACGCCCGGCCGTCTCGTACCGACCGAGGCGAAGTGCAATTAACGGTTTCTCGCCGCTGGATCGGCGCGACCATACGAGCAAACGCGACCGCAAAAATTACTCAAGCAGCCAATGCATGAGTGGCTTCTTGTTGATCACTGCGCAGGCAGTCGCTGTCCGGTTCCACTCAATGGCGCAGGTTTGGAACTCTGTTTGGAATGCATGAGCTGGGTAGTCCGATCCCGGCCTCTCGATACACTGTGTTGGGATTGATTCGATCCAGCAAAGGAGAAGCGCGATGGCCCTATTTGTTGGACTGGATGTTTCGCTGAAGACCACTTCGATTTGTGTCGTCGAGGCTGATGGCTCGGCGGTCTGGGAAGCAAAAACCGAGACCGAACCAGCAGCGATAGTGAAAGCCCTGACACGATGGCAAGAGCGTATTACGCTCGTCGGCATCGAAGCCTGCCCGTTGTCCGAATGGCTTATGGCGCGCTGGTCGAGACTGGTTTTCGGATGATCTGCATTGAGACCCGCCATGCGCAGAGATTTTTGTCTTCGCGACCGAATAAAGTTGATCGTAGCGACGCGCGTGGTATCGCCGATATGATGCGGATCGGACACTACAGGCCGGTGCATGTCAAAAGCAGGGCATCGCAGATACTCAGGACCACATTGATTGCACGCCGCAAGTTCGTCGATCATATGTTGGCAATTGAAGGCACCATTCGCGGATTGTTGCAGGTCCACGGCCTCAAGCTTGGCCTCATCCATCGCGCGCGTTTCACCGCGAAGGTCGAAGCCCTGCTGGCTGATGCGCCAGAATTTCAAATGGCCATTGCGCCGCTGCTCGAGGCACGAAACACGATGCGGACAATGAAGGCCTTGCTGGACCGTCAGCTTTGCTCCTGGCGCGCAAGGATGATGTCTGCAGTCGTTTGATGACCGTCTCCGGCGTAGGACCGATCGTGAGCCTTTCTTTCAAAGCCACCATAGACGATCCGAAGCGATTTAAGGATTCCAAGGTCGGTGGCCGCACATCTCGGTTTGACGCCTCGTGTCTATCAGTCTGGAGAGATCGACCGTTCGGGTCATGTCAGCAAGTGCGGAGATAAGCTGATGCGGCACGCCCTCTACGAGGCGGCGAACTCGCATCTGCGGATTGCCAAAAAGTGGTCCGTACTGCGAGCGTGGAGCGTAAAGCTCGCCAAGAAAGTCGGCGCGAAGAAGGCATGCGTGGCGGTAGCCCGGAAGTTGGCTATCATCATGCACCGAATGTGGGCTGACGGTACGAACTTCAGATTCGGCCAATCGCCAACCGCAGTACTAGCGTAGAGATCGTTCCGGCGTAGCATTCTGCTCTGCCAAGGACGTGGGGAAGGTCAGTCCGTTTCGATCCCTGTGCGATGTTCGCATTCAGCACGCGCTGTGAGCTTGGACGACCTCACCTCGCCGGACCCCATCATGGAGCGTGCCGTTCCCGGTCGACTCCGGACAGAAGCGTGGACCAGGCAGACGCAGTAAGCGGCAACGATCGTCACCCCGAAGGGCGGAGACGCTTCGTGGCTCCGGTCGCGGGCACGTGCCCGCGAGTAGATCGTGACCAACCGAAGGGCGGGGCCGCCTGAAAACACCCCTCTTTGATCAAGGTATCGGAATCAGCAATCCGACGGTGGTGCTGAGCGATTGCTCGTGCCCGCGGCTGAAGGAGTAGCTGTAGGCAGGCTCGACGAACCAGCCAAACTTTCGATCCGCGGTGGGCCAGAACATAAAGTCAAGTGCGAACTCAACGCCAGTCTGGGTGCCCTCCCGTGAGAACGTCCATTGGGGTCCGACGCCTACCATGAACTCGACCTTGTCGGACAGAGTGAAGGGCTTCTTGAAGAGAATGTCCGTATCCCATTCGCCACGGCCACCGTGGAACATGCGAGCAGCGCCGACTTCGATCTCGAGCCAGTCCTTGATGGGCGTAAACTCGACGGCAAGCGACGGGCCGTAGGTGGATGGGCCTGGCAGCCCCCATTCGCCAACGGGGCCAAGTTCAATGATCGCGGTCGGCTCTTTGTCTCCGGCCCGAGCATTTGCCGCGAACAGCAACGTCACCAGAATGAACACTGAGGTGTGTCGCCAACCCATGCTTCGTCTCCCTGAGCAAAACCGAACGTCTTGTCAGCGCCGGATAACCGTCAACGGTGACCATTTGGGGGTAGACCGAAGCTCGGACTGGGCCTGTCGAATAACCGTCACAGCCCCTTGCAGAGCGAGCATAGCCATCACCGCGGCCACCATTACATCCGGCCATCCAGTGCCGGTCCCGAAGACGCCGGCCGCTGCGATGAGTACCGCCAGATTGCCAAGAACATCGTTGCGCGTGCAGATCCAAGCCGAGCGCATGTTGGCGTCGCCCATACGGTGCTGCCATAGCAACCAGAAGGAGGCAGCATTGGCGACGAGCGCGGCCAGTCCGACGCCGCCCATGGTAAGGGCATGTGGAAGCGTGCCGGCGTAGACATGCCACGCCGTAGTCCCGAGCACCCAGGTTCCGAAGAGTGCCATCGTCGCGCCTTTCGCGAGCGCCGCGATTGCCCTGTAGCGCAAGGCCATGCCGACCACGAACAGGCTGATCGCGTAGTTGGCGGCGTCGCCAAGGAAGTCCACCGCATCGGCCTGGAGCGCGGTTGAACCGGCGGCAAGCCCGGCGCCGATCTCGACGCTGAACATCGCGGCGTTGATTGCCAGCACCAACCACAAAACCCGCCGGTACATAGCTTGCTGGAGCGGATTAGCGCCCGGGTCTTCGTGATGATGTCCACAACAATGCGCGCTCATGATTGGCCTGTCGTTCAATGGGTGTCTGGCTTATATTTGGACCCTGTAGTCGCTATAGGGTCAAGGCATGGATACGCTGACGATAGGGCAATTGGGCAGAGCCACCGATACGAAGATCGAAACGATCCGGTACTACGAGAAGATTGGTCTTCTGCCCGAACCAAGCCGAACGACGGGCAATTACCGCAGCTATGCGGCCGAGCACCTGCGACGGCTTGGCTTCATCCGTCGCACGCGGGAGCTCGGATTCTCGATCGAGGAAGTGCGCGAACTCCTGAAGCTGGCCGCCCATGGTGAGCGGCCGTGCGAAGAAGTGGACCAGCTCGTGGCGCGCCACCTGGAGACAACTGAACGAAAAATCAAAGCCCTAAGGCGACTGCGCCGGGAGCTGCGCGACACGCTGGCCTCCTGCAAGGGTGGGCGCATCGCCGAATGCCGAGTCGTTCAGGCTTTAGCGCCCGCGGCGGTCAGCCCAAAAAAGAAAGTCTGAGCCACCCAGCGGGGGCTTGACGGCCGGGATCGGATTACAGAAGCGGATCGACGCGCGACCGTGAAAGTGGCGGACAAATCGGACGCTCCACGATCACGGGGGGCGGTCCGAACCGCGCATAAGCCAGTTCACTGGTGACCGAAGTGCGGGGGCGCTGGAGTGGTAAGTCCGCCGTTCACACGATCAGACCGCCGGGCTGTGCGTAGCCCCGCACCGAGCAAGGTGAGCGTCGAAGGCTGAGGCGACGCACCGGACCAGGAACCGGGCGCCGTCGACTACGGAAAGCCGGCCATTGTCGACCACGACGGCGCCATCTGCGATAAGGCTGTCAAGCCGGGAATGATCGACAACGGCCGAATCCGGATCCATGCCGTGACGGCGAGACGTCTCCGAGAGATCGATTGTCATGTCGCACATAATTCGCTCGATGATCTCCGCCCGGTAGCGATCATCATCGGTCAGTAAATAGCCCTTCGCCGTCGCGAGCCGATCCTCGGTGATGCGAGCGAGGTAATCCCCTGTCGAGATAGCATTCGCGACGAACCCCTGCTGCAGGCGGCCGATGGCGGTGGCACCGAGGCCAATAAGGGCGCCTGCGCAATCGTCAGTATATCCCTGGAAATTGCGGCGCAACCTGCTTTGCTTCGCCGCCACAGCGAGATTATCATGCGGCAGGGCGAAGTGATCGAGGCCTACACGTACGTACCCAGCGTCAAGCAAAGTGTGAGCTACCATTTCGGATTGGAGGTAGCGCTCGACGCTGTCGGGCAGAGTGGATTCGTCGATCTTGCGTTGATGCTTCTTGAAGGTCGGAACGTGTGCGTAACCAAAGGCGGAAAACCGGTCCGGATGCAACTCGAGGCATTTGCCGACGGTATCCAGGCACGAATCGACCGTCTGTCGGGGCAGCCCATACAGCAGGTCGAAATTGATCCGGCAAATGCCGGCGTGGCGTAACCGCTCGACCGAAATTGCGGTCTGTTCGAAGCTCTGCGGGCGGTTGATGGCCTGCTGGACGACCGGGTCGAAGCTCTGCACGCCAAGGCTTGCCCGGTTGACCCCGCTATAGCCCAGGGCTTCCGCCATCGGATTGCTTAACATGCGGGGGTCGATCTCCACGGCGATCTCGGCATCAGGCAGGACGGCGAACGAATAACGCAACGAACCGACCAAATCGGCGAATGTTTCAGGTGTCATGATCGTTGGCGTGCCACCGCCGAAGTGGATATGAGAGATTGGCTGTCGTTGGCCAATGACCTCTGCAACGAGGTAGGCTTCAGTGCGCAGTCCAGCTGCATAGATCGCGATCGGATCGTCGCGTTTCGTGACAGATGTATGGCAGCCGCAGTACCAACACATGCTTCGGCAAAATGGCACGTGCACGTAGATCGAGGCGGACCGTCGGCCGTCGAGAGACTTGAGCCAAGCTTGATAGTCGACCTCCCGAACTGACGCTGAGAAATGAGGGGCGCTCGGATAGCTGGTGTAGCGCGGTAGTCGGTGCTGCCCGTAGGATTGTGCTAGGTCCGGTCGCATTGGGATGCCTCTCTCGCTCTCTGGGCGCCCGATTATCAGACAGATGCATGGTAAGCTTTGCGCTGCCTCAAATATCGCAGTTACTTATGGGCCGGCCGGTAGGTCATGCCCGCCGCGCATACATCATGCTTTGAATTGTGATGAAGCGGTCGCACTGCAGGAATGAACCTCCTTGGCAATGCACCTCCCATGGCTCATCATGGTCAAATCGAGCGAGAACGAGACGAAACGAAGCAGCAAACGGATCTTTATCGAAATTGACATCCCCAAGCTCTGCTGTTCAGAGCGAACGTTCCGGGATCTGCGGTATCTCGCGACGGCGTGCCGCGATCCGAACCGGCCCCGAGCCCACGAATTCAGCCCGTGCAGGCAAGGCTTGCGGAGGGAGATTGTTTCGCCGCACCCGCCTGGCCGCTATCGCGCGTCTCCATCGGCTCGCAGAGATGAGAAATGCCCGTTTCGCGCGATACCAATGCGGTATGGTCGAGCCTGTTACGATCACTGCCGATTACGTTTGAATCTGACCGTTTTAAGGTTCGGCCATGCCGCTTGTGCCACCAGTTGAAACAAACGATCGTTGGGCTCAGAGGCAGATCGCCTGTTCGTAACCTGAGAGCCGGCGAGACGATCTTCATTTTCGAGTCCCATGAAATGATGTCCACTTTCCTGCCGAAAAGCGGCAGCGATCAATGTGGTCCATCCCTCTCCGCATTGTGTCGCGGGTTGCCGGCCAACGCGCTCGAAAACGCAAGTGCGCTCCGTTCGGCCTCAGCTTCTTTTTCCAATTGTAGAATATGCGCTCTTAGCGCGTCTGACGCTGCTTCAGCTGTCTCGCAAAATAGCGGATCACCGTGATCGGTGAGTGCGGAGGCGACTTCGCTCCAATCCTGAGCCGATAAAGCCGCAACGGCGGCAGGGAAGAAGTCTCGTTCTTCCCACATCATGTGGTGCCGCTCGCGTACTATAAAGTCGCGCACGATGTTGCCGACGTCTTGTCGAAGGACTTCGCGGTCGGCCAGGACGCCATCAATGGCCCGAGCGAAGTGGTGCAAGCGGTCGATGACTTCCTGATGCTCATGGGCAAGATCACCCACCATTGCAGCCGCATCCGGGGCGCGCGTCTTGAGCCTGGAAAAGATCAAGTCTTCCTGCGGATGATGATACACCGCCGGGTAAACCTCGAAATAGCTGATAATCGCGCGGATCACCTCATAGTCCGGACGATGTCCTTGCTCAAAAATCTCCAATTCGCGTTGAAGGGCGATCAGAAGCAGATCAATATTGCGATGCTCTCGAAGCAGGCGATCGATGACCATTGCGGTGCTCCATGGAGGAAATGTAAGCTAGCGGCGATTTGTGCCAGATCGCCCAAGCCGCACTTCGAGCTCTTTCTGCGCTGTATTTGCCGACACTGCTCGGCGTATAGAAGGAGTGCGCCGTCGAAAGCTGGCGCAAATCGCCTTAGCCGAAGCTCTGCGCAAAGCGGATGGACAGTTTGTCTTTGAGCTCGACTCGGCGTGAACTCCGCAGCACGATCGCTCCGTTCTGCTCAAGCTGGGTAAAGGTGCGCGACACGGTCTCAATCGTCAAGCCAAGGTAATCTGCAACATCCTGCCGCGACATGGGCAACTCGATGGCAGCGTTCTTCGTCGTGCGGCGAGATATATCGAGAAGGAACGTGGTAACCCGCTCTTCTGCGCTGCTGATCAGGAGCATCGAATGTTCCTGAAAACGGCGTAGCTCAAGCGCCATCGCCTCCCAAAGTTGCCTTGCGAGATCCCTCTCGTGACTGCCGCGAAAAATGACAGCGGTACGCTTCACCATCAGCAGTTGCGTCTCGCAGATCGCTTCAGCCGAAGAGATGTGGCATTCTTCGGCCTCAAAGCCAAAGATCTCACCGGGCAGATAAAAAGCGCCGATTTGACGACGACCGTCTTCGGAAACCTTGTAGGTTCGCACAGCACCCGACACTACCTGATAAAGGTATTCGGCTGCTTCGTCCTCGCCGTAGATCTCGCTATTGCGAGTGAACTTCATCGGTGTAGCAATCATACCAAACGGTCCACGAACGTCAGATTGCCCACGCAAGTCGCTGTTCGGATGGGGGCTGTTCTCAGTAAAGCTGGCAGCCGGGGCGTACATGGCGAACTCTATGCGTCGAATGTCGATGAGATAGATTGGTCGCTCCGGACGAATTGTGAAATCCGGATGTTTTACCTAAGTAACAACCCCTACGTATTTACACGTAGCTATACGAAGATTGTCTTGAAACGGGCGCCGGCGGCCTCCTGATTGCGCGACGCAAGTTTCGGCCCGCAGCCGAAAGTTTCTTTCGTCACGGTGACGCTGACCCAGGACCGGTCGACCGGGGAATCTGACAAGGCGAGGTGATCCAATCGATGTACGCTCGATGGCCCGGACGAGGCGCCCGTCATCACTTGATATGCGCATGTGGACTGCAATTGGGGGGATCATACAGCTCAACGGCTCAACATCCGGTCTTGCCGCACTTCTGCAATTTTACAGTTGGAGGAGACCGCGATTCAACCTGAAGTTGAGCTCGGGCGGCTGTCGAATGCCGGTGACGCCGTCGAGACGGCATTCCGCATCCCGGCAACATGCGCCCGTTCGATCCTTTTGCTCTCAATGTGACATCAGGACTGGGATGCTGATCGCACGAAGCATATGCCGCATGGAGGCGCCAAGCAGCCTCTCCTGCAGCCGAGAGCGACCATATCCCCCCATTACCAACAGGTCGAGGCCTTCGTCGGCCGCAAGCGACAGGAGGGCGCGCCGCGCTGCTCGCGTTGTCGGAAGTGACACGACCTTCGCAGGAAGTCCCGATTTTGCAAGGTACTCTCCCAGATGCGCGGTGGAACTCTCTGCCGGGACCTTGTCCGGAGCGGTGGTCGCAATGATGGTGAGGGCATCGGCTTTACACAAAAGTGGCCTCGCGTCGTGCAGCGCACGCGCCGCACGGCGGCTGCCGTCCCAGCAAATCCCTACTCGTCTGATCGAGAAGGCGCCGTGGAAAGTAGGTGGCAGGTACAGAACTGGCCCACCAGCCTGGAAAAGAATCTCGCTAGGTATAAAATTGTCGTAACTATCGTAGCCGCTCTGAGGCTGTGTAACGATGGTCATGTCGTGGACTCGCGCGCTTGCGCAGATGATGCGGCGCGCGTCTGCTGGAATCGCGCTCAGCGCACGACTCGTATAGGAAATGCCGGCAGTCCGCGCCTGTATGTCGAAGATATGAAGTGCTGCTTCGGCCCGCTCCAACGCACGCGCCTGCTCGACATCGAAAACAGCAGTAACTGCCGTTACGCCCATTGCAAGAAGCGGAATAATGGTTCTCTCGTAGCCGATGGCTACAACGTCAAGATGCGCGCCGGTGCTCAGCGCGAACGAAATCGATCCGTTGATTGCAGCCCGCACCGGGAGCTCCGTCGGAAGGTGGACCAGTATGTTCCCGAGCATTGTCGTTCTCCGAAGTCAAAGACCTGCGCCTCGGAGAATCCGAGACCTCAAATGATCCGCTTCATATACCGCCGCTGAACGTTCTTGAGCACGATCAAACTGGCAAGAAGCGGGCCTCATGATAGTCCACGGCCAGGAATAGTACTCGCCTGTGTTGCACAATTTACACCCTGCAAAGAATCGGCAGTCGATTTGAAGCTCCTGCGCATCAGGAACATGACCTGCTCGTGCGATCTGTTCAGTTGAAGCGGACAGCTCGATGCTTGATAGGACGTTCCGTCCCTTGCGATGTTCTAGAGTCCGGCGGCGATGGCTATTCGCATCAACTCAGACATGCTGCGAACATTGGTCTTGGCCATGACGTTCGCCCGGTAAACCTCGACCGTTCTCGGGCTGATACCAAGATCATGGGCGATCACCTTGTTGATCTTGCCGGCCAGTAGTCCCTGCAGGACATCACGCTCGCGCGACGAGAGTTCTGCCAGGCGGGCTTCCGCCCGCAGTTTCGCCGCATCGTCCGCTAGCTCGGTTGGCCTTGCTTCCAAGGCGCTATTGATCGCACGCAATAGCACCTCGTCTTCGAAGGGCTTCTCGATGAAGTCGACCGCACCCGCTTTCATCGCTTCGACTGCCAGCGTTACGTCGCCATGACCAGTTATCAGGATGACGGGACAGTCGACGCGATCGGCCTTCAGTTTGCGGACCAGTTCCAGGCCGCTCATGCCCGGCATGCGGATGTCCGACACAATGCAGTCAACCGGACCGCTCGCGGCGTCACTGAGAAAGCCGCTCGCCGTCTCATAGGGTGCCACGCAGAAGCCTCTAACATCAAGCAGAAACGCGAGCGAGTCCCGCATCGCGGCGTCATCGTCGATCACAAGAATGCGCCGCATGGTCATGCTTCTTCATTAGCTTCCGCAAACGGCAGGGTAAACTGAAAAACCGTGCCGCCGCGCGGGTTGGCTTCCACAGCGATGTGGCCGCCATGGGACTCGATGATCGTCCGGCAGATTGATAGTCCCACACCCATGCCATGCTCTTTGGTCGTGACGAAGGGCTGGAACAGGCGGTCGGCTATATCAGGGCTGATGCCAGAGCCCGTATCGGCAACGGTAAACCTGGCGAGGCCGTCGACTTTGGCAACTCCGACGGTCAATTCGCGACGCGGGCTGGAGGCCATCGCCTCGATCGCGTTTCGTATCAGGTTCAGCGCGACCTGCTGGATCTGGATCTTGTCCACGATCATCGATGGCAGATCGCGATCGCTGCGGATCGTCACCCGCACGCCTTGCTCCTTGGCGCCGAGCAAGGCCAGAGCGACCGCCTCTTCAAGCAGGGTGAGCGGATTCTCCATTGTGTGCTCCGTCTCGCCTTTGGCGACGAATTCTCGCAGGCGCTTGATGATATCGCCGGCACGCAGAGCTTGCTGGGTGGCATGTTCGATGGCATCACCAATACGGTTGGCGTCCGGCTTGTCTGACGCCAGCAGCATCTTGGCGCCGCGCATGTAGTTTGTGATTGCGGAGAGCGGTTGGTTGATCTCGTGGGCAATAGACGAGGCCATCTCACCCATGGCGGTCAACCGCGAGACGTGCACGAGCTCAGATTGCAGTTCCTGCAATCGGCGTTCCTGCGCTCGCCGTTCGGTGAGGTCTCGGATGAAACCGGTAAAGAATCGTTCGCCGCGCACTTTGGCCTCACCGACGGCGAGCTCCATCGGAAAGGTCGAGCCGTCGCTTCGCTCGCCGACCACGATACGGTCGATGCCGATGATGCGCCGCCCTCCGGTAGTCAGATAGCGTTCAATGTAGCGGTCATGCTCGGCACGGTAGGGCTGTGGCATCAACCTGGATACATTCGCTCCGACCACTTCGTCCGGAGACCAACCGAATAAACGCACTGCCGCGGCGCTGAACGAGCGAATGAGTCCCTTCTCGTCAATCACGATCATGGCTTCTGGTACGGTGTCCAGGATCGACTGCAGATGGGCTTGCCGGTACCGCGCCTGCTTTGATTCTCGCCGCAGCCGATCGCCCATGAAGCCGAGCACGGGGCCAAGTACCGCGAATCCGGCTATTTCGATCATGTTTGCAGGATCGGAGATGAGGTTTTTCCCAAGACATGCCGCGCTGATGATGAGGCAAAGCAGTGTAGCGAAGATGGCCGCTCCGCGGCCGCCAGCGAAAGCGGCAAAAATGATGACTGGAAGGTAGATGATCGTGAATGTGCGGTCCTGAAGATACGGATCCAGCGCCCCGCGAAGCACAAGCGCCAGCGCGGCGGCCGCCGCGGCTGAACCATAGCGGTACCAGATGTGGTCGGACATGTTTCCTGGCAAACCTCTCATTCGATCGACTGTACATAGTTTGTCTATGTGAGGCGACCGGATGCAGCCGCGTTTCGTTGCGCTACCTGTTGTGCAAGGCAGCCGCCGCTATCTCGGCCAGATGCGCCAGTGCGTGGGCTGCACAGCGACGTGCTCTCCGGTCGTGGCCTTGATCCAGCCGCCGAAGATCCGGCGGCAGGGAAAGACCAACCGGTGAATGGCACTACCCTCGATCACCGCGATCTCCAACTCCCGGTCAAAGGGCGCCGTTTCAATGCGCTCCCACGTCAAGTCGCCAATAGATCCTGGACGGTCATCATCGCCGCTGACTGACAAAATCAGGCAACCTTTCGAATACTACGGGCGAGATCGCTCTGCGCCAAAAGGCTCAGGCTGATCTCGCCCGAGCGGCGCATGGTCTCGATCACGCCCGTTGCGGTCCAGGTGCTTGGGGGCGTGGCGCTGCCGATCGGGTCGTGCTGGGAGGTGATCCGATCGCCTACCGAAGTATTAGGGCTGCGAAACAGCCCCCGGGATCCGGTCGAGTCGAACCGGGCCAGTTGAAGCCAGCGCCGGTTGGTATTGATTGCTGTTGGAGAGCAGCCGGAGGGGACTGCCGTTCCTGCAAGCGTGCCCGCGGCGGGACATTTGTCGCCGTGGTCTGTCATGTCGGATATCCTTTGTCGGTCGGAAGTTTCCCCGTCCTACGAAGTCAGCGTGGGGCGCGGAGTCTTGATGCCGTCGAGTGCGCTCTTGTGAGTCTGGCGAGTCCCTGTGGGAACGGTATGACGGCGGAATTCGCTTGATGGCATTCAGATGGGCCAGCTGTGCTCGGCCCGTGCATCGCGCCGATTCGCGGGTCGATGAAGTGGCCAGCGTCACACGCGGCGCAGGTGACCGGGTGCAACTCGCTCGGGTGCGTCCGCCAGCAGTCCTTGAGCTCACTCGGCGGTATTTGGGTACGAAAAGTTGATGGGGCGCCAAGTCTTTCTATCTGCCATGTGTCTGAGCTTGACTGGAAGGTCGTTTCTATCCGCAAGCGGCCACCGCAGTATTGATGCAGGTCAAAAGGAAGCTGATGCGCGTCTAGAACGGGGCGAGGGCGAGAGGCCGCTGCCAGTGCGTTGCCGGTAAAACGTGCTAAACCGGGTCATTCGGCAGGGCCGCGCGATCCACACAACACGCCAGCGTGTAGCGGGTTTGATGGAAATCAAAATGTAGGACGCGCAATGTGCGCAGCGCACGGGCATTGCACCATGACAACGCGTGTCTTTGAGCTGCGAGAATCGCGATGGAGATGGTAAGTTGATTGCTCGCCTCACATTATCGTTGGTCTTGCCCACGCTGATCGCAGCCATCGGCTATGGCGCACAAGTCTCTAACCCTGGGCTTATCGAAACCCTGGCTGGGGCCATCCTGACCATCGGCTTTGCCGTTGCGGCGGCAGGGTGGACCATCAGGAGCGAGATGAGGCCGGTTCGCCTCATTTGCTTACGTGGGGCCAGTTCTCGCCGCCGGTAGCCTCGGTCGCCGGCGCTGGTCAGAAATGCCTTTGCCTGCTGCCTCGCAATCAGCCAGAGCTGTCGGGAATGCCTTGTGAGCCACCTAGCATCATGCAACGTTCGCGGCTTCACAAGCTTCCACATTGCCGGCGATTGAAGTTGGAATTGATCGATAATCGCCATCGCAGGCGTAGCGGTCCATTCTGCCCCCAACCGTCTCTTGAGAATTTTCTGGATCAGCGCCTCCAACTCTGCCGGCCCAAGGCATGAGAAGACGAGAAGCTGCTGTTCCTGAGCCACCTCAACCAGATGTGATCCGGCAAGCCTGGACGCTTGGTGATTTGCAGCTTCTCCGGGACGAAAAAGCGCTCGCATCTCGATGGAGCGACAATCTTTTTTTGGGTGCCACTTGAGACAAATCAAACACTCGCCTGGCACGGATGGCAGAATGCAAGATAAGCAAACGACAGGAAGAGAGTATCATGCCTTCATTTAACGTTCGGTTCATCAAGACCGTTTGCGACGATACCGGCCACGAGCATCGTGCCTGTCAGGCTGCGTTCCGGGTGCATGCAGCCTCGCTGAGTGCTGCTGCACAGCAGGCCGAAACCGATTTCTGCAAGCAAAAAGGTGTCCGTGATTGGACCATCTTCGCTGATGCGATGGAGCTTCGAACCCCGCCTGCATTGCCCCCGGCGTGGGGTGGTTAGCCTGAGCTCGGCCTGGGAAGTCCGCGAATTTTGATCGTAGAGACAATCCGCCAATCCAGGCACGATTCTTACAAGCGTCTTCGAGCGTCGATCGAGAAAAATAGCTCGCGATGTTGTCGCCAATTGAGCAGGCGGCCCTCTTGTCCGCGACACCCTTGTAGACTTCCCCGACATTTGCCGGCCTGCGGCGCTGCGGGCTCGTTGCAGCGCATCGTCGTCCAGCAGGGGCGATCTGGATCGACGATTTTCTCCCACGGACGGGTCCTATTTGATGCATGTCAAAAACAAGTCTGCCGCCGGCAGCTATGGCTGCTTTGAGGGGTATGACACATGGTTAGCCAATCTGGATTTGTCGGTCGCCCTTGGGGGTTCAAGAATTTGCTCACCCGGTTGCGGGCGAACCTGTCCCGGACAGCCGAACTGGCCTATTTGGGTGCGCACGACCTCGACGCGATCGCGCGTGAACTTAATCTATCCACGTCCGACTTTCGAAAGATGGCGCAAAGTCCGGGCTCTCCTGAACTCTTAAACAAGCGCCTCGCACTTGCCGGCTTTTCCGAGAGTGCGCTGGCCGCCTGCCATGGAGACGTGTTGCGCGATTTGCAGCGGGTATGCGGCCTGTGTCAGACCAAGATCCGCTGCGCGGCCGACCTCGAGCGGCATAAGTCTGTAAATCCCCTCAAAGGCTGTCCTAACGAACATACTCTGCGCGCGCTCGCGCGTGAGATCGGCAGCGTTCCGCAGCGTTTGGGCAACTGATCGCGCTCGATCGCCCCGTCCCCGGAAAATGTGATCTCCTGGCAAGCGCCGCTTTCAAAAAAGGCCAAGACATGACAAGCCCATCCCTCGCCTCGAAATCCATGACCATGGGTGAAGCAGGCCTAATGTCGGTATTCGCTGTTTCTGCCTATGTTTGCTATTTCGCGGGGGCGATGGGGCACGATTCTGCATTTAGCTTCCACGCATTGCTCGCTTCCGCCGCCAGTCTGGCCGCCGCAAGCGTTATCCTCAATCGCTACTATGAACGCCCGGCGCTATTGCCGCCGGCGCAGATCAACGGGAGGCCGAATTACAATCTCGCTCCGATCAAATTCGCCTCAGTGATGGCGATGTTCTGGGGCATCGCAGGCTTTTCGGTCGGCGTTTTTATCGCCTCGCAACTTGCATGGCCCGCACTGAATTTTGATCTGCCTTGGACGAGCTTCGGCCGACTCCGCCCGCTGCATACATCGGCCGTGATCTTTGCGTTCGGCGGAAACGTGCTTATCGCGACCTCCTTCTACGTCGTGCAGAAGACCTGTCGCACGCGCCTCGCCGGCGATCTTGCGCCGTGGTTCGTGGTAGTTGGCTATAATTTTTTCATCTTGATCGCGGGCACCGGCTATTTGCTCGGCGCTACCCAGTCGAAGGAATACGCCGAGCCCGAATGGTACGCCGATCTCTGGCTCACCATCGTCTGGGTCACTTATCTCATTGTGTTCCTGGCGACATTGGTGAAAAGGAAAGAGCCGCACATTTTCGTCGCCAACTGGTTCTATCTCGCTTTCATCCTCACCATTGCGGTGCTCCACCTGGGCAACAATCCCGCATTACCGGTCTCCGTGTTCGGTTCGAAATCCTACGTCGCCTGGGGCGGTGTGCAGGACGCCATGTTTCAGTGGTGGTACGGTCACAATGCGGTCGGTTTCTTCCTGACCGCCGGCTTTCTGGCGATCATGTACTACTTCATTCCGAAGAGAGCCGAGCGCCCGGTCTATTCCTACCGCCTCTCGATCATTCACTTCTGGGCCCTGATCTTCCTCTACATCTGGGCGGGCCCTCACCATCTACATTACACCGCGCTGCCGGATTGGACGCAGACTCTGGGCATGACGTTCTCGATCATGCTGTGGATGCCTTCATGGGGCGGCATGATCAACGGCCTGATGACGCTCTCGGGTGCGTGGGACAAGCTGCGCACAGACCCGGTGCTCCGCATGCTCGTGGTCTCCGTTGCCTTTTATGGCATGTCGACGTTTGAGGGCCCGACCATGGCAATCAAGGTCGTCAATTCGCTCAGTCATTACACCGACTGGACCGTCGGCCACGTGCATTCCGGCGCGCTGGGTTGGGTAGGATTTGTATCGTTCGGCGCGCTCTATTGCCTGATTCCCTGGCTTTGGAATCGCGAGCTGTACAGCCTCAAGCTCGTCAACTGGCACTTCTGGATCGCCTCGATCGGGATCGTGCTCTACATCTCGGCGATGTGGGTGTCTGGTGTCCTGCAGGGCCTGATGTGGCGCGCCTATACCTCGTTAGGTTTCCTCGAATACTCATTCATCGAGTCGGTCGAGGCTATGCATCCCTTCTACATCATCCGCGCCGTGGGGGGCGCAATGTTCCTGATTGGTGCGCTGATCATGGCCGCCAATCTCTGGATGACCGTGAATGCAAAGCAAACCGATCAAATCCAGGACACTGGAGCGCTCCAAGTCGCGGAATAGGCCATCGCATGTCTCTTTGGAACCGACACAAGATCTTTGAGAAGAACTCGATCATCCTGATCGCAGGCATCCTTGCCGTGATCGCGATTGGGGGACTGGTCGAGATCACGCCGCTGTTCTACCTCAAGAGTACGATCGAAGTCGTGGAGGGCGTACGACCTTATACCCCGCTTGAGCTTGCAGGCCGCAACATCTACGTACGCGAAGGCTGCTATGTTTGTCACTCGCAGATGATCCGGCCATTGCGTGACGAGGTCGAGCGCTACGGACATTACTCGCTGGCCGCCGAGAGCATGTATGATCACCCGTTTCAATGGGGCTCGAAGCGTACCGGCCCGGACCTCGCACGCGTCGGCGCGAAATATTCCGATGAATGGCACGTCACGCATCTGACCAATCCCCGGGCCATCGTCCCGCGGTCGGTCATGCCCGGATACCCGACGCTGGCGCACACCGAGCTCGACCTGACCGACATGGCCGCACATCTGCGCACCAGCCGGGCGGTCGGTGTCCCCTATACCGAAGATCAGATCAAGAACGCGGTCACTGACTTGAAGACCCAGCTCGATCCTGACAGCGCGGACCTCGCCTCGTTCCAGAAACGCTATCCGAAGGCGGCTGTGCGCAATTTCGACGGAACCGTTGGCAATCCGACCGAACTCGATGCGCTCATCGCCTACCTGCAGATGCTCGGTACACTGATCGATTTCAAGATCTACGACGAAAAAGCCAATCTGCGCTGAAGGATCTTGTGATGAAGGCCGTCATTTCCATCGAGAACCTGGCGTCAAGCGTCGTCGTGACCCTCTGGACACCGTTGTTCGTCGGCATCTTCATGGCCGTTGTTGTTTATGCGCTGTGTCCCAGCAACAAGCGGCGTTTTGACTCTGCGGCGCTGCCGCTGTGCCGGGATTGACAGACCATGACTGACCGCAATGACTTCGATCGAATCTCCGGCCGCTCGACGACGGGACACGAATGGGATGGCATAAAGGAGCTCAACACGCCGCTGCCGCGCTGGTGGATCTCGACCTTCTACGCCACCATTCTTTGGGCGATCGCCTATTGGGTCGTCTATCCGGCTTGGCCGCTCCTCTCTAGCTACACGACCGGCGTATTTCATTATTCGGCCCGAGCGAGCGTCGCCAACGATCTTGCCGGGCTCGAGAGGCTGCGGGGCGAGAAGATGGCGGTTCTCGGCAAAGTGTCTCTGACAGAGATCGAGACGGACCCGGCCCTGCTGGCACTGGCCCGTGCCCGGGGCAAGACGGTGTTCGCAGACAATTGCGCGCCATGCCATGGCAGCGGCGGCGCGGGTGCCAAGGGTTATCCCAATCTCAACGACGATGACTGGTTGTGGGGCGGATCGCTCGATCAGATCCAGCAGACCATCCAGTTCGGCGCACGGTCCGGGCATGCCCAGGCCCATGAGGGGCAAATGCTGGCGTTCGGCCGCGACGGCATCCTCAGGAAAGATGAGATCGCAACGGTAGCGAATTACGTGCGATCGCTGTCTGGCCTGTCAACAGTCGCCAATTTCGATGCCGCGGCCGGCGCAAGGATCTTTGCCGACAATTGTGCGGCCTGCCATGGCGAGAACGCCAAAGGCAACCAGGAGCTCGGCGCGCCGAATCTGACGGACCACATTTGGTTGTACGGCTCGGACGAGGAGACGCTGATCGAGACGATCAGCTATGGCCGCGCGGGCATCATGCCGGCCTGGAGCGGGCGGTTCGATCCCATCACGATCAAGGCGCTTGCGGTCTATGTGCACTCGCTCGGTGGTGGACAATAGATGAGATGAGCCGAGAAGCCACCGGCCCATCGACGAGGCTAAGTCAGTCACCCGTGCCAGATGTAAGGTCGGCCATGAAGCTAGCCCTGGACAAGACTGGTTCGCGCGATGATCCGCCGATCGGCGAAGATGGGCCTCTCTATACGGCTCATAAGAAGGTCCATCCGCAGAGCGTCTGCGGCACTTTCCGCACCATCAAATGGCGGCTGATGGTGGTGTGTCTCGGCATCTACTATTTGCTGCCGTTCGTGCGTTGGCGTCGTGGCTTAGGCGCCCCCGACCAGGCGGTGTTGCTCGATTTTCCGAACCGGCGGTTCTACTTTTTCTTCATCGAGCTGTGGCCGCAGGAGCTTTATTACGTCACCGGGCTGCTCGTGCTTGCCGCGCTGGCACTATTCTTGATGAACGCTCTGGGCGGACGTATTTGGTGCGGCTATCTCTGTCCGCAAACGGCATGGACCGATCTGTTCTATGCGGTAGAGCGCTGGGTCGAGGGCGACCGTCGCGACCGGCTGAGGGCCGCTGCACGCCCGATGACAGTGGAGCGGGCGGCAAAGCGCGTGCTAAAGCACGTGGTCTGGTTGATGATCGCTTGGTGGACCGCTGGTGCCTGGGTGCTCTACTTTGTCGACGCGCATACATTGGTGCGCGATCTGGCGACATTCCAGGCGCCCGCGATCGCCTATATCTGGATCGGGATTCTGACCGTCACGACATACTTGTTGGCCGGCTACATGCGCGAACAGGTTTGCGTGTATATGTGCCCTTGGCCGCGCATCCAGGCCGCGCTCACCGACGAGTGGGCACTCAATGTCACCTACAAATACGATCGCGGCGAACAGCGCTGCTCATTGAAGAAGTCATTCGATCTGCGCGCGCGGGGCGAAAAGATCGGAGACTGCATCGACTGCAATCAATGCGCGGCGGTCTGTCCGACCGGCGTCGATATTCGCAACGGCGCCCAGCTCGCCTGCATCCAGTGCGGGCTATGCATCGACGCCTGCGATGCCGTCATGAAGAAGATCGGGCGCGCAGGTCGCCTGATCGGTTACGACAACGACATCAATATCAGGCGCCGCATGGAAGGCAAGTCGGAGCTCTTCAAGCCGGTACGCCCGCGGACGATCGTATATGCGTCTTTGATCTCGGTCGTCTGTGCGATGATGCTTTATGGGTTGTTGTCCAGAACACTGCTCGACGTCAACGTGCTGCACGATCGTAATCCGATGGCGGTCAGGCTGAGCGATGGTTCGATTCGCAACGGCTACACGGTACGCGTGCTTAACAAGCTCGCCTTCGACCGCGTCATTGCAATCGACATCGATGGGCCACCTCAAACGTCCGTGCACGTCGTCGGCGTAGATTCTGTGACCGTGGAACGACCGACGATTGTCTTGGCTCGCGATACTACGACAGAATTGCGTTTATTGGTGACCGCCCCGGCCGACGACACGTCGGAACGGTCGATGCCGGTCACATTTCGGGTCACTGACATTGGCCTCGGTGAGGTCGCCTCCGCAACGGACCACTTCGTGTTCCCCTAAGATTACCGACGGGATCTTGCCAATGACCGCATCAATTCCAGTCGCGCGGCCCATCACCGGACGCTTTGTCCTGATCGCCATGCTCGCTTTCTTTTCGGTCGTGATTGGCGCCAATTTGATCATGATGCGTTTTGCCATCACGACGCTGCCGGGAACAGAGGTTGACAGCGCCTACAGCGCGAGCCTCGCCTATCAGCGTGAAATCTTGGCGGCGCGGGAGCAGAACGAGCGAAGCTGGCAGGTGCAGGTACATGTCCAACGGCAGTCCGATGGCCGGGCGGTGCTTGCGATCGAGGCACGCGATCGCGCAGGCGCGCCTCTCGTAGGAATGAATTTCCTGGCCCGGCTCGAGCGGCCGGTGGACCGCCGGGCCGATCGCGCGATCAATGTGGCGGAGGGCAGTGCTGGAACCTACCGCGGGGACGTCGAGGGGGTCGCTATCGGGCAGTGGGATCTCGTGATCGAAGGCGGCACTGACGGCCGCCGCATGTTTTTTTCGAAAAATCGCATCGTCTTGGACTGAGGGCATATGAGCATGCAGGATGACGTCGACTTTTCGCACTATTTGAAGAGGACAGGAACGGGCTTCATCCAACTCGACCTCGCGGTAGAAGGGATCAATTGCGCGGGCTGCATGGGCAAGATCGAGCGCAATCTATCGAGCATTCCGGACGTGATCTCGGCGCGCGTGAATCTCGCCGACAACCGACTGGCGCTGGAATGGAAAGCAGGCGCGCTCGATCCAGCGCTGTTCATCAAACGGCTCGCTGAACTGGGCTATCGGGCATATCCCTTTCAGCGGGACGACGCGGAGACACTGGAATCGGAGCGGGCGCGGGACTTGCTGCGGCGGCTGGGCGTGGCTGCTTTTGCCGCGATGAACGTGATGATGCTCTCGATCCCGGTATGGTCCGGCAATGTCTCGGACATGCTGCCCGAGCAGCGCGACTTCTTTCACTGGCTCTCCGCGCTGATCGTGCTGCCGGCCGCGGCTTATTCGGCGCAGCCGTTCCTCTCCTCAGCCTTTACCGCGCTACGGGCTCGCCGGGCCAATATGGACGTGCCGATCAGCATCGGCATCTTGCTCGCGTTGGCGACTTCGCTGATCGAGACTGTCGCTCATGCCGAGCATGCATATTTTGACGCGGCGATCATGTTGATCGCCTTCCTGCTCGCAGGCCGCTATCTCGACCAGAACATGAGACGGCGCACCCGCGCCTTCGCCGGGAATCTTGCCGCGCTCAAGGCGGAGACCGCCGCGAAGTTCATAGGCCCGACGGAGATCAGAACAGTTCCGGCATCAACGATCAAACCGGGGGACGTCGTGCTGGTGCGACCCGGCGAATGCTGTACCGTCGATGGCGACGTGATCGAGGGCCGCTCTGAGGTCGATCAAAGCCTCATTACGGGTGAGACCTCGCCCGCGCTCGTGGCGCCCGGCAGCGCAGTGTTCGCCGGTACATTGGTGCGATCGGGCACCTTGCGCGTCCGCGCGGTGGCTACCTCGGAGGACACGCTGCTCGCCGAGAATTCTCGGCTACTTGATCATGCCCTGCAGGCGCGCTCGCGCTACCTGCGCCTGGCCGAGCGCGCGTCGCGGCTCTATGCACCGATCGTCCATGCAACTGCCTTCCTGACGTTGCTCGGTTGGCTTGCCTCTGGCGCAACCTTCCATGATGCGATCGTCACGGCGGTCGCCGTCTTGATTATCACCTGCCCTTGCGCGCTGGGTTTGGCTATACCCGCGGTACAGACGGTAGCCTCCGGCGCGCTGTTCCGGTCCGGGGTGCTGCTCAACGCCGGGGATGCGATTGAGCGTATAGCGGAAGTGAACCGGGTGGTCTTCGACAAGACCGGAACGCTGACATTGCCGGAGCTCGATGTCGCCAATTTCGCCAGCATTCCCGACGATGTCGTCCAATTGGCGGGCCGGCTTGCATTATCGAGCCGCCATCCGGTCGCCGCTGCCGTGGCGCGAGCTGCCGGCGCAAGCGAGCCGCTGGCCGATATCGAAGAGGAGCCGGGGCAGGGTGTTAGGGGGTACTATCAAGGATCGGAGATCCGGCTCGGCCGCCCGTCCTTCTGTTTCGCTGACATCCTCGTTGAGGAGACTCTTTGCCGTGATCCAGAGGCTTCTATCGTCGCCTTTAGCCACGGCGACAGCAAGCATGTCTTCGCCGTCCGCCAACGCATGCGGCCAGACGCGCCCGAGGTCGTCGCAGCCCTCGCGAGCCTTGGGATAGAAGTAGAGATCGTGTCGGGAGATCGCGAGGCAGCAGTTCGGCGCACGGCCGCGACGCTCGGCATTCAAAATTGGCGCGCCGGCGTCTCACCGACGGATAAGGTCGCCCGGGTCGAAAGCCTGACAGGTGAGGGATACAAGGTACTGATGGTCGGCGATGGCTTGAACGATGCACCCGCGCTTGCAACGGCTCATGCCTCGATGTCGCCTGTTACGGCCACTCACATGAGCCAGGCGGTCGCTGATGCGGTCTTTCTCGGTGAGCGTCTTCGGCCCGTGATGACGGCAGTTATGACCTCGCGCGAGGCGCTGCGGCTGATGCGGCAGAACCTATGGCTCGCTGTCGTCTACAATGTCCTGGCGGTGCCGGTTGCGATCGCCGGTCTGGTGACGCCGCTGATTGCCGCCGCGGCGATGTCAGGTTCGTCGGTGCTGGTCATGCTCAATGCGCTGCGGGCGCGAAGGAGCGAGGCAACCTGATGGAGGTCCTACTCTATCTGGTTCCACTCGCTCTTGCACTGGGCTTCGTTGGCCTGCTCGGCTTTCTGTGGTCGCTAAACAGTGGTCAGTATGACGATCTCGATGGCGCGGCTTGGCGCGCCCTCGCCGATGACGAGCCCGACGAGGCGCCGGTCCAAATAGTGCAGATGGGCCAGCGTGATTGCGACGGTCTCCGCTCTGAGGAGAAGTGCTATCTTGGCCGTTCCGGTGGTCCGCGGCGCAGCTGAGAGACGCACGGTTGCAAAGACATGCAGTGACAACTTGTCGATCAGGGCAATTCGTGCAGACGCGATGCGGGAAGATTGGCGATACGGGCGAGGACGTGGTCGAACCAAGCCTTGGGGGTGACCTCTTGAGGCGACAGGTCGTGATCGCCGTCAACATGATGGCGGCCCGGTTGGCGCAGCGCTGGCTGCCGGCGAAGGTCCAGTTCCACCTTCCCAAAACGATGCCTCTCAATGCACGCTCTGCACAATTGTTAAAGGGCATGATGTTTTCAGCGCTCAAACCCGGTGGAGAGGACTGGTCGTCCGGATTAGTCTGTCGAAGCCGGGATAGGGGCGCTGGAGCACGAAACGGTGGCGGGCCGCCATGACCATGAGCTGTGAGCTCGCTTTGTTACTTGGCCGCCCCCTACGACTTGCCCGGCCGCGCTGCGAGCGCGGATCCGTAGATGTCGTGCAAGCCACTGGCTCCTAAGACAAAGGAGAACCAAGCATGCAAATCGTTGGTATGGACATCCATCGATCGTTCGCCCAGGTGGCGATCCTGGAGGACGGAACAATAATCCGACAGCTCCGCGTAGATCTCATCCACGATCGGCTTGTCGCCTTCGCCAAGACACTCAGCCTCGAGGATGAGGTGGTCATCGAGGTGACGGGCAACAGCGCGGCGGTCGAACGTCTTCTGCGCCCGCACGTTAAGCGCGTGGCGGTCGCCAATCCGAGGCTCGTTCGGGCGATCGCCTATGCGCGAGTCAAAACGGACAAGGTCGATGCTGCGACCCTGGCAAAGTTGCATGCTGCCGGCTTCTTGCCGGAGGTCTGGGTTGCTGACGAGGGCACCTACAGCCGCCGGCGCCAGATGGCCGAGCGCGCTGGCGTCCTGGCGCAGATCATCCGGATTAAAGGACGCATGAAGGCTATCCTGCATGCCAACCTCATTCCGCCCTACAAGGGCTATCTCTTCGGCAAGCGCGGACAGCATTGGCTGGACAGTCTGCCTCTTCCTCGGAGGAGCGTGCAATGCTCCGCGTCTGATCGCGGAACTCGAACGCGTGACGAAGCAACTGGCGGGATCGACAAAGTCGTGGCCCAGCAGGCTCTGGACGATCCACGGGCTCTCAAGCTGATGACGATCCCCGGCGTGAGTTCGGTTGTCGCATCGAGTGTACTGGCCTCCATCGGCGACATCGCACGCTTCCCGTCGCCGGATAAGCTCAGCAGCTATTTCGGGTTGACTCCGCGGGTTCGGCAGTCAGGCGAGCACTCGGCACGGCATGGCCGGATCTCGATGCAGGGCAACCGTGACGCCCGCAAGATGCTGGTTGAGGCGGCGTGGTCAGCCAAGACGGCGCCGGGTCCGTTGCGAGCATTCTTTAAACCGCACGCAGAAAAAGCACGGGGCCGGGGTCGCAGCCGTCGCGACGGCGCGCAAGCTCGCAGTCATGATCTGGCACGTCCTGACGACCGGGAAGGACTACGCTTACGCGCGGCCAGCGTTCACCGCGATGAAACTTCGGAAGGTGGCTCTGAAGGCTGGGGCTCCCCGTGCCTACGGCAAGGCTGGCCCGGGCCGGGACTATTGGATCAAAGAAATCCGCGAACGGGAAGCTGGTTACGTCGCACGCGTCGAGCAGGCCTACGAACGCATGGTGGCTGCCTGGAAGGAAAAACCAAAAAAAGTTGCCACGAACTGAAGGTAAGGACTTCTCAACACCATCCGTGGTCAAGCAGATCCTGCCTCCGTCGAGGACGCGGGCGAAATCGTGCCAGCGCCTGAGCATGTAATTCAGAGGTGTCACGACCTCGAAGGGCAGTGCGCTCTCCAACAATCGCTCGGCCGCATGCCAGTCTTCCTTCGCTTTCTTGTCATCGCTCAGTCTCTGCAGTTCCGTTATCTCACCCCGATCAATGCGCTGCCAAATTGTTATCCGCTTACCGATAAACCTCTTAGCCAACCCATGCGACGGTAACCGGCGTCGAGATACGGCACGACAGGGAAGTCGTCCGGTAACACTTTTAGTGAGGCAATGCGCTCCTCGATGTCACGAGCAATACCCTCACTTTGGATAGCTGATGAGAGAGCGAATGAAGGAGGAAGGAATCGCGGAAAGGCTCCTGTGGCGCCGCCGTATGCCGCTTTTGCAACGAGAGCAATGACGAGTCCTCGGCTCCCATGCCCCGGAAGCTTCATTGACCGCGAGAAAGGTAGGTCCTGAAACCCATGAAGCTTGCGACGATTGAGAGCCGCGGGGGGATTTTCACTCTGCGGGTGTGGCGATGCATTGTTCCACAAGCGACGGCCTCGTCAGCTTCTGGAAAGCCTATCCAGATAAGATCAGCTCAATTGATTTCTTGGACGTGAGGCTGGCGTGGACCCGTATAATTCCGATCCATCCAATGTAACCGCTTGGTCCCAGGTGCAGCACGCCGTCTTGGAAGAGCACCAGGGCGGCCATGCCGGGCAAGCGGGCTTTGAGCAGCACTTGGCCGAGGCGCGCCCACCGGATCCGGGTCCTGTCTCCGGTGGCGGCCGCAACCACCATCCCCATCTCTCTGCAGAACATCGGGGCACTATCGATAAGGCGATTGCCCAATATGCGGATCAGAAAAAGCCAAACCCGAAGACGGTTAAGCGCTATACTCAGGCGCTTCGCCGACTTGGAAATCATCTTGGCGCTCATCGCCTAACGATTGTTCTGGGGGACCACGAGTCCTTGGTCCGTCACGTCAAGACTTACTTCCCAAAGGACGAGGACATGAAGAAGGGGTTGAATATCCTTCGTTCGTATCATGATCCGAGCTATGGAGCTTCTGGCGGGCGGCCGCGCACGATCCCCTCAGCGGAAGACGCGCCCCTCTCAGAGCGGCTTAATGCCAGCGGCATGACGTCGGGCAGCGCTGCTCGTCATGATCGTAGTCTTCGCAGATTTTCCAATGCGCTTAAACTTGCGGGCTACTCGATATCCGGGCTAGACCACGCTGCGCGCATTGAATTTGCTCAGAAGTTGTTCCCGAAGGACGAGCATCTATTGTTCGCGTTAAGCAAGGTCGGCGATGCCGAGCACGTTTCCGGAGCGCGTGCGTCTCGGAAACCCCGCGGTCATGCTGTCCCGTCCCCCACATTGCATCTTTATCCCGATGACGCCCACATCATTGATAGCCTGGAAAAGGCAGAGCTGAGCCTGCTCAAACCCGAGGATACGAGCCGGAGAAAAGTTGTTCAAGATCTGGCCGGCAACCAACGAAGATTCGGTGCTTGGCTCCAGAGGAACGGGCGAGGGAGCATAGTGAGCCGGCTCACCGGCACCAGTGAGCAGCAAAAGTCGTTGAACGACGATCACACGGACTTTAAAAAAGCCAGTCGAAACGCTGACATGGGCTTCGATCGTCTTCGGAGCTACCTATGGCTCGTCAAGGCGAACGCAGCGCTGGGCGTCTCCCCTGAGCAGGCGGGTGGGGAGCCGCGGCGTGAGGAGTCGAGCTCAACGTGGTCGCCGCACCTGCCTCACGATTTTGAGTGGCCGACGCCGGAAGCGGTACCAGAGGGGTCGTCGGCGATCTACCGAGGCCTCGACTCTTTCGTTGACCTGCCATACACGTCGCCGGAAGTGAGAGACGATGCTCAGTCAGCGCCGGTGGGTGGGGCTGCCGCCAGACCGCCGCTCTTCATCGGACCATCGGACGCGCCGGCTCAGTCGGCAGACACCTTCCGCGGTCTTCAGTCTTTCGTTGATCTGCCGTACACGCCGCAGCAGATGCTTGACGATGCTCAGTCAGCGCCGGCGGGCGTGGCTGCCGCCAAACCGCCGCTCTTCACCGGACCATCGGACGGGCCAGCTCAGTCGGCAGACACCTTCCGCGGTCTTCAGTCTTTCGTTGATCTGCCGTACACGCCGCAGCAGATGCTTGACGATGCTCAGTCAGCGCCGGCGGGCGTGGCTGCCGCCAAACCGCCGCTCTTCACCGGACCATCGGACGGGCCAGCTCAGTCGGCAGACACCTTCCGCGGTCTTCAGTCTTTCGTTGATCTGCCGTACACGCCGCAGCAGATGCTTGACGATGCTCAGTCAGCGCCGGCGGGCGTGGCTGCCGCCAAACCGCCGCTCTTCACCGGACCATCGGACGGGCCAGCTCAGTCGGCAGACACCTTCCGCGGTCTTCAGTCTTTTGTTGATCTGCCGTACACGCCGCAGCAGATGCTTGACGATGCTCAGTCAGCGCCGGTGGGTGGGATCGCCGCCAAGCCGCCGCTCTTCACCGCACCATCGGACGCGCCAGCTCAATCGGGAGATACCTTCCGCGGTCTTCAGTCTTTCGTTGACCTGCCCTACACGCCGCAGCAGATGCGCGACGATGCTCAGTCAGCGCCGGTGCTCAGCCCTGCCGATAAACCCGCGTTCCTCGTCGGGCGGCCGGGCGTACGTCAGGCGCTTGAGGACATCGGACACCGAGTCGACGCGGATTGGCAGGATGGGCGTCAGCCGGTGCCGGATTTCTTTCGCAATGTCCGGGATAACATCGGGGTCCCGCCGCCCCAGTCCAGCGGCCCAACCCAGATCTCCGTCAATGGTGAGACCCGCTCGATCCCATTGGGGTCGCTAGGACGCCGCGGTGCGCAGGTCATCCATCATCCTCGCCCGTCTCCCGTCCCGGGTGCTCAGATCGGCCCCTCGGCTACCGTTGCCTCTTCCGGCCAGCGTAGCGAAGCCGTGCTGGGCCCCACGCAGTGGCTGGGTGACGAGCATATCCACCGGGACTATGAGCTCCTGGCGCAGGAGTTGCTGCAGAACAATCCGGATCTCGCCGCCCGGACTCGGTTCGTGGATCCCCTGATAGCCCAAATGTTGCGATCCCCCTCCAAGGAGGTAGCCGAACGAGCATTAGGGTGGGTTCGTCATGATACTGCCGACTTCCTGTTTCTGCCGGTAAGCGATGCCAGCAATACGGATAGACATCAGCGCGGCAGTCACTGGTCGCTGCTGTTGGTTGATCGCCGCAATTGGGGCGGACCGGCCGCCTATCACTATGACTCCACCCAGGGATACAATGACAGGCCGGCAGCGGAACTCGCAGGACGGCTCGACGCTAACCTGCAACAGGCCCCGATAAGACAGCAGCAGAACGGTTATGACTGCGGCGTCTTTGTCGTGGACGGCACCCGTGAACTTGTAAGACGATTGGCAGCAAGACGGCCGGACCTGGACCTCACCGATCTTGTCATCAGTCGACCGGCACTGCGGGACAGACTAGGCGCTGGTGTCGGCTTCAGCTGAACAGGGCGCGCGCCTGTAAATGCGCTTCGCGCCGATCGAAAATCCGCAATCGGTGTGTTCGCAAAGCATCATAGTGTCTCACTTGAAGAACTGAGTACGCAGACGACGAGACCACCTGATCGACGCATGAACGCGGGCACGGCGAGCTCCATGGATGGCATCGCGCGAAGGTCAGGCGACCTGCTGATCGGCGGGCCTGTCGGCTCGGCGCAGGTCTGACAGTCTAGACAGCGCAGCGCGCCAAGCCTAGTAGGCCGACCGTGGTAGAGATTGCTACGATGTTTCACGGTCCTCGAGCGTTGAGCCTGCACGCTCAATACAAATCACGAACATGCCTGATTTGGAGTTTGTTCAAGCTTACCGTGCCTGCTTGCTCACGTCCTTCCAGCAACATGTTGGTCTGCGGGCATAGCTTCGAATAACCAAGCGAAGCCTCTCAGGACGGCATCTGTTACTAGGATTACAATAGTTGAGGTGCTTTGTCTCCTGAACACATATGATGGCGCGAGTTCCTATGATTGCCTCTTTTTTACAATCGTCGCTCCGAAAAAACTATGCTACAAGCCGCTCCTCTCAAAAGGAGCATTCACTGTGAAAAAAGCAACCAAGAAACGCGTTAAGCGGCGCGAGTGGACCAAGGCAGATATCAAGGAGCTCAAGGTCCATTCGAAGGCTCGGACCCCCGTCATAAAAATCGCAAAAATGACCAAACGCAGCGTCGGTGCGTTGCGCCAGAAGGCGCTAAATCTCGGAATAGGGCTCGGACATCAGCGATAGCCTACTTAGCAGGCTGGTAGCCGGCACAGTAGGGCGGCTCGCAGGCCGCCCTTTACGGCCGTTGAAATTGTTTTGCAGGGTCTGCCAATTGCTGTGGATAGAGCTTTTCACGCGCTTCCTTTGTCACTCCAGTGCTTCGTCATCTTCGAGGTTAAAGGAGTACGACCGCGAAGGCCGCTTTGCTCTTCACGATCGAGAGCGAAGACAATCTGACGACCGGTCCTGCTTCGAATGTTTCCAGACTGGAAAGGTTTCGATGGTCGCTCGTTTCCATTAAGGGTTGAAAGAATGTGAGGGATCGCTGTTAAGGGCCACGATTGTCCTCGGTGACGGCGAGAAGGGGAGCTCCAACTAGCAAGCCGCATCGCTGCAAGTCTTGACACCTGCGCCGCCGCTGTCGAAGCTCGTGCTAGGCTAAAGCTTTGGCGTAAGCGGTGGCCGCGGACCCTGTTGAGGAACTTGAGCTGCCAAGCGATAAGGCGCGCTCAGCAGCAACTGAAAAAGCGCTCTGTTGGCTTGATAGACGGCGGTGGAGCGATTGCGTGCTGAACCCATCATCACCTGCACGCCTTCGGCGGTGTGAAGGGACCATAACCACCTTCGACCGCGCCGCCTCACGAAATATTCGAAGGCCGGGAGAGTCGGATGGTTAGCCAGCTTCATTTCTGACGATTGCTCGTTTTGGTCTTCCGGATGCCAGAGCGGGCCTTCTCCAAGCGGTGCCTCACTGCGGCCAGCCCGGTAATGAACTCGCTTGATTTGTCGCGACCGAATTCGTCAAAAGCCTGCACATCCAGCGCCTCTTCTCGAGGCGTCAACCTTGCGAGATGCTTGCGCGTTTTGGCGGTCAGCGACATCTCAACTACTCGCGCATCGGCTGTGGATGGCTTGCGCCGCAAGAACTCCTTCTTCTCCAAGATTTTTGAGTGGGTCGTGACGAAGGAAGGATCGACGTGCATCAAGCGTGACACCAGGTTGACGGACACACCTTTTTCTCTGCCCAGATAGTCCACTGCCATCAGGATCATCCACTGTGGCCCAGTGATGCCAAGCACATCGGCACGAAATTTGGCGAGTTCTTCGAGGCAGGCATTGATCGATCTGATCTCCCACATGAACGGCCGGAATATCTCCTGTCCGTCAGTGGAGATACGATAAGGCGCGGTTGCTGGACTAGGTAAATCCGGCGGCATCGTGGGCCAGGGTTCCATCCTTTACAGACTTCCATTAGCGCGGATTAGAAATCGGGACAACGCCGCAAGAACAAGCAAGTCAGATAGTTGGTACAGTTCGGACAGATGGGAGACTTGCGACGGGCAGGTTGGTAGACGTGCAAAACGCTCATTGTGTTGGCCGAGCAGCGGCAGGCAGTTGCGCCGGGACCGATATCGCGCGCTGAAAAGATTTGATCCGACCTGCCATTTGAGATGCCCTCATTCTTTGTCCCGCTCGCCGGCCGGTCCGCTCTATTTGTCGAACTTCTCCGGTGTACGCCGAGCACCGGGGAAGTGCATGTTGCATTTACGTCTTCAATGGGCTGGCAAGCAGCATCGCGTCGACTGTATCTGATATCGCCCCATGCCCCGCGGTCGTTGCCCGGTAAACTTCCGTATAGTTCATTCCATCTTTCCCATATGCGAAGCAGACCTTCGTGCAGTTGCGCTGGTCCTTGACTTCGCCCTAACTGTGGAGCAATCGGGGTCGATCGCAGCTGTCAAACGCTTCTGCGATCCCCGCCCAACCGATTGAACTTAACGGCTCTCAAATCATGAGTGGCAGGCGAAATCCTCGTAGCAGTAACGCTTGGTATGCGAGCGGACGCCTCAACTGAGGCTACGGCCGGCTTTATTTCGCTCAATCGAACGCGGCTCGCTCTTCAAGAGGGACCTGAATTATGAGTAGTGCTTCTGGCCGTTCGCCTGCGGTCTGCTTTCTCCTCGGACTTCCACGAGCCGGGACGACACTCCTGGCGCACCTGCTCCAACGCCATCCAGACGTCCTGGCTCCGCCTGAACCCTGGTTGATGTTGGCACTTGAAGCTTTTGGAAGGGTGGATCAACGCCACCCGGCAGGACCCTCGTTGATTGAGGTCGCAACCTCCGAATTCCTGGGGCGCATCGATCGGACGATTGCCATCCGGGCTTTCGCCGATGCCGCATACGGTCAGTACCTGACAGCAGCGGGCAAGCGGATCATCATAGACAAAACGCCACGCTATTGGACGGCGCTCGAATTCCTTGAACGTGTCTATCCAGAAGCGCCACACATCCTTTTGCTGCGCAATCCTTATGCCATCGCGGCTTCACTGAAATCCACGTGGGGCATCCCGCTTCGGGCCGAGAGCTCCTATTCGGTCAGCGTCTCCAGCCTCGCCGATCTCATGCTCCGGCTGCCCGATGTCATCATATCTTCACTTGCCGATTTGGTTCTGGGCTTTCCCAGGCTGGCAGCGCACCGCACGCGCGCGCAGACACAGCTGGTGCGATATGAACTCCTGGTGGCGCATCCGGACCAAGAGATTCGGCGCCTGCTATTGGGACTCGGCTGTGATCCGGCGGCCGCCGCATATGCGAGCATGGGACAAGTAGATTATCTTCGATCCAGCAGCTTCGGAGATCGAAAGATCCTGGAACGAAACGCGGTCGATCAACGCTCTCTCAAGACATGGCAATCCCAACTAAGCGTCGAAGAGATGCAAACCGTGACCGACCTGGTCGGCACCAAGCTTTTGACAGAACTCGGCTATGAGGGGGAACTGCTGCTTGCACAGCAAGCCGGAGTTGTCGATAGGGGACCTCATCTAACTGAACTCTATCGACAGATATTCCGAACCTGGTGGGATTTGCGAGCTGGCAAGGCGGCAGCATCGTCTGGGCCATCTCAATCCCAGCAAGTCCACACTGCTCGGCAGCTTCCAGAGAACTTTCGTGCCACGTGCGACATGTCCGTGATGCAGGCGCAAGACTTGTCCGCCCCCGGCTTTGCCGAAAATTTGCTGCTGGCCGATCCAATGAAAGCGCAGCTGCAACAGGCACTGTTGGCGTCAGAAGCTGATCGAGCTGCAGGGCTCGATGCTATTCGGACTCGCGACGCGGCTATCGAGATATTGCGAGGCGAGGTCGCTCGGCTTGAGCAGATCGTCAATATGGCTTAGGGTGATGGATGCTTGCGATCAAAACACGCTGGCTGATTTAGCCAGACTCCCTACCACTCAACGAGTTGATCTGCGCCAATAACGTGTGAGGCAGGCGCCGGCGGCACCACGGTGGAATGCGACATGCCCCGAGAGTGTCAGTCAGTCCGCTGCCCAACCGGCAGTTGATCGCTTGGATAGCGACGCACCGGCGAGCTCGCACCCGACATTCCTCCTCTGGGCCGGGGCTGCGGAACCGGGATCCTGCATCGAAAAGAACACATATGCTGCCAAAACATCTGCGCCGGCTTGAAGCTGAATCGATCGAAATCATGCGTGAGGTGGCCGCCGAGTTCAAAAGGCCGGTCATGCTTTACTCGATCGGAAAAGACTCGAGCGTTTTGCTGCACATCGCAATCAAGGCGTTCTATCCGGCAAAATTGCCTTTCCCCCTGCTTCACGTCGACACGACCTGGAAGTTCCGCGAGATGATCAGCTTTCGGGACGCGACGGCCAAGCGGCTCGGCGTCGAGCTGATCGTCCATGTGAATGAGGAGGGCATTGCACGCGGCATCAATCCGATCGACTCCGGCTCGGCGCTTCATACCCAGGTGATGAAGACCGACGCCCTGAAGCAGGCGCTCGAGCTTTACGGATTTGATGCCGCGCTTGGCGGAGCCAGGCGTGACGAGGAAAAGAGCCGCGCCAAGGAACGGATACTGTCCTTCCGTTCGGCCGGACACGTATGGGACCCCCGCAACCAGCGGCCGGAGCTCTGGAGCCTGTTCAACACGCGGATACGCCAGGGCGAAAGCATGCGCGTGTTTGCGATGTCAAACTGGACCGAGCTCGACGTATGGGAATATATCATGCTCGAAAAAATCCCGGTCGTCCCGCTTTACTTCGCAAAGCAAAGACCGACGGTGCGCCGAAACGGCGCGACGATCATGGTCGACGACAGGCGATTGCCGCTCAACTGCGATGAGACGCCGCAAATGCGCATGATCCGTTTTCGCACGCTGGGATGTTATCCCTTGAGCGGGGCCATTGAATCCGATGCGACGACGATCGAAGACGTCGTCGCAGAAATGCAGACTGCGTCGGTGTCGGAGCGTCAGGGACGCCTGATTGATACCGATGAAGCCGCTTCTATGGAGAAGAAGAAGCGGGAAGGTTACTTCTGATGACTTCCATAGCAATATCGAAACCTGTCCACCCTCGTGCAAGGGACCAGCTGCGATTCATAACGTGCGGCTCGGTGGACGATGGAAAATCGACCCTGATCGGCCGGTTGCTGCACGACAGCAAGATGATCTACCAAGATCAGCTTGCGGCAGTGAGACGCGACAGCATCAGGCACGGCAGCGCCGACATCGACTTCGCGCTGCTCGTGGATGGGCTCGAGGCCGAACGGGAGCAGGGCATCACGATCGACGTCGCTTACCGCTTCTTCACGACGCCGCGGCGCTCTTTCATGGTGGCTGACACTCCCGGTCACGAGCAGTACACCCGCAACATGGCAACCGGTGCCTCGAATGCGCAGCTCGCAATCATCCTGATCGATACCCGCAAGGGTGTGTTGGTTCAGACCCGCCGCCACTCCTTTATCTGTTCGCTGCTTGGCATTCGCCATGTTGTGCTGGCAGTGAACAAGATCGACCTTGTCGCATACAGCAAGGTTGCTTTCGATCGGATCGTCGCCGACTATCTGGCCTTTGCCGCCGGCCTTGGCTTTAGCTCGATTGTTCCGATTCCGATCTCTGCCCGTCACGGCGACAACGTCGTCGATCGGTCCGCTCATACCAAGTGGTATCATGGTCCTTGCCTGATGGAGCATTTGGAGAGCATTGATATCCAGTCCGACACGGCAAGCCAGGCTTTCCGCTTTCCAGTCCAATGGGTGAACCGGCCCGATCCGGATTTTCGCGGCTACGCCGGATCGGTGGCTTCCGGCAGGATCTCGGCAGGCGACGATGTCGTTGTCGCCGCATCCGGACGGACCACCCGCATCAAGCGGATCGTGACCCAGGACGGCGACCTTGTCGACGCCGAAGCCGGCGATGCCGTCACCATTACGCTGGAAGACGAGATCGATATCGGCCGTGGCGATCTTCTGTCGCGGCCAACCGAACGCCCCAGCGTCGCCGACCAATTCGCCGCTTATCTGATCTGGATGGACAGCGAGCCGCTCGCTCCCGGGCGAAATTACATCCTGCGGATTGGCTCGCAGACGGTTGCCGGCGGCATTACCGCAATCAGGCATCGGATCGATGTCAACACATGTGAGCACCTGGCGGCCGAGACGCTTTCTCTCAATGAGATCGCGTTCTGCAATGTTGCGACTGCACTGCCCGCCGCATTCGATCCTTACGACGTCAACCGGAAAACCGGTTCATTTATCGTCATTGATCGTTGCACCAATCGCACGGTCGGTGCCGGCATGATTGCGTTTCCGCTGCGGCGGGCCAGCAATGTTCCCTGGCAGACGCTTTCGGTGAGCAGGGGTGAGCGCGCCGCGCTCAAGGATCAGAAGCCTTGCGTCGTCTGGTTCACCGGTCTGTCGGGGGCGGGAAAGTCGACGATCGCCAACATGGTTGATCAGAAGCTGTTCGCAATGTCGCGGCATGCCATGCTGCTGGATGGTGACGACCTCCGAAACGGATTGAACGCGGACCTAGGCTTCTCGAAGCCTGAGCGGGTGGAGAACATTCGGCGCGTCGGACACGTCGCCAAGTTGATGCTGGACAGCGGATTGATCGTGATCTGCTCGTTCATCTCCCCCTACAGGTCCGAACGAGACATGGTTCGCAGCCTGATCGGCAAGGACGAGTTCATCGAAGTCTTTGTCGATACGCCAATCGAGGAATGCGCAAGGCGGGATCCAAAGGGTCTCTACTCAAAGGCAAAAGCCGGTGAGATCAAGAACTTCACAGGCATCGATGCGTCCTACGAGGCTCCGATAAGGCCGGAAATTCATCTCAGGACGATGGAGCAGGCCCCAGAGCAAGCCGCGGAAGTCGTCGTCGACGCCGTGATGGCGCGCACTCCTCTGCGATGAGCAGCGATAAACCTGTCGCTTCGTCGTCGCGGACGCCGCTCACCAGCCTACTGGTCTGGCAAAGGCGACTCGGGTTAAGTGGGAGCATCGATCGGATTCGTCGATGCTGAAGGATTAAGATGGTTGCATCCACTCGTCGATTGCCTGCTTCCGGCTATGTGCTCGAAGTCGACGGTCAATTGAAAACCGAATTCGCGACAAGAGACGGAGCCTGGGCAGGAGCGCAAGAGCTCAAGAAGCGCCGTCCCATGCTCCAGGTCAGAGTCTATGACGCCATGACGAAGGACAGAGAGGAAGTCAGCCTTCCAGTCGCCTGAGTGTTTCAACCGACCTTTTTTTTGCGTGCGCGGCTAGCGCCGCGCCAGGTTCTCGTGCAGCGGAGCCGCAGTGTCCTGGCGCCTCGATCTCGTCCGCAATCCGGGATTGAGAGGCAAAGCTACCTCTTTTTCCTGAGCCACTGTGTCTCACGATCTTCGCCAACGAGTCGCGCGACGTCGGCTGACGGCGGGACAGAAGCCGCACGAAGCGGCCCAGCACGTTAGCCCAGCAGAGCGGCACAAAACCTGCATCGCGAGGGGGCACCAGCCCTGAGATAGGAAATGCCACTCAACTCCACTGCCGTTGCGACCAGCGCGATTGTCCATTTCGTGCTGCGAATGGTGATGATCATCGGATGCTGTATCCGTCGGTTCGTCTTCAGCCTGAACGAACCGGCTTTGACGCGCGCGGCACTTATGAAGCGAAGGACGTTCATGGTCGAACTCATCCTTGGATGCGCTGCCGAGGCAAGATCATGTTCGCATATCTAAAGCTTGCCATAGACGACGCATCGGTTGCCTCGCGTAGTCGAATCATCTCGCTCTATGCCTTCTTGTTGGCCATCAATTGCTTCGCCTGGACTTGGGCCATCGTGGCGCTGTCAGAGCGGCCGACGCTGCTGGCGACAGCGTTGCTGGCCTATGTGCTCGGCCTTCGGCACGCCGTCGATGCCGATCATATCGCGACCATCGACAATGTCGTTCGCAAGCTGATGCAGGATGGCAGACACCCCCTCGCGGTCGGACTTTTCTTCGCCCTTGGTCATTCCTTGTCGGTTGCAGTGGCGGTCGCCGCGATCGCAGCTGCGGCGCTCGCGCTGCAAAGCGGTTTCCAGGAGTTCCGGGCGGTTGGCAGCATCATCGGCACCGGTGCATCGGCCTTCTTCTTGCTGACGATTGCCGCCATCAACCTTGTGATCCTACGGGATGTCTGGCGGAGCTTTCAGCGTGCGCGGCGTGGCGAACACATCGGAGAGCATGAGTTCGATCTGCTTCTGTCCGGTCGTGGTTTGCTGTCCCGGCTCTTGCGCCCGCTGTTTCGCATGGTGACGGCAAGCTGGCAGATGTTCGCGATCGGTCTGTTGTTCGGCCTCGGATTCGATACCGCGACGGAAATCAGCCTTTTCACCGTCGCAGCCGGGCAGGCTTCGGGAGGGCTGGACTTCAGCACGGTAATGATATTTCCGGCTCTCTTCACCGCCGGCATGATGCTCGTTGATACGACCGACAGCGTCTTGATGGTCGGCGCGTATGGCTGGGCTTTCCTCAATCCGATCCGCAAGATCTGGTACAATCTGACCATTACGGCCATCTCAGTCGTCGTGGCGCTGCTGATCGGCGGCATCGAGGCACTCGGCCTGCTCGCCAACAAATTGGCGCTTGAAGGCACCTTCTGGAGCGCAGTGGACGATCTCAACGGGAGCTTGGCCAATTTCGGCTATCTCGTGGTCGGCATCTTCCTGGCCAGTTGGGCGCTGTCATTTGCGATCTATCGCTGGCAAGGACTTGAAAAGCCGCTCAAGCCGGGGTGAACTCATACAACCAAATGAGCTTCGGCCCGCGGAAGCCTCCAAGCTTATGCGCGATCTGATGCGCGAAAGCATCTCGGTCGACGAGTCTCCGCTCGGCATGGGGAGCTCCTGCATGATTCATCCCTCTAGTCTCAGACTTGACAGTTTTGTGGGAATAGGATTGTCGCTACAAGCGGGGCTGAACTGAGCCACGCCAGGTCCGGCGGAGGCCATTTGGCTCAACGAATGCCACAGCTGTCCCTCATCGTTGATAGCAGACATTATGTCTGGTGGCTCCCGAGCTGCAGGGGCACCGGTACAAACGACATCAGGCGGATGCGCGTTCCAAAGCCCAGCAAGGTAGATGGTTGGGTCGTGACGGTCGCCATAAAGAAAAATGGCTATGACAAACGGCTTCAAGCACACAAGCTGCGTGACTGGCGTCGCCGGCGCGACCGAAGCCGTGGCTGTCCAAGAAGGCGGGCATGCCAATGCCGCAATCCTCAGCGGTCCGATGCAAGAGGGCAACTGCGACGGTCCGCGTTCGGCCGACGCGACTATCGTTGCACGTGATGGACAAGATCGAGCTAATTATCGCGCGTCTTCGGCGTCATTAGCTCCGTGCGTCTGACATCGAACAATGTCGGGTTCAATACCACCGGCCCAAGCGACATCGAAATGGCCGATTGCAGGCGTTCAAAACTGCATTTGCGCTCCATGGCCAAGCGCGGTTAGTCCCGGTGCTCTACTGGTTTGCTTTGTCCGCAATCGCTGGCGGGGTGGCTTGGTTCTGCGACCAGAACCAGAAACCTCCGAAAATTGAGCTCGAAAATCGCCAATAAAAGAGCGGCAACACCTCCGAGGACATCAGTCATCGTCTGGCCTGCCGCACATCTGGGCTAGTCCGCTTCTCCGCCTTTCGATGTCGTGCAATGTTGGCATCGCTCTTGCTGGTGCACAACAGACTCAGTCGAATGCTTAAGAAGTCGCTCAAGGGGCTCGTGCCGCGTGATCAACTGCTTCGTTTTCCGTCGAACGGCTTTACACGTCCGGCAAGCGCCTCGAGGAACGAAACGTTTGCGTCTTCGACGCGTCGAGCTCTGATCGACGGCTCGCTAATCGTCGCTAGAGGTGACTGGACGTTGGTTCATCAACTCAGGTGTACTGACCAGCTCCTGCATTGAAGCGACCGCGGATCGGCCTGCCTACCTCAGGACTGCGGATAGATAGCTATTTTTTTATCGACGACGATCGACGCGGTACACGACCAATGTGGGAATGGGACAATCGAAGACGATCTCGGAGGCGCACCGCGGCAGCGCCACCAGTCTGCGCTGCAGCCTGCGCACTTTCTCGAAACTGATCGCACGAGCCGGAGGGGTGAACGCCGGTGCAGAATGAATCTGTGATCAGGCGGCGGGATCTGCTGGCGCTGATCGGCACCATCGCCGGCAGTTCGGCGATGTATCAGGCGATGACGAGCCTCGGCTTCGCATCCGAGTCCGCCTACAAGGGGCCGCTCAAGCTCGCGGGCGATGTCAAGGGCGCTTCGGTGCTGATTCTCGGCGCGGGGCTTGCCGGCATGACGGCGGCGCTGGAACTGCGCAAGGCCGGCTACAAGGTCCAGATCCTCGAATTCAACAATCGCGCCGGCGGCCGCAACTGGTCGATCCGCGGCGGGGACAGCTTTACCGAGCTCGGCGGCTTCAAGCAGACCTGCCAGTTCGAGCAGGGGCTCTATCTCAATCCCGGCCCGTGGCGGATTCCTGGTCACCACCGCGCGCTGCTCGATTATTGCCGCCGGCTCAATGTGACGCTGGAACCCTTCATCCAGCTCAACCACAATGCCTATCTGCACGCGACGCGCGCATTCGACGGCAAGCCGCAGCGCTGTCGCAGCATCAAGGCCGATTTCCAGGGCGGCGTGGCGGAGCTGCTGGCGAAAGTCAGCCAGCAGGGCAGGCTCGACGATTTCGTCACCACGGAAGATCAGGAGATTCTGCTGCAGGCGCTGCGCGACTGGGGCGCGCTGGATCGCGACTACAAGTACAACGCCAACCTCGTCTCCGCCGAGTTCCGCGGTTATGCCCGCGATCCCGGCGGCGGCTTGATGGGCGATCCGTTGCCCAGCGATCCGGTCTCGCTGCAGGAGCTGTTGCGATCGCAGATGTGGCGCTATTTGCAGAGCTATGCGCGCTATGATTTTCAGACCACGATGCTCCAGCCGGTCGGCGGCATGGACATGATCGGCAAGGCGTTCGCGCGCGAGGTCGGCGATCTCATCCGCTATAACGCCAAGGTGACGCAGATCCAGCAGAGCAGCTCCCGCGTCACTGTTAGCTATGTCGACACGACCAGTCCATCCGTCGTGCAGCAGGCGACCGCCGATTGGTGCATCTGCACCATCCCGTTGTCGATCCTGAGCCAGTTGCCGATCGATGTCGGCCGGCCGATGAAAAATGCGATCGATTCCGTGCCCTACGTCGCCTCGGTGAAAATCGGGCTGCAGTTCAAACGCCGGTTCTGGGAAGAGGACGAGGCGATCTATGGCGGTATCAGTTACACCGACCTGCCGATCCAGCAGATCGCCTATCCGAATACTGGCTTCAACAGTGGCGGCCGCGGCATCCTGCTCGGCGCTTACATGCATGGGGGCGCCAATTCGTTCGAGTTCACCGCCATGACACCGGCCGAGCGGGTCGCCAGCGCGGTCGAGTTCGGTGCCGCAATCCATCCGCAATACAGGAACGAATTCGAGCACGGCGTCGCGGTGGCTTGGCATCGCGTGCCGTTCACGCTCGGCTGCCGCCGGCCAGTGGACCGAGGCCGCCCGCGCACAGCACTACCGCAATCTGTGCCAGATCGACGGCCGCATCGCGCTGGCAGGCGAGCACGCCTCGCAGCTGCCATGGCAGGAGGGAGCGATCCTGTCGGCGCTCGACGCCATTACCCGATTGCACGAACGCGTGGTGAAGACGTGATGATGCGGGCAGGAACAGTTGTCGCTGCTGCGCTGGCCTTGCCGCCGGCAAGCGCGACCCTTGGAGAGGATATAACGCCACGGGCAAGTGCAGCTTTCTCCTCGGACCGTGGATTTTTAACCAGCGATGACGCTGTCGACCTCCCTGAGGAGCTGGAGACGCGCTGGGTCGGCGATGGTTGCGACTGAGAGCCTTGCTTGTCAATGTGACGTCGACAGTGCCGTCTACTGGGAAGGCAACTGGGCGCAACAAGATGAAGGGCAGGCGCGGTGTGCATTCATCGAGTATGGCCTGATCCGAACTGATAACGGCTAGCCGCTGTCTTTTCAAACCGTTCTCTTAAGGTACGTGCGCAATCGATTTCGGGAGGAATAGGCAGATGGGAAATCGTTACGTGCCACTCATTGGGATGGTTGCGTTGGCTAGTCAGCAGTATCTGGCGATCGCGTTCATCTATTCGGCCATTCCTGTGATCCTTCGGGGCAACGGTGCCAGCCTGGAACTAGTCGGCCTCTACGGCACCGCTTTCTTTGCATTCACCGTTAACTTCCTTTGGGCCCCGGTGGTGGATCGATGGAGCCTCAATCGTCTCGGGCTGAGACGTTCGTGGATCCTGTTGACCCAATTCGCCAGTACCATTGTGCTGGCAGCAATGGCATTCTTGAACCCGAAGACCGATTTTGTGTCGCTTTTTCTTGTCTCCCTGGTACTTGCGACCATCGCCGCCACGCAGCGGATCGCGACTTTGGGCTATATAGCCGAAGCTCTCGATTCCAGCGAACGGCCGCTCGGCGCAGCGCTGCTGGGTTGGGGCCGGGCCATCGGCCATGTCATCGGCGGCGCCGTCTGCCTCCAATTGATCGAGATGGTCGGCTGGCGTCCAGCTTTGTTGGGTTTGGCGATGCTGCTAGCCGTTTTCGCTGGTTGGGTGTTCGCTATTTCTGAACCGCTCCAACGCAGCGACCGATGCAGCTCGACGCAGCGCCTCTCGATCTCCGCGATCTTTCGCTACCATGACCTGTGGACGACGGCCGCATTGATCGCCGGCGGTTATCGGGATCGCTGTGGCGTTCGCGACGGTTCAGTTACGGCTCGTTGACCTCGGCTTCGCCGCGGTAGACATTGGATGGATCGGAGCGCTTTCGAACGTATTGACGTACACGCTGGTAGCGCCGCTGACCAGCGCCATCATCGGCCGAATGGCACCGCAGCGAGGCTTGATCGGGGGCTGCGCAGTCATGGCGATAAGTTTCGGCGCACTTGCGATGGTTGATCGCTACGTCAGCGTTCGCGTAAGCGCCGTCGTGAGCGTCGGTATCGTGTTCGCGGCACTCGCTGTTCAACATGTCACGTTCACGAACTGGTTTCTCGGGCTCGCCCGGCCGGGCAAGGCGGGCACAGATGTCACGTTTCTGACTTCGGTAATGTCGGCGTCAGCGTTGGTGGGCTTCGCGGCGAGTGGGTTTGCCGTGGCAAGATTAGGTTACGCGGTCACGCTGATACTGCCGGGCCTCGGCTCTGCTCTCTCGGCCTTGCTCGGCCTGGCATTGCTCCGTCAATCTGATAAGGAAGGGCCGGCGAGAGTTAGCAGGCCCTTTTCTGCGGAGCAAATCGTTGGCGCGAGGGACTTACGGAATGAACGACGATGATGGAGTGATCACGCTCATTGGCCGCACCTATAGTTTTGAATCAGCTCATCGCCTTCCCAATCTCCCCGATGGCCACAAATGCAAGAACCTACACGGCCACAACTACCGTATGGAAGTGGTGATGCGCGGACAGGTAGACGCGAGGGGATTCGTGAGGGATTTCGCTGAAATGGATGCCGAGCTGGAGCCGCTGCTGAAGCTCGTCGATCACCGACTGCTCAACGATGTCGACGGACTGGAGAACCCCACCGCCGAGATCATCGCCCGTTGGTTCTTTGATCGCATTCCCAATTGCGCGAGTGTGCGGATTTATGAGACTGCCGATTGTTGGGCGGAGGTTGCGGCTTGTGGCGGCAGTCCCAAACGCGCGCCGAGGTAGTCGAGGGCGCTGACGCCAATGCAAGAGCACTGTGGATGCCGAGCAATGTGGCCGGTGCTCGGCGGCGTCCGCGCTTGCCTAGGCATGGAACTCGACCGATATTCCTCAGCTGCTGCTGATCCCCATTGGCTTGCCACGGTGGAAGAGTTCCCGCGCCCAGTCATCGGGCCGCTCATCCGGTCGAGATGCAGGCAGTCTGGGTCGCTGCTGACTTGTCTGGGATCGTGGCCGTCCACGCAACATTGCCCTGATGGCGTGACGCGGCGCCGACATCCCACTCGTAAATCAGCGAGCTGATTGGCATCCAACGGCCGGATACTGCGATTGCCCTTGAGCAGGCAGATCTACAATGCGCTTCACTGATGTCGCGTTACTCTCGAACTATTCTCGAAGTAGTTGCTCTGCCCATCGTCAATCTAGAGCCACAGCCTCGCTTTGTGCGCAATGTCCACGGGCATGACCATCGCCCTCTGGAGGCGCTTTGCTAAACCGTGACGCGTACTTCGTGGAAGTGTGTGGAATGACGAGTTTTTGCGCCTCGGGCGAGGGGGACGACTACTCGATCCGGTAGCTTTGTCGTTCAGCCGCATGAGCTAGTGGTTAGGGCCGTTTTGACAGACACGCCTCGCGCACCAAGGGCCGCGCCGGGCAGGGGAAACGCGATGAAATTGACCGCTCCGGGTCTCACCTCTCTTGCGCTGATCCTGTTTGCCTCTGGGGCGATGGGGAGCGCTTGGGCCAACAATCCGTCGCCCGCCCAGGTCACAATACCGGCCGGCCAGAAGGGTGGTGGCGGGCCAAAACCTGGGCATGTCGTCGCTGACCGAGCAGCATCGCCTGCCGCCGGACTCCAGCACCAGGCACACGCTTGAGCTGCCTGGGCGGACGCTTTCTTTCGTCGCGACCGTCGGTTCCATCCGCCTGTTCGACGATAAGGGTGAGCCGCAGGCCGATATCGTCTATACCTCCTATCAGCTTGAAGGCGCTGATCTCGGCACGCGCCCGGTGACATTCTTCTTCAACGGCGGACCAGGCTCATCATCGGCTTGGCTGCAGCTTGGCAATGCCGGACCGTGGCGGCTGCCGATCAATGCTGACGAGGTCACGCCATCGACCTTTCCCGAGGTGAGTCCAAACGCGGAAACGTGGCTCGATTTCACTGATCTGGTGTTTCTTGATCCTGTAGGCACCGGCTATAGCCGTTTCGCGGCGACCGGCGATGACGCGCGCAAGTGGCTCTATTCCGTTGAGGGCGACGTCAACGCGCTCGCGCTGGTGATCCGTCGCTGGCTCGAAAAGCATGACCGGCTGTTGTCGCCGAAGTACATCGCGGGTGAAAGTTATGGCGGCATTCGTGGGCCAAAGGTCGTCGACCAGCTGCAGATGCGGCAGGGCGTAGGCGTCAGGGGCCTGATCATGGTCTCGCCAGTGTTCGACTACAGCGCCGCCAGGAGCGTGCTGCAGTACGTCGCCACGCTGCCCAGCTATGTCGCGACCCTGCGTGAAGCCGAAGGTTCGGTAAACCGAGCCGATCTCGCCGACGTGGAAGCTTATGCGCGCGGCGAGTTTCTGGTCGATCTCATCAAAGGCCAGGCCGACAAGGAAGCAACTACGCGTCTGGCCAACAAGGTCGCGGTGCTGACCGGCATCGACCAAGCGGTCAGCAGACGGCTCGCCGGCCGTTTCGAAGTCGCCGAATTCCGCCGCGAGTTCGACCGCAAGAATGGCAAGTTAATCGGCAGGTATGATGCCTCTGTGCGTGGCCTCGATCCATATCCGGATTCCGATTTCCAGCTTTCAGGCGATCCCTCAAGCGATACGCTGGCGGCGCCTCTGACCAGCGCCACTGTCGATCTCCTTACGCGCAAGCTTGGCTGGCGGCCGGAGGGCTCCTATGAACTGGCCAATCGCAAGGTCAGGGAGGCCTGGGATTTCGGCCGCAGCCCTCCGGAGTCAGTTTCGGAGCTGCGCAAGATCTTGGCGACGGACCGGAACATGAAATTGCTGGTGGCGCACGGGCTATTTGACCTCGCCACGCCATATTTCGGATCACAGATCGTGCTCGATCAACTGCCGCCATTTGCCTCCACACCGCGCGTCAAACTTGTTGTGTTTCCGGGCGGCCACATGTTCTATTCACGAGATGCCTCGCGCCACGCGTTTCGAGCAGAGGTCGAAGCGCTGATGAAATAAGGCCGATACCAGGCCTGGTCAGGAGCAAGGCCGCCTTCGTACAAACATAATGTCGTTGATGCTACGGGACAGAGCACAAGGGGCGGTCTCTCGCCGATCAAGGCGTGGATTGTCGTAGTCCGGCCGCTAGACGACGCATTCCAAAAATGGCTGTGAACAAAATTCGGCTTGATCAGGCAAGCAGTAAGCTGGCCGACGCCATCTGATGCGCGCTCACACGCTGGGCGGGCGTGACGCGCTTCTCGGAATTGGCAGAGCGTCTTCCTGGAGAGCCGAAATGAATTTGAGCCCGTGCCTTGCGGCACACTTCGGTGAAGTGATCGTGAGGCGCTGGCTCATGAAGCAAGGTTTTATTCGCCGCAACTACCAGGCGAGCTTCGATTTGTCCTTTCGACCACCCAAAACCGGCATGCATTCTTTAATGGCTCTTACGGGCCATGACTCGATCTTCTCAGAGTCTGGTGCCGAAATCCCCCGGTTTACTGCGCTTCGGAAAAAGACGCGGGTGCTTGGAGGAGCCACCCGCGCTAAGTTTGCTTCGCCAGCTTGGCCGCCTTGGGGGGCGTGAAGATAAACAGCCAAGCCGATGAGGTTCTCAGCAATTCATGTGCCAAGCGGGTCACGATGCAAGAGTATACACAAACAGAGGCGGTACTCGACAGAGCGCAGCGGCCAGGCAGACACGACGGAAAATCGTGCGGCCGGTTGCTGACAGACCGCGCACGACTTGCGATCCAAACGTGCGGCACTCAGGAGGTTTAATCAACAAGCGACGTCCTCAGCGACCCGCGTTCTGGACCATCATCGTTCTGTCAGAAAAGCCTGCCGTCGAACCCGCGAGCTGATTACTCTTTGTTGGACATGCGCTCATCGTTCCGTTCCAAAGTCTGATTTCCGCACGCTCCATCGAGCGTCCTGGAAACCCGATCCCAGCGGCAAGTGTCTCGACCGGAAAAAGGGTGAGCTTTCACCACACGGGTGGCATAATCCGCGCAACATTGCACGAGATGACGGTACCGCACCCGGAGTTTCGCGAACACAATCGAATGGTCTTAGGAACTCGCAAACACCGCGTCGTCAATGCTAGGTCACCTGCGAGGACCACCCCAAGCTGACGCAAAGAGCTGCAAGTTGCTCGATAGCGTCACCTTGGCTTGCTGGCCGCCGTTCGCGCATCAACGAGCATCGGAGCATGAGCGATCATCTGATCGGAAGGAGCGACGCGAGAAAGCAGCGGGCGTCCTCCATTGTCTTCCAGCTGCGTCATTGTTTGTCCGACAGCCTGCAAAAGGACCGGCTGGACCGCCATGACCCAACCATAAGCTGAGCGGGAGGCCTCCCACCGCGCCGGCCGGGCACGAGTTGAATTATGTGATCGGCTCAAGGTCAAAGAACTGCAGAACCGGGCGCGACCTGTCTAACGGACACGCAGCGCAAACAGACCCCGTGTATCTGTTTGCCGATGTGGCAAAGCGCCGCGCACGCAACAGCGGGCGGAGCAGGCTAGCTCACCTGTCCGTGGCCATCGAGCTCAGGTGAATTCCGACAGCGTCATTGAACTCCAGGCGACTACGGAGCTCGTCCGAGAATCTCCGCACAGGTCGTCTTGTCTCCCGAAGGTGGACGCGTACGTCAGGAAAAATTCACACGAGAAAAGTCCGGAGAGGGTTGAAACGCACCTAACGTCAAGTTGTACGATCTGAAAAATAGACGGCGAGGGTCGTCAAAACCTCCAACGAGCGACAGTGTGCGAATGTCTCAAGTCTTAGGCTCACGCAGGAAGCGGCAATCATCAAATGCGCCGTGCCGGGATCCGGGTCGGCCGCCACGGTCCGACGCGCACTGCTGATCCGATTTCAATATTGCCGGAGTGGCGCGCGTAAGCCGTCCGGTTGGACTGTCGACGCGCGGCGACAAGCCGACACTCGCGCTGAAATCTGCGGGATGCGTATGGCCGGATCAGAGTGGCGCGTCGCGCCAAATGGGGCTCGCGGGGCGGTCATAATGCGAACTGTTGGGAGATCTGAAGGACATCGCTCAAGAGCCTTGCGGGACATCACTTCGCATCCGCGACTGGATGTGCAGGTTGTCCCTGGGCAGCTTCTTCGACTGCCGATCCGAAGCGCACCCGGGTTCTATCGCGCAGGGCTCAAAGCTCTTGAACGGCGCTCGCCGTCTCTTTGCTGGGGCGGCTTTGCTCCAGATGCATCGATGAATACAACTGAGGGGGAATAGTGTGACAAGACAGCGTTCTTTGCTGACGCCTGGTCCATTGTCGTTATCGCTGGATGTCAGGAGCCAAATGCAGCTTGACCTTGCATCGCGCGATTGCGAGTTCAAGGAAGTGACCGCCCGCATGCGGCGGCTGATCCTCAATTTGCTGGCAAATGCCGACGACTATTCGGTGGTCCCGATTCAGGGAGGCGGCTCTTTTGCGATGGAAGCCGCTCTGTCAACATTCGTGTCTTCAGCCCACAAACCACTCGTTTGCATAAACGGCATCTATGGCGAGCGCATATACAAGATGCTGCGGCTATGGGGTGTCGAAGCGCAGACGCTTGCCAAGCGGGCGACCGACCCTTTGGATCCTCAGGAGATCGGCGAGCATCTGAACCGAAATCCCGGCGTTACGCACCTGTGTTTCGTTCATTGCGAGACCACGACCGGCATCGTCAATCCGCTGAATGCGATCGTGGAGGAGGCGAGGCGGCGTGGCGTGAAGACGATCGTCGACGGGATGAGTTCTTTTGGCGGCATCGATATTGACCTGAGCAAGGGTGGCCCTGACGTCCTAGTCACGTCGAGCAACAAGTGCATAGAGGGGCCTCCGGGCGTAGCGTTTGTCATCGCCTCTCGCGAACTGTTGGAGAAAGCGGTTCAAGAGCCGAGGTCATTTGTGCTCGACGTGAGAGACCAATGGTTCTCGCTGGAGCGCACAGGTGAATGGCGTTCGACACCTCCCACCCATATCGTTCAGGCAACGACCAGGGCATTGGAGATCCTGGAGGAAGAGAGCATTCCTGCCCGTCGCCGCAGGTATGAGAAGGTCAGGGACGATCTCCTCAAGGAACTCGAGGGAGTGGTCTCCCCGCTGCTAGCCGCCAACGTGCAGTCGCCGGTCTGCGTTGCGTTCGTTGCGCCGTCGGGGATGGCGGATCAGGCAGCATTTGACGGGCTGTATCGCCACCTGGCGAGCCACAACCTTTACATCTACTCCAAGCTGCACATTGCGACGCGGAGTTTCCGGATCGGCTGCATCGGGGAAATTCAATCCGGTTGGATTCAGCAGTTGGGTTGCGCCTTCCGGACATACTTCCGCCCTGGACAGGGTGCGGCAGCGCGACCAATATCCGCCCAGGAGACATCCCAGGCCCTCGTCAAGGTGCCGCCTCGCGTGGCAGCGGGCGCGCAGGTGCCATGGTCCCCCGAGACTGCCGTTCTGCACGCGGGTTACCGTCGCGACCCGGTGACGAAGGCTGTGGCCGTGCCGATATATCAGAACACGGCTTATGAACTCGATGGCGATCTGAACCACATTGCCGATGTCTACAACGTAAAGGCTGATGGGTTCACCTATACAAGGATCATCAATCCGACGACCCGCGCGCTGGAAAGAAGGTATGCGGCGGTCGATACGGGAAGGGATTCGCTCGCCGTCGCATCAGGGCAAGCGGCAACCTTCCTTGCCATCGTCAACCTGGCAAGCGGGCAGGTCGGGGATAATGTCGTCGCCTCGCCATATCTGTATGGCAATACCTGGAACCTGCTCCATAACACGCTGAAGCGTCTTGGCATCAGCGTCAGGACGGCGGATCCTCGAAGGCCCGAGACGTTCGAACGTGCCATCGATGATCGCACGATATGCCTGTTCGGAGAGGTGATTTCGAACCCCTGTCTGATTCCGCTTCCGGTCAAGCAGCTGGCGGAGATCGGTCGGAAGTACGGCGTTCCCCTGGTGGTGGATAATACGACGACGCCACTGGTATGCCGGCCGTCAGATCTCGGTGCTGCGATCACGACGTACTCCGCGACGAAATACATATGCGGCCATGGCACCACACTGGGCGGACTGATTGTCGACAACGGCAAGTTCAGCTACCGCGGAGCCTCCCGCTTTCCGTTGTTCAACGGTCCTGACGAGGCGCATGGCGGGATCATCTGGCGCAGCGCGCTGCAAGATGTCGACGATCTTGGAAAGAGCGAGTTTCTGCTGAAGGCCCGCATGACTTGGTTGCGCGATACGGGGGCTGCGATCGCTCCGTTTGCGAGCTTCCAACTGATCCAGGGGCTTGAGACGCTGCCGCTTCGCATGAAGCAGCACTGCGCCAACGCCAAGGTCGTCGCAGACGCTCTCAAGGAGCATCCAAAGGTACGCCGTGTCTTCTATCCGGGGCTTTTCGAAGGAGCGGATCGGGAAACCGTCGATCAGACGCTCAATCCGGCATACGGGCACGGCGCAATGGTCATGTTCGAGGTGGAGGACGAGCTGGCCGGACGCAAGTTCATCCAGAACGTCGACTTGATGTATCACGTTTCGAATGTGGGAGATGCCCGCACGCTGGTGACGCATCCCGTTTCCACGACACACACAACCGTTCCACGGGAAAAGCGCGAGGCCGCCGGCATATTCGGCGGTTCGATCCGGCTTTGCGTCGGCATCGAGGACGTCGACGACATTGTCCGCGATCTGCACAAGGCGCTCTCCGCAATCTGACAACCTGGAAAATGATCAGGAAGGGATTCCCATGAATCAGCCAGAAGCTTGGAAACTGAAGTCGTCACGCTATGAGGCCGTTCCATTCAGCCGCGAGATCAATAAGCAGCTCTCCGAGCTGAGGCCCGATAACATAACGGGTGCTGCCTATATCGCGAAAGACTACACCGTGATCGCGGCGTGCACGCTCGCGACCGTGTCGGTCTCATGGTGGTTGTATCCACTCGCGGTTCTTTTGATCGGCGCCTACCAGCGCGGATTGACGACGATCGCGCACGATGCGGCTCACCGCACGCTCGCGAAGAACACCACCTGGAACTACGTCCTCGGGATTCTGTTCGCTGCCTATCCGCTGTTCCAGCGCCACTGGGCCTACCGGATCTCACACGTCTATTTGCATCATCCATACCTCGGCGACCCGGACAAGGATCCTGACCTGAAGTTCTTCCTGGCCAACGGTGTTTACGACGTGCAGCCGCCTGAGCGATACGCGTTCAACCTGATCTGGAAGCCGATATTTGGCGGTGCGACGGTGTCGTACCTGAAGTATCTCTGGACCAACCGGTTTTCGATTAGAGATGCCGAGGACGAGAGCCGCTCGGGCATACTTATCGACAAATATGGCTTCTATCTCTTCTGGATCTGCATCCTGGGCGGATCATATGCCCTTGGGCTGCTCCACATCGTGATCCTGTTCTGGATCGTGCCCTATCTCACCACGTTCCAGGTGCTTGGCTGGTTTGTTGAACTCGCCGAGCACTCACCGATGTGCGAGACCGAGACGCAGAACGTCTATCTGACAAGGAATCGCAAAGGGAATTTCCTGGAGCGGGCTATCCTTGGGCAAAACCTGGATGAATATCACCTCGAGCATCACCTCTCGCCCGGCATCCCGTTCTGGCTGTTGCACAAAGCCCAGAAAATCAGGATGCAAGATCCGGCTTACGCAAAGGTTGCCGCAAGCTGGGGAGGGCTCTTCGTCAAGGGGCCGCAAGGTCAGCCGAGCGTCATCACTCAGTTGAAGGAGCGAAACCGGCGTCTGTATGAGCAATCTATGCGCGGTGCCAACACGAGCGGACAACCCGCGTGACGTTGCAACGGCCACACAAAGCCCGCGCCGTGGTCGGCATCACCTCGAACCGTCTGTTGGTCGATGGTGTGCATCGCGATTGGTTGCGGCGCAAGTACGTCAAGGCCCTGCTTCATCATGCGGGCGTGGCGTGCGTCATATTGCCGACGATCGACGCTGAAGATGCGCCGGTTGAGACCGCACGGGCGTTCATGCGGACTCTCGACGGGCTCGTGTTGACAGGAGACGAATCCAACGTCGATCCTGCCGTTCTGAGGGCGCCTGCGTCCTGTCCGGCACCTGATCAGCAAGACAGCGAGAATGGAATCCGTGATCGTCCCCGGGACAGGCTATCCGGGGCAGCGATCAGGAACGCCATTGCGCAGGGAATGCCGATCCTGGGCATTTGCCGCGGTCTGCAGGAGCTCAACGTCCATTTCGGCGGCACGCTTCGCTCATCCCTTAGCGAGTGGAGTCTGGGAAGTGGCCAGATGCACGCCGAGAAGACAGACCGCCCGAGAGATCGCCAGTACGATGTCGCGCATAGTATCAGGGTATGTCCGGAAGGTGCGCTCTTTCCGATCGCGCGCACCGTCGAAGCACAGGTCAACTCCCTTCACAATCAAGGCATAGAGGTGCTGGCCAGTGCGCTAAGACGGGAGGCGTGGGCGCCTGACGGCCTGGTCGAAGCGGTTTCGGTCGTGGGCGCGCCGACGCTGCAGATCGCCGTGCAATGGCACCCCGAATGGCACGCCTCAACCGATCTGCTGAGCAAGCGACTATTCACGGCATTCGGAGAGGCGTGTCTCGCGTACGCCGAACAAAGAAGCACGAGAGGTGGACAGTGACATTTCAAACCAAACGCGGTCCGCCCAGATCCAAAGGGGAGTTCACCGGAACCGACGCGCCGGCATGGTTCGGGGTGCGCGCTGCGCCGCGACAGCCTCGGACCAACGGCGGGCGATCGACAAGCCGCTTCGCTCTGGGAGTTCTCTTTGTGGCGCTTTACGTCGTCCTGAGCGCGGCCGGCGAGGTGTATGCGGCATCGTATTTTCAGCAGGCAGACCTGTTCGTTGCGCTGTTGGTGTCCTTTGCCGCCGTATGTCTGTCGTTCAATCTGCTGGCTGGTCACGGGACGGGCAGGGCACGAGTGACGAAGCCAGCGCTCGTGGCTTTTGTGTCGCTCAATCTCGTGACCGCGATCAGCTGGATAGGATTGTTTGTCGGCCTGAAATACACCGAACCTGCGATCGTCGTCGCGTTCATGGTGGCGCTAGGACCCGCCGCAACAGTGTGGTTGAACGCGGTGATCAGGCGGAAGGGTATCCCTCCAGCATCCGACATCGTCGTGAGCGCCACGATTGCGATGATTGGCGGCTACATGATCTGGATCTCGGTCAGCGGCAATGCGGGCGTGCAGTGGGGGCCTCGATCGTCCTTGGGCATCGTCCTCGCAATCGTGGCCGGCCTGTCGCTGGCGCTTACAAATATACTGGTCAAACTGCTGTTCGACCACGGATTTTCCGGCCGACAGGTGTTGGCGCACCGGTTCTATGGAACGATTCTCCTATTGCTGGGACTGGTCGACTATTCCTCCATGGTGCTTGAGATCTCGCAGCATTGGCCTGCGATCGCGGCGATCGGGCTATCCACGATCATTGTTCCTTTGCTCTTGATCCAGGAGGGTATCCGACGGGTCGAGCCTTTCACCGTCAACATGGTGCTGTCCACCGCCCCTGTCATCACGTTCCTGTTCCAGTACTTCGATTCTCGCATCGTGCCTTCGCTACATACGTTCGTTGGAAATGTTCTCATCACGATTGTCGCTGTCGGCAACGTCTACTCGCAGTATCGGAGGACCGCATGAACGAACGCAAATGTGTAATCGTCGACGCATATTCGACTGGCCGATTTCTACCTGAAGAGTTCAAGCGGTACGGAATTGGAACGGTGCACGTGATGTCGGCTGCACAGATCCCAGCCATCTTCCAGTCGCACTTCAACGCGGACCTGTATGATGAAGTCATTCGTCCCCGCGAATGCATGGCGCGCGACGAGATCCTTGAATTTCATCTTCAGGCGCTCCACGGCAGGGAGCTGGAGTTCGTTATTGCGGGGTCCGAGACCGGGGTTGAGCTCGCCGACTCCATCTCGGAGCGACTGGGCCTGCCCTCGAATGGCACGGCTTTGTCAGCCGCCCGGCGTGATAAATCGCGGATGTCCGAAGCGTTGGCCGCAGCAGGCGTGCGATCGATCAGGCAGGTCGTGTCTGACAATGCCGTTGAGATCGCTAGCTGGAAACGTCAAGAGAACTTCGATGAGATCGTGATCAAGCCACTAAATAGCACAGGCACGGAGGACGTGTTCTTCTGCTCGGCTGATGCGGATGTCGAGCGCGCTCTGACTGCCATCGTCGGAAAGACGAACCGGGTCGGAGCGTTCAATGAACTGGCGCTTGCACAGGAGAAAATAAACGGTCAGCAATATACCGTAAATGCCGTCTCGATCGATGGAGAAGCGTTCATCACCGAGGCCTGGACTTATGAGACCGTTCCCGTCGAGGGCGCATCGTCGGTCTGCTCACGCGAGTGGTTGCTCGGATCCAGGGAGCCCATCGTTCTGGAGCTGTCCGATTATCTTGTGCGTGCGTTGCAGGCGCTGCAGATCGTGAACGGACCAGCGCATGCGGAGATCATCGTCGATGATCGCGGACCGGTTTTAGTCGACTTCGGAGCGAGACTGCAAGGAACCATGTCGGCAAAGGCCAGGACCATGGCGTTGGGTGACAATCATATGTCGCTGACGGCCTGGCGATACGCAAATCCCAAGGAATTTGGTGAGTGTATGAGGTTGCGTGGGGCCTACAAGCGACAGGCTCATGCACTGTGCGTCTCGTTGATTTCCGATATGAGCGGTGTCGTTGCTGGTTACTCCGGATTGGATGCAATCCGCAACCTCTCGAGCTTTGCGGATGCCATCGCATTCGTTCCCATAGGCCAAAAGCTGGTCCCGACGATCGACCTGGTGTCCACACCAGGCATCGTGTACCTCGTCAATAACGACCTGGTACAGCTTGAGGATGACTATCGCCAATTGCGTGCGCTGCGGATGAACCAGGTGTTCGATCTGATGGCGCAGGAAGGCGGCGAATGACCGACATCCGTGTGGCGCGCACGAACTCAGCTCGTGCGGCGATGATTGGCGTGAGCGACTTTGACGGTATCCTTCGAGGTAAGCACGTCCTGGGTGAAGATCTCTCGGATGGAGACAAGATCGTCAAGTTCTCTGAAGCGGTGCTGGCGTGGGATTGTGCGGACCGGGTCATTCCCGAAGGATACACGCAAAAGCCACTCTCAGCATTCGGAGATGCCGATCTGCGTGTTCTGTCTGGCACCGGCCGTTTGGTGTCTTATCTCGGCGATCAGGATCTCTACCTTGCCGAGTTTATGGGCGCACATGAGGACATCTGCCCGCGAGGTATCCTGCGCAAAGTCCTGAAAAGGGCAGCTGATCACGGATACGGCTGCACGGCCGGGTTCGAGTTCGAGTTCATGCTGTTCAATGAGAACGCTGACACAATTGAGGACAAACCGTTCGGCCAATGGGCTCCGTTCACGCGAGGGCCTTTCGGTTACTCGATTGCGCGCTCTGTCGCGCACCAGGAGCTGTTCGGCGAGATATTGGCGCTTTGTGAGAAGGCCAGAATACCTCTCAGCGGCTTGCACTTCGAGACAGGGCCGGGCGTGATTGAAGCATCACTTCATCATTGTGATGCCCTGGAAGCTGCGGATCGAGCGATCATCTTCAAGGCAATGATAAAAGCCTGGGCGCAGACGAAAGGCATGATGGCAACATTCATGGCCAAGGTTTGTGAGGATTGGCCCGGCCAGTCGGGCCATATTCACATCTCGGTGTTCTCGGACGGCCAGAATGCGTTTTACGATAGTAACGCGTTTGGCAACGTCTCAAAGATCATGAGGCAATTTGTCGGCGGACAACTGAATTACATGAATGAGTTCTGTGTCCTCGCCGCGCCGAACTTCAATAGCTACAAGAGATTGGTCCCCGGCTACTGGGCGCCGGTCTGCCCAAGCTGGGGAATTGACAACCGCTCCTGCGCGGTGCGGGCCATTCCGGGAGAGCCGTCTTCACATCGCCTCGAGTACAGGCTGGCTGGTGCAGACATGAACCCATATCTCGCTCTCTCATGTGCTATCGGTTCGGGTGTGCTGGGCGTCGAGACCGATGCGGACTTGCCGGCTTCGATCGTTGGTGACGCAAGCATGGAAACGTGTCCTCGCTCCGGAAGGCTGCCTCAAAGCCTGGCAGAGGCAACATATCGGTTTGCACAGTCGCCGGCGGCCAATGATGTGTTCGGAGAAAGGTTTGTCGAGGCCTTTTCCTGCTCCCGGCGCTGGGAGTGGGAGGCTGTTCAACATCGGGTAACTGACTTTGAACGTCGGCGGTACTTCGAGATCATCTAGCTGTTCGCACTATTGAGGATTGCCGCCGTTGCGCCGCGGTTGGTCAGGGCCTGGGCGTCCGTCCGGGACAGCCGCGGAAGTTCACGCCTGGACCCTTCCTTCTTTCGCCGTCTTGCTGGAGGCAGGCGACCATCACAATCTAGCTATCCATGTTGCGGCGCGTCCGCTGAACCTCCGGCCGCAGGGCGCGACCGGAGGTTGACCCCAACAGGGCTTCGCGTCAGTGCCGCTTGCTGCTTATCGGCGCAGGGTCGTCAACTGCCTCATTGTCGGACGCGTTGCCGTCGGCTGCATTCTTTGCGCCCTTGGTCGACTTCCTGCCCGCTTTTGCGCCAGCGGCCCTGAGCTTAGGCGACGAGTCCTCATCATCGCTTATCCCGCTCTGTACGCTTGATCCTTCGCCTTTGCGAGCCTTGGCATCTGCGGCAAGGCTTTGCGCAATGACTGGGTAAGCAAGGAAAGCCGCAAGGCCGCATGCCAGTACAGAGGTCTTCACCAATTTCATTCACGTCTCCTGGATCGAGTTGCTTGACGGAGCGAGTTTGGCTCGACGCCGCGCCGCCCGCCTGCGCCGCTTGCGTCGCGTTAAGCGTACGTGCAGCGCGGCTTCATCTAATCTCTCTTGTGTGGTCATCGTTTAGGAGATTTGGGGTAAATTCGCGAAGTTGTTGTCTTACCTGTGGCGATACGACATTCGTATCGTCGTACCCTGCTCACGACTGGATGGACGAGTGCAAGATCTGCGCTGCTGAAGTGGCCGGAGTCCCCGGCGGGGGAGATAGACGCGCGCGACTGGCGGCTTTGAAGTTCTCACGTCTGGAGTCTTCTAACGGCAGGCACCGCTTTCGTCGTCGAGCTTGTCAGCATCCTGTAAGCTAAGCTGGGCAGTCTACCGCACCCCGAAAGCCAGCTTTGGCGGTTCTCAACGGGAGATTAGGTATGGACTCTATCGAGCGAGCTTTGTCTGCACGCTATGCCAACAATCACCGAAAATGAGTATGAAAGCCTTTCCATCAGCCGATCCAACGGATTTCGCCAGCAAACTGTCGCGACGCGAAGATTCGGATCATCGAATGCGGGCGACAATTCGCTGGGCAGTATGTCGCAGGAGTTTCGTGCGGTGCTGGCCAGGATTGAACGTCGCCGGGAGTCTCGCTCGTCCTTATCGTGAGTCTGCGTTGCGCGGTGGTCCTCGCTTTGTGCGAGAGCCGTCGCAGAGCCGCCCTACTGACGGCCTTACGGGGATCGTCGACCGCAACGGATTTAGATAGCTCGGGCGGTATTGCCTCCGAGGGCGGATATTAACGAATATCGGCAGTGGTGCCTTGCGCGGTTGGACGTCGGCAGGCAGGGAGCATCGGCGGAGCGGTTGGCGCTTGGGTTGCCCGACGATTGTCGCTTTGTGCGGCATGATAGCGCCTGTGAACCGACCGTTCCGGGTCAGCAGGCCGCCTCGTCATTTCCCGTCGAGCCTGTGCGTCATTAAGGGGCCCAGACCTGGGGCGTCGCCACGAGAGCGTCGACACTTTCGATAACTTCATCGAGAGCCGAGACGACACCACCGACAGCGCGGGTTTCACTGCTTCAGAGGAGGACCTGCGTCGCCGGCGCGCCATCCTCGAGTTGACTCGACCGGTGCCGCCCCGAGACAGAGTACGCAGCGACGACTCAACGGTACGCGAAGTCGCCCACGCATTCGCGATGCAGCGCGGCCATCAAGCCGAGCCGTCTGTCGTGGGACCGTTCCGCGAACTCGGCTTTCAGAATCAAGAAGCCGCCGGACCTTCGTCTTCCGCCGAGACTTCACGCCATCACCAGCGACTGGATCGCGCAACAACAGGGCCAATGAATGGCTCCGGGCATCTGGACTTCGGCCCTGTTGTCGGGCCGAACTGGGTCCATCGCGATCAACCGGCCCCTGCTTCCCTGATTCTTCAGTTACGTCAGCACGGCTCACTACCGAGTTAGAACCAGCGACAGACGACCATCAAGATCAATAGTGTGGCCTATACAGTCGTGCGGGGGCCGGAGGGGCGCGGGACATTCGCCTTTTCCGTAATCGGTATGTTCCGCCGCCGCAATCTGGCATCGTCACGCCGTGTGCATCCATGGACCGTAGGTCCCGGGTTCATTGCCGTCTCCCTCCGGGAGCGGGCTGTCGGCTCACGCTGAAACCCCGGCTTGCGCCGGGTTTTCACCCTTCGGGCTTCCATCCCTGACGGTAGCTGCGGCGGCGCGGAATGTCTTGGGCCTCGGGGCGGCCGTAAAAAGGGAGAGGCAGAGTGGGGTGGCCATGGCCATGACGGGTTGAGGGTCGGAGGAGAGTCTTCCGCGCCCGTCATGGAGATTGCTGCCATGAATACGCAGATTGTTGATGCCGGCCGCGTTGCGAGCGGCGGATACAAAGTGGATGTGAGTCGCGGCGAGCGCGTCGGTCGGGTGTCCTCGGAGTGGTTTTCCCGCCCGGCAGATCAGCGTTACCTGTCGCTCGATGAGCTGGCCCGCACGGTGCACGATCGGGCGAACCGCAGCCGGACGCGCGTGGTCGAAAGCGCGCTCATCCATGTCAACGCAAGCCGTGCCGACCCCGAGCGGCTGGCCTTGATGTTGCCCGGCTCCGACACCCCGGTGGCGCCGACGCATTGGAGCTTCGGTCAGCTCGCAAGCCAGGTTGGCGCTCCGGCCGCTTACCTGCGGCAGCTCCCTGCGTCACTCGCGGCCATCAACCTGCAATATGGCTTGAACGCCAATCGTCTCGAGCAGATCAAAACGCTCGAGACCGAGGATAGCCGTGTGGAGCTTCGCGCCGTCACCGGCCCCGATTATGGCCGGATCTACGACCACGAGCTGGTCGAGGCCGTCCAGCGCATTGCCGGCAATGGCACAGGCGATACAAGGTGGAAGGTGCCCGGTGTACTCGACTGGTCGAGCGGCATCTACGATCCCCGTGTCGACATTTCCAAGGCCACGACGACCCTGTATGCATCAGACAGGGACGTTTTCATCTTTCTGGTCGATGATCTGAATCCGATCGAAGCCGGTCGTCTTCGTGACGGCTCGCCCGACCTCTATTTCCGAGGCTTCTATTGTTGGAACTCGGAAGTTGGCGCGAAGACCCTCGGCATGGCGAGCTTCTATCTTCGTGCGGTTTGCCAGAATCGCAATCTGTGGGGCGTGGAAGATTTCGAGGAGATCACAATCCGCCATTCCAAATACGCAGCCGCACGCTTTGCTCACGAGGCAGCCCCGGCGTTGTCGAGCTTCGCCAACTCTTCACCCATGCCTTTCGTCACTGGCATCAAGGCCGCTCGCGAGCGGATCGTGGCACGCAGTGACGAGGATCGCACCGAGTTCTTGCGCCGCCGCGGCTTCTCCAAGGCCGAGACAGGCAAGGTGATAGACGCGGTGCTGGTGGAGGAGGGCCGCCCGCCTGAAAGCATCTTCGACTTCGTGCAGGGCATCACCGCCGTCGCGCGTGACAAGCCGCATCAAGATGTCCGCCTGGACATGGAGACCAAGGCCAAGAAGTTGCTCGACCGGGCGGCGTAATGTCAGCCAGGCCGGAGATCCTGGTCTCCGGCCTGGTACGCCTACCCTTTACGTTCAGGGATGATGGGCGCTGCTCTCTCGCCGTCATGTCCATCGCGGACTGACAGGACCGGACAGTTTAGAATTCTTGCGGGATCGAGACCCGCGCATGGGATTGCGACGACTACATCGGAATCTCTGGCTTCTCGCGTCGACACGATCGGCTGATTCATACAATCGCTGCCACGAACCCACTTCCGTGCGTTCAGCTTCGTGTTCGCCCCAACGTCTTGGCTCAGGGGCAGTCAACATAACCGCCTCTGCCACCGCCGGCGGCCATTTGAGCTTCATCCGATCCGCCATGTGACGGCGCGACCTGGTTTTTTCCGATAGCGCGGCACACGCCAACGAACGCCATTTGCCGCCGAAAGCCAGAGCGAGAGCTGGACAGGCTTGTCCGCGAACGGGTTGGAGGCCGAGAGAGAGGCTCCCGGCCGCCCGGTTCGGAGAAGCTGACATGGCAAGCGCCGTTTGGAAGATCAAGCCGTCGCCGTCGCGCGACATCCTCTTAAGCAAACTCAACTTGAGCCCTTCGTTGAGCGGGAGGGCGCGTGATGGTCTTTGATGTCTCAGAATTGGTACGCCGCCTCGCACGCGAGGCCGAGGGCGTATGCCGACACTATCTGTCCAATGGCAAGCGGGTGGGGCGGTACTGGGTGGTTGGCGACGTTCGCAATACGCCAGGACGCTCGTTGTTCGTACGGCTCCAGGAATCGACAAAGGGGCCCGCCGGAAAGTGGACCGATGCCGCCACCGGAGAACATGGGGACCTGCTCGACATCATCCGCGAAAGTATGGCTTTACGCGATTTTCGCAAGGTGACCGAGGAGGCGAGACGCTTTCTAACGCTACCTCGTTGCGAGCAGCAAGCCGCCCCGAAAGCCGACGGTCCAGCGGCGCGAGCCGGTTCGCCGCAAGCCGCCCGTCGCCTGTTTGCAATGTCCAGCTCCATCGACGGTACGGTGGTCGAAGCTTATTTGCGGCGTCGCGGAATAGTCAGTATCCACCATAGCGGCAGCTTGCGCTTCCATCCACGTTGCTACTATCGACCGGACGAGCATTTGCCGATGGAAACATGGCCAGCGATGATAGCAAGCGTCACGAATCTTGATGGGCGGATATGCGGCGTGCATCGCACCTGGCTCGATCCGGACGGCTTTGATCGCATCCGGCTCGGCAAGGCTCCCATCGACACCCCACGGCGCGCCATGGGCGACTTGCTCGGTAACGCTGTTCGTTTCGGCCTGGTGGATGATGTGCTCGCTGCCGGCGAGGGCATCGAGACCATGCTGTCGCTGCGCTGCGTCCTGCCGACCTTGCCGATGGCTGCTGCGCTTTCGGCCAATCATCTCTCAGCCATGTTGCTGCCGGCTGGCTTGCGTCGGCTCTATATCGCCCGTGACGCCGATGCCGCCGGAGACGCCGTACAAGCCATCCTTACCCGGCGCGCGGAGGACGCCGGCGTTGAAGCGATCTCGCTGTTGCCTCGGCTCGGCGACTTCAATGAAGATCTGCATGTCTTCGGCCTTGAGGTTCTCCGGGCAGCGTTGCGGCTTCAACTTGTTCCTGACGATGCCGCCCGCTTCCTGCGCTCGTCCACGATCGAGGCCGGGTAGTCGCGGTAATTCGACCGATGGCGAAAGATCGGTCATAGCCGAACCCAATTGGCGGAGAGGACGCGACCTTCGGCCTTCTAGCGGGCGATCGGACGGCAAGCGGCCCGGGCCGGCAATGGCTGCGTCCGGCCATTTTCCGCCACGCGCAGGCAATGAGAAGACACGATCGCGATTTGGCGAGCGCGCTTTGCATCGCGAAGCAAAATAGCCGGTCTTCGCCATCCTCCGCTGCCGCTTCGGCCCTTCGCTTCCGCCCACGCCCTGCGGGCCTGGGCGGACAAGCCGCTCCGGGTTCTGGCCCGTTCCGCCCGCCGTCTGAGTGATCGCCACGAAGGCCGCGATGGGCGCGGCCGCTCCGCCAAAAGGATCTCTTGCGATGACCGACCACGACGACATCGAACCGACGCATGCCCCGTCTCCGAGCGAACACGTCCTCACCGAATTGCAGCTCTTCGGCTATCGCCCCTTCGACGACCAGCCAGATCCAAGACCTCTTCCCGAGAGCCGGATGATCGCCGGTACCATCGTCGATATGTTCGACGTGCTGGTCGCCACGCTGAGCAATACGCGGCTTGAACCCGATCTCAGCGAACTCCTCTGGTCAACCGTCAACCTGTTCCACCGGGCCGTCGATCGTATCGAACGCCAGCTCGACGACAATGAACAAGCGCAGCACAAAAGCCAGCGGGAGCAGAATGGGTCAGAGGTGCGATCGGTCGAGCTCGAGCGCCTGACGGCGGAGGGCATCACCCTGATCGAGCGCCGAAATTGCCTGGAACTCTTCCGCGACCAGGCGATGGAGCAGTTTGAGGTTCACACCGGCTCGTCCTGGCGTCCTCGGTCGGGCTCGCTGGTGAGCCACCGCACGCTCACGGCAGCCATGATCGACTCCCGCGACTTCATCGCCGCCAAGCGCCGCTTCCAGACCGAGGTCATGTTGCCGTCAGGACCGAAGATCGCACTCACCGGCGGGCTCGACTTCAACGACCACCGCCTCATCTGGGATCGCCTCGACAAGGTTCACGCCAAGCATCCCGACATGGTCCTGCTCCATGGCGGCTCACCCAAAGGGGCCGAACTGATCGCTTCCAAATGGGCGACGAGCCGCAAGGTGACCCAGATCGCATTCAAGCCCGACTGGACGAAGCACGCCAAGGCAGCACCCTTCAAGCGCAATGATGCCATGCTTGGACTCTTGCCGATCGGCGTCATGCATTTTCCGGGTACGGGAATCCAGGACAACCTCGCCGACAAGGCGAGGCGTTTCGGCATCCCCGTCTGGAAATTCGGCGGCGCGTGAGCGCCGTCTTTTCCAAACTATCGAGCGGAGCTGGACGCCTGTCACTCCGGCGCGTCCAGCTTTGGCTCCAAAGTCGCGGCTTGTGACGATGGTGGAAGACGCCTTCCTAATCCATCCGAATGAAGCCGCCACCATGCTCGCGCCTGGTCTTGTTCTTACCACACCACGCATTGGCTTGTTATGCCGGGCGGCCTTAGTGCGGTCAGTGGCGGCCTGGCCTTTTCCGTCGCACCTGGTGCTCACGCTTGCGCGGATCGGGCTGCTGACGCGTTTTGCGTTGGCGGCGCGACATGGACGCAGGTGACTGTTCCTGCTTGCGAAGACCCGCCTGTTGGAGCCGGCTGAACTGGTGGGGCAACAGTCTCAACCTTTCTCATGGCCACAACGCGCGAATGATGATCCATCGCCACCTTCCTCATCGAACAGGTTGCGCAGGATTGCCATATTGAACGGGGGGCAAGTGACTGGAGTGAGAGATATCGCGGCCCTCTTCGGAACGCTTCGAACATGCTGCGCCGATCTCGGCCCGGCCCACCTCGTGGCTTGGCACGGTCAGTCGTTCTCGATTGTTCTCTCATCACGACATCGCCCTTTGCGGCAGGTTGTTTCTCTTTGTTCGCCGAGTCGTTCCAACCTCTTGTGCAGCCCAACCGAGATTTGCCAAGTCTTCTCCCGAGCCTGCGATCCAGCCCGCGGACGCACGTGGCCTCTTAGATGGCTTGATCTGGCCGAAGACCGGCTCCGCCTCGATCGTCTGAGCCGCAACGCCGTTGATGCGACTTTCTTCCCCTGGGCTTCGCCCATTCCTCGCGAGCCAAGAAAGTCGCCACAACGGCGTCCTCCGCTGCGCTCCGGCCCGCCAGGGGTGCGTCGCCGATCGTCCTCGGCCTTTAGATCGCCATCGAGGCCGCGGTGGTCGCGGGCTCGAAACACAACAGGAGAAGTGACATGGCTAACATCGGTTCTTTCAAGAAGGTGGGCAACGATTTCCAGGGCGAGATTGTCACCCTGAGCCTGCAAGCCAAGGGCGTCCGTATCGTCGCCGAGACCAACCGCTCCAACGACAACGCTCCGAGCCACCGCATCTACGTGGGCCGGGCCGAGATCGGGGCCGGCTGGTCCAAGCGCTCCAACGAGGGTCGCGACTATCTGAGCCTCAAGCTCGACGATCCGAGCTTCACCGCTCCGATCTTTGCCAACCTCTTCGCCGACGAGGAAGGCGATGGCTTCAGCCTGATCTGGTCCCGTCCCAGCCGTCGCAACGGCGACTGACCCGATCCACGATGCCTCGCCCGGCTGGTCCGGGCGGGGCATTACCCTGCGCAGGGGGGCGGCCGCGATCTTGCGGCAGCGTCGCACCACGACCATGCGAGCTTCGCCGGACGGACGTACCAATCCCCTCAAGGAACTCTAGTCGTAAGTACCCGAGGGCGCGTCGTCGTGCTTGAGGTGTCGCTTTCGGACATTGTAACTCACCAGCCAGATGACGCCGACCGCGATCGGCACGAAGGTTGCGGTCAGGAACGAGGGCTCTACTCGCAGTCCGACATCATGCGCGCCCTTGGCAAGATAGCTAAACAGGCTGACCACATAATATCCTATCGCCGCGACCGACAATCCTTCGACCGTGCACTGCAGCCGAAGTTGCTGTCTCGCGCGCTCGTTGATGGCCTGCAACAGGTCACGATTCTGTCGTTCGATTTCGACGTCGACCCGAGTTCGCAACAGATCGGCGGCACGCGCGAGCTTGACCGAGAGAGTCGCCTGACGATCCTCCACGGTCGCGCAGGTTCGCATCGCCGGCGCCATGCGGCGCGCCAGAAACGACGACCAGGTTGGATAGCCCGAGACATCGTTGCCCTCAATGATGGACAGTCGCGATTGGACCAGCTCGTTATAGGCCCTGCTGGCGCCGAAGCGAAACAGGCTGCCGGTCGCGCCTCTTTCGAAAGATGCGGCCAGCGCCGTCAGCTCGGCAAGCAGATGGTTGTTGAACTGCAGCCCTTCACCGCTTTGCATTTTCTCGAGTGCCTCGACAAGACGCCGGTCGATGCGATCGACGGATGGTGCAAGCTCAAGGGCCGTCGACAGGCCAAGAAGCGCCAATGGACGGTAGGTCTCGATTTCCAGGAGCCGTTGCACCAACGCTCCGAGATCGTGCGACGTCAACCCGAGGTCGCAGACGAGGATTTTCGTGAAGCCTTTTTCGTCTACGCGGAAGTCTGAGGCCGCTACGCCTGCGCCGCTCTTTGTGGCAACCATGGCCAGGCTGTTCTTGTCAAAAATCTGTTCGGCCCGCCTGGTCGGCGAGGCGTCCTGCTCCACTTCTAGCCTGATCGCGACCAGCAACTGTCCGGTCTGACGCAACGCGCGGATCAGCGATCGGACGGTACCATCAACTTTGTCAAATTGGTCTGCGGCAGAACGATCTGCATTAGTCCAGATCCAGGTGAATGTTGTGAATTCCGAATGCTGCTCCCAGCGTAGCGTAGCGGGACCAATGACAATCTGATGAAGTTTCGCCGATTGCTCAGGCGGCGTAAGATTGCGCTCGAGGCAAAAATCGATAAAGCGGCAGCGATCGCTCGTGGCCGCTTCGCCCTGTGCAAGAAAAGCGAAGTGGATCACGCTGAAGGGCGAAACCAGGCGCGTGAAAGGGCGCGCGTGCACTTCGCCGAGCACAGCGTCGCGTTGCGGATGTCGCGTGAAGGTTCGCAGATCCAGTTCATCAATCATGTATTGACGCCTTGCTTCAGGGCGAGCAGGCAACCGTCAGCCTTGACGCGGGAGGCAATGGCGGTGCTGGGGGTTCCGCGGCCAGGTTGCTGATCGAGCCATGTCGGCGATCATTACCGAGGCCGCATTGATCGCGGGAAAGAGGTTTCGCGGGACGAGGGTTAGGCCAGGCAGATTGACATGGAGCAGCCTCATCCAGCTTTCGAATGAAGCCATTAACGGCATCTGCCGGGTACGGTCCGGTGTCGATGACGAAATGCCGGCGTCGCGGCTCAATAAGTGTAGCGGCGCGCCGGCAAGCCGTTCCGCGACCTTGACGGTGGCCCACCGCACCGTCCGACGAATGCTTGGATCTACACGGACATGGTTGTCTGTCTCCGAATCCCACCGACATCGCCCACCACCGAAGGGGTGCCGCGTGAAAGTGAACATGCGCCGGCCCTCTTCTGAACGCAATTTTCCGGTCGCATGACCGATGCCGCGCGAGGTCGTGGCAAGCAGGAACGTCTTGCGTTCTCCCAGCGTGGTGCAGACAAACGACCTCGGGTGCGGCAACCGCATTGTCGATTGACGGATCGAGGCCCAAACGCGACTCCCATCTTGTTGCCGTCGTTAAACTTCCTGGCGCAGAGAGCCGGTGCAGGATTTGGGCCAGCACTATTCAAGGGGCGCTCCGGCGTCGTTTTTACGCAATGTGGCTTTCGAAGACAGTCGGAGGCGGGTTTCAGACATGAAGCGCGCTTGTATTCCGACAGAATGCGCACGTGGCACAGGCCGCAGGGAATTGCGTGTTTTCGGCCAGGTGATCGCTCGCCCGGCCGCTGCCATTGTTTGAGTGGCCACGCTCTGGCCGGATTTGTCGATGCGGAGCCCTGCGAGTGACCGCGCCCGGACCCGCGGGGCAACGGTTCGGCGATGGGCTGATAACGTCACGTCGAGTGAGGTTGACTGAATCACGCAGCTGGAGCTCTCGCCGTCCTCGTCTTTGATGCGTCACTCAGAGCAGCGCAAGCATCGCGGCTTGAATGTCGCAGGGAGGCAGATAAGTGGCGATTGTTGTGAGCGATCGACCAAATCGCGGGGGACCACAGATACGGCCGGCGACCATCGTGAGCGGGGCGTGGGGCCGAGGGCGTGATCGCGGAATCATAAATCTGCGCCTGGCAGCACAAAGAGCCAATCACCACTGAATTCGTTGGGCCGGCTTCTCAGCGGGACTCGGCGTCGCCGCGTTGTCCTTGATGTCAGCTCTGTTTGGATCGAGCGCACGAAACGACCTCTTCGATCGATGGATCTGCCCGAAGGACGGCTGTGCCTCGACCGACCAATGCGAAGTCATCGGCCTACAACCTGTGCTAGAGGTTGGCCGGCTAAGCGTCCGACCGAGAACGTTTCGTAATCAAGAACGACTTCCGGAGGAAGAGTCCCGACGAAGTCTGATACACGTTGGCTTCTCTGCAGCCGCGCCCACAATTTGGGTCGGTGTTCGTCAAAGTTCGCAAGAAGCCAATGACCTTCAGCAATGGGTCTATGGCAGCCACCTCTGGAAGCAGAATGGCTGCTGCCGGGAGCATTGGACAAACTGCCTATTGTTCGGCGAGGAGCTCGTCGAGCGCTTCAGTGAGTTTGTCAACATCAACGTTATTGTCGCACGAATCGGTCGAGATGCTTGTTACACTCTCGGCATCGCTGTCCTTGGTGTCCCGAGCTTTAGAAAGATACAGTGCAGGTTTATCTGCGCGTTGCCATTCACCGTCACCATTCTTAGTCCACTTTTCGGGATGCTGGGCAGGGTCAAGAACCATGTTCGCTTGATCCACCTCAACAAAACCCATCGCCGCGAGACGGGATTGCGCTTCTAGGCTGACTGGAGTGGAATTGATCAATGGTCGTTCGCCATCGAGCCGAAGCTGATGTTCCAGCAGAATATCACCTGCGTTGTCGACGAGCGGATGAGTAACCCGAAGAACTGTGGTGGACGTGATGTCAGTTCGCCCGGGAAACAGTTCCCGCCACTTTTCGCCTTCGAACACCTCACTCATGCGAAATCCGGATTCTGTTCTTAGAAGCCCGACGCTTTCGTTGCCCAACTCATAGCTAAAATATCGGGCGTCGTCGGTATGTCTTCTGGCTGTACCGGTGCCCTCAGCCAGACTTGCTGTGCGCGCAGCTTTTGAGGATACGAAAGGCGAGTACTCTTGTGGGTTCGCCGCGATATGCTTGATTTCAGCGCCATGAAAATCCTTCATCTTTTGCTTGTATTGAAACCTTGTGATCTCAATCACAGGAGTTCGGCGAACTAGGGAGTACGACGGTGCTACCGCCGAAGACGAACTAGCGTTCGAATTCGGTGTCGACTGAATGCCTGCAAGCACGTCCGCAAACCTGTGGGTTCCTGTATCAGGTCGCATGTCGCTGTTTGCTGAGTGCCTGATTTCATCAACATCCTGTGCATGCGAGAGAGATTCGCTACCCGACGTGCTGATAGTTCGGTTATGCATCGCAAGTCGTACTCTTGTCGGCGACATTTTTGTCGCATGGAGTTCAGGCTGAAGAATGTTAGACAGCCAAGCTGTCAAAAAGCTGACGCGCGGGTGCCGGGCGACTGGTCCGCGCTTTCGCGCAAACCGTCGGCGGCATCAGCGGTGCAAGTGGAAGCCCGGTGACTTGCGTCGGTGCTCGTCCTATACTCGTTATACTATTGCGCTAAGCCCTACAGGAGTGAACGAAAGCGTAGACCGGCCCTGAGGTTCACTCAACCTGATATCTATCCCGATACACGCTGACACATGATCCTTGTCGAGGGATTGAGGGCATTTCGTATGGTCGATTCCGAATTGGCTGCCCAGTTGCGAGCGGTTCTGGACGAAGTGTGCGAAGATGTATCGCGTCACGAGAATGGCGCTCGAACTCATGTCGCCTGCAAACTCCTGGAAGCCGCCAGCCGCGGAGAGACGTCGGTCGATGCTCTCAGGAAAATTGGCCGAGCGGCATTGGCCAGTGCACCTACGATGTGGCGTTAGGACGCAATCGGCTGGGGAGACCTGCGCAGAGTTCCATGAAGGCGTCCGCTCGGCGGGTAAGCGATCACAGGTGCGGTTCGTACGTTTCGTGCAGACATCGCGCTTTGACTCATTGCCCGTCGGGCTAGACTACACTGGTCGCTGCGCGGTCTGTTGACGCAAACAGGTTGTTCTGAGGTTGATCGTGCTATCGGAAAGAATCCATGGCGGGGGTCAAAAGACCGTATGCGGTTCCTTCCGTTCATAGTTGTTGTCACCTTTTCCGTCCTGGTCGGCCTCGCATCGGGAGCGACCGCAGCCGCACGAAACCGCGCGAAGCACATAGCGCCGCCCCCGCCAGACCTTTACTGTCTGCAAGGGCGCAGCTGGGGCTATCCAGGCAATTGCCAGTTCTCAACCTATAGACAGTGCCAGGCCACTGCATCGGGCACGTACGCACATTGCGCTATCAATCCCACCTATGCTTTCGAGCATGGGTGGCGCCCGCGCTGATGGCAATCCTTTTCCAATCTGCGTCAACTCAGCCGCGCCAAGGGCGCGTCGGTCGTCGGCTGCTCGATTGCAGCGCGCATTGTCCCGAGCGCGGAGAGGATATCAAGGATTGATCGCCGCATGGCCATCGAAACTCAGGGCTGAGATCTCGCGTGCTGGCGGCAACTTATTTTTATTGATTGGCATGCCAGTCGTGAGGCCCGCCAAACACCAGCGCGGCAATCAGCGCAGATTGCGGTCTGCCGGCAGGTTGCGCCCCAGGGTAAGAGAGCTGCAGTGCGATTTTGACACGTTGAAAATCGTTGGCACCTTTGCCGAAAGATCGCCCCTTTTAGTGGCTGGCGTGCCGTGCAGCAGGACAGCGAACCGCGAGGCACGCAAAGAGAAAGTCGTCGGAGCACGCGCCCCCAACCGCGGAATGCGCGCGGCCGCCATCCCTTCGTCAGGCCCGATCGATCTCGCACCCAGCCGTTCTATTCGGCGGTGCTGAGACTTTCCGCATGCGAGTAAGCTCTGATTTGCGATCCGATAAAACAATGGTTCTGTACGAAACGAACGGAGTTCGTCTTCAATTTTAACCGGTCCAAGCCTCAACAATGAATCCGGCGCGCCGTGAGGTGTCGCGAGGCGGTTGGTACAATCAAGAGTTTATCTTTTGTCAAAGATTTGCCGCGACCTTCCAGAGCTGGCGCCAACGCTACAACCAGTCCTGCAGGGTCCCGGAATGAGGGCATATCTGAACTCCTGGCTTTCGAAGCTCCTAGCCGGAGATTTGGCGGCATTTGGCGGGCCGGTCACCGATGAAGCGGTTGCAGGCTACATTCGTGCCGAGCAGATCTCCCTCGTGCTTGGTTATTCGCTGGGCATCATGCTGGCCAACGCCTGCAATGCGACCGTGCTCGCAATTGCGCTTTGGCATTCGCCCGACAGAAACTTTGCCCTGATCTGGGCGGCGATTGTCGTCTGCGGCGCGCTATCGATAGGCCTGAAAGCGCGTTCATCACGACTGATGACGAAGCCTCAGTTCGTGTCGCGCCAGGCCATGCACCGGCTGGTACGGAATGCGCTGGTTCTCGGAACCGCCTGGGCAATTGTGCCGGTGGCTTTCTTCGCGAACGCCTCCAATGGCGGGCAGCTCGTCATTACATGTCTCTGCTCTGGAATGCTTGCAGGTGGCGCATTCGCCTTCGCCACGATTCCGGTGGCGGCAGTCGCGTTCACGGCTCCGATCTTTGTGGGTACGGCAATTTGCCTCGGCAGAAACGACGATTTCGCCTATCTGCTCGTCGCTATCCTGGTCGTGGCCTATGGCTTCGTGCTCCTGCGCGGCGTTTTCGCCCATTCCTTCGAATTTACCAGACGCGCCATTGCTCAACTGGAGGCCGAAAGGAGGGGCCGACGGGATACCCTGACCCAACTTCCGAACCGTTTTGCCTTCAATGAGAGCCTAGAAGATGCCCTCAACAGGCTCGCCCGCACGGGCGAGGAATTCGCGGTTCTTCTTCTCGACCTCGATCGCTTCAAGGACGTGAACGACAAATTCGGCCACCTCGCTGGCGATGAATTTCTCGTGCAGGCGGCGGTGAGACTACAGCGATGCGTACGGCAGACCGATACCGTTGCGCGCATCGGCGGTGATGAATTTGCGCTTGTTATGACCAATCTGACCAAGGTGGAGGACGCCTTGGAAGTCGCCGAGCGGTTTGTCGGCGCCTTCGCCGAACCATTCGCGATCGAAAAATGCGAGATCGCGGGGGCGACCAGCGTCGGAATCGCAGTGGCCCCGCGCGACGGCGACGTACCTCATGTGCTCCTGAGGAATGCCGACATTGCGCTCTATCGTGCCAAGCAAGCGGGGCCGGGAACGATCTGCTTCTTTGAGATCAACGACGACAAATCAGCGCACGAGCGCAGGGCGCTGCAGCGGGATCTGGAGCTCGCGATCGACAGAGACGAACTGTTCCTCCTCTATCAACCGTTCTTTGATATTCACGCGAACCGGGTCACCGGCTTTGAGGCGTTGCTCCGCTGGCGGCATCCCGTCCGTGGAATAATTTCCCCGACTGAGTTCATCCCAATCGCCGAAGAAATCGGACTGATCCACGGAATCGGTGAGTGGGTGGTCCGACGCGCCTGCGCGACGCTATCGAACTGGCCGTCGGACCTCAGGGTCGCCGTGAATTTCTCGGCGGCTCAATTCCATAACACCAGCATCCTGCAGACAATCGTGCAGGCTCTCTCCCAAGCCAGAGTTGCTCCTCATCGTCTCGAAATCGAAATAACCGAGTCGATGCTGATCTCGAAGTACGCGCCGGCGTCATCGATCCTGACGTCACTCCTGCAATTGGGAGTGACGGTGGCACTTGACGATTTCGGAACGGGATATTCGTCGCTGACTTATTTGCTGAAACTGCCTTACACTCGCATCAAGATCGATCAGTCTTTCATACGGGACATGCTGAGGCGACCGGATAATGCGGCGATCGTAAAATCGATCATCGCACTGACGCGGGACCTGCGGATCGGCGTGGTCGCCGAAGGCGTCGAAACAACCGAGCAACTCGACTATTTGCGTCAAACCAATTGTGATGAAGTGCAAGGATATCTCATCGGTCGCCCGGTCGCGGAGGATCACATTTTCGCTCTGCTCCATCAAGACAAGCAATGGTCGACGCCCGCCGCTTGAATGACGTGGTCGCTGCGTTATGCCGATAGTGGTGAACATCCGCATCCCGAGGTGGAGTAGACGCTTGGCCTGCTGTAGTCTTCTCGAAGATTTGCGAAGCACTGCAGCACCGGCCGCATCACCCCACGAATTGCTGTGCAAGCAGCGCTAATCAAGGCTCCCCCATTTTGACTGTGGATTAGTATTGTCTGATTAGAGCGATGCCACGAACATCACGCGGTCGACCCTTCCGGTGCAGAGGTCGTTGCAGACAACCTGGTCATTCGCAAGCCATTCGGACTTGATGAACTCGCCAGCCGTTTCAAGTCAACTTCGTTGAAGGTCAACGAGGGATTCCGTGCAGATAGGCGATCATGGTCATCAGCGCGTGGCGATGAAGACCTTGCCAGGATCGTCCCTCGAAGTGATCAAGTTTGAGTTCTTCTTTCAGCTGCTGATGGGCCTGTTCGCAAATCCATCGTGCCTTGATGGTGGCGGCTAGTGTCCGCAGATCTGTCGCGGGCAGGTTGGCGCGATAGTATTTTTTGTCCCCGGACGCGCGTTGCTGGTCGATGAGCCAAGCTTCGTCGCCTGGCAGATGCTGTTGACCCTTGTCCCATATTCGCTGAGGAGGTTCGTCGGCGGTGCGCACACGGACAGCAGCAAATCGGGCTTTCAACCGACCTTTGGTCCCGCTGCTCAACTCGCAGTTTTCCACTTGGTGGTCAGCATGTCTTCGGCCGCGATCGATAGAATATCTGGCACGTGGCGCTTATACGAATTCGGCTGGTCAGCAATGGCAAGCTTGAAGTATCAACAATTTGAAGTCGCTAATGATCAAATGTGCCGCTATCAGTTGATAAATAGGCCTCCCGTCGTTCGTAGCGCCACACATTCTATTCTTGATCGAAACGACCGCTCTGTGGTTGACTGTCCGCAGTCCTAGGACGGCGGACGACGGCGAATTTACATGAAAAGTCAAGACCTTGTTATATTGTTGAAGCTCGTGAGCCTCGAGCAGGCCAAAAATGAGGACAATGCGCATCCCGGAGAGGTTGCCCATCACGATGACCCGTACTCAGTACGCGGGTTGGAATCGGCCCTGGGTATCAGCAAGACAGAGGTTAATGCCTCGATCAAGCGGAGCGTTTCGTCGGGACTTGCAGTCAAAGATCGGGAAGCCGGTCAGGCCAAGCCCAACCGCCGCAATCTCTATAATTTCGTCGTGCACGGACTAAAGTTCGTTTTCCCGGCAAAACCGGGTGCGATGACCCGGGGCATCCCCACCGCCTTTGCGGCCGCCCCACTCAAGAACCTTCTGATCAGCGCTGGCGAGTACATCTACGTTTGGCCGTACGCCAAAGGCAAAGACATGGGGCAGGCGGTAGACCCGCTGTTCAAAAGCGTGCCACAAGCCATCCAAAAAGACGATCGCCTGTATGAGTATCTCGCCCTTATTGATGGTGTCAGGCTTGGAAATCAAAGGGAGGCTGGGCTCGCGGCCGAGCGTCTATCGGAAAGGCTTCTCAAGAAATGACCACCATCAAAGGCCAATTGCTTCACATGTTGGAAACGGTCGCGCAGTCTCTGGGAGACGAACTGCGCGAGCGGCTCGTGTTTGTCGGCGGTGCACAACAGCCCTTTTCATTACTGATGAGATCGTGCTCGAAGGGGTTCGGGCAACCGATGACGTGGATCTCATCGTTGATCTCGTTGGACATGCGCAATGGGCTCAACTGCAAGACCAGTTGCGTCAGAAGGGGTTCGTGGAATCTCCCGAAGACGAGGTCATTTGCCGCATGAGGCTCGGCGACCTCCAAGTCGATTTCATGCCGGATGATCAAAGCATTCTCGGCTTTAGCAATCGCTGGTACGCCAAAGGCATCGAAACGCCCGAACTGTTCGTGGCGACAAAGTTGGAAGCATATCTCGGCCGCGGCAACGATGATCTCTTAGGCAGCCGTGACATCGAGGACATCCTTCTCGTCGTTGACGGTCGAGAGGAACTCGTGGCTGAAATCCAAAACGCAGACGATGATATTCGTTGCTACATTGCAGAGAAGTTCAAAGCGCTCTTAGGTCATGAGGATTTTGATTATTTTCTCGATGGCAATATCAAGGGACCTGAAGGCCGGGTCCATATTGTGCGAGAGCGGTTTGTCGCCATAAGCCAGAGCGATGCTGGCGAGCGAGAGGGGAATGGAGATCAACTGGCGCAGTGAGCAAGGAAAGAGGACGCGCGATAGCCGCGAGGAGTCGGAGTGCGCGCCGATGCCGTGTTATGTCTCCTTCTCGACAGTTCAACCTCTGGCCCGACAAGCGGTGACCTTGCTCGCCAGATTATCCGCGATGTAGACTGGTACGTCGCGACAAACCAAGCCGCAACGGCAGAATGCCTCAGCGCGCAATTGCGCCGCACTCATCTCAGTTTATCTCGGCGATTTCCGCGGGACAGCGCGTGCTACGTGCTCGCCCATATACCGAACACAGGGACGGCGCTCGTTCTGCACGCTGACGATTGCTTGTTAGGAAGCCGCGAGCAAAACGGCGCGGTCCATTGGTTCACCAAGCCCCATACGCTGGCCAATCCGATGGGTGACGTTCCGTTTGACGAAATCGTCAGGAGTCCTGCCCGGAACCGACTGCCACGAAGCTTCCGAGCGAGGGAATTCATTCCGGCTGAGGTAAACAAAATCACAGCAGAGTCAGGCAAATCATTTGTTGCCGCAATCGACGGGTTTTGGGCGGAGTTGTCGGCGGGAGAGCAAGCCATGTTCTTGCAAGGGACGATGTGGCGATCGCAGCTGAAGGCGATGATCGAAGCACCCTTCAGATCGGATATCCATCGATTTTGAAAGCGCACGTCGAGGCCCACTTCGCCGAATAACGGTCAGACGGTAGACGCTCCCATAGCGGCAGCTCGCCCTCCGCAACGGGTCGCGGATGTCCGAGCGCCCGCCGCGCATTGCTGCCCGATGGCGTCCATCGAATCATCGCCGGAGCACTGCTCGACAAAACGCATTCCGACCGCGCTCAGAAGACACGGTTCCTCGCAATCGCATGATCCGAGGGGGCGGAGCCTCGCTCTGACAGATCGGCGGCCATTGAAAGGCTTCTGCGGCGAGTGCCTTCGATGGGGTATCGAAAATCACCGCATCATCTTCGGCATCCCCCTAAGCACCTCTACTCCGCGATCGTGGCAGTCGACGCGCGGCGAACCTCGTACGCGCTCCCAAGGAGCACGGAGCTTTTCAAATGTCCGATCCGAACACGGATAAGCCGCCGCGTTACTTACGCACGTCCGAAGCCGCGCGCTTCTTGAGTTTGTCCGGCCGCACCTTGGAGAAACACCGAACCTACGGAACCGGTCCCGAGTATCACAAGATTGGCGGACGCGTGGTCTATTCAGTAGCTGACCTGACTGCATGGGCCAAACTCGGCAAGAAGAAGTCAACCTCGGATCCTGGTGTCGGCACCGTACTGCCCGCAAAACGGCGTGCTCCAATTCCCTATGCGGGCAAAGAGCGGCGCTAGGCCATGTCCGTTAGCAAATCCTCAGCGCACCGCCGCCGGTGTCGCGGCGCACTTCAGATCCTTGTTCCCGGCGAGCTACGGGCTCCCGAGACCCGGCTTGAAATTGTCGGGAATGCTCGTCAGGATCGTGGTGGCCGCCTTGTGCTGCATAGCCCGCGTCAGTTCGTCGCCGCAATTGGGGATGCTCCCGATGCGACCGGTTTGTCCGGATTGATGGCGCCGTGGCGCCAATCCGAAATCGGCCCGGATGTTGGTCGATTTCCTAGATCGTCTCGGATCCAGCGACCCGTCGAACCCTGCGTGCAAGTCCATCCTTCGACTTCGTCGCCGACGGCTGGAATGCGCGGCGCGCTCCAGCCGCGAATCGTTGCGCGGCAACGTCGCCGTAGCGTGGCATGCAAGGGGGCACAACCCAGTACTGCTGCTAGCCATAAATACTTGGGCTTCTTCCTGGCGGACCAGGCCTCAATATTCATGGGAACTGACTGGCAACGTCAGGCCGCCAGGCCTGCTCACCTTCAGAAGAGGCCCACGCGCCTCGCTCAGCCCAAATCAAACCGTTCCCGATTCGAGCGTCAGGGCGCGGCGGCATGAACGATCTCACGGAAGTGGAAGTCTTGTGGCTCGAGAAGCGTATCGAAAACCGCATTCGGTTCGGTCGTGTTGTCAAGGAACGAAAGCTTGATCGTCACCGGCGTGTCCTATCATTTGCACCGGGCAGCATCTTTGCCTTCGTTCGTTGGACATCCAACGACTTTGGCACGATCATCTCGCGGATCGACATCTTGCGCGCGGTCGCACCGGGACAGCGCTGCTCGACCGTCCCCTATGTGAGGCCCGGCGGAGAGATCGTGCTGCGGCTCTCTGGCTGGCCGAAGGTCGAGCGCGTGTTGCAGATGATCGATGCCGTCGAGGCGCTTGGAATCGATCCGGCTGACGTCGCACCCGATCATTGGCATCACGTTCATAACCGTCTGTCCGTCAACGAAAACCCGCGTCCATACACCAAAACACGCCACCAGGCCTGGCTCCATCGTCGCAGAGTGATGCGATGACGAGCCGCCTGATGACGCTGACCACGACGTTTGCGGTGGCTGCCGCGCTCATCGCGACGATCGTCCTGGAGCCACTTCCACTCTACATTTGGAATGCATCGGCAAGCGTGCCAATCGGTCTCTACAGCATACGACCGACGAAGCGCTTCCATGTCACCGAGCTGGTCGCCGTTCAGCCGCCGGAGCCGCTTGCGACCCTCCTCGATTTGAACGGCTATCTGCCGGTCGGGATCCCCATGCTAAAGCGGGTCTTGGCACTGCCCGGGCAGACGGTCTGCAGAAGCGGGCTCACGATTTCGGTGGATGATGTTGCGGTGGGCGAGGCGAAGGACCGCGACGGACGCGGCCGGCCGCTGCCCAAATGGCAGGGCTGCCGCGTCGTCGGCGAGGGCGAGCTCTTTCTCATGAATTGGCAGTCGGACGACTCCATGGACGGCCGATATTTTGGCTTTCTTCCGGCGTCGGCGGTGATTGGCTGTGCGCTCCCGGTCTGGACCTGGGAGGAGTGACCGTGCGTGTTCTACGTGTTTATCCCGCCATTCCTCAGTTGGATCGGTTGCGGGACCATTCCTCAGTCCCAGCCGACGTTCGCAAGCCTGGCGGGCGCAGCGGTGGTCCAAATGATCAGCGCGAAGCGGCTCTACGCCTCACGGGCGCGAGCACGATAGCAGACTTGGCTCGGTCAGGTGTGCCTGTTTGGGTGGTCGTGTCGCTGCTGCTTGCTCTGACCGCATCGGACACTACCGCTCTAGCTCAAAACGGGTCCGCCGCGCTCCCAGCGATCTGTCGAACCAACTACACGCTTCCGGCCTTCATCGAAGAAGCCTCACGACGCTTTGCGATCCCGGCGCGGTGGATATGCTCGGTATTGAGCATCGAAACTGCTGGAGACATGCATGCTAGGTCGCCCAAGGGCGCAATGGGACTGATGCAGATCATGCCGGCGACTTGGGCGGAACTACGCCAACGCTATGATCTGGGAAGCGATCCGTACGATCCGCGTGACAACATTCTGGCCGGCGCGGCGTATCTCCGTGAACTGCTCGACCGCTACGGTTCGCGCGGCGTTTTTGCTGCGTACAACGCGGGACCAACTCGCTATGAAGAACATCTCGCGGGAGCCCCTTTGCCAGACGAGACGCGAGCATATGTGGCAAAGCTTGCAAATTTGCTTAGCGTGCAACCGCCGCCGTCGTGTGCCGCGAGCTGGAGGTCATCAGCAGCTGCGACGCTGTTCGTTGAGCAAGCTGACCAGATGGAAGCCCGCCGAAGGCCGACAGCGCTCTCGCACTACGCAACGATCGCAATTTCGCCGCGCGATGTTACGCAGATGGCCCCCAGGCGTACTGGCGTTTTTGTAGCTCGATCGGACTCGAGGGCATTACGATGACCAGCAATGGCTTGCTTCAGCAAGCAATCAGCGGAGGAGCGAGAGCAGTGGGCAGGCAGGACATGTGCGTCCGGGGGCTGCACAGGACGTCACGTCTTGACGAGACTAGCGGCCTCGGCCGGCAATGCGTCGACTCGGCCAGCTCCTACTCTGTGCGGGGCCCTGCCATGGCAGCTGCCGCCTTCGCGATCACTGCTTCGGCGCGCTCGATCGCGGCGCGGAATTCCCCGCTCTTCCAAGTATCAACCGAATTGCCGTCATCGTACGACTCGTCTGCGGCGTCTCGCGCGCGTGAGACCATCTCGCGAAGCACCGCAATGGCTTCGGAGAGCAGGTTGGCATTCAACTCATCGCGGGAAGACCGCGTCACCTCTTTAGACTCACCGCATCGCAATTGTGAACCGTCAGGCAACGTCATCGCAATAAATGACTATTGCGATTGCCTACGGAACTTGATGGCAGAGCGGCCCTTCAAATCGGGCTTCGAGAAACCGGTGCACAGGGATAGCCGCCGTGTGGGCGAATCCGACAGCCCGGTGCAACGACTTAGCTGGTCGTTGCCCCATAGGAGAGCTCCGATGCTGCTTTTCGTTGGGTCGGGCATTGGTCTTGTGGAGACCAGTCTTTGCATCGTCGATGGCGAGGGTCTCGCCGTTCGCGAGGTCAACATTATGATCGAGGCAGCTGCGATCCCTTCCGCAGTAGAGGGTTGCGCGGATCGCCTAGAGAGAGCGGGGGGCGAGGCGTCATCGCTTGGCACCTGGCTGCATCGCGAACTGCAGACAGCGGGCGCCCGATCATTGTCGTCGAAGCGCGTCACATGTGCGTTTCGCTGTCGACAATGCGTAACAAGACCGACCAGAATGACGCGTGGCATCGGGCGGATGATGCGGTTGGGCTGGTATCGCGCCGTTCATGTCAAGAACATCGACATGCAGAAAAGATGTGTACGCTGCTCACCAGCCGAAGGCTGCTCAAGCGCAAACTAATCGACCTCGAGAACCACATTCGTGGTGCGCTGCGGGCCTATGCTTTGCGCGTTCGAACGATCGCCCGTGGCGCCTTTGAGGCCCGCGTCCGCGAGCTTTTCGAGCGCAGCGATCCGATCTTCGTAATGACCATCGGGACCATGTTGGATGTGCGTCGCGCCATCCTGGAGGGGTACGACTGGCTGCACCGTGTGCTGCTCCAGGTCGTCCAGTGTGATGATGTGTGGCGGCGCCTGATGACGGTTTCTGGCGTCGGCCCGGTCGCGGCGCTGAGTTTTATGACCGCAGTCGATGATCCCTCGCGCTTCAAGAGGTCGCGCGACGTGGCGGCGTATTTTGGCCTGACCTCGCGGCGCTGGCAGTCCGGCAGCTTGATCGACGTGCAGGGGCGGATCAGCGAGGCGGGCGATGCCGACGTGCGGCGGGCGCTCTATGAGGCGGCCAGCGCGCTGCTGACCCGCTTCAAGCGCAAGGACAGGATCAAGACCTGGGGCATGGCGATCGCCAAACGCTCGAGCCACCGCAAGGCGACCGTTGCGGTGGCCCGCAAGCTTGCCGTGATCATGCACGCGATGTGGACGGGCGACACATTCTACTGCGGCGATCCGTCGGCATCGGAGGCGGATATCGACGCGCGCAATGCGGCCAAGGACCGCAGACTGCTCGGTGCCCATGCCTGACCAGCCCGAACCGGTGGCAGATCGATGAACCGATGAGCGCAACATCTTGAACACGGAGCTCCGCGACAGCGGAAGAGACCTGGTGCAGATCAACGACGACGGAACGCACGCTATCTTGCCCGTGGCCACGCACCTGAGGTGCAATGTGGACCACGCCGGAGTGCCTGTGATGTGGCTCCGTCATGCCGATGGAAAGATGCGCCGCGACGGCGTCCGCGCTGCCTTGCTGCGACATTTTGCCGTCGATGAGCGCGGAAGAGTGCACGGCGCACCGGGACTCGCTGTTGTGGTGGCGCATCGCGTTGCAGCGTGGCGCGGAGGACCTTGTCGAAGAAAGGAAAGGAAGCGAGAATGGCTGAGATCAGAGCGACAACACGACCACCCGACCGATTAGGAAGGCTCTTCAAATCGGGCTTCGAGATACCGGTGCACGGGGATAACGCGATCGTGGCCGAATCCGGAGCCTGGTGCGACGACTTAGAACGTCGTTCACACTACGGAGAGCTCCAATGAAACTGTATGTTGGATTGGATGTCGGTCTTGAAGAAACCAGCCTTTGCATCGTCGATGGCCAGGGTCTCACGGTTCGCGAAGTCAAGGTCAGCACGGAGCCAGAGGCGATCCGCTCCGCTGTAGAGGGCTACGCGGATCGCCTCGATAGAGTGGGCGTCGAGGCGTCATCGCTAGGCATCTGGCTGTATCGCGAATTGCAGCCAGCCGGGCTTCCGATGATTGTCGTGGAAGCGCGCCATATGCGCGTTTCGCTATCGACAATGCGCAACAAGACCGACCGCAACGATGCGCGCGGCATCGCGCAGATGATGCGGCTGGGCTGGTGCCGAGCGGTCCATGTCAAGAACATCGAGATGCAGAAAATGCGCTCGCTGCTGGCGAACAGGAAGCTGCTCAAGCGCAAGCTGATCGACCTTGAGAACCACATTCGTGGCACGCTGAGGGCGTACGGTCTGATGGTTGGCGCAGTCGGCCGCGGGGAATACGAAGCGCGGGTCCACGAGCTGATCGAGCACAGCGATCCGGTATTTTCCATGATGATTGAGGCTATGTTGGACGTACGCCGAGCAATCTTCGAGGGCTACGAACGATTGCACAAGGTGCTCCTGCAGGTGGTCCAACATGATGCGATTTGTCGCCGGCTAATGACCGTACCCGGCGTCGGTCCCGTTGCGGCTCTTTCGTTCAAGGTTGGTGTTGATGACCCTCTCCGTTTTGCGCGATCTCGAACGGTTGGCGCGCATTTTGGCCTGACACCAAGGCGACACCAGTCTGGAACCTCGATCGACTATGAAGGCCGAATTACCAAGCAGGGCGACGTCGCGGTTCGCGAGGCGCTCTGCGAGGCGGCCGCAAGCCTTCTGCTGCGGGTCAGGAAATGGTCCGCGTTGCGGGCCTGGGGCCTGCGGATCGCTAGGCGGTCGAGCATGCTGTGTGCGATTGCCGCGGTCGCACGGAAGCTCGCATGCATTCTGCACCGGATGTGGGTCAGCGAGACCGATTTCCACGTCGGATTCGGCGCTAAGATCGCGCAGCGGCTGCGTCTAAAGCCAGCCCAGTAGCCGCTGCACAGACGAGCAGAGAAGGCGTTGGGGGTACGCCCAGCATGCTGAGGAGGAGCGAAATTAGAGATCCGCGCGCGCGGTGAGCGTTCCCCTGGCGGGGCCGCGAAACGGGGAATGTCCGCTATCTCTTGCCTGCTGCCGCCCTTCGGGGACGAGAGCGCAAAACTGCTTGGACAGCCCTGTTTACGAACCTGATGAAGAGCATGCGACGGCCTCAGTGCTGAACGCGAAGGAACGCATGGACCACGCCTGGTGAATGCGACCGCAAGCGCGGTGTGGTGACGTTTGTGCGTTGTCGATGCAGGGAGTCCGTCATGGTTAAAGTGCGACGAGTCGAAGAAAAGCGTAGGAATGAGTTGACTTTGAACGCCCGATTAGGAAGGCGAGATAAAAGAGGCTCGCCGGTCGAACCGCAAGCCATTGGCATGGCTTGGGTTCTGGCGTGCCGGTCGGTCGGGGCGCGTGCCGCGCCTTGCATTTTCACGAACGCAATCAAGGGCGTTTACGGCACCTTGCGCGCTTTTGATGGTTCGGAGGCCCTGCCGTGAGCGTCCGCGACAGCGACCTGCGCATTCGGCCTGGGCGCATCCGTAGCACACGCGCGCCGAAGCAAAAGAGCTTCATCAACCAGGTGCTGCGCGCGGCAAAGAAAGCTGGACACACCACGGGTCAGGCTGCGGCTGGCAGGCGTTCCGCTGCCTACGGGCGTTCGACGTTTGGCCGCGGCCGGCTCTCGTTTAGTCGCAGCCGGTTGTTCAGCCCCTCACGCCGCGTGGTTGTGAAGGCGCGTGTTGCCCGACACAAGGGGCGAGCCTTCCGCTCGGCGCCATTGACCGCTCATCTTCTATACCTGAAGCGCGATGGCGTGACCCGAAGCAGTGAGAGGGCCGAGATGTTCGATGCCGGCAGCGATCGCGCTGACGGAGCGGCTTTCGCAGAACGGTGCAAGGACGACAGGCATCATTTTAGGTTCATTGTCTCGCCAGAGGATGCTGGCGACATGACGGACCTGAAGGCCTTCACCCGAGATCTCGCCAGGCAGATGGAGATCGATCTCGGCACGCGGCTCGACTGGGTGGCCGTCGATCACTGGAACACCGACAACCCTCACGTCCATCTTCTCGTTCGCGGCGTCGATGCGGAGGGAGCCGATCTCGTGATCTCGCGTGACTACATCAGCCAGGGCCTGCGCTCCCGCGCCGAGGAACTGGTCGCCATCGAACTGGGGCCAAAGCCGGAGCATGAGATCCGCAATTCGCTGGAGAGGGAAGTCACGGCAGAGCGATGGACGCGGCTCGATCGGGAGATCCGGCTGGCGGCAGATGAGACCGGCTATATCGATCTTCGCCCAGAGCATCCCGCCAAGTCAGATCCCGAGATCCGCCGCCTGATGGTCGGTCGTCTTCAGCATCTGGAGAAGATGGGCCTTGCTGCATCCGCCGCGCCGGGGGAATGGATGGTTGCGCTCGAGGCTGAGCGTAGCTTGCGCGATCTCGGTATGCGCGGCGACATCATCAAGACCATGCATCGCGTCTTTACCGAGCGCGGGGAAGCGCGCGGGGTTGCCGATTTCGTCATCGAAGGTGGACAATCAACGTCCCAGATTGTCGGACGGCTGGTCGATCGGGGGCTGCATGATGAGCTGACTGGCGAAGCCTACGCCCTGATCGACGGAACAGACGGACGCGCGCACCACGTTCGTTTTCGTGGAATCGAGGCCTTCGAACATGCGCCGCCGCTCGGCGGCATCGTTGAAGTCCGACGCTTCGGTCAAGGCGGCGATCCGCGTCCTACCCTCGTGCTAGCGATCCGTTCAGATCTCGATCTGGGTGGGCAGGTCACTGCTAAGGGAGCGACTTGGCTTGACCATCGGCTGGTCGAACGCGACCCCACGCCGCTTGCCATGGGCGGATTTGGTCGTGAGACCCGCGATGCTATGGAAGCGCGCGCCGAGCATCTGGTTCAGGAAGGTTTGGCGCGGCGGCAGGGTCAACGCATCATCTTGCAGCGCGACCTCCTGAACACGTTGCGCCGACGTGAACTGGACGAGGTGGCCGCAAAAGTCTCGGCCGACACGGGCGTGCCTGACGTGAAGGCTGCCTCCGGTGAGCATGTGATGGGCACGTATCGCCAGCGGCTGACGCTCGCCTCGGGACGCTTTGCCATGATCGACAATGGTCTTGGCTTCCAACTTGTGCCCTGGTCGCGCGAACTCGAAAAGAGGCTCGGCCAGCACGTCACCGGCGTCGTGAAGGACGGCGGTGGCATCGAATGGGGCTTTGGTCGGAAGCGCGACCTCGGCCTCTAGCTTGAGCTCGCTTAATAATTTCGCAAAGGACCATCGGGATGTCCGGAACCAAAATCCTCTGGGGACAGGTGATCGTTGTCGGCCTGATCGTCTTGCTGGCCATCTGGGGAGCAACCGAGTGGACGGCTTGGCGGCTCGCCTATCAACCCGAGCTTGGGCGGCCCTGGTTCGAGTTGTTGGGCTTCAAAATCTATTACCCGCCAGTCTTCTTCTGGTGGTGGTTCGTCTACGACGCCTATGCACCTCAGGTCTTTGTCGAGGGGGCATTCATCGCAGCTTCGGGGACCCTCGTTTCGATCGCGGCAGCGATCAGCATGTCGGTCTGGCGCGCGCGCGAAGCCAAGAATGTCGAGACCTATGGCTCGGCGCGCTGGGCCGGCGCGGAAGAGGTTCGAGCAGCCGGACTTCTCGGTTCGGATGGCGTGGTGCTCGGCAAGTTCGATCGCGACTACCTTCGCCATGACGGACCGGAGCACGTGCTGTGTTTTGCCCCCACCCGGTCGGGCAAAGGTGTTGGCCTCGTCGTTCCCTCGTTGTTGGCTTGGCCAGGCTCGGCCATCGTTCACGACATCAAGGGTGAGAACTGGCAACTAACCGCCGGCTTCCGCTCGCTGCACGGCCGCGTCCTGTTGTTCGACCCGACCAATCCGAAATCATCCGCCTACAATCCACTGCTTGAGGTCCGGCGCGGAGAGTGGGAAGTTCGCGACGTCCAGAACGTGGCCGACGTCCTGGTCGACCCCGAGGGCTCCCTCGACAAGCGGAACCATTGGGAGAAGACCAGTCATTCGCTGCTGGTCGGCGCCATTCTCCACGTCCTGTATGCCGAGGCAGACAAGACCTTGGCTGGCGTCGCCGCATTCCTGTCCGACCCGAAGCGGCCGATCGAAGCGACGCTGAAGGCGATGATGACGACACCACACCTCGGCGAGGAGGGCGCTCATCCGGTGGTCGCGTCGACCGCGCGCGAGCTCCTCAACAAATCCGAGAATGAGCGTTCAGGCGTCCTGTCCACGGCGATGTCGTTCCTCGGGCTCTACCGCGATCCCGTCGTAGCGCGGGTGACCTGCCGCTGCGACTGGCGGATTGCCGATCTGATTGCAGATAGCCGCCCCACCACACTCTACCTCGTGGTGCCGCCCTCCGACATCTCCCGGACCAAGCCGTTGATCCGCCTGGTGCTGAACCAGATCGGCCGGCGCCTGACCGAGGACTTGCACGCCCGCGACCGCCGGCATCGGATCCTGATGATGCTCGACGAGTTCCCGGCGCTGGGGCGGCTTGATTTCTTCGAGTCCGCGCTGGCCTTCATGGCGGGATACGGCATCAAGAGTTTCCTGATCGCGCAATCGCTCAATCAGATCGAGAAGGCCTACGGGCCCAACAACGCCATTCTGGACAACTGTCACGTCCGGGTCAGCTTCGCGACCAATGACGAGCGGACGGCCAAACGGGTGTCCGACGCGCTGGGGACGGCGACCGAGATGCGGGCGATGAAGAACTACGCGGGGCACCGGTTGAACCCATGGCTGGGACACCTGATGGTCTCGCGGCAAGAGACGGCAAGGCCGCTCTTGACCCCTGGCGAAGTCATGCAGCTTCCGCCGATGGACGAGATCGTCATGGCGGCGGGGACGCCGCCGATCCGGGCGAAAAAGGTCCGCTATTACGAGGATCAGCGGTTTACCGAGCGGGTCCTGCCGCCCCCCGATCCGGCGGCGTCCGATCGATCATTGCGGACGGACGGATGGTCAACCCTTGGACCGCTGAAGCCGGCGCCGCTTCCAACCGACGGGGGGCAAGGAGAGGAAGACACGGCGAACAGCGGTCTCCGTCGCGAACCCGAACTCCCCGATCACGTCGCGATCGTCAAGGAAACAACCGAGCTGACGCCAGCCGAGGAATTTACCGTCGTTCTTGATGATGACGAGGACGCGGTCCGTCAGTCCCGCCTCATGCGCCAGCAGATGCGGGGCGTCGCGCGACAGCTCGCCATGGACCCGAATGACGGTATGGAGCTCTGAGGCGATATGCGCGACCGGATGAACGTGTACTTCCCGCCGGAGCTCCTGAAGCAGATCTCAGAGCTTGCCGATCGCAAGAAGCTTTCCCGTTCTGCGATCGTGGAAGCGGCGGTCGCTTCGTTTCTGTCACCCGATGGTGCGGACAGGCGGGAGGCGGCATTCACCCGTCGCCTCGATCGGCTGTCGCGTCAGATGCAGAGGCTAGAGCGCGACGTCGGTTTGACGGCCGAGACTTTGGCCCTCTTCATTCGTTTCTGGCTAACGATCACGCCACCGTTGCCCAACGATGCGCAGGCTGCCGCGCAGATCAAGGGCAGGGAGCGCTTTGAAGGATTTGTCGAGGCGCTTGGGCGCCGCTTGCAAAAAGGGCAAAGCTTTCTCCGCGAGATTCCGGAAGATATCCGCCGTCAGGAACCTGCCGACGAAACCTGACTGAGCGTCTTGGATAGGCGACCGCGCCGGCCTTTCCTTTTTCTACGCCAGCGTACGACCGCTGCGATTTAGCCAAACTCACAAAAAGCTGGACGCGCTATCGGCTCGAATGAGCTGAGGAGCAACAAGGGCCAGCATGCAAATCTCAGTAGCATGTCGTCGAGTCGCGCGCGTTTTTCTCCCTTTTGCTGCTGCATACTATCTTTCGTATCTGTTTCGATCGATTAACGCTTTGATCGCCAGTCATCTCAGCTTGGATACCGGGCTTGGAACCGCCGACCTCGGACTGCTTACGTCAGTCTATTTTCTGGTTTTCGCGGCGGCTCAGATCCCCGTCGGCATCTTGTTGGACCGGTTCGGCCCGCGCCGTGTCCAGAGTGTTCTGCTCTTGCTTGCAGCAGTTGGCGCCGGACTGTTCGCGAATTCGACTGGCTTCCTGCCACTTTTGATCGCGCGCGCAATGATCGGGCTTGGTGTAGCGGCGGCGCTGACGGCAGGACTGAAGTCGATCATCATTTGGTTCCCCAGGGAACGAGTTGCCTTGATGAACGGCTACATGATCATGCTGGGATCGCTGGGAGCGGTGACCGCTACGGCTCCCGCTGAATATCTTCTAGCCTGGATCGGCTGGCGACGGCTCTTTGAGATCCTGGCGGCCGCGACCGGTGTCACGGCCATGCTCATTTACATCGTGGTGCCTGAACGCGTCATCATCCCATCAACAGCATCAATTCCTGTGGCCCTCAGCTCCGTTTTCCGCGACAGGCGTTTCTGGCGTATTGCCCCAATGTCGGCGACTTGCGTTGGATCGGCCTGGTCTCTTCAGGGATTGTGGGTATCGCCGTGGCTGATGGACGTAGAGGGTATCGATCGCACAACTGTGGTCGGACAGCTTTTCATTATGTCCATCGTATTGAGCGGCGGCGCCTGGTTGTTCGGCATGACGATCCACTTCATCAAACGAAGAGGACGCGGGGCGGAGACGATATTAGCGATGGTTGCAGTGCTGTTGATCGCAGCCGAGTCAGTCTTGATCCTGCGAGCACCCTTGCCGTCCATCTTGCCCTGGTCCGTTGTCGCAATTGTCGGAACGGCAACCGTGGTCAGCTTCGCGGTGATAGCGGATTACTTTCCGCCGGAGCTTGCCGGCCGTGCTAATGGTGCCTTGAACGTTCTGCACTTCGGTTGGGCATTTCTGGCCCAGTACACGACGGGCCTGGTATTGGAGCAGTGGCCCTCGGAAGACGGCCACAGGTCCGTTGTGGCCTATCAAGTCGCGTTCGGCCTCAACGTGGCCCTCCAGATCGCGGCGCTGGCGTGGTTCGCGTTCCCTTGGCTTCGATCTATCGCTTACTTGATGAGTTTAACGGCTTTCTTCATGCCGGCTGACGTTTCCGAATCAGTCGAGTCAGTCGGTTTGTATGAGGCGTCGATCGTGCTCGCGGATGAGGAAGCGGAGTGGTGAGCACTAGCGAACTGACACCATCGAGCAGGCCTCAAATTTCTTTTCTAAGTCTTTCTTTTTCTACGCCGTCCTACGATCACCGTAAGCGCTTGTTGCTCAAAATCGATCGGTGGCTTTTCTAATCATCCCCATCTGAGGACGTCTCTTTACCCGTCCTCATTCGGGGAGCGGCGGTGGCAATCCAATCCTTTCAATCGGAGGTGAATTCGCGCGGCGCGCGAATGCTGCGAAGCGCGCTTGGCGCCGCGATTGCCGGCTACCTCGAAGATGAGGCGGTCATCGAGGTCATGCTCAATCCGGACGGGCGGCTGTGGATCGATCGCCTGTCAAATGGTTTGGTCGACACTGGCGAAACTCTGTCTGCGGCCGATGGCGAGCGCATTGTCCGCTTAGTAGCGCATCACGTGGGCGCCGAGGTTCACGCCGGTGCACCACGGGTTTCGGCAGAACTGCCTGGGACCGGCGAGCGCTTCGAGGGGCTCTTGCCTCCCGTCGTTGCAGCGCCGGCGTTCGCGATTCGCAAACCCGCGGTCGCCGTGTTTACGCTCGACGACTACGTCGCAAGGGAGATCATGACGTCGGAGCAGGCAAAGATCCTGAAGAACTCTGTCGCCGCACGGAAGAACATCCTCGTCGCCGGTGGGACATCGACCGGCAAAACAACGCTGACGAATGCGCTGTTGTCCGAGGTGGCAAAGACCTCCGACCGTGTCGTATTGATCGAAGATACCCATGAACTGCAGTGCACGGCGCCCAATCTTGTGGCGTTGCGGACCAAAGATGGCGTGGCGACGCTATCGGATCTCGTTCGCTCCTCGCTGCGGCTGCGCCCGGATCGTATCCCGGTCGGCGAGGTCCGTGGCGCCGAAGCACTGGATCTGCTCAAGGCTTGGGGCACTGGGCATCCAGGTGGCATCGGGACCATTCATGCGGGCACCGCACTCGGTGCGCTGCGGCGGCTCGAGCAACTCATCCAGGAAGCCGTCATCACGGTTCCGCGCGCCCTAATCGCCGAAACCATCAACGTCATTGCCGTCCTTGCGGGCCGCGGCGCTGACCGGCGCCTCGCTGAGCTCGCCCTCGTCACAGGGCTTGGCGCCGCCGGCGACGACAGCCTTTCACCAGCAGGAGACTGACATGTGTTCGAACTCTGGTTTTCTTCGGCAAGTCGCATCACTTATTGCTTCCGGTACGGTTGTTCTGACGACGGCGCCGGCATGGGCGGCGGGCTCGAACATGCCGTGGGAGCAGCCACTCAATCAGATTCTGCAGTCGGTCGAGGGGCCGGTCGCCAAGATCATCGCCGTCATCATCATCGTCGTGACCGGGCTCACGCTCGCGTTCGGCGATTCATCGGGCGGTTTCCGGAGGCTGATCCAGATCGTGTTCGGTCTGTCGATCGCGTTCGCGGCCTCGAGCTTCTTCCTGTCGTTCTTCTCGTTTGGCGGCGGCGTGGTGATCTAATGGATGACCCGGTCGCAGGTTTTGTCGTGCCCGTTCACCGCGCGCTCACTGAACCAATCCTAATGGGGGGCGCGCCGCGGTCGGTCGCGATTGTCAACGGCACGCTTGCGGCAGCCCTTGGACTTGGACTGCGGCTCTGGATCGCGGGTCTCGTCCTCTGGTTCATCGGCCACATAGCCGCCGTCTGGGCCGCCAAGCGCGATCCCGCTTTCGTCGATGTCGTGCGCCGACACCTGCGCATTTCCGGCCATCTCAACGCCTGAGCTCTCGGTCATGATGAACCTCGCTGAATATCGTCATTCCAATGCCCGTCTTGCCGACTTCCTGCCTTGGGCAGCTCTGGTCGACGAGGGAATCATTCTGAACAAGGATGGCTCCTTCCAACGGACGGCCAAGTTCCGGGGACCTGACCTTGATAGCGCGGTGCCGGCCGAACTCGTCGCCGTCGCCGGTCGTCTGAACAACGCACTTCGCCGCCTAGGATCAGGCTGGGCCGTGTTCGTCGAGGCGCAGCGCCATTTTGCCGGTAGCTACCCGCCAAGCACGTTTCCGGATGTCGCATCCGCTCTGGTCGATGCCGAACGCAGAGCTCAGTTCGAGGAGGCCGGCGCCCATTATGAATCCAGCTATTTCCTGACCCTCCTCTATCTGCCGCCGGAAGAGGGAGCCGCGAGGGCAGAGCGATTGCTCTATGAGGGCCGCGACCGCACCGTTGGGGCTGACGCGCGCGAGGTGCTCCGCGGGTTCATCGATCAAACCAACCGCGTGTTGCAGCTTGTTGAAGGATTCATGCCCGAATGCGCCTGGCTCGATGATCAGGACACGCTGACCTACCTGCACTCGACGATTTCGACCAAACGCCACCGCGTTCGGGTGCCCGAAATTCCCATGTACATCGATGCGCTGTTGGCCGACCAGCCGCTGACCGGCGGCCTCGAGCCGATGCTGGGTGCCGCCAATTTGCGGGTTCTGACGATTGTCGGGTTCCCGGGCGCGACGACGCCTGGAATCCTGGACGACCTGAATCGCCTGCCATTCTCGTATCGTTGGTCGACCCGAGCGATCATGCTCGACAAGACCGATGCCACCAAACTGCTGACCAAGATTCGCCGCCAGTGGTTCGCGAAGAGAAAGTCGATTGGCGCAATTCTCAAGGAGGTCATGACCAACGAGGCATCGACGCTGCTCGATACCGACGCCAACAACAAGGCGTTGGACGCCGACGCGGCGCTGCAAGAATTGGGTTCGGATCAGATCGGGCAAGCCTTTGTCACAGCGACAATCACGGTGTGGGACGGCGATCCTGGTGCAGCGGACGAAAAGCTGCGGCTGGTCGAGAAGGTCATTCAGGGCCGCGATTTCACCTGCATGATCGAGACGGTGAACGCCGTCGAAGCCTGGCTCGGCAGTCTGCCGGGACATGTCTACGCCAATGTGCGGCAGCCACCGATTTCGACTCTCAACCTCGCCCATATGATTCCGATGTCGGCCGTGTGGGCCGGCGAGGCGAGGGATCTGCACTTTAGGGGTCCGCCTCTGTTGTTCGGCAAGACGGAGGGATCAACGCCGTTCCGCTTCTCCCTCCACGTCGGCGACGTCGGTCATACCCTCGTGGTGGGCCCGACCGGTGCCGGCAAATCCGTGTTGCTAGCTCTGATGGCGTTGCAATTCCGCCGTTATCCGAACTCTCAGGTCTTTGCGTTCGATTTCGGCGGCTCAATTCGGGCAGCCGCGCTCGCCATGGGTGGTGACTGGCATGATTTGGGCGGCGCCTTGTCTGACGGAGGCGATCAACCCGTTGCGCTGCAGCCGCTGGCCTGGATTGATGATCCTTCCGAGCGCGGATGGGCGACGGAATGGATCGGCGCGATCTTGGCACGGGAAAAGGTCGAGATCACCCCGGAGGTCAAGGATCATCTGTGGTCGGCGCTGACATCTCTCGCTTCGGCGCCGAGGCAGGAACGGACCTTGACGGGCCTGTCAGTCCTTCTTCAATTGAACTCCCTGAAGCGCGCCCTGCAACCATATTGCCTGGGCGGACCTTCCGGGCGCTTGCTTGATGCCGAATTCGAGCGTCTCGGCGAGGCGTCGGTCCAGGCGTTTGAGACCGAAGGCTTGATCGGAACGAGTGCGGCGCCGGCCGTGCTGGCGTACCTCTTCCATCGTATTGGTGATCGTCTCGATGGCCGGCCGACACTCCTGATTGTCGACGAGGGGTGGCTTGCCCTCGATGACGAGGATTTCGCCGGCCAGCTCCGGGAGTGGCTCAAGACGCTTCGCAAGAAGAATGCGTCCGTCATCTTCGCCACCCAGTCGCTTTCGGACATTGATGGCTCTGCGATCGCGCCGGCCATCATCGAAAGCTGCCCAACGCGCCTGTTGCTGCCGAACGAACGGGCGATCGAACCGCAGATCACTGCCATCTATCGCCGTTTCGGCCTCAATGACCGCCAGATCGAACTTCTGAGCCGGGCAACGTCAAAGCGCGACTACTATTGCCAGTCTCGTCGCGGCAACCGGATGTTCGAACTTGGCCTTGGTGAGATTGCGCTCGCATTCACCGCAGCCTCTTCCAGGACAGACCAGGTCGCGATTACGCAGCTCATCGCCGAGCGTGGACCCGACGGCTTCGTGCCTGCCTGGCTCGAGCAACGTGGCGTCGCCTGGGCGAACGATCTGATCCCCAATCTCGTCAATCTGGAGAAATCGCTATGAGAGCTCTTGGCCTATTGGCGACCACGGCCGCCTTCGCTCTGGTATTTGGTGTTGCGGTGCCCGCGAAGGCGCTGATCGTCTTTGATCCCAACAACTACGTCCAGAATGTCCTGACGGCCGCGCGAGAACTCCAGCAGATCAATAATCAGATCACCTCGTTGCAGAACGAGGCGCAGATGCTGATCAATCAGGCAAAGAACCTTGCAAATTTGCCGTATTCGTCGCTGCAGCAACTGCAAGCCTCGATCCAGCGGACTCAGCAATTGCTGGCACAGGCCCAGCGCATCACCTACGACGTCCAGCAGATCGACCGCGCCTTCTCGACGAGCTACGCGCCAGCGACCGGCAGCCAGTCGAACCAGCTACTGATCTCCAACGCTCAATCGCGCTGGCAAAATACTTACTCGGCAACTCAGGACGCCCTTCGCGTCCAGGCCGGCATCGTCGGCAACCTCGACACCAATCGTATCCAGACATCCACACTCGTAACATCAAGCCAGGGTGCCAGCGGCGCGCTGCAGGCAACGCAGGCTGGCAATCAGATCCTTGCGCTGAATGTACAGCAGCTCGCCGATCTTACAGCTGTCGTGACGGCGCAGGGCAGGGCGCAGAGCCTAGAAGCTGCTCAGCGCGCCTCGGCTCAAGATCAAGGACGAGAACAGCTTCGGCGGTTCCTGACACCGGGGCAGGGCTATCAATCCTCCAACGTGCAGATGTTTCACTGATGACCGACGTAAAGGCATTCAAGGCGCTATCGCTGCTTACGACAATCGGCCTGGTGGCCGTCGCTGCCTGCACGATTCAACTGCGTGGCGGAGACGATTCTCCGCCGGCATCGAAGGCGGAGCAGACGACCGATGCAACCGCCTCCGATCTCGCACGCTGCCGCGGCGTCACTCGGGAGGAAGCAGCGGGCTATCGGCATTGTAGGCGCGTTTGGGACGAAAATCGGCGCCGTTTCTTTGGCAAAAAGGACAGCGCCGCAGCTTCCGGCCACGATGAGCCAACCAGTTCGATAGCTGTCTTAAAGGATCAAAGTCGGATCCCTCAGGGATATCCCAACCTTGCGACACCTGAGGTGAGCAAGCCATGACTGGTACCGGGATCATTGACCAGTTTCTGGAAACATTCACGCGTTATATCGATACCGGATTCGGGTTGCTGGGAAGTGACGTCGGTTATCTCGCGACGACTCTTGCCGCGATCGACGTCACACTCGCCGCCTTGTTCTGGAGTTGGGGAACGGACGAGGACATCATCGCACGTCTCGTCAAGAAGACGCTTTTCGTCGGCGTCTTTGCTTACCTCATCGGCAACTGGAATGGCTTGGCGCGCATTGTTTTCGAGAGTTTTGCGGGTCTTGGGCTGAAAGCATCGGGCGCAAGCCTGTCCGCATCCGACTTTCTGAGACCGGGAAAGATCGCTCAAGTCGGACTCGATGCCGGCCGACCGTTGCTCGATTCGATCTCCAACCTGATGGGCTACATCAGTTTCTTCGAGAATTTCGTCCAGATCATCATCCTCCTGTTCGCCTGGGTCGTAGTGTTGCTCGCCTTCTTCATTTTGGCGATTCAGCTCTTTGTCACCCTGATTGAGTTCAAGCTTACGACACTGGCCGGCTTCGTGCTCATTCCATTTGGTCTGTTTGGCAAGACCGCCTTTGCGGCGGAGCGGGTTTTGGGCAATGTCATATCTTCAGGGATCAAGGTTCTGGTCCTGGCCGTCATCGTAGGCATCGGCTCGACCCTGTTCTCTCAGTTCACCTCTGGTTTCGGCGGCGCACAGCCGACCATTGAAGACGCGATGACACTGGTGCTCGCGGCGCTCTCCTTGCTGGGGCTCGGTATCTTCGGTCCGGGTATCGCAAACGGCCTGGTGTCGGGCGGACCTCAGCTCGGCGCGGGTGCCGCGATTGGAACAGGCCTTGCTGCCGGCGGCATTGTTGCGGCAGGCGCAGGTGTTGTTGCCGGTGGCGCTGGCCTCGCTGGTGGGGCGATTGCAGGCGCCGCGCGCGGTGGCGGCGCTGTCATAAGCGGAGTATCAGCCGCCTATCGCAGCGGCGGCCTTGCCGGCGTCGCGGAGGCTGGCACTTCGGCTGCCATGAGTCCGTTACGTCGTGCGGCGGCTGCGCTCGGCGGAAGTGGGGAAGCCGGCGCACAGGCCGCGAGCACCTCGGCCGAAGGTCAGCCCGATTGGGCGCGGCGCATGAAGCGTGCCGAGACTATTCGGCACGGCGCATCGGCCGCCGGCCACGCGGTTCGCTCAGGCGATCACGGCGGCAGCGGCTCCTCCGTCGATTTGTCTGAAGGAGAGCGCTGAGACGCACCACTGCACCCCAACGCAGAGCAGCACCTCAAACCCTTCCCTCGCACGACTTGAAACCGATCACTTGATCGCAGGGGCAAACATCGATGTTCAAACGACCATCAGTTCACTACGGGCGCATGCCCGAACCGATCACGCCTTATCAAAAGGCAGCCCAAGTTTGGGACGAACGCATTGGATCTGCCCGCGTGCAGGCCAAGAACTGGCGCTTGATGGCGTTCGGTTGCTTGACGTTATCAGCCGGTCTCGCAGGTAGCCTTGTTTGGCAATCGAGCCAAGGCTCGATCACGCCCTGGGTGGTCGAAGTCGATCAACTCGGCCAGACACAAAGGGTTGCGCCGGCCAACATCGACTATCAACCCAACGACGCTCAGATAGCCTACCATCTGGCGCGCTTTATCGAGGATGTTAGAGGCCTGCCCGCCGACGGCATCGTTCTGCGCCAAAACTGGCTCCGGGCCTATGATTTTACGACGGATCGTGGCGCCGCTGCGCTGAACGACTATGCGCGCAACAATGACCCCTTTGCCAAGCTGGGTAAGGCGCAAATTTCTGTCGACGTCTCGAGCGTCATTCGTGCGTCGTCGGAAAGCTTCCGGGTCGCATGGACTCAGCGCACCTACGACAACGGATCGTTGAGCTCGACGGAGCGTTGGACCGCGATTCTTACGATCGTGATCGAAACGCCGCGCGATGCCGAACGCCTGCGCAAGAATCCCCTTGGCGTCTACGTCCGCGCCATCAACTGGTCAAAGGAGTTGAGTCAGTGACCAAGACGCCGTCTGACGTTCATTCGAAGCGTTTCCTCCTGCACAGCAAGCTCAATGTGCCTCGGCCCGAGTTTGTGACCTCAAAGCAAGCGCTCCTGTCGGCGCTCTTGCTTTGTTTGTCGGCGCTCGGCGGGTGCGCGACCTACGTACCGCCGGAGATCAGCTATGACGCGGAGGTCCCGCCGCTGCCGGCAGCTCCAGTGGCACTGGACGACAGCTCGCGGCCGCTTCACGTTCCACCGCTCTGGAAGCCAACTCTCGGCGGCAAATCGGCCGAGAAGGAAAAGCCCGAACCCGTGAGCCGGGTTGAGACGGCAAACAGCGCAGCGAGGGTCGAACCGCGCAAACGTGGGTATTTCAACGCGGCGCAAATCTACGCTTACAGTCCTGGCGCACTCTATCAGGTTTACGCCGCGCCCGGGCAGATCACGGATATCGCGCTCGAGGAAGGAGAACAGTTGACGGGAGCAGGGCCGATCGCGGCCGGAGATACCGTACGCTGGGTCGTGGGCGATACCGAGAGCGGGAGCGGCGACACACGGCGCGTCCATATCCTGGTCAAGCCGACCCGAGCTTCGATTGAGACCAACCTGGTGGTCAATACTGACCGGCGCACTTACCTGATCGAACTCCGCTCCCGCGAGCGACCATACATGCCGTCTGTTGCCTGGTACTATCCAGAGGCGGTACGCGAACGGTCGCGTTCAGCTGCGCTGAAGCCCGTTCTTCCGGGTCCGGCGCAGCGCATCTCCCGCTATGCCATCGAGGGGGACAGTCCTCCCTGGCGGCCGCTCGCCGCATATGACGATGGCCGCAAGGTCTATGTCGAATTCCCGCAAGGCATCGTGCAAGGCGAGATGCCTCCGCTCTTTGTCATCGGTCCAGATGGCAAGACCGAACTCGTCAACTATCGCGCTTACGGCAACGTATTGATTGTCGATCGACTCTTTGCAGCCGCCGAACTGCGACTCGGCGGCGAGCACCAGCAGAAGGTCCGTATTGTCAGGACCGACGGGAGGCCGTCGTCATGAACAATGGAAACGATCACGAGCAAGCAGTTCCGCCGGCGACACAAGGCGAGCCGTCCGAAAGCTTCCGCTTGAGAGCTGACCATCCGCGCGTCACGCGGTTGTCGCGGAAGGTCTTGGCCGGCGGAAGCGCCGTTGCATTGCTCGTCATCGGCGGAACTGTGTTGTGGTCGCTACAGAGCAATCGCTCCCGTAATCAAACGGCCGATGAGCTTTACAGTACCGACCACCACAATGTTGCGGACGGCATTACGACGCTGCCGAAGGACTATGCTGGCGTTCCGCGCCAACCCGTCCCACAGCTTGGTCCGCCGCTCCCCGGGGATCTCGGTCGACCGATCCTTGCCGCCCAAGGCCAGCCGCCGGCGATCGGCGCTGATCCGGACCAGCAGCGCCGAGATCAAGAGTCCGAGGCAGCCCGCATCAGTCATCTATTCGCTTCGACCAATGGAGGAGGAGTGCGTGCGCCCACCGCTGCGACGGTTGGAAGCGACCGCGCCGTGCTACCGAACGCAACGAGCACTGGCGACGATGGATCTGCGCAGAACGGCCAGGACCGCAAGCTTGCCTTCGTGAACGCCTCTGTGGATCGTCGCACGGTAAGCCCTGACCGCATTACCCGGCCGGCTTCACCCTACATCGTACAGGCTGGAACTGTGATTCCGGGAGCTCTGATTACGGGGATTAGATCGGATCTTCCAGGCCAAATCACCGCGCAGGTGACAGAAAACGTGTACGACACACCCACCGGTCGATTCTTGTTAGTGCCGCAGGGCGCGCGTCTGATCGGGGTCTACGACAGCCAGGTCACTTTCGGCCAGTCACGCGTCCTACTCGTCTGGACCCGGCTGATCATGCCGAATGGACGTTCCATCGTTCTCGAGCGACAACCTGGCGCTGAGGCTGCCGGATATGCAGGCCTCGAAGATCAGGTCGATAATCACTGGGGCGAGCTGTTCAAGGCTGCGGCACTATCGACGTTTCTGGCGGTCGGGACTGAACTGGGGGCCGGCTCGGACACCAACAGCAACGACAGCGCCATCATCCAGGCATTACGACACGGTGCCTCCGACTCACTAAACGAAACCGGACAGCAGGTGGTTCGACGCAGTCTCAACATCCAGCCTACTTTGACCGTACGACCTGGTTTCCCGGTTCGTGTTCTTGTCAATCGTGACCTCATACTTACGCCGTATAGAGGGTGACAACATGCCAAAGCTCAAAATAGGAGAGCTTCCAGATGACAAGCCGGTCAAAGTGAGCGCGGAGCTGCCGGCGGCCGTGCATCGCGATCTCATTGCATATGCAGAAGCCCTTACGCGTCAAGGTGGTCAAGTGGTCGAACCGACTAAGCTCATCGCTCCCATGTTGGCGCGCTTTATGGCCACGGATCGAGGATTTTCTAAATTGAAACGTGGCGGCCGCGTACCGGTCGCCGGCGAATGACAGTGATGCTCAAGGCTTCTCGAAGTTGCCAGTCAAAGCTAACACTACGATGCATCAACCGAGACGCTGCCGGGTTTGGCCCGTGAGCTAAGATATCGTGTCGGAAAGCGTGTTCCTGCGTCTGCCCCGAAATAACTCTGATTGCCCCGGCTTTCACTGTCTTCAGACGCAAGAGCGCCTGGCGTCGATGGGCATTTATTCGGTCACCTTCAAGCGCGGTACACTGCTCCGGCCATCGACGCTGATAGGCACGTCGCCCTCGATTGTCGCCCGACGTACGACGCGATGCCCGTCCCCGTAATCGTTGACGGCGTAATGCTGCGTTGCGCGGTTATCCCATATCGCGATATCGCCCACTAACCAGTTCCAGCGCACAGTGTTTTCGGGCGCGGTGATATGAGACTGGAACAGATCGAAGAGCTTTTGTCCGTCGTATTTGGAGATCCCAACAAAGTGCTTCACCAAAGCGCCGAGCACTAGCGTCCGCTCGCCTGTTTCGGGGTGGACGCGCACGACGGGATGCTCGGTCTCAAAAACCGTTCTGGTGAATACCTCGTCGAAGTGTTTCTTGTCCACCTCGCGGACACGCGCGATCCCGGCGTAATCGAAAACGTTGCTGTGAACGGCCCATAGCTCCTCGGCAAGCCGTTGTAGCGGCGGCGGCAGATCGAGATACGCGGAAGCTGTGTTCGACCACACGGTGTCGCCTCCGAAAGCTGGCATTACTACGGCCCGCAGGACTAAAATCTTGGGATAGGCATCGGCGAAGGTCCCATCCGCATGCCAAACATCGGCGCGACCGCCGCCGCGAGTGGAGTCCAGTTCGAGGAGCGAGGCCGTCCCCCTGGCGGCGCCGAGCATCGGATGCGGCGTTAGCTTTCCAAGACGAGCAGCAAAGCGCTCCTGTTCAACGTCATTGAGATGTCGTTGGTTGCGGAAGAAGATCACCTTGTGCTCGAGCAGCAAGCTGTTGATCGCAGCGATCGTGCGGTCCGGTAGATCGCCCGATAGCTCGATATTTTTGACTTCGGCACCGATGCGCGCTGCACGTTTCAGAACATCGGCGCCCGGAATGACGTCACCGATCAAAGCCGTTGTGCTCATGTTGTTTTTCCAAGCCCTTGAAGTTTCTGCTTTTCGAGGCGAATGATCTTCAGCAAGCAACGTGCCAGGCGAAAGAAGAACATGTAGCCCCCATGGCAACGAATTGCGCTATTTGGCGCGAGTTCTCGGACCAACCGATGATTCGACCGAGCGACAAAGAAGCTCGATCGTCGACCTCACCCACCGAATATGGTGCAAAGAGAGCGGCAGCCGACGGAAGACATTCAGTTATGTTATTGCAATCACTCAACTGCCCTCAAAAAGGCAATGCTTCCGTAAGATTGGTAATAATTCATGATGATCATAAATCATGTAGTCGGGCCCTGCCGCGCGTAAGCGCCCTTCGGAAACATATCCACCCACGATTGATACGTTGATAAGGCCAAGATTGCGGGCAATCTCGGTCTCAACTGGCATATCGCCCACGATGACAGTTCTTTCTGGGGATAGATCATTAGCCTGCATATACAAGCGCAGCCGTTCTTGCTTGCTCATGCTCATAAACTGAGTTGCGCGGCTCTCAAATGCCAAGATGTCGGTGACGTGAGTCTTGATCCCAAGTCTTCGCAATTGTGTGCGAATTGGTCCAACAATGTGGTTGCTGACAATGACGGTTTGGATGGCTCGCTGATCAGCGGCGAGCAAAACATTTCGAGCCCTTTACGTAAGGCCGCGTTGCGCGCCAGGAACTCATAAGTGTCGTGAAAAATGGCGTTGTCGTTGCTCTGTACGATTCGATTTCATCTTTCGACATGTCCAGGTTGCGGAAAAGAACCGAAGGAGGAAGTTCGAACTTCTCTCGAAGCTTGTGCATATCCACAGCTGCGCGACCGAAGCGGCTCAAAATTGCATTGATGGTTTGCAGCACCGCGTTGGCATCATCGAGCAGCGTGCCATTCCAGTCGAAAATAATCGCGGATTTCATGCATAAACCTAAGGCAAATGTGGTCGTGCGATAGAATGTGTTCGAGGCTTAGATATTTACTGGTCTACATGTCTGGGGTGATCGTCGCGGTTCGAACAGAGTCGTCACGGATGCAACGTGCACCAGGGAGCTGAACGGGCGGACTGTTCTTCCGAGGCGAGAGGGCGGGTGGAGAGCGTGAGCATTGCTGCTTCTTTAGCTCTGTTTCTGGATCGATTTAGTTGAAGCAATGGCCGTGCCAGCCAGCGTTGGCATGCAATAAGGCCGGAAGGACTTTGGAAGGTCTCAACGCTTACTATGCGCGCTGCACTGGACCTGACACGACATTGCATCTCTGTCAGAATACGGACAAGAGTCTACACGGTGCGGTAAATTCGAGCTGACCGTTCTGTAAGTGAATTCCGCGAGTCAATCGATGGGCCAGGTTGATCTCTCCGAGACCGGTTCATTCTAGTGAGGCAAATTGGGTTCTCAGTACTCGGAATACTAAGTCGAAGCTCCGGGGTGTTGAACAACTTTCGACTGAGAGGACGCCGCTGCAGCCAATCCGCAATGCCTGGACCGGCGTCACGGCAAGACTAATGCCGCTGGAGCCCGTGAGAGCTGCAGATGTAGGCTCGCTCTCTGTCGACCGGCCCTGTTGGCGCCAGTCCTGCGCATTGTAGCCTCAGCCCTGAATCAGGATAAGAGCTGCAACTTCCTGATCCCGTGGCAGTTTGCTCGCCGCCAAGCCGGTGGCGACACCAAGGCGGTCAGGAGCGGGGCGGTTTTGACTCATCTTGCGCTTGCCTTCGACCCTGGTGATGGGGATGCGCACGCCGACGATCTCACGCAACTGGGCGGCGATGAAATCCGCGGGAGCATCGCTGACGGCCCAAGGCGTCGCACGTGACGTCTCATGGATATTCGTCAGACGCGTCACGATTTCAAGCAGGCGATCGGGATCCTCGAAGAACTCGGTCGGCCCATGGGCGTGGACCGCGATGTAATTCCATGTCGGCACCACACGTTCAGATTGTCGTTTGCTGGGATACCAGGATGGCGTCACATAAGCCTCTGCGCCAGCGAAGATCGCGAGAGCTTCTCCGATCGGGGGCGTGCGCCATTGCGGATTGCCCTTCGCTAGGTGGCCGTACAGCGCGCCGTGTTCGCCTTCGCTCTCATCGAGAAAGAGCGGAAGAGGCGTCGCAAGGGGCCCGTCTGATGTGGCCGTGATCAGGTTGGCCAATCGGGCGCAGCGGATTGTCGCTCGAATGTTCTCCAGGTCGTCATCTCGAAAGTGGGGTGGTATGTACATGAAGGTTCTCCGTTGGAGGTCGTCGAGATAAACCCAGGTCAGTATGCTAGAAAACTGCCAGTTTCAGTCGCTCCGTAGAGGTTCCACATTGGATCGAGCCGCCTTGCTCGTCGCCCGGCCGGCTGATGATCGCACCCCCTCACGCACTTCAGGCTGAGCAAGGCAATTGTGATGGACCAAGCGGCAAGTCCGGGTGTACCGGTAGCTCGGTTTTATTCGTCGCTCTGAACGTCTGGGTTTCCTTGAACTGCTGCCCGTTGCCCGAGCCATATTCTCAACTTGGCATCTACAACAGCGGCTTGCTGAGAGCAGAGAATACGGCGGTGCCTCACGGGCATGATTGCGAGCCGGGGCGACGCGAGCGTGCACTGAGAGGGGCCGCTGGACGCAAGAGCCGTTGGCTCGACCGCCGCTGGAGGATCTCGTCGCTTGGCAACAGCTTCGTCAATACCGATGAACACAACATCACCATCTTCCAGAACGGGGATGGTTCATGGGGCGGCAAGCTCACCGAAAAAGCCGCAGGACGCTTCGTTACGGCGAGACGGCGATATGAATCCGAAGCGAAGGCCAAACTGGCCGCGTTCGACGGGATGATCTTCCTGAAAGATAGACGTGGCTGGGATGGATAGGGCGCCGCCTGTCGGTCTGTTACGTTTGGTCCGGTGGGTTTGTCGAATCGCTTTCCCCGCAATTCACCGATCCGATCCAAGAGTCGCTGGCCCGTCCCAACAAATATCTTTCTACCAATATCCGCATGGACATAGCTGGTTCGCGAGAGCCACCGGGGCTTAGGACTCCACACGATTCGAACTGTCTGTCCACGGGCGAACGACTATGGCATCCAACCCGGAATGGCGGGCTGCGGCGCGCCAATTGCGCGGCATATGGGAACACAAGGCTTGGCCCGACGGGCCGCTCGGCCCGGGTTGGGCCAATGCATTCTCCGATTGGATCGAGAAGTTCGGTTTCTGGCGCGTCTCGGACGCGGTTCAGATGGCGTCGGCTCCCCGTCTGAGGACGGCGAGCGGTTGCCTCCGGACATTCGGGACATTCCAAGATACGCCGTGGTAGAGCGCGGCGAGGATCGGGAGCCCGGGATGAAGGGCTGTTATCTCGTCCGCGGCAGGATGCGCTTGAAATTTTACTGCTCGGAAGGCGATGACGAAGTCCTCAAGCTGCTAAGGCACGCAATGCGCGCGGGAGTTTCAGAGTCCGCAATGCACCATGCCGTCGATGGTAACACTACGCTTGAGGACTGCTTTGCGGCGATGGGTGTAGACCGCACGACATTCCGCATTGCCATGGGGCATCCGATGTTCGACGTCCGTCCCAAAGGACAGCAGGTCTTCGTCAGGCAAGATCCAGAGTGACGAGTTTGGGAGGCCTATCTGCGGAGGACGAGTGGCCGGGGCGCGCCGATCAGCAGGCTGGGTGGCTGGTATTTTCCGAGTCGTTTTCCACCGGTTGATCCCCGCCCAAGAAGGCGAGGCGGTGAGACCGCGCCAGCGAACGATCAGCTCGCGACACGCGCTATTCAATCCTCGTGGTCAGCGTCCTTTCCGCTAGATTTCTCGGCTGCTTCGACAATCGCCTGCGTTCCTCACGATCTCCTTGCGAAGACGCTGTTTGGCGCACATGCGCCGATTCCTGACCGGCGCGCCGGGCGTCGGAGGCGCCTTGTCGGCCGGCCGGAATCTTTGGTCCGGCGTCGGCGCGAAGCCATCCTCGGAACCCGCATTCCAAGGATTGGAAATCGGAGCGGATCCGGAACCGGACCGCCGGCGGGACCGCTCGCACCCGGTTTCCGGCTTCCTGTCGTCCGTGGAATCGAATCCTTCGAACGCCGGGCGGGCTCTTCCCGTCGCCCCGGCGTCAGTTCGCCTGTCGCGCGAAAACCCAGTTCGTCGCGCGTGGCACCTGAGCAACAGCAGCGAAGACGCTGCTGGCAGGCTCGTAGGTGCAGCCAAGGGGTCCGCCTACGATGGTATTCGGATCAGCCAAGCGCATTGATCAGCCTCGAAATCGCAGCGGCCGGACAGGAAGCGATTCTTTGCTAGCCGTGCCGCAAGCGATGTGCCCCCGTTGTGCCCCGACTCCTCTGGGGCACACGCTAAGGGAATCAATCTATTAAATCTTTGAAATCTGGAGCTAAATGGTGGACGCACAAGGGATCGAACCTTGGACCTCTCCCGTGTGAAGGGAACGCTCTCCCGCTGAGCTATGCGTCCGGGATGTGACGTGCCAATGGCCGCTGGTCGGCGGCCGGTCGATGGTGGCGCTTCGAGCGTGCGATTTACGAAGTGCCGGGTATGGGTGTCAAGCCAAACCCTGTGGGAGTCAGGCGCCTTGCTGGCGGGCGCGGGAGGCGTGCGACTGCAGTGCCCGGATGCGCTCGGCGAGCGTGCCGCCGCCTTCCGGCATCCCGCTGCCCGGCGGGACGCCATTTGCGGCATCGTTGGCGGGCTTGGCAGTAGCCTTGGCCGGCACGGTCGGCTCCGCCGCCAGCATGGCCTCGATCGCCGAATTGGGGCCCTCGAGCTGGATCGCGAGCTTGGCCACTTCGGCCGCGATGTCGTTGATGCGCTCGCGCAGCAGCGCGTTCTCCATCCGCTCGGTCGCCCAGGAGTTCTCGGCCTGCTGCTGGATCGCGTTGATGTCGCGCTGCAGCTTGCCGCGTTCGTCGCTGATAATGCGCAGCTGCTCCTCGAGCGCTGCCTTCTCCTGGCGCAGCTTCTCGAGCACGGACGATTTGCCGCCGCCGGCGGCAGCGATCTCCTCGCGCAGCTCCTGCACGGTCCGCTCGGCAGCGGCGTTGGCCTGCTTGAGCTGGCCGTTCTCGAATTCGCGTTCGGCGAGCAGCTTGCCCTGGGTCGCAAGCCGGGTCTCGAGGTCGGTGACGCGGTTGCCGAGCATCTCGGCTTCCTTGACCTGGACGATCAGCTGGCGGTCGAGATCGGTGACCCGCTGGCTCAGATTCTCGACCCGCCCGCGCGCGTCGGCGAGCTCGCGGGTGACGGTTTCCGACTGGCTGCGCTCCTGGGCAAGGCGGGCCTCGGTTGCGGCAAACTCCCTGGCGGCATCGCCGACACGGTTCTTCAACTCCTCGACCTGGGTCCGCACCGCGACCAGTTCGATCTGGCGGCTGTCCGCCGTCATCGAGCGGTCGTTGAGCGCGGCGTTGATCTTGCCGAGCTCGCTCTGCTTGTCGGTCAGCGCCTGCTCGGCGTTGCGCAGCAGCTCGGTCTTGGCGGAAAACTCTTCCTCGGTGGCGCGAAGCTGCTCCTTCATCGCCTTTTCGCGCGCTTCCAGCGCGAAGATCGCGGCGTTCTTCTCGCCGAGCTCGATCTTCATGCGGTTGATCGCATCGGTCTTCTTGCCGAGCTCGGCGAGCTGGCTGGTGGTCTTGCTCTTGAGCTGGTCGACGCTCATCTCGAGCCGGCGGGCCGACATCGCGAATTCGGCGCGGAGCTGGTCCTTGTCGGCCTGGATCTCGGCCATCGACAGCGGGGTGGCCGCCTCCATGCGGCGCGTGGTCAGCCGCACCGCCCGGTTATGCACCAGCGGCACGATCATCAGGCCGCACAGCATCGAGATCAGGAAACCGATCGCCGCGTACATGATCGGCTCGATCATGAAGGGTCACTCCAAGGAAAGAAGGAATTTGTTAATCACAATGCCACGGCGGGCCGGCCGAAGGCCAGCCCGTTTGCCGCGTTAACCTGAATCGCTAACCGTCCCGGAGCGCCCGGCACAATCACCCGATCGGCGCAGCGACCTAGAACGGGTTCCAGGTCGCGCGCGGGGTGAATTTGAGATAGCCGACGCTGGCGCCGAGCCGCAAGCCGATGCCGGAGCGAATCGGCACCAGCACGATGTTGTTGGCGGTCAGCGCCGTCATGCCGAAGCCGCCGACGATATAGGCCGAGCCGTCGATGCCGACGAAGCGCTGATAGATCGCCTGCGTCGAGGGCAGGTTGTAGACCAGCGTCATGGTGCGGGCGCCGTCGCCGCCCCAGTCGAAGCCGACCGAAGGACCCTGCCAATAGACCCGGAGGTCGCCGGCGTTCTTGGTGTAGAGCGTGCCTTCGCCATAGCGCAGCCCGGCCACGAACGCGCCGGAGCCTTCCTCGCCGAGCACGTACCCGTTGGGCAGGCCCCATTGGCTGACCGCGCGCTCGATCACCGAGGCGAGCCCGCGCGAGACGTTGCCGAAGAACTTGTGTCCGGCGCCGACCAGTTCGTCGGGCCCGTAAGTATACGGTGTCGGTTCACGCTGCGGCGGCGGATATTGCGGTGGCGGGGGCTGCTGCGCGGACGCCCCTGCGCTCCAGCACATCAGCGCGGCAAACGCGACCGCGGCAAGGCGTGATGCGAAAGTCATTAAGAACCCCTGCTATCGAAATCCGGGCGTTGCCCTTTAACCTGATGCCAACAGGCACGGCTCTAGGTTGCGCCCGGTGTCCCCTCGACTCGGATGTTATCGGTATCAACTATGACGGCACAACGGCAGGAAAGATATGGATCGTGCCGGGGCATGGCGTTTTTCGGCCTGTTGGCGGGCATTTTGGCGGCCATCTGGCCCTCTTTACCTGTTCAGGCCACGACGACCGAGCGCGTGGTGACGAACCGCTACTCTGGCCTCGCGATCGAGGGATTCGATCCCGTCGCCTATTTCACCGATGCCGCCGCCACCCAGGGGCGGCCGGAATTCGAGGCTGCCGAAAGCGGCGTGGTCTGGCGTTTCCGCAACGAAGGCAACCGCGCCTCGTTCCTGGCGCATCCTGAAATCTATGGCCCGCAGTTCGGCGGTTACGATCCGACCGATCTGGTGCGGGGCGTGACCTGCGCGGGCAATCCGCGGTTCTGGGCCGTCGTCGGCAACAGGCTTTATCTGTTCAACCGGGAACACAGCCGCGACGCCTTCGCTGCCGATCCCGCGCGCTTCCTGAAGGAAGCCGCGGCGCGCTGGCCGGAATTGGAAGAAAGTCTCGCGCAGTAATCACAATGCTGCGGCCGGGTCACCCCACGCAATGAATTCGGGCACCAGAAAGTCTTGGCGGCCGAGCCCGAAATGCAATTGGCTCCCCTTCGAATCGGTCACCTTGCCGCCGGCCGCGACCACGACCGCGTGACCGGCCGCTACATCCCATTCGGACGTCGGCGAGAGGCGGGGGTAGATATCGACGGCACCCTCGGCGACGCGGCCGAACTTGACGGCCGAGCCCAGTACGGCGCGGACCGCGCCACCGCGTTCGTCGATGAAGGCCTCGGTGCGCGCATCGCCGTGTGAGCGGCTGACCGCAACGGTCCAGGGCGCGCCGCGCGGCGGGCAGGGACGGGTCTTGATCGGCACTGCCTGCGAAACCGCGCCATTCTGCAGCGTCAACCGCTCGGCGCCCTTGCCGACGATGCCGCGCCAGATCAGCCCCAGCGCGGGCGCACCGATGATGCCGAGCAGCGGCACGCCGTGCGTGACCAGCGCCACATTGACGGTGAATTCATTGCGGCCGGCGACGAATTCCTTGGTGCCGTCGAGCGGATCGATCAGGAAGAAACTGTCCTTGTAGGGCGGCGTCGCCAGTTGGACGCGCTCCTCCGACAGCAGCAACACATGCGGCGTCAGGCGCGTCAGCCCTTCGACGATGATGTGGTCGGCGGCGAGATCGGCCTCGGTGACAGGCGATCCGTCACTCTTGCCCGTGACGTTCATGGCGGATCGGTTGACCGCAAGAATCGCCTCGCCGGCCTGGATCACCAGTTCGGTCAGCGATTCGAGCAGCGTGGCGGCGGCTTCGCAGCCGATCAGGGACGGCTGTGCCTTATTCATGGGCGGGTCTCATATCCTGTTTGTGTTCCCTGAGATCATGATGCGATGACAAGGCATCGCATCATGATCTCATCCCCTTGTTTGAGCATGATCTTTTCGGAAGACCGGTTTCCACTTTTCCGGATCATGCCTTATCAGTCCCGCCGCAAGCTGGCAGCATCCGTCTGCGCGGTGTATCAAGCCGACAGGCATGCGTGATTCGCACTCCTCCCGCGGCGTGCGGCTTTCCAGGAAACAATTGATGTCTGGCACTTCGTCTCCCGGTCCCGCCCCCGATGCACTCGAACTCGCGGCGCTGTTGTGCTCGCGGGTCTGTCACGATCTCATCAGCCCGGTCGGCGCGATCGTCAATGGGCTTGAGGTCCTTGACGACAATCCCAAGCCGGAAGACCGCGACTTCGCGCTCGATCTGATCCGCAAGAGCGCCAAGACCGCTTCGGCGCGGCTGCAGTTCTGCCGGCTGGCGTTCGGTGCCGCGGGTTCCTCCGGCGCGCAGATCGACCTCGGCGATGCCCAGAACATGGCGAAGGGGCATATCGAGGACGGCAAGGTGACGCTGACCTGGAATTTGCCGCGGCTGCTGCTGCCCAAGAACCGGGTCAAGCTGCTGTTGAACATGCTGGTCATCGCGCAGCAAACCATCCCGCGCGGCGGCACGCTCACCATCGATCCGGTCGGCGAGGGTGAGACGATGAGCTTCCGCATCCTGGCCGCGGGCCTCAATGCGCGGGTGCCGCAGAACATCGTCGACCTGCTCAATGCAAGCTCGTCGAACACGGTCGATGCGCATGCCGTGCAGCCGCATTACACGCGCCTCTTGGCCGAAGCCTGCGGGTTGAAAGTGACGCTCGCGCTCGACGGCGACAAGGTCATTATCGCAGCGTCCTGAACGCGGCCGCGGGAACATCATTAAGCAAAGGTTACGACCGGCCGCGCGATTCGATCGTGCGGCCTTATCTCTTTGTTGATCCCGTTCTTTTCCAATTACTCAACCAAACTTAAACGCTTTGCGGACAAGCTGACCTAAGTTCCGGCCGGCGCGTCGATGTCGCGCGCCGCAGCGTTTTCGGCGTTTTTCGAAGGTTGGTTTCATGGACGATCTGTTGCGCGAGTTCCTGACGGAGAGCAGCGAGAGCCTGGATACGGTCGACAACCAGCTGGTGCAGTTCGAGCAGGATCCGAACAACGCGAAGATCCTGGATAACATTTTCCGGCTTGTGCACACCATCAAGGGGACCTGCGGCTTCCTCGGGCTGCCGCGGCTGGAAGCGCTGGCGCATGCCGGCGAGACCCTGATGGGCAAATTCCGTGACGGCATGCCGGTGAAGGCGGAAGCCGTGACGCTGATCCTGTCCTCGATCGACCGCATCAAGGAGATCCTTGGCGGGCTCGAGGCGACCGAGGCCGAGCCCGAGGGCAACGACCGCGACCTGATCGATCAGCTCGAGGCGATGGTCGAGCACGGCATGGCCGCTATGGCAGCCGGCGAGGATGCTGAAGAAGATGTGCCCGTCGTCGAAGCGCCGGCACTGCAGGCAGCAATGACCGAAGGCACGCTGGTGGTGCAGACGCTGGAGCGTCCGCTGCGCCCGGGCGAGGTCTCGCTCGACGAGCTCGAGCGCGCCTTCCGCGAGACCGAGATGGAAGTCGCTGCGCCCGCGCCGGCGCCTGTTGCGAAGCCCGTCGCCGCTGCTCCCGCAGCCGAGCCGGCCGAGGCTGCGAAGAAGCCGGCCCGCAAGGCCGCCACCGAGGACGTCCAGGAAGGCGACAAGATCGCCAACCAGTCGATCCGGGTCAATGTCGACACCCTCGAACACCTCATGACCATGGTCTCCGAGCTGGTGCTGACCCGCAACCAGCTGCTCGAGATTAGCAGGCGCAACGAGGACACCGAGTTCAAGGTGCCGCTGCAGCGGCTCTCCAACGTCACCGCCGAGCTGCAGGAAGGCGTCATGAAGACGCGCATGCAGCCGATCGGCAATGCCTGGCAGAAGCTGCCGCGCATCGTCCGCGATCTCTCCGGCGAACTCGGCAAGCAGATCGAGCTGGAGATGCACGGCGCCGACACCGAGCTCGACCGCCAGGTGCTCGACCTGATCAAGGATCCGTTGACGCACATGGTGCGCAACTCCGCCGATCACGGCCTGGAGACCACCGCCGAGCGGGTCGCTGCCGGCAAGCCCGAGCAGGGCACCATTCGCCTCAGCGCCTATCACGAGGGCGGCCACATCATCATCTGCATTGCCGACAATGGCCGCGGGCTCAACACCGAGCGGATCAAGGCCAAGGCGCTCCAGAACGGTCTCGTCACCGAGGCCGAACTGGAGAAGATGACCGAGGCCCAGATCCACAAGTTCATCTTCGCGCCGGGCTTCTCGACCGCCGCGCAGGTGACCTCGGTGTCCGGCCGCGGCGTCGGCATGGACGTGGTGCGCACCAATATCGACCAGATCGGCGGCACCATCGACATCAAGAGCGTGGCCGGCGAGGGCGCCTCCGTCACCATCAAGATCCCGCTGACGCTGGCGATCGTCTCCGCCCTGATCGTGGAAGCCGGCGGCGACCGTTTTGCCATTCCCCAATTGTCGGTGGTCGAACTGGTGCGGGCGCGCGCCAACTCCGAGCACCGCATCGAGCGGATCAAGGACACGGCAGTGCTGCGGCTGCGCAACAAGCTGCTGCCGCTGATCCATCTGAAGAAGCTGCTGAAGATCGACGACGGCGCGACCAGCGATGCCGAGAACGGCTTCATCGTGGTCACGCAAGTGGGCAGCCAGACCTTCGGCATCGTGGTCGACGGCGTGTTCCACACCGAGGAGATCGTGGTCAAGCCGATGTCGACCAAGCTGCGGCACATCGACATGTTCTCCGGCAACACCATTTTGGGCGATGGCGCTGTCATCATGATCATCGACCCCAATGGCATCGCCAAGGCGCTCGGCGCCTCCAGCGCGGCGGCCCATGACATGGCCGACGACAATGCCGCGGCGCATGCCTCGAGCGGCGAGCAGCTGACTTCGCTTTTGGTGTTCCGCGCCGGTTCGAGCCAGCCCAAGGCGGTGCCGCTCGGCCTCGTCACCCGGCTGGAGGAGATCGCAACCGACAAGATCGAGCTCTCGAACGGCCGCTACATGGTGCAGTACCGCGAGCAGCTGATGCCGCTGGTGCAGATGGCAGGCGTCGAGGTGCGGACCCAAGGCGCGCAGCCGATCCTGGTGTTCGCCGACGACGGCCGCTCGATGGGGCTCGTGGTCGACGAGATCATCGACATCGTCGAGGAGCGGCTCAACATCGAGGTCGCGGGCTCGCAGGACGGCATTCTGGGCTCGGCCGTGATCAAGGGCCAGGCCACCGAGGTGATCGACGTCGGCCACTTCCTCCCGATGGCGTTCGCCGACTGGTTCTCGCGCAAGGAGATGCGCCCGTCGGCCACGGCGCAGTCGGTGCTGCTGGTCGACGACTCGGCGTTCTTCCGCAACATGCTGGCGCCGGTGCTCAAGGCCGCCGGCTACAAGGTGCGGACCGCGGGAGGCGCTCAGGAAGGGCTCACCGCGCTGCGCTCGGGGCAGGCCTTCGACGTCGTGCTGACCGACATCGAGATGCCCGAGATGAACGGCTTCGAGTTCGCCGAGAACATCCGCTCTGACCACAACCTCGTCGGGCTGCCGATCATCGCGCTGTCGGCGATGGTGTCGCCGGCGGCGATCGAGCGCGGCCGCCAGGCCGGCTTCCACGACTATGTCGCCAAGTTCGATCGTCCCGGGCTGATCGCGGCGCTGAAAGAGCAGACCGCCGAGATCCGGCGGGCGGCATGACGGAACCCAGGGAAACAGCTTCGATGAGCAGCAAGACCGAGACCAGTGAAGGCGCGATGGCCGAATACGTCACCGCGGTGATCGGCGGGCAGCTGTTCGGCCTGCCGATCTCGCGGGTGCAGGACGTGTTCATGCCGGAGCGGCTGACGCGGGTGCCGCTGGCCTCCAGCGAGATCGCAGGCGTGCTCAATTTGCGCGGCCGCATCGTCACCGTGGTCGACATGCGGGCCCGGCTCGGCCTGCCGAAGGCCGACGACGGCACGCCGCCGATGGCGGTCGGCGTCGACCAGCGCGGCGAATCCTACGGCCTCTTGATCGACCAGATCGGCGAGGTGCTGCGGCTGCCCGACGACAGCCGCCAGGACAACCCGGTCAACCTCGATCCCCGCATGGCGAGGCTCGCCGGCGGCGTTCACCGCCTCGACGGCCAGCTCATGGTCGTCCTCGATGTCGATCGCGTGCTCGAACTGGTGCCTGATGCCAAAGCGGCCTGAGACGGGCCGACTGAATCGAAGAAACTGAAACATCCCACCGGGGATGAGGAACGTGAGGTCGGAGATGAGAACGTGTCTTGTTGTCGATGACTCAAGCGTCATTCGCAAGGTTGCCCGCCGTATCCTGGAAGGTCTCGATTTCCAGATCGTCGAGGCCGAGGACGGCGCCAAGGCGCTCGAGGCCTGCAAGCGCGCGATGCCCGAGGCCGTGCTGCTCGACTGGAACATGCCTGTGATGGACGGCTACGAGTTCCTCGGCAATCTCCGCCGCATGCCCGGCGGCGATCAGCCCAAGGTCGTGTTCTGCACCACCGAGAATGACGTCGCGCATATCGCACGCGCGCTGCATGCCGGTGCCAACGAGTACATCATGAAGCCGTTCGACCGGGACATCGTCACCGCGAAGTTCCAGGAAGTCGGTTTGATTTAACTCTACGTTCGATCCGGCGGCAGAAGCCTTCGGCTCAACGGTTGTTGTGCGTCGTGTTGCGTCGCTGGTGAAGTCATGAGTGTTGCGTTGACAAGTACTGCGGTCCCGACATCGACCCGTTCCGACAAGGTGCGGGTGATGGTCGTCGACGATTCCGTGGTCATCCGAGGGATGATCTCGCGCTGGATCGGCGCCGAACCCGACATGGAGGTCGTGGCCTCGCTGCGCACCGGCCTCGACGCCGTCAACCAGCTCGAGCGCATCAACCCGGACGTCGCGGTGCTCGATATCGAGATGCCCGACCTCGACGGCATCTCGGCGCTGCCGCAGCTGCTGGCGAAGAAGCGCGACCTCGTCATTATCATGGCTTCGACGCTCACCCGCCGCAACGCGGAGATCAGCCTGAAGGCGCTCTCGCTCGGCGCGTCCGACTACATTCCGAAGCCGGAGAGCACGCGTGAGGCGACCGCCGCGGAAACCTTCCGCCACGACCTGATCCAGAAGATCCGTCATCTCGGCGCCAAGGCGCGGCGCAGCACGGTGCATACGGCGGTGAGCCCGCCGCTCGCGCCCGGACACGACAAGCCGCGCCCGGGGCTGCCTCCGGCCGCCGCGCCCGCCCAGGTCGCGCGTCGTTCGTTCGGCCTGCTGCAGCCCAAGGTGCTGCTGATCGGCTCCTCCACCGGCGGCCCGCAGGCGCTGATGGCGCTGGTCGCAGAGATCGGTCCCGTGATCGATCGCGTCCCGGTGCTGATCACCCAGCACATGCCGCCGACCTTCACCACCATTCTCGCCGAGCATCTGGCGCGCACCAGCAAGCGGCCGGCGCATGAGGGGATCGACGGCGAGAGCATCAAACCGGGCCGGATCTATCTGGCGCCGGGCGGACGCCACATGCGGATCGCCCGCCACGGCATCGATGCCACGATCGCGCTCGACGACGGGCCGCCGGTCAATTTCTGCAAACCCGCGGTGGATCCGATGTTCACCTCCGCGATCGATGTCTGGCAGGGCAGCATCATGTCGGTGATCCTGACCGGCATGGGCTCCGACGGCATGCGCGGCGGCAAGGACATCGTTGCCGCCGGCGGCAGCGTGATCGCCCAGGACGAAGCAAGCAGCGTGGTGTGGGGCATGCCCGGTGCCGCGGTCCATGCCGGCATCTGCGCCGCCGTGCTGCCGCTCAATCAGATCGCATCGAAGCTTGTTCGCGTGTTTGCCGGAGACCGTTCGTGACGCCGCTGGACTATGAGTATCTGCGTAAGCTGCTGAAAGAACGTTCCGGCCTCGATCTGTCGGCCGACAAGCAATATCTCGTCGAGAGCCGCCTGCTGCCATTGGCGCGCCGGTCGAACCTCGCCGGCATTCCCGAGCTCGTCCAGAAGATGAAGGGCGGCGCCGAGATGCTGACGTCGGAGGTGGTCGAGGCGATGACCACCAACGAGACGTTCTTCTTTCGCGACAAGATCCCGTTCGACCATCTGAAGGAGGCGGTGCTGCCGGCGCTGGCGCAGGCGCGCGCCGCGCGCCGCAGTTTGCGCATCTGGTGCGCGGCCTCGTCGACCGGGCAGGAGCCCTATTCGATCGCGATGCTGCTGAAGGAAATGACTGCGCTGTTCGCCGGCTGGCGCATCGAAATCATCGCCACCGACCTGTCGCAGGCGGTGCTGGAAAAGTCGAAGGCCGGCCTGTTCAGCCAGTTCGAGGTGCAGCGCGGCCTGCCGATCCAGCTGCTGGTCAAGCACTTCGTGCAGAAGGGCGAGCTCTGGCAGCTCAACGCCGATATCCGCGGCATGGTGCAGCACCGCCAGCTCAATCTGCTGCAGGACATTTCGCATCTCGGCACCTTCGACGTGATCTTCTGCCGCAACGTGCTGATCTATTTCGATCAGCAGACCAAGGCAGGCATCTTCGGCAAGATCTCCCGGATGCTCGAGCCCGACGGCGTGCTGGCGCTTGGCGCGGCGGAATCCGTGGTCGGCATCACCAATCTGTTCAGGCCCTATCCGGACCGCCGCGGGCTCTATCAGCCCAGCACCGCGCCGGTCGCGCGCGCCGGCGCCGCGCATGTGCTGAAGGCCGTGGCTTCCGCTGCGCGCTAGCTGAAGTTCTCCGATTGTCTGCGCGATACTGCTTGGTCCGTCATCCTGAGGAGGCCGCAACGCGGCCGTCTCGAAGGATCGACGGCAACCAGCCGGGCCGTTCATCCTTCGAGACGCGCTACGCGCTCCTCAGGATGACGGATGAAACCCCAACCGCGTCGACGCTCTACAAAATCGCGTGCGGCAGGAAGCGCGATGTGTTGCCGGTGATCGGGTTCTCGTCCTCGCGGATCGATAGCCCGCAGGGCGTGTGGTCGACCAGCCAGCTGCCGAGCACGGGGTACTGCCCGGAGAAATTCGGCAGCGGCGCGAGGGCCTGCCGGATGAAGCCCTCGGCGCCGTAGGGGCCCTGCTCCGCGACCAGGGTGATGCCGGCGCTGACCAGTTCGACATTGGCGCCTTCGCGCGAATAGATCGGCTTGCGCACGAACGAGGTGCCGAGCTGCGCGACCTGCGGGTCGTCCTCGAAATAGGCCGGCAGCAGGTTGGGGTGGTTCGGGAACATCTCCCACAGCAGCGGCAGGATGCCCTTGTTGGACAGGATCGCCTTCCAGGGCGGCTCGATCCATTGTGTCGGCGCCGTCGCGAGGTTCTTGCCGAACGCGTCGTGGAACATCCATTCCCATGGATAGAGCTTGAACGCGAGCACGATCGGGCTTTCGTCGAGGTCGACGAACTGGCCGTCATTGCGCAGTCCGATCTGTTCGATGTCGAGCAGCGTGGTCTTCAGCCCGGCCTGCGCCGCGGTGTCCTCGAGATAGGCGAGCGTGCCGGCGTCCTCGGCGTTGCCGGTCAGCCCGGTGAGATGCAGCGGATGGGTCGCGCCGATCGTCTTCCAGGCCTCGATCAGCGCCTCGTGGATCGAGTTGAACTGGTCGGCGCGCTTCGGAATGATGTTGCGTTCGATTGCCTGTTCGAGCCAGGTCCATTGAAACACCGCCGCCTCGAAGATCGAGGTCGGCGTGTCGGCATTGTATTCGAGCAGCTTGGCCGGGCCGTTGCCGCTGAATTTGAGGTCGAGCCGGCCGTAGAGGCTCGGCTCCTTGCGGCGCCAGCTCGCCGCGATCAGATCCCAGAACGCTTCCGGTATCTTCAGCCGGCGCAAATATTGTTCATCCCTGACCGCGCGTCCGGCGAGCTCGAGGCACATCGCGTCGATCTCGCCGGTCGGCGCCTCGATATCGCGCTCGATCTCGTCGAGCGTGAAGGCGTAATAGGCGCGCTCGTCCCAGTAGCGTTCGCCGTCGATGGTGTGGAAGGTGAAGCCGGCGCTTTCGGCGGTTGCCTGCCAATCGTCGCGCTCGGAACATACGATGCGTTGCATGAAGGGGTCCGTGATCTTCAGACGATGGGTGTCGGCTCGGCGTCAGCCGCCGCCATGCGAGGGACCGTTGTCGTAGTGGGCGATGGCGCGCGGCGCGCCGCCGAAGCCGCCGGAAGGTGACATTTGCTCGGGCTTTCGCTTCGTGTGCTCCGGATGACGGTGGTGAATGCGGGCATGGCCTGGTGCCAGGCCCATCGAGGCCGTCCCGATCGCGACGCTTCCCATCAATTTCAGCCAGACCCGTCGCGAGCGTTTCATGGACGCAATCCTTGCGTTCTGTCTTGTCGTCTGCGAGCGGCGCCGAGTCTCCATCAGCTCCGATCGCCGGGCAAGCGAAAGCGCATGACGACACGGCAAAGTGCTTGTCAGCCGCCGCCGAACCCGAACGCATGCGCGAACGAGCCGAAGCCGCCGCGGCTCACTGACGAGCTTGACGATGAACCGGACGAGGATGAAGAGCCGCCCGACGATGAGCTGCCGCTGTAGAAGTTGCTGTGTGACGAGCCGCCGCCGCTGCCGCCCGACCCGGACGACGAACTGCGCGGCGCGCAATCGGCGCCGGGTTGCAGGGGGGCCGGCGCGGTCACGCCCGGTGGCGTCGGCTGGATCGGCTGGCAATTCTGCCGCGGCATCAGCGCGTAGGCGCTGCCGCCGACCGCGAGCGTGCCCATCATGAGCAGCGCGACATGGCTGGAGCGCTTGGAAGGCGGATCCGGCCGCGGCGGCACCGCCGGCACCACCGGTCGTCGTTTGCCGAATTCCGGGTTGGGTTTGCGCGCCATGGTTAGCTCTATGGCTCAGTAGATCATGCAGGCGGCGTTCAGTGCGCCTGCGGCCAGCGAGGACAGCCCGAGCCAGATCGCCGCCGCCATCTCGCCGGAGGCGATCCGAGCCGACAGGTTCGGCACCGGGATCTTCACGATGTAATAGACGATGATCTGCACGATCAGTGCGATGATGCTCCAGATCAGGCAGTCCACCACATTGGCGGAATGGGCGATGGCGCTGACCACCGGTAGCACGAAGCCGAGCAGGCTGAGGCCCAGCGCAATCGCCGCCGCCGGATCGTTGTCGCGGATCAGCTGGAATTCGTCATGCGGGGTGACGCGGGTGTAGACGAAGAGGTAGGCGACCACGGCGATCAGCGCCGTGCAGAAATAGACCAGGAACGCCGGCAGGCCGGCGAGGGATTGCAGGATCATGTGATGCGCCCGAACGGCCCTAGATGGTCATCCTATAGCTGATTGGTCGCGGTTCGCGAAGCTTCGGTTCGATCCAGCCTGTGGTCTCCGGTGGCCGCGGATAGCCGCCGGAAAATTGCTGCGCAAGGGTGTGAGCCGCTTCACAGCGGCTGCTGGGATAGTCGCCTATACGATATGCAACCAGAAGTGCAAGTCGCGAAAGGGTTCGGTGACCCCGATGACGACCAGCTTTGGCAACGACATCCTGCCGATGTTTCGACCGGGCGACATCGCCTGCATGACCCCCAAGGGCGTTCGGCTCGGCGACGTCGGCTGGATCTGCGACCTGGCCGGCAATGATGACTTTGCCGATCACGCCAATGCACGCCGCGTCTTCGCTGCGCTGTCGTCCGGCTTCATGCCGCCCGGTCAGCGATGGTCGCAGGACGCGCTCGATGTCTATGCGCACTGGATGGGGGACGGATTCCAACCTTGAACGGATTCCAACCACGAACCCGATGTGGAGAGCAAGATGAGAAGGTCGATCGATACGCTGCTCGTCTGTGGTCTGCTCGTGCTTCCCGCGCTGCCCGCCGCGGCGCAGTCGTCGCCGAATCCCGCGATGACCGCGCCGGATCAGGTCGCCTGGCAGCTCTTCATCCAGGCCAATACCCGCGCCGGCGGCAGCAATTCGACGTTCGAGACCTGGGCGAGCGATACCGATCTGTTCCAGCCCAATCCGCAGTTTCCGGCCGCCGCGACGCCGCCGTCGCTGCGCCCGCCGATCCTCCCCCAGGTGGCGCGAGAAGGTGTGCAGGAGAGCGGTGGTTTGCTGCCGGCGCTGCCGCCCGGCGCGGCGCAGGGGCAGATGGAGGAAACGCGTCATAACAAGCCGACGTTCGACTTCATCGTCCAGAACAATCTCTACAAGCGCTCGGGCGTGAAGGCCGCATTCGGCAAGGCGCTGTCGTTCCCGGTCGATTCCGTCGAGGTGAAGGGGAATTGGCTGCCGGTCAGCGACATTCCGCAATTCACCAACAACAAGGTGACAGTGGCGCAGGTGCCGCAGCTCTATCATGTCAACAGCGCGGCCGGCGTGCAGTACGCCCTGGTCTCGATGCACGTGATCAGCAAGCAGGTGCCGAACTGGACCTGGGCGACGTTCGAGCACCGGTTCAATCCGGGTCGCTGCGACATCATCGGCTGTCGTGACAATTTCGGCGCGCAGAGCGCGTTCGTGCCGTCGAACCGGACTGCCGGCCAGGGCTATCCGGATTGCATGAAGACGGCTGCATTGACGGCGATGCTGTCGAGCGCGGACATCGATCCGGTCTACAGCAACTATTGTTTGAAGGGATCACAGGCCGATTTCGTCGACAGTGTCGGGCTCGACATCAGGGTCGGCAATTCCATCACCGAGGACGGCTTCGTCGCGACGTCGTCCTGCATCACCTGCCACGGCCGCGCGGCCTTCAAGGCGGACGGGACGCCGTCTTCGCAGGCGGGATTCCTGTCGTTCGGCCCGAATGGCCCGATCGCTCCGCTCGGGCCGCTGCTGCCGGAATGGTACTGGAAGGTCTCCGGCCAGCCGCCGATCTTCGAAGGCAAGCCCGGTCTCACGCGCATCGCGACCGCGGCCGATTTCGTGTGGTCGATCCCGTTCTGCGCCTACGACGATACGCAAACTCCGGTGCAGCCGACGCCATGTAGCGGCAAGTGAGATCGCATCGATGGCGGCCACCTCCGAGCGCAGGGTTCCGCTTGCCGGCAGCAACCGCGCCGCGCCTGTCGGCGCGACGCTGGTCGGCGATGTCGATCCCGACGAGCGGATCCCCATCGTGGTCTATGTCAAGCGACGCACCCCCGACAAGTTTCTGCCCGGCAGCGCCGGGGATCTCGCCCGGCTCGCCAGGCCGATCACGCGGCACCAGCTCGCGACGCAGCGCCATCGCAGCCATGCCCGTGCCGTCGCCCGCGTGGTGCGGCTGGCGGCAGCGCGGGGCTTGACCGTCGGCCACAGCGATCCTGTCGCGCGCACGGTCGAGCTGGAAGGCACCGCGCGGCAGATGGCCGAGATCTTCGGCGCGACGCTTCGCACCTACCGCGACGGCGAGCGCACGTTTCGCGCGCGCGTCGGCGGCCTGACGGTGCCGGCCGAGATCGCGCCATGGACCCGCGCCATTCTCGGCTTCGATCAGCGGCCGCTGCGGACCAGGACTCCGCTTGCGCAGGCCCAGGCCGACATGGGCAGCGGCAGCGGGCTGTGGCCGACCGACATCGCGGCTCTTTACGGCATTCCGCTGGATCGCGACGTGTCGTCGATCTGCGTCGGCATCATCGCTCTCGGCGGCGGCTATCTCGCGAGCGATCTCGCCATGGCGGTGGCCGGCATGAACCGGCCGCCACCGGTTGTCGTCAATGTGCCGCCGACCGGCAATGGCGGTTTCGGCAGCAACGATGTCGCCGATCAGGAGATCGCGCTCGATCTCCAGGTGCTCGCCGGCCTGCTGCCGAAGAGCAAGATCGTGGTCTACTTTGCCGAGAACTCCGCCGCTGGTCTGACGGACGCGATCCATCAGGCGGTGTTCGATGAAGAGCATGCGCCTCAGGTGGTCTCCGTCAGCTGGGGCAGTGCCGAGAAATACTGGACCGAGCCGGGGCGCGACGCGATGCAAGCGGTGCTGGCCGATGCCGCGCGGCTGCGCGTCAGCGTGCTGTTCGCCTCTGGTGATCAACTCGCGACGAGCGGCCTGACCGACGGCAAGCTCCATGTCTGGTTTCCCGCCTCGAGCCCCTATGCGACGAGCTGCGGCGGCACCCAGCCCGTGCCTGCCGCGGGCAATGGGCCGGCCGCAGCGGAGGCGGTCTGGAATGCCGGTGCGGTCGGCACCGGCGGCGGCATCAGCGACGCGTTTCCGGTCCCCGATTATCAGTCGCATTTGACGCTGCCGAAATCGCAGAACGACGGCGCTATCAGGCGCGGCGTCCCGGATGTCGCCTGCGCGGCCGCAGCAAGCCCGGGCTACCGCATCATCGTCAACGGACAGGCGATGGCAATGAGCGGGACCAGTGCTGCGACACCGCTATGGGCCGCACTGGTCGCGATTGCGATCGCCGCGCGCGGCGAGCAGATCGGCTTTCTCAACGCTGCGCTCTATTCCAACCCCGGCGCATTCCGTGTAGTCGAGCAGGGCAACAACCGCGTCGGCGGCAAGGGCTACGATGCCGGCCCCGGCTGGAGCGCCTGCACCGGGCTCGGCGTTCCGAAGGGCGCGGATATTCTCGCCGCTTTGACCGCGATCCCGGTGGCGTAAGCCCTAAAAACAGAAACCCCGCCATTTGCGGCGGGGTTCAAGTCGAAAGCGAAGTCGGAACGCGGCGGGCCAGAAGGTCAGGCGGGGATGCGCTCGTCGGCCTCGTGCGGCTCGCGCAGCACGTAGCCGCGGCCCCACACGGTCTCGATGAAATTGCGGCCTTCGGAGGCGTTGGCGAGCTTCTTGCGGAGCTTGCAGATGAAGACGTCGATGATCTTCAGCTCCGGCTCATCCATGCCGCCGTAGAGATGGTTGAGGAACATTTCCTTGGTGAGCGTCGTGCCCTTGCGGAGCGAGAGCAGCTCCAGCATCTGGTATTCCTTGCCGGTGAGGTGCACACGCTGACCGCCGACCTCGACCGTCTTGGTGTCCAGATTGACCACGAGATCGCCGGTCTGGATGACCGACTGGGCGTGACCCTTGGAACGGCGCACGATCGCATGGATGCGGGCGACCAGCTCGTCCTTGTGGAAGGGTTTGGTCATGTAGTCGTCGGCGCCGACGCCGAGACCCTTGACCTTGTCCTCGATGCCGGCGAGGCCGGAGAGGATCAGAATGGGAGTCTTGATCTTCGAAACCCGGAGCTGCTTGAGCACGTCGTAGCCGGACATGTCGGGCAGGTTGAGGTCGAGCAGGATGATGTCGTAGTCGTAAAGCTTGCCGAGATCGACGCCTTCTTCACCGAGATCCGTCGTGTAGACGTTGAAACTCTCGGATTTGAGCATCAATTCGATCGACTGCGCGACGGCGCTATCATCTTCAATCAGCAAAACGCGCATGCCAGTCCCCTATAGTCGCCGCTCCGGGCGTCAGGTCGGCCGCACTTGCGGCACTCACAAAACGCCTTTGAACAACTGATTCGGATCCTGACGAGATATGGTTAACAAAAACTGATTCCTCGACGCAAGCTCTAACCGTGCAATTTTTGTCGAATCGCCCTAAGATATTGCGTAGAAGAAGCTTTTCCTAACCGCGCTCGTTCAGTTTCCACATTAAGAGCCGGGCTTAACCGACTCTCGCGACTCGCCCTTCTTCTGATGGGCGAGCGACCTCAGTCACCAAAGACAGTGACGCAATGATTAATGATGCGGGTAAACACGAAGTTAAGCGGCCGGCGCAAAATTGCGGAAACTTAAGGTTTTCGCAATGAAGGCGCTTGCGGAGCAGATCGGCGACATCGACGGCGTCAACATTTATGGCCGTGTGGTCGGCGTCCGCGGGCTCATGGTCGAGATCGCCGGCCCCATTCACGCGATGTCGGTCGGCGCCCGCATCGTGATCGACGTCGGCGCCGGCCGCTTCATCCCGGCCGAGGTGATCGGCTTCTCCGGCGAGAACGCGGTGGTGATGCCGTTCGGCGGGCTCGAGGGCGTCAGGCGCGGGTGCCGCGCCGTGATCGCCAATGCGGCCAGCCAGGTGCGGCCGTCGCCGGCCTGGCTCGGCCGCGTCGTCAACGCGATGGGCGAGCCGATCGACGGCAAGGGGCCGCTACAACAGGGCGCCTCGCCGATGTCCTACCGCAACTCGCCGCCGCCGGCGCATTCGCGCATGCGGGTCGGTCTGCCGCTCGATCTCGGCGTGCGCGGTCTCAATACTTTCCTGACCTGCTGCCGCGGCCAGCGGCTCGGCATCTTCGCCGGCTCCGGCGTCGGCAAGTCGGTGCTGCTGTCGATGCTGGCGCGCAATGTCGATGCCGCGATCTCGGTGATCGGGCTGATCGGCGAACGCGGCCGCGAGGTGCAGGAATTCCTCCAGGAGGATCTCGGCGAGGAGGGGCTGGCGCGCTCGGTCGTGGTGGTCGCCACCTCCGACGAGCCGGCGCTGATGCGGCGTCAGGCTGCGTATCTGACGCTCGCCATCGCCGAGTATTTCCGCGACGAGGACCAGGACGTGCTGTGCCTGATGGACTCGGTGACGCGCTTTGCGATGGCGCAGCGCGAGATCGGCCTCTCGGCCGGCGAGCCGCCGACCGCCAAGGGCTACACGCCGACCGTGTTCACTGAATTGCCGAAGCTGCTGGAGCGGGCAGGGCCGGGCACCGGCGTCGGCACCATCACCGCGATCTTCACCGTGCTGGTCGACGGCGACGATCACAATGAGCCGATCGCGGACGCGGTGCGCGGCATCCTCGACGGACACATTGTGATGCAGCGCGCGATCGCCGAGCGCGGCCGCTATCCCGCGGTCAACATCCTCAAATCGGTCTCGCGCACCATGCCGCGGTCCGCCGACCCCGACTTCCTGCCCTTCATCAACAAGGCGCGGCAGGTGATGGCGACCTATGCCGACATGGAGGAACTGATCCGGCTCGGCGCCTACCGGCCGGGTTCCAGCCCCGAGGTCGACGAGGCGATCCGGCTGCACGAGCCGCTGGAGAGCTTCCTGCGCCAGGCCAAGGACGAGGCGACCAGCCTGGGCGACGGCTACCGGCAACTCGCTCAAATCCTGTCGGGTTTGGAAACGGAACGCTAACTTTGTCAGGCCATCATCCTCGGCACACCATAGCTATGCCGGCGGGGCCCAGGGGGGAGCCGGTTCTGTCCCGCGTTCAGATTTGGGACTTCTGGGGAGTATGAGTCGATGAAGTCACGTGAAACGCTGATCCGCCTGAAGAAGTTTCAGGTCGATGAAAAGCGCCGTCGGGTTACCCAGATCGAAGGCATGATCGCCGACTTCCAGCGCATGTCCGTCGAGCTCGAGCGCGAGATCCAGACCGAGCAGGAGCGCGCCGGGATCAACGACCCCACGCACTTCGCCTATCCGACTTACGCCAAGGCCGCGATCCAGCGCCGGGAGAATCTGACCCGTTCGGCCGACGAGCTGCGCGCCCAGCTCGACGACGCCAAGGCGCTGCTGTCGGAGGCGTTCGAGGAGCTGAAGAAGGTCGAACTGCTCGATGAGCGCGACCAGGCGCGCGAACGCGCGGAGGAGAGCGCCCGCGAGCAAGCCGACATGGATTCGATCGGCCTGATGCGAGCCCGGCTCGGCGTCATCGCCTGATACCTCGCTCCCTCCGCTGACCATCTTGAGAGCCCGGGCCGATCGCCCGGGCTTTTTGCTGGGCGCTGTCCACAAGCCGGCCTCTCGTCGGCCACTTGGCGGATCGTGCTGTCCCAAAATATGCTACCACCGGTCCAGACCAGATGATGATCGGCGGCGCGGTGGCAGTGGGGCGATGGGGGATGCAGGCTTGGAGGGCGCTGAATGCTGACGCCGGCTGAGCTCGTCTGGCTGATCGCCGCCGTCGCGAAGGGGGATCAGGACGCCTTTGAGCGGCTGTACGCCGCAACCCGCTCGAAACTCTTTGGCGTCGTGCTCCGTATCTTGCGGCGTCAGGACCTCGCCGAGGAGGTCATTCAGGAGGCTTACGTCAAGATCTGGAACAGCGCCGGGCAGTTCAACCCGGCCCTGTCGTCCCCGATCACGTGGATGGCGTCGATCGCGCGCAACCGCGCCATCGATGTCGTGCGCAAGCGAGGCGAGTCCTCGCTGGAAGATGAGCCTGCGGCGATGGAAGTCGCCGCCGACTCGCCCGATCCGCTGGCGCGACGGGAAATGACGGAAGAGTTGAAGCGGTTGCTGGAGTGCGTCGGTCGTCTGGAACCCGATCGTCAGAAGCTCGTGCTGCTCGCCTATTACAACGGCTGGAGCCGTGAGCAACTCGCCGCAAAGTTCGGGACACCGGTGAACACGGTGAAGACCTGGCTGCGCCGCAGCCTGATGGATATCCGGGAGTGTCTTGGACTCTGATTGATGGCCTATAGCGAAGACCATATCGCGCTCGCCGCGGAATATGCGCTCGGTACGCTCGATGCCGACGAGCGCACGCAGGTCGAGACCATGATGGCCGTCGACACCGAGTTTGCCGCGCTCGTGCAGGCCTGGGAGTTCAGGCTCGGGCCGCTGAACCAGATGGTCGGCCTGGTCGAGCCGCGCCCGGTGGTCTGGGAAAACATCAAGGCGGCGATCGGCCATGCCGGCGCGCCGCAGGCGCCGCTGGTGCTGCCCGAGACGCCGGCCGCGACGGTGACACCGCCGCTACCGATAACCGACGATCCCGAATTCGGCTCGGCGTTCGATCCGGAGCCCCCGCAGCCATCCGAGATACGTCGGCCGGCGGAGATCCGGCAGCTACCGGTCCAGCCACCGATTGGCGCGGGCGACAGCAACGTCGTCGCGCTTGCGAGCCGCGTGAAACGCTGGCGCGGCATCGCCTCAGTCGCGACCGCGATTGCGGCCGCGCTGCTGGTCACGCTCGGCCTGCAGATTTACCGGCCCGACGCCTTGCCGAATGCGATCCGGCCGAATCCGCGCATCCAGACCGTGGAAGTGAAGACGCCGGCGCCGGCGCTCGCGCCGTCGGCGCAATATGTCGCGCTGTTGCAGGGACAGAATGGCGGGCCGGCCTTCATCATGACCATCGACGGCGCGACCAAGAATTTCACCGTGCGCAAGGTCGGCGCTCCGTCCGAGCCCGGCAAGAGCTTTGAGCTCTGGCTGATCTCCGACAAGCTGCCGCAGCCGCGCTCGCTCGGCGTGATCGGGGATGGTGATTTCACCGCTCGCCCCGTGCTGTCGGGCTACGATCCCGACGTGATCAACGGCGCCACCTACGCGGTGACCGTCGAGCAGGCCGGCGGTTCGCCGAATGGCCAGCCGACTTCGGCGCCGATCTTCACCGGCAAGCTGATCGAGACCGTGCCGCCTGCGTCGAACACGCCGCCACGGTAGGCCAGCGCGCCTCATCGTTGCAGACTTTGTCGGAAGCGGTGAGCACGGTCGTTGCGAGGAGCGGAGCGACGAAGCAATCCATCTTTCCGCACGTGCGGAAAGGTGGATTGCTTCGCTTCGCTCGCAATGACGTGGCGAGGGCGGTGCGCGCTGTCAGTCGGCACCGGCGTTTAAGCCCACCACCCGCACAAAAAAGAAAACGCCCGTGGGGAGCGGGCGTTTTCGATAGTCAACTTGGGGTAGTTGGGGGTCTTAAATATCCACGCAGCGACTTTGGGGGGCTGTAAAGAACACTACGTGAATTCGTGAAACTCTCCTGTTAGCGGACCAGCGAGTTGCTCGTGCTCGTGATCGCGACCGGCTTGCCGGCCTTCATGACACGTGCCGTCTGGGTGTAACCCTCGTCCGACGAATTGTGCGCGGTGATGCCGAAACCAGCGACCAGGATACCGGCCACCAAAGCCACGACCACAATCTTCAGGTGCGTCGTTCGATCAGCGCTGTAGATCGAGTGGTTCATGGAAGTCTCCTGCCGCCTTCCAGCTCTCTGCAAATTTGTCGGTTCGGTCTGTTGTCCGGTTCAACGTCTCGTGCCTCTCCAACGTAGGATTTGTCGATTCCGTTCCCTAGGGGTCATCACAAGGGCGTGATTAGACGTGATCGGGCGCGATCAAAACCGTCTCCGGCTGCCAAAACCCACATTAACTTGACGTAATATCAGTAGCTTGCTCGGATGCCGGATCATGTTACCCTAGATGGGGCCGTTCCGGACCATTCCGCATAAATCAGTTGCCTGTGGCGAGAAAGCACAGGCGAAAACGCAAATGATTTGCGACGGCTAGAGCGTTTTCGAGCGAAGTGGACGCCGGTCCGCGTGAAGAAAACGCGTCCAAACAGGAAGCTCTACACGCTGCCGACGGTCTTCAGCCGGGCCCGGGGATGGATCTCGGCCTGCGACAAAACGGTGGTCTGCGAGCGGAACCGCTCCACCAGCGAGCGAACGAACGGCCGGATCGCGGCCGAGGTCACCAGCACCGGTGCCTCGCCCTCGCGCGCCGCCTGCTCGAACGCGTTGCGCACTGCGGTCATGAATTCCGACAGCTTGGAGGGCTGCATCGCCAGGCTGCGGTCGTCGCCCTGGCCGACGATCGACTCGGCGAACGCCTGTTCCCAGCGCGCCGACAGCGCGATCAGCGGCAGATAGCCGTTCGGCGAGGTGTTCTGGGCGCAGATCTGGCGTGCCAGCCGGGCGCGGACATGCTCGACCATGGTGGCCGGATTGCGCGAGAACGCCAGCGCGTCGGCGATGCCCTCGAGGATGGTGGAAAGGTCGCGGATGGAAATCCGCTCGGCGAGCAGCAATTGCAGCACGCGCTGGATGCCCGACATCGTGACCTGGCTCGGCACGATATCCTTGATCAGCTCGCCCTGCTCCTTCGGCAGGTCCTTCAGCAGCTTCTGCACCTCGCCGTAGGACAGCAAGTCCGCCATATTGGTCTTGAGCAGCTCGGTCAGGTGCGTCGACAGCACGGTCGCGGCGTCGACCACGGTGTAGCCTTTCAGCGCGGCCTCTTCCTTCAGGCCGGCATCGACCCAGGTCGCCGGCAGGCCGAAAGTGGGCTCGATGGTGTGGATGCCGGGCAGCTGCACCTGGTTGCCGGCGGGGTCCATGACCATGAACTGGCTCGGCCAGATCTTGCCGGTGCCGGCGTCGACTTCCTTGATCTTGATGACGTAGCTGTTGGCCTCGAGCTGCACATTGTCGAGGATGCGCACCGCCGGCATCACGAAGCCCATCTCGATCGCGAGCGACCGGCGCAACGCCTTGATCTGCTCGGTGAGGCGGTCGGTGCCGTCGGGGCCGTTGACCAGCGGCAGCAGCGCGTAGCCGAGCTCGATCTTGAGGTCGTCGATCTTCAGCGCGGCAGCGATCGGCTCTTCCGCGGCGGCAGCGGCGGCCGCCGCGGCTGCAGCGGGGGCGGCTGCGGCGGCGGCCTCGGCGGCGTTGGCGACCCGCTTCTTCTTGCGCGCGTTCCAGGCCAGCGCGGCGGCGCCGGAGCCGAGCGCCAGGAACGGCAGGGTCGGAATGCCCGGCAGCAGCGCCAGCACCAGCATGACGCCGGCCGACATGCCGAGCGCCTGCGGATAGCCGGAGAGCTGACGCATCAGCGCCTTGTCGGCGGCGCCGGTGATGCCGGCCTTGGAGACCAGCAGGCCGGCTGCGGTCGAGACGATCAGCGCCGGCACCTGGGTGACGAGGCCGTCGCCGACCGTCAGCACGGTGTAGGTGCGGGCGGCTTCACCGAAAGAAAGGCCCTGCTGGGCGACGCCGATGATGATGCCGCCGACGATGTTGATGCCGACGATCAGAAGCCCGGCGATGGCGTCGCCGCGGACGAATTTCGAGGCGCCGTCCATCGCGCCGAAGAAGCCGCTCTCGTCTTCCAGCGCCTTGCGGCGCTCCTTGGCCGCCTTCTCGTCGATCAGGCCGGCGGACAGGTCGGCGTCGATCGCCATCTGCTTGCCAGGCATCGAGTCCAATTGGAAGCGCGCCGCGACTTCGGCGATACGGCCCGAACCCTTGGTGATGACCACGAAGTTCACGATCACCAGGATCGCGAACACGATGATGCCGATCACGAAGTTGCCGCCCATCACGAAGTTGCCGAAGGCCTCGATGACGTGCCCGGCAGCCGCCGTGCCCTCGTGGCCGTGGCTCAGGATCAGCCGGGTCGAGGCCATGTTCAGCGACAGCCGCATCATGGTCGAGATCAGCAGGATGGTCGGAAACGACGAGAATTCCAGCGGCGCCTGGATGAACAGCGAGGTCATCAGGATCAGGATCGAGATCGTGATCGAGACTGCCAGAAACAGGTCGAGCACGATCGACGGCAGCGGCAGGATCAGCACCACCAGGATGGTGAGGACGCCGAGCGCCAGCGCGAGATCGCCGCGCTTGAGGATGTCGCCGATCTCGCCGAGGCTCGGCAATCCGCTCTTGCCTGCCGTGCCCTGACCCGCCGTGACGTCGACCATGGTAGCCGCTCTCCCTCGCGACTGGCGGCCGCGGCCGCCAAGCGTCTGCGCGACGGCCGCAGGGCCGCCGTTCCGAAAGTGAGGCACCGCGCTGGCGTTCACGGGGATCTCCGCCCGTTAGACGCGTTCGACGACACTCGACTTCACTGGGCAATTCTTGCCGGGTGTATGGTTAGCAAAGGGTTAATAAGTGCGTTTTGCGGGGGGCGCGGGTCGTCGCAGGCCGCCGGGCCTGCGGGATTTTCGGCCGCGTGGGGTGGTGGGACCGCCCGGCCGTTCCGGCGGCGGGTTCGCAGCCTCTATCTGAGCGCGCCGAGCACGACGCCCGATGCGGCGATGAGGCAGAGCGCGATGACGCTGGCGCGCCACAGCAATTGCTGCCGGGCGGCGCGCTGGTCATGAAAGGCCAGCCAGTCGCGAACGAAACCCGCGGGAATGTCGAACACCACGGCAAGCTCGTCGCGATGGTGCGTCTCATGCTCGCAATACATCGTCCGGACCGTGGGCACGCCCAGCCGCTCGAGCTCGCAATGCCACTCCCAGGCATGCTTGGCGTTGGTCCAGCGATTTTCGAAGGGGATCACGTGTGATTCCATGACGAGCCTCCTGGCCCACCCTTGAACCTCACGTGGCAAGTCTAGCCCAATATCCGGATTGGCGCGAGATCGGCGTCGGCTGGCCGAGACCGATCATGGCGGCGTCAATTGGCTGAGAGCATCCATCTGCGCCAATGCGTCGGCTGGATGTCGAGATGCCTGCCGCCGGCGTGATCGACCCATTCGGCGCCGTCCCGGTGGCACGGGAACATCAGTGCGTGGACCATGCCGTCATAGTCGAGGACACAGACCTCGAGCTCCCGGTCCGACGGCGCTGACGCAACGGGTAACCACTCTGCTGACGACGAATGCATGACGATCCTCCGACGATATGCGCTTCCTTTACCTTGCGAGCTGCGCGCCATCCGGGCGGGATGATAGGTCTGGACGGCGAGCCGCCAATGTGAACCGGTTCGCATTGTAGCAGTTTTTCTCATCGCATGGATCACGGTTCGACGGACGATATTCCCGGCCGGGTCCGCTGCGGTGCACGATGCGGATTGAACTTTCGCGGCCCGGCCTTCGACCAAACGCCAGCAACGCCACTCAGCCGCAAGAGGCATCCATGTCGAACCGGGCAGGTCGAACCATGACAGCAGCCTTTGCTGCCGCGATCGCGCTGCTGTCGGTGCCGGCGTCCGCCGTGACGCTGCCGGACGACCGGGCCTGGATGATCCGCATGATCGCCTGCAAGGGAAACGGCGTCCTGATGGAGGTCTACCTGCCGCAATCCGCCGTCTTCGCGCCGCGTGGCGGCATGGCCGCGGGCAAGACGGCGGACGGTTACTACACGCTTGATCTGACCGAGCTCAACAAGGGCAAGGACCTCGAGCCGGTGCATGTGACGATGAGCGCGGACAAGAAGTCTGTGACCGTCGACCAGTACACGCGCGGCTTGCCGCCGACCCGCATACCGGTCGGCGGCGGCACCGTGGATTTCGATCAGCGCTTCGGCATCGGTGCGAAGTGCGGTGCGTTCCAGGCGCAGGATCCGAACTACGGCAATTGAGCCGCCTCACGCGCCGGTGAAGGCAATGCGTCCCCTTGCTGGCGCATGCCTAATCTCTCGGCAACGTGGCTTGACCCGGAGGCAAATGCCGAGGAAGTTCCGCGTGCCGTGGTAATTTCTTCTGAATTTTCCCCTGAAGCCGCATTGTTCATTCCCGACTCGCGCCGGGCATGGCTGCGTCTTGCCGTCGCCGTGGTGATCGGCTCGCTCGGCAGCGTCGGCATGTGGTCGGTCGTGGTGGCGTTGCCGGCAGTGCAGACCGACTTCGGCGCGACCCGTGGAACGGCCTCGCTCGCCTTCACGATGGTGATGCTCGGCTTCGGCCTCGGCCAGGTCGTGACCGGCAAGATCAGCGATCGCCACGGCATCGTCGCGGCGATCGGCGCCGGGATCGGCATTCTTGGCCTCGGCTATATCTGCGCCGGCTACGCGCCGTCGATCTGGGCCTTCATCCTGCTGCATTTCGCGATCGGCCTGTCGTCGGCCGCGACCTTCGGCCCTCTGATGGCGGAGGCCTCGCACTGGTTCGAGCGCTACCGCGGCCTCGCGGTCGCGATCGCCGCGAGCGGCAATTATGTCGGCGGCACGGTGTGGCCGCCGCTGGTCAATTTCGGGATGCAGAGCATCGGCTGGCGCACCACCCATATCGCGATCGGCATCTTCACCGCGATCGCGATGGCGCTTGCGCTCGTGGTGCTGCGTCTGTTGATGGGGGCTGCGACCCGGCGCAGCCATGTCAACGCCGCGCCGCCGCGGGTCGACATGCGGCTCTCCACCAACGCACTCACCGCGATCCTGTCGCTCGCGTCGATCTCCTGCTGCGTGGCGATGTCGATGCCGCAGGTTCACATCGTCGCCTATTGCGGCGATCTCGGCTACGGCGTGGCGCGCGGCGCCGAGATGCTGTCGCTGATGCTGGGCTTCGGCATCATCAGCCGGATCGGCTCCGGCTTCCTCGCCGACAGGATCGGCGGTATCCGCACGCTGCTGATCGGCTCGATCGCGCAGGGCGCGGCGCTGCTGTTCTATCTGTTCTTCGACGGCCTGACCTCGCTCTACATCATCTCGGCGATGTTCGGCCTGTTCCAGGGCGGCATCGTGCCGAGCTACGCCATCATCGTGCGCGAGGCGATGCCGGCCTCGGAGGCCGCGACCCGGATCGGCATCGTGATCTTCGCCTCGGTGTTCGGCATGTCCTTTGGCGGTTGGATCTCGGGCGTGATCTTCGACGCCACCGGCTCCTATGCCGCGGCCTTCGCCAATGGCCTCGCCTGGAACCTGCTCAACGTCAGCATCATCCTGCTGCTGCTGATGCGGTCGCGGCAGCGGCTCGCCATGGCCTGACCCTCGATCACACCGCCTGACCGGCCTTCAGCAATGAGCAGCCGGTGATCTTCAAACTGCCGTCGGCCTGCCGCTCCAGCGTATAGAGCGCGTCCCACGCCTCGCCATTGGCGTCGACGATGTGAACGCGTTGCGCGATCCGGTCGCCCGCGCTCTGTGCCTCGCCGAACTCGAAGCTCCTGTGGCGATAGACCGGCGCGTATTGGTTCTGCACCATCGACATGAAGATATCGGCCTGCGGAAAGATCTGGCGGATCGCGGGGGCGGCATAGGAATAGGCCGCCGCGGCGTCGTCGCGGCCGAAGGCCTGCTCCTGGGCGCGGATCACGTCCTGCGCGGCGCCGACATCGTCGGCCATGGCCGGCGCGACGATGGCGAACAGAATGGCGGCAATGAGGGCGATCGCGCGCATCGGAAGGCTCCCTGCTCGATCCTTGAGCTTACGCGGCAAATCCGGCGTGGTTTCACCCGCGATCGATTCCCGTCGGAAAATTGATCTGCCGCAAGGCTTGCTCCGGCCGGCGCACTAACCCTTGTTTTGCCAATCTTGGAGGACCGTCATGACCCTGGATACCATTCTCGTCGTCATCGCCGTGACCATGATGTTCGCGACGGTCGCGTTCGTGATCGCCTATGGCGACCACCAGACCCGCAATCTGTAATGGTGCAGCGGTCCGGCCGCGCCGCTACCTGATCGAGTCCTTGAAACTGTCGATATCGGGCGAGGGACGGGCCGGCCGCGACATACGGCCCTTGCGGCTTGGGTCGCGCAGCGTCGGCGCCGGGTTCAAAATGTCGGCGGTGTACAGGCCGAAATCACCTCGCACGGCTTGGCGCCGATGCAGCGGAAGCGGTGCGGGCGGCGACTTTCGAAGTAATAAGCGTCGCCGGCGTTGAGCACCCGCCGCTCGTCGTCGACCGTGACCTCGAGCCGGCCCGAGACCACGATGCCGCCTTCCTCGCCCTCATGCACCAGCGGCACCCGGCCGGTGTCGCTGCCCGGCTCGTAGCGCTCTTTCAGGATCTGCAACGCCCGTCCGAACAGGCTGTCGCCGATCTGGAGGTAGGAGATCGGCTTCTTGCCGATCTCGGTCAGCTCATCGGCGCGGTAGAACGCCTTACGCGGCCGCTCCGGCTCGATCGCGAAGAATTCCGCAAGCCCCATCGGGATGCCGTCGAGGATGCGCTTGAGCGCGCCGACCGACGGGTTCATCTGATTGGATTCGATCAGCGAAATCGTCGAGTTGGTGACGCCGGAGCGCTTGGCGAGCTCGCGCTGCGACAGCTTGTGCCGCGCGCGAATGAATCGAAGCCGGCCGCCGATGTCGACGCTCATGAGAGATCCCTGTTGCAGGTGTTGCGGATCGAACAAATAGTCGCAGACCGCCTCAATAAGATCAATGGCTTGCGGTGCGACAGAAAAGGACTTGTTGAGTGTCGTGAAGAGTGGTCCGACTAGACGCAGTCAGCAATGGAGCGCCGCCGTGACCGTTCATCAGATTCCGAACACCATCAAGACCGATTCGTTCTGGATGCCCTTCACGGCCAACCGGCAGTTCAAGAAAGCGCCCCGGCTGTTCTCCTCCGCCAAGGGCATGTACTACACCTCGGTCGACGGCCGGCAGGTGATCGACGGCTCCGCCGGTCTCTGGTGCGTCAACGCCGGCCATGGTCGCCCGCAGATCGCGGCCGCTGTCGAGCGCCAGCTGTCCACGCTGGACTTCGCGCCCTCCTTCAACATGGGCCACCCGCTGGCGTTCGATTTCGCCGAGCGCCTCGCCGAGATCGCCCCGAAGGGACTGGATCGGATCTTCTTCACCAACTCGGGCTCTGAATCGGTCGATACCGCGCTGAAGATCGCGCTGGCCTATCATCGCGCCGCCGGCCAGGCGACCCGCACCCGCCTGATCGGCCGTGAGCGCGGCTACCACGGCGTCGGCTTCGGCGGCATGTCGGTCGGCGGCATGGTCGCCAACCGCCGCCAGTTCGCGACCCATCTGCCGGGTGTCGACCACATCCGCCATACCCATGATCTCGCCCGCAATGCCTTCGCCAAGGACCAGCCGGACCATGGCGCCGAGCTCGCCGACGATGTCGAGCGGATGGTCGCGCTGCATGGCGCGGACACCATCGCGGCCGTGATCGTCGAGCCGGTGCCGGGCTCCACCGCGGTGCTGCCGGCGCCGAAGGGCTATCTGCAGCGCCTGCGCGAGCTCTGCACCAAGCACGGCATCCTCCTGATCTTCGACGAGGTCATCACCGGCTTCGGCCGCCTCGGCACGCCGTTCGCCGCCAACTTCTACGGCGTGACGCCGGACATGATGACGACCGCCAAGGGCATCACCAACGGCACCGTGCCGTGCGGCGCGGTGTTCGCCAGCCGCCAGGTCCATGACGGGCTGATGGTCGGCCCGGACAACGCCATGGAGCTGTTCCACGGCTACACCTATTCGGCGCATCCGGTGGCCTGCGCCGCAGGTCTTGCCACGCTCGACATCTACAAGGACGAGGGTCTCCTGACCCGCGGCGCCTCGATCGCCGACTATTGGCGCGATGCGCTGCATTCGCTGAAGGGTCTGCCGAATGTCGTCGACATCCGCAATCAGGGCCTGATGGGCGCGGTCGAGCTCTCGCCGCGTGACGGCGCGGTCGGCGCGCGCGGCTACGACGTGATGGTCGATTGCTTCAACACCGGCCTCTACTTCCGCATGAGCGGCGACTCGCTCGCGCTGTCGCCGCCCTTGATAGTCGAGAAGTCGCATATCGACGACATCGTCTCGATCCTCGGCGACGCGATCAAGCGCGTGGCCTGATAATTGCTGGCTGGATTCTAGCTAGCTCTACAAATTGCTGTCGCCGTTGCGAAGCAGAGTGGTTTCGCAGCGGCGATTGCGTTTTCGCTGCAGGATGTGAGGAAAAGTGAAGGTCCTTGTTCTCGGCAGTGGCGTGATCGGCGTCACCTCGGCCTATTACCTTGCGCGTGCCGGCCATGAGGTGACGGTGATCGACCGTCAGCCGAAGCCTGCGCTCGAAACTTCCTTTGCCAATGCCGGCGAAGTCTCGCCGGGTTACTCGTCGCCCTGGGCCGGCCCCGGCGTGCCGGTGAAGGCGGTGAAGTGGCTGCTGATGAAGCACGGCCCGCTGGTGATCCGCCCGAAGCTCGATCCCGTGATGTGGCTCTGGCTTCTGAAGATGCTGCGCAACTGCACCACCTCGCGCTACGCGGTGAACAAGAGCCGGATGATTCCGATCGCGGAATACAGCCGCGACTGCCTGCAGGCGCTGCGCAATGATATCGGCATCCGCTACGACGAACGTGCGCAGGGCACATTGCAGCTGTTTCGCGAGCAGGCCCAGCTCGATCACACCGGCGACGACATCGCGGTGCTGAAGCAATACGGCGTGCCGTTCGAGGTGCTCGACCGTGACGGCTGCATCAAAGCCGAGCCGGCGCTGGCCGGCGTGAAGCAGAAATTCGCCGGTGGGCTGCGGTTGCCGCATGACGAGACCGGCGACTGCCACATGTTCACGCAGGCGCTGGCGCTGGAGGCCGAGAAGATCGGCGTGCGTTTCAACTTCAATGTCGGCATCGACGGACTGAACGCGGATGCCACCCGCATCACCGGTGTTGCGACCAGCGCTGGTCTGATGACGGCCGATGCCTATGTGCTGGCGCTCGGCAGCTACTCGCCGCATCTGGTGCGGCCGCTCGGCATCTCGCTGCCGGTCTATCCGGTGAAGGGCTATTCGATCACGGTGCCGATCAAGGACGCGAGCGGCGCGCCTGAGTCCACCGTGATGGACGAGAGTTACAAGGTCGCGATCACCCGGCTCGGCGACCGCATTCGGGTCGGCGGCACCGCCGAGATCTCGGGCTATTCGACCAAGCTGTACGACGCGCGGCGCGCGACGCTGGACCATTCGCTGACCGACCTGTTTCCGCGCGGCGGCGACCTGCCCAAGGCCACTTTCTGGTGCGGCCTGCGCCCGATGACGCCGGACGGCCCGCCGGTGATCGGCGCGACGCGGTTTGCGAATCTGCACCTCAACACCGGCCACGGCACGCTCGGCTGGACCATGGCCTGCGGCTCGGGCCGGGTGCTGGCCGACATGCTCTCCGGGAAAAAGCCCGAGATCGACACCAAGGAGTTGTCGATCAAGCGCTATGATCACCGCTTCGGCTAGGCTTCATCGCCGCGAGCGAAGGCTATTCGGCGGCGTTCTTCATCGATGGCTCATCATCGTCGTCTCGTTTCGTCGCCGTCCAGTTCGAAAGCGCGTTTGAAAGCCGGTCGAGATAGAGATACACGACCGGCGTCGTGAACAGCGTCAGCGCCTGGCTCACGATCAGGCCGCCAACCATCGCATAGCCGAGCGGCTGACGAATTTCCGCTCCTGTTCCAGTACCCAGCATCAGCGGCACGCCGCCGAGCAGGGCGGCCATCGTTGTCATCATGATCGGGCGGAAACGTAACAGCGCCGCCTTCCGGATCGATTCACGCGGCGACAAATGCTCCTCGCGTTCGGCAGCGATCGCGAAGTCGACCATCATGATGCCGTTCTTCTTCACGATCCCGATCAGGAGGATGATGCCGATCAGCGCGATCAGGCTGAAATCGAACCCGAACGCCATCAGGATCGCCAGCGCACCGACGCCGGCCGACGGCAGCGTGGACAGGATCGTGAGCGGATGGATGTAGCTTTCATAGAGCATGCCGAGGATCAGATAGACCACCACCAGCGCAGCCAGGATCAGCAGTGGCACCGAGCTCAGTGATTGCTGGAAAGCCTGCGCGGTGCCCTGGAAGCTCGAACTGAGCGTGGCCGGAGCCCCCAGATTGGCGACGGCGTTCTGGATCGCATCGGTGGCCTGGCCGAGCGCCACCCCTTGCGCGAGGTTGAAGCTGATCGTGGTCGCCGGAAACTGCCCCTGGTGGGCGATTGCGAGCGGGCGCACCGGCACTGTCGTCCACTTGCAGAACACCGAGAGCGGCACCTCGTCGCCCGTCGTCGGCGACTTGATGTAGAGCTTGTTCAGCGTATCGAGCTTGCCCTGCAATTCGGGGAGGATCTCGAGGATGACGTGATAGCTGTTGAGCTGGGTGAAATATTGGGTCACCTGGCGCTGGCCGAACGCGTCGTACAGCGTATCGTCGATCAATTGCGGCTGGATGCCGAAGCGCGACGCGGTGTCACGATCGAAGGTCATCGTCAGCGTCGTTCCCTCGGTCTGCTGGTCGGTCGCGACGTCGCGCAATTGCGGCAGCGTCTTCATCTTGGCCAGGATCTTCGGTGCCCATTCGTTCAGTTCGGCCAGGTTCGCATCCTGCAGCGTGTACTCGAACTGCGTCCGGGTGGCGCGGCCGCCGAGCCGGACGTCCTGGGAAGCTTGCATGTAGAGGCGTGCACCTTCGACCGCCTCGAGCTTCGGCCGCAACCGCGCGATGATCTGCTGCGCATCCGCGTCGCGCTCCTCGTGCGGCTTCAGCGTGATGTACATGCGGCCGGAATTCAGCGCGGTGCCGCCGCCGCCGATGAACTCGGCCATGCTGTCGACCGCGGGATCGGCCCGGACGATCCGGCTGAGTTCTTCCTGATGCTGCTTCATGTCGGCAAACGAGATGTCCTGGGCCATCTCCGACACGGCGTTCAGGAAGCCGTTGTCCTGTTGCGGGAAAAATCCCTTCGGTATGATCACGAACAAATAGACCGACAGCGCCAGCGTCGCGAAGAAGATGCAGAGCGTGGTCCGGCTCCAGCTCAGCGCCAGATCGAGGCCGCGCTCATAGCCATGCAGCATCCGGTCGAATGCCGCCTCGCTCCATTGGTAGAGCCGGCCGTGCCTGGTTTCGCCATGCGCCCGCAGGAAGCGCGATGCCATCATCGGCGTCAGCGTCAGCGACACCACCAGCGAGACGAAGATCGCCATCGCCAGGGTCACCGCAAACTCGCGGAACAGCCGGCCGATAACGCCCCCCATCAGCAGCAACGGGATCAGCACCGCGACCAGTGAAATGCTGATCGACAGGATCGTGAATCCGATCTCGCCGGCGCCCCGCAGCGCCGCGGCAAGCGGCCGCTCGCCCTGCTCGACGTATCGCGTGATGTTCTCCAGCATGACGATGGCGTCGTCGACCACGAAGCCGACCGCAATCGTCAGCGCCATCAGCGAAAGGTTGTCGAGCGTATAGCCGAACACCCACATCAGCGCGCAGGCGCCGAGCAGAGCGAGCGGCACCGTGACGGCGGGAATCACCGTGGCCCAGAAGCTGCGCAGGAAGATGAAGATCACCATGACGACCAGAACGATGGTGATCAGCAGCGTGATCTGCACGTCCTCGACGGCGGCGCGGATGGTCAATGTCCGGTCGCTGATGATCTTGATCTTGATGGCGGGCGGAATCGCGGCAATCAGTCTCGGAAGCTGCGCCTTGATCCTGTCGACCGTCCCGATGACATTGGCGCCGGGTTGCTTGAAGATGACGAGGAAGACGCCGCGCTTGCCGTCCGCCCAGGCGGCCTGCTTCATGTCTTCCGGCCCGGCGACGGCCTGGCCGATGTCGCGAATCCGCAACGGGCCGCCGTTGCGGTAGGCGACGATGACGTCATTCCAGTCCTTGGCATCCGGGAGCTGATCGTTGGCGTAGATCGTGTAGGCGCGGCTGGCGCCGTCGATGTTGCCCTTCGGGCTGTCGACCGTCGCGATGGCGATCTGGCTGCGGATATCTTCCAGCGAGAGCCCCTTGGCGACCAGCTTGGCGGGATCGATCTGCACGCGGATCGCGGGCTTCTGCTGTCCGCCGATGAACACCTGAGCGACGCCGGAAATCTGACTGATCTGCTGCCCGAGCTGGGCGTCGACTGCATCGCTCACCCTGATCAGCGGCAGGGTGTCGGAGGTCGCCGACAACAGCAGGATCGGCGAGTCCGCCGGGTTGACCTTGCGATAGGTCGGCGGCGACGGCAGGTTCTTGGGCAGCTGGCCGCCGGCGGCGTTGATCGCGGCCTGGATGTCGTTGGCGGCGCCGTCGATGTTGCGGTTCAAATCGAACTGAATGGTGACCGCGGTCGACCCGAGCGAGCTCGTCGAGGTCATCTGGGCAATGCCGGGAATCTGCGCGAATTGCCGCTCCAGCGGCTGCGCAACGGAGGAGGCCATGGTTTCGGGGCTAGCGCCCGGCAGGCTTGCCGAGATCTGGATGGTCGGAAAGTCGACCTGCGGAAGTGGCGCGACCGGCAGCAATGGATAGGCGACCATGCCGACGAACAGAATGCCGGCCATCAGCAGCGAGGTGCCGATCGGGTAGCGGATAAACGGAGATGAGATGCTCTCGTCCATTTCGGCAATCCAAATGAACGGCAGGCGCATCTTTTCCCGAATGCCGGGACTCGCCCTCGAAAAGCTCGAGCGCGAACGCGCGTTTCCTCGCCATGGCCAGTCGGCGGATCGCGAAGTTGGCCTTCGCGTCTACCTGTTTTTTGCCAGCATAGTCATTCCCGCGGACGGCGCGCGAATGGAAACACCGGATCGCTCATTCGACCTTCGTTCAATGGCCGGCATTCGCACGCCCAACACGTGGCCTTCGTGCGGAGTATTTCTGATTACGATATGTTTGTAGCAGCTACGGCGAGCGCCGCCGGCCGGCCTTCTTCTTCGCGGGTTTCCCCGTGGATGCCGCCTTGGCCGCCGGCTGCAGCCGCAGCCCGTCCACGAACACATCCAACAGCCTGAGTGCCGTGGTCTGCCAGCCCGGCTGGTCGTGCATGTAGCACATGCCGATCAGCGCACGCAGCACGTCCTCGGCGCTGACGTCGTCGCGAATGGCGCCGGCCGCGACGGCGCGCGCCAGCAGGGTGCCGATCGCCTTGGTCAGGCGGTCGAACGAATAGGCATGCAACTCGGTCGAGCCGTGCGCGACCAGCGCAAGGGCTGCCACCATGCCCTTCTTGGTGGCGACGAACTCCACATTGGCGCGCAGCCAGCGCCGCAGCGCCTCGACCGGCTCGGGCGCGTTCACCAATTGCTCGGCAAGATCGCCGAGTTGCTCGACCTCGCGGCGATACACCGCCTCATACAACGCCTCCCGGGTCGGGAAGTGGCGATACAGCGTGCCGATGCCGACGCCGGCATGGCGCGCCACCGCCTCGAGGCTCGCCTCGCTGCCACCCGCCGAGAACACGGCCTTGGCCGCTTCCAGCACGCGCTCGCGATTGCGCACGGCGTCGGCGCGCGGCTTGCGGACAATTTCTGGTGATGAAGCGGCCATTGCTTTTTCTTTTTACCCTCCCTTGTAAACGGAGGATGCCTCCGTATATGGCGACCAGCACCGGGCCTGACAAGGCGCGCCGATCATGCGTCGGCGGCCACGGGTTCGCGTTGCCTCGATTCAACCCGACCATACACGGATCGGAGCCCTGCATGAATCTCCCACTCAGTCTCACCATCAACGGCGTTCGACGGGACATTGCCCTCGACGACCCCCGCGTCACCCTGCTCGACCTGCTGCGCGAGCGACTCGACCTCACCGGAACCAAGAAGGGATGCGACCGCGGCCAGTGCGGCGCGTGCACCATCCTGGTCGACGGCCGCCGCATCAATTCCTGCCTCGCGCTCGCCGTCAGCCACGACGGCGCCGAGATCACCACCATCGAAGGCGTCGGGCGCGGCGGCGAGTTGCATCCGGTGCAGGCCGCCTTCATCGCCCATGACGGTTTTCAGTGCGGCTTCTGCACGCCGGGCCAGATCATGAGCGGCATCGGCCTGATCCAGGAGGGGCAGGCCGGCGACGATCCGGAGCGCGTGCGTGAGTGCATGAGCGGCAATCTGTGCCGTTGCGGCGCCTATCCGGGGATCACGGAAGCCGTGCTCGAGGCACAATCCAACATGACCGCCAGCAAGCAGAGGCGCTCCGCATGATGAACTTCGATTATGTCAGGCCGGCCAACGTCGCGGACGCGATCGCGGCGGCTTCCGAGAAGGGCGCGAGCTATCTCGCCTCCGGTACCAACCTGCTCGACCTGATGAAGGGCGGTGTCAGCCGGCCGAGCCGCCTCGTCGATGTCACGCGGCTGCCCGGGCTCGATCGTATCGAGCATCTCTCCGACGGCAGCTTGCGCATCGGCGCGCTGGTGCGCAACGCCGATCTCGCCCATGACGCCGCGTTCGCGCGCAACTATCCCGCGATCGCCGAGGCGCTGCTGTCGGGCGCGTCCGCCCAGCTGCGCAATGCCGCGACCGTCGGCGGCAATCTGATGCAGCGGACACGCTGCGCCTATTTCTACGACGCCGGCAGCGCCTGCAACCGGCGCTGGCCGGGTGCCGGTTGCGACGCGTTGAAGGGCGAGAACCGCTTGCACGCGGTGCTCGGCTGGAGCGAGGGCTGCATCGCCACGCATCCGTCCGATTTCTGCGTGCCGCTGGTCGCGCTCGATGCAATCGTCGAGATCGAGGGCAAGGGCGGCCGGCGCGAGCTGCCGCTCGAGGCGCTGCATCGTCTGCCCGGTGAGACGCCGGAGCGCGAGACCGCGCTGGAGCGCGGCGACCTGATCGTCGCGCTGCGGCTGCCGACTGAGGCGCAAAGTTTCGCCAGGCATGCCCGCTACATCAAGGTGCGCGAGCGCACGTCCTATGCCTTCGCCGTGGTCTCGGCCGCGGCGGCCTTGCGCATCGAGGATGGCAAGGTCCGTGCGGCGCGGCTCGCGCTCGGCGGCGTCGCGGCAAAGCCGTGGCGGGCGCGCGAGGCCGAGCAGGTGCTCGCAGGCGCCGCGCCCGATGCGGCGGTCTATCGCGAGGCGGCGCGCGCCGCGCTCGCTGGCGCAAAGCCGTCAGGCGACAACGCCTTCAAGATCGAGCTCGCGCAGCGCATCGTCCTGCGCGCGCTCACCCTTGCTGCCGCAGGCACGCCGGACCGTATTGCCGCGCTGCCCGGCTCTCCCTTCTCATCCGTTGCAGGAGCGTAACGCATGACGGTTGAACTCAGTCTGACCCGCGACCCCGCCCATCTCAGGCACGGCTCGAACATCGGCCAGCCGATGACCCGCACCGACGGCGTGCTGAAGGTCACCGGCAAGGCCCGCTATGCCGCGGACAATCATCCGCCCGGCATGGTCTATGCCGTGATCGCAACCAGCTGCATCGCACGCGGCCGTGTCACCGCGCTCGACGTCGCCGCCGCCAAGCGCCATCCCGGCGTCATCGACGTGATGACGCCGGCGCACAAGCCCGAGCTCGCGGAAGATCCCGACGCCAAGGGCAACCCGTTCGCCTTCCGCATGGAGCTGTTGCAGAGCGAGGAGGTGCGCTACGCCAACCAGGCGATCGCGGTCGTGATCGCCGAGACGCTGGAAGCCGCGACCGAAGGCGCGGCGCTGCTGTCGCCGCGCTACCAGGTCGAGATCGCGCGCGTCGGCCTCGACGCCGGCGAGGCCTATGCGCCACCGGTGGTCGGCATCGGCAATCCCGCCGAAGTCCGCCACGGCGATATCGATGCCGGCATGGCCGCGGCCGCGAAGCTGACAGATTCGACCTACGAGACGCCGGCGCAGTATCACAACGCGATGGAGCCGCATGCGATCGTCGCGGTGTGGGACGGCGACCGCCTGTTCATCGACACGCCGAGCCAGGGCATGGGGTTCGCCCAGATGCGCATCGCCGGCCTGTTCGGCATTCCGCCGGCGAACATCCATATCAACAGCCCGTTTCTCGGCGGCGGCTTCGGCTCCAAGGGGTTGATCTCCGGGCCGCAGGTGCTCGGCATCATGGCCGCCAGGCTGATCGGCCGTCCGGTCAAGCTCGTGCTGCGCCGCAGCCAGATGTATGGGCCGGTCGGCCATCGTCCGCCGACCCGCCAGCGCATCCGGATCGGCACCGACGATGCCGGCCAGCTGACCGTGATCAATCATGAGGCGCGCGTCACCACGTCGAGCTTCGACGATTTCTACGAGCCCGCCGCCGACGCCTCGCACACGCTCTATGCGAGCCCTGCGATCCGCACCGCGCACGAGGCGGTGCGCGTCGACACCGGCACGCCGCTGTTCATGCGCGCGCCGGGCGAGGCCACCGGATCGATCGTGCTGGAAAGCGCGATCGACGAGGCGGCGTTCGCCTGCGGCATCGATCCGCTGGAATTTCGGCTGAAGAACTATGCCGAGGTCGAACCGACCACCGGCAAGCCGTTTTCATCCAAGGCGCTGCGCCAGTGCTATGCAACAGCCGCCGAACGCTTCGGCTGGGCGGGTCGTCCGTTGCAGCCCAAGCAGATGCGTGACGAGAACGGCTTTCTGGTCGGCTGGGGCATGGGGACCGCGACCTTCCCGGCCATCATGTTCCAGGGCAATGCGCGCGCGGTGATCCGCGCCGACGGCAGAGGCGTGATGGAGACCGGCGCGCATGATATGGGGCAGGGCGCCTGGACCGCGCTGGCGCAGATCTCGGCCGACGCGCTCGGGCTCGATTTCGATCAGCTGACGTTCCGCTCCGGCAGCTCCGATCTGCCCGATGCCGGCATTGCCGGCGGCTCGGGGCATACCGCAACCGTCGGTGCCGCGATCCACAATGCCGGTGCGGCCGTGATCGCAAAGCTCGCCGAGCTCGCGACCTCGGATGAGCGCTCGCCGCTGTTCGGCGCCGGCAACGCCGGCGTGGTGGCGCGGGCCGGCCGGCTGCATCGCCGCGACGATGACGCGCGCAGCGAAAGCTACGCCGATATCCTGGCGCGTGCCGGCATTGCCGAGGTCGAGGCCAGCGGCACTGGTGCCGCCGATGCGGCGGCGCAGTCGCAATATGCGATGCACGCGCATGGCGCTGTGTTTGCCGAGGTCAAGGTCGATCCGGAGCTCGGCCAGATCCGCGCCACGCGGCTGGTCGGCGCATTCGCGGCCGGACGCATCATCAATCCGCTGATGGTGCGGAGCCAGCTCTACGGCGGCATGATCTGGGGCCTCTCCTTCGCGCTGCACGAGGAGGCGGTGATGGACCATCGTTCGGGGCGCATCCTGAATGCGAACCTCGCCGAGTATCATGTGCCCGTGAATGCCGACGTGCCGCCGATGGAGGTCATCACGGTCGACGAGCACGATCCGCACGTCAACCCGCTCGGCATCAAGGGTGTCGGCGAGATCGGCATCACCGGCAGCGCCGGCGCAGTCGCCAATGCCGTCTTCCACGCCACCGGCATCCGGGTGCGGAATTTCCCGATCAAGATCGAGGAGATCGTGATGGGGTTGGGAGGCTAGCAGCTTCACCCTCCCCTGGAGGGGGAGGGTCGATAAGCATCGCGCGAAGCAAGATGCTTAGCGGGGTGGGGTGACGGTCACTCCACACGAGCGCTGCCTGTGGTGAGAGATCACCCCACCCCGGCTCGCATTTCGCTGCGCTCAACGCGATGAGCAACCGGCGACATAGGTAACAGTTCAGACCGACGACATAGGTAACACAATTCTCGTTTCGTTCAGGTCTGTTGTTGTTGAGGCTGTGGACCCTGAGGGCAACGCGCAGCGTTGTTCTCAAGTCCACAGCCTTTTGCTTTGCGTTTAGGTTTGCGGAGCCGGTCACCGCGATGAGCGATCGTGCCGAGCACGATCGGACCATAGCTGACGGTCCAGCCGTCGTGGTCCTCGGCCAGACCGATGGGCTCACCGATCAGCGCTTCGCTGATATAGATCGTGTTGCCCAGCCACCTGATCTCTCCGTTGTGCCGAACCAAGCGAACCTGCTGATCATCAGCGTAGTCCGGCGCACGCAAGACACCGTGGAAGCGGCGCGAGGAGGCCTGGTAACGATCGGCCGGTGTGGCGTTGTCGAGCGACTGGTGCGGACGCTCTTCGTTGTAGAGATGCTGGAAGCTGTGCAGGCGCTTGAGCTGCTCGCGCATGGTGGGAGCTGGCGGACTGGCAACATCCTGCAGCAAGGTCAGATGCATGCGCTCATGGCGGCCGTTCTGCTGAGGTTTGCCAGGCGCAATGCGCTCCGGTGTCACCCCCGCTTTGATCAGCCTGACCGACAGCCGCGACAATCCTCCGGCGCCGCGCGAGGCAAACGGCGAGCCGTTGTCCGAGCGCATGGCGTGCGGCAACCCAAACTCGCGGAACGCCGCGTCCAGCACCGGCCAGACATGATCTGTGTCGGTTCGGGCCAGAGCCTGGCAGCGCAGCAGATAACGGCTGTAGGCATCGGTGATCGTCAGGGGCTCGCAGCGCATGCCGTCCCCGGTCAGGAACCAGCCCTTGAAGTCGATGCACCACACATCGTTGGCTGCCTCGTATCCGGCAAAGGGTGTGCTCGAGGGCGGGCTGCGACGGCGCAGCTTGCGCTTCACCGTCAGCCCCTCACGATCGAACAGCTCCCCGATCGTGCTCGCCGCAGGCCAGGCCGTTCGAGGTGACTTCCGTTCAAGAAAGGCGAGCACCTTGATCGGTCCCCAGGTCGGATGCGCCCGCCGCACCTCAAGGCAGCGCGCGGCGATCCCCTCGGCTATACCCTGCGGATGATGCAGCGGAGCCCGCGACCGATTGAACAGCCCGCCTGCTCCTTCCTTCTCAAACCGCGCCAGCCATTTGTAGCCCACCCGGCGGCTCACTCCGAACCGCCGGCACACCGCCGCAAATGACTCCTCGTGCGCTTGCGCCGCCACCACAAACCGCATCCGTTCATCCACTGCACAGGTCTCCATCCACCCCATCGGCAAGGTCCCCCTCGCCGACCAGTTGACCTGTTACCCATGTCGCCGGTCTATTCTGTTACCTATGTAGCCGGTTAGGACCGCGACCCGACCCTCCCCCTCCAGGGGAGGGTGGCAGCGCACGCTCGGAACGTCACCCCGCCGCCGTCACGCAATTCACCCACAGCACCACGGCCCTGGCATCATGTGCCGGGTTGGAGAAGCGGTGCGGGCGGCGGCTGGCGAAGCGGAAGCTGTCGCCCTGCTTCAGCGTCCAGGTCTCGGTGTCGACCGTCAGCGTCATCTCGCCTGACAGCACGAGGCCGGCCTCTTCGCCGTCATGGGTATAGAACTCGTCGCCGGTGTTGCCGCCGGGCTCGAGATGAACCAGGAACAGATTGAGCCGGCTCTCGCTGCCCGCCGGACTGAGCAGCTGCTTTGAAATCCCCGTGCGCCACAGTTTCAGCTCGGCGCGCTGCACCTCGCGGGTCACGACGCCGCCGGCGCTGTCGTCCCTGGGTGTCGCGCCGAACAGCGCGGCGATGCCGACGCCGAGCACGTCGGCCAGCGTCGCCAGCACGCGCAGCGAGGGCGATGACAGGCCGCGCTCGATCTGGCTGATGAAGCCGATCGACAGGTCGGTACGCGCTGCGACCACCTCCAGCGACATCTGCCTGGTGCGGCGCAGGTCGCGGATGCGGCGGCCGACCGCAAGATCCATTGCGGGTTCGGCCGGCTTCCTGGCCGGTTTTCTGGCGACGCGGCGTGCTGTCACGGGCTTCGCTGCCGCGCCTTTGCGCATTCTCTTGCCGCCGCTCACGTCAGTCCGCTTCCTTCATGTGCATGAAAACCGCTTGCATTGGCCGCGGTTTCGTGACCACAATTTCATATTGGTGAAAATAGGCCGGAACGGCGTCGCCCGCAACATCTAGCTCGAAAAGCAGGGCGATGCGGCGCCAAGGCCAGCTTCGGGAGGTGTTGCGATGTCCTTTCAGCGTCTCGTTCAGGCCGCGGTTGCGGCGCTTGCCCTTGCCTTGAGCGCGCCGTCAGGCGCGCAGCAGGTGCTCAAGGTCGGCTCGACGCCGACCGGCATCCCCTTCACCTTCCTCGACACCAAGACCAATTCGATCCAGGGCATCATGGTCGATCTCGCCACCGAGATCGGCAAGGATGCCGGCTTCTCGGTGCAGATCGAGCCGATGCAGTTCTCGGCGCTGATCCCCTCGCTGACCGCGAACAAGATCGACATCATCGCGGCCGCGATGTTCGCCACCGCCGCGCGCAAGGAGGTGATCGATTTCTCCGAGCCGGTCTACACCTATGGCGAAGGCCTCGTGGTGCCGAAGGCAGACACCAAGGCTTACGCCTCGCAGGAGGATCTGAAGGGCACCGTGGTCGGCGCCCAGGTCGGCACCGCGTTCGTCGACGCGCTGAAGAAGACCGGGCTGTTCAGCGAGGTGAAGGTCTACGACACCATTCCCGACATCCTGCGCGACGTGAATGCCGGCCGCCTCAAGGCCGGCTTCGCCGACTATCCGATCCTCGCCTACAATCTGCAGCAGGGCAATTTCGCCGACGTCCGGTTGGTCGACGGTTACAAGCCCGTCACTGTAGGCACCGTCGCGATCGGCATCCGCAAGAGCGACACCGAGCTATTGGCGAAGATCAACGCCTCGCTGGCGAAGCTGAAGGCCAACGGCACGATCGCGAAGATCCTGGAGAAATGGGGCCAGAAGGCCAGCGCGTCGTGAGAGTGTTGCTTCACTCCGTCTGGGCTAGGTGAGATCAGTTGACCCGTCACCCTGAGGAGCGCGTAGCGCGTCTCGAAGGGTCGACGGCCACCAGCCGGTCCGATTCATCCTTCGAGACGCGGCGAAGGCGCCGCTCCTCAGGATGACGGGGACGTATTCGAGGGACTGGATACATTCTACCGATGCAAAAATTCTTCCATGACGCCGTCGAGTTCGTGCCGATCCTGTTGCAGGGTGTCTGGCTGACCATCGTCGTCACGATCGGCTCGCTCTTGCTGTCGACCGTGCTCGGGCTGGTGTGGGCGTTGATGCGGGTGTCGGGAATTCGCATCCTCACAGGCCTCAGCGCCGCGCTGATCAACGTGATCCGCGGCATCCCGATCATCGTGCTGCTGTTCTACATCTATTTCGTGATGCCCGATTTCGGCATCGCGCTGTCGGCGCTGCAGGCCGCGATCATCGGGCTCGGCATTGCCTATTCGGCCTATCAGGCGGAAAACTTCCGCGCCGGCATCGAGGCGATCGACAAGGGGCAGATCGAGGCGGCGCAGACCATTGGGATGGGCTGGTGGCTCACCATGCGCCGCGTGGTGCTGCCGCAGGCGGTCAGGATCATCCTGCCGCCCTACGGCAACATCATGATCATGATGCTGAAGGACTCCTCGCAAGCCTCCACCATCACGGTCGCCGAGCTCGCGCTGCAGGGCAAGCTGATCGCCTCCTCGACCTTCAAGAACACCAGCGTGTTCACCTTGGTGGCGCTGATGTACCTCACCATGAGCATCCCGCTTATCCTGCTGGTTCGGCACTTCGAGAACAAGGCGAACCGCAAATGATCGAGCTCAACGACGTCCACAAGAGCTTTGGCAAGGTCGAGGTGCTGAAGGGCATCACTGCCTCGGTCGCCAAGAGCGAGGTGGTCTGCATCATCGGCCCGTCGGGCTCCGGCAAGTCGACCATCCTGCGCTGCATCAACGGGCTCGAGAGCTACGACCGCGGCGAGATCAGCGTCGAAGGCGCGCGGGTCGATCAGGGCGACCGCTCGATCGTGGCGATCCGCACCCAGGTCTCGATGGTGTTCCAGCGCTTCAACCTGTTTCCGCATCGCACCGCGCTCGAGAACGTCATCGAGGGGCCGCTCTATGTGAAGAAGGAGCCGCGCGAGGCGGCGATCGCGCGCGGCCGCGCGCTGCTCGCGCAGGTCGGCCTCGCCGACAAGGCCGAGGTACATCCGCCAAAGCTCTCCGGCGGCCAGCAGCAGCGCGTCGCGATCGCGCGGGCGCTGGCGATGCAGCCGAAGGCGATCCTGTTCGACGAGCCGACCTCCGCACTCGATCCCGAACTGGTCGGCGAGGTGCTCTCGGTGATGCGCAAGCTCGCCGACGATGGCATGACCATGGTCGTCGTCACGCACGAGATGGGCTTTGCCCGCGACGTCGCCGACCGCGTGCTGTTCATCGACGGCGGCGTCATCGTCGAGCAGGGCGCCGCCAAATCCGTCCTCAACCAACCGCAGCACCCGCGCACCCAGGATTTCCTGCGCCGCGTGCTGCATCCGCTGTGATCCGGTACTCGCTATGAACGCGCCAACACGCCTGCCACTGCCCCCGAGTCTTTATGCCGACACCGCGGTGGAAGCGACGCCCACGCCGCCACTTACGACGGACAAGAGCGTGCCGGTCGCGATCATCGGCGGCGGCTTCACCGGCCTGTCGACCGCGCTGCACCTCGCCGAGCGGGGCGTGCTCGCGACCGTGCTGGAGGCGCAGGAGCCGGGCTGGGGCGCGTCCGGCAACAACGGCGGCCAGACCAATCCCGGGCTGAAGCACGACCCCGATCAGATCGAACAGGATTTCGGCGCCGACCTCGGCCGCCGCATGATCGAATTCTCGTACGGCACCACGAATTTTACGCATGACCTGATCCGCCGCTACCAGATTCCTTGCGAGGCGCGGCAGAACGGCACGTTGCGTGCCGCCTACAATGAAGCCAGCGCGACCGCGATCGAGACCACGGCGAAGCAGTGCATCCGGCGCGGCATGCCGGTCAAGCTGCTGAATGCCGCCGAACTGCGCGAGATGATCGGCGGCGACCGTTACCTCTGCGCCATGCTGGATGCGCGCGGCGGCGATCTGCATCCGTTGAATTACGCGCGGGGCCTGGCACGCGCCGCGATCGGTGCCGGCGTTGCCGTCCATGGCGAGACGCCGGCGGTGTCGCTGCGCCGTGACGGCAGAAGCTGGCGGATCGAGACACCGCGCGCCATCGTGCATGCCGACAAGGTGCTGCTCGCGACCAATGGCTTTACCGATGATCTCTGGCCGGCGCTTCGCCGCAGCATCGTGCCGGTGTTCTCGTCGATCGCGGCGACCGCGCCGCTGTCCGACGAGGTCGCGCGTTCGATCATGCCAACGCGTCCGGTGTTGTACGAGAGCGGCCATATCACGGTCTATTACCGCATCGACCAGCACAACCGGCTGCTGATGGGCGGCCGGGGCCCGATGCGCTGGATCAGCAAGCCGACCGACGTCGCTTATCTGATGCGCTACGCCGAGCGGCTGTGGCCGCAGCTCAAGGGCGTCAACTGGACCCATGGCTGGAACAGCCGCCTCGCCATCACCGCCGATCACTATCCGCATGTTCATGCGCCCGCGGAGGACTTGCTGATGTCGATCGGCTGCAACGGCCGCGGCGTCGCGCTCTCGACCGCGATGGGCGCGCAACTCGCCCGGCGCCTGATCGGAGGTGCAAAGGCGGAGATCGACATGCCCGTGACCGGCATCAAGCCGATCCCGATGCACGCCTTCTGGCGCGTCGGCGTCACCGCCGCGGTGTTGACCGGGCGGGTGCGGGACAAGCTTGGGGTGTAAGAGAGAACGTCTGCGGCGCTTTCAAAGCGCCGGCTCCGTGAGCTTGACGGGCCGCGGCGTGGTCTCCTTGGGCCCTGCCGAGTTCACGAAGTGGCGCAGCCGGTCCTTCAGGTCGAAAAGCTCATCCAGGGGCATATTCAGGAAGCAGTAGAACTCGCCCAGCATTTGCTCGGTTCGCTGGCGAAGCGACACGCCCTTGGCAGTTAGATCGACCAGCACGCGCCGCTCATCGTTGGGCTGCCGCCGCCGTGTCACCAATCCCTTGGCCTCGAGGCGCTTGAGCATCGGCGAGAGCGAGCCGAGGTCCATTTGCAGCGCCGAGGCCAGATCTCCGACGCCTCGCGCCCCGCGCTCCCAAAGCACGACCAGAACCAGATATTGCGGATAGGTAACGCCAAGCTTCTTCAGGAACGGGACGAACAGCCGCGTCATGTGGTTGCTTGCACTGTAGAGCGCAAAGCAAAGGTGACTGTCGAGGCCCGGCATCTCGACCGGTGCGATGGAGCCCTGTGAAGGGCGATTCCTTGGTTCGCGTCGCGCGTTCGTCGTTCGGGTCTTCATTCCTGTCAGTCCGCTGGCACAACAAATCGTTGAGCCAAATCCTATCGTTAGCCGTCGCGCCAGCCAAGCCGAACGGGCGCAATTTTCTGCCGTTACAGCATATCATACCGCAAAGCATTGATTCTTATTATTTTGTGTGCAAACTATTTGTACCTCATAAATATGAGGCGTCCGGCCGCGCGCGCGTTCAACGGCCGGATTTGCAAATGAAAACAAACCAGGAGGGGAGGAATTGCATGTCCGAGATGGATCGTCGTGCGTTCGTGGGAACTGTCGCCGTTGGTTCTGTGGCGGCCGCGGTTCTCGCTACTTCATCCGCAGAGGCCGCAGGCCAGAGCGGCTATTTCGTGATCGCGGAAATCGTATCCAAGAAGGATAGAGCGGATGATCTCCGCGCCTTGCTTGTGCCCTTCGCCGAAATCTCGGCCAAGGAGCCCGGATGCATCGTCTACACCCTGATGGAGGTCATCGGCGAGCCGGGCCGCTTCCTGACCTTCGAGCGCTGGAAGGACAAGGCGGCGCTCGACGCCCACATGGTCACGCCCGACATCAAGGCGATCGTGCCGAAGCTCGAGCCCGTTCTGGCCAAGCCGTTCACGCAACTCTTCCTGGATGCGCGCACCGGCGGCTGAGCCGGCGCCCCATCCACAGCATCGGCGGGCCGTTGCCTGGCAGCGGCCCGGAGCCGCGTTCGATTCATGACTTTAAACAAGCGATCAACAGGGAGGACGAGATGCGTGGTCTATTTTGTGCTGCGGCGTCACTGGTTGTGATTGCCGCTTCGGTTCCAGCATGCGCCGGCGGAATCTATGTCATCGAGAACGGTCAGGGAAACAACCCGGTCGCCGTCAAGAAGGAGGCGTCCGCGCTTGCCGCGGTGCCGGTGATGCCCAACGGCAAGCAGAACCAGGGCTTCAACTATGGAATGCTCTATGACCTGCCCGGGGCGGCCACCCACGTCATGCGCGGACACGTGGACGCAAAAGGCTCGATTGCCGTTCACGACGGCGCGCTGCCCTACATCCTCTATGTCATCAGCGGGAGCGGCAAGCTGTCCTTGAACGACAAGGGCGGCGGGCAGATCGGTGAAGTCGCCTACAAGCCGGACGACGTGATCGTCTTTCAGCCGAATACGCTGCATGGCTGGACCAATGGCGACACCGCGTTCGAGTTTCTCGGCGTCGAGCTGCCTGCGCCGCAGAAGCAGGTCGGCGCAAGGTAAATCCCAGGGAGAAACCCATGTCAGAAATCATCCTGCACCACTACCAGCTCTCGCCTTATTCGGAGAAGACGCGCCTGGCGCTGGGCCTCAAGGGCCAGAGCTGGCGCTCGGTCGAGATCCCGGTGTGGACGCCGCGTCCCAAGCTCACGCCGATGACGGGAGGCTACCGGCGCACGCCGATCCTCCAGATCGGAGCAGAGTTCTATTGCGATACGCTGCTCATTCTTCAGGTCATCGAGCAGTTGGGAGGCTCGCCCGCACTTTATCCCAATGGACAGGAAGGCTTTGCCAAGGCCTTCGGCTGGTGGATCGAGAAGGGCTCCTTTCTGAACGCGGTGTGCCTCACCATCGGCAACATGGGCGGGAAAATCCCGCAAGAGCTGGTCGACGAGCGGCGCCCCCTGTTCCGTGTCAATCTGGATCCGGACGTGCTGCTTCCGAAACGGGCGGTGTATTTGCAGCGGCTCAATGCCCATCTTGCCTGGGTTGCCGAAGTTCTCGCCGACGGCCGCAAGTTTGTCCTCGGAAGCGCCCCTTCCGCGGCCGATCTATCGGCTTATCATCCGATTTGGTTCGCACGGCAGAATGGCGGCCCGGAGATCGCGCGGCTGATTGCTTTCGCTGATGTTGTTGACCCCTGGTATGCGCGCGTTGCGGCTCTCGGGCACGGCAAGCACGCCGACATGACGCCCGACGAGGCAATCGAGGTCGCACGTGTCCATCAACCGAGCGAACCTGATGGCTGGTCATCGGAAGCGCAGAATGTCGGAATTCTGCGCGGCGACTGGGTCAGCGTCACTCCCGATGACTACGGCAATCCCGTCCATGGAAACATTCTCGCATGGACACAAGATGAGATTGTGATCCGGCACGAAGACCCCTCGGTCGGCAAGGTGAATCTTCACTTCCCGAGGGTCGGATTCGATGCGGCTCTGGAGCAGAAAGCCGCCTAGGCGAATCCGATGCGAGGAGGCTTCGATGTCGGGCAGACTCGATCCTCCTCCAATTGCATGCATTCCGGCGGGGCGGCGTCACCGCCGGCTCTGGGGGCGTTAGCGCGTCCCGGTATCACCCAGATGCGTTCTGAAGAACGCGATGGCCGCGGCGTGGAAGCGCTGATGAAAGGCGAGGCGATCGAAGCCCGGCGCATCGGTGCAGATGGCAGCCATCTTCGCTGTCTCCTCCGGCGTGCAGGTCGCGAGGAAGGAGAAGTGCTTGGCATCCTTCACCAGGTGAAAGTCCGGTTTGGACGGAAGCCGGTCGCTGATCGCAGCAGCACAGCACCCGGAGAGACCGTCGCCATTCTGCGCGGGGTCCGAGCTCCACAATTGAATCGGGATCGTCGCGGCTTCCAGATTCTCGGCGGCAAAGAACAGCACAGGAAAGGGATCGACGATGATCGCGGCCTTGATCCGCGGATCGTGGACGACCGGTCCGCTCGGCTTTTCTCCGCCTTCGAGCTCCTTGCAGGCCCGCAAGCTCGACGTCTGGCAGCTCGGCAGGCCCTTGCGGAGATCGGGCTCACCGCCAATCGCCGCGAGGCCCGTATAGCCGCCCCAGGAGAAACCAAAGAGACCGATGCGTCCGGCATCGATGCGAGCTGCATCGGGCCAGCCTCTGAGCGCATAGTCGATCGTGCGCTTGATGTCGGCGGGCCGCTCGACCGTGACGGCAAGGCTATCGGTGCCGCTGGTGTCGCGCTCGGTATCGGTCGGATGATTGATCGTCACGACGATGAAGCCGGCATCCGCAAGCGCTGCGGCCGTGTCATGGTGGCCGCCGAGCCAGCCGCGCCTTCCATGCGAGATCACGATCAGCGGCAGCTTGTCTCCCACGATCGGGCAGTCGTTGACGCCGAAGAACGTTCTGCCGCCGCGGGCGTCGATCTCGTGCGGGGGCTCGGCGCAAGGGTGCCAGGCCACCCCTCTGATCGCGGGTCCGTCGGGACCGGCGGGAACGTCGAAGTGCCGGAGCCCAGCCGCCTGCGCCGCCGAGACCGCGAGCAGCAACAGGGCTGACAACGCGAAGGGAGCACAACGCATGGCTATCGCTTGTCCAGAATCCGCAATTCGGCCGTGGCGCTGGCAACCGTCAAATTGTCGGCGTCGATCAGATCGGCCTCGACGATCATGTCGCGGTCGGTCTGCGAGACGACCTTGGCCTTGGCCGTGATCGGACCGACGCGCGCCGGCTTGAGAAACCGCGTGGTGAGGGTTCTGGTCACCACGGTCCTGGTGGACGGGAGCGCAGCGAGAGCGCCGAGACCCGTGGCCGAATCCAACATCGCCGCAAGGAAGCCGCCCTGGATCGTTCCGTGCCGGTTGGTGAACAGGGGTTGCGCCACAAAGCGCATCGAGGCGATTTCGCCGTCGAACCCTAGCCACTCGCGTCCCAGGAGCTGAGCGCCGGGCGGCACGTCTGCGCTTGCATCGCTCAAGCCGGTCACCATTGTTCGTTGTCGGGCCGAAATGTATCAGCCCATTTGCGTCCTGCAATGTCCCTCGGCGCGCCATCGTCCTCTGCTGCCGAAACACGGCTCACGTTCCGGATACCTCGGACCATGCCCGGTGGCCTCGTGGGTTCCCGGCTTGCCGGCACGCGAGATGCCATCACGAAGAGAGAGAGGGCGGAACGAAGAGCAAAGCTCGGGCAATCACGCCGCGAGAATGAAAGCTGCGTCCCACTCACACTGTCATCGCCCGGCTTGACCGGGCGATCCAGTACGCCGCGGCCTCTCGGCTCATGCACAGGCGTCTCTGGAATACTGGATCACCCGCGTTCGCGGGTGATGACACCGTGATTGTTTTGCATGAGAGTCTGCAACCAACTGCAAGTCGTTTTGATCGGCGCCGGGACGACAGCTTTGATGCGCCGTCCCTGCCGTCACGCCTCCGCGATTGCATCGCTCCACGGATGAAACGGCTCGGTGGCGCCGCTGTTTGTGGTGCCATCGCGTAGCACGATGCTGGGGCAGGCGAACTTCTTCGGCTGGGTCTGGATGCGTGCCTCCTCGTAGTCGAAGCTGCCGCGCAGCACCTCACGCACGGCTTGCGGCAGGCGGACATCGCCGATCACCACATTGCCTTCGCTGGCGTCGATGCGTGGCTGATGGATCGCGGCGTCGAGATCCATGCCGAAGTCCATCACGAAGGAGAGCAGTTGCGACACCGCGGGCAGGATGCGGCGGCCACCCGATGCGCCGGCGGCAAGACGGCGGCCGTCGGCCGCTTCCGCCACCACGGGCGTGTAATTGGTTAGGCAGCGCTTCCCGGGCGCGAGCGAGTTCGGCGCGCCTTGCGTCGGATCGAACCACATGATGCCGTTGTTCATGGTGAGGCCGGTGTTCGGCGTCACGAATTTGGAGCCGAAGGTCGACAGCAGCGTCTGCGTCACCGCCGCCATGTTGCCGTCGCGGTCGACAGCGGAGAAATGTGTGGTGCAGCTTGGGGCGATCGCCTCCGCGCCGAGCGCACGGCGGCCGTCGACGTCGCCCATGTCCTTCAGCCGCTCGCGATAGGCGGCCTGCAGCGCCTCGGCGTAGGCAGTATAGGCGGCCGCATCCGGACCGCCATGTGCGGGCGCGAACGCCTTCTGCAGCAGGCCGAGCGTACGCGCCATGGTCGGACCCGCGGTCAGCTCCGGCGTCGCGTAGACCGTGCCGCCGCGATAGGGAATCTTGAGCGGTTCGCGCAGATGGGCGCGGAAGGCGGCGAGATCGCGCACCGACAGCGCGCCGCCGGCGGCCTGGATATCGTCGGCGATGCTGCGCGCCAGATCGCCCTCGTAGAAATCGCGCGGGCCGGCCGCGGCAAGCTGCGCCATCGTCGCCTTCAGCCTGTCCTGCGGCATGCGGACCACCGACTTGATGCCCCATTGCGCATTCGGCGGCAGGCCATCCAGCAGATACGCCGCGGCGCTGGCCGGATAGCGCCGCAGATCCGCGGCCGAGCTTGCGATCATGTCGGTGGTCCACCAATCCACCAGCAGGCCTTCGCCGGCAAGCTTGACGCTCGGCGCCAGCAGGTCCTTCCACGGCATTCTGGCGTGGCGGCGATGCGCCTCCTCCATGCCGGCGACGACACCGGGTACCGCGATCGAGCCCGGGCCGTGCAGATTGCGGTCGTCCTTGACCCGCGCCCAGGGGAACAGGTCGGAGGCGGCCCCGCCGGTCAACGGATAATCCTCCAGGCGCAGGCCGTCGGGCGCGCGCATGCCGCAGTCGATCACCTCGACGCGGTTCTCCTTGGCGCGATACAGCACCATCGCGCCGCCGCCGCCGGCACCGCTCATCCACGGCTCCAGCACGCCCAGCGCAAAGGTGGTTGCAATCACGGCGTCGACGCAATCGCCGCCCGCGGCCAATACCTCCGCGCCGACTTCGGCCGCCTTGCGCGATTGCGCGGCGACGATGCCGCCCTTGGCGCTGACGGCCGGCTTGCGGATCACTTGCGAGTTGGAGAACTGGTCGGACATGGCGTTGCTTTCGCTGTTCTTGTTGCGGGCGGGTCACGTTGGCGTAGCATGCCAAGCATGGCACTGTCAGTGCAACAAGAACCGGTTTCAGGGAGCGGAAAATGAGCAGCGTGAAGCGTGAACGGGACGGCAAGGTCGGTATTCTGACGCTGAACGATCCCGCCACCCTGAACGCCATGACGCCGGAGCTGCTCGGCGATCTCGCGCGCGCCATAGGCGAAATGGGCGTCGATCCCGGCATCCGCGCGCTGATCCTGACCGGGGAGGGACGCGGCTTCTGCTCCGGGCAGAATCTCAAGGCGTTCAACTCGCTCGGCGACAATATCTATACCGGCGTGATGAAGCATTATTGGCCGGCGATGCAGGCCTTGCGCGAGTGCCGGACGCCGGTGGTGGTCGCGGTCAACGGCGTCGCGGCCGGCGGCGGCTTCAGCCTTGCGATGTCCGGCGACATCATCCTGGCCGCGCGCTCGGCGAGCTTCATCCAGGTGTTCAGCCGGATCGGCCTGGTGCCCGATCTCGGCTCGACCTGGCTCTTGCCTCGGCTGGTCGGGCGCCAGCGCGCGCTCGACCTGATGCTGCTGAACGAGCCATTGTCGGCCGAGCGGGCCAAGGAGTGGGGACTGGTGCGCGACGTGGTCGACGACGCAAGGCTGCTCGACGAGGCGAAAGCGCTCGCCGGCCGCCTCGCCGACGGCCCGACGCGCGCGCTGGTCGCGACCCGGCAGCTGCTCGAGGAGAGCGAGCACGCAAGCTACGCCGATCAGTTCCGCCGCGAAATCGAGCTGCAGATGGTGATCCGCGAAAGCGCCGACGCGCAGGAAGGCCGCAAGGCATTCGTCGAGAAGCGCAAGGCCCAGTTCACGGGACGATAGAGCGAGATGGTGTGCAAGTCAGCCGATCGCAATCGCGATCTTGCCGAAATGCGCGCCGCTCGCCATGTGGGCGAACGCGTCCTTGACCTGGTCGAACGCGAACACCTTGTCGATCACGGGCTTGACGCCGTGCATGCTGATGCCGTCGCACAGCGCCTGCAGATCCTCGATCGAGCCGACGGTGACGCCTTGCAGTCGCTGCTGCTGCATCACCATCAGCGGCAGCCTGGTGTCGGACGAGGCGGGACCGGCGAGCACGCCGATGAAGGCGATGGTGCCGCCGATTTTCGTCGCGCGGATCGACTCGTTCAGCGTGCCGACGCCGCCGACCTCGACGACGAGATCGACACCGCGCCCGGTCAGCTCGCGCGCCTTCTTGCCCCAGTCGGGCGTGGTCTTGTAGTTAAGCGTCACATCGGCGCCGAGCTGCTTCAGCCGAACGATCTTGGCGTCGCTGGAAGAGGTCGCGATGACGCGCGCGCCGCACATCTTGGCGAATTGCAGCGCGAACAGCGAGACGCCGCCGGTGCCCTGGGTCAGCACGGTCTGTCCCGGCTTGATGTCGCCGAGCTTGACCACCGCGCTCCACGCCGTGAGGCCGGCGCAGGGCAACGCCGCGGCCTCGATGTCGCTGAGATGGTCCGGCGTGCGCACCAGCGCGTGCGCCGGGAACACGCGGTATTCGGTCAGCACGCCGTCGACGCTGCCGCCAAGTGCCGCGCGCATCCGCGCCTCGCTGGGCTCGCCGCCGAGCCAGCTTTCGAAGAAGCTGCCGATCACGCGATCGCCGGGTACGAAATTCCCGACCCCGGCGCCGACCGCCTCAATGATACCGGCGCCGTCGGAGACCGGCACCAGCGGAAATTTCTGGCGCGCGCCATAGCCGCCCTTGACGGTGAGAAGGTCGCGATAGTTCAGCGTTGCCGCCTTCAGCCGCACCAGCACCTCGCCGGGGCCGGCCTGTGGAACCGGCTTGTCGACCAGCGCAAGCGCGTCGACGCCGCCGGGGCCTTGCAACTCATAGCATTTCACGGGACGTCTCCTGCTGGCTGTTCTCGTCGTCGGCGGCACTCCGGGCGCCGCCGCGCATCCACCGAGCATATGTCAGGCCTGCCGCACCTGGCCATAGCGCGCGTTGCGGCCGATGGAATGGCGCCCATGTCCGAACGTGTTGGCGCTTCCGAAAAATACCGCCAATGTGCCGTCGATGACATGACCGAGCGGAGGTGACGATGGCTGCCTTGCTTGAGACGAAACGCAATCCGATCGCCGCGTTCACACGTGGTGTGGTCGGCGCGTTGCTTGCCGTTGCATTGATCTGGTGCAGTGGTGCGATAGCGGCGGATGACAACCTCTACCGCGCGCAGACCGTCGTCACCGGCCAGGGCGAGCCGAACCGCGTCATCGGCTTCGGTGCATGTCTGGAGGACGTCCTGATCAAAGTCTCCGGCCAGCCCATGCTGGCAAGCGACCGCCGGCTTGCCGCATACAAAGCGAAGGCCAGGGAGTTCGTCAGCAGTTACGACTATCACGACCAGTATGCCGGCAAGCCGCATCATGACGAGCAGGGCACCCGCGACCGGCCTTACGACCTGACGGTGGCTTTCGACCAGGACAAGATCGGCAGCATTCTCGCCAAGCTCGGCCTCAAGCCGTGGCGATCGCAGCGGCCGACGCTCGGCGTCTTCGTCGAGATGCTGCACGGCCCGAAGGACTTTATCGTCACCTCTGACGGGACGCAGTCCGATTTGCAGCGCGATGCACTCGCGGCTGCGGCCGGCAAGCGTGGCATGCGCGTCGTGCTGCCCGAGACGGCCGCTCTGGTAAGCGCCAATGTCACGGCCGCCGGGCTCCTGAAGACTCCGCCCGCGCAGTTGAGTGCGACCGTGGCGCCGGGCGAGGCCATCCTGGTCGGACGGCTGGTCTGGGATGACAAGGATCTCGGCTGGGCCACGCAATGGCGGATGGCGTGGCGCGGCAGGGACTACACATGGCGGTTTCGCGGCGTCACCTTCGATGAGGCCTTCCGGCGCGGCGTCGGCGGCGCCGCGCAGGTGCTGTCCGGCAATGGCGATCCGGCACGATCGAAATGAGCTTGCGCGCTCCAACCGGCGTAGCCGAGCGTCTGCGACGGGTACTCCCCGAACATCGCGCGGTAGTATTGCGAGAAGCGCCCGAGCTCGATGAAGCCCTGTTCGATCGCAACCTTGGAAACGGTGGTCTGCTCCGGCGTGCTTTCGCGCAGGATCGAACGGATCATGCAGAGCCGCTTGTAGCGCAGGAACGTCACCGGGCCGACGCCGAACACCTCGTGGAAGGCGCGGTGCAGGCTGCGGCGCGACAGCCGAAGCTCGGTGCAGATTTCCGAGACATGGACTGGGCGGGCGCCCGCGGCGTGCAGATAGTCCTCGACGTCGCGCACCAGCTTCATCGCCGACGGCAGGTAGCTGGTTCCGTCTGGCGGCAGGGACGTGATGGCCGTCGGCCTGACGCAATCGATGATCGCGCGCTTCCAGAACTCGGACGACGCCTCCGACAGCGCGTCCGGATACCGGGCGAGATGTGAGACGATCTGCGGCAGCCTGATCGCCCCGGCCATGCCAAGCGTGGGGTCGGCGCGAAAGTGGTTCTTTGCTTGCCATGTTTCGGCATCGGCGAGCCGCGGCTCATCGCCGAAGATGTCGGGCAGATCGGCCATGTCGAAGCGAATTGCGGCATAGGACGAGGCCTTGTGAAAGACGCCGTCATGCTCGACCGACGGAGGGATCACCAGCACGTCGGCCGGCTGCATGTCGAATGCCCAATGCGTGACGCGATCGGTGGCGTTCAGCAGCATTCCGATGATCAGCTTGTCATCGGCCGAAGTACGCTGGGTGCGGACCCCGACATTGAATGCGCCGATGCTGAGCGAGAAATCGCCGATCCCGACATGGGACAACGTCCCGCGCAGCTTGCCGCGCTCAAGCTGCATGACCTCGACATGCGAGCCTTTGACGGCGTCGTGGAGTCCCTCGAAGCCGTCAAGCTCGCCGCTGTGAACCGTCAGGTGCTGGCCCATATCCATGCGTCCCACGGCGGAATCGTGGGCGGGATTTTTGCCGGTTTTGCCCGGGAAGGCAACGTGGACGAGGGCGCGGAATTGATGGGTCGGGACGTCGTGTTGTCGGACCGGATGCCTTGGGAACGAGACTGGCACAAAGTGCATATCGTCCCCGCCGGATGGCGGACAATCGCTTGATCTCAAAGCAAATTGCGCGGTCGTCAGCGGCTCTGCGCCGGTGGTTAGGCCGCCATCAGTTGCTCAAGCGCAACAGCCTGCTCGCGGGTCTGGAAAGCGATGGCGGTATGGGTGAAGCCCGACGAGGCCTGGGTCTGCGCGATATGGTTGAGGACCTCGGTGCCCTTGACCACGTGAAGGTCCATTCCGGGGCCGGCGGGGAAGATGCCGAGGACGACATCGTAGGCGTCGACGATGGCCTTCAATGCGCCACCCTTGTCTTCCGAAGCATCGATAAAGATACGAACATCCGCGGCGATACTACGAAGTTCGTCAAAGTCGATCACTGGAAGTCTCCTATACGCAACTCACTGATCGATCCTAGCTGCAACTTGCTTACTGAAACCTAAATTACGCCCGGTTCCTTGGTGCACTCACCGCACCGTGACTCGAATTTCGATCCGCGCGATCGCCGCCTTCCCGGCCTGCCGCCTTCAGGCGCCGGTTGGCTATCGCCGCTTCGCAATGAGCCTGACCGGCGAAAGCGCGCCCGCGTGCAGAGCGGAGCGCGCGTCGGGGATTTTGGTGCACTTGGTGCAGTCCGATTTTTCATTCTTTCACGAGGTGAGAGCACATGATCAAGACCAGGGCTGCCGCGACGAGGAGAACGCCTGCTACCACCAGCAAACCGATGGCTCGCGCCTAGGCTTACAGCGCGGAATCAACAGATCGTTTGGAGGGGAATGACGTGTTCAGGTCTTGCGCGCCGGCGCAGTCAGGATGATTCCCTCATCGATCAGGGCGCGGCAGATCTTCTTCAAGGTTGCAATCGCTTCACGCGTTGCCCGGCCGTCCACGCGGCAATGCCAGGACGCGGTCGGCGCGCATCCACGGCAACAGCGCTGCCGATAGCGCGCCGGCAGCCACTTCCTGGTGAATGCCGGAGAAGGGCAGCAGGGCATAGCCGAGGCCCGATGCCACCATGCGCTTCATCGGCGTGCTGTTGTCGACCCGAACCGCGCAGAGCATTGTCGATGGGAACGGGTTGCGGCTGAGCGGGCCCACGGCGGATGGCAGGGCGTCGAACTCCTTGCGGGTCAGTCTGCCGCGCTTCAACAGCGGATCGCGCGGCGGCCCGATCAGGAACACCTGCTCGACCATGAGCATTTCATAGTCGAGGTGATCGTTGGGGGGCGGCGTCGTCACGATCGCCAGATCGAGCTCACCGCGCAGCAGGCGTTCGGATGCGTTTTCCGTCAAGACTTCGCTGAGCTCGAGCCGCACGCGCGGAAATTGCTTCACGAATGTCTGGGCAAGCGGCGGGTAGAGGATATCGCCGAGGCTTGGCGGCGCGCCCATCCGCACCGTACCGCTGGGCTCCCGATTTTCCGTGCGCACCTCGGCCTTGATGTCGTCGATCGTTCCAAGCAGCCAGCGCCCGCGCGCGAGCAGCACCTTGCCGGATTCCGTGACCGAGACGCCGCGCGCGCCACGTTCGAGCAAGGCGCCGCCCAATTCGTCTTCGAGTTCCTTGACGTGGCGGCTGAGCGCCGACTGGGCGACGTTCAGCGTGCTCGCGGCGGCGGCAAAGCCGCCACGCTCGGCGACGGCGACGAAATAACGGATCTGCCGCAGGTCCATGACGGGCGCTCCATCTCGATTCGAGATCGATACCATATCAAACATATTCTTGTGAGATACCAAGAAAGGAGCAGTCTCCTTCCCAACGATCAAACGGAGGAGAGATGAGGATGGGCATCGCCACCGATGAGGCACGCCAGACGTCCGTATTCATCGCCGGCGGCGGGCCGGTCGGCCTTGCGATGTCGCTGCTGCTCGATCGCTTCGGCATCGACTGCGTCGTGGTCGAGAAGAGCCCGACGACGACAGATCATCCGAAGTCGCGCGGCTGCTGGGTCCGCACCATGGAGATCTTCCGGCAGTGGGGCATCGAGCAGGCGATCCGCGACCGCGGCCTGCAGGACAACTCCGACATGTTCGTGTTCCTCGACAGCATCGCGGGTCACGAGTTCGGCCGCACCCGTCCCGAACCGAATGTCGGGCATACCCCCGCCTGGAAGAGCCTGGTCGCCCAGGACGCCGTCGAGGAGGAAATCCTGCGCGTGGTCGAGAAGTCGAAACACGCCACGGTCCTGTTCAACACGGCCTGTGAATCGTTCGAGGAGACCAACAGCGGCGTCAACGTCACGACGCGTTGCGAAAAAACCGGTGCGGTGACGCAGTGGACGGCGGCTTACCTGATCGCCGCCGATGGGGCGGGCAGCCAGACGCGGCGTAGCGCCGGGATCGACATGGTCGGCCCCTCCACGCTAGCGGTGATGTCGAACGAGTATTGGCGTGCCGATCTGTCGCGATTGCCGATCGCGCGCGAGGCCGCCGGCTTCATCATCGTCCCGGACAAGCCCGATCTGCCGCGCGCCGGCATCCTGAACACCAATGGCCGGGATCGCTGGCTCACCGTGACGCAAATCGGCCTGACCAAGGACGATCGCGACCGGCCGTGGACCGACCAGGAGTTCATCGAGATTGCGCGCGGCCATGTCGGCATTCCGGACCTCGATGTCACGCTTCTGAATCGCTCGATCTGGCGCGTCAGCATGCAGGTGGCCGAGACCTTTCGAAAGGGCCGGGTGTTTCTGGTCGGCGACTGCGCCCACCGCTTTCCGCCGACCGGCGGTTTCGGCCTGAACTCCGGCGTTCAGGACGCGCATAATCTCGCCTGGAAGCTGGCCTTCGTGTTGAAGGGCCGCGCCGACGAAAAGCTGCTCGACAGCTATTCCAGCGAGCGCCGCCCGATCGCGCAATCCAATGCCAATTTCAGCTACGGCAACAGGCTGCGATTTGGGCTGACCGACGACGCCGTACGATCGCGCAATCCGGACCGGATCAAGTTCTGGATCAACGATATGGACAATCATCTGCACAGCATCGGGCAGAACCTCGGGCACAATTACGAGGAGGGCGCGGTGATCCCCGATGGCACGGTCGCGAAGGTGCTGAACTCCCGCTACTACACGCCGACGGACCGTCCCGGCGCGCGCGCTTTCCGCATATGTGGCTCGAGCCTTCGCGCAAGAAATCGACGCTCGACTGGTTCGACAAGGAACTCACCGTCGTCACGGGTCCGCTCGGCAGCGAGTGGCTGGAGGCGGGGAAGCAGGTATCGGAGAAGACCCGCCTGCCGCTCTCGCTCAAGCAATTGCCGTCAGCCGACCCGGCGGACGGATTCCAGTTGGGGATGCGCGGCGCCGTTCTGGTGCGCCCTGATGGACATGTGGCGTGGCGGATGCCGTGGGTGCCGTCGGATCCGGCGAAGGAATTGGCCGGTGCGCTTTCAACGCTGCTGCAATAGCGGGACCTCCCATGCAATCGTTCGAATCCGATGGCGTCGTCACGGCGTTTGAGAAGACCGGACGCGGCGAGCCGATCGTGCTGCTGCATGGCGGCGAAGCCGATCATTCGATGTTTGGCGGCCTCGCGCCCGCGCTGGCGGCGCATTTCACCGTGATCGCGTATGACCAGCGCGATTCCGGCGCCACCAGAAATCCTTCGTCGTCCTATTCGCTGGCCGATCTGGCTGATGATGCCGCGGCCTTGATCGGAGGGCTCGGCTACGATCGTACCCATGTCTTCGGGACCTCGCTCGGCGGCCTGATCGCGCAAGTGCTGGCAGCCCGCCATCCCGGTCGCATCGACCGCCTGATCCTGAGCAGCACCTGGAAGGTCAACAGGAGCCCGCTGGACGTCAATGCGGATGTCTTCCGCACACTCGCTTCGTACCGCGCGGACACCGCAAGCAATGCGCCGAAGATCGCGGAGTTCTTCTTTCCGCCGGATTACCTGCGCGCGCGGCCCGAACTGATCGACATCTTCCGTGGCTCGAACCGCGACGAAGGCCAGAAGGCGCGACGCGGCGCTTTGCTCGCGCAGCCCGTCGCCGCCGATCTGACAGGCTTTGATCGCCCGACGCTGCTGCTGGCGGGTGCTGACGACCGGCTGATCCCGAATGCGGAGACATTTGCGCTCGCCCGCGATCTTGTGTGCGTCGAGACCAAGACGATCGCGGACGTCGGCCATGTCGCGTCGATCCAGGCCCCCGAGCGGGTGGCGGAGGCGGTGACGGCATTTCTGAATTCGAAAAAGAAGGCGGCTTGACAACAACAGGGGGAGACCATGGCTGAGCAAGCGAGCGCGGTGCCGTTCGACGAAGCGCCGGTGACGACGCGCTATTGGCTATCGATCATCATCTTCGCCATCTCCGGCGTGGTCGATTTCTTCGATTTCTTTGTGGTCGGGTTTCTGGTCTCGGTGCTGGCGCCGAAATGGCACCTGACGTTTGGGCAAACCTCGATCATGCTGATGAGCGCCGGCATCGGAGCAATGCTGGGCGCGTTCGCCGCGGGGATCCTCGCGGATCGTTTCGGGCGCAAGCCGCTGGCGGTGGCCGGCGTTCTGCTTTGTGGCCTGACCTCGGGCGCGATCGCGTTCATTCCGGAAGACGGCTGGATTGCGTTTGCGATCCTGCGCTTTTTCGTTGGCTTCGGCCTTGCCGCGGGCGCGGCGGCGGCAGTTCCTGCCATCGTCGAATTCGCACCGACCCGCCACCGCACGCTGGTCACGAGCCTCGTGGTCGTCCCCGTCGCCTTCGGCGTGCTGTCGGCGTCGGTGACGGCGAGCTTCCTGTTGCCGCTGGTCGGTTGGCGCGGATTGGCGGCGGTCGGATTCCTGCCGATCATCCTCGGAATTCTGACCATGATCATCATGCCGGAATCGCCGCGCTGGCTGATCAGCAAGGGCCGCGTGCGCGAGGCGGAGGCGAATATCCGAAAGCTCTATCAGATCGGCGGCGAGTCATTTGTCCTGCCCACGCTGCCGCCGACGAACCCGGTGACATTCGCCGATCTGTTTGCCGAGCAGCGGCGCTTCTGGCTGACAGTCCTGATCTGGTTCGGCGCCAGCACGGCGAATTACGGTGTCTTCCTGTGGGGACCGACGATCGTGGCGCTGCTTCTTGGCGTCGCGCCCCAGGACGCGGCGAAGATGTTCATTTATGTCAGCCTCGCCGGCGTTGTTGGCCGGACCGGCTTTGCGTTTCTGGCGCACCGGATCGGCCGCAAGCCGTGTGGCCAGTTGATGGGCTATGGCACCGCGATCTCGCTGGCGCTGGCGGCCTATTTTCACGCCGATTTTGCCGGCTCGGTCCCGCTGTTTCTGGTCTTCCTGATCATTGGTGCCGTGTTCTTCGACGGTGGATTTTCGAACATCGGGCCCTATCCCGCGGAGATCTTCCCGGTTCAGCTGTCGGGGCGCGCGGTCGGCCTTGCCCAGCTCTCGAACGGGGTCGGCAAGATCGTCGGGCCGCTGTGCCTCGCATTGATCGCCGGCGCGGATAATGTCGTGCATCCCAGCGCGACCGCCTCGGCGGTGATGCCGGCGTTTCTCTTTCTTGCCGGCGCGGGTCTCTTGATTGGACTCGCCTTTACGTTCCTCGGCGTCGAGCCGCACGGACGCCCGGTGGCTCTATTTGGCGAAAACGCAGGCGCGAGCAGGGCATCGAAGTCACTGGCCGCGAAAACCGCAATGTGAAAGACGGAAGGTTTTACGATGGACCATGCACCTGACACGATCGCAACGGCGGCGCCGTTCGATACCGCAAAGCTCGATCGGCTGATGGATGAGGCGGGGCTCGACATCCTGGTCGTCACCTCGCGTCATAATGTGCAGTACCTGCTCGGCGGATATCGCTTCTTCTTCTTCTACGTCATGGAGGCGATCGGTACCAGCCGCTATCTGCCTGTCTTCGTCTACCAGAAAGGGCACCCTGAAAATTCCGTCTACATCGGCAACCGCATGGAAAAGTTCGAGCATGAACTCGGTCGGATATCGGCGCCGATCGTTAAAGCGAGCGCATGGGGAACGATCGATGCGATCGGCCTCGCCACTGATCATGTGAGAAAGCTCGGGGTATCCGCCAAGCGCGTCGGCATCGAGGCCGGCTTCCTGCCGGCCGATGCCAGGGATCATCTGCGTGCCGGTCTTGGCCATGTCGAGATCCGCGAGGCCCATTTCACGCTGGAACGGCTTCGTGCCGTAAAATCTCGTGCCGAACTGGATCTGATCAGGGAGGCTTCCGAACGGGTCGTCGATGCGATGATGGCGACGTTCAAGGGCTGCGCGCCGGGCATGACCAAGAACGACGTCGTCGCCCGTCTGCGTCGTGAGGAGCAGCAGCGTGATCTCGTCTTCGAATATTGCCTGATTGCCGCGGGCAAGAGCCATAACCGTGCGCCGTCGACCCAGTATCTTGAAGAGGGCGACGTGATCTCGATCGATTCCGGCGGGAACTACCGGGGCTATATCGGCGACCTCAGCCGCATGGGTATTCTGGGCGAGCCCGAGAGCGAGCTGCGCGAGTTGCTGCAACAGGTCGAGGACATCCAGCAGGTGGCCCGGCGCGCGATCCGGCCGGGCGCCATGGGCGGCGACATCATTGCGGCGGGCGAGGCAGCCGTGAAAGGCTCTCCGCATCGCGCCGTGCTCGACTTCACCGCACACGGTATTGGGCTTGTCAGCCACGAAGCGCCGCGCCTCGCCGCGACCGGCCCGGTGCCTTACGCGCCCTATGACGCCGACCGGCCGCTCGAATGCGGGATGGTGATCTCGATCGAAACCGCGCTGCTGCATCCGGCGCGCGGCTACATCAAGCTCGAGGACACGCTGATCGTCTCCGAGTCGGGCTGGGAAGCGCCCGGCGACCACGGCAGGGAATGGAATTCGCCGCGTCTCATGGCGTGAAGCGGTCAACGCCACGGCGGCATTTTTGGCTGGGGCACCGATTCAGCTGCAGTGCTGGAGGCGTTCGCCGGCAATTTCGGAACAATAGAAATATATCCCTGAGTTGCCCGACGTGTCAAGTCGCCCGGTCGACGCCGGCCGCCGCCGGCTACTTTGCATGGGGTTGTTTTCGATATTTTGGCGGCGCCGCCTGCGACGGCCCGATGACTTCATGTGCGCTCGGCCAGGCGATTGATCCGGCGGTCTTTGCTTCACTCCAGCCTCCGGTCATGCGAAGGTTCGACCAGGATGCAGCGGCCGGCTCCGTGCCGTCTGCTCGCCAGGTCGGCGCCGACGATGGGCAGGTGCAACCGATACGGATTGCCTCCCCATCGACAGAAGCGACCTGATGACCACTGCCGCCAACGCGCTCCGCGACTACGCCCAACGCATCCTGACCGCCCGTGTCTACGACGTGGCGGTCGAGACGCCGCTCGATCCGATGCCGCGGCTCTCGGAGCGCTTGTCGCGCGCCGTCTTGCTGAAGCGGGAGGACTTCCAGCCGATCTTCTCCTTCAAGCTTCGCGGCGCCTACAACAAGATCGTCAGGCTACCGGACGCGCAGCGAAGACAGGGCGTCATCTGCGCGTCGGCGGGCAACCATGCGCAGGGTGTGGCGCTGGCGGCGCGCGAGCTCGGCATTCCCGCCACGATCGTGATGCCGAGGACGACGCCCGCCATCAAGGTCGAAGCCGTCCGGCGTTTGGGCGGTGACGTTGTGCTGCATGGCGACACGTTCGACGATGCGCAAACCAAGGCCAGGGAGATCGAGGTCGCGCGCGGCCTGACCTTCGTGCATCCGTTCGACGATCCTGATGTGATTGCCGGCCAGGGGACCGTCGGGATGGAAATCCTGCGCCAGCATCCCGATCCGATCGAGGCGATCTTCGTGCCGATCGGCGGGGGCGGGCTGGCGGCCGGCGTCGCCGCCTTCGTGAAATTCCTGAATCCGTCGATCAAGGTCGTCGGCGTGGAGCCGGCAGACGCCGCGTCGATGGCCGCCGCGCTCGCCAAGGGCAGCGTCGTCGCGCTGGACCAGGTCGGACTGTTCGCCGACGGCGTCGCCGTCCGCAAGGTCGGAGCCGAGACGTTCCGGCTCTGCCGCGACCTGCTTGACGAGGTCGTGACAGTGGATACCGACGCCATGTGCGCGGCCATCAAGGATATCTTCGATGACGTCCGATCCGTGGCCGAGCCCTCCGGCGCATTGGCGCTCGCCGGCCTCAAGGCCTATGCCGAGCGCGGCGCACTGAGCGACGGGAGCCTGATTGCGGTCAACAGCGGCGCCAATCTGAATTTCGACCGGCTGCGCACCATCGCCGATCGCGCCGAGGTCGGCGAACATCGGGAAGCGCTGCTTGCGGTCACGGTGCCGGAGAAGCCGGGCAGCTATCGGCACTTCATCCGTATCCTCGGTTCGCGGGCCATCACGGAATTCAACTATCGCTTCGCCGAGACGACGGCGCCGGCGCAGCTGTTCGTCGGCATCGCGCTGAGTCGCGGCGAGGCCGAGAAGCGGGAAGTCATGGAGCTGCTCCGGCGCGAGGGCTATCCGATCCTGGATCTGAGCGAGAACGAGATGGCCAAGGACCATGTGCGCTACATGGTGGGCGGCCGCGCGCCGCTTCTCAAGGACGAGGTGATCTACCGCTTCGAGTTTCCGGAGCGTCCCGGCGCGTTGCTGAAATTCCTCGAGAGCCTGGCGCCCGACTGGAACATTTCGCTCTTCCATTACCGAAATCACGGCGCCGACTACGGACGCATCCTTGCAGGCATCGAGGTCAAGCCTTCCGAGCGCGCCCGGTTCGTTCAGGCGCTCAACGCGCTCGGCTACCCCTACTGGAACGAGAGCGAGAATCCGGCCTATCGCCTGTTCCTCTCCGCCGAGAAGAGATGAAGCGGCGAGGTCCTCTGCCGGTCCAGAGTAGAGAGGACGGTTGGCGGTGCAAGACATCGGCGAGCCGTCACGCAATCCGTGCTGAAGAGAAAGGCAGTTCGTATGACCCGTGAGGAACGACAATTGCGCGAGGCGATCATTGCCAAGTGCCGATGGATGAATGCGTCGGGTCTCAACCAGGGGACATCAGGCAACATCTCCGCCCGCTACAAGGACAGGATGCTGATCACGCCCTCGGCGACCCCGTATGATTCGATGAAACCGGAGATGATCGCGTCGATGCCGATCGAGGGCGACTATGGCACGTGGGAGGGGCCGCTGCAGCCGTCCACCGAATGGCGCTTTCATCTCGACATCACGCGCGCCCGGCCCGATGTCGGCGCCATCGTCCACACCCACTCGACCTATGCAACCGTGCTTGCGATCGCGCGCAAACCGATCCCGGCCTGCCACTACATGATAGCGGCATTCGGCGGCACCGACATCCGCTGCGCCGACTACGCGCGCTACGGCACCAAGGAACTGTCCGATCATGCGATTGCCGCGCTCGAAGGCCGCAATGGTTGCCTGCTCGCCAATCATGGCATGATCGCGCTCGGCGCCAATCTCGATAAGGCGATGTGGCTCGCGGTCGAGCTCGAGAGCCTCGCGCGGCAATACTACCTCTCGCTTGCGCTCGACTCGCGGATCATCCTGAGCGACGAGGAGATCGCCGACACCGCGAAGGGGTTCTCCGCCTACGGGTTGCAGGCGCCAACGCCGAACAAGGCCGCCCGTGCGACGGCAACGGCGGCACCGCGCCGCGCCGAGAAACGGCGCAGCAGCAAGCGATGACGGGCACTCGCCGGTTTAGGACGGCATGTGCAGGGAAGCGAGAAGCCTGGCTGATTGAACGGAGCGGGTGCAAGACAAGTTGCAGACAGCTGGGCCATTTGACGGCCCAGTCAGCATAGGCAAGACTGATCGCAGTCAAACTGTGCCTGCGGGACATTTCCGGTGCTCAATCTGGATTCTGCTTTGCCTTCGCCGACCCGTTGGGCAGGTCTGCGCTCTGCCATGGCGGCGCTTCTCATCGTGTCGACGGTCATCTCCAGCCTACCTGCGTCCGCTCAAGTGGCGTGGCAGATGGCGACGGAATATCCTCGAAGCAATATCTCGGGAGTTGGCTTGGCAAAATTCGCGGAGCTCGTGTCCGCGCAGACGAGCGGATACGTTACGGTCAGCAATGCGTTCGACAACGAGTTGAAGATCAGCTCCGGCGAAATGTTGCGTGCGGCCCGAGAGGGACGGATTGCCGGTGGCGACGCATTCGCGGGGCCGCTCGAAGCGTCCGATCCGGTATTTGGTCTGCCGTCGCTGCCGTTTGTCGTCCAGTCCATCGAGGCGGCGCGGACCATCAACGCACGAGCGCGGCCACTCTATGAGAAGGCCTTAGCCGCGCAGGGCCTCAAGCTCCTGTACATCACCATTTGGCCGTCCACCGGCCTCTGGAGTGTCCAGCCAATCTCGACGCCGGCGGACCTGCGATCCATTGCCGCACGGACCTATGACTACAATTCGGCCGAGGTGATGCGTGCGGTCGGTGCAACGGCGGAGTACCTTCCGTTCAACGAGGCAATCGCCAAGGTAAGAAGCCATGGGCTGAATGCCATCCTGACGTCGGGCGATGGCGGGGCCGGCCGAAAGCTCTGGCAGGATCTGCCCCATTTCACGGCGATCAATTACGCGATCCCGATCTCGCTTGCCTTTGTAAGGACAGATGCCTTTGAAGCGCTCCCGGAATCGGTTCAACGCCAGGTGATGCAGGTGGCTGCCGAGACGGAACAAAGCCAGTTCCAGCTTCTGGCCAATCGCGCGGCCGAGAATTATGCGCGCATGCGCGCCAACGGGGTTGAGATCGCAGAGCCGGCGCCGGCTCCCGTTCTCGCCGCGCTCAAGCAAGGTGCGTCGGCACCAATCGCAATGTGGAAGGCCAAGGCTCCTGCGGAAGCCGTGGCTATCGTCGAGCAGGCGTTGCAGCAGCAATAGACGGTAGTGTCATCGCGCCGGCGGCGATGAGCCAAGGCGCTGCGCGCGGCGTGCAGCGCTAGTTCGTGTGTCGGCTGCGGCCTTGCGGTGCATGCGCATCGACGATCGATGAGCCAGCCGACGCGGATGTGGTCTCGACCCGAGCGGTCGCAAGATGCAGATTGCGGCGAATGTGAAATTCGAACGTACCGGCGAGCGCCGTTTCGATGGCGGAGAGGTGGGCAGCTCCATCGTCGAGCAACGCATGGCCATGACCCGCCGAGAACAGTGCGCCCGCGACGAAAATTGGAAAATAGGCGATGCATCCGGCGCCGAGATCCCTGTCGTCGATGCGCCCGCTGAAACCGTTCGCTTCGTTCGGCTTGCGGGGGTCCCAGTTCGCCGGCGGCGCGACACCAAAGTTGCCAAAGCACGGCGATAACCTCAGCTCCCGTCCCCAGGGCAGGCGCGCGATATTGCGCGCGCGATCGAGCGGGACATGCCGGCAGCAAAAGTCCAACGAGGTTTCCCGCGCAACGCTTGTCGGGGCTCTCATATTCCAACCCCAGTCCGATCGCAGGCGGACATCGAGGACACGAACCTCGAGCACGTCACCCGGTTCGGCGCCCTCGATGTGGATCGGTCCGGTCAATAGCCGCGGTGCGGCTCCGTGGGACGCCGGGATGTCGCTGCAGCCAAGCGGTTCGGCCAGGTCACTCACAAGATCGAACGCTTCATCCGGCTCGGCCGATAGCGTTTCGATCGTCACCCGATCACCAGGCGCAATTCTGATCACGGGACTGAGCCGATCATCCCACAGTCCCCAATGAAGATGATCTGGTGTCGAGGTAAGATAATGCTCCACGGTCCGTCCTTTCTCATTGGTTCTTGTTGGCGCCTCCGCGCCCGCTGCGGCACCAAGCGGCCACTTCAACGGGGTGATGGAAGCAGGGCGCTGCATGGCGAGGCTTTCGAAAGTGACGTTGGCTCAAAAGCACGATCTGTGCCAAGAGCCGTGATGCTGGGTGGAACATCCTATCTATCGCCTTATAGCCCTAGTACCCCCCGCTTCGAGCCGACATTTTGAGCTGGCCAGGTCAACCATGTGGCAGTTCCGTCCGCTCGCGCAGCGGATGGCCGGAACCGTGATGGGCGGGACCGTCAAGTTGGAATAGTGCGCGCTGCTCGTCTCACGTGCAGCCGACCTGTGGTCTTCCATCACGGATCATCTGAGACATGAGCGAGCTCGCGCGTTCGACTCATGATTTGCGATCGCCAAGCGGCACAATGATGTCGCAACGCTATTTCAAGTGCTTCTTCCTGTTTCGAGTCAAGGAATGATCGGCCTTGCCGAGCTGCCTGGTGATTCGGATGTTCTCAACCATCCGGCCAAAGGAGGCGGGCGATGACGCGCCGAGCAATTGTCGCCGGACGCAATAGCTCATCTCCCGCCGCAAGGACTGCTGCGTTCCTTCGATGGCCGCTTACTTCGCCATGGTCGTCATCTCGCGGCTGCCGAATCCGTCAGGATTGGCAGTCGCGAAAATTCTGCTAGACGTATGGGACTAACATTAGTACGATAGGTCCAATTGGCAGGAAGGGCCTGCGGTTCGCTCCTCAGCCGCTGCCGATTGCCGACAAGGAGGATGTTTTGCCGGATACCCTGGTGGAGCCGTACACGCGGCTCAGAGAGAAGATGGCGCAGCGCGACCGCAGCCTGCGCGAAAAGGTGGTGTCGCTCGAGGAAGCGGCAGGCTTCGTCCAAGATGGCATGAAAGTGGGTATTGGCGGGTCAACCATGTCCCGCACGCCGATGGCGCTGCTCTGGGAACTGATCCGCCAGCATCGCAAGGACCTTTCGATTTCGCGCTGCATCGTCTCGACGGACGGCGACCTCGTGTTCGGATCCGGCATCGCGAACCACGTCGTCACCAGCTGGTTCGCCCAGGGGATTCTCTGGGGCCTGTCCAAGGTGATGCGGCATCACGTGGAAAATGGCGGCAAGCGCTATGAGGAATGGAGCCACATGGCCGTCGGCATGCGCTTTCGCGCCGGCGGCATGGGGGTTCCGTTCCTGCCGACCCGCGCCATGCTGGGGTCGGATATCGTCGGGCAGCGCCCCGAGGCCAAGCAGATCGATTGTCCGTTCACCGGCGAGAAGCTGCTGCTGGTCCCCGCGCTCAACCCCGACGTCGCGCTGATCCACGTCCAGCGCTGCGACCCCTACGGCAACGCCCAGATCGACGGCCTGCAATTCATGGACATCGATCTCGCGCTCGCCGCCAACAGCGTGATCCTCACGACCGAGCGGATCGTGTCGAACGACCAGATCCGGCGCGCGCCGGACCAGACCAAGATCCCGTTCTTCTGCGTCGACGCCGTGGTCGAGGTTCCCTACGGATCGGCGCCGCACGAGTGCTACGGCCTCTATGAGCCGATGATGCGGCACATGGAAGCCTATGTCGCGCAGGTCAATGCCGATCCCGTGAAGGGCATGCAGGAATATCTCGACCGCTATTTTTACAGCCCGAAGTCCTGGAACGAATATCTCTCGCTGATCGGCATGGATGAGGTGTTGGAGGCAACGCAGAAGGGCAGGAGCATCTATAATGACTGAGGCGCAGCGCTACACCGCAAGCGAAATCCTCGCGATCTTGAGCGCGCGCCAGCTGCAGGACGGGCAGGTGGTCTTCGCCGGCATCGGCGTGCCGCTGCTCGCTGCAACCTTGGCCCAGCGCACCCGCTGTCCAGCCCTGACCATTCTGTTCGAGGGCGGCGTGGTCGGCGCCTTCGTCGAGCCGGGCAAATTGCCGCCCTCGACCAACGACCAGCGCTGCACCAAGCGCGCCAACATGGTCCTCGGCAGCGCCGATGTCTTGCTGCTGCTGCAGCGCGGATACGTCGATGTCGGCTTTATGGGCGGCGCCCAGATCGATCAGTTCGGCAATCTGAACTCGTCGTTCATCGGCGACCCGGCGAAGCCGAAGACGCGCCTGCCGGGTACCGGCGGCGGCAATGACATCTCCAGCCTGACCAACATGATCGTCGCGATGAAGCACGAGAAGCGGCGCTTCGTCGAAAAGGTCGACTTCATCACCAGCCCCGGGTTCATCCGTGGCGGCACCAGCCGACGCGACTCCGGGCTGCCCAGCGGCGGCATGTGGCGCGTGATTACCGAGCTCGCCGTGTTCGGCTTCGACGACAGGACCCGGCGCATCAAGGTGCTGGCGCTCAATCCCGGCGTCAGCCGTGAGGAAGTGCAGGACAATACCGGCTTCAGGCTCGACTTCGACGAGAACCTCCACGTCACGTCGCCACCGACCGATTACGAACTCGAGACGCTGCGGATGCTCGATCCCGACCGTCTCTTCACCGCTTAAAGCTACACCAAGTCCGGAGATCTATTGATGACCACGCTCGCCAACACGTTTGGTATTGCCGCGCGCAACTTCACCGCTTATCCCGAAATGCCCAACGCCAGGGCGCTCGTCGAGTACGGCGTTCGGGTCGAGGAGCTCGGCTACGACTCGGTCTGGGTCTGGGATCACATGCTTCTCGGCGTCGATCCGAACTTCCCGATCATCGATTCGTTGACGACGCTGACGGGCATCGCCACGCGCACCAAGCGGATCAAGATGGGCACCGGCATCCTGGTTCTGCCGCTCCGCAACGCCGTGGCGCTCGCCAAGCAGCTCTCGAGCATGGATCAGTTGTCCGAGGGCCGGCTGATCATGGGCATGGCGTCCGGATGGTACAAGCGCGAGTTCGACGCGCTCGGCATTCCCTTCGAGAAGCGCGGCAAGATCATGGATGAAAATCTCGAGATCATGCGTCGGCTGTGGACCGAAGAGTCGGTTACCGGCGAATACATGCGCCACAACATTTCCAAGGCCGTGATGTACCCCAAGCCGGCGCAGCCGCAAATTCCGCTGCTGATCGGCGGATACGCCGATCCGGTGCTGAAGCGTGCGGCTTTGAATGGGGATGGCTGGCTCACTTACTTCTATCGTCCAGCCGACTTCAAGAAGTCCTGGGACAAGATCATCAACTTCGCCAAGGAGGGCGGCAAGGATCCGTCGACTTTGAAGAATGCCTCGCAATTGCCGATCATGATCGGCAAATCGCGGCAGGCGGTCGAAGCCGACATGATGGACTGGCTCAACAAGGAGTGGGATTTCCCGGCTCACAGCGATTGCAGCCGCGAGAGCGCCATCATGGGCTCGGTTGATGAATGCGTCGCCCAGCTTCGCGAGCACATCGCGCTGGGCGTCCAGAAGATCATCTTCGTCCCGTACAAGTATCAGGCGGACCAGGTCGAGACCATCGCGCGTGAGATCATCCCGCGCCTGCGCGCCAAGTAACGAAACCGGAAAACGCTCAACACAGGCGACAACCAGATGACTGACCCCATACGCAAGAAGATCCTCGACAAGGTCGACGCTTCGAAGGATCACGCGATCAAGTTCCTCCAGGATATGGTCGCGATCCCGAGCGTGACCGGCGACGAAGCCGCGATCCAGAAGCACATGCACGGCTACCTGACCGAGGTCGGTCTGGAGGTCGACATGTGGGAGACCAATTGGGACGAGCTCAAGAAGCATCCCGGCTACCGCCCGGTCGATCGCGGCTATGAGAATCGTCCCAATATCGTTGCCACCCTGAAGGGCACCGGCGGCGGCCGCTCGCTGCTTCTCAACGGTCACACCGACGTGATTCCCGTCGGCAACGGCGAGGGATGGAGCGACAATCCGTGGTCCGCTTCCATCAAGAACGGGCGCATCTATGGCCGAGGTTCGTGCGACATGAAGAGCGGCGTCGCCAGCCACGTGCTCGCGGTCCAGTACTTGAAGGAGCTTGGGCTCACTCCGAAGGGTGATGTCATGATCAACATCGTCATCGACGAGGAAGTCAGCGGCCACGGCACGCTCGACACCGTCATCCGCGGATACAAGGCGGATGCCGGTATTTCCGGCGAAACCAGCGACCTGTTCGTCCAGCCGGCCTGCATCGGGCGCATCTGGTTCCAGATCGACATCGAAGGCAAGCCCGCCGGTATCCAGCAGCGCTACCTTGGCATCAGCGCCATTGAGCTCGGCAACAAGATCGTGAAGGCCGTGCAGGAGCTGGAAGACGAGCGCGTCGCGAACGTCAAGCACGCGCTCTACCCGAGCGCCATCGATTCCTTGCCCTGCATCATCGGCAGCTTCCAGGCCGGCAATTATCCGAGCGCCTTCCCGGCGAGCGCCGTCCTGAAGGGATCGATCGGCACGGTTCCGAGCGAGGACCACGAGGGCGTCAAGCAGAGTCTCGTCAAGAAGATCGCCGAGGTTGCGGCTCAGGATCCCTGGATGAAGGACCATCCTCCCGTGGTGAAGTTCGTCGGCTACGACGCCGAAGCTTCGGAGATTCCGGTCCAGCATCCGATCGTGCAGACCGTCTGCGACGTCTATACGGAAGTGACCGGCAAGAAGCCGACGATCTCGGGGCGTCAGGGTGCGGCGGACACGCGGTTCTTGAACAAGTACGCGAACACGCCAACCGTGATCTTCGGACCAGGCTCGACGGCGGTCATGCATGCGAACGACGAGTATGTGTCGATCGATGACTATCTGACGGCCATCAAGGTCATGGCGCTCAGCATCCACGACTGGTGCAATTCCGCCCCAACCAAGTAATCGAGGGCCGGCTCGATCTGGAAGGGGCCCATGGTTTGGGCCCCTCCTTTTTTGGCGGCGTCGGTGGTGCGAACTCGCTATTGTCGCATGCGGAAGAGTTCTCGAGACTCGACGCTTAATCCTAGTGATGCTATCGTTGCGATAATAGAATGATTGTTCGAGCCGTCGATCGCTCCGGACACGGACGACAAGAGGGGAGACGGAGTGGCAAAGCAGGGCGTTGGAGCTTCCATTTCCCGAAAGGAAGATGATCGCTTTCTCCGCGGACGGGGCGAATATGTCGGCGATATTCGCTTGCCCGGCATGCGCGACGTTGCGTTCGTCCGTAGTCCGCTTGCACATGCGCGGATCAAGGACATTCGCATCCCGCCGCATCTCCGCAGAAGCGTGTTCATTGCGTCAGATATCGCGGCCGATACGCGGCCTATTCGCGCGGTGTCCGGACTGCCGGGCTTCAAGCCTTCCGACCAGCCGATCCTCGCATTCGAGAAGGTCCGTCAAGTCGGCGAATTGATCGCGATGTGCGTCGCCGATACCCGCGCGGAAGCCGAGGACATTGCGGCCGCGGTCGAAGTTGATTTCGAGGAATTGCCGGCCGTGCACGACATGCTGCTGGCGCGGCGTCCGGGCTCCGCCCTGGTGCACGAAGAGTGGGGCGACAACGTCTTCCTCGAGACGTTTGTCGACATCAACATGGAAGCGGCCTACGACGCTCCGATCAAGATCACGCGCGAGATATCGACCGCGCGGCAGAGCATGGCGCCGATGGAGGGCCGCGGCACGGTTGCGGTGTGGCACAAGCGGGTGGACCAGCTCGTCCTCTACACCGGCAATCAGCAACCGCACATCGTGCGCAACGGCCTGTCGGAATGCCTCAATCTCGAGCAGCTGAAGATCCGCATCGTCTCGCCCGATGTCGGCGGCGGCTTCGGCTACAAGGGTATCGTGCTGACGGAGGATGTTTGTCTGGGTTGGCTCGCCATGCGCTGCGGCTATCCCGTGCGTTGGATCGAGGATCGTCGCGAGCATTTGACGGCGGGCGCGAACTGCCGCGAGCATCATTATAACATCACCGTCTATGCCGATCGCGACGGGAAGTTGCGCGGTGTCGAGTGCGAGGCCTCGGTCGATTCCGGCGCCTACTCGTCCTATCCGTTTTCGGCATGCCTGGAGGCCGCGCAGATCGCCAGCATCCTGCCCGGCCCGTACGACTTTCCATCCTATCGCTGCCGCACCTGGTCGGTGTCCACCAACAAGTGCCCGATCCTGCCTTACCGCGGCGTTGCCCGAACCGGGGTTTGCTATGCGATCGAACTGATGATGGATGCCATCGCCCACGAATGCGGTCTCGAGCCGTACGAGGTGAGGCTCAAGAACCTGGTGCGGCCGGAGCAGATGCCGTTCGACAACATCACCAAGAAGCACTTCGACAGCGGAAATTATCCGGAATCGCTGCGGCAGGCTCTGGCAAAGATTGATCTGGCCGGTCTCCGCGCACGCCAAAAGAAGGGCGAGCCGGACGGTCGGTTGATCGGCGTCGGCCTTTCAGTCTATTGCGAGCAGGGCGCGCACGGCACGTCGGTCTACGCAGGCTGGGGCATCCCGATGGTTCCGGGACACGAGCAGGCGACCGCCCGCATGACCCCCGACGGCGGCCTCGAGCTGCGCATCGGCGCGCATTCGCATGGCCAGAGCATGGAGACCACGCTTCCGCAGGTCGCGCACGAGATCCTTGGCATCGACGTCGCGCGCATCAAGCTGGTTCACGGCGACACCGAGTACACGCCGTACTCGACGGGCAGCTGGGGATCGCGCTGCGCGGTGATGTCCGGCGGCGCCGTTGCGACGGCCTCGCGTGAACTCGCCAAGCTCATCAAGGGCATCGGCGCGCATCTGCTGCAGACCGAGGTCGAGAACGTCAAGCTCGAGAACGGCGCGGTGGTTGGTCCATCCAACAGCGTGAAGATCGATGAAATCGCGCACACCTGGTATCGCCGGCCGCAGGATCTGCCGGCAACCGTCGATCCGAGGGGCCTGGAGGTCACCATCGGCTACAAGCCGGCGCGTGATTCAGGCACGTTCAGCTACGCGACCCATATTGCGGTGGTCGCGGTCGATCCGGAGTTGGGCGATATCGAGCTGATCGACTACGTCGTCGTCGAAGATGGTGGTCAGCTGATCAACCCGATGGTTGTCGATGGGCAAATCTATGGCGGGCTGGCGCAAGGCATCGGCACCGCAATGTATGAAGAGATGAATTTTGATACGTCGGGGCAGCCGCTCGCGTCGACCTTTGCCGACTATCTGCTGCCGGGCCCGACCGAGGTGCCCGCGCCCAAGCTTGGCCACATGGAGACGTTGGCGCCGTATACGGAGTTCGGTGTCAAAGGCATCGGCGAGGGCGGTGCTATTGCGCCTCCCGGAGCAATCGGCAATGCGGTCAATGACGCATTGCGGCCTCTCGGTGCGCAGGTCTTGCACACGCCAATGACGCCACGGCGTGTTCTCGAGGCCATTCGGGCCGCAGCCGAGAGCCGCAAGGAGAAGGCGCCCGAACTGGCGGAAGGGTTGCCGGCGTGAAACCTGTCAATTTCGACTATGCACGTCCCGATGTGGTCGATGCGGTGATCAGGCTCATCGCGGACGATAGCAGAACCGTCAAGATGATGGCGGGGAGCCAGTCGCTCGGGCCGATGTTGAACCTCAGGCTCGTGCAGCCCGATCTGATCGTCGACCTCACCGGGATCGAAGAGCTCCGCTGTTTCAGTGACGGCGCGGACGAAATCTCGATCGGGGCGTGCGTCACGCATGCCGATATCGAGGACCTCCGTGTCACCGACGTCACGCGCGGTGCGCTGCCGACGGTGGCCAACGGCATCGCTTATCGTGCGGTGCGCAATCGCGGCACCATCGGCGGAAGCTTGACGCATGCCGATCCGTCGGCCGACTGGCACTCGATCCTCGCCGCGGTTGGGGCGAAAGTCGTGCTGCGCGGCCCGGCCGGAGAGCGCACCGTGGCCGTCGAGGACTACATGGTCGGCGCCCTCGAGGCCGACCTGCGTCCTGGCGAAGTTCTCGTTCGCGTCATGGTGCCGCGACTGAGCAAATCGGCGCGCTGGGGCTATTACAAGAGCTGCCGCAAGACGGGCGAATTTGCCCATGCGATCGGCGCCTTCATGACCGACCCCGATCGCGGCATCAGCCGCGCGGTGATCGGCGCGACGGAGAGCCGTCCGATCGTCATTGCCAAGGCGAGCAATGTGATCGGCGACGGCCGCGCGCCGCGTCCGAGCGACAGTTTCGACGGCGGGGCCGTCGGCGAGATTCTGGAGAAGGCAGGGATGGTCGATCCCCTGGACAAGCAAACCCATGTCGCCGCGCTGCGCCGCGCGATCGAGCAGGCACGGCCGCAATGAGCACCTGCAACCTCAACGTCAACGGGAGCGCCGTCAGCGCGGAGATCCAGCCGCGGACGCATCTTGCGGACTTTCTCCGCGAGAAGCTCAATCTGACCGGCACCCATCTGGGCTGCGAGCACGGCGTCTGCGGCGCATGCACGCTGCTTGTCGATGGTGTGCCCACGCGCTCCTGCATCACCTTCGCGTTGGCTTGCCAGGAGGCTGACGTCACGACGATCGAGGGACTCGACGACGACGAGATCACGCGCGAGCTGCGCGCGGCCTTCACGAGGGAGCACGGCCTGCAATGCGGCTATTGCACGCCGGGAATGGTTGTGTCGGCGCGCGATGTCGTGCTGCGCATGCAGGACCCCAGCGAGCGCGATATTCGTGTGGCCATGAGCGGAAACCTTTGTCGCTGCACCGGCTATGTCGGCATCGTCCGTGCCATCCAGGGTGTGATCGCAGATCGCAGGGCGCGAGGGATCGCGGCGATTCCAAACGGAAACCGGACGCGTCTTGGGCCTTCGGGCTCCGGCAACGCGACCGCGGTTGCCGCGGCCTCCGTTCGGCCCAAGGCAAACGTCGCACCAGCGGCGAAAACGGCCGAAGCCCCGGCAGCGGCGGCAGCCTCGCTCAGGGATACGAGCTGGAAGCCGCAAACGACCTTGACGCAGAGCTTCACCGTCGGACATCCGGTCGATGACGTCTGGAATTTCTTCTCCGACATCGGCGCGGTCGCAGCCTGTCTGCCGGGCGCATCGCTGGCCGGAGAGCCGGTGGACGGTCACGTCGACGGCCAGATCAAGATCAAGGTCGGGCCGATCTCTGCCGAATTCCAAGGCGTCGCCGATGTGACCCGCGATGATGCGACCCGCACGGGCACGATTGTCGGCGCAGGCAAGGACAGGCGCAGCAACTCCTCAACCCGCGGTTTGATCGGCTATGCCGTCAAGCCGGGTGACGTGGAGAACCAAACCAGGGTCGATCTCAGCATTGGCTTCACCTTGACCGGGGCCCTGGCGCAGTTCAGCCGCTCTGGCTTGATCCAGGATGTGGCCGGACGAATCATCGCTGTCTTTGTCCAGAACCTCGAGACGCGGCTCTCCCATCGATCGGGTGGGGGCGAGGGCGAGCCGGCTATGGTTAGGGAATTCGACGCCGGCGCGCTCATGCGATCGATGGCGTTGGATTATGTGAGACGAGCGCTTCGATGGCTCTTGCGACGATCCTAGTTGTTCGGCGATAAAAACTCGCCTTTGGCGATGAAATGGACTATCTTACTATCATGAATAAGGTAGTCCCAAATTACGAGCGCAGCCGGGTCCCCCTCTACGTGCAGGTTGCATCGGTCATGCGCCAACGGGTCGAGTCCGGGCGATGGCAAGAGGGCGACAAGATCTCGACCATCGAGGAGCTCGAAACCGAATTCGGCGTCGCGCGCGTCACGATCCGGCAGGCGATCGAGATGTTGCGCAACGAGGGGCTCCTCGACGCACAGCAGGGACGCGGGACGTTCGTGTCTGGAAGACCCAAGAATCGTCACTGGCTGAACCTGGCCAATGATTTCGAGTCGATGGTCGATTCCGTCAGGAACAACGTCCTTAAGCGCGTCTATGTCGAGGAGAATGCGGATCCGCCCCGGCTCGCCGCGCATGAAGGCCGTCCCGCCGCCGGCTACGCTTTTCTCAGAAGCGTGCAATACAACGAGGACGAGCCGTTTTCGGTCGTCAACCTCCATCTGGCGCGCAACCTCTATCTCAAGGACCGCAGGCGCTTCACCCACACGGCCGCGCTGACGAAAATCATGGAGATGGACGACATAACGCTCGCCCATGCTTATCAGGTCGTGACGATCGGCGTGGCCGATCCCGAAACGGCCGAACTGCTCAAGATCGGCCTCGGCGAGCCAACCGCCGATTGTCGCCTGGTGTTGGTCGACAGCAACGGCATCGCCGTCTATGTCGCCAATATCCATTATCACCGCAGTTGCTTCGCGCTCCGCTCCGATCTTCTCGAAAAGTCGAAGAAGCGAACGAAGGCCTGACAAGGAGCGGGCGTAAGGCTCGTTCCGAATCCGCGCTAGGCGAGGATGCTGGCCGGCGAAGCGCCCACGATCTCCGTGTAGCGCTTCTGGTCGGTCGCACCTTCAGTGTTGATCAGCAGCACGCGCGACGCCTGGTTCAAGCCCAGCGATTCACGCGCGGCGCTGCTCTTGGCGGCACGCCAAAGGCCGGCCAATCCTGCAGCGCCACTTTCGCCGGCCACGATGGCCGGATCGTCGCCGGTCGGGCGCGCGAGGCGGCGCATCGCTGCTGCGGCCCCCTCTTCGCCGACCATCATGAACGCGTCCGCCTTCCGCGACAGGATACGCCAGGCAACAAGAGAAGGCTCGTAGCATTCCAGCATGGCCATGATCGTCGGCTCGCCATGGGCGATCTTGATCGGCGCGCCCGCGACGGCGCTTTGATAGAGGCATGCGGCCCGTTCGGGCTCGACGACCACGAATGTCGGCCGGCTCTTGCCAAAGACGACATCAAAGTAACCGGCGACCGCGGCCGCGAGGCCGCCGACGCCGGCCTGGATGAAGACGTGGGTGGGCGCCTCCGGCTGCTGCCGAAGGATCTCGTTCAACATCGCCGTATAACCCTGCATGACCAGTCCGGGGATGCGCTCATAGCCGGGCCAGGACGTATCCGAGACGACGATCCAATGATTGTCCTGGCAGACCTTGTCGGCGACCGCGACGGAGTCGTCGTAGGTGCCGGGCACCCGCACGATTTCCGCGCCGAAGCGGGCAATCGCCTGCACGCGCTCATCCGTGACCCCGGAATGCACGAAGATGACCGCCTTGGCTCCGACCATCTGCGCGCCGGCCGCGACCGATCGACCATGATTTCCGTCGGTGGCGCAGCCGACCGTCAGGCCGCGCGCGATCTCGCGTATCGCAGGCGTCCCGATCTCGCTGATATCCACCGCGCGGCCCAGCTTGTTGCTGGCATGCTCCAGCAGTAGCCTGACGACGGCGTAAGATCCGCCCAGAGCCTTGAAGCTGCCGAGGCCGAGCCGATGCGATTCGTCCTTGATATGGATGGACTTCACCTCGAATTCGCGGGCGAGCGCCGGCAGCGATCGCAGCGGCGTTTCCGCGTGGTTCGGTCGGAAGGTGAGAAAGCGCTCGACTTCGCTCGCTTCTTCACGCGCCAGCGTGGCGGCATCCGCCGGGTCGAGCGGTTGGTCGTGAGATGAACTTGTATTCGACAGGAACATTCGAACCGGCCTTCGCGATGAGTTGTTTGATGGGAGTTGCCGCCGCTGATCGGACGTGTCGCCATCGGGGCAGCGTAGCTTGCCAGGATTGAAGATACATACTATCATTGGGATGATAGTTCAACGGCGATCTGTGAGACGATCGCCTCCTGTCGTCGCTCCAGCCGATCTTCGGAAAAACGGGAAGTATTGCTTGCGAAACAGATTGTCATCCTAACGATAGTACGTTATAGCTCAAGCAGACGAGGTGACGGATGACCATATCGATCAACTTGAACGCCGACATGGCCGAAGGGTTCGGCGCCTACGACGTCGGTGACGATGCCGGAATCCTCAAGATCATCGGATCGGCCAATATCGCCTGCGGCTTTCACGCCGGTGACCCGCGGGTGATGCGCAACGTCGTGCGCGAAGCCAGGCGCCTCGGTGTCACGATCGGTGCTCATCCCGGTTTCAACGATCTCTGGGGCTTCGGGCGCAGGCGCATCGATATGCGCCCCGATGACCTCGAATACATGGTCGCATATCAAATTGGCGCGCTGCAGGCGATGGCGGCTTACGAAGGCGAGCGGGTCACCCACCTCAAGCCGCACGGCGCGCTCAACAACATGGCGGCCGAAGACGCCGAATACGCGCTCGCCATCGGCCGCGCCATCAAGGCCGTCGATCCGCGCATCATCTATGTGGCTCTCGCGGGGTCCGAGATGGAGAAGGCCGGCCGCAAGCTGGGGCTTCCCGTCGCAATCGAAGGCTTCTGCGATCGCCAGTACGACGACGACGGCAATCTGACATCGCGCAAGATCGCGGGCTCGGTCATCAAGGATGCGGCGGTCGCCACCCGGCAGGTGCTCGATATGGTGCTGAACAACACAATCACCTCCCGCAACGGCAAGAAGATCAAATGCAAGGTCCACTCGCTGTGCGTCCATGGCGACGAGCCCACCGGCGTCGCCACGGCCCGTGCGGTGCGGGAAGGCCTCGAGAAGGCCGGCGTCAAGCTCGTGCCACTCACCGAAATGCCCCTCGACTAATCCCGGAAAGGCCACCGAGACATGAACACGAAACCGACGATTGCCATCCTTGGAGGAACCGGTGACTTGGGATCCGGCCTCGCGAAATGCTGGCTTGCGGCCGGTTACAAAGTCATTCTCGGTTCACGCTCCGCGGAGAAAGCGAGGAGCGCGGCCCAGACCATGACCGGCGACGTCGCGGGTGACGACAATTCCGCCGCCGCGCGGGCTGCCGACATCGTGGTCGTTGCCGTGCCGTTCGCGAGCCATGACGCGACGCTGAACGAAGTCAAGGACGTGGTCCAGGGCAAGATCGTCGTGGATGCCGCGGTCCCGCTGGTGCCGCCGAAAGTGTCCGTCGTCCAGCTTCCGTCCGCCGGCTCGGCCGCGCAGATCGCGCAGCAGTTGCTCGGACCCGGCGTGCGGGTCGTCTCCGCCTTCCACAATGTGGGCGCGACCAAGCTGCACCAGGGCAGCCGGGCGGATTGCGACGTTCTGGTCTTTGGCGACGACAAGGCGGCACGCGACGTCGTCATTGGTCTCGCGAACGAAGTTGCATCCGCCGGCATCGACGGCGGCGTGCTGGCGAACTCGGCGGCGGCCGAGGCGCTCACATCCGTGCTGATCGGGATCAATCGGCGCTACAAGGTGCCCGGCGCCGGCATCCGCATCACCGGCCTGTCCGCTCGCCCGGGTACCTGATCCATGCCTGTGGACGCGCGAGTCGAATACATCGCCCTGCAGGACATTCGGCGCGTCGAGCCGGGCGAGGATCTTGCCGCGCTCATCAGTCAGGGTCTCGCCGGGATGTCGCTTGAGCTGCAGCGGGGCGACATCCTCGTCATTGCGCAGAAGATCGTCTCGAAATCGGAAGGGCGGTACGTTCGGCTGAACGACGTCGAACCTTCCCCGGCGGCGCTCGAACTCGCGGCGACGGTCGGCAAGGATCCGCGCTTCCTCGAGGTCGTGCTGCGCGAATCCTCCGAGGTCGTCAAGACGCGGCCGAACGTCGTCATCGCCGCGCACCGGCTCGGCTTCGTCATGGCCAACGCTGGCATCGATCAATCGAACATCGAACACCGTGAAGGCGAGGAGCGCGTCCTGCTGCTGCCCAAAGATCCGGACGGATCCGCGCAGAGGCTGAAGGTCGCGCTGGACGCCGCGGGCGACCTCAATCTTGGAATCATCATCAACGACAGCTTTGGCCGTCCCTGGCGCAATGGTGTCGTCGGCGTGGCGATCGGCGCCGCCGGCATTCCCTCGCTGCTGAGCCAAATCGGCGTCCCTGACATGTTCGGCCGGGCGATGCGAGTCACCGAGATCGCCATCGCCGATGAGATCGCCGGCGCGGCCTCGCTCCTGATGGGGCAGGCGGGCGAAGGGATGCCGATCATTCTCGTCCGTGGCCTCACGCTTGATGGTCCGGTCTCACCCGCGGCCGCGCTCGCGCGACCCAAGAGCCAGGACATGTTTCGATGAGTGGCGCTGACCTCAACGTTGTTGCGCTTTGCGGCGGGGTCGGGGGCGCCAAGCTTGCCCATGGTCTCAATCGCCTGCTGGGCGCCAAGCTCGCCGTCATCGTCAACACCGGCGACGATTTCGAGCATCTTGGTCTCACGATCTCGCCGGACATCGACACGGTCGTCTATACGCTGGGCGAGCTTGCCGACGAAGAGCGTGGCTGGGGGCGAGCCGGCGAAAGCTGGAACTTCATGGAGGCGCTTGGCGGCCTGAAGGGCGAGACATGGTTTCGTTTAGGAGACCGCGATCTTGCCATGCACGTCCTGCGCTCCCGCGCGCTGAGCGCCGGCGTGACCTTGACCGATTTCACCGGCAGGATTGCATCGCATCTCGGCATTGAGGCGAGCATCCTGCCGATGACCGACGATCCGTTTGCGACGATCGTCGTGACGGCCGATCAGAAGCTCGCGTTTCAACGCTATTTCGTCGAGCTCCAAGCGCGGCCCGAAGTGCGGAAGATCGAATTCCAGAGCCCGAGCGGTGGAACGGCGACCAACGCCGCATTGCGGGCCATCGGTGCCGCCGATGCCGTCATTGTCTGTCCGTCGAACCCGTATCTCAGCATCGATCCGATCCTGGCTGTACCCGGCATCCGGGCAGCCTTGGACGCGGCGAAGGCTCCCATCGTTGCAATCTCGCCGCTGGTCGGCGGCCGCGCCATCAAGGGACCGACCGCAAAGATCATGAGCGAGCTCGGCGTCGCGACCAACTGCGCCTCGATTGTCAGGCACTATGGCTTCCTCGATGGTCTGGTGATGGATCGCGAAGACCAGGCCGACGCCGATGCGATGGGCATTCCCGTGCATGTGACGAACGCGATCATGCACTCGAAGGATGAGCGCGTTGAGCTGGCACGGCAGTGTCTCGGATTTCTTGATCGACTAAACAGCTGAGCGAAGCGATGGACGATTCGGTAACCTGGGCCCTGGTGCCTGTCAAGCGGTTCAGTCAAGCAAAGAGCAGGCTGGGCGACATCCTGGTGGCGACCGAGCGCACACAGCTGGCGCAAGCCATGTTGTGCGATGTTCTCGGAAACCTGCGGGATACGCGCTCGCTGGCCGGCATCGCCGTGGTGAGCGCCGATCCGGAAGCGTTTGCGATCGCCAAGCGCTTCGGCGCGGCCATGATCTTTGATGAGGTCGAGACCGGCGTCAATGCCGCGGTGCGACGTGGCCTCGATGCGTTGCAACCATGCGGGCGGCGGGTTCTTGTCGTCCCCGCCGATATTCCGTTCGCCCGTCCGGAGGACTTCGACCACGTCATCCGGTTGCTGGACCACACGCCGATCGTGCTCGTACCCGCACTTTACGACGGCGGCACAAATGCCCTGGCGATGCGGTCACCCGACATGCTGGAGCCTCGATTTGGCGAAGACAGTTTCCGCGCGCACCGTGCTCTGGCGCGGCAGCGACAACTGAGCTGCAGCGTGTTCAAGTCGCATGGCATCGGCAAGGACATCGACTGCCCAATCGATTTTGGTCCGTATCTGGTCTCGTCGCAAGACCTCGGAACGACAGGTTCGTTTCTTGATGAGCTCAAAATTGCCGAGCGCTTCGGCATCGACGACCATCCCGTTCCCGTGAGGCTGTTCTGATGACGTCCGTCTTGAATCTCCCGTTCGACCGCCGCCTGTCCCGAAGCGAAGCCTACGAGCTGATCGATCTTGCTGACATTGATGAACTCCTAATGGCCGCCGCCAGGCGAAGGGATGCCGCGCACGGCGATGTCATCACCTATTCGCCCAAGGTGTTCATCCCGCTCACCCAGCTTTGCCGCGATGTCTGTCACTACTGCACGTTCGCCCACGCGCCGCGTTCGAACGTGAAGCCGTATCTCTCGATCGAGGAGGCGGTCGCCATCGCCAAGGCGGGCAAGGAGGCCGGCTGTCACGAGGCGCTGTTTACGCTCGGCGACAAGCCCGAGCTTCGCTACCGCGTCGCGCGTGAGGAGCTGACAAGGCTGGGCCACGAATCCTCGCTGTCGTATCTCGCCGAAGTCGCCAGGGCCGTCTTCGAGCAAACCGGCCTGCTCCCTCACGTCAATCCCGGGATCATGAGCGAGCTCGACCTGGCCATGCTGCGCAAGGTATCGGTCTCGCAGGGGATCATGCTGGAGTCCGCGTCCGATCGGCTTTGCGCGAAGGGCGGCCCCCACTTCGGATCGCCGGACAAGGTGCCCGCCGTCAGGCTTCAGACGATCAAGACTGCCGGTGAGCAGGCCATTCCGCTCACATCCGGAATCCTGATCGGCATCGGGGAGACCAGGGCCGAACGGATCGATGCATTGCTCGCGCTGCGGGACCTGAACGATGCGCATCGGCATCTGCAGGAGATCATCGTCCAGAACTTCCGGCCGAAGGTTGGGACGCGCATGGCTAATGCGCCGGCGCCATCCGTGGACGATCATCTCTGGACCATCGCTGTCGCCCGCCTGATATTCGAGCCGGAGATGAACATTCAGGCGCCGCCGAACTTGAGCCCGGCGGCCCTGGGACGCGTCGTTGCGGCAGGGATCAACGATTGGGGCGGCGTGTCGCCCGTTACGCCGGACCACGTCAATCCCGAAGCACCGTGGCCGCATCTGCGGCTCCTGGAGGCTGCAACGCGGTCAACCGGCAAGCGGCTCGAGAAGCGGCTGCCGATCTATCCGAGCTTCGCGCGCTATCCGTCGCGCTGGCTCGACAACAAGCTGCTGAAGTCGGTCCTCGATCGCATCGATGGCGATGGATTTCCTCGCAGCGACGACTGGCACCCCGGGCACATCGGTGGGCTTCCATCGCGCGAGCTCGGGTGGCTGAAATCCGCTCCGCGCAGCGCGCACGGCAGCGAGGTCACGTCAGTCGTTGCCAAGGCCCAGCGCGGCGATGAGCTTTCGGAGGGCGAGATCGTCGGGCTGTTCCGCGCTCACGAGAACGACTTCACCGGCATTTGCCGGGCGGCCGACGAACTGCGGCGCAGCGTCAACGGCGACGTGGTGTCCTACGTCGTATGTCGCAACATCAACTACACCAACATCTGCTCCTTCAAATGCCAGTTCTGCGCCTTCTCGAAGGGCAAGATGAGCGAGAATCTGCGCGGGCGTCCCTACGACCTCGAGATGTCCGAAGTTGCGCAGCGGGTCACCGAGGCCTGGGACCGCGGCGCGTCCGAGGTGTGCATGCAGGGCGGCATCCATCCTTCCTATACGGGGCAGAAGTATCTGGATATCTGTCGGGCCGTGAAGGGCGCCGTCCCGTCCATGCACCTCCATGCGTTCTCGCCGCTCGAGATCCATCAAGGCGCGCACACGCTGGGCATTTCGGTTGCCGAATTCCTGCAGGAGCTGAAGGCGGCCGGCCTGGGCACGCTGCCGGGAACGGCCGCCGAGATCCTCGACGATGAGGTACGCGAGACGCTCTGCGCGGACAAGATCAGGACCCAGCAGTGGCTCGACGTCATGCGCACGGCGCACTCGATCGGGCTCCGATCGACGGCCACCATCATGTTCGGCCATATCGAGCGTTACGACCATTGGGCGAGGCACCTGCTCCGGCTGCGGCGCTTGCAGGCGGAGACCGGCGGATTTACCGAGCTCGTGCCGTTGCCGTTCGTTCACATGGAAGCGCCGGTCTATCTCAAGGGCCGGGCGCGACCGGGGCCGACATTCCGCGAGGCGATCTTGATGCATGCGGTGTCGCGCCTCGTCCTCAACCCGCACATCACCAATATCCAGGCGTCCTGGGTCAAGATGGGACCGGAGGGGCTGCGGCACTGCCTTTCGGCCGGTGTTAACGACCTCGGCGGCACGCTGATGGACGAGAGTATCTCGCGGTCGGCCGGCGCCTCGCACGGCCAGGAAATGACGCCGCAGGCGCTCGAATCGATCATCATTTCGGCAGGCCGTGTGCCGCTTCAGCGCACGACGACGTATGGCGTCGCGGATGACGTTCGGAGGCAGCGTTCATTTGACGCGGTCCATGAGCGGCAGACCGGCACGGGCATGCGATCCGCGGGTGCTAAAGGACCCGGGCGAGGCGGTGAGATTAACAGGGATGACTGGAAATGGCGTTTGTAATCGAGCCGAATGTTGTCGACAGGAAGGGCTGGCGGCAAGCCGCGGCGCAAGCGCGCAAACTTAACCTGAAGCTGCCGACCTTCTCGCAGCTCGCGCACCCGCCGCTTCCGTCAGCCAGGGTATGGGAGGACATTGCGGCGGTCGGGCCGGATGAGCCGAGCGCCGCGAACCTCTGGCGCATGCACTGGTACAATGCGGAAGACCGCAGGGGCAGGGACCTGGTACCGGGCCATATCGTGCTGCCAAAGGAGATATCGGGCGTCGATGCCAAGATCATCGTGTTGCTCGGCGATCGCTTTCCGATGATCGGCGCGCACAAGGTCCTGCCGGCGTATGCCGCCTTGATCGAGCAGCTCGTGACGGGGCGCTTCGATCCATCCAAACAGAAGGCTGTCTGGCCCTCCACCGGCAATTATTGCCGCGGCGGCGTCGCCGTTTCGCGGATCCTCGGCTGTCGCGGCGTTGCCGTCTTACCAGAAGGGATGAGTCGCGAGCGCTTCGAGTGGCTCGAGAAGTGGGTGACGGACCCAGGCGATATCATCCGGACACCCGGCACCGAGAGCAACGTCAAGGAGATCTACGACAAGTGCGCGGAGCTCAGGCGCGACGACAGCAACGTCATTCTCAACCAGTTCTCGTCGTTCTCGAACTACCTCATCCATTATGAATGCACGGGGCGGGCGGCGGAAGATGCCTTCAAGGCGTTCAACCAGGACGACAATCACGAATTGGCGGCTTTCGTCTCGGCAACCGGATCGTCGGGAACGATCGCCGCGGGTGATTTTCTCAAGAGACGCTGGGGCTCGAAAGTCGTAGCGGTCGAGGCGCTTGAGTGTCCGACGATGCTCAACAATGGCTATGGCGAGCACAACATTCAGGGGATCGGCGACAAGCACATTCCGCTCATTCACAATGTCATGAACCTCGACTTCGTCGTCGGGGTCTCGGACCTAACCACAGACCAGCTCAACCTGCTGTTCGGCTCGCGAGCGGGCCGGGATTATCTCGAGACGCGCCGCGGTCTCGAACCCGCGCTTATGCGCGCCTTTGACCATATCGGCATCTCCGGGCTCGCCAACATCATCGCCTCGATCAAGCTGGCCAAGCAGATGAACTACGGGCCCGAGAAGGCCATTGTCACCGTGGCGACGGACAGCGCTTCCATGTACGGCAGCGAACGCAGGCAGTTCGAAGAGAAGCACTACGCGCGTGGCCTTGATCAGGTGAACGCCGCCGAAATCTTCGGCGCCTGCCTGCTCGGCGCCGCCTCCGACAATGTCGTTGAGCTGACGGAGCATTCGCGCCGGGCCGTCTTCAACCTCGGCTACTACACCTGGGTCGAGCAGCAGGGGGTTTCAGTCGCCGATTTCGAGCGGCGCCGTTCGCAGTCCTTCTGGAGCAAAATTCAGGACAGTCTGGGCGAATGGGATCAACTCACCATCGAGTTCAACAAGGAAGCGAATTTGGCGAACGCTTGATCGACACGCGCGGCATCGTGTCCGTCGAAGGAGCTTCGAAATTGGTCTAGGCGAAAGCAATCGCGCAAATGATGAGCGGCTGCGTCAAATGAGGGCACCGCGAAAACAAAAATACAGCAGGGCGCCTGCTTGACGACGGATTAGAAGTATCTTTAAGATACTAAGAATAGGATGATAGGATCATCCTGGCGGTGACGAATGGCCAGCACCCATAAGCTGGCGCGCTGCACTGGTGTTTCGTTCCCTAGGCATGGCTCATGCGAGCACAGGAGGAAAGATGAAGCGAGCACACGGATTGATTAAGGGCGCGGCCCTCGCCGCGGCGATGTCGACCGCCCTGGCGACGGGCGCGGCGGCGCAGACCATCAAGATCGGTGTCAATGAGCCGCTCACCGGTCCGTTCGCCGCTTCCGGTACCTATGTCGTGAATGGCGCAAAGATTGCCGCCGACGAAATCAATGCCAAGGGGGGCTTGCTCGGTCGCAAGATCGAGCTGGTCATCGAAGACAACAAGAGCAATCCGACGGAGGCCGCGGCCGTCGCCGAGAAGCTGATCACCGGCGACAAGGTGCCTGTGATCATGGGCGCCTGGGGCTCGAGCCTGACGCTCGCGGTGATGCCGAAGCTCATGGAATACAAGGTCCCGATGGTGGTGGAGACCTCCTCCTCGAGCAAGATCACGACGTCGGGCAATTCCTACATCTTCCGTATCTCGCCGCCGTCGTCGGTCGAGGCGACCGAGTTCAAGTCCATCATGCCGTCGCTCGGCATCAAGAAGGCCGACTTCCTCGTCATCAACAATGACTGGGGCCGTGGATCAGCCGAGGACTTCGGCAAGATCATGAAGGCCCAGAACATTCAGGTCGGCCTCGTGGAGATCATGGATCAGGCCGCACAGGACATGAGCGCGCAGCTTGCCAAGATCAAGGCAACCGACTCGGACACGATCATGGTCACGACCGCGGTCGAGCAGCTCACCCTGGTGTTGAAGCAGGCCGCAGCGCTCGGCATCACCAAGCGCATCGTCACCACCGGTGGTTCGCAGAATCCGGATCAGCTGATCGAGCAGGCGGGTGCCGCAGCGAACGGCTCCATGCATCTGACGACCTTCGCGCCCTGGTATCCGGACAAGACCCCGGATCCGGCAGCAACCAAGTATTTCCTCGGCGAGTGGAAAAAGCGTGGCTATGCGACCGCCGGCGCGACCGAGAGCTTCCGCGGCTACGACGGAATTCGCACGATCGCCAATGCGATCCAGCGGGCCGGCAAGGCAGAGCCCGCGGCGATCACCGATGCGCTTTGGACGACCGACTTTCCCGGCCTGAATGGTCAGATCAAGTTCCAGAAGCAAGGGCCGACCGGCAAGGAAAGCGGCCAGAGCATGCCCAACCTCTATCTGATCAAGATCGAGAACGAAAAGATCATCCTGTCGGGCTCCTGAGCTCGACGATCGCGGAAGGCGCCACCATAATTGGTGGCGCCTTGGCATTGCCTCGTCCATTAAACATGCTCCGAAGAGAGGATCAGCGGCCTTTCGGCCGAAAAAATCAGCATGACCGAGCTTCTGCAACACATCGTCAACACGCTCATTCTGGGCAGCACCTACGCGCTGCTGGGCATTGGGCTCACGCTCATCTTTGGCATCATGCGCGTGGTCAATTTCGCGCACGGTGAGCTCTACTCCTTCGGAGCCTATGCGCTGTATTTCGTCGGCGTTATGCTCGGCCTGAACTTCTTCCTTGCGCTGATCGTGGCCGTCGTGCTGGGCTGCTTTGCCGGTGCGCTGATCGAGGTCGTCTTGCTGCGCCCGATGCGTGGCGCGGACATCGATACGACCATGCTGGTCATGATCGGCGCCATGATCGTGATGCAGAACGGTGAGCAGTTCATCTGGGGTGGTGTCGCGAAGTCAGTTTCGACGCCGTTCCCGGAACTTCCGCTCGTCATTGGTTCGATTTCGGTGTCCTGGTTGCGCCTGTTCGTCTTCTGCGCTGCCCTTGCCCTGATCGGCGTGTCCTATCTCCTGATCAACCGCACAAAACTCGGCAAGGCGATGCGTGCCACCTTCCAGGATCGTGATGCTGCTTCGCTCATGGGCGTCAACATCCAGTTCATCTACATGGCTACGTTCGCAATCGGATCGAGCCTCGCGGCAGCGGCGGGTGCATTGCTCGGGCCCGTCTACGTCATCTCCCCGCAAATGGGCAATCTCGCTTCGCTGAAGGCTTTCGCCATCGTCATCCTGGGCGGTCTCGGCAGCATCGGCGGGGCCACCATCGGCGGCTTCTTGCTGGCGTTGGCAGAGGAGCTTGGTGCCGGATACGTTTCGTCGGGCTACCGCGATGCCATGGGCTTTCTGATCATCATCGTCGTTCTTCTCTTCAAGCCGACCGGCCTCTTTGCACGCGCGGAGCGGATCGGATGAAGCGATTGATCCCCTATATCGCGCTCGCCGCATTCGCATCCGTCCCGCTTTGGCTGCACGATCCGTATTTGCTGAACGCCTTCATCACGACGGGTATCCTCATTGTCGCGGCGATGAGCCTCAATCTCCTGCTCGGGTACACCGGACAGCTGAGCCTTGGTCACGTCGCGTTCTTTGGAATTGGAGCCTATACCAGCGCTCTCGTATCGCTGGGCTTCGATGTCGAGTTGATCGGCGGTATCCGTGTGGTTCACGAGCCCTGGCCGGTCTGGACCGGGTTTGTGATCGGAACCCTGGTTGCAGCGCTCTGCGGCTACGCCGTCGGGAAGCTGTCCTTCAAGGTGCGGGGTGCCTACTTTGTCATAGTGACCATCAGCTTTGCGGAAGTCGTCCGGCTGGTCGCGCTAAACTGGGTCGAGTTGACCCAAGGGCCGCTCGCCTTGACCTCGATCCCACCGATGACGCTGGGGGTGCCCGGAATTGGCTATCTCGACTTCTACAGCAAGCAATCCAACTACTATCTCGTGCTTGCTGTGCTCGTGGTGTCCTACATCGTCATCCAGCGTCTGGTTCATTCCCGCGTCGGGCGCGCAATGATCGCGCTCAAGGAGAACGAGTCGCTCGCGGTTTCGGTCGGCATCGACGTCACCCGCTATTTGGTGCTGGCCGCGGTCTTTTCGGCCGGCATCGCGGGGGCCGCCGGCAGCCTTTACGCCCATTACCTCAAGATCATCGACCCCGACGTGTTTGCGTTTCTCTACACGGTCACGATGGTGATCATGGTGATCTCGGGCGGCAAGGGCACCCTCGCGGGACCCATCGTCGGCGGGCTCATCTTCGGCTTCATTCCCGTCGCCGCCCGTTCTTTCGCTACCCCCGAGATTCAGTGGATCCTCTATGGCCTGCTGATGATCACCATCGTCTTCGTGTTGCCGAAGGGCATTGTCCCTGCCGTCGAGAAGTGGTTCGCAGCGCCTAGCACCCGCGCCGATCCGGAGCCTCTCCAAGCCAAGATGCACGACACGCCATGAACACCATGCCTTCCACCGATCCGCAGCCGGTTCTGTCCGTTGAACATATCGCCGTGCACTTCGGCGGCCTGACGGCGATCACCGATATGAGTTTCGTCGTCAACCAGGGCGAGATTGTCAGCCTGATTGGACCAAACGGCGCCGGCAAGACGACGGCCTTCAACGTCATCACCGGCTTTCTGCGGCCGACCAAGGGCGAGGTGCGCTACAAGAATACCTCGCTCAGCAACCTCAAGCCGCATGAAGTCACGTCGCTCGGCCTGGCGCGGACCTTCCAGCGCACCAGCGTGTTCCAGAACGTGACCGTCTTCGAGAACGTGATGATCGGCTTGCACCGACGGAGCCGGTCGACGCTGCTGGACACGCTCCTCGCGCTACCGCGCGAAGGGCGCGCGGAGGCGGAGTTGAGGAATCTTGCGCATGAGCTGCTCGAGATCGTCGGGATCGCGCGCCGTGCCGACGAGATCGCCGGGTCGCTGTCTTACGGCGACCAGCGTCTGCTCGGCGTTGCGCTTGCCCTGGCTACAGACCCATCAATGCTTTTGCTGGATGAGCCGGTGTCGGGCATGAACGCGACGGAAACCGCCCGGTTCATGGAACTGCTCAACAAGCTGCACCGCCGCGGCATGTCGATCCTGCTGGTGGAACACGATGTGCCCATGGTCATGGGCGTCTCCGATCGCATCGTCGTGCTCAACTACGGCCGCATCATCGCCGAAGGGCCGCCTGCGGCGATCCGCGGCAATCCCGAGGTCATTCGTGCCTATCTCGGTGAAGGAGCCAGCCGGCATGCTGCACATTAATGGTCTTGTTTGCCGATACGGTAAGGTCGAGGCGCTCAAGGGCGTCACCTTGTCGATCGGGCAGGGGCAGCTGGTCGCTCTGATCGGAGCGAACGGTGCGGGCAAGAGCACGACGTTGCGGGCGATCTCGGGAATCCTGCCTTCGGCGGCCGGACGGATTACGTTCGACGGCCACGACATTACGAAGTGCTCGGCGCGGGAAATCCTGAGCAAGGGAATCGCCCATTGCCCCGAAGGGCGGCGGGTATTCCCCGACATGACCGTCGACGAAAATCTCGACATGGGCGCGTATCTGCGCTCCGACCGTCGGGAGATCGCGGCGGATCGGGAGCGGATCTTCGGGATGTTTCCGCGATTGGCCGAACGCCGGCATCAGGTGGCGGGAACACTATCCGGCGGCGAGCAGCAGATGCTGGCGATCGGGCGCGCGATCATGTCCAAGCCCAGGCTCATGATGTTCGACGAGCCATCGCTCGGCCTTGCGCCCAACATCGTCGAACAGGTGTTCTCGATCATCGATAGCATCAGGAAATCCGGGACGACGGTCTTGATGGTCGAACAGAACGCCTACTCGGCGCTTGAGATGTGCGACTACGCCTACCTTCTGGAGACCGGTTCGATCGTTCTTTCCGGGAGCGGCAAGGATCTCATCGACGATGAACATGTGCGATCTGCCTACTTGGGTGGATGACGGCAGGTGAGCAGGAATGACGAGACTCTCATGGGCGGTGCGGCGCGAGCGAGGGACGAGGTGGGTTCCGACGAATGCCTGGTGCTTCTCGCGTCGTTCATGAGGGTGCGGGATCGAAAGGCTCGTGCTGAGATCGTCAAGTTTGCGCAACGATGAGCCGACTTCGAGCCCGGCGGAATTGTCTCCTTTGGGCTGGAGACGCCGCGCGATTGATGCGTCGGCGTTGCCAAGCCGGAAAATCCTGCGACGCGGGCGGCCACCCTGGGATCGAGGACGATCCTCTGGGATATGCCGTGCTTGCATCGCGGATTTGGTGAATGACCTCGTTGGTTCTCAAGAGTGGTGCTGTGAGTGTGAAGATCGCCGTTGCCAAGGAAATCGATGCGTCCGAGCCGCGGGTTGCGGTTTCGCCCGATACCATCAAGAAGTTCAAGGCGCTGGGCGCCGAGGTCGCGGTCGAGCCGGGCGCGGGCGTCAAGTCGGGGCTGCCCGATTCGGAGCTCGCGGCCGCGGGCGCCACCGTCAGCGCCGATGCGCTGAAGGACGCCGACATCGTCATCAAGGTGAAGCGGCCGGAGGCCTCCGAGCTGGCGAAGTACAAGCGCGGTGCGCTCGTGATCGCGATCATGGACCCCTACGGCAACGAGGCCGCGCTGAAGGCGATGGCCGACGCCGGCGTGTCGGCGTTTGCGATGGAATTGATGCCGCGCATCACCCGCGCCCAGGTGATGGACGTGCTGTCCTCGCAGGCCAACCTCGCCGGCTACCGGGCGGTGATCGAGGGCGCCGAAGCCTTTGGCCGCGCCTTCCCGATGATGATGACCGCCGCCGGCACCATTCCGGCCGCCAAAGTGTTCGTGATGGGGGTCGGCGTCGCCGGCCTGCAGGCGATCGCGACCGCGCGGCGGCTCGGGGCCGTCGTCACCGCGACCGACGTGCGCCCCGCCACCAAGGAGCAGGTGGAGAGCTTGGGCGCGAAATTCCTCGCCGTCGAGGACGAGGAGTTCAAGAACGCGCAGACCGCCGGCGGCTACGCCAAGGAGATGTCGAAAGAGTACCAGGCCAAGCAGGCCGCGCTGACCGCCGAGCACATCAAGAAGCAGGACATCGTGATCACCACCGCGCTGATCCCGGGCCGTCCGGCGCCGAAGCTCGTCAGCGGCGAGATGGTCAAATCGATGAAGCCGGGCTCGGTGCTGGTCGATCTCGCGGTCGAGCGCGGCGGCAATGTCGAGGGCGCGAGGCCCGGCGAGGTGGTCGAGACCGACGGCATCAAGATCGTCGGCTACACCAACGTCGCCGGCCGGGTCGCCGCCTCGGCCTCGAGCCTGTATGCGCGCAATCTGTTCTCGTTCATCGAGACGATGGTCGACAAGGCCAGCAAGGCGCTCGCGGTCAATTGGGACGACGAGCTGGTGAAGGCCACCGCGCTGACCAAAGACGGCGCCGTCATCCATCCCAACTTCCAGCCGAAGTAAGGAGAGAAGCCATGGAGCATCTCGCGCAGGCCGTCGATCCATTCGTGTTCCGGCTGTCGATCTTCGTTCTTGCCGTGCTCGTCGGCTATTTCGTGGTGTGGTCGGTGACCCCCGCGCTGCATACCCCGCTGATGAGCGTGACCAACGCGATCTCCTCGGTGATCGTGGTCGGCGCGCTGCTCGCGGTCGGCGTCGGCATGGTGTCGAGCGGATCGGGCTGGGCCCGCGGCTTCGGCTTCGTGGCGCTGATCTTCGCCTGCGTGAACATCTTCGGCGGCTTCCTGGTCACCCAGCGCATGCTGGCGATGTACAAGAAGAAAGCCAAGTGAGCGGCGTGCACCTCGGGGTGACGAAGACAAAGGGGGACCTGAGATGAACGCCAATCTGGCTGCTGTTCTGTATCTCGTGGCGGGGGTGCTGTTCATCCTGTCGCTGCGCGGCCTGTCGAGCCCGGCATCGTCGCGCCAGGGCAATTTCTTCGGCATGATCGGCATGGCGATCGCGGTCGCCACCACGCTGGCGAGCCATCCGCCGGCCGATGGCATCGCCTGGCTGCTGGTGATCGTCGCGATCGCGATCGGCGGCAGCATCGGCGCTGTCATCGCGCGCCGGGTGCCGATGACCTCGATGCCCGAGCTGGTCGCCGCGTTCCACTCGCTGGTCGGCATGGCCGCGGTGCTGGTCGCGGCCGGCGCGTTCTACGCGCCCGAGGCGTTCGACATCGGCACGCCCGGCAACATCCATCCGCAGAGCCTGGTCGAGATGTCGCTCGGGGTTGCGATCGGCGCCCTGACCTTCACCGGCTCGGTGATCGCGTTCCTGAAGCTGTCGGCCCGGATGAGCGGCGCGCCGATTATCCTGCCGTTCCGCCACGTCATCAACATCGTGCTGGCGCTGGCGCTGGTGTTCTTCATCGTCGGCCTGGTGATGTCGGGCAGCGCGCTCGACTTCTGGCTGATCACCATCATCGCGCTGGCGCTCGGCGTCTTGATGATCATCCCGATCGGCGGCGCCGACATGCCGGTCGTGATCTCGATGCTGAACTCGTACTCCGGCTGGGCCGCGGCCGGCATCGGCTTCACGCTCGGCAACTCGGCGCTGATCATCACCGGCGCGCTGGTCGGCTCGTCGGGTGCGATCCTGTCCTACATCATGTGCCACGCGATGAACCGCTCGTTCATCTCGGTGATCCTCGGCGGCTTCGGCGGCGAGACCGCGGCGGCCGGCGGCGGCTCGGGCGAGCAGAAGCCGGCCAAGCTCGGCTCGGCGGACGATGCGGCCTTCATCATGAAGAACGCCTCCAAGGTCATCATCGTGCCGGGCTACGGCATGGCGGTGGCGCAGGCCCAGCACGCGCTGCGCGAGATGGCCGACCTCCTGAAGAAGGAAGGCGTCGAGGTGAAATACGCCATTCACCCGGTGGCGGGCCGCATGCCCGGCCACATGAACGTGCTGCTGGCCGAAGCCAACGTGCCCTATGACGAGGTGTTCGAGCTCGAGGACATCAACTCGGAGTTCGCCCAGGCCGACATCGCGTTCGTGATCGGCGCCAACGACGTCACCAACCCGGCCGCGGAAGAGGACAAGACCTCGCCGATCTACGGCATGCCGGTGCTGCAGGTCTGGAAGGCCGGCACCGTGATGTTCATCAAGCGCTCGCTGGCCTCCGGCTATGCCGGCATCGACAACCCGCTGTTCTATCGCGACAACACCATGATGCTGCTCGGCGACGCCAAGAAAGTCACCGAGAACATCGTCAAGGCGATGTAAGGCACTCGGCGAATGGCGCCAACCTGTGTCAGGGCCTTGCGATTGGCTAAGCCGGAAGCAGATGACCTATGAAGCGCCAGACCCGACCGGGTCCCGCGGCGACAGCGTGCCGCCCAGGATGAGCTCGAGGGACGGCCATGCCTCACCGGATGACGAGCAAATCCACATCAGCAAGGCCTGAGGCACTGGCATTCGACGCTCGCCGTGTTGCGGATGATTTACAGCCGCTGTCTCACCAAACTTATTCGGCTGGACCGGGGAGCCGTCGTCATTGAAATGAATAACGATGCCGACGGAAATCGACGCGGCCACATCGATCCGCAATGTGTCCTGGTTGCGATGCATCGTTGTCGTCGTCCTCATCAAGAGCGAGCAAACCAGCAAATACTCCATGGTCCTATACATCACACTATGTGATGGACGACCGACAAGATCAAAGTTTCGACGTCCCGTGCCTAAGATCGCAGCGTCGTCCGACGGCCTAGTGGTATGTCGGACCGCTGAAAAGAGCAGCCCGCTTCGGCAACGAAGCCGACCGCCATGGATCTGTGCAAGGGAAGTGCTGGTCGACTAGGGGCGCTCGAGCTTCCCGCCGCCGAACAGCGTCGGGATGTAACGTGGTGCCTCGATCGCAGCCATGAAGCGATGTTTTGTCGCGACCGGATCGAGTGGGATCGGCGGCCGCACGACTTCGATGTCGGGCACCGTCGCCAGAACCAGGACTCCGACGCCATCGCGCCTTTCGGCCGCGGCGATGCCGGCGGCGAGTGCGCTCGGCGCATTCAGGTTCTCGGCGTGCTTGATTGCCGAGGCGCGCGCCAGCTGTGCCAGATCGAGCGTCGCGTTGGTCAAGGCTTGGCCACCTGAAGCTGCGTGAACGCCGTTCTGGATCAGGAGAATGGTGAGATTTGACGGGTTCATCGCACCAATCGTGACGAGCGCGCCCATATGCATGAGCAGGGCGCCATCGCCTTCGACAGCAATGACCGGACGATCCGGTTGAGCGAGCGCCAGGCCCAGCGCCAGGGGGAGTGTCAGTCCCATGGCGTCTTCGAAGTAGAAGTTTTCGGGCGCGTGATGCAGCGATGCCCACAAATACGAAGCATTGCCGAGCGACGTCACGACGAGCGCGCGGGACGGCAGACTGCCGGCAAGCGCTCTGTAGTAATCCGCCCGGGTCGGTCGTGCATTGGTCACCACTGGATATCCTCCCGACCCATGAGCAGGGCAAACGGACATGAGGCTTCTTCCGCATAGGTTGCGGCATGTTCGACCTGGGGACCGATCGGGCGGTATCGGTCGGTGCAGGCATGGGCGAGGCCGATGCCGCGGAAGACCGGCTCCGTCGCTCGGCCCTTCGGCACATGATAGAAGACCGGATCATCGGGCGTGCCGCGGTAGGACACCAGCATTAGAAGCGGAAATTGATAACGCTGTGCGAGCGACACCATGCCCGCACCCATGCTGAGCACGCCGGCATTCTGCACAAGCAGGGCGGTGCGAACGCCACCGAGCCGGCTTCCACAAGCGATCGCAAGCGCCTCCTCTTCATGCGTTGCGCGCACCAGCGTCATGCCCGGCTCCTGGTCGATGCGAATAAGGATTTCGCCGAGCCAGCTGTCGGGGACGGAGACGACGGTGCCGAAACCGAGACGCTTGAGCGTATCGAGAACGGCAGACGGCCGATGGGCCTCTAAAACTTCCGTCGATGTCGTCATCGACTGCCTCCATGATTTCAACCAACGTGGCGCGCAGGCTAATCGCAAAAGGTACTATTGTCGATAAGACAAATCTATTGCGGGTCGGTGAGGTGCCTGATAAAAGGTACTATTAAGCAGATGATAAGTTTAATTTCATGACCGAGGATTGCAGCTGGAGCCGGGCGCTGCATTCCCTCGCTAGAGGGAGACTGCAGATATGCTTCGCCTTTGGTTCGCGTTGATCGTTGTTCTGATTGCATTGCCGGCTCACGCACAAGACAAGCTCGTTGTCAGTATCTGGGGCGGCAGTTGGCGCGATCTGGTGGCCGAGACGGTTGCCAGGAAATTCACCGCCGAAACTGGCGTCGCTGTCGAATTCATCACCGGCGGCACCATCGATCGGCTGAACAAAGAAAAGCTCGCCAAGGGAAATCCCGAAAGCGACGTGACGTTCACGACGTCGCATGTCGGATGGCTCTATGCCAATGACGGGCTGTTCGAGACGATCGATACCTCGAAGATCCCCAATGCGAAGAACCTCGCGGACGAGGCGCGGATCAGTCCCTACCACCTCGGCGCCTGGGCCTATGTCTACACGATCGGCTACCGCCCCGATCTCATCAAGGACACCAAGTTCGAGAGCTGGAATGATCTCTGGAAACCGGAGCTGAAGGACAAGCTTGCCGCTCCGGATTTCGATCCCGGTCACATCATTGCGGTCGCCGCCATTCTTGCCGGCGCCGACCCGGCCCATTGGGAAAAAGGCGAGGAGAAGCTCAAGGCGCTCAAGCCGAACTTCAAGGCGTTCTACACCAATGACGCCAACAGCCAGCAACTGCTCGCGAGCGGCGAGACGCCGGTGCAGATCGTGCTTTCGATGAACGCCTACTACATGATCGGGCAGGGCATTCCGATCACGCTCGCGATGCCGAAAGAGGGCGCGGTGCTGGGAATCGACACCGTCGCGGTCATGAAGGGGTCGAAGAAGGTTGACCTCGCGTACAAGTTCATCAACGCGCTCTACGACCCCGACATCCAGGCCGAGATCTCGAAGCAGAAGAAAGGGAGCCCGGCAGTCCTCAACGCGAAGATCGATCCTGAGATCGCCAAGCTACCGGGCGTCTTCACGTCGGCGGAGCAATGGAAGCAGCAGATCAACATCGACGCCAAGCTGCGCGCCAACAAGACGGCGGAATGGCGCAAATGGTTCGCCGAAAACATCATGAACTGATCCGTTGCCAGATCGGCCCCGCATCATGAATCAGCAGCAGCCATTTCTGCGCATCTTCACGGCGCCGGCGACGCTCTGTGCGATCGGGTTCCTCGCGGCGATGGTTGCGGTTCTGCAATACAGCCTCAGGGCCTACGTGCCGGGATCGCTCGACCCTGGCGGATTTACGCTGGGGAATTTCGCCGACCTTCTCAAACCGCTCTACGCGCGCGTGTTTCTCGATACCGTCGTCGTGTGCGCGATGACCGCTGTCGTGACGCTGGTCGTCGGATATCCGCTGGCCTATGCGCTTGTGCGCGTCGAACAGCCGATCCTCCGCTCCATTCTCCTCGTGATTGTCGTGACGCCGCTGTTTCTGGGCGAGGTCGTTCGCACCTATGCGTGGATCATCGTCCTGGGCAACAATGGTTTCATCAATTCCTTGCTGATGTCGCTCGGCTTCATCGGCAAGCCGCTGCAGCTGATGTTCACGCCATTCGGCGTTGTGGTTGCTCTCGTGCATGTCACGCTGCCGGTCATGGTCATCATGCTGGCTGCCGGATTGTCCCATATCGACCGCGACTATTCCCGGGCGGCTGAAAGCCTGGGGGCCGGTCCGATTCGCGTGTTCCTGACCGTGACATTGCCGCTGTCCTTGCCCGGCGTGGTCGCGGGCACCACGACGGCATTCGCCTGGACGTTCTCGGCATTCGCCACGCCGCAGCTGATCGGCGGCGGCCGCGTCAATATGATCTCCAATCTGGTCTACCAGCTTGGATTTTCAAGCTTCAACTTTCCCTTCGCCGCGACATTGTGCGTGGCCGGGCTGGCTTTGACCGCCCTGGTGCTTGGACTGCTTCAGCTTGCCTCCCGACCGCTTCAGAAGATCGAGGTGCACTGATGATTCCGCGCTCGACCTATCAGAGAGTGCTCGGCTGGGTCGGATTGTTGACGGTGCTCGTCATCATCGCTTTTCTTGTGCTGCCTGCGGCAGTCGTAACGATCGCCGCGTTCAACGACAAGCCTATCCTGTCATTCCCGCCGCAGACCTGGTCGTGGCGATGGTTTGGTCGGGCCCTCGCCTATGAAGACTTCCGGCGAGGGCTCTTCAACGGCCTGATCGTCACGGCCTGGAGCTCGACGATCGCGCTGTGCGTTGGCGGCATGTTCGCTTTTGTCATCGACCGGTACAAGTTTCCGCTCAAGTCCGCCATCGAAAGAATACTGATTTCGCCGTTGGTGATTCCGCACTTCACGGTCGGGCTCGGCTTTCTCATCCTCGCGGCGCAAGTCGGCCTGAGCCGCGGTTTTGCGGTCGTCGTGATCTGCCACGTTATCCTGGTGCTGCCGTTCGTGCTGCGCAGCGTGTATGTCTCGCTGAGGAATCTCGATCAGAGCTACGAACACGCTGCATCGAGCCTCGGCGCCGGACCGCTTCGCGTCCTGACCACCGTCACCCTGCCGCTGCTGCTGCCCGGGCTCGTCAGCGGCTGGCTGTTCGCGGCGATCCTCTCGTTCAACGAGTTCACGGCCTCGCTGTTCGTGACTTCGCAGCGGACCCAGACGCTTCCTGTCGCGATGTACAATTACGTGCGCGAGTTCGCCGATCCGTCGATGGCGGCATTGTCGGTCATGTATATCGTCGGCACCGCCGCCTTGATCGCCTTTGCCAATGCGTTCCTGGGCCTCGGCAAGGTCCTCAATATCGAGCAGTCTCACTAGGGAGCACGGATCTTGAAGCCGTCTGCGAATGTTGAAGGGGAACAAGCGGCGGTCCATTTCGACGCCGTGACCAAGCGATTTGACGATGTCGTGGCCCTGAACGCCGTTACGCTCGGCGTTGGCCGCAGCGAGTTCGTGACGCTGCTTGGTCCATCGGGATGCGGCAAGACCACGCTGCTCAAGCTGGCCGCGGGCTTTCTGGGGCCGGACGGCGGTTCGATCTCGATCGAAGGCAAGCGCGTGAATGACATTCCAACCTACCAGCGCGGCATCGGCATGATGTTTCAGAACTACGCGCTGTTTCCGCACATGAGTGTGGCGGAAAACGTCGCCTATGGTCTGAGGACGCGGCGGGTCCCCAGGGTCGAGCGGGACAAGCGCGTCGCCGATGCGCTAGCGCTGGTCAAGCTGAAGGGCATGGAGAACCGCAAACCGCGGCAATTGTCCGGCGGTCAGCAGCAGCGCGTTGCGCTCGCGCGTGCTCTCGTCATCAATCCGACCGTCCTGCTGCTCGACGAGCCGTTCTCGGCGCTCGACAAAAGCCTGCGGACCTCGATGCAGGTGGAGCTGCGGGAAATTCAGCGCAAGCTGGGTCTGACCACGATCTTTGTGACGCATGACCAGGGCGAGGCTTTGAGCATGTCCGATCGTGTGGCTGTCATGTCCGAGGGCCGTATCAGGCAACTCGGAAGCCCTGTCGACGTCTACCGCAGCCCGGCGGATCCGTTCGTGGCCGGCTTTGTCGGCGACAACAACAGGCTGCGTGGCCAGCTTGTCGGTATGCAGGCCAAGCAAGCGACCGTCGCGCTCGGCGATGCCCTGGTGAAGGTGCCGGGCGAGAGCCTGTCCGGGCTCGAGAAGTCCGCGGCGGTTGACCTGTTCGTCCGTCCCGAGCAGTTCAGCATTGTGGCGCCCGAGGAGCCGTGCGCCATCAAGGGCAGCGTTGTTGCTCAGATCTACCAGGGTGGCCACGTCGATCTTCAGATCGAGTGCGCCGGGGACCGCCTGCTGGTGCGATCCCCGGGCGAGCAGGCCATTCTGCGCTGGCCAATGGGGGCGCCTGTCGGCATTGCCATTCAGGCAGATCGGTGCTCGGCGTTTCCGGCAGCCTGATCGCGGTCGTCTTCCGCAGCGGCGTGCGGGTGAAGGAATCTGGCTTGCGGTATATTGTGGGGCCCGGTTTGGCGGCACCCATCTTGTTGTTTCCTGCGGTGTCGTTGGCGCCGCTGTCACCCGGCATCTGGTCGCGCAACTCTGGAGAGAATACTTGATTCAGACCCAATCGATCACGGCAGCCGAGGCGATCAGCACGTACATCGAGGCAAAGGACCGAAACCTGCCACAGCTCATGAAGCGTGCGTTCGTGCAGGAGTGTGAGCTCCAGATGCAACTCCTGACCGACGCAATCTCTTTTCCAAGCTCCGCTCATGGATTGGAGAGCGTCACCGACGTTCTCGTACGAAACTTCGGATCGCAGTATGGGAATGTGCGCACCTTCTGCCTCTCGCGCCCTGAGTCCAATCGCCTTCCACGGTTTCAATGCGACTGGCTGGTGGGGATGTCGAACAAGTCCGACGGCGACGTTCGCGTCGGTTGCGGCGAGTACACTTGGGAGTTTGATGCCGCCGGCGACGGTCGCGTCAAGCGGCTGCTCATCAAGATTGAGTTCATGTGTGTGCTGCTGGCTGTCTATCAGACGCCCGTCCTGCAATGGCTTTCGGCTATCCCCTATCCCTGGTCGTCATACGGTGAAGCGTGCGCAGGTTTGCCCTCGATCGACGCCTTGATGCCGATTGCTCAATTTCTTCGGCGGGAAGCGCGCAACTGATTTCGGCAGTTGAATGCCGGCGAGCGGTCGAGCGATTTCAACCTTCCGCGGCGAAAGTCCGCCTGACGCAGCCCAAAAGACGTCGCTCGCCAACCTGCATACAGGCCGTCATGGGCGATGGCGGACGATGGTGTTTGCCACCGTCCGCCTGCGTCGTCACTGCGAGACCAGCTCGCAGCCGCCCTTGCCGAGCGGGCGGAAGGCCTGCCCGGCGGGAATCGTCGCGACGAAGTCGTAGTAGTCCCATCGTCGGCTCGAGGCCGCCGGCGTCTTGACGCGCGCCAGATACATGTCGTGCACGAACTGGCCATCCGCGCGGACCGTGCCGCGAGCAAACGAATCGGCAACCGGCAGTTCGCGTATCTTGGCTGCGACAGCAAGGCCATCATCGGAATTTGCGGCCTGCACCGCACGCAAGTAGTGCCGCACGGCCGATTAGACGCCGGCCTGGATCAGGGTCGGCATCCGCCCAGTCTTCTCAAAGAACTTGTTGGCCCACGCCCGCGACTCGGCATCGCGGTCCCAATAGTATGCGGTGACGAACTGCAGGTTCTGCGCGGCCGCGAGGCCCATCGCGTCGACGTCGGTGAGGAACACGGTCGGCGCCACCAGTGCCTGCCCGCGGGTGATGCCGAACTCGGCCGCCTGCTTCACCGCGTTGGTCATGTCGGCGCCGGCGTTGGCCAGCGCGATCACCTTGGCGCCGGACGCCTGCGCCTGCAGCAGCACCGAACTGAAGTCGGCGGTGTTGAGCGGGTGGCGCAGCTCGCCGATCACCTTGCCGCCGCCGTTCTCGACCGGCGTGCCGCCGATGCTGTTGCCGAACTCCTCCGCCGTCATCTTCGCCGCGACGACCGGCTTTGATTCGAATGGTGGGCCCGGCAGGACTCGAACCTGCAACCAGACCGTTATGAGCGGCCGGCTCTAACCATTGAGCTACAGGCCCCGCCGCCTTGCGGGCCGCGGGGCGCGGCCGGCAACGGTGCGGGCTCCGTTTACAGGGTGCGTGGGGTTTCGGCAATGCCACCCCCGGGCCCTGCGCCATCGCGGTCGTGCCGCCACGTCGCACGGACGGCATCGCCGGAACACCGGCCCGGCAGCCATCTACCGTGACCATCCGGCGCGCTCCACGATCGGCGCCTCAGTCCACCGAGACGCCGGCGAACTCCACCACCTTGCGCCACTTCTCCGTCTCGTCGGCGACCAGTCTGCCGAATTCGGCCGGGGTCATCGGCTCTTCGAACCTTCGGGATGCCGCCGACCTCGGCGAGACGCGCCACCAGCTTGGGGTCCTTCAGGGCCTCGCCGACCGCCTTGTTGAGGGTATCGACGACTTCCGGCGGCGTGCCCTTCGGCGCTGATATGCCGTAGAAGCCGACCGCCTCGAAGCCCGGCACGGTCTCGGCGATCGCCGGCACGTCAGGCACGCCCGGCCAGCGCTGCGGCGAGGTCACGCCGAGCGCACGGACGCTGCCGCCGCGCGACTGCTCCAGCGCCGACGGCAGATTGTCGAAGATCAGCTGCACCTTGTTGGAGATGATGTCGGGGAAAGCGATCGCGGATCCCCGATACGGCACGTGCTGCATGTCGCACTTGGTCATCGCCTTGAACAGTTCGGCCGACATATGCACCGAGGTGCCGTTGCCGGACGAGGCGTAGGCGATCTTGCCCGGATTGGCCTTGCAGTAGTCGATGAACTCCTGAACCGTCTTCACCGGCATCGCGTTCGAGACCACCAGCATGTTGGTGAGCTGCATGATGCTGGCGACCGGGGTGGTGTCGCGCAGGAAATCGTAAGGCAGCTTCTTGTAGAGCGAGGTCGAGATCGCGTTGTTGGGCGCGACGAACAAGAGCGTATAGCCGTCCGCCGGCGAATTGATCGCGGCGGCGGCTGCGATGTTGCCGCCGGAGCCGGCGCGGTTCTCGACCACGAATTGCTGGCCGAGATGATCCGAAAGCCACTGGCTCATGATGCGCGCCACGATGTCGACCGGGCCGCCGGCGGCAAAGCCGATCAGCCAGCGCACCGGGCGGTTCGGATAGTCGGATGCGGAGGAGGAGGCAACGGAGCCAAGGCAACAGATCAAACCGAGCAACGCGGCACGTGCGAACCGGAACATCGTCTCTCCCGTCATTTTCTTGTGACTGTCGCCATCATGGTTTCACAAATCGCCGCCTTTGCCTACGACCCCGCCCGTGCGACGATAGTCGCGCTCATGTGCAATGCTTGAGGCTCGGGATGAAATTCGCTGTTATGATTTACGCCGGCGCGCTGCTGCTCGCGGGCGGCGCGGCGGCGCAAGAGGGGAGCAAGACCATTTCCAAAACCACGATCAGTTTCGCCACGGCGACGCCGGGCGGCGGCTTTCCGCTCTATGGCAATGCCTTCGCCGAAGTGATGAACGCGGCCGATGCGACGCTGTCGATCGAGCCGCGTAACACCAAGGGCTCCAACGAGAACATTCCGCTGCTCGAGACCGGCAGCGTCGACATTGCAACCGTTGCCGGCGAGCCGTCCTATGAGGCCTTCATGGGCATCGGCCGGCCGAAGGCCACCAAGCTGAAGATCCTCACCGCGATGTATTCGAGCCCGGGCATGTTCGTGGTGCGTGCCGACAGCCCCTACAGGACGATCCAAGACCTGGTCGGCCAGCCCGTCGCGTTCGGCGCCAAGGGCTCCGGCCTGCCGATCCTGTCGCGCTACATCCTCGACGGCATCGGGCTGAAGCAGGACGAGGACTTCAAGTCGATCTATCTCGATCGCGCCGGCGATGGGCCTGCGATGGTCGAGGACGGCCGCGCCGCCGCGCTGTGGGGCGCCGGCATCGGCTGGCCCGGTTTCAGCAAGATGGCCGAGAGCACGACCGGTGCCCGCTTCATCGCGCCGACCGCGGACGAGATCGCCCGCATCCGCGCCAAGCACACCTTCCTGAAGCCGCTGACGATCCCGGCCGGCAGCTATCCGAAGCAGACCGCGGCGATTTCCTCGGTCGGCTCCTGGAGCTACATCCTGGTGCGCGAGAGCCTGCCCGACGATGTCGCCTATCGGCTGGCGAAGACGCTGCACGGCGTCGAGGCGACGTTCTGCAAGAAGCTTGCCCAGGCCTGCGAGACCACGGCGGCGAACACCGTCGCCGCCGCGCCGGATATCAATCTGATCCACCCCGGCGTGCTCAGATATTTCCGCGAGATCGGGGTGACGAAGTGATCTTTGCGGAGACGTTATCGCGTCTCCGCAAAGGTCATTCCGGGATGGTCCGAAGGACGAGACCTCAGATGCACAATTGTGCATCGGGGAATCTCGAGATTCCGGGTTCGCGCGTTGCGCGCCCCGGAATGACTGCTTGCGCAGTCACTTCTTGATCAGCGGACACGCCGGGTCCGGCGGGCCGAACGCGTCCTCGCCCGAGATCTTGGCCAGGATCTTGTAGTAGTCCCACGGATACTTTGACTCGGCCGGGGTCTTGACCTGTACGAGCCAGAGATCGTGCACCATCAGATTATCCTCGCGCAGTCTACCGTTGCGGGCGAAGAAATCCTCGACCGGCTTTTCGCGCATCTTGGCCGCAACCTTGAGCGGATCGTCGGTGCCGCTGTCCTTGATCGCGTTCAGATAGGCGGTCACCGAGGAGTAGACGCCGGCCTGCCACATCGTCGGCATCCGGTTCATCTTGGCGAAATAGCGCTTCGACCATTCACGTGTCTTGTCATCCATGTCCCAGTAGAACGAGGTGGTCAGCAACAGGCCCTGCGCGGCCGACAACCCGATCGAGTGGACGTCGGTGATCAAGGCCAGCAGCGCCGCCATCTGCTGCCCGCCGGCGAAGACGCCGAACTCGGCGGCGGTCTTGATCTCGTTGGTGTTGTTGGGCGGTCCGCCGGCAATGCCGATGATCTTGGCCTTCGAGGCCTGTGCCTGCAGGATGAAGGACGACAGATCGGGCGTCGCAAATGGCGGTCGCACCGCGCCGAGCACCTTGCCGCCGTTCTTGGTCACGATCGCGGAGGCGTCCTTCTCCAGCGAATGGCCGAACGCGTAGTCGTCGGTGATGAAGAACCAGCTGTCGCCGCCGCGCTTCACTACCTCCTGGGCGGTGCCGACCGCGAGCGCGCGGGTGTCGAACACCCATTGCATCGCATAGGGCGAGCAGAACTTGCCATGGAAGTCGGTCGCGCCGGTCGAATGCGTGATGAACAGCTTCTTCTTCTCGTTGGCGATGTTCTGCACGGCGAGCCCGACCGCCGACACCGGCACGTCGACGATCAGGTCGACCTGATCGATGTCATACCAGCGCCGCGCGATGGTCGCGCCGATGTCAGGCTTGAGCTGGTGATCGCCGACGATCACCGAGATCGGCTTGTCAAGCACCTTGCCGCCGAAATCGTCGACCGCCATCTGCGCGGCGGTGACCGAGCCCTGTCCGGTCGGCGTCGAGGCCGGGCCGTTCATGTCGGTCAGCACGCCGATCTTGACGATGTCGTCGGATACCTGTGCCGATACGGCCGAGGAGGCCAGCAGCGCGGCTGCGAGCGTCCCGAACATGGCTAGTCTGGTGGCGATCATTCTGTCTCCCTCCTGAATTGGCGCATTGGCCATTATGGTTGTGCCGGGCCTTCTGGAACCCGGTCATATTGGTTTCTTTTGCAACTACTTTGGGGTCCGCGTCAACGCGCCATCGGTCTAATGGCGATGCCCCAGCACGGCGCAAGCCGGTTTCTTTCGGGGCCGATTCAGTCCATAGCGGGCCATGATCACCGCCCAGCGCCTTCCGGCTTCGCTCACCCCGCTCGATGCGGCGCTGGCTGCCGTGCTGCGCGACCTCGCGCCGGTCCAGCCGATCGAGTTGCCGCCGGCCGATGCCTTGCATTGCATTGCGGCCGAGATGCCGGCCTTGCGCGCCTATCCGCCGCACGATGTCGCCGTCAGCGATGGCTGGGCGATGCGCGCCAATGATTTGGTCGGCGCGTCGTCCTATGCGCCGCTGCCGCTGGCCGCACTCCCGGTCTGGGTCGCGGCCGGCGCAGCGATGCCCGACGGCACCGACTGCGTGGTCGATGCCGACGCCGTCGACACCTCCGGTCCGCTTCCGCAGGTGCTCGCCGAAGCCATCCCGGGGCAGGGCGTCCGGCGTGCCGGCCGCGACATTGCGGTCGGGCGTGCCGTGATCGCAGCCGGCGAGCCGCTGCTGCCGCGCGGCCTGCTGCTCGCGCGCGCGGCCGGACTGGAGTCGTTGCGCGTCCGGCGGCCTCGGCTTCGCATCGTCAACGTCTGCAATGGTCAGCTGACCGCGCAACTGGTCGCTGACGTCGCGCGCCTCGCGGGAACTGAGGTCGCCTATGCCGAGGCGGCGCCCGATGTGGGGGCGATTGCAAACGCGCTCGAGACCGCTGGCTGCGACCTGATCATCACGATCGGTGGCACCGGCGTTGGCCATACCGACGCGGCGGTCAATGCGCTGGCGACGCGAGGCACGCTGATCGCGCACGGCATTGCCCTGCAGCCCGGGCGCACCGCGGCGGTCGGCCGGATCGATGCAACGCCGGTCATCGCCTTGCCGGGCGCGCCGGATCAGGCTTTCGCGGCCTGGTGGGCGATTGCGCTTCCGGTGCTCGATCGCCTGTCGGGCCGGCGCCCGCGCAAATCGCTTGCCCTGCCGCTGGAACGCAAGATCGCCTCCGGCGTCGGCATCGCCGAGGTCGTGCTGCTGACGCGTCGGCAGGATTCTCGACAGAGTTCTCAACAGGGTTTTTGGGCGGTGCTTGCGATCGGGGACCTGTCGCTCGATGCCATCGCGCGCGCCGAAGCCCTTCTGATCGTGCCTGGCGCCGCCGAGGGGTTCGCTGCCGGCGCGGTTGTCGATGCCTATATGTTGCGGGAGTGAGTTCCCGAGATGACCAACACGTTCACGCCGAAACCCAACCCATCCGTCGAGCAGGATCAGTTCCTGACCATCCTGTCGCGCGAGGAGGCGATCGCGCGCTTCGAGGCGGCGCTGTTCCCGCGGCAATTGCCGTCCGAGACGCGGCCGCTGGCTGACGCGCTCGGCCGTGCGCTGGCGGAGGACGTGGTGGCGCCGATCGACGTGCCGCCGTTCGATCGCTCCAATGTCGACGGCTTTGCCGTGCGCTCCGCCGATCTCGCAAGTGCAGGCGAGGGCGCGCCGGTGCAACTCGCGCTGAACGACGAGATCATTTCGTGCGGCACCGCGCCGACCCGGCCGGTGCTGCCGGGCACCGCGACCGCGATTGCGACCGGCGGTCCGGTGCCGCGCGGCGCCGATGCGATCGTGATGGTCGAGCACACCCAACCCGCCGGCAGTGGCGCCGTCGAGGTCCGCCGCGCGGCGTCGCCCGGGCAGTTCGTGTCCTATGCCGGCTCCGACATCGCGCGCGGCGAGGCGCTGTTGCGCGCGGGAACGATGGTCGGGTCGCGCGAGATCGGCATGCTCGCGGCCTGTGGCATTGCCGACGTTCAGGTGGTGCGCCGTCCGCGCGTTGCGATCCTCTCCACTGGCGATGAACTGGTGCAGCCGGGTGAGACGCTGCGGCCGGCCGCGATCTACGACACCAATGGCGCGATCGTCACCGCGGCGATTGCCGAGAATGGCGGTGATGCGGCGTTCCTCGGCGCGATCGCGGACAACGAGGCGATGCTCGAAGCTGCGATGCGCAAGGCGCTGGCGGACAGCGACATGCTGGTGCTGTCGGGCGGCACCTCCAAGGGCGCAGGCGACGTCTCGCACCGGATCATCGCAAGGCTCGGCAAGCCCGGCATCATCGCGCATGGCGTGGCGCTGAAGCCGGGCAAGCCGCTGTGCCTTGCGGTCTGCGACGGCAAGCCGGTGGTCATCCTGCCGGGCTTTCCGACCTCGGCGATGTTCACCTTCCACGACATGATCGTGCCGGTGCTGCGGCGGATGGCCGGCCTGCCGCCGCGCTCGGATGCCAGGGTGGCGGCGAAAGTGCCGGTGCGGATCGCCTCCGAACTCGGGCGTACCGAGTTCGTGATGGTGTCGTTGGTCGAAGGCGCCGACGGCCTGATCGCCTATCCCAGCGGCAAGGGCTCGGGCGCGATCACCTCGTTCGCCCAGGCCGACGGCTTCCTGAAGATCGAAGCGCTCGCCGACCAGCTGCCGGCCGGCAGTGACGCCGAGGTGACGCTGTTCACGCCGCATGTGCGGGTGCCCGATCTCGTCATCGTCGGCAGCCATTGCACCGGGCTCGATCTCGTCACCGCGCCGCTGGCGCAGGCCGGCCTTGTGGTGCGTTCGATCGCGGTCGGCAGCCTCGGCGGGCTCGCCGCCGCCAGGCGTGGCGAATGCGATCTCGCCCCGATCCATCTGTTCGACGACAAGACCGAGACCTACAACACGCCGTATCTGTCCGACGGCCTCGAACTCGTGCCGGGCTGGCGGCGCATGCAGGGCATCGTGTTCCGCAAGGACGACACGCGCTTTGCCGGTTTGAGTGCAGAAGAGGCGGTGCGCGCCGCGCTCGCCGATCCCGCCTGCATCATGGTCAACCGCAACCAGGGCGCCGGCACCCGCATCCTGATCGACCGCCTGCTGGCAGGCAGCCGGCCCGACGGCTACTGGAATCAGCCGCGCTCGCACAATGCGGTCGCGGCCGCGGTGGCGCAGCATCGCGCCGACTGGGGCATGACCATCGCGCCGGTCGCGCGCGCGTCCGGGCTCGGTTTTATTCCGCTTGCCGAAGAGCATTACGACTTCGCGCTGGTGACTGCGCGCAAGCAGCGGCCGGCGGTGCAGGCCTTTCTGGACGCGCTGGCATCGGATGAGGGCCGCGCCGCGTTGACGGCGGCAGGGTTCAGGCCGGCGTAGCGGCGATTGTTGGCGTCTGCATGGTAGATTCAAGAACGCTGCAGACATCACCGCTGTCGTCCCGGCGAAGGCCGGGACCGATGCGTGCGAGGATTGGCAGGTTTTTGCTGAGTTGCCCGTCGGGTTGTGTTGCCGCAGGTCTCGGTGCGACAGCGGATCCGGTTCAGTGCCGCATGGCCGTCTCGACGAACTCCAGCACGGAGCGCGGGACCTCATCGTATTCGACGAAGCGGCGCCGAAGCTCGTCGGCAATATCGGTCGTGACGTCGCGCGACCATCCTTCGCTGGTATTGAAGGCCACGATGCGGACCGGATGGCTGTAATGGTCATCCAGCAGGCGGCGGATCAGCGTCTTCCGGTCGCTGCCTTCTTCATCGGTTTCGCACCAGGCGCGGCCAAGCCGGCCAAAATCGTTCAGCACCAGATAGGTGTCGTGGTCGATTTGGTGTGGCACGATCGAAGGCGAGCGAGGCATGGCTGGTGCTCCAGCACCGCACATTATCGTGTTCCGGTCGCCCCGTGCATTGGAAACTTCGAGGTATATCCGCTGGATAGTCGGATGGCGCCTGATGTGCGACGAAGGTGCAATGGTTCTTTTGGAGCAAAGCGTGCGGTCGTTGGTTATCTTCCGTCACCGACATGAGCCCTGTCGAAGGCGTCGGTCACTGAGCTACCAATGGGGCTCCCACCCGCTCAGGGAGCGGTGCGATGTTAAGAAGGCTTCGCTTTAGGAACACAACGTTGGAAGAGGTGCTGTCGGTCGAGACGCAGCGCCCGCGAAAGCGGTTCCGGGTGCGTAGCCAGCCCCCGAGAGAGAGCCGACCGGTAAGGCTTGCCAAGCCGGGGCGACCTGTCGGTCACGGACCTACTGATCCTGCAGGATAACGAGCCCACGCGGGGTGAGCCCGGGCCGGGCAGCGGCCCGTGAACTGCTTCGGGGATATCACGACCATGGCCTGATCGCGTTCGCGCTGCTGTGGGCGCAACTGCTCCAGGTGTTTCCGAGGGCGATCCTCCAGGAGGTCGCCCGATCACTCACGCAGCTTGCGGTCCAGGAAGCCGACATAGGAATTATCTGGATCCAGTTTGACGGCCAGGCGAAGCGCGGCACGGGCGGCGGACTTGTCACCCTCAGCCGTGGCTTGGTGCTCATCCAGAATCGCATTGGCTACCGTGCGCGCGGTGTCGAGACGGGCCTCGTCGATGGATTGGTCGGCAAGGTAAGTTTCCACGGGCTCGCGGAGGCGCTTCAGTTCGTCCACGCTGACCGAATTCAGCGGATACCAGTTGTAATATTCGAGACGCGGCCGATCATCCGTGAGGCTCGGCACATCCCTGACAAAGGCCGCGAGCTCTTCATCAGCGGCGATGAACGTCGCCAGGAAATCTTCGGGCGAGCGCAGGCCGTTGGCTGTCAGGTCTTCGGCCACCCCAGGCTTCGACATGCGCATGGCGAGCACGCGAGCATCCATTTTCAGCGGTTCATCGGAGGCGATGGCCACGCCTTCCATTCTGGACGGCAACCACAGGGAGACGTGCTTGAACTGGCCCATCATCGCCTTGAGGATCATCTTCGGAAGAATGCCGCGGTTGAAATCCAGCGGCACCCATTGCGCGAGATCGGCGCCGGGGCGCATCTTCTGCTTTGCCAGCGCATAGAATTCCTCTGTGTAGAGGTTGATGACGCCGGCGTCATGGGGCGGCGGGGGCTCGAGGGTGATGACGTCGAATGTCTCGTTTGTTCCCAGCAGGAAGTGGCGCCCGTCCGCGACGATCTGATGGACCTTGGGATTTTGATAGAACTGCTTGTTGATCGGCACGAAGCGGGGCGCAAACTCGAAAACCGTCGAGGCCAGATCGACCGCGTCGATGGATTGCAATTCCTGATGGGTGCTGACCGCACCCACGGTGGTGCCGGTCCCGATGCAGATCACGACAGCCGTTTCAACCGGGCCCGGGTGCAGCAGAATGGGATAGTGCCCCATCGCGGCCATGTAGCGTCGGCCCTCCGGACGGTTGTTGGCATAGCTCTTCGAATTCACCACCAATTGCTGATAGGTGCCCGCCGCCTTCTCGCGATACTCGACCACCGCAAATGTTGCTTGTTTGGTCTCGCGCAGCTCGAGGACATTGCCGCCTTCGATCGCGGTCAGGACCCGTTCCAGATAGTGTGGGGTGAAGAGCAGGAGCGCTGCAGCGATGATGCTTGCGGCGACTGCCCCTTGCCGCCAGAGGCTGCTTTCTTTCAGAAGGCCCGGTTGCGATACGGCCGTCGCGACAAAGAGCAGGACGTTCAGAACGATCAGGGCGGTGAGTGCCCCCTGGCTGCCTAGATAGGGGATCAGAAGAAACCCTGCCGACAGGGAGCCCACCACGCCGCCAATCGTGTTCAAGGCGTAGAGCGTGCCGATCCGGCGGCCGAGCGCGCTCATCTGCATCACGGTCAGTTCGCTGGCCAGGGGAAAACTGATGCCGATCAGCGTGGTCGGCAGCAACAGGGCAACGGCACAGATCAGGAAGAATGAAACATCACCTCCCAAGAGCTCCTGCGCCGGGACTGGAACCAGGCCCGATACGATGGGAGACAGCGCGGCTTCTACGGTGCGCGCCTTGCCGAGTATCCCGATGGTCAGCGTGGCCGCAACCGCGATGAGCAGCTGTGTTACGGCGAAGTACCGCAGCAGTTGATCCTTGCGGGGTGCGAGCAGCCTCGCGCAGATCAGGGCGCCGATCACCAGGCCCAGCAGGTAAACGCCGAGCATGCCGGAGAAGGCGTAAACACTCGAGGTGCTGACATTGGTCAGGAAGCGGAACCAGACGACTTCATAGGCGATGGACACGAAGCCGGAGCACGCGAAGATCGCGATGAGGATGGACGTCCCGCGATGCCCCGGCCCGGCGGTTTGCACCGGCGCTTCCGCCGTGACCGGCGACAGCGGGCTTGCGCCGCGCGCGAGGAGCAGGGCGACGCCGCCGACGCAGACATACAGGCCTGCTGCGACCAGGCTCGATCCGGTGATCCCCCAGAGGCCCATCAGGACAAAGCCGACAGCCAGGGTGCCGATGGCGGCGCCGAGGGTGTTGAACCCGTAGAGCAGACCGATGCGATTGGCCAGGTCGGTTTGCGAGCGGGTCAGGAATTTCACGAGGAAGGGCAGGGTTGCGCCCATCAGCATCGTCGGCAGCGACAGGATGGCGAGCGACAGCGCGACCACGAGAGGCAACCGGAATGGGGACTCCAGGTCCAACATGGGCGACAGCCAGCCCACCCATGTCGACCAGTGCGACAGGAATGCCGTCACCGCCAGGGAAATGACGGCGAGCGCGAGTTCGAGAAAGCCGTAGATTTTCAGGGGGCGGCTGACGGTGTCGGCGATCTGGCCCCCGAAAGCGCTGCCCAGGGAGAGACCGAAAAAGAAGCTCGCCACCGTAACGCTTACGGAGACGGTCGCGCTTCCCAGCACGAATTGCAGTTGCTTGAACCAGAGAACCTGGAGGATCAGGGATGCCGCGCCCGATGCCAGGAAGATCGCCGTGACCAAAACCCTGTTCTTCAGGCTTATGGCGTCTCTAACACCATCACGATTGGGCACTGGACAGGCCTCCCATTGATCGGGAGAACTGGTACGGCAAATGCCGTTAATATTGCCCTTATGGGGCGGCCCGGTCGCGTCCGCGCTGCCGCGGGCGCAGCTGCTCCAGGGGCTTCCGAAGGCGATCCCCTTGGGGCCTGATCGATCGCCATGCGCCGGCGGGGCTGGCATGACATTGCGTCAAGGCTGATATAAGCAGCATTGGACGTTATATGTCTGCGGAGATTGCGCATGAAAGTGATAGGCCTCGCGGGCTGGAGCGGTGCCGGCAAGACCACGCTGCTGTCGCGGGTGATCCCCTATCTGCTGGGTCGGGCCTTGCGCGTCTCCGTGATCAAGCACGCCCATCACGAATTCGATGTCGACATTCCCGGCAAGGACTCCTGGGTGCACCGGCAGGCCGGCGCGACCGAGGTGCTGGTGTCCTCGACCCGGCGCTGGGCGCTGATGCACGAGCTGCGCGGCGCCAGCGAGCCGCGGCTGCCGGAACTGCTCGCCAAGATGGCGCAGGTCGATCTGGTGGTGGTCGAGGGCTTCAAGCGCGAGCCGGTCAACAAGATCGAGGTGTATCGCGCCGCCAACGGCAAGCCGCTGCTGTTCCCCGACGACCCGCGCGTGGTCGGGATCGCCAGCGACGTCGCGGTCGAAACCAGGCTGCCGGTCGCGCATCTCGACGACATCGAGGACGTCGCCGAATTGATGCTGCGCTCCGCCATTCCGGTCGACGATGTGCTCGCTTCGGCTGCGGCGGAAAGCTGACAGGGTGAGAAGGTGCCGCCGTTGACGATGCGTAACGGCTTCGCCATGGTCGAACCATGACCACGACAAAGCTCGACCTCACCGGCCTGAAATGCCCGCTGCCTGCGCTGAAGACGCGCAAGGCCCTGAAGAGCGTGACGGCGGGAGATTTCCTCGAAGTGCACTGCACCGATCCGCTTTCGGTGATCGATATTCCGGCCCTTATCCAGGAGACCGGCGACAGGGTCGAGATCACCGAGCGAAGCGACGTCCGGATCGTTTTCCTGATCGAGAAGGCGAATGGAATGATAGAGAATTCAAATGCTGCAGCGCCGCGTACGCGCTAGATCCGGCTTGATATCTACCTTTTGTCTATCGACACCTATTTTCCATTCTGCGCGAATTGATAATCTCCGCCGGGTTGCGGAGATGCAGCTGTGCCCGGATGAGGGGCACATCGACGGGCGACGGCCGGCCTGCGTCCAGATCAGGGACTGCACGGCTGGCATATCCGGTCGTATTGGGGGTTAGCATTTGCGGAATGCGCGTGGTTGGTCCCGGCGCATCGAGGAAATGTGCGGAGCAGCCGCCTGACGGTGGCCGCAAAGGGCTGAGACCGGGCTGAGACGGGATCGAAGACGCAGACGCGCCTGACAACGGCGGCTGCAGGGGAGGAGTCAATGACCTCAGTGAGCAGCGCCGCACGCGTATCCGCGGCAGGTGCAGGTTTCCTCGACAAGGAACACACGATCGCGACCGCCGGCTTCAACCGCTGGCTGGTGCCGCCGGCGGCGCTGTGCATCCATTTGTGCATCGGCATGGCCTATGGCTTCTCGGTGTTCTGGCTGCCGCTGTCGCGGGCGATCGGGCTGACCGCGCCGAAGGCGTGCCCCGATATCTCGCTGGTCCAGGAATTGTTTACGACGACTTGCGACTGGAGGGTCGCGAGCCTGGGGTGGATGTACACTCTGTTCTTCGTGTTGCTCGGCGTCTCCGCCGCGATCTGGGGCGGCTGGCTCGAGAAGGTCGGTCCGCGCAAGGCAGGCTTCGTCGCGGCGTTGTGCTGGGCCGGCGGTCTCGTGATCGGCGCGCTGGGCGTCTACACGCACCAGCTCTGGCTTATGTGGCTCGGCTCCGGCGTGATCGGCGGCGTCGGTCTCGGCCTCGGCTACATCTCGCCGGTGTCGACGCTGGTCAAGTGGTTCCCCGACCGCCGCGGCATGGCGACCGGCATGGCCATCATGGGCTTCGGCGGCGGCGCGATGATCGGTGCGCCGCTCGCTGACAAGCTGATGAACTACTTCAAGACCCCGACCTCGGTCGGTGTCTGGGAGACCTTCCTCGTCATGGGTGCGATCTACTTCGTCTTCATGATGATCGGCGCCTTCCGCTATCGCCTGCCGCCGAGCGGCTGGCAGCCGGACGGCTGGACACCGCCCTCCAAGACCAACGCGATGATCTCGACCAAGAACGTCCATCTCGACAACGCGCACAAGACGCCGCAATTCTGGCTGATCTGGTGGGTGCTGTGCTTGAACGTGTCGGCGGGTATCGGCGTGATCGGCATGGCCTCGCCGATGCTGCAGGAGATCTTCGCCGGCAAGCTGATCGGGCTGCCCAATGTCGGCTTCAACGCGCTCGACGCGTCGCAGAAGGCGCAGATCGCGGCGATCGCTGCCGGCTTCGCCGGCCTGCTGTCGCTGTTCAACATCGGCGGCCGCTTCTTCTGGGCCTCGCTGTCGGACAAGATCGGCCGCAAGAACACCTATTACACGTTCTTCGTGCTCGGCATCGTGCTATACGCGCTGGCGCCGACCTTCGCAGCGATGGGCTCGAAGCTCTTGTTCGTGCTCGGTTTCGGCATCATCCTGTCGATGTATGGCGGCGGCTTCGCCACCGTGCCGGCCTATCTCGCCGACATGTTCGGCACCCAGTTCGTCGGTGCGATCCATGGCCGTCTGCTGACGGCGTGGTCGACCGCGGGCATCATCGGTCCGGTCGTGGTGAATTACCTTCGCGAATTCCAGCTCGCCGCCGGCGTGCCGCGCGACCAGCTCTACAACACCACGATGTACATCCTGTGCGGCATGCTGGTCGCCGGCTTCGTCTGCAACTATCTGATCAAGCCGGTCGATCCGAAGTGGCACATGAGCGACGCCGAGGTGGCCAAGCTGCAGGCGGCGACGGCGACCGGCGGCAACGGCGCGACCGGATCGTTCGGCATCGGCAAGGGCGGTCTGGACGGCAGGGCGGCGCTGTTCTGGCTGTTCGTCTGCATTCCGCTGGCTTGGGGCATTTACATGACGCTGCTTAGCGCGGTCAAAATCCTCTGATTGCGACGATCATCGCCGCGGGCCGCCGATTCCCGGCGCCCGCGGCATTGGCTCTATTCCTTGAACAGAAATCGGATTGGGGGATTTCAATGTTTCGCACCCGGATTTGCCTTGCCGCCGCGCTGCTCGCCGTAGGGCTTCATGCTGCGTCAGCCCAGACCGCGGCGCCGACCGCGCCGGCACCAGCCGCCACCACCACGGCCAAGCCGTCGAAGATCAAGCTGACGATGGAGAAATTGAAGGCCATGAAGGAGCAGTGGCGCGCCAACAAGCCCAAGCTCAAGGCCTGCCGCAAAGAGGTGAAGCGGAAGGGGCTGACCGGCGATGATCGCTGGTTCTATATCTCGGACTGCATGGCCAAGACCTGAGCGCGCATATGTATGCAACCCGTCATTGCGAGGAGCGATAGCGACGAAGCAATCCATCGTTCCGTGCCCGCGGCGAAATGGATGCTTCGCTGCGCTCGCAATGACGTGGTTGGGGCTGTATCAGCCCATGTTGCACGGAGCAAAAGGGGCGTGACAGCGGTCGCTGCACGCCCCTTTTGCTGTTGGGAAGCAATCACTCCGCTGCAGCCGGCGTCGCCTTGGCGGGCCCGAGCGCTGCCGCAATCGCATCGTCGACGCGCTCCAGCCAGATGAACTCGAGCTTGGCGCGGGCGCCGGCGGGGATGTCGTCGTAGTCGCGCTTGTTGCGCGCCGGCAGCATCACGCGTGTCAGGCCCGCGGCCGCGGCGGCGACCACCTTCTCCTTGATGCCGCCGACCGGCAGCACGAGGCCGCGCAGCGAGATCTCGCCGGTCATCGCGGTGTCGCTGCGCACGGTGCGATCGGTCAGGAGCGAGGTGAGGGCGGTGAACATCGCGACACCCGCGCTCGGGCCGTCCTTCGGCGTGGCGCCGGCGGGAACGTGGACGTGGATGTCGCTCTTCTCGAACACGGCGGGGTCGATGCCGAGTTGGGAGGCGCGGCTCTTCACCAGCGTCAGCGCGGCCTGCACGCTCTCGCGCATCACGTCGCCGAGCTGTCCGGTGATCATCAGCGTGCCGCGGCCCGGCGTGCGCGAGGCCTCGATGAACAGGATGTCGCCGCCGACCGGCGTCCAGGCGAGCCCGGTTGCGACGCCCGGAATGCTGGTGCGCATCGCGATCTCGTTCTCGAACCTCGGCTGGCCGAGCAGCGACACGATGTCCTTCGGTGCGATGGTGACATGGCTGGCGCTGCCATCGGCGATCTGCACTGCGACGTTGCGCAGCACCTTGCCGATTTCGCGCTCCAGATTGCGGACGCCGGCCTCGCGGGTGTAGCTCTTGATGATCAGCCGCAGCGCGTCCGGATCGATCTCGACCTGCTCGGCCTTGATCCCGTTGGCCTCGAGCTGGCGGCGTACCAGATAGCGCTTGGCGATCTCGAGCTTCTCGTCCTCGGTGTAGCCGGGAAGGCTGATCAGCTCCATGCGGTCGAGCAGCGGTCCGGGGACGCCGTCAAGCATGTTGGCGGTGGCGATGAAGACGACGCGCGAGAGGTCGAACGGCACGCCGAGGTAATTGTCGCGGAAGGTGCCGTTCTGCTCGGGGTCGAGCACTTCGAGCATCGCGGCCGACGGATCGCCCTGGATGCCGCGGCCCATCTTGTCGATCTCGTCCAGCATCATCACGCAATTGCGCGCGCCGGCCTTCTTGATCGCCTGGATGATGTTGCCGGGCAGCGCGCCGATATAGGTGCGGCGATGGCCGCGGATCTCGGCCTCGTCATGCACGCCGCCGAGCGAGACGCGGACGAACGGCCGCGACATCGCGCGCGCGATCGATTGGCCGAGCGAGGTCTTGCCGACGCCGGGCGGCCCGAGGAAGCAGAGGATCGGCGCCTTGCCGCCGGGCGCGAGCTTGCGCACCGCGAGATATTCGATGATGCGGCTCTTGATCTTCTCCAGGCCATAATGGTCATGGTCGAGGATCTTGCGCGCCTCGGCGATGTCGATCGGCTTCTCCTCGGGGATGCTCCAGGGCAGGTCGATCAGCCAGTCGAGATAGCTGCGCACCATGCCGGATTCGGCCGCCGCCTCCGGCATCCGCTCGTAGCGGCGCAATTCCTTCTGCGCCTGGCTCTCGGCCTCCGGCGGCATCTTGGCGTCCGCAATTGCCTTGGTCAGCTCGGCGACCTCGGCGGCCTTGCCGTCGCCCTCGCCGAGCTGGCGCTGGATGGTCGCCATCTGCTCGCGCAGGATCGCTTCGCGCTGCCGCTCGTCGAACACCGCCTTGGTCTTCTGCCCGATCTCCTGACTCAGCCTGAGCACCTCGATGCGCTCGGCAAGATGCCGCGAGACCTTGTCCATCCGCGCCACGAGATCGACGGTTTCCAGGATGTCCTGCTTCTCCGCCGGCTTGATGTCCATGTAGGAGGTCGCAAGATCAGCCAGTGTCGCCGGCGAGGTCGCGCCCTGCAGCGCGGCGATCAGCTCGGGCGGCGTCTGCGGCAGCAATTGCGCGGCCTCCAGCGCCTGGCGCTGCAGATTGAGGAAGCGCGCCTCGATCTCGGGCGAGGTGGTGGTCGGCTCCGGAATCTGCAGCACGCGCGCCGCCAGGAACGGCGTGCCGGGCAGATAGTCGAGCACGCGCATGCGCTGCACGCCCTGGCAGACCAGGTGATGGCTGTCGTCGGCGCCGGTGATGTAGCGCACGATGTTGGCGATGGTGCCGACGCGGTAGAGCCCGTCGGGGCCGGGATCGTTGGTCTCGGGATCACGCTGCAGCAGGATGCCGATCGGCCGCTGCTCGCGCACCGCCTGCTGGGCGGCGGCAATCGAGGTCGCGCGCGCGATCGTGATCGGGATGATGACGTCCGGAAACAGCACGGTGTTGCGCACCGGGACGATGATCGTTGCGTCGCTCGGGATCGGCGCCGAACTCGCCGGATTTGAAACGCCTGAAGCAGCCATGTCGAAGTCCCTCAGCTCGATTTTCCGAGCCGCAGACCGACGCAGCCATGCGCGGCAAAGCGGCTGATGGTGTAGCGGCCGGTCGGCAGCGCGATGCGGCGCTCGAACCGGCCCTGCGGCAGCTCGAGGCGCAGGATGCGGGCGTTGCGGAGCTCGGCGGGCAGGATGCGGCGGCCGGAGATCACCAGCGTGCCGCCGTCGAGCGCGGCCTCGACCTCGTCGGGATCGACCCCCGGCAGCGCGACCAGGATCAGGATTTCCTCCTCGGTCTCGATCACGTCCATTGGCGGTTCCCAGCTCGGCTCGCTGCCCTCCCCGCGCGGGTGCAAATTGAGGAAGCTCTGGTGCAACCGCTCGGCGCGGGCGAGCGCCTCGATCGCATCCGTCAGCATCCAGTTGGTCTGATCCTTGGGCCGCATCGGCAGTCTCCACGTCGCATTGACGGGCAACGTTACCGGTCTTGCCGCCGACCGTAAACCGGCCCCTCGTGCCGCCGGTCGAGGGTAAAATTGTCCGAAATCTCGTGGCTTGCGGCATGGCCGCGATGCGCCGCCACATTCTGCGTCGGATCAGAAGGACGTGATGTCGTGATCGCGGCCTACAGCCAGCCGGAACGCCTGAATTGCCAGAACAGCCCGCCGCATGCGAGCAGCATCAGGCCCATCACGACGAAATAGCCGTATTCCCATTGCAACTCCGGTATGTACTTGAAATTCATGCCGTAGATGCCGGCTACCGCGGTCGGCACGGCAACGATCGCAAGCCATGAGGCGAGCTTCTTGGAGATCGCCGTTTCCTGCGCCTGACCGACCAGCAGGCTTGCTTCAAAGGCAAAGGCGAGCACCTCGCGCAGCGAATCGATGCGTTCCTGGATGGTGCGGACGTGGTCGGTGACGTCGCGGAACAGCGGGCGCATGGTTGCGCGCACCATCGGCAGGTCGTCGCGCTCCAGCCTGCGGCAGACCTCCACCAGCGGCCCGACCGCGTTGCGCAGCCGCAGCAGGTCACGCCGCAGCAGGTACATCCGCTCGATCTGCGCCCGCGTCATCGCGCTCGCCAGCACCTCCGCCTCCATCGCCTCGACCTCCTCCTGGATCGTCTCGAGCACCGGGGAGTAGTTGTCGACGATGAAATCGAGAATGGCATAGAGGATGTAGTCCTCGCCCCGGGCAAGCGCGCGCGGGCAACTCTCGCAGCGTTCGCGGACCGGCGCGTAGGACGTCGAGGCGCCGTGCCGCACCGAGACGATGTATCCCTCGCCGACGAACAGATGCGTCTCGCCGAACGCGATGCTCTCGCCGTCGAGCTGGGCGGTGCGTGCCACGATGAACAGCGCATCGCCATATTGCTCGATCTTCGGCCGCTGATGCGCGTGATCGGCGTCTTCGATCGCGAGGTCGTGCAGCTGGAATTGGCGCTGCAGGCTGCTCAGCAGCGTCATGTCGGGCTCGTGCAGGCCGATCCACACCACGTGATCCGGCTTGTTGCGCCAGCTCGCGGCCTCGTCGATCGCGATATTGGCGATACGCCGTCCGTCGACATAGACGCCCGCCGCGACCACGCCATCGGAAGCGACGGATCCCGCGGTTGCGACAGTTGGCGATACGAGGTTCATGGTCTGCACCCTCGGTTATCGAACCCGCTTGACGCGATTGCTTGCCGAAAGGCTAGCACCGAATGGACGCTGGTCAACACGGGCCGCGGCGTTGCGTTCCGGCTCGTCGGGAGGGAGCAGCCCGGGTCTGTGGCCGGTCGACGACCTTTATGCGGCTCCTATGCCGCACCGCGGCGCGTCCTCTCGAATTCCTACGGCCCATCCAGCATCTTGTGCCGTGACGCGGTGCGCTCGCGCGCCGCCAACAGGAAGGTGGGACATGACCTTGCTCCATGTACACGATGTCCGGCCGCATGGTTCGGCCGGTGCGACGCCTTTGGCGCTGCGGCGGACCATCCGGCGGATCGGCCTCGCCTGCAGAACGCTTCACCGCGCCATCGCCGCGGCAAAAATCCACCGGCTGCGCAACGAACTGCTGCTGCATCGCGGGCACGAGGACTGGGCGCGGACCCATCTCGATGCCGGCATGTTCGGCGGCGATGCCGAGAGATATCCGCGGGCACCGGTCGTGCTCGGCGAGAAGTGGGATTATTGAGATGCGCGCGGTCTCATTCATCGCGGCCTTGCCGCGCCGTGCCGCCGAAGGACTGCTCAAATTCCTCGCCTGGATCGGCGAGGAGCCGATCGGCGGCTACCGGCCCGAGGCGCACTATATGCGCGGCCCGGGCCCTGCGTGGCGGGCCAAGCATCTGACGGGTCAAGTCGCTTCGCTTCGGCGCGTCAGATGATCGAGCAGGTTCATCGGCAGCGGGAAGACCACGGTCGAGGAGCGCTCGCCGGCGATGTCATGGAGCGCCGCGAAGTAACGTAGCTGCATCGCCTGCGGCTCCTGGGCGAGGATCCGGCCGGCTTCAACAAGTTTCTCGGCGGCCTGCTGCTCGCCCATCGCGTTGATCACCTTGGCGCGCCGCAGCCGTTCGGCCTCGGCCTGCTTGGCGATCGCCCGCACCATGGTCTCATTGAGATCGATGTCCTTGATCTCGACCGCGGTGACCTTGATGCCCCAGACGTCGGTCTGCTTGTCCAGCGTCTCCTGGATATCGGCGTTGAGCCGGTCGCGTTCCGCCAGCATCTCGTCGAGCTCGTGCTTGCCGAGCACCGAGCGCAGCGTGGTCTGGGCAAGCTGGCTGGTCGCGGCCATGTAGTCGCTGACCTTGATGATGGCGCGCTCGGGATCGACGATGCGGAAATAGAGCACGGCGTTGACCTTGACCGAGACGTTGTCGCGCGAAATCACGTCCTGCGGCGGCACCACCTGCACCACCACCCTGAGATCGACCTTCACCAGCTGCTGCACCACCGGAATCAGGATGATGAGCCCCGGGCCCTTCACTCCCGTGAAACGGCCGAGCGTGAAGATGACGCCGCGCTCGTATTCGCGCAGCACGCGCACGGCCTGGGTCAGGAAGATAATGATCAGCAGCGCGATCGCCGCATAGGTGAAGTAATCAAGCATCATGCTGTACCTCCTTCGCCGGCGGAAGCCGGCGCACGCCGCACCACCAGCGTCAAATCGACGATGCTGGCCACCTCGACCGTCTCTCCGGTCTTGAACGTCTCGGTGCCCCGCGCCTGCCAGCGTTCGCCATTGGTGAAGACGTGACCCGTGGTCTCGGACCAGTCGAGCACCTCGGCCGGCAGCCCGCGCATGGCTTGCGCACCTGTCCGCAGCGGACCGTTGCGCGCGCGGCCCAGCGCCCCGAGCACGACGAGAATGAGGCCTGCGAACATCGCCGCGACGATGCCGATGAGCGGCCATGACAGGTGGTATCCGGGCGCCTCGATCCGGAACAGCATGGCGGCTCCCAGGACAAAGGCGACGATGCCTCCGAGGCCGATCACGACGGTCGGGTTGAAGGCTTCGATCGCGAGCAGCGCCATCCCGACCAGCATCAAGGCGAAGCCGGCATAGTTGATCGGCAGCATGTTGAGCGCGTAAAGGCCGAGCAGCAGGCAGATCGTGCCGACAACTCCGGGCGCCACGGCACCGGGGGACATGAATTCGAAGATCAGGCCGTAGATGCCCACCATCAGCAGGACGAACGCGATGTTGGGATCGGTGATGACGGCAAGCACGCGCGAGAGCCAGGAGGGCTCGATGGCTTCGATCACGGCATCCTTCGTCGCCAGGCGTTGTGTCTTGCCGCCGGCAAGCTCCACCGTCCGGCCGTCGATCTGTCTGAGCAGGTCGGCCGGATCATGCGCAGTGAATTCGATGACACGGGCCTGCAACGCTGCGTTGGCGGAGAGAGTGGCGGCATCGCGGACCGCCTTCTCGGCCCAGTCGGCATTGCGGCCGCGCAGTTCGGCGAGGCTGCGGATGAAGGCAACGGCATCGTTCGTCACCTTCGCCGTCATGGTATCCTTGGTCGTGGACGGGTTGCCGCCGTCCTTCTGGTCCTTGCCGTCCTTGTCCGGGGTGCTGCCCGGCAAACCCGGCATCGGGCCGCCGATCTGCACCGGCGTCGCGGCGCCGATATTGGTGCCGGGCGCCATGGCTGCGAGATGGGTCGCATAGAGAATGTAGGTCCCGGCGCTCGCGGCATGGGCGCCGGAGGGCGCAACATAGCCGACGACGGGAACGGGCGAGGCCAGCACGTCGGTGATGATCTCGCGCATGCTGGTGCTGAGACCGCCCGGCGTATTCAGCCGCAGAATGACGATCTCGGCGTGCCGCTCGGCCGCCTTCGCCAGGCCGTCCTTGACGTAGCTGGCCGATGCCGGCCCGATCGCTCCGTCGATTGAAATGGTCAGGGCAAGACGGTTGTTGTCCGCGGCCGTACCGGGACCAATGGAAACAACCAGCGCGACCAGGGCGATCGCCACAACGAGAGCCGCCTTGAAGGTCTGCACGGCAAGCACTCCCTTGCCGTGGATATGGGATGTCGGTCCGGAACCTCAATATGGCGCGGTGTCACGGACGCCGTTCGCTGATCCATTGTGCATCGCGATGGCTGGCGTCGGGTCGGTAAAGCTCACTGCGCAGCGGCGAGGTACTCGTCGGCAAGCTCAGCCATCGCCTGCGCGAGCTCGGCCTTCGCTGGTCCGTTGAGCTGAACGATCGGCAGCCGCGTCGCCGGCTGCATGAACCCCAGGAGCGCCAGTGCGAATTTCAGGGCGGCGGGGTGCTCGCGCTCCAGCAGCGTCGCGAGCGGCACCAGCCGCTGATGCAGCTCGCGCGCCTGATACAACCGGCCTTCACGCAGATGCCGGGCCACTGCCACGCACAAATCGGGCGCGACGTTCGAGACCGACGAGATGCAGCCATCACCGCCCGCGGCCATATAGGCGAGCGACATGGTGTCGTCGCCGGTCAGCATCCGGAATGTCGCCGGCAGGCGTGGACGCAGGCGCCTGAGGCGGGCGACATCGCTGCTGCCGTCGCGCAGTCCGATGATGCGCGGCGATGCTGCGAGCTCAACCAGCGTCTCGTCCGTGAGGCCTTTCACCGTCCGCGCGGGAATGTCGTGCAGGATCACGGGCAGTGTCGTGGCGGCGGCGACGGCGCGGAAATGCGCCGCCATGCCCCGCGGCATCGGCTTGTTGTAATACGGCACGACCGACATGATGGCGTCGGCGCCGGCCGCTTCCGCCGCGCGCGTGAACGTGACGGCGCGATCCGTCGCGTTCGACCCGGCACCGGCGATGATGCGGACCCGCTTGCGTGCGACACCGGCCGCGATGCGGACCAGCTGCGCGCGCTCCGCGGGCTCCAGCGTCGAACTTTCACCCGCGGTCTCGCCGACCACCAGCGCCGAGGCGCCAGCCGCGATCTGGCGCTCGCACAGCCGGCCGAACGCATCAGCGTCGATTTCGTCCCGGTGATTGAAGGGGGTCGGAAGATCGGGGATGAAGCCGGACAGCCACGCCGCCGAATCCGCTTTCGAAGTGACTTTCGCAATCATGGGAGTGGCTCAGGCCACGCGGATTGCGGGGAGGGGCGCGGTTTCGCCGCGCATATCGAGCTCGAGCTCGCGCGACAGCTCGACGATCATTTCGGGGTGCTGGCCGTTCTCGAACAGCGCGTATTTGACGGCCTGGGCGCGGTTGACGAACAGGCCGCCATAGAGGCCGTTCTGCTGCTGGGCGACCCACTGGCCGCGGTGATTGCGGCCGATGAAGACAATGGTGGACACAGCGCTACACGAGGGAGGTTCGACGAGTTTCACGGTGATAGTCCTTCAGGTGGAAGTCACGCGTTCAATGTCCGTTTTGCCGGATATGAAATCGAGCGCGGCGGACGGCCGACTTCATAGGAGCGGCATAGGATTTGAGGGGGTGGCCTAGATGTGCTGGACGATGCCGGTGCCGAGCGCGCACAGCGCGACATAGGCGGTCATCTCGTCCCAGTGATTGAGGTTCGCCGCGAACGGCATCTCGCGCTTGACGAGGCCAGCGAGCGCGCAGATCAGCGCCGACATCCAGAGCAGCGTGACGAGGCCTCTGCCGAAGCCTGCGCCCGCGAAGACGGCGAATCCGATCATGATGGCAAGCCGGAAACCGAACCGGACCATGACCTGGACCGACTGCAGCTGCTGCGGCAGTTGTTTTGCGTTCACGACGGCGCCGCCATCAGCCGATATTGTCGACGAGCATCGGCTCGTAGAGCGAGCTGATGCCGCGACGGACGGTTGGCACGCTGGTGCGGCTCTCGGGCGCCGAGATCCGCTGCGCCTCGACGAAGGCGCTGAGGATCGCGAGCGCGAGGTCCGCATGGTGGGCCTCGATCGATTGGTCGAGCCAGTCGGGCAACTCGCGTTCGCGCGACAATGCGCAGTACCACTCGCCCTCGTCATAGACCAGGCGGCGGATCTGCCATTGCGGCAGCTCGAGATCGAGCAGCGCGATCGCGGCGTCGGTCCAGGCGCCCGACTGGATCAGGCGCTCGACACGGGAGGTCTTGCCGCTCTGTCCGACCGAGGGAAAGCGCCGGCAGGTCTGGCTGATGATCTCGGCCATGAAATCGGCAGTGACTGTATAGGCGTCGCGTAGCCGGTCGCCGAGGTCGGCGGAGGTGGGTTGGGATAGCACGGACATGGCGTCATCTCGTCGAAGATGCGGCCGAAGGTATTGGCCACAGGCCCAAAATGGCCCGATGGCCATTTGAAAACGAGATGAGGCGAGGGGCGGAGATATAGGGATTCCATAAAGATTGGTGACCTTGTGGTCCTCGCGAAAGCCGCAAGACGTGTCGATCTGACAAGGCGTGCCCTGTCCAGCGCGGGCGCGGCGAATTGCGCCATGTCAACATCTGAAGCTGCCGCGGGCGTAAGCTGGATAGAGGACGTCGGGCCTTTATAGGATTCCTATAATGTCGTTATTCACTACATCTCGAAAACCTATGCGCAGGATGGCACGTCACGACCATCCGGCGCGGAGCGCTTATACGCTCGCCCGCGCCCTGTGACGCATAGGAGTCTCTCATGATGGACATTCTCATGGCGGCGCTCGCGATCGGCTTCTTCGCGGCCGGCATCGGTTATGCCTACGCCTGCGAACGGCTTTAAGGGAGGCGGCGATGATCTTCGATTACTCGCTCGCCGGCCTCGTCTCGCTCGGCCTGCTGTTCTACCTCACCTACGCACTGCTGCGGCCCGAACGCTTCTAGGCGGCCCGCGATGTCAGCGCTTTGCACAATTCTGTTGGCCGACGCGGTGCTGACCGGGCTGTTGCTCGGCGTGTTCGCGTCGCTGCTGCGCTTCGTACCCATTCGAAAGGTTTGACGCAATGACCGTCATCGGTTGGATTCAAATTATTCTGTTCTGCGCGATCGTGGTCGCGCTGGTCAAACCGCTCGGCTGGTACATGACCCGCGTGTTCAACGGCGAGCGCACCTTCCTCTCACCCGTGCTGCGCCCGGTCGAGCGCGGCATCTACTGGGTCGGCGGCGTCGACGAGCGGCGCGAGCAGCACTGGCTGACCTATACGGTCGCCATGCTGCTGTTCCATGTCGGCGGCTTCTTCATCATCTACGGCCTGATGCGGCTGCAGGCGCTGTTGCCGTTCAATCCGGCCGGCCAATCCGCCGTTGCCGAGGATCTCTCCTTCAACACCGCGGTGTCCTTCATCACCAATACCAACTGGCAGAATTACGGCGGCGAAAGCACGCTGTCCTATCTGGTCCAGATGCTCGGCCTGACCCACCAGAACTTCCTCTCGGCGGCGACTGGCATCGCGCTTGCTGTGGCGCTGATCCGCGGCTTCTCGCGCTCGTCGATGCGGACCGTCGGCAATTTCTGGGTCGACGTCACGCGCTGCACGCTCTATGTCCTGCTGCCGATCTGCGTCGTCTATGCGCTGTTCCTGGTCTCGCAGGGCATGCCGCAGACCCTCGGCGCCTATGTCGATGCCACCACGCTGGAGGGCGGCAAGCAGACCATTGCGCTCGGGCCGGTGGCCTCGCAGGTTGCGATCAAGATGCTCGGCACCAATGGCGGCGGCTTTTTCAACGCCAATGCTGCGCATCCGTTCGAGAACCCGACCGCACTGTCGAATTTCGTTCAGATGCTGTCGATCTTCGTGCTGGGCGCGGCGCTGACCAATGTGTTCGGCCGCATGGTCGGCAATCAACGCCAGGGCTGGGCCATCCTCGCGGTGATGGGCGTGCTGTTCATCGCCGGCGTGGCCGTCACATACTGGGCAGAAGCCAACGGCACCAGCACGCTCAGCGCGCTGGGCCTGACCGGCGGCAATATGGAAGGCAAGGAAGTCCGGTTCGGCATCGTGGCGTCCTCACTGTTTGCCGTGATCACCACGGCCGCCTCCTGCGGCGCCGTCAACGCCATGCATGACAGCTTCACCGCGCTCGGCGGCATGATCCCGCTGATCAACATCGAACTGGGCGAGATCGTTGTCGGCGGCGTCGGTGCCGGCATGTATGGCATGCTGCTGTTCGTCATCCTCGCGATCTTCGTCGCGGGCCTGATGGTCGGCCGCACCCCGGAATATGTCGGCAAGAAGATCGAGGCGCGCGAGGTCAAGATGGCGATGCTCGCCATCCTCATCCTGCCGCTGATGATCCTGGGCTGGACCGCGGTCGCCGTGGTGCTGCCCTCGGCAGTCGCCTCGATGGCCAATGCCGGCCCGCACGGCTTCTCCGAAGTGCTCTATGCCTATACCTCGCAGACCGGCAACAACGGCTCGGCCTTCGCGGGTCTGACCGGCAATACGCCCTTCTACAATATCACCGGCGGTGTCGCGATGTTCGTCGGGCGCTTCTTCATGATCATCCCGGCCATGGCGATCGCCGGTTCGCTCGCCAGCAAGAAATCCCATCCGCCTTCCGCCGGCACGTTCCCGACGACGGGCGGGTTGTTCGTCGGCCTTGTTGTCGGCGTCATCCTGATCATCGGTGGCCTCACCTTCTTCCCGGCGCTCGCGCTCGGGCCGATCGTCGAGCACCTCGCAATGAACGCCAACACCCTGTTCTGACCTGATACGACTGGAGTGACATCCATGGAAACCATGAAACTGCAGAAAAGGGTGACGGCGTCGACGATGCTCGACCCGAAAATCCTAGTGCCGGCGATCTGGTCGGCCTTCGTCAAGCTCGATCCACGGCTGATGATGAAGAACCCCGTGATGTTCGTGGTGGAGGTGGTGGCCGCATTGACCACAATCATCTTCGTCCGTGACCTCGTCACCGGCGGTGCGAACCTCGCCTTCACGTTCCAGATCATCCTCTGGCTCTGGTTCACCGTGCTGTTCGCCAATTTCGCCGAAGCGGTGGCCGAAGGCCGCGGCAAGGCGCAGGCGGAATCGTTGAAGAAGACCCGCACCGAGAGCCAGGCCAAGCTGCTGACCGGTTCGGACCGGATCTATCGACTGGTGCCGGGCACCTCGCTGAAGGTCGGCGACGTCGTGCTGGTCGAGGCCGGCGACAACATCCCGTCCGACGGCGAGGTGATCGAAGGCGTCGCCTCGGTCAACGAGGCGGCGATCACCGGCGAATCCGCGCCAGTGATCCGCGAATCCGGCGGCGACCGTTCGGCGGTGACCGGCGGCACTCAGGTGCTGTCGGACTGGATCCGCGTCCGCATCACCGCGGCGCAAGGTTCGACCTTCATCGACCGCATGATCAGGCTGGTAGAGGGCGCCGAGCGGCAGAAGACGCCGAACGAGATCGCGCTCAATATCCTGCTCGCAGGCCTCACCATCATCTTCGTGTTCGCGACGGTGACGATCCCGAGCTACGCGGCCTATGCCGGCGGCTCGATCTCGGTCGTGATTCTGGTCGCGCTGTTCGTCACGCTGATCCCGACCACGATCGGTGCGCTGCTGTCGGCGATCGGCATCGCCGGCATGGACCGCCTGGTACGCTTCAACGTGCTGGCGATGTCCGGCCGCGCAGTGGAAGCCGCCGGCGACGTCGATACGCTGTTGCTCGACAAGACCGGCACCATCACGCTGGGCAACCGCCAGGCGACGGCGTTCCGCCCGGTCCGCGGCGTCAGTGAGCAGGAGCTTGCAGATGCGGCGCAACTGGCGTCGCTTGCCGACGAGACGCCCGAGGGCCGCTCCATCGTCGTCTTGGCGAAGGAGAAATACGGCATCCGCGGCCGTGACATGAAGGAACTCGCGGCGACCTTCGTGCCGTTCACCGCGCAGACGCGGATGAGCGGCATCGATGCCGGCTCTTCCGCCGTCCGCAAGGGCGCGGTGGATGCGATCCTGAACTACATCGGCGGCGGCACCGCGTCGTCGATCACCAATGGCAGTGCCGTTCGCGCCATCCAAGCGAATGTCAACACGGACGCCGCGCGCGAGTTGCAGGCGATTGCCGATGAGATCGCCAAGTCGGGCGGCACGCCGCTGGCGGTCGCCAAGGATGGCCGGTTGCTCGGCGTGATCCACCTCAAAGACATCGTCAAGGGTGGCATCCGCGAGCGTTTTGCCGAACTGCGTCGCATGGGCATCCGCACGGTGATGATCACCGGCGACAACCCGATGACGGCGGCGGCGATCGCAGCTGAAGCCGGCGTCGACGACTTCCTGGCGCAGGCGACCCCTGAGGACAAGCTGAAGCTGATCCGCGACGAGCAGTCCAAGGGCAAGCTGGTCGCGATGTGCGGCGACGGCACCAACGACGCGCCGGCGCTTGCGCAGGCCGACGTCGGCGTCGCCATGAATACCGGCACGCAGGCGGCCCGCGAGGCTGGCAACATGGTCGACCTCGACTCCAACCCGACCAAGCTGATCGAGGTGGTCGAGATCGGCAAGCAGCTCCTGATGACCCGCGGTGCGTTGACGACCTTCTCGATCGCCAACGACGTCGCAAAGTACTTTGCGATCATCCCGGCGATGTTCCTCGCGTTCTATCCGCAGCTTCAGGTGCTCAACATCATGCACCTGGCGAGCCCGCAAAGCGCGATCCTGTCGGCGATCATCTTCAACGCGCTGATCATCATTGCGCTGATTCCACTGGCGCTGAAGGGCGTCAAGTATCGCGCCGTCGGTGCCGGCGCGCTGCTCAGCCGCAACCTGATGATCTATGGCTTAGGGGGCATCATCATCCCGTTCATCGGCATCAAGGCGATCGACCTCATCGTCGCCGCCCTGGGCCTGGCGTAACCACAACCGTCATTGCGAGGAGCGAAGCGACGAAGCAATCCATCGATAGCCGTGCCGAGCCACGGATTGCTTCGCTTCGCTCGCAATGACGAAGCAGACTGAGGAGACCTACAATGCTTAAAGAAATCCGCCCCGCCATCCTCGTGCTGGTCCTACTGACCGCGATCACGGGCCTTGCCTATCCGCTCGCCATGACGGCGATCGCCGGCGTCATCTTTCCGAACCAGGCGCAAGGCAGCCTGATCGAGAAGGACGGCAAGGTGATCGGCTCCGCCCTGATCGGGCAGGAGTTCAAGGAGGATAAATACTTCCACGGCCGGCCGTCGGCGACGGTCGCGCCCGATCCGAACGATGCCTCCAAGACCGTGCCGGCGCCCTACAACGCGGCCAACTCGGGCGGCTCCAACCTCGGCCCGACCAGCAAGGCGCTGAACGACCGGGTCAAGGAGGATGTCGAGAAGCTGAAGGCGGAGAATCCGTCGGCCAACGTGCCGGTCGATCTCGTGACCACCTCGGCCAGCGGGCTCGATCCGGACATCTCGCCGGACGCTGCGCTGTTCCAGGTGCCGCGGGTGGCCAAGGCGCGCAGCCTGTCCGAGGACGCGGTGCGCGAGTTGGTGACGCAGAACACGCACGGCCGCTTCGTCGGCGTGATCGGTGAGCCCCGCGTTAACGTTCTTGCGCTCAACCTGGCGCTCGATGCGGCAAAGGCGAAATAGGGGAGTAGGCCCGCTCTCGCAGGATGACTATATTGCGGTATGGCCAATCAGCGTGACCCCGATAAACGACCCTCGCCGGATGCGTTGCTGGAAGCGGCGCGCCGGGAGACCGATCGATCGGGGCGGCTGAAGATCTTCATCGGCGCTGCCCCCGGTGTCGGCAAGACCTACGAGATGCTGCAAAGCGCCCACGCCCGCCTCAAGGCGGGCGTCGACGTCGTGGTCGGTGTCGTTGAAACCCACGGACGGGCGGAGACCGAGGCACTGCTGAAGGGCCTTGAGCTCATACCGCGGAAGCGGTTAGCCTATCGCGACCAGACGCTCGAGGAGATGGACCTCGACGCCCTGATCGCGCGGCGGCCGCAGCTCGCGCTGGTCGATGAGCTCGCCCATACCAATGCGCCGGGCAGCCGGCATCCCAAGCGCTATCTCGATGTCGAGGAATTGCTGTCGCACGGCATCGACGTCTACACTGCGATCAACATCCAGCACATCGAGAGCCTCAACGACGTCGTCGCGCAGATCACCCATGTGCGGGTGCGCGAGACCGTCCCCGATTCGGTGGTCGATCGCGCCGATGCCATCGAGCTGATCGACCTCACGCCCGACGACCTGATCCAGCGGCTGAAGGAGGGCAAGGTCTATGTGCCCAAACAGGCCGAGCGGGCGCTGGAGCACTATTTCTCGCCGGGCAATCTCACCGCGCTGCGTGAGCTCGCACTGCGCCGTACCGCCGAGCGGGTCGACGAGCAGCTGCTCACCCACATGCAGGCCAATGCCATCCAGGGGCCCTGGGCCGCCGGCGAGCGCATCCTGGTGTGCCTGAGCGAGGATCCGCGCGCGGCCGGCCTCGTGCGCTACACCAAGCGTCTGGCTGACCGGCTGCATGCGCAATGGACCGCCATCAGCATCGAGACCCGCCGCAGCCTGCAGCTGAGCGACGAGCAGCGCGACCGGCTGGCCGACACCATGCGGCTTGCCGAGTCGCTCGGCGGCGAGGCGCTGACCATTCCCGGCGTCGGCCGCCGCATCGCCGACGACGTCATCAATTTCGCCCAGGCCAACAACGTCACCCAGATCATCATCGGCAAGTCGACGCGCTCGCGCTGGTTCGAGCTGACGCGCGGCTCGGTGGTGCACGATCTGGTGCGCCGCGCGGGCAATATCAGCGTCAACGTGATCGCCGGCGACGAGCTGCCGGTCGGCAAGGCGGCGGTGCAGACCGCGCAGCGGCAGGAGCCGTTCAACCCGCGGCCCTATCTGATGGCGCTGCTGCTGACGGCCATTGGGCTCGGCGCGGCCAAGCTGATCCAGCCGTTCTTCGGCATCGAGAATGTCGATCTCGTCTTCATCACCGCGGTGGTCGGCGCTGCGGCGCGCTACGGCCTGTGGCCGTCGCTCTTGGCCAGCGTCGCGGCCTCGCTGTGCTACAATTTCTTCTTCCTGCCGCCGGTCTACACCTTCACCATCACCGACCCGACCAACGTCGCGGCGTTCTTCTTCTTCATGCTGATCGCGCTTCTGGTCTCCAACGTCGCGGCGCGGGTGCGCGTGCAGGCCGATACCGCGATCGGTCGTGTCCGCACCACCGAGTCGCTCTATGCGTTCAGCCGCAAGCTCGCCGGCACCGCGACGCTCGACGACGTGTTGTGGGCGACCGCCTACCAGATCGCCCTGATGCTGAAGGTGCGCGTGGTGCTGCTGCTGCCGGAGGACGGCATGCTGACCGTCAAGAGCGGCTATCCGCCGGAGGACCAGCTCGACCAGGCCGATCTCGCCGCCGCCAACTGGGCCTGGAACAACGATCGCCCGGCCGGCCGCGGCTCCGACACGCTGCCGGGCGGCAAGCGCTTGTTCCTGCCGATGCGCACCGGCCGCGGCCCGATCGGCGTGATCGGCATCGACGACGACCGCACCGGGCCGCTGTTGACGCCGGACCAGCGCCGGCTGCTCGACGCGCTGGTCGACCAGGGCGCGCTGGCGATCGAGCGTGTGCTGCTGGTCGAAGACATGGATCGCGTCAAGCGCACGGTCGAGTCCGATCGGCTGCGTGGCGCGCTCTTGACCTCGATCTCGCACGACCTCAAGACGCCGCTGGCCTCGGTGCTCGGCTCGGCCTCGGCGCTGCGCGATCTCGGCACCAACCTGAGCGATGCCCAGAAGCATGATCTGCTTGCGACCGTGATCGACGAGTCCGAGCGGCTGAATCGCTTCATCGCCAATCTGCTCGACATGACCAAGCTGGAATCCGGCGCGATCGTGCCGAATACCGCGCGGCACGATGTCAGCGAGATCGTCGGCAGCGCGCTGCGCCGCGCCGCCAAGATCCTGGTGCATCACCGGGTGTCGCTGGAGCTCGCGGCCGACCTGCCAATGCTGGAGCTCGACGCCGTGCTGTTCGAGCAGGTGCTGTTCAACCTGCTCGACAATGCCGCCAAATACGCCCCCTGGGATACCACGATCTCGATCCGCGGCGCGCGCGACCGCGACACCATCGCGCTGCAGATCCTCGACGAGGGCAACGGCATTCCGGCCGGCGAGCTCGAAAGCGTGTTCGACAAGTTCTACCGCGCCGAGAAGGGCGACCATGTCCGCCCCGGCACCGGCCTCGGCCTTGCGATCTCGCGCGGCTTCGTCGAGGCGATGCGCGGCACGATCGCGGCGGCCAATCGCTCCGACCGGAGCGGCGCCGTCATCACCATCCGCCTGCCGATCCCGGCCGACACCAACGCGCTGGACACTGCCGCATGAACGCGACGCCGATCAAAGTCCTGGTCATCGACGACGAGCCGCCGATCCGCAAGTTGCTGCGGATGGGGCTGAGCACGCAGGGCTACGACATTCTCGAAGCCTCCAACGGCAAGATTGCGCTGGAGATGCTGGGCGAGGGGCCGGCACTGATCATCCTCGATCTCGGATTGCCCGACATCCAGGGCCACGATCTCTTGCGCATGATCCGCGGCCGCAACGAGAGCGTCCCGATCGTGGTGCTGTCGAGCCGCGGCGACGAGGCCGGCAAGGTGCAGGCGCTCGACCTCGGCGCCGACGACTACCTGACCAAGCCGTTCGGCATGGACGAATTGCTGGCGCGGCTGCGCGCGGCGCTGCGCCACCAGTTGCAGGTGCAGGGCGAGCGGCCAGTGTTCCGCTCCGGCGATCTCTCGGTCGATCTGGTGCGCCGGATCGTCAAGGTCGGCGACAGGGAGATCAAGCTGTCACCGAAGGAGTATGATCTCCTGCGCGTGCTGGTGCAGCATGCCGGCAAGGTGCTGACCCACCGCTTCCTCCTGAAGGAATTGTGGGACGAGCTGACCGACGCGCAATATCTACGCGTCTATGTGCGCCAGCTCCGCCAGAAGATCGAGGCCGACCCCGAGCGTCCGCAATTCGTGCTGACCGAGACCGGCATCGGCTATCGGCTGCGCGCGGCGGACTGACCTGTCATGCCCCGCTTCAAGCGGGGCATCCAGTACGCCGCGGCTTCTCCGCTCAACCATTGGCGTCTCTGGAATACTGGGTCGCCCGGTCGAGCCGGGCGACGACATGGTCGGAACTTTCATCCTGATCGAGGCTTGTTTTCCGTTACCGGGAGAGAAGCCATGGCAAGAAAATACTCGCGGAAGGCATCAAGCGATGTCGAGCGTGTGATGAAGAAGCGCAAGGCCGGCACACTGCGCAGCGGCCGCTCCAAGAAGAAGGTGAAGAGCCGCAAGCAGGCGATCGCGATCGGTCTGTCAGAGGCCCGCGCCAAGGGGCGGAAAGTGCCGAAGAAGGCATCCAAGAAGACGGCGAAGACGCGCAAGACGTCGAAGAAGCGGAAGAGTTCGAAGAAGAAGTAGGACGCCAAACCTATCCTGTCGTCATTGCGAGCGAAGCGAAGCAATCCATCTGTCCACGTCTGCGGAAAGATGGATTGCTTCGTCGCTTCGCTCCTCGCAATGACGTGGAGAGGCCTACCCCGCCTTGCGCGACCGCGCACTCGGCCGGTGCGCCCTCTTGGGGGCGCGGCGGTGCGCGGTCTGGCGTCGCGCGGACGATCCCGATCGCCTGGCGCCACCCTTCCGGTCCTTCAGGCTCTGCTTCAGCGCGTCCATCAGGTTCACCACGTTGCTCGGCTTCTCCTCGCGCGCGGCGGCCTTGATCGGTTTGCCGGCGGCCTTGCGGCGGACCAGCGCCTTCAGCGCGGTCTCGTACTCGTCCTTGAATTTCGATGGATCGAAATGCGCGGCCTTGCTGTCGAGGATGTGGCCGGCGAGCTCGACCATGTCCTTGGTCACCTTCGGGCTCTTGATGTCGTCGAAATAGTCGCCGGCATCGCGCACCTCGTAAGGGTAGCGCAGGGTCATGCCAAGCATGCCCTTGTCGAGCGGCTCGATCGCGATCACGTGCTCGCGATTGGTCAGCACGATCCGCGCCAGCGCGACGCGGTCCTGATCCTTCATGGCGTCGCGGATCACGGCGAATGCGTCGACGCCGGCCTTGCCGTCGGGCCTGATGTAATAGGGGTGGTCGAGATAGCGCTTGTCGATCTCGCCCTCCGGCACGAACCTGTCGATGTCGATGGTGTGGTTGCTTTCGATCTGGACAGCATCGAGCTCGTCCTTATCGATCTCGACATATTTGCCCTTGGTGACCTCGTAGCCGCGACCCTTCTGGTCGCCCTCGACGACGTCGCCGGTTTCGGTATCGACCATCTGCTGCTTCAGCCGGTTGCCGGTCTCCCGGTTGATCATGTGAAAGCGGGTTTTCTCGACCGTAGTCGAGGCCGGGTAAAGCGCCACGGGGCACGACACCAGCGAGAGTTTGAGCGTGCCTTTCCAGTAGGCGCGGGGAGCGGCCATGATCGTCTCCAAACAGCTTGAGTTTGGAACTTGAACGGATACCGTAGGTTTTGGTTCCTGATGGCTGCTCCGAGGGCGGCGGCCGGGGTTTGCGCCGAGACCTGGAAGTGTAGCTGAGAAATCACGTGTCGCTGAGAAATCTCACCACCTATCGCAAGAAGCGCGACTTCGAGAAGACCAATGAGCCGTCGGGCGACGTCAAGGTGGCGCCCGGCAAGCAGCGGCGCTTCGTCATCCAGAAGCATGACGCGACGCGGCTGCACTATGATTTCAGGCTGGAGTTCGACGGCGTTTTCAAGTCCTGGGCGGTGACGCGCGGGCCCTCGCTCGATCCGCATGACAAGCGGCTGGCAGTCGAGGTGGAGGACCATCCGCTCGACTATGGCGACTTCGAAGGCACCATTCCGGAAGGCCAGTATGGCGGCGGCACGGTGCAGCTCTGGGATCGCGGCACTTGGGAATCCGACGATCCCGAGCGCGGCTTCAAGAAGGGCGACCTGAAATTCACGCTGCACGGCGACAAGCTGCACGGCAGCTGGGTGCTGGTGCGGATGAAGAACGACCGTTTCGGCGGCAAGCGCACCAACTGGCTGTTGATCAAGCACCGCGATGAATACGCCGTGGACGGCAACGGCGACGCGGTCCTGGGCGAGGACCGCTCGGTCGCCTCCGGCCGCTCGATGGCAGAGATCGCGGCCGGCAAGGGCCGGGCGCCGAAGCCGTTCATGCTGGCCAAGGGTAAGGGCAAGGCCAAAGCGGATGCGGTCTGGCAGTCCAATCACGGCAGGGCCGCCGGCGCGCGCGCCAGGACCAAGGCGCCGGCGCCCAGGGAAAAACTCAAGGCGCAATTGAAGGCGAGGACGAAAGCGCAACCGAAGCAGGTGACGGAGATGCCGGACTTCGTTTCGCCGCAGCTCTGCACCGCGGTCGAGAGCCCGCCCAACGGAGCGGGCTGGTGCCACGAGATCAAGTTCGACGGCTATCGCGTGCAGTTTCGCATCCAGGATGGCGAGGCCGTGGTGAAGACCCGCAAGGGGCTCGACTGGACCGACAAGTTCGGCGCGATCGTGAAGGAGGCCGGCAAGCTGCCGGATGCCCTGATCGACGGCGAGATCGTCGCGCTCGACGGGAACGGTATCCCCCATTTTTCGGCGCTGCAGGCGGCGCTGTCCGACGGCAAGACTGAGAAGCTGATCTTCTACGCGTTCGATCTGCTGTTTGCCGGCTCCGAGGATCTCCGGCCGCTGCCGCTCAGCGAGCGCAAGGCGCGGCTGCAGGCGCTGCTCGCCGTGCGCAAGGGCAAGCTGATCCGCTATGTCGAGCATTTCGAGGAGCATGGCGACGCCGTGCTGGAGTCCGCGCGCAAGCTCGGGCTGGAAGGCATCGTATCCAAGCGGCTCCACGGCGCCTATCGCTCCGGGCGCTCAGACGACTGGACGAAAGCGAAAATCCGCGCCGGCCATGAAGTAGTGATCGGTGGCTGGAAGACCACCAACGGCAAATTCCGCTCGCTGATGGCGGGCGTCTATCGCGGCGATCATCTGGTCTTTGTCGGCATCGTTGGCACCGGCTTCGGCCAGGACACGGTCCGCCGCATCATGCCGGCGCTGAAGGCGGCGGCGTCAGACACCAGCCCGTTTGGCGGCAAGGATGCGCCGAAGAAGACCCGCGACGTGCATTGGCTGAAGCCCGAACTGGTCGCCGAGATCGAGTTCGCCGGCTGGACCGACGCCGGCAACATCCGCCAGGCGGCCTTCAAGGGCCTGCGCCAGGACAAGCCGGCGCGCGAGGTCGAGGCCGAACGGCCGGTCGTAACCAGAGTGGTGAAGCCGATGGCCAAAGGAAAGTCCAGCGCGGTGATGGGTGTCGCCATCTCCCATCCGGACAAGGCGTTGTGGCCCGATGCCGGCGACGGCGAGCCGGTCACCAAGCTCGATCTCGCCAATTACTTCGAGGCGGTTGGCACATGGATGATCGGATATCTCAAGGGCCGGCCGTGCTCGATCGTGCGCGCCCCTGACGGCATCAAGGGCGAGACGTTCTTCCAGCGCCACGCGATGGCGGGCACGTCGAAGCTCCTCAAGCTCGCCAAGGTCTCCGGCGACCGCAAACCCTACCTGCAAATCGACCAGGTCGAGGGCCTGGCGGCGGTCGCGCAGCTCGGTGGCCTCGAGCTGCATCCCTGGAATTGCGCGCCCGATGCCTATGACACGCCGGGCCGGCTGGTGTTCGATCTCGATCCCGCGCCCGACGTCGCGTTCTCCGACGTGATCGAGGCCGCCAAGGACATGCGCCAGCGACTCACGGCAGTCGGCCTCGAGAGCTTCTGCAAGACCACCGGCGGCAAGGGCCTTCATGTCGTGGCGCCGCTGCTCGCAGGTGCCAGGGACAGAGTGACGTGGAAGGAGGCCAAGGCGTTCGCGCAGGCGATCTGCCAGTGGATGGCGCAGGACGATCCCGAGCGCTATCTGATCAACATGTCCAAGGCCAAGCGCACCGGAAAGATCTTCCTCGACTACCTGCGCAACGACCGGCTTTCGACCGCGGTCGCGGTGCTGTCGCCGCGGGCGCGGCCGGGCGCCACGGTGTCGATGCCGTTGACCTGGACCCAGGTGCGCGGCGATCTCGATCCGAAGAAATATACGGTGCGGTCGGTGCCGGCGCTGCTTGCAAAGAGCAAGGCGTGGGACGGCTATGAGGATGTGGCCTCGTCGATCAAAGCAGCGATGAAGAAGCTCGCGGCCGAGTAGCAAACGTTTAGGCAAGCTTGTGCCGCTGGCTTAGCCGTCATACCCCGCGAAAGCGACGTATCCAGTACGCTACGGCTCATCGGTTCAATCGTCGACGTGCCTGGAATACGGGATCACCCGCTTTCGCGGGTGATGACAGTTGTTGATGCGGATTGTGCGCGACATCCGCGCAGGCTACAGGCGTCCCAATAGCAGCAGGATCAGCAGGATCACGATCACGAGGCCGAGGCCGCCGCCGCCATAATAGCCGGTGCCGTAGAACGGTCCGCCGCCGATGCCGCTGAAGCCGCCGAGCAGCGCGATGACCAGAATGATAAGAATGATCGTTCCAATTGACATTGAGTCTCTCCTCAGCCCGTGGGCCCATGATCTCTGCCCTTCGGGAAAGGAAACACGTGGGAACTACGAAGGTTCCGGATTCGGCGGTGCGATAAACCTGTGTGGTCCTTCCGTTCGCGCTGGAACACAATTACATCAAGCGAATCCATGGAGGAGTGCACCGCGATGTCGGCTCCGCTGATTGTCTCGATTCCCCACAGCCTCGGCCGCGACGAGGCGATGCGCCGCCTGAAGACAGGCCTGTCGCGCGCAGCGGCGAACGTGCCTGTGATGAGCGTCGACGAAGAGCGCTGGGAGGATAACCGCATGAGCTTCCGCGTCCGCGCGTTGGGGCAGGTCGCGGCCGGCCATCTCGATGTCGAGGATACCCATGTGCGGCTGGAGGTGACGCTGCCGTGGCTGCTGCAGCGCTTCGCCGAGGTCGCGCAGGCCGCTATTCAGAAGCGCGGGCAGTTGCTGCTGACCAAGCGTTGACGCGCGACGTTAGCTGTGTGCGCGTGCGCGTTTTGGGGCTTGCTTCGTTCCAGCCGCGGCTTTCGCCTTCAGCACGGCGACCGGTAGCCTGGCGAACAGCGTCGAGAGCTGAATCCTGCTTTCACCGCCGGCGAGCGCGTATCCAGCCAGGTCGATCTCGCCTTCAAAGGCTTCGGGACGCGGCCAGCTGCGTCCGCCCTGCGTGAACGGGGCAAATGATTTCGCCACCGCGACGACGACTGCCTCGCGGCCATGACGCCGTGCGAAGGCGATGACATGATCGCGATGCGGGCCGCTGACCGTGAGCGGCTGGTAGTCGCCGCTGCCGAAGACCGCGGGCAGCTCGTTGCACAGCCGCAGCAATTGCCGCGTCCAGGCGAACTTCAGGCGGCCGTCGTGCCAGCTTTGCGCCAGTGCGTTCCAATCCGGCGTCTCCAGCGCCGCAAGCATGTCCGCGCGACCGGCAAAATCGACCGGACGACGGTTGTCGGGGTCGACAAGCGAAAGATCCCAGCTTTCGGTGCCCTGGTAGAAATCCGGCACGCCGGGCATCGTCGCTTTCAGGGTGATCTGGCTCAGCGAGTTCAACGCGCCGATCAGCGCGGTGCGTTGTGCCAGCGTGTCCAGCGCGTCGAGGAATTCCGGCGAGGCGGTGCGATCAAGGATCCGCGCGACGAAGGTCTTCACGCCCGCCTCGTAAGCTTCGTGCGGATTGAGCCAGCTGGTCTCCTGCTTGCCCTCGCGCGCGGCCTTCAGGGCATAGGCCTGGATGCGCCCGACCAGCGAACTGTTGTCCGGGTCCCAGGCGCCGAGCAGGGTCTGATACAGCATGTATTCGAACGTTGCCGATGGGGCGCGCATCTCGCCGTCGAGCACCAGATGCGGCGCGTTCAGAACCTTCCAGCGCGCCACCGCGCTGGTCCATTCGCCGGGGATCTCCGCCAGCGCCATGATCCGGGCGCGGGCATCCTCGCCGCGCTTGGTGTCGTGGGTTGCGGTCGCCGTCATGCCGTGCGGCCATTCGCGGGCGCGGGTCTGCATCATGGCGTGGAAGGTCTCGGGCGCAATCGCGCTCGCCGCCGGATCGCCGCCGACCTCGTTGAGTGCCAGCAGGCGGTGGTAGCGATAGAAGGTGGTGTCCTCCAGCGACTTCGCCATCATCGGCCCGGTGAATTGCTGCACCTTCAGCGCAAAGCGCCGGATCCGTGGCGCACCGTGCGGCGGCCGGCCGGGCTTCAAGAGGTCCATGGTCAGGGCATCGCGCAGGAAGTCGAAGATGCCTTCGTCGGCGGCGAACCAGTCGGCACGGGCGCGCTCGATGGTCGCGCTGATCAGCGCGCGGTCATGCGCGGTCGGGCCGGAGGCGGCGAGATAGGTGCGATAGACCGGGAAGTGCAGCACATAGAGCTCGAGCGCCTGCCGCAGGCTGTCGGCGGAGAAGTCGCGGGTCGAATAGTGCCCGCTGGCGATACGCGCGAGCAGCCGCGCCAGCACGGTGAATTCGCTGGTCAGCAAGGTCTCCAGCACGCGGCGCTTGGCCGCGCGCAGCACCGGCGTCAAATTCGGCGACTGGTTGCTGATCTGGCGCCAGATCTCGTTGATCAGATCGAGCCCGCCGCCGTCGACCAGCACCTGGCTGATCGTGTTCATCCATTCATAGCCGGTGGTGCCATGGACGCCGCTGAATTTCATCAGCTTCTCGTCCTCGCCGAGGATCTTCTCGATCACCATGTAGATCGGCTTGGCCTTGGCGCCCTGCGCGGAGCGGATCAGGCGGCGCAGGCGCTGGAAGTATTGGGCCGGATCGCGCAGGCCGTCGATATGGTCGAGCCGCAGGCCTTGCAGCCGGTCTTCCGCAATCAGCCGCCTCACGAGACTGTGGCTCGCCTCGAAGGTAGCGGCGTCCTCGACCCTGAGGCCGGCCAGGGTGTTGATGTCGAAGAAGCGGCGATAATTGATGTCGCTGGAAGCAAGCCGCCAGTGGCCGAGCTTGTAGTGCTGGCGTTCCAGAAGATGATGCAGTGCAAGCGTCTGGGTGGGACGATCCTCGCCGGCGCGATAGGCGTCGAGTCCGTGCGCGATGAGCTCGGCGCCGCCTTCGATCGCCTTGATCGCCGCCTTCAGCGTCGGTGCCTCCTGCCGGTTCGGGTGACGCAGCCCGCGATACCTGGCGGCGAGTTCGAGTAGCGCGCGCCCGGCCGGACTGTCTTCGGCGCCTGCCTCGCGGACGACGGTCCGCAGCACCCCGCCATAGCGCTCCGGCGCGATCGGCAGGCGGTGCTCGAAATACCAGGCGGAGAAACTGCCTTCGCTCGCATCGTAGCGCAGTTCGATCTCGCCGCGCTCCAGCGCCTGACCGTAGGACGAGCCGAGGATCGGCAGCAGCACGCCGCCGCGCGCGCGATATGGCAGCTGGTCCCAATCGATGTCGAAGGACACCGCGTGCGGCGACAACGGCCCCCATTCCAGCACATCGAGCCACCACGGATTGTCGGCAAAATGCACGCCGACATGGTTCGGGACGAAATCCAGGATCAGGCCGAGATCATTGCGCTTCAGCGCGTCGCTCAGACGCGCGAAGCCCTCTTCGCCGCCGAGCTCTGGGTTGAACTTGGTGTGGTCGACGACGTCATAGCCATGGGTCGATCCCTTGCGCGCCTTCATGAACGGTGAGGCATAGACATGGCTGATGCCGAGCGCCTTCAGATACGGCGCCACCGCGGCGGCGGCATCGAAGTCGAAATCGGCAGTAAGTTGCAGTCGGTAGGTTGCGATCGGGATCGCCGGAGGCATTTTACTATCCGATGTGCCAGCGCACCGCCCAGCCGGGGAGGTCGCTCGACAACGCGCCGCCCCAGATCGCAGTTCCCTTAGGCTCGGGTGCGTCGGTGATGTCGCGATCCGACAAATTGGCCGTCAGCCGCAGCGTGCTGCCGTCGCCCATCTGCCAATGCGCCGTCAAAAGCTTGCCGGCCACGACGGCGTCGCAGAAACGGGATCCCTGGAGCCGCGGCATGATCTCTTGCCGCCGCACGGCGAGCAGGTCGCGGACCAGCGCCAGCCTGGCGCGGCCGGGATGGCGCTCGAGCGCAGCCCAGTCGAGCACCGCCGATCGCGCCGTCTCCTCGGCAAGCGGATCGGGAATGTCGCCGCCATATTTGGCGTAGGCCCAGGCGAATTCCTTGCGCCGGCCGGCGCGGACGGCGTTGGCGAGGTCGCCCTTGAAATCGCAGAAGAACGGGAAGGGTGTCGTCGCGCCCCATTCCTCGCCCATGAACAGCATCGGCGTGGTCGGCGCGATCAGCGTGACCGCCAGCGCCGCCTCGATCGCCGCCGGTTTTGCAATGCTCTCGAGACGGTCGCCCAGCGGCCGGTTGCCGATCTGGTCGTGGTTCTGCAGGAAGTTGATGAAGCAGGTCGGCGACAGCGCGCCGCTCGGCTCGCCGCGGGCCTTGCCGCCCCAGAACTCCGAGACTTCGCCCTGGTAGATGTAGCCGGACGACAGCGCGCGTGCGAGGTCCTGCTTCGGCGTCCGGTAGTCGCCGTAGTAGCCCTGGCTTTCTCCGGTCAGCAGCACATGCCAGGCGTGATGATAGTCGTCGTTCCATTGGCCGCGGAATTTGCCGTGCGGCGGGTCCTCGGCGGCATCGAGCAGGCTTGCAATGTTGTCGCCGTTCTCGAGCACGAGGTTGATGTGCCGGCCGGTCTCCGTGGCGAGCTTGCCGGCAGCCATGCTGAAGTCATGCAGGATGGAGATTTCGCCGGCTTCGACGATGGTGTTGACCGCGTCGAAGCGCAGCCCGTCGAAGCGATAGTCGCGCAGCCAGTTGACCACGCTGCCGATCGCAAACGCGCGCACCTCGGGTACGCGATAATCGATCGCGCTGCCCCATGGCGTATGCGCGTCGCTGAAGAAAGTGGGCGCATAGCGGCCGAGGTAATTCCCTTCCGGGCCGAAATGGTTGTAGACCACGTCGAGCATCACCATTAGCCCGCGCAGATGCGCTTCGTCGATCAGGGTCTTGAGGTCCTCGGGGCGGCCGTAGGCGCCGTCGGGCGCATACCACAGCACGCCGTCATAGCCCCAGTTGCGCTTGCCTGCGAAATCCGCCAGCGGCATCAGTTCGAGCGCGGTGATGCCGGTTGCCACCAGATGATCGAGCTTGTCGATCATGGCGCGGTAGGTGCCTTCCGACGTGAAGGTGCCGACATGGGCCTCGAGGATGACGGCCTCGTGCCAGGGCCGGCCGCGCCATTCCGTCGCGCGCCATTTGAAGGTTGAGTGATCGATCACCTCGCTCGGGCCGACCACGTCGTCCGGCTGGAATGCGGAGGCTGGATCGGGCACGTCGACCTCGTCGTCGATGCGGAACTTGTAACGCGTGCCGGCGCGCGCGCCCGCGATCTCGGCGACGTACCAGCCGGCGGCGTCGCGGGTCAGCGTATGCACATCGCGGCTCTGCGTATGCGGCTTGTCGAGCAGGACGTCGACGCGTTTGGCCGCCGGCGCCCAGAGTCGGAAGCGCGTGCCGTCAGGGGTCAGCTCGGGGCCGAAATGCTGCGCGCTCATGCGGCGCCTGCAAATGCCAGCACCGAGCGCGGCGGTGCCGTGGCGTCGGCGCCGGCGGCGAATTGCTCGGCCGTTTGTTCTGCCATGGTCGTGTTCAAGACTTGCTGCCAGCTCTTGTATTCCGCCATCCTCGGCATCCTGAACACGATCTCCTGCGGCGCGGCGTTCAGCACGATAAAGATCGGCGCCTGCCCTTGTTCCAACGGCCCCAGCACGTAGGCGAGGAACCGGCTTTCCGGGAATTTCCAGTCGGACTCCGTCATTTCCTCCGCTGATGGCGTCAGCCAGATCACGCCATAGGTGCCGTCGGCGCGGCGGCCGTCGAGCCAGCTCTGGCAGCGGATCTGGCCAAAGCGCTGGCGCAGCGCGGTGAGATGACCGATGAAGGCGACGGCGTCGTCGTCCGTGCCGAGGTTCTCCCAGCCGATCCAGCCTGTTTCGTTATCCTGGCAATAGGCGTTGTTGTTGCCGGCTTGCGTGTTGGCGACCTCGTCGCCGGCAAGGATCAGCGGCGTGCCCTGTGCGAGCAGCAGGCAGGCCAGTGCGTTCTTCCTGAGCTGGCGGCGCAGCGCGATGATCGCGGGATCATCGGTCGGGCCTTCATGGCCGCAATTGTTGCTGTGATTGTCGTTCGAGCCGTCGCGATTGTCCTCGCCATTGGCCTCATTGTGTTTCTCGTTGTAGCTGAAGAGATCGGCGAGCGTGAAGCCGTCATGCACCGTGATGTGATTGACGCTGGCGCGGGTCGCGCGGTTGTCGTGGTGAAATAGATCCGAGGACGCGGTCATGCGGCCCGATATATCGCCGATCAAGCTGCCTTCGCCGCTCCAGTAGCGCCGCATCGCGCTGCGATAGCGGTCGTTCCATTCCGACCATTGCGACGGAAACGCGCCGACCTGGTAGCCGCCGAGACCGAGGTCCCAGGGCTCGGCGACCATCTTGGCGGTTGCCAACACCGGGTCCTGGCGGATCGCGGTGAGGAAGGGATGGTTGCGATCGAACCCGTTGGGTCCGCGCGCCAGCGTCGTGGCGAGATCGAAGCGGAAGCCGTCGACATGGCAGACCTCGACCCAGTAGCGCAGCGAATCCATCACCATCTGCAGCACGCGCGGATGGGTGAGGTTGACCGAGCTGCCGCAGCCGGTGAAGTCGTCATAGAAGCGCGGGTTCTCGCGGTTCAGCCAGTAATAGGAGGCGTTGTCGATGCCGCGGAAGCACAGCGTCGGGCCCATGTGGTTGCCCTCGGCGGTGTGGTTGTAGACGACGTCGAGCAGCACCTCGATGCCGGCATCGTGCAGCCGCGCCACCGTGGTGCGAAACGAGTCCAGCGCATTGTCCTGGGCGTAGCGTGCCTCGGGCGCGAAGAAGGCGATGGTGTTGTAGCCCCAGTAGTTCGAAAGCTTCTTCTCAACCAAAACGCGGTCGTCGATCAGGCCGTGGATCGGCAACAGCTCGATGGTGGTGACGCCGAGCCGCTTGAGGTGGTCGATCATCGCCGGCGACGACAGCCCGCCATAGGTGCCGCGCAGGTTCGGCGGCACGTCCTCGCGCTTCTGCGTCAGGCCCTTGACGTGGGCTTCATAAATGATGGTGTCTTGCCAGGGAACCTGCGGCCGGATCTCGCGGCGGCCCCAGTTGAAGGTCTCGTCGACCACCACGGCCTTCGGCATGCCGCGGGCATTGTCGCGCCGGTCGAACGAAAGATCCTCGCGCGCGCTGCCGGTACGATACCCGAAATGCGCATCGCTCCACACCAGCCGGCCGGCGAGCCGCTTGGCATAGGGATCGAGCAACAGCTTGTTGGCGTTGAAGCGGTGGCCGCGCTCCGGCGCGTAGGGCCCGTAGACGCGATACCCATAAAGCTGGCCCGGCGAGACGTCGTTGAGATAGCAATGCCAGACGTCCTCGGTGCGCTCCGGCATCTCGATCCGCTCGAGTTCGCGGCGGCCTTGGCCGTCGAACAGGCACAGCTCCACCTTCTCCGCATTCGCTGAGAACAACGCAAAATTGGTGCCTCTGCCGTCCCAGCTTGCACCGAGCCGTGCGGACGTACCCCCGGTCAGTCGCATGGATCAGCTTTCCGGTACGAGAAAGATCGCAGCCAGCGGCGGAATGGTCAGGCTCAGCTCGGGCGTGGCGCCCTCCGAGGCACGGACCTCGCCGATATTGCCGACATTGGTGCCGCCGTAGTGGGAGGAATCCGAGTTGAACACCTCGTGCCACTTGCCCGCGAACGGCACCCGGACGCGATAGTTGCGGTAGACGTTGGGCGAGAAGTTCAGGACCACGAGACAGCGGGCGCGCGCATCATTGCCCTTGCGGATCCAGCCGAACACGTTGTTGCTGGCGTCGTCGGTGATGACCCATTCGAAGCCGGCCTGGTCGCAGTCGAGCTCGTGCAGCGCCGGCAGCGCGCGATAGAGCCGGTTGAGGTCGCGGACCAGGTTCTGGATGCCGCCATGCCTCGGCTGTTGCAGCAAATGCCAATCGATCGAGTGGTCGTGATTCCATTCGCGCTCCTGGCCGAACTCGCAGCCCATGAACATCAGCTTCTTGCCGGGGTGGCCGAACATGAAGCTGTAATAGGCGCGCAGATTGGCAAAGCGCTGCCAGTCGTCGCCGGGCATGCGGCCAAGGATCGAGCGCTTGCCGTGCACGACCTCGTCGTGGGACAGCGGCAGGATGAAGTTCTCCGAGAAGGCGTAGTGCAGGCCGAACAGGATGTCGCCGTGATGGAATTTGCGGTGGATGGGATCCTTGCTGATATATTTCAGCGTGTCGTGCATCCAGCCCATGTTCCACTTGTAGCCGAAGCCGAGCCCGCCATATTCGACGGGCCGCGACACTTGCGGCCACGCGGTGGATTCCTCCGCCGCCGTCATCGCCTGCGGGAAGTGTGCGTAGAGTTCGGTGTTGAAGCGGCGCAGGAAGTCGATCGCCTCGATATTCTCGCGGCCGCCATATTTGTTCGGAATCCAGCCGCCGGCCGGACGGCTGTAGTCGAGATACAGCATGGAGGCGACGGCATCGACGCGCAGCCCGTCGATGCCGTAGCGATCGAGCCAGAACAGCGCGTTCGACACCAGGAAGTTGGTGACCTCGGTGCGCCCGTAATTGTAGATCAGCGTGCCCCAATCGAGGTGGCGGCCCTGCAACGGATTGGCGTGCTCGTAGAGCGCGGTGCCGTCGAAATTGCCGAGACCGTGCGGATCGTCGGGGAAATGCCCGGGGACCCAGTCGAGCAGCACGGCGAGGCCTGCGCCGTGGCAGGCGTCGATCAGCGCGGCGAAATCGTCGGGCGAGCCGAAACGGCTGGTCGGCGCGAACATGCCGGTCGGCTGATAGCCCCACGAGCCGTCGAACGGATGCTCGGTGATGGGCAGGAATTCGATATGGGTGAAGCCCATGTCGCTGGCATAGGCCGGAAGCTGCTCCGCCATCTCGCGATAGGTCAGCCACTCATTGCGGCCCTTGCGGCGCCACGATCCGAGATGAACCTCGTAGATCGACATCGGCGAGCTCAGTGCGTTGACGCGATCGGGCGCCGGGCGCGGATGCGGGATCTTGCGCTCGTCGATCACGATCGAGGCGGTCTTCGGACGCACCTCGGCGGCGAACGCCAGCGGATCGGACTTCAGCGGCAGATGCTGGCCGTTCCGCCCGATGATCTCGAACTTGTAGTGGTCGCCGACGCGTGCGCGCGGGATGAACAGCTCCCAATAGCCCGGGCCGCGGACGCGCATCGGATGGCGCCGTCCGTCCCAGAAATTGAAGTCGCCGACCACGCTGACCCGCCGCGCGTTGGGCGCCAGCACCACGAAGCCGATGCCGTCGACGCCGTCGAGCGTCATCGGATGCGCGCCGAGCGTGTCGTAGACGCGCATATGCGTCCCCTCGCCGAGCAGATAGAGGTCGAAATCGCTCAGGATCGGCGGAAAGCGGTAGGCATCTTCCAGTTCGACGACGTTGTCGCCGAAGCGGGCGCGGAGCTGGTAGCGCGTCGAGCCGTTCGGCAAGGGACCCGCGAACAGGCCGGCGTCATGGATTTTGGCCAGCGGCGCCGTCTCGCCATGCTCCCCGATCGCCTCGACATTGCTGGCGTCAGGCAGGAAGGCGCGCACGACGTTGCGATCTCCCTCGGCGTGGAGGCCGAGATAGTGGAAGGGATCGGAGTGGCGGCCCTCGATGATGGCATAGGCCTCGGCGGGCAACTTATTCATGCAACCTCATGCGGCTGTTGGGCCAGGAGTCTCAACAGGCCAGCCAGTGGGACGCGGAGCCAATCCGGCCGGTTGGCCAGCTCATACTCGATCTCGTAGAAGGCTTTCTCAAGCAGGAAAAAGTTGAGCAGGCGGTCGGCCGCCCTGGCGTCGGCGGGCCACAGCCGCTGCCCGGCCATGGTTTCGCGATAGGCCGCCAGCAGGGCATCCGCGGCCTGGTCGCGCCATTCGGCCAAAGCGAGGCTCAGCCTGCCGCTCTCGTCAGGCGCGACCTTGAGGGCCCGTTCCAGCGCGGCAGTCGCAGCATAGTCGATCGAGCGGATCAGGCCGGCGACGTCGCGCGCCGCCGGTGCCTTGCGGCGCCGCTCGGCGATGGTGCGGCCCGGCCCGCCGTCAAAATCGATGATGAAGACATCGTCCTTGACGACCAGCAACTGGCCGAGATGCAGGTCGCCATGGTGGCGGATGCTGAAGCCGTCGGTCTCGCGCGGCAGCAGGGCCTTGAGCCGGTCCGGCAGCATGTCGTGCTGGGCCTGCAATTGATCGGCCAGCAGCCGGTCGGCCTCTTTCAGGGTGCCGCGCCGCTGCTTCAGCGTGTCGAACACGCGTTCGGCGCGCGCCATGATCTCGTCGCTCCAGCGCTGCAGGTCTTCGGGCCTGGTCGGTTCGGGTGCGAAATCCGGCAGGTCGCGGTTGCTGGCGAGCGCGATGTGCAGCTCGGCGAGACGTTTTCCGCCGTGCGACAGATGGCGCAGGTAAGTCGCATGATCGCCGTTCTCATCGGGATTTTCGCTCGCCGCCAGCAGGCGCTGCCGCTCGACGAGGCGATCGAGGTGCGCAGCGGCCACGGTCCAGAGGTCGCCCTGGTTAACCACCATGGCGTGCAGCACCGCGATCGCGCTGCGATTGTCACCCTCCACCAGTTCCGATGTGCCGAGCAATGCCGGTGTGTTGGGGAAATTGACCACTTCGGTGAGGAAGCGGCCCATCTCGATCTCCGGATTGATGCCGACCTCGAGCTTCCGGTAAATCTTGGTGACATATTCGTTGTCGACCAGCGCAGTCGAATGCGGCTGATCGTTCTCGAAGACGCGGATCCGCTCGGGCTGCCGGACCGGGCGGTCGGAGAAGCGGCTGGTCGGCCGGAATTCGAGCTTCAGGCCCTGTTCGCTCTCGTCGACCGTGAGGTTTTCCCTGAGATTGCGCAGGAACAGGCCGGTGAAGATCTGGTCGGTGGCGACATCGAGCAGCGTGCCCTCGCGCGCGCCCTGACGGATCGCGGCAAAGGCGCGCGGGTTGTAGCGCTCGCGGTCGAAGCGCACCCATTCGATCTGCATCGGCAGCACGTAGCGGCTGGTGGTGCCGCGCTCCGTGGTTTCGAAGAAGATCAGCCAGGGCCGGTTGTCACCGATGTCGCAGAACGGGATCGCGGACACCAGCGTCGGCTGGATCGCTTTCGCGGAATGCTCCGGGTACCAGCGCGAGCGGGCGAGATGGCCGGGCAGCACGTCGTGCTCGAACACGCCGCGCTCCCGCGCCAGCGACGTCCAGGTCGAACCGAGCGGTACGACCAGCGTCTCGAACTCCGGCACCGCCCGCGGCTTCACCGGCTCGGACTTGTCGCGCTCCTGCAGCTGGAACCAGTAGAAGCCGTAGGGCGCCAGCGTGATCATGTAGGGCAGCTCGCCAATCGCCGGGAAGCGCGTGCGTCCGAGCATCTCGAGCGGAATGCGGTCCTTGAAGGCGGAGAGGTCGAGCTCGGTGGCCTGCGCGGAGCGCGACAAATTGGCGACGCACAGGATCGCCTCGCCCTGGTACTGCCTGACATAGGCGAGCACCGAGCGGTTCTCGGGGCGGATGAAGGTCATGGTGCCGCGCCCGAAGGCAAGCGTCGACTTGCGCACCGCGATCAGCCGCTTGGTCGCCGACAGCAGCGACGACAGGCTGCGCGATTGCGCCTCGACATTGACGGCCTCATAGCCATAGACCGGGTCCATGATCGTCGGCGCGTAGAGCCGCGCCGGGTCGGCGCGCGAGAAGCCGCCGTTGCGGTCCGGCGACCACTGCATCGGCGTCCGCACGCCGTTGCGGTCGCCGAGATAGATGTTGTCGCCCATGCCGATCTCGTCGCCGTAGTAGATGATCGGCGTGCCGGGGAACGATAGCAGGAGCGAGTTCATCAGTTCGATCTTGCGGCGGTCGTTGTCCATCAGCGGCGCAAGGCGGCGGCGGATGCCGACATTGATGCGGGCGCGCGGGTCGTTGGCGTAGGTCGACCACAGATAGTCGCGCTCGACGTCGGTGACCATCTCCAGCGTCAGCTCGTCGTGATTGCGCAGGAACAGCGCCCACTGGCAGGCTGACGGGATGTCGGGCGTCTGCCTGAGGATGTCGGTGATCGGAAAGCGGTCTTCCTGCGCGATCGCCATGTAGATGCGCGGCATCAGCGGGAAGTGGTAGGCCATGTGGCATTCGTCGCCATGGCCGAAATATTCTTGCACGTCTTCCGGCCATTGATTGGCCTCGGCCAAGAGGACCTTGCCCTTGGCATAGGCGTCGAGTTCCTGGCGCAGCCGTTTGATGATGGCATGCGTCTCCGGCAGGTTCTCATTGTTGGTGCCGTCGCGCTCGCACAGATAGGGAATCGCGTCGAGCCGGAAGCCGTCGACGCCGGTGTCGAGCCAGCGCTTCATCACCTGCACGATGGCGCGCACCACGCGCGGATTGTCGAAGTTGAGGTCCGGCTGGTGCGAGAAGAAGCGGTGCCAATAGAACTGGCCGGCCTCCGGATCCCAGGTCCAGTTCGACTTCTCCGTGTCGGTGAAGATGATCCTTGTATCGAGGTATTTCTGGTCGGTGTCGCTCCAGACGTACCAGCTGCGCGCGCTCGAATTCGGCGGGCTGCGGCGCGCGCGCTTGAACCAGGCATGCTGGTCCGAGGTGTGGTTGATGACGAGCTCGGTGATGACGCGCAGACCGCGCTTCTTGGCCTCCTGGATGAAGCGCTTGAAGTCCTTCATCGTTCCGAAATCGGGATTGATGTCGCCGTAATCGGCGATGTCGTAGCCGTCGTCGCGGCCGGGCGAGGGATAGAACGGCAGCAGCCACAGCGCGGTGACGCCGAGCTCCTGCAGATAGCCAAGCTTCTCCGTCAGGCCTGCGAAGTCGCCGATGCCGTCATTGTTGCTGTCGGCGAACGCCTTGACGTGCAGCTGGTAGATGATGGCGTCCTTGTACCACAGCTGGTCCGCGGTCTCGGTCGCGACCTTCTCCTGGCTATTGACGGAGGAGAATACGTTCATGACGGCTCCTTCAGGCGACACAGCGCAACAGCAACGCGGGATCGCGCGCAGGATCCAGATGCAGGCGGATGCCTCCCCATTCGAGCGCATGACGCTCGCCGGTGACAAGGTGTTCCACGGCGGTGACGGGGCGGCGGGCATCGCCACCGACCGTGACGTCGCCGAGCGGAAGCCAGACGTCGCGGGGCTCGGACGATAACGCAATCGCGGCCGCGATCACATTGCCCTGATCGGCCGCCTCCTTGACGAAGCCGATCACGCCGCCGTCATCGACGTTGACAAAGCGCAGATTGGCGAATTGTTGCAGGGCCGGATTGCCGCGCCTGATCTGGTTGAGCGCCGCGATATAGGGCTTGATGTTCCCGGCCTGATCCCAGTCGCGAACCCTGATTTCGTATTTCTCGGAGTTGAGATATTCCTCGCGGCCGGGCACCGGTGTGTGCTCGAGCAGCTCGAAGCCGCTATAGATGCCGTAGTTGCTTGAAAGCGTCGCGGCCAGCGCGAGACGCGACTTGAACATCCAGGATTCGCCGCTTTGCAGGTGGAAGGGCAGGATGTCAGGTGTGTTGACGAAGAAATTCGGCCGAAAAAAGTCACGATCGGGATAGGATATCAACTCGCCGAGATACTGTTCGAGCTCGGAACGCTGGGTGCGCCAGGTGAAGTAAGTGTACGACTGCGTGAAGCCGAGCTTGGCGAGACCCTTCATCAGTTTCGGCCGCGCGAAAGCCTCCGAAAGGAACAGCACGTCCGGATCGCGGTCCTGCACCTCGCGGATCAGCCATTCCCAGAATGCCAGCGGCCTGGTGTGCGGATTGTCGACCCGGAAGATTTTCACACCCTGTTCGACCCAGAACAGCACCACGTCGCGTAGCGCACGCCAGAGCGCCGCGGCATCCGCGGATCCGAAATCCGGATTGACGACATCGTCCCAGCGCTGCGGCGGATGTTCGGCCGTGCGCATCGACCCGTCCGGACGCCGCTTGAACCATTCCGGATGCGCGGTGAGCCAGGGATGATCGGGCGAGCATTGCACGGCGAAATCGAGCGCGACCTCGAGGCCATGGGCTTGGCATGCCGCGACGAAGGCGCGAAAGTCGTCGAGCGTGCCAAGCTCCGGATGGACCGCGTCGTGGCCGCCCTCGGCCGCACCGATCGCGTAGGGGCTGCCGGGATCGACCGCCTGCGCGATGGCGGCATTGTTGCGGCCCTTGCGATGGGTCCGCCCGATCGGGTGGATCGGCGCCAGCAACACAACGTCGAAGCCCATCGCCGCGATATCGGGCAGCCGCGCGATGCAGTCGTTGAAGGTCGCGTGCACGCCCGGTGTCTTGCCCTGGCTGCGCGGAAACATCTGGTACCAGGCGCCGCTGCGCGCCCGCGGCCGGTCGGCGGTGAGAGGATAGAGCTGCGATCGCATCAGGTCGCGGCGAAACTGGCTGTCGGCCATCGCCTCCCGCAATTCCGGTGCGAGCAGCGCGCCCGGCTCGCCGGTCTGCAGAAAGATTTCGCACTGCCTGATGATGATTGCGGCCGCGGCCGGGCCACCGGCCTGCGCCCGGGTCAGCATGCCCGCGCCTTCGACGGCATCCAGCGTGTGGTCGCCACCGTCGCGCTGCTTGTGCTCGAAGCGATGCCGCCAGCTGGCGAATTCGTCGGTCCAGGCCTCGATCGCGAAGCTGTAGCGGCCGGGCCGGTCGGGCACGAAGGCGCCGCCCCAGCGGTCGTCGCTGTGCGGCGTCATCGGCGCGTGTTGCCATTCGCCGTCGCCCTCATGCCGCCACACCAATGCCGCTGCGATCACATCATGTCCGTCACGGTAGATGTCGGCCCACACCTCGACAGGTTCGCCCGCGATGCGCTTGACCGCAAAGCGGCCGCCATCAACCGACGGATAGACATCGGTAATATGAAAAGTGCTGTGGGCACTCTCGACAGGCCGGGCGGTTTTGTTCACGGTGATGCCGCCATTGAATAGGCAAATGAAGTCCCCGCGCCGGGAAGGAGGCACGCCAGACCCATATAGAAAGCCGCTCGCCGGGCATTGGTTCCCGGTGGGAACGCCGGATAGGGTAGAGCGTTGAACATCAACTATCCCTTTCCCGTATCTGTACAATTTAGCAACGATCCCAATACCGTTGCGAGCAGGCAGCGTGCCGAATGGACCTTTACGCCAAAGCCCAGACCCTGGGAATCCAGACCGAGTATATCGATGGGAGCGGTCACCGCCGTGTGACAACCCCCGAGGCGCTGACGGCGATCCTCGCGGCGCTGCCGCCCCAGGCGCCGCGTCGGATGATCGCCGATCCCGTGGTCGTCAGAGGCGGCCATGGCGGACAGACGCAACTCGCGGAGGCGCCCCGGCTTCCGGTGCAATGGAAGCTCACCAGCGGCACTGCGGTGCTCGCGCAAGGCGAGGCGCATGAGCGGAGTGTGACGTGGCCGTCGGGCCTGCCCGAGGGCGTGCACCGGTTGCAGCTCAAGGACGCCTCGGGCAGCGAGGAACTGCCGTTTCTGGTGGCGCCGGACGGCGCATTCGGCGGCGCGTTCGACCGCTGCTGGGTGATCGCGGTCCAGCTCTATGGCGTGCGGTCGGCGCGCAACTGGGGCATCGGCGACTTCACCGATCTGCAGGGCCTGCTCGAATTCGCCCATCGGCTCGGCGCCGACGGTATCGGGCTCAATCCGCTGCATGCGCTGTTCGACGATCGGCCTGGCGATTGCAGCCCATACTCGCCGAACAGCCGGCTATTCCTCAACGCGCTTTATATCGACGTCGCGAAGATTCCCGAATTCCACGCCGATGCAGAGACGCAAGCCGCACTCGCGCAGCTCCGCAGCCGTGACATGGTCGACTATGTCGGTGCCGCGGCGCTGAAATGGCCCGCGCTGCGCGCGGCCTTCGCGGCCTTCAAGGCCAATCCCGGCCTCGGCCGCTGGCAGGATTTCGAGGCCTATCGCAAGGAGCAGGGCGGGCTGCTGTCGCGCTTCGCCTGCTTCGAGGTGATGCGGCACAAACTCAACACGCCGTGGTGGGAATGGCCGGACGAGTGGCGGCAGCCCGACGATACGGCGTGCGCGAAATTGCGCCGGGCGCGCGACACCGCCACTGAGGTCGAATTCGTCGAATTCGTGCAATGGACGGCGGACCGGCAGCTCGGCGCCTGCCAGGCGCTCGCGCACAAGCTCGGCATGCGGGTCGGGCTCTATCTCGACGTCGCCGTCGGCGTGCAGTCGGATGGCTTCGACGCCTGGAATGAGCAGGTCGCGATCTCGCGTCATCTCGGCGTTGGCGCGCCGCCTGACCCGCTCAACACCGCAGGCCAGGACTGGGGGCTTGCCGGCTTCAATGCCGCGGGCCTCGAGCAGCGCTCGTTCGAGCCGTTCAGGCAGATGCTGCGCGCCTCGATGCACCATGCCGGCGCGATCAGGCTCGACCACGCCTTCGGGCTGAAGCGGCTTTATCTCGTGCCGCGCGGGTTCGGCCCGGCCAATGGCGCCTATGTGCTGATGCCGTTCGAGGCGTTGCTGGCGGCGACCGCGCAGGAGAGCGTTGCGAGCCGCTGCGTCGTGATCGGCGAGGACCTCGGCACCGTGCCCCCGGGGTTCCGCGAGCAGATGAACGGCTGGGGCATCTGGTCCTATCTCGTGATGATGTTCGAGACCGACGACCAGGGCGTCTTCCGCAACGCCGACTTCTATCTGCCGAATGCGCTGGTGACGTTCAACACCCACGACCTGTCGACCTACGCCGGCTGGCGCTCGTTCAGCGACCTCAAGACCAAGCGCGCGCTCGGGATCGATCCCGGCGAGACCGACCAGGGGCGCTGGGATGCGCTCGGCCATCTCGACGACGTGCTGCGCCGTCACGACATCCACCACAATGATTTCTATTCGGTGGTGAACTTCATGGCACGGACGCAGTCGCGGATGATGGCGGTTTCGATGGAGGATTTGCTCGGCATCGTCGAGCAGCCGAACATCCCCGGCACCGTCTATGAGCATCCGAACTGGAAACGGCGGCTACCGGTCTCGATCGAGCATCTCGCATCGGCGATCGACATCGATGCGCTCAAGCGTGCAACCCGCGAACGGTCGCACGCCTGACAACGCGGAGCACGGCGCGTGGCCTCTCGTATCGAAGACTATGGACTGATTGGCGATTGCGAGACCGCAGCGCTGGTCGGCCGTGACGGCTCGATCGACTGGCTGTGCTGGCCGGCGTTCGATTCCGACGCCTGCTTTGCGGCGCTGCTCGGCACGTCTCGGAATGGCCGCTGGCTGCTGGCGCCGGCCGGGGAGGTCAGACAGACCTCCCGCCACTATTGGGACGATACGCTGATCCTCGAGACGCGGTTCGAGACCGAGGATGGAGTGGTCGCGCTGATCGACTTCATGCCGCCGCGCGGCAATGCCTCCGACGTGGTCCGCCTGGTTCGCGGCATCAGCGGCCGCGTCAAGATGCACATGGAGCTGGTGATCCGCTTCGGCTTCGGCGTCGATGTCCCCTGGGTGAAGAAGAACCCGGACGGCGACGGACTGTTGGCGATCAGCGGACAGGACATGACCGTGCTGCGCACGCCGGTTAAGACATTGGGCAAGGACCTGACCACGCTTGCCGAGTTCGAAGTAGGCGAGGGCGACACCGTGCCGTTCGTCCTGACATACGGTGCGTCGTATCATCCGGTGCCGGAGCCGATCGATCCCGAGGCGGCGCTGAAAGATACCGAGGCATACTGGAAGGAATGGTGCAGCCGTTCGACCTATGACGGCAGCTATCGGCGCAGCCTCGTGATGCGTTCGCTGATCACGCTGAAGGCGCTGACCTTCAGGCCCACCGGCGGCATCGTCGCCGCACCGACCACGTCATTGCCGGAAAAACTCGGCGGCGCGCGCAACTGGGACTACCGGTTCTGCTGGCTGCGCGACGCCACCTTCACGCTGCTGGCGCTGATGAATTCGGGCTACACCGAGGAAGCGGCCGCCTGGCACAACTGGCTGCTGCGGGCCGCGGCCGGCGCTCCTGCCGACATGCAGATCATGTACGGCATCCTGGGGCAGCGGCGCCTGCTGGAATGGGAAGCCGGCTGGCTGCCCGGCTATGAGGGGGCGCGACCGGTCCGCGTCGGCAACGCCGCGCATGCGCAGCTGCAACTCGACGTCTATGGCGAGCTGATCGACGCCTTCCACCAGTCCCGCATGGCCAAGTTGAAACTCGATGAGCAGAGCTGGTCGCTCGAATGCACCGTCGTCAGTCATCTCGCCGATGTCTGGGACCAGCCGGATCACGGCATCTGGGAGCGCCGCAGCACGCCCAGACACTACGTGTTCTCCAAGGTGATGTGCTGGGTCGCCTTCGACCGCGCCATCAAGAGCGCGGAGCGGTTCGGCTTCAAGGGGCCGCTGGTCAAATGGCGGGTGCTGCGCGAGGCCATTCATCGCGACGTTTGCCGGCGCGGCTTCGATCCTGATCTCAACAGCTTCGTCGAGAGCTATGACTCAAAGATGCTCGACGCCAGCCTGCTGTTGTTGCCGTCGGTCGGCTTCCTGCCGCCGTCCGATCCGCGCATCCGCGGCACGATCGCGGCGGTCGAGCGGCGCATGATGCGCGATGGGTTCGTGCTGCGGCACGATCCGCGCGAGGTGTCCGACGAGATCCAGCCGATCGAGGGCGCGTTCCTGGCCTGCAGCCTGTGGCTTGCCGACGCCCATGTGCTGGCAGGAGATCTCGACAAGGCGCAAACCATGTTCGAACGCGTGGTGGCGGTCGCCAACGATCTCGGGCTGCTGGCGGAGGAGTTCGACTCCGGCGCCGGCCGGCAGACCGGCAACTTTCCGCAGGCGCTGACCCATATCGCACTGATCAACACCGCACACAATCTCAGCGCCGCCAGGGCCGACGCCGACAAACCCGCGGTGCAGCGGTCGACGTGATCGTGGTTTTGCTTTGCGCACGATCTTCTTAGAAAGCCACCCTAACGGCCCATCGTCAGCACCGTGTCCATCGCGCGCGCGAAACCGTCGTGCTCGTTGGTTTCGGTGACATGCTTGGCGCGCGCCTTGACGTCGTCGCTGGCATTGCCCATCGCGAACGAGACGCCGCTTCGCGCGAACATCGGCAGATCGTTCTGCATGTCGCCGATCGTGGCGACATTCTCCAGCGCCACGCCGAGGCGTTTCGCGATGCCCTCGACGAAGGTGCCCTTGTCGTGGCCGGGCGGGGTGACGTCGAGATAGTAGGTCTGCGAGCGGACCGCGGTCGCATCATTGCCGACCATCTGCTGCATCTCCGCCTCGCAGCGCTGCAGCAGAGGCGCATCCGAGCTCGCGCCGACGATCTTGCAGGCCTGGTCGAGATAGGGCGTGAAATCGCTGACGATGGTCGGATCATGCTTGATCGCGCGCTTTTCGTGCGCGTTGTACTCGCCGTCGGGATTTCGCGTCAGCCAGCGGTCGTTGGTGAACAGCCAGATGTCGACGCCGCGCTCGCGGAGCAGGTCGACGCTGCGCCTGGCGGCCGCCGGCGGGATCACATGCTGCTCGATCGGCTGCAATTGCGGATCGACGATCGAAGAGCCGTTGAAGGCGCCGATCGGTAGCGTGATCGCGAGCGGCTCGACCAGAAAACCCATCCCGATCGTCGGCCGGCTGGAGACGATGGTGAAGCCGATGCCCGCCTCATGCAGCCTGCGCACCGCGGTCAGGGCGCCGTCGGTCAGGGTCTTGTCCTTGGTGAGCAGCGTGCCGTCGACATCGGATACGACAAGGGCGATGCGGGTCATGGGCGGTCCAGTTTCAGTTGACTGACAATGTCTTCGACGATGGTGTCGACCGAACGGTCGATCGCAACCGTGATCGGGCGTTCGTCGGGCGTCGGCGGCTCCAGCGTCTTGAACTGGCTGGCGAGCAGGCCCGGCGGCATGAAATGGTCCTTGCGCGCGGCCAGCCGTGTGGCGATCAGCTCCTCTGTGCCGTCGAGGAAGACGATGCGGATGTCGTCGCGGCCGTGCACCAGGATGTCGCGATAGGCGCGCTTCAGTGCGGAGCAGGCGATGACGGCGCGCTCGCGGACGCCGCAGGTGCGGTCGATCTCATTGGCAATCGCGCGCAGCCAGGGCCAGCGATCCTCGTCGGTGAGCGGCTGGCCGGAATGCATCTTCGCGACATTGCTCGGCGGGTGAAAGCTGTCGCCGTCCTCGAAGCGCCAGCCGATCCTGATCGCAAGGCGGTCGGCAATGGTGCTCTTGCCCGAGCCCGAGACGCCCATCACGACCAGTGCGCAGGGGTTTTGTCCGTCACCCAAGAAAGTCACCCAAGGAAGTACCCAAGAGCATCATCCACGAAAATCCTCCGGCAGCGCGGCCTGATCGATCAGCCAGACGGTCTCGCCCAGCGATCGCGCGCGGTTTGCCGGCAGGTTCTCGCCTGCGAACAGGCGCGTCAAGATCGCGCGCTTGCTTTCGCCCGCCACCTCGAACAGCATCTCGCGGCAGGAGGCGAGCGCGGGCAAGGTCAAGGAGACTCGCGGCACGAACGGCTCGACATTCGCCTTGGGCACCCCGACCACCCAGCGCTCTGTTTCCTCGACCGCGGGATAGCCCGGAAACAGCGATGCGGTGTGGCCATCGGGCCCGATGCCCATCAGCACCAGGTCGAACAGCGGCCGCTTCGGATCGAGCTGTTCGGCACCGTAGAAGGCCATCAGCTCGTTCTCGTACAGCGCCGCGCTGACGTCGGGATCCCTGAGATCGGCGGTGTCGGTTGCGATCGGATGGACGTTGGCGGCCGGAGCGCAGCGGTCGAGGAAGGCCTGGCGCGCCATGCTCATATTGTGCAGCTTGTCCTTGCGCGGCACCAGGCGCTCGTCGCCGATGAACCAGTTGATGCGATCCCATGGAATCCGCCGGCGATAGTCCGGTGTCGCGAGCAGCTGGTAGAGCGCCTTGGGGCTGGAGCCGCCGGTGAGGCAGACCGCGATCCGGCCGCTGTTCTGGTCGATCCTGGCGATCACCCGTTCGGCGGCGGTCTGCGCCAGTGCGGCCGGATCGGCGACCGTGATGATCTTGCGCTCGCCGCTCGTGGTCATGGTCAGCTGAGCTTCCGCCAGCTGCGGCCGTCGCGCGTCAATAGCGCGTTGGCCGCCTCCGGGCCTTCGCTGCCGGCCTTGTAGGGTTGCAGGCCACGCCCGCCGGCAGTCTTCCAGGCGTCGAGGAAGGGCTGCACCGCGTGCCATCCGGCCTCGACGCTGTCGGCGCGCTGGAACAGCAGATTGTCGCCGATCATGCAGTCATAGATCAGCGTCTCGTAACCGGTCGACGGCTCGGCCTTGAAGTAGTCCTTGTAGCGGAACTTCATCTCGACGCCGTCGATGTTGATAGCCGGGCCCGGCACCTTGGTGTTGAACTGCAGCTCGATGCCTTCGGTCGGCTCGGTCGAGATGACCAGGTAGTTCTGCGACAGGCGGTCGACCGCGGTATCGCGGAACATCGCGAACGGCGCCTGCTTGAACTTGATCGCGATCTCGGTGCGCTTGGTGGTCAGTGCCTTGCCAGTGCGCAGATAGAACGGCACGCCGGCCCAGCGCCAATTGTCGATGGTCAGCTTCAGCGCGGCATAGGTCTCGGTCGAGCTGTCTGGCTTCACGTCCGGTGTCTTGAGATAGTCCTCGATCTCGGTGTCGCCGATCCGGCCGCTGCGATACTGGCCGCGCACCGAGTTGGACAGCGCCTCCTGCGTGCTCTGGATCTGGATCGCGCTCAGCACCTCGGCCTTCTCCGAGCGCACCGCATGGGCGTCGAAGCGCGCCGGCGGCTCCATCGTCACCAGCGACAGCAGCTGGAACAGATGGTTCGGCACCATGTCGCGCAGCGCGCCGGTGGCGTCATAGAAGCTGCCGCGATGGCCGACGCCGAGCTTCTCGTCGACGGTGATCTGGATGTGGTCGATATGGTTGCGGTTCCAGATCGGCTCGAACATGCCGTTGGCAAAGCGCAGCACCAGGATGTTCTGGACGGTTTCCTTGCCGAGGTAATGGTCGATCCGGTAGATCTGGTGCTCGTCCATCAGCTTCAGCAGCGCGGCGTTCAGCGCCCTGGCCGACGCCAGATCGGTGCCGAACGGCTTTTCGATGATCAGCCGCCGCCAGGCGCCGTTCTCCTCCAGCATGCCGGTGCGTCCGAGCTGCTCGCTGATCGGCAGGAAGGCGTTCGGCGGGGTCGCGAGATAGAACAGCCGGTTGCCGCCGGTGCCGCGCGCGGTCTCGAGCTTGTCGAGCCGTTCGTTCATGGCATCGAACGAAGCGGGATCGCGCGGATCGGCCTCGATCGAGGTGACGCATTCGAACAGCCGCTTCGCGATCGCCTCGTCGACGGGGCGGGTGGCGAACTTGCGCAGCCCCTGCATCAGGCTGTCGGTCAGCTGCTCGCTCGACATGCCCTTGCGGACAATGCCGACGACGCAGAATCTCTCCGGGAGCAGGTTACCGGCGGCGAGATTGTAGAGCGCCGGGACGACCAGCCGGTGTGTCAGATCACCGGTGGCGCCGAAGATGATGAAGGAGCAAGGATCGGGTTTCTTCTGCACGTGACCTTCCGCGGTTCGCTTCAAGTTTTTTTCGACGGCTCCTTGTGGCCGCCAAACCCTGCGCGCATCGCCGAGAGGATCTTCTCGGCGAAGGTGTGGTCCTTGCGCGAGCGGAAGCGGGTGTAGAGCGCCGCCGTCAGCACCTCGGCCGGCACCGCCTCGTCGACCGCGGCGTTGACGGTCCAGCGGCCCTCGCCGGAATCCTCGACAAAGCCGGAGTAATTGTCGAGCGTGTGGTTCTGTGCCAGCGCCGACGCCGTGAGGTCCAGCAGCCAGGACGGGATCACGCTGCCGCGCCGCCAGACTTCGGCGATGTCGGCGATGTCGAGATCAAAGCGATGCTCCGGCGGCAGCGCCTCGATATTGGCGTTCTTCAGGATGTCGAAGCCTTCGGCATAGGCCTGCATCAGGCCGTATTCGATGCCGTTGTGGATCATCTTGACGAAATGACCGGCGCCGATCGGGCCGGCGTGGATATAGCCCTGCTCGATGCGGGGATCCCGGCCGTCGCGGCCGGAGGTGCGCGGGATGTCGCCGATGCCCGGTGCCAGCGTCTTGAAGATCGGGTCGAGCCGGTCGACCACGCCCTTGTCGCCGCCGATCATCATGCAGTAGCCGCGCTCGATGCCCCAGATGCCGCCGCTGGTGCCGACGTCGACATAGTGCAGCCCGCGCTCCCGAAGCGCCTTGCCGCGGCGGACGTCGTCCTGCCAGAAGGTGTTGCCGCCGTCGATGATGACGTCGCCGGGCTGCATCAGCTTCGACAGCGCCTCGATGGTGGCTTCGGTGATCTTGCCGGCCGGCAGCATCACCCAGGCGGTGCGCGGCGCTTCCAGCTTGAGGACGAAATCCTCCAGCGACGAGGAACCGGTGGCGTTGTCGGCGACCAGCGCCGCGACCGCCTTCGGATCCTTGTCGTAGACCACGGTGGTGTGGCCGTTGCTCATCAGGCGGCGGACGATGTTGCCGCCCATCCGCCCTAGGCCGATCATGCCGAGTTGCATCCTGGCCTCCGTCAGTTCAGTGCGGCCGAGATCGCGGCATCGAGTGCCGCAAGCCCGGAGGTGAGATCGCCCTTGAGATGCACGCGCAGCGCCCGCCGGCCTCGCTCGGTGAGCACGTCGAAATCGCCGCGCGCCTGCGCCGCCTTGATCACGCCGAAGCTCGCCTTCTGGCCGGGTACGGCCAGGTCTTTGCTGTCGTCGGTCGTGACCTGCAGGAACACGCCGCTGTCGGGCCCGCCCTTGTAGGCCTGTCCGGTCGAATGCAGGAAGCGCGGGCCGAATTCGGCGCAGGTCGCAAGGTGTTTCGCGTCGCGCACCTTCAGCCGCATCGCCTGCATGGCATCGATGGTGTCGCCGTCGCGCTCGATATAGGCGAGCAGGGCGACATAGTCGCCGCGGCCGGAGCGGGAGAGATGGGCCTTGATCCAGGAATTGAGGTCGCCATTGGCGCCGGCCTTGCGCAGCTCCCCGGCGTTCTGCGCGTCGGTGTAGAGCTCGACGCCATCCGCCGACACCACCGGCTGCTCGGCCGGCAGCGATCCGGTCTTCTCGAACGCCGCCGTCAGCTCGCGGGTCTTGATCTTGGCGGCCTCGACGTCGGGCTGGTTGAACGGGTTGATGCCGAGGATCGCGCCCGCCACCGCGGTCGCGATCTCGAAGCGGAAGAACTCCTGGCCGATATGATCGATCGATTTCATCACGATCCGGACCACGGGATGGCCGGCGGCCTCGAGCGCGGCGAGCTTTGCCTCATGCGCGGCGTCGTTCTCGCCCTCGGTGCGCAGGTCGATGAAGAAGCGGTCGTTGCCGTAGACCGCGGCGTCGCCGATCGTTTCGCCCTCGATCGGGATCAGGCCCTTGCCGTCCTTGCCGGTCGATTCCGCGATCAGCTGCTCGGCCCAGGCGCCGAAATCGGCGACCTCGGGCGAGGCGAAGATCGTCACCTTGTCGCGGCCTTCGAGCCCGGCGATGCCCATCGCAAGCCCGAGCTGGACGCCCGGGTTTTGCTGCGGCGGCACGTCGGCGCCGCAGGAGCGCACCATGGCGAGCGTATGGCCGAGCAGGCTGCGGACGTCGATGCCCGCGGCCGCCGCCGGCACCAGGCCGAACGGCGACAGCACGGAATAGCGGCCGCCGATCGCGGGATCGCCGTAGAAGATGCGGGCAAAGCCCTGCCTGATCGCGACCTTCTGCAGCGACGAGCCGGGGTCGGTCACCGCGATGAAGCGATGGCCGGCCTTGTCCTTGCCGATCGCCTTGGCCACCCGGTCGAAGAAATAGTCCTTCATCACGTTCGGCTCGGTCGTGCCGCCCGATTTGGAGGAGACGATGAACAGCGTTTTCGCAATGTCGACATACTCCTCCATCGCCCGCACTTGCGCCGGATCGGTGGAATCGAGCACGTGAAGCCGCGGGAAGCCGGACTGGTGCGGGAAGGTCTGGGCCAGCACCTCCGGCCCGAGGCTCGATCCGCCCATGCCGAGCACAACGGCGTCGGTGAAGTTCTGGCCCTTCACGCGCTTGGCGAAATCCTCGTAGTCGGCGACATCGGCGGTCGCGGCGCTGGTCAGCCAGCCCAGCCATTTGTCCTCGTCATCGCCGGTCCAGACCGACTTGTCCTTGTGCCAGAGCCTTCGGATCTTGGCCGACGCACGCCATTCCTCGGTGCTTTTCTCGACCGCCTTCTCGATGCCGGCGCCGAGCGCCAGCTTCTGATGGTCGATGCCGCCGCCGAGCGAGGTCGCGCGCTTGTGGGCGACCGCGCCGTACAGCTTGTCGGCCGCGTCGGCGAACAGCTTGACGCCGTCCTTGACCAGCTCCTCGGTGATCGCATCGAGCGAGATGCCGGACTTCTCCAGTTCCTCCAGCACGTGGCGGGCATCCTCGACATTCTCCTCGAGGCTGTCGCGGACCTTGCCGTGGTCGCGGAAGGCATCGAGCGTTGCCGGCGGCACGGTGTTGACGGTGTCGGGGCCGATCAGCTCCTCGACATAGAGCACGTCGCTATAGTCCTTGTTCTTGGTGCCGGTCGAGGCCCACAGCAGCCGCTGCGGTTTGGCGCCCTTGGCCGTGAGTTTGTCCCAGCGCGGACCGGAGAATAGGCGCTTGTAGTCCTGGTAGGCGAGCTTTGCATTCGCGATCGCGACCTTGCCCTTCAAGGCCGCGAGCCGCTCCTTTTCGTGCGGATCGTTGGCCTTCGCGATCTTCTCGTCGAGCTGCTTGTCGACGGCGCTGTCGATGCGGCTGACGAAGAAGCTGGCGACGCTTGCGACATGCGAGGGATCGCCGCCCCTGGCGACGTACTTCTCCAGGCCCTTGAGATAGGCTTCCGCGACCTGGCGATAGACCTTCTGCGAGAACAGCAGCGTGATGTTGATGCTGATGCCTTCGCCGATCAGATACTCGACCGCCGGCAGGCCCTCCGGCGTCGCCGGCACCTTGACCATCAGGTTTTTGCGGTGGACGTCCTTCCAGAGCCGCTCGGCCTCCGCGATCGTGCCCTTGGTGTCCATCGCAAGATACGGCGACACTTCGAGGCTGACGAAGCCGTCGCCGCCATGGCTCTGGTCGTAGACCGGGCGCAGCACGTCGGCGGCGTGCTGGATGTCCTCGACCGCGAGGTGTTCGAACAGGTCGGCGACCGAGCGGTCGCCCTTCTTGAGAGCCTTGCCGATCGCCCCGTCATACTCGTCCGAGCTGCCGATCGCCTTCTCGAAGATCGAGGGGTTGGACGTCACGCCTTTGACGCCGTCGGTCTCGATCAGCCGCTTCAGGTCGCCCTTGGCGACGAAGCCGCGGGCAAGGAAGTCCAGCCAGACGGCCTGGCGGTGGTTTTCGAGTGCTTTGACGGGGTTCATGGGTGCCTGTTCTCGTTCGATCGAGGGTCGATTTTTGGGTTCCCGGGCAGCTTTCGGGGGTGGAGGCGGATTGTCAACATGGCTGGGGCCCGGGCGGAATATCAGCATTCCCAAGGGATAACGCCATTCACAACAGTTCGATCCCCTCGCACGCGGGTGCGAGCAGACCCTGATCTCGGCACATTTTTATGACGCGTTGCGGGCGTGCGGCTGCGCGTCAGGGCCGGAGTAGAGGTAGCCTTGGGATTGCGGCTCGGCGAGGGGGACCACGCCGCCGCGTTCCGCCACAACGAAGCCGGGCAGCAGCTCCTTCAGGCCGATTTTCTGCGATTTCATGGTATTGCGGCATGCGGCGAGCTCGATCCCGTCCTTGCTGAACTGGCCGACCCGCTTCGACAGGTCGGCATTGGCTCCGGACGCGTGAAACGCCTTCAGCGCCTGGCCGTGCACCACCAGCGCGGTCGTCACATTGCCGGGGCCGCCGACGCCGTCGAGGTGGTTCTGGATGTTGCCGATCACGAAACTGACCTTGTCGAGGTCGTTGAGGTGGTAGGCCACCTTCAGCTTTCCCGGTGGTGGGGTCTCAGTAGCGGCGTTCGCCCGTGACGCTGTAAAGGCAGTACCGATAGCCGAGAGGGTGCCCCACAGGATGCTGCGTCGCTGCATGGCGTCCCTCGCGCAATGATTGTTGGCCCGGCGCAAAGCCTATCACTTGTGCCGAAGCGCAGCGAGTTCCTTGCGGTCGGTCACAAGTTCGGCGCATTCGCCCAAGTCCGCGCGATCGACGCGAAAGATCTTGTCGTCGGCGCCGGCGAACAGCGCTTCGCCCGCATCGTCGTCGGGCTTGTTGCGATTCCACACCACGATGCGGCCAAGGCGCGCGATCATGGATTTGTCGTCTTTCGACAGCGCCACTGTGATACCGCCGCCCTCACAATCCACGCTGCATTCGAAGCGTACCTCGCGTCCGGATTCGGTCGCGACCGCGTGGTTGCAGTAGCCGCTGGAGTCAAAATTGCCGGGGCGGTGGCGGTAGGCGACGCCGAGCCGGAACGAGTAGTCGGTGGTCTTGTCCTCCGGCGCATCCTCGGCGGCGACGAGCAGCTTCATCGCGCTGACCTTCTGCTTCGGATGCTGCGCCAGATGATTTGCATCGTATCGCCGCACGAGGCAGGCATAGGCCTTTGCGCCGGGCGGGCCTGCGAACATCCTGTTGTCGAAGGCGGCCGCCTTGACCTTGTCGACGCCTTCCTGCGCCTCGACGGTTGACGCCGCGCCGGCGCAGGCTGCGGCGGCAAGTGCGACAACAAGGAACGTCTGCTTCATGACCGCCTCGGGAATAGCCCGCGCTCCAAGGTGTCATCTTTAATGCGCGGCAATGGTGCCGCGTGGAACTGCGCGGGCTCGTTGCCTTAGTCGCGGCGACAAGGAGGCACGTTCAACCTCGTCTGACAGTTTGTTCATGAGAGTCTGTGACGTGCACATCTTGACGCCAAGGCAGGACAGCCACACCTTTTCAGGGAGCCCAACGTTCATCGCCGGACGGGGAAGTTGCCCCGCTCGGATGTCCGCCTCGGAAGCCTGGGCCCCGGTAAACCACGGATGTGGCTGAGGGGCTACAACCGTTAAAATCAGGCTACCAACGGGGGATATTGATGAACCATTAAGCTTCCTGCCTGTTGATAAGGCAGAGGCTGCACGCGCCGTGCATTGCCGAAATGAGTCGGTCGAGTGTCCAATGGACCCAGCGTGCCGACGCTGATTCGATCCTAGGACGCTCTGGTTGCGACTCGTGTCAGTCGTGCGGCGATACATATCGTGGAGATAGGGATCATGTACAACGATTCTTTGTTCAACGCCTTCGCAAGGTCGTTTGAAGCGCGAAGCCAGACCGACATGTCGATGGCCGAGTATTTGGAGTCGTGTCGAAGTGATCCGATGCGATACGCCAATGCGGCCGAGCGGTTATTAGCGGCGATCGGTGAGCCCCAGATGATCGACACGGCCAAGGACCCACGCCTTGGCCGTATCTTTTTGAACCGTACGATCAGGTCGTATCCGGCCTTCGCCGGCTTCTTCGGCATGGAGGACACGATCGAACGCCTGGTCGGCTTCTTCCGCCACGCCGCGCAGGGCCTCGAGGAGCGGAAGCAGATCCTCTATCTGCTCGGACCGGTCGGCGGCGGCAAGTCGTCGCTCGCCGAGCGCATCAAGGCGCTGATGGAGATTCATCCGATCTACGTGCTGAAGGCGGGTGACGAGCTGTCGCCGGTGTTCGAGAGCCCGCTCGGGCTGTTCGACCCCGAGCAGCTCGGGCCGATGATCGAGGAGAAGTACGGCATTCCGCGCCGCCGGCTGAGCGGGCTGATGTCGCCCTGGGCCTACAAGCGGCTCGAGGCCTTCGGCGGCGACATCTCGCAATTCCGCGTCGCGCGCATCCAGCCCTCCCGGCTGCGCCAGATCGCGGTCGCCAAGACCGAGCCCGGTGACGAGAACAACCAGGACATCTCCTCGCTGGTCGGCAAGGTCGACATCCGCAAGCTCGAGACCTACGCCCAGAACGACCCCGACGCCTACAGCTATTCCGGCGGCCTCAATCGCGCCAACCAGGGCGTGCTCGAGTTCGTCGAGATGTTCAAGGCGCCGATCAAGATGCTGCACCCGCTGCTGACGGCGACGCAGGAGGGCAACTACATCGGCACCGAGAACATCGGTGCGATCCCGTTCACCGGCATCATCCTCGCGCACTCGAACGAAGCCGAGTGGCAGAGCTTCAAGACCAACAAGAACAACGAGGCCTTCATCGACCGCATCTGCGTCATCAAGGTCCCGTACTGCCTGCGGGTCACCGAGGAGCAGAAGATCTACGAGAAGCTGATCCAGACCTCCGAGCTTGCCGACGCGCCGTGCGCGCCGGCAACGCTGGAAACGCTGGCCCGCTTCTCCGTGATGTCGCGGCTGCGCAAGCACGAGAACTCGACGCTGTTCGCCAAGATGCGGGTCTACGACGGCGAGAGCCTGAAGGAATCCGATCCGAAGGCGCGCAGCGTGCAGGAATACAAGGACGCCGCTGGCGTCGACGAGGGCATGGACGGCGTCTCCACCCGCTTTGCCTTCAAGGTACTGGCCTCGACCTTCAATCACGACACCACCGAGGTCGGCGCCGACGCGGTGCATCTGATGTATGTGCTGGAGATGGCGATCCGGCGCGAGCAGCTGCCTGACGAGGTCGAGAAGCGCTATCTCGAATTCATCAAGGCCGACCTCGCGCCGCGCTATGCCGAGTTCATCGGCAACGAGATCCAGAAGGCCTATCTGGAATCCTACGCCGACTACGGCCAGAACCTGTTCGACCGCTATGTCGACTACGCCGATGCCTGGATCGAGGACCAGGACTTCAAGGATCCCGACACCGGCCAGCTGATGAACCGCGAGCTCCTGAACCAGGAGCTGACCAAGATCGAGAAGCCGGCCGGCATCGCCAACCCGAAGGACTTCCGCAACGAGGTCGTCAAGTTCTCGCTGCGTTCGCGGGCGCACAATGGCGGCAAGAACCCGAGCTGGACCTCCTACGAAAAGGTTCGCGACGTGATCGAGAAGCGGATATTCTCCCAGGTCGAGGATCTGCTTCCGGTGATCTCGTTCGGCTCCAAGAAGGACGGCGAGACCGAGAAGAAGCACGGCGAGTTCGTCGAGCGGATGGTGGAGCGCGGTTATACCGAGCGCCAGGTCCGCCGGCTCGTCGAGTGGTACATGCGGGTGAAGCAGGCCGGCTAGTGCACGATCCGGAAAGCCGGCAGCGGCTTTCCGTCTCGTTTCGTCCCGTCCAATAAGAATGCGGTGCGACTGTCATGATCGCATCCGGCGCGAGGCAGATGCAACGTGGTCATGCATATCGTCGATCGGCGGTTGAATCCGGGTAGCAAGAGCCTGGAGAACCGGCAGCGCTTCCTGCGGCGCGCCAAGGCGCTGGTGCAGGGGGCCGTCAAGAAGTCGTCGCAGGATCGGGACATCAAGGATGTCCTGGAGGGTGGCGAGGTGACCATCCCGCTGGACGGCATGGATGAGCCGCGGTTCCGGCGCGAGGGCGGCACGCGTGACATGGTGCTGCCGGGCAACAAGAAATTCGTCGAGGGCGACTGGCTGCAGCGTCCGAACCAGAGCGGCGCCAAGGGCTCCGGCGCGGGCGAGGGCGACAGCGAGGACGCCTTCCGCTTTGTGCTGAGCCGCGAGGAGTTCGTCGACCTCTTCCTCGATGACCTCGAGCTGCCCGACCTTGCCAAGCGCAAGCTCGCGCAAACCGAGAGCGAGGGCATCCAGCGCGCCGGCTATGCGACGTCGGGCTCGCCCGCCAACATCTCGATCAGCCGCACGGTGAGCCGGGCACTGGCGCGTCGCGTGGCGCTGCGCCGGCCGAGCAAGGACGAGATCGAGGCGCTCGAGGCGGAGCTTGCGGAGTGCGAGGACGAGACGCGCCGCCGCGAGTTGCTGGCGCAGCTCGAAGCGCTGAAGGCCAAGGCCAAGCGGATTCCCTTCATCGATCCGATCGACATCCGCTACCGCCGCTTCGAGACGGTGCCGAAGCCGGTGGCGCAGGCCGTGATGTTCTGCCTGATGGACGTCTCGGGCTCGATGTCCGAGCACATGAAGGATCTGGCCAAGCGGTTCTACATGCTGCTCTACGTCTTCCTGAAGCGGCGCTACAAGCATGTCGAGATCGTGTTCATCCGGCACACCGACCGCGCCGAGGAGGTGGACGAGGATACGTTCTTCCATGGACCGGCGTCCGGCGGCACGCTGGTGTCGAGCGCGCTGGTTGCGATGAACGACATCGTCCGCACCCGCTTCCGTCCCGCCGACTGGAACATCTACGCCGCGCAGGCCTCGGACGGCGACAACATGACCTCCGACAGCGCGGTGACCGGGCATCTGTTGACCGACAAGATCCTGCCGGTCTGCCAGTTCTTCGCATATCTCGAGGTCGGCGAGGCCGCCAACTACACCTTCGACATGCCGGACTCCTCGCTCTGGACGCTCTATGAGCGTCTGCGCAACGACGGCGCGCCGTTGTCGATGCGCAAGGTGAGCGAGCGCGGCGAGATCTTCCCGGTGTTCCAGGACCTGTTCAAGCGTCGCAGCAAGCAGGAAAGGGTGTAGCGTGATGGGTTCTTCCGGCGAGCTGCTGTTCGAGGGCGCCGATTGGGATTTCCAGATCCTGCAACGGGTTCACGACGCCTGCGAGAAGATCGCGCGCAAGGAGCTCGGGCTCGACGTCTATCCCAACCAGATCGAGGTGATTACCGCCGAGCAGATGCTCGACGCCTATTCGTCGGTCGGCATGCCGCTGTTCTACAAGCACTGGTCGTTCGGCAAGCAGTTCGCGTTCCAGGAGGCGTCCTATCGCAAGGGACTGATGGGCCTCGCCTATGAGATCGTGATCAACTCCTCGCCGTGCATCTCCTATCTGATGGAGGAGAACACGGCGACGATGCAGACGCTGGTGATCGCGCACGCGGCGTTCGGGCACAATCACTTCTTCAAGAACAACTATCTGTTCAAGCAGTGGACCGATGCCGACGGCATCCTCGATTATCTCGAATTCGCCAAGGGCTACATCGCGGCCTGCGAGGATCGCCATGGCCGCGAGACGGTGGAGCGGACGCTCGATGCCGCGCATGCGCTGATGTCGCATGGCGTCGACCGCTATCCCGGAAAGAAGACGCTCGACTTGCGTGCCGAGGAGAAGCGCGCCGGCGAGCGCCGGCAGCACGAGGAAGCCGTGTTCAACGATCTGTGGCGGACGGTGCCGAACACCAAGGCCAAGAGCAAGGCTACGCTCAGCGCCGAGCGCCGCCGCGCGCTGCTCGGCCTGCCCCAGGAAAACATCCTCTACTTCCTCGAGAAGACCGCGCCGCGCCTGCAAGGCTGGCAGCGCGAGCTCATTCGCATCGTGCGTCACATCGCGCAGTACTTCTACCCGCAGGGCCAGACCAAGGTGATGAACGAGGGCACCGCGACCTACGTCCATTACCGCATCATGAACCGGCTGCATCAGCAGGGCCGGATCACCGACGGCAATTTCCTCGAATTCCTGCAGTCGCACACCAATGTGGTGTTCCAGCCCGAGTTCGACGATCGCCGCTATTCCGGCTTCAATCCATACGCGCTCGGCTTTGCCATGATGCAGGACATCGAGCGGATCGTGAAGAATCCGGAGGACGAGGACCGCGCCTGGTTCCCCGATATCGCCGGCAAGGGCGACGTCGAGGGCGTGCTGCGCGAGATCTGGAGCAACTACCGCGACGAGAGCTTCATCAACCAGTTCCTCAGCCCGGCGCTGATCCGGCGCTTCCGCATGTTCCATCTGCACGACGACCCGGCCGAAAGCCAGGGCATCAAGGTCGACGCGATCCATGACGAGCGCGGCTACCGCCGGGTGCGCCGCGAACTGGCGCGGCAATACGACGTCGGCTTCGTCGACGCCAATATCGAGGTCGTGGATGTCGATCTCGACGGCGATCGCCGGCTGATGCTGCGTCACACCACCGTGAAGGGCGCGCAGCTCAACGAGACCGACGCGCGGCGCGTGCTGCAGCATCTCGCCGATCTGTGGACCTACGACGTGGCACTCACCGAACTCGACGGCGCCGACAAGGTGCTGAAGGAATACGTCGTCAGCCCGCGCGCGGCTGCGGTCGCCGCCTGAGGAGTGCGCTCACGCAGCGGTCCGTGCGCGGAGACCGTCGCGCGGAATGCGAGTCTTGCTTGGTGAACCTTCGTGTCTATCGAAGGCTCGCAGCATGAACATCCCGGCAACATTCCGACATTGAAAGCGCGTCATGTTCCCTGCGAACGTGACTGCCGGCATGCGGAAATCTCGTTGAAGTCTTCTTGGTGATTGCCTGCGCGGGCGCGATTGATAATGTGCGCCGCGTCAAGAAAACCAAGAAAAGGATACGCTCTTGTCAACTCGCTCCCGCCTGGCGGGCTTTCTCGCCTTCACCGCGCTCACAGCCTCGTCGATCTCGCCGTCCGCTGCAGCCGATTCCGCGATCAGAATAGGAAATACCGCACCCTATAGCGGCCCGGCGTCGGCCTACGGCACGATCGCACGCGCCGAAGCCGCGTATTTCCAGATGCTCAACGATCAGGGCGGCATCGGCGGCCGCAAGATCGATTTCGAGAGTCTCGACGACGCCTATTCGCCGTCAAAGACCGTCGAGCAGACCCGCAAGCTGGTCGAGCAGGATGAGGTGCTCGCGATCTTCAGCGCGGTCGGCACCGCGCCCAACATCTCGGTGCAGAAGTATCTGAACATCAAGCACGTGCCTCAGCTGTTCGTGTCCTCAGGCGCGACGCGTTGGAACGATCCGAAGCAGTTCCCGTGGACGGTCGGTTTCAATCCGACCTACGAGCTCGAAGGCCGGCTCTATGCAAAGTACATCCTGAAGACCAAGCCGGACGCGAAGATCGCCGTCATCACGCCGAACGAGGACGCCGGCAAGGACTATCTCAGGGGCTTCAAGGATGGGCTCGGGGAGCATGTCGGCCAGATCGTTGCGGAGACCACGTACCTCACGACCGATCCGACCATCGATTCCCAGATGGTGACGATGCGCGAGTCCGGTGCCGACGTGTTCTTCGCCGAAGCGACGCCGAAATTCGCGGCGCAGGCGCTGCGCAAGGCGGCGAGCATGGGGTGGAAACCGCTCACGATCCTGCCGACCGTCTCCAACTCGGTCTCCGCGGTGCTTGAGCCGGCCGGGCTCGATAACGTCGTCGGTGTCGTGACCGGGCTCTATCTGAAGGACCCGACCGATCCGCGCTGGGCCGACGATCCGGCGCAGAAGGAGTTCTCCGCCTGGATGAAGAAGTATCAGCCGAATGCGAGCCCGGGCGATCTCTTCAACGTGCAGGGCTACACCATCGCGCAGGTCATGACGGCGGTGCTGAAGAACTGCAACGGCGATTACAGCCGCGACAACATCATCAAGCAGGCGACCAATCTGAAGGCGCTCGAATTGCCGATGCTGCTGCCGGGCATCAAGGTGCAAACCGAGCCCGACAATGTGACGCCGATCCGCCAGATCCAGATGGCGCGGTTCGACGGCAACTCCTGGGCGCTGTTCGGCGACGTCTTGAGCGACAAGTAGCCGTCGCGAGCTCCGCTGTCGTCCCTGCGAACGCAGGGACCCATACGCTGCGGCTGCTGTTGTGAATGGGACACGTCGTTCCAGCGTAGCTCGACAATCTGCATCGGTGGTTATGGGTCCCTGCGTTCGCAGGGACGACACGCAGCCCACCATCGCGAGCAGGGCGCGTGAAGGTTGGCGCGACGCTACTCCTTTGCCCAGCCTACGGCGCTGAACGACAAATAGCCGTCACCAACTCCGCTGTCGTCCCTGCTTTCGCAGGGACGACACGAAGTTTGTTGCACATCCTTGCCACGCCATTGTGACGGCGAGGATGCGTGCTCAACGCAGGCTGGCGTTGATCTTGTCCAGCACGGCCGAGCCGGGGCAGAGCGCCTTCTCGTCCAGCGTGTTGAGCGGCGTCTCGACGGTGTCGAGATGGGTGTGCAGGTCCTCGGCATCCGGATCGACGTAAAGGAGCCCGGTGACGATCTGGCCCTTGGCCGCGTGCTTCTGCAGGAAGGTCTGTGCTCCGAGCCGATCATGCGGATCGTAATCGGCGTCGAGCTTGCGCAGAGCGAGCCGCGTGCCGTCATGCTGCTCGACCACCTGAACGGTGCCGGGCGCGTAATCGACGCTGATCGGATCGCGGCCGACCAGCACGTCGAGACGGTTCACCGCGTCATTGTGCTCACGGACATAGTCGAAGCTCTTGGTCGAGCCGGCGTGGTTGTTGAAGGCGATGCAGGGGCTGATCACGTCGATGAAGGACGCGCCCTTGTGGCGGATCGCAGCGGCGATCAGCGGCACCAGCTGGGCCTTGTCGCCGGAGAAGCTGCGCGCCACGAAGGTGGCCCCTAACTGCAGGGCGATCGCGACCAGGTCGATTGCATTGTCGGTGTTGGTGACGCCCTTCTTGGACTTCGAGCCGCGGTCGGCCGTCGCCGAGAACTGGCCCTTGGTCAGGCCGTACACGCCGTTGTTCTCGACGATGTAGGTCATGTTGACCGCGCGCCGGATCGAATGCGCGAACTGGCCGAAACCGATCGAGGCGGAATCGCCGTCGCCGGAGACGCCGAGATAGATCAGGTCGCGGTTGGCGAGGTTGGCGCCGGTCAGCACCGACGGCATGCGGCCGTGCACCGAGTTGAAGCCGTGCGAGTTGCCGAGGAAATAGTCCGGGGTCTTCGACGAGCAGCCGATGCCGGAAATCTTCGCCACCCGGTGCGGCTCGATCGAGAGCTCGTAGCAGGCCTCGATGATCGAGGCGGTGATCGAATCGTGGCCGCAGCCGGCGCACAGGGTCGAGATCTTCCCCTCGTAGTCGCGATGGGTATAGCCCAGCTCGTTCTTCTTCAGGCCGGGATGATGAAACTTCGGCTTTGCAATGTAGGTCATGTCACGGCCTTGCGGAGAGGGGTCACCTTGAGATGATCCTGGTGGTCGCCGATCGCGCCCGCGATGAAGCGCGCGGTGATCGGCGTCCCGTCATAGTGCAGGATCGGCACCAGCCGCACCGGGTCGATGCCGTTCTCGTTGACGATCAGCTGACGGAGCTGCGCGTCGCGGTTCTGCTCGACCACGTAGACGAAGTCGTGGTCGGCGATGAAGCTCGCGACACTGGAATGGAACGGGAAGGCGCGGATGCGCATGCGGTCGAGCTGATGGCCGCGCGCCTCCAGGATCCCGATCGCCTCGTCCATCGCGGGCGAGGTCGAGCCGAAATAGAGCACGCCGTATTTGGTCGGCTTCGCCGCGTTGGCCTGCAGCGGCCGCGGCACCATGTCCTGCGCGGTCTCGAACTTGCGCACCAGGCGCTGCATGTTGTCGGCGTAGACAGCGCCTTCCTCGGAGTAGCGCGCATAGCGGTCGCGCGAGGTGCCGCGGGTGAAGTAGGAGCCCTTGGTCGGATGCGTGCCCGGATAGGTGCGATACGGGATGCCGTCGCCGTCGACGTCGAGATAGCGGCCGAAGTCGCGGCCTTCCTCGAGCATCTCCGCCGTCATCACCTTGCCGCGGTCGTATTGCTTGGCGTCGTCCCACTTCAGCGGGCGGCACAGCCGGTGGTTCATGCCGATGTCGAGATCGAGCATCAGGAAGATCGTGGTCTGCAGCCGCTCGGCAAGATCGAAGGCGGCGGCGGCGAATTCGAACGCCTCCGCCGGATCTTCCGGGAACAGCAGCACATGCTTGGTGTCGCCGTGCGAGGCATAGGCGCAGGCGATCACATCGCATTGCTGGGTGCGGGTCGGCATGCCGGTCGAGGGACCGGCGCGCTGGATGTTCATGATCACGGCCGGGATCTCGGCGAAGTAGGACAGACCGATGAACTCGGTCATCAGCGAGATGCCCGGACCCGAGGTCGCGGTGAAGGCCCGTGCGCCGTTCCAGGAGGCGCCGATCACGATGCCGATCGAGGCGAGCTCGTCCTCGCCCTGGACGATCGCGTACTTCGCCTTGCCGGTCTCGGGATCGTGGCGGTACTTCTTGCAGTGGCTGGTGAAGGCTTCCGCGACCGACGATGACGGCGTGATCGGATACCAGGCGCACACGGTGGCGCCGCCATAGACGGCGCCGAGCGCGGCGGCGCTGTTGCCTTCCACGAAGATGCGGTCGCCGACCTTGTCGGACTTCTTCACCCGAAGCCCGATCGGACATTTCAGGTTCTGCAGCGCCCAGTCGCGGCCGAGGTGCAGCGCATGGACGTTGGAGGAGAGCAGCTTCTCCTTGCCCTTGTACTGCTCGCCGATCAGCTGCTCGACCAGCTTGGGGTCGAGGTCGAGCAGGGCGCAGAGCGCGCCGAGATAGATGATGTTCTTGAACAGCTGGCGCTGCCTGGGATCGGTGTAGGTCGAATTGGTGATCGCGGTCAGCGGCACGCCGATGACGGTGATGTCCTCGCGGAATTTCGACGTCGGCATCGGCTTGGTCGAATCGTAGAACAGGTAGCCGCCGGGCTCGATCGAGGCGACGTCCTTGTCCCAGGTCTGCGGGTTCATCGCCACCATCATGTCGACGCCGCCGCGGGCGCCGAGATGGCCCTCCTCGGTGACGCGCACTTCATACCAGGTGGGCAGCCCCTGGATGTTGGACGGGAAGATGTTGCGCGGCGACACCGGCACGCCGTGACGCAGGATCGAACGCGCGAACAGTTCGTTGGCGGAGGCCGAGCCCGAACCGTTGACGTTGGCGAAGCGGACGACGAAGTCGTTTACGCTGCTGATCGGGCTTTGGACTGACATGTTGATCCCGCTTGAACCATATCGATGAGGTACTTCTGCATGTCCCAGGCGCCGGTCGGGCAGCGCTCGGCACACAGCCCGCAATGCAGGCAGACGTCTTCGTCTTTCACCATGACGCGACCGGTCTTCAGGTCGCCGGAGACGTAGAGCGCCTGGTCGTGATGCGGCGAGGGGGCTTTCAGGCGCTGCCGCAGGTCAGCCTCCTCACCGTTCTCGGTGAAGGTGATGCAGTCCATCGGACAGATGTCGACGCAGGCGTCGCATTCGATGCAGAGCGGCGCGGAGAATACCGTCTGCACGTCGCAATTCAGGCAGCGCTGCGCCTCGCCGAGCGCGAGCTTGAGGTCGTAGCCGAGCTCGACTTCGGCGCGGATGTCCTTCAGCGCGATCACCTTGTCGCGATGCGGCACCTTGAAGCGCTTGTCGGCGGAGATGTCGTTGTCGTAGCTCCACTCGTGGATGCCCATCTTTTGCGAGGAGATCTGCACCTCGGGCAGCGGGCGCTCGTTGATGTCCTCGCCGGACAGCATCCGGTGGATCGACAGCGCGGCGTCATGGCCGTGCGCCACCGCCCAGATGATGTTCTTCGGCCCGAACGCCGCATCGCCGCCGAAGAACACCTTCGGATTGGTCGAGACGAACGTCTTGGGATCGACCTTCGGCATGTGCCACTTGTCGAATTCGATGCCGCAATCGGCTTCGATCCAGGGAAACGCATTCTCCTGGCCGACCGCAACGAGCACATCGTCGCAGGACACGGTCTCGTCCGGCTCGCCCGAGGGCACCAGATTGCGCCGGCCCTTGGCGTCGTATTCCGCCTTCACCTTCTGGAAGGTGACGCCAATCAGCTTGCCGGCCACATGCTTGAATGCCACCGGCACCATGTAGTTGAGGATCGGAATGTCCTCGTGAAGCGCGTCCTCCTTCTCCCAGGGCGAGGCCTTCATTTCCTCGAAGCCGGAGCGGACGATCACCTTGACACTTTCGCCGCCGAGGCGGCGCGCGGTGCGGCAGCAATCCATCGCGGTGTTGCCGCCGCCGAGCACGATGACGCGGCGGCCGATCTTTTCGACGTGGCCGAACGACACGTTGGCCAGCCACTCGATGCCGATATGGATGTTGGCGGCGGCCTCCTTGCGGCCGGGAATGTCGAGCTCGCGGCCGCGCGGCGCGCCGCTTCCGACAAAGATCGCGTCGTAATTCTCGGAGAGCAGCTGCTTCAGGCTGTCGACGCGCTGGCCGCCCTTGAACTCGACGCCGAGGTTGAGGATGTAGTCGGTCTCCTCATCGATCACGTTGTCGGGCAGGCGGAATTTTGGAATCTGGCTGCGCATCATGCCGCCGGCCTTGGGATCGCCGTCGAACACGGTGCAGTGATAGCCGAGCGGGACGAGATCGCGCGCCACGGTCAGCGAGGCGGGGCCGCCGCCGACCAGCGCGATGCGCTTGCCGTTCTTCGGCCCCGGCTTCGGCAGCCGGTGCTTGATGTCGTCCTTGAAGTCGGCGGCGACGCGCTTCAGGCGGCAGATCGCGACCGGAGTGTCCTCGACCCGCCCGCGGCGGCACGCCGGCTCGCAGGGACGGTCACAGGTGCGCCCGAGAATCCCGGGGAACACGTTGGACTTCCAATTGATCATGTAGGCGTCGCTGTAACGCCCCTCAGCAATCAACCGGATGTACTCGGGAACGGGGGTGTGTGCGGGACAGGCCCATTGGCAATCGACTACTTTATGAAAGTAATCCGGCGCCGAGATATCAGTCGGTTTCATTCCTACCTTTGACCCGCGCGAAAAATGCTTGCCGCGCGGCCTTATCGTTGACGACCAACGCTCACATGGCGTTGTTCTGGTTTTTGAATTGGATCATAGGCTTATCTTATTAGGGCCGTTCCAGAGAAGGCAAAGGCTAAATTGTCCGATCATCAGCTTTCGCGCGGCTGATGCGCGTCTAGCGTTAATCTCGTTTGCGTTATGTGGCGGTGCAGCATGATCCGCCCGCGATACCCCGCTTGTTCGAGCATGATCTCCGCGCAAGCGCTGCGCGTTGGTCGCAAGGCAAAACCGGTTCGCACTTTTCCGGACCGCTTCAGTTGCGCGGAAGATCGCTCTTCGCGACATCGCACAACAGCCGGTAGACGCCGCTGGTGACCACCAGCGGCTTCAAGGCTGCATTGCCGGTGATGCCTGCTGCGGCTGCGGGGACCGCGCCGACATCTGTGGCGTCGATCAGCACGAACCAGTCGCCGGCACCGGGATCGGCTTTCCCGGCGTCCGGCGTCAGCGGCTTCGACAGCACGGGGTCGTTCTCCAACAGGTGCATCGAGATGATGCCGTCGCGCGCGGCCGGATCGAGTTGCTCCCGCAATGCAGCGCGGAGTCTGTCCGCCCCTTCGGCCGGCGGGCGCAGGCGGATGATGCCGAGGGCTGCGCCTCGGCCGACGCCGTGGCTGACCGTGATGCGCGCAACCCCGCGGATCATGTTCCGGAAGCGCGCGATGTTGGCCTTCGACCAGTCGGTCTGGTTGGCGAGCGCCTTGCGGTAGGCGGGGCTCTCGAGCACCTCGAAGGTCGCGGTCGAGTAGAGGCTGAGATATTTCGGCCTGCCGTCATGAGCGACGTAGCGGCGGGCCTCCAGGAATCCATCGATCGCGATCCGTTCTTCGAGATGCTCGCGATCGTACCAGCGGTTGAATTCAGCTTCGTGTAAGCTGGCGATATCCATCGAGGTCAACAGCATACCTTGTCCGGCGATTGGCATCGAGCGCTCCTTTTTTGCCTGTTTTATCTGCGTAATATCGCCTGATAGCGCGCGCCCGGGAAGCCGATTCCGGGTTGCCTGCGACCGTGCAGACCAAGGATTGCCACAATTGCCGCAATCCTGTTCAGCGCGCATTCACGGAAGTAGCTTTTCCATCCGTAACGCCAACTCTCGAGAAGAAAAGGGACGACCACTATGGCGCGCATTCTGTGGGCATTGATCGTCGGTCTGGTGTCGCTCTCGTCGCTTCCCGTCCATGCGCAGGATCAGGAGAAACGTCTCGCGCTCGTGGTCGGCAACGGCGCCTATCAGGCCGGTGCGTTGCAGACCGCCGCAAACGATGCCGGCCTGATCGCGCAGACGTTGCAGGCCGCAGGCTTCGACGTGGTCGGAGCGCGCGACCTCGATGGCGAGACGCTGCGCAAATCGTTCCGCGATTTCATTCAGAAGGTGCAGGACGCGGGGCCCAATGCCGTGGCCTTCGTCTATCTCGCCGGCTACGGCGTGCAGCTCACCGGCGAGAACTACTTCGTGCCGGTCGACGCCAAGATCGCCCGCGACACCGACGTGCCGGTCGAGGCGATCCGCATCTCCGATTACAGCCATCAATTATCGGCGCTGCCGATCAAGGCGGGCGTCATCGTGCTCGATGCGGCGCGCAGCAATCCCTTCGCCAAGGACGGCCCGCCGTTGGCCGGCGGCCTTGCGCTGGTCGACCCCGATCCGAAGCTCTTGATCGCCTTCAACTCGGCGCCCGGCACCGTCGCTCCAGACGGTGCGCCGCCTTACGGGCCCTACGCGCAAGCGCTGGCGGAAATGATTCGCGCCGGCGGCCTGACCTTGCCCGAGGTGTTCGACCGCGTGCGCCTGCGCGTCAACGAGATGACCAAGGGCGCCGAGATCCCGTGGAATGCCCAGAAGGTCGACGCGCCCTTCATGTTCTTCGAGCGCAAGCCGGACGCGCCGCCGCAGCAAGTCGATGCCGGATTGCGCACCAAGCCGATCCGCGACTTCCCGGCGCAGGACGCCTATGCCGCCGCGCTGGAGCGCGACACGCTGCAAGGCTACGAAGATTTCTTGCAGGCCTATCCGAGCGATCCGCTGGCCAAGCGGGTGCGCGCGATCGTGGCGGCGCGGCGCGAGGCCATCACCTGGCGGCGCACCTACAACGCCGATACGCCCGATGCGTATTGGTCGTATCTGCGGCGTTATCCGCGCGGCCCGCATGCATATGACGCCCGGCGCCGGCTCGCCTATCTGTCGGCCGCGCTGGAGCCGCCGCCGCAGTTCACGGCGCTCGACTACGACGTGCCGCCGCCGCCGCCCGACGAGATCGTCTATGTCGACCGCCCGGTGCTCTACTACAGCGATCCGGTATTCGACTTCGCGCCGCCCCCGCCGCCGCCGGTGTTCTTCCTGCCGCCGCCGCCGCCCGACTTCGTCGTGCTGCCGCCGCCGCCGCCGCCGATCGGACTGTTCGTGCTGCCGACGCCGTTCTTCGTGGCGATGCCGGCCTATGTCGCCGCGCCGGCCTACGTCGTGCCGCCGCAGAACAACATCGTGTTCAACAACATCCACAACACGACCGTGATCAACACGGTGATCAACAATCCCAACCCGACGCCGGCGCAACTCCATGCGGCCGGGGTGACGGCGGCAATGGGCGGCGCACCGGTCACGGCGGCGCCGCAACTGCCGGCCGCGGCGATGCAGCGCGCCAATCTGACGAGGCCCTCCGCTCCGCAAGGCGCGACGCCGGCGCAGGGCGCGGCGATGGGAGCGCCCGGCGCTGCGCCGAACGCGGCCGCCGCGCCGAACGCCATGGGTGCGCCGGGTGCGCACACTTTGCCGGGCGCCAAGAATGGACCGCCGCTGCCGCAGTCGGCGACCGCGCCGGCCAATCCCGCGCAGCAGCACGGCGCCGTGCAACCGGGCACCGTGCAGCCGGGCGGCACGCAGCCTGGTGCCGCGCAGCCTAGGGCAAAGCCGAACGCGGTGACGCCAGGCAAGCCGGCGACAGCCATGGCGCCTGCCAACGCGCAGCCGGCTCCGCCGACCAAGCCCGGCGCTGCCCCGGTGGCCAACGCGCCGGCCTCGCCCGCGACCGCCGGCAAGCCCGGGAGGCAGCAACCGCTCACGCATGCGGCGACCGCACCCACCGCAAACGTGAAGCCCGCAACGGCGCCGTCGCCGGCGACCCGCGTGGCGCCAGCACGGCAGACGCCGGCTGCGCGTTCGGCACCCGCGCACGCCGCGGTGTCGCCGGCACCGGTCTCCCGGCCTGCGCCGGCCCGCGCGGCTCCTCCGCCGCCGCGCGCCGCAGCCGTTGCGCCGCATCCGGCACCGGCTCCGCGTGCCGCCCCGCCGCCACCACGGCCGGCTGTCCAGGCGCAACGCGCAGCGCCGCCGCCGCCGCGGCCGGCACCGCCGCCAAGGCCCGCAGCAGCACCCCGCGCCGCGCCGGCATGCCCTCCCGGCAAGTGCAAACACTGAGGGCATGACACCATGAGCCGGGCAGGTCAGCTTACATGAGCATCACGGCCACACTCGGAGTGCGGACAGCCGCGAAACTGATGATCGGCGCGATCGCGGGGCTGGTGGCGTTCCACCAGCCGGCGCGGGCGGCCGAACTCGCAGCGCAGGATATCGCGCTGCTCGATCGCCTGACCTGGGGCGTCAGCGCCTCGAGCGCGGCGCATCTGCGCGAGATCGGCACCGAGCGCTGGCTGCAGGAGCAGCTGCATCCGGCCAACACCGCACTGCCGGCCGCCGTCCAGAAGCAGATCGAGGCGATGCCGGACGTGCATCGCTTCCCGTTCGACATTGCGGCCTCGTTCGACCAGCAGGCGAAATCCGCCAACCAGGTCGCGGATCCGGAGCAGCGCAAGGCGGCGCAACAGGTCTATCAGCAGGCCGTGAACGACCGCGCCAGGCAGGCCGCGGCCCGTACCATCCTGCACGCGCTCTACGCGCCGGATCAATTGCGCGAACGCCTGACCTGGTTCTGGTTCAACCACTTCAACGTCCACCAGTACAAGGCCAACATCCGCGTGCTGGTCGGCGACTACGAGGATCGCGCGATCCGCGCCAACGCGCTCGGCAAATTTCGCAACCTGCTCTCGGCCACGCTGCATCATCCCGTGATGCTGCGTTACCTCGACAATGCCGACAACGCGGCCGGCCACCTCAACGAGAACTACGCCCGCGAGATCATGGAGCTGCACACCATGGGCGTCGGCTCCGGCTACACCCAGGCCGACGTCGAGGCGCTGGCGCGGATCCTCACCGGCGTCGGCATCGACTTCAAGTCGGAGGATCCGAAGCTGAAGCCGGAGCTGCAATCCCAGCTGGTCCGCGAGGGCGCCTTCGAGTTCAATCCGGCGCGCCACGATTTCGGCCACAAGACCTTCCTCGGCCATCAGATCAAGGGCCGCGGTCTCGCCGAGGTCGACGAGGCCCTCGATATCCTCTGCCGTCATCCGGCGACCGCGACGCACATCGCAAAGCAGCTTGCGACCTATTTCGTGTCGGACAATCCGCCGCCCGCGCTGGTGCAGCAGATGGCGCAGACCTTCCAGAAGACCGACGGCGATATCGCGGCCGTGATGTCGACGCTGGTTCATGCGCCTGAGCTTACCGCGAGCCTGAAGGGCGGCGCCAAGTTCAAGGACCCGATGCTCTACGTGATGTCGTCGCTGCGGCTCGCCTACGATACCAAGGTCGTCCTCAACACGCTGCCGATCCAGGGCTGGCTCAATCGCCTGTCCGAGGGCCTGTTCAATCACGAGACGCCCGACGGCTATTCGATGCTGTCGGCGGCCTGGAACGGTCCCGGGCAGATGATGCTGCGTTTCGAGATCGCGCGCGCGATCGGCTCGGGATCGGCCGGCCTGTTCAAGCCGAACGAGCCCAACGCCGTCGACCAGCCGGCGTTTCCGCTCGTGATGAACGGGCTCTACTTCAGCAACATCAGGCAGACGCTGAGCCCGACCACGCTCGCCGCGCTCGACCAGGCGGTCTCGCCGCAGGACTGGAACACGCTGTTTCTGTCGTCACCCGAGTTGATGCACTGAAAGGGAGGTTCGCCAATGAACCGCCGCGAACTGATCAAGGCCTTCGCCGCTTCCGCTTCGCTGACCCTTGCCGGCCGGGTCTGGGCCGCGCCCGCGACCGACGCGCGGCTGCTCGTGGTGTTCCTGCGCGGCGCCTATGACGCCGCCAATGTCGTCGTGCCCGTCGGCAGCGAATTCTACTACGCCTCGCGCCCGACGCTTGCGGTCGCGCGGCCCGACGCCGGCAATCCGAATGCGGCGCTGGCACTCGATGCCGGATGGGGGCTGCATCCGGCACTGCGCGATTCGATCTATCCGCTGTGGGCCAAGCGCGAGGTCGCATTCGTTCCCTTTGCCGGCACCAGCGACGACCTCTCGCGCAGCCATTTCGAGACCCAGGACACGATCGAGCTCGGGCAGGCCGTCGGCGGCAGCCGGGATTACCGTTCCGGCTTCATGAGCCGGCTGGCGACCGAGCTGACGCGGGTGAAGCCGATCTCCTTCACCGACCAGCTGCCGCTGATCTTCCGCGGCCAGAACCAGATCCCGAACATCGGCATCGCCAGCGTCAGCAAGCCTGGTGTCGACGACCGGCAGGCGCGGCTGATCAAGCAGATGTATGCGAAAGGCGACCTCGCCAATTCGGTGTCGGAAGGCTTTCGGGTCCGCGACGACGTCTACAAATCGGTGTCCGAGGAGATGATGGCGGCCAACCGCGGCGCCGTGTCGCCGCGCGGCTTCGAGCTGTCGGCGCGGCGGATCGGCCGGCTGATGCGCGAGCAGTTCAACCTCGGCTTCGTCGATGTCGGCGGCTGGGACACCCACGTCAACCAGGGCGCGGCGACCGGCTATCTCGCCGACCGTCTCGGCGAACTGGGCAGGGGCCTCGCCGGCTTCTCCGAGGAAATCGGCCCCGCGATGTGGCGCGACACTGTCGTGGTCGTGATCTCCGAATTCGGCCGCACCTTCCGCGAGAACGGCGATCGCGGCACCGATCATGGCCATGGCAGCGTCTATTGGGTGATGGGCGGCGGCATCAACGGCGGACGCATGGCCGGCGAACAGGTCCAGGTCGCGCAGGCGACGCTGTTCCAGAACCGCGACTATCCTGTTCTGACCGACTACAAGGCGTTCTTCGCCGGCCTGATCCAGCATGTCTACGGCCTGCAGCAGGCAAGCCTCGAGCGCATCTTCACCGGCATCAAGCCGAAGGACCTGAACCTGGTTTGACGGGGCACTGCCAAAATATCGAAAACAACCCCATGCAAAGGAGCCGGTTGCCGGTGTTTGGCACGGCAACTTGACGGGTTGCGGCAGTACTCGGTCGAGATAGCGCAAAGCCGCCTGTGTCGCGCGCATAAAGGCCGCCCGGCGCGTCATGCCCGACGAATTCCGACATCTGCCGGCTCTCCCGGCAGGGCCGTCATTGAGTCGGCCCCGCCTGTGGACCACACGGCGACGTGAACGGTCCCGCGCCCGCTGCCGAAACAAGCCACTTGACTTAGGAGCATATGCACCTATTGTAGTTCATATAAGAGCATATGCTCTCAAATGAACAAAGGAGGGTCGTCATGAGCGAAGCAACCATTCTGGTCAGCGGTGCGACCGGGCGGACCGGGGGGGCGGCCGTCGACGAACTGCTCAAGATGGGCAAGAGGGTGCGCGCCTATGTGCGCTCGGATGGCGAGCGCGCGGCAGCGCTGCGGCAGCGCGGCGTCGATATCTCCGTCGGCGATTTCACGGACATCGACGCTATTCGCGCGGCTATGGAGGGCATCCAATCCGCCTATTTCCTCCATCCGATCGCACCCGGAATCATCAGCGCGGCGGCCTATTTCGCCCAGGCAGCGAGAGAGGCCGGCGTCAGCGCGATCGTCAACATGTCGCAGATTTCGGCGCGCCGGGAATCGGCGAGCCATGCGGCGCAGGATCACTGGGTTTCAGAGCGCGTGTTCGACTGGTCAGGCGTTGCGACAACGCATCTTCGCCCGACGTTTTTTGCCGATTGGCTGGTGTACCCGCATTTCGGAAAAGAAATCTGGGCGAAGAAGAAGATCGAATTTCCGTTTGAGAACGGCCGCCACGCGCCGATCGCCAGCGACGATCAGGGGCGTGTCATTGCCCACCTCCTGGCCAAGCCGCAAGGCCATGAGGGCAAGATCTATCCGTTGCACGGACCGGTGGAGATGGACCACACCGAAATCGCCGCCGAGATGAGCGAAGTGCTCGGCGCCCGGATCGACTACGCGCCGACCTCGATCGCGGTGTTCAAGGAGAAGATGGAGAAACTCTACAAGTTTCCTCCGTTCCTGGTGCAGCACCTGGTCGAGGTCGCCCAGAATTATCGCGACGGCATTTTCTCGGGCACCAACGATGCCGTCGAGAAGATCACGGGAACGCCGCCGTTGTCGGTCCGGCAATTCATCGCGCAGAACCGCGCGGTGTTCGCCTGAACATGATCAAAGCCAGCATGAGTTTGAAAAATGTCCCATCCCCAAACCGAGCGCCATCCGTTTCTGGACGATCTGACCACTGACGCGCAGCTGGTCAGCTCCGTCCTGCGCGGTCCCGTCACGGGACGCGATGCCATCCGATGCGTCGTCGATGCCGTCGGCAGCTTCTACGCGTCACAAACACCGACCTTCGTGCAGGATGTCGGCTCGCGGCTTGTTCTCGAATACGAAGCCACGCTTACCAGTGGAGAGAAACTGAGCGCAGCCGTGATCGTCGAGCACAATCCCGACGGATCGGTACCGCGCGTCAGTGTGCGGATGAGTCCGCTTGGCGCAGTGCTGTCCCTTGCCGCCGGCCTGCGCGAGCGGCTGTCGGAGCAACTGCTGGAAACTCTCGTTATCTAAACCAAAGAGGCCAGCAGCGCGAACGGCCTCTGACGAAATTGGAAAGGTAGACCGTCATGGATATCAAGAACGCAACCGTCTTCATCACTGGAGCCAATCGCGGCCTGGGCCTGGCCTTTGCACGCGAGGCACGTCGCCGCGGCGCCGCGAAAGTCTATGCGGGCATGCGCAAGACGGACGGCTTCAACGAGCCCGGCATCATCCCCGTCAAGATCGACGTCACCGATCCGACCTCGATCTCGGCTGCCGCCAAGTTGGCGGCCGATACGACGGTACTGATCAACAACGCGGGAATCGCTGCTCTGATCGACGGGCCGCTGTCGACCGACGTCGTGGCGCAATCCGCCCGCATGTTCGATACCAACTATTACGGCGTCGTGCGCGCCACGCAGGCCTTCGAACCGATCCTGTCGACGAAGCCGAACGCCGCCATCGTCAACGTGCTCTCCGACATCGTGTGGCTGCCGCGGCCGATCTTGACGCCCTATGCCGCGTCAAAGGCAGCGGCCTGGAGCTACACCAACCAGCTTCGCTTTCATCTGCGCGAACGCGGCGTTCAGGTTCTCGGCCTGCATGTCGGGTTCGTCGACACCGACCTGACCAACGGCATTGACGTGCCGAAGGCGAGCCCCGAGGACGTGGTGCGGCAGACCTACGACGCCCTCGCCGCCGGCAAGAGCGAGGTGATGGCCGACCGGGGAACGACGGTGCTGAAGGGAACGCTTGCGGCCGAGGAGCCCGGCTACATCACCCCGCCGCAAGGGTCTTGAGGATATCGCTGCGGCCGCGCCGCTGCTGTATTCGCGGCGCTGGCTGCGATAGAAGCGAGAACGAAAGGAGTGTTGCCGGTGAACAAGCCTCTGGGAATCGATCAATGCAACTGCTTCGCCATGAGGAAGGCCAACCGGCAAATCTCGCGTTTCTATGACGCTCAGCTCGAACCGGTCGGCCTGCGCATCACGCAGTTCCTCACCCTGGCGGCGCTGAACGAACTCGGTAGCGCAGCCGTCAACGCGCTCGCCGAGCAGCTCGATATCGAGCGGACCGCCATGGGCAAGATGGTCGGCTTCCTGGAACGTGACGGCTTCGTTCGGATCCGGTCCTCGCCCACCGATGGACGAAGCCGCCTCATCGAGCTGACTGATGCCGGCCGCCGCCTTCACGACAAGGCCGCTCCGCTTTGGCAGCGTGCCCAGCGGGAGTTCGAGCAACTGAACGGGGCGAAAGATGTCGCCGTGCTGCGAAGGGCCCTGCGCGACATGGTCGTCGGTAACATCAAGCCGAGCTCGTCGGAGGATTAAACGCCGCCATTCGAGCGAGAGCACGCGGCCGCGATGCGTGGCCGGCACGAGGAACGCCATACCGATTATACGGCGGGCGTCTTCAAATCCTTAATCCTGATTGGACAGACGAAGCGGCAAACGACCTGGTACGACAAATCTAAAAGACCCTGGACGGACAGGTTGAACTCCTGCCGTCTTCACAGTCCGATCAGTCCGCATTGCGGGCGCTCCAGTTTCTGAGTACGCGCCCGGATCATTGTCTTGCCGCCAAATCCGCGATCGCCTTCATCACGGCGTTGCGGATGCCGGGATCGTAGAGGATGTGGCCGGCGCCATCGATGATGCGGACCTCGCTGCCCGGCCAGCGCGCGGCGAGCGCGTGCGACGTGGCGGGCGGGCACAGCAGGTCGTAGCGGCCCTGCACCAGGATGCCGGGAATGCCGGCGAGGTTATTGGCCTCGCTCATCAGCTGGTTCGGCCGCATGAAGCAGTCGTTGGCGAAGTAATGCGCTTCCATGAACGGCGTCGAGGGCAGGGCGCCTGATGCCTTCGCAAGGTCGAGCCGCGTCTGCTTCGGCGTGTGCTCCGACAGCGTGCGTTCGGTGTCGTGCCAGGCGCGTGCGGCCGCCGCATGCACGGCGATATCAGGATCGAGGATGCGGCGGTAGTAGGCCGCAAGCGGCGCCGCGCGCTCGTTCTCGGGCAGGAAGTTGAGGAAGTCCTCGGAGAGGCCGGGATAGAAGCGCGGCAGGGCGCGCAGGAAAACGTCTTCCAGCTCTTCGCTGGTGCCGAGGAACGTCGCGCGCAGCACCAGCCCGCTGACCCGCTCGGGATGAGCTTGCGCATAGGCCAGCGCCAGCGTCGCGCCCCAGGAGCCGCCGACCACCATCCAGCGCGCGAAGCCGAAGCGTTCGCGGATCTTCTCCATGTCGGCGATCAAATGCTGCGTGGTGTTGTGGTCGCGGCTGCCCTTCGGCCGGCTGCGGCCGCAGCCGCGCTGGTCGAACAGCACAGCGTGAAAGCGCTCGGGATCGAACAGCCGTCGATGATCGGGCTGGCAGCCGCTGCCCGGGCCGCCATGCAGATAGACCGCGGGGATGCCACCCTCGCGCCCGACGCTCTCGACATGCAGCTCGTGGCCGTCGCCGACATCGAGCCATTCCGATGTCAGGGGAGCGAAGGGATCGGCGCGCCTTGCGGCCTTGCCGGCATCGGCATCAGGCGCCATTGGCGTCGTCCGGGCGTTTGCCTTCGTCCGTCTCCAGCGTGCCGCCGGCGAAGTTGCGGTAGAGGAAACGGTTCTGCGTGCCGGTGGATTCCTGCTCGGCCTGCTTGAAAATCTCCTCGTGCCGCGGCGACAGCGCGCAGGCCGGGTCGGTGTTGCCGGCATCGCCGGTCAGCGCAAAGGCCTGGCAGCGGCAGCCGCCGTAGTCGACCTCGCGGAACTCGCAGCTCTTGCACGGCTCCGGCATCCAGCCTGTGCCGCGATAGCGGTTGAAGGCCTCCGAGTTCTGCCAGATCCAGGCGATCGAATGGTTCGAGCGCACCGACTCGAATTCGAGCCCCGTGATGCTTTCGGCGGCGTGGCACGGCAGCACCTTGCCGGCCGGCGAGATGTTGAAGAACTGGCGGCCCCAGCCCCCCATGCACTTCTTCGGGCGCAGCGCGTAGTAATCGGGCACCACATAGTCGATCGCGAGCGTGCCCTTCAGGCGCACTTGGGCTTCCTCGACGATCCGGCTGGTTTCCTCGATCTGCTCGATCGTCGGCATCAGCGCGGCGCGGTTCTTCAGCGCCCAGCCGTAATACTGCACGTTGGCGACCTCGAGCCGGTCGGCGTCGAGGTCGATCGCCATCTGGATGATGTCGGGCAGCTGATGCAGGTTCTGCCGGTGCATCACGGCGTTCACCGTGAGCGGCATATCGAGCTCGCGCGTCCATTTCGCGACTTCGAGCTTCTTCTTGTGCGCGTCCTTCAGGCCGGCGACCCGGTCGGCGACGACAGGTTCGTTGCCCTGGAAGCTGATCTGCACATGGCTGAGGCCGGCATCGGCAAGCGCCGACAGCTTGTCCCTGGTCAGCAGCACCGCCGAGGTGATCAGGTTGGAATAGAGCCCGACATCGGTCGCGTGCTGCACCAGCTCGACGATGTCCTTGCGCGCGGTCGGCTCGCCGCCGGAGAAATGAACTTGCAGCACGCCGAGCTCGGCAAGTTCGCCCAGCACCTTCTTCCATTCCTCTGACGTGAGCTCGGTCGAGCCGCGGTCGAGCTCGACCGGGTTGGAGCAGTATGGACATTGCAGCGGGCAGCGGTGGGTGATCTCGAGCAGCACCGCGAGCGGGATGCCGTAGGTCTCCGCCGCCGAGCGCGCTTGCTCGAGCACCGCGAGCCCGTCGGTCGGGCCTGCTGTCGTTGTCTTGCTACCTGCGAGCGTGTCAGTCATGCCGTGCTCTCGCGCGCTTCGGTGAGAAAGCCCTTGTCGGCCAGATCCTGCAGCATTGCGATCACGTCGGTCGCGATCGCCTCGCGTGGCGCGGCGTATTTTTCGGCGAGCTGGTCCACCATCTCGGCGACGCTGCGCACGCCGTCACAGAGCTGCAGCACCTCGACCGCGATTTCATCCGGCGCCAGCACGCGCTCCGGCGCCAGGATCACCCAGACCTGCCGCGTCTCGTCGAATTTCAGCCTGGCATGGCGCGGCAGTTTCGGCCGGCTGGTCTCGCTGACGCTGATGTTGCGGCTGGCCATGTTCTAAGTCTCTTTATTTGAGCATGATCTCCGCGCAAACGCGTTCGCGTTTGTCGCGAGGGAAAATCGGTTCCCACTTTTCCGGATCATGCTCTAGCTCGTCTTCGGCACGAAGGCGCCGGGCGGAATGTGGCCCTCGACATAGGCGTGATAGAGCGCGTCGAGCTGCACCCACAGCACGTTGGTCTTGAAGATCAGCGCGTTGCAGACCGCCTCGCGCTCGGCCGGCGTCCTGGCATGCTGCTTGACGTAGTCGAGCGCAAAGCCGGCGTCGCGGGGCGCCTGGGTCAGGCGGCGGCTGAAATAGCTCATGATGTCGGGGTTGACGAAGTCGTAGTGCTTCAGCATCCCGGAGATGCGCTCCTCGTGCAGGTTCGGCGCGAACAATTCGGTGAGCGAGGAGGCGATCGCCTCCAGCGGCGTGCGGTCGCGGCAGAAATGCACATAGGCCTCCACGGCAAAGCGCGTCGCCGGCAGGATGCCTTCGGTGGACTCGACATAGGCGGTGTCGAGGCCGAGGCCTTCGGTCAGCTTCAGCCAGCGCTCGATGCCGCCCTCATTGCCGAGATCGCCGTCATGGTCCTCGATCCGATGGCGCCACTCGACCCGCGTCATGCGGTCGCGAAAGCGCGTCATCACCATCGCGTCCTTCAGCGGGATCGTGCTCTGGTAGTAGTAGCGGTTCAGCGCCCAGGCCTGGACCTGGCCCTTGTTGAGCTTGCCGCCATGCAGCAAGCGGTGGAACGGGTGCAGGCTGTGATAGCGCGTTGCGCCGATCGTGCGCAGCACAGATTCCATCGCCTCGGCGCTATCGAGCGTGATGCCCTTGCCGATCGAGAGCGCGGTCATTCCAGAGGTGGGCACGACATTCACAGCACGATCTCCGTTCCGTCGGCGGGAATCTGCCAACCCGCCTGTTCGGCCGCCTTGCGTTCGGCCGATGTCCCGAGCAGCGCCGGGTTGGAGTTGTTGATATGCAAAAACACTTTTTGTCCGATGTCGAGCCCGGCGAGGCTCGCGATCGCGCCCTGATCGCCCGACATCGCGATATGTCCCATGCCCTGGCCGGTCTTGTTGCCAAGCCCCGCCGCGATCAGTTCGTCGTCGCGCCACACCGTGCCGTCGAAGAACACCAGGGGGGCGCCCCTGAGCCGTGATTTCAGGTCGTCGGTCACCCGGGCGCAGGCGGCCATGAAGTAGAAGTATTTGCCGCTCCGCCTGTCCGCAATACGCAGGCCGAGCGTATCGCCGACGCCGTCGGCGCCCGCCGGGTGCGCCTTGCCCTCGAGATACCAGGCGCCCTTGCCGGGAACCTCGAACGGCAGCACCTCGAGCCCGGACGGCGATCCGTCGGGCAGGGCCGGCTCGAAGGCCTGGTCGACCGCGATCGGCCGGCGCGCGACGTTCTTCTCGCTCAGTACGTTGAAGATGCTGTTCGCGCGCAGGATCGCCAGCACCCGCTCATGCGCGTAGATCGCAAACGGCGAGCCCTCGCGCATCGACAACAGCCCGGCGACCGCATCGATCTCGCCATTGGTGAGGATGACGCCGGCGATCGGGCTGTGGCGCAAGGCGCCGTGCTTCGGATGCAGCTGCGGCGTCGCGTTCAACTGTTGACGGAGATCCGGGGACGCGTTGACCAGGAACCAGTGCGCGCCATCGCCGCTGACGGCGATCGAGGCTTGCGTGCTCTGCAATTCGGGACGGTCGCTGCGTGCGGTCCTGCAGACGGCACATCCGCAGTTCCACTGCGGAACGCCGCCACCCGCCGCGGCACCCAGGACGACGATACGAAGCATGATCCGTCCCCTGGAGACGTTTGACTCGGAGCTAAATTACTCGGACCTAAATTACTCGGACCCAGAAACGTTACGAGGTGGACCCCGGCTTGGAACACACTCCCACGCTCGGGAGCGCGTCACGCCCGGATGTCCACCTGCGCTAAAACGCTAAACGTGTAGAGGGCGCTGCCGCTTACTTGCGGGTGGCGCACATATACATGTTGATTTCCATGCCGACCGACACTTCGACGATCTTCGGTGCTTTCCAGGCCATTAGGCTCTCCTTGTTGCAACCGGACGAACTTTCCGCCCTGCAAGTTAAACTACTGCGGTTGGAAAAGTTCGCCACTTAAATTTTTCGCAAGCGACCCTGCGGAGAGGCATGCTGCACTGCGGGAAGCGAAACCGGCCCCCTCACAAATTTGTGCGCGCACTTCCGGTCAAAACCCGGTGGGATCAGACCTTTTTCCTGTTGTTCGCCACACGGTGAATGTTGATCTTGGACTAAGAGACAGGGACCACGTGATCCTCCGAAGGTCCTGATGACCATTCCGTGCTTCCCGGTGACGGGAAGCGACTAACCGAGCCGAGTTCAGCCGATGCCACGCTATTTCTTCAATACCCGTATCGGCGACGAGCTGATCTCCGACCCCGACGGCGAAATCCTGCGGGATCCGGATCGTGCATGGGAAATGGCGCGGGCGATGATTCGCGAACTGCTCAAGACCGAGGGGGCCGACGGCGCGCTGCTCGGCGCGGTGATCGAGGTCACCGACGACGAGGGCGAGATCGTGCTGGAGTTTCCATTCACCGAGGCGATTCTCGATCGCCCGGACCGCTCGATGACGAGGCACTGAGGGACGCCGACACACAGGCGCACCTACAGCGTCGCGTGGCCACAACCATGCGTTGGCCGATGTCGGCATGTTTCCGATTGCAATTGTCCGGACAAATTCGCAAGACTATGAACGGAAAGCCGAACCGCGCCGGTCGACGTCAATGGCGCAATCAACAACGGCTTCCACCCAGGGGAGATCATCATGAAAAAACACTCGTTCGCACCGCGGAGCCTGCTGATTGCGGGGGCCATGCTGGGAGCGTTCACGCTCTCTGCTGCGGCGCAACAGCCGGCGGCCGCGCCCGCCGCCCAGCCGTTGCCGCCGGGCTCGCCGTTGATCGGGCGTCCGGACAATGAGGCCGCCGCCAAGCTCGCGCCGGTGGCACCCCCGCCGTTGCCGACCGCGCCCGACAAGCTGCCGCTCGCCAAGCTCAAGGTCCCGGCCGGCTTCAATGTCGAGGTCTATGCCGCGGGCATGGCCAATGCGCGCTCGCTGGCGCTCGGCGACAAGGGCACCGTGTTCGTCGGCAGCCGGCTCGTCGACAAGGTCTATGCGATCGTCAACAAGGACGGCAAACGCTCGGTCAAGGTGATCGCCTCCGGCCTCTACCGTCCGAACGGCGTCGCCTTCAAGGACGGCACGCTCTACATTGCCGAGCTGTCGAAGGTCTCCAAGATCGACAAGATCGAGGACAATCTGGACAACCCGCCGAAGCCGACCGTCATCTACGACAAGCTCCCGAAGGACGAGGCGCATGGCTGGAAGTTCATCGCCATCGGCCCCGACAACAAGCTCTATGTCCCGGTCGGCCAGCCCGGCAACAACGTGCTGCACGACGCCGATCACGGTCAGATCCGCCGCATGAATCTCGACGGCTCCGGCGCCGAGGTCTACGCGCTCGGCGTGCGCAACTCGGTCGGCTTCGACTGGAATCCCGAGACCAAGCAGATGTACTTCACCGACAACGGCCGCGACTGGCTGTCGGAGACGGTGCCGGAAGACGAGCTCAACCGCGTCACCAAGGCCGGCGAGGATTTCGGCGCGCCTTACTGCTACCAGGGCAACATCATCGACCAGGAGCTCGGCTGGGGCAAGAACTGCAAGGACTACACGCCGCCGGTCGGCCTGATGGGTCCGCACACCGCCTCGCTCGGCATGCGCTTCTACACCGGAAGCATGTTCCCGAAGGCCTACAAGAACGCGATCTTCGTCGCGCGTCACGGCTCCTGGAACAAGTCGCAGAAGCAGGGCGGTGACGTCGTCGTCGTCAAGCTGAACAAGGACGGCACCGTGAAGTCGGTCGAGCCGTTCATGACCGGCTTCCTCGAGGACAACAAGTATGTCGGCCGCCCGGTCGACGTGATGCTGCTGAAGGATGGCTCGCTGCTCGTCTCCGACGACTGGAACGGCGCGGTCTATCGCATCAGCTACGGCAAGCCGAAGGTCGCCAACCAGTAAGCTGAAACCAGAGATCGGGGGCAGCGTCTGCTGCCCCCGATTTTCTTTTGAACTGCACGTAAGGATGGACCGATGCGTAAGCTCGCAATCGCCGCGGCGCTGGCCGCTCTCAGCTTCTCAGCAAATGCCGAGACCATCCAGGAGCGCACTGTTGCGTGCTTTGCCTGCCATGGCGAGCATGGCACGTCGGAAACCGAGAACACGCCCTCGCTCGGCGGCCAACAGGCGCCCTATGCGCTGATCCAGCTCTTCATGTTTCGCGAGAAGCTCAGGGTATTCGACCCGATGAACGAGATGGCGAAGCCGATGACCGACGACGATTTGCGCAGCTTCTCGGACTTCATCGCCACCTTGCCGAAGCCTGCGCCGCCCGCGGATGCCGGCGATCCGGCGCGGATGGCGCGCGGCCAGGCGCTGGCGCAGCAGAACCGCTGCAACAGCTGCCACAACACCGATTTTTCGGGCAAGGATAATGTCCCCCGCATCGCCAACCAGCGCGAGGACTACCTCGCCAAGACGCTGGCCGAGTACAAGGACAACAGCCGCCACGGCTACGACGCCACCATGGCGGACGTGATGCAGACGGTCACCAAGGAGCAGATCGGCGACCTTGCCTATTACATCGCGCATGTCCGCTGAAACATCAGGCGGCCGGCCGCTGGCCTTGCTCTTCGTGTGGGGCTAAAACGCCTGCGTCATACGGAGTGTCTCATGCAGGATATTTGGCGTCTGTCGGCGGCTGAACTCGCCTCCCTCATCAAATCCAAGAAGGTGTCAGCGAAGGAGGCGGCCGAGGCCGGTCTCGCCCGGCTCGACGCGGTGAACCCGAAGATCAACGCGGTGGTCGATCACCGGCCGGACGACGTGCTGGCGCAGGCAGCGTCGATCGATGCGGCCATTGCGCGCGGCGAGGCGGTCGGGCCACTCGCCGGCGTGCCTGTCACCATCAAGGTCAATGTCGATCAGGAGGGCTACGCCACCACCAACGGGCTGAAGGCGCAGCGCGACTTGATCGCCAAGGTCGACAATCCGGTGGTCGCCAATCTGCGCAAGGCCGGCGCGGTGCTGCTCGGCCGCACCAATTGTCCGGCGGTCTCCTATCGCTGGTTCACCACCAATCTCATTCACGGCGACACCAAGAACCCGCGCGATCCCGGCATCACGCCGGGCGGCTCGTCCGGCGGCGCGGGCTCCGCGGTCGCGGCCGGCATCGGCCATATCGCGCACGGCACCGATATCGCCGGCTCGGTCCGCTATCCGGCCTATGCCTGCGGCGTGCATGGCCTGCGGCCGAGCATGGGCCGCATCCCCGCCTTCAACGCGGCCTTGCCGGAGCGTCCGATCGGCCCGCAGATCAGCGCGGTGTCGGGGCCGCTGGCGCGCACCGTCAACGATCTGCGCATCTCGCTCGCGGCGATGTCGGCGCCGGATTATCGCGATCCCTGGTACGCGCCGGTGCCGCTCGAGGGACCGCCGCGCGAGAAGCGCGTTGCGATGTGCCTCAACCCCGATGGCCTCAACCCGGTGCCGGAAGTGGTCGCCGCGGTGGCCGATGCCGGCAAGCGATTGCGAGAGGCCGGCTGGATCGTCGAGGAGATCGCCGACACGCCGTCCCTGCGCGAGGCGGCCGAGATCCAGACCCGGCTCTGGCTCGGCGACGGCTACGAGGCCCAGCTTGCGTTTGCCGAACGCGAGGGCGATCCCGGCGCGCTGGCCTGCCTGCGCGGCGTCCGCGCCAGGGTGCATCCGTTCGACCTGTCGCAGGCGCTGACCCGCCGCGCGACCTTGACCCGCGAATGGTTTGCCTTCCTCGATAAATACCCGGTGCTGCTGATGCCGGTGTCCGGCGAGCTGCCGTTCCCCGATCATCTCGACCGCAAGGACGAGGCGTCGTTCGCGCGGGTGTGGCACGCGCAGCTGCCGCAGATCGCGATCCCCTTCATGGGGCTTCCCGGGCTCGTCGTCTCTACGGGCCTCGTCGGGCGGATTCCGGTCGGGGTGCAGCTGGTGGCCGGGCGCTACCGCGAGGACCTCTGCCTTGCCGCGGGCGAGGCGGTGGAAGCCGGCGGCACGCCGTCGTCGCCGATCGATCCGGTGGTCTGAGATGACGACGGTCTACAATTTCACCGCCAAGTCGCTCACTGGCGACGAGGTGCCGCTGCAGCGGTTCGAGGGCCAGGTGCTGCTGATCGTGAACACGGCGAGCGCCTGCGGGTTCACGCCGCAGTACAAGGGCCTGCAGGAGCTGCACGCCGGCCTCTCGCCGCGCGGCTTCGCCGTGCTCGGCTTCCCCTGCAACCAGTTCGGCGCGCAGGAGCCGGGGACGGCCGCGCAGATCGCCGCGTTCTGCGAGACCAGTTACGCCGTGACGTTTCCGATGTTCGCCAAGATCGACGTCAATGGCTCAGGTGCGCATCCATTGTACGAGCATCTGAAACGTGAGAAATCGGGCCTGCTCGGGCCGGCGATCAAATGGAACTTCACCAAGTTCCTGGTCGATCGCTCCGGCAAGGTCGTGGCGCGGTATGCGCCGACCGCCCGGCCCGAAGGATTGAAGAAGGAAATCGAGGCGCTGCTATGAGCGACGACACCACCAACGACCAATTCCCCGACCGCCTCTCGGTCGATCCGAACAGCCCGTATTACAACGCGGAGATTCTCTCGCGCGATGTCGGCATCCGGTTCAAAGGTGCCGAGAAGACCAATGTCGAGGAGTACTGCATCAGCGAAGGCTGGGTGCGGGTCACCGCCGGCAACGCCAAGGACCGCTACGGCAATCCGCTGACCATCAAAGTGCACGGGCCGGTCGAGCCGTATTTCCGGGACAAGGCGAAGTCCTGAGGCGCTTCCTCCACCGTCATTGCGAGCGAAGCGAAGCAATCCATTCCTCCGCATGTTGAGAACTGGATTGCTTCGTCGCTTCGCTGCTCGCAATGACGATGAGAGCGCCAGGCCTAATTCGGAGAACGCAAGCATGTCCGTCCGCATCGTCGACGTCCGCGAGGTGACAAAGCCGATCTCCTCGCCGATCCGTAATGCCTATATCGACTTCACTAAGATGACCACGAGCCTGGTCGCCGTGGTCACCGATGTCGTGCGCGACGGCAAGCGGGTGGTCGGCTACGGCTTCAATTCCAACGGCCGCTACGGGCAGGGCGGGCTGATCCGCGAGCGCTTTGCACTGCGGCTGCTCGAGGCTGGTCCGAAATCGCTGCTCGATGCCTCTGGCGCCAATCTCGATCCGGACAAGGTCTGGTCGACGCTGATGTCGAACGAGAAGCCGGGCGGCCATGGCGAGCGTTCGGTTGCCGTCGGCACCATCGACATGGCGGTGTGGGACGCGGTGGCGAAGATCGCGGGCAAGCCGCTGTTCCGGCTGCTCGCCGAGCGCCACGGGCTATCAGCCAATCCCCGCGTGTTCGTCTATGCCGCCGGCGGCTATTACTATCCGGGCAAGGATCTCGGCGCGCTGCGCAAGGAGATGCGCGGCTATCTCGACCGCGGCTACAACGTCGTGAAGATGAAGATCGGCGGCGCGCCGCTTGCCGAGGATCGCGAGCGCATCGAGGCGGTGCTGAAGGAGATCGGCCGCGAGGCGCAGCTCGCGGTCGACGCCAATGGCCGCTTCGACCTGGAGACCGCGATCGCCTACGCCAAGATGCTGCGGGAGTATCCGCTGTTCTGGTACGAGGAGGCCGGCGATCCGCTCGATTATGCGTTGCAGGCCGCGCTGGCGGAATTCTATCCGGGCCCGATGGCGACCGGCGAGAACCTGTTCAGCCACCAGGATGCGCGCAACCTGATCCGCTACGGCGGCATGCGGCCGGACCGCGACTGGCTGCAATTCGACTGCGCGCTGTCCTACGGGCTCTGCGAATATCAGCGGACGCTCGCGGTGCTGAAGACCCATGGCTGGTCGCCGAGCCGCTGCATCCCGCATGGCGGCCACCAGATGTCGCTCAACATCGCCGCCGGCCTCGGCCTCGGCGGCAATGAGAGCTACCCCGATCTGTTCCAGCCCTATGGCGGGTTCCCGGACGGCGTGCGCGTCGAGAATGGCCACATCGTCATGCCCGACCTTCCTGGCATCGGCTTCGAGGGCAAATCCGACCTCTATGCGGAAATGAAGGCGCTGGCGGCGTAGCCGGTGCCCATCGGGCCAGCCCGGCAGGCTTGAGTCCGCTTGCAAAACATTTTTGAGCGCCGCTCAATAAAATATTGAACGTTGCTCACGTTCCGTTATACACATCCAGGAGAGACGCCTCTGTCCGGGTCACTGGGGAGGCGCGGAACCGGCCATGAGGATCACCGCATGCCATATTCAGCGAAGAATCTCCGCGACGCTGCCGATGCCGGGGTGATCAGCGCGGCTGATCTGGACCGGTTGCTCGCCTTCCTGGCCAGCCATGGCGGGCAGGGCGCGGCGGGCGATGCGAGCCCGGCGGCGAGGTTCGATGCCGCCCATGTGCTCTGGTACGCCGGCGCGCTGATCGTGATCGGCGCCATGGGCCTGTTCTCGACCCTGGCGTTCACCCAGATGGGCGGACGGGCGCTGACGGCTTGCGCGATCGCCTACGCCGCCGCTTTCGCGGTGGCCGGTCACCACCTCTGGTACGGCAAGAATCTGCGGGTTCCCGGCGGCCTGTTGATCGCGATCGCGGTCTCGATGGCGCCGCTTGCGGTCTATGGCATCCAGGACGAGCTCGGCTGGTGGGGCAAGTTCGGCAAGCCCGGAACCGTGCAGGATTTCTACGTCTGGGTGAAGGGCAGCTGGATCTTCATGGAGATCGCGACCGTCGCCGCCGGCATCGTCGCGCTGCGCTACTTCCGCTTCGCCTTCATCGTCGCGATCATCGCGTTCGCGCTGTGGTTCATGTCGATGGATCTGGCGCCGTGGTTCAGCGGCACGAATTATGCCGACTTCGAGACACGGCGCCGCGTGTCGGTGTGGTTCGGATTGGCCGTCCTCGCGGTGGCCTGGATCGTCGACTATCGCAGCCGCAACGATGACTTTGCGTTCTGGCTGCATCTGTTCGGCCTGATGGCGTTCTGGGGCGGCATTACCGCGTCCGAAGGATCAACCGAACTCTCGAAAGCGGTCTATTGCCTGCTCAATATCGGTCTCGTCGCGGTCGCGGTGATCCTGATGCGGCGCGCCTATGCGGTGTTCGGCGCGTTCGGAATCTGCATCTATCTCGGACATCTCGCCGACGTCGTCTTCAAGGACTCGCTGTGGTTTCCGTTCTCGCTGTCGCTGATCGGAATTGCCGTGATCGCCGCAGGGCTGCTCTACCATCGCAACGAGCGTGCGATCGCCGTCTGGCTCGGGGCGCATCTGCCGGCGGGGCTGCGTCCGCGGTCTGCCACCGCGTGACGCCTGCCCGGCCATGACGACAATTGAGAGAGCTGGTTCGTATCTGGAAAGGGTCCTACGACAGCCGCATGTCGAGCAGCCGCCGGCCTTCGCCCTTCAAGAGCTTCTTCACCGCGCTCGAGGCGATCACCTCGCCATTGTTGGCGTAGGCCTCGTGGTTTTTCTCGATGTCGTCGAGGCGGTAGAGGTAGTTGACCATGACGCCGGCGGATTCGCGCAGGCCCTTGGGCGAGAGGTCGCCGAGCCAGTTGATCCGCTCAAGCCGCGCACCATTGCCGAGATGGAAGCGCGCCACCGAATCGATCAGCCGTCCCTTCGGCGTGCGTGCCTTCAGGAAGTAGTAGGCGGCGAGCGGCTCCAGCACGGTCCGCAGCTGCGTGGCGAGTTCGGCGTTCTCGAACCAGCCGGGCTTGCCGAGGCTTTCCAGGAGCTGACGGTCCTCATCTGACAGCGGCACGTCATCGGCCTGTTTCACCCACTGCATGAAGCCCGGAACCGGCGACAGCGTCACGAAATTGTCGAGCTTCGGCAATTCGCGGCGCAGCTCTTCCACCACCTGCTTGATCAGGAAGCTGCCGAACGAGATGCCGCCGAGCCCGCGCTGGGTGTTGGAGATCGAATAGAACACCGCGGTGCGGGCGCGCTCGACCGGCACCGGCTCGCGCTCTTCCGCAAGCAGCGGCGCGATCGCGCCCGGAATGGCTTCGGTCAGCGCGACCTCGACGAAGATCAGCGGCTCGTCGGCAAGCGCCGGGTGGAAGAAGGCGTAGCAGCGGCGATCCACCGGATCGATGCGGCGGCGCAGATCGTCCCAGTCGCGAATCTCGTGCACGGCCTCATAGCGGATGATCTTCTCCAGAATATTGGCCGGTGACGACCAGTCTATCCTGCGCAGCACGAGGAATCCCCTGTTGAACCAGGACGAGAGCAGATGCACCACGTCGCGATCGAGCGCGGCGAGGTCCTTGTTGCCCTTCATCAATGAAAGCAGATCCGAGCGGATCGACACCAGCTCGCCGGTGCCGCCCGGCGCGCGGTTGAGCCGGCGGATCAATTCCTGGCGGCGCGGCTCGGAGGCGAAATGCAGGTCGCTGGCGTCGTCGCCATTGGTCTTGTCATTCGTCTTGGTGCGCCAGCTTTCGATCGCCTGCGCCAGCTTGGCGTGATCGGGGCCGAAATCGCGCGCCAGCGTCTGAAAGAACGACAGGCGGCCGGCGGCATCGAGGTGATGGTAGCGGTCGAGCACTTCGCGCGCCATCGCGGTGCCGGAGGCTTCGCCGCGGCCGGACAGCAGCGCCTCGCACAATTCCAGAAGCTCGGACGCATCCTGCCTGTCGTTGGCCGGGCTGGCACGGCCGAGCAGGACGCGGCCGCGTTCGGAAATCGTCGAGAGCAGGTCGGAGAAGAAGGCGTTGGCCATTTGCGGGTCGTATCCAGCGGGTCGTATTCAGTGAAGCCGGACCTTACACGGGATTTAAGGTCGGGAGGACTGCAATCAAGCGCATGGATCGTACGGAAATATGTCGCAGCGCGACAACGGTATAATTCGTCATCGCTACGGGTGGTGACAAACCCCCGTTCACGTTTTCTCCGCGAACGCGGTCGGTGTCTTGCCGGTGACCTGTCGGAACGCATGGGAAAATGCCGGTACGCTGGCATAGCCGAGGTCGGAGGCGACCTGCTTGACCGAAACATTCGCGCCAGTCGACAGGCGCTCGATCGCGGCCGCGATGCGGGCGCGCTGGCACCAGCTCTTGAAGGACAGCTGCGTCTCCGCCGCGAACAGGCGCGACAGCGTCCGCGCCGACGTGCCGACCGTGCGCGCCAGCCCATCGATCTCGTGGTCCTTGGTCGGATCGGCCAGCACGATGTCGGCGGCGCGGCGGCAGCGCGGCTCCTGCGGCAGCGGGATGAAGGTCGCGGAATCCTCGGCCTGGTTCAGTTCCAGCATCACGAGCCTGATCAGGAGGTCGGTGCGCTCGCGTCCGCATGAGGCGTCGAACAGCGCAAGGATCGCCTGGTGCACCAGCGGCGACACCCGCACCACGAATTCATGGCCGAGGCTGTCGCTGCGATTTTCGCGGGCAAGCCAGGCCCGGTCGAAATAGAGCGTGCGCATCTCGATATCGGCGAGCACGTCGATCGCGTGGGGAAGCAGAGCAGGGACCCACACCGCGCGGTCCGGTGGCACCAGCCACCGGCCCTTCGGGGTCGTCACCTGCATGGTGCCGCTGGCGGCATAGACCAGTTGTGCCTCGCGGTGCATGTGCGGGTCGAGGCGGACGCCCTTTTGGTAGCTGCGCGCGACCATGTGCACCCCGTCGCCGGTGACGCGCCGGTCCTTGTGGAGGGCTCTTATTGGCGGCTCAGCGATAGTCATTGGCGACATCCCGTCAGGACAAGGACCTATAACCTATTTTCGAGCAATTGAAGAATCGCGTGAGAGACGTGCCAGTGAAAGACCTGCCCATGAGCAGCCCAACGAACGGTCCAAGCCGGGTGATCAGCTTCGTCAACGCCGGCCATTTCATCGACCACTATGCGATGCTGATTTTCGCGGCCGCCGTCATCATCATGGGCCCGGCGCTCGGCATGGCCTATTCGGAGCTGCTGCCCTATGCGACGCCGGGCTTCATCGCTTTCGGCGCCGGCTCGCTGGTCACGGGCTGGCTCGGCGATCGCTGGAGCCGCCGCCATATGATGGTGATCTTCTTCGTCGGCATCGGCCTGTCGATGATCTCGGTCGGCTTCGTGCAGACGCCGCTGCAGCTCGGCGCAGCACTGCTCGCCATCGGCATCTTCGCCTCGATCTACCATCCGGTCGGCACCGCGATGATCGTGTCCTATGCAGAGAAGCTCGGCGCCCAGATGGGCATCAACGGCGTCTGGGGCAATCTCGGCGTCGCCTCCTCGGCGCTGGTCACCGGCGTGATCGGCCAGTATCTCGGCTGGCGCTGGGCCTTCATCGTGCCGGGCACGGTCACCGTGCTGATCGGCATCGCCTTTGCGATGACGGTGGTGCATGAGGACCGCAAGGGCTCCAGGCAGGCCGCAGCCCAGGTGCGGGTCGCCAAGGAAGACATGTGGCGGGTGGTGCTGTCGCTGCTGATCGTGGTGATCGCGATCTCGACCACGTTCAACGCGGTGACGGTGGCGCTACCGAAGCTGTTCGCCGAACGGCTCGCCGATCTGACCAGGAGCCCGGCGCTGCTCGGCGTGATCGCGGCCGGGGTCTATGTGTTCGGCGCGATGACGCAGTATACGATCGGCAAGCTGCTCGACAGACATTCGCTGAAGACGGTGGCGCTGCCGCTGTCGTTCATGCTGGCGCCGTTCCTCTATCTGGCAGCGAGCCTGTCCAACCTGCCGCTGATCGTGGTCTCGATCGGCATCGTGATGGGCGCGTTCGGCCAGGTCACGGTGAACGATGCCATGGTCGGCAAGTACACCACAGAGGAATGGCGCTCGCGCGCCTACGCAGTGCGCTATTTCGTCGGCTTCACCGCCGCGGGCGCCTCCGTCGGCCTGGTGGCCTGGCTGTACGACCAGGGCGGCTTCTCGATGATGCTGCGTGCCTTCGCTGCGCTATGCCTGCTGGCGATTGCGGCCGCGATCATCCTCCCGCGCGAGATCCGGACGCCCGCCACGCAGGCGGGTTGACGTCCTGGCGGTTTGCCGCACCCATTTCGGCTTGAAATAGGCCACGGCGCCATCCGCCCCAAGCGGATGGCGCTTTTTCGCGCACCGCACAATTGTATCCGTAAACTTTGTCCGGACCCTGTGGTGTGATACGCTCCACCCGGGCCTTCGGGCCCAAGGCGCCGGTTGCGCCGGTCACTGCCATTTGTGGTTTGTGGAGCAGCCGAGGCCATGGGCGAAATTCGCGACTTCAAATCCGGCAAGCCGGGCAAGCCACCGCCCGGCGAAGCGATATGCCGCGGCGCCTTGCCGCGATCGTTGCGGGCGATATCGCCGGCTACAGCCGCCTGATGCAGCTCGATGAAGAGGGCACCCACAACCGCGTCAAGCGGATCGAGCGCGATCTGATCGAGCCTACCATTGCCGAGCACCACGGCAAGCTGGTCAAGACCACCGGCGACGGCTTCATCGCGATGTTCGACAGTCCGGTCGAGGCCGTCCGTTGCAGCATCGTGATTCAGCAAAACATGATCGGCCGCAACGCGGCGATCGCGAGAGATCGCTGGATCGAGTACCGGATCGGCGTCAATCTCGGCGACGTCATCATCGAGGCCGACGACATCTTTGGCGACGGCGTCAATGTGGCCTCGCGTCTGGAAGGGATTGCGGCGCCCGGTGAAGTGTTCATTTCCGGCGGCATCTACGAGCAGATCAAGCACAAGATGGTCTGCGGGTATGAATCGCTCGGCGACAAGAAGGTCAAGAACATCACCGATCCGGTCCGGGTTTATCGCGTGCTGCCGGACGCCGCCGCATACCAAAGAACGCGCAGGCGTCGTGAGTCCATCCTGCTGACGCTGCTCGGATTGGCCATCGCAATCATCGCCGCGGGTGCGCTTTGGTACATGCTCGCGCAATCGCGCGGCAGGTTGACAGACGTGGCGCGGGCGCCTTCCGCGCCGACGGCATCGCCTGCACCTCAGCAGCCGGCAACAACCGCCGCTCCCGCTCAGCCTCCAGGCCAGACATCAAGTCCGATCCCAGGTGCCGCGCCGGCACAGCAAGCGACACCGCAAGCCGCACCCTCGACTAGTCCAGCCGTGGCGTCGGTGCCGGAGCCCGAAATGATTGCGCTCCAGGGCGGCAGCTTCTCGATGGGGAGCAATGACGATCCCTCGGAACGCCCGATCCGCAGGGTGACGGTCAAGTCGTTCGCGATGGGCAAATATCCGGTCACGGTGCGGGAATGGAACGCCTGCGCGGCGGCCAAGGCCTGTGACTTCACGGCCGGCGGCAAGGACGACGTGCCGGTCACCAATGTGAGCTGGAGCGACGCGAAACAGTATGTGGCGTGGCTCGCCGAGCGTACCGGGAAGGCCTACCGGCTGCCGAGCGAAGCCGAATGGGAATATGCGGCGCGCGGTGGAACGCAATCGAGATACTGGTGGGGCGACCAGATGCAATCGGGCAATGCCGGTTGCAAGGATTGCGGCGGCGCTGACGGCTCAGAACAGCCGGTCAAGGTCGGCAGCTTCAAGCCGAATCCGTTCGGTCTTTACGACATGGGTGGCAGTGTCGATCAGTGGGTCGAGGATTGCTGGCACAGGAACTACCAGGGCGCCCCGGCCGACGGTGCGGTGTGGTCCGGCGGCGACTGTGCCTCCCACGTCATTCGTTCGGGCTCCTGGAAGAATGATGCACGCTATGTCCGTCCGGCCAATCGCGACAATTACGACACCAATGTTCGCTACCCGACCCACGGTTTCCGGGTCGCGCTGTCTCCCTGAGAGATCGTCTGCAATCGCCAGGTTTGGAGGGGTTATGAAAAGTGCAGGCCTGATCGTGCTCGCTGCGGCACTGACATTGCTCGCCAGTCCGGCCATCGCGCAAAACAAACCGGCGGGGAAAGACGCCAAGCTGTATTTCATCTGGCCGCACGACGGAGCTAAGGTCAGAAGCCCGTTCTGGTGCCGCTTTGGGCTGCGCAACATGGGCATTACGCATGCCGGCGACGAATACCCGAACAGTGGCCATCACCATCTTCTGATCGATGTGGATGAGCCGTTGAATCCGAATGAGCCGATCCCGTCGGACAAGTCTCACCAGCACTTCGGTGCGGGCCAGACCGAGACGCAGCTCGATCTGGCGCCCGGCAAGCACACCTTGCAGCTGGTGCTGGGCGACGCCAAGCACTATCCATTCAACCCGCCGGTCGTCTCCGAAAAAATCACCATCCGGGTCAAATAGGCCGACACGGATAGCTCCCTTGCGCGAACCGCCGCTTGCGCAAAGCGGCCTCGTGCGGTTTGTTGCGGACCGCCGGGCGCTAGACCCGGCGTGGAGGGCGTCCGATGTTGTCGCGATTGCTGCGTCTGGCTGGCCTCGTTCTGGGATTGATTATCATGGCCACATCCGCCAATGCCGACGCCTTGAAGGATCAGATCGCGCCGACCGGAAAGCTCCGGGTCGCGATCGCGATCAGCCCGGCGGGCGGCGCGTTCTGGTCGACTCGGACCGAGAATGGCTATGCCGGCGTTCCCGTCGATCTCGGCAGGGAGATGGCGGCGCAGCTCGGCGTTCCCGTCGACTATGTCGTGTACCAGAATTCCGGCCAGATCACCGACGCGGCGTCGAGCAATAGCTGGGACATCACCTTCCTGCCCAAGGATCCCGTGCGCGAGACCAGGATGACGTTCGGGCCGATCTACGAGGTTGCCGACGCCACCTACATCGTCAAGCCAGGCTCCGCGATCGCGAATTTCGCCGCACTGGACCAGGACGGCGTCAAGGTCGCTGCCGTCAACGCCACCACCACGATGCGCGGCGCGATCGCACACCTCAAGCACGCCAAGGTCACGGGCTATCAGACTTATGACGAGATCTTCAATCTGCTGAAGAGCGGCGAGATCGACGCGTTCGCGCTGTCGCGCGATCAGCTCAATGCGATGGCCAAAAAGATTCCGGGCAGCCGCGTGTTGGACGAGACCTTCAAGCAGACCGTCACCGCGGTTGCGGTGCCGCTCAACCATCCGCTGGCCGCGGCGTTCGCCACCAGGTTCATGACCGATGCGATCGCCAACGGCACGCTGCGCAAGGCCTATGACAATAACGGGCTGAAGGGCTCCCCGGTCCGCACCGAGGTGAAGTAGACCGGCGCGTATCGGCTCTATCTCCGCAATTCTCAACTATCCCCGTCACCCTGCGGAGCGCGCAGCGCGTCTCGAAGGGTCGACGGCCACCAGCCGGGCCGTTCATCCTTCGAGACGCGCTACGCGCTCCTCCAGCGACAAAGGCAAAGCCTTTGCGCGGGGATGACGGGGATGAAGAGGCGCGCCCCCTTGGGTGACATCTGGGCATGCTGCATAATTCCGCGCCATCGCGCTGGGCAGTTCCTGCGTTACCTCTCTAACTCATTGGATTGACAAGGATTTAATACCGTCCGCGAGCGGCTCCGGTTGGCATGGCCATTGCTTTTAGATGCAACAGTCAACGACGACTGCCGTCCTCCGGATTGCCGAAGCCAATGCAGGCCGAGGTGAGGGGATCAAGGCGCCCCGCCCGGGCGTCGCGAGCAATCGTTGCACCCCCTAACTCCCCCGGATGGACGAGCAATTAATCCAACCCGCGTCGCTTCCGGCAGGCAACCGGCGCGGCCGAATTGCGCAAGGGGAATTTACGAATGGCCTATCTCGCACCGTCCGAATTCGTCACCAAGATGGTGGACGCCGGCGAATCCAAGATCTTCATGTCGACGCGTGACACTGTGATCCGCGCCTACATGGCCGGTGCGATCCTCGCGCTGGCGGCCTGGTTTGCCGTGACGATCAACGTCAATACCGGACAGCCGATCATCGGAGCGCTGCTGTTTCCGGTCGGTTTCGTGATGCTCTATCTGCTGGGCTTCGACCTGCTGACGGGCGTGTTCGTGCTGTCACCGCTCGCGCTGCTCGACAAGCGGCCGGGCGTCACGCTCGGCGGCGTGCTGCGCAATTGGGGCCTCGTCTTCGTCGGCAATTTTGCCGGCGCGCTCACGGTGGCGTTCATGATGGCGTTCGTGACGACCTTCGGCTTCACGCAGGAGCCCGACAAGGTCGGCATGACCATCGGAAACGTCGGCGAGGCGCGAACGCTGGGCTACGCGGCGCATGGCGCGGCGGGCATGGCCACCCTGTTCATCCGCGGCATGCTCTGCAACTGGATGGTTTCCACCGGCGTCGTCGGCGCCATGATCTCGACGACCGTGCCCGGCAAGGTCATTGCGATGTGGATGCCGATCCTGGTGTTCTTCTACATGGTGTTCGAGCATTCGGTCGTGAACATGTTCCTGTTCCCGTCGGGACTGATGCTCCATGCCAAGTTCTCGATCATGGACTACCTGATCTGGAACGAAATCCCGACCGTGCTGGGCAACCTCGCCGGCGGTCTCGCCTTCACCGGGCTCACGCTCTACACGACGCATGTGAAGACGGCGCCGAAGCGCCAGCGCCTCGCGGCTTGATCCTGGCCGGCTTATGGGGCTCTCCTGTCACGGAGGGCCCCATTCGCATTGGGACGGTCGATGCCGCGCGCGCTGACAATATCGGTCGGGCAATTCTCTGATCAGGGCCGCAAGGACACCAATCAGGATTTCCACGGCGTGCTGATCCCCGACGAGCCGCTGCTCGGCCTGAAGGGCATCGCCGTGGTGCTTGCCGACGGTATCTCCTCGAGCAGCGTCGGCCGCATTGCCGCGGAGTCGGCGGTCAAGAGCTTCCTGACCGATTACTACTGCACCTCGGAATCCTGGTCGGTGAAGACCTCGGCGCAGCGGGTGCTGGAGGCGACCAATTCCTGGCTGCACGCCCAGACCAGGCGCAGCCAGTACCCCTACGACAAGGACAAGGGTTACGTCTGCACGCTGAGCGCCCTGGTCATCCGCTTGACCACGGCGCATCTGTTCCATGTCGGCGACAGCCGGATCTACCGCGTCGCGGGCAACAGCCTCGAGCAACTGACCAACGACCACCGCGTCGTGCTGTCGTCGCAGCAGAGCTATCTCGGCCGCGCACTCGGCGTGAATCCGCAGCTCGAGATCGACTACCAGAATCTCCGGCTCGAGCGGGGCGACACCTTCCTGCTGGTGACCGACGGAATCTACGAGCACGTTCCCGCGCGGCAGCTGGCGCGGATGATCCTCGACGGCGCTGCCGATCTCGATGCCGCCGCGAAATCGATCGTCGAGCTGGCCTATGAGAACGGCAGCCCGGACAATCTCACCGCGCAGATCATCCGGATCGACGAATTGCCCGACGGCGACGCCGGCGAGGTGTTCGGCCAGTCCACCGAGCTGGCGCTGCCGCCGCTGCTCGATGCAAGGATGCTGTTCGACGGCTACCGCATCGTCCGCGAGCTGCATGCATCGCACCGCAGCCACATCTATCTCGCGGTTGACGAGGAGAGCGGCACCACGGTCACGATCAAGATTCCCTCGATCGACCTGCGCGACGATGGCGCCTATCTGAGGCGCTTCATGCTGGAGGAGTGGGTCGCCCGGCGGATCGACAGCCCGCATGTGCTGAAGCCGTTTCTGCCGCAGCGCAAGCGCAACTTTCTCTATGTCGCGATGGAGTATATCGACGGCCAGACCCTGACGCAGTGGATGATCGACAATCCTGCTCCCGCGCTGGAAACAGTGCGCGACATCACCGAGCAGATTGCAAAAGGGCTGCGCGCGTTCCACCGCAAGGAGATGCTGCACCAGGACGTCAGGCCCGACAACATCATGATCGACAGGTCCGGAACGGTGAAGATCATCGATTTCGGTTCGACGCGGATCTCGGGCGTTGCCGATGCGGCGCCGGCGGGCGTCGAGGACATTCTGGGCACCCAGCAATACACCGCGCCGGAGTATTTCCTGGGCGAGGGCGGCACCGCGCGCTCCGATCTGTTCTCGCTCGGCGTCGTGACCTATCAGATGCTGACCGGCCGCTTGCCCTACGGTGCGCAGATCGCGCGCGCCCGGACCCGATCCGACTTCAACCGGCTGGTCTATCGTCCGGCTGCGCATGGCGGCCGCGACATCCCGGGCTGGGTCGACGGCACGCTGGAGCGCGCCGTGCACGCCAATCCGCTCAAACGCTACGACACCTTCTCGGAGTTCCTGTTCGATCTGCGCAATCCCAACGCAAGATACCTGACGACGTCATCGACCCCGCTGATCGAGCGCAACCCGGTGCTGTTCTGGAAGTCGACCACGCTGCTGCTGACGCTCGTCGTGGTGCTGCTGCTGGCCTACGGCGCGCATCATTTGCGGTAGCGAAGGTTCAGTTGAATAGCGTGCCGGGAGGTCCATCCCCGTCACCCTGACAGCTTGTGAATCTTTTTGTTTCGCCAATTTCTGGTGTGTTGGCGGGATAGCCGAAGCTTCAGATTTGATGGCCTTGCAGGATGTTGTTGGCGAGTGCGTACCAGAGCACGACAGCGCGGACCTTTTCGATGCCGCGCACGGTCAGTTGCCGCAGGTTCCAGTTTCGCCAGCGGGCATGGATGCATTCGCAGATCGAGCGAAGCTTGTACTGAGCCTTGCCGGCCTCGCTAGCCATCCGAGCCCGCCAAGCCAGGACACCCGGGCCATCCCCGCGCCGCGGCAGGGAGGGATCGGTGCCGTGCTTGGATTGTGTCGGTGGACAGAAGACCTCAACTCCCTGGCTGTGCGCCCATTCGATGTCGTGGGCGCTGCTAAAGCCGCCGTCGACGAGATGGCGCCCCGGAAGACGACCAATCCGCACGCGCGTCCGCTCGAGCATCGGCCGCATGAGGCCGCGGTCTGAGCCGGCATTGGTGATCTCGAACCCGACGACGATCTGCTCTCCGGCCACGCTTGCCACTTGCAAATTGTACCCCGGGCGGAAGCCGCCATCGGCCATCTTCATGACGCGCGCCTGTGGGTCCGTGGTGGAGGCGCGCGGCTCCTTGGGCGTCTTGCCGTTGTTGCGCTCTTCCGCGCGCGCTTGACGCTGGCGCTTGATCTCCTCAAGCGCTGCCTGTGCCGCCTTCAGCCGCTGCGCGCGCTCACGTGCTGCGCGCTCCTTGGCCGCCTTGATGCGCTGGTTGCTCGCGTCGGAGCGCGCATCGACCTCTCGCTTGAGTTCCTCCACGACCCCCTGCGCCACCCCCAGATGCCGGTCGAGGGTTGCCTGGCGCCGGAACGAGGCTGCTCCGGCGCTCGCCCGAATCCGCACGCCATCCTGCGCCAGCGTGTCGAGATCGACTAAGCCGACTTCGGCCAGCGCCGCCAGATGTTCTGCCAGCAGCCGGTCGAGCAAATCGGCATATCCGACCCGGAAGTCCGCCAGCGAGTGATAATTCACCGACACCCCGCCGCACAGCCAGCGATAGACATCGTGGCTCTCGCACAGCCGCTCCAGAGCCCGGGCACTCCCCACCCCCTCGCTGGTCGCATAGAGCCACAGCGCCAACAAAAGTCGCGGCGAGGTCGCCGGATGACCAGGCCTGTGGCCCCGGGCCTTGATCCGATCCTCAAGCTCGCTCAGGTCGAGACCTTCGACATAGGACCAGATCACCCGCGCCGGATGACCCTCCCCAATGAGGCTCTCGATATCGACCGCTCGCAGCTCAACTTGATCGCGCTTCGGTTCGCGCAGCCGCGGCGAGCCCAACGGCGCCCCATCAGTTTGCGGCTTCGACCGCTCAGGCAGTTCTCCGAACAGCTTGTCCCCGGCCATCTTCCATCCCCCGCAACTCGCTCCGTGCAGAGAATCACATCCCGACCGAACCGGCTACATCGGCAGTCTAAAACAGGAAAAATTCACACGCTCTGAGGAGCGCGCACTTGCGCGCGTCTCCAAGGGTCGACGGCCCCGGCCGGGCCGTGCATCCTTCGAGACGCGCTGCGCGCTCCTCAGGATGACGGTGCAGGGTCAGCACCCGCGGTTCAGCGCCTCGCTAATGCGTCGCGCCGGCGGCAATCGGATCGAGCCCGCTCTTGACCAGCGCGTCGCGCGCGTCCGGCGAGGCGAGGAAGCCGATCAGCGCCTTGCCGGCATCGGGCTCCTTCTAGACGGTCGCGATGCCGGCGGAGAACACCGTGATCTTCTGCAACGGCTCCGGCAGCGGACCGACGATATCGATGCCGGCAACAGGCTTCAACTCGGAGATCTGCTGCAAGCCGATCTCGGCCTCGCCCTTGGCCACGATCTCGCCGACCGGGGTTGCCGGGATCATCCTCGCCTTGTCCTTCATCTGATCGGCGATGCCGAGTTTGCCGAACATCTCGGTCGAGACATAGACGCCGCTGGCGCTGTCGGAATAGGCGACCGATTTCGCCGCCAGCAGCGCTTGCTTGACTGAATCGGCCGAGCTGATGTCCGGCTGTGGCGCGCCTGATTTGACCGCGATGCCGATCGGCGACTTCACGAGGTCGACGCGGCTGTCGGCCACCACCTTGCCCTGCTTGATGAGGTCACCCAGCGCATAGCCGACCATGATCAGCACGTCGGCCGGCTCGCCGCGCGCCAGCCGCACCGGAATGGCGTTGGTCGTGGTGCCCATCGACGGCCCGAAGGCGGTCACCACCTTGTGCCCGGTCTTGCGCTCGAATTCCGGCACCAGCGCCTTGTAGGCCGCCGTCAGGCCGCCCGAGATCATGACATGGACTTCGGCGGCGGATGCGGCCGACGTGAGGGCGAGGGTGCCGATGACGGCGAGCGTGAGGACGCGGAAGGCGGTGGCGGCGCGCATGGAGTTTCTCCCTGGACGATTCTTGGGAAACAGGTCGTCGTAGGCGGGGAGATTACTGCGCGAGGGAATGCGTGACTAGGGTTGTGCCGCCGTCATTGCGAGGCGCGAAGCGACGAAGCAATCCATCCCCAGCTGGAGATATGGATTGCTTCGCTTCGCTCGCAATGACGGGAAAGACCGCCGCGATTCACTCACGAATTCACATGCACGAAATCGCGCAGCAGCGGGTAGATCTCGTTGTTCCAGCGCTTGCCGGAAAACACGCCGTAGTGGCCAACGCCGGCCTGCATGTGGTGCACCTTGCGATAGGTGCGCACGCCGGTGCAGAGGTCCTGGGCGGCGAGCGTCTGGCCGATCGAGCAGATGTCGTCCTTCTCGCCCTCCACCGTCATCAGGCCCATGCGCCGGATCGCCGCCGGATTCACTGGGCGGCCCCGATGCATCAGCATGCCCTGCGGCAACAGATGCTCCTGAAACACATCGCGCACCGTCTCGATGTAGAATTCCGCCGGCAGATCCATCACGGCGAAGTACTCGTCGTAGAAGGTCTTGATCACCTTGGCCTTGGCGGTCTCGCCCTTGGCGAGATGGTCGGCGAGGTCGATGTGCTGCTTGATGTGACGTTCCAGGTTCATCGAGACGAACGCCGTGAGCTGCACGAAGCCGGGATAGACCTGACGCAGCGCGCCCTTGCACTGCATCGGCACGTAGTTGATCAGATTGTCCTCGAACCATTTGATCGGCTTGCTCTTGGCGAATTCGTTCACCTTGGTCGGCAGGATCCTTGTGTCGATCGGTCCGGCCATCAGGGTCAGCGATGCCGGCCGCGCCGGATGATTATCTTCGGACATGACCGCGGCTGCCGCCAGCGCCGACACCGACGGCTGGCAGATCGCCACCATATGCGCGCGCGGGCCGAGCTGGCCGAGGAAGTCGATCAGGTGGTCGGTGTAGTCCTCGAGCCCGAAGCGGCCCTCCTGGCGCGGGATGTCGCGCGGATTGTGCCAATCGGTGATGTAGACGTCGTGGTCCTGCAGCAGCGTCTTCACGGTGCCGCGCAGCAGCGTGGCAAAATGGCCGGACATCGGCGCCACCAGCAAGAGCCGCGGCTGCTCCGGGCCGTCCACCTTCCTGAAATGCAGCAGCGAGCCGAACGGCGTCGCGTAGGCGACCTCCTCAGTCACTTGGTATTCCCGGTTGCCGGTGGACACGCTGCCGATGGCGTAGTCAGGACGGGCGTAGGTCAGGGTGGAGCGCGAAATCAGCTCAAGCGCCGCCGCGAGCCGGCCGTACACCCGGTCGGCGGCGCCCTGCGGCACCAGATTGAGGTATTTCAGCGCCGCTGCAGCCCCGGTCCGCCATGGCGCGGTGAGGTCCATGTGGTTCTGATAGGCTTGGTACATCATTGACATCATACGCATCCGCCCCTGGCCCGGCTGGCTATGCAATATCGACGCCAGAGCGGGGGCGGGGTGCCCGGCAAATTGGCACGTGGCTTGCTGCAAAATTGAACGGCTCCGGGGCGCGGCGGCTGGACCGGCGCGCGGTCACCGGGGACAAGGACGCGTTCAGGCGTGAGGATCCGATATGGCGAAAGCGACACTCACCATCAGCAGCAAGAATTATTCGTCCTGGTCGCTGCGCGGCTGGCTGCTGGTGAAATTCGCCGGGCTGGAATTCGAGGAGGTGGTCACCGCGCCCGATGACGCCGCGGCGCGGGCCGAACTGCTGCTGCTGTCGTCGTCGATCCTGGTGCCCTGCCTGCGCCACGAGGGCGCGACCGTCTGGGATACGCTGGCGATCGGCGAGTATCTCAACGAGGTCATGCCACACGCCGGGTTATTGCCGGAGGACCGGATCCAGCGCGCGCATTGCCGCTCGATCTCGGGCGAAATCCATTCCGGCTTCACCACGCTGCGGTCCTCGCTGCCGGTCAACCTCAAGGGGCATTTTCCCGGCTTCAAGATCTGGTCGCGGGCGCAGGCCGATATCGACCGCGTCTGCACCATCTGGCGCGACTGTCTCGGCAAGTCCGGCGGCCCGTTCCTGTTCGGCGAACGCCGCACCATGGCGGACGCGATGTATGCGCCGGTCGTGACCCGCTTCATGACCTATGACGTCAAGCTCGAACCGGCCCTTGCGGTGTATGCCAGCGCCATCATGACCATGCCCGAGATGCAGGAATGGATCGAGGCGGCGAAGGCGGAGCCGGCCGATGTCGAGGAGCTCGAGGTCGAATATTAGGCAGCGCGCGCCCGGCCTGCCCGCGGCGGCGGCTCAAGCTCCAGGCAAGCCTTGCTCAATGGACGTGCCTTCGGCGTCCAGCACCGGCTGCGCGCGGCGGGCGCGCCCGGCAGCCGCCGAACGCAAATATGTGCCTCGCGCCAAATGCTTCGGCGGCGATATCGGCGCAGGGCGGGACCGATCGCCGCAGCACAATCGGGCTGGCAAGGATTTCGCATAGCAACAAGCGAGCTGTGACCGCGACGATGCGACGCTGCCGAAAATTTGGACGCTGAGCCCGCGCCGCGATCTCGCGAACACGAGAACCGTGGAGGCTTGAAATGAACCAGCACGCCGTCGTCAGCAAATTCTCCCACGTCAAACCCAGTGACACCGAGTTCAAGGGCGGAGGTCTGCGCGACTTCTTCCTGTATCGCGATCTCGGCATCGCCGATGCCACCGGCGGGCAGGTGATCTGCCATCTGGTCAAGGCCAATCCCGACCTGCCGCCGGAACAGGGCACCGGCTGGCACAAGCATCTGTGCGATTTTCAGATCGTCATCATGACCAAGGGCTGGGCGCGCTTCATGTATGAGGACAAGGAGACGCTGGTCGAGGCCGGCGACGTGATCCATCAGCGGCCCGGCATCACCCACTATCTGTTCGATTACTCGAAGGACATGGAATACCTCGAGATCGTCAGCCCCGCCGATTTCAAGACCGTGGATGTGCCGCCCGCAACCGAGACCGTGCCGCCGGTGACGCCGTGGAAATGATCGCGAGGAGGGAGCGCAAATGTCGTCCGCGGAGGAATTAACCTTTGTCGTCGGCCGCTGGCTGCGGCCGATCGTCATGCTTCTGTATGTGGTGCGCTGCCTCGGACTGACGACCACATCTAGCCGTGAACAACGGAGTACGTTGCTCGATCAGTGATTCGGACGCGGTTCGTTCCATCCACGTTCCAAATCTTAAAACGCCTCGCGTGCGCGTCGCGTTTTGAAACAGCGCGCCAATGCGCCCTCAGGCCATGCCCGCCTGCTTCACGCGTGGCATGCGCCAGGCGATGACGTTGACCTCCAGCGCGCCGCCGGTTGTGTCGTTGCGCCACTGGCCGTCGATGAAGCGGCAGGCGAACGGCAACTGATACGTTCCGCTGTGATCCTCACAAAGCACTTCCACGCGTTGGTCCGGCGAAGGTTCACCATTGCCGTCGAATTGCGCCAGCCGTTTTTCGCGCGTAGCCATACGATCTGTCTCCACTGCCCAAGGTCGAGCCAAAAGGGGTCGAACCAAACTAGTTCCGAAGGCCCCCGTCCCCACGAGTAGTCCCCGTAATGGGTCAAGCACACCGCTCGAATGCGGTTTCAGTGTGGTATGTGTGCCTGGCTTTCAGCGTCGCGAGCACAAAACTGTGAATGACGCATGTGATTGGGGATGCCGATGATCGCGCGTTTCGTTGTTGCCTTGCTCGTGCCGCTTGCACTCGGCTTCGTCGGAACCGCGCATGCGCAGGACGTTCCCGGTATCGAGATCTGCACCGTCGAGAAGACGATGGAGCGGCGCACCAGCTGTCTGCAGAGCAACGTCGATTTCCTGCAGAAGACGATCGGCAAGCTCGCATCGGATCATCAGCAGAAGCTCGACGCCGCCAACCGGCAGATCGAGAGCCTGAAGAGCACAATCGCGGGCTTGCAGAAGCTCGTCACCGATTTGCAGGCGGCGCAGGTCAAGCTGACCGAAGACCTGAAGAAGAAAGCCGACGTGCCGCCGGCGAAGGATGCGACGCCGACCGCGAAGGATGGGACGAAGTAGGCAAAGTCCATCGGCAGTCTCTTCGCCTCTCCCGCTTGCGGCAGGGCTGTCCGGGGAAGTTCAACCATAGCAGAGTTCCATCTGGTCGAGGGACGTTGTGGATTTGCGACGGCCAGGGTTGATTGGCGGAGGCTTTTCGATGCTGGCGAAGGCTCGCCGGGTGAACAGGAACTGGCTGACGAGTTCGGCGAGCCTGAGCGGCAGCATTTTGATGCAATTGGTCCGCGCGGCAATGCGCAACAGTAGGTAGGCAATCATCGCAGCAAGGACTTGCAGGCGGATTGCATTGTCATTGGTGCCGAGGAACTTGCGAATGTCGAGGTGTTGCTTGATCCAGCGGAACAGCAGTTCGATCTGCCACCGGCTCTTGTAGAGGGCGGCGATCTCGACAGCCGTTCGGGTCGTGTCGTTGGTGAGAAGCGTGATCACGCTGCCGTTCTCCCGCCTGACCTTGATGCGCCGCAGCGGTATCGGCAAACGCGAGGCGCCCTTACTGGTGAGCTTCACCTCGTCGTCGACGATGATCTTGAAGCCGTCCCCCTTGCTGTTGCGGATGGTGCGATGCCTGACCGCGCGTAGCCGGATGCTCGTCTTCGGCCGGGTCACGAAGAAAGCCTTGCTGTCATTGATCTTATGCCACCAGTCGAAACGGCAATATCCCTTGTCGAACACATAGGTTGTGCCGGCCTGGATCGGAGTCTGGCGACCGATCTCGATATCGTTGACGTTGGCAGCCGTCACCTCGACGCACTTCGGGATATCGCCCTTGGGATCGTAGACCACGTGCAGCTTCATGCCGCGGATGCGGCCGTTCCACGCCGCCCAGGTGCAAACTTTGCCAAGCGGGATCGGACTGGCATCGATCAGGCGCACCATCTCCGTGCCTTCGCCCCGCAACTGCCGGCTTGCCATCGCCGACAATCGTGCAAAGGTTTGCGCAAAAATGCTGGACGGGCGGCGGCTGTTGGCATCCGACAGTGTCGAGCGGGACAACCTGCCGGTGCCCAGGTGATAGTGATGCTGAGGATTGGCGTTGAAGCCGGTCACCACGGCGCGCAGGCTGTTGTTCCCGCTCAACTGCGCATAGATCAGCGCTACCAGGTGATCCCAGCTCTTGAACGACTTGTCATAGGCATCCCCGTCCAGACGATCCACAGCCGCCTGAAACTGCCGCCGATTGATCGGTTCAAGCAGCCTACTAAAAATGCTATCGCGAAATCGCATGCTCGGCCTTCTGTGTCTCGACAACCAGAAAAGACCGATTTGCCTCGGTTTCGCCGAGCATGCACCGCGACACAGTGAATCATTCCCCGGACAGCCCTGCGCTTGCGGGGGAGGCCGTATCGCATCGTCAGATGCGATACGGGTGGGGGGTCTCTCCACGATCTGACTCGTGGAGAGAGCCCCCACCCCAGCCCTCCCCCGCAAGCGGGAGAGGGGGCGCACCGTTGTCGCGGCTCGCAGCTTACGGCTCACGCCACCCGATACGTCTCCATCACATCGCGATCCGGCTCGTAGCCGAGCCCGGGGCCCTGCGGCACGGCGACATGGCCACGGGCATCGACGTCGATGCGGTCGCCCCACAGGCAGGCGGGGCGCTTCATGAAGAACACTTCGATCAGGCCTTCGTCGCGGATCGCCATCAGATGCAGCGTGGCGAGGAAGCCAGGTCCGAAATAGGGCGAGTGCGGAATCACCTGGACGCCGAACTCGTCGGCGAGCACCGCCACGCGCAGGAATTCGGTGACGCCGCCGACCTTGATCACCGATGGCTGCGCGTGACTGACCGCGCCCGCGGTCATCATCTGGCGGAATTGATGCACGGTGCAGGCGTTCTCGCCGGCCGCGATATCGAGCCGGCCTTCTCTCCGCACCTCGGCGAGCGTCGCAAAATCCTCCGGCGGCCAGATCGGCTCCTCCAGGAACATCGGTGCGGCCTGCTTGCAGTCGCGGGCGAACTGGATCGCCGCCGGTCCATCCAGCGGACAATTCATGTCGATCATCAGCGGCACGCCGGGGCCGATCGCTTCGCGCGCCGCGGCAACGGCCGGCACGGTGGTCTCGTGCAGCTTGATCGCGGCGTAGCCGAGCTTGATCGCCTTCGTGCACTCGGCGGCGATGTGCGAGGGATTGCCGATCCGCATCAGGCTCGCATAGGCCGGAATCGTGTCGCGCTTGGCGCCGCCGATCAATTGATGCAGCGGTACGCCCTTCACCTTGCCGGCGAGGTCCCACAGCGCGATGTCGAGCGCCGAGATCGCAAACATCGTGATGCCGTAGCGGCCGAACAGATGCAGATTGCGCTGGATCTGCTCCATCGCGGCGGGAATGCTGGCCGCGTCGGGCACCTCGAGGCCGCGGGCCTGCGGTGCGATCATCTCGGCCACCGCCGCGCAACTCGTCTTCGGGCAGACATAGGCGAAGGCATCGCCCCAGCCGGTCAGGCCGGCATCGGTCGAAACCTCGACCAGCACCATGTCGAGCGCCGAGATCGCGGAAGCGCCTTGGCGGAAGCTCGCAGGGCCCGCGTCATAGGGAATGCGAATATGGTGGGCGCGGACGTCGGTGATTTTCATTGTTGTTGTCCTTCCGATCGCAGGATGTAGCAGGAGCTCGTGACGGCCGGAGGCGGCAGCCTGGACGGCGTTGCTTCGGCTCGCCTGGGTTCCAGCCATCGCAGCTCTTGCTTGTGGCAAGCGTTGCTCGTGACAAGTCTTGCTCGTGAATCGTGTCGAAGACGTGGATGCCCGGCGTGGCGCCGGGCATCACGAACTCCGAAACTGTCGAGAAGGCTGCTACGAACTCTTTTCGCCGCTCATGACGGGGCCGAACCGCTCCCAGCTCTCGCCCTTGAAGCGCATCATCTGCAACTGCTCGATCGGTGCATAGTCGTCCGGTCCGGTCTTGATCTTGGTGCCGGGCAGATAGATGCCGATCTCGAAGTTGAGGCTCGCCGCCTGCTTCATCAGGTTCTCGCGGGTGAGGTTGTCGCCGCATTGCCGCAACACCTGCTCGAGCCCCTTGGCGACGCCGTAGCCGAACACGGTCGAGGCGTCGTTCTGGTCGCCCTCGGGATACCACTTGGTCATGAAGGCGCGCCACTCGTTCATGGCTGGATCGTTCTTCCATTCGTGATCCGCGGGATCCTTCAGATACTGGGTCGACAGTATGTCCTGGCTCGCCTCATAGCCGGCCGGCTTCATCACGCCGCCGATCGAGACGGAGACGTTGGTCAGGAACTGGACCGGATGCCAATCGAGCTCGGCGGCCTTCTTGATCGCCTGCGCCGCGAATTTCGGCGTCGCGATGTTGACGAAGATGTCGGGGTTGGCGCCCTTGATCTGCACGATCTGCGAATCCACCGTCGGCGACGTGGTCTCGTACGAGGATTCGACGACGATCAGTTTCTTGGCCGCGTCGCCGAGCCCCTCATGCAGGCCGATCAGATAATCCTTGCCGAAATCGTCGTTCTGGTAGAGCACGCCGATGGTCTTGCCGGGATATTTCTGCAGGATGTATTTGGCGTAGATGCGCGCCTCGACCTGGTAGCTCGGCTGCCAGCCCATGGTCCACGGAAAGTTCTTCGGATCGTTCCACTTGGCGGCACCGGTGGAGACGAACAGCTGCGGCACTTTCTTGGCGTTCATGTATTTCTGGATCGCGGTGTTGCCCGGCGTGCCCAGCGGGTTGAAGATCAACAGCACCTCGTCGCTCTCGACCAGCTTGCGGGCCTGCTCGACCATCTTCGGCGGGCTGTAGCCGTCGTCGTAGGAGACGAAGTTGATCTTGCGGCCGTTGATGCCGCCCTCGCTGTTGACCTTGTTGAAATAGGCCGCTTCCGTCTTGCCGATCGTGGCATAGGCGGATGCCGGGCCCGAATAGGGCATGATGTTGCCGACCTTGATCTCGGTGTCGGTCGCGCCCGGATCGTATTTCTTCTGGGCGTTGGCTGCGCTGGCGACGGCGATCGTCAAAAGCCCCGCAAGCGCCGCAGACTTGACGCAGTTGACATAGCTCAGGCGTTGGTGGTGCATCATTGTTCTCCCTGACATGCTGGCCGCGGCTCGTGCAGTCTTGATTTTCGGGCAGCTTGGTGAGCCGTCGGATCGATGCAGCTGCGAGTATGCACGATTGCAGCGGTGTTGCCAGCGACGGCTTTGCGGTAAAATTTCGCGGAGCGGAACCACAGTTTCGCGGCCGCGCAGCAAGGACTGTCAAACGCCGTGCGCCGCGGCCACGCATGATGCCCGAGCTTTGCAGGAAGGCCGTCGTCCATGAATCCAGCCCAGAAGGCGCTCTGGTACATCGAAAGCCACCTGCGCACGTCGCTGACGCTCGATGATATCGCGGTCGTTGCCGGGGTCTCGCGCTTCCATCTGGTGCGGGCGTTCGCGGAGGCGACCGGGTTTTCGGCGATGCGCTACGTGCGGGCGCGCCGTCTCAGCGAGGCGGCGCGCGAGCTGGCGGCCGGTGCGCCCGACATTCTCACGCTCGCGCTGGATGCGGATTACGGCTCCCACGAGGCATTCACCCGCGCGTTTCGCGACCATTTCGGCGTCACGCCGGAGACGGTGCGCGCGACGACGTGCCTGACCAAGCTCAAGCTCCAGGAGCCGATCACCATGATCTCGACCGCTCTCGATCACATCGATCCGCCGCGCATCGCGACCGGCAAGGCATTTCTCGTCGCCGGCATCGGCGAGCGCTACAACCACGCCAATGACAGCACGGCCGGCATCCCGAACCAGTGGCATGGCTTCCACCAGCAACGCGCGCATATTCCCCGCCAGGTCGGTAACGTTGCCTATGGTGTCTGCTGCAACGGCGACGATGCCGGCAATTTCGATTACATCGCGGGTGTCGAGGTCGCCGATTTCTCCGACCTGCCGCGCGAGTTCGCGCGGGTCCGGATTCCCGCGCAGAAATACGTGGTGTTCACCCACGCCGACCACATCTCGACCATTCGCCGCACCGTCAACACGATCTGGAATCGCTGGTTGCCGCAATCCGGCATGAAGGTCGCGGACGCGCCGAACTTCGAGCGTTATGACGAGAAGTTCGACAAGAACAGCGGCAACGGCGGGCTCGAGATCTGGGTGCCGGTGGAGGAGTAGGCGCCTACTCGTATCACAAATTCGATGTCGTCCCTGCGAAAGCAGGGACCCATCACCACAGATATTGATGGTGGTGCGCTGCCGGAACGGCGAGTCCCGCCTGCAACATCCGCCGCGGCGTATGGATCCCTGCTTCCGCAGGGACGACACCGGTTATGAGGCTGCGAGCTTGGCATGCTGAATCAATGCGACCTTGCCAGGCAGAACGCCACGACCTGTTCCAGCGCCGTCTTCATCGGCGAGGACGGGAACAGCGCCAGCGCGTCGACCGCCATTGCGCCGTAGTGCTGGGCGCGGCTGATGGTGTCCTCCAGCGCGCGGTGCTTGGTCATCAGCCCGATCGCGTGATCGAGATCGGCCGCGCCGATCTCGCCGCGCTCGAGTGCGCGGATCCAGAACTGGCGCTCGGTGTCGTTGCCGCGGCGGAAGGCGAGCACCACCGGGAGCGTGATCTTGCCCTCGCGGAAATCGTCGCCGACATTCTTGCCGAGTTTTGCGGATTTGCCGCCATAGTCGAGCACGTCGTCGACGAGCTGGAAGGCGATGCCGAGATTCATGCCGACCGAGCGGCACGCGGTCTGCTCGGCCTTGGGCCGGTTGGCGATCACGGGACCGACCTCGCAGGCCGCGGCGAACAGCTCCGCGGTCTTGCCGCGGATCACGGCGAGATACTCGTCCTCGGTGGTCGCGGTGTTCTTGGCGGCGGCAAGCTGCATCACCTCGCCCTCGGCGATGGTGGCGGCGGCCGCGGAGAGAATGTCGAGCGCGCGCAGCGAGCCGACCTCGACCATCATCCGGAATGCCTGGCCGAGCAGGAAGTCGCCGACCAGCACGCTGGCCTCGTTGCCCCAAAGCATCCGCGCGGACAATTTGCCGCGGCGCAGCTCGCTCTCGTCGACCACGTCGTCGTGCAGCAGGGTCGCGGTGTGCATGAACTCGACCGCGGCGGCGAGCTTGATGTGGCCGTCGCCTGTGTAGTCGGCGAGCTGGGCCATCGCCAGGGTCAGCATCGGGCGCAGCCGCTTGCCGCCGGAGGAGATCAAATGATTGGCGACCTCGGGGATCATGGTGACTTCGGAGCCGGTCCGCGAAAGGATGGTCGCGTTGACGCGCTCCATGTCGGCGGCGACAAGTCCCACCAGCCCGTCGATCGAAGCATTGGACGGGCTTTCGAAGGGTACAATAACCGCCACGCTGGTCTCCAATTTTGCCGAATTCGCACTATCCTCAGCTATAACAATAGAAACTGCGCGGTGCAGCGGCAAGGCCACGAAGTTGTTGACATGTGACGCATTGGCCGCACAGCCGGGCGGAGAGGAGAGTGGATTTTGCGGGAATTGGTACGGACCAATGACGTGGTGCTGGTCTCCGCCGTCGGCGCGCTGCTCGACAGCGCTAACATCCATCATCTGGTGCTGGACCAGAACATGAGCATCATCGAGGGCTCGCTCGGCGTGCTGCCGCGGCGGATCCTGGTGCACGAGGACGACAACCACAAGGCCCGCCAGCTCCTGACCGATGCCGGCCTGGGCCACGAATTGCGGGCCAATGAGTAGAGCGTTTTCAAGCGAAATTGGCCCGGGTTCGCGTGAAGAAAACGCGTCAAGAAACGAGTCTCCGGCCGCTGAGATCACCGAAGACGGATTCCTCGGCGGGCAATTGCGGCTGCGGCAGCCGCGCAGCGGCCATCGCGCCGGCCATGACGCGATCCTGCTGGCCGCGGCGACGCCGGCCCGATCAGGCGAGCGCGTCGTCGATCTCGGCTCCGGCGTCGGCGCCGCCGGGCTGGCGGTGGCGCGGCGGGTCAGCGGGATCGATCTGGTTCTGGTCGAAATCGACCCGGCATTGGCCGAGCTGGCCCGGAATAACGCCAGCGCGAACGCGATCATGGCCGAAGTGATCGTGCTCGATGTCGAGGCCGGCGCCTCCGCTTTCGATGATTTTGGCCTCTCGCCCGATAGCGCCGACGTCGTGCTGATGAACCCGCCGTTCAACGATCCCTCAAGGCATCGCGCCTCGCCGGACGGCGTGCGGCAGCGCGCCCATGTCGCGACCGCGACCACGCTTGCTGGCTGGGTTCACGTGGCGCGGCGGATCCTCAAGTCGAACGGGCAGCTTGCGATGATCTGGCGGGCCGACGGAATTGCCGAGGTGCTGGCCGCGCTGGACCGCGGCTTCGGCAGCCTCGAGATCCTGCCGGTTCATGGCGAGGCGGCCTCGCCGGCGATCCGAATCCTGGTGCGGGCCACCAAGGGCGGCCGGGCGCCGACGCGGCTGCATGCCGCGCTGCTGCTCAAGGAAGAGTCAGGTGCGCCCAATAAATGGGTGCAGGAGATCTTGGCTGGGAAGGGGGAATTGCCGCTGGCGCGGCGCTGACGGGCAGGGACGCTGCCCGCGTCGTGCTGGCACTAAATCACTGCGGGGCCGTTTCCGACTGGTGTTCCGGCCTGGATGTGAAGTGGATCGCCGTGAGGAGCGTACCGATCAGCAAAATCAGCAGGTAGATCTTCATGGTTTCCTCTCCGCCCGCGCGTTGCAACCCCAATGACAAAATGCAAAACGCGTTCCACGAAATCCAATGACACTGGCGTGATAAAAAGTGGTTAATTCGAGGTAACGGCATGAATGAACAAACAAGTGATCGCCAAGGACATTCCGGAGCGCATTCTGAAGGACGTTCGGGATGGCTCGAAAGCGTGCAGGGAATGCTTCCGGCGCGGTTCAGGCCCGGCATTACTGTCGTGCCGGTGGTGCGGCTGTCAGGCGTGATCGGCGCGGTGACGCCGCTGCGGCCAGGCATGACGCTCTCCGGCGTCGCCAAGATGCTGGAGCGCGCCTTTGGCACTCGGAATGCCAAAGCGGTGGCGCTGGTGATCAATTCGCCGGGCGGCTCGCCGGTGCAGTCGCGGCAGATCTATCTGCGCATCCGGCAGCTGGCCGCCGAGAAGAAGCTGCCGGTGCTGGTGTTCGTCGAGGACGTCGCGGCCTCCGGCGGCTACATGATCGCCTGCGCGGGTGACGAGATCTATTGCGACCCGTCCTCGATCCTGGGTTCGATCGGCGTGGTCGGCGGCAGCTTCGGCCTCGAGGGGCTGATCAAGAAGATCGGGGTCGAGCGGCGGCTCTATACGGCGGGGGCGCACAAGGCGATGCTCGATCCGTTCCTTCCCGAGAACCCCGATGACGTCGCCCGGCTGAAGGCGATCCAGCGCGAGATCCATGCGATCTTCATCGCGCTGGTGAAACAGAGCCGCGGCAGCCGCCTGAAGGGGCCCGACGACGAGTTGTTCACCGGCGAATACTGGGCGGGCGAGACCGCGATCGGGCTCGGGCTTGCCGACGGGATCGGCGACCTGCGCGCGACGCTGCGGGCCCGCTATGGCGAGAAGGTGCTGACCCCGGTGATCGCGCCCGCGAGCGGCCTGCTGTCCGGCCTGCTCGGCCGGCGGGCGCCGGGGGCGGGCACGATGGCGGCGCTGGACGGGCTGGCAAGCTTGCCGGACGACCTGATCTCGGCGGTGGAAACCAGGGCGATTTGGGCCCGATTCGGGCTCTGAACACGGGGATTTGAGCGCGCCATTTAGCCTCAAAAGCGCGATTGCGGCGCAGGCTGCCTTGCGCGAGAATACCTTTTATTGGGGGCCTGACAGACGTGAACGACAAGGATCGACCGATGCCGCCGCTGATTGCATTCGCAGGCGTCCTGGGTGGCCTGGCCGTGGTCCGCTGGGCTTACAAGACGGCCGTCCGGATCAACCAGGAACTGGAAGAGGCGCGATTGTCCCGCGTGGCCGAGACCACGCGTGCGAGCGAAATCAAGACCCTGCGCCGCGACCCCGTGACCGGGGCCTATCGCCCGGGCTAGCAGGCTTTAAAACCCGCAAAATGGCGGTGCCGGATTTCCGGCATCGCCTTGATTCCATTGGCTGCCGCCGATACGGTCCCGCGCGCTTCAAAACCCCCTCGCGAGACCTGTGCTGACGATGGACGCTCTGCCTGACCACATGCGCCCGGAACGTTCGTTCCAGGGCTTCATCCTGGCTCTCCAGCGATTCTGGGCCGAGCAGGGCTGCGTCATCCTGCAGCCCTACGACATGGAAATGGGCGCCGGCACCTTCCATCCCGCGACCACGCTGCGTGCGCTGGGGCCCAAGCCCTGGAACGCGGCCTATGTGCAGCCCTCGCGGCGGCCCAAGGACGGCCGCTATGGCGAAAATCCCAATCGCCTCCAGCACTACTACCAGTTCCAGGTGATCATGAAGCCGTCGCCGCCGAACCTTCAGGACCTGTACCTGAAATCGCTCGCCGCGATCGGCATCGACGCCGCCGTCCATGACATCCGCTTCGTCGAGGACGACTGGGAGAGCCCGACGCTGGGCGCCTGGGGTTTGGGATGGGAATGCTGGTGCGACGGGATGGAAGTGTCGCAGTTCACCTACTTCCAGCAGGTCGCCGGCGTCGAATGCGCGCCGGTCGCGGGCGAGCTCACCTATGGGCTCGAGCGGCTCGCGATGTATGTGCAGGGCGTCGACCGCGTCTACGACCTGAACTTCAACGGCCGCGAGGGCGCCGAGAAGGTCACCTATGGCGACGTCTTCCTGCAGGCCGAGCAGGAATATTCGCGGCACAATTTCGAATACGCCGACACCGCGATGCTGTTCGAGCAGTTCAAGATGGCGGAAGAGGCCTGCCGCAAATATCTCGCCGCCGGCTGGCGCGAGGGAAGCAATTCGAAGGAACATCTGATGGCCTTGCCGGCCTACGACCAGTGCATCAAGGCGAGCCACGTGTTCAACCTGCTCGACGCCCGCGGCGTCATCTCGGTGACGGAGCGGCAGAGCTATATCGCGCGAGTGCGCGACCTGGCCAAGGCCTGCGGCGAGGCATGGATCCACACCGAAACGGGCAGGGCGGTCTGATGCCCGATCTCCTCCTCGAACTGTTCTCCGAAGAAATTCCCGCGCGCATGCAGGCCAAGGCGGCGGACGATCTGCGCCGCATGGTGACCGACAGACTGGTCGCCGAAGGCCTCGTCTACGAAGGCGCCAAGGCGTTCGCGACCCCGCGCCGGCTTGCACTCAGCGTGCACGGCATTCCTGCGCGCCAGCCCGATTTGAAGGACGAGCGCCGCGGCCCGCGCGTCGGCGGGCCCGAGCCCGCGATCCAGGGTTTCCTGAAGGCCACTGGTCTCACCTCGATCAGCGAGGCCAAGATCCAGACCGACCCGAAGAAGGGCGATTTCTACATCGCGCTGATCGAGAAGCCCGGCCGCGCCGCGATCGACGTGATCGCGGAAATGCTGCCTGTCATCATCCGCACCTTCCCCTGGCCGAAATCGATGCGCTGGGGCGCGCGCTCGGCGAAATCAGGCTCGCTCACTTGGGTGCGCCCGCTGCACGCCATCACCGCGACCTTCGGTCTGGAGACCGAGGAACCCGACATCGTCAAGTTCTCCGTCGACGGCATCGAGGCCGGGCAGACCACCTACGGCCACCGCTTCATGGCGCCGGGTGCGATCTCAGTGCGCCGCTTCGAGGATTACGAGGCCAAGCTGAAGGCCGCCAAAGTCATCCTCGATCCGCAGGCCCGCAAGGACATCATCCTCGAGGACGCCAAGGAGCTGGCGTTCGCCCAGGGCCTCGAACTGGTCGAGGACCAGGTGCTGCTCGACGAGGTTTCGGGTCTCGTCGAATGGCCGGTCGTGATGATGGGATCGTTCGAGAAGGAATTTTTGTCGATTCCCGACGAGGTGATCCGCGCCACCATCCGCAACAACCAGAAGTGCTTCGTGGTCAGGGATCCCAAGACCGGGAAATTGACCAACAAGTTCGTGCTGACCGCCAACATCGAGGCGCCCGATGGTGGCAAGACCATCGTCGCCGGCAATGAACGCGTGATCCGTCCGCGGCTGTCGGACGCAAAGTTCTTCTACGAGACCGATCTCAAGACCAAGCTCGAGGACCGGCTGCCGAAGTTCGAGCAGATCGTGTTCCACGAGAAGCTCGGCACCCAGGCAGAGCGCATCAAGCGGATCGAGCGGCTCGCCGCCGAGATCGCGCCACTGGTCGGCGCCGATGTCGAGAAGACCAGGCGCGCCGCGCGCCTCGCGAAAGCGGATTTGCTGACCGAAGTGGTCGGCGAATTCCCCGAACTACAGGGCCTCATGGGCAAGTACTACGCGGTGGCGCAGGGCGAGGATGCCTCGGTTGCTGCGGCAAGCGAGGAGCACTGGAAGCCGCAGGGGCCGACCGATCGCGTGCCGACCGATCCGGTGAGCGTTGCGGTGGCGCTGGCGGACAAGCTCGACACGTTGGCGGGGTTCTGGATAATCGATGAGAAGCCGACCGGATCGAAGGACCCCTTTGCGCTGAGACGAGCAGCGCTTGGCGTGGTAAGAACTATTCTGACCCTTAATCGTCCGTTGAACTTGCTCAAGCTCTTCGACGAAGCGTGTGCGCTGTTCCCGCCCAAACTGCCGGGGGAAGAAAATACGGAAGCCTACGCCGCGCATCTGATCTCGCAAAAGCCAGACACCGGGCTCGCGCGGTCGGAGAGGTACTATGTTTCGCTAGAGTTGCTGGGCTTTTTCGCTGACCGCCTGAAAGTCCAGTTGCGTGAACAGGGCGCCAGGCACGATCTTGTTGACTCAGTATTCGCGCTTAACGACGACGATGATCTCCTGCGCATTGTTCGCCGTGTCGAGGCGCTCGGCAAATTCCTCGACAGTGACGACGGCAAGAACCTGCTCGCGGGCACAAAACGCGCCAGCAACATCCTCAGCATCGAGGAGAAGAAGGACAAGCGTACCTTTGATGGCGCGCCCGACGCCGCGCTCTACAAGCTCGACGAAGAGAAGACGCTGGCCAAGGCGATCGACCAGGTGAAGGCCGAAGCCTCCGCCGCCGTCGCCAGGGAAGACTTTGCCGCCGCGATGAGCGCGATGGCGAAGCTGCGCCCAGCGGTCGATGCGTTCTTCGACAAGGTCAAGGTCAACGACGATGATCCGAAGGTGCGTGAGAACCGCCTGAAGCTGCTCAACGAGATCCGCGCCGCGACCCGTGCGGTGGCGGACTTCTCCAGGATCGAGGGCTGACCGATGGACCGCGCGACGCTCGCCGCTTACGACAAGGATGCGGCGGCGTTTGCGCAGGACTGGCACGAGCAGCCGACCCCTCGCGATCTGCAAGAGATCGTCGCGCGTTTCTTCATCAAGGGCGGCGCGACCGCCGATATCGGCTGCGGCAGCGGCCGCGAGGTGGCGTGGCTGAATGCCAACGGCTTTCCGGCCGAAGGCTTCGATGCCTCCGAGGGCCTGCTCACGGAAGCCCGTGCCCGCTATCCGACGCTGCGCTTCACCCGCGCCGAATTGCCCGAGCTATCCGGCATCGCCGCCAATAGTTTCGACAATGTGCTGTGCGAGACCGTGATCATGCATCTCGATCCCGCGCTGATCGCGCCGTCGGTGCGCCGCATGTTCGAACTCGTGAAGCCCGGCGGTATCTTCTATCTGAGCTGGCGCGTCACCAGAGGTGACGATGCGCGCGATGCGCATGGCCGGCTCTATGCAGCGTTCGATACGGGACTGGTGCGGGCCGAACTGGCGGCGGCCGAACTGCTGCTCGATGCGGAAGTCGTCAGCGCTTCATCCGGCAAGGTCATTCACCGCATCGCGGCGCGGAAGCGCAACTGATCCCATTCTTTGAAATATTTAGACACAATTCGCAATTTATTAACCATACCCTGCGAGGGTCCTGGCGAGTCAACGATTTCTTAAGAAATCGCCCCTCGCGCCAATGCAGGGACCTCCCCGATGACCTCGATCGGCACCACGCCCAATCCTTACGCCCAATATGGTTCGGCCTACGCACGGGCCGCAGCGACGCCCTCGCTGGCGGCGACCTTGTCAGGCGACGGCACCGCCGGCGACCTGTCGGCGTCCGCGACATCTGGCGCTGCAACCAATCTCACGCTGTCGGACGCCGCCCGCGCGCAGCTCGCCAAGGCGCCGCTGCCGGATTTTGCGACCGTCACCAACGACGTGCGCGTCACGCTCGACCGGCTCTACACGGTCGCGGGCGTGAAGAAGCCGATCGTCGACGGCAAGACCACCATCGATCTCTCGACACTTGATCGCCGCTCGTTGTTTGCGATCTCGACCAACAATGGCGGCAAGTTCACGCCGGACGAGCAGGCGGTCGCCGCCACCGAACTGAAGCAGCGCTTCGACAAGGCCTTGGCGCCGTCGCTTGCGACCACCCGCCTGACCGGCGACTACAGTGTCAGCTACAAGTCGGCGCTCGACTATCTCGACGGTGCCAGCGATGAGGAAAAGGCAACCGCAACCTGGGCCAGCCAGCGCGCCGCGGTGCTGAAGGGCCATCAGGCGACGCAGCAGGATCCGAACAAGGCGCCGACGGGAATTTCAGGCGACCCGGTCGCGGCGGCGCTGGCGGGAACCACGTCGCCCACGACGGGTAAGCCACGCGATTTCGGCAGCGTGGCGAGCGATGCGCGCGCATTCCTCGATCGGCAAAAGAGCGAGGCGGCGAAGAGCGGCAAGGAACTGGTTTACGATTCCCGCCGCAAGACCGGACAGCTCGCCGACCTGTCCTCGCTCGACAACCGCTCGCTGTCGGCGATCTCGCTGAACCAGGACAAGAAGTTTTCGGGCGAGGAGATCTTCGCGGCCAAGCAGGAACTCAACACGCGGACCCGTCTTGCCGTGCTCGATGCGCTGAAGCAGAGCCAGTCCGCGGGCGATCCGCGCCAGTTCAGCCTCGGCATCCTCAAGCAATATTCCTCGATGAGCGCGGAGGAGCGCCAGGCGGCCAACTGGACGCAGGATTTCCAGGACGCTGCGATCAAGAGCTACAAGTCGACCTCGACGCTGCTCTCGATCCTGAAATCGTAAGCCAGCACGGCATTCAAATCATCGCAACAGAAGAGCCCCGCCCGGAGGGGAGGCCGGGCGGGGCTTTCTGGTCCGGTCGATCTGCGCGCACATCCGCTTGCGCGGCGCCCGGACTGTTCGTTCAGGCGATCGTGCTGACGTTGAGCTAGTCGACCACCTGAACGATCCGTCGCGAACGCGGCTCGACCAGAACGGTCTCGCCATTCACGACGGTGTAGCGATAGGGCGTCGCGCCGAACCGTTGCGGCACGTCGTAATAGGTTACGCCGGCATCCGGCAGCACGGTGCCGACCACGACGCGATCCGGAACGGTGTAGTTCGGCACGCGCTCGCGCACGATGTATTCGCGGAATGCCGGGCGCTGCTCGATCGCAATGCCCTCATCATCCTCGACTGCAACCGGCGGGCCACCGCGGACAATGCCGACGGTCTGGGCCTGTGCGGCAACAGCCGGCACCGTGATCGCAGCAGCAACCGCTGCAACGGCAAGTATTCTGTTTCGCATGGCTCGCTCCATTCTTTTGACGCGCGCGCCGGCCTTCGCCGATGCGCACGGCGAGCCAATGCATCCGGTGTGCTGATGTTCCGGAAAAACCGCCGCCACATACGCGGCATTTTGGAGCAATTTTCGTGAGTTGCGGGAACTCGCAGGAGGTGACGGACGTCTTGATGTGGAAACCCCCGCAGCGGATAAACTGCCGCTGATTCGCTCCTCCAAAAACCGCCGGAGAAACTCTTCAATGGTCATCACCGCTGGGCATTTGCCGCACATTGTCGCTCTGATTGCAGGCATCCTGATCCTGATCATGCCGCGGCTGCTCAACTACATCGTCGCGATCTACCTGATCTTCGTCGGGCTCGTGGGGATGGGCCTGCTGCGCTGGCTGCACCTCTAGCGCGAAATCGGGGTTTCGCGGCTTGCGCGGAACCCCCCAAAATGGTGTAAGGCGCGCATCTTCGACCCCTCTTTTCGGATTGTTGTCTGACATGGCCAAAGCCGTCGCGAAGTCCAAGAAAACTGCCGAGAAAACCGCAGCGAAATCAAAGTCCTCGGCACCGGTCCGGAAGGCCGCGCCGGCGCGCAAGGCGCTGAAGAAGAGCGCCCCGAAGGCGGCGCCGAAACCCGCTGCCAAATCGGCTCTGAAGCCGGCTGCAAAGCCCGCCAGCAAGGCGCCGGCGAAGGCCGTCACCGCTGCGAAAAAGGCGGCTCCGCCAGCGATCAAGGCCGGCAAGTGGGTCTATACGTTCGGCGACGGCAAGGCCGAGGGCCAGGCGACCTTGCGCGATCTGCTCGGCGGCAAGGGCGCCAACCTCGCGGAAATGGCCAATCTCGGCCTGCCGGTGCCTCCCGGCTTCACCATTCCGACCTCGGTCTGCACCTACTTCTACGACCACGACAAGACGTATCCGAAGGAGTTGAAGGCACAGGTTGAAAAGGCGCTCGACTATGTCGGCAAGCTGACCGGCAAGACCTTCGGCGACGCCAAGAACCCGCTTCTGGTCTCGGTCCGCTCGGGCGCGCGCGCCTCGATGCCGGGCATGATGGACACCGTGCTCAATCTCGGCCTCAACGACCGCACGGTCGAGGCGCTCGCCGAGCTCTCCGGCGACCGCCGCTTTGCCTATGACAGCTATCGACGCTTCATCACGATGTATTCGGACGTGGTGCTCGGCTTCGAGCATCATCACTTCGAGGACATCCTCGACACCTTCAAGGACGGCCAGGGCTACTCGCTCGACACCGACCTCACCGGCGACGACTGGGTCGAGCTGGTCGGCAAGTACAAGGAAGCCGTCGCCAAGGAGACCGGCCACGACTTCCCGCAGGATCCGCACGATCAGCTGTGGGGCGCGATCGGTGCCGTGTTCTCATCCTGGATGAACGCGCGCGCGGTGACCTATCGCAAGCTGCACGACATCCCGGAATCCTGGGGCACCGCGGTCAACGTGCAGGCGATGGTGTTCGGCAACATGGGCGAGACCTCGGCGACCGGCGTCGCCTTCACCCGCAACCCCTCGACCGGCGAGAGCAAGCTGTACGGCGAGTTCCTGATCAACGCCCAGGGCGAGGACGTCGTCGCCGGCATCCGCACGCCGCAGGACATCACCGAGGAGGCGCGCCGGGAATCCGGCTCCGACAAGCCGTCGATGGAAGCCGCGATGCCGGCCGCGTTCAAGGAGCTGACGCGGATCTACACGCTGCTCGAGAAGCACTACCGCGACATGCAGGACATGGAGTTCACGGTCGAGCAGGGCAAGCTGTGGATGCTGCAGACCCGCGGCGGCAAGCGCACCGCCAAGGCGGCGCTGCGCATCGCGGTCGAGCTCGCCAATGAAGGCCTGATCTCGCGCAAGGACGCGGTGACGCGGATCGATCCGGCGTCGCTGGACCAACTGCTGCACCCGACCATCGATCCCGCCGCCAAGCGCGACGTGATCGCGACCGGCCTGCCGGCGTCGCCTGGTGCTGCCTCCGGCGAGATCGTGTTCTCGTCGGACGAAGCGGCCAAGCTGCAAGCCGACGGGCGCAAGGTGATCCTGGTCCGCATCGAGACCAGCCCGGAAGACATTCACGGCATGCACGCTGCGGAAGGCATCCTGACCACCCGCGGCGGCATGACGTCGCATGCGGCGGTGGTCGCGCGCGGCATGGGCAAGCCCTGCGTCTCCGGCTGCGGCACCATTCGTGTCGATTACGGCCGCGGCACCATGAGCATCGGCTCGCGCACCTTCAAGACCGGCGATGTCATCACCATCGACGGCTCGGTCGGTCAGGTGCTGGCCGGCCGCATGCCGATGATCGAGCCGGAACTGTCCGGCGAGTTCGGCACGCTGATGGGCTGGGCCGACGAGGTCCGCAAGCTCGGCGTCCGCGTCAACGGCGACACGCCCGACGATGCGCGCACCGCGGTGAAGTTCGGCGCCGAAGGCATCGGCCTCTGCCGCACCGAGCACATGTTCTTCGAGGAGACCCGCATCCGCACCGTGCGCGAGATGATCCTCTCCGAGGACGAGCAGTCGCGCCGCGCAGCGCTGTCGAAGCTGTTGCCGATGCAGCGCGCCGACTTCGTCGAACTGTTCGAGATCATGAAGGGCCTGCCCGTCACGATCCGGCTTCTGGATCCTCCCCTCCATGAATTCCTGCCGCACACCCAGGCCGAGATCGAGGAAGTGGCGCGCGCCATGAACACCGATCCGCGCAAGCTTGCCGACCGCGCCCGCGAACTGTCCGAGTTCAACCCGATGCTCGGCTTCCGCGGCTGCCGTCTCGCGATCGCCTATCCAGAGATCGCCGAGATGCAGGCGCGCGCGATCTTCGAGGCTGCCGTCGAAGCCGGCAAGCGCACCGGCAAGCCGGTCGGACTGGAGGTGATGGTGCCGCTGATCGCGACCAAGGCCGAATTCGATCTGGTCAAGGCGCGGATCGATGCGACCGCCAACGCGGTGATGAAGGAGACCGGCGTCAAGCTGACCTACCAGGTCGGCACCATGATCGAGCTGCCGCGCGCCTGCCTGATGGCGGGCCAGGTGGCGGAGACCGCGGAGTTCTTCTCCTTCGGCACCAACGACCTGACGCAGACCACCTACGGCATCAGCCGCGACGACGCCGCGAGCTTCCTCGGCACCTATGTCGCCAAGGGCATTCTCGAGATCGATCCGTTCATCTCGGTCGATCGCGACGGCGTCGGCGAGCTGGTCAGGATCGGCGTGACGCGGGGCCGCAAGACGCGGCCGAACCTCAAGGTCGGCATCTGCGGCGAGCATGGCGGCGATCCCGCCTCGGTCGCGTTCTGCCACGAGGTCGGGCTCGACTACGTCTCCTGCTCGCCCTATCGCGTGCCGATCGCGCGTCTCGCCGCAGCCCAGGCCGCGCTCGGCAAGGAGATCGCCAGCCAGGCGTGAGCGATCAAGTCGTTCAAGGAGTGCGATGGCCGGGACCAAGTCCCGGCCATTTTGCTTGTTGAGGCACTTAGTAAGCACCGTCATTGCGAGGAGCGATAGCGACGAAGCAATCCATCGACCCGCATGTGCGGTGAGATGGATTGCTTCGCTCGCAATGACGGTGCATTGGCGGTCACTGTCTGCAACACTTTATTCACCATCTTCGTTGACCCGGTGTTTACGACTTTCATGCGCCGCGCATTTACCAAGGCGACTGATGCCGCGCGCCTCGTATGCGCGATCGCTTGAGTGTAGCGCACGTGCAACGCCGATTAACTCCGCGGCAACCTAAACAAGTTAGCAACGAGAAAGGTCGAATTGCGCGGATGTACCGCGTTCGATTGCACTCAGTAAGCGTTGCGTGAGCGTACGATGTTTGTGTCGCGTAACCAGCCGAAGGGCGCACGTCTCGCGCTCTTCGGTCTCGGTCTTGGCATCTTCGCACTGATGCCGACCGAGCTCGGATATCAGGATATTGCGTCGCTCCTGGCCCGGCAGCCCGGCGTCGCCGAGCGCTGGCAGAAACGCGTCTTCGCCTCCGCGGTCGGCTCCATCCAGGTCGCGACCTACAGCTTCGGCCGTCCGATCGGAACATCGGCGCCGCAGGATCCGCAAATCCTGCTCGCAAGGCTGGACAGTCCGAGCGCCGACATCACCGGCACCGTGACGCGCAATCCGATCGCGGCGCCGCCGCCGCGCTACCAGGCGTCCGATTTTCCCAAGGTCGATCGCACCCTGAAGGGCGATCGTCTCGTCGTCGGGCGGCCTGACCAGGTCGATCCTGCACAGCCCGCGAACACGGCTCCGGCGAACGAGGATCCCGCGACATCGAATTCGTCGGTCAAGGGCATGAAGACCGCAACCGCACCGGCCGATAACGCGCCGCTTGATCCCGAATTGCAGGAGGCGCTGCGTGCGCCGCCGCTGCCGCAATATGCCAAGCCCGCGCCGCAGCAATACGACGTGTCGATGTCGCTCGAGGCCAGCCCGCTCGACGATCTGAAGCCGGCGCCCGCAAAGCCTGGCGCTGCGCCGCCTGCCGATGCAACGCATGAGCGCGACCCGTTTGCATTCAAGACCGCCAGCCTGTTCTTCGGCTCATCGCTCGGCACGCCCGAAAATCTCGAGCGCTGGCAGCCCGGCGAGGCGCCAGTCGTCGTTGTGCCTGCAGCGCAGCCCGATCCCGACCTGAAGGTGATGGCGTCACTGCCGGTCGATGCCGACGGGCCGGTCAAGGCCGGTGAGATGGGCGAGAGCATCGCGCCGAAAGGTGAGGTCAACGCCGACGACCAGCACACCAAGACGCCGGCGGAGCGGCTCGGCCTGTTCGACGAGAAATCGCGCGCCAAGTCGGAGAAGTGCCTTGCCGAGGCGGTCTATTTCGAAGCGCGCGGCGAAGCGGTGCGCGGCCAGATCGCGGTCGCGCAGGTGGTGCTGAACCGCGCTTTCTCCGGCAAATATCCGGAGACGGTGTGCGGCGTGGTCTACCAGAACAAGAACCGTCACTACGCCTGCCAGTTCACCTTCGCCTGCGACAACATCCCCGACGTGGTCCGCGAGCCCGACATGTGGGACCGCGCGAAGAAGATATCGAAGGCGATCCTCGACGGCAAATTGTGGCTGCCGGAAGTCGATCGCTCGACCCACTACCACGCCTATTGGGTGCGGCCGTCCTGGGTCAGTGAAATGAAGAAGACGTACAAGTTCGGCGTCCACACCTTCTATCGCCCGCGCGCCTGGGGTGACGGCAGCGACGCGCCGAGCTGGGGCAACCCGGCCGAGACCGCCAAGATCTCGGCGCAACTCGCCGAAGCCGCCCAGAGCTCGGCCGAGCAGGCCAGCGCCAAGCGATAGGTGCCAACCTAACCTCCCCTTGAAAAGGGGAGGTCGCTTTGCTCGTCAGAGCAAAGCGGGTGGGGATCTGGTCTCTCCATGAGCAGCGATGCGTGTGGCTGACCCCCATCCCGACCTTCCCCCTTTCAGGGGGAAGGAGAAGGCGACGTTCCCTGCCATTCGGCATGAGCCGCCGCGATATTTGCTTAACCGCTTCGGAACCTCGCGACGTCATTCCGGGATGGCCCGTCGGACCAGGACCCGGAATGACCGTCGCATATTTCGCAGAGCTGCCTTGCGAGCGAATATTTTTCTCCGCCGCCTCTTGGGCTTTCCATGCAGATGCATTAACTCCCGCAATGTTTCGCGGGGCGGTTCCCCCGCAGCAGTTGCGGGGGAAGACAAGATGGCCGTTACCAGCGGGGATCTCCGATCGACATCGGGCACCACCTGGCGCACACCGCTCGTCATCATCGTCTGCGGCTGTGCGATCGCGCTGCTGAGTTTCGGCCCGCGCTCCAGCCTCGGCTTCTTCGTGCAGCCGATGGGCCGCGAATTCGCCTGGGGCCGCGACGTGTTCGGCCTTGCCATCGCGCTGCAGAACCTGTTGTGGGGCCTCGGCCAGCCGATCGCAGGCGCCATTGCCGACCGCTTCGGCCTGCTGCGCGTCATGATGGTCGGCGCCTTGCTGTACGCGGCCGGCCTGCTGCTGATGCGTTACTCGACCACCTCATTGTCGCTCGACATCAGCGCCGGCGTGCTGATCGGCTTCGGACTGTCGGGCTCGTCGTTCAATCTGGTGTTGGCGGCGTTCAGCAAACTGTTGCCGCCGGAGAAGCGCGGCATCGCGCTGGGTGCCGGCACCGCCGCCGGTTCATTCGGCCAGTTCCTATTCGCGCCGTTTGGCGTTGCGATGATCGACAATTTCGGCTGGCAGACCGCGCTCATCGTGTTCAGCGCTTTGATGCTGTTGATCGTGCCGCTCTCGCTCGCGCTTGCGACGCCAACCGCCGAGGCCGGCAAGGTGCCGGCCGCCGACCAGCAGTCGTTCAAGACCGCGCTCGCCGAAGCCTTCGGCCATCGCTCCTATGTGCTGCTGGTGCTCGGTTTCTTCACCTGCGGCTTCCAGCTTGCCTTCATCACCATCCATCTGCCGGCCTATCTGGCCGACCGCGGCATTCCGGCGACCACCGGCGGCTGGGTGGTTGCGGCGATCGGCCTGTTCAACATCGTGGGCTCGCTCAGCGTCGGCTGGCTGCAGAACTTCTTTCCGAAGCGCTATCTGCTCTCGGTGATCTACTTTTCGCGCGCGCTGGCGACCGTGGCCTTCATCTCGTTCCCGGTCACGCCGTTCTCGGCGATTGCATTCGGTGCGGTCTCGGGGCTGCTGTGGCTGTCGAGCGTGCCGCCGACCTCGGCGCTGGTCGCGCTGATGTTCGGCACCCGCTGGTTCTCCACCCTCTATGGCTTCGCCTTCGTCAGCCATCAGGTGGGCGGCTTCCTCGGGGTCTGGCTCGGCGGCGTCGTGTTCGAGCAGTATGGTTCCTACACGCCGATCTGGTGGCTGTCGGTCCTGTTCGGCGTGCTGTCGGCGCTGATCAACCTGCCGATCGTCGAAAAGCCGGTCGTGCGCCCGGTTGCGCAGCCGGCCTGATGGGTTAAACACTCCCCCGAAACCAAGATTACGGGGAGTGCTCATCGTGGCAACGTTCAAGGCAATCAGGATCGACAAGGCGGACAAGGGTACCACCGCCGCGCTGACCCAATTCGACGACGCGGAATTGATGGACGGCGACGTCACCGTACGCGTCGAATGGTCGACGCTGAACTACAAGGACGGCCTGGCGCTGACCGGCAAGGCGCCGGTGGTGCGCCGTTTCCCGATGATCGCCGGCATCGATTTCGCCGGTACCGTCGAACAATCCAGCCATCCCGACTGGAAGGCGGGCGACAAGGTCGTCTGCAACGGCTGGGGCATGGGCGAGACCCATCTCGGTGCTTATGCGGAAAAGGCTCGCGTCAAGGGCGACTGGCTGGTGCGGCTGCCGGACGGCATTTCGGCCCGTGACGCGATGGCGATCGGCACCGCCGGCTATACCGCGATGCTGTCGGTGCTGGCGCTGGAGAAGCACGGTCTCACCCCGAAGAGCGGCCCGGTGGTGGTCACGGGCGCCGCCGGCGGCGTCGGCTCGGTCGCGATCGCCGTGCTGTCGAAGCTCGGCTATCACGTCATCGCCTCGACCGGGCGGATGTCGGAGGCCGACTATCTCAAGGGACTCGGTGCCACCGAGGTGATCGACCGCGCCGAGCTGTCGGGCGCCCCCAAGGCGCTTGCGAAGGAGCGCTGGGCCGGCGGCATCGACAGCGTCGGGTCGACCACGCTCGCCAATCTGCTTTCGATGACCAGGTACGGCGGTGCCATCGCGGCCTGTGGCCTTGCGGCCGGCATGGACCTGCCGTCGTCGGTCGCGCCCTTCATTTTGCGGGGTGTGTGCCTTCTCGGCATCGATTCCGTGATGTGCCCGATCGAGCTCCGCAGGACTGCCTGGCGCCGCCTTGCCAGCGATCTGGATAAGGAAAAACTCACTGAAATCACTCATGAAATCGTCTTAGACGAAGTCATGGGGTATGGTGCGAAAATCCTCGGTGGCCAAGTCCGCGGCCGGATCGTGGTAAAAATAGTCTGAGGACGTTCAGACTTTACCAACCAAGCTGCTCCAATGTTGCCACGGTTGGTATGGTAAGCAGCGGGTAAAGAGACTTGCAGCATGATCCCGGGGGGCCGGGTTTCCTCGCGCAGACGTCGAGAAGCGTTGGTGCGGGGATCATGCTCAACAAGGAGCGGGTGCCCGCGCTCGTAAGTGGAGTAGCTCATGCTTGCGCGTTTGGTGTTGGGGGCCGTCACGGCCGGAGCGATGGTCGTGCCGGCATTCGCAGGCATGATGAACGCCGATGAGGCCCGCAAATTCGTCGCCGGCAAGGTGTTCGCCTTCACCTGTTTCGACGGCACAAGGGGCGCCGGCCGTATCCTCGACGATCTGGGCGCGGCAGGCTCGATCCAGTTCTCGGGCTCCGGACCCATCCGCCACGTGCGCCTGCCCGGCAATACGCTGCAAATCCGCGGTCAGAGCGTGTGCGCGTCGCTGAAGGGCATTCCGTTTGAACCTTGCTTCAATCTCGACAAGCAGGACGACCGCACGTTCCGCGGCTCGGTCTCCGGCATGGGCTTCGCCTACTGCGATTTCCATCACCAGGGCGGCCAGCAAATGCTGATGGCACGCGCGGTGGCGCGTCCGCGTTCGCTGCACCCGCGCACCCGATCCGCGGATGCCTCGCCGACCGAAGTGTCGCGCGTCGAGACACCGCAGGTCGGAAGCGCGAAGCTCGAGCCGGTCAAGGCCGAGCCCGCCAAGGTCGAAAGCGCGCCGGAATTGCGCCGTTCCACCGACTAACGTCTCATCTGCGCGCCAGCGGGAATAACGCCAAGCCGTAGTCATACGGATGGCGGTCGCCGCGCGTTGATAGCTACTCAATACCTTAGCGTTCGCCGACAGGCGGGATGACGAGGACACCGATTTGAGTAGTCATATGGCGCAATATTTTTTCCGTATCAGTGATGGCGATTACGCTGGTGCGTCCGACCACGCGACGGAGTTCGAGAGCCGTGACGTGGCCTGGGCCGAGATGACCAAGGTCTGCGGCAATTTCCTTGGCAGCATTTCGCGCAACATGAAGCAAGACAGCGAATGGCACATGGAGCTGCTCGACGAGAGCCGGAAGCCCGTGTTCAGGATTCGGCTGGTTGCCGAATCCGTCGACTGAGGCGCTCGCCGTTCAGGACACCAAGCTTCAGGCCCCAGCCTGGGGGACCGGCGGAACGGCCCGCCTGCGGAACAGGATCCGCTGATACAGCCAGCCGATCGCGACCAGCACGATGCCAAGGCACATGAACGACAGCGCCCGGTAGACTCCGGTGAGCGTCGACATGTCGACCAGGAACGCCTTCAGGATCGTCAGCCCGATCACCGCAGCGGAGGCGAGCCGCGCCCGCTGCGAGTCGACGACGATGCCGATGCCGAGCAGCACGACGCCGAACATCAGCCAAGCGATCGAATAGGTGTATTGCTCCGCACCCGTGGTCTCGCCGCGCGTCAGCACCGGTCCATGATAGAGCCTGCGGATTTCGAACGTGACATAAGCGAGCGCAAGCACCAGCGCGCCGGCGGCGATCGTGTTGGCATATGCAGCGGGACGATGCCCCGCCACCGCGTATGACAGCAGCAGCGCCAGTACGGCTGGCAATGCATAGCCGAGCAGCAGCAGGTTGAAGAAGCTGCCGCCGACGTCCTGCCACCACAGCATCGGGTTCTCCAGCCCCAGCAGCCCGAACAGGCTGGCAAGCCCGGCGAACGCGGTCAGCAGCACCGCGCCGACATTGTGGACGATGCTGCCGCTGCGCAGCCGCAGGCGCTCCAGCCCGATCGCCATCGCGAGCGTCACGCCGACCTGCAACGCAACCTCGGTCAGCCCGGCGCTTTCGCGATAGACGTCACCAGCATTGACCGCGTGGCGGATCTCCATGAAGGCGAGCAGCACCGTGAACAGGATCGCAGCGGATTCGACCATGCGCAGCGGGACGTCGTCGCTATTGCGGCGCAGGAAATGGCTTCCGGACCAGAATGACAGCGCCGGAACGCCGTAGCCCCACAGCAGCCAGTTGAAGACCGGCGTGGTGCCGACGGCGTCGCCCGCGATCCGCGGCTCATAGCCGATGCGCAGCACGACGATGCCCGCCAGGATCGCGGCGAGCCAGCGCAGGAACGGGATCGGCCGCTGCACCGACAGCCATGCCGTGCCCATCGACACCAGCGCCAGCGCGATGGTGAGCCAGCCCTTGTCGAGTGCGAAGGTCAGCGCCAGCGCCAGCGAGGCGAGGGCGCCGGTGGCCGACAGCGCGATCGAGGGCGACAGCTCCGGCCGTTCGCCGCGCCGGGTCAGTGCTTCGGTCGCGGCGGCGTAGGCGGCTGCGAGCAGCACGGCGAGGATCGCGAACGGGATCGAGCGATCGAGATGCGCGATGCGCGCATAAAGTGCGACCAGCAGCGCGACCGGCGTGAACACGGCTGCCGCGGCCCAGGTCACCGTGATCTTTGCGGTGACAAAGCGCAGTTGCGCGAGGAAGCCGGCGATGCCGAAGGCGGCCGCGAACAGCGCGGCGGTGACGAGATGCAGCGAGACCGAGCCGTCGGTCGCTGACGGGCCGATGCCACGGATCGCACCGCCCGGCAGCACCAGCATGTCGACGTTGCGGCGGACGGCCCACTCGCCGAACACGATGAAGACCAAGACCGACGCGGCGGCGATGGCGCCGGCAGCGGCGGGCGCGCGCCAGGCCACGCCAAGGCTGCCCGCCGTCAGCAGTGCGAAGCCGATCATCGCGCTGTCGGCATGCGCGCTGTTGAGCACGATCAGCATCGCGCCGAACAGATAGGCCGCGAGCGAGCCGGACGAGATCGGCTCGATCTCCTCGCCATCGCCGTCGGGGCCGAACATGAAGCCGCAGACCACGAGCAGCGCCGCCAGCACGAAGCCCGTGGTGACGTGGAAGACGTGCGGCGCGATCATCTCCGGCCCGCATTGCAGGCAGGGGAAGGTCCATAGCAGCGCGAAGGCGATCGTCGTGACCGCGAGCCAGCGCCACAGCCGGATGCGCGCGAGCCCGAACGCCGCCGCCGTGACGATGGCAAGATAAATGTAGAGCGACCAGAAGTCCGGCTTGTCGGACGAGACCAGAATCGGGGTGACGAAGGCGCCGACGATGCCGAGCCCGGCCAGCGCAGGTCCGTGCAGCAGCGCGGCCGCGAGCGTGCCGAGCGCGACCATGCCGAGCAGGATGAAGGCGGTTGCCGGCGCGAGGAAGTCGTACAGCGCGTAGGCGGCATAGACGGTGGCGAACGCCACCGCGGTGCCGGCGGCAGTGAGGATCGCCGGAATGTTGGCGACCGGAAGCGCCGCGATGCTGGAGATGCTTTCCTTGCGCCGCGTCCACTCACCGGCGCCGAGCAGCGCCAATGCAAACAATCCGCCGAGCATCGTGCGCACGCCGGGGCTGAGTAGCCCGGCCTCGATCGAATAGCGCACCATGAAGAAGCCGCCGAGCGCGAGCGTCAGGCCGCCGATCCACACCACCCAGCGTGTGCCGAGCGTCTCCTCGAAGCCAGGCGCCGGGGGCGGCGTGGCGGGCGGTTCTGGCAGTGGCGGTGGGGCGGCGCTTGCTCCATCCGCGGCGGCTTCGGCCCGGGCAGCCGGCTCGTTTGCAGCCGCCTCGGGGAGCGGCGGTGGCACGATGGGAGGTGCCGCCGGCAGCGTCTGCTCGAACTCCTGCAGCGGCGTCAGTGGCGGCGGCACGGCTGTCCGCGCGGCGGCCACGCCTGTCGCCTCGATCGCATCCAGCCGGCGTTGCAGCACCGCAATCTGGCCCAGCGCCTTGCGCGCGAAAATGATCGCGACAATGGCGATGACGAGCGTGAGGAAATCGAACGGCGAATCGAACATCAGGCCTCCGGCGGGACGCGCCGGACCATCGGCCAGCCGGCCGCCCGTCGCAACCTAGTAGTGCAGCTGAGCGGACTGGAAGTTCAAGCGATCGTGCGTGGCACGTTCGTGCTAAAGCGAGATGGGATAGGGTTACAACGGCATCGCAGGTTCACCTCTCCCCGGCGGGGAGAGGTGAACCGAAACCTTGGCAAGATGAGATTCAACCAAAATTCATCCCGCTCAGTCCAGATCGATGTGGAAGGGCCGGCCTTCGACGCTCATGCTGCCTGGGCCCATCGCATCGAGCGCGCGCAGCATCCGGCCCTCGCGGCCCAGCGCCTTGTCGGCGAGGCTGACGATCAGCCGGTTGGGCGCCGCGATCGGCGAGGCCTCGCGGATCAGTCGGGCAATGGACATTTCGTCGCGGTGCGGATTGAGCGCGCAGACGGTGGCAAAGGCGCTCGCGGTCGAGCGACTGATGCCGGCGTAGCAATGCACCACCATCGGCGCGCGGCGATCCCAGCCGCGCACGAAGGCCAGCACCCTCTCGATATGCGTCTCGTTCGGCGCGACGAATCCGTCCATCTGTTCGACGATGTCGTCCATCGACACCTTCAGATGGTTGGCCGGAAGCACGGAAGGAGGCCGCTGTACCTGGTCGACATTGGCCATCACGGTCAGCACATGGCTGGCGCCGGTGGCACGAACCGTGTCGGGGAGCGCGGCAAGCGAGCAGACGTGAAGCATGATGGTCCTTGGCTATCGGTGCGCCCGACTATAGCCGCTGCTCCCGGGTGGGCAAAGCCGGGCGGCGCGATGCCCGCTCTTGGTTTTGCGGCGCAACCGGCTGCACGCTGCGCGGCGGCGCCTACGACGCGTGCAATGCCTTGAAGCGTTCGAGGAACTGCTTTTCGGCCCTCGCTGCGGTCCATGGCGTCAGATAGTCGCGCTCGGTGGCCTCGGGCAATTCCGGATCGCGGCCAAACAAGCGCCTGGCTTCGGCCTGCGAAAATCCCGCCAGATGCGTCGCCTCGAGATAGGCGGCGCCGCGATCGGCGGCCTTGATCTGCTGCGTGATCTCATCCGCCAGCACCGCGGGCAGGCCGAAGCGGATATGGATCGCCGACAGCAGCCGCTTCTCCACCGCCTTGTATTCGCCTGATAGCACCGCCTTGAACGGCGAGATCATGTCGCCGATGACATATTCCGGCGCATCGTGCAGCAGTGCGGCGAGACGATGGCGCATATCGACGCGCGGCGTCTGCTGGCGCATCACGGCCTCGACCAGCAGCGTGTGCTGCGCCACCGAGAAGATGTGCGCGCCGCTGGTCTGGCCATTCCAGCGCGCGACCCGCGCCAGTCCATGCGCGATGTCGACGATCTCGATATCGAGCGGTGACGGATCGAGCAGGTCCAGCCGGCGTCCCGACAACATCCGCTGCCAGGCGCGGGTGGTCTCGGTCGATTGACGCGCAGTCATTTCTTCTTGAGCCGCGGTGTGCGGAGCTTGCCGCTGCAGGCCTCGTGGCAGAAGCAGGTCACGAGGTGATCGTTGACCATGCCGGTCGCCTGCATGAAGGCATAGACGATGGTGGGGCCGACGAACTTGAAGCCGCGCGCGCCGAGCTCCTTGGAGACCTTGATCGAGACCGGCGTCGAGGCCGGCACGCTCGCGGTGGTCTTGAACTGATTGACCTTCGGCTTGCCGTCGACGAAGTCCCACAGGAATTTCGAGAAGCTGGGACCCTTCTCCATGATCTCGAGATACGACTTGGCGCTCGCCACCGTGCCTTCGATCTTGGCGCGGTTGCGGACGATGCCGGCGTCGTTCATCAGCGCATGCACCTTCTTGTCGGTGTAGCGCGCGATCTTCTCGGGTTGGAAATCGTCGAAGGCTTTGCGGAAATTCTCGCGCTTGCGCAGGATCGTGATCCAGGACAGGCCGGCCTGGAAGCCGTCGAGGATCAGCTTTTCAAAGAGCGCGCGGTCGTCATATTCCGGCACGCCCCATTCATTGTCGTGATAGGCGACGTAGAGCGCATCCTCGCCCGGCCACGGGCAGCGCGTCTTGCCGTCGGGGTGCAGTTGCGCGGTGCGGCTCATGCAACGGTCTTCTTGGGTGTGGTGCGGACAGCGTCCGGCTCGGCGAGGTGAAGCGCGAGCCCGCCCGCGGTCAGCGGCAGGCCGGCGTCGAGCGCATCGGCGACGCGGTCGATGCGTACCAGCGCGAGGCCTTTCTCGCCGGCGGTCGAGCCGATGGTGCCGACCGGCTTGTCGCCAGCCTGGATCGTCGCGCCGGTCTCGGGGGAGGGGCCGTCGAGAATGATCTTCACCGTGCGGGTGCGCGCCGTGCCGCGGTGCTGCATGCGCGACACCACCTCCTGGCCGACATAGCAGCCCTTGTCGAAATCGACGCCGTTGAGGCGGTCCATATTGGTCTCGTGCGGGAACGCGTCGCCATACATGAAGTCGAGCCCGCCGCGCGGCACGCCGGCCGCGATGCGATGCGCCTCATAGGCGCTTGAGTCGACGAGATCCGCGCCGATCAGGTCGGCGAGTTTCTGCTTCAGATCTTCCGGGATCAGAATGCGCCAGCCGAGCGCCGCATTGCGCGGATCGGCGAAAGCGAGATCGGGGATTGCCGCCGGCTGGCCGTCCCAGGCTGCCAGCACACCGAGGCTGTCGGAGAGATTCTCGACCACGACCTTGGCGCGCAGCTTGTAGAAGCCGAGCTTGTCGGCAAGCCCCTTGGCGAGCGCGCGCGGTGCGTCGATCAGGAAGCCGCCGCCATGGCCTGTGGGTATCTCGGTGATCAGGAAATCGACGATGATCTTGCCCTGCGGCGTCAGCAGTGCGCCAAACCGGGCCTGTCCCGGGACCAGCTGCTCGACATCGGTCGTGATGAGGCCGTTGAGGAAGTTGCGGGCGTCCTCGCCAGAGACTTTGACCACGCCCCGATCTGGAAGAAACGCTGCTTTCATTCGCAAAATTGGCTCTTTTTCCAAGTTCCTTGGGAAACGCGCGGCGCGCGGATATCCCCAGCCAAGCTAAGGCGCTACAGTGCGCCGAACAAGGCCCGCGCGACACCCGAAAGCGGGCGCCGAGGACCGATGAATCAGCATTTTGACACCATTCTAAAATCCGGCACCGTGGTCAATCAGGACGGCGAGGGCGTGCGCGATATCGGCGTCACCAATGGCCGCATCGCCGCGATCGGATCGCTCGGCCAGGCCTCGGCCGGCGAGGTGATCGACTGCAAGGGCCTGCACATCCTGCCCGGCGTGATGGACACCCAGGTGCATTTCCGCGAGCCCGGGTTGACGCAGAAGGAAGATCTCGAGACCGGCTCGCGCAGCGCCGTGATGGGCGGGGTCACCGCGGTCTTCGAGATGCCGAATACCAACCCGCTGACGGTCACCGAAGAGGCGTTCACCGACAAGATCAAGCGCGGCCACCATCGCATGCATTGCGATTTCGCGTTCTTCATCGGCGGCACCCGCGAGAACGTGCAGGACCTGCCGGAGCTCGAGCGCGCGCCGGGCTGCGCCGGCGTCAAGGTGTTCATCGGCTCCTCCACCGGCGCTCTTTTGGTCGAGGACGACGAGAGCCTGCGGCGGATCTTTCAGGTGATCCGGCGCCGTGCCGCGTTCCACGCCGAGGACGAGTATCGTCTGAACGAGCGCAAGCCGCTGCGGATCGAGGGCGATCCACGCTCGCATCCGGTGTGGCGCGACGAGACCGCGGCGCTGATGGCGACCGAGCGCCTGGTCAATCTCGCGCGCGAGACCGGCAAGCGCATCCACGTGCTGCACATCTCGACCAAGGAAGAGATCCTGTATCTGCGCGACCACAAGGATGTCGCGTCCTGCGAGGCGACACCGCACCACCTCACCATGGCCGCGCCGGAGTGCTACGAGCGGCTCGGCACGCTGGCGCAGATGAACCCGCCGGTACGCTCGGCCGATCACCGTGCCGGCATCTGGTACGGCATCGAGCAAGGCATCATCGATGTGCTCGGCTCGGACCACGCGCCGCATACGCTGGAGGAGAAGGCCAAGGCCTATCCGGCCTCGCCGTCGGGCATGACCGGCGTGCAGACGCTGGTGCCGTTGATGCTCGACCACGTCAATGCCGGGCGGCTGTCGCTGGCTCGGTTCGTCGATCTCACCAGCGCGGGTCCGGCGCGCCTGTTCAACATCGCCTGCAAGGGCCGCATCGCGGCGGGCTATGATGCCGACTTCACCGTCGTTGATCTGAAGCGCAGCGAGACCATCACCAACAAATGGATCGCCTCGCGCGCGGCCTGGACGCCCTATGATGGCGTGCGGGTGCAGGGCTGGCCGGTCGGCACGTTCGTGCGTGGCAAGCGGGTGATGTGGCAGGGCGAAGTCGCGACGCCGTCGACGGGCGAGCCGGTCCGTTTCCTCGAGACGCTGACGGCCTAGCGCATCAAATGCGCTAGATTCTTGTTTGACGCGTTTTCTTTACGCGAACCGGTGCCCACTTCGCTCGAAAACGCTTTGCGGGATTACTGCCGGGCCAATGCCAGCGAGAACTCGCCGTTGCGCACCCGCGCGGCGAGGCCCTCGGCGAACTTCGCCACCGCGTCCTCGCCATAGGTGCCGACGAGTTCGGCGAGCGCCGCGAACAGGCTCGCCTGGGCGAGGCAGTCGCCGTCGACGCCGTCGTGACGCGCTTCCGCCCACGCCTCGTTCAGGTAGCCCAGCGCGGCCTGCTTCTGCTCGTGATCGGGACGCGGGTCTTGGTGATGGGGAAAGGACGCTGGATGGCGCATGAAACTCTGCAAAATGAATGCGCGCGGTCCGAGGAGCGAACCACTGCGACGCGCGAGATTTATCACGCATGCGGGTAGCGCCTAGCCCACATCTTTCGAAAAGGTTAACGCCCGCCACGGCATTTAAAGGGGAATTCCGGATGTCGCCGCCGCGATCAGCCAAATGAGCTGTGGATATGGTCCAGCACGGCGCGTGGCGTGGCGCACAGATGGCTGGCGCCGGCCCCGATCAGCTCCTCCGGCGTGCCGTAGCCATAGGTGACGCCGACCGCGCGGATGCTGTTGCGATTCGCGCCGATCACGTCGTGGCTGCGGTCGCCGATCATCAGCGCGTGCGCCGGATCGGCCCCGGTCTGCTCGATCGCATAGGCCAGCAGGTCGACCTTGTTGACCCGGGTTCCGTCCAGCTCGGAGCCGAACACGTGGTCGAAAAAGCCGCTGAGGCCGAAATGCGCGACGATCCGCGTCGCGAACACATGCGGCTTCGAGGTCGCCACGTAGATGCGCCCCGGCACCCGCCGCAGTTCCGCCAGCACGTCCGCGATATCGGGATAGATGCTGTTCTCGAACAGCCCGACATCGCCGAACCGCTCGCGGTAGAGCTCGACGGCGCGGTCGGCAAGCTCCTCGCCGCCGAGCAGCATGGCAAAACTCGCCCGCAGCGGCGGCCCGATGCACCAGGTCAGTTCGTCCTGCAAGGGAACCGAGCGGCCGAGCTTGCCCAGCGCATACTGGATCGAGCCGGTGATGCCGGGCTTCGGGTCGGTCAGGGTGCCGTCGAGGTCGAAGAAGATGGCGCGGTCAGTTGGCATAGCGGGCCGTCAGGTCGCGCGAAATCTTCGAGCCTTCCTCGATGTAGCGGCGGATCGCGACGGAGGCCGCGGGGGTGCAGGTCCGGTAGGTCTGCTGGAAGCCGTTATAGCCGCGGTTGAAGCCCGCGACCATGCGGGCGCGACGGTCGCCGGAGGGGGTCTCGGCGTCGATCAGCGCCTGCATCTCGTTGCGCCATTTGGCGCCCTCGTTGGAGCCGCAGATGCCGCGCAGGTAGTGCAGGGCGCCGAGGATCTCGGCGAGCCGCTGCAGGTCGCCGTCGAACGGCGCAGCCGCGTCCTGCGCCCGGGCGGGCGCCGCGAGGCATGCCGACATCAGGATCACAACGGCGAGAAAAGCTCTGATCATCAGGGGTTCCGGAATCGCCGTGGTATGCCCCCTCAATGCGCCCGAGGCAAGGCGGCAGAGCTCGCCAAAGCGCCCAAAAACCGGCCTCAGACCAGCCGCCGGGCGGCCGCAATCACCTCGTGCAGGCCGCCGGTGACCTTGAGGTCGCCGATCGCCTCCGGGGCGAGCCATTTGAAATCGTCATGCTCGTCGTTGAGCACCGGCTCGCGGGACGCCCAGCGCGCCGCGAACGTCATGATCAGGTAATGCCCGGTGCCGGGGCCGGTCGGCAGCACCTCGCGCCAGCCGGCGAGGCCCAGGATTTCGACCCGCAGCCCGGTCTCCTCGTCGATTTCCCGGTGCAGCGCGGTGTGCAGCGTTTCACCGAACTCGACCCGGCCGCCGGGCAGCGAATAGAAGCCCTTTCCGGGCGAGCGGGCGCGGCGCACCAGCAGCACCTTGCCGTCGCGGAAAATCACGCCTGACACGGCGAGCTGCGGGCGGATCGGAGGTTCGGGAGAGCTCAAGACGACAACCAGTTTTGATGACCATCATGCCCGATAAATCAGGCGCCCGCCATGATGCGCTCGACATCGGCCTCTGCGGCGCCGTTGATGACACCGGCGGTCTGCATCACCAGCGGCTTGACCCAGACGATTGCCTGCTCGGCGAGCGCGACCCGGCTCTTGTCCTGGTGCAATTGCCGCATCGCGGAGCCGACCTCGGTCAGGATCTTGGTCATGCTGTCGGTGAGCTGGTCGAATTCGGCCCGGATGCCGGCATCCGCCATCTGATAGGCTTCGATCGCGAGGTCACGCGCCCGAAAATTGGACGCGGTGAAATGCTCGGCATAGGACAGGGGTTGCCATTCCAGGAAATCGCTGGCGCATTCCGGCAGGTCCGGCACCATCTCCAGCAGCATGATGGCTTCGTTGAAGTGATTGAGGTAGTCGGTCGCAAGTCCGGTGCGGGGATTGATGTTGGCGGCGCGCAACAGCGCCGCCCGCGCCTCGTCGGGGTACGTCGGTCGCGGGGAAGAGCCCGCTATGGCGGCCGTTGAGGTCATTGGTCGCAGTCTTTAACGGTCCAAGTTAAGGCGGAATAAACGGATACCACCCTGGACAGGATATGTGCGGACGCTTTGTCATTACCTCGCCGCCGGCGGCCTTGCGAGAGATGTTCGGCTACATCGAGCAGCCGAATTTTCCGCCGCGGTACAATGTTGCGCCAACCCAGCCGATCCCGGTCGTGCTGCTGCAGAACGGCGGCCGGCATTTTCAATTGATGCGCTGGGGCCTGATCCCGTCCTGGGTCAAGGATCCGCGCACGTTCTCGCTGCTCATCAACGCCCGCTCCGAGACGGTGCGGGAGAAGCCCGCCTTCAAGAACGCGATTAAGCGCCGCCGCGCGCTGATCCCGGCCGACGGCTATTACGAATGGCAGGATGCCGGCGGCCGCAAGCGGCCGTTCTTCATCCATCGCCGCGACGGCCATCCGCTTGCTTTCGCCGCGCTCGCCGAGACCTGGATGGGACCGAACGGCGAGGAGCAGGATACGGTCGCGATCGTCACCGCGCCTGCGAGCCCCGACCTCGCGCAGCTGCATCACCGGGTGCCCGTCACGATCCGGCCCGAGCAATTCGCGCCCTGGCTCGACTGCCTGCCCAACGACGTCGACGACGTGATGCCGATGCTGAAGGGACCTGATGTCGGCGAGTTCGCCTGGCACCGGGTGACGATGCGCGTGAATGCCGTCGCCAACGACGATGCGCAATTGCTGCTGCCGATGAGCGCGGAAGAGATCGCCGCGGAGGACGTGCCGGCCCCGAAGAAGGCAGCAGTGCGCAAGGCGCCGGTGCGCGAGGACGACGGGCAGGGGTCGCTGTTCTAGCGGCCGATGCCATGTGGAGAGTGCACGCATACAGGCGCAGGCATCTCCACGTCGTCGTCCTGGCTTTCGCCAGGACGACGGCGGTGGATCGATGGACCGCTATGCCTTCACTGACGCCACGCCCTCGATCTCGATCAGCATCTTCGGATTGGGCAGCGCCACCACGACGCAGGTGGTGCGCGCGGGGTAGGGTGCAGGGCCGAACGCGCCAGCATACAGAGCGTTCATCGTCGCGACGTCGCTGGCGCGGGTCAGCAGCACGTTGACCTTGACGAGATCGCGCATCGTGGCGCCGGCCTCGGTCAGCACGCGCCGGAAATTGGTGACGACATTGGCGAACTGCGCCTCGAAGCTGTCGGGCAGCTCGCGGTTGGCGTCGAAGCCGGGAATGCCTGAGATGAACAAGAGATCGCCGACGCGGGCGCCGAACGAGAGCGGCGGCGCCGTGATGCCGGGCGGAGGAGGGAAGTGCTTGACTGCTGTGTTTTCTGTCATTGGGGTCACCCGTCTGCGCGAGATGGAAGGGAAGTGGTTTCGACGCCGCGCGGCGCCATTGTGCGCCGGCGCCAGAGATTCTTGCCGAAGAGATTCTGGCCGATCATGCCGGCTAGCATCGCGACGACGAACACCACGATCGGCAGCGAAAGGCCGGCGAGGTTGACCAGCGCGGGCCCCGGGCAGATGCCGGCGAGGCCCCAGCCGATGCCGAACAGGATCGCGCCGCCAACCAGCGGCGCATCGATGTCGCTGCGGTCGGGCCAGTGGAAGCGTGCCGAGAACGCAGGCGCTGTGCGCCGCCGCGCGATCGCAAAGCCGGTTGCCGCGACCGCAACCGCGCCCGCCATCACGAAGGCAAGCGTCGCATCCCATGCGCCGAACAGGTCGAGGAAGCCGAGCACCTTCTGCGGATCGGTCATGCCCGAGATCAAAAGGCCCGCGCCGAAGATCAGGCCGCACACGAAGCTTGCGAGAAGGCGCATCGCTAACCCCCAATCCCGTGCCTGACGATGGCAACCGTGACGATCGCCGCCGTCATGAAGATGAACGTGGCCACGATCGAGCGGCCGGACAGCCGCGCGAAGCCGCAGACGCCGTGGCCCGAGGTGCAGCCATTGCCCATTCTTGTGCCGAAGCCGACCAAAAGGCCCGCGATCGCGATCACCACAAGGCTCGCATTCATCGCCGGCCGCGGCAGCGGCGCGCCGAACAGCGCCGCAATCAGGGGCGCCGCGATCAGCCCCGCGATGAACGCGATGCGCCAGGAGCGGTCGGCAGTGCGTTCGGCGGTATCGGGCTGGAGCAGGCCGCCGACGATGCCGGAGACGGCGGCGATCCGCCCGGTCAGCAGCATCAGCAGCGCCGCGGCAAGCCCGATCAGTGCGCCGCCGAGAAGGCCGGAAAGTGGGGTGAAATCGTGCATCGATGCGGGTCCCTGTTGCGCAAACTCCTCAGCGATGGCGCAAAGCGGTGGCAGCGCATGCGCCAATGGTCGCGCGACTACACGCCCGATGATAGACTCCGCAATAACAGGAACAAGCGCAATCCCGCGTGTTTTGCCGGCATTTCGACGTGCCGCCGCCCGATTGGATTGCCGCGATTCGCTTCATTTCGTCCGGAGAACTCCCCATGAGATTGTCATCCGCCGCTCGCGCCGTGCTCTTCGCGCTGGCGCTGCTCACCGGATCGTCCGCTGCACTGGCCGACGAGGGCGCGGTGACGCTCGTTATCTTCAAGGGCGGCTGGATCTTCGGCGGCTCCGCCGGCAAGGGCGTCCTGACCTTCCACGGCCAGACCTACGGGCTGACCGCCGGCGGGCTGGACTATGGTCTTGTGTTCGGCGGCTCGCAGACCACGTTGCAGGGGCGGGTGCGCAATATCCGCCGCGCCCAGGATATCGCCGGCGTCTATGCCGCGGCGGGCATGGGCGTTGCGCTCGGCGCCGGCGTGCGCGGCATCCTCTTGACCAACCAGAACGGCGCGGTGCTCGAATTGAGCGGCAAGCAGATCGGGCTGATGGCCAATGTCGACCTCAGTGGGCTTGCGATCACGTTGAAGGAGTAACGGGCGGGCTTCGTAGGTTGGGTAGAGCCAACGGGTCCGCGCAACGCGCGGCCCCGTTGGCTCTACCCTTCTACGGTTCCGTGATCCACTGCGCCAGCTCACGCCACGGCTGCAACGTCCAATGGCCGGACGCCGCACCTGACGGCGACGACAACACGAACACGTCAGGAAATCCATTCATGGCCGGCTGCCGGCCGAGCGCAAGCGCGCTGGTCGGCCGGTCGTAAAACAGGCTCGCCGCCTTCCTGCTGGTGAAGGCGATGGTCTTCGGCCGAACCATCTCGATCTTGGTCCTGAAGCCCGCGACATCGAACGAGCTCCGCGCGATCTCATGATCCATCCCGGCGCCGGTCTTGGAGAGATCGGTGAAGCCGATGCCGAGTTCGAGCAGGGCGGTGAACTCATCCGGCCGATAACGCCGCGGCGTGATGCCGGCCTCATGCAGCGCGCGCCAGAAGCGGTTGCCGGGATGCGCGTAGTAATGCCCGACGGCGGCCGAGCGCGTGCTGGCCGCGGTGCCGACGAACACCAGCCGCAGATTGGCGCGGAGCTGGTCGGGGAGGCGGTGGGGATTGCTATCGGGCATCGGAGAAGGACGGAGCAGAGCAGCGGGGCGATCCTGGCTACACGAAATCGTCTCTCGGCAGGCCGAGCTTCTCGATCAGGCTGTTCAGGACAGGCTGCTGTCCCTTGGTAATCTTCCTGAACGCCTCCTTCAATGCAAACCAGCCCGCGCGATCCGCCTCGGGGAATTCCGCGAGGCGTCCCGATCGTGGCGGCCACTCCATCGCGAACGTGTTGCTCTTGAACGCTGCGAGGTCGAACTCGCCCTCGAACGCCCATGCGCTGACATGCTTGCCGCTCGGTTGCTTGAACACGCCGAGCTCGATGAAGGCGCCGACTGGCCGCTGGCCGGTCTCCTCCTCGAATTCGCGTTTCGCGGCGCTCAGGGGATTTTCGCCTTCTTCATAGAGACCCTTCGGGATCGACCACGCCCCATCGTCCTTCTTCGTCCAGAACGGGCCGCCCGGATGCACCAGCAGCACTTCCGCGATGCCGCGTCTGCGGCGGAACATCACCAAGCCGGCGCTGCGCTGGGGCATGGTCGATTCCGACGGTGTGCGGCTGCGCGCTAGCGCGCCGGCTCCTTGATCTCGTCTTCGGTCGTGACCGCTTGCGCCGGTCCGCTCGAACGCACCATCAGGAACGTTCCCGAGCACGCCGTGCCGCGGATGCTCCAGCGCCCGTCGATCTCGGTCGCGTCGGCATTGACCGCGCCTTCATAGTGCACCGTGTCATAGCCGTAGCCTCGCGGCTCGTAGCGCTTGACGAACGACACCGCGCTGCCGGAGCGCTGACCCGCCAGCGAGGCGTTATGCGAGGCGAGCGGGCAGCCTGGCGCCATGCAAGGTTCGGTCACGCTGCCGCCGAGCGCGCCGCCGGCGTCGATCAGCGTCGCCAGGAACGTGACCATGCCGCTCGGCTGGACGTAGCTGCCGTCCCAGACGCCGCTGAGATTGTCGTCCATGTCGCTGGTCCGGATTTCCGCGCGTTGAAATGCTGAGATCGATGTGGTGCAGGCAGCGCCTCAACGCAAGTCGCGCGCGCCGCCGCGCGGTTGCCTGATCCGGCAAAACGGTCTGTAATCCAGCCCAACAGATCAAGAAGACTATTGGAGCTGACAATGACGGGAGAGGCGAAAACCCATTACGAGGTGATCGTGGTCGGCGCCGGCGTCGCCGGCATCTACCAGATCAAGCGGCTCGCCGATCTCGGCATCGACGCCACCGTGCTCGAAGCCGCGCCCGATCTCGGCGGCACCTGGTACTGGAACCGCTATCCGGGCTGCCGCTTCGATTCCGAGAGCTACACCTACGGCTTCTCGTTCTCGCGCGAGCTGCTCGACGAGTGGCACTGGAAGGAGCGCTTCTCCGGCCAGCCCGAGAATCTGCGCTACCTGAACTACGTCGCCGACAAGTTCGACCTGCGCAGGCACATGCAGTTCAACTGCAAGGTCGAGGCCATGCAGTTCGACGAGACGCGCGACCTCTGGCAGCTCAGGATCAGCGACGGCCGCGCGCTGACCTGCCGCTTCGTGATGCTGGGGATCGGCTTGCTCTCGGCGCCGACCATGCCGCGCGTGCCTGGCATCGATGACTTCAAGGGCCGCTCGTTCCACACCTACTACTGGCCGCACGAGCCGGTCGATCTCACGGGCAAGAAAGTCGCAGTGATCGGCACTGGCGCCACCGGCATCCAGGTCATCGGCGAGATCGCCGACAAGGTCGGCGAGCTCACGGTGTTTCAGCGCCGGCCGAACTGGAGCGCGCCGCTCAACAACAGCGCAATCTCGGAAGCTGAAATGGCCGACATCCGCGCGCGCTATGACGAGATCTTCGCCGCCTGCGCGCTGACGCCCGGCAGCTTCGTGCACGGTCCCGACAAGCGCGGCTTCTACGAGGTGAGCCGCGAGGAGCGGCTCGCACTGTGGGACAAGCTCTACGACGAGCCCGGCTTCGGCATCTGGCTCGCGAACTTCCGCGAGATCTTCATGGATGAGGCCGCCAATGCCGAACTGTCGGAATATATCGCCGGCCGCATCCGCCGCCGTGTGAAGGATCCCAAGGTCGCCGAAAAGCTGATCCCCAGAGATCACGGCTTCGGCGTGCAGCGCCTGCCGCTGGAGACAAACTATTTCGAGGCCTACAATCGCGACAATGTGCATCTCGTCGATCTCAGCGAGACGCCGCTAGTGCGCGTCACCGAGACTGGCCTGCGCACCACGGCGCGCGACTACGAGTTCGACATCATCGTCTACGCCACCGGCTTCGACGCCATCACCGGCGCCTACGACTTGATCGACATCACCGGCATCGGCGGCGCGAAGCTATCAGACAAATGGAAGCACGCGCCGTCGACCTTCCTCGGCATGATGGTCCACGGCTTCCCGAACCTCTTGATGCCGACCGGCCCGCAAAGCGCCTCCGCGTCAACGAACTTCCCGCGCGGCATCGAGAATGGCGTCAACTGGTGCACCAACCTCCTGCAATACATGTGGGACCGCGGCCTCACCCGCGCCGACGCCAGCCTTGAGGCGCAAGAGCGATGGACCGCGCATGTCGTCAAGATGTACGAGATCATGCTGATGCGCAAAGCCAAGTCGTGGTTCACCGGCTACAACTCCAATGTCGCTGGGCATGAGGAGGGGACGGTGCGGTACTTCGTCTACAACGGTGGCACGCCGAAGTTTTTGGGGATCATCAACGGGGTGGCGGCCGGGGGATATCGGGAGATTGAGTTTGGGGCGGGGGCGCGTGCTAACGCGCAAGTAGCGGCCGCTCGCGCGTCACCATGAAGACCCTCCAGATCAGCTGACTCTGGCATCTAGGCAGCTTCCCGCCGTTAAACGAAAACCTACGAATGCATTTGTCGGACAGTTGCAAACCTCAGATGTTCTTGATTTTACTCAAGGTCTCTCAGCTGTGAAACTCTACAGATCGAATTTGGTTTTTCACCTCTTCAAGAGACGCACGCGTATCGGCCAACAACTGAAATGATGGTTCGATTGCACTCTTTTTCACGCGCGCGGCCACCTGATTCAAACGATCTAGGTTCTTCGCTGCGTCGCTGAAGTAAGACGATGTCCGGTCAAAGATTTCGTCGGCGATACTTTCATATTCGTTCCGTAGCCGTTTATATTCGATCTCGTATCGCCTGAGAGCATCGATACGTTCGATTGCGGTTTCATTCCATCCGTCGGGGTCGGTTCCAATCACTCGGGAGTAGGCTTCCATCAAGGCCTGAGATAACTTCGCTTCGTCAAGCGTTGCGAACTCATGCGAATTCAAAGCTTCATCGACAATGCTAAATATGCGGCCCTTTAATATTGCGCGAGCATCGTCGAGAATGCGGCCGGATGTCTTCGGGAAATCATCCATCCATTTCGCAATCGACCATCCGATACCAACAGCGATTGCTTCCGCAGTTAGATTCCACAAAATGGAATTCAGTATATCTTGCGGCACCTCGCGATTAACGAACGAAAAAAATAGATAGCCAGCAAACGCGATAACAGCGGCTCCTGTAGATCCGTCTTGTCGAGCGGGCTGGTTGCGGAAAAGAAAAACAGAATGACGTCGCAGATGGGAAGAAAGTCTCGCGCAACTTCTTCAACAAATTGAGTGTCCCCACTACCCGGCGTGTCAGCGAGGACGATTTTCTGAAGTAGTTCGCTGTCGACCGATTCGTGGCGAATTGTTACATGTCCCTCTCTAATCACGCCCAGGAGAGATTTTGAGTTGGCCTCAGTGGTGATCAATGTGATCGTGGTATCAGTGGGATTTAGATCTGTCTGCCTCTCTCGCTCCGTGTTCCAGGTATTCAAGACTGAATTAATTGTGCTGGATTTGCCCGATGAGAAATGACCGACGAGACCGACGTAAAAGAGATCGCCATCTCGCTCTAGATACTGCGTGAGGCTTTGCTTGAGTCGTCGCAGTACATTGTACTGTTCGGTCGTTCGAGCATTTTTTGCGAGATCTAGCGCCTCTCCGGCTTCAGGTTCTTCTAGCAAGTCTGCTAGCTGTCTGAGGCCCGCCAATATTTTGGAAGCCTGAACATCGACGTCTTTTTCGCGTTGTCGTTGATCCACCACGCCCCCCTAGCGCTAGTTGCTTGGTATTGCTCTACCAAGGGTAGCAGAGAGGTGCGGATAGTAAAAGGGCCGGGCTTTCGCCCGGCCTTTGCGCTTTGGATGGATGCCCGGGTCAAGCCCGGGCATGACGAGCGGCGAGGGCGAGCCCTCACAACACCCGATTGCTCTCCTTCACCTTGTCCGCGTCGAGATACAGGCTCTCGCCCATCTCCTTGAACTTGGCGCTCATCTGAGCCATGCCGTCCTCGATGGTGCCCGAGATCGACGCCCCGACGCCGGTCGGATCGTTCAGCGTCGCGGCGTAGTCGCGGACGTCCTGGGTGATCTTCATCGAGCAGAACTTCGGGCCGCACATCGAGCAGAAATGCGCGACCTTGTGGGCTTCCTTGGGCAGGGTCTCGTCGTGGAAGTTCTTCGCGGTCTCGGGGTCGAGGCCGAGGTTGAACTGGTCCTGCCAGCGGAAGTCGAAGCGGGCACGGCTGAGCGCATCATCGCGGAGCTGCGCGGCGGGGTGGCCCTTGGCGAGATCGGAGGCGTGGGCCGCGATCTTGTAGGTGATGACGCCGACCTTGACGTCGTTGCGGTCGGGCAGGCCGAGATGCTCCTTCGGCGTGACGTAGCAGAGCATCGCGCAGCCGAACCAGCCGATCATCGCCGCACCGATGCCCGAGGTGATGTGGTCGTAGCCCGGCGCGATGTCTGTGGTCAGCGGGCCTAACGTATAGAAGGGCGCCTCGCCGCATTCCTTGAGCTGCTTGTCCATGTTGATCTTGATCTTGTGCATCGGCACGTGGCCGGGGCCCTCGATCATGACCTGGCAACCCTTGTCCCATGCGATCTTCGTCAGCTCGCCGAGCGTCTCGAGCTCGGCGAACTGCGCGCGGTCGTTGGCGTCGGCGATCGAGCCGGGGCGCAGGCCGTCGCCGAGCGAGAACGAGACGTCATACTTGCGCATGAGGTCGCAGATCTCGTCGAAATGGGTGTAGAGGAAGCTCTCCTTGTGATGCGCGAGGCACCACTTCGCCATGATCGAGCCGCCGCGCGACACGATGCCGGTGACGCGGTTAGCGGTGAGGTGGATGTAGGGCAGCCGCACGCCGGCATGAATCGTGAAATAGTCGACGCCCTGTTCGCACTGCTCGATCAGGGTGTCCTTGTAGAGCTCCCAGGTCAGCTTGACCGGATCGCCGTCGCACTTCTCCAGCGCCTGGTAGATCGGCACCGTGCCGATCGGCACCGGCGAGTTGCGCAGGATCCATTCGCGGGTGGTGTGGATGTTGCGCCCCGTCGAGAGATCCATCACGGTGTCGGCGCCCCAGCGGATCGCCCACACCATCTTGTCGACCTCTTCCTCGACCGACGAGGTCACCGCCGAGTTGCCGATATTGGCGTTGATCTTGGTCAGGAAGTTGCGGCCGATGATCATCGGCTCGAGCTCGGCATGGTTGATGTTGGAGGGAATGATGGCCCGTCCCCGCGCGATCTCGCTGCGGACGAATTCCGGCGTGATGAAGGCCGGCACAGCGGCGCCGAAGCTTTCGCCGTCGGCAAGGGCGGCTTCCGCGCGCTCGAGCTGCTGCTTGCGGCCGAGATTCTCGCGCTCGGCGACGTAGATCATTTCCTTGGTGATGATGCCGGCGCGGGCGAACTCGAGCTGCGTGATCTTGTGGCCGTCGAGGCCGCGCAATGGCTTGTGGTGCGCGGTGAACGCCTTGGCGGCGTGGGATGCGCCGACATTGCCGTTGTCTTCCGGCTTGATGGTGCGGCCCTGATATTCCTCGACGCCGCCGCGCTCCTTGACCCAGGCGAGGCGATTGCGCGGCAGGCCGCTGTTGACGTCGATCGTGACGTTGGGATCGGTGTAGGGACCCGAGGTGTCATAGACCGGCAGGTTCGGCTCGCCGGCGCCTTCGGAGAGGATGATCTCGCGCAAGGGAACGCGGATGTCGGGCGCGGCCTCCGGCGTCGCAAAGATCTTGCGCGATGAGGGCAGCGGGCCTGTCGTGACGGCGGGGAGCGTGGTGTCGGGGTTGGAGCGGATGTTCATGGGATCCTCCGGTTTAATTCGTGTGCGTTTGCGTGCTGTTGACCTCGTCATCCTGAGGAGCGCGAAGCGTGTCTCGAAGGATGAACGAGCCGGGCCGTCGCTCTTCGAGGGCCGCTGAAGTAGCGGCCACCTCAGGGTGACGGTATGAGTAGGGTGCCGTGTGCATCACGCGGCCTCCGCGTTGAGGCCGAGCCATTGCCGAACCCGCGCGTCGGGGTCGGCGTTCTGGGTGACGTCAGAGACGACGGCGATCGAATCGGCGCCGGCGGCGAAGATCTCGGCGGCGTGCTCGAACTTGATGCCGCCGATCGCGACCAGGGGGATCGCGCCGATCCGCTGCTTCCACTCGGTGATCTTCGGGATGCCCTGCGGCGCGAACCGCATCGACTTCAGCGTGGTGAAGAAGATCGGGCCGAGCGCGACGTAGTCGGGCTTGGCGGCGAGCGCGGTGGCGAGCTCGGAATCGTCATGGGTGGAGACGCCGAGCGTGAGTTTGGCCTTGCGGATCTCGGCGAGATCCGCGTCGGCCAAATCTTCCTGGCCGAGATGCAGATGCTCCGCGCCCGCGACAACAGCCGCGCGCCAATAGTCGTTGACGACGAGTTTGGTGCCCGTGCCCTTGGTCACGGCCAGCGCGTCGGTGACGATCTGCAGCGCCTCGGCATCGTCGAGCTCTTTGGCGCGCAGCTGGATGGTGCCGACGCCGAGCTTGGTCAGTCGCTCGACCCATTTGACGCTGTCGACGACGGGATAGAACGGATCAGGATACGGCATGCCAGAACGGGGTCCCAACGACAGGGGTGGAGGGGGAGGCGAAGTCGCGGGCTTCCATCAGCCCGGCTTCATAGGCGGTGCGACCGGCCTCGACGCCGAGGCGGAAGGCGCCCGCCATCGCAACCGGATCGGTGGCTTTCGCCACCGCGGTGTTGAGCAGCACGGCGTCGTAGCCGAGCTCGAGCGCTTCCGCGGCGTGCGACGGCGCACCTAGGCCGGCATCGACCACCAGCGTGATGTCGGGCAGGCGGTCGCGCAGCAGCTTCAGCGCATCGCGGTTGGTGATGCCCTTGGCGCTGCCGATCGGCGCGGCCCACGGCATCACCACCTTGCAGCCGGCCTCGACCAGCCGCGAGGCGACCGAGAAATCCTCGGTGCAATAGGGGAACACTTCAAAACCGTCCTTGATCAGGATGGTGGCTGCCTCGACCAGGCCGACGACGTCGGGCTGCAGCGTGTCGTTGTCGGCGATCACCTCGAGCTTGATCCATGGCGTGCCGAACAATTCGCGCGCGAGCTTTGCCGTCGTCACCGCCTCGCGCACGCTGCGGCAGCCCGCGGTGTTCGGCAGCACGGTAACGCCGAGTTCGCGGATCAGCGCCCAGAACGCGTCGCCGGTCTTGCCGCCCGCGGCTTCACGGCGGAGCGATACCGTGACGATGCTGGCGCCCGAGGCGCGGATCGCGTTCTGCATGATCGCGGGCGACGGATACAGTGCCGTGCCGATCAGCAGGCGGGAGGGGAAGGATTTGCCGTAGAAGGTGACCATGTGTCTCCTCACATCATGCCGTCGTCCCGGCGAAAGCCGGGACCCATAACCACGAGCGGGTGTTGTTGCGATGAACGTCTCCAAGAGTGCTTCACTGAAGGGCCGCGGCGTATGGGTCCCGGCCTTCGCCGGGACGACGAGGGGAGGGAGTAGGCGTTAGCCATCATCACCCTCCCTGTCGCGGCGTGATGATCTCGATCTCGTCGCCGGCCTTGAGCGCGGTCTCGGCCCAGCGGCTCTTCGGCACCACGTCGTAATTCAGGGCGATCGCGAAATGCGTGCCCTCGTAGTCGAGCTCGGCCAGCAGCGCATCGACGCTGGAAGCCGCGATCTCCCGCTGCTCGCCGTTCACGATCACGCGCATTGCATCACCTCATTGTCGATTTCGCCGCGCGCGAGATAGGCGAGCGTCAGCTCGGCCAGCGCCGGCGCGAGCAGGAAGCCGTGGCGGTAGAGCCCGTTCACCGTGATGCGTTCCTGCTCGATGCTGATCTTGGGCAGATTGTCCGGAAACGCCGGGCGCAGGCCGGCGCCGAATTCGACGATGCGCGCCTCGCCGAACGCCGGATGCACCACATAGGCGGCGCCGAGCAACTCGAGCGCCGAGCGCACGCTGACGCCGTTGTCCTCGGCCTCGATCGAGGTCGCACCCAGCATGAAGCGGCCGTCGCCGCGCGGGATCACGTAAAGCGGCCAGCGCGGATGGATCAGCCGCACCGGGCGCAACAATTCGACTTCCGCGGTCTCGATGACGATCATCTCGCCCTTGACGCCGCGCAGGCTCGGCTCGCGGTCGCGCGCGGCAAGACCGCGGCAGTCGATCACGAGGCCGTCGAGATCATCAGCCTCGGCGTCGCTGCCGAACTTGATGTCGCCGCCGGCCTTGGCGATGGCGGCATGCAGCCGCGGCAGCACGCGGCGCGGCTCGACATGGCCCTCGTCGGGATAGAACAGGCCGTCACGGAAGCGGCCCTCGAGCGACGGTTCCAGTTCGCGGACGCCTTCGGCATCGAGCCGGCGATAACCTGACGTGAGGGCGGGCAAAGCGCTCGAAATCGGCGCGGTCGCGCGGATGCGCCACCACCAGCGAGCCGTTGAACGCCGTTTCCGGAAAATGCCGCCGCCACAGGTCGAGCGAACGGATGCCGAGCCGCGAGATCACCGGTTCGGAGGCCTCCGCCTCGCACCAGGGCGCCAGCATCCCGCCGGCCCAGTGGCTTGTGGATTGCGTCATCGCAGCGTCACTGCGCTCATGCAGGGTGACCGCACGTCCGGCCTCTGCGAGCAACAACGCATGCCAGGCGCCGGTTATGCCTGCGCCGATGATGGAGACGGGGGAATCCCCCCGCGGTTGTGACGTTTGATACATCCCTGTCCCTTCGCCGGCATGACCCGGATCAGGTTCAAAGGGTCACCGCGGTCCCGAACTGATCGCCATGATGGCGAAGTCCAAGCTTGCGGTATCTCAGCTCCTCCTTCGGAGCACCCCTCGGAACGCCGCTAATGTAAGCTGATGGGCGGATGTGTCAACTTGTATGCCAGGAGCGGTACCGCGGCGTGCGCAGAGCGCGCGTGCCCCGGACGCAGCCCAGCGCGACAGCGGTGGGCTGCCGAGCCGGGCCCATTCTTTCGAAGCAACGCTTGCGTTGCACCGCGTCCGGGACACGCAAGCACCTATTTGGGAGCCTGTTCCGGCTTCGGCTCGGTGGTCTCGGCCGACATTTGGTCTTGCATTTGCTCTTGCTTGGCGAGTTCCTTCGGCGGCGCACCCACGCCGCCATGCATCGCCTCCTTGAGGTGACCGCCGCGCTGCCGCTTTGCGATGTAGTAATACCCCCCCGCGAAATAGCGCACGGCTCGGTCGAAATCCCCATTGGCGGCGCGATAGGCGCCGGCGAGGTATTTGACGCCGTATTTGAGGTTGGTCGCGGCGTCGCGCAGACCTTCGGCGGTACCGGTGTAGCCGACCCCGCGGGCGGTCGCGAGCTTGATCTGCATCATCCCGATGGCGCCGCCGCGCCCGATCAACTGCGGATGGTACTTGCTCTCGCGCACGATGACGCGATGCACCAGCTCTTCGGGCACCAGGTTCGCCTGGGCCTCCGCCGCCACCATCGCCTCATATTGCGCCCGCGATTGTGCACGCGCACTGGCGCAGGACGCCAGCACCGCGATGACGGCGGCAAGGCAGCTAAGGCTCTGAAGGATCTTCATCTCGGATCGCCCGGGTGATCAAACGCGCGTCGGTTCTGCGGTCTCATTGGTACGGCGAGCGGGCAGGAATGTGGCAGAACCTTCGCATCAGCGAAACGTTCTGCGTCCATGATCGTCCGGTGGAGGTAAAGCGCACGACGCGGTTGCGAAGACAGATGCTTCAAATTGTTTGCTTCAATCCTTTCAGCCGAAAATTGTCTCCGATCTTCTTGGCCGCCGATTCTTTCGGCCGCCTTTTGCCGCACGCTGTCCACAGCGGATTGTCGTGCAAACGACTCGATGAAGGTTTACACTGCACCCAACGACAGGCGCGCGTGTTGAGTAAGCGCGTCTGTCCGTTTCAGAGCACGCAAAAAACAACATTCGGGAGATGCGCCATGGTCCGTCAGGACACCGGCTACATGCCTCGCGAAAATCCCTGCGCGCAATGCGGCAAGCCGATTGCCCGGCCCGATTGGGTGGAGCACAGCGAGGGGCGCACGTCGTTCCTGTGGAATTGCCGCGCCTGCAATTACCGCTTCGAGGCCGTCGCGATCTACGACACAGCGCAGCTCAGGCCGCTCGCCGCCTGATCCCTTGATCGTCGGTCAGCTTCGTCGCCGATCAGCTCCGGCTGATCAGGCCGCGGACTTGCGCGGCGATTGCAGCAGTTGCTGCCGCGCCGGCAGTTCGATCCGGACCACCAGCCCATGCGGCTTGCGATCGTGCAGCGACAGCGTACCGCCATGCGCGAGCACGATGGCGTTGGCGATCGACAGGCCAAGGCCAAAGCCTTCGGCCTCGTCCATGTTGCGCGCCTGGTCGCCGCGCACGAACGGCTCCAGCACGCTTGCCTTGTGCGCGTCCGAAATGCCGGGGCCGTCATCCTCGATGTCGATGACGAGGCGATCCGGCTTGACGTCGAGGCGAACCGCGACTTCGCCGCCGAAGCGCACGGCATTGTCGACCAGATTGGTGATGCTGCGATGCAGGTCGGCTGGCCGCGCGGTCGCCATCGCGTGCTGCGGACCCTCGTAGCTGACCTTGTGTCCCATGTCGGCGAACTGGTCGGTGACGAGGTGCAGCGTGCTCGCGATGTCGACCAGCGTCATCTCCTCGAGCTTGCGGTCGTTGCGCAGGAACGACAGCACCGATTCCAGCATCGAGCGCATCTGGTCGAGGTCGCGCAGCATGCGGTGGCGATGGGTCTCGTCCTCGATGAATTCGGCGCGCAGCCGCATCCGCGTGATCGGCGTGCGCAGGTCGTGGCTGATCGCGGCCAGCATCTTGGTGCGGTCGTCGATCAATGCCGTGATGCGCTCGCGCATCCGGTTCAGCGCCTTGGCCAGCGAGCGGATCTCCTCGGGGCCGCGTTCGGGCAGCGGCGCGGCAGCGCCGTTCAGGCTGAACGTCTCCGCGGCCTTGACGAAGGATGACAGCGGCGCCGTCAGCGCCCATGCCGCCCACAGGCCGAGCAGAGTGACGCTGATGACGGCGAACAGCACCGTCATCATCCACGGCCCGCCCCAGAACGGCCGCATGTGCTGGTCCGGCATCAGCTTCGCGGCGAACATGGTGCCGTCGGGCAGGCGGATCGCGACGCGGCGGATCTCGCCGTCACGCGGCGTGCTGCCCGCCTCGCGCGGCAGAGAGTAGACGTGATAGCCGGCGCCGAGCCGGCGCAGCGCGTGCAGGCTCGGCGGGTCGGTCTCGGTGAGCGTGCCGGTATCGGCCGGCAGGTCACTGATCGCAAGCTGCGGGAAGGCTCTGATGACGTCGGCCTGGAGCCGCGGCCGCTCTGATGCCGGCGCGTGCCCGAGCAGTTGCGCGGCGGCGGCGAGCTGGGTGTGCCAGCGATCGGACGGCTCCGGCCGGTCCGGGCGATGGATCAAAAAGGTGGCGGTGATAATCAGGTGCAGCGTGACGATCGAGACGACGACCAGCGCCGCCATCTGGGCGCCGATCCCCCGCAGACTCAGCACGCGCAGCAGCTTCATGATCAGTTGCTCGTGGCGGCAACCGCCTCCACCCTCGGAGTGAACACGTAGCCGCCGGACCGCACCGTCTTGATCATGGTGGCTTCCTGCGGATCGGGCTCGATCTTGCGTCTGATACGGCTGACCAGCACGTCGATCGAACGCTCGAACGAGCCGGCGCTGCGGCCTTGCGTCAGGTCGAGCAGGCTGTCGCGCGACAGCACGCGGCCGGGCCGTTCGCAGAAGGTGCGCAGCAGGTCGAACTCGGCGCTGGTCATGGCGACGCGCGCCCCTTCAGGGTTGCGCAGCTCGCGCAGGCGGATGTCGATGCGCCAGCCGAGGAAGGTCAGCGTGGTCGCGCCCTCGATCGCGCTGGCGTTGCGCGCGGCGGCCTGCCGGCGCAGCACCGCGTTGATGCGCGCCAGCAGCTCGCGCGGGTTGAACGGCTTGGCCAGGTAATCGTCGGCGCCCATCTCGAGGCCGAGGATGCGGTCGACGTCCTCGCCGCGCGCGGTCAGCATGATGATCGGCATCTGCGACTCCGCGCGCACCTTGCGGCACAGGCTGAGGCCGTCCTCGCCCGGCAGCATGACGTCGAGTACCAGCAGATCCACGCGGTGGTCGGTCATGGCCTTGGCCATCTCGCGGCCGTCGGAGGCGGTCGTGACATGGCAGGAATTGGTGCGGAGATATTTTGCGATGAGAGACCGCGTTTCGCGGTCGTCCTCGACGACGAGTATATTGGGCGCAGCCTGGGTCATACCGACTCTTTTGTCCGTGATTCGGGGGAAGCGGCTCAGGAATTTTGTTTCAGTGCATTTCTGGAATCTTGCCCGGCATGATGAGTTAACAGGTCGGCGCTGTGGAGAAAAGTTAGCGTTCTTTCATCAAGCCTAATCCGTTGAAATACGGGTAGAACTCACCTGTACCGCACGCAGGGCCTGCGGCGCCATGGCGGTCCGAAAAAGGAAAGGACGGCTGCCCTATCCGACGCCGGAACCCGTTCCCCAGGCGACGCGTTGTTTCTTTTTTAGGCCAGGAGGGTGAAATGGCTGTCGAGGTCAGGACAAGGCCGCATCAGCTCATTGCAAGCGACCGCGTCGAGGGCACGGCGGTGCGCCGCGCCAATGGCGACATGATCGGCCATATCGAGCGGCTGATGATCGATAAGATCTCGGGCAAGGTGTCGTACGCGGTGCTGAGCTTCGGTGGCTTCCTCGGTATCGGAACCAACCTGATCCCGCTGCCGTGGGCCCGGCTGCACTACAACCCGAAGTTCGAGGCTTATGAACTCGACATCGAGGACGACGAATTGAAGCGCGCGCCGTCGTTCCGCGCCGACAAGGATTTCGATTGGGGCGACCGCTCCCAGGAAGTCGAGCTGCATCGCTTCTACGGCGTGCCGCCCTATTGGGGCGGCTTCTGAGCGCGCCGAGATCGACGCGCATGATCGACGCGTGTCGATCGATGATGCGGCTGCGGGAGCGAGCGCGGGCTTGTGCAGCGCGGTTCGCCGGGACGACTTAGTGAGCCAAACATCGTCACATCAGGGACTGCGCGTCCGGCGCAGTCGTGAGGCTCAACCGCAGCTTACTTGGGAACTGACGACCGCGTTCGTCAAGCACCGCAAGGTCCCGTCCGTTGGAAAGTCCACACGCGAGCGCTGCCGCATCGCGTCGCGTTCCCAAGCATTGGGGCGACGTTTGAGCGCAGGTTCGATAGGAACGGTCGCGGACGTCACGGGTTTTCCCAGCATCGATTTTGCGAACTGAGGAGAGCGCATGATGTTGATCAAATCCATCGTTGCCGGCGTTGCCGGCTCCGCACTGCTTGCAACCGTCGCGTTTGCGCAGGCACCCGCCGACAAGGGCGACAAGATGGCACCGGCGGCATCGACAACGGCCACGTCGCCGAACTCGTACAAGGGCGACTGGCGCGCGTCCAAGGTCGTCGGTCTCAGCGTGTACAACGACAAGAACGAGAGCGTTGGTTCGATCAACGATCTCTTGATGGACAAGGACGGTGCCATCAAGGCGGTCGTGATCGGCGTCGGCGGCTTCCTTGGCGTCGGCGAGCATCTGGTCGCCGTGCCGCTCGACAAGGTGAAGTTCGTCAACGAGCCGGTCGCCTACACCGGTGCCTCGAATACCGGCAGCACGACCAAGTCGACGACCACCACCGGCGCGGCGCCCGCGGCGGCGACTTCGAAACCAAATCCCTGGTATCCGGATCACGCGGTGTTCAGCGCGACCAAGGATGAGCTGAAGGCGATGCCCGAGTTCAAGTACGCGACCGAGTAACGCGCGTTACGTTGCCTGAAAGACGAACGCGCCCGGCGATGCCGGGCGCATTTGTCGTAAGGTGCATGAAATCCGCGTCCGTTGCCGGCATCACCAGCCCAGTTCACGCAAGTAAGCCGCGCGGGCGGCAACGCCGGTGTGGGTGAAATCCGTGAACACCCCATCCGCGCCGACACGGAAGAACTTCAGATATTCCAGGCTCGGATCGCCACGATAGTCGGCAGCCAGATATTTCTTCTCGTTGCGGAACGTGAAGACATGCACGAACAGGCCGAGCTTGTGCGCGTCGGCAATCACGCTGGTGGCGTCCTGCGTCGAGGCATCCGCCGTCGATCCCTTGTAGGGCGTGCCGTCGGCGTTGTTGTCCTTCCACCGTGAGATCCTGTAGGGGACGATATAGGCCTTCCACGGACCGATGCCGTCGGCATAGGTCTTGATCTCCGCGAGGCCCTCGGGCGTCAGCATCGCATCGAAGGTGCGGGAGTCCCCCGCAACCGTCCAATCGTATGGACGGGAATTGGCGATGTTGTTGAGCAGCACCTTGCCGGTCTTGAAGTCGACGCCGTTGCCGTCGATCAGCTGGACCTGCCGCGTTTCCAGTCCGTGGCTGCGCATATATTTCAGGCTGCCGGGCTCGAAGCTCTGAACGATGATCGGCGCGTCCTTCGCGTTGAGGCCGTTATCCCTGATGATCTTGATCAGGGCGTCCTCGAGCGGGCGGCTGCCGGGCGCGCCGCAGCCATTGGCGATCGCCTGGGCGTTGTTCCAGGTCGGATTCTTGGTTTCCGGATAGACCGCGATCGGACGCCCCGTCGCCTTGCTCTTGGCCTTGGCGATGTCGATGATGTGCTGGAAGCTGATGATCGGAAACTTGCCGTTGAACAGCTTTGGCCGTTCGTTGGCCGCATCGTAGGTGGTGCCGGCGATCCAGGTCTTCAGCTCGTCCATGGTGAAATCGGTGATCGACCAATCATTGGTATGGTCGTCGCCGTCGACGATCAGCGCCTTCAGCACCGATTTGGGATCGGCCGGATCGATGAGGTCGGTAGGATATTCGGCCGGCCCGCTGGTCGGCGTTTGCGCCCATTTCATCTTGACTGGAACGCCTGGCGCGGTGCGCTTGCGTTTCGCAACTTCCACATTGGTCTTTGCCACTTCGGCGACGTTGGTGTTGTCGCCCAGCCATGGATTGTGGCGTGCCACCAGCACACAATCCTTGGTCAAATGCAGGTCTTCTTCGAGCGCGTCGGTGCCGAGGTCGGCGGCCAGCTCGTACGATGCCTCGGTCTCCTCGGGCACCAAGCCCGGCACGCCGCGGTGCCCGATCACGAGCGGCGGCTTGCCGTCGACGGTCAGGAATGGCTTGGCTCCGGCCGGCACCGGGCCGGCTTGCGCTGATGCCATCGACGGCAGCAGGACCGCCAAGGCTGCCGCACCGAGCAGCATCGCGCCAACATGCGTCTTCCGTCGCGAACGAATCTGCTTCACGGCCAAGTCTCCATCTTTCGCGTGGCATCGGGGAGATGCCATGAAGGCCGAGCCCAACAGGGCCGACGCTTTTGTCTTCTTGTCGCAATCTTCTGACAGTCCGATGACTATTCGCCAGGAGAGCGGCATCGGCGTCGTTCATGTGCCGCGGCGCAGTTCGCATCGTGCCGGGCGGTGAGGCCCGGCAAAGAGGATGTGCGTCGATCGACCCACATCCTCAAGCCGGATCAGGCCAACTCTCGCGACTGTGATTGAATGATAACAATCATTCTATTGATCGCCGGTGCGGCTCGACTACGTCGAAATACAGTAGCTTCCCTTATGACGGAGACGTTCCATGACCAAGCAGATCGACGACCTCTCAAGGTACTATCGCTATGAGCTCGTGCGCGGTGACCATGCCGATTTCATCGCCTATCAACGCAATCTGGGCGATGGCGTCTGGCAGACGTATTCGACCTGGATGATCCCGCGCGCGAATGGCGAATAGCGCCGGCTGACGCGGGCGATTACCCATAGGCGCTAAAATAGGATTTGCGCGTTGAATTTGTATGTGATTCCAAGAAGGGATGAGACACGAATCGCTTGTGAACGAAGACTGGGCGCGTGTTGTTGCTCGGCTTGGTGGGGCTGAGGCTCTGGAGGTTGGCGCGCGCGAGACGAAGGCGTTTGTTCGTCCGCGCGAGATCACCAATGCGGTTGATTTGCTGCGGCTGATCCTTGCGTATTGTCTGGGCACGCGGGGTCTGCGGCTGACGGCGGCGTGGGCGACGTCGGTGGGCCTTGTCGACATCTCCAACGTGGCTCTGTTGTATCGCTTGCGTCAGTCCGGAGATTGGCTGGCGCAACTGATAGGTCAGGCACTTGCGAGTGGTGCGCCGAAGGCAAGCCGCGGTCGGCTGATCCGCATCGTTGACGCCACGACGGTCCCCAAAGCCGGAACCGAGGGCAGGCAAAACAACGCGGTGTGGCGTATCCACAGTGCGTTCGATCTTCCGCAAGAGCGCTTTGGGCACTTCGAGCTGACCGATGAGGGCGCAGGCGAGACACTGGATCGGATACCCGTGACTGCCGGCGAGATCCGTCTTGCCGACCGTGCCTACCTGCAACCAGAGCGCATGGCGCATCTGGTCGATGCCGGCGCGGACTTCGTGATCCGCGCGGGCTGGAAGAGCGCGCGTTGGCTGGATCGCAACGGCAACCTTGTCGATCTCATCGCAGAGCTGCGCAAGGCCTTGGCAGGCGGCATGATCGATCGACCGATCTGGATAGAGCGCAAGTCCGGTGCGCAACCGCTTGCTGTGCGCTTGGTTGCGGTCAAAAAGCCGGCGCATGCGGCCGCGGAGGCGCGACGCAAGGCACGCAGGACAGCCCAGAAGGGAGGCCATCAACTCTCCAGGCAAACGCTTGAGGCCGCAGATTGGGTAATCCTGGCGACCTCGCTCAAGGGCGAGGACTTCACGGCTGCTGACGTCATTGCCCTCTACCGGTTGCGATGGCGGATTGAGCTCGGCTTCAAGCGGCTGAAGAGCTTGATTGGCTTGAAGGGACCTCCCGGAACTGACCAGCGGTCCGCTAAACCCCATATCCTCGCTCACCTGCTGATCACTCTACTGCTCGAGCCGCTGGTCGACGAACTCGAGGACTCTCCCCGCTTGGACGAAGCCGCCTGACCAGACCTTCCGCATGGCGCCTGCTACGTCAGCTCATCGCCTCATTGCTCCAAGCCGTCATTCCCCAACCCACGATCGCTTGTCTGCGCAGAGCAAGCCGTGCTCTCCGGCGACATCTGCGCGAGCCCCCCAGACGCAAGCGCCGCTATCAGGCAATGATCAAACTATCTTAGCGCCTATGGGCGATTACCGGGACCTTCCGCGGAAAGAAACCGGAAAGAAAAATGCACCCGGTGCCGGCCGGGCGCATTTCTTGTTGGCTGTCATCAGGCGCACATCCGGGCGACCCGCTCGCGGCGGCGTGCTTGTCAGTTCGACTTCACCAGCGGGCAGCCGCCCTTGTCGAGCGGACGGAACGCCTCGTCGCCGGGCACGGTGGCGATCAGCTTGTAGAGATCCCACTCGCCCTTGGATTCCTCGGGCTTCTTGGTCTCGAACAGGTACATGTCGTGCACCATGCGGCCGTCGATCCGGATATGGCCGTTCTTGGCGAAGAAGTCGTTGATTGGCGTCTTGCGCATCTGCTCCATCACCTTCGGCGCCTCGTCGGTGCCGATCGCCTCGATCGCCTTCAGGTAATGCATGGTCGCCGAGTAGAGGCCGGCCTGGATCATGGTCGGCATGTGGCCGACCTTCTCGTTGAAGCGCTTCGAGAAGGCGCGGGTCTCGTCGTTCATGTCCCAGTAGAAGGCGTCGGTGACGATCAGGCCCTGCGTCGCCTTCAGGCCCAACGCGTGGGTGTCGGTGATTTCCATCAGCAGCGCGATCAGCTTCTGGCCGCCTTGGGCCAGGCCGAACTCGGCGGCCTGCTTCAGCGCGTTGGTGGTGTCGCCGCCGGCATCCGCCAGCGCCACGACCTTGGCCTTGGAGGCCTGCGCCTGCAGCAGAAAGGACGAGAAGTCCGACGAGTTGAGCGGATGGCGCACGTCGCCCAGGACCTTGCCGCCGGCCTCCTTGACGACGTTGGCGGCGTCGCGCTCCAGCGCCATGCCGAAAGCGTAGTCGGCGGTGACGAAGAACCAGGTGTCGTCGCCGCGCTTGACCATCGCCTTGCCGGCGACGTTCGACAGCGCGTAGGTGTCGTAGGTCCAGTGCACGGTGTTGGGCGAGCAGGCGGTGCCGGTGATATCAGAGGAGCCGCCGCCGGAATTGATGTTGATCTTGTTCTTCTCGCGGGTCAGCGCCGAGATCGGCAGCGCGACCGACGAGGTCGGCACGTCGAGGATCGCATCGACCTTCTCGTTGTCGTACCAGTTGCGCGCGATGCTGACGCCGACGTCGGGCTTGTTCTGATGATCGGCCACGACGACCTGGATCGGCTTGCCCTTCACCTTGCCGCCGTAATCTGCGACCGCCATCTCGACCGCGGCGACCGAGCCTTTGCCGGTGGCGTCCGCATACAGGCTCGACATGTCGGTGAGCACGCCGAGCTTGACGACGTCGTCGGAGATCTGGGCGTTCGCCGCGGTGCCGGAGACCGCGAGCGCGAGGCCGGCCGCTGCCGCGGCCAAGAGCGATTTCATCGTGTTTCTCTCCCTGACTTTTAGTTGGATGCTTCCACTGGGCACCTTCTATCCGGTGCGGCAACCTGTCGCAAAGGCGACTTTTTGGGCATACGTGGAGCGCACGGCGGATGGAACGCCGGAATCTGCGCCCTACAGCGCCGGCAGCGCGGTGACGGCGGCCTTGATGGTGCCGTCGGTCTCCACGATCACCCGGAGCGTCTTCGAATCGAACGCGATGCCGGCAAGCCGGATGCTGTTGACGTCGGCGTCGACGCGGATGCCTTCCTCGTTCTTCTGCAGGTCGGCGATGGCGGCGGTGATCTTCCGCTGCGCGTTGGTCGCGAATGGCTTGAGGTCGACGACCAGCCGGTCGGCGAGCGCCTGCTGCATATGCGGGATCGCCGCGCGCGCGGCGGCGCCGAGCAGGCCGAACGCGGCCTCGGACTCGACCGCCAGCTCGACGTCGGTCAGCCGCAGCGTCTGCGCCGCCTGGTCGAGCCGCGGCCGGCCCCAGATGTGCACGGTCGCCTCGGCGCCGAAGCCGAAGAAGCTCTTCTTCTCCTTGGCGTGCACCAGAAGCGAGATCAAGAGCCGGTCGCCGGAGGCGGCGATGCTCGCGCTCTTGACGGTCACGTCGACCGGGCCGGAGCCGTCCTCGGGGAACGTCTTGCCCTTCAGCTGCGCCTCGACGAGCTGCGTCAACGTGTTGAAGGACATGTCGACCGGCAGGCCGACCGCGACCTGGCTCGCCATCGGCGGCACGATCGACAGCTTGTCCGGGAACGGGCAGTTCGGCGTGGTCTGCGTCTCCGTGATCCGTGTCTCGGCCTCGATCCCCATGGTCAGGATCAGCGAAGACGCATCGACCTTCGGCTGCGCGGCGATCGCGCGGGTCGGCCGCAGCTCGAGCCACATCGGCGGCATCGACGCAGTGCCGCCGGTACCCTGCAGCGGGATCGAGCGGCAGGCCTTGGCCCATTGCGTGCGGGCGGCGTTCTGGAACACGGGGTCGTTGTGCAATCGCGCCTCGACCACGGAAATCTGGTCGGCGACCGCCTTGTCGATGACAGGCTTGACCTGGGCCGGCACGCTGATGCGGACGCCGGCGGCCGACAGGCTGGTGTCGCCGAGATTGACCTGCGCCTGCAGGTTCGGCTCGATCCGCCAGGACGCGCCGAGCTTCGGCCGTGCGGTCAGCGTGACGCTGCCCTTGATGTCGGCATTGGCGTTGATGTTCTTGATGTTCACCGCACCGATCTGCTTGGCGACGTTGCCGCCGAGCAGGCTGCCGAGCGCGTTGGCGACGGCGCCGGTCGCCTTGTCCGACAGTGAGCCGGTGACCTTGAGCGTGCCGCTGATCGGGGTCGTCAGCGTCAGCACGTCCTGCGCGCCGGTGGCCGCGATCGGCCCGCGCGACGCGGTCCAGCCGATGTCGGCGTTTTGCAGGATCTGCTGGACCGGATTGTCGGCCTTGCCGCCGAAGGTCTTCGGCGCGCCGCGTTCGGCGGCATCGCGGATCGCCGATAGCGCGACCGAGACCTGCGCAACGACCGTCGATGAGCGCGGCGCCTGCGGCAACGGCGGCAGCTGGACGAGCGGCGGCGTCTGCACCGTGACGCCCGGCGCGAGCCAATCCATGGCCTTGAGGCTGATCGCGAACGAGACCAGCACCACCGTGAGCCCCAGCGCGATTGTTCTTGGATGCATCGGTAGACGCATCATTCCCCCAATGAAATCAACTTGACGGGTTGTACAGGCCCGCCGACGAGGGCGCCAGTGTGGCGGGATCAGGCTGCTTCAGGGGCGGAAGCAGGTTGGTCGCCCGACATCACCTAGACGTTAACGATTATGAACGCGACGACAGCCCCGGCATGATGCCGCGGCCGTCGTCAATGTCTGAATGTGTCGCGCCTAGCGGACGGCCGAGCCGAGGTCGGCGCGGCGGTCGGACATCGGCAGCACGATCACCTTGGTGCCGACGCTGACCCGCGAATAGAGATCGGTGACGTCCTCATTGGTGAGGCGCAGGCAGCCGGAGGAGACGTGGGTACCGATCGTCTCCGGCGCGTTGGTCCCGTGGATGCGGTACACGGTGCCGCCGAGATACATGGCGCGGGCGCCGAGCGGGTTGCCGGGGCCGCCGGCCATGTGGCGCGGCAGATAGGGCTGGCGGGCGATCATTTCCGGCGGCGGGGTCCAATCCGGCCACTCCGCCTTCTTGGTGATGGTCTGGGTGCCCGACCAAGTGAAGCCGTCGCGGCCGACGCCGATGCCGTAGCGCATGGCCTGGCCGCGTCCGAGCACGAGATAGAGATAGGTGTGCGGGGTATCGATGATGATGGTGCCGGGGGCCTCGCGGGTCGGATAGGCGACGACCTGGCGGCGCAGCCGGGCGGGCAATTCGACGGAACGGTCTTCGTCCTGCGCCTGCGGCATCGACTGCACCGGCGGCTGCACCGCCTCGGTCGGCGGCGTCAGGATGAAGGGGAAGATCGGCAGCGGCGCGGCCGCGGCGGCGTTCGATAAAGCGGCGGTGCCAATCGCCAGCGCACCGAAGGCGGCGGCAGCGAGACGTGCGTTCAGCTTGATGGAATTGAACATTGTCGACCCCTGTTGTTTGCGCCCTGCGCGCCAGTTCCGGCGCGTCGTTGGGTCAAACCAGTACAGGTGAGGCGTTTCAGGACGTTTGCACGAAATCGCCAAAATGGTTTCGTGCCGTTAGGGATTTGTTTCGTCGGTGTTTCGTCACACGGTTAAGGGAGCGTTGCCGGGTAGGTTGTACCGCATCAGGACATCTATCCTGGCACGAGGCTTGCTGTCCGAAGGCGTGGTTTGGAATGGAGTGGAAGTCATGCCAGCGCCTTCGATCGGGAGCATGCTGGATCAGCAGAAGGGCTTTGGTCCCGGGTTCGATTTTCTCCGCGTTGCGCTCGCAATCTCCGTCGTCGCAGGACATACGTCCTATGTTGCCACCGGTCGCGGCGACGCCGATCCGACGTGGATCCTCTGGTTTCCGCAATTTGCCATCCTCGTGATGTTCTTCGCATTGAGCGGATTCCTGATCGCCGCAAGCGGGCTGCGGCTCAGCCTGAAGGAATTCCTGATCAATCGCGGAATGCGGATCCTTCCAGCGCTCGCGGTCGAGATCGTGCTGTCGGCGTTGATCCTCGGGCCGATCTTCACCACGCTGCCGCTCTGGGACTATTTCACCAGCGCCGGCACCGGGAAATATTTCACGAACGTCGTCGGCCTTGTGAACTACACGCTGCCGGGCGTGTTCGCCGGCAATCCCGCGCCGGAGGTCAACAGTTCGCTGTGGACCGTGCCGTTCGAATATGGCTGCTACGCGGTGATGGCGTTCATCATGACCCTGGGGCTGCTGCGCAGGCCGGCGCTGATCGTGCTCGGCGTCGTCGTCCTGGTCGGCATCGGTTTTGCCGTGCAGATGACCGGGCATGCCGCAACGCCGTCGCAACTGCCTCCGGGCGTCGCCGGCTCGCTTTATGACAAGGTCTTCAGCACGGCGCTGTTCCTCGGGCGCGGCGCGAAACTGCCGGTTGCCTGCCTGCTCGGGATCGCGATCTACCTTTACCGCGACCGCATTCCCTATGACGGGCGCATTCTCGCCGTCTGCTGCGCGCTCTGCCTCGGAGCAGCACTGCTCGGACCGGCAGCCTGGATCACCCAGCCCGTCCTCAATGCCGTCGTTGCTCCGGCCCTAGTCTACATCACCGTGTTCCTCGGTGTCTCGAAGCTGCCGCGGCTGCCGCTGTTTTCAAGGGGCGACTATTCCTACGGGATCTATCTGTACGGTTTTCCGGTGCAGCAGGTGGTGAAGGTGTGGCTGCCGAACGCGTCGCTGGTTGTCCAGTTCGCCGTTGCGCTGGTGCTGATCACGGCGTTCGCGGCGTTCTCCTGGCACTGGATCGAGAAGCCGGTCCTGAGGCTGCGCCGCCATTTCTCGTTTGTGGCGCGCAGGCGGCTCGAGCCGGAGGATATGGTCGAGATGCTCGACGGGACCGGGCCGCTTGCCGTCAGCGTCAGCCAGAGCAGGCGATCTTCCTGACGAGCAGCAACAGCGTCGCCGGCGCTCAGAGGTGAATGTATCCGGCCAGTCCATCCCACAGCAGCTTGGCCGCGGTGATGACGAGAATGGCGTAGCAGGCGCGGTACAGCGCCCGCTGGTCGAGGCGTTCGTGCAGCCGCCAACCGGACCAGACGCCGACCGGCACGGCCGGCACGCAAAGCGCCATCAGCATCCACAGACTTCGCGACGGCGTGGCGAGCACCAGCCACGGACCGGCCTTCAGGAGGTTGCCGACCGTGAAGAACAGGCTGGTGGTGCCGGCGTAAAGCGCCTTCGACATGCCGAGCGGCAGCAGATGGATCGCAAGCGGCGGCCCGCCTGAATGCGCGACCATGGTCGTGACGCCGGAGGAGAGCCCGGCGAACGTCGCCTTGATCGTCGAGCGCGGCCGCGGCTTGATCTCGCCGCCGCCGATGAACCACAGCGCGGCGAACACCAGCGTCACCAGGCCCATCACGATCTCGACGGCATGTCGATCGAGATCGCGCAGCGCGAAATAGCCGAGAACGATGCCGACCACGAGCGCCGGCAGCAGCATCGCGAGGTCGACGCGCGACCAGGTGCTCGGACGCCAGAAACGCAGCGCCGTAAGATCCATGACGATGAACAATGGCGCAAGCAGCGCGCCGGCCGCAATCGGGTCCATCGCGAGCGAGAGCAGCGGGATGCCGACAATGGCAAAGCCGCCGCCGAACGCGCCCTTCATGAAGGAGATCAGGAACACGCCGGCCAGTGCGACCGCGAGCACGAACGGCGCGGGTAGGTCTGCGATGAGGGATGCGATCATAGTGTGGCGCAACATGCGGGCGTACGCATGCAGGCGCAATCCAAACATTGCTCTCGGTGCAATTCGTGTGCCCGAGCGGGCTAGCCTGCGCGTATCCTCGGCAGGCCCGACCTGTCGCCGTTGATCACCGCGCGGCGGTCGGAGACGGCGTGATGGAATTGCTCGAGTGTCAGCCCGATCGCCGAGAGATCGCCGTCCTCGATCGCGCCGTCGTCGTAGCAATCGAGCGCCTCACGCAGCAGCGCATCCGCATCGCCCTGCATTGCCGCGAGCTCCTCCGGCGTCTCGGCGCCGCGCACCCGCGAGATCAGCGTCAGCAGACCGTCGCGATGGGTGATGTAGCGCTCGCGCTCGTCGCGTTTCACGTAGTGGCGCAGCCATGCGCCCGCCGTGCCGAGGCCGGAGACCAGCAGGATGCCGCCCCAGATGTAGTCGGAGTATTTTTCGAGAAAGGTGCGCTCGGTGCCGTCGATATAGGCGGCCGCGCCCTGATGCGCCGGCAGCGCGGCATCCTTGTCGGTGTCCGGCTTCTCGATCTTGGCGGCCGCCGGCAGGTCGCGCGCGACCTGGAGCCGCTGCGTGAACAACTGCCGATCGAGTGCGCCGACGGTTGCCTCGTGCAGCGCATGTTGCGCGATGATGAGGTGATTGACGCCGACGGTCTCGATCTTGTCCTCGGGCCGGGCCGGCGAAGAGGAGAAGATGCTACCGGCGATTTCCTCGGACTCATAGAGCGGATGCTTCTGCGCGATCGCTTCCGAGACATCGACGGGGAGGAATTTCGGTTCGCCGCGCGCCGCCGCTGTCGCCGCGATCGCTTCCGCCGTGATCTTGCTGTCGAGCGGCCCGACGGTCATGTAGGCGTCGAGCGAGGGATCGCGCGCCAGATCGGCGACCTTGTTGACGGTGAACTGGCTGATCGCAACCTTGTCGGGGTTGACGCCGGACTCGGTCAGGATCACGCGCAGCAGCGTGACGTTGGCCGGGGTGCTGCCGATGACACCGACCTTGTGGCCCGGGAGATCGTCGATGCTCTTGATCTTCGCAGACCGCGGCTTGCCTTTCCCGCCCGACGGTGCCCACAGCACAACGACATTCTTGCGCAGAATCGCAACCGCCTCGGCGCTCGCCGGCAGACTGAGATCGCCGCGCACGACCGCGAGGTCGACCTTGTTCGCGGTGAACAGCGCGATGCTTTCGGCGGCGCCCTGTGTCGTGACCGGCTTCAGCCGCACCGAATTGCCGTCACGCGCAAAGGCCTGCGCGAACGCCTGGATGAGCTTGACGTCGTCACTGCCGGTCGGGCCGACCGCGATCTTGAGCGTCACCGGACGCAGCCCGTAGAACAGCACGCCTGCGGCGGCGGCAAACACGAAGATGCCGGCCGCCAGGATCAGGAGCGACGAGTTTCGCCGTTTGAGCCTGCGGCGCGTGGTGCCGGGATGTTCACTCTGCTGCTCTGACATCTGGCTGTCATGTTACACGAAAAACCGGCAGTTCGCCGTGAAAATCAACCTAACATTTCGATGACGTCATACGTTTGAAACATCCATGTCAGAACGTCGTGCGAGCAGAATCAAGATTAACGATTTGGGTCTCCTGCGATGCGCATACTCGTTGCGACCGATGCCTGGCATCCGCAAGTCAACGGCGTGGTTCGGACGCTGACGTCGCTTGCGCGCAGCGCAGCGACCCTCGGCGCCGAGATCGAATTCCTCACCCCCGACGGCTTCCGGTCGGTCGGCGTGCCGACCTATCCGGGCCTGCGCATGGCGCTGCCGAACCGCCGCGAGATCGCGCGCCGGATCGAGGAGGCCGCGCCCGAGGCGATCCACATCGCGACCGAAGGACCGATCGGCTGGGCGGTGCGCGGCTATTGCCGGCGCAACAAGCTCGCGTTCACCACATCCTACACGACGCGCTTCCCGGAATATGTTTCAGTGCGCACCGGGATTCCCGATAGCGTCGGCTATGCCGTGCTGCGCCACTTCCACGCGGCCGGATCGATGACGATGGTCGCGACAGACTCGCTGCGATCAGAGCTTGCCGAGCGCGGCTTCCGCAAGCTCGGCTTCTGGACCCGCGGCGTCGACACCAAAATCTTCAATCCGGATCAACCGGCGCTGCTCGACCTGCCGCGTCCGATCTTCATGACCATGGGCCGCGTCGCGGTGGAGAAGAATCTCGACGCCTTCCTGTCGCTGGATCTGCCGGGCTCCAAGGTCGTGGTCGGCGATGGCCCGCAACGGGCCGCGCTGGAGCAGAAATATCCCGACGCGATTTTCCTGGGCGAGAAGAAGGGCCAGGATCTGACCTCGCACCTCGCCGCCGCCGACGTCTTCGTGTTCCCGAGCCTGACCGACACCTTCGGCGTCGTGCAGCTCGAGGCGCTGGCCTGCGGCACGCCGGTCGCGGCGTTCCCGGTCACCGGCCCGAAGGACGTCATCGCGGATCATCCGATCGGCGCCATCGACAACGATCTGCGCAGCGCCTGCCTGCGCGCGCTGAACATGTCGCGCGCCGACTGCCGCAATTTTGCGTTGGAGCGTTCCTGGGAAAACAGTGCGCGTCAGTTCATCGGCAATCTGGCCACGTTGCAGCCGAGCCGCGCGCCGCGGCCCGCCCGCCGCGTTGCCGGCCGCAGTGCGGTTCCGAATTAACAGCTCAAACGAACGAAAGACGAGAGACTTATCTATGGCTGAAATCATCAAGCTGGGCGCCGACCGTTCCATGGACTTCGACCGCGAAACGGTCGAGCAGGCCTATGACCGCTGGGCGCCGATCTACGACCTCGTGTTCGGCGGCGTGTTCAGCAAGGGCCGGCAGGCTGCGATCCAGGCCACCAACAAGATCGGTGGCCGTGTGCTCGAGGTCGGCGTCGGCACCGGCATCTCGCTGCCGCTCTATAGCCAGAATGTGCGCATCTTCGGCACCGATATCTCCGAGGCGATGCTCGAGAAGGCCAAGAAGCGGGTTGCCGAGCAGGGCCTGAAGAATGTCGAGGGCCTCGCGGTGATGGACGCCGAGAAGCTCGAATTCCCCGACGATTCGTTCGACGTGGTGATGGCGCAGTACGTGCTGTCCGCGGTGCCGAACCCGGAAGCCGCGCTCGACGAGTTCGCCCGCGTGGTGCGTCCGGGCGGCGAACTGATCATCCTGACCCGCGTCAGCGCCGATGCCGGCGTCCGCCGCTTCATCGAGCAGAAGCTGCAGCCGGTGGTGCGCCCGCTCGGGTTCCGGACCGCCGAATTCGCCTGGTCGCGCTACACCAAGTGGCTGGCCGGCGCGCGCGGCATGGAGCTCGCGGAGCGCCGCCTGATCCCGCCGCTCGGCCATTTCTCGCTGGTCCGCTTCCGCAAGGCGGACGTCGCCAAAGCCGCCTGAGGCGGTTGGCCAGGCGGCTCAGCCCGCCGGTCCTCCCGGGTGAGGTGGCGCACAGCGCGCCCCAAGCCGGGAGACTACGATCTCCTTCGCCTCATCCCCGCAGACCTCGCCGGGATGAGGCGAGACCCTTCTCCGGTTGCGTCAAGGCGTCGCTCCGCATTGTCATATGTCATTATGATGATGTCACACGCGATACATCGAATCCCTGTAAATCCTGTCCCGAAAGATGTTGGGGGAACCAATGATCAAGAATTTTCTGCAAGAGCTGCGTACCCAGCGCTGGGATGACCATCGCTTCTACCACCACAGCCGGATCAACCAGAGCCTGCACTTCGTCAGCGCACTGAGCTTCCTGTTCGCCTATGTGATGTTGTTCTTCGATCCGGTCGTGTCGGCACTGGTCGGCTGGCTGGTCTCGATGACCTCGCGCCAGGCCGGTCACTTCTTCTTCGAACCGAAGGGGTATGACCACGTCAACCAGGCGACCCACGAGCACAAGGAAGACATCAAGGTCGGCTACAACCTGCAGCGCAAGGTCGTACTGATGGCGATCTGGGCGCTGTCGCCGATGGTGCTGTACTTCGATCCGACCCTGTTCGGCCTGTTCAAGCCCTGGGTCACGATGGGCGACTTCACCCGTCAGGTGGCCAAGGTCTGGCTCGCGGTTGGCATCGGCGGCCTCCTGTTCCGAACCGTCCACCTGTTCTTCATCCGCGACATCGAGACCGGCCTCGTCTGGATGACCAAGATCGTCACCGACCCCTTCAACGACCTCAAGCTCTACCACAAGGCGCCGCTGTTCCTGATGAAGGGCGAGCTGATCGATCCGGGTCTCGAGAAGCACGTCAAGCACGCCTGATCGTTGCTCCAATATCTTTCCGATATGCGTCATGCCCGGGCTTGTCCCGGGCATCTACGTCTCTAGGGTTCCTGTGAACAGACTTGGCCGAGCTATTTGCAACGACGGGACTGCGCTCCCTCTCCCGCTTGCGGGGGAGGGGTGGGGTGGGGGTTTCGCCCCTTGCGATAATCTTTGTAAGGAGGGAGCCCCCACCCGGATCGCATCGTTCGATGCGATCCGACCTCCCCCGCAAGCGGGAGAGGTGACGGAAGGCCGTGGATGCGTCAGGGCCGATGAGGGCTCAGCGCCCGAACCTCACGGCGACCATCTCTTTCAGGATCTGCCGCTTGATGTTCTTGTTGGTGAGGCCTTCCTTGTGCCACCACCAGGCGTCGCGCTTCATCTTCTCGGCTGCCGCGACGAAGCGGTCGGCGACCTCGGCGAAGTCGGCGTCGGTGTAGTTCAGGCTGAAGATCAGCCGGCCGGTGCCGACCCAGCTCAGCGCCAGTCCCTCGGCCCGCAGATAGTATTGCAGCATCCAGTTGTACCGGGACGGCTCGGTGTAATAGACCGTCCAGATCGACGAGATGTTGCCGACGCGAACCGGCAGGTCCTGCGCTTTGAGCCGGTCGTTGAGCGCCGTGGCGCGCCCGTTCCAGGTCTCGTCGAGCCCGTTGTAGATCGAGCGGAAATTCGGGCTGGCGAGCCGGCTCAAAAACTCGTCCATCGCCGTCATCACGTAGGGATGCGAGTTGAAGGTGCCGCGCGCGAAGCAGATGTCAGCCGGCCGGTCGTCGCGGAAGCGGCGCATCAGATCCTTGCGGCCGCACACCACGCCGACCGGAAGTCCGCCGGCCAGGCTCTTGCCGTAGGTCGCCATGTCGGCCTTGACGCCGAAATATTCCTGGGCGCCGCCGGCGGCGAGGCGGAAGCCGACGAACACCTCGTCGAAGATCAGCACGATGCCGCGCTCGGTGCAGACCTCGCGCAGCTTCTTCAGCCATTCGGTGTAGGCGGCGCGGTCGTAGCGGGAGGAGCGCGACGAGTCGACCAGCGCGGAATCGCCGGGCGCGTTGCCGTTCGGGTGCAGCGCCTGCAGCGGATTGACCAGCACGCAGGCGATGTCCTTGCGGGTGCGCAGGACATGCAGGGTCTTCTCCGACATGTCGGCGAGCGTGAAGGTCTCGTGCGGCGATACCGGGTTGCCGACGCCGGGCTGCACCTCGCCCCACCAGCCGTGATAGGCGCCGGCGAAACGCACCAGATGGGTCCGCTTGGTGTGGTAGCGCGCGAGCCGCACCGCCTGCATCACGGCCTCGGTGCCGGACATGTGGAACGAGACCTCGTCGAGGCCGGAGATCTCGCAGAGGCGCCTGACGTTGTCGGCAATGATCGGGTGGTAGGGGCCGAGCACCGGGCCGAGCGCGTGCGCCCGCTTCTCACCCTCGGCGATGCACTCCTTGTAGAAGTCGTTGCCGAAGATGTTGACGCCGTACGAGCCGGTCAGGTCGTAGAACACATTGCCGTCGAGGTCGGTGACGGTGACGCCGCTGGAGGCCTCGACGAAGGCCGAGGTGCCGAGATGCTCGCGCACCAGGCGGCTGTACTGGAACGGCACGCGGTAGGTTTCAGTGAACTGCAGGTCGGAGATCCGCTCCGTCACCTCGGCGGTCAGCGCGCGGCCCTTGGGGTAGCGATCCGCGTAGAGGCCGGCGAGGCGGAAGAAGCCGTCCTGGCGCTGCATCGCGACATCCTTCGGTGCTCCGTCGGAGCGGAAGAAGTCGTCGATGTCGAATTCGTAGTGCGGCACCATGCGCGCCACCATCTTGGACATCTTGGAATGTCCGGTCAGCGAGCGGTGCTTGGCCCGCGACAGCGCGAGGCGGGCCTGAATTTTGGGGAAAGCTGCGGCGGCGCCGGCAAGCGCGGCGGCGGACAGCGAGAGAATCGGAAGGGATGTTTCCATGACAGAAGCGCTAGCCTCGCCACCTAACAAATTCATGACAGCCAAGGGCCTGATCTCGGCATTCACCCAGCAGGAAGACCTCAATTTCCTGCTAACCAACCGGATTCCGCGGGCGGCGATCACCCGCTTCATGGGTTGGTTCTCCAAGGTCGAGAACCCCCTGGTGCGCGACGCCTCGATCGCCTGCTGGAAGCTGTTCTCCGACCTCGATCTGTCGGAAGCGAAGAAGACCGAGTTCAAGAGTTTGCACGATTGCTTTACCCGCGAGCTCAAGCCCGGCCTGCGCCCGGCGGTGCCCGATCCCGCCATCATCGCGAGCCCGTCGGATGCCATCATCGGTGCGCATGGGCGGATCGAGGATGGGCAATTGTTCCAGGTCAAGGGCGCGCCCTATTCGCTGCTCGATCTGGTCGGCGATCCCGCGCTGGTGGAGCAGCACAGCAACGGCCGCTTCGTCACGCTGCGGCTGACCTCGAGCATGTATCATCGCTTCCACGCGCCCTATGATCTTGCGATCGACAAGGTCACGTTCATTCATGGCGATGTCTGGAACGTCAATCCGATCGCGCTGAAGCGGATCGAGCGGCTGTTCTGCAAGAACGAGCGCGCGGTGCTGCGCGCGAAGCTTTCAACCGGCGAGGCGCTGACACTGGTTCCGGTCGCCGCCATCCTGGTGGCGAGCCTCCGCCTGCATTTCCTCGACGTCACGCTGAACGCGCAGTCGCGGGGCCCGGTGGATTTCCCCTGTAACGCGCATGTGAAGAAGGGCGACGAACTCGGCTGGTTCGAGCACGGCTCGACCATCATCGTGCTCGCGCCCGGCCATTTCGAATTCTGCGGCAATGTCGCGGAGGGAACACGGATCAAATGCGGCGAACCGCTGTTGCGGAAGCCCTCATAGCGCTTTCGAGCGAAGTGGGCACCGGTTCGCGTGAAGAAAGCGCGTCAAAATATGGACTCTGATCTCGCTGTTTCCTGCGCGTCATTCTTTGAGCACGATCTGCCTGGAAAACCGGTTTCCACTTTTCCGGATCATGCTTTAAGATATGCGGGATCGTCGCGCGACGATCCTAAATCGCAAACCTGATGGACACGAGATGGCGCGGACGCCTGTTCTGGCGGCGGGAGGCATTGTGCTGCGGCGGGACGCCCCGCAGCGCTTCGCCGTCGTGCGCCTGCGCAAGCGCAATGAGTGGGTGCTGCCGAAGGGCAAGCTCGACGATGGTGAGACGCCGCGCGCCGCCGCCGAGCGCGAGGTGCTGGAGGAAACCGGCCACGACGTCGAGGTGCACGAATTCCTCGGCACGCTGGTCTATGATTCAGGCGGCCGTTCCAAGGTGGTGCATTACTGGCGCATGGATGCCGGCGGCAAGCCGGTGCGCGCGTTGATGAGCGACATCAGGGAAGTCGACTGGCTGCCGCTCGATGAAGCGCTCGATCGCCTGTCGCGCGGCTATGAACGTGCGTTCCTGGAAAATGTCGGCCCGATCGCGCTGCAGGCCGCGGCGGACTCCGGGCGCGAGCGGCGCGCGCGGTTGCGGGTTGCGGCTGCAGAGCGACGGCGCGCGCGGCTTGTCGAAGAGGAGCCGGGCGTCGATCCGACTGCAAACCCTGAAGCTCCGACCGCCGCAGAGGTGCCGGCGATCGCTGAAGCGTCCGTGGTCGCTGAAGCGTCCGTAGTCACTGAAGTGACCGTGGATGCCGAGACGCCGGTCGTCGCTGACGCCCCGGCGCCTGCCGAGGCGGCGGTCATGGTGGAGACGTCCCATATTGCAGGGGCGCCGGCGGCCGATGCATCCGAAGCATCGCCGTCATCCGCGCGCGGGGTCGAACCCATTGCCACGGCCGTCGGGCCCGTCCCGCGCAAGAACCTTATCGAGCGCGTGCGGGACTGGCTCCGCCGCGCGGCCTGATCACCCGCACATCTGGCGTCGTACGGCTGGCTGCCAGGCGTCAATGTCATGCTGCAACGCGATGCAGTCGGCAACGCGCTTGGGCGAACCCAATTCATTTGCCAGAAGCTGTGCCGCATGAACTTCCGCCATGGCGCCGTGAACGTCCCCGTGCGCCAGCTGGAGCCTGGAAATCTGCAGCCTGAGCCGTACGATCTGAACCCGCCCTTCGATGCTGGACCATAGCTGGCGGGCGAGGTGGAGATGCCGCATTGCTGTCTCATGGTCTTGCCGGGAGAGCGCGAGGATCGCCTGCGCTTCGTTGGTGAGCGCGCGGATCGAGGGCATCGGCCAGCGATCAGGATTTCCCGAAAGTTCGCAGATCAATGCCTTCGCCTGACTGGTCCGATGCGTGTGTGCCGCAACCAGCGCCAGATGCGCGAGCAGGATTCCCCGCCGCTGCAGGGTCCACCAGGTCTTGCCGATCAAGCTCCGTTCGAGACTCGCATGGGCGGCTTCCGCTTCGCCTCTTGCGAGCAGCAACATCGCGCGGCCCGGCTCCGGGCACCAACCCATCGTGTAAGCCCTGTCGTAGGCTTCGAACGCTGCGTCGTCATTGCCGATTGCAGCCAGGATATCGCCCAGCACCCGGTTGGCATCGCCCATCGACCACGGCGCATCGCTGGTCAGGCGCGCGAGCGCGTCCTGAATCCGAGCCAGCGCTTCGTCGAGCGAACCCCTGATGCCGAGCACCTCGGCACGATGCAGCTGGCATGAACCTGTCAGTTCCATGCCGCTGCTCGAACAGAAATTCTGGTAGCTCCGCGTCCACTGGTCGGCCCGCGCCCAATCTCCGAACATTCGGGCTGCCCACAGAATGTTGCAATAGAGGCTGCCGCCCATGATCGGATCCAGATTGGTGCTGGACAGGGCGACCGCGGCGGCATGATCCTGATCGGCCAGTCCGCCATGCGTGTCGCCGAGGCAGAGCCGATAGAAGCCGCGATAGGCCAGGCTCAGAGCTTCGATGTTGAGCGCATCCTTGTATCGGACGGCGGTGTAGGCCGCGTCGGCCAACGCGAGTGCCTGTTCCGGCTCGCCATCGAAGGCAGCCAGTTTGGACTTCATCCATAACAGCAGGGCCGTCGTCGGAGGATCGTCGAGCCTCGAGGCCCAATCTTCGGCGCGCGCGAGCCAGCCTTTTCCGATCGCGGCCTGACCGCTCTCGAAATGCAGGCCCGAGAGCGCGATTGCGTCGACCGCTGCGCCGGCAGCGTCGCCGGCCTCGCTGCGCGCGGCGACCGCGCGAACCAGAATCGGAATCGCTGCCGCTGTCCTGCCGAGGCATTGCAGGGCAAGCGCCCATTGGTGCAAGTCCTCAGCGTTGAGCCGGCCGTCTTCATCCGCGCTCGCGAACAGGGTCGCTGCCTGCAGCCACAATTGCGCGGCCGCCGCGCGTCGGCCGAGGCCGATTGCACCGACGGCGTCATCGACTTGCTTGTGGTCAATGCGTTCCGGCTGCCTGATCTCGGACTCAATGAAGAACCGATATCCCTTGCCCGGCAGATTCCGGATCGCGCCCTCCATGCCGCCCTTGCGCAGCGCGGCGCGCAACGAACTCACCGCCCGCTGCAGTGAGTTGTCGGTGACCGTGACGTCCGGCCAGACAGCCTCGAGCAGCTCGTCCTTGGAGACGACCCGCTCGCGGTGGTGGACAAGGTAGACCAGCAGATCGAACACACGCGGCTGCAAAGCGACTTCCTGCCGCGCGCACAGCAGCACGCGTCCAGCTTCATCAAGCTCGAACAGTCCAAACGAGAATGCCATGTGTATGGGTCCGGGGACGCCGGAAAAGGTTCAGGCAAAGATCAGACAATGGTCAGCCCGCGGTAAGGACAGTTGGCGTTGGCGACGACTATAGCTGACCATGGCCGCGATCACCGCAGCTTGCCATCAACCGTCGCAACCGAGGAGATTTCGATGGAACTCTATGTCATTCGCCGTCCGAGCGCCTGGGCAAACATGGCCGAGCTGGAATTCGCCGGCGCAACGTCCGCCAGGATTGGCGACGAGCAGATGCCGGACCGCGTCCGCTGGATCCGCAGTTACGTGGTGCATGAGGCAGATGGTCGCATTGGCACTTTCTGCATCTACGAGGCGCGTGACGGTGACTCGATCCGGGATCATGCGCGCTGCGTCGGCATGCCGGGCGAGGAATTCTACAAGGTCGCGACCACAGTGGTGGTGCGCGGTGATCCCGTCCAACCGCCCATTGCAGCCGAATGACGCCTGCGAGGCGTCGCATGGCGCATCCCGGCCCAACCATTATCCGGTGCGCCATCACACTTCGATCAAGGAAACGATTATGCCGATTTCATTCATGGAGTCCTTTTCCAATCCGGCGCGAAGGCATTTTTCCATTCTGCTTTTGCGCATCCGCCGGATCGTCAATCAGTCGGTCGCAGGGATGCTCGCACGCCGCGAGCGGCAGGCCAGTCGCTTGATGCCGCGCGAGCCCGGCGACCTGCGGTCGAAGGCCGCCGGTAACCGCAGCTCTCGGCCGATCATTCGAAGCGCACTGCTCGGGCTGATGATCGCGGGTTTGTCCTCACCCGTGTTCACCAGAGCCGAGGAGCCTGCCGTTCGGGAGCATCGTGCAGGGCCAGCGCAGCAGGCGGCTTGGCCTCAGCGCAGCGGGCACGGCTGCAGACATCGTTCGGATTGGAGCATTGTTGCCGCATCCACCATCCCGGTCGTGCTCGACCGTCGGAGCTAGCTCGCAGCACATTGAAGTCATTGCACGTCATGACGCCTTTTGGCGCAACCGCGGACTTGCGGCGAAACCAGCGGCCTCGCCGTGAGCAGCACGATATTTTCAAAGGAGATACACATGAACGTTCAGACCGAAATGCCCACCGTCGACCTCGCTGCCGTCAAGGCACGCCAGCAAGCCACCTGGAGCTCGGGCGACTACGCGATCGTCGGCACCACGCTTCAAATCGTCGGCGAAACGCTCTGCGAGGCAGTCGACCTGCGCAGCAATCAAATGGTGCTCGACGTCGCCGCCGGCAACGGCAACGCGACGCTGGCCGCGGCGCGGCGTTTTGCCGACGTGGTCTCGACCGATTACGTCGGAGCGTTGCTCGAGCGCGGCCGCGAACGTGCGGCCGCGGAGCGGCTGCCGGTCACGTTCCAGGAGGCGGACGCAGAGAAGCTGCCGTTTGCGGATGCGAGCTTCGATGTCGTGCTGTCGACATTCGGTGTGATGTTCACCGCCGACCAGCAGCAAGCGGCAAACGAATTGCGCCGTGTCTGCCGCATCGGCGGCAAGATCGGCCTTGCGAGCTGGACGCCGGAAGGTTTCATCGGCCAGGTGTTCAAGGCCATCGGCAAATATGTGCCGCCGACGCCGGGCGTCAAATCTCCCGCGCTATGGGGCACCGAGGCGCATCTCGCCGCCCTGTTCGGCGCGAAGGCCACGGTTGACGCCAAACGCAGGCACTTCAATTTCCGTTACCGGTCGCGCGAGCATTTCCTCAAGATCTTCCGCACCTATTACGGTCCGGTGTTGAAAGCCTTCGGGGCGATCGATGCCGTCAAGCAGCAGCTGCTCGCCGCCGACCTGCTCGGCCTGATGGACCAGTTCAACGTCGCCAAGGATGGAACGCTGGTCATCCCCAGCGAATATCTGGAGGCCGTGATCACTAGGCGAGGCTGATCTGCCGTTCGCAATTCGTCGATTGGAGTGTGGCGCCGGCGTCCTCGCCGGTGCCACGCTCGCGCGTTGGGTCGCAGAAGCTCGTCCAGGACGCTCAGGCGAGCACGACATGGCTGTGATCGATCAATTGTGACGCTTGTCCCTGGGCGGCGGCTTCGCGGCGCGCAGCGGCGGCGCCCGCCGTTGCTGGAAGGCGGGGCGTGCCTGCACTGCGGGCCGTTGTACGCCCGGACGCGGACCTGGTGCGGCCTGCTGAATGCCGGGCCGCGCCTGGCCGGGTGCCTGCGGCGCAGGCTGCGCCGCGCCCTGTCGCGGCACGCCCGGCTGACCCGGTTGACCTGGCTGGCGCACGCCGCCCGGCATCGGTGTGCGACCGGGTTGCAGGCCGCCTTGACGTGCAGGCGATTGTTGTCCGCCGGGCTGCGTCGCGCCGCCCTGACGCGCGGGCTGTTGTCCCGCCGGCTGCTGTCCGGCTGGCGTCTGGACGCCCGGCGCGTGCGGCAGCGTCGTGCCGCCGGGCTGGCCGGGCAGCGCGTGTTGTGCGCCGCCTTGCTGCTGCGTGCCCGGCTGCTGCTGCGAGCCCTGCCGGCCAGGTGTGCCCGGTTGCGTGCCCGGTTGCCGCGGCTGGCCCGGACGGTTCGGCTGACCGGGCTGTTGCAACTGACCAGGGTGGTTTTGCTGACCCGGCTGCTGCGGAGCGTTGCGGTTCTGGCCCGGCAGGCCGTTCTGGCGCTGCGGGTTCGGCTGCACCGGCTGGCCGCGATTCGGATACGGCGCGGCCGGGTTGGCCCTGCGGAAGTCGGGATTGGCGCGGCGGAAGTCGCGCTGCTCGCTCACGACCTGACGGCCCAACGTCTGTGCGGAATGCACCGCGCGCACGAAGCCCTGGTCACGCCTCATCTGTTGCGGCGAGATCGTCAGCGGCACCGCGGCGAAGCGGGCGCCGCCGGTGCCTGGACGAATCGCAAACCCGCTCGCGCCGCGCGTCAGCACGCCGAGCGAGGCGCCGCCGCGGTCATTGACCTCGATGCGGCCGACATGCCCGTCGGCGTCGGGATAGAGTTTGATGTCGACATTGGTGCTGGTCGCGGTCGCGCCTTCCGGCACTTCGACAAGGCCGGTGGTGCCGCGGATGCCGAGCGTTGCGGTCGGCGTCGAAATCTTCATGTCGCCGGTCTTGGCGACGGCAGCGGCGACGAACGCCGCCGTGCCCTTGGCGACGTTGAACAGCGCGCTGTTCTGTTGGCCGCCGTCCTCGTAGACATAATTGCCGATCGTGATCCTGGCGTTGGCCCGCAGGTTGAAGGTGGTGCCGTCGTTGAAGGTGATGCCGAGCGAGGAGGTCGCCGATGTGGCGACGTCGTCATTGGCGAAGATATCGTCGCGGATCTGCAGCTGCGTCGTGGTGTTGTTGCGCGTGACGGTAGCGGTGCCGGTCAGTGTCGCGACGTTGCCGATCGGCTCGGGCGCGGCGGCCTGCGACGCGACGGCCGGTGCGGGGGCAGGCGCTGGCGTTGACGGTGTCGCACTCGGTGCCGGGGCGGCCGAAGGCGCCGGTGCAGGCTGCGCTTGCGCGAGCTGCATCAGGTCCGGCGCGGCATTGGCCGTTGCATGCCAACCGATCGTGACGCCGGCACCAAGCAGAAGCGCGTAAAGGAAGGCGCGGCGCATCACCATCGATTCCCGGGAGGCATTGGGGATCGGCAATTGAGCCGCGTCAGGCTGAATGCCGAATGAACGGTCCTGCCTTGTTGTCATGACGGCCCCGAACGATCAAGCACCGCACTCCCGGAAGGAAGCGCGGTGCCCGCTCGCTGTTGGGGTTTTGCTTAGCCGCGCTTGTGCGGCGTGATGTTGAGTGGCTTCGCCGGCCTGGCCGCGGGCGCATAGCTTGCAGGCTGCGCGGCGGTTGCGGGGGGCACGTAGTGGAACACCGCCTTGCAGCCGTCGCTGAGCAGCGCGCGCTGCCGGACCATGCAAGCGGTGACGCGATCGACATCGGGAATTTCCGAGCTGCACAGCCGCATCGCGTCGCCGGTGCACATCTGCTGCTGCTCGTCGGTGTAGGCGTAGGACGCGGAGGTCAACAGACCGAGCGTGAACGCGGTTGCCGTCAGAAGTTTGCCGTGACGAAGCACGGAAGCGGTGAAAGCCATGATGTCCCCCTTGTGGTGAGCGCGCCGATGCAGCGCGTCGTCGAGCCCATCATGAGGGAGGCTTGGTTTCGGTAATTCTTCGTGCGCACGGCAAAATGGTTTCGTCGCACGCTGGTTTGTTTCGTTAGCCACACGCCGACGGGTAACGTCAGCGCCTACGGTGTCGCCGCCGCCGGAGCCCCCTCGAGCGCGAGCACGGCCTCGCGCTGGGCTTCGGGCATGGCGCGGATGCGGCGCCTGGCGATGAGCCGAAGCGCGGCAAAACCGCCGAGGAACACCACGATCTTGCTCACGATGCCGAAGATCGGCATCACGACAGCCCATGTCGTGATCTCGCAGGTCAGCGCGACGAAGGCGTTCACGGCGGCGGAGGCGAACATCAGGGCTGCCCAGGCGTAGCCGACCATGACGGCGACATCGGGCACGACCTCTGCGCGATCTCGGGAAGATAGCGGTTGAGCCAGCCTCGCTTCAGCATCACGACGCCGACGATTGCGTAGATCACGCTCGGCTTGAACAGCACGAAGCGCGGGTCATTCGTGAGCAATGTCGCGGTGCCGGCGGTGACGACCAGGAACAGGCTCAGCCATTCCATGGTGTCGATCCGCCTCCGGCGTACGATCTGGATGCCGATCTGCGTCACACCGAAGGCGATGCCGATACCGACCGAGAGCGCGGTGTTGTGGGTCAGCAGGAACAGAACAAGAAAGACGAGGGTCGAGGCCAGGTCGAGGGCCAGCAGTTTTGCCGCGGTAAAAAAGTGCTTCATCGGCCGTCGAACTCCGCTTGCCAGATCACGTTGCCAGGTCATGTTGTCATGTCACGCCTTGGCGCGATCCGCGCCTGTGCCGGCACAGCTAGGCAGATTGTGGGGCCGCAAGCCTATCGATTTCTGAAATCGAGGAGTGATTTTCTCACCCCGACCGAGCGATTTCCGCGTCCGTGGTTTGCGCGGCCATCGCCCGGCGCCGAAACTCGGTCGGCGTCAGCCCGGTGTCCGCCTTGAAGGCGCGGTTGAACGGCGCCAGCGACTGGAACCCGGCATCGAGCGCAATCGTCAGCACCGGCATCTCGGCCTGGCCGGCATCGGCGAGCGCCGCCTTGGCTTCGTCGAGCCGATAGCGGTTGAGGAAGGCGTTGAAGTTGCGGTGGCCGAGCCCGTCATTGATCAGCGTCCGCAGCCGGTATTCCGGCATGCCGAGCCTGACCGCGAGCACGCCGATGGTCAGCCCCTCCTGCCGATAGGTCCGCTCGGTCGCCATCAGGTGCTTGAGGTGATTGAGCGCGGCCTGGCTGGACGGCGGCGGACCGGCATTGGCGAGCGAACGCGCGACCGGTGCGGCCTGGCCACTTCCGCCGCGGGCGCCGGCAACCGCCGGCTGGCTCTCGGGCGGATCGAACAGCATCATCCAGATCGCGATCAGCGCGAATGCGCCAAGCGCGAGCGCGGCGCTGAGGCTGATCGACCGGGTCGGAATCGCGGCGAGCCCGGCCGCCGCGGCGAACATCATCTGAAGGCCGATGCCGATCAGCAGCGCGATCAGGATCCGGCCGCGTGCCGTGGTCACGGCGGTGCGCCATCCCTTCGGAATTTGCGCGATCCCGAGCACGGCGAAGGCGATCGTCGCCAGCGCCAGGGCGCGGCCGCACGGCCCGGCGAGATCGGGCCAGATCGTCCAGCAATTGTGGCTCACGACACCAAGGCCGGCGAGCAGCGTCCACACCGCCGCGTGCCAGGGCCGCAGCGCAAACCGCTCGACGAACATCGCGCGCGCCCATAGCCAGAAAATCACCGGCGAGCCCATCGCGAAGGCGATGAACGGAGAGCTCCAGCCGAATGACGATGCGGGAAAGAACGGTGCGGTCGAAATCGCGTAGGCCGCGCCGGCCACGCCCATCGCGGCACCGAGATGCGCGGCGCGATGCACCGCCGCGTAACGCAGCAGCAGCACCGCGCAAACCACCAGGAACAGCGCGACCACCGCGCCCCGGAGACCGAGTTCAAGAGCCGTCATCGCCATTGCAAGCCGCCTGCAGGTTCGATTCAACTCGACACTGCTGCGCTTATAGCGCGTCCGGCGATCGACATGAAGCGATCGTCGGACTGGCAGAAAACCTGATGTCCGCTCGCCGTTTGCGCGGCAGCGGACATCAGATTCTTCTGGGTTGGCGTTCTAGCTGACCCGCTTCCAGGTCTGGCCGCCGCAGAACATGCCGCCGAAGGCGCAGCCCTGCACGCGCATCGCATTCGGGCCCTTCATCGCGATCGTCGAGTCGTAGTTGCGGCCGGAGTCGGGATCATGGATGCGGCCGCTCCACTTGCTGCCGTCGGGCTTCATGTTGATCAGGATGCGCTCGTTGGTCTTCTCGGAGTAGCCGCACAGATTGGCGCCGCAGGCCTCGACGCGGACGTTGCCCTTGTTCTCCTCGGTGGCCCAGACGCCGATCGGTCCGGTTGGCGCCGCCGCTGGTGCTGCGGCAACTGGAGCGGCTTGCGGCTGCGGCGCGGGCTGCGCGGCGACCGGGGCCGGTGCAGGCGTAGCGGGCGCGGCGTCAACCGGCGCGAGGGCCGTGGTCGCAACCGTTGCCGGCGGCGCAGGGGGCGGCGGAGGCGGCGGGACCGCGGCCGGCGGCGCGGCCGGCTGTGGCGCCGCGGCCTGAACCGGCGTAGCAGCGGGCGCGGCCGGCGGCGCGGGTGACGGCGAGCTCGTCGAGGCGATATCGTCATCGTCGTCGGACCTCGAGCCGAGATTCTTGCTGATGCCGCCGATCGTGCCGCTATAGCCCGGCGCCGAGATGCGGATGCAGGACAGCGCGCTGCAATTGCGCGGCGCCTCGACATGGATGCGCTGGCCGTCGATCTGGAAGGTGATGCCGGTGCCGCCGGCATGCGCTGACGTGGTGGCCATCAGCAGCGCGGCGATCGCAACGAGCTTCTTCATCTTAAGTCTCCATGGCGTTGAGCGGGGGGCATCGATAGGTCCGGACGCTACGCGCCATCGGTTCCCGCTTCTGTGATGCGCATCACGTTGCCGGGCTGAGCCGAATGGCCCGCCACGGTGACGGAGATCACTGCGCCGCGAGCAGGCCGCCCCTAGCGTCGTCGGATGTTTTGGAGGCTTCGATGAAGCGCTTGTGCCTGCTCGTCGCGCTGATGCTGATCACGCCGTTCGCCCATGCCGGTGAGGGCATCTCGTTCTCGATCGGCGGCCACCGCGTCCATCTGGATTCGACGCGCTGCCGCTCGTTGTCCTGCGTCTCGGTCTCGGGCGGCTCCAGGCGCAACGACGGCGGGGACAACAGCCGCACGCTGAAGCCGGTGCCCACGCCGGCGACGACGGCAGCGATTCCGGCCACGCCGGCCGCGAGCGCGCTGCCCACGCCTGTGCCAGCAGCACCTCCCGCGCCTCCCCCGGTCATCGTTTACAAGCCCGCTCCAGTCGTCCCCGCTGCCGCGCCGCCACCGTCAGCGCCGTCGCCGCCGCGCGTGATGACGCTCCAGCCAGCGCCGGTCGTCGCAGCTCCGCCTCCGCCGCCGGCCGCGGTGCCCGCAGCGTCTGCGCGTCCGGCGCCGCCGGTGATGCGCGTCTCGCGCGAGGCCGACGAACCGGACGACGGTCCGATCGGCGACTGGCAGACCGAAGCCAACAATTTGGTGCGCATCCGGCTCTGCGGCACGGCGCTGTGCGGCTACGCGCTCGACAGGACCACGCGCGATCTCGGTGAAGCGGTGCTGATCAACATGAAGCCGAAGACGGACGCGCGCTGGAATGGCGGCGTCTACAGCCGGGACAGCGGCAACATCCGTTACGGCACGATCGAATTGAAAGGCGCCGACAGGCTGCGGGTCTCGTCCTGCGCGCTCGGCCGCGTCTATTGCACCGGTGCCGACTGGGTCCGCGTCTCGCACGCGCGGCAGCGCGTGATCACGCAGGGGCAGCTTCGGGGCGAGCCGCGCTCCTGAGCGCAGCTGTCCAATTTGTAACCGGATGAGACGCGCGCGATGCGCGCTCCTCAGGGTGGAATAAGCTATCGCAAAAAAGCAAAGCGCCCGGCGGGGGCGGCCGCCGGGCGCTGAACTCAGGGCCTGGTCGAATGCTTTAGAACACGCCGAGAATGATGGCGCCGACGAAGGCGAACGCGATGTACGCGGCCACAATGCTCAGCTTGCTCAGCAGAGGACTCGCGAAATCCATTGGGAAGCTCCCTTGGCTCACAACGCTGCCCGCATTAACGCAAAAGCTAGCAAGAGGTTCCTGGCCGAAAAAGTCAGCCTTGCTGCCAAGCTCCGTGTTCCCGTGTGATGCCGCATTGCGATGCGTGGCTCAAACAGGCGGCGAATCAAGACGTTGAAGCATCCGCAAATAAATTCCGCGGCGTTGCGGGTTGCGGTCAGGCTGCCGGTCCCGGATACCGTCTGTCAGGTCTCAGAAAGATTGTGGTGCGTGCAAATACAATCAAAAGGTGAATGACGATGCCGGGCACAGGATGTCGAACCTCCATGCCTTCTCGATCACAACAATGCGGTGGCGATCACCTCGCTCCGCTGCGACGTGATGCGAAGCATTCGCCACAGTTGATGACACAGCGAGATCGATGCGGTCGCGCGAATTGCCCTGCCGGTTCCGCCGCATGGTTAAAGGCACTGAAATCGAACAGTCGAAGTGCGTTGAAGAGTCTTTAATCAAATTCGCAGAACCTCCGCGCCATGACGCGTGGAGTTCGTTTGTATCTCGTCGGCTCCCTTGTCCTTGTGTCGCTTGCTGGTTGCGGCCGCGGTCTGTTCCAGACCGCCGAGCGCGAACCGTGGCGGGCCGAGGCCGAGGCCGCATGCCTGAAATCAGGCGCGGTCAAGGAAGGCCCGGACCTCGTCCGCATCGATCCGATTTCCGGCCCCGGCGTCTGCGGCGCCGAGTTTCCGCTCAAGGTCGCCGCGCTCGGCGAAGCCAGTTCGGCTTACGGATTTGCCGACGACAACCTGCGTCCGCCGGCGTCGGTCGGCAACCAGCCGCGTTGGCCGATCAATCGTCAGCCGGGCCCGCCGCCCGCGCAGGCGCCGTACTCCGAACAGGCCGTCGGCCAGCCGAACTATGGCAGCCAACCGAACGGACCGGTGTCGCTGTCGGCGCCCGGCGTCCCGCCGCAGCAGGGCGAGATCGACCTGCCGCCAGACGGCTCGCCCGATGCCAGCGGCGAGCGACCTTATTATCCGGGTCTGCCCCGCAATCCGCAGCGCGAGGGCGCGGCCGCGCCTTATTCCCAGCAGCCATCCGGCGCGGCACCGCCGCCGCGGCTCGGCCCGTCCGGCGGCAATCCGGTGATGACGGTCGGCCCGGTCGCGGTGAAGCCTGCCGCAACGCTGGCGTGTCCGATCGTCTCGGCGCTGGAGCGCTGGCTCGCCGATTCCGTGCAGCCGGCGGCGCAGCGCTGGTTCGGCGCGCGCGTCGTCGAGATCAAGCAGATCTCGGCCTATTCCTGCCGCGGCATGAACGGCAATTCGCATGCGCATATTTCCGAGCACGCCTTCGGCAATGCGCTCGATATCGCGGCCTTCACGCTCGCTGATGGCCGCCGCATCTCGGTGAAGGATGGCTGGAAAGGCCTGCCGGAGGAGCAGGGCTTTCTGCGCGATGTCCAGGCCGCCGCCTGCCAGCAATTCACCACGGTGCTGGCACCGGGTTCCAACGTCTATCACTACGACCACATCCATGTGGATCTGATGCGCCGTGCCAGCCGGCGCCTGATCTGCCAGCCCGCTGCCGTCTCCGGCGAAGAGGTCGCGGCGCGTGCCGGCGGCCGTAGCCCCTATGCAGCGCGCGAACCTTATGTCACAGGATCGCTTGGCGGCAGAAAGCCGGCCCCGCGGGGTAAGGCGGGGGTCAACGAAGAAGACGAATTCGCCGACGAATAGGACGCGTCTGATACCCGTATTTTTACTGGGGATGCCGTGCAAACGGTAGCCACTATTTGCTGCATATGCTCGCTGAGCCGGGCGCACCCGGCTGATTTCTGGGGGATTGCTTTGCAAGACGTGCCGATCATTCTCGTCATCGAAGACGATCGTGATCTTCAGATGATGGTAGAGGACGCCCTGAGGGACGGCGGCTATGAGCCGGCGATCGCAGGCTCGGGCGAAGAAGCTCTGACGCTGCTGAAGGCATTCCGCACCAAATACAGCGCGCTGGTCACCGACATCCGCTTGCTCGGTCGGCTCGACGGCTGGCGTGTGGCGCGCGGCGCCCGCGAGATCGATCCGTCATTCCCTGTGCTCTACATCACCGGCGGCGGCGGCGACGAGTGGCCGACCCGAGGCGTGCCCGACAGCGTGCTGCTGAACAAGCCGTTCTCGCCCGATGAGCTGGTTGCCGCCGTGACGAAGCTGCTCAAGAACGGCGCGCCGGCCTGAGCGATCGATCGCTCCTCGCAAGATTGGCAATGCGCGTGTCGCGCGGGGCAAAACGTGGCTGTTAGGCCGGCATGAATGACTTCGCACAGTCGATCGCGGCGGCAGCTTCACTGATCGCCAGCCGCGATCCGGTCCTGCTTGGCATCGTCGCACTGTCATTGCGCATCAGCCTGTTTGCGAGCCTGCTCGCGCTTCTGATCGGAGCGCCGATCGGCGGCTGGCTTGCGATATCCCGATTTCGTGGTCGGCAGGTGGTGATCGTGCTCGCCAATGCCTGTCTCGGCCTGCCGCCGGTCGTGGTCGGCCTCGGGCTTTATCTCCTGCTGTCGCGATCGGGACCGCTGGGCTTCGCCGGCCTGTTGTTCACGCCGACGGCGATGGTCGTGGCGCAGGTCATCCTGGCCACGCCGATCGTGGTCGCGCTGGTGCATCGTCCGGTCGCGCTGCTGTGGGTGGAGTATGCCGACCTGATCCGCACCGACGGCCTGTCCCGCCTGCGCAGCCTCGCGCTGGTTTTCTCGCTGGGTCGCACCTCGCTGCTCACCGCGTTCCTCGCCGCCTTCGGCCGCGCCATCGCAGAGGTCGGCGCCATCATCATCGTGGGCGGCAACATCAGCGGCTACACGCGAACCATGACGACCGCGATCGCGCTTGAGACCAGCAAGGGCGAACTGGCGCTCGGTCTCGGCCTCGGTGTGATCCTGCTAGCGCTGAGCGTCAGCGTCAGCACGATCGCGTTTCTGCTAGTGCGCGGCGTTGGGGAAAAATAGCTGCTCGCCGCCCACCTTGTAGCCGGCGATGGCCGACTGCCCCGCCGGTGAAACCAGCCAGTCGATGAAGGCCTGTCCGTCCGCGGCTTTTACGGTCGGATGCTTCGCCGGATTGACCAGCATCACGCCATACTGATTGAACAGTCGCTTGTCGCCTTCGGTCAGCACGGCGAGCTCGCCGCGATTTTTGAACGACAGCCAGGTGCCGCGGTCGGACAGCACATAGGCATTCGACGCCGCGGCCATGTTGAGCGCCGGACCCATGCCCTGGCCGATCTCGCGATACCACTGGCCTTTCGCGGAAGCGGGATCGATGCCGGCCTCTTTCCAGAGCCGCAACTCGGCCTCATGCGTCCCGGAGTGGTCGCCGCGCGAGACGAAAGCCGACTTGGTCGCGGCGATCTTGCGCAAGGCATCCGCGACATCCCGGTCGCCGGCGATCCGCGCCGGATCGGCCTTGGGCCCGACGATGACGAAATCATTGTACATCACATCGTATCGCCTGGTCGCAAAGCCCTCGGCCAGGAATTTGTCCTCCGCGACGCGATCGTGCACGAACACGACATCGGCATCGCCGCGCCGTCCGATGTCGAGCGCCTGCCCGGTGCCGACCGCGACCACTTTCACATCGATGCCCGCGGCCTGCGAGAAGCGTGGCAGTAGGTACCCGAACAGGCCGGACTGTTCAGTGGATGTGGTCGAGGCAACGATGATGGACCGGGTCTGCGCGAAGGCAGGACCGGCGAACAGCAGCACGGCGGCGATGACGAGGTGTCGAGACAGGAGTGTCATGTGGTCAGCATGTGATGGAGGGGCAGGAGATGAAGACGCGCTGGTCACCATGCCCCAATTGATCCGGTGCCGCAAAGCGGGCCGGGTGTCGCGCCGAGCGACGGACCGTGACCTGGCGGCACTTATTCCTTCTTTACATCATGCTGCGGCATTCCTCCTCGAATTTATACGTCCTCCGGTTCATTTTCCCGGCGAGCAAGCTCGCCAGCAGAGCTCCATGGAGGCAAAGATGACCACCTATCGCGCCTATATCGTCGGACCGCACAGCCGATCCATCGGCGTGGTCAACATGGATTGCAGCGATGACGACGCGGCCGTCATATCGGCCAGCCGTCTTGTCGACCGCCATGATATCGAACTGTGGCAGATGGACCGGCCGGTAGCTAGGTTCGACGCCTGTTCGAAGCAGGTGTACCGGAAGCAGTGCGACATTGCGGCAGACCAGCGCGTAGACTCATGAGCGAGCAGCCATAGTCTCGATGCGCCGAAGCAGTCATTCAACTGAAGGTCTCAGCCGCGAGCACGCGAGCTGTTTCCGGAAGCGACGATCGCCCGTACAACAAGTGCGATGCGTTCGTTGCGCGCGCCGGGCCTGATTCGGCCTGAGCGCTCGAGTGCAGCGAACCCATGAAGGGCTGCCCAAAAAGTCTCGGTCACGTCAGCTACCTCGACGCAAAACGGCGCGACGACCGCCGCGAGTGCTTCGAAACCGGCCCGCAGTTCGGGTCTGGTGCCAGCTTCGGCGAACCGCAAATCCGTCGGCAGGACAAACATGGCGTCGTAAAGCGCGGGACGATCCAGCGCAAAGGCGAGATAGGCCAGGGCGACATTCTTGAGGGCGTTTCGTCCTGTCGATCCGCTCGCTGCTTCGCGAAGTGCGACCGTGAGTTCCTTGAAGCCCTCGACTGCAACTGCCGCAACGATCGCATCACGGTTCTTGAAATGTGAGTAGAGGACGGGCTGGCTATATTCGATCTCGTCGGCGAGACGGCGGACCGTGACGGCATCCCATCCTTCGCGCTCCGCGATTACCCGCGCTGCCGCGACAATGCGATGCTCGCGCGCAACCCGTTCCCTGCCTTTTCGCTCAGCGGTACCCAATCCTCGATCTCCCGCATATGGAAGGTTCAAACATTTCAATAGCATACCGACGCTTGAAAAGCTATCGTTGCTATATATCTAGCGATGCTAGATAATGTTCTTCGGCTAGGAATGGATCGGTGTGATGAATTGGCTTGCGCTCGGTACGGCATTGCTCGTCGCCCTCGGAATCATCGCGATCGGCATCGGCTACATCGCGAGCCCGAGGACTATGACACGCAGCTTCGGCCTGCCGCTTCCTGAAAGCGGTATCAACATCGCCTGGTGGCTTCGCCTCAAAGGGGTGCGCGACATTGTCGCGGGAGTGGTCGTGCTGGCATTCATGGCGTTCGGCACTCCGAGAGATGTCGGCATCGTCCTGCTGGTTGAAGCCATCATCCCCAGCGGGGACATGCTGCTCATACTTGCCGCGAAGGGCTCCACCAAAAGTGCCTTCGGTATTCACGGTCTCACGGCGTTGATCATGGTCCTTGACGCCGTCCCCCTGATCGTTGGCGTGGCCTGAGATGATGCATACGACTACAATCTGGCTCCTCGTTGCCGGCTTCCTTAGCGCGGGTGTGTTCAACGCGATCAGCACGTCCACGACGCAAAGCGATTTCGCCCGGTGGGGTTACCCGCGCTGGTGGGGGATTCTCACCGGTGGATTGGAGATCGTCAGCGCCGTTCTGATTGCGCTTCCCCTCAGCCGCATTGTCGGCATGGCGCTCGGGGCGGCCATCATTGCGGCCACGGCTTTCACCGTTCTGCGCCACCGTGATTTTTCTCATCTCGTGCCACTCGGCGTCTTTGTCGCCTTGATCGCTCTTGCCGCGACCTCGTCCTGAGCGCCGTCCCGGATGTCGCGCCGCGCGATCCCTGATGATAGACCTTGCGTCAGCTTCGTCATCAACAGGGATACCAGGTCATGGCTTTGGAGAAGGTCGCACTCGTCACCGCGGGCGGCAGCGGCATGGGAGCGGCGGCGGCGCGGCGGCTTGCCGCAGATGGATTTCGCGTTGCGATCCTGTCGTCGTCGGGCAAGGGCGAGGCGCTGGCCCGCGAACTCGGCGGCATCGGCTTCACCGGCTCGAACCGTTCGAACGACGATCTGAAGCGCGCCGTCGACGGCGTGATGGCGCGCTGGGGCCGCATCGATGCGCTGGTCAACAGCGCCGGCCACGGCCCGCGCGCCGGCGTGCTGGAATTGACTGACGAGCAGTGGCACACCGGCCTCGACGTCTATCTGATGAACGTGATCCGGCCGACGCGTCTGATCGCACCTCACATGCAGGCGCAGAAGTCGGGCGCGATCGTCAACATCTCCACCGCCTGGGCATTCGAGCCGAGCGCGATGTTTCCGACCTCGGCGGTGTTCCGCGCCGGGCTCGCTGCGTTCACGAAACTGTTCACCGACAGCTACGCGGCCGACAACGTCCGCATGAACAACGTGCTGCCCGGCTGGATCGACAGCCTGCCCGCAACCGACGCGCGCCGCGACAGCGTGCCGATGAAGCGCTACGGCAAGGCGGAGGAGATCGCCGCGACGATCGCGTTCCTCGTCTCCGACGGCGCGGGCTACATCACCGGCCAGAACATCCGCGTCGATGGCGGCTTGATGCGGTCGGTTTGATCAACTGGTGGACCCGTCATCCTGAGGTGCGAGCCTTGCGGCGCAATTGCGCCGCTGGGCGAGCCTCGAAGGATGCGCGGCCCGATCGGCGGCCGTGCATCCTTCGAGACGCACGCAAGCGCGTGCTCCTCAGGATGACGGGTCTACCGTCACGCGTCGGCTTTCGCCGATGTGAATGCCGTACGCGCGGCAAGACACTTGCGTCCACACGCTGCGCATCCTGCTCCAGCCTGCAAGCGTCACAATTGCGGCGACCTCAGATTGCGTTTGTCGTGATGACAAACTGAAAGGGCAGGGCTAGCCTTCCGTCAAATCAAAACATACGGGAGGAATGGCATGCCAGACGCAGCAGTTGCAGCACGCGCTTCGGACTCCACGCACAGCGGAACCACGCAGCAGGTCGACGTCGCAGTCGTCGGCGCCGGTTTCGCCGGTCTCTATCTGTTGCATCGGCTGCGCAAGGCGGGCTTCTCGGCGGTTGCGCTCGAAGAGGGCGGCGACGTTGGCGGCACCTGGTACTGGAACCGGTATCCCGGCGCGCGCTGCGACATCCAGACCATCGATTACAGCTACACGTTCGATCCCGAACTCGATCAGGCGTGGACCTGGTCGGAGAAGTACGCGACCCAGCCGGAAATCCTGCGCTATCTCGGCTTCGTCGCCGACCGCTACGATCTGCGCCGCGATATCAGGTTCGGCACCAAAGTCACGCAGGCGACCTGGGACGACGCGACCGCGCGCTGGCTGATCTCGACCAACAACGGCGCCAACGTCTCGTGCCGCTACTACATCATGGCGACCGGCTGCCTGTCGTCGCCGAAGCCGCCGGAAATCGACGGCGTCAAGGACTTCAAGGGCGAGATCTATTTCACCGGCCGCTGGCCGCACCAGGGCGTCGATCTGAAGGGCAAGCGCGTCGCCGTGATCGGCACCGGATCGTCTGGCATTCAGTCGATCCCGTTGATCGCCGAACAGGCCGCGCAACTCACCGTGTTCCAGCGCACGCCGAATTTCGCATTGCCGGCGGGCAACGGTCCGGCGCCGGAAGATCGCAAGGCCTTCTTCGAGAGCGACCGCGCCGCCTATCGCGAGCAAGCGCGCTGGTCGATGGCCGGCGTGCCGTATCCGCAGCAGACCGTGGTGAGCTGGCAACTGAGCGACGCCGAGCGCCGCGAGCGGTTCGAGAAGGCGTGGGCGGCGGGCGACCTCGTCCACATCCTGACCCAGCTCTGGGCCGACCAGGCGGTCGATGTCGACGGCAACCGGCTGGTCGGCGATCTGATCCGCGAGAAGATCGGTGCCGTGGTCAAGGATCCGGAGACGGCCGCGGCGCTCACCCCGCACGATCATCCGTTCGGCGCCAAGCGTCCCTGCCTCGATACCAATTACTACGCGACCTACAACCGTCCGAACGTGACGCTGGTCAATCTGCGGCAGGAGCCGATCAAGGCGATCACCGCCGGCGGCATCTCGACCGACAAGCGCAGCTTCGATGTCGACGTCATCGTGTTCGCCACCGGCTTCGACGCGATGACCGGCGCGATCATGGCGGTGCATCCGATCTCCGGCCGCGGCGGCAAGTCGCTGTCGGATGTCTGGGCGCACGGACCGCAGACCTATCTCGGCGTCACCGTCGCGGGCTTCCCCAATCTGTTCATGATCACCGGTCCCGGCAGCCCGTCGGTGCTGTCGAACATGGCGGTGTCGATCGAGCAGCATGTCGACTGGGTGGTCGACCGCATCGCCGCGTTGCGCGACGCCGGTTTCACTACGATGGAAGCAACCGAGACCGCGCAGGCCGGCTGGGAACGCCACATGGCCGATTGCGCGACGCTGACGCTGCACCGGCTCGCCAACACCTGGTACACGGGCGCCAACGTGCCCGGCAAGCCGCAGGGCGTGATGCCCTATACCGGCGGCGTCGGTCCGTATCGCAGCATCTGCAACGAGGTGGTCGGGCGCGGCATGCTCGGCTTCAGGCTCTCGGGTCCCCGCGTGGCCGAGCAGTGCAATGACGGCGAGGTGGTGCGTTTGCAGCCGGATGTGCGGCTGGTGCTCAACATGCTCGGCGAGATGAACCTGCCGCCGATCGAGACGATGGGCGCACAGGGCGCACGCGACTTCCTCAACGAGTTCAACAAGGGCCGTCCTGCCGGCCGCCCGGTCGGCGAGGTCGGCACCGGCATGCTGCAGGGCGCCGATGGTCCGCTGCCGTACAAGCTGTACCGGCCGGCGACGCCGGGGCCGCATCCGATCGTGGTGTATTTCCACGGCGGCGGCTGGGTGCTCGGTGACGAGCTCTCCGACGATCCGTTCTGCCGCGATCTGTGCCGGCGCACCGGGATGATCATCGTCAGCGTCGGCTATCGCCACGCGCCCGAGCATCGCTTCCCGGCCGCGGCCGAGGACGGCTATGCCGCGACGCGCTGGATCGCTGCCCACACCGCCGAGCTCGGCGGCAGGGCAGGGCCGGTGCTGGTCGCAGGCTGGAGCGCCGGCGGCAACATCGCGGCCGTGACCTGCCTGCTCGCGCGCGATCGCGGCGGGCCCGAGATCGCAGGCCAGCTCTTGATCTGCCCGGTCACCGACTCCTCGTTCGACCGGCAGTCCTATGTCGACAACGCGGCCGGCTACTTCCTGACCCGCGGGCTGATGTTCTGGTTCTGGGACCTGTACTGCTCGCCGGCGGACCGCACCGATCCGCGTGTCGCGCCGTTGCGCGGCAAGCTCGAAGGCCTGCCGCCGGCGTTCATCGCGACCGCGGAGTTCGATCCGCTGCGCGACGAGGGCAATGCCTATGGCGACGCGCTCGCGAAGGCCGGCGTCAAGGTCGAGCAGCTCAAGGCGCGGGGCCACTTCCACTCGTCGTTCGTGATGGTCGACGTCATCATCACCGGCGTCGCCGGTCGCGTGAAGATGGCGAAGGCGCTGCGACGCTTCGCCGGACTGCCCGAGGAGTTGGAGCAGGACGACGTCGCCGCGCCGCGGGTCAACGCGGCGGCGAACTAGGGAAGCGCAGATCCCCGCGGCTTGCCCGCGGGGATTTCGCACGACTCCGACCCCGGAGCTCCAATTCAATCAGAACGAGCCCTAGAGGAAGGCGAGGTGCTCGACCTTGTTCACGACGTCGTCAAGCGTCTGCTTGGTAGCCGCGGTATCGCCGCCGGCCATGAACACCTGCCAGAACTGCCGATCGACATTGTGCAGATGCAGGATGGACACGCGAACGCCGTTCTTGTTGCCGGCAACCTCTGACTGGGTATTGACGACATCGGTGAAGCCGTTCTGCTTCAGCGTGTTGGCGACGACGCCCTTGAGCTCGCCGACATTGGCGAGTGCCTCGCTGAGGCCCATGCTGCGGAAATTGAAAAACAGGAACGCCATGCGACACCTCCTTCGGTTGCGGACGAGCGCAGCGCGCGGAAGTGCGCCGAACTGGCTCTCGCTCAACCAGAGGTGTATTTCCCTATTGAATAATCGCGTTATGAACCGCTTCACAGGAACCGTGTCTGCGATCATGCGTCATTTGAACGCACGGGCGCCTCTAGCCGAGCTCGAACGTCGTGACGCCGAACACGCGATCGATCCGCAATGGCGGGATCGCGCCGGTGTACATCCGCGCGGTCTCGAACACCGGCGACAGCCCGAGGCCTTGCGCCAGCGCCACGGCATCGGGATTGACCGCGGGGACATCGAGGAAGATGGCGCCGCCGCCTGCGCTCGCGAGCAATGCGCACAGGATGGTCTCGGCGCCGGCGCGGTCGTCGGCAACCAGCGGACCGACCTTGCGGCCGGTGCGGCACGGACGGATCACGCCCCAGCCGGCCAGCCTGCCGTCGCGCATCAGCGCGCGTCCGACGTGTCCCGGCGCATTGATCCAGGCGCGCAGGAAGGCCGGGCGCGGTGCGGGAAACACCGTGGCGTCATCGGCCTCGACCAGCGCGATAGGCAGATCGGCCAGCGCGACGATGCCGGTGTTCGGCGCCGATGGTGCGATGACCGCGCCGCCGTAGCGCACATTGGCGTAAGCGAGCGCGAAGCCGGACTTTTGGTAGTTCGCCTGCTGCGCCACCACGCCATCGAGCCCGATCACGCGCGGATGCGCATGCGCGATCGCCGCATTCCAGATCTTCAGGCCATGGCCGCGGCCGCGCAGGTCCGGGCGCACGATGTAGAAGCCGAGGAAAGAGAAGTGCGCGCCGTAATTGACGCAGGAGATCACCGCGGCAGGCCGGCCGTCGCGCTCGCCGATGAAGAATCCCAGCGGATCTTCGGCGGCAAAGCAGGGCGCATCGGCGAGACCGGGATTCCATCCCTCCGCCGCAGCCCAGTCGATCGCGAGCGCGATCTCCTCGGGCCGCATCTGCCGGATGGTGAGGTCGTTCATGGAGGGCAGTCCTTGAGTTGACGCCGCAGCAGTAATGCTAGCGCGGCAATGTCTCCCCGTCATTGCGAGGAGCGCTAGCAACGAATCCATCGTTCCACGAGCGGAGAAATGGATTGCTTCGCTTCGCTCGCAATGACGGGGCAGAGGGTTGCGTATTCTACGTTACCGATCAGTCTTCGGCCGGTACGCCGCGAAGAACACGCGCGTCGCGCTGTCGACGACGGTTGCGATCCGTTCCGGCGAGGGCGACGGATTGGCCTGGAAGATGAACGCCTGGAACAGCGTCGCCTGGCACATCTGCATGAACTGCCAGGCCGCGAGCTGATAGTCGTCGATCTCGAGCTCGCCGAGCGCGGCGCGCGCCTCGAGATAGGCGGCGAAGCGGTCGACGGTGTGGGCGATCACATGGGTGTAGAACCGGCTGCCGAGCTCGGGCATCCGCTCGGCGATCGCCATCACGGTGCGGATCGCGGAGCCGCCGCCGGGGCGGCACAGCACCGCGACATAGGCACGACCGAATTCGGGGAGGGTGGTGTCGACGTCGCGTGCCGGATCGAAATTGAAGGCGACCTTGCCCTGCTCGCGCTTCTCCTCCTCGACAATCGCCGCGAACAGCCCGGCCTTGTCGGGGAAATACACGTACAGGGTGCCCTTAGAGACCCCCGCGGCGCGGGCGATCTCGCCCATGCTGGCGCCGTCGAAGCCGAGCTCCAGGAATACCTTGCGGGCGCCGTCCAGGATCTGGCGACGCTTCGAGGACTCCTCGTCGCCGACGACGAGGCGGAGGGGGTTTGGGGGCGCTGCAACCATTGATTTAGCTTCTCGCGAAGGAACTCAACCCAGAATCAGTCCGGGAAGAATCGAAGCCTTACGCTTGGCGGGAATGTAGATTGACCGAACCGTTCGGTCAATGGTATTGATGTAAGTGACTATGCGCCGCACGGCCCTTCCTAGGCCATTGCGCGCGTCAAGATTTTTGGTGGGGAGCCTCGGTTATGGCCGCAGCACGGGATCAGGCTGCACGTATTGTTCGTTCCGGGCCTGAGATGGCCGCGGACGCGATGGCGCGCGACGCGTCCGCCGATCTCGGTGAGCAGGGCCGCGCTGACGAAGCCAAATGGGTGGACGAAGCCAAGAGTCCCGGCGACAAGGGTCCCGGTGACAAGCGTCCCGCTGAGGCGCCGCCCGCTTCTGCGCCCGAACAGCCGGCGGCCTCGTCCGCCGCCGCGGCGCCGAAGTCCGGCAAGCGTAAATTCGTGATGATGGGCGTGCTCGGGCTGCTCGCGCTCGCCGCCGCGAGCTACGCCGCCTATTACCTGATGGTCGGGCGCTTCTACATCTCGACCGACGACGCCTATGTCCGCGCCAACAACACCATGCTCGGCGCGCGCGTCGCGGGCCATATCGCGGCGATCCTGCCCGGCGACAACGCGCTGGTGCGTGCAGGTGATGTGATCTTCCGGATCGATGACGGCGACTATCGTATCGCGGTCGATGCCGCGCGCACGCGGATCGCGACCCAGCAGGCGACGATCGAGCGCATCGGTCGCCAGGTCGCGGCGGCCGAAAGCTCGGTCGAGCAGGCGCAGGCGCAACTCGTCTCGGCCGAAGCCGGCCTGAAGCGCGCCGATCTCGATTTCGATCGCCAGCAGGCGCTGAGTACCAAGGGCTTTGCCTCGCGCGCCACCTTCGAAGTCTCCGAAGCTGGCCGTGATCAGGGCGCGGCCGCGGTGCGGTCGGCGCAGGCTGCCTACGAGGCCGCAAAGAGCAACGTCGATGTCACCAAGGCGCAGCAGGCCGAGGCCCGCGCCCAACTCGCCGAGTTGCAGACCCAGCTCGCCAAGGCCGAGCGCGATCTCGATTTCACCAAGGTGCGCGCGCCAGTCGACGGCACCTTCTCCAACCGCCTGGTCAACACCGGCGATTACATCAATGTCGGCCAGCGGCTCGGCAATGTGGTGCCGCTCGACGGCGTCTTCATCGACGCCAACTACAAAGAGACCCAGCTCAAGCGAATTCGTCCGGGCCAGCAGGTGACGATCAAGGTCGACGCCTACGGCTTCCGCAAGTTCACCGGCATCGTCGACAGCATCTCGCCGGCCGCGGGCTCGGTGTTCACGCTGCTGCCGCCCGACAACGCCACAGGCAACTTCACCAAGATCGTGCAGCGTCTGCCGGTCCGCATCCGGGTGCCGAACAGCGTCGCGAAGCAGGGCATGCTGCGCGCCGGCATGTCGGTCTACACCACCGTCGACACCCGAGAGGGCGCGGCCGACGCCGACGCTGATACCGACCTCGACGCGCCGATGATGGTCCATCCGCAGTGATGCCTTGAAGCTTCGGACCGCGGGTTCGAAGCGCGGAGCCTGATGAGCCCATGGCCGACGCGACCACTGCCTCTCCCTCGATGATGACCGGCGCCTCGGAGTCCGAGCGGCTCCAGCCCAAGCGGGTGGTCGCCTTCATCATCATGGTGTTCGGCATGTTCATGTCGATCCTGGACATCCAGATCGTCTCGGCCTCGCTCACCGAGATCCAGGCCGGCCTGTCGGCGTCTTCGACCGAAGTGTCGTGGGTGCAGACCGCCTATCTGATCGCCGAGGTGATCGCGATCCCGCTGTCCGGCTTCCTGTCGCGCGCGCTCGGCACCCGGCTGTTGTTTGCGATCTCGGCGTTCGGCTTCACGATGTCGAGCCTGTTGTGCGGCTTCGCCTCCTCGATCGAGCAGATGATCCTGTGGCGCGCGTTGCAGGGCTTCCTCGGCGCCGGCATGATCCCGACGGTGTTCGCCTCGGCCTACACGATCTTTCCGCGCTCCAAGTTCTACATCGTCGCGCCGATCATCGGGCTGGTCGCGACCTTGGCGCCGACCGTTGGGCCGACCGTCGGCGGCTACATCACCGATCTGATGTCATGGCACTGGCTGTTCTTCATCAACGTCGTGCCCGGAATCATCATCACCATCGGCGTGCTGGCGCTGATCGATTTCGACCAGCCGAACTTCGCGCTGCTCGATCGGTTCGACTGGTGGGGCCTGATCTTCATGGGCGGCTTCCTCGGCTCGCTGGAATATGTGCTCGAGGAAGGCCCGCAATATGAATGGCTGCAGGACCCCTCGGTGGCGATCTGCGCCGCGATCTGCTTCGTCTCGGCGATCGCCTTCTTCTGGCGGGTGCTGACCGCGGAGGAGCCGATCGTCGATCTCTATGCGTTCTCCAACCGCAACTTCGCGGTCGGCTGCGTGCTGCAGTTCTGCATCGGCATCGGGCTCTACGGCCTGACCTACGTCTATCCGCGCTATCTCGCCGAGATCCGCGGCTACAGCGCGCTGATGATCGGCGAGACCATGTTCATCTCCGGCATGACGATGTTCTTCATGGCGCCGGTGGTCGGCCGGCTGATGCAGAAGGTCGATCTGCGCTACATCATCGCCTTCGGCCTCGTCACTTTCGCGCTCGGTTCCTGGCAGATGACCTGGATCACGCGCGAGTATGATTTCTACGAGCTCTTGGTGCCGCAGATCCTGCGCGGCATCGGCATGATGTGCGCGATGGTGCCGACCAACAACATCGCGCTCGCCACGCTGCCGCAGGACCGCGTCAAGAACGCTTCCGGCCTGTTCAACCTGATGCGCAATCTCGGCGGCGCGGTCGGGCTCGCCGTGATCAACGAGGTGCTCAACGACCGCACCGATCTGCACATCTCGCGGCTGCAGGACCGCGTGACCTGGGGCAACACGACCGCGGTCGAGACCCTCAACAATTTCACCCAGCGCCTGCAGGGCATGGGCGATGCCGCCACCATGGCGATGAAGCAGCTCTCGCAGCTCGTGCATCGCCAGGCCCAGGTGATGAGCTATGGCGACGCCTTCTTCATGCTGTCGCTGTTCTATGTCGGCCTCAGCCTCCTGGTGCTGTTCGTCAACAAGCCGCCGTCGATGACCGCCGGCGGCGGCGACGCGCATTGAGCGCATCGGCTTCGCGCGCCGCGTGCGCCCGGTCGCGGGCAGAGCGTTGCATCGCCGACACATTGACGCACTCACGCGCTTGTCATCTTGCCAACTGCGGGTGATGCATTTATAAGCAGCGCCATCGTTTCACGAACCGGGGAGATGCACATGATGTCGTTTGTTTCGCAGACCGTGCGCCCGCGTTCGTTGCTGCTGGGCGCTCTCGCGCATTAGGTCCCAGCGCTGATCGGGCATGATGCCCGATCGTCCAAACTTCCCAACACCTTACCGATTGTTTTCAGCGACGCTTGCGGCCGGATTCCGTCCGCGCGTTGCCTCAGATGGAGCCGGCCGGCGCAGCATATGCGTGGCCGGAATGTGCCATGACCTCTCCGACGACCAAGCGACCGGCCGCGATCCGGATCGTCCTGCCATTCGTGTTCCGCCACTGGCTGGAGCAGCCGCTGCGCGCCTTCGCCGTGACGGCGGGTTTCCTCGGCGCGACCGCGGCCGACCTGTTCATGCCGGTGTTTTCCGGCCATCTGGTCGACGCGCTGACCGCGGGCGCCACCGACGCCGCCGCGCGCCATGCGGCGATGCTGGCGTTCGTCGCCATCGTCGGCCTCGGTGCGCTGTCGCTGCTGCTGCGGCTGGTCGGTATCCAGACCATCGTGCCGTTCACGCTGAAGACGATGTCCGATGTCGGGCAGCAGGCCTTCATGCGGGTGCAGCGCTTCTCGACCGACTGGCACGCCAATTCGTTCGCGGGCTCCACCGTGCGCAAGATCACGCGCGGCATGTGGGCGCTCGACCTCCTGAACGACACCATCCTGATGGCGCTGTTGCCGTCGCTCGTGGTGCTGCTCGGCTCGATGATCCTGCTCGGGCTGCACTGGCCGCAGCTTGGCGCGGTGATCGCCGTGGGTTCGGTGATCTATGTCGCGATGACCATGGTGTTCCAGGTGCGCTATGTCGCGCCTGCGGCGCGCGTCTCCAATGCGTGGGACACCAAGGTCGGCGGCACGCTGGCCGACGCCTTGACCTGCAACGCGGTGGTGAAGTCGTTCGGCGCCGAGACGCGCGAGGACATGCGGCTGGACGGCGTCATCAGCCGCTGGCGCCGGCGGGTGCGGCGGACCTGGCTCCGCTACAACCACACCTCGACGGCGCAGCTCCTGGTGCTGCTGTGCTTCCGCGCTTCGGTGATCGGCGGCGCGATCCTGCTGTGGGCGGCCGGCCACGCCACGCCGGGCGACGTCACCTATGTGCTGACCAGCTACTACATCATCCACGCATATCTGCGGGATGTCGGCATGCACATCAACAACCTGCAGCGTTCGGTGAACGACATGGAGGAGCTGGTGCAGATCCATGGCGAGCCGCTCGGCATCGTCGATGCGGTCAATGCGAGGACGATCGACATCCAGGGCGGCCGCATCGTGTTCGACGACGTCACGTTCCATTATGGCGGCCATCGCTTGCCGCTCTATGACGGGCTGTCGGTCGACATCGATGCCGGCGAGCGCGTCGGCCTGGTCGGGCGCTCCGGCTCCGGCAAGACGACCTTTGTCAAGCTGGTGCAGCGGCTCTACGACGTCTCCGGCGGCAAGATCCTGATCGACGGTCAGGATATCGCCAAGGCGACGCAGCAATCGCTGCGCAGCCAGATTGCGATCGTGCAGCAGGAGCCGATCCTGTTTCACCGCACGCTGGCGGAGAACATCGCCTACGGCCGCCCGGGCGCTAGCATGGAAGCGATCGAGCAGGCGGCGCGGCTTGCCAATGCGCACGACTTCATCATGCGGCTGCCGAAGGATTACGGCACGCTGGTGGGCGAGCGCGGCGTCAAGCTGTCGGGCGGCGAGCGGCAGCGCGTGGCGCTGGCGCGCGCGTTCCTGGCGGATGCGCCGATCCTGATCCTGGACGAGGCGACCTCGAGCCTCGATTCGGAATCGGAGGCGCTGATCCAGCAGGCGATGGAGCGGCTGATGAAGGGCCGGACCTCGATCGTGATCGCACATCGGCTGTCGACCGTGCGCAGCATGGATCGCATCCTGGTGTTCGATCGCGGCGAGATCGTCGAGCAGGGCACGCATGAGGTGCTTGCCGCACGGCAGGGCGGCATCTACCGCGGCCTGTTCGAGCGGCAAGCGACCGAGTTCGGCCAGGCGGCGGCGGAGTAGGCGATGGCGCGTGGCTGATGGACCGATGTCCGTCAGCCGCGCGCTGTCGGCTATTTCGGCGCCAGCCCGTTCCACACCAGCGCCACGCCGGACAGGAACAGCAGCACCAGCACGACGTCGGAGAAATTGCGGTCGCTGAGTGCGTGATACAGCCGCGCGCCGAGCCAGGCGCCGAGCAGCGTTCCCGGAAACGCGCAGGCCACGAGCCAGATCAGTTCGGGCTTCACCAGCCCGCTCGCGATCTGGACCAGGAGCGCGGCCGCCAGGATCGTGAAGTTGAAGATCTGGAACACGCCGCGGCGCTGCTGCTTGCCCCAGCCGCGCAGGCTCGCCCACAGGATCGGAAGCGGACCGGACAATCCGGCGAGGCCGCCGAGGATGCCGCCGGCAAATCCGATCGCGCCGTCGGCCCATTTGCCGCCGAAGGCGATCGACATCGGCTTGCGCTGCAGGAACAGCAGGGTCGGGAACACCAGCAGGAACACGCCGATCGTCAGCTTGAAGACCTCGGGGTCGGCGCGGGCGATCAGCAAAATGCCGATCGGCACGCCGGCGAGGCCCGCGATGACGAACGGCCAGACCAGGCGGAAATCGATGCTCTTCCAGATCGACGGCAGCGTCGACACCTGCGCAATCACCGAGCAGACCAGCACGAGCGGCACCGCAAGCGTCGGCGGCAGCACATAGAGCCAGATGCCGAGCGCCATCAGCGCGGTGCCGAAGCCGGCAAGACCGGAGACGAAACCGCCGGCAAGCGCGCCGAAGAACAGGACCGCGTAGCTTGCCGGGTTCAGTTGCCTTCTCCTTCGTCGTCATTCCGGGGCGATGCGAAGCATCGAACCCGGAATCTCGAGATTCCGGGTCTGGTCCTTCGGCCATCCCGGAATGACGATCATGTTTTGCCGCGACGTTTACACGACGCGGCCGGCGGGTACACTTCAAAATCGCGGCTCATCAACGATAATCGAAGTGGAAGCATCCCATGACTGCGAGTGTGTCGACTGCGCGTTCGTCCAAAACCTTTCTGGTCTGTCACGGCGCCTGGTCGGCCGGATGGGCGTGGAAGAAAATGCATCCCCTGATGCAGGCCGCCGGGCACCGGCTCGTCACGCCGAGCTACACCGGGCTCGGCGAGCGCGCGCACCTCGCGCATCAAGGGCTCGACCTCGAGGCGCATATCCAGGACGTGCTCGGCGTCATCTCCTACGAAGATCTGCACGACATCGTGCTGGTCGGGCACTCCTATGGCGGCATGGTCGCGACCGGCGTCGCCGACCGGGTGCGCGAGCGCATCGCGCAGCTGATCTATATCGACGCCTTCGTACCGCGCGACGGCCAATCCCTATTCGACCTCAACGCGCCGGCCATCGAGACCATGCGCGAGCTCGCGCGCGACGGCGACGGCTGGCGCATCCCGCCGATGCCGACGCCGCCGGATACGTCTCCCGCAGATGTCGAATGGCTCACCGCGCGCCGCGTCGACATGCCGATCAAATGCTTCGAGCAGAAGCTGAAGCTGCAGCATGGCGAGACGAATTTGCCGCGCAGTTATGTCTACGCCACGCGCACCACCCAAGCCGATACGTTCGGCCAGTTCGCCAGGCGCATCAAGAATGAAGCCACCTGGCGCTATTTCGAGATCGACGCCAGCCACTCGCCGAACGTCACCGCGCCGGAGGCGCTGATGGCGTTGCTGCAGGAGATCGTGGCCTAGTGTCCGAAGTCGACGGCTTCTACTTTTCTGAGTCGCTATCCTTGAGTTGAATGCCCTCGGTCCGCAGAGCCGCGAAGAGCGCTGCGATATCGTCGGGCTCCATGCTGTTCGGGCACAGGCCGTTGAGTTGTTCGGTCGTGATCGTGCCGGTGGTCCTGGCGATATCTCGCGCCTTCGCCATGATCTTCTGAAGGTCCATCTGCGATCCTCCGCGGGGGCATTCTAGCAAATGGGATGCACGCGCGGCGGCCAAAATGGCGAAGGGCCCGGCGTGTTACGCCGAGCCCCTCATACTCCAAAAATATCAGCCGGCCTGTAAGCCGGGTTCTGTAGGGCACCATTCTTGCGAATGGTACGCGACGGCCATTCCTCTGGGACAAGGTTTGCACCTCGCCTCAAGCAACCTACCCGGACAGCGGGCCTGACATCGCCCTGCGGTGTTATCGCGCGTGCGCGAACTAACCGCGTTGCCGTCCCTATTCGGTTTTGCTCCCGGTGTGGTTTGCCATGCCGTCTCCGTTGCCGGAAACGCGGTGCGCTCTTACCGCACCTTTTCACCCTTGCTACCTCCGAGGAGGGAGCGGTTCGTTCTCTGTGGCACTTTCCCTGGGGTCGCCCCCGCCGGACGTTATCCGGCACCGCATGTCGATGGAGCCCGGACTTTCCTCCCCCGCGGCCTTTCGGCACCAGCGGGAGCGGCCGTCCGGCCGACTGACCCCCAACGGCATGGGCGTTTCCGCCCGATCCGTCAAGCGGATAACGGCGGCCAAGGCGGCCAAAATAATTTATCCTGAAGATGTCGTTTGACCTGTCGCCCGTTCGACTGGGTGTCGGCGATCCAGCCGATCAAGAGGAGAGACGAGATGCAATATTTGCTGCTGATCTACCGGAGCGACGCGCAATACGCCAACATGACCGCTGACGACCGCAAGGCCTTGACGGCGGAGTACGGCGCCTACACCCAGTCCATCATCCAGAGCGGGCACTTCAAGGCGGGCGACGGGCTGCAGCCGGTGTCGACGGCAACCACCGTGCGGGTGCGTGACGGCAAGACGCTGACCACCGATGGGCCGTTCGCGGAAACCCGCGAGCAGCTCGGCGGCTACTATCTGGTCGAGGCCAAGGATCTCGACACCGCGCTGGGCCTCGCGGCGCGGATTCCGGGCGCCAGGGATGGCTCGATCGAGGTCAGGCCGGTGATGATCTACGACAAGTGATGCTTCGGCGTTCCGGGGCGCGCGAAAGCGCGAACCCGGAGCCTCGAGATTCCGGGTTCGACGCTTCGCATCGCCCCGGAATGACGGTGGAACGCATGACCCCCAGCCAGATCGAGAAAATCTTCCGCGACGAGGCGGGCCGGGCGCTCGCAACGCTGATCCGTCTCGTCGGCGATTTCGATCTGGCCGAGGATTCCCTGCAGGATGCCTTCGCGGTCGCGCTGCAGCGCTGGCCGATCGGCGAATTCCCCGCCAATCCGCGCGCCTGGCTGGTCAATGTCGGCCGCAACAAGGCGATCGACCGCGTCCGCCGCGCGGTTTCGTTTCGCGGCAAGCAGCAGGAACTGACGCATCATTTGTTGTTGGATGCGGAGCCATCGCCGGAGCCGGCAGATGCGACGCTCGACGACGACATGCTGAGGCTGATCTTCACCTGCTGCCATCCGTCGTTTGCCGCCGAGGTCCAGGTTGCGCTGACCTTGCGCACGGTGTGCGGCCTGACCACGGCGCAGGTCGCGCGCGCGTTTCTGGTGAGCGAGGACGCGATGGCGCAGCGGCTGTTGCGCGCCAAGCAGAAGATCAAGCTCGCCGGCATTCCCTATGAGGTGCCGGAGCGCGAGGCGCTGGAGCCGCGCCTTGAGGGCGTGCTCGCGGTGATCTACCTCGTCTTCACCGAAGGTTATGCCGCGACCGCCGGCGAGGATCTGATGCGGCCCGATCTCGCGCGCGAGGCGATCCGGCTCGCGCGACTGCTCGACGGGCTGATTCCGGCGCGCGGCGAGATCAAGGGCCTGCTGGCGCTGATGCTGCTGCACGATGCGCGCCGCGCCGGCCGCCAGACCGCAGGCGGCGACATCGTGCTGCTCGAGGAGCAGGACCGTTCGTTGTGGGATTTTCAGCAGATCGCCGAAGGTTTGAGGCTGGTCGAGGAGGCGCTGCGGATGCCGGGCCGGCCGCAATCCTACGCGGTGCAGGCCGCGATCGCCGCGCTGCATGTGCGGGCACCGAGCTATGAGGATACCGACTGGCCGCAGATCGCCGGCCTCTATGAGGTGCTGCTCCGCATCAGCCCGTCACCTGTGATCGAACTCAATCATGCCGCTGCGGTGTCGATGGTCGACGGCCCGACGCGTGCGCTCGATCTGATCGACGCGCTGGACGCGCGCGGCAGCCTCAAGGGATACGACCAGCTGCCCGCGGTGCGCGCCGATCTGCTGCGCCGCCTCGGCCGCAAGGACGAGGCACGGCAGGCCTATCTTGCCGCGACCGCGGCGACGCAGCTCGAGCCGCTGCGGCGACTCTACGCGCGAAGGATCGCCGAGCTGGGCTGAGTTCACCTCATCTCGTACGTGACCTGCAACGGCACGTTTCTGACATCAGCAATCGTCAGCGTGCCGTGCGAGTTGAACGTGCTCAGTTCCCGGTCTTTGCCTTGGCGCCGCCGGTCGACTGCCCGGTCGTCGTTCCACTCGACATGCCGGTGGTGGTGCCGGGCGCCATCTTCTTCTGCGCGTGATGGACCTTGTGGGTCTTGTGCATGGTCGACGTGGTCTTGTCCTGGGTCGACATGGCACCTGCCACTGTCGGAGCGGCAACGAGGCCGATGGCGACAGCTCCCGCGATGAGTGCTTTGAACATGGACGAATCTCCGCTCAAACCGCCCCGGCTAAAAAAGACGGCACGTGGTCAAAAGTTCCATTTGCGCACGCGCATTTGGCAGGAAAAGCGGCGCTACTTCGTCTTCGTCGCGACTTGCGCCGCAGCGTCCGGTGGCAGGCTCTCGAGCAGCGCGTGCAGCGTCGCCATGGTGGAGCGGTCGGCGATCCCGTCGACGCGCTCGGGGCGGAAGTGACGCTGGAAGGCGGTGACGACCTCCATCGTCGGGCCGTCGAACTTGCCGTTGGTCGGGATATTGTAGCCGTAGCGCCGGAACGCGGCCTGCATGTTGGAGACGCTGTCGCTGATCGCGCCAAGCTGCAGCGCGTCGCCGCGCACGATCGGCGCCGGTTGCACCCAATGCCCGACGCCGGAATTGGCCAGCGAGTGCCAGGGGAACTTCTCGCCGGGATCCTTCTTGCGCCCAGGCGCCACGTCGGAATGGCCGAGCACGCGGTGCGAGACCACCTTGCGGCGAAGCATGATGCCGCGGCACAGCGCGATGACGGCCGCGATCTGCCGCAGCGGGAAGTCAGGATAGCCCCAATCGTGGCCGCGATTGACGATCTCGACGCCGATCGAACAGGAATTGATGTCGTCCTCGCCGGCCCAGGCGGAGACGCCGGCGTGCCAGGCGCGCTTGCTCTCCGGCACGCATTGCACGATGCGACCGTCCTCGAGCACGATGTAATGCGCCGAGACCTCGGTGCCGGCCGTGCAGAGCTGGGCGATCGCGCCCTCGACATCAGGCATGCCGGTGTAGTGCAGCACGATCATGTCGGGCTGCCGGTTGTTGGCGCGGTCGCCGAAGTTGACCGACGGGATCACGTCGGAGGCGATCGAGGAATCCGGCGTGAACGTCTCCACGTCGGCTACCCCCTTCGGCACGGGAAGGACGCGCTGACGCTTCGAATCAGCGTTGCCGGACGAGGACGAACCAGAAGCCATACGAATCACTCAAAACCCGAACCAGGAGAAAGCATTTTGACATATGGATAAACAAATGGGCGTTTACTATTCCTTTACCGTGTGGGCCGCGCAATCGGCCCTGCCGGTTCCAAGCTCTGCATGATGCGCTGCGCAAAATGCCCCGAGCGGGGGCCGAGGGTATCATTCGAATGCGGTTCAAGGTCGCGCGATTCCGCTAACCGATCATCAACGTTTTCTTAACGTTAAGTGCCGTTACTGAGAGGTGAAGTGCCGAACCGGTTTCGGGGGACGGCCGAGGTCCGCTGTTTGCGCGAAATCCCATGGAAAGCCTCCCAATTCCGGTCGGATATCAGGTTTTGCGGCCGAGTACGGGAGTTGGCGCTGGGATCGCGAAGCGCTTTCTTCATCGGAATGGTTGGGCAAGGCGCGAGGATTCGAGGCGCAATGGGTCGGCGCGCAGTCAGCTTGCATGCCAATTACGCGGCTCCGCCCGGGGACCGCGCATGAGCGAGCGTGCGCCGCGTCACATTTCGGTGCTGGGCCGCGAGGCGGTCGCGTATCTCGATCCGCGCGCCGGCGGCATCTATGTCGACGCGACTTTCGGTGCCGGCGGCTACAGCCGGATGATCCTCGACGTCGCCGATACGCGCGTCATCGGCATCGACCGCGATCGCACCGCGATAACCGGCGGCTTCGACCTGGTCGATGGCGCCGGCGGCCGGCTGACGCTGGTCGAGGACCGTTTCTCTGATCTCGCCGAGGTCTGCGCCGCGCAGGGAGTGGACCAGGTCGACGGCGTCGTGATGGATGTCGGCGTCTCCTCGATGCAACTCGACCAGGCCGAGCGCGGCTTCTCGTTCCGCTTGGGCGGTCCGCTCGACATGCGGATGGCACAAAGCGGCCCGACCGCGGCCGATGTGGTCGCGACCGCCTCCGAGAAACAGCTCGCCGACATCATCTATATCTTCGGCGAGGAGCGTCATTCGCGCGGTGTCGCGCGCGCCATCGTCGCCGCGCGCAAGGACGCGCCGATCACCACGACCGAGGCGCTCGCCGACATCGTCGGGAAAGTCGTGCGCGCCAAGCCGAACGAGATTCATCCGGCGACGCGGACCTTTCAGGCGCTGCGCATCTTCGTCAATGAAGAGCTCGATGAGCTGTATCGCGCGCTCGCTGCGGCCGAGCGGGTGCTGAAGCCGGGCGGGCGGCTTGCCGTGGTCTCGTTCCATTCGCTGGAAGACCGCATCGTCAAGAATTTCCTGAGCGAGCGCGGCAAGGTTTCCGGCGGCTCGCGGCATCGGCCTGAAGTGGCGCAATCCGCGCCGAGCTTTCATATCCTGACCAAGCGCCCGGTGACGCCCGGCGAGGCCGAGATATCGGCCAATCCGCGCGCCCGGTCGGCCAAGCTGCGCGCGGCCGAGCGCACTGCGGCGCCGGCGCATGCGGACGACGACCTGCCGTCGTGGCCGCGGCTGTCTGACCTGAAGCGGGGAGGCTGAGGATGCGCCTCCTCCATCTCCTCGTCATCGGCATGCTGATCTTCGCGGCATCCTACGTCTACCGCATCAAGATGGAATCGACTGCGCGCGTCGAACGCGTGCTGCAGCTCAACGCCGAGATACGCGAGCAGCGCAATGCGATCGCCACGTTGCGCGCCGAATGGGCCAAGCTCGACGCGCCGCTGCGGCTGCAGGGACTCGCCGAACGCCATCTGCCGCTGAAGCCGGTCAACGCCAACCAGTACGATTCCCTGAAGAACCTGCCGGAGCGGCCGCCGAGCTTCGCGCGGCCCGGTTCGCGCGATCCGATCGGCGCGATGATCGACACCATCGAGGCCGCCGCCGCGCCCGACAGCACGACCGGATCGATCGACAAGCCCGCGACCGACCAGCCGGCCGCCGACCAGCCCGCGCCCGCAGAAGATTCCGAGCAGGGCGGGGGAGATCAGCAATGACGGGACCTGCCATGACCGACCCGGCACCCGCCAGCAAGCCGGCCGCAAAATCCGCTGAACCCTGGCGCACGCGGCTGATCCGCACGCTGCTGTATGGAAGCAATGTCGACCGCGCCGCGAAGGCGCGCGCGCGCGTCGGTCTTGCGATCCTCGCCTTCGCCGCGGTCTATTGCGTGCTGGCCGGACGGCTGGTGCTGTTTGCCGTCGGCGCCGACAGCCATGGCGCGCGGCGTACCGCCTCGCAGGACGCGATCGCAACTGCCCGGCCCGACATCACCGACCGCAACGGCGAAATTCTCGCCACCGACGTCAAGGCGCCGAGCCTGTTCGCCGAGCCGCGCCGCCTGATCGACAAGGACGAGGCGATCGAGCTCTTGACCGCGGCCTTGCCCGACCTCGACACCAGCGAAGTGCGCGACCGTCTGTCGTCGCGCAAGGGCTTCGTCTGGCTGAAGCGCGAGATCACGCCGAAGCAGCAGCTCGACATCCATCGCCTTGGCCTTCCCGGCGTCGGCTTCCTGCGCGAGAACAAGCGCGTCTATCCGACCGGCAACGAGGTCGCCCACCTGATCGGCCTCGTCAACATCGACAACCAGGGCATCGCCGGCATGGAGAAGTGGCTGGACAATAACGGTCTGGCCGATCTGCATCGCGCGGGCTTCGCTACCGACCGGCTGCAGAAGCCGGTGGAATTGTCGGTCGATCTGCGCGTCGAGCACGCGCTGCGCGACGAACTGATCAAGGCGAAGGAGAAGTTCAAGGCCAAGGCCGCTTCCGGCCTCGTCTCCAACGTGCGCACCGGCGAGATCGTGGCGATGGTGTCGCTGCCGGATTTCGATCCGAACAATCCGAAGGAAGCGCACGATCCCGACCGCATCAACCGCCTGACCACCGGCGTCTACGAGATGGGCTCGACCTTCAAGGCATTTACGCTGGCAATGGCGCTGGATAGCGGCCGGTTCGACCTCAACTCGATGTGGGATGCGCGCGGCCCGCTGCACTACGGCAAGTTCGCGATCCATGACGATCACAACCTAGGCCGCATGATCAACATGAAGGAGGTGTTCTACTATTCCTCCAACATCGGCGCCGGGCGCATTGCGCTGGCGATGGGCGTCGACGCGCACAAGGCCTTCCTGCGCAAGATGGGGCAGCTCGAGCGGCTGCGCACCGAATTGCCGGAGAGCGCCTCGCCGATCGTGCCGAAGAAGTGGGGCGAATTGAACACCGTCACCATCTCGTTCGGTCACGGCATCGCGGTGGCGCCGCTGCAGGCGGTGATGGGCATCGACGCGCTGGTCAATGGCGGCTATCTGATCCCGCCGACCTTCCTGAAGCGCACCGAGCAGGAGGCGATGGCGCTGGCCAAGCGCGTCATCAAGCCCGAGACCTCGGACAAGATGCGCTATCTGATGCGGCTCAACGCCGAGGTCGGCACCGCGAAGAAGGCCGACGTCAAGGGCTACTATATCGGCGGCAAGACCGGTACCGCCGAAAAGGTGATCAACGGCCGCTACGCCAAGAAGCGCGTGCTGAACGCCTTCACCGCGATCCTGCCCGCCGACAATCCGAAATATCAGCTCCTGATCATGCTCGACGAGCCGCAGCCCCTGAAGGAGACCTACGGTTTCATCACCTCGGGCTGGAATGCGGTGCCGACCGGCGGCAACGTGATCGCCCGAATTGCGCCGCTTTTGGGCGTTGAACCGCGATTCGACCTGCCGCCGTCCGACCGCCTTATTCTTGCGGCATCCAGAACAACCCAGTAAGGCGTAACATCATGCGGCGCCAGGACGGCGCCGGCCAGACTGGAAGATCATGAGACTTCGCGACCTCTTCAGCGCCGATGCCACGATCGATCCGAGTGCCTCCTCTGTCGTTGTCGGAGGGCTTGCGGTCGACAGCCGTGCGGTGAAGCCGGGCGACCTGTTCTTCGCGCTGGCCGGCAGCAGGACCGACGGCGCACGCTTCGTCGATGCGGCGATTGCTGCGGGCGCGGTCGCGGTCGCCGGCGACCATCTGCCGCAAGGTCACGGCCGCATTCCGTTCGTGATCACGCCGAATCCGCGCCGCGCGCTGGCGCTCGCCGCCGCCACGTTCTATCCGCGTCAGCCCGCGACGGTCGCGGCGGTGACCGGCACCAGCGGCAAGACCTCGGTCGCGGCGTTCACGCGCCAGATCTGGCAGCGGCTCGGTCACTCCTCCGCGAGCATCGGCACCATCGGTCTCGTCTCGGACAAGCGCACGGTCTACGGCTCGCTGACGACGCCCGATCCGATCGCGCTGCATCGCCAGCTCGACGAGATCGCGGGCGATGGCGTCACCCATCTCGCCTTCGAGGCCTCCTCGCACGGCCTCGACCAGTATCGGCTGGACGGCGTGCGCATCGTAGCCGGCGGCTTCACCAATCTGTCGCGCGACCACATGGATTATCATCCCGATGTCGCGCATTACCTGAATGCAAAGCTCCGTCTGTTCCGCGATCTCGTCGTACCTGGCGGCGCTGCCGTGATCTCGGCCGATCACGACTGCTCGCGAGAGGTGATCGATGCGGCGCGGGCGCGCGGCCTGCGCATCATCACGGTTGGCCGCAATGCCGACGCCACCGATGGCATCAAGCTCGTCGAGGCCGCGATCGAAGGCTTCGCCCAGCAGCTCGCGATCGAGCATCGCGGGCGCCGGCAGGCGATCCGGCTGCCGCTGGTCGGCGAATTCCAGATCGAGAACGCGCTGGTCGCGGCGGGCCTTGCGATCGGCACCGGCAGCGCCGCCGATGACGTGTTCGGCACGCTCGAACATCTCGAAGGCGCCAAGGGCCGGCTGGAATTCGTCGGCGAGCACAATGGCGCGCCGATCTTCGTCGACTACGCCCACAAGCCCGATGCGCTCGCCAAGGCGCTGCAGGCGCTGCGGCCCTACGCAAAGCGCAGGCTGGTCGTGATCTTCGGCGCCGGCGGCGACCGCGACGCCGGCAAGCGTCCGATCATGGGCGCGATCGCTGCCGAGAACGCCGATCGGATCATCGTCACCGACGACAATCCGCGCAGCGAGAAGCCCGAGGCGATCCGCGCCGCGATCATGGCGACGGCGAAGGGCGCGCGCGAGATCGGCGACCGCGCCGCCGCGATCCGCGCCGGGATCGCCGGCCTCGAGCCGGGCGATGCGCTGGTCGTGGCCGGCAAGGGCCATGAGGTCGGGCAGATCGTCGGCAGCACGACGCTGCCGTTCAGCGATCACGAGGCGGTCGCGAATGCATTGGCCGAGGAGGGCGCATGAGCACGATGTTGTGGACCTCGGACGCAATGGCGACGGCGATGCGCGCCGTCACACAAGGCACGCTGCCCGACGGCGTCACCGGTCTTTCGATCGACAGTCGCACCATTGCGCCGGGCGATGCGTATTTCGCGATCAAGGGCGACGTCCATGACGGCCATGCCTTCGTCGAGGCGGCGCTGAAGGCCGGCGCCGGGCTCGCCGTGGTCGAGACAGCGCAACGCGACAAATTTCCGGCCGACGCGCCGCTGCTCGTCGTCGACGACGTGCTCGCCGGCCTCGTCGAGCTCGCGCATGCCTCGCGCGCGCGGCTCACCGCGCAGATCATCGCGGTGACCGGTTCGGTCGGCAAGACCTCGACCAAGGAGGCGCTGCGCCGCGTGCTGTCGGCGCAGGGCGAGACGCACGCTTCGGTGGCGTCGTTCAACAACCACTGGGGCGTGCCGCTGTCGCTGGCGCGCTGCCCGGCGAGCGCGCGCTTTGCGGTGTTCGAGATCGGCATGAACCATGCCGGCGAGATCACGCCGCTGGTCAAGATGGTGCGGCCGCATGTTGCTGTCATCACCACGATCGAGCCGGTGCATCTGGAATTCTTCGCAGGAATCGAGGCGATCGCCGACGCCAAGGCGGAGATCTTCGCTGGGCTCGAGCCCAATGGCGCGGTGGTGCTCAACCGCGACAACGGGCAATTCGCGCGGTTGCAAAAGCAGGCGAAGAAGGCCGGCATCTCGCGCATCGTCTCGTTCGGCGCCGACAAGCGCGCCGACGCGCGGCTGATCGACCTGTCGCTGCACGCGACCTGCTCGGCGGTGCATGCCGATATTCTGGACCATGACATCACCTACAAGATCGGTATGCCCGGCCGGCACATGGCGATGAACTCGCTCGCGGTGCTCGCAGGCGCCTCGCTGCTCGGCGCCGATATCGCGCGCGCGGCGCTGTCGCTGTCGCAGCTCGAGGCGCCGACCGGCCGCGGCCTTCGCCGCACCCTCGAGGTCGGCCATGGCGAGGCGACACTGATCGACGAGAGCTACAATGCCAACCCGGCCTCGATGGGCGCCGCGCTCGACGTGCTCGGCCAGGCCCCGACCGGACCGCACGGCCGCCGCATCGCCGTGCTCGGCGACATGCTCGAGCTCGGGCCGACCGGGCCCGACCTGCACCGCGGCCTCAACGAAGCCGTGACCGCCAACCGCATCGACCTCGTATATTGTTGTGGTCCGCTGATGCGGAATCTGTGGGATGCCCTTTCCCCCGGCAAGCGGGGAGGCTATGCCGAGAGCTCGGCGGCGCTCGAAGCGCAGGCGGTCGCCGCGGTCCGTGCCGGTGACGTGATCATGGTGAAGGGCTCGCTGGGATCGAAGATGAAGCTCATTGTCAGCGCGCTGGAAAAACGCTTCCCCGACAAGGCCGCGCACGAAGAAGCGGTATAGGACTCCTTGAATGTTCTACTGGTTGATCGAACTGTCCAACACCGTTCCGGGGTTTGGGGCATTCCGCAGCGCTCTGAACGTGTTCCGCTACATCACCTTCCGCACCGGCGGCGCGATGGTGACCGGCGCGCTGTTCGTATTCCTGTTCGGGCCCTGGATCATCGATCATCTGCGGCTGAGGCAGGGCAAGGGCCAGCCGATCCGCACCGATGGTCCGCAGTCGCATTTGATCTCCAAGAAGGGCACGCCCACCATGGGCGGGCTGATGATCCTGTCCGGGCTCGTGGTGTCGACGCTGCTCTGGGCCAACCCGCTCAATCCCTATGTCTGGATCGTGCTGGCGGTGACGCTCGGCTTCGGGTTCGTCGGCTTCTATGACGATTATCTGAAGGTCACAAAGCAGTCGCACAGCGGCTTCGCCGGCAAGCTGCGGCTCCTGATCGAGGCGGCGATCGGGCTCGCCGCCACTTACGCGCTGGTCCGGCTCGGGCGCGACGTATCTTCGACCTCGCTCGTGATTCCCTTCTTCAAGGACCTCGTGATCAATTTCGGCTGGTTCTTCGTGATCTTCGGCGCCTTCGTGATGGTCGGCGCCGGCAATGCGGTGAATCTCACCGACGGCCTCGACGGTCTTGCCATCGTGCCGGTCATGATCGCGGCCGCGAGCTTCGGCATGATCTCGTATCTGACCGGCAACGCGGTGTTCTCGGACTACCTGCAGATCAATTACGTCGCCGGCACCGGCGAACTGGCGGTGCTATGCGGCGCGGTGCTTGGCGCAGGTCTCGGCTTCCTCTGGTTCAACGCGCCGCCGGCCTCGATCTTCATGGGCGACACCGGCTCGCTTGCGCTCGGCGGCATGTTGGGCGCCACCGCGGTCGCGGTGAAGCACGAGATCGTGCTCGCGGTGATCGGCGGCTTGTTCGTGCTGGAGGCGGTCTCGGTCATCGTGCAGGTCACCTCGTTCAAGCTCACGGGAAAACGCGTGTTCCGGATGGCGCCGCTGCACCATCATTTCGAGCAGAAGGGCTGGACCGAGCCGCAGATCGTGATCCGGTTCTGGATCATCTCGGTGATGCTGGCGCTTGCCGGCCTCTCCACCCTCAAGCTGCGCTGAGCGTCGCCATGATCCCAGTCACCTCCTTCTCGGGCAAGACGGTCGCGGTGTTCGGGCTCGGCGGCTCCGGGCTCGCGAGCTGCCAGGCACTGAAGGCCGGCGGCGCCGAGGTGATCGCGGCCGACGACAGTGCCGACAACGTCGCCAGGGCGGCGCAGGCCGGATTCACCACCGCTGATCTGCGCACCGTGTCGTGGGCGAATTTCGCCGTGCTGATCCTCACCCCCGGCGCGCCGCTGACCCATCCGGCGCCGCACTGGAGCGTGCTGAAGGCGCGCGAGGCCGGTGTCGAGGTGATCGGCGACGTCGAGTTGTTCTGCCGCGAGCGGCGCCGTCACGCGCCGAACGCGCCGTTCGTCGCCATCACCGGCACCAACGGCAAGTCGACCACGACCGCGCTGATCGCGCATCTGATGAAGGTCGCCGGCTACGACACCCAGATGGGCGGCAATATCGGCACCGCGATCCTGTCGCTGGAGCCGCCGCGGATGGGCCGCGTCCATGTCATCGAGATGTCGTCCTACCAGATCGACCTCGCGCCGTCGCTCGATCCGTCGGTCGGCATCCTGATCAATATCAGCGAGGACCACATCGATCGCCACGGCACGCTGGCGCATTACGCCGCGGTCAAGGAGCGGCTGGTCGCCGGCGTGCAGCAGGACGGTACCGCCATCGTCGGCGTCGACGACGGCTGGTGCCGCGACATCGCCGACCGGCTCGATCGCGCCGGCACGCGCGTGGTGCGCATCTCGGTGAAGAACCCGCTACCCGACGGTCTCTATGTCGAGCACGAGACCATCGTGCGTGCATCGGGCGCGGCGCGCAGCGAGATCGCGCGGCTCGGCGGCATCGGTTCGCTGCGCGGCCTGCACAATGCGCAGAACGCCGCTTGCGCCTCGGCCTGTGCGCTGGCGATGGGGATCGCGACCGATGTCCTGCAGAACGCCTTGCGCAGTTTCCCGGGTCTGGCGCACCGCATGGAGCAGGTCGGCCGCCGCGGCAACGTGCTGTTCGTCAACGACTCCAAGGGCACCAACGCAGACGCGGCCGCGCATGCGCTGTCGTCGTTTGCCGACATCTACTGGATCGCCGGCGGCAAGCCGAAGGCCGGCGGCATCACGGGCCTCACCGAATACTTCCCGCGCATCCGCAAGGCCTATCTGATCGGCGAGGCGGCGCAAGAGTTCTCCGGCACGCTCGCCGGCCGCGTCCCGCACGAGATGTCCGGCACACTCGACGTCGCGATCGCCAGCGCCGCACGCGATGCGGACGCATCGGGGCTTAGCGAAGCCGTCGTGCTGCTGTCTCCGGCCTGCGCCTCGTTCGACCAGTACCGCAATTTCGAAATCCGCGGCACCGCCTTCCGCGACATCGTCCAGGCACTGCCCGGCGTCAAGCCGGTGGTGTGAGAGCCCCGCAGAATTGTAGCAACCATTAGCTTTTCCGATTGTGTGCGATTGAATTGCCCGATCGCCGTTGAGACTGACGCCGTGCTCGCGGCCATCAAGGCGTGGCCTGTCGAGAGTGGGGATGTGGCGGCATTTGAGCGACGGCCATCCTTGACGGCCGCTGTGCGCGACGTTCTCGTGACGGCAGGTCGGGACGAAGAAACGGTGCCCCGATCGAACAAAGAAACGCTTCAGCTTGCCGGAGCGACGACTGGCAAGTGAGCTTGCCAAGGGGTCGCTCGAGCCACCACGGTGTTGATGAAGATGAGCAGCTTCCTGGCGCAGGCGATCAGGGCACGCTTGTGGCCTTTGCCGGCGGCGATCAATCGTTTGTACAGGGCGGTGAGCTGCGGATTCCAGCGAAAGGACGCCGCCAGCGCCGCAGCATAGAGCGCCTGACGCAGACGCTTGCGTCCACCGTCGATGTGACGAGCGCCGATGTGTTCGCCGCTGTCGTCGTCATACGGCGCAAGGCCCGCAAGTGCTGCAGCCTGCTCGCGGCTGACCTGGCCGATCTCGGGCATCCGGACCAGGACGGCGACCGCAGTCGGCAGCCCGGCCCCACCGACGCTGTGGATCAGGTCGAGCCGGGCGGCGAGATCGTGCTGCTCGCGGATCGCCGCCACCAGAGCCTTGAACTCAACCCGTTCGCGCTTGGCCAGACGAGCGATGTCGTCTTTCCATAGCTTTTGGATACGCGCGTCGCGACAGCTCTCGAGCCGGTTCTTGAATCGCGCGATATCTTCTCCGATCTGATCAATCAGCGTCAGATGTCCGGCCAAGGGCGGTAATCTGGCGTCGGGTGCCGGGTGGATCTTCTTGACCGCAGCGGTGCAGGCGGCGATCAGCGCGGCATCGATCCGATCGTTCTTGGCACGCTGCCCGCGGTATTTGGCATAGGCACGCACCTGCGCCGGCTGGAACACCACGACGACAAACCGCTTGCGCCGCAGCTCGACGACGACCGGCTGCTCATAGCCACCACTCGCCTCGATCCCAACCCGCCTGACCTTGTGGCGCCCAAGCCACTCCAACAGCGTCTTGTAACCATCCGCCGTGTTCTCCACCTGCAGCTGGTCCGAGCCGTCGGCGAGCGCCACGTCGAGCTTCCGTTTGCCGATATCGATTCCGGCACAGATTGTGATACGCTTGGCCATCTTCCTCGACCCTCCCTTGTGATGCGAACCTAGAGTTCGTTCAACCATGCGGGTCCCGATGAAGTGCCGATCGCGATCTTGCTACGAACGACAGCCCTCAAGGCTTCGATGGGTATCGATCCGATCGATCAGCGGCCCAGCCCGGGCGGCCACCCGAGCTGGGCCATTCCTCTCGGAACGAGGCCAGTCTAATCCAGCGCGCTAATACAAGGATGGGTAGAGCGAAGCGAAACCCATCATTGGCGCCACGCATTCGCCTGGACGACGGCGAATGCGTGGGCTCGCAGCAGTGAGCGAGCCGCCAACCCACCTCCCTCAAAAGTTACCCAACCCGTTAACCCCTTGGAAACCATCCTGCGCCACGAATGGACGTTATCTCTGCCATCTGGGGACGCCCATGCTCGCCCGTGACCAACGCACCCCGTTCTCGGACTGGTGGTGGACCGTCGACAAGCTGCTGCTTGTCGCGATCGCCGCGTTGATGCTGGCCGGCGTCATCCTGTCGCTGGCGGCGAGCCCGCCGGTCGCGACCCGGATCGGGCTCGATCCGTTCCACTTCTTCAATCGACACGTCATGTTCCTGGTGCCGTCGCTGATCGTGCTGATCGGGGTGTCGTTCATGACGCCGCGGCAGATCCGGCGCACCGCGCTGATCGTGTTCGCGGTGTCGATCGCGCTGATCGTGCTGACGCTGCTGATCGGGCCCGAGGTCAAGGGCTCGCGGCGCTGGATCACGCTGCTCGGCGTCAACATCCAGGCCTCCGAAGCCGCCAAGCCCGCCTTCGTGATCGTCGCGGCCTGGCTGTTTGCGGAATCGACCAAGCGGCCGGAGATGCCGGCGACCTCGATGGCGCTGGTGCTGTTGATGATGCTGGTCACGCTTCTGGTGATGGAGCCCGACTTCGGCCAGACCATGCTGATCCTCACCGTATGGGGCGCCCTGTTCTTCATCGCGGGCATGCGGATGATCTGGGTGTTCGGGCTCGCCGGCGCCGCCGGCGCCGGCCTGTTCGGCGCCTACCTGCTGGTGCCGCACGTCGCCGGCCGCATCAAGCGTTTCATGAATCCCGCCTCCGGCGACACCTTCCAGGTCGACACCGCGATGGAAGCATTCTGGAACGGCGGCTGGTTTGGGCTCGGGCCGGGCGAGGGCATTGCCAAACGCAGCCTGCCGGACAGCCACACCGACTTCGTGTTCGCGGTCGCGGCCGAAGAGTTCGGCATCATCCTCTGCCTGATGCTGGTCGCGCTGTTCGGCTTCATCGTGATCCGCACGCTGACCCGCGCCTATGCCACCGAGGACATGTTCTCGCGCTTTGCGGCCTCGGGGCTCGCGATCCTGTTCGGCGTGCAGGCGACCATCAACATGGCGGTCAATCTGCAATTGATCCCGGCCAAGGGCATGACGCTGCCGTTCATCTCCTATGGCGGCTCCTCGTTCGTGTCGCTCGCCTATGGCGTCGGCATGATGCTGGCGCTGACGCGGCAGCGGCCGCGCACCGAGATCGAATCGATGGAAGGCGCCAGCGCCCGGCGCGCCTACGCATGAAGCTTCTCATCGTCATTGCGGGAAGCGCCATGGATTCGCCGAGGCTTCGGCGGACAAGTCGCTTCGCTCGCAATGACGGTATAAATTGTTGCCATGGCTGAGTCCCCCCTGATTCTGCTGGCGGCCGGTGGCACCGGCGGCCATTTGTTCCCGGCCGAAGCGCTCGCCGTGGAACTGATCAGGCGCGGCCTGCGGGTGCGGCTGGCGACCGACGGCCGCGCGCTGCGCTACTCCGGCCTGTTCGGCAGGGAGAGCATCGAGGTCGTGCCGAGCGCGACCGTGCGCAGCCGCAATCCGATCTCGCTGGCGCGGACCGTGCTGATGCTCGGCTACGGCACGCTGGTCGCCGCCAATGTGGTGCGCCGGTTGAAGCCGTCGGCCGTCGTCGGCTTCGGTGGTTACCCGACCTTGCCGCCGCTGATGGCGGCGCGGATACTCGGCGTCCCCGGCATCATTCACGATGCCAATGCGGTGCTCGGCCGCGCCAACCGTTTCCTCTCCGGCCGCGTCAACGCGATCGCGACCTCGCTGCCCGGCGTGCTCGACCGCGATCCCGCGCTCGCCGGCAAGGCCACCACCGTCGGCACGCCGATGCGGCCGGCGATCCTCGCGGCAGCCGCGGTGAAATACACCCCGCCCGAGGTGAACGGGCCGCTGCGCCTGCTGGTCGTGGGCGGCAGCCAGGGCGCGCGGGTGATGAGCGACATCGTGCCGCCGGCGATCGAGAAGCTCGATCCGGCGTTATGGCGCCGGCTGATCATCACCCAGCAGGTGCGCGAAGAAGACATGGCGCGGGTGCGGGCGGTCTATGACAGGCTCAAGATCGATGCCGAACTCGCGCCGTTCTTCCCTGACCTGCCGGCGCGGCTGGCCTCGAGCCAATTGGTGATCTCGCGTTCCGGCGCCGGAACGGTGGCCGAACTCGCCGCGATCGGCCGGCCCTCGATCCTGGTGCCGCTGCCGGGCGCGATCGATCAGGACCAGTTCGCCAATGCCGGCGTGCTGTCGCAGGCGAACGGCGCGCTGCGCATCACGCAGGGCGACTTCACGCCGGAACGGCTCGCGGCCGAAATCGCGGCCTTCGCCGCGGAGCCCGAGAGACTGACCGCGATGGCGGACGCCGCGCGCAGTGTCGGGCGGCTCGATGCCGCGGAGCGGCTGGCCGATCTGGTTGCCAAGGTGGCCGGGATTTGATGCGCCAATCCGGCAGGACGCCGGGGGAGACTTGATCATGACGGGTCTTTTGATTCACTCCGTCTCGGAATTCTCGGACCTGATCCTCGAAGCGCTGCGCCTGGCGGACGCGCAGAATATAGTCGAGATCGGTGCCGAGTATGGCGGCATGTCGGCGCTGCTCTCCGATCACTGCCGGGCCCGCGGTGGCCGGCTCACCAGTGTCGATCCGGCGCCGAAGCGCGAATTCCTCGACTGGGTCGACGCCAATCCGGATGTGCGTCACGTGGCGAAGACCAGCCTCGATGCGTTCGGCGAACTTGATGCGGCCGATGCCTGGATCGTCGACGGCGATCATAACTGGTACACAGTTTATCACGAGCTCCGCGAGATCGAGGCGATCAGCCGCCGCGCCGCCAAGCCCGTTCTGGTCTTCCTTCATGATGTCGGCTGGCCCTGTGGCCGCCGCGACGCGTACTATGCGCCTGACCAGATTCCGTCAGAGCATCGCCATACGCACAGTTATGATGCAGGCGCCACGCTGGATCGCGAAAGCCTGGTGGAAGGTCGTGGATTTCGCGGCATGGGCCAGTTCGCGTTCGCAACTCATGCCGGTGGCGTGCGCAACGGCGTGATGACAGCGATCGATGATTTCCTGGCAGAGGAACTTGCGCAGGGCAGGGAGTTCGGCTTCGCCGAGATTCCCGCGGTGTTCGGCTTAGGGGTGCTGTTCGACATGAACGCCGCCTGGAGCGGACAGCTTGCCGAGCTCGTGCTGCCTTATCACCAGAACAAGCTGCTGCGCGCACTCGAGACCAACCGCCTGCGCAATTATCTTCGCGTCATCGAGATGCAGGATGAGTTGGCGGCGCGCGCTGTGCGGCCGGGAGCGGCTTAGCCGACGGGCCGGGATGGAGAGGTCCGTGACGTCAGATCACCAGCACCCGCCGGTAGCTGACAACAGCGACATTTCCACGGCTGCGGGAGCGAAAAAGCCCTTGTCACGCATGGGAAAAGCGGGGCATCCAGTACTCAGCGCGACCGAGGTGAGGCGCGCACGGACGATGATATCAGGAACCGGATCATGAGACTGCCGCGCGAGATCGGACCCATTCACTTCGTCGGGATCGGCGGCATTGGCATGAGTGGCATCGCCGAGGTGCTGATCAATCTCGGCTACACCGTGCAGGGCTCCGATGCGTCGGACAATTACAACCTCGACCGGCTGAGAAAGAAGGGCGCCAAGATCTCGGTCGGCCACGCCGCCGAGAACGTCGATGGCGCCGACGTCGTCGTGGTCTCGACCGCGATTAAGCGCGACAATCCCGAGCTGATGGCAGCGCGCGCGCAGCGCATTCCGGTGGTGCGGCGCGCCGAGATGCTGGCGGAATTGATGCGGCTGAAGAGCTGCGTCGCGATCGCCGGCACCCATGGCAAGACGACGACGACGACGATGGTGGCGACCTTGCTCGATGCCGGCGGGCTCGATCCGACCGTGATCAATGGCGGCATCATCAATGCCTATGGCTCCAACGCGCGGCTCGGGGCCGGCGACTGGATGGTGGTCGAGGCCGACGAGAGCGACGGCACCTTCCTGAAGCTGCCGTCCGATGTCGTCATCGTCACCAACATCGATCCCGAGCATCTCGATCACTTCAAGACCTTCGAGGCGATCCAGGACGCATTCCGCAATTTCGTCGAGAACGTTCCGTTCTACGGCTTTGCCGTGATGTGCACCGATCACCCGGTGGTGCAAACCCTGGTCGGCAAGATCGAGGACCGCCGCATCGTCACCTACGGGCAGAATCCGCAGGCCGACGCGCAGCTGCTGGATCTGACGCCGATGGGCGGCGGCTCGAAATTCAAGGTCGCGATCCGCGATCGCAAGTCGGGCGCGACGCACGAGATCGCGGATATCGTGCTGCCGATGCCGGGACGTCACAATGCGTCGAATGCGACGGCGGCGATCGCGGTCGCGCATCAGCTCGGCGTGTCCGGTGACGTGATCCGCCAGGCCATGGCCGGCTTCGGTGGCGTCAAGCGGCGCTTCACCAAGACCGGCGAGACGAACGGCATCACCGTGATCGACGATTACGGTCATCATCCGGTCGAGATCGCGGCCGTGCTGAAGGCGGCGCGGGAATCCACCAACGGCAAGATCGTCGCCGTGGTCCAGCCGCATCGCTACACCCGCCTGCAATCCTTGTTCGAAGAGTTCTGCACCTGCTTCAACGATGCCGATGCAGTCGTGGTCGCCGAGGTCTATCCGGCCGGCGAAGCACCGATCGCAGGCATCGACCGCGACCATTTCGCCGCCGGCCTGCGCGCCCACGGCCATCGCAACGTCGTTCCGCTGCCGAACGCCGGCGAGCTGGCGAAGATCGTTCACGGCATTGCCAAGTCCGGCGACCTCGTCGTCTGCCTCGGCGCCGGCAACATCACGCAATGGGCCTACGCACTGCCCGGCGAATTGAAGGCGCTGGGGTGATGATGTTCGTCGCTGATCACGAGCACCGCCCGTGCGGCTCACCCCTCTCCCTAACCCTCCCCCGCAAGGGGGGAGGGAACCCTTCCGCCGGTGCCTGCCTGGCTCGTGTAACGGGTGAGAGTGCGGCCCTGACGTTAGGTGAGGTGAGCACGCTCATCCGGCTCCCTCCCCCCTTGCGGGGGAGGGTTGGGGAGAGGGGTAAGTCCCAGGCGCTGAAGGCAGATGCAATGCAACGCGATCTCAATCCAGCTCGTGAGCCGGTTGTCGTAGCATGACCTTCCCGGACATCACGCCCGACTTGAAAGCCGCGATGCCGGAGCTGCGCGGGCGGCTGCTGGCGAACCAGCGGCTTGCCGAGCTGACCTGGTTTCGCGTTGGCGGCCCGGCGCAGGTGCTGTTCACGCCGGCCGATGAGGATGATCTCGCTTATTTCCTGAAGCGGTTGCCGCAGGAATCGCCGGTCTATGTCGTCGGCGTCGGCTCCAATCTGATCGTGCGCGACGGCGGCATCCCCGGGGTTGTGATCCGGCTGGCGCCACGAGCGTTCGGCGAGACCAGCGCGGCTGGTGATGTCGTCACCGCCGGCGCCGCGGCGCTCGACAAGCGCGTCGCCGAGACGGCGGCAGCGGCAAACATAGGCGGCATGGAATTCTTCTTCGGTATTCCCGGCACGGTCGGCGGCGCACTGCGCATGAACGCCGGCGCCAATGGCGGCGAGACCAAGGACGTGCTGGTGGAGGCCACCGGCATCGGCCGCGACGGCACGAAGCATACCTTCAGCAATGCCGACATGAAGTTCGTCTATCGCAACTCTGGCGTCGATCCGTCGATCGTCTTCACCTCGGCGCGCTTTCGCGGCAGGATCACCGATGCGGACGCGATCCGCGCCCGCATGAACGAGGTGCAGGCCCATCGCGAGACCGCGCAGCCGATCCGCGAGAAGACCGGCGGCTCGACCTTCAAGAATCCGCCCGGCAACAGCGCCTGGAAGCTGATCGACGCCGCCGGCTGCCGCGGCCTCAAGGTCGGCGGCGCGCAGGTGTCGGAGATGCACTGCAATTTCCTGATCAACACCGGCAACGCCACCGGGCATGACATCGAGACCCTCGGCGAGACAGTGCGCGAACGGGTCAAGCAAACCAGCGGAATTGAGCTGCACTGGGAAATCAAGCGGATCGGGAAAAGCTGATGCAGGTGACCATTCTGTTCGGCGGCACCAACAAGGAGCGGCTGGTCTCGGTGGCGAGCGCGCAGGCGCTGCACCGCGCACTGCCCGACGCTGACCTCTGGTTCTGGGACGTTGACGACACCGTGCATGCGGTGACGTCCGAACAACTGCTCGGCCACACGCGGCCCTTCGAGGTCGACTTCAAGCCCGATGGTCGGGGCATCGCGCTCGACCAGGCACTCGACAAAGCAAGCGCCGAGCAGCGCGTGCTGGTGCTCGGCTTGCACGGTGGCCGCGCCGAGAACGGCGAATTGCAGGCGATGTGCGAGATGCGCGGCGTCGCATTCACCGGCTCCGGCTCGGCGTCGTCGCATTTGGCGTTCGACAAGCCATCGGCGAAGCGCTTCGCCGCGATCGCTGGCCTCAACGCGCCGCAGGGCATATCGGTCGCACAGCTCGATGAGGCGTTCGCCCAGCACGGCAGGCTGATCGCAAAGCCCGCCAAGGACGGATCGAGCTACGGGCTGATCTTCGTCAACGCACAGCAGGACCTCGTCGCGGTCCGCAATGCCGCGAGGCATGAAGACTATCTGATCGAGCCGTTCGTGTCGGGCGTGGAGGCGACCTGCGGCGTGCTCGAGCAATCTGACGGCACGGTGTTCGCGTTGCCGCCGATCGAGATCGTGCCGGCGGAGGGGGGCTTCGACTACACAGCCAAATACCTTTTGAAGTCGACCCAGGAGATCTGCCCCGGCCGCTTCGCGCCCGAGGTCAGCGCCGCGATCATGGACCATGCGCTGCGGGCGCACCGCGCATTGTCCTGCACCGGATATTCGCGTAGCGATTTCATCGTGTCGGCCAATGGCCCGGTCTATCTCGAGACCAACACGCTGCCCGGCCTCACTGCGGCATCACTTTACCCTAAGGCCTTGAAAGCACAGGGCATCGCCTTTGCCGACTTCCTGCGTGACCAGATCGCGCTCGGCCGCCGCCGCGCCACGAGTTAAGGCCAACCGGGGCGGGAACCCGCCCGACTCGGCCGGATGGAACCCGGGCGCTGTTGCTAAAATGCTAACGGGTTCGCGGCAAAGTATTCAGAGCGTTGATCAAAATACACTCCAGGCTGAACTCCTTTACCATTTGTTTACCAGGAAGCCCGAAGGTTAACGCTGGCGGCGCATGTAGCGCTTGGCTGCCGGGGCGTGAGCTGTCGCGGATTACCGCTTCGAGGATCGCAACCAGGGAACAGGGGGCCTCTCTAATCCCACCGGTCTAGCCGAGACGTGATTTGTGCCGGGACCCCGCAGGGTTTGCGGGCGCAACATGTGACGAGCTCGTGCAATGGATGGTGCAGGACGCCTCACCCGATCGCTGCGATCGCTGGGGCCTCAAGCTGACCTGAGAGCAGCCGCTATTGGAGCGGCAGTGCTGCTGCGCGAGTATGTCGGCGCCCATCTCGCGCGTCGCCGCCGGCGTCCCGCCAGGCGGCCGCAGGTGATCGATCGCGAGCCGCCGAACCGCTACATCCTGCTGGTCGAACGCTATCTGCCGCGCCGCATCGGCCTGCTCGCGACGCTCGCGATCCTGTTCGGCAGCCTGGGCTTCGGCATCGTCAGGGGCGGCCATCTCGAGGAGTTCACCACCGCGCTCAGCGACACCCGCAATGCGCTGGCCAATTCCGCGGGCTTCCGCATCACCACCGTCGGCATCAACGGCCGCAAGCAGCTGAGCCAGGATGAGGTGCTTGCGATCGGCGGCGTCAACGGCCGCTCCTCGCTGCTGTTCCTCGACGCCGATACTGTGCGCGCCAAGCTGAAGGCCAATCCCTGGATCGCCGACGCCACGATCCTCAAGCTCTATCCGGGCCGCCTGCAGATCGACATCGTCGAGCGCACCGCCTTCGCGCTGTGGCAGCAGAATGGCCGCCTGTCGGTGATCGCCTCCGACGGCGCGGTGCTCGAGCCCTATGTGTCGCGCCGCTTCCTCAATCTGCCGCTGGTGGTGGGCAAGGGCGCGGACACCCGCGCCCAGGACTTCCTGGCGCTGCTCGACCGTTATCCGCAGGTGCGCTCGGTGACCAAGGCCGCGATCTTCGTCGGCGAGCGGCGCTGGAACCTGCGCCTCAAGGACGGCCTCGACGTCCGCTTGCCCGAGAACGATGTCGGCAACGCGCTGGCCGCGCTCTCCAAGCTCGACAAGGACGAGAAGCTGTTCTCGCGCGACATCGTCGCCGTCGACATGCGCTTGCCCGATCGGCTGATCGTGCAATTGTCCGAGGAAGCCGGCAAGGCGCGCGACGAGCTGTTCAAGGACAAGAAGTCCAAGAAGAAGGCCGGTGACTCCGCATGACCGGCCTCGATCGCAATTTGACCCCGAAGACCCGCCCGATGCAGAAGCGCACCGCGATGGTGGCTTCGCTCGACGTCGGCTCCAGCAAGATCGCCTGCATGATCGCGCGGCTCAGGCCGTCGCCGCCGAACGAGGCGCTGCGCGGCCGCACCCATGCGGTCGAATTGATCGGCTACAGCCAGATCCAGTCGCGCGGCGTCAAGGCCGGCTCCGTCGTCGATCTCGCCGAATGCGAGAAGGCGGTCCGCCATGCTGTGGCGCTGGCCGAGCGCATGGCCAAGGTCCGTGTCGAATCCGTTCTGCTGTCGGTTTCCGGCGGCAGGCTGCATGGCCAGCTGGTTGAAGCCGCGGCCGATATCCACGGCGGCTCGGTGACCGCGGACGATATCAGCCGCGTCACCTCGGCAGGCATGCGCCACGCCGCCGGCGCCGGCCGCACCGTGCTGCACGCGCTGCCGGTCGGCTACGCGCTCGACGGCGTCAAGGGCATCCGCGATCCCAGAGGCATGGTGGCGCGCCAATTCGGCGTCGACATGAACGTCGTGACGTCGGACGCGACGGTTGCCAAGAACCTGATGCTGGTGGTCGAGCGCTGCCATCTCAACGTCGAAGCCATGGCGTCGAGCCCCTATGTCGCGGGCCTGTCGGTCCTGACCGATGACGAAGCCGATCTCGGTGCTGCGGTCGTCGAGATGGGCGCGGGCTCGACGACGATCGCGACCTATTCCGGCGGCCGCCTCGTGCACGCATCCGGATTTGCGCTCGGCGGGCAACACATCACGATGGATCTTGCGCGCGGCATCGGCGCGTGCATTGCGGATGCCGAGCGAATCAAGACTTTATACGGCACGGTGCTGACCGGCGGTTCGGACTCGCGCGAGCTGATGTCCGTTCCCACTGCAGGCGATGATCGGGAGACTCCGCAAATCGTGTCCCGCGCCACGATCGCCAACATTGTCCGGCATCGCGCCGAGGAGATTTTCGAAATGGTCCGTGACCGGCTCGCGGATTCTCCCTTTGCGGCAGAGCCGAGAGCGCGCGTCGTGCTGAGCGGCGGCGCGTCGCAGCTCACCGGCACCGTCGAGCTCGCCACCCGTATCCTGAACCGTCAGGTCCGTATCGGCCGCCCGCTCGGCTTCGGCCGGCTGCCGAACGAGGCGAAGGGCGCGTCGTTCTCGGTGCCGACGGGCCTCTTGGTCTATCCGCAATACGCACATCTTGAACATGTCGAACCGCGGCGTACGCGGCAGCTCAGGACAGGGACAGACGGTTACTTCGGAAAGGTCGGACGATGGCTTCGCGAGGGCTTCTGATGACCACACCCCGGCTCATTGCATTTTCACCAGCTCCTGCGGCCAGCGGCCGGGACGAACCAACGCGCGCATAATCGAGAGAGGCAACCATGGCACTCAATCTGACACCCCCTGACATCAGCGAGCTGAAACCGCGGATCACCGTCTTCGGCGTCGGCGGCGCGGGTGGTAATGCCGTCAACAACATGATCACTGCCGGGTTGCAGGGCGTCGACTTCGTCGTCGCCAATACCGACGCGCAGGCGCTGACCATGTCGAAGGCGCAGCGCATCATCCAGATGGGCACCCAGGTCACCCAGGGTCTCGGCGCCGGATCGCAGCCCGATGTCGGCGCTGCGGCCGCGCAGGAGGTCATGGACGAGCTGCGCGATCACCTGACCGGCGCCAACATGGTGTTCGTCACCGCCGGCATGGGCGGCGGCACCGGCACGGGTGCTGCGCCCGTGATCGCCAAGGCCGCCCGGGAGATGGGAATCCTCACCGTCGGCGTGGTGACGAAGCCGTTCCACTTCGAGGGTCAGCGCCGGATGCGCACCGCCGAGCACGGCATCTCCGAGCTCCACAAGGTGGTCGACACGCTGCTGATCATCCCGAACCAGAACCTGTTCCGGGTCGCCAACGAGAAGACCACCTTCGCCGACGCGTTCGCGATGGCCGACCAGGTGCTGTACTCGGGCGTCGCCTGCATCACCGACCTGATGGTCAAGGAAGGCCTGATCAACCTCGACTTCGCCGACGTCCGCGCCGTGATGCGGGAAATGGGCAAGGCAATGATGGGCACCGGCGAGGCGACCGGCGAGAAGCGCGCGCTGACCGCAGCCGAAGCTGCGATCGCCAACCCGCTGATCGACGATAGCTCGATGAAGGGCGCCCGCGGCCTGCTGATCTCGATCACCGGCGGCAAGGACCTCACTCTGTTCGAGGTCGACGAAGCCGCAACCCGCATCCGCGAAGAGGTCGATGCCGACGCCAACATCATCGTCGGCGCCACCTTCGACGAATCGCTCGACGGCGTCATTCGCGTCTCGGTGGTCGCAACCGGTATCGAGCAGGCCGCGATCGCCTCCCGCGCCCAGGCTCCCGCGCAGCAGCCGGGCGGCTCGCCCGAGAGCCGGCTCGCCGATCTGACCGCTCGCCTGCGTGCCGACAATCAGCGCATGGCCGAGCGTGCCCAGAAGCTGGAACCGCCGACCGGCGTGGCGGTTGCTCCGATTGCAGCTCCCGCCGCGCCCCAGCAGCGTCCGGCCGTCGAGCGCGCCGCACTCGCGGCAATCGCTGCCGCGGTTGCCCCGGACAGCACTCCGGCTCAGGCGCCGATGCAGCCGGGGTCCTACGGTGACGTCACTGTGCGCCCAATCGCCCAGAAGCCGACGTTGTTCCCGGACCACGAGGCGGCCCGCGCCGAACAGCACGAGCCGATGCCGCCCGAGACCTTCATCCCGCAGGCGGCGGAGCGGTCGCCGGTCCGTGCCCCGCGGATGCCGAAGTTCGAGGATCTGCCGATGCCGGCGCAGGCCGAGATCCGCCAGGCCAGCGGTGACGGCGAGGCGGAGCACCCGCAGAAGACCCGGCTGTCGCTGCTGCAGCGGCTGGCCAATGTCGGCCTCGGTCGCCGCGACGAAGAGACCGAGCCGCCGATCGCGGCTCGTGCCTCGGGTCCCGCGATGCCGACGATGCCGCCGCTGCCCGACCGCAAGCCGGCCCGCAGCGTCGCCCAGCAGATCTCGGCGAACGAATCGCCGGTATCGGAATATGCGAAGCGCCCGGCACCGCAGGGATTGGATGCCCATGGCCGCCAGGCGCCTGTTGCCCCAGCGCCACAGGGTGACGACCATCTTGATATCCCGGCCTTCCTGCGCCGGCAGGCAAACTGAAGTTTGTTACAACCTTGGCGATGAAGAAGGCCTCGGCGGGGAACCGCCGGGGCCTTCTCCTTTTGGCGGGCAGGCGGTTGCATCAGGTAAACAAGCAACTGATTTTAAATGATTAATTATTGTTTTGGTGGTCAGATGGCCCCTCGCCGAAGGCCGTTTTCGCTGCCGCAATTGGGTTAACCTTGGGCGCGAATGCGGCGGAGATGGGGTAACAATCGGTAAAGAAGCGTGAGTTGGCGCCATTTGGGGCTGTGACTATGGTCTGCCGGGACTTGGGGAGCTCATGCGAGTCGGCCTTGGGGAAGTTTGGCCACTTGATGTTGAGCGAAGTCGGGTAGTGGGCATTATCGAATGAAGTTCAGCCGTCAGACAACGCTTCGGTCGCAAGCCACCGTGACTGGCGTAGGCGTCCATTCCGGTCTTCCTGTTAGTCTCACGCTGGGACCTGCACCTGTCGATGCGGGTTTTATTTTCGTCCGCACCGGTCTCGACGGTGCCGACCGCGAAGTTACCGCCACCGCCGACGCTGTGATCGCAACCGAATTCGCGACGGTGCTGGGTGACCGCGAAGGGCCGCTGGTTTCGACCGCGGAGCATGTTCTCGCCGCGCTGCGCGGCATGGGCGTCGACAATGCCACGATCGAAGTCGATGGCGCAGAAGTTCCGATCATGGACGGTAGCGCTGCGGCGTTTGTCGCGGCTATCGATCAGGCTGGCATTGTGACCCAGCCCGGCGTCCGCCGCTTCATCCAGGTGCTGAAGCCGGTGCAGGTCAAGATCGGCGATGCGATGGGCGAGCTGCGTCCGTTCGCCGGCGGGTTCCGCGCCGAAGTCGAAATCAATTTCGCCAACAAGGTGATCGGTCACCAGACCTACTCCTTCGATCTGTCGCCGGAAGGCTTCCGCCGCGAAGTTGCGCGAGCCCGCACCTTCGGCTGCATGAATGACGTGGCGCGGCTGTGGGGTGCTGGCTTCGCGCTCGGCGCCTCCTTCGACAACACCGTGGTGTTCGACGAGGCCCGCCTGCTCAACGCCGAGGGCCTGCGCTACGCCGACGAGTGCGCCCGCCACAAGGTGCTCGACGTGATCGGCGATCTGGCGCTGGCCGGCCTGCCGCTGCTCGGCAGCTACCGTTCGGTCCGCGGTGGCCACAAGCTCAACAACGCGGTGCTGAAGGCGCTGCTCGCCGACCGCAGCGCCTGGCGCGTGGTCGAATCGGAGACCGCCCGGCGGCCGGTCCGCGGCCATGTCGAAGCCGGTGCAAGCACGGTGGGCGGCCTGGTCGCCCCGGCCTACGGTCCGGACGTGTCCTGATCGCCGCAGGCGGTCTGGCCCAATTTCCGTAATAACCACAGCAGGCTGTGAGTGTCGCCGGGTCGCCTTATTCCCGGCGGATTGGCTGCCTATTCGGTTGGTCGACGGTCATTTTTCGGTTAAACAGGCCCGCGGCTGCCTTGATCCGGCGCCAACGGCACGAGAGATATTGCATCCGTGATCGCGGTTCATGGGTGGAGTGGGGTCGCCGTTAACCGCATCAAAGGCGTCAGGTTTTACAATCCATGTCGGCAATGCGTATGGCGCTCGAACAACGCAATTCTTCTGACGTCTCCGGCCTGACCAAGGCCGCGCGCACGCTGCGCTTCGCGGCGGGCCTGATCGTGCTGGCATTGCCGCTCTCAGCCTGCGGCACCGGCGCGCTGTGGGACAAGTTCATGGCCAAGGACGACACGTTCGTCGATGAGCCCGCGGACAAGCTCTACAATGAGGGCTTGTACATGATGAACGAGAAGAAGGACCTGAAGGCCGCTTCGAAGAAGTTCGAGGAAGTCGACCGTCAGCATCCCTATTCGGACTGGGCGCGCAAGTCGCTCCTGATGTCGGCCTATTCGTACTATCAGGCGGGCGACTACGACAGCTGCATCGGCTCCGCCACCCGCTACGTGACGCTGCATCCCGGCAGCCCGGACGCCTCTTACGCCCAGTACCTGATCGCGGCATCGCATTTCGACCAGATCCCGGACATCTCGCGCGACCAGAGCCGCACCGAGAAGGCGATCGCGGCACTCGAAGAGGTGGTGCGCAAATATCCGACCTCCGAATACGCCACCCAGGCCAAGAACAAGATCCAGGCCGCGCGCGACCAGCTCGCCGGCAAGGAGATGGCGGTCGGCCGCTACTACGTCGAGAAGCGCGACTACACCGCCGCGATCAACCGCTTCAAGACCGTCGTCACCCAGTACCAGACCACCCGCCACGTCGAAGAGGCGCTCTACCGGCTTACCGAGGCCTATATGGCGATCGGCATCGTGGGCGAGGCGCAGACCGCCGCCGCGGTGCTCGGCCACAATTTTCCGGACAGCCGCTGGTACAAGGACGCGTATAATCTAGTAAAGTCCGGCGGTCTCGAGCCGAGCGAGAATCAGGGATCCTGGATCAGCAGGACCTTCAAGAAGATAGGTCTCGGCTAGGAATTGTCCTCGCATGCTGGCCCGTCTGTCGATCCGTGACATCGTCCTGATCGAACGGCTTGATATCGAATTTTCCCGTGGCCTGGCGGTGCTGACCGGCGAAACCGGCGCCGGCAAATCCATCCTGCTTGATGCCTTTGCGCTGGCGCTCGGCGGCCGCGGCGATGCCGGACTGGTGCGTCATGGCGCCGAGCAGGGCCAGGTCACCGCCACGTTCGATGTCCCGAAGGGGCACCCGGCCGCCAGGATCCTTGCCGAGAACGGCCTCGACGACACCGGCGAGATGATCCTGCGCCGCGTGCAACTCGCCGACGGCCGCACCCGCGCGTTCATCAACGACCAGGCGATCAGCGTGCAGACCCTGAGGGCGGTCGGCGCGGCTCTGGTCGAGATCCACGGCCAGCACGACGAGCGCGCTTTGGTCGACGCCTCCACCCACCGGCAGCTGCTCGACGCCTTCGCCGGCCACGAGAAGGACGTCGCGGCGCTGGAAGCACTGTGGGACGTCAGGCGGACCGCCAACGTGGACCTCGACGAGCATCGCGCCGGCATGGAGCGGGCCGCGCGCGAGGCCGACTATCTGCGCCATGCCTCCCAGGAGCTGAAGACGCTGGCGCCGAAGGAGGGCGAGGAGACCGAGCTCGCCAACCGCCGTACCACCATGATGCAGGGCGAGAAGGTCGCGACCGATCTGCGCGAGGCGCAGGAGGCGATCGGCGGCTCGCATTCGCCGGTGTCGGCCCTGTCGGCCGCGGTGCGGCGGCTGGAGCGGCGTGCTGCCAATGCGCCCAGCCTGATCGAGCCGGCGGTCAAGGCGATCGATATCGCGATCAATGCGCTGGAAGAGGCCGACCAGCATCTCCACGCCGCACTGGCGGCGACCGATTTCGATCCGGCCGAGCTCGAACGGATCGAGGAGCGGCTGTTCGCGCTGCGCGCCGCCTCGCGCAAATATTCGACGCCGGTCGATCTGCTGGCGGCGCTGGCGGCGCAATACGCCGATGACGTCGCGCTGATCGATGCCGGTGCCGATCAGTTGAAGAAGCTGGAAGCGGCCGCAGCCGAGGCCGACAAGCGCTATGCTGCCGCGGCGGCAAAGCTATCGGCGGCGCGCGCCAAGGCGGCCGAGAAGCTCAACAAGGCCGTCAATGCCGAGCTCGCGCCGCTCAAGCTCGAGCGTGCGAAATTCATGACGCAGGTCGAGGCCAATGCCGCCGCGCCGGGGCCGCAGGGCATCGACCGCGTCGAGTTCTGGGTGCAGACCAATCCGGGGACCAAGCCGGGGCCGATGATGAAGGTCGCCTCCGGCGGCGAGCTGTCGCGCTTCCTGCTGGCGCTGAAGGTCGTGCTGGCCGATCGCGGCTCGGCGCCGACTTTGGTGTTCGACGAAATCGACACCGGTGTCGGCGGCGCGGTGGCGGATGCGATCGGCTCGCGGCTGGCGCGCCTCGCCGGCAAGGTGCAGGTAATGGCAGTGACGCATGCGCCGCAGGTCGCAGCCCGCGCAAGTCAGCATCTTCTGATCTCCAAGGATGCGCTCGACAAGGGCAAGCGGGTCGCCACCCGCGTCAACGCGCTCGCCGCCGACCACCGCCGCGAAGAGATCGCACGCATGCTGGCCGGCGCCGAGATCACTGCGGAGGCGAGGGCAGCGGCGGAGCAGCTGCTTAGGGCCGCGAGCTAGTTGCGCCCATGGCCACCAAGGCGAAGAAAGCGCTGGTCGACGTCGACAAGCTCACCAAGGCCCAGGCCAAGGTCGAGTTGACGCGGCTTGCGCTCGAGCTCGAAGGCCACGACAAGCGCTATTATCAGGACGACGCGCCCAGCGTCACCGATGCCGAATACGACGCGCTGCGGCAGCGTTACAACGCGATCGAGAAGCGCTTCCCTGAATTCGTCACCGCGGAATCTCCCTCGCAGAAGGTCGGCGCCGCGCCGTCGGGGCGCTTCAAGAAGGTGCGCCATTCCGTCCCGATGCTGTCGCTCGACAACGCGTTTGCGGAAGCCGACGTGGTCGACTTCGTCGGACGCATCACACGCTTCCTGAAGCTGCCGGACGACAAAATCGATCTCTCGGCCGAGCCGAAGATCGACGGGCTCTCGATGTCGCTGCGCTACGAGGGCGGCGAACTCGTCACTGCGGCGACGCGCGGCGACGGCGCCGAAGGCGAGGACGTGACCGCGAACATCCGCACGCTGGAGGATGTGCCGCAGAAGCTCAAGGGCCGCAACGTGCCCGAGGTCTGCGAGGTGCGCGGCGAGGTCTATATGACCAAGAAGGCGTTCCTGGCACTGAACGAGCGGCAGAAGGCTGAAGGCGGCACCATCTTCGCCAATCCGCGCAATTCGGCGGCCGGCTCGCTGCGGCAGAAGGATCCTGGTATCACCGCCTCGCGGCCGCTCGGTTTCTTTGCCTACGCCTGGGGCGAGATGAGCGCGATGCCGGAAGAGACCCAGACCGGCATGATCCACTGGTTCGAGCGCTGCGGCTTCAAGACTAATCCGTTGACCAAATTGTGCCACTCGGTCAACGAACTGATCGCCTTCCATCGCAAGATCGAGGAGCAGCGCGCCAGGCTCGACTACGACATCGATGGCGTCGTCTACAAGGTCGATCGCATCGACTGGCAGGAACGGCTCGGTTTCGTGTCGCGCACGCCGCGCTGGGCGATCGCGCACAAATTCCCGGCCGAGCGCGCCATGACCGTGCTGCGCGACATCGAGATCCAGGTCGGGCGCACCGGCTCGTTCACGCCGGTCGGCAAGCTCGAGCCGGTCGGTGTCGGCGGCGTGATCGTGCAGAACGTCACGCTGCACAATGAGGATTACGTCAAGGGCATCGGCAACAAGGGCGAGGTGCTGCGCGAGGGGCGCGACATCAGGATCGGCGACACCGTGGTGATCCAGCGCGCCGGCGATGTGATCCCGCAGGTCGTCGATGTCGTGATCGACAAGCGGCCGAAGAGCGCGAAGGAATTCCACTTTCCGAAGAAGTGCCCGTGCCCGCTGCACACCGACGTTGTGCGCGAGGAGACCGCGACCGGCGAGGAGGGCTCGCGGCTGCGCTGCAGCGGCGAGTTCGCTTGTCCGTTCCAGAAGATCGAGCACCTCATTCTGTTCGTGTCGCGACGGGCGTTCGACATCGACGGCCTCGGCGTGAAGCAGCTGCAATATTTCTTCGACGAGGGCTGGGTCAAGGAGCCTGCCGACATCTTCACGCTGCCGAAGCGCAACGCGAAGCTGAAGCTCGAGGACATCGAGGGCTATGGCGAAACCTCGGTGCGCAATCTGTTCGCCGCGATCGACAGCCGCCGCCGGATCGGGCTGGAGCGCTTCATCTATGCACTCGGCATGCGCCATGTCGGGGAGACCACCGCACTGGCGCTCGCGCGCGGCTACGGCTCGTGGGAGGCGTTCCACGATGCCTGCCTGAAGGTCGCCAAGGGCGACGAGGAGGCCATCGCCGAGATGGATGCGCTCGACCAGATCGGCGACACCGTGATCAAGAGCATCGCGGACTATTTCGGCGAGAGCCATAATCGCGGCATCGTCGAGCGCCTGACCAGGGAGCTCGACGAGATCATCGACGCCGAGAAGCCGAAGAGCAATTCGGCGATCTCTGGGAAAACCGTGGTTTTCAGCGGGACGCTGGAAAAGATGACGCGTGACGAGGCCAAAGCTAACGCCGAGAGGCTCGGCGCGAAGGCCGCCAGCTCTGTGTCTAAGAAGACAGATTACCTAATTGCGGGACCCGGTGCGGGCTCGAAATTGACGGATGCCCAGAAACACGGCGTCACCGTGCTGACCGAAGACGAGTGGCTCAAGCTGATTGGAGAGTAAGGCGCGGCGCCGCCGCACTCACCGCTGTCGTCCTCCGCGAAAGCGGGGGACCCAGTATTCCAGAGACAGTCATTGTTGAGCGGACAGGCCGCGGCGTACTGGATCCCCGCAGGCGCGGGGATGACGTTGGGAGAATGGGGTGGGTGCTGCGCGCGCCTCACATCATCCCCTGCTCATCCTCCTCGGCCTGTGCGATCAGCTCTTCGCTCACCACCACGCTTCGCCGCGGCACGACGAAGATCATGGTGCAGGCGCAGGCGAGCGAGATCGCGAATAGCGCCGATGTCAGCGGCAGCGTGGTGGTGGAGTGGCCGCCGAGATAGGCGCCGAACTGCGAGATCAGCGAGCCGATACCCTGTTGCAGGAAGCCCATGGCGCCCGAGGCGGTGCCGGCGGCCTCGGGGCGGATGCTGATGGCGCCGGCGGCCGAATTGGCCATCACGAAGGCATTGGCGACCATCACGATCATCTGGGTGCCGAACAGCCAGAGCGGCGCCTGGTTCAGCCCGGCGAAACTCCAGATCAGGTTCAAGAGACTGCCGCCTACCTGCAGCGCGAGGCCGAACCAGATCAGCTTCTCCAGCGAGTGCCGCGGTGCGAAGCGGACGCACAGCACATTGCCGATGAAGTAGCCGAACCCCGTCATCGCGAACCACGCGCCGTATTCGGCGCTGCTGCGGCCCATCTGGGTCACCACGATGTAGGGACCGCCGCCGGCGAAGGCGAAGATGATCTGTGACGCCAGCACCTGGCACAGCAGATAGCCGACGAAGGCGCGGCTGCGCATCAGCCTGCCGAGATCGCCGCGGAAGCTGGAGCTGTCGGTGCGGTCGCGGCGGGTTTCGGGCAGTGCCAGTGCGATGAAGATCGTGGTGATCAGCGACGCCGCAGTGATGAGATAGAGGATCGCGCGCCAGCCGAATGCGGTTTCCAGCAGACCGCCGGTGAGCGGGCTCACCATCTGCGCGATCATCAGCGCGGCGACGACGAGGCTGATCATGGCGCCGACCCGCTCGCGCGGATAGAGATCGCGGATGATGGCGCGGCTGATCACCATGCCACTGGCGCCGCCGAGCGCCTGGAAGAAGCGCGCCGCGATCAGCTGCGGCAGGGTCTCGGCGAGGTCAGAGCCGATGCCGGCCACCACCATCAGCCCGAGGCCCGCGAGCAGCACCGGGCGGCGGCCGAACTTGTCGGACAGCGGCCCCATGATCAGCTGCGACAGCGCGATGCCGACCATGTAGAGCGACACGGTCATCTGCGCGATTCCGATGTCGCGGCCGAACGTGGTCGCCAGCACCGGCAGCGCCGGAACCAGCATGTAGAGCGAGATCGGCGCGACGCCCGTCATCACGACGAGCATCAGCAGCATGACCTTCGATGTCGCGATGTCGTTGTCTTTGATATTGTCTTGGGCCGCGCCGGGCGGCCTGCCCATCACGCCGTGCATTCAGGTCCGTTTCCGCATTGTGGAAAGACTGTAGCGTGCCCGTTCGCGCGGAATACGTGTGTTTCGGCATACGCCCATGCGAATTCGGGCGACGTTTCGCCTCACGCAACAACAATCACCGCTGTCGTCCTCCGCGAAAGCGGGGGACCCAGTATTCCAGAGGCGTCAGTATGAGAAGAAGAGGCCGCGGCGTACTGGATCCCCCGCTTTCGCGGGGGATGTCACCGAGGGCGAGGAGCTGGGAGTGCTAATCTCGACGCCGCTACTTCAACGCCGCCGTCGCCTCGTCGAGCCACAGCTTGGTGGCGTTGTCGTCGAGATGCGGGCGCACCACGCGCGCGACGCGGGCGTGGTAGTCGTTGAGCCAGGCCAATTCGCCTTCGCTCAGCATGCTCACCTCGATCAGGCGGCGATCGATCGGCGCCAGGGTCAGCGTCTCGAACGCGTTGACCGGCTTCTCGGCGTCGGCAATGTCGGTGCCGATCACCAGCTCGAGGTTCTCGATCCTGATGCCGTAGGCGTCGGTCTTGTAGTAGCCGGGCTCGTTGGATAGGATCATGCCGCGCTTCAGCGGCGTGGTGCCGAGCTTCGAGATCCGCGCCGGCCCTTCATGGACGCTGAGATAGCTGCCGACGCCGTGGCCGGTGCCGTGCTCGAAATCGATCCCGGCCTGCCAGAGATATTGCCGCGCGAAGCTGTCGAGCTGCGCGCCGGTGGTGCCGTCGGGGAAGATCGCGCGGGCGATCGCGATATGGCCGCGCAGCACGCGGGTGAAGCGGTCGCGCATCTCGTCGGTCGGCTTGCCGATCGCGATGGTGCGCGTGACGTCGGTGGTGCCGTCCTCATATTGCGCGCCGGAATCGATCAGCAGGAGATCGCCGGGCGCGATGCGGCGGTTGCTCTTGCGCGTCACGCGATAATGCACGATGGCGCCGTTCGGACCGGTGCCGGCGATGGTCGGGAACGAGACGTCCTTCAGCGCGCCGGTCTGGCGGCGGAAGGTTTCCAGCGCCTCGACGGTGTCGATCTCGGTGAGGTGGCCCGAGGGCGCCTCGCGGTCGACCCAGGCGAGGAAGCGGACGAGCGCCACCGCGTCGCGCTGGTGCGCGGTGCGCGTGCCGTCGATCTCGGTGAGGTTCTTGACCGCCTTCAGCAGGCTGACCGGATCGCTGCCGCGCACCGGCTTGCCGCCGGCGCCGGCGATCAGGCGGCTCAACGCGTCTGCCGCGGTCGCGCTGTCGAGTGCGATCGATGCGCCGCGTTTGGCGAGCTCGGTCAGTTTTAGTGTCAGCGCCGCCGGCTCCTCGACATCGGCGGACTGCTCGAGATGGTCGCGGGTCGCGTTGGACAGCTTGCGGTGATCGATAAACACCAGCGGCCGGCCTTCCTTGGGCACCAGCGCGTAGGACAGCGGCAGCGGCGTATGCGAGACGTCGGCGCCGCGGATGTTGAAGGTCCAGGCCACCGCGTGGCTGTCGGAGAGCACCAGCGCATCGACGCCGAGCTTGTTGATCTCGAGCCGGATGCGCTTCAGCTTCTCGGCCTCGATCTCGCCGGAAAACTGCGCGCCGTGGATCGCGACCGGGCCGAGCGGCGGTGCCGGCCGTTCGTGCCAGATCGTATCGACCGGGTTGCCGTCAACGGCGACCAGTTCGGCGCCGGCCTTGGCGCAGGCCGCCGCCAGCCGTTCGGCTGCCGCAGAAGTGTGCAGCCACGGGTCAAATCCTAGGCGGTCGCCGGCTGCCAGATGCCGGGTCAGCCAGTGCTCCGGCGGCGGATCGACCAGCGGTTCGACCTGCCAGGCCTTGCGATCGACCTGCTTGCCGGCCTGCAGCGTGTAGCGCCCGTCGACGAACAGGGCGGCTTCCTTGCTCAGCACGATCGCGAGCCCGGCCGATCCGGTGAAGCCGGTCAGCCAGGCTAGCCGCTCCTCGGACGCCGCAACATATTCATTCTGCTGCTGATCGGCGCGCGGAACCACAAACCCGGTCAGCTTGCGCCGCGCCAATTCCTCGCGCAGTGCACTTAAGCGCGCGGTCAGCGCCACGCCGCCTTCGGGCTCTTCGAACGTCTGGAAATGGGCTTCGAACATCGCCTTTGCACTCTCTTCGGATGCAGCATGATCTTCGCGCCAACGCGCTGAGGCATGACCACATTTTTGGCATTACTTATGCTTGAATCATGGCATAGTTGAAGTGACTGGACGATGTCCACCATCGCCGGTCAAGTGTACGGGGGGTGTCCAGGAGTGTCTCAACTCAACGGTGAGGAGATGCACGATGCCTGCATTCACGTTTGAGAAGATCTCGCCGCCGGTTCGCCGCGGGCCGATCGCACCGGTCGAGCAGAAGCAACGTGGCGTCATCGTCCAGATGCTCGACCGTTTGGTCGAGGCGCGGGCCAGACGCGCGGCCGCTCAAGGCAAGGCCGACACGGCCGGCCGCGATTCCGCAGCACCCGAATAACCAATCCGCAGATCGCGTTTACGGTGCGAGGTCGGACGCCTTCGCCACGGTTACATTGACGACCCTGGTGCCCTCGAGTTCACGCACGATCCGTTCATCGGGGCCGACGACACCCAGATCGAATTCGCGTTCCGGCGTCAGCAGCGTCATGCGCTGACCGACGATCACGACGACGGTCATGTCGAGCGGCTCGCCGGCTATCGCCCATTCCCTGAGCTCGTTGCGAAACGGCTCCCTGCGCCAGGCATTCGGGAAGCCCGGATCGCATCTGACCTCGAGGCCATCGTCGGACGTGGTCAGGACGAGCTTCGACCTAGAGGGCTTCCAGTGCTCCTCCAGCAGTTCGTTGACCAGCCAGACGCAGCTGAACGCGCGGCACTCCGCCGGCCGGCTTCGATAGATCCGGCAGCCGCGCCCCGGCTTGCAATGCGCACACCATGCGTTGGCCGGCTTTGCCAGCTGCTCGATCGCCATCACCTTGCAGCAGAGCGTGCAGTCGCCGCACTGCCTGCCGGCCGCGGTCATTTCACCTGACCGAGCGCAGCAGCAGGCTGCTCCAGCCCTCGATCTTCAGATGCCGCAGCGGCACCAGCCCGCGGGCGCGATAGGCGGCGATGACCGCCGGTGCCTGATGCGTCAGCAAGCCCGAGAGGATGACCTGCGCCGACGATGCGAGGTGCTGGGCCATCGGCCCTGCCAGCTGGCGCAGCGGATTGGCGAGGATGTTGGCGAGCACCAGATCGAACGGCCCGTCCTCGGCAAACCGCGGCGACGCAAAGCCGGTGGCACGGATCACATCGACCAGATGTCCTGCCCCGTTCAGCCGGGCATTCTCCTCGGCGACCCGTACCGACGGCGGGTCGATGTCGCTCGCCAGCACCTTGCGATGCTGGGCCTTGGCGGCGGCGATCCCCAGCACGCCGGTCCCGGTGCCGAGATCGAGCACCCGGCGGGGCTGATAGGCCTTCAGCACGTGGTCAAGCAGCAGCAGGCAGCCGCGCGTGGTGCCGTGATGGCCGGTGCCGAAGGCGAGCGCCGCCTCGATCTCGATCCCGAGCTTGTTTGGCGGTATCTTGTGCCGGTCATGCTGGCCGTGGACGATGAACCGGCCGGCCGCGACCGGGACCAGATCTTCCAGGCTGGCCTTGACCCAGTCCTTCGCCTCGACGGTGTCAAATACCAAAGTTGATGCGACATCCTGTCGCATCACTGCTTGGCCGACCAGCTCGCGCAGTGGGGCCTGGTCCGGCGCCTCGGCAAAGTGGACCGTGACGTCCCAGCGGCCGTCGGGCCGTTCGAAGGCCGCAAAAGCCGCCTGATCCTCGAAAAACATTTCGGAAAGCGCGTCGACCACGCGCTTTGCGGTCGGTTCGTCTGGAAGGGTGATGCTGGCGCGGTGTGTGGATGGGGTCATCGGAGGCCGGTAGCGCGGTTTTTGTTAAAGTTTCAACCCGGATTCAATCGAATATCGCGAAAATTGATAGGTTCCCGATTCACACAACCTTAGATACCGCCGTATTAGTACGGTGGCGGAACGCGGGAACTCCCCTGTTCCAAAGGCATCACAACCCAGGGCAGGGCTCCAATGAAGACTCTTTTCGTTAGGTTCTTGAAGAATGAATCCGGCGCGACCGCCATCGAATACGGCCTGATTGCGACCGGCATCGCCATCGCCATCATCGCCGCAGTGAATGGCGTCGGCTCGAGCTTGAGCGGGACGTTCAGCACGGTCGCCAGCTCGCTCAAGTAATTTCGCACGAGCAAGCACCGGGCAACGAGGCCCGGTGTTTTCTTTTTGACAGGTTGCCCACAGAGCCTCACGCAGCCTGTCCACAGGGCGTCAAGCGCGTCGTCCCGGGGTTGTCGGCCGCTGTTCCACAGGCAGTCCACCGGGATACGCACCGATTGTCCCGCCGAGGGACACCGGGCCTGACTGCGGTCGACCCACAGCTTCTCAACAGGCCTGTCCACAGCTTGGCCCGGCCCTGACTGCGCCGCCCGATGCGCCCTCCGCCCTATGCGAACAGCGCGCGATGGTCGGCGAGGACGGCCCGCGCGGCGTTGTGGCCGGGCGCGCCGGTGACCCCGCCGCCGGGATGGGCCCCGGAACCGCAATGGTAGAGACCGCGCAGCGGTCCGCGGTAGTCGGCATGGCCGAGCATGGGACGCGCCGAGAACAGCTGGTTCAGCGTCAGCGAGCCGTGAAAGATGTCGCCGCCGAGCAAGCCGAACTGCCGCTCGAGGTCGAGCGGCGACAGGATCTGGCGGCCGATCACACTGCCTGCGAAGCCGGGGGCGTAGTTATCAACGGTTGCGATCATCAGGTCAGCGACCTCTTCGCGATGGTCGTCCCATGATTTGCCGTCGGGCAATTGCGGCGCGACGTGCTGGCAGAACAGGCTCGCGACATGCTGGCCCGGCGGGCTCAAACTGTCGTCGAGCGTCGACGGGATCAGCACCTCGACGACGGGCGCGCGGCTCCAGCCGAATTCGCGCGCATCGCGCCAGGCGCGATCCATGTAGCCGAGACCAGGCGCGATGATGATGCCCGCAGTGAGGTGATCGCCCGGGCCGGGCAGCGCGGTGAACGAGGGCAGGGTATCAAGCGCCACATTCATCCTGAACGTGCCGGAGCCGTTCTGCCATCGCCCGATGCGCGTGCGGAATTCGGTTGCCAGCGCGCCCTCCGGCACCAGCTGCGTGTAGAGCAGCTTCGGGTTGACGTTGGAGACGACATATTTGGCGCGTATCGTCTCGCCATTGTCGAGGATGACGCCGGTGGCGCGATCCTTCTCGACGATCACCTCGCGGACGCCGGCATCGGTTTCGATCTCGACGCCATGGCTGCGCGCGGCATGCGCCATCGCCTGGGTAATCGCGCCCATGCCGCCGATCGCGTGGCCCCAGACGCCCTTCTTGCCGTTCACCTCGCCGAACGCATGGTGCAGCATCACATAGGCCGAGCCGGCCGCGTAGGGGCTGGCATAATTGCCGACGATGGCGTCGAAGCCGAACAGCGCCTTGACGAGGTCGTTCTCGAAACGCTCGTCGAGCATCTCGCCGGCCGAGCGTGTAAACAGGTCGAGCAGGTCGCGCTGTTGTTCGAGCGACAGCCGGCGCAGGATGTTGGCGGTGCCAAGCGCGTTGAAGGCTTCACTCATGGCGCCGAGGCCAAAACCCTCGACCAGGTTCGGCGGTGCGCGCAGCACGAACTGGCGCAGCACGTCGGCGATGGCTTCGAGTTCCCCCGAGAACACGCCGATCGTGGCCGCATCCCGCTGGCTCAGTCTCTCGACCGACTGCTGGGTACGGCCTTCGCCGGTCAGCAGGTAGCTGCCGTCGGGCGCGGGGAGGAAGTTCTGGGCGCGCCGCTCCACGATCTTGAGGCCGTGCTCGGCAAGTTTCAGGTCGGAGATGATCTGCGGATTGAGCAGGCTCACCGTGTAGGCGGCGACCGAATTGCGGAAGCCCGGACAAAACTCTTCGGTGACGGCGGCGCCGCCGACCACCTTGCGGCGTTCCACGACCTTCACCCGCAGCCCCGCCATCGCGAGATAGGCCGCGCAGGTGATGCCGTTGTGCCCCGCACCGATGATGACGACGTCTGTTTCGTTCATGTCCGCTTCAAGAAGCAGTGATTAGAGCACGTGCTGTGGCGCCGCAGCGCCGCGTCGTCAAGTCCGCGTGACCGCGGTTTCTTGTCCGTGATACTGCCGTATGCTCAATCCCAATCCCCGGTGCGGTGCGCCGGACCGTCCGCCTCCGGCGCCCGCCCGGTCCATGCCGGAGCTTTCATGACATCTGAGCCGTCCGCCTCGCGAAACCGGCTGGTGCTGGTTGTCTACACCGCGGCGATCTTCGTCAGTGCCCTGTTGCTGTTCTCGGTGCAGCCGCTGTTCACCAAGATGGTGCTACCGCGGCTCGGCGGCTCGCCGGCGGTGTGGTCGGTAGCAATGGTGTTTTTCCAGTCGCTGCTGCTTGGCGGCTACGCCTACGCACATCTGCTGATGAAGCTGAACAGCCGCATCGTTCCGATCGCGGTGCACCTGGTGCTGCTCATCGTCGCGCTCGCTACATTGCCGTTGTCGATCCGGAGTGGATGGGGCGAGCCGCCGACCTCGGGCTATGCGGTCTGGCTGCTCGGCCTGTTCGTGGTCTCGATCGGCCTGCCGTTCTTCGCGCTCGCCGCCAACAATCCGCTGCTGCAGGCCTGGTTCGTGCGCACCGGCCACCCCAACGGCCCCGATCCGTATTTCCTCTATGCGTCCTCGAACATCGGCAGCTTCCTGGCGCTGCTGTCCTATCCGGTGCTGCTCGAGCCGATGTTCACCTTGCGCACCCAGAACCTGATCTGGACCGGCGGCTATGGGCTGCTGATCGTCCTGATCGCAAGCTGTGGCGTGCTGCTGTCGCGGTCGGCGGCCTATGCCGCCGCGCTCGATATGCAAGCCGATGATGCCAATGCGCCGGCGCCGTCCTGGTCGCGGCGGGCGCGCTGGATCTTCCTGGCTGCCGTCCCGTCCGGCCTGCTGATCGCGGTGACCGCGCATATCTCGACCGACGTCGCGGCGGCCCCCTTGCTCTGGGTGCTGCCGCTGTCGCTGTATCTGTTGACCTGGGTGCTGGTGTTCCAGTCGCGGCCGCTGCTGCCGCACAAATGGATGCTGCTGGCGCAGCCGCTGGCGATTGCCGGCGTGGTGATCCTGTTAGCAGTCGGCGGCGAGCAGAACCTGCTGCTTACGCTCGGCGGCCATCAGCTCTGCTTCTTCGTCATCGCGATGGCCTGCCATGGCGAGCTCGCGCGCACCCGCCCCGCGGCGAAATATCTCACCGGCTTCTATGTCGCGCTGTCGTTCGGCGGCATGATCGGCGGCCTGTTCGCGGGGCTGATCGCGCCGTTCACCTTCTCATGGATCGCCGAGTATCCGATCCTGCTGGCGCTCGCGGCGCTGTGCCGTCCGCCGGGCGGCGCGGAGCGGCTGCCGCGCTGGAGCGCCTGGTATTGGCCGTTCCTTGCGGTGCTGGCGGTGGCGCTGATCGCGCCGAGCTATTCGGCCGGCGACATCTTCAACTGGTTCGACGACCACCGGGTGTGGGTGATCGGCGCAGTCGGCGTGCTCTCGGCGCTGCTCGCGCTCGCACTGAACGCCAATCGCTGGAAGATCTTCGCCACCGTCGTGGTCGCGCTGGTGGTGCTGCGCGCCTATCCATCCGACGATGGCCGCGTCGAAACCGTGCGCAGCTTCTTCGGCGTGCACAAGATCGTCGTGACGTCGAACGGGCAGTATCACGTGCTGATGCACGGCACCACGATCCACGGCGCCGAGAAGTTCAAGAACAACGACGGCACGCCGGTCACCGGAAAGCCGGAGCCGATCAGCTACTATCACAAGGACGGCGGCATCGGGCAGGCCATCACCGCAATGCGCGAGCGCAAGGGCGCGCCGCTGAAGGTGGCTGTCATCGGTCTCGGCTCGGGGACGTTGACCTGCGCATCGGTCCCCGGCGAGGACTGGCGATTCTTCGAGATCGACCAATCGATGGTCGATACCGCGCGCGACCCGAAATACTTCACCTACATCCAGAGCTGCGAGCCGAACCTGAAGCCCGTGATCGGCGACGCGCGGCTGACCTTCGCCAAGGAGCCGGACGGCGTCTACGATCTCATCATCGTCGACGCCTATTCGTCGGACGCGATCCCGATCCATCTCGCGACCGAGGAGGCGATGGCGATCTACAAGGAGAAGCTGGCGCCGCAGGGCGCGGTCGTGATGCATGTCTCCAACCGGCATCTCGAACTTGCCAGCGTCGTGGTCGGCATCGCCGATGCCAACGACATGAAAAGCTGGGTCTACAGCGAGGATTCCGGGCGCGACAACGAGTACATCTTCTCGACCTCGGTCGTGGTCTCCGCGCGCGAGGACGCCGATGTCGGCAAGCTTGCGTCGTCCGATGTCTGGATCGAAACCGACGCCAACGAGAAGCAGCGGGTCTGGACCGACGATTATTCGAACGTGCTGGGCGCTGTCTACCGGCGCTTGCGTGACGGCGAGCAGTAGGCGGTCGTTCGCTACTTGTTGTCGGGGGCGGCCGGCTTGTCCTTGTCCTGGCTCGACGCCGAAGCCGCCAGCAGCGGCAGCGTCGGCGGCGCTTCGTCCTCATCGAGGAATTGCTCCACGCCGGCCTGGATCGACGACTTCGCGCTGCCAGGGCCGCGGTCGCTGAGGTCGTTGTGCTGGAATTCGGTTCTGACCACCTTGATGCCGAGTCTGGCGCAGGTCTCGTCGTCAGGCACGACGCCCGGGTCTGCCTTGAACACCGGATCCCTGGAGCGGAACGACAGGATCTTGATCTTGCTGTCGGTGATGAAGGGGACGCGCAGATTGTCCAGCGTCACGACCTTCTTGACCAGGTCCGGATGCTGCCTGGCGAAGAACATCGAGATGTCGCCGCCATTGGAGTGGCCGATCAAGGTCAGCGCGCGATAGTTCGCGTTCGGATAGAGCTTCTTCAACTCGTCGATCGCATACATGATGTTGAAGACGCCGCGATTATATTGCATGCGGCGGCCGACATATTCCTCGCCGACTTTGGTCACCATCGGCGCATCGGTGTCGAGATCATGCTGAATGCTGACCACGAGGTAGCCGCGTGACGCGAACACGTTGGTGAGGAACGAGTACTCGGTGTTCCTGACGGTGTTGCCGTGGCTCAGGATCGCGACCGGCAGCTCGATCATCTCAGCCATCGCCTGCATTTGCCGGTCGCGCCGGACCGCGACCTCGACCGTGACGTTGCGATCGTCGCGCAGAACGTCGTGGAACGTCAGCGTCGTGCGACGGATGGCCCATTTGTCCGTCGTGAAATAGCCGGCCATCGCGACGATGCACAGGCAAAGGACAATGATGCCCCGTTTCATGTCGACCTCTGATATTGCCTACGCGACCCGCGCTTCTCGCCCTGGTTTCACGGGCATTCCGCGTCAATCGGCCTCGATGGGCCGGGAGGGCGCTCTTGCCGCCGAATATCGGGCTAGTTTTACAATCAGATGACGGCGCGACGACGGGCCACGGCGCACGACGACGCGGGCCTTTTGCGACGGTCACAAGCGGGTGAGGGGAGCGTGAACTGACGCCGCGCTGCCTGCGGCGCCGCCAGTGGATCCGGGGAGCTGTTCAGTCCTGATAGTTGTTGCCGTAGAAGCCGTGCTGCTGCTGGTAGTACGGCCGCGGCTGATAGTAGCCTTGCGGCGCCGCCGCGTAGCCCTGGTTGCCGTAGTATTGGCTGGCCGTAGGCCTGCGCGCCGTAGACGCGGCGGCTTGACGGCGGCGCCGGGTAACGCTGGTCGGTCGAACTGCCGTCGGCCGGATAGATGTAGCCGTCATCGGGGCGGGTCTGCGCCGCCGGATATTCGCGCCGCTGCGGCGTCAGGACGACAGGGTCCCCGGCGGCGGCGGTGCCGTACTCCTCGTCTTGCTGCGGCGCCCGGCGGGCGACGGCGGTGCCGTTGCGCCCACGCGGATTGCGCGCCAGCGCGACCTGCGCCGAACCGGTCAGCGTCACCGTGGTGTTGAGCACGCCTTCCTTCTGGACCAGCGCGTAGAGCGTCGTTGCGTTGTCGCGCGACAGCCGGACGCAGCCATGCGAGGCCGGCGTGCCGAGGCGGCCGACCGAGTCGGTGCCGTGGATCGCGTGCCCGATCTTGGTGAAGAAGATCGAATGCGGCATCGGCGCATCGTCGAATTCCTTGGAGTAATGATCCTCTTCCATGCGGAAGGCGCGGAAGCTGCCGTTCGGCGTTTCGCGCGAGGGGATGCCGGTCGAGACCGGCCAGTGATAGCGCGCGACGCCGTCGACCGCGACGGTCATCTGCTGGTTGTCCTTGTCGATGGTGATATCGACCTTGGCCTGCGCGGCGCCAGCCGTGAACAGCATCACGGAAGTGAACGCAATGAGGAACGAACGCATTTTACCTTTGGTCTCCAGGCCTGATCGCAAAGCCGCGGCTGTCCGTCCCCGGCAACCAATATGCACGGAATCCGAATTTGGTTCCAGTGGCGGACCTGGTGCATCGTTAATCCCGCACGCGGCGCAAACAAGGCCGAAGCCGAGCTGGGCTGTCACCGCGGGCTGACATTTTCGCGAGCAGGCCGCGACCGCGACCCCAAAGCGTCGCCGACACGCAACCATTTGGCCGCATAGGCGTTTCACAATCCCGCCCAGCGGCGCGTTCGCGTCGCGCATCAAGGAATCCAGATGAACAACACCAAGGTTAAGACCGCGGCCGTCGTCTCAGCCGGCCTCTCCGCGCGGCTCCTGCTTGCGGCCGCAGCCCTCGCTTGGGCGCTGGTGGCAGTCCCCCATGCCGGCCATGCCCAGGGCATCGTCCGCGGGGCGCATGAAGGCGCTTATGAAGGCAATCGGGTCGCCGGCCCAGTAGGTGGCGTGGTTGGCGGGGCCGTCGGCGCCGGCGTCGGTGGCGCCATGGGCGCGGTCAAGGGCGTGTTCGGTATCCCGGATCGCGGCTACCGCCGTGGCCACCGTTGTCGCGGCTATTACCGCCACGGCCACTTCCACTGCTACTGAGGCGGTGGCTGTCATTCCGGAGGCGCGCGAGCGCCCCGGAACGGTTGCCTTCGCGAGTCAGTTCTTCAGCCGGTAGCCGGTCCGGAAGATCCAGGCCACGATCACCATGCAGGCGATCAGGAAGCCCGCGGTCATGCCGAGGCTCAGTCCGACGCTGACATCGGCGATCTCGTAGAAGCTCCAGCGGAAGCCCGAGATCAGATAGACCACGGGATTGAGCAGCGTGATGGTGCGCCAGCCCGACGGCAGCATGTTCACGGAATAGAAGCTGCCGCCGAGGAAGGTCAGCGGCGTCACCACCAGCATCGGGATCATCTGCAGCTTCTCGAAGCCGTCGGCCCAGATGCCGATGATGAAGCCGAACAGGCTGAAGGTGACTGCCGTCAGCACCAGGAAGGTCAGCATCCAAATCGGATGCTGGATATGCAGAGGTACGAAAAGTCCGGCGGTGGCCAGGATGATCAGGCCGAGGATGATCGACTTGGTGGCGGCCGCGCCGACATAGCCGATGACGATCTCGAAATAGGAAATCGGCGCCGACAGGATCTCGTAGATCGTGCCGACGAATTTCGGGAAGTAGATGCCGAACGAGGCGTTGGAGATGCTCTGCGTCAATACCGACAGCATCACGAGCCCCGGCACGATGAAGGTGCCGTAGCTGACGCCCTCGACCTCGGTGATGCGCGAGCCGATCGCGGCGCCGAACACCACGAAATACAGCGAGGTCGAGACCACCGGGGAGACGATGCTCTGCAGCAGCGTGCGCCAGGTGCGCGCCATTTCGAACAGGTAGATCGCCCGGATCGCGCGGTAGTTCATGGCGCCCTCACCAGGCTGACGAAGATGTCCTCCAGCGAGGACTGCTTGGTGTCGAGATCGGAGATCCGGACGCCGGCATTGCGCAGATCGTTGAGCAGGCTGGTGATGCCGGTGCGATCGCCCTTGGTGTCGTAGTCGTAGGTCACCGCGTGGCCGTCGTCGGAGAGTTCGAGATTGTAGCTGGCGAGCGCCGGCGGAACGGCGTCGAGCTTGCCCTGCAGGTGCAGCGTCAGCTGCTTCTTGCCGAGCTTCTGCATCAAGGTCGCCTTGTCCTCGATCAGGATGATCTCGCCCTTGTTGATGACGCCGATGCGGTCGGCCATCTCCTCGGCTTCTTCGATGTAATGCGTGGTCAGGATGATGGTGACGCCGGCCGCCTGCAGCGTGCGGACCACTTCCCACATCCCCTTGCGCAATTCGACGTCGACGCCGGCGGTGGGCTCGTCGAGGAACAGGATCTGCGGCTCATGCGACAGCGCCTTGGCGATCATCACACGGCGCTTCATGCCGCCAGACAGCTCGATGATCTTGCTGTCCTTCTTGTCCCACAGCGACAGGTCTTTGAGCACCTTTTCGATATGGGCGGGGTTCTTCGGCTTGCCGAACAGGCCGCGACTGAAGCTGACGGTAGCCCAGACCGACTCGAAGGCGTCGGTGTGCAGTTCCTGCGGAACCAGCCCGATCATCGACCGCGCCGCGCGATAATCGGCGATGATGTCGTGTCCGCCGATCGAAATGCGGCCCTCGCTCGGATTGGCAATGCCGCAGATGATGCTGATCAGCGTGGTCTTGCCGGCGCCGTTCGGCCCGAGCAGCGCGAAGATCTCGCCTTTGACGATGTCGAGATTGATGCCCTTCAGCGCCTTGAAGCCGGAGCCATAGGTCTTTGACAGATTGGATACGGAAATGATCGGCGACATGCAGGATCGGATGCGTGAGGGAAGGGCGCGCGCGGATGGGGGCCCGAGAGCGGGGCGTGATGCGGGTTCAGCCCAGATAGGGACGCACGGTCCGTTCTGCAATCGGTCGGCGAGGGAGAAATTTATTCTGCGGCGTGCACCGTTCCCGCCTGCGGGCAGGACCATCGCATAAGGCGCTTGCGGCTTCTGCAACTGACGTGTCCACCGTGGCCGGCCTATCGAACGAGGCCGATAGCCTGCCGCCTTAGGCGTGCACCGCCAAAATATCGAAAACAACCCCATGCAAAGGAGCCGGCGGCTGCCGGCGGACATTTGCAATTTGACGCTTCGGGCAAATCAGCGGTAATCTTCTAGTATTCCGAAATCGTGGAGGCGCCCCTCGCTCCGGGGCCATCGCATACGGGCGGGAGGGGACGCAGTTCCGACGCCCCGCTATTCAATCCAATCAGTGCCGCTTCGCCGGTTTCGCCGGCTTCTTGGCGGCCGCCGCCGGGGCGAGGTGCGCGGGCGGCGCGATATCTGCGACCTTGGCGACCAGCATGATCTGCACCTGGTTGTTGACCGGCGCATTGGGGCGGGAGGGGTCGAGCAATTGCTCTTCGCCGAGCCCGACCGACTGCAGGCGCTTCGCCGTGATCTTGAAGGTGTTGACCAGGATGTCGCGGATCGCGTCGGCGCGCCGCTGGCTCAGCAGCGCGTTGTTCTCGCGCCGTCCGGTCGATTCGATGTGACCGACGATCAGGAACGTGTACGGCAGCAGCGAAGAGTGCGTCAGCGCATCGGCGATCCGCCCGACGGACTGGTAGGAGTCCGGCAGCACGATCGGCGTGTCGACGTCGAACTGGATGTCGGCGTTGAATGTCGGCAGGTTGGTCAGGTCGGGAGCGATCGGCGGGCGCTTTTGCGGCGGCGGCTCGTTCTTCGATCGTGACCGCGATCGTTCGAGCACCTGCTGGCGCAATGCGGGGACGTCGATCGTTGCGTCCGTCTCGTAATGATTCAGCTTGGCGATGACGTCGTCGCGCGTGATGGCGGCGGTCTGCGCCTGTGCAGGGGCGAGCGGCATCGCCAGCAAGACCAGCGTGCCGACCACGGCCAAGAGGTCAAGTTCGCGCAAGCCTCGCGTCTTCAGGCGCATCATTGATACCCCGCGTCATTGATCGCCTGGGCGCAATTGCGGCTGAGGCCCTTGGCGCCGACGAGGCAGGGCACCGATTTGCTGGTCTCCTTGGTCGAGCCGCCGCAGACCTTGACGATCTCGCGGGTGCATGCGTTGGCAACCGTCACGCGCGCCGCGATCCGCTTCTGGATCGCGTCGAGAGTGGAGAAATAGCTCTCCTTGCACTGCGGCGAGATCACATCGCGATTGCGCGACAGGCACTCCTTGAGGCGGTTGGAGTCGAGATTGACGCCGCGGCAATTGGCGGTGATGTCGGCGCCGCAGGCCCTGGCGAGCTGCGCTGCGGAATCGCCAAAGCTGATCGTCTCCGCGACCGCCAGCGACGGCGCGGTGAGCGCAATGACAAAAAGGAAAAACCCACCCCGGACCATGGGGCCATCTCAACCCGTGAAATCAGCGATGGTCAAGGGCTACGAACAGGGAAAGCGGCCGGAGGAAGGCCGCTATCTCACGCCCGCTCCACAAAGCTGTCGACTACCTTCTTCTCGCCGGCCTTTTCGAAGGCGATGGTCAGCTTGTTGCCGTCGACTTTCACCACATGGCCGTAACCGAATTTCTGGTGAAACACCCGGTCATCCAGCGAAAATTCCGACACCGTGCCGGTGGATTTCGCCACCAGCTCGCCCTCGATCACCATGGGGCCGCGCTTGGTGCGATTGAAGTTATCGGATGAAAACGAGGATTGCCGCTCCTCGAAGCCGCCGCTGCCGCGTCCCCCGCCGCCGCGATTGCGGTTGGCCTGGGCGCGCTGCCAGCCCGGGGTCGAATAGCTCGAGCCGAATGATTCGAGGTTGTCGAAGCGCGAGGCGCCATAGCCGCCGCTGCCGCCCCAGCCCGATCCGCCCTTGGATTCGGTGATCTCGACATTGTGCGCCGGCAGCTCGTCGAGGAAGCGCGACGGGATCGTGGTCGACCAGGTGCCATGGATGCGGCGGTTGGTCGCGAAATAGATCTTGGCGCGGCGGCGGGCGCGGGTCAGCCCGACATGCGCGAGGCGGCGCTCCTCCTCGAGCCCCGCGCGGCCCTGTTCGTCGAGCGTGCGCTGGCTCGGGAACAGGCCTTCCTCCCAGCCCGGCAGGAACACGTTGTCGAACTCCAGGCCCTTGGCCGAATGCAGCGTCATCAGCGACACGGCTTCGTCGCCGGCCTCGCCGTCGCGGTCCATCACCAGCGAGATATGTTCGAGAAACCCTTGCAGGTTCTCGAATTCCTCCATCGAACGCACCAGCTCCTTGAGGTTGTCGAGCCGGCCGGCGGCGTCGGCCGAGCGGTCCTTCTGCCACATCTCGGTATAGCCGCTCTCGTCGAGCACGATCTCGGCGAGCTCGGTATGCGAGGTGACCTCGCGCTGGGCGCGCCAGCGGTCGAACTGCATCACGAGATCGCGCAGCGACCCGCGTGCCTTCGGCTTCAGCTCGTCGGTCTCGACCACGGCGCGCGCCGCCTCGAACAGCGGAATGCGGCGCTTGCGGGCATGGTCGTGCAGCAGCTGCACGGTGGCATCGCCGAGCCCTCGTTTCGGCACGTTGACGATGCGCTCGAAGGCGAGATCGTCGGCCGGTGAGTTGATGGTGCGCAAGTACGCCAGCGCATCGCGGATTTCGGCGCGCTCATAGAATCTGGGGCCGCCGATCACGCGGTAGGGCAGGCCGAGCGTGACGAAGCGGTCTTCGAACTCGCGCATCTGGAACGAGGCGCGGACCAGGATGGCGACGTCGTTGAGGTTTTCGCCCGCGCGCTGCAACTCCTCAAGCTCCTCGCCGATCGCGCGCGCTTCCTCCTCCGAATCCCACGAACCGGTGACGGTGACCTTCTCGCCGTCGACATCCTCGGTGCGCAGCGTCTTGCCGAGCCGGCCTTCATTGTGCGCGATCAGATGCGAGGCCGCGGCCAGGATGTGGCCGGTGGAGCGGTAGTTGCGCTCGAGGCGGATCACCTTGGCGCCGGGGAAGTCGTGCTCGAAGCGCAGGATGTTGTCGACCTCGGCGCCGCGCCAGCCATAGATCGACTGGTCGTCGTCGCCAACGCAGCAGATGTTTTTCAGTGGCGCAGGAGCAGTCTTCTCCCTCTCCCCGTCCTTCACGGGGAGAGGGTCGGGGTGAGGGGCTGTTTCCGCGAGCACCGTCTGCGGAGACTCCCCCTCACCCGACGCACTCTGGCGCGCAATTGCGCTGCCGAGTGCGTCGACCTCTCCCCGCAAGCGGGGCGAGGTAAGATCGCCCGGAATCACCGCCGAGAGCGGTGCGCCCGGCCGCGACGTCGCCTGCGACAGCAGCCGCAGCCACAGATACTGCGCGACGTTGGTGTCCTGATATTCGTCCACCAGGATGAACTTGAAGCGGTTCTGGTACTGCCGCAGCACGTCCGGATTTTCGCGGAACAGCCTGATGTTCTCGAGCAGGAGGTCGCCGAAATCAGCCGCGTTGAGGATCTTCAGCCGCTCCTGATAGGTCGCGTAGATCTTGCCGCCCTTGCCGTTGCCGAACGAGGCGGCCTCGCCCGCCGGCACCTGCGACGGCGACAGCCCGCGATTCTTCCAGCTGTCGATCAGGCCGGCCAGCATCCGCGCCGGCCAGCGCTTGTCGTCGATGTTCTCGGCCTGCAGCAACTGCTTCAGCAGCCGCACCTGGTCGTCGACGTCGAGCACCGTGAAGTTGGATTTGAGCTGCACCAGCTCGGCATGGATGCGCAGGATGCGGCCGCCGATCGAGTGGAAGGTGCCGAGCCACGGCATGCCCTCGACCGCCTGGCCGAGCATCTGGCCGAGCCGCAGCTTCATCTCGCGCGCTGCCTTGTTGGTGAAGGTCACCGACAGGATCTCTTGTGGACGCGCGCGGCCCTGGCTCAGGATATGCGCGATGCGCGTGGTCAGCACGCGCGTCTTGCCGGTGCCAGCGCCGGCAAGCACCAGCACGGGGCCGTCGAGCGTCTCGACCGCCTCGCGCTGCTCCGGATTGAGGCCGTTGAGATATTGCGGAACGCCCGCCGCTGCCCGCGCACGCGCGGCGATGCCGCCAGCCACCGGCTGGTGCTCGGGAACGCCGTGATGGGGCAATTTGCTCGGCTCGGTCATTGGCGAATCGTCTCAGTCCCACGATGGCACCGTGGGACGGTGAAGGGGAGCCTTCTTAACAGGGATTGAAGGCCATATAGGGCCTGATCGGCCGTTTTGACAGGTTTTATCGCGGCCGACTGGAACGGTTTTGGCAGCAGCGCACGATCGGTCTGGTTCCTGAAATCGACGAAAATTTCGCGGTTTCGCGGTCTGGAACCAGCGTTTCCCCGCAGGATTGTTTCAACAGATGCGGCGCTGGGCAACGCCCGCGCCAGGAATCGAACAAGGAATCGAACAAGGACACGAAGCGAGAGGTTTGATCATGTTAAGCTGGGTCGTCACATTCTTGGTCATCGCCCTGATCGCGGGCGTTTTGGGCTTTGGCGGCATCGCCGGCGCCTCGATCGAAATCGCCAAGGCGGTCTTCTTCATCGCCATCATCCTGTTCCTCGTGTCGGCGGTGGTCGGATTGGCGCGCGGCCGCACGAGAGTGTAGCGAAAGGCTGGGTCTAGCGAAGGGCTCGCTATTTCTTCGTGGGCATCGCCACGTTCCGGCCGATGCCCACGGGACGCGGCACGCCCGCATAGCTATCCACGATCTTCTGAATGCGGGTGCGGATGTCAGGTGGAAACGGCGCCACCTTGCGCGCTTCCATGTCGATGTGCAGCGTGAGGTTTTCCGACGTCGCGGACAGCCAACCCTCGGTGGCGTGGCGCAGCTCCTCGAACGTATGCAGCCGCTTTTCGTCGGCGCCGAGCAGGAAGACCGAAACCTGCACGGGATCGCCGAGATGGATTTCCTGCAAGTACCGGACATGGCACTCGGCCGTGAAGGTCGAGCAGTGCCGCTCCTTCATATAGGCCGGCCCGATGCCGAGCTGCAGCCACATCTCGTCGATGGCGCGGTCGAACATCACATTGTAATAGGCCATGTTGAGATGGCCGTTATAGTCGATCCATTGCGGCTCGATCTGCATCACCGAGGATTTGAACGGGGAGGGCGGAAGCGGCATCTCGTTGGCGGCAGTCGGCAAAGTCATGATCGATCCCGGTTTCGTTGGCGTGCGAGCATGAGCTTTTCTGTGACTCCGGCGTCCACTTTTTCAAGTCAGGCTCTCTTGACCCCTTATACAAGCTTTGCCACGGTCGGCTAAAGCCGGGAGGAAATTTGACGTGGCGACAACGATTTCGAGCAATCTGACGCGACCTGAGCCGCAAGCCCTGAAGCGCACGATCGACGCGCTGGCGGCGCGGTTCGGCAACCGGCTCGTCACGTCGCAGGCCGTGCGCGAACAGCACGCCCATACCACCACCTGGCTGCCGAACCAGCCGCCCGATGCTGTGGTGATGGCGCAGGAAACCGCCGACATCCAGGACGTGGTGCGGATTTGCGCCGCCAATCGCGTGCCCGTTATCGCCTTCGGCACCGGAACCTCGCTGGAGGGGCAGGTCAACGCGCCGGCGGGCGGTGTCTGCATCGACCTGCGCGACATGAACAAGGTGCTCGAGGTGCATGCCGAGGACCTCGACTGCGTGATCCAGCCCGGTGTGACCCGCAAGGCGCTGAACGAGCATCTGCGCGACCAGGGCCTGTTCTTCCCGATCGATCCCGGCGCCGATGCCTCGCTCGGCGGCATGACCTCGACCCGCGCCTCCGGCACCAACGCGGTGCGCTACGGCACCATGCGCGAGAACGTGCTGGCGCTGAAGGTGGTGCGCGGCGACGGCGAGATCATCACCACCGGCACGCGGGCCAAGAAGTCGTCGGCCGGTTACGACCTGACCCATCTGTTCATCGGCGCCGAGGGTACGCTCGGCATCATCTCCGAGCTCACCATCCGCCTGCGCGGCATTCCCGACACGATCGCGGCCGCCGCCTGTTCGTTCGAGACGGTGCGGGGCGCCTGCCAGGCCACGATCCTCGCGATCCAGACCGGCATTCCGGTCGCGCGGATCGAGCTGCTCAATGCCGCGCAGGTGAAGGCCTGCAACAATTATTCAAAACTGTCGCTGCCGGAGACGCCGCTGCTGCTACTGGAATTCCACGGCAGCGAGGTCGAGGTCGCCGAGCAGTCGAAGAATTTCCGCGACATCGCCGCCGAGTGCGGGGGCGGTGACTTCAGCTGGACCACCAAGCCGGAGGACCGCACCAAACTGTGGCAGGCCCGGCATGACGCCTACTGGTCCGTCAAGGCGCTGCGCCCCGGCGACAGCATCGGCGTCGTCGCAACCGACGTCTGCGTGCCGATCTCGCGGCTTGCCGACTGCGTCACCGAGACCGAGGACGATCTGAAGCGGCTCAATCTGCTGTCGCCGATCGTCGGCCATGTCGGCGACGGCAATTTCCACTGCTCGCTGGTCTGCGACGTCAACGACAAGGACGAGATGGCGCGCGGCGAGGAGTTCATGCATCGGCTCGTCGAACGGGCGCAGGCCATGGGCGGCACCTGCACCGGCGAGCACGGCATTGGCCAGGGCAAGCAGAAATATCTGCAGGCCGAGCTCGGGGTGGAGGCGCTCGACGCGATGCGGGCGCTGAAGCAGGCGCTCGATCCGCAGAATATCTTCAATCCCGGCAAGATCGTTCCTGCGGTTTAACCGATCGGATATTCCGGCCGCAGGACGTCGCGATGTCGTGGTTCAGCAAGGCCAAGCGGAAGGATATCCGGGACAATCCCGTGGCGCAGCCGCTCGGCGACATCGAGGCTGCGCAGAGGATCCGTGCGATCTGCCGCGATGCCGCCGGCTGCGCCGAGGCGGTCGTGCGGAGACACCCCACCCCGGCCCCCCGCAAGCGGGAGAGGGAGCACAGCGCTTTCGCGGCGGCGGCAATCAAGCCAATCCCTAGCTCTGTCCGCCCAGCTTACGGACCGCTTCATCGACGCTGTGGAAGACGTGGTCCCTCTGCAGCACGCCGTAGAGATCGAAGCGCTCGAACGCCGCCTGCGCGCGGGTGGATTCGAGCCGCGCCACCGCCACGGTCACGCCGTCATCGCGGCACTCGCGAAACAGGTCGCGCAGCGTCTGTGCCGCCGTGAAGTCGATCTCGACCATGCCGCTGGCCTCGATCACCAGCAGTTTCGGCTTGGGTGCCGCTCTGCCGATGGCCTTGAGCACGCCGCTTTGGAATCCTTCCGCGTTAAGGAACGACAACGGCGCCTGCAGGCCGACCACGGCAATGCCGGGCATGCGCTCGCCGGTGACGTGCGGCCCCGTCGGCCACCAGATCGTGGTGCCGGGCACATGGACGAATTCGACCAGCTGGCCGCGGGTCGTGGTCCAGATGCCGTGCAGCAGCGACAGCCCGATGCCGACGGCGACGCCTTGCTCGATCGGCAGCACGATGATCGCGGCCGCCGTCGCCACCACCAGCAGGAATTCGTAGAACGACTGGCGGAAGATCACGACGATCTGCTTCACGCGGATGATGCGCAGCGCCACGAACAGCAGGACGCCGCCGAGCGCGGCATCGGGCACGTGCTGCAGCAGCGTCGCACCGAACGCCAGCAGCGCGAGCACGATGGCGGCGGCAAACAGCCCGGCGAGCTGCGTACGGCCGCCGGTCTCCGACACGATGCCGGTCCGCGGCGGGCTGGCGTTGACGGGGAAGGCGCCGAACAGGCCGGCGAGCAGGCTGCCGGCGCCGGCGCCGACGAAGTCGCGATCGACGTCGGCCGGCTTGTCCGGATCCGATAGAAACGAGCGTGTCGTCGCCGCGGTCTGCACCATGACGACGATGGCGATCAGGATCGCCAGTGATGCCAGCTTCGCCCATCGCTCCGGCGCGATGTCCGGAAACGTCGCCGTTGGCAGCGACCCGGACACGGTGCCGACCACCTTGACGCCCTCGCTTTCGAGATGGCCGGCGATCACCGCGACGGTGGCCACGACAAGGCCGATCAGTGCGCCGGGAATTCGCGCGCTGATCATCTCCGATCCGGCGACCAGCGCCAGCACGCCGAGACCGATCGCCAGCGTGTAGGCATTGGTCTGGCCGATCTTTTCGCCGAGGACCCCGAGCTTGTAGAGCGTCGGCCCGTCCGGCGTGGTCAGGCCGAGCACGCCGGGCAGTTGCGAGACCAGGATGTGGACGGAAATGCCGGCGAGGAAGCCGACCGTCACCGGCGTCGACAGCAGATTGGCGATCCAGCCGAGCTTGAACAGTCCGCCGGCGATCATGATCGCGCCGACCATCAGCGCCAGTGCCATCGCCAGCGACTGATAGTCGGGTGTCCCAGCGGTCGCCATCAGCGCCAGGCCGGCCGCGAAGATCGGCGTGATCGTGGAATCGGCGCCGCACGACAGGAAGCGGTTGGCGCCGAACATCGCAAAGCCGAGCGAGCCGGCCATGAAGGCAAAGAAACCGATCTGCGGCGAGAAGCCGCCGAGCCGCGCGGTCGCCATCTGCTCCGGGATCGCGATCGCGGCGAGCGTCAGCCCGGCGATCAGATCGCCCGGCAAGTCGCCTGGCCGGAACGCGCTGAGCGAACGGAAGATCGGCCAGCTGGCGCCTGTCTGATGAACGTCGGCCATCGGTCTCCCATGGGAATTGCGGCGATTCGCCGATAGTCCGACATCGCGCCGGCAAAATCCAGCGGCGTAGGGCTGTGCGCAGCCGCGCAGCGGGTCGCTATCTCGCGCGCGCCTCGGTGATTGCCTTGCGGATATCGGCCAGCGGCGCGCTATCGTCGAATTCGACGCTCTCACCCTGCAGCCTGACGCCGAGATCGCGCCACAGCGCGGCGAGATCGGGCGTCACGGGCTTCGATCCCCATTCGCTGTGCAGCCGCGTCAGGACGTCGACGCCGACGGCCTTGTCGGCGGTCGAGAGCACGCGTGCGATCGGCCAGTCCTTTTCGTGGTTGCCGCCGGCGGCGAGCACGCCGCGCATGGCATTCTGCAAGCCGAATTTGTTGCCGGTGCGCTTGCGGATCTCGACATCGGCGAACAGGCAGAACATCGCGCCGCCCCAGTATTTCCGGCCCCAGGTGTCGGTATTGTCGAGGCCCTCATCGCCGGCCTGCGGCAGGCCCTTGGGCATGTCGCGCAGCATCGCCAGCCAGATCTCCCGCGCCGTGAGATCGCCGGCCTGCACCCGCGCGATCGGCTCGACATAAACCGCGAGCCCCTCCGACAGCCAGGCGTAGCGGTCGTCGAGGTCGGGCAGGGCGGTGTGCACCATCTCGTGTACGATCACCCAGTCGCGCTTGAGATCGTCGACGCCCGCGTCGCGGCCGATCGGCAGGCGGATCGCGGCGCCGCGATAGCCCCAGGTGGTGCCGCCGCGCACGCGCGAACCACCGACCGGCACGATCAAGAGCCGCAACGAGCTGACCGGAAACCGGCCGTAATAGATCGAGACCGCGCGGGCGGACGCCTTGATCCAGTCGAATATCTTGTCCTTCGGCAGCGCCATCTCGCCGGGTGCGAACCCGACATGGATGGTGGCGCCGGCGACGTCGAGATCGGTCTTGGGCAGCCGGTCGAAGGCGTCGTAAGGCATGCCCTCGCCACGCATGAACTCGGACTGCGCCCGGACGTGGCACGATGCGATGCCGATGAGGATTGCCGCGACCAGCATCGCGCCCGCGATCACGCGATATGTCGGGATGCTCTTCATCGCGGTGTGCCGCGCCGCTGTGGCATGGCGTTCTCGCCAAGGGCCGCAGTCACCTGATCGCCGAGATCGTCGAGAATCGCCGCGAGCAGCGCCTCGCCCTTGGCTGATGTCGCGAGCGTCGGATCGCCGTAACTGCCGGAGCGGCTGTAGTTCGGCGAAGTGCTGTCCGACGGCGTCAAGCAGCCGGGCACCTCGTGCCGCAGGATGGGGCTCGCTTCGGCGCGTTCCGGGTCGACCACGTCCGGAGCCAGCGCCAGCATCAGGGATGTCTCGAGCTCGTCGGCATGGCTGCCATGGCGTTGCTCGGAGATCTGCTCGGCGGTGCGGCGGAAGCGCGGGCCCTGGTAGAGTCGCAGATGCCTCACCCGGGCCGGCTCGAAGCCCGCCAGCGCGCGCTCGACCGGAGCCAGTGTGCTGATTCCCGTGTTGAGCACGAACAATATGCCGATGCCGCCGTCGAGGATGCCGGCGGCGATCTCATGCACCATGGCTTCGAACGTTGCTGCCGACAGGCTGGCGCTGCCGGCATATGCGACGAAAGCGGGGTAGTGACCGTAGGTGACGGTCGGCCAGATCAGCGCGTCGAAGCGTTCGGCGAGATGCGCTGCAAACCATTCGGCCTGCAGGCGGTCGGTGTTGAGCGGCAAATGGAAGCCGTGTTGCTTGGCGGCGGCGCCGATCGGCAGGATCGCCGGCCGCTCAGCCGCAATTCGCCGCGCGACCTCGTCCCAGGTGAGGCGTTCGATGAAATGGCTGACGATGTCGGCGCCCATGCCGCGGGCCCTCTATTTGCGGATGGAAGCCGCCATCAGAAGTCCGGCCGTGATCCAGCCATGCAGATAGCCCGCGCCGCGCGCTGCGGCGTTGTCGGGATCGTCATAGGTTGCGAGCATCTCGCAGAGCACGCCGAACGGAACGCCATCGGAAGCTTCGTCCCACATCATCGCTTCCTCCGTCGGTAGCTCGCGGAACATCGGGGTTGTGTCCTGACGCCAGATCAGCAGGTGGGCGGGTTCGGCGAGCGTCTCTGCCTCGGGCGGCGTCTCGTCGTTCTTCAGTGCCATCCAGACCGCTGCGGCATTGGTCGACAGGTCGACCCTCGCAGCGCTCGGATGCGGCTGGAACACCAGATCGTTCCAGACCTCGGGCGCGAAACCGGCCATCGCCTCCAGCACCAGCACGGCGCCTTCACTCGCGTCGAAGGCGTCGTTCAATGCCTTCTCCAGTGCGGCGAGGTCGGCGAGCACGGGATGGTTGCTGTAGGGCGCGGTGGCCTTCAGGAAATCCGGCAATCCCTGCGAGAACCAGCGCAGGTTCGGATGCTCGGACGGCCGTGCCCTGACGTAGGCATGGCCCATCTCGTCGAACATCTCGTCGCCGAGATAACGGTGCAGCAGTTCGTGGTCGTTGCGCATCGCCTCGACCAGACGCGATCCGTAAGCATAGCGGTAGACGCCGAACAGCGTCTCGCGCGTCTCCTTGGGGCTGTCGAGGATTTCAGTCAGGATGCCGTCATCGCCGCTGAGGATGGCGTGCTGAAACTCGCTCTGCTGGCGCGCGAAGTCGCTCATGCCGCCGGCGCGCCCACGGGCAGCACCTGCTCGGCGATCTCGCGGGTGCGGTCGACCTCGCGCAGCAATTCGTCGAGCGGCGGGATGTTGTCGTCGCGCTCGATCATGGTCGAGATGCGTCCGAACCGCTTCAAGGCCGCAACATAGAGGTCCCAGACATCCTCGCACACCGGATGGTCGTGCGTATCGATGATGTGCGTGCCCATATGGCTGTGGCCCGCCATGTGGAATTGCACCACGCGATCGGCGGGAATGCCGTTGAGGAAGGCCATCGGATCGTAGCCGTGGTTGAAGGCGCTGACATAGACATTGTTGATGTCGAACAGCAGCCAGCAGCCGGAGCGGCGCGACAGCTCGGAGAGGAATTCCCACTCCGTCATCTCGGAATTGCTGAACTGCACATAGGTCGAGACATTCTCGAGCACGATGGCGCGGCCGAGGAAATCCTGCACCAGTTGCACGCGGCTCACGACGTGATCGAGCGCCTCCTGCGTGTAGGGGATCGGCAGCAGATCGTGCAGGTTCTTGCCGTGCACGCCAGTCCAGCACAGATGGTCCGACACCCATTTCGGCTGCACGCGCGTTGCGAGGTCCTTCAGGCCCTGCAGATAGTCGAAGTTCGGCGGCGCGGTGGAGGCGATCGACAGCGAGACGCCGTGCATCACCACGGGATAGCGCGCGCAGATCCGGTCGAGGATGCGCAGCGGCTGGCCGCCCGGCAGCATGTAGTTCTCGCTGATCACCTCGAACCAGTCGATCGGCGGACTTCCGTTCAGGATCTCGTCGTAGTGCTGGGCGCGCAGGCCGAGGCCGAAGCCGAGGAACGGCGGCTTGGCTGATTGCAGCGGGCGCTCTGCGAGCACCGACTTGTCCGGTGATCGGCTCGCAACGTTCATGGCGGCTCCGCGCTTCTGGCGCCAGGATCGCGGCGCCCAACTTCAAAACTATCATGGAAACGAGGCCCGGCCTACACCGGGCCCCGCTTGGTCCGATCCGTTCACCCGGCCTTGAACTTGCCCTTCGCCGCGGTGCAGTCGGCCTTCGTCATCTCCGCAAAGCCCTGGCCCTTGCAGGCATTCTGACCTTTGCAGGCGTGATTGCCGCCCTTGCAGGCGCTCTGGCCCTTGCAGGCATTGGCGCCAACGCATTTGCCTTCGCTCGCAGCGTAGGACTGCGTCGACACCACGGCTCCGGCCAGGAAAAGCGTGGCTGCAGCGGCGGCGAGTGTGGCACCGGACTTGGTTGTAAGCTTCATGAGCGTCTCCTTGTGCAAGATGGTTGAAGGTGCGCCTGCAAACCGTGTGAATTGGCCGAAGGCTGCACCCAGGGATAGCTACGGATATGCACCGCTTTAGTTACCCATGCTGGGATGATTTATCCGCGCCGTGGCGCGAAAAGGCCCGGCGCCATCGCCGAGCCCTCGTGGGACGATTGCGATCAGCTCTTGACGAACTTGCCGCCCATCGCGTTGCACTGCTTTTCGGAGCTCAGCGAGAAGCCGGTGCCCTTGCAGGCATTCAGGCCCTTGCAGGAATTGGCGCCGCCCTTGCATGCGCTCTGGCCCTTGCAGGCATTGCCGGCCATGCACTTGCCCATGGCGGCATTCGCAGGCGTCGAGGTGGTCGAAACCACGGAGCCGGCGAGGAACAGGGTCGCCGCAGCGACGGCGAGCGTTGCGCCGGACTTCGAACTCATCTTCATGACGATCTCCTCGGTGATTGCTTGAAACAAAAAAACATGGCGCCGTGAGCATCCGGCGATCGTTCGATCCCGGACCGCACAACAGATGGACATTCGGAGAACAATCAGATCGCAGGGGCGTCCGCGGCGCGGTGCTTCCCGCGATTTGAGTGCTCGTCCAAGATCAGCTACGGGGTATCAAGCGATTTGGTTACAGCGTTTCAAAAGAAAATTTTGTTTGGTCCGGGTCTGACGCCCGGTCCATGTCAAACACCGTGGGCCAAAGAGTATTTCATTGCGCCAGGTCGATCGGTTTGCTGCACTGCACTGTGTGCATTTTAATCAGTTCTGCGCGGCGCGCGCCGGCTTCAGCTTCGCCATCTGGGCCACGTTGGCCTGCAATTCCGCGGCGCTGAACGCCGGGAACGAACAGATGCGGTTGCTGCAGGCAAAGGCCGCGGGCTCGCCGAGGTCGGGATAGTCGACGTCCGGGTTGGGCGATCTGCCCTCGCGGAGGTCGAGCCATTCGAGCCGCTTGTAGCGGGCGGGCAGGGCGCGGGCGATCGCATGCAGGCGTTGCGCGCGCGTGTCGTCCTTGTGTCCGACGATGGTGACATGCGTCGGCTCGGTGGCGAGTTCCTCATCGGCGAGCAGCACGCCGGGCATCGGCCGCGGCATCTCCGCCGATGCAGCACCGAGATAGCGCATCGCGTGCGCGGCCTGTTCGCGGGTGCCGTCGGTGCCGGTATAGCGATTGAGCATGTTCATGAAGCGTGCGACCTGGATCTGGTCGTCGATCAGCTTGGCCGGCCTGGCGAACACGCCGGCTTCTCCTTCCGGCGTTTTCGAGGTGAGGAAGCCGCCGGCCTCATGGCGGAACGTCGCGGCGAAGTCGCCGGCTCTCACCGCCGATGTCAGCCAGTCGCGATTGCCGGTCGCGGCGTAGAGATCGAGCAGAGCCTGCCCCATTGCGACGGTGTCGCCGAGGAAGGGGCCGCCGCGATCCCTGTCGCCATGGCGGAAACCGCCGTCCGGCAGCGCGCGATTGGCGAGCACCCATTTCGCGGCGCGCTCGGCGATCTCGAGCGCCTTGGGATCGGCGCTCGCGTCATAATAGGCCACGAGGCCCGAGATCGCCCAGCCATTCTCGCGGGCATAGAGGTTCTTGTCGATGCGAGCCAGGCCCAGCTTGCGGCGCGCGGCATCATCAAGCGCGTAATAGGCGTGGCCGTCGACGTCATGATCGAGATCAGCGTCCTGGCTGACATAGAAGGCGCCGTCGGGACCCAGCAGGAAATCCGTCAGGTAACGCTCGACGTTGCGCGCGGCCGCGAGATATTTCGCCTCCTTCCACTGCGCGTAGGCCTGGCTGTATTGCCGCAGATATTGCGACTGGAACGAGATGATCTTCTCGAAATGCGGATGGCTCCAGGAGCCGGCCTCGGAATATTGGAACACGCCGCCCCACACCGGATCGATCAGCGCGGTCGCGGCATCGAGCGTCTGCCTCGCGCGCCTTGTGGCCGTCGTGTCGCCGGCTTCGGCCCGGCTGATCGCAAGGTCGAGGCTGTCGGCATCGATATATTTCTGGTTCTCGCCCCAGCCGCCGAGCTTGTCGTCGTAGGATTCGTCGAATGTCCTGGTCAGCTCGGTGCGTTGCGCCTTGCTGAGAAAGGCCGATGTGGCGGGCTTGACCTCGAACGCCTCACCGACGGACGGGCCGGGCGAGGGATCGTCGATGATGGCCTTGAGCAGCGCCTGCATCCGCTCCGGCTCGATGTAACCCCTGATCTTGGCGATCTCGCTGCCGTCGGGCGCGAACACGATGGTCGCAGGCCAGCCCCAGTCGCCGTAGCGGCTCGAGAGATCCGGATTGGCGTCCTGGTCGACGCGCACCGGGAAGATATTTCGCCGCGAGCAGTTCCTGCACCTTGGGGTCGGCGTAGGTCGTCTTCTCCATCACGTGGCACCAGTGGCACCACACCGCTTCGAGATCGAGGATGACGAACCGCTGCACGGTCGTGGAGCGCGAACAAATCGTGGCTCCAGCCGGTCCATGCCGGGGCGTCCGCCGCAAGCGAGGGCTGCGCGCTCAACGCCATGAGAACTGCGATGCTGCGGACAAGTCTCATGGCGCGCTCCCGGGGGCGAGGGTCGTTTGAGCTACGGGGCCGCCGGGATCGGGGCTCGCACGCTCACGGGATTGTGAGCCGGCTTCCCGGGTTACGCTCAGGTCGGCGCCTTCCGGCCCTCGGCCGTGTTGACCAGCAGGCGGTCCAGCGAGGCGGCGCCGGGACCTGCGATCGCAAGCCACATGAAGGCGGCGAAGTAGGTCGCCTCCTCGAACCCGAGCAGCGTCTCCAGCGAGTCGACGTCGCCCCATTTCGCCGACTTGATCGCGACGATCATCACCACCGCGAGCATCGCGGCGGGGATGCGGGTGAACAGGCCGAGGATCAGCATCGCGCCGCCGAAGCATTCGACGCCGGACACGAAGGGGGTGAGGATGGTCGGGAACGGAATGCCCCAGCCGACGAAGTTCTCGGTGACCTGGGCGAGGTTGGTGAGCTTGCCCCAGCCGGCCAGCATGAAGGTATAGCCGACGATGATCCGCATGATCAGCGGCCCGGCCCAGGAAAAATGCGAGGCGATCCGCGCCGGCAGCAGAACCAGCAGGTTGACGATGAAATTCATGCGAAACCCTCCCAATATTCCGCCACGCAGCCTGCGCCGGCGTTCGGTGCGAACGCGCGTCAACCCGCACGAGCCAAAGCTACGGCTGCGTCATGGTGGGAGTTTCGCCTGACATGGCGGGCTTGTTACGCCCCTAGCCGATATTTTGCAGCGCCGGGAAGGTTTCCAGTAGCCAGACGCTGACGCCGGACACCGCGCCGGTCAGGAAGCCGATGCCGGTGATCACCATCAGCACGCCCATCACGCGCTCGACGGTGTCGAGGTGGCCCTTCATCCGCGCGAACAGTGAGGAGAACTGCTCGACCAGAAAGGCGGCGACCAGGAAGGGGATGCCGAGCCCGGCGGAATACACCGCGAGCAGGCCGGCGCCCTTGGTCACCGTGGCCTCCGCGGCCGCAATCGAGAGGATCGCGGCCAGGATCGGCCCGATGCAGGGCGTCCAGCCGAAGGCGAACGCCAGGCCCATGACATAGGCACCCCACAGCCCGACCGGCTTGGGCGCGGTCAGCCGCCCCTCGCGCATCAACAGGCCGATCCGGGTGATGCCGAGGAAGTGCAGGCCCATGATGATGATGACGATGCCGGCCAGGATCGAGAGCTCGGCCGACCAGGCGCGGACCAGCCCGCCGACGATCGATGCGCTGGCGCCGAGCGCCACGAACACGGTCGAGAAGCCGAGCACGAACATGACCGCCGAGATCATCACCGCGCGCTTGGAGGCTGCGGTGGCGCCGTCCTGGTTGACCTGCTCGATGGTCGCACCGGTCAGGTAGATCAGATAGGGCGGCACCAGCGGCAGCACGCAGGGCGACAGGAAGCTGACTAGGCCGGCGATCAAGGCGGCCGGGATCGTGACGTCGTGCATCAAGGAACCTTCGAGGGTAGCTGTCCTCTCTTGGCGTGTACGCAGCCAACAATCCAGAAGTTTCGTCGTCGGCGCCTTCAACTATGGTCACAGGCCCGTGTCCGGGTGCTGCGTTGCGTCCCGGGCTGGCGAAACAATCGCGAATATGTTCCGTAATGCGGTAAAGCAACCGCTGATCGGGACCTCATCGATGCGCATCGGCATCCGCAGTGCCATCTCCGCCCTCGTCCTGACCTCGATCGTGGTCAGCGCCGTCGGCGTGCATCTGTTGTGGTGGCGCACCGCACAACGGGTGAGCCGGACGCTGGCCGACACCATCAACGACCAGATCGTGTCCGCGGTCGGCGACGAATTGCAGTCGATCACGACCGAAGCGCGCTCGTCGATGACGGCGGTGCGGACGCTGTTGACCGAGAAGGTGCTGGACGCCCGCGACGCGCGCAAGCGGCAGTTCGTGTTCCTGTCGCAGTTGCAGTCGCAACCGACCATCTCGTGGGTTGCGTTCGGCTGGCCGGACGGTTCGTTTTTTGGCGCCCACAAGCTCGGCGACGCCGGCGTCGAGATGCTGACCATCTCGCCCGACCGCAAGCTGCGGGCCGATCAATACGACTATGCCGGCATCGACATCAAGCCGAGGGGCAGCACTGTCGAGGACGGCAAATATCTGGTCACGGAGCAGCCCTGGTTTCGCGATGCGATCGCGGCCCGCGACCAGCAATGGTCGACGCTGACGACGCTGCCCCGCGGCGAACGGCTGGCCGCGATGCTGGCGGTGCCGATCGACGTCGACGGCCAGCGCACCGGCGTGCTCGCCATCATCATCGAATTGACCCGGGTGTCGAACTTCCTTTCGCAGCTCACGGTCGGCAAGTCCGCGGGCGCCTTCCTGCTCGACCGCGACGGCGGCGTGATCGCGTCTCCCGATGCTGACGCCGACGAGCTGAATGCGCAGAAGACCGACCACCCGCTGCTGCCGGTTGCGGTCGCCGCGGTCAGGCAGGCCGGCAAGGCCTACGATCCCGGCGAGGGCGAGGCGTACCGCTCCCAGGTCACGCGGGACGGGCAGGCCTATCAGGCGGTGCTGACGCCGATCTCGTTCCCGGGCTGGTCGCTGGTGACGGTGGTGCCGGAATCCGAATTCCTCGGCCCGGTGCGGATGACGATCCGTAATTTGCTGATCGGGCTTGCGGCGCTGATCGCGGCCGCCGGGCTGTTGTCGGCGTGGCTGGCGCAGCGCCTGATCGCGGCGCCCCTGATCAAGGTGGTCGGCGAGATCAGGCATGTCGAACGCTTCGACCTCGACAAGGTCGAGCGGCATCCGTCGCGCCTTGCCGAGATCGAAAACCTGTCGGGTGCGATCGGCGACATGGCGCAGGGGCTCGCCGCGTTCCGCAAATACATTCCCGCCGATCTGGTGCGGCGGCTGGTCAGCGACGGCAATGGTGCGCGGCTCGGCGGCGCGGTGCGGCCGATGAGCGTGATGTTCGTCGACCTCGCCGGATTCACCGGCATGTCGGAACGGCTGGGTGACCGCATCATTCCGCTGCTGTCGCATTACTTCGACATCGTCTCCGCAGCGATCCAGCAGGAGAACGGCACCATCGACAAGTTCATCGGGGACGCCGTGATGGCGTTCTGGGGCGCGCCGGCGGCCAATCCGGATCATGCCGCGGATTGCTGCCGGGCGGCGCTCGCCTGCCAGCGCGCGGTCGCGCAGGCCGGCCTCGCCGACGACAAGGGAGAGGCGGTCAGGATCCGGATCGGCATCAATTCCGGCGATATGCTGGTCGGCAATATTGGCTCCGAAGTGCGGCTCAACTACACCGTGATCGGCGATGCCGTGAACATCGCGAGCCGTCTCGAGGGCACCAACAAGGTCTATGGATCGACCATCATCATCGGTCCGGAGACGCGGCGTCTCGCCGGTGACCGCATCGTCGTCCGCGAGCTCGACCGGCTCGCCGTCTACGGCCGCGCCGGCGGGCTCGAAATTTACGAATTGATCGCCATGGCCGACGAGGGCGCGATCGCGCGCGACTGGATCGCGCCCTACGAGGCCGGGCTTGCGGCCTGGTGCGCCGGCGATTTCACCGCGGCGATCGCGGCGTTCGAGAGGTCCTTGCAACTCCGCGGCACGGATGCGGCGTCAGCGCAGATGATCGCGCGATGCAGGCATCAGCTCGCCAATCCCACCGATGAGGATTGGGACGGCACCACGGTGGCGCGGTCGAAATAGCGGCGTCGCGGCCCGTCTCACCCGATCGAGGGGCGCTTCGCGGGTCGTCACGAACGTGGGTCGAGATGCGGTGGACGCCGAGCGTGGTGCTGACGAGAGCACGCGAAGCGGACGGTGAAGTCGTGTGGTCCTGACGCCCTAGCTAGCGGAAATAGGTAAGGAACTCCGTCGAATCGATTGGCTTCGCAATGGAGGGCTTCTCGGTCCTTTCCGGGTTCTCCTTCACGACGTACATGTCGATGAGCTTCGCGCCGGAGAGATTGCGCTCCACCGTCGCTCCGCTATTCATGTTGATTGCGGACGCGCCGCAGTCGTGGAAAACCACCGTGCCGTAGTCCGGGAGCTGCAGCGGGGTGGGATTTCCCGGGAGGGCCGACCTCTCCATCACCCATTCCGCCGTTGCGCCGGGAATCTTGAAGGGTTGCCCCAGCTGCGTCAGAGGCGCGGTTTGAAAGAACTGCACGGAGCGACTGGTCGTGAGGTTCGTGATCACGAACGACACCCCGGTGCGATCCGGCGCTACCTGCATGAGGCACATGATCAGATCGCCGGCATGAATCTTCGGCGACGCGAGCGTGATGGGATGCGCTTGGGCCGGGTCGCCCCTTACCCACCACTGCCACCACGCGAAGAACGACGTCGTCGGGCTGCCCGCACCCGTGGCAGGGTCGATGTTTTGCGCGGTGCCGATTTGCGGCAGCGTCGATCGGTAGTACCGACGTTGTCCATCGAAGCCGATCCACGTCGAACTGTGATATGTCTCGCTGGCCCCACCACTCGCCGGCTGGGTTGGCGTCGGCACCTGAAACTTCCCCCAGACCGACGAGAATACGGTTCCATCCCTCGGCGTGATGTAGGCACCGGACCAGTTGAGGCTGCTTTCCCGCCGCGGCGATTGGTCGAAAGATCGGCGGAGGCCCGCGGTGACAGGGGAGAGCACTTGAAAATCGAAGGCCTCGAAGGCCACCGTCGGACTAAACATCTTCTGCCAGAATCCATACTCGGCCGGCTGAAGCGCCGGGTCCGGGCGTCTTGGAAAACCGAGCGCCTTCAACTCGTCCTGCGACGCGACCAAGGTGCGAAATCCGGTGGGAGGAAGAACGCTGGTCGTCGAATTCTTGATGACCTTCTTCAGGCCTTCGATGTCGTATGTGGGGCTCCGCCCGTCCCGGATGCTCATTGCCATTCGCCTGCGGCAGCCGTGATGGCGCTGTCAAACATCGGCACGATGGTTGGCGTCAGAATGACGGTGTCCAGCAGATCGGCGATTCTGGCGCCGCCTTCCGAATCTTTCGGATAATGCACGCCGGCAATCTCGCGGTTTCGGGCGATCGAATCCGCCAGGATCGACAGGTCGGATTTCCATACGGCCTGGTCAGCCGCGGACATCGGCGTCGCGGCGAACACCCTGAGCATGCAGTTCTTCATGAAATGCGCCTGGGTAGAATGTCCGCTTGGCCAGGATGAGTGACCGGGGACCTGGATCGGCGGCAGCAATGCGGGGCAAATCTGCGACGGCCGAGGCAAATCGTATCTGTCCTTGAAATACAATGCCGCAAAGGACCCAAGCAAACTCGCGATATTCAACAGACGCCAGGTTTGCGGATGCGAGCCGGGCCTCGCGGTCAGCACCGCCAGGAAATCCGTGAAAAATTCAACGTCCTGCGAGAGGATCAGGCCCATCGCATCCGGCCGTTCGTCGCGCGCGGCGAGCACAAGATTGTCTATCTGCGCGGAATAGTTGGCGACCAGGTCGGTCCGAATCTGCGTGAGGGTGGCGTCAGCATCGATGGTTGCCGCCCAGCCGGGGACATTGGCAATGAACTGATGCAAGACACGCCATGCATACCAGTCAGCCGACCATTGTCGGCTACCGAAATTCGCCGGCGGCGTCCGCCGCAGGCTGCCAAGCTCATTTGTGCCGGAGGGATCGAGCCGCGTGACGAACGGCAAGTCGACGCGGTCCGAAATAAACCAGCCACCCCCTCCGACGTTGCCGGTGTTTCCGGTGTTGCCGGTGTTTCCGGTATTTCCGGTATTGCCCGTGTTACCCGTGTTGCCTGTCATTGACGTCTCTCCCTTGTTCGGCAGTTGTCGTCAGCAATACCAGTCAATCAGGAAGCCCCGCCGATCGCAGGTGGCCGAGCCAGGTCTCCAACGCCTCGCCACGAAACGGGCAGCGTGGTGCGTAGGACGAAATCCGGAATCCGGGTTGAATTTCCAGGTAGCGGCGTGCCGCCTCCGCTGCTTCTTCACGACGGCCCAAGGCACCGAGCGTGACGATGAGCAGGCGATGATTGAAGCGAATAAGTCCGTTACGGTTCAGTGCGCCACGCACCCACTCCAAGGCCTGCTCATAGTCGCCGTTCACGTAGTGAGCCTGGGCGAACAATCCCTCGTGCCAGAACGAACGCGCGTCGAGCGGCGAGAGCCGGACGCCCTGCTCACCCTGGCGGACGGCGGCAGGGCCATCACCAAGAAAGCCGGATGTCGCGCTCGCCATGGTCCAGGCCATGGCTGAACTCGGGCCGGCGGCAATTGCGCGGTCGAGCGCAATCCGTGCGCTTTGAAAGTCATGCAGCAAAAATGACTGGACGTGACCATACACCGCCAACGCGAATGCATCGTCACCGCCTCGTTCGATGGCCTCCTTGGCATATCGCGCACCGGCGACGATATCGCCCTCGGGATCCGGCGATCCCATTTCCCCGATGCGGAATACATACCACAGCGCGACGTAGGAATAGGCCAACGCAAAATTAGGGTCGTATGAAATGGCTTGCTCGAGCAGGCCCCGCGCCTTGGAAAAAGAATCGTAGTCCATCCGGTACAGCAAATCGAGCGCCTGCAACACGAGATCGTAGGCGGTCAGGTTCTGCGGATGTTTGCGCATCGATCGCATCAGCTCACGCTCGCGAACCTGCGGCGCGATTTGTCTGACGACATTGATGGCGATTCGATCCTGAAGCTCAAAGAGTTCGCGAAGGTCGCCTTCGTGCAAATCCGAACGAATGACTTCACCCGACTCGGCGTCGCTGAGCTCGGTCACGATACGGACCGAGGTCAGCGTTCTCTGAATCCCTCCATAGAGGACATAGCGAACCCCGAGCCGGCGCCCGATCTCGCGCACGTCAATATTGCGGCCGCTAAAGCCAAGGCTGGACCCGCGTGATACGACGAAAAGCTCCTTGAGCCCGGCAAGGCCGCGAATGATGTCGTCAACGACACCGTCAGCGAAATACCCCTCTTCCGGGGTGGTCAGGTTCATTCGGAACGGCAGAACGGCAATCGAGGGGCGAGGTTCCGAGCCCACCGGGGCTTCGCCAACAAGCTTCGCGGGCTGCATGGGTCGGTGGAGCGCATACACGCGGACAGGCCGACCCATGTTGCGAAGATGCAGGTCGCCAAGATCAATCACGCTGACGTCCAGGTCCTGGCCGATCTGCTCCGCAACGGCGCCCGAAACCACGACGCCGCCCGCTTGCGCATAGCTCTGAAGGCGCGCCGCGATGTTCACGCCCTCGCCATAGACGTCATCCTTTTCAACGATGATATCCGCGGCATTCAGCCCGATGCGAAAGCTGATGCGCTCGTCGGCGGGCATCCCGGCTGTATTCACGGCAAGAGCTTCTTGCAGCGAGAGGGCACACCGCGTCGCGTCGCGCGCGGTATCGAAAGTTGCAAGGAAGCCGTCGCCGGTATTCTTGATGATCCTGCCGTTTTGCGCCGTAACGCCCGGGTCGAGGACTTCCGAGCGCAATCGCATCAGCCGGGTATGGGTGCTTTCCTCGTGCGCCTCCATCAGGCGCGTATATCCGACCACGTCCGCCGCAAGGATTGCCGCAAGACGCCGGCGAACTTCCGGGACCGTTGGGGTCATCATATTATTGATACTTCTGCAAAATTTACGGATATGCGACTAAAATCTGGCACAAAGTACCGGCACACCAACGCAAAAAGAATATCTTCATCAAGATCATAAAGGAAGGCTTCATCCGGCGAACCGACTGGGCTGGTACAGTATAGTGTTTGCAACCTTCGAGGGGCGTTCGGGGATGCGCAATCGCGATATCCCCGCCGGATGGGGGCGATGCGAGCCAGCAGCCATTCGCGCCTTGAGCATGCCCAGCACGTGCGTCTCTTGACTTCATGGTTGGATCATCGTCGCGGAGCAACTCGTCGCCATTGATTGCGTCAATGCGGGAATGGTGTTTCTCCCTTCTTCCCGCCGATCATGGGCGAGTGCAGCCGGGAGCGCGGCGCTACCGCTGGCGCGACCGCCATCGTCGTATCCAGTGCTGCCGGTCGTCCGATGGAGCGTGCTCGGAATTCCGGCAGGCAACCGAAGGTCAGCTGACATGGCCGAGATATCGACATCGCGCGCAAGTCTGCCGCGCTGGGCCTGACTGTCTATGAATTGCTTCACACAGTTGGGCGGTTGATTTGAACGAATTGACGCGGCCTGATGGAATACGCTCGCCTGAAGCCACCTTATCGGTCGAAGGGACTTGACCGTCAGCGAGGCGCGGGCTGAAACAGATATTCGTCCTCCAACCCCGGCACCTCAGACCCCATGCGATTTCCCTTCTTCTACGGCTGGATCATCGTCGCGGTGACCTTCGTCACCATGGCGATCGGCGTCAACGCACGGACGGCGTTCTCGCTGTTCTATCCGCCGATCATCTCAGAATTCGGCTGGGAGCGCGGCGTTACCGCAGGTGCATTCTCGTTCGGGTTTGTCGCTTCCGCGATCGCGAGCCCGCTGATCGGCCGGCTGATGGACCGCAGCGGTCCGCGCGCGGTGATGGAACTCGGTGTGCTCTTGATGGGCTCCGGCCTGCTTCTCGCGCCGCTGACCACGCAGCCCTGGCATCTCTATCTCACCATCGGCGTGCTGGTTGGTTCCGGCAGCGTCTGCCTCGGCTATTCCGGCCAATCGCTGTTCGTACCGAACTGGTTCATCCGCCGCCGTGGCCTCGCGATCGGGCTTGCCTTCGCCGGCGTCGGCATCGGCTCCGTGACCTTGTTGCCATGGGTGCAGCACATGATCGAGCACACCGGCTGGCGCACCGCCTGCACCGCGATGGGAATCGTGGTGCTGGTCGTGCTCGCACCGATCAACCTGCTGCTGCACAAGCGGCCGGAGGACATCGGCCTGCAGCCGGACGGCGATGCGGCGCCGACGGCGACGTCGGCGAAGCCGGTATCGAACATCGTCGATCCGGTTTGGGCCGGCACCGACTGGACGCTGTCGCGTGCGCTACGCACCGCGCGGTTCTGGTGGATCGCGACCGGCTATTTCTGCGGCTTGTACATCTGGTATGCGGTGCAGGTGCACCAGACCAAATTCCTGCTCGACATCGGCTTCAGCTCCAACGTCGGCGTCTGGGCGCTTGGCGTCGTCAGCCTGCTCGGCATTCCCGGCCAGATCTGGCTCGGGCATCTCTCCGATCGCATCGGCCGGGAATGGGTGTGGGCGATCTCGTGCTTGGGCTTCATGATCTGCTTTGCCGCGCTCGCCGCCTTGAAATACTGGCCGAGCATGGCGCTGATCTATCTCATGGTCTTCACCCAGGGCGCGCTCGGCTATGGCCTGACATCGGTGATGGGACCGGTGGTGCTCGAGATCTTCCAGGGCAAGCAATACGGCAGCATCTTCGGCACCGTAATGCTGGCCGCGCTCGCGGGCGGCGCCGCGGGCCCCTGGATCACGGGCCAGCTCTACGATCTCTCGGGCAGCTATACCAGCGCGTTCCTGCTCGGCATCGCCGTCAGCCTGCTGTCGGCATTCGCGATCTGGCAGGCTTCGCCGCGCAAGGTCCGGGCCGTCGCCGGCCAGATGCACAAGGCCGCCAGCGCGGCCTGACGCATCAGGCGGATGAAACGCCGATCGCCCGCTGCAGATCGGTGATCGCGCGCAGGCAACTGTCGGCGGGTGTGGTCTCCGGATCGATCAGGCGGTGCAGGCGGAAACCATCTTCCAGCGCCAGCACGATCGCGCCGGTCCAGTCCGGATTGAGGCTGGCGTTCCTGCCGCTATTCTTCTGCGCGGTCTCGACGATGTCGGCGATCAGCTTGCGCCGCGCGCGCAGGCGCTTGGCGAGCTCGGGCCTGCGCTTCTCGGCGCGCGCCACGAACAGGATCATCTCCATATGCAGGAGAGGCGAGCGGCCGAGCGGATCCTGTCGGCTGCGGTCCATGGTGCGCAATGCCTGCAGGAAGTCGGCGAGGTCCCGGTGCTTGGCGAGCAAATCGAGATTGCGCCGGATCGATTGCTCGACGTGATCCTCGAGCATCGCGAAGATCAGCTCGTCCTTGCTCTTGAAGTTCGAGTAGAACGCGCCGCGGGTGAAACCCGCCGCGGCCGCAATCGCCTCGATGCTGGCGCCGCCGATTCCCTGTTCCTCGAACACCCGCGCCGCCGCCTCGAACAGCTTCTCGCAGGTGTCGTCCCGTGTCGGTCTGGTTCGGACCCTTGACATCGTTGCAGTTTAGGGCACAATGCAACTCGATACAAGAGTGTATCGAGTTGCATTTGCCAAAACCAGAGTTGCCAAAAACCAGAATGGCCGCACCCGTGTTGGTGCGGTCTTGAGGATGACACCAAGGCGCGCCAGAGTGCAGGCACCGGCGTAGCGCACGAACGAGGTCACCATGAACGAGCAAGTTCAGCCGGACAGCGGCGAGCCGCTTTTCAATCCACTGGCGCCCGAATTCATTCGCAATCCCTATCCGTATTATGAGCGGCTGCGCCGCCTCGATCCGATGCATGTCAACGCGCACGGCGCCTTCGTGGCCAGCCGTCACGCCGAGGCGAGCCTCGTGCTGCGCGACAAGCGCTTCGGCAAAGACTATGTCGAGCGCTCGATCCGCCGCTACGGCCCCAAGATCATGGAGGAGCCGGTCATCCGCAGTATGAGCCATTGGATGCTGCAGCAGGATCCGCCCGACCACACCCGCCTGCGCGGCCTCGTCGTCAAGGCGTTCACTGCGCGCCGGGTCGAGGACATGCGCCCGCGGATTCAGCACGTCGTCGACGAAACGCTCGACCGCATCATTCCGCAGGGACGGATGGACCTGATCGAGGATTTCGCGTTCCGCCTGCCGGTGACGATCATCTGCGACATGCTCGGCATCCCCGAGGAGCATCGCGATGCCTTCTACAATGGCTCCCGCGACGGCGGACGCCTGCTCGAGCCGGTGCCGCTGTCGGCGGAGGAGATCAAGCAGGGCAACGCCGGCAACGCGATGGCCGCGATGTATTTCCACCAGCTGTTCGAGCTGCGGCGCAAGCAGCCCGGCGACGACCTCACCACGCAACTGGTGCAGGCCGAGGAGAACGGCCAGAAGCTGACCAACGAGGAGCTGACCGCCAACATCATCCTGCTGTTCGGCGCCGGCCACGAGACGACCGTGAACCTGATCGGCAACGGCCTGCTCGCGCTGTTCCGCAACCCGGACCAGCTCGCGCTGCTCAAGGCCAATCCCGGCCTGATCACCAATGCGATAGAGGAGTTCCTGCGCTACGATTCCTCGGTGCAGCTGACCGGCCGCGTCGCGCTGGAAGACATCGAGGATCTCGGCGGCAAGCGCATCCCGAAGGGGGAGAGCGTGCTGTGCCTGCTGGGCTCGGCCAATCACGACGAGGCTGTGTATCCCGACCATCCCGAGAAGCTCGACATCCAGCGGCCGAACGTGAAGCCGCTGTCGTTCGGCGGCGGCATCCATTTCTGCCTCGGCGCCCAGCTGGCGCGGATCGAGGCCGAGATCGCGATCTCGACGCTGCTGCGCCGGATCCCCGACCTGCGGCTCGATGACGCGGAAAATCCGGAGTGGCGCCCGACCTTCGTGCTGCGCGGGCTGAAGCGGCTCCCGGCCAGCTGGTGACATCCCCGATGCGCGGCAGGGCCGTAACCCCGCCGCGACGGCCGGTGTGCAGGCACGCTTGAGCGGAAAACCGTCATCCGCCTGACGTCGCAGCGGTAATGCCGCTGTGACTTCGCCATACTTGTCTCTATATTTGGGTTGCTCCGGCCGAGGGTTCAGCACCGCGGAGCGGGCTCAAAGGGAGACACCGTGCAGACGACGCTGCTCGGCCTGGCAATCGCCTTCATTCTTGCACTGGTCGCCGCGCTGGTCGGTCCGTATTTCGTTGACTGGAACCGGTTCAGGCCGCAGTTCGAGGCGGAGGCGTCCAAGATCATCGGCACGCCGGTTCGTGTCGCCGGCAATCTCGACGCGCGCCTGCTGCCCGCGCCCTCGCTGCGGTTGAAAACCGTCACCATCGGCGGCGCCAACGACCTCGGCAAGGTCCGGGCCGCCAATCTCGATGTCGAGTTCAGCCTCAGCTCGCTGATGCGCGGCGAGTGGCGCGCCAACGAGCTCACCATCAACGGCATGTCGCTCGATCTCGGGCTCGATCCAAAGGGGCGGATCGACTGGTCGCCGTCGAGCGGGAGCTTCAACCTGGCTTCGCTGGCGATCGATCGCCTCAATCTGACCGGACGCATCGCACTGCACGATGCCGCAAGCCGCAGCACGCTCGAGCTGAACGACATTGCCTTCAGCGGCGATGTCCGCTCGCTTGCCGGCGCGGTCCGCGGCGACGGCAATTTCATGTTCGACGGCAACCGCTACCCGTTCCGGATCTCCTCGGGGCAAAGCGCCGACGGCAGCGGCACCCGTCTGCACTTCAACATCGATCCCGGCCAGCGTCCGGTATTGGCCGATCTCGACGGCATCCTGACCTTCGAGGCCCGCGCGCCGCGGTTCGAGGGCACCGTGACGCTGGCGGGAACACCTGGCCAGCGCGGCGGCAGCGACATGCCGCCCTGGCGGATCGCGGCCAAGGTGAAATCGGATTATTCGGCGGCACGTCTCGACCAGGTCGAGGTCAGTTACGGCGGCGAGGACCGCGCGCTGAAGCTCGCAGGAAATGGCGATCTCCGGTTCGGTGCGTCGCCGCTGCTGCGCGCCGCGCTTTCGGCACGGCAGCTCGATGGCGACAAGTTCGCCGCCAAGGATGACGCCAAGGACGGCAATAACGGCAATGTCGAGCCGGTCCGCGTGCTGCCGGCGATGCGCGCGGTGTTGTCGGGTCTTCCGCAAAAGCCCGATCCCGGCGCAGGTGGAGCTCACCTCCGAGCAGATCATGCTCGGCGGCCGTCCGTTGCAGGACGTCTCGGCAGAGCTGCAATCGGATGCGAAATCATGGACCGTGCGCCGGCTGGAGTTTCGCGCGCCGGGATCGACACGGGTCTCGATGAGCGGCGCCAGCGCGCAAGGGGGAGCCTCGAGCAGCTTCAAGACCGCGCTCAACATCGAATCGTCCGACCCCGATACGCTGATGAGCTGGCTGCAGGGGCGCGGCGACATCGCCTATCGCAGCCAGAAGCCGCTGCGGTTGCGCGGCGACGTCACGGTGTCGCCGGCCGGTTTTTCGATCGACGCGATGAAGGCGGAAATCGAGGGCGGCGCGGTCGAGGGCCGTGTCGCGGTCGCGCATCGCGAGGCGACGAGCGGCTCGAAGGTCGAGGCACAGTTGAAGGCGGAGCGGCTCGATCTCGATGCGACCGCAACATTCATCCGCTCGCTGGCCGGCCCGCAAGCCGAATGGCCGGACGAGGCGCGGCTGTCGCTCGATGTCGGGCGCGCGATCTCCTCGGGGCAGGAATTGCGGCCGCTGCTCGCGAAGATCGCCTACAGCCCGAACAACATCGTGCTCGAGCGCGTGAAGATCGGTCAGCCCGACAATGTCACGCTGGATGGCAGCGGCAATTTCGATCGCGCCAATTCGACCGGCAAGCTCGCCGTCGATGCGACCGCCGCGTCGCTTGGCCGGCTGACGGCTATGGTTCAGCCGTTCGCGCCGGCGCTTGCCGCGCGGCTCGGCGTGCTGCGCGCGGATGCCGGCCCGGTCCGTGCCAGGCTCGCGCTCGACCTCGGCAAGGGCAACGCCGCCGATCGCGTCAGCGCGCGCGCGACGGTCGATCTCGACACGCCGCAACTCAAGGGCAATACGGTGATCTCGGCGACGCCGTCGGTGGCTGCGATCCGCGCGCTGGATTTCGACGCACTTCGCAACAGCGACGTCACGGCCGAAGCGAAATTCTCCGCCGGCGAGGGCAATGCGCTGCTGGCGCTGCTGGGGCTTGACCGCGCGGTCGCAGCCGGTGCGGGGGTGACGCGGTTCGAGGGCACCGCGAGCGGCGCGTGGCACGCGCCGTTGCGGCTGAAGGCGAGGCTCTGGGGCGCCGGGCTCGACGCGGATGCGGAGGGGACCGCGGAGCCGTGGCCGAAGGATGGGGCCGGGGAGAGCAAATCGAACGTCAGCCTCCGCGTCCGCAGCGCCGACATCAGTCCGCTGCTCAATCTGAAATCATCCGATCCGGCGGCCAACATCCGCCTGTCGTCGCGGCTCACGCTTGCGGGTGACAGGCTGACCTTCGACGATCTCGACAGCATTGTCGCTGGTTCGCGGCTGCGCGGCCGGCTGGCGCTGACGCTCGCCGACCAGAAGAGCATCGATGGCGAAGTCGGCCTCGATCAGATCACGCTGGCGCCGATCTTCGCGGCGGCGATCGGCGCGGCCGGTCACGATGCGACCGAGCCGCTCGGCCAGGGACTGACAAGCGCCTGGCGCGGCAAGGTCACGTTCGAAGCGCTGCACGGTCTGCTGCCGGGCGGCGCCGAGCTGCAGCCGGTCAGCGGCACCATCAGGTCGGATGGGCAGTCGCTGACCTTCGACGGCGTCAAGGGCAAGATCGGCGGCGGCGAGGCGACCGCCTCCATCGATGCGCGGCAGGGCGTCAATGGACTCGCCTTGAATGCAAATGTGCAGCTTTCGGGCGTCGACGGCTCGGCCTTGCGCTACCGCAGTCTCGCGATGCCCAAGGCACGCACTTCGATGCAGATGACGTTGTTGACGCAGGGCCGCAGCGCCGCGGCGCTGGTCGGTGCGCTGTCCGGCAGCGGCGCCGTGACGCTGGAGGGGCTGAACCTTCCGGGTCTCGATCCGCGCGCGTTCGACGTTGCGATCCGCGCCAGCGATTCCGGGCAGGCGACCGACGATGCGCGGCTGAGGCAGATCGTCGAACCGGCACTGGCAGCCGGCGGGCTGTCGGTCGCTTCGGCGCAAATTCCCTTCAACATCCGCGACGGCCGGATCCGGATCGGCACCACCACGCTTGCGGCGAACGGTGCCAACGTCATCGTGTCCGGCGGCTACGACATTCCGGCCGACCAGGCCGACATCCGCACCGCGCTGACATCGACGCAGATCGGCACGGCCACCAGCCGCCCGGAAATCCAGCTGCTTGCGGTGGGCACACCCGACGGATTGTCGCGCAGCGTCGACATTGCGCCGTTGTCGTCGTGGCTGGCGGTGCGCGCGATCGACCGGGAGACCAAGCGGCTCGACGCGATCGAGCGGGGCGAACCGGTGCCGCCTCCGACCCCGGCGGCCCTTCCGCCGCCCGCCGCGCCGGCGCCGGACGCGTCCAATCCGAATTCGGCGGGAGTGCCTTCTGCCAACTTGCCGGTGCCCGGCCCTGATCCGCGCCGCGTGCCGGCGAAGCCGAAGATCGTTGCGCCGCGGCCGCCGATCGTCCCGCCGGCTGCCACAGCACCTGCCGCTGTGCCGCTCGCGCCGCCTGCGCCGGTTGCGAGCCAGCCGCAGCTGGCACCGCTGCCGCCGCCGATCGAGGTCAAGCCAGTGCCCGGCGCTGCCAGGTCGAGGCCGCTGCGGCCGCCGCTGTCGCTGACGCCGCAGGTCGCCAATCCGCCGCCGCGGCCGGCGATGCAGAACTAGAAAGCGCTTCAAGCGAAGTGGGGGCCGGTTCGCGTGACGAAAACCCGTCGGAACAGGAATCCAGAGCCTACGATCGGTGCTGGAGAATATTGATCAGCCGGCCGAACGGATCGCGGACGAAGAAGCGCCGCACGCCCCATGGCTCGTCCGCCGGTCCGTACTCGATCGCGATGCCGGCGCCCTGCATCCGGTGCAGCGCTTCGTCGAGATCGTCGACCTCGATCGAGAGATCGGGCACCGGCGTGCCGGAGCCGCCTTCGGAGGCGAAGCTGATTTGAACCTGCATCGTTTCGGATGAACCGTAAGTCGCAACCCAACCGAAATCCATCAGCGGCTCGAGGCCGAGGATATCGCGATAGAACGACTTCGCTGCCGCGACATCTGATGCGGCAACGTTCGCGACGATGCGATTGACCTTCATGCTGAAGTCCACGCAGCGGAACGACCGTCTGCTGAATCGACGGTCGGCAAGGCCATCAGGCCTGCTGGCGCGTGTCGACCTGTTGCGGCCTGACATCCGTCGGCACGGCCGGGGTGGCGCGCGAACGGAAGTAGTCGAGCACGAAAAGCCGGATCGCGGAGGACAGATTGCCCTGCTGACGGTTGTTGTCGATCTCGCCGACCAACTCCGACAGCGTCATGTTCCGCAGACCGGAAATCTCCTTCATGCCGTTCCAGAAGGCTTCTTCGAGGCTGACACTGGTCTTGTGACCAGCGACGACGATCGACCGCTTGACGACGGGAGACTTCATGATGCGTCACCACTTTCGATGCGGTGCTGATCGAGCACGCGCGTACTGCGCTCGCCGAGAAATTCGTCACGCGCTCGTTCGGATTTGGTGCGACCGAACAGCGCACGATTGGCTTCGGCCTGCTTTGCTGCTTGTTCGCGCTCACCGCGCTTCTTGAATCGTTTCAGGTTGACCACGTCGCCCATGCTCGTCGTCCTTATCGTCCCCAGAGCGGAATTGGTGATGCATCGTGATGAAAGCAAGAGCGATCGCGCAAAGCGCCCGGCTCGATATCCATCCCGAATCCCCATTTGATGCTTCTGATAGCATCAAAGAATCCGTTTCGCTCTGCGAAAACTACACGTCTGTACCATGCGTCAGCGCAGAGCTGATAGGCAAACAGCCTTAGCCTTTAGGCGTTATGATCCATAATTATATCACGCGCGCTGACCGTAATTATCCGGACATTGCGCGTTTCGCTTCAGCCGGGGTGTGTCATTTTGTCCGGCTGCACGAGGCGATCAAATTCGTCGGCAGTTACAAATCCGAGCCGCAAAGCCTCTTCCTTCAACGTCGTTCCGCGTGCGTGCGCCGACTTCGCAACCTTGGCTGCGTTGTCGTAACCGATCTTCGGCGCGAGCGCCGTCACCAGCATTAGCGAGCGCTGCATCAGCTCGTTGATGCGCTTTTCGTCGGCGCGTATTCCGACAACGCAATGCTCAGTAAATGAGCGGACAACGTCAGATAGCAACTGAATGGAATTTATCATACAATATGCCAACACGGGCTTGTACACGTTGAGCTCGAAATGGCCCTGGCTGCCCGCGACGGTGATCGTGGTCTGATTGCCGAACACCTGGCAGCAGACCATGGTCATGGCCTCGCACTGGGTCGGATTGACCTTGCCCGGCATGATCGACGAGCCCGGCTCGTTCTCGGGCAGCACCAGCTCGCCGAGGCCCGAGCGCGGGCCCGAGCCGAGGAAGCGGATATCGTTGGCGATCTTGAACAGGCCGGTCGCCACCGAATTGATCGCACCATGCACCAGCACATAGGCATCGTTGGAAGCCAGCGCCTCGAACTTGTTGGCCGCGCTGGTGAACGGCAGTTTGGTAATCTCGGCGACATGCCTGGCGAAGGTGCTCGCGAATTCCGGCTTCGAGTTGAGGCCGGTGCCAACGGCAGTGCCGCCCTGCGCCAGCGGGAACAACTCCTTCACCGCCGACTGCAGCCGCGCGATGCCGCTCTCGACCTGCGCGGCGTAGCCGGAGAACTCCTGGCCGAGCGTCAGCGGTGTCGCGTCCTGGGTATGCGTGCGTCCGATCTTCACGATCTTGGCAAACGCTTCCTGCTTCTGGTGCAATGCCCGATGCAGCTCGGTAAGGGCGGGGATCAGGTCAGCGATGATGCGGTCCGCCGCTGCGATATGCATCGCAGTCGGAAACGAGTCGTTCGACGACTGGCTCATGTTGACGTGATCGTTCGGATGGATCGGCTGCTTGGCGCCGAGCTCGCCGCCGAGCATCTGGTTGGCGCGGTTTGCGATCACCTCGTTCACGTTCATGTTGGTTTGCGTGCCCGAGCCGGTCTGCCAGACGACCAGCGGAAAATGATCGTCGAGCTTGCCCTCGATCACTTCCCTGGCGGCGCTGACGATGGCGTCGGCGCGGCGTGCATCGAGCTGGCCGAGTTCGCGATTGGTTTCGGCTGCGGCGAGCTTGACGATGGCGAGTGCGTGAATGATCGCGATCGGCATCCGGTCGTGGCCGATCTTGAAATTCTGCCGCGAGCGCTCGGTCTGCGCGCCCCAGTAGCGATCGGCGGCGACGTCGATCGGACCGAAGCTGTCGGTCTCGCTACGGGTGGCGGCGTTGGATGGTGTCGTCGATTGAGCCATGGATGCTCTCCGTTGCGTCATCAGGACGTGATCCGGCGGTGCGCCAGCTTTTCGCCGCGGCAATGCGACAGCGTCCGCGCGGAAGCACGTTCATGCAGAAGATAGTCCGGGATGACGATCTGTCATCCCGGTCCTCGAAAGCATCCTACAAGCTCGAGGATCGATCGGTGTTTAGATTATTTCTTGCGGAAGCGGTCCAGCCGCACGACCTCGGCGCCTTCGCTGGGCTTCGCGGGCTCCTGCTCGGTCTCGGCCGTCTCGGTCTCGACTGCCGCCCGGGCGGCCGGTGCGGGAAGGGGAGAGGCCGGTGCCGTCGCGGGCGGGGCCTCCTCGGACAATGCCTCCGAGACGTCGAACCGCAGATCGAACGGTGCGGACGGATCGAGGAACCGGGTCACCGCGGCGAACGGCACGCTCAGCCGCTCGGGAATGCCGCCGAACGACAGGCCGACCTCGAACCTGTCCTCGGTCACCACCAGATCCCAGAACTGGTGCTGCAGGATGATGGTCATCTCCTCCGGATACTGCGCGAGCAGCCGCGGCGACAGCTTCACGCCGTCGCCATGCGAGAGGAAGGTGATGTAGAAATGGTGCTCACCCGGCAGGCCATGTTCGGCGGCGTCGGACAAGACCCGGCGCAGCACCCCGCGCAGCGCGTCGCGCGCCAGCACGTCATATCGGATGTGATCGGTCGCCATCGTATTCCTGTCGCTTCGAAAATGCCGGCAAGGCACCGCCGGACCCGTCCGACTCGCCCATTTTTCCCATGCTACTCCGCCGGGACGTGGAAATCAGCAGGGCTGGCAGCGGAAAATGCGGGCGGATGCCCCGATCGGAAAATAAAGTGGAGGCTTCTGTTGCCAGGTGCCTCCGAACCCCGCCTAACGGAGCTTAACCCGTTAGGACTTTAAGATGGTCTTTCAAACTGCGTTACGCAGCCTGAGCAACCGGAGCAAAGTTGTCGTTGGCAACTATTGCATTAGCCCGATAACGGCGGAACCATACCGAGAAAAAACACGCCCTTTACGCCCTCGTCGATCCTATTTCGCCCCCGCCAAAAGCCACCGAAGCAAGCGGCTCGGGATGGGTTTTGGTGGAGGCGCCGGGTACCGCCCCCGGGTCCGAATGGTTTATTGCGACGGTCATTTATTTCCATAGCCGGCGAACCGGCACCCCCAATATAGGCGGCACGGACGGAGAAAAACAGAGCCGATTCAGGCTTGTTCAGGTGTGAAAACCCGCCGATTTGGGTTGGCCGGCGTCTTTGCGCTGTGCCTTGGCACTGTCCTGGCGCCGTTCTAGATTTGCCCATGCTCCCGGAATCCCCGCCGGCTGCCGCCCCGGCGCCGGATGCCTCCGTACCGTCTTCGCCGCTCCAGCCCGGCCTGCTCGAGCTGTTCCTGGCCTTTGCCAAGATGTCGCTGGCCGGCTTTGGCGGGGTCCTGGTCTGGGCCCGGCGGTCGATCGTCGAGCAGCACCGCTGGATGACGGCGGAGCAGTTCAACGAGACCTTCGCGCTGTGCCATTTCCTGCCAGGTCCGAACATCGTCAACCTGTCGGTCGTATTCGGCTCGTGCTTTCGCGGCATCGCCGGCGGGCTTGCGGCCTTCGCCGGGCTGGTCGGGCCGCCGATGGTGATCGCGACCGTCCTTGCCGCACTCTATGCCCGCTACGGCGATATCGACATCCTGCGCCGGACACTCGCCGGCGTGGCCTGTGCCGCGGTCGGGCTGCTATTCGCCGTCGTCCTCAAGATGATGATGCCGCTGTTGAAGCGGCGCGATGTCACAGGCCTCGTTATTCTGTCCGCGGTTTTCGTCACGATCGGTCTGATCCGATGGCCGCTTCAGATCGTGCTGCTGGTGGCGATCCCGCTCAGCATTGCAACCACGGTCCTGGCGCGCCGCATGGTGAAGGCATGAGCTCGGAGTCCAGCCCGATCGCAGCGCTGGTCTGGACCTTCGGCCTGATGTCGCTGTTTGCGGTCGGCGGGGCCAATTCGGCGATCCCCGAAATGCACCGCGCCGCGGTCGACGTGCATCACTGGCTGACCGACAAGCAGTTCGCCGACGTGTTCGCGATCTCGCAGCTCTCGCCGGGACCGAACGTGCTGATCGTGACGCTGATAGGCTATTCTGTCGCAGGCGTCGGCGGGGCATTGGCCGCGACGGTGGCGATGTGCGGACCGACCGCGCTGCTCGCCTATTATGTGAGCCGTTTCCTCGATCGCTCGCGCGACGCGCGCTGGCCGGCGATCATTCAGGCGGCATTGGTTCCGCTGTCGATCGGGTTGATGGCCGCCTCCGGCCTGATCGTGGCGCAGACATCAGACCAAAGTTGGATCGCGGTCCTGATCACCATTGTCGCAGCCGCGCTTGCCTTTGCGACACGGATCAATCCCTTATGGATGTTGCTTGCCGGAGGTCTCTTGGGTTTTGCTGGCGTTGTCTGACGAAAATCGCTAGCAAGGCTTTCGGTCAACTCACCACAAGCCAAGCCATTCAATCACAACGGGCGGGACAGCCCTGACGGGGGGAAGCGAAGTCATGAGCGATACGCCGAGCGAGGCGCCGGTCAAATCGATCTTGCCGACATGGGTGCGCGGCCCGCAGGACTTTGTCGGCGGGCTCGCCATGATGGCGGTTGCGCTGTTTGCCTTGTGGGCCTCCAGCGATCTGCAGGGCATGCACGGATTCTCGTTCGGCGCCGGAACCGCGCCGCGCATGTTCGCTGTGCTGCTGCTGTTGCTCGGCGGTGCTGTGGCGCTGGTGGGAGTTATGCGGGATGGTCCGCATATCGCGGCCTATTCCTGGCGCGGGCCGCTGTTCGTGTCGGCGGCAATCGTGTTCTTCGCGGTGGCGATCCGTCCGCTCGGACTCGTGGTCTCCGCCTTTGCCGCCTTCCTGATCGCGGCGATGGGCTCGCATGAGACGAAATGGATCGAGGCCATCATCGTCGGCGGCTGCCTGACGATCGGTTGCGCGCTGCTTTTCCCCTACGTGCTGGGACTTCCGATGCCGATGTTCCCGCGTTTCCTGATCCAGTGAGGGCGTGATGGAACTGTTTGCCAATCTCGCCCACGGCTTCGCGGTCGCGTTCTCGCCGATCAACCTTCTGATGTGCCTGATCGGTGCGCTGGTCGGCACGCTGGTCGGCGTGCTGCCGGGCATCGGCACCATCGCCACCGTCGCGATGCTGCTGCCGATCACCTTCGGCCTGCCGCCGGTCGGCGCGCTGATCATGCTCGCCGGCATCTATTACGGCGCGCAGTATGGCGGCTCGACCACCTCGATCCTGGTCAACATTCCCGGTGAAGCGACCTCCGTGGTCACCGCGCTCGACGGCCACCAGATGGCACGACAGGGCCGCGCCGGCCCGGCGCTCGCGATCGCCGCGATCGGTTCGTTCTTCGCCGGTTGCGTCGCAACCGTGCTGATCGCCGTGCTCGGCGCGCCGCTCACCAAGCTCGCGCTGGCGTTCGGCCCGGCCGAATATTTCTCGCTGATGGTGCTCGGCCTGATCTTCGCGGTAGTGCTCGCCAAGGGCTCGGTGCTGAAGGCGATCGCGATGATCGTGTTCGGCCTGTTGCTGTCGATGGTCGGCTCCGATATCGAGACCGGCGCCTCGCGCATGGCCTTCAACATCCCCGAGCTTGCCGACGGGCTCGGCTTTGCGACGGTGGCGATGGGCGTGTTCGGCTTTGCCGAGATCATCCGCAACCTCGACGCGGGTGCCGAGGTGAGCCGCGATCTGGTCCAGCAGAAGATCACCGGTCTGATGCCAACCAGGAAGGACCTGGTGGATTCCACGCCGGCGATCGTCCGCGGCACCGTGCTCGGTTCGATCCTCGGCATCCTGCCGGGCGGCGGCGCCGTGATTGCGTCGTTCGCGGCCTATACGCTGGAGAAGAAGCTGGCGAAGGATCCGTCGCGGTTCGGCCGCGGTGCGATCGAGGGCGTGGCGGCGCCGGAGAGCGCCAACAACGCGGCGGCGCAGACCTCGTTCATCCCGCTGCTCACGCTCGGCATCCCGCCGAATGCGGTGATGGCGCTGATGGTCGGGGCGATGACCATTCATGGCATCGTGCCGGGTCCGCAGGTGATGGTGAAGCAGCCCGACCTGGTCTGGGGCATGATCGCCTCGATGTGGATCGGCAATCTGATGCTGATCATCATCAACCTGCCGCTGGTCGGCATCTGGGTTCGTCTGCTGCGCGTGCCGTACCGGCTGATGTTCCCCTCGATCGTGGTGTTCTGCGCGATCGGCATCTACTCGGTGAACAACGCGCCGGTCGACGTCGTGCTCGCAGGCGCCTTCGGTCTGGTCGGCTACTGGCTGATCAAGCACGACTTCGAGCCGGCACCGCTGCTGCTCGGCATGGTGCTCGGCCCGCTGATGGAAGAGAACCTGCGTCGTGCACTCCTGATCTCGCGCGGCGACTGGAGCGTGTTCCTGTCGCGGCCGCTGTCGGCGGTGCTGCTGGCGATCGCGGCGGGTCTCCTGGTGCTCGCCGTGCTGCCGACCCTGCGTGCGAAGCGCGACGAAGTGTTCGTGGAGTCCGAGGGCTAAAGCACGATCCGGAAAGTGTGAAGCGGTTTTCCGGATAGATCATGCTCAAACAAGGAGCGCCGGCCCTGCGTCGGCGCGCCGCAGGCGGAAGTCGAATCGACACTCGATGTCGTCTCATGAAATGAAAATGCCGGCCGATTTGGCCGGCATTTTTATTTGGTCAGAACGTTCCCGGGAGGAATTGAGATGATGTCCATTCGCTCGCTTGCGGGCGCATGCCTTTCGGCATTTGCGGCGCTGGGCGCATTCGCCGTGCCGGCCTCCGCGCAAAACTATCCGACGCGCACCATCACCATGATCGTGCCGTTCGCAGCCGGCGGTCCGACCGACGTCATCTCGCGCATCGTCACCGCGCACATGGCGCAGACGCTCGGACAGAGCATCGTCATCGAGAACGTGGTCGGTGCCGGCGGCACCACGGCGACGACGCGTGCCGCCCGCGCCGCCAATGACGGCTACACGCTGGTCACCGGACATATGGGCGCGCACGCGGCTTCCGTGCCGCTCTATCCGAAACTCGCCTATCACCCGGAGAAGGATTTCGAGCCGGTCGCGCTGCTCGCCGGCACGCCGATCCTGATCCTTGCCCGCAAGGATTTCCCGCCGAAGGATCTGAAGGAATTCGTCGCCTACGTGAAGGCCAATGCCGAGAAGGTCAACGCCGCGCATGCCGGCATCGGTTCGGTCTCGCATGCCTCCTGCGAGCTGTTGAACTCGATCCTCGACGTCAAGCCGGTCGGCGTGCCCTTCAACGGCACCGGCCCTGCGATGAACGCGCTGGTCGCCGGCCAGGTCGATTACATGTGCGACCAGATCGTCAACGCGGTGCCGCAGATCAACGCCGGCACCATCAAGGCCTATGCGGTCGCGACCCCCGAGCGCAATCCGTCGCTGCCCAATGTTCCGACCACGGCGGAGGCCGGCCTGCCGGCGTTTCAGGCCCAGGCCTGGAACGCGATCTTCGCGCCGAAGGGAACTTCGCCCGCGATCATCGTCACGCTGAATGCCGCGGCCATCAAGGCGCTCGACGATGAGAACGTGCGCAAGCGCCTGCTCGAGCTCGGCAGCGTGATCCCGGCGCCCGCCAACCGCACGCCGGAGGCGCTCGCGACCCTCGTCAAAAGCGAGATCGCGAAATGGACCCCGGTGCTCAAGCCGGCCAGTTAAGCCAAGGCGATCAAGCAGATAGATGAGGGGCGGAACACGGGTTCCGCCCCTTGTCGTTTGGCGCAAGGGTGCTCACTTTTCAGGGTATAATCGGTGCAATCCGCCGAATCGGCATGTCGGTTGGCAGCCTCGGCCGTTAAGTTCGCCGCTTCCCCCGAAGGGTCCGAAACCAACGCCATGAACCAGTATCACGACCTGCTCGAACGCATCCTCGCCGACGGCGCCGAGAAGCACGACCGCACCGGCACCGGCACGCTGTCGATCTTCGGCCACCAGATGCGCTTCAACCTCTCGGCCGGCTTTCCGATGCTGACCACCAAGCGGTTGCCGCTGAAGGCGATCGTGCACGAGCTGCTCTGGTTCCTCGCCGGCGACACCAACATCAAATATCTCAACGACAACGGCGTCACGATCTGGGACGAATGGGCCGATGCCAACGGCGATCTCGGCCCGGTCTACGGCTCGCAATGGCGCTCGTGGCCGGCGCCCGATGGCCGCAGCATCGACCAGATCACGAACGTGATCGAGATGATCAAGCGCAATCCGGACTCGCGGCGGCTGATCGTCAGCGCCTGGAATCCGGCCGAGGTCGACAAGATGGCGCTGCCGCCGTGCCACTGCCTGTTCCAGTTCTATGTCGCGAACGGCAAATTGTCCTGCCAGCTCTATCAGCGCTCGGCCGACGTCTTCCTCGGCGTGCCCTTCAACATCGCCTCCTACGCGCTGCTGACCATGATGGTCGCGCAGGTCACCGGCCTCAAGCCCGGCGATTTCGTGCACTCGCTCGGCGACGCACATCTCTACTCGAACCATATCGAGCAGGCGCGGCTGCAATTGACGCGGCCGACGCGGCCGTTGCCGACGATGGCGATCAATCCCGACGTGAAGGATATCTTCGCGTTCCGCTACGAGGACTTCAAACTCGAGGGTTACGACCCGCATCCGCACATCAAGGCTGAAGTCGCGGTCTGAGGGATTAGATGTCGCTGACCATACGCCGCGCGCGGCCCGATGAGGCCGGACTGGTGTTCTCGCTGGTCCGCGAGCTCGCCGACTACGAGAAGCTCTTGCACGAGGTCCACGCCAGCGAGGCCGATATCGCCGAGGCGCTGTTCGGCGCCAACCCGCGGCTGACTTGCGACATCGCGGAATGGCACGGCGAGCCGGCCGGCTTCGCGGTCTGGTTCGTCAATTTCTCGACCTTCGCCGGCCGCCACGGCATCTATCTCGAGGATCTCTTCGTGCGTCCGGCGCTGCGCGGCAAGGGCATCGGCAAGGCGCTCTTGGTGCATCTGGCGAAGCAATGCCTCGCCAATGGCTGGTCGCGCTTGCAATGGGCGGTGCTCGACTGGAACGCGCCGTCGATCGCATTCTACAAGTCGCTCGGCGCCGAGCTGATGGACGAATGGACGATTTGCCGCGTCTCCGGCGAGGCGCTGTCGGCGCTCGCGGAAGGAGCCCGCTGATGGAGATCGTGCTCGTCGTCGCGGTTGCCGAGAACGGCGTGATCGGAAATGCCAACGCAATTCCGTGGCGGCTGAAGACCGATCAGCAGCGCTTCAAGGCCATCACCATCAACCGGCCCGTCGTGATGGGACGCAAGACCTTCGAATCCCTGCGCAGGCCGCTGCCGGGTCGCACCAACATCGTGGTGACGCGCGATCCGAACTACCGCGCGCGCGGCGCCATCGTCACGTCGTCGTTCGAAAATGCCCGCGCAATTGCGCTTGGTGACGCGCTGCGGCGTTTCGCCACTGAAATTGCCGTCATCGGTGGCGCGGAGATCTATGCGCAGTGGATGGGCACGGCCGATCGGCTCGAGATCACCGAGGTTCACGCCCGGCCGGACGGCGACACACGGTTCGACAAAATCGACGCAAAGGAGTGGGACGAGGTCGCGCGCGTGCGAAATCCGGCAGGTCCGGACGACAGCGCCGACTTCTCCTATGTGACATATCGTCGGCGCGGCCGGGGTTAACCAATGTTTGCATTGACAATTGTGGCCCGGCGCATAGCTCGTCCGGCCAGGAAGCTTGCGTTGTAAGGGCCTGAGCGGTCCCCTATAACCGGGCCGGACATTCGAGGCCGGGCGTCCCGTCCGGACTTGTCGAGGAGATGTTTGATGCCGTGGAAAAATCAAGGCGGGGGGCCATGGGGCTCGGGTCCGAAAGGGCCATGGGGCTCGGGTCCGCAGTCGGCCGGGCCAAGGCCGCCGGATCTTGAGGATCTGCTGCGGCGCGGCCAGGACCGGCTGCAGCAGTGGCTGCCCGGCGGTCATTTCAGCGGCATGGGCATCGCACTGGTGCTGGTCGCCGCGCTGGCGATCTGGTTCGCCACCGGGATCTTCCGCGTCCAGTCCGAAGAGCTCGGCGTCGTGCTGCGCTTCGGCAAATACGTCCGCGATGCGCAGCCGGGCCTGCGCTATCACCTGCCGTATCCGATCGAGACGGTGCTGCTGCCGAAGGCGCTGCGCGTCAACACGATCTCGATCGGCATGACCCTGATCGACGATCCCGCACGGCGCGGCCGCACCATGCGCGACGTGCCGGAAGAGAGCCTGATGCTGACCGGCGACGAGAACATCGTCGACGTCGACTTCACCGTGCTCTGGCGTATCAAGCCGGGCGGGGCCGGCGCCTATTTGTTCAACATCCAGAATCCCGAAGGCACCGTGAAGGCGGTCGCCGAAAGCGCGATGCGTGAGGTGATCGGCCGCTCGCAGATCCAGCCGATCCTGACCGGGGCGCGCAACGTCACCGAGCAGAGCGTCCAGGAGCTGATGCAGAAGACGCTCGATTCCTACAGCGCGGGCATCCAGATCGCGCAGGTGCAGATGCAGAAGGTCGATCCGCCGGCGCAGGTGATCGACGCATTCCGCGACGTGCAGGCGGCGCGCTCCGACCTCGAGCGCAAGCAGAACGAGGCGCAGACCTACGCCAACCGGATCGTGCCGGAAGCGCGTGGTCGTTCCGCGCAGATCCTGCAAGCCGCGGAAGGCTACAAGGAGCAGGCGGTCGCCGAGGCCAAGGGCCAGAGCGCACGCTTCCTGAAAGTCTATGAAGAGTACAAGAAGGCACCCGAAGTGACGCGCGAGCGCATCTATCTGGAGACCATGGAACGCGTGCTCGGTAGCTCCGAGAAGCTGGTCTATGACGGCGGCCAGGGCCAGAACATCGTGCCCTACCTTCCGCTCGGCGAACTGACGCCGCGGCGTCCGCCGGCAGCACCGGCCACGACCGGCCAGCCGCAGGGAGCCACCCGATGAGGTCCCCTGTCACCGGCATTGTGTCCCTGATCGTCCTCTTCATCGTGCTCGCCGTCGGCTACAGCTCGGTGTTCACCGTGCAGCAGACCGAGCAGACCATCGTCCTGCGGTTCGGCGAGCCGGTCGAGGTCGTCACCGATCCCGGCCTGCACTTCAAGGCGCCGTGGAATTCGGTGATCAACGTCGACAAGCGCATCCTCGATCTCGAAAACCCGTCGCAGGAGGTGATCGCCGCCGACCAGAAGCGGCTGGTGGTCGACGCCTTCGCGCGCTACCGCATCAAGAATGCGCTGCGCTACTACACCAGCGTCGGCTCGATCCAGGCCGCCAACCTGCAGCTGACCACGCTCTTGAATGCGGCGCTGCGCCGCGTGCTCGGCGAGGTCACCTTCATCACGGTGGTGCGTGACGAGCGCGAGAAGCTGATGGCCCGGATTCGGGAGCAGCTCGACAAGGAGGCCGACGGCTACGGCATCGAGGTCGTCGACGTCCGCATCCGCCGCGCCGACCTGCCGGAGCAGAACAGCCAGGCGGTGTACGACCGGATGAAGTCCGAGCGTCAGCGCGAAGCCGCCGAGTTCCGTGCCCAGGGCGACCAGAAGGCGCAGGAGATCCGCTCCAGGGCCGACCGTGAAGCGACCGTGATCGTGGCCGATGCGAACTCGACCGCGGAGCAAACCCGCGGTGCGGGCGATGCCGAGCGCAACCGCCTGTTCGCCGAGGCCTATGGCAAGGACAAGGACTTCTTCGCGTTCTATCGCTCGATGACGGCCTATGAGAACAGCCTCAAGTCCGGCGACACGCGTTTCCTGTTGCGGCCGGACTCGGAATTCTTCAGATACTTCGGCAATGCGAACGGCAACGCGCCTGAGGCGGCCGCCGCGCCGAAACAGTAACGTCACGACTGAACATCACGACTTGAATCAAGACCTGGCGGCGATGCGGATACCGCGTCGCCGCCACTCAACAACAACAAGCATCGAGCGGGAGGCTGCCATCCGATGAAGTCCATAGCGTTCGGCGACTTCCTCATCGGGTTGGGAATCCTGTTCGTGCTCGAAGGCATCCTGTTTGCGGCAAGCCCCGCCTGGATGCGCCGGGCGATGAAGAGCGCGCTGGCCACGCCCGACAACATTCTGCGCATCGTCGGCATCGGTTCGGCGGTTGCGGGACTGATCCTGATCTGGCTGGTGCGGCGCTGACCATTGCCTGTTCCACCGCGCAGACCGCGCCGGAATGAACATAATCGTGAGCCTCTGGCGGCCGGTTTTTCGCCGAAATGCCCGGGTGAGATGCTTGCGCCATATGCCCGTTCGGGCGCACTCTGTAATCACGGGCGCATACTGCGACCAGCTAATTTGAACCCGTTTGCCTGGAGAAACTCCGACATGATCGCTGCCAGACCAGCCCTGAGCCGTCGCCTCCGCATGATGGGAGCTGCGATCTCGATCGGTGCTGCGAGCATGCTGAGCTCCGTGCCGGCGTTCGCACGCGGCCCCGAGGGTATCGCCGACATCGCCGAGAAGGTGATCGACGCCGTCGTCAACATCTCGACGTCGCAGACGATCGAGGCCAAGGACCGGACGATGCCGCAATTGCCGCCGGGCTCGCCGTTCGAGGAATTCTTCGACGACTTCTTCAAGAACCGCCGCGGCCCGCCCGGCAAGGGCGGCGACAAGAGCGGCGAGTTCCAGCCGCGCAAGACCAACTCGCTCGGCTCGGGCTTCATCGTCGACACCGCGGGCATCGTCGTCACCAATAACCACGTCATCGCCGACGCCGACGAGATCAACGTCATTCTCAACGACGGCACCAAGATCAAGGCCGAGCTGGTCGGGGTCGACAAGAAGACCGATCTCGCGGTTCTGAAGTTCAAGCCGCCGAAGCCGCTCACCGCGGTCAAGTTCGGCGACAGCGACAAGATCCGCCTCGGCGACTGGGTGGTCGCGATCGGCAACCCGTTCAGCCTCGGCGGCACGGTGACCGCAGGCATCGTCTCGGCCAAGAACCGCGACATCAGCCAAGGGCCGTATGACAGCTACATCCAGACCGACGCCGCCATCAACCGCGGCAATTCCGGCGGTCCGCTGTTCAACCTCGATGGCGAGGTGATCGGCGTCAACACGCTGATCATCTCCCCGACCGGGGGCTCGATCGGCCTCGGTTTCGCCGTGCCGTCGAAGACGGTGGCCGGCGTCGTCGACCAGTTGCAGAAGTTCGGCGAATTGCGCCGCGGCTGGCTCGGCGTTCGCATCCAGCAGGTCACCGATGAGATCGCCGACAGCCTCAACATCAAGCCGGCACGCGGCGCGCTTGTTGCCGGCGTCGACGACAAGGGCCCGGCCAAGCCGGCCGGCATCGAGCCGGGCGACGTCGTCGTCAAGTTCGACGGCAAGGACGTCAAGGATCCGAAGGATCTGTCGCGCATCGTCGCCGATACCGCGGTCGGCAAGGAAGTCGACGTCGTCGTCATCCGCAAGGGCAATGAAGAGACCCGCAAGGTCACGCTTGGCCGGCTCGAGGACAACGACAAGGTTCAGCAGGCAAACGCCAAGCCCAAGGACGACACCGCCGAGAAGCCGGTGACCCAGAAGGCGCTCGGTCTCGATCTCGCGGCTCTGAGCAAGGATCTGCGCACCAAGTACAAGATCAAGGACAGCGTGAAGGGTGTCATTGTGACCGGCGTCGACAGCAACTCCGATGCTGCCGAGAAGCGTCTGTCGGCTGGCGACGTCATCGTCGAGGTGGCGCAGGAGGCGGTGTCCAGCGCCGCCGACATCAAGAAGCGGATCGACCAGCTGAAGAAGGACGGCAAGAAGTCCGTGCTGCTGCTGGTCTCCAACGGCGACGGCGAACTGCGCTTCGTCGCGCTCGGGGTGCAGTAGAGGCGCGCTGACGCCTCACCCTCACTGTCATCCCCCGCGAAAGCGGGGGATCCAGTACGCCGCGGCCGCTCCTGTTGAGAAAAGTCGGCAACGGCTTTTCCAGGCAATCGGCATCGGTGGTTATGGGGCCCGGCTCCGTGCGCAAACGCGCACTCGGCCGGGAAGACAAGCTTCGCGAGCCTACTCCGCCACGAATTCGTCCCGGCGATAGCCCTGCGCATAGAGCAGCGCGGTGAGGTCGCCGTGATCGATCCGCGCCGCCGCGGCGGCTGCGACTGCCGGCTTGGCGTGATAGGCGACGCCGAGACCTGCGGCCTGGATCATGCCGAGATCGTTGGCGCCATCGCCCGCGACCAGCGTGTCGATGTCGTCGAGGTCGAAGGATTCGGTCAGCTCGACCAGGGTGGCGAGCTTGGCGGCGCGGCCGAGAATCGGCTCGACCACTTCGCCGGTCAACTTGCCGTCCGCGACCTGCAACTGGTTGGCGCGGTTCTCCTGGAAGCCGATCTTCTCCGCGACCACCTTGGTGAACAGGGTGAAGCCGCCGGAGATCAGGCAGGTATAGGCGCCGTGCGCGCGCATCGTCGTGACCAGCGCGCGGCCGCCCGGCGTCGGCGTGATGTGTTTCTCCAGCACCTCGTCGACGACGCCGACCGGCAGGCCCTTGAGCAGCGCGACGCGCTCGCGCAGCGCCGATTCGAACTCGATCTCGCCGCGCATCGCGCGCTCGGTGATGGCGGCGACATGGGCCTTCAGCCCGGCGAAATCGGCGAGCTCGTCGATGCATTCCTGGCCGATCATGGTCGAATCCATGTCGGCCAGAAAAAGCTTCTTGCGCCGGCCGATCCGAGGCTGCACGACAATGTCGATCGGCAGGTCGCCGCGGGCCTGGCGCAGGCGCTCCTCGATGGCCTTGATGTCGTCCCTGCCGGCGTCTCCGCTGGAATTTTGGCTCTCGAACGGGATGTCGACGGCGACCTCGTTGAACAGCCACTGCACCGGGCCCGGTGAGGGCAGCACGGCCCGCGCACCGTCGACGATGGTGGAGTCGAGCGCGGGGCTTGCAGGATTGCAGATCAGCGTGGCAACGAGGGACATGCAGGCGCATTCAGAATTGTTGGACAAGGCGGTGCTTATCGCAGGGCCGACCGCCAGCGGCAAGTCGGCGCTGGCGCTCGAGCTTGCCCAGCGCGCCGGCGGGGTCGTGATCAACACCGACTCGATGCAGGTCTATCGCGACCTCCGGATCATCACCGCACGGCCGACCGCCGCCGAGGAGGCGCAGGTTCCGCACAGGCTCTATGGCCATGTCGATGCCGGTGTGAATTTCTCCGCCGGTGCCTGGGTGACTGACGCGGCCAGGGTGCTCGGCGAGGCCCGTGCGGACAAGCGCCTGCCGATCTTCATTGGCGGCTCGGGCCTGTATTTCAAGGCACTGACGCGCGGGCTATCGGCGGTGCCGCCGATCCCCCCCGATGTGCGTGACGGCGTGCGCGCAAGGCTGGAGCAGCACGGCGTCGAGGCGCTGCATGCCGAGCTTGCGGCGCGCGATCCGGTGTCGGCCGATCGGCTGAAGCCGCGCGACCGCACCCGCATCGCGCGGGCGCTCGAGGTCGTCGAGGCCACCGGCCGCCCGCTGCCGGACTGGCATCGCAATGGCCTGCCGCCGCTGCTGCCGCCGGGCCAATTCCACGCGCTGTTTCTTGCGCCGGAGCGCGAGCGGCTCTATGCGCGGATCGACGCGCGGTTTGGCGCGATGCTCGATACTGGTGCGCTCGACGAGGTCGCGGCGCTGGCCGCGCGCGGGCTCGATCCGCTGCTGCCGGCGATGAAGGCACATGGCGTCCCGGCCCTGATCCGGCACCTCAAGGGCGAGATCAGCCGGGCGGAGGCCGCCGAGATCGGCCGGGCCGACACCCGCCACTACGCCAAGCGCCAGTTCACCTGGTTTCGCCACCAGCTCCCGGAATTCGAATGGGTGGTGCCCGAGGCCGCGAAGGGGTGGCTGCAGCAGCAAATCCTATAGCCCCAGATGGAGCGCAGCGGCCATCCGGGCTGCGGAAGCGCCTCCGGCCGCCGCGCGCCCGTCTGCCATGCGCGTTGCGCTGCGCAAAAACACTCGCCGAACGGTCGGAACCCCGTTACAATTCAAAAATCGCGAAACTGGCTGCCTTGCCTTGACATTCGGGGTTTGGCCGCTATGTTCGCGCAACCTTTGAGAAGACTGGGTCACCTCGTGCGCAACATTATTACCAAACTGCTTATCGCCGTCGTACCCAGGCACACCGCCGGGGATGGCTAGCGGCCATCCAAATTCGGGCGGTGTGCATGGGGCCTCTGGGGCCCCTTTTTATTGCCCGAAGCAGAACTGACGAGAACTGACAAAAGCCGCGCAAAAACAAGCGCATCCGGAGCGAACCATGACCGACAAGAGCCACGATCCCAATCAGATGACCGGCGCCGCGATGATCGTGCGCGCGCTCATCGATCACGGCGTGCAGCATGTCTTCGGCTATCCCGGCGGCGCGGTGCTTCCGATCTACGACGAGATTTTCCAGCAGAGCGAAGTCGAGCATATCCTCGTCCGCCACGAGCAGGGCGCCGGCCATGCCGCCGAAGGCTATGCCCGCTCGACCGGCAAACCCGGCGTGGTGCTGGTGACGTCGGGGCCCGGCGCCACCAACATGGTGACGCCGCTGACCGACGCGCTGATGGATTCGATACCGCTGGTCTGCATCACCGGCCAGGTGCCGACCCACCTGATCGGCAACGACGCCTTCCAGGAATGCGACACCGTCGGCATCACGCGGCCCGCCACCAAGCACAACTGGCTGGTGCGCGACGTCAACGACCTCGCCAGGGTGCTGCACGAAGCCTTCTATGTCGCCACCACCGGCCGCCCCGGTCCGGTGCTGGTCGACGTGCCGAAGGACGTGCAGTTCGCGACCGGCACCTATCATCCGCCGCGCAAGTCGGACGTTCACATCTCCTACACGCCGCGCGTGAAGGGCGATGCGACCCAGATCCGCAAGGCGGTGGCGCTGCTCGCCAATGCAAAGCGTCCCGTGATCTATTCCGGCGGCGGCGTGATCAATTCGGGTCCGGAGGCCTCAAAGCTGCTGCGTCAGCTGGTGGAGGCGACCGGCTTCCCGATCACCTCGACCCTGATGGGACTGGGCGCCTATCCGGCGTCGGGGCCGAACTGGCTCGGCATGCTCGGCATGCACGGCACCTACGAAGCCAACATGACGATGCATGATTGCGACGTCATGCTGTGCGTCGGCGCGCGCTTCGACGACCGCATCACCGGCCGCGTCGATGCCTTCTCGCCGGGCTCGAAGAAAATCCACATCGATATCGACCCGTCCTCGATCAACAAGAACATCCGCGTCGACGTGCCGATCATCGGCGACGCCGGCAATGTGCTCGGCGACCTGTTGCAGGTGTTCAAGGCGGAGGCGAAGAAGCCGGATATCAAGACGTGGTGGCAGCAGATCGCGCAATGGCGCGCGCGCAACTCGCTGTCCTACCGCAAGAACAACGATATCATCCTGCCGCAATACGCGATCCAGCGCCTGTTCGAGCTGACCCGCGGCAAGGACACCTACATCACGACCGAAGTCGGTCAGCACCAGATGTGGGCCGCGCAGTTCTTCGGCTTCGAGGAGCCGCACCGCTGGATGACCTCGGGCGGTCTCGGCACCATGGGCTACGGCCTGCCGGCCGCGGTCGGCGTGCAGGTGGCGCATCCGGACAGCCTGGTGATCGACATCGCCGGCGACGCCTCGGTGCAGATGACGATCCAGGAGATGTCGACCGCGGTTCAGTTCGAGCTGCCGATCAAGATCTTCATCCTGAACAACCAGTACATGGGCATGGTGCGGCAGTGGCAGCAGCTGCTGCACGGCAACCGCCTGTCGCATTCGTACTCCGAGGCGCTGCCGGACTTCGTCAAGCTCGCCGATGCCTATGGCTGCGTCGGCCTGCAGGCGACCAAGCCGTCCGACCTCGATGGCGCGATCAAGGAGATGATCTCGATCAGGCGCCCGGTGCTGTTCGACTGCCGCGTCGCCGCGCTGGAGAACTGCTTCCCGATGATCCCGTCGGGCAAGGCGCACAACGAGATGCTGCTGCCGGAAGAAGCGACCGATGAGGCGACCGCGAAGGCCTTCTCCGGCGGCAAGGCGCTGGTGTGATGACGGATCGGCGCGGAGCACTCTCTCTTCACCTCGCCCCGCTTGCGGGGAGAGGTCGGATTGCGCGTGAGCGCAATCCGGGTGAGGGGGAGTCTCCGCGAGTCCGTCTCTCACCATTGCCTTGGAGGCAGCCCCTCACCCCAACCCTCTCCCCGCGAAGAGCGGGGCGAGGGAGCCTATCGCACGCTCGGATGGAGGGCGGCTCCCATGTTTGATCTCAGCGAGCTCGAGCGCGCGCACAGGATCGTCGGCACCGCGGTGCCGGCGACGCCGGCGTATGCCTGGCCGTTGCTGGCCGAACGGCTCGGCACCGAGGTCGTGGTCAAGCATGAGAACCACACGCCGATCGGTGCCTTCAAGGTGCGCGGCGGCCTGGTCTATCTCGAGCGGTTGAAGCGCGAGCGGCCCGATGTGCCCGGCATCATCTCGGCGACGCGCGGCAATCACGGCCAGAGTCTGGCGTTTGCCGCGAGCCGCCACGGCGTGCCCGCGGTGATCTACGTGCCGCGCGGCAACTCGGTCGAGAAGAACCGTGCCATGCATGCGTTCGGCGCCGAACTGGTCGAGCACGGCGAGGACTTCCAGGCCGCGCGGGAAGAGGCCGAGCGCCGTGCCCAGTTCGCCGGCCTGCACATGGTGCCGTCGTTCCATCCGGACCTGGTGCTGGGTGTTGCGACCTACGCGCTCGAGCTGTTTCGTGCGGCGCCCGATCTCGACATTCTCTATGTGCCGATCGGGCAGGGCTCCGGCATCTCCGGCTGCATCATGGCGCGCGACCTGCTCGGCCTGAAGACCGAGATCGTCGGCGTGCAGTCGACCGAGGCGCCGTCCTATGCGCTGTCGTTCGCGGCCGGCAAGATCGTGACCACCGAGACCAGCAACACGCTTGCCGACGGCATGGCGACGCGGATCCCGGACGCCGATGCGTTCGCCCTGATCCGCAAGGGCGCCTCGCGCATCGTGCAGGCCACCGACGACGAGGTTGGGCAGGCGATCCGCGCTTACTGGACCGACACCCACAATCTCGCCGAGGGCGCAGGCGCCGCGGCGCTCGCGGCCGCGCTGCAGGAAAAGAGCAAGCTCGCCGGCAAGCGGGTCGGCCTGATCCTGAGCGGCGGCAATATCGATTTCGATCTGTTCCGGACCTGGATCGGGACGGATGCTGCGCCGGCCGCCCAGCGGGCGGTGGCGTGAAAAGAATGTAAGGGGACGACCATGAACCAGCCCGCATCCGCCTACTTCCTCGAGGAACGTCACGATCCGAACGAGACGCACACGCTGTCCGTCCTCGTGCAGAACGAGCCCGGCGTGCTCGCGCGCGTGATCGGGCTGTTCTCCGGTCGCGGCTACAACATCGAGAGTCTCACGGTTTCGGAAACCGAGAGCCAGAAACACCTCTCGCGGATCACCATCGTCACCACGGGCACGCCGATGGTGATCCAGCAGATCAAGCATCAGCTCGACCGCATGATCCCGGTCTACCGGGTCGTCGACATGACGCTGACCGGCAGCTCGATCGAGCGCGAGCTTGCGATGGTCAAGGTGAGGGGCGGTGGCGATCACCGCGTCGAGGCGCTGCGGCTGGCGGATGCGTTCCGCGCCCGGGTGATCGATGCCACGACCGAGAGCTTCGTGTTCGAGATCACGGGCAACTCGTCCAAGATCAGTCAGTTCATCGACCTGATGCGCCCGCTGGGTCTGGTCGAGGTGTCACGAACCGGGGTGGCCGCGATCACGCGTGGGCCGGAAGGGATGTGAATCATGTTGGCGCGCGACTGGTACTACACGCAACGGCGGCAGGTCGGTCTCGATACCGCGGTTGCCTCGATCTATGACGTCAGCGAGGACAGCGATGTCCGTGCCCGCCAGGCGCTGACCATGCTCGGCGTCAGGCCGGGCTGGCGGATCGCCGATATCGGCTGCGGCAACGGCGTGCTGGCGACCGAGGCGGCACTGATGGGCGCCGAGGTCGACGCCATCGATATCTCGCCGGCGATGATCGGGCTTGCCGAAATCTATGCGCGCGACCGCAAGGCGAAGATCCGGACCCAGCCGGCCGGCCTGTTGTCCTTTGCCTATCAGCCGAATTCCTACGACCTGATCGTCAGCGAGTTCACGCTGCACCACCTGCCGGACTTCTGGAAGGCGGTGGCGCTGTCGCGGATCTTCAACGCGCTGAAGCCCGGCGCGAACTTCTATCTGCGCGACATGGTGTTCGTCAGCATGCCCGACGGGGTCGATCGCGATGTCGAGGGCTGGGCCGATTTCTCGATCAAGAACCACGATTTCGAGCGCGAAAGCGTGATGACCCATATGCGCGACGAATACTCGACCTTCGGCTGGGTGATGGAGCGCATGCTGACCGAGACCGGTTTCACGCTAGTCGCCGCCGACTACCACGCGCCGTTGCACGGCACCTATCTGCTGCGCAAGCCGAAGCCGGACGAACAGATCTAGATCCTCGCATCGACAGAGCCAAACCGAACCAAAGAAGAAGAACAATGAAGCCGGCCGATGTTGGCATCGCCGTCATGGTCGCGGTGATCTGGGGACTTGCGTTCGTCGCGAGCCGGATCGCACTCGATGAGCTGCCGCCCGAATTGATGACGGCGCTGCGCGTCGGCATCGCGGCGGTGCCGTGCCTGCTGCTGCCCAGGCCGGGCCAGGTTTCGTGGCCGCTTCTGATCGGAATCAGCCTGACCTTGTTCCTCGGCCAGTTCCTTGCGCAATCCATCGCCATCGCACGCGGCGTGCCGGTCGGGCTCACCAGCGTGATCGTGCAGAGCCAGGCGCTGTTCACCATCGGCTTTGCTGCGGTGCTGTTTGGCGAATTGCCGTCGCGGCTGCAGACCGTGGGCATCGCCATCGCCGCGATCGGCCTGCTGATGATCTGCGGCACCGTCGGATACGATTTCAGCGTCACCGCCTTTGCCATCCTGATGATCTCGCCGATCTCGTTCGCAATCGGAAACCTGCTGCTGCGGCCGGCGCAGGGCGCGCGCATGTTCGACCTGTTCGCATGGCTGTGCCTGTGTGCGGCGATCCCGCTGTTCGGTCTGTCGCTGCTGACGCTGGGCGCGAAGCCGATGTGGCAGGCGCTGTCGCATCTGTCGCCGGCCGGCATTGCCTCGATGCTGTTTGTCGGCACCGTGTCCACCAGCATTGCCTATTGGCTGTGGGGCCGCCTGCTCCGGGATTATCCGGCGGCGCAGGTGGTGCCGTTCGCGCTGCTGGTGCCGTTCGTCGGCTCCGCCGCCTCCAGCATCGTGTTCGTCGGCATCACGGTCGGCTTCGCCTTCATGGTCGGTGCGGTCGGCGTCGGGCTCGGGGCGGTCTTCATCGCCTATCCGGTGCTGCAGACGATCCTCAAATATGGCGGCGTCGCCTATCTGCTCTATCTCGCCGCCGTCATCGCCATGGCCGAACCGCCCTCGGCGGACAAGGACGACCGGCCCGGCCGCGGCCCGATGACGTTCTGGGGCGCGGCCATGTTCCAGTGGATCAATGCCAAGGGCTGGGTGATGGTGATCGGCACCATCACGGCCTACGCGGCGATTGCCGCCTTCCCCTGGAACATCGCGATCCAGGTCGGCCTGAGCCTGGTCCTGGGGACGGTGTCCTGCATCGTCTGGGCGCTGTTCGGCACCGCCCTGCGGCCGATCCTGACCTCGCCTCGGGCGATCCGCATCTTCAATGTGGTGATGGCCATCCTGCTGCTGGCCTCGCTTTACCCGGTCTTCATGGACGCATGATGCCGCACCGCGCCATGCGAGATGGGGGTTTCCCCTGAGGGGAAAAATGCTCTAGACAACGCCGGAAATTCGCGGGCGCCCGGCGGTTCTGACCTTCCGAAAGCCTGACTCATCGGCCGATTTTGGCCCCCTGCAAACGAGGAAAACACGATGCGAGTTTACTACGATCGCGATGCCGACCTGAACCTGATCAAGGGCAAGAAGGTCGCCATCGTCGGCTACGGCAGCCAGGGCCATGCCCACGCGCTGAACCTGAAGGATTCCGGCGTCAAGGAAGTGGCGATCGCGCTGCGCAAGGGTTCGGCCTCGGCCAAGAAGGCCGAGAACGCCGGCTTCAAGGTGATGGAAGTCGCCGAGGCCGCCAAGTGGGCCGACCTCGTCATGATGCTGACCCCGGACGAACTGCAGGGCGACATCTATCGCGAGCACCTGCACGACAACATGAAGAAGGGCGCGGCGCTCGTGTTCGCCCACGGCCTCAACGTGCACTTCAACCTGCTCGATCCGCGTGCCGACCTCGACGTGCTGATGATCGCGCCGAAGGGCCCCGGCCACACCGTGCGCTCGGAGTATCAGCGCGGCGGCGGCGTGCCCTGCCTGATCGCGATCGCCAAGGATTCGTCGGGCAACGCCCATGACCTCGGCCTCAGCTACGCCTCGGCGATCGGCGGCGGCCGCGCCGGCATCATCGAGACCACCTTCAAGGAAGAGTGCGAGACGGACCTGTTCGGCGAGCAGGTGGTGCTCTGCGGCGGCCTGGTCGAGCTGATCAAGGGCGGCTACGAGACGCTGGTCGAGGCCGGCTATGCGCCGGAGATGGCCTATTTCGAGTGCCTGCACGAAGTGAAGCTGATCGTCGACCTGATCTATGAAGGCGGCATCGCCAACATGAACTACTCGATCTCCAACACCGCCGAATACGGCGAGTATGTCACCGGTCCGCGTATCGTCACGGCCGAGACCAAGGCGGAGATGAAGCGCGTGCTCGCCGACATCCAGGGCGGCAAGTTCGCCCGCGACTGGATGCTGGAGAACAAGGTCAACCAGACCTCGTTCAAGGCGACCCGCGCCAAGCTCGCCCAGCATCCGATCGAAGAAGTCGGCGCCAAGCTGCGCGACATGATGCCCTGGATCAAGAAGGGCGCCCTGGTCGACAAGAGCAAGAACTAAGCGCCGGACGCGTCTGCGCGGAACGAATTGGTGGGTTACGCCTTCGGCGAACCCACCCTAAGCATCGAATCAAAAAAGGGTGGGCGCGTTGCCCACCCTTTATTCTTTGTCACGGCAAGGCAGCGGCGGCAGCTAGCCAGCCGCTATCGGCTGTTTCTCGATCCTGTTGTGCAGCTGCCAGAACCGCACGGTGCGCTGTGCGGTCTCCAGCGACAGCCGCCGGTAATCACGGTGCGCGATCTCGAGCGTCGCATGGTCGAGCGGATGCGGCAGCGGCCGCTTGCGCAGGATGGTTTCGACCGTCGGCCAGTTGAGCCGCGCCGAGCGGCACGGGATCAGGAGCAGGTCGGAGCGCAGCCCGAGCATCAGGCGCTCGATCATCGCGATCGGCATGTCGTTGAGCACGGCGAGCGCGACCGTGACCTCGTCGAACTTGCCGTCCTCGGCGAATTTGTAGACCGCCGCATCATCGAGCTCGTTCAGCTGCTTCATCAGCTTGACCAGCTCTTCGGCGATGCCGTAGTTGCGGCGGGGAGCCGCGGCCTCTTCCTGCGCGATGTCGTTCAGCACCTGGCTGATCTCCTCGCGCGCCCTGGGTGATGCGATTGCCAGCAGGCGGGCGCGCACCGTTTCCTTGGCGCGCTGCAGTAGGTCGCGCAGCAGCTTGGCCGGAATATCGATGCGCAGCCCGAGGATTTCGACCAGCTCGTCATCACCTTCGGCGCGGGCGACGATCGAGCAATAGCCGTTGTCGGAGAACTGCGCGCCGGCGTTCTTGGCAAGACGCCGGATCACCTTGTCCTCGCCGCGGTCGATGATGACGTCGGTGACGGAAGCCGGCAGGTTCTCCCGCGCCGAGATCGCGAACAGATGGTCCTGGCCCTTGCTGGCGGCGATCTCGCGCAGTGCGTCGTTCGAGAGGCGGCTGGAGTGGGTCAGCACGTCGCCGGCGACGCTGATGTCGTCGTCCCAGGCGAGGTGCTGAATCACCTCGAACGGCGCGTAGTCGAGCGGTGCGAGCCGCTTGCTGAGCTCGGCCCGCGCACGCGTCTCGACGCGCGCGACGAGCAGGCAAAGCACGTCGTCGAACACCTTGACCTGTTCATCGTTGAGGCGGTCGCCGTCGTTCAGGAACAGATCGGTGACCTGCCGCAGCGTCTGCACGCGCTTGGCCGACGTCCCGTCCCGGACGGCATCTTCGAGTTCGGCAATAATCGATTGTGACGCCTGTTGCGCCATCGACGGGCAACCTTGTTTTTCTTGGATGACAACTGTTTGCACGATAATGCTAGTGATCTTACACCTGCGTTAAGGTGGAACCCGGTGCAAATACGGGTGCGTCGCATCCTTAACGGGGCCCGACTGGACAAGACGCAATTGGTGCCATCGCCACAATGGCGATGCGCCTTAACGGATTGTTTAGGACGATGCGCGCCGCGTGACGGCGAAGATGTCGATCGAGGCGGCGCGGCCGCGCAACTGCGTCGAGCCGAGCGGCTCGACGGCAAAATCCGGGGCCGAGGGCAGCAGGCGAAGCAGCTCGCCCGATATCAGCAGCGGCCGGCCGGCCTCCTTGCAATGTGCCTGCAGCCGCGCCGTGACGTTCACGGTATCGCCGAAATAGGCGATCTGCCGCCGCGAGTCGCCGCATTCGCCGATGACGACAGCGCCGGCATGCATCCCGGCGCGAAACGCCGGCACCACGCCGAACTCCTCGCGATAATGGTCGGCCCGCTTGGCCAGGCGGTCCTCGATCGCGAACACACAGTCGAGGCACCGCCGCGACGGCTGGCCCGTGTCGGCCGGCCAGGTCACGATGACCTCGTCGCCGACATAGGCATGAACCTCGCCGCCATGCGCCACGATCGGCTCGTCGATGTCGAAGAAGAAGCGCGTCAAGAGCTCCTGCACGCGCAGCTCGCCCATCGCCTCCGCCAGCGACGTCGAGCCGACCAGGTCGAGGAACAGCAGCACGCGTTCCTCGCGCACCGGCTGGCGATAGCGTCCAAGCACGATGTTGAGCAGCGTATGCCCACCGATCATCCGGACCAGTTCGTAGATCGTCGTGATCGGGACCGACAGCAGCAGGGACACGCCGACGATCTTCAGGAAGGTCTCGCGAACCCACTTCGCCTCGAGCCCATGCCCATACAGAATGATCTCCAGCGCCATCGCGGCAACTGCAACGATGACGGCGATACTGACGGAGCGAACGACCAGCTCGACAGCGAGCGGCAGACGCCGCAGCCAGCCGCTGCGCGTGGTCAGATAGAGATGCGTGGCCCAGACGATCAGGGTGATGACGGCGCCTTCGAGCGCGCTGCGCGCATAGTTCGCAACGGTGGCCTCGTCGGATTGGTCGAAGGCGTAGCGAAACAGCGCTCCGACGAGCAGACCGAACCCGGCCAAAACGATTGCAGGCGTCACCGTCCGCCGCATGAATACCTCCATGCCCCTGAAATATCCTGCAGGGATCGGGAAGGCCAGCCGCGGTGCGAGCGATATGAACGGGATGGGCTAAGGCCGCACTAACGTATGGCCCTACGGGGTCCATCGGAAGGGAAGGCGGCATGAAATCGGCTCTCACGACAGGCGTGTTCAGGCTCGGGTCCTTGGTTGCGGCCATTTTCATCATCGCCATCTCGTCGGCCTCGGCCGGCGATCAGGGCGATCCCGAACAGTCCTGCGACGGCAATACCTACCAGATGGTCGAGTGCCTCAAGGCCAAGACCGCGCAATGGGACAAGCGGATGAATGTCGCCTATCAGCAGGCGCTGAAGGATGCCGCGGGCGACAAGCAGCGCGAACAGCTGCGCACCGCGCAACGGTTATGGATTCAGTACCGTGACGCGAATTGCCTGTATTACGACCTCGGCGAGGGCACCATCGCCCGCCTCGACGCCGGCGAATGCATGCGCAGCATGACCGAAATCCGTGCCAAGGAACTGGAGAATCTCGGCCATCAGTGAGCCATCTTCCGGTGCCAGGACTTGGTCATGACCGACGGAAAGAGCCAGAACGAACTGACCCAGCTTGCGGAGGCGGCGCTGCGCGCCCAGCCCGGCTGCGAGACCGCCCGCGTGCCGGCGGTCGCCGCGCTGCCCGATGGGCAGGTCGGGCGCAACTGGGAGATTCCGAACGTCGTGCTCGGCGACAGCCTGATCAGCGACGTCGACCGCGCGGTGCTATCGGTGCATCGCCGGCTCGGCCGCCAGTTTCACCTGGTGTGATCCGATCTGACCCGGTCGCACCTCAGCTCGCCTGTGCCTGACGCGGCGCGGGCCGCGCGGCCATGCTGATCATCCTGAGCGCGAACACCGTGGCGAGCGGCACGAGGAACAGCGCGTAGGGCGGCATCTCGGGAATCCGCTTGCCGAACGAGACCGTGAACTGCAGCAGCAGATAGTAGCCGCCGATCAGATGCAGCCTGCGCCAGGCGCGCGGGCCCAGCAGCGCAGCCGTGCGATCGAACGAGGTCGCGGCCAGCGCGATGATGACGAGATAGCCGATACCGCCGAAGATATAGGAAACGATAGAGGTCGCGGCGGCGAAGCCGGCCGGATCGAGCATTGCGAACGCTGATATCGCGACCGCGTGGATGGCGTGCGAGGCGGCGAAGGTGACGCCCAGATAGCGGCGGTTGCGGCGCTGCCAGTGCGTCCAGGCGTTCGGCCAGAGCCGTGCCAGCGCCGCCGCTGAGAAGGCGAGGCAGAACAACAGCAGCGAGGTCCGCGCCGTGAAGCGGATCACCATCCGCACGCCGTCGACCTCGAACTGCCGCATCGCGGCGATCCAGATCGAAAGCCCGATCAGGGTCAGCGTGAGCGGGCCGAACAGCCGCCAGCCCTCGAACCAGTTTCGACGCGTCGCCATCTCCTGCCTCCCATCGTTGATGTAATCGCCAGTTACATTGCGTGGCGAGCTGCGGTCAATCCGTGTAATCGATGCTTACATTCACAAGCGGGTGATGCTAGAGGTGCGCCATGCGTCGCCCCGCCAAAAACCCGCCGATCGGACGCCGGCCCGCCAAGCCGCGTCCGGCCGTCGCGGAGCGGGTGCCGGCGGCCAAGCCCTATCATCATGGCGACCTCCGCCGGGTCCTGATCGATGCGGCCATGCAACTGGTCGGCGAGGGCGGGCCGGAGGCGGTCAGCGTGCGCGAGGCCCGCCCGCCGCGCCGGAGTCTCGCCCGGGGCACCGTTCCGGCATTTCCCGAGCCGGGATGCCCTGATGAACGCGGTGGCCGAGGAAGCGCAGCGCCGCTTCCGCGCCGAGATCGAGACGGCGCTGGCCGATGCGCCGTCAGGCGATCCGCTCGGCCGCTTCCGCTGCCTCGGGATCGCCTATCTGCGCTGGGCGATGAAGAACCCGACCCATTTCGAGATCATCTCCAGCCGCCGCTTCTTCGACCACGACCGCTCTGCTGGCGTTTCCAGCGACAATGCGGAGTTGATCGGCCTCACCGAGCGCACGCTGGCGGAGGCGTTTTCAGCCGGTCAGCTTGCGGCGCGTGATCTGAAGCAGGTCCAGATCGCCGGCCGCGCCCTGGTCTACGGTTTTGCGCGGATGCATATCGACGGCCATTTGCCGCGCTGGGGCGTCGCCGAGGCGGAGGCCGAGCAGATGGCCGCTGACATCGTCGACCTCTTCATCGCCGGCATTGCAAGGCCTGCGGCGAAGGTCTGAGGCCCGCCGCGCCGGCCGGGCGTGCTCAGGGCGGGCAAATTCATTGCGCGTTCATGACGATTCAACTACGTTTTTGTGACACGGCGCAGACTCCGGCTGTGCGGTGTGCCTCCTGGCCCTTGCCAGTCAAGGCCGTGGCATTGCGCCGGGTTGTATTGCGTCCCGCCATGGCGCCCGCGCCTCAGCAAAACTCTTCCGTCGCCGCGCTGGCCGGCGGTCTCGCCGCGATCGGCGTCTGGAGGTTGATGGCGGTCGCCGCCCCGCATCTCGGCGCGCTGATCCTGATGCTGCGGACCGAGACCGATTTCGGCTCGCGGCTCTGCTTTCTGCTCACCTGGGGAATCCTCAACTTCCTGTTCATCGCATTGCTGCGCCGGCCGGCGCTGTCGGGCGCGCTGTCGCTGACGCTGGTCGTGGTGCTGGTGTTGCTGTCGCGGTTCAAGCACGACGTGGTGCAGATGACCGCGAACTTCGTCGACCTGATGGTGATCGATCGCGACACCGCGGCGTTCCTGCTCACGATCTTTCCGAACCTGCGCTGGTCGATCATCGGCGCCGGCCTCGTCACGCTGCCCTTGATGTACGCGCTGTGGTGGCTCGATCCGTTCCGTATCCGCCGCCTGCCGGCCGCGGCCGCGTGCCTTGCCTGCACGGCGGCGCTCTCGGGCTACGCCTTCGCCTGGCCGGATGAGGCCTGGCGCGGCTATTACGACGACGGCTATCTGTCGAAATTCGCGCGCTCCGGCGTGACGGCGGTGTCGGACTTTGTCGCCTATGGCTTCATGGAGTCGGATCCGAGCGCGAGCGATCAGCTCAAAATGCCCCTGGTCGACGCCTGCCACCCCGCCGGTCGGCGGCCGAACATCATCATGATCCATGATGAATCGAGCTTCGACATCCGCGCCGCGTCCGGCGTCAAGGTTCCGCCGGGCTATGGCAGCCAGTTCAAGTCCTATGACGGCATTGAGCGAAAATTCCTCGCCGAGAGCAATGGCGGGCCGAGCTGGTTCACCGAGTACAACGTGCTGGCGGGATTGTCCTCGCGCTCGTTCGGCCGGTTCGCCTATTTCGTCACCCGCATCGCATCGGGCCGGGTCGAACGCGGCCTGCCGCTGGCGCTGCGCCGCTGCGGCTACGACACGCTGTCGCTCTATCCGGCGTTCGGTGCCTTCATGAGCGCGCGCAGCTTCCAGACCACGACCGGCATCCAGCAATTCTACGACGCGCATGACCTGCATGCGAAGGACGTCGAACCGGACAGATTCTTCTACGACAAGGCGCTGAAGCTGATGGCCGAGCAGAAGACGCTCAGCACGCCGCTGTTCACCTTCGTCTATCTCGCCGCCAACCATTTCCCGTGGGAGAGGAAATTCCGTCCCGAGCTGCTGCCGGCATGGAAGCGGCCGGGCAACTCGCCGTCGGTCGACGAATATCTGCGCCGGCAGGCGATGAGCGCCAGCGACTATGCCGGCTTCGTCGCTGCGCTGAAGAAGAAGTTTCCGGCGCAGCCGTTCCTGATCGTGCGCTATGGCGATCATCAGCCGGAGTTCTCGCCGCGGCTGCTCGATCCCGGACTCGACGAGGCCGGCATCGGCAGGAAGCTGATGGATTACGATCCGCGCTACTACGCGACATATTACGCGATCGACGCCATCAACTTCGAACCGGTGAAGAGCCCGACGGTGATGGACACGATCGACGCCGCCTATCTGCCGCTGGTGATTCAGGAAGCCGCGGGCATTCCGCTCGATCCGTCGTTCGAGGAGCAGAAGGCGATCATGCTTCGCTGCAACGGCGCGTTCTATTCCTGCGAGGACGGCGCGGAAGCGCGCCGCTTCAACCGCCTGTTGATCGACGCGGGGATCATCAAGGGCCTTTAGACTAACGTCGTTAGACGAAGGTCGGCGCACGAAATCGCGCGCATTACTCATTTGTAATTACGTTGCCGAGATTTCGTCACGATTGTTGCGATGATCTGTCGCGCCGCTGCCACGGTGTTCACCAGCGCGCAGCGTCAAGTCAGCCAATCCCGCCCTTCTTGCAGGAGTGTTTGCCCATGCGAGCGCTCGATGTTGCGCGCCTTATCGTCGCCTTCGGACTTGCTGTTCCCCTTGCCGTTCCCTCGGCCTATGCCGCCGAGCCGCCTCACGACATCAAGGGGCTCTATTTGATGACGGACTATCCGGCCGTCACCATCAGGCCCGGCACCACCTCCAATATCTCGTTGCGTCTGCAGAACTACGATCTCGGCCCGCAGCGCTACAAGCTTTCCGTCGACGGCGTGCCGAGCGGCTGGACCGCGACGCTGCTTGGCGGTGGCCAGCCGGTCGCCGCCGCGATGCCGGCGCCCGACTCCAGCGTGCCGCTGCAGCTTCGGCTCGATGTGCCGGCAAACGCCTCGCTCGCCGAGCAGACCTTGACGGTGAAGGCCGAAGGGCAGGGCAGCGAGGCGTCATTGCCGATCGTGGTCGCGCTCGCCAAGGAATTGCCAGCAAAACTGACGGTATCGTCAAAGCTTCCTGAATTGCGCGGCAGCCCCAAATCGAATTTCGAATATACGCTGACCATCAAGAACGACAGCGGCCGCAATCTGGTCGCAAGTTTCGCCGCTGCGGCGCCGCAAAACTTCGAGACCTCGTTCACCGAAGCCTATGGCACCCAGGAGCTGTCATCGATCCCGATCGATGCCGGGCAGTCCAAGGACATCAAGCTCAAGGTGCGTCCGCCGAGCGCGATCGATGCCGGGCATTTCCCGGTCAAGGTCACCGTCAACGCCGAGGATGCGTCGGCGCAGACCGAGGTCGCGCTCGACGTGGCCGGCCAGCCGCAGCTTCAGCTCTCCGGCCGGGACGGACTGCTGAGTGCGCGTGCCGTCGCCGCCGAGCAGAGCACGATCCCGGTCGTCGTCACCAATAACGGCACCGCGCCGGCCGATAATATCGAGCTCGCCGCAACGGCGCCGAGCGGGTGGAAGGTCACGTTCCAGCCCGCCAAGATCGAGCGGCTGGTGCCCGGCAAGGACACCGAGGTTCAGGCGCTGGTGACGCCGAGCGACAAGTCGCTTGCGGGTGATTACCAGCTGGCGATGCGCGCCACCTCGCGCGGCGAAACGGCATCGAGCCAGTTCCGCGTCACCGTGAATACGTCCACCATCTGGGGCATGGCCGGCGCCGGCGTGATCGGCGTCGCCCTGCTGTTGATGCTCGGTGCCGTTGCGAGGTTCGGACGGCGATGAGCGAGCAGCAGAACACTAGGGCTGCAACACGGCCGGAGGTCGTCATCGCAGCGCGCGATCTCACCAAGCGCTACGGCAAGACCAGTGTCGTCGACGCCATCAATTTCGACATCGCGAAGGGCGAGGTGTTCGGGCTGCTCGGCCCGAACGGTGCCGGCAAGACCACGACCATCCTGATGATGCTCGGCCTCACGGAGATCTCGGCCGGCCGGGTCAGCGTGCTCGGCTTCGATCCGGCGCGGTCGCCGTTGCAGGTCAAGCGGCGCGTCGGCTATCTGCCCGACGCCGTCGGCTTCTACGACCATCTGACCGCGGTGGAGAACCTCGCCTACACCGCCAAGCTGATGGGCCTCCCGATGGCCGAACGCGCGCGGCGGATCGCCGCGGCGCTGACCCGTGTCCGCCTGCTCGACGTTGCCGACAAGCGGGTCGCGACCTTCTCGCGCGGCATGCGGCAGCGGCTCGGGCTTGCCGAGATCATCGTCAAGCGCGCCGAGATCGCGATCCTCGACGAGCCGACCTCGGGCCTCGATCCACAGGCGACGATCGAATTCCTCGATTTGATCAGGGAGTTGAAGGCCGAGGGCGTCACCGTGCTGCTGTCGTCGCACATGCTCGACCAGGTGCAGCGGGTCTGCGATCGGGTCGCGCTGTTCCGTGCCGGGAAGATCGCGATGATGGGCTCGGTGGCCGAGCTCTCGGTCCAGGTGCTGGGCGCGGGCTTCGTCGTCGAGGTCGAGGCCGACGGGTGCCGGGATTGCCCGGCGGCTTGCGGCGATCCCGGGGGTCGGCAATGTCGAGACGCTCGCCGACGACCGCTTCCGCATGACCGCGGACCGCGACGTCCGCGCCGATGCCGCGCGCGCGGTGGTCGCGGCCAACGGCGCACTGCGGCGGCTCTCGGTCGACGAGCCCAGCCTCGAGGCGATCTACGCCCACTACTTCCAGGCCACTCCATCAGGAGGCGTGCGCGATGCGGCGTGAAGGTTCAGCATTCCAGGGCGTCGGCGCGGTCTTCGTCAAGGAGCTGTCGGACAACATTTCGAGCGTCCGCATGCTGATGCTCGAGCTTCTGATCGTGGTGACGGCGATGGCGGCGCTCTACGAGGCAATCACGGCGCTGCGCCAGAACACGGCGGAGGATCCGTTCCTGCTGTTGCGGCTGTTCACGGTGAGCCAGGCGCTGCTGCCGTCCTTCGTCGCCATCCTCGGATTCCTGATCCCGCTGATGGCGATCGGCCTTGGCTTCGACCTGATCAACAGCGAGCACAACCGGCGCACGCTGTCGCGCATCCTGGCGCAGCCGATCTATCGCGACGCGCTGCTGCTCGGCAAATATCTTGCCGGGCTCGCGACGATCGCGATCAGCCTGACCGCGCTGTGGCTGCTCGTGATCGGGCTCGGCCTGATCTTTCTTGGCGTGCCGCCGGGCGGCGAGGAGATTGCCCGCTCGCTTGCCTTTCTGGTGATCGCGGTCTTCTACGCCGGCGTCTGGCTGTCGCTCGCGATGCTGCTCTCGATCGTGTTCCGCTCGCCGGCGACCGCGGCGCTGGTGGCGCTCGGGATCTGGCTGTTCCTGACCGTGCTGTGGCCGATGCTGGCACCGGCGATCGCGCAGGCCATCGTGCCACCCGATCCGCGCTTTGCCGCGCTCGGGCTCGATACGCCGGGTACCGCGATCTGGAGCCAGTTGCTGCAACGATTCTCGCCCAACGATTTGTTCGGCGAGGCGATGCTGGCGGTGCTGTCGCCGACCACGCGCACGCTCGGCCCGGTGTTCCTCGACCAGATCCGCGGCGCGGTGATGGGCGCCCCGCTGCCGTTCGGTCAGAGCGTGATGATCGCCTGGCCGCAGACGGTCGGCCTGATCGCCTGTACCATCGTGCTGTTCGTGGCGGGCTACATCCTGTTCCAGCGCCAGGAGGTTCGGGCCTGAAGTGGAGCGGCCGCTCAGTGCGGCCCTACCTTCTCCCACAGCCAGCGTGCCACGGCGTCGGGCGACGATGATGCGTCGTTGCCCGACGCGCGCAGGTTGGCCTCGCGCATCGCGGCGATGCCGATCTTGCCGAGCAGCGGCCGCAGCGCCGCTTTGAGAGTCTCGTCCTCGCGCCGCTTTGGCGACAGCAGCACGATCGCGTCATAGGGCGGGATCGCGTGCCTGTCGTCTGCGAGCGCAACCAAGTCGTATTTCGCGATCAGCCCGTCGCTGGTATAGCCCGCGATGACGTCGACCTCGCCGGAGGCAACCGCCGCATACATGAAGTCCGGCTGCATCTGGCGCTGGGCGCGGAACGTCAGCCCATAGGCCTTCCGGACGCCGGCCCATTCCGGCCGCGAGAAGAATTCATAGTCGCCGGCGATCGACATCGTCGCGGCGTGCGACGCGAGGTCGGCGATCGAATGGATGCCGAGCTGATCGGCGCGCTTCCTCGGCATCACCAGCGCATAGGCGTTCTCGAAGCCGAGCTCGCCGAACAGCGTGATGTCCTGCTTCGCCAGCGTCGTCTTCAGTTCGCCCAGCAGCTCGGCGCGGGGCCTGATCTCGGCGTGGTGGAACTGGTTCGCCCACAGCGTGCCGGAATAGTCGACATAGACGTCGATATCGCCGGCCGCGAGCGCATCGAAGATCACGTTGGAGCCGAGGCCGGCGCGGGTCGTCGTCGGCAGTCCGGCCGCTTGCAGCCGTTGTGCCATCAGCGCCGACAGCACATATTGCTCGGTGAACGTCTTGGCGCCGACGACGTAGCGCGCGTGCGGCCGCGCGATCGCGGGCACCAGCGTCGCTGCGATCAGGGCGGCGATGCCAAGCCCGCCAAGTGCGGTCCGGACGCGGCTGCGATTGCGCAGGCCGTTCTCGATCAGCGCCAGCAGTTGGTCGACGACCAGTGCGAGCACGGCGGCGGCGAAGCAGCCGAACAGCACGAACACCCAGTTCTGGGTCTGCAGCCCCGCGAAGATGTAGTTGCCGAGGCTGGTCTGGCCGATCGGCGTCGACAGCGTCGCGGTGCCGATCACCCACACCGCGGCGGTGCGGATCCCCGCCATCATCACCGGCAGCGCCAGCGGCAGCTCGACCATGGTGAGCGATTGCCGCGGCGTCATGCCGACGCCCTGGGCAGCCTCCAGCACCGCCGGATCGACGCCCGAGAGGCCGGTGACGGTGTTGCGCAACACCGGCAGCATCGAATAGAGCGCGAGCGCCAGCACCGCCGGCAGGAAGCCGAAGGCGGAGAAGCTGAAGCCGAGCCACGTCGCGCTCAGCGCCGTGAGCGCCAGCAACAACGGATAGAACAGCGCGAGCAGCGCGAGACCGGGCACCGTCTGCACGATGCTGGCAAGCCCGAGCAGCGTGCCGCGCAGCACTGGCCGGTTGCGCGCGATGAGCGCAAGCGGCAGGCTAATCAGAAGTCCGAGCGCCAGCGCGGCGACGCTGACCCGGACATGGTTGCCGAGATAATCGGGCAGATGCGCGAGCGCCTCGCTCCAGCGTGGATCGCTCATGCCGTGGCATCCCGCGGCAGCAATGCGCCCAGCCGTTCCGCCTGTCGGCGCGGCGTACGCAAGAGCTCGCCGACATAGGCGTCGGTGTTGGCCGCGAGCTCCGCCGGCGTGCCCAAAGCGAGCAGCTTGCCGCCACGCATCACCGCGACACGATCGGCCAGCAGCAGCGCCTCGGTCATGTCGTGGGTGATCATGACCGTGGTCAGGGCGAGGTCGCGGTGCAGTGTGCGATAATCGTCGCCGAGCGCGTCGCGGGTCAGCGGATCGAGCGCGCCGAACGGCTCGTCCATCAGCACGATGCGCGGCCTCGCAGCCAGCGCACGCGCGACGCCGACGCGTTGGCGCTGGCCGCCGGAGAGCTCGTGCGGCAGGCGGTCGCGATGTTGCGCGCGGTCGAGCCGCACGAGGTCGAGCAGTTCATCGACCCGTGCCGAGATCTCGGCCTGCGGCCAGCCGAGCAGCGTTGGCGTGATGCCGACATTGCCGGCGACGGAAAGATGCGGAAACAGTCCGCCGCTCTGGAAGACATAGCCGATGCGGCGCCGCAACAGGATCGGGTCGATGCGGCTGACGTCTTCGCCCTCGACGGCGATCCGGCCGCGGTCGGCCTCGATCAGGCGGTTGGCGAGCCGCAGCAGCGTCGTCTTGCCGGAGCCCGAGCCGCCGACAACAGCCAGGAATTCACCCTCGGCCACGTCAAGCGAGACGTCGTCGACCGCCACCACGCGACCATTGTCAAAACTCTTGCCGACATGCGCGTAGGCAATCAGCGGCGTTGCGGGCATTCTCGGGCCATTCCTGGGCGACCTCATGTCTCACCATCGTGAACGACAGTGATAGCCCATAAAATGGACTTTGACTCGAGGTGCACGCGCCTGCATCACGGGGTTCGCAGGCTGGTCCAGGTGGCCACGCGAAGCGGCTCAGCCCCTTCGGGGGCTGTGAGCACACATCACACTTCGTTCTTGGGTACGTATTTGCCCATGATGCACTTATAGCTCTGCAAGCGCCAATCGTGATACGGCCCCTTGGCCAGCCAGTCGGCGATGCCGATCTGGGCGCTCACAGCGCAGGCGCCCATGGTGATGCCGGATTGGTCGCTGTTGGTGACGACCTTTTCCATGCAGAGCTGGGCATTGCAAAGGACGGCGACGAGCGTAACAAGCATGATGGTCATTTTCCGTAAGATTAACCCGGTCTGAACCGAATCATGCACGGTTCATGCCATTATCAGCGGCTTTGGTGTCACAGCCGGCAAGACCGGGAAAGTACGGCGGAACGAATCACGCGCTCGCCGGCGCGTAGCCGCACGCCCGCAGATGCGCTATAGTTCTGCCCAACTACGACGTGAGATCGGGGCGGGCGAGGAACGTTGCGCGGTCGGGGGCTGCATCGATGATGACGTTGCCTGAGTTGGCGGCAGGTGCTTTGGAGAAGTTTCTCGCCACGCACGTCAGCCGCACGTTCGGGGCTTCGCAGGCGCGCTTTGGCGAACTCCTGCCGGCCGCAGCCCGCATTGCGCTCGAATGCATCGGCAACAGCGATGCGCTCTACCACAATGTCGAGCACACCATGCTGGTCACGCTGGCCGGGCACGACATCATCCGAGGTCGCGCGTTGCACACCCATGTCACCGCGGAGGATTACACCCACACGATCATCGCCTGCCTGACGCACGACATCGGCTATGTGCGCGGCCTGCTGAAGGGCGACGGACCGGATGGTTATGTGATCGATGCGTCCGGCAAGAAGGTCGTGCTGCCGCGCGGCTCGTCGGATGCCGGCCTGATGCCGTATCACGTCGACCGCTCGAAGCTCTATGTGCTCGACAGGCTCGCGGCCGTCGTCCCGCTCGATCGCGAGCGTGTCGCGCGCAACATCGAAGGCACGCGGTTTCCGGCACCCGAAGGCCTGCAATATGACGACGAGGCGGCGATCGTCCGGGCCGCCGATTTCATCGGACAGCTCGGCGATCCCAACTACATCAGGAAAGCCAACGCGCTCTATCACGAGTTCGAGGAAGTCGGCATCAACCGTCAGCTCGGCTATGAATCGCCGGCCGATATCGTCGATCGCTATCCGCAATTCTACTGGAATATGGTCGCGCCGCACATCCAGGGCGCCATCAACTGCCTGAACATGACGGCAAGCGGCCGTCAGTGGATCGCGAACCTCTACAGCAACGTCTTCCGCGCCGAGCGCGAGGTCACCCTGTCCGGCCCGCAAATCTGACGCACGGCACCAGCGGCGCGGCCTTTCAGCACGGCTCGCCTGCATTCCCCGGTCGTTTGCGGGACGTCCACATTTCGGCCTGCTTCATCGTTGCACAGTCCGCGCAAATCGGCGACCTTGCGCCATGGACCTCTCCATCGACCGTGTTCTCGATCATTCCAGCATGATCCCCCGTTTCGCTCAATTGATTGCGATTGCTATCGTGTGCTGGCCTGCGCTCGCCGTTGCCGCCGGCCCGGTCTACGACGTCGACCTGTATGCGTTGATGTCCGGCACCTGCCGCAATGTCACGGTCGCCGGCCGCAGCTATACCTGCAAGGCGGTGGCCTACTTCCACACCCTGCGCGGCCGTTCCGAATTCACCGTCGTGCTCGACGATCCCGCCGACAAGAGCCACATCGTCTCGTTCTCCGGCGAGAGCACCGAGCGCACCCAGGACAATCTGTTCGAGCTCGCGGTCGACCGCATGTTGCTGAAGTCGAGCGACCGTCCGCGTGTCGATGGTCTGCCGGTGCCGCTGGTCGAGATGTCGACGGGCTCCTGCCGCCAGGTCGGAAGCTTCATCACGCGGCAGGTGTCGACCATCACCTGCGCCGCCACCGACCAGAACGGCAAGCGGTACGAGCTGAGCTTCGAGTCGGATGGCTCGCCGATGACCTTGCGCCGGCTGCGGCAATCGACGCTGCCGTCGGAACGGCAACGGGCACGCCAGATCGCGCAGCTCGAATGCCGCCTCAAGGCGCGGGCCGCGCAGGTTCTGCCGCGGGACACCACGGCCTTCATGATCCGTTGTCTTGGTGAGGACGACGGCAAGCCGGCCGGCGAGCAGCGATAGCCGCGCGCCCGGCGTTCCGGAGCGAGCTTGAGGAGAATTCGATGCGCCTGACATTCACCATCATCGCCGCCATCGGCGTCGGCATCGCCGGGCCCGCCGCCGCGCAAATGTACGATCCGAATTATCCGGTCTGCATGGAAGTCTATGGCGGCAGGCTGACGCCCGAGTACATCGATTGCAGCTTCACGTCGCTTCCGCAATGCCAGGCAACGGCCTCCGGGCGATCGGCGACATGCTCGGTCAATCCATTCTACAAAGGTCCGAAAAAGCCGCCCAGGGAGCGCGGTCAGCGACCGCGTCAGCCTGTCAACTAGCCCGCCGTCGCGTCGCTGGCGCAGTTGACTAACTCCTGTTGTGGGGAAACCTTCCGAGCGGCAAGGAGAGACCGATGCGCCTGAAACTGCTCGCGATCGCCGCAGCTGCGGTCGCCCTGGCCGGACCTGCCGCCGGGCAGGCCTACGATCCGAACTATCCGGTGTGCATGCACGTCTTTCAGGGCAAGTACGGCGGAAACTACATCGATTGCAGCTTCACCTCGATTCCGCAGTGCCAGGCGTCGGCGTCGGGCCGGGGTGCGATGTGCTCGGAGAATCCGTTTTTCGCGCCACCACAGCCTCCGAAGCGCCGGGCGCACCGCGGACGGCATCGTGCCCACTGATGTGGGAACACCGGGCGGTCGGCCTGCCGTCAGGCCGGCGCGTGCGCACAGGTGAACGGCCGGCCATCGCGCTCCCAGGCCCAGTCGGGCTCCCATTCGGGAGAGACTGGGCGTCGGCGCCCTCGGCGTCGGGGGCTAAGCCCTGCCGCGATCCCGGGTGGTGGACGGCGCATCAGGCAGACGTTAACGAATCTTCACGATCATGTGGGCCGCTTTGGCCGTTGGCAGCGTTCGGCTAGATCGACACGCGTCTCGAATTCGTTCAAAACTATGGCGATAGTTACGCATTCTATTGCTGGATTCGTCGCGACGGGACGCGCGCAACCTCGCCAGGACAGGCCTGGCCGACAGCAATCATATTGCGTCAAGACTTGCGAAGGAATTCCATGACGGCAAGCTGGGTCAATTCACTGGTCGACAGCGGCATCAAGTCCGACATGCTCAACTTTGCCGCGGACGGCGTCTTCACCGACGCTGAAGCCATCCAGTTGCTGGCGGATGTCGCCAATCGCGGGAGTGTCACCGCGAATGAGCTGAACTCGCTGCAGCTGATTGCGGCCAATCTGAACAGCGGCCTCTGCACATCGGATTATGTCTACCATCTCTTCAACCAGCTCGTTGATGGCAATCCAGCGAACGCCACCTGGACAGGGGGCGGCACTGCTCACATCACGCTCGGCAATCTGCAGGTTGGCACGACGTCGACGCAGATGTCTGAACTGATCGGAAAGTGGTTTCAGGGGACCGATCTTCCGGACCCGACTTTGCCGCCCGATGCAGGCGGGAGCGGCTGGACATTGCAGGGCTACAGCGCGGTTACCGGACCGTTGTATTCTTCGACGGGCGCGGCCACCGTCAACGACATCTGTCAGGGAGCAGACGGCGATTGCGAACTGATGTCGGGATTGATCGATGTCGTCGTCTTTCACCCTCAGGTCATGAGCTCCATGATCGTGGACAATGGAAACGGCACCTATGGCGTGCGCTTCTACGTCAATGGTCAGGAGACATGGGAGACCGTCAATGACGAGTTTCCAGTCGTCAGTGGCACCGAACTTGACTATGGCCACAACTATAATGAGCAGCCCACTGCAATGTGGGTTGCCCTGGTGGAGAAGGCCTACGCGCAGCTCAGTGCAACGGGACAGATCGGGCACCCGGCGGTCAACAGCTACAACAACATTTCCGCGGACCCTCCGACAGACGTCCTGGAGAATCTGACCGACGCGACGAGCGTCAACTATTATCTGAGCAGTTCATCCTCCTGGTACAGCAACAAGTCCGTCTATATCGCAGCGCTCTCCAACCACGACGACGTCATCCTCGAGATTCCCTCAACGTCTCCGTACACGCATGACAGTGCCGGAAATATCCAGCTGGTCCCGGACCATGCTTTCGGAGTCGTCGGCTATGACAGCGCGACGGGCAATTTCATCGTTCGCAACCCATGGGGAAACAGCTATCCCGGCCAAAACTGGGATGTACAATTTGAAGTTTCGCTGACACAGATCGCCAGCGAGGGCGGCGACTTCGTCATCGACAATTCCGGCGCCATCGACGTCGCGCCCACGGTGGTCGCGTCAAACATAACCGGCCGCGTGCAAACCTCGATTGCAGCGTCGTCCATGTTCTATACGACGGGCGGTACTCTGCCGATCATCGAATATGCGCTTTGGGACTCCACCGGTAACGGGCACTTCACCGTGGGCGGGGTGGCGCAGGCGAACGGGGTCGAGATCGACGTCGCTGCCTCACAGTGGTCCAGCATTGCCTATCAGTTCGGTCCCGCGAGCGATCAGCTGTGGGTGGAGGCGTTCAATGGCGTGTTCTGGAGCGCCTGGACCGAATTTACGGCAATCCCTGAAGGGCCCGTGCTGACGGCCGCAAACGTGACGGCAACGCACGGCCAGAGCTTTGCCGTCTCCTCGCTGTTCACCTATTACGACCCATTCGGGCTCGCAGCGACCCAATACGATGTCTGGGACAGCGGCACCGGTGGCGGCCACTTCGTTCTGAACGGGGTGGCGCTTGCCGCCAATCAGGACAACTTCATCACGGCCGCGCAGCTGTCGTCATTGACCTATCAATCCGGCTCCGGCGCGGACACGCTCTGGATCCGGGCCAACGACAGCACGGTGTGGGGCCAATGGTCGAACGCTTTCACCGTCACCGCGCCGGTCGATAGCGGTCCCGTTGAGGCGGTGTCCAACATTGTAGCGGCTCATGGCCAGAGCTATGCGGCCTCGTCCTTGTTCACCTACAGCGATCCGTTCAGCAGTCCGGCAACGCAATATGACGTCTGGGACAAGGGAACAGGCGGCGGCCACTTCGTTCTGAACGGGGTGACGCTTGCCGCCAACCTGGACAACTACATCACGCCCGCCCAACTGGCCTCGCTGAGCTATCAATCGGGCTCTGGCATCGACACGCTCTGGATCCGCGCCAATGACGGCACCGTGTGGGGCGCGTGGTCGAGCCCCTTCACCATCAATGCGCCGGTTGACAGCGGGCCCGTCGAGACGGTGTCGAACATCGTCGCGACCCACGGCCAGAGCTATGCGGCCTCGTCGCTGTTCACCTACAGCGATCCGTTCAACAGCCCCGCGACCCAATATGACGTTTGGGATAGCGGCACCGTCGGCGGGCACTTCCTCCTGAACGGCACGGCGCTGCCCGCCAACCAGGACAATTACATCACGGCCGCCCAGCTGACGTCGCTGACCTATCAATCCGGCTCCGGCATCGACACGCTCTGGATCCGGGCCAATGACGGCACGGTATGGGGCACGTGGTCGAGCGCCTTCACCGTCAATGCTCCCCTCGACAGCGGACCCGTTGAGGCGGTGTCGAACATCGTCGCACCCCACGGCCAGAGCTATGCGGCCTCGTCGCTGTTCACCTACAGCGATCCGTTCAACAGTGCTGCGACCCAATATGACGTCTGGGACACGGGCACCGTCGGCGGGCACTTCCGCCTGAACGGCGTGGCACTGCCCGCCAATCAGGACAATTACATCACGGCCGCGCAGCTGTCGTCATTGACCTATCAATCCGGCTCGGGGACCGACACGCTCTGGATCCGGGCCAATGACGGCACGCTGTGGGGAGCATGGTCGAGCGCCTTCACCGTCAATGCTCCCCTCGACAGCGGGCCCGTTGAAGCGGTGTCGAGCATCGTCGCGGCTCACGGTCAGAGCTATGCAGTCTCGTCGCTGTTCACCTACAGCGATCCGTTCAACAGCGCAGCGACCCAATATGACGTCTGGGACACGGGCACCGTCGGCGGCCACTTCCTCCTGAACGGCGTGGCGCTGCCCGCCAACCAGGACAATTACATCACGGCCGCCCAGCTGGCGTCGCTGAGCTATCAATCCGGCTCCGGCATCGACACGCTCTGGATCCGCGCCAATGACGGCACGGTGTGGGGCGCGTGGTCGAGCGCGTTCACCGTCAATGCTCCCCTCGACAGCGGACCCGTTGAGGCGGTGTCGAACATCGTCGCGTCCCACGGCCAGCGCTATGCGGCCTCGTCGCTGTTCACCTACAGCGATCCGTTCAACAGCCCCGCGACCCAATATGACGTCTGGGACACGGGCACAGGTGGCGGGCACTTTGCTTTGAGTGGGGTGGCGCTTGCGCCCAACCAGGACAATTACATCACGGCCGCCCAGCTGGCGTCGCTGAGCTATCAATCGGGCTCGGGCGCGGACACGCTGTGGGTCCGCGCGAACGACGGCACCGTCTGGGGATCATGGTCAAGCGCTTTCACGGTGACTGCGCCGGTGGACACGGGTCCGGTGGTGACCCCGAGCAATTCGAGCACGCTGTCCGTGCAGGGCCAGACATTCTCGGTGTCCTCGCTCTTCACCTATTCGGATTCGTTCGGCAGTTCCGCGACATCATATGATGTCTGGAATAGCGGAGGCGGCAACGGCTACTTCACGCTGAACGGTGTTGCGCTCGGAGCAAAGCAGGACAACGTCGTCGCGGCCTCGCAGCTCTCCCAGCTTGCGTATCACGTCGGGTCGGACACGGACACGCTCTGGATCAAGGCCAATGACGGGACCGTCTGGGGTGCCTGGTCCAGCGCCTTCACGATCAGCGATCCCTCGATCATTCCAGCCGGACAGACCCTCGAGCTTGCGTCGGCGAGCTCGGCGCAAATCTCCTTTGCATCAAGCTCCGGGATATTGAAGCTCGACGACCCCACAGGCTTCTCCGGCACCGTCGCCGGCATGACGGGAGCCGACGCGATCGATTTCGCCAATATCGATTTTGCGGCTGGGCAAACCGTGGGCTTTGCCGGCAACGCCGCAGGCGGATCGATCACCGTCTCGGACGGCGTCCACGCCGCCAGCATCGCCTTGCTCGGAAACTACATGGCATCCACCTTCGTCGCCGCGAGCGATGGGCATGGCGGCACGGCCATCACGGTGCATCCGGATCAGGTCGCCACGCTTGCCCCGCCGCAACATGCCTGAGCGGGGCCGCTGCTCCAACGCGCGACCGCCTGCTTACGACGGCGTACCCATCGCGTAGGGCTTCAGCACGGCATAGAGGAAGTCGTGCGTCGGGGTCGGCACGCCGAGCTTGCGGCCGAGCTCGACCACCTTGCCGTTCAGCCAGGGCAGTTCGAGCCGATTTCCGCGTTCGAGATCGAGCGCCATCGAGGCCTTCATCGCCGGCGGCGCGTGGCCGATGAAGTCGAGCACTTTCGCCAGCGGGTCCGGCGGCAGCTTGATGCCGATGGCGTGCGCGACGGCGATGGTCTCCTCGCAGGCCGACACGAACAACGGGCGCAGGTCGGGATCGTCGCGCAGCCTGCCGATCGGCTGGCGCGTGACCGCGGTCATGCCGGCATTGGTAGCGAGGCCAACGAACTTCATCCACAGCTCGGTGTTGATCTGCTCGCTCAGCGTGGCGTCGAAGCCGGCCTTCAGGCAGAGCGCGAGCAGCGCCTTGCCGCGCGGCGTGATGCGGCCGTCGAGCTCGCCGAAGATCATGCGCATGAAGGTGCCGACCTGGTTGATCACGCCGGGCTTGATGATCGAGGCAGAGATCTGCGCTACGCCGCCCATCACGGCATCGCGGCCCAGGATCGGGATCAGCCGGTCGGGCGCGTCGATGCCGTTCTGCAGCGGGATCACCGCGGTGTCGGGAGCGACCAACGGCTTGATGTGCTCGCCGGCGCTCTCGACGTCCCACAGCTTGACGCAGAACAGCACGATATCGACCGGGCCGACGCTTGCGGGGTCGTCGGTCGCCTGGGTCGGGACCAGATGGGTTTCGCCGCGGCCGCCCTGAACCTTCAGACCTTCGCTGCGCATGGCGGCGAGGTGCGCGCCGCGCGCGATAAAGGTGACGTCGGCGCCGGCATGCGCCAGTGCCGCGCCAAAGCCGCCGCCGACGCCTCCGGCGCCGACCACTGCGATCCGCATGATTGTCTCCTTGTCCACGGTCTTGGCGGCAGCCTCGACGAAGTCGGTGCGATGCGCAACCCCGTTCGCGCAGTGTGCCACCCGGCCTCTTTGAAAATCGCGTGACCGCGGTCCCCCAGCACGCATCCTGCGTCATCTCCTGCGTTGAACTTGCCCGAGCGAACCGCTAAGCCATGCGCCTGATGTTCGGGAGGAATGCGTGGCGATGACGGAGCCGACGGCGGTCGCGCTTGACAGTGCGACGGTGGCGTTTCGGTTGGCGGATGGACGGGTCTATACCGCGGTCGAGCAGGCCAATCTTTCGGTCGCGCACGGCGAGTTCGTCGCCATTGTCGGCCCGACCGGATGCGGAAAGTCGACACTGCTCAATGTCACCGCGGGGCTGTTGAAACCGGCCGCCGGGGCGGCGCGGATTTTCGACAAGCCGCTCAGTGGCCTCAACCGCGACGCCGGCTATCTGTTCCAGGCGGATGCGCTGTTCCCATGGAAGACCGTGATCGACAATGTCGTGATCGGGCTCGAGATCCGGGGCACGCCGCGCGCTGATGCGCTCGCCCGTGCGCAGAAATGGCTGACCTCGGTCGGGCTCGGCGCCTTCGCCGGCCGCTATCCGCACATGCTGTCGGGCGGCCAGCGCAAGCGCGTCGCGCTCGCGCAGGTCCTGATCCGCGATCCGAAGATCCTGCTGATGGACGAGCCGTTCGGCCCGCTCGACGCCCAGACCCGGCAGATCATGGGCAATCTGCTGCTGGAATTGTGGACCGCCGACCGCAAGGCGGTGCTGTTCGTCACCCACGATCTCGAGGAGGCGATCGCGCTTGCCGACCGCGTCGTAATCATGTCGGCCGGGCCCAGCGCGCGCATCATCGGCGACTGGCGCATCACGCTGCCGCGGCCGCGCGATATCGCCGAAATCCGGATGGAGAAGGATTTCCATGCCCTGCACCGCGAGATCTGGGGCGTGCTGAAGGACGAGGTGATGAAGGGCTATGTGCAGTCGACGCAGGCGGGAGCCGCCTGATGTCACGCTTGACGTTGCTATCCCTGCAGGTTCTGGTCGCGGTCGTCACACTGGCCTTGTGGCAGTTCTTTGCCACCGTGCCGGTTTTCGGCAAGGTGCTGCTGCCGCCGTTCTTCTTCTCCAATCCGGTCGACGTCTTCAGCCAAATTGTAAAATGGTTCGCGACCGGGGTGATCTGGAAGCATCTTGCGATCACCTTGTGGGAATCCATCCTCGCCTTCGTGATCGGTTCGGCCGGCGGCATCCTGGTCGGCTTCTGGTTCGCGCGGCAGCCGCGCGTCGCCGCCGTGTTCGACCCCTATGTGAAGATGGTCAACGCGCTGCCGCGCGTGGTGCTGGCGCCGATCTTCGCGCTGTGGTTCGGGCTCGGCGTCTGGTCCAAGGTCGCGCTTGGCGTGACGCTGGTGTTCTTCATCGTATTCTTCAACGTCTACCAGGGCGTCAAGGAAGTGCCGACCACGGTGCTCGACAACGGCCGCATGCTCGGCATGAACGAGCGGCAGCTGATGCGCCACGTCTATTGGCCCTCGGCGCTGTCGTGGATGTTCTCCTCGCTGCACACCTCGGTCGGCTTTGCCGTGGTCGGCGCGGTGGTCGGCGAATATCTCGGCTCCGCGGCCGGCCTCGGCTATCTGATCCAGCAGGCCGAGGGCGTGTTCGACGTCGCCGGCGTGTTCGCCGGCATGTTCGTGCTGTCGGCCTTCGTCATCCTGATCGACATGGCGGTGACTGTCGTGGAGAAGCGGCTGCTGGTCTGGCGGCCGACGGCGGCGGCACGGGACTAGGAGATCCGCGGACGCAAGCTGGTGCCACCGGATCAGGCTTCAGCGGCGGCGCTGATCAGCCCGGACATATTCGATCTGGTAGGATGGCGAGGCGGCCCGGCGCGCGAACAATGTCCGCCATGACATCCGGCGCAGGCCGATAAGGCACGGGACGAGGGCCGCACCTGCGATCACATCGATGAAATAATGGCCGCCGATGGTGGGTGTCGAGGCGATCACCAGCAGGTTCAGGACGAGGAACGCAGGAAACAGCAGCCTCACGCCTCTGCTGGCGTAGATCAGGATGACGGCCAGCGACGTATGGAAGGATGGAAAGGTGATCAGACCGTTCACCTCCGCCAGTGGGATGCGCGTCATCTGACCGGCGCGAAGCGCGTTGAAATCGGCCAGATGATAGGCGTCGGCGCGGGCGACGACGTCAAACTGAACCCAGGCGCTGGCGGCAGGGAAGATCCACGCGATCGGAATCGCAACCAGCAGCGCCGTCATAAAGAGCCAGACGAACTCGCGCATCTGTTCGAACCGGTCGCACGCACTCAGCGACACCAGCAGCACCGCGGTCTGCGCCAGGCAGCTATCGTATGCGGTATCGAGGATGCACTTGATCCCGGGGCGCGCGTCGACCCAATCGAAATAAGCCGGCCAGTCCAGATACAGCGCGGCGTCGATCGCGGCGAGCTGGCGATCGATCAATGGGAAATTCGAGGTGACCGTCAGGTAGCTCAACACCGCGGCGACCGCCGTGAAGGCGATCAGTTGTGCGCATGCGATGGCGAGTTCGGCGATGCGTCGATCGGGCCTGAACCGGACGTAGACCAGTGCGAGCGACGCAACGATCACGAACATGACCGCCTTGGCAGGGGCGAGGGCGACCGACATTCCGGACGTGCGGAGCCACACCAGGTCGATCACGGCGATGATGGCGATGACAAGCCACAAGGCCCGTGTCTCGATGACTTGATTGGTCATACCTTCTTACCTCGCACTGCGACAGCTGCATCGCATTCGCGCCTTAAAGTTGCATACCCTCATTCATTAAAAATGCAGTGAATGCCGCGCGCGTCGCGTTCGGCGATGCCATCGTCGGTATTCGGCGCCGGGATGATCTGGTAAAGGGCGGCCAAGCGATGGTTAACGGTTCTTGGTTGCGCGAAAAGGTCGCATGAGACCTTGCGAAAGGCGGCGACGATTATGCTCGTTGATCTGTCGGCGCCGCGTTCATCAGGCCGCGGATCTTCTCCTTCACCTCGGGGTCGACAGGATTGTAGACGATCATGCTGAGGTCGGATCGGCCATCGACTGCGAACGCCGAATATTCGAACTTGATCGGGCCCAGGATCGGATGCCGGAGCTGCTTGATGCCCTCGCCATGGGCGCGCACGTCGTTATCGCGCCACAGCGCCGCGAATTCCGGGCTCAGCCGGCAGAGCTCGTCGACAAAGGGCTGCACCTCGGCGGCAGCTCCCGCGCGCATCGCGTCCACCCTGAAGGCGCCAACGACGAAGCGGGCCACGCTTGCCCAGTCGTGTTGCGCGGCGCGGACGCGCGGATCGAGGAACAAGAAGCGCAGCACGTTGCGCGCGCGCGGCGGCAGCGATCCGTAGTCCGTCAGCATCACGGTCGCCGCCCGGTTCCAGGCGACGATGTCCCATGTCGCGGTCCTGATCACGGCGGGGCTCGGCAGCAACGCGTCGAGCACGCGCTGCAGCCGCGGCGTGACGCCTTCATTCTTCTGGTAGCGCACCTCGGGCGTGCGGCCGAGGCCGAGCAGGAACAGATGCTCGCGCTCGACCTCCGTCAGCATCAGTGCCCGCGCGATGCGGTCGAGCACATCGGCTGACGGAGCGCCGCCGCGGCCCTGTTCGAGCCAGGTGTACCAGGTCGCCGAGATGTTGGCGCGCTGCGCCACTTCCTCGCGGCGCAGGCCCGGCGTGCGTCGCCGCTCCGGCGGAAAGCCGAACGTCGCCGGATCGAGCTTGCCGCGGCGGTCCTTCAGATAGGCGCCGAGCAGGTTCTCATGCGTGAGCGGTTCGCTCATCCTGTTAGCCATTATACCATGATAAAGTCACTACTTTACCACGATAGCCGGGCCGCCCAGATTTGTCGCCAGCAAAACCTGGAGATTGCTGATGCGTGTGTTTGTCACTGGAGCTACCGGCTGGGTCGGCTCGGCCGTCGTGAATGATCTGATTGCCGCCGGTCATCGGGTGCTCGGCATGACCCGCTCCGACAAGGGCGCGGCAGCGCTCGCCGCCGCCGGCGCCGAGGTTCACTACGGAACGTTGGAAGATCTCGACAGCCTGAAGAGCGGCGCCGCGCAGGCGGATGCCGTGATCCACTGCGCCTTCAACCACGACTTCTCGAAGTTCGCGCAGAACTGCGCGGACGACCGGCGGGCGATCGAGACGCTCGGTGCCGTGCTCGAAGGCTCGAAGCGTCCGCTGATCACGACATCGGGCGTCGCGCGGGTGGCGCAGGGCCGCGTCGCGACCGAAGAGGATCCGCCGATTCCGGTCTCCGAGGCCTATCCGCGTGCGTCCGAGGCGACGACGATGGCGGTGGCATCGCGCGGCGTGCATGCCGCCGTGGTCCGGCTGCCGCCCTCGGTGCATGGTCATGGCGACCACGGCTTCGTGCCGCGCCTCGTCGCCTTTGCGCGCGAGAAGGGCGCCTCTGTCTATATCGGTGAGGGACAGAATCGCTGGCCTGGCGTGCATCGGCTGGATGCGGCCCGTGTTTACCGGCTCGCGCTCGAGCGCGGCGTCGAAGGCGGCCCGTTCCATGCGGTCGCCGACGAGGGCGTGCCGTTCAAGGCGATCGCCGAGGTCATCGCCCGCCGGCTCGACGTTCCGCTGGTGTCGAAGTCGCCGGAGGAAGCGGCCGAGCATTTCGGCATGTTCAGCCGGTTCGTCGCCTTCGATGTGCCGACCTCGAGCGCGCGCACGCGCGCGCGGCTCGACTGGCAGCCGCAGCAGCCCGGTTTGCTCGCCGACATCGATCACCCCGCTTATTTCGCGGAGCAAAATGCAAGGGTGAGGTAAGGGTGGGGTGGCAGGAGGCGTAATCCAAAGTTGGTGGTTACCGTCCTCCGCCGCTCAGAGCGGGAAGCAGCGCATGTAGGCCGCGAAAAGCTTCTCATCGCTGTAGCTCACCAGCTCCGAGGCAATCGCGTCGGCCAGTTCGAGGTCGCGGTTCTGGATGCGCAGCCATGCCTGGGTATCGGCGGTGATGCTCAACGCCGCCTCTCCCACGTGCCGCCCCGGCACCACCTGCAGATCCTTGCCCTTGATCACGACTGTCATGTCCAGCGCGCTTGCCCCGGTGAAGCGCAGATGCGTCACGAAATCCAGACCGCGCGCCCTGCCGCGTTGAAATCCGAGCGAGAGCGAGAAGATGTAGGCCTGGATGCTGCCGGTATGGCGGCCGGACGTGACATGCTGGACCTTCTTGTGCGGAAAGCGCCGCGTCACCGTGTCCTCGGCGTCGGTATCCGGGATCACGTAGACGAACTCGTCCTTGTCGATCAGCGGCTGCACCACCTCGGCGAAATGCGCGTCCCGATCATGCAGGAAGGGGCCGATCACGTCTTCGCCGGCCGGACAGGCCGAGATGCAATAGGCCGCCTTGTAGCCCGGCTTGAACGACAGCGATTGCCAGATGTTCAGCGTCTCGGTGCGGGGGACGCGGGCGCGATAATCCTTGGCGTCCTTGGAATCCGCGACTTTCTCCACCCACTGAGTGAAGTTGCCGAGGAAGTCGTGATAATTGTGGGTGTGGCAGGACAGGAAATCGAAGCCGCCGTCCGGCTTGATGGCGCCGACCGGGCAGGCGGCGACGCACAGCTTGCACTCCAGGCAGGGATTATAGTCGATCGGCTGGTCATAGGCGTCCACCTCGCATCCGAGCAGGACGGTGCCGAGCAGGACGAAGCTGCCGAATTTCGGGTGGATGACGCTGCGGTGGATTCCCATCCGCCCGAGGCCTGCTTCCACCGCGATCGGCTTGTGCTGGACCATCATGATCCGGGGCAGGTCCATCTCCATCGGGAAGGCGGCGACCGAATTGCAGGCCGGGATACCGTGCGCGTCGAGCGCGCGAACGATGGCACGCGCGGTTTCGTTGACGTGATCGTAGGTGCCGTGGAATTCCTCGTTGGCGACCGAGCGCGACGGCGAGCGCACCGGCTCGCGGTTCATGTGGCAGGCGATCGCGAGCAGCGAACGCGTCCGCCCATAAACCTTGCGGATGAAGTCGCGCTGCGGCGCGATGGCGGCGCGCTCGAACTCGATGATGCCGACGTCATCGGCGCCGCACTCGCGCGCGATCCGCTTGAGCAGTTCCGAAGAGACCGGGGCGTCGTGAACGGGCTGGCTGCTGCGCGCGCGCGCCGCCTTGACCGTGGGGTGATCGTCCAGGCTCATCGAGCTGCCTCTATTAAATTACGATCATCATATTATGGAGCGGGCGGGCGCGAGGCAAGCGAATTATCTGTCAATCGTCATGTAATGGAACCGGCTCCTGGGGCGCACTCGGCGCAACGTCGTCATTGCGAGAAGCGAAGCTACGGAGCAATCCATCGGTCCGCACATGCCGAGAGATGGATTGCTTCGCTCCGCTCGCAATGACGGGGGAGGAAGCCGTCGTCAATCCAGCAGCTTGGTATCATCCGGCGCCTGCGGCGGCGTCTTGATCGCGATTGCCTTGATGGCGCGGCCGTTCGGCTTGGTGCCGCCATGCGGCGTGCCCTTCGGAATCACGATCAAATCGCCCGGCTTGACCGTCACCTCCTTGTCGCCGAGCCAGACCGTGCCGGTGCCTTCGAGCACGAATTGCATCTCGTTGGTGTTGGGGTGCATGCCGTGGCCGCAGGCTTGACCAGTAACCGGAAAGTCGCCTTCTCAAGGCAGGCCCGCTCCTCTATCTTGCCGGCCAGTCGAACGGAGGACGTCATGAACAAACTGCTGGGCAAGCTTGCCGGAACGCTGCTGGCGCTGACCCTGTCCACGGGCCTTGCCGCGGCGCAAAGCAAGATCACCATCGCGGTCGGGGGCGGCGCCTGCCTGTGCTATCTGCCCACCGTGCTGGCCAAGCAGCTTGGCGAATACGAGAAGGCCGGGCTTGCGGTCGAACTGGTCGATCTCAAGGGCGGCTCGGATGCACTCAGGGCCGTGCTCGGCGGCAGCGCCGACGTCGTCTCCGGCTACTTCGACCACTGCGTCAATCTCGCGGCCAAGAAGCAGGAACTGCAGGCCTTCGTGGTCTATGACCGCTATCCCGGCCTCGTGCTGGTGGTGTCGCCCAAGCACACCGGCGAGATCAACTCGGTCAAGGATCTCGCCGGCAAGAAGGTCGGCGTCAGCGCGCCGGGGTCCTCGACCGACTTCTTCCTGAAATACATGCTGAAGAAGAATGGCCTTGATCCGGCCGGGACCGCCGTGATCGGCGTCGGCCTCGGCGCCACCGCGGTCGCGGCGATGGAGCAGGGCCAGATCGATGCCGCCGTGATGCTCGATCCCGCCGTCACCGTGCTGCAGGGCAGCCATTCCGATCTCAAGATCCTGAGCGACACCCGTACCCCGCACGACACGCTTGCGGTGTTCGGCGGCGAATATCCCGGTGGCGCGCTCTATTCGACCACGGCCTGGGTCAACGGCCACGAGAAGGAGGTGCAGGCGCTGACCAATGCCATCATGGCGACGCTGGCCTGGATCCATTCGCACACCGCCGAAGACATCATGGCCAAGATGCCGGACGAGATCGTCGGAAAGGACAGGGCGCAGTATCTCGCAGCGTTGAAGAACACGATCCCGATGTATTCGGAGACCGGCAAGATGGATCCCAAGGGCGCGGAGGCGGTGCTCGCCGTGTTCAGTGAAGGTTCACCCGAAGTGGCGAAGGCCGGCATCGACGTCACCAAGACCTACACCAACAAATATGTCGATCAGGTCAAGAAGACGACCGGAAGCGCGAAGTAATTTGCGCGGAGATCATGCCGAAATGAGTTTGCGGTGAGTGACATGCAGTCTCCGCTGATTTGTCGCGTCACCGCGCTCGATCTGGCATTGCAGCGGCGTCCCTGGCCGTTCGCGGACGAGCGACGCGGCGAGATCGATGCGCATTTCGCCGAGCAGCAGCGGCTCAACCCGAACCTGTGGAACGGACGCGTCCTGCTCGGGCGCGATCCAATGTTTGCCGGCGAGCGGCACAGCGCGAGCTATTTCGAGACCGATTTCGCAAGCTTCCTCGCCTGGCGCGACTGGGGTTTTCCCGACAAGGAGATCTTCAACGGCTTCGGCATGGGCGCGCTGCTCTCGAGCGACGGCGCCTTCGTGTGCGGGGTGATGGGCCAGCGGACGGCGAACGCCGGACGCATCTATTTCCCCTCCGGTACGCCCGATCTCGACGACATCAGCGGAGAGACCGTCGATATTGCCAGCAGCGTGATGCGGGAGCTCGAGGAGGAGACCGGCCTTACCGCAGCGGATTGCCGCCCGGATGCCGATTGGCACTGCATCTACACCGGCATTGCGCTCGCAATGATGCAGATCCTGCGCGTCGACATGACCGCTGACGCGTTGCGTGCGCGGATCGAGGCCAATCTGGCGCGCCAGAAAAATCCCGAACTCGTCGGCATCCATCTGGTGCGCAGCCGCGCCGATCTCAACTCCGCAATGCCGCGCTTCGTCACCGCGTTCATCGAGACGCAGCTGCCGGCGTAGGGCGTTTGGTCAGAATAGTGGAAGCACGGATGTCATCGGTTGTTGCCTTCTCTTTCGCTGGGCTCGTCTGTGCAGTTGTCCTGCTTTGTGCAGTGTATTGGCACTGGCGCATCTATTCGCTGTACAGATCGCTTGACGGTGTGAGAAAGAGGTTTTCCTATGCCGAGTTTTCATTTCAACTGGGACAACCATGGTGGTCCCGGCAATTCGGCGGTCCCATGTTCAGGGACGGTCTGTCGCCAGAACAAGAGATGCAGGTTGTAGCAGCTGTTCGGGATCTGCGTCCCGCAATTGTGATTTTGCGCGTTTGCGCACTTCTGTTTTTTTGGCTGGATTGTCGCCGGATTCTTCTACGGAATCACGCATCACACGCGCAGCTGAACGCTTGCATCGGAACGTCGGGTAGCGGCTGATATTCGACGTTCATTGGGCCCGCCTTCTATCTCGCCCTTTTTTTAGGGCAAAGCGGACGTGGCTTTACGAGCGAACATCCCAGCGGATGCGTCGGCACCGCCAAAACTTTGCGCAAGCCCGCGCCGTGGCGACGCAGCCATTGCACTTGACATCATCGGCCGCTCCCCCTGTGATAGGAGGGCACGATAACAAAAAATGCAGTGCACAATCTCTGGGGAGGGATTCATGCCGGTCAGGAAGGCCGCCGCCCGCTGGCTTGCGGGTCTGTCTGTCGCGCTTGCGGCGCTGGGCGTGGCTGTTTCAGCGCATGCGCAGGACAAGAAGATCAAGATCGGCGTGATCTTCGACTTGACCGGCCCGCTGGCCGGAGGCGGCTCGGAGCTGCAATATACCGGCGTCAAGATCATGCTCGACCATTACGCCAGGACCGGCGTCGAGGGTTACAAGGTCGAGGCCGTCTACGCCGACGCGCAGAGCAAGCCCGACATCGCCATCAACGAGGCCGTCCGCCTGCTCGAGCAGGAAAAGGTCGACATGGTGATGGGCTTCTTCTCCTCGGCGCAATGCGTGCCGGTGGCGGCCCGGGTCGACCAGATGAAGAAATTCATGTGGATCACGACCTGCATCTCCTCCGGCGTGTTCGACGGCAAGAACTACAAATACGTGTTCCGCCCGCAGGCCGCCGGCAACCAGTATGGCATGATGACGACCGACTTCATCGCGCAATACTCCATGTCCAAGTTCGGCAAGGAGCCGAAAGACCTCCGCGTTGCCATCATCCATGAGGACGGCGCCTATGGCGTCGACGTCGCCAAGGGTAACGAGGCCGGCGCGAAGAAGGCCGGCTTCAACATCGTGCTCAAGGAGGGCTATTCGGCGACCGCACCCGATCTGTCGGCGCTGGTCACCAAGCTGAAGCGCGCCAAGCCCGACGTGATCTTCCACACCGGCTACAATCCCGACATCACCCTGCTGTTTCGGCAGGCGCGCGAGCAGGGGCTGAAGTTCGGCGCCATCGTCGGCCACGGTGCCGGCTATGGCGTCTACGAGAAGTTGAAGGAAGGCCTTGGCGCCGACGCCAATTACCTCTTCAACACCGACCCGATCTCGATCTGGCTCGCCAACCAGAAGACCATGGACCCGAAGCTGCCGCCGGTGATCAAGATGGTTGGCGAGGAGTTCGACAAGCTCAAGCCCGGCGTGTCGATCCGCTCCGCCCATGTCGGCATCGGCGCGGCCAATGCCTATGTCTTCCTCGACGACGTGCTGCCGCGCGCGATCAAGAAGTATGGCGGCATCGATCCCGATGCGCTGCGCAAGGCCGCGCTCGACACCGACATTCCCGAGGGCGGCACCATGCTCGGTTACGGCGTGAAGTTCTACGGCGAGGGCGAGCAGTACGCCGGGCAGAACGCGCGCTCGTTCCCGGTGGTGCTGCAATATATCGACGATAAATCCTATGTGGTGTGGCCGAAGAGCCAGATGCAGCGCGAGACCGTGCTGCCGCTGCCGGCCGGCACCACCTACAGCTACAAATAGCCGAGCAAGATGAGATCAGGTCGAGCAGCAGCCGCGAAGGAACCGCGCTCCCTCTCCCGCTTGCGGGGGAGGGTTGGGGTGGGGGTTCTCTCCACGAGTCGTATCGTGGAGAGAACCCCCACCCGGATCGCATCTTCGATGCGTTCCGACCTCCCCCGCAAGCGGGAGAGGTGCAGCGAGTCTGCGGCCAGGCTGTTTCAATCTGACTTCATCCTGCACTAGCGCTCGCGAAAGGGACGCCGTGCTCGCCGTCGAAGGCCTGGTCAAGCGGTTTGGCGGATTTCGCGCCGTCAACAACGTGTCGTTCCGCGTCGAGCAGGGCGAAATCCTCGGCCTGATCGGGCCGAACGGCTCGGGCAAGAGCACGATCTTCAACATGCTGTCGGGCACGCTGCCGCCGACCGAAGGCTCGATCCTGTTCGACGGCCGCGAGATCGCCGGTCTCGCCCCGCACCGGATCATCGTCGGCGGGATCGGCCGCACCTTCCAGATCCCGCGGCCATTCCATCGCCTCAGCATTTTCGAGAACGCCGTGCTCGCCGGCTTCTACGGCCAGGGCCGCCACAGCCGCAGCAAGGCCGAAGAGGCGGCCGAACGCGCGCTAGCGATGGTCGGCCTGCCGACCGATCGGCATAGCAGCGTCGAAGGCCTGGGCGCGGCCGGGTTGAAGAAGCTCGAACTCGCCAAGGCGCTCGCCACCGGGCCGAAATTGTTGTTGGCCGATGAAAGCCTCGGCGGTCTCGACGAAACCGAGATGGACCAGGCCGCCGACATGCTGCGCCGAATCCGCGACGAGCTCGGCATCACCATCATCTGGGTCGAGCACATCATGGGTGTCTTGATGCGCGTGGTCGATCGCGTGATGGTGCTGGATCACGGCGAGAAGATCGCCGAAGGCCTGCCGGCGGACGTCGCGGGCGATGCCAGGGTGATCGAGGTCTATCTCGGCACCGATGCGGATGCGAGCCTGGCCGCCGCCGTCGCCGAGCAGGCGCGCCGCCGGATCGGGGCGTGACCGGCATGCTGGAGCTCCGATCGATCGACGCGGGCTATGGCAGCTTCCAGGCGCTGTTCGACGTCGGCCTCGACGTCAAGGCGGGCGAGGCGGTCGGCGTGATCGGCCCTAACGGCGCCGGCAAGACGACCCTCATGCGCGTGATCTCCGGCCTGATCCGCCCGAGTAACGGCAAGATATCGATGGAGGGTGCCGACGTCGTCAGGACGCCGGCGCATCGCATCGTCAGCCTCGGGATTGCGCATGTGCCGGAAAACCGCCGGTTGTTTCCGCGGCTCACCGTGGCAGACAATCTGAAGATGGGCGCCTACATGCCCGGCGCCCGCGCGCATTACGCCGAGCGGCTCGACTTCGTGTTCGAGCTGTTCCCGCGTATGAAGGAGCGTCGCCACCAGATGGCCGGCACCATGTCGGGCGGCGAGCAGCAGATGTGCGCGATCGGCCGGGCGCTGATGTCGAACCCGAAATTGCTGCTGCTCGATGAGCCCTCGGCCGGGCTTGCGCCGGTCGTGGTGCAGCAGGTGTTCGAGCTGGTCAAGCGCATCCGCGCCTCAGGGCTGACGGTGTTGATCGTCGAGCAGAACGTGCAGCAGGTGCTGCGCGTGGTCGACCGCGCCTATCTGCTGGAAGCCGGCAGCATCCGCGCCGCCGGCACGGCGGCGGAGCTCGCGGCCAGCGACACCATCAAGCAGGCGTATCTGGGCGTGTGAGGGGATGATGGGATTGGCCAGCAAGTGCGTTCACTCATTCTCCCGTCGTCCTGAGGAGCGTGGCACGCGCGTCTCGAAGGATGCACGGCTCGGCTGGTGGCCGTCGATCCTTCGAGACGCCGCTTCGCGGCTCCTCAGGATGACGGTGCTGCCAATTCAACCAGCCGACCACACGCTTTAAGGCAGAGCGGCCATGCAATCCTTCCTCGACATTTTCGACATCTACCTGCTGGAGGCCGTGATCAACGGCATCCTGCTCGGCGGCGTGCTGGCGCTCCTGGCGCTCGGGCTCAACCTGATCTTCGGCGTCATCGACGTTACCTGGATCTGCTACGCCGAGCTCGTGATGATCGGCATGTACGGCATGTACTATCTCGTGCAGGTGTTTCATTTGCCGTACTGGGCCGCTGCGCCGCTCGTCATCCTCCTGGTGGCGCTGCTCGGGGCCGCGCTGCATTTCCTCGTCATCGCGCCGCTCTTGACCGCGCCGCCGATCAATCAGCTGCTCGCCACCGGCGGCGTGCTGTTCATCCTGCAGAGCTTTGCCACCGTCGCCTTCGGCATCGATTTCCGCAATCTCGGCATCCGCCTCCCGGTGCTGGCGCTCGGCGAGATGAATTTCAGCTACGCGCGGCTCCTGTCGTTCGGCGCGGCGCTGGTCGGCATGATCGGCGTCTATCTGTTCCTGACCCGCACCTTCACCGGCACAGCGATCCGCGCCATCGCGCAGGACCGCCAGATCATGCCGCTGATGGGCGTCGATCCCAGGCGGATCTATCTCGTCACCTCGGCGATCGGCGGCGGGCTCGCCGGTCTCGCCGCCTGCCTCCTGGTGCTGCAATATGACGTGCATCCGTTCGTCGGGCTGTCGTTCGGGCCGATCACCTTCCTGATCTGCGTGCTCGGCGGCCTCGGCAATTTCATTGGCGGCTTCGTCGCGGCTTTCGTGTTCGCCGAGATCATCTCGCTCGGCGGCCTGTTCTCCGATCTCGAATGGGGCTACGTGCTGGCGTTCGCCTTCTTCATCGTCATGATGTTCATCCGGCCCGCGGGCCTCCTGGCGAGGCGCTCGTGAACAGCAAGCTCGCCGGCTGGATCATCGCGCTGCTCGCGCTCGTCGCGCTGCCCTTCGTGCACCGCGACCCCTATCATCTTCACGTGCTGGTGCTGATCCTGATCTGGTCGTTCGCCTACACCTCGTGGTCGATCATGGGCCGCTTCGGACTGGTTTCGCTCGGCCATGGCGGCTTCATGGGGATCGGCGCCTATGTCACCGCGCTGCTCTGGAATCACCTCGGCATCTCGCCCTGGATCGGGATTCCCCTGAGCATGGCGACCGCGGGCGTGCTCGCGCTCGTCGTTGCCTATCCCTGCTTCCGCTTCCGCATCACCGGGCACTATTTCGTGCTGGTGACGCTGGCGCTGTCCGGCATCGTGCTCCAGGTCATCACCGCGACCCGCGACTATACCGGCGGCTCGCTCGGCTACACGCCACAGCGCGCGCCGAGCGGCAAGGGGCTGGTCGCACTGCAATTCGACGACAAGGTCACCTGGTATCTGATTGCGCTCGCGGTCTGGGTCGCAGGCCTCGTGATCTGGCGCGCGATCGATCGCAGCATGATCCGCCACGCCATGGAGGCGATCTCGGAGGATGAGGATGCGGCGGCCGCCGCCGGCGTCAACGTCACCGCCGAGAAGCTCAAGATCACCCTGATCAGCGCGTTGATGACCGCGCTGTCCGGTGCACTCTATTGCCAGTACCAGATGTTCATCTCGCCGGACACCGTGAGCGGCATCGCGGTCTCCCTGCAGATGGTGTTCGCCGCGATCGTCGGCGGCGTCTATGTGGCGCTGGGACCGACCGTCGGCGCCATCATCACTATCGTGCTGGCCGAGGTGCTGCGCATTTCATTCGGCACCAAGGCGGTCGGCTGGGACAACCTGGTCTATGGCGTGCTGCTGGTGCTCTTCATCATCTTCCTGCCCAAGGGCATTCTTGGTAGCGTGATCGACCGGATCAAGTCGCCACGCAAGCCATCGAGAGGCCATGAGCAACAAACCGTCCCCATCGCTCGCCGATGAACTGAAGCCCTTCGTCGCGCCGTTCCGCTTCGACGGATCAGGCGAATTCCACCTGAAATCGTGTGCGACCGCCGAGAAAGGCGGCATCGACAAGGACGCCGGCGGCAAGATCATCGAGGCCAACCGCACGCGGCTCAACGACTTCCAGGAGAAGCTCTACGCCCAGGACCGCTGGTCGCTGCTCCTGATCTTCCAGGGCATGGATGCCGCCGGCAAGGACAGTGCGATCAAGAGCGTGTTCGAGGGCGTCAACCCGCAGGGCTGCGAGGTGTCCTCGTTCAAGCAGCCCTCGACCAAGGAACTCGACCATGATTTCATGTGGCGCGCCATGATCGCGCTGCCGGAGCGCGGCCGCATCGGTATCTTCAACCGCTCCTACTACGAGGAATGCCTTGTCGTGCGCGTTCATGCCGATGTGCTCGCCAAGCAGAAGCTGCCGAAACGGCTGGTGACCAGGAACATCTGGCGCGAGCGCTTCGAGGACATCTCCGCGATCGAGCGCTATCTGTCGCGCAACGGCACCGTGATCCTGAAGTTCTTCCTGCACGTCTCCAAGGAGGAGCAGCGCCGGCGCTTTCTCGACCGGCTCGAGGAGCCGGCCAAGAACTGGAAGTTCTCGATGGCCGACGTCTCCGAGCGCGCGCTGTGGGCGAAATATCAGGCCGCCTATCAAGACATGATCCACCAGACCGCGAGCAAGGAAGCGCCCTGGCACATCGTGCCCGCCGACCACAAATGGTTCGCCCGCGTCGTGATCGGCTCGACCATCGTCAATGCGCTCGACAGGCTCGAGCTGAAATTCCCCGAGGTCGACAAGGCGGACCTGAGCGAATTCAAGCGTGTCCGTGCTGCGCTGGAGGCGGAAGGCAAGGGCGGCGCGGCGGAGAAGAATGCGGCGAAGAAGTAGGGCGGCGGTTTTCTCGCGCCCTGCGGGCGAGGCACAATTTCGGAATATTGGAAATATGCCCTTGATTTGCCCGACGTGTCAAGTGGCGCGGTCGAGCGCCGGCAGCCGCCGGCTCCTTTGCATGGGGTTGTTTTCGATATTTTGGCCGCGCGCGCCCGCGATGGGAGCTTGATCGCTACCGCAGATATCTGCGGTAGCGACTACCGTTCTCCGGCCTGCCAGCGCGTCCCTTGCGCGCTAGCCCTTGCGTGACGGCATCCAGGCCGACAAGAGATAGAAGCCGATCGCCACGATCAGGAGATAGCGGAAGCCGAGCAGGGTCGAGCACGATTCGGCGAGGCCGCCAATCACAGATCCCGCGATATTGGATCCGAACGCCTGATCGGGATTGGCTTCGTCGCGGAACGAGCGGGCGAAGATCACGCCGGCGAAGAACATCGGGCCGAGCGCCAGCGCGCACGGGATCACGTAGCGCCAGACGATGCCGCCGCTCAGGAACGTGTCGAGCGGCACCAGCACCGAGACCGCCAGCAGCGCCAGCAGCCCGGCATAGTGCCGCGCCAGCCGGGTGGACGGCACCTTGATCACGTACAAATTGGCGGCGAGGATCAGCAGCAGCGCGGTGAAGAACACCGCAGAGTTGACCAGCCAGGTGCTGCCGAACAACAGCGCCATCTGCACCACCGCCTTGGTCTCGAGCAGCATGAAAGCCGCGCCGAGGAAGAACATCCGGTTGTTGGGCCGCCAGGCGCCCTTCGGCTTGAACAGATAGACGAGGCCAAGCCCAAGCACGCCGAGCAGGATCATCGAGCGAACGGTCAGGTCGGGAATCAGCCTGCCGCTGACATAGAGGAACGGCCAGTCGTCGCTGGTCGATTGCCTGGCGCCTTCATTGTCGACCACCAGCTTGGCCGGCGCCAGCGGCACCCAGTCGCCGTGCTGGGCCGCAGCCTTGTCCTGGCCCTTGTCTCGTCCCTTTTGTTGCGGCTTGTCGAAGCCGTTGACCGCCAGGTTCTCCGGCGGAAGGCTGTTCAGCCAGAACTGGCCGCGGTCGCGGAACGCGGTCGAGATGCGCGGATTGCAGCCCGCGATGATGGTGGTGAAGCCGACAGCTTCGGACGAGGTCAGCGTTTCCTTGTAGGGCAGCGGCAGCACCAGCGGATCGCAGCCGAACACCTGCTTGGCCATCTCGGCGACGCGTTGCACGATCCAGCCCTGGCGATAGTAGTTGTACATCACGAAGACGCCGTCTTGCTTCAGCACGCGGCGGACGTCCTGGAACGCCTGTTCGGTGAACAGATAGCTTTCGAGGCGGATGTTGGCGTAGCCGCTGTGCAGGATCAGCGAGTCGACGAGCGCATACACGACCAGATCGTATTTGCGTTCGGTGGTGCGCAGGAAATGCCGGCCGTCGTCGAGATGCGGCACCACCCTCGGATCCTGATAGGGCTTGTCGGGATGGTTGTGGATGCCGATGTTCTGGATCACGGGATCGATCTCGACCGCATCGATGCGCTCGACGCCGAAGCGCAAGGCGTGCGCGAGGTCGTTGCCGGAGCCGGCGCCGATGATCATGACGTCCTTGAACGGCGCGCCGCCGCTGTGCTTCTGCAGCAGGTGGATCAGCGAATAGGACGAGCCGCGTTCGCTGAACGGCATCATTTCCTGATGGCCGATGCTGTTGACGGTGATCACGCCGTTCGATTTGTTGAGGTCGACGGCGTAATAGGGCGACCAGCGGATGTCATGGCTGTCGGAACGATCGGTGTAGAAGGCGGTAAATCCCACCACGATGATGATCGTCGCAAGGCGCAGGATCGACAGCGCCTTGTCCTGGTAGAGCAGGTAGACGATGCCGGCGCAGCCGATGCCGAACCAGACCACCGGCGGCGCCTGCGCGAACGACAGCAGCGAGAACCCGACGATGCCCGCGAGGCTGCCGCCGATATTCAGCGAATAGCCGGCGACGCGGTTGGGGTAGGCGTCGAAGGCGCGGCCGAGCGTCTGGCCGAGGCCGACGAACATCAGCGCGATCAGCACGAAGAACAGCCCGGCGATTGCCTCGATCGGCACGACGAACTTGGCGAGATCCGGGTTGCGATACTCGGTGCCGAAAAACACCTCCTGGGGCGAGGCCTGATGGCCGACGTCGACCGCGAACTGGCCCCAGTTGGAATACAGCGCCATGATCGTGGCCACGGCAGCGAAGGTCACGAGCGCGAGCCCCGGAAACAGCGCAAGCCAGTTGGCGCTCCGCCGCGCGGCAAGGCAGCCGCAGGACATGCCGAGGAAGGCCGCGAGCAGCACGATATTGGTGAAGAATTGCAGGAACACGACCTTGGCCGAGAACCAGCGGATGCAGGCCAGTTCGAGAAACAGGATCAGGAATCCGACCAGGAAGAGATTGAAGCCCGCTTGGCGCTGATTAGGCCCATCGGCCAGGTTCGTCGTGGGCATGATCCCCATATCTCCTTAACCAAACAAGGTCGCGCCCTTAACACCCGGTCGCCGGACGCACGCTAGATGCAACCTGTTGAGCAATCATTGATTTGACCGGCGGCGCACGCGCCATGGTTGTCGTTGTCGCGGTCACGCATGGCGTCATGGTGTAGGAGAGGTTTCGCTGCGCACGGGGGGCCGTCCGGGGCATCGATGTCTTGGTGCTGCTGATGAAAGACGTGGAGGCCGGGCCACCTGATGCTTCCTCCGCACAAGGAGGAGGCAATGATCCGCCCGCGCGTTCCCCCAACGTGGCGTGCGCAGCCATGACGAAGCGTTAGGTCAGCCGCTCTGTCTCTCTTTACCCATTGCGGCAGCTTGCCATAATCGTCTAGAACGACGGCGCATGGCGCGTCCCGGCAACCAACCGTCAAGGGTTTTGACCGAGGATTTCGGCGCTCAACAGGGTCTGGCAATGCTGATTCGCGGCCAAAATGATGGGATTTCGGGGGAGGTGGCCGAGGCTACCGCCACGTTCCCGGCCGCGGCGCCCATCCTGCTTATTGGCGGCCTTCTTCTTACCTGCCCCTGAGGGCCGGCTGGGCGTTTGCGCCTGGGCACTCAGGGGTTTGTACGAGATCACCGGACCCTGATAATCGCCCAAGTAATTGCTCAAGGAGCAACATGACGGGCGCAGAAGCTTAAAGGAATTTCTGACATGGCCACCGCGAACAAGTCCGAGAAGGACCGCGTCATCATTTTCGACACCACCCTGCGCGACGGCGAGCAGTGCCCCGGCGCCACCATGACCTTCGAGGAGAAGCTCGAGGTCGCCGAGCTGCTGGACGATATGGGCGTCGACGTCATCGAGGCCGGCTTCCCGATCACCTCGGAAGGCGACTTCCAGGCGGTCAGCGAGATCGCCCGCCGCTCCAAGAACGCGATCATCGCGGGCCTGTCCCGCGCCCATCCGGCCGACATCGACCGCTGCGCCGAAGCCGTCAAGTTCGCCCGCCGCGGCCGCGTCCACACCGTGATCGCGACCTCGCCGCTGCATATGCGCGTGAAGTTGAACAAGACCCCCGAGGAGGTCATCGAGACCTCGGTTGCTATGGTCGCCCGCGCCCGCAACCAGATCGACGACGTCGAATGGTCGGCCGAGGACGGCACCCGCAGCGAGATGGACTATCTGTGCCGGATCGTCGAAGCGGTGATCAAGGCCGGCGCCACCACGGTGAACATCCCGGACACCGTCGGCTACACGGTGCCGGAGGAATACACCCACTTCATGCGGACGCTGATCGAGCGGGTGCCGAACTCCGACAAGGCGATCTTCTCGGTGCATTGCCACAACGATCTCGGCATGGCAGTGGCGAACTCGCTGGCCGGCATCGTCGGCGGCGCGCGGCAGGTCGAGTGCACCGTCAACGGCATCGGCGAGCGCGCCGGCAATGCCGCGCTGGAAGAGGTCGTGATGGCGATCAATGTGCGGAACGACAAGTTTCCGTATTGGAACAAGATCGACACCACGCAGCTGACCCGCGCCTCGAAGGTGGTGTCCGCCGCCACCTCGTTCCCGGTGCAGTACAACAAGGCGATCGTGGGCCGCAACGCGTTCGCCCATGAGAGCGGCATCCATCAGGACGGCGTGCTGAAGGATGCCTCGACCTACGAGATCATGCGGCCCGAGATGGTCGGCCTGAAGCAGTCCTCGCTGGTGCTGGGCAAGCATTCCGGCCGCCACGCCTTCATCCACAAGCTGGAGGAGATGGGCTACAAGCTCGGCGCCAACCAGCTGGAGGATGCCTTTACGCGGATGAAGGCGCTGGCCGACCGCAAGAAGGACATCTACGACGAGGACATCGAGGCACTGGTCGACCAGGAGATGGCTGCCGCGCACGACCGCATCAAGCTGGCCTCGCTGACCGTGATCGCCGGCACCCATGGTCCGCAGCGAGCGACCATGAAGCTCGACGTCGACGGCCAGATCAAGATCGAGGAAGCCGAGGGCAACGGTCCGGTCGATGCCGTCTTCAACTGCATCAAGCGTCTGGTCCCGCACGAGGCCAAGCTGGAGCTCTATCAGGTCCACGCGGTGACCGAAGGCACCGATGCACAGGCCGAAGTCTCGGTGCGCCTCGCCCATGAGGGCCGCTCGATGACCGCGCGCGCCGCCGATCCGGACACGCTGGTTGCCTCCGCCAAGGCCTATCTCGGCGCGCTGAACAAGATCGTGATGAAGCGCCAGCGCGACGTCCCGACCGCCGCCGCGAGCTAAGGTTCGTTTATTTATGCATTTGGAAACGCGGCGCCCTGGGCGCCGCGTTTTTCATTTGCCAAGGCGCGCCGTCATCTGTCGGCGTCAAGCGGCCGGCCTGATGTTCTGGTTGACCCGGAACAGATTGGCGGAATCATATTTGCGCTTCACCTCGGCCAGCCGCGCATAGTTGGATCCGTAGGTAGCCTTGAGACGGGCTTCGCCCTCATCATCCATCATGAAATTCGGGTAGGCGCCGCCGAGGTCGAACGGGTGAACCGCCTCCCAATAGGCCTTGGTCCATCGTGTGATTGGCCCTGCCTTTTGCGGATTCGGATCGATTCCGGCGATGACCATCGACCAGGTCGCGTCGCGACAATTCCACGCGGTCTCGCCGCTGCTGACGCGATGGACGGCGCCGTCGATCGGGTAGAGATGCATGAGCGACAATTCGCTCGGGGTCTTTGCGGCCTGCTCGAGATGGGCGTCGATCGCGGCGTCCGGCAACGTCTTGACGAAATCGCCGCGCCAATACCACTGCATGCCCTTGGGGTAGAGCCCGTCAAACATGCTCTGCACCGCAGGATAGGGCATCGTCCCCATCCAGTTGAACCATGGCGTCGGCAAGGCATCGAGCAGCGGTGCCAGCGCTCCTCTGCCGCCGTCCGCGGCGCCGTCGTAGCAGCACATCAACAGGCAGATGCGCTTTCCCCAATGCTCCTGCGGAAATGGCGGACCTGACGGGATCGTCTTGAGTCCGAGGAAGACGCTGAGCTCCTCCGGCGCGGTCGGCAGGAAGTCGCGATAATGCTGCATGATCGTGCGCGCATGCTGCTGATCCCAGGCGATCGGCCCGGCAAACACCGCATTGACCGGATGGAGCCTGAACAGGAAGGACGTGACGATGCCGAAATTGCCCCCGCCGCCGCGCAGCGCCCAGAGCAGGTCGGCGTTCTCGTCCTTGCTGGCGACGGCAAAGCTGCCGTCGGCGAGCACGACGTCGGCTTCGAGCAGATTATCGATCGTGAGGCCATATTTGCGGGTGAGATAGCCATGGCCGCCGCTCAATGTCAGGCCGGCGATCCCGGTGGTCGAGATGATACCCGCCGGGACGGCGAGGCCGAACACATGGGTGGCATGGTCGACATCGCCCTGGGTACATCCCGCGCCGACCCGCGCCGTGCGGGCAACCGGATCGACGCGCACGCCCTTCATGGCAGACAGGTCAATGACCAGTCCGTCATCCACGCTGCCGAGACCGGGTCCATTATGACCGCCGCCGCGAATTGCGATGCGCAGGTCGTTCTCGCGGCCGAACTTCACTGCGGCGACGACGTCGGCGACATCGACACATCGTGCGATGAGCGATGGCCGCTTGTCGATCATGCCGTTAAAGAGTGCACGAGCTTCGTCGTAATCGGTTTCGCCGCGCGCGATGACCGCGCCGCGCAAATTTTCACGTAGTTTAATTATGACTTCGTCACGCATGATGCTCTCCTGATCCAAGGAATCGGCAAGGCAGCCCGATGGGCGTACTGCGTCCGTGTCGGAACAGGGCCCTGTCAATTGCTGACGCTAATCGGGGCACCCGAAGGCTGCACTGTACCAGATATTGGCGGTAGCTGCGTGATCTGAATGCTGAAGAGAATGTTTTTCGATTGGAATCAAGTTTGCCCTTGAAGGGCTTTGCTGGATTCTATTCCCAGCAATCCGACTGTCTCCCGATCGGTTTGGGATTTTTTACGCGGCCGCCCGCGCTAGCCTGTCATTGTCCCTCCCGCAAGGACGCCGCCCATGCCGCTCGCCTCCATCGATGTCGACACGCAACGCAGCCCGACGCCGGCAGAGACCGCTGACGCGCCGGGTGGACCTCACGACGCTGCGCCTGTTCGTCGCGGTCTGCGACGAACAGAACCTCGCTCGCGCCGCGCAGCGCGAGGGATCGCGGCCACCGCCGTGTCGAAACGGATGAACGATTTCGAGCTGGCGTTCGGCGTCGTGCGATCCCGCTGCGCGACGATTGGGGGCGGCGCGAGCTGAAGATCGTGGTCCGCGATGCCGCGAATCTGTCCGCAACCGGCCGCCTGATGCTGGACTATCTGCGCGCCGTGGAAACGGATCGGAGAGGGCGGGCCGGCGGACAGCTCGGCTAGCTGCGTGCGTGCTCGCAGCCGGGGATGCCCGTTCCGGACGCAAGCGCAGGCGCGCGTCTCAGCCGTCGTCGAGTGCGGCGAGGCGATCGGCTTCCGCGATGTCTTCGACGGTGTTGGCGTTGAAGAACGGATCCAGCGGCTCGGTCGGCCATTCGACCGTTGCCAGCGGATAGCGCGCGGTCCAGCGATCGATCTTGCGCACGTCCTCCACGACCAGCGCGTGGCGCAATTCGTTCCGCAACCGCACGCTCCAGAGACCGATGACCGGATGCGTCTGCCCGCCGGATGAGGCGACCGCGAGCTCGGCATTCTCTGCCGCGCGCGCCTGCTCCAGGCGTGCGACAAGATCACGCGGAAGAAACGGACAGTCGCCCGCTGCGCTCAGCACCCATTTCGCATCCGGCCGATTGGCCGCGGTCCAATCGAGCGCGGCGAGGATGCCGGCGAGGGGACCCGGATAATCGGCGACATCGTCAGCGACGACCGGAAGGCCGAACGCGGCGAAGCGCGCGGGGTCGCCATTGGCGTTGATGATCAACCCGCTGCATTGCGGGGCGAGACGGTCGATCACCCGTTGCAGAATGGTCCGGCCGGCGATCTTGCGCATCGGCTTGTCGCCGCCGCCCATCCGCCGCGCGAGGCCGCCGGCCAGCAGCACGCCCGGGATATCAATCATTGTCGGCCTCGCCCTTGCGCTTGTGCCGCATCGATTCCTCTTCGACATAATCGAGGTTCTGGTCGTAGACGATCCGCCCCTCACCCGACAGCGCGATGAAGCGCTTGCCGCGCGCGCGCCCGACCAGCGTCAGCCCGACCTGCCGCGCCAGATCGACGCCCCAGGCGGTGAATCCGGAGCGGGAGACCAGGATCGGGATGCCCATCCGCACCGTCTTGATCACCATCTCGGAGGTGAGCCGCCCGGTAGTGTAGAGGATCTTGTCTGCCGGATCGACATTGTGGCGATAGATCCAGCCCGCGATCTTGTCGACGGCGTTGTGCCGGCCGACGTCCTCGGTGTAGCAGACCGGGGTGCTCTCCTTGCACAGCACGCAGCCGTGAATGGCGCCCGCTTCCAGATAGAGCGACGGCATCGTGTTGATGGTGTGGGTCATCTGGTAGAGCCAGGAGGTCCGCAGTTCGGCCTTCGGCAGCGCGACCTTCTCGACGGCTTCAAGCAGGTCGCCGAACGCCGTCCCCTGGGCGCAGCCCGAGGTCTGCGTCCGCTTCTTCAGCTTCGCCTCGAAATTGGTGTGGTGCTCGGTGCGGACCACCACCACCTGGAGGTCGTCGTCATATTCGACCTCGGTGACGACGTCGTCGTATTTGAGCATGTTCTGGTTCAGGAGGTAGCCGAGCGCGAGGTATTCGGGATAGTCGTTGATCGTCATCATCGTGACGATCTCCTGCGCGTTGAGGTACAGCGTCAGCGGCCGCTCGACCGGCACCTTGATCTCGGTCCGCGCGCCGGTCTGATCGATGCCGATGACGCGCTCGGTCAGTCGCGGATCGTCCGGGTCTGGAACAATAACGGGCGCGGTGGTCTTCTCGGTCACAGGTCGGCGTCCCAATGGGTTCACATGGCAACGAAGCTCGGGATATAAGCACGATCGGAGACTGACTGGCCACTCTCCGCCGCATCGCCGGAACTGCCAAGGATTCGTCAAGGATGGTCCGGCCTTGAGGATAACGCCGCAGTTCGCGATGTGGGTCGAACAAATCTTGTCGATGGCCGAGGACCGAGGACATCATGGCGCAGCTCTCCGACGACTGCTTCGCTTTCGGCGGACCGATGATGTCGGTCGACGAGGCCGTCGCGATCATCGCCTCGCGCGTCAAGCCTGTCGGTGAGACCGAAGCCGTTGCCCTGGTCGACGCCGACGGGCGCATCCTTAGCCACGACGTGGTAGCGCCGCTGCCGCTGCCGCCTTTCATGAATTCCGCCGTCGACGGCTACGCGGTGTCAGGTGCAGACCTGCAGGCGAGCGGCGAACGCGCGTTCCCCGTCGCCGGGCGCGTGCAGGCGGGAGCGCCGGCCGAGCCCGCACGGCCCGGCCGGGCGGTGCGGATCTTCACCGGTGCGCCGATGCCCGAGGGCACCGACACGGTGTTCATGCAGGAGGACGTGCGGATCGACGATGCGGGCAGCGTGATCCTGCCGTCGGGCCTGAAGGCCGGCGCCAATGTGCGTCCCGCCGGCGAAGACATTCCGCGCGGCCACGTCGCACTGGCGGCGGGTCGGCGGCTGCGGCCGCAGGACATCGCCGTCGCCGCGGCCTTCGGGCTCACCACGCTCGACGTGGTGCGACGCCTGCGTGTCGGGGTGTTCTCCACCGGCGACGAACTGGCCGCGCCGGGCACGTCTCGCGGCGAAGCGCAATTGTTCGATTCCAATCGCTTCATGCTGATCGCGATGTTGCGGCGGCTCGGTTGCGAGGTCGGCGATCTCGGCATCCTGCGCGACGAACGCGCCGGGCTCGCCGATGCGCTCAAGCAGGCTGCACGACGCTACGACCTGATCCTGACCACGGGCGGCGTCTCGACCGGCGAAGAGGACCACGTCAAGGCCGGCATCGAACAGGTCGGCTCGCTGGTGCTGTGGCGGATGGCGATCAAGCCGGGCCGCCCGGTGGCGATGGGAATCATCGACGGCACGCCGCTGATCGGCCTGCCCGGCAATCCGGTCGCGAGCTTCGTCACCTTCGTCCATGTCGTGCGGCCGACCGTGCTGGCGCTCTCGGGTGCGGTGCCGTCTGCCTTGCTGCCGATGCCGGTCCGTGCCGCCTTCAGCTACAAGAAGAAGAGCGGCCGCCGCGAATATGTCCGCGCTTCGCTGCGCCGGGCGGCGGACGGCTCGCTGGAGGCGACCAAGTTTCCCCGCGAGGGGGCCGGTCTGTTGTCGTCGCTGATCGAGACGGATGGGCTGATCGAGCTCGGCGAGTCCATCGTGCGGGTCGAGCCGGGCGATACGGTCGGCTTTCTCGGCTACGCCGACCTGCTCTGAGGCCGCAGGCGCGGTCGAGATCGCGCGAGCCGGCCGCTTGCGCGATTGGGAATTCAGATCGACCGATAGGCAAACATTAACAACGGCCTGCGCGGCAACCCGACGCTGCTAGAGGCATTCTAAATGTGCTTGCCTGTGGCATGCCAGAGAATAGAGTTGGCTGAATCGGCGCAACTTGCGCAAAGCCGGGTTCCAAGGCGAGGTTTCATGAGTGGAGACGACGTTCACAAGGTCCGCGCGTTCGAGCATCCCGGAGCAGGCAGGAAGCGGGCGAAAGCCACGCCCAAGGGACGTCAGGTCGACCCTGCGGCGGCTCATGAGATCGAGGCGCTGCTCGCGGACCGGCCGAGGCGTCGCGACCTGCTGATCGAATACCTCCATCTGATCCAGGACAAATACCATCAGATTTCGGCGGCGCATCTTGCGGCGCTCGCCGACGAGATGAGGCTGTCATTCGCCGAAGTGTTCGAGACCGCGACCTTCTATGCGCATTTCGACATCGTGAAGGAGGGCGAGCCTGATATCGCCCCGCTCACCGTGCGGGTCTGCGATTCGCTGACCTGCGCGATGCTCGGCGGCGAGAAGCTGCTGAAGGATCTCAAGAGCCGCGCCGGCCCCGGCATCCGCGTCGTGCGGGCACCGTGCGTCGGCCGATGCGACACCGCACCCACTGCCGAGATCGGCCACAACTTCGTCGATCATGCGGCCGTCAGCAACGTGGTCGCTGCGGCCAAGGGCGGCGACACGCATGTGCATCTCTCCCCTTACATCGATTGCGACGCCTATGTCGCCGACGGCGGATACCGGCTGCTGGCGCGCCTGCGCTCGGGCGAGCTGCCGCGGGAAGACCTGTTGAAGGCGCTCGACGATGCGTCGCTGCGCGGTCTAGGCGGCGCCGGTTTTCCGACCGGCCGCAAGTGGCGCGCCGTGCTGGGCGAGCCCGGTCCGCGGCTGATGGCGGTGAACGGCGACGAGGGCGAGCCCGGCACGTTCAAGGACCGCTACTATCTCGAGACCGATCCGCATCGTTTCCTCGAGGGCATGCTGATCGGCGCCCACGTGGTCGAGGCGCCGGAAGTCTACATCTACATCCGCGACGAGTACCCGGCCTGCCGCGAGATCCTTGCGCGCGAGATCGCAAAGCTTCCGCCCGGCGGTCCGACGCTGCATCTGCGGCGTGGCGCCGGCGCCTATATCTGCGGCGAGGAATCCTCGCTGCTGGAATCGATCGAGGGCAAGCGCGGCCTGCCACGGCACAAGCCACCATATCCGTTCCAGGTCGGGCTGTTCGGCCTGCCGACGCTGATCAACAACATCGAGACGTTGTGGTGGGTGCGCGACATCGTCGAGAAGGGCGCCGACTGGTGGAAGAGCCACGGCCGCAACGAGCGCCACGGCCTGCGCAGCTTCTCGGTGTCGGGACGCGTCAAGAATCCGGGTGTCAAGCTCGCACCGGCCGGCATCACCGTGCGCCAGCTGATCGACGAGTTCTGCGGCGGCATGGCCGACGGCCATACCTTGCAGGCCTATCTGCCGGGCGGTGCGTCCGGCGGCATCCTGCCGGCCTCGATGGACGACATCCCGCTCGATTTCGGCACGCTGGAGAAATACGGCTGCTTCATCGGCTCCGCCGCTGTCATCGTGCTCTCGCAGGCCGATGACGTCAGGGAGGCCGCGCTGAATCTGATGAAGTTCTTCGAGGACGAGAGCTGCGGGCAATGCACGCCCTGTCGCGCCGGAACCGAGAAGGCGGCGCTCTTGATGCAGCAACCGGTCTGGAACAAGGAACTGCTCGACCAATTGAGCCAGGCGATGCGCGACGCGTCGATCTGCGGGCTCGGTCAGGCGGCCTCCAATCCGCTGACCTCCGTGATCAAATATTTTCCGGACGGGTTTCGTCCGTAGCAAGCCGCCGAGTAGGGCGGGCCAAGCAGGCGAATTCGACGAGGATTTGAATGAGCAACGATCACAACTCCGGCCAGACGATCCAGTTCGAGCTCGACGGCCATCAGGTCGAAGCGCGGGCCGGCGAAACGATTTGGCAGGTCGCCAAGCGCCAGGGCACCGAGATCCCGCATCTCTGCTATTCGCCCGCGCCGGACTATCGGCCGGACGGCAATTGCCGCGCCTGCATGGTCGAAATCGAAGGCGAACGCGTGCTGGCGGCGTCCTGCAAGCGGACGCCTTCGGTCGGCATGAAGGTGAAGTCGGCCAGCCAGCGCGCCGTCGCGGCGCAGAAGATGGTCATGGAGCTGCTTGTCGCCGACCAGCCGCCGCGCGAGACCTCGCACGATCCGGACTCGAAATTCTGGCACTGGGCCGAGAAGACCGGCGTGACCGAGAGCCGCTTCCCCGCCACCGAGCGCTGGCACGCCGACACCAGCCATCCGGCGATGCGCGTCAATCTCGACGCCTGCATCCAGTGCGGCCTCTGCGTGCGGGCGTGCCGCGAGGTGCAGGTCAACGACGTGATCGGCATGGCTTATCGTAGTCACGGCTCGAAAATCGTGTTCGACTTCGACGATCCGATGGGCGAATCGACCTGCGTCGCCTGCGGCGAATGCGTCCAGGCGTGTCCCACCGGAGCGCTGATGCCGGCGGTGATGCTCGACGACAAGCAGACGCGCGTCACCTGGCCCGACCGCAAGGTGGATTCGCTGTGCCCGTATTGCGGCGTCGGCTGTCAGGTCACCTACGAGGTCAAGGACGAGAAGGTGATCTACGCCGAAGGCCGTGATGGTCCGGCCAATCACAACCGGCTCTGCGTCAAGGGCCGCTTCGGCTTCGACTACATCCACCACCCGAACCGGCTGACCAAGCCGCTGGTGCGGCTCCCGGGCGTGAAGAAGGATGCCAACGACCAGGTCGATCCAGCCAATCCCTACACCCATTTCCGCGAAGCATCCTGGGAAGAGGCGCTCGACCTTGCCGCGGCCGGCTTGAAGAAAATCCGCGACGAGAAGGGCGCCAAGGCGCTCGCCGGGTTCGGCTCGGCCAAGGGCTCGAACGAGGAAGCCTATCTGTTCCAGAAGCTGGTCCGCACCGGCTTCGGCTCCAACAATGTCGACCACTGCACGCGGCTGTGCCACGCCTCGTCGGTGGCGGCCTTGTTCGAGGGACTGAGCTCCGGCGCGGTGTCGGCGCCGTTCTCGGCCGCGGCCGATGCCGAGGTGATCTGGGTGATCGGCGCCAATCCGACCGTAAACCATCCGGTCGCCGCGACCTTCATCAAGAACGCCGCGAAGCGTGGTGCCAAGCTCTACGTGATGGACCCGCGTCGGCAGGCGTTGTCGCGTCATGCCACGCAGCACCTCGCCTTCAAGCCGGGCAGCGACGTCGCGATGCTCAACGCGATGATCCACACGATCATCACCGAGGGCCTGACCGACGAGCAGTACATCGCCGGTTATACCGAGGGCTATGACGAGCTGAAGGCGAAGATCCAGGAGTTCACGCCGGAGCGCATGTCGCCGATCTGCGGCATTCCCGCCGAGACGCTGCGCGAGGTGGCGCGTGCCTATGCTCGCGCCAAGTCGTCGATCATCTTCTGGGGCATGGGCATCAGCCAGCACGTCCACGGCACCGACAATGCGCGCTGCCTGATCGCGCTCGCCCTGATCACCGGCCAGGTCGGCCGCCCCGGCACAGGGCTGCATCCGCTGCGCGGGCAGAACAACGTGCAGGGCGCTTCCGACGCCGGCCTGATCCCGATGTTCCTGCCGGACTATCAGCCGGTCGGCCGCGACGACATGCGCGGCGCCTTCGAGAAGTTGTGGGGGCAGCAGCTCGATCCGGTGCGCGGGCTGACCGTCGTCGAGATCATGAACGCGATCCATGCCGGCGAGATCCACGGCATGTATGTCGAGGGCGAAAATCCGGCGATGTCCGATCCCGACTTGCAGCACGCGCGCCAGGCGTTGGCGAAGCTCGATCATCTCGTCGTGCAGGACCTGTTCGTCACCGAGACGGCGTTCCATGCCGACGTGATCCTGCCGGCCTCGGCGTTCGCCGAAAAGTCCGGCTCCTTCACCAACACCGACCGCCGCGTGCAGCTGGCGCGCGAGGTGATCAAGCCGCCGGGCGATGCGCGGCAGGATCTCTGGATCATCCAGGAAATCGCCAAGCGGATGGGGTTGCCCTGGAATTATGCCGGGCCGGGCGAGGTCTTCACTGAGATGGCCGAGCTGATGCCGTCGCTGAAGAACATCACCTGGGAGCGGCTGGTTCGCGAGGGCGCGGTGACCTATCCGGTCGACGATCCGGACAAGCCGGGCAATGAGATCATCTTCACGACCGGTTTCCCGACCGAGAGTGGCCGCGGCAAGATCGTGCCGGCCAAGGTGATCCCGCCGGACGAATTGCCGGACGACGAGTACCCGATGGTGCTGTCGACCGGCCGCGTGCTCGAGCATTGGCACACCGGCTCGATGACGCGCCGCGCGCAGGTGCTCGACCAGATCGAGCCCGAGGCGGTCGCGTTCATGACGCCGAAGGACATGCGCAAGAAGGGGCTCGCGCCGGGCGACTTCATCCGCCTCGAGACGCGCCGCGGCGCGGTCGAGGTCAAGGTGCGCGCCGACCGCGACGTGCCCGAGAACATGGTCTTCATGCCGTTCTGCTACGCGGAAGCGGCAGCGAATTTGTTGACCAACCCGGCGCTCGATCCGTTCGGCAAGATTCCGGAGTTCAAGTTCTGCGCAGTCCGCGCCGAGAAGATCGATATCCGGACGGCGGCGGAATAGCCGTCCGCAACGGAGCGCGGAGTGCGCGTGTGTCGCGCTTTGTCCCGGGATGGACATGGCATCATTGTGTGCAACACCCGCCTCAGCGCCTGCGGTGCGAGTATGCTGATGCGTCTGTACGCAATAGGCCTAAGCCGTTGGATAAGCAGGGCATTGTTGGGCTGAATCGTGACCCGCCCTACGGCGGTTGTATGTCTGACCTGACCACGCCGGTCGCAATCGCGTTGCCGGAGCGGTCGCGTCTATCGGTCGTTAGTCGCGTCCTCCGATTATACCGGAGATGCTCCAGCATTTCGTAGCGACCTGTCGAAAGCAAATACGAACAACTTTAGCTCCGATACGCTACTCCGTTGTTTTTGAGGGTATTTTTGAGCTCGGCCTGCCTCCCGCTTGGCGTGCATCTTGCGATCTAGAGGAAACGGCCAACCTCGTATCTTGCGATGCTCGTGGGTCGCTGATGGCCGATGCTACGAGCAATTGCTTGACCTAGATCAACGAGGCCGCGCCGGCCCAATCTAACGAGATTTCATGGGCATCGCTGTTTGGCCCGTCACAGGCAACCAGAGGTAGTCACGCATGAGTATTGTGCGAAGCATTCAAGGTGGTCTTTTGGCGGCCGTTGCCGCTGCGATCATGGCGGCGATGCCTGCATTTGCGCAGGCACCGGCGCAGAAGCCCAACATCGTTGTCATCATGGGTGATGACATCGGCATGTGGAATATCGGGGCCTATCACCGCGGTTTGATGGCTGGCCGCACACCCAACCTCGACAAGATCGCCAAGGAAGGCATGTTGTTTACCGACTATTACGCCGAGGCAAGTTGCACGGCAGGTCGGGCGAACTTCATCACGGGAGAACTGCCGATCCGCACCGGCATGACCACCGTTGGTCAGGCGGGTGCGTCGGTCGGGCTTCCTGCGGAAGCGGTAACCATCGCCACCGTGCTGAAATCGATGGGCTACGCCACAGGACAGTTTGGCAAGAACCATCTTGGCGACAAGAACGAGTTTCTGCCGACCGTCCACGGCTTCGACGAGTTCTTCGGTTATTTGTATCACCTCGATGCGATGGAAGATCCAGCGCATCCGAACTATCCGCAAAACCTGCTAAACGTCGTTGGTCCGCGCAACATGGTTCACAGCTACGCGACCGATAAGGATGATCCAACGGAAATGCCCCGCTGGGGCAAAATCGGCAAGCAGAAGATCGAGGATGCAGGCCCGCTCTATCCCAAGCGCATGGAGACGGTCGATGACGAAATTCGCGACCTTGCCATCAACTTCATGGACAAGGCCAAAGAAAGACAACAAGCCGTTCTTCGTCTGGCTCAACCCGACGCGGATGCACATCGTCACGCATCTCTCCCCCAAGTATGAAGCGTTGCGGAACGCAGAAAACGGCTGGTCGGAAGAAGAAGCCGGCATGGCCCAGCTCGATGACGACGTCGGTCTGGTGATGAAGAAGCTGAAGGACATGGGCGTTGACGACAACACCATCGTCGTCTTCACGACTGACAACGGCACCGAAGTCTTCACCTGGCCCGATGGCGGTCAGACGCCGTTTGCGCAGTCCAAGGGAACCGTGATGGAAGGCGGCTTCCGCGTGCCAGCGATGATCCGCTGGCCCGGCAAGGTGCCGGCGGACACGGTGCAGAACGGGCTCTTCTCCGGACTTGACTGGTTACCGACCTTTGTGGCGGCAGCCGGCAATCCAAACATCACCGATGAATTGCTGAAGGGAAAGGAAATCGGCGGTCAAACCTACAAGAACCATCTGGACGGCTATAACCAGCTTGATCTTATTACCGGCAAGGGTCCGTCTGCACGTCACGAAATCTTCTACCTCGGTGAAAGCACGGTAGGGGCGGTGCGTATTGACGACTACAAGTTCCGGTTCATCGACCAGCCTGCCGGCTGGGTGGGTGAAAAGACCAAGCCGGATGTCCCTTACATCACCAACCTGCGACTGGACCCCTTCGAGCGTACCGGCTGGCCGAACAATGGAACGAAGGAGGGTGGCCAGCAATACTTCGACTGGTTCAAGTACCAGTTCTGGCGCTTCGTGTTCGTCCAGCAGGTGATGGGCAAGACGCTCCAGACTTTCATCGAGTATCCGCCGATGCAGCGGGGCGCGAGCTTTAATCTCGACGCCGTCAAGGCGGAGATGGCGAAGCGGATGGAGCAGGCACAGGCGGCGAGCAAAGGCCCTGGCCAGTAGTACCGATGATGTTTACGGCGGGCGGCTTGCAAAAGGGCCGCCCGCCGTAACTTCGCTTAGCCACCAAGAAACCGACGCGGTCGCATCAGCCGTACACGAACCTTCGACCGAACGCGTTGCCACGGTCCGCCCGTATGACCTTCCATGACGGTCCTCACCAAGACGAAATCCGCAGCCGGTCCAATCGCTATTCGCGAGCATCTGGCTCAACAGTCAGAACTGTTCACTTCCCAACGCTTTTCACGAGGTAGCCGATCATCATGCGACCGACATGACCTTTATGACGTGCCGCGTCACCGAGACCACGCGTCACGCTGGCGAACAGCGAGAGCGGCGTGGCGCGCTACACATCCGAAGATGGCAAGCTGGCTACCAATGATGTCTATGGAAAGCCGATCACGCTCTCATCCTACTCTTTGTGCCAATCTAAAGATGTGACCTAAAAGCCTCATTCCAGATAGATCGACACATTCGGTGGAGGCTTGCCAAACGCGTCCTCGTAAGCAACGCCAATTAAGGAGCATAATCGACTCCCGACAAGAGCGAGGGACAAAACATGCAACACGAGACGTCACGGTTGAGGTCAAGTTCTGCGCGGCGGCAGTGGCAGTGGTGCGTTGGAATATTCACCGCTTTACTTGCATTTCCCTTCCAGATCGCTCGCGCTGACGAGAGCGGCATTTCTTTCTGGGTTCCGGGACTGTTCGGTAGCCTCGCGGCGGTCCCTCAGACTCCAGGCTGGTCCTTGGGCTCTGTTTATTACCATACGACGGTTGGAGCTTCGGGGGGCGTCGCCGCAGCAAGGGAGATTCAGATCGGCAGATTCACTGGGGCTGCCAATGTAAGCTTGAACGCAAATCTAAATGCGCAAGCCGACCTTCTGTTTCTGGCCCCAACCTATACCTTCGCAACTCCAGTGCTTGGCGGACAATTCGCGGTGGGCGTGACGGGGATATTCGGCCGAACCAGCACTACCATTGACGGGACACTGACGACGAATGTCGGCGGGCTCGCTGCAATGCGCTCGGGAAGCATCTCAGACGCGCTCACATCAGTCGGCGACCTGTATCCGATGATGACACTTAAGTGGAACAATGGCGTCCATAACTGGATGACCTACGCAACGGGAGATATTCCGGTCGGCGCTTATGATCCAAGCCGCCTCTCAAATATTGGGATCGGTCACGGCGCGATCGATGGCGGCGGGGGCTACACTTACCTTAACCCAGCGACGGGGCATGAGTTCTCCGGGGTCGCCGGCTTTACTTACAACTTCAAGAATCCCGATACACAGGTTCAGAGCGGCGTCGATTTCCACTTTGACTGGGGCGCATCGCAGTTTCTCTCGAAACAGCTCTTCGTCGGCCTTGTCGGATATGCGTATCAACAAATCTCCGACGATGTGGGTGGACATCCGATCCTTGGAGGGTTCAGGTCGCGGGTGCTCGGCGTTGGCCCGCAGATTGGCTATCTCTTTCCGGTCGGAAACATGCAGGGATACTTGAACCTGAAGGGCTATGGCGAATTCGATGCGGCCAATCGCCCATCCGGGTGGAACACGTGGTTGACGTTCTCAATTTCACCGGCCCCGCCCGAAAGTACAGTGACGCCAACCAGGCATTTGGTGACCAAGTAAGACTACGGAGCTCGACGTTCGTCGTTGGCCCTCTCGGTCATGCCAAGCTGCCTGTCGAATGGCCGGTGTCGCGGGTGAAGCGGACAGTTTCGGTTGCACGTTCCAAATTCCGAGTTTGACCAGGGCGAGATCCGCATCGTCGCTCACCCAGCGGTGACCAACCGCAATGTCGGCACGCTCGGCCTCGAGCCGGACGCCCGCGCATGTAAAGATCGCGCGCAGCCTGCGAGAACATCGGCACTGCTTTCAAAGCCTAGCGCGGGAATTGCTGGTATGCCAATGTAGTGTTGTGCCAAACCCGCAGGGAGATCAGCATGCGAACGATCATCGTCGGAGCACTTTGCGCCATCGCAATGGTCGCGAGCGCACACGCCGCGGTCAAGGAAGAGCCGATCACCTACACCGACGGCGAGACCACGATGAAGGGCTTCGTGGTCTATGACGACGCGACGAAGGCCAAGCGGCCCGGCATCGTCATGGTGCACGAATGGTGGGGCATCACCCCGCATATCCACAACGAGGCGCGGAAGTTCGCGGCGCAGGGCTACACAGCCTTCATTGCGGATATGTACGGCGACGCCAAGACCGCGGACAACCCGAAGGACGCCGGTGCGCTGTCCGGGTCGGTGATGAAGAACCCGAAGGTGATGGAGCAGCGCTTCAACGCCGCGCGCGAGCAACTCGCCAGGCAGGCTTCGGTCAATCCGCAGCGGATCGGCGCCGTTGGTTACTGCTTCGGCGGCGCGGTGGTGCTGAACATGGCGCGCGCCGGCGCCGATCTCGCCGCCGTTGCGGGCTTTCACGCGTTGCTCGGGCCCAACACGCCCGCGCCGGCGCCGGGCACCGTCAAGGCGAAAATCCTGATTCTGAACGGCGCGGACGACCCGTTCGTGACGCGCGAGCAGTATGATGCGCTGAAGAAGGATTTCGACGCAGCGAAGGCCGATTACCGGATCATCGAATATCCGGGCGCCGTGCACGCGTTCACGAACCCCGAAGCCACCGAGCTCGGCAAGAAGTTCAACCTGCCGCTCAGATACGACGCCAAGGCCGATCAGGAATCGAAGGCCGAAGCGGCCAAGCTGTTTGCCGCAAACCTTCAGAAATGAGCCAACGGGCCGCCGACAGAGTGCCGCAGCATTGACGACGGCAATCACCGATAGCCCGGAAACGATCAGGCATCAGCTTGCGCACGGCACCAGAGCGGATGTGGTGAGCGACTCAAAGTCGCCTGACGCAGCCAGGCGCCTGATCGATTTCCTTTCCTCCGATACCGATGTCTTGCGCGCGGCGGGCATGGAGCGGCCCGGCGGATAGGCCGCCGTCACGAACTGGTTGCGCTGATCGTGTGCTGATCGCGGCGCGGCTCAGCGATCCCTGGCGGCGGGTGCCACGTTGAGCGGCGCGCCACCGGTCGAAATCGGACCTGCCGGCTTTGGCGTCCGAACCGGCGGCGGCTTTCGGGGCTTCGCGGCAGCCTGTGCGACCGGTGCATGCGGCTGGTCGGCCGCTGCCGTGGCCGGCGGCGGCACAGGGGTCAGTGCCGGGCGCTGGAGCGCGTCGACCTTCGACGTCAGGCTCGCCAATTGGTCGACGACGGTCTTCAGCTGCTCCTGCTGGTCCGCCACCGACTTGCTGAGTGCGCCGATGTCATCCTCGAGCTTCTGCTGGGTCGCGAGCAGATCCGGCAACGCCTCCTTGTCGCCTGCGGCCACCTTGTCGCCGGCCGCTTCGTTGCCCAGGGACGGGACCAGCGGCGCGATCTGCGGCCAGGCGTAGACACCCCCGGCGCCCGCACAGGCGAGGACGACGATCAGCAGGAACCACGGCCAGCGGCGGCGCACGGCGGGAATCGGGCTTGACGGCGCATGGTGCTGCCATGCCTGGTCGGAATCGTTGGTCACCCATGCTTCCTAGTCTGCTTCGGCAGCTGTTGCAATCGATGCCGAGTCTGACCACTTTGGCATCCATGTCCCCTTCGTCCGGAGCCCCATTGGCCCCCACGCACACGTCCCAACTTCTTGAGGAACTCGTCGCTCAAGCACCGGACGGCCCCGTCGATCTCGAATGGCTCCTCAGCAACCTGGACAAGCGGTCGTTCGGCCTTCTCCTGCTGCTCCTGGGGCTGCTGGTCATCATCCCCGGCGTCGCGACGGTTGCGACGCTGGCGCTGCTGTTTCCGGCGGTCGAGATGATGCGTGGCCGCAGCGCGCCGTCGTTTCCGAGCTTCCTGTCGAAGCGACAGTTCGACTTCAAGCGCTTCAAGCGGTTCACCGTCCTCGTTCGTCCGATGCTGCAGGCGATCGAGCGCGTCAGCCGGCCGCGCTGGGACGCGCGTCGCGACGTGATCGACCGCCTCGTCGGACTGGTCGTGTTTCTGCTCGCCTTCTCGGCAGGCTGGCCGCTGCCTCTGGTGAACGTCATTCCGGGAATGGTGGTCGTCCTGATCGCGGTCGCTTACCTGCAGGAGGACGGCCTGCTGCTGACGATTGCGATGGCGGCTGCGCTGATCTGCCTGCTCGGGCTCGGATGGACGCTCTGGGCAACGTTCGGAGCCGTGATGAACTGGATGGGGCTGTGACGCTCGACGGCTAGTGCAGTTCGAAGTCCCGACTTCAGGGGTCGACATCTCGCGCGGGCTTGATCATGATCTCGCCGGACGTCGCGGCAAACAGCGACGCGAATGGGGAGAATACATGCGTTGCATCACGCTCGCGGCCGTCGCCGCGCTCAGCCTTGTTTCCCCTTCGGCGGTTCTCGCTGCCGACAAGAAATACGATCACGGCGCCAGCGATACCGAAATCAAGATCGGGCAGACTATGCCCTACAGCGGTCCGGCTTCGGCGTACGGCACGCAGGGCAGGGCCGAGGCCGCATACTGGAAGATGATCAACAGCCAGGGCGGAATCAACGGCCGGAAGATCACGCTGCTGAGCATGGACGACGGCTATAGCCCGCCGAAGACGGTGGAGCAGACGCGCAAGCTCGTGGAGCAGGATGAGATCCTTGCCAACATCGGCTCACTGGGCACCCCGACAAATTCGTCGATCCAAAAATACCTGAACGGCAAGAAGATCCCGCATCTGTTGATCTCCACCGGCGCCTCGAAGTGGAACGATCCGAAGGAATTCCCCTGGACCACGCCGTTCTATCCGCCCTATGCGCAGGAGGCGAAGATCTACGCCAAGTACATCGCCAAGGAGCTGCCCAACGCGAAGATCGGCGTGATCTACCAGAACGACGACTTCGGCAAGGACTATCTGAAGGGCTTCAGGGAGGGGCTGGGAGAGAAGGCCGGTCTGATCGTCAAGGAGCTCAGCTACGAGGTGACCGATCCCACGATCGATTCCCAGATCGTCAATCTGAAGGCCACCGGCGCCGACGTGCTGATGACGATCACGACGCCGAAGTTCGGCGCGCAGGCGATCCGCAAGGTGGCCGATCTCGGCTGGAAGCCGACGCACTTCATCGTGTCCGTCGCCAGCTCGATCGGCGGCGTGCTCGAGCCTGCCGGCCTCGAAGCATCCCCGGCCTGATGACGGCGCTGGCGACCAAGGTGGTGGGCGACCCGGCATGGGACACCGACAAGGGCGTGCAGGACTATCTCGCGTTCATGAAGCAGTGGTATCCGGAAGGCAATCCGATCGATGGCAGCAACCAGATCGGCTATCTGTCCGCGCAGTTCACGGCCATCATCCTGAAGAACTGCGGAGACGTGCTGACGCGCGAGAACCTGCTGAAGCAGGCCACCAACCTGAGCAAGGTCTCGCTGCCGCTACTGCTTCCCGGCATCACGGTATCGGTGTCGCCGACGGACTATTCCACCTTCGACACGTTCAAGCTCGCGAAGTTCGACGGCAAGACGTGGAAGTTCTTTGGCGAGAACATCAGCACCGCGTCGCGGTGAGGACAAGCGAGAGGCGGCCATGCCGGCTGGCATCCATGGACGCAGCAAGCTCGCTGCGTCCATACCGGACCGCATTCCGAAGGTCGAATACAATGCCGGAGAGATCGTTCGCACCATGTCCTCGACACGGAGCTACGTCGCTTTCCAGGGACAGATGTGGAAAGTCCCGCAAGCCTTCTGCGGCGAGCGCCTTGCGATCAGACCGCTCGATCGCGACGGCAACTACGGAATCTTCTTCGCCAGCTGGCAGGTCGCATCAATCGACTTGACCAATGGCGAATCTGTCAGTGATGTGTCGGAACAGGTGTCAGCCATGTCTCCGGTCTAAACATTTCGCGGGTGAGGACACCGAACAGGCAGTTCGCCAGGACGACAAACGACAAGCTCGCAATTCGCGCCGCAGCTTATGGGTCCTACTTTCGCAGGAACGACAGCCGGCAAGAAGCGCGCAGCATTCGCGCCCGGCGAACTCGCCATTGCCAAACCTCGCATTGACCGCGCCGCCATGGCCGGGCACAGCGTGCGGGCGGTGTCATTGAGCGGTCGCGAGAGCCGAAAGGGGTGCCGCCGTATCGATTTTTGCAGTGCAGCAATGGCGCTATTTAGCCCCTGCTAAAGGGGCAATGGCAATTCGTCGTTCTTGTCTGTAATGGTGCGACCGGATGTCTCGGGGCCGGTATTCGTGCTCCGCAATACGCGGGAGGAAACATGCGTAAGTTCATTTTGGCTGCGGCGTGGATCGCGGCCTTGACCTTTGTCGGGCAGGCCTCGGCGCAGTCGCCGATCGTCATCAAGTTCAGCCACGTGGTGGCGTCGGATACGCCGAAGGGCAAGGCGGCCGACAAGTTCAAGGAACTCGCCGAGAAGTACACCGGCGGCAAGGTGAAGGTCGAGGTCTATCCGAACTCGACGCTCTACAAGGACAAGGAAGAGCTCGAAGCACTGCAGCTCGGCGCGGTGCAGATGCTGGCGCCGTCGAACTCGAAGTTCGGCCCGATCGGCATCAAGGAATTCGAAGTCTTCGATCTGCCCTACATTCTCCCGGACCTGAAATCGCTGCGCAAGGTGACCGACGGCCCGCTCGGCGCCCAGCTGCTCAAGAAGCTGGATTCCAAGGGCATGACCGGTCTCGCCTATTGGGACAACGGCTTCAAGCAGATGAGCGCGAACAAGAAGCTGATCGCGCCCGCCGACTACAGGGGACTGAAATTCCGTATCCAGTCGTCGAAGGTGCTGGAGGCCCAGTTCCGCGCGCTCGGTTCGATACCGCAGGTGATGGCGTTCTCGGACGTCTACCAGGCGCTGCAGACCGGTGTGGTCGACGGTCAGGAGAACACCTGGTCGAACATCTACACCCAGAAAATGCATGAGGTGCAGAAGTACGCGACCGTCACCAATCACGGCTACATCGGCTACGTCGTGGTCGTGAACAAGAAGTTCTGGGACGGCCTGCCGGCCGACATCCGCGACGAACTCAACAAAGCGATGAAGGAAGCCACCGAGTTCGGCAACAACCAGTCCGCCAAGGAGAACGAGGACGCGCTCGCCGAGATCAAGAAGGCGGGCAAGACCGAGATCATCTCGCTGACGCCGGAGCAGGACGAGGCGATGCGCAAGGCGATGATGCCGGTCTACAAGGACGTGGCCTCGCGCGTCGGCCAGCCGCTGATCGACGAATTCCTGAAGGAAACGGGCCGCAGCCCGATGAACTAAGGCGGATCGCCTGTTAGCCGCCGAACAGGCGGTGCGCTCCCTCTCCCGCTTGCGGGGGAGGTGGACTGAGTGTGTGGACAGGCCTCTCAGCCGAGAGCCGTCTTGCAAATCTAACGAATGCCGCGGCCGCGTGAGGCCGCGGCCTGGGTGCCGTGGCCGGTTGCCGCATCAGGCCATGACAGGGGAGATCAATGCTGCTGAAAATTCTGGACCGGATCGAGGAAATCATCATCGCGAGCCTGATGGGCGCTGCGACGCTTCTGACCTTCGTCACGGTCGTGCACCGCTTCCTGGTCGACGTGCCGGTGCTCTATCCGTATTTGTTCGGCATCAATCTCGCATGGTCGCAGGAACTGTGCATCTACATGTTCATCTGGATGGCGAAGTTCGGTGCCGCCTATGGCGTGCGCACCGGCATCCATGTCGGCGTCGACGTGCTGATCAATCGCCTTAATGACGCCTGGCGCAAGCGCACCATCAGCTTCGGCCTGCTCGGCGGCGCTCTGTTCACCGCGATCGTCGGCACCATGGGCGCCAAGTTCGTGTTCGAGCTGATGCACACCGACCAGGTCTCGCCCGACCTCGAGATCCCGAGCTGGATCGTCTACGCCTGCATCCCGCTCGGCTCCTATCTGATGTGCTTCCGCTTCCTGCAGGTGTGCTGGAATTACTGGTGGACCGACGAGCTGCCGCACCATGACGCCTCCCATGTCGATGGCGTCGAGACCAGCAAGACCGCGCCCGTCGCGCTCGGAGAAGCGTGATGAGCGCCGCACTTATCTTCGGACTGCTGTTTGCCCTGATGCTGACGGGCATGCCGATCTCGATTTCGCTCGGCCTGACCGTGCTCACCTTCCTGTTCACCATGACCGAGGTGCCGATCGAAAGCGTCGGCCTGAAGCTGTTTTCGGGCCTCGACAATTTCGGCATCATGGCGATCCCGTTCTTCATCCTGGCCGGCACCTTCCTGACCCGCGGCGGCGTCGCGCGGCGCATGATCGCGTTCACGACCTCGCTGGTCGGGCATCTGCCCGGCGGCCTTGGGCTCGCCGGCGTCGCGGCCTGCGCGATGTTCGCGGCGATCTCGGGCTCGAGCGTCGCCACCGTGGTCGCGATCGGCTCGATCATGATGCCGGCGATGGTCGATCACGGCTATCCGAAGCGATTCGGCGTCGGCGTGATCTCGACCTCGGGCGCGCTCGGCATCCTGGTGCCGCCCTCGATCATCCTGGTGCTCTACGGCGTCTCGACCAACACCTCGATCGGCGCGCTGTTCATGGCCGGCATCGTGCCGGGCGTGCTGCTCGCGCTGATGCTGGCCGCGGTGACCTTCTTCGTGGCGCAGCGCAACGGCTATCCGAAGATGCCGCGGGCGACCATTGGCCAGCAGTTCACGGCGTTCCGCGAAAGCATCTGGGGCCTGTCGCTGATCGCGATCGTGCTCGGCGGCATCTATGGCGGCATCTTCACGCCGACGGAAGCCGCGGCAGTCGCGGCGACCTACGCCTTCTTCATCACCGTGTTCGTCTACAAGGAGCTGAAGCTCTCCGAGGTGCCGAAGGTGCTGCTGCAGGCGGCGAGCATGAGCTCGATGCTGCTCTACATCATCACCAACGCGGTGCTGTTCTCGTTCCTGATGACGCATGAACAGATCCCGCAGGAGATGGCGGCCTGGATCATCGACAAGAACTTCTCGGTCTGGATGTTCCTGCTCGTCGTCAACGTCATCCTGCTGCTCGCCGGCAACGTGATGGATCCCTCGTCGATCCTCCTGATCATGGCGCCGATCCTGTTTCCGCTGGCGACCAAGCTCGGCGTGCATCCGGTGCATCTCGGCATCCTGATGATCGTCAACACCGAGGTCGGGCTGTGCCATCCGCCGGTCGGGCTCAATCTCTACATCGCGAGCAGTATCGCCAAGATGGGCATCAGCGAGATCACGATCTCGGTCCTGCCGTGGCTATGCGCGATGCTGGTGTTCCTCGGCCTGATCACCTACGTGCCGGAGATCTCGCTGTGGCTGCCGCGGCTGTTGGGAATGATCTAGCGAGCACATGATCCGGAAATGTGTGAAGCGGTTTTCCGGCAAGATCATGCGCAAACAATCAGAAAACCAAAGCGCGACCTCGCGCTTTGGATGTTTCTGGCGGGCAACGAAGCGGATTACATCTTGGCAAGAAAGGTCTCTCTGTCCAATCCGTAAGTTGAAGGCCGCAGCAGGCGGTATCATTCTCAGGCAACCTTCAAAGGAGGTTTGGATGAAGAAAGTTCTGCTCGCCGGCATCGCGGCGCTCACGATTGCCGGTTCGACCGCGGTCTATGCCCAGCATCGCCCGTGGTTCCATGGCCAGATGCGGATGAGCCCCGAGGATCGGGCCGCCTTCCTCGACGCGCGCATTGCCGCGGTGCACGCCGGGCTGAAACTGACCGCCGATCAGGAGAAGCTGTGGCCGCCGGTCGAAACCGCGGTGCGTGACTTCGCCAAGATGCGGCTCGATCGTGCCAATGCGCGGATGGCCGCGGAGAAGACCGATGCGGACAAGGCCGACAAGCCGGATGATCCGGTCGCGCGGCTGCGCGAGCGCGCCGACAACATGGCGGCGACCGCGTCGTCGCTGAAGAAGATCGCGGATGCCGCCGACCCGCTCTACAAGACGCTCGACGACAACCAAAAGCGGCGGCTGACCATGCTCACCCACATGGAAGGGCGCGGCTTCGGTGCCGAGGGCTGGCGCCGCCATCGCCTCGAGCGCGGCATGGACCGTTGGGAGCGCGGCGGCCGCGACCATCATTTCGACCGCGATGACGGTCCGGATCAGGAGCGCTCTCCGGCCGGCTCTGAGAGCCAGCCGCCGGCAAACTTGCCAAGCCTATGAAAGGCCGCCGGAATCCGGCGGCCTTTCGGCTGTCAGAAAGTCGGGAAAAGTTGCGCCAGCTTGCTGGACATCGCGGAATCGCTTTGCTAAACGACGGCCTCTCTTGCGAGGGTCATTTCCGGACAAGTTCCGGGCGCATAGCTCAGTTGGTAGAGCAGCTGACTCTTAATCAGCGGGTCCCAGGTTCGAGCCCTGGTGCGCCCACCAATCAAATCAATAGGTTGGCAGCCCTTCGCGAGATCAAAACTAGAACCTGTCAGCGGGTCTTTGATGCGCCTTTGACGGCAGCATCATCGCTAAGCCATTTATTTCCTTACGAAAGTAGCTGACACTCGCTCAGTTGGTGTTGCTATTCGCTCATGCGTAGGGTGGCGCCTTTGCTATGAATAAGTTTCGTTCGACCTTGCCCTCACGCCAAAGTTGCTGAAGACCCTTCGTGGCTGGGCTGGGCTAATCTACCGTTTGAAGACCTAACGCATTGGCCACTTTAGGTGGCATATGAACGAATTGACTCAGAAGTTAGTCGTCGCGCTTGTCGTCTTTCCGATCCTGCTTGGAGTATTTCGGTCCAAAGGCGAAATGTCTTTGTCGATTGTTGCGATTAGTTTGGCGCTCTTCTTCGTTAACCTCGACAAGTTTGCACGGTTTAAGACGCCCGGGGGCTTCGAAGCAGAATTAAAGACGGCGGTGGATAAGGCGTAGCGGGCGTCGTACTAGAAGGGCACTTGGCGACAGTATGTAGAAACCATTCGGTTTCGATTGCAAAAAAGAAGCCAACCCTATCCGACTACTACGAAGGCTTGAAATCGGCGAATGTGATTGACCAACAGACTTGGCGGTTCATCCAGCATCTCGGCGACATCCGAAATGCCTGCGATCACAAGGGCAAAGACCCAACGAAGGACTCTGTCGACGATCTGATTGCTGGCGTACGCAAGATTTCAAAGACAACCTTCTGAAAGGCCGAACGTCCGCCGGGCCAAGATATTGATCTCGCTCAAGCAGCCCGATGGCCGGGTTTTCCATTCTTTGGTTATTCGGAGAATGCCCAAATGACCAAAGAGATGCGGAAAAAGCGAGAAGAGAATTGTTCGCCGTCAGCGAAGGCTTATCGCAGGACCCTTCTCTTTGAGCAGCAGAATGACGAGCGCAGAGTGCGGGACGCCTTGGACGACGATGAAGTGCGCGAAGCGCTAAAACTCATGCATGAGCGCAATGAGCGCGCGCGGAAAAAGCAGGACGAGAACGGTTCGAAAACAGCGAAGATCAATCGCGGGGGCGCTTCTTATCGAACTGGAGGAAGAGCGCCGATTTCAGGATGCCGTGAAAAACGATGAAGTTTGCGAAGCGCTGAAACTGTCGCAGGCGCGACAAAGGCACCTAGCTTGCGACAACCGTCGATTTGGCGATACTCCGTTCAGCTTCACGGACGATAGCCATCGTCCGCAGCACGCTCGACGGATTGACGCTGATCGAATCGATGCCGAGTTCGGTCAGGAATTTCGCGATCTCAGGATAGTTTGCCGGCGCCTCGCCACAGATCCCAACATGCCGCCGGCTGCGCTTGGCGCCTCTCACCGCCATTGTCAGCATTTGCAGCATTCCGGGATCGCGCTCGTCAAAATCGAACGCGACGATGTCGGAGTCCCTGTCGACGCCCAGCGTGAGCTGGGTCAGATCGTTGGAGCCGATCGAAAATCCATCGAACAATTTCGCGAACTGATCTATCAGAATTACGTTGTTTGGAATCTCGCACATCATGAATATCTCAAGGCCGCCTTCGCCTCGAGTAAGGCCGTGACGTGCCATGGCTTCGATGACATTGCGCGCCTCATCGAGGCGCCTGCAAAACGGAATCATGATCTTGAGGTTGGTCAGTCCCATCGTGTTACGCACGCGGCGCAGCGCTGCGCATTCCAGCGCGAAGCCCTCGGCATAGGCTGGGTGAGCATACCGTGCGGCGCCGCGGAACCCGAGCATCGGATTCTCCTCCTTCGGCTCGAAGTCGACGCCCCCCAATAGGTTGGCATATTCGTTCGTCTTGAAATCGGAAAGCCTGACAATGACAGGGCGCGGATAGAAGGCCGCGGCGATGGTGCCGACACCCTCCGAAAGCCGCTCGACAAAGAAATCGGACGGTTTCTGGTAGCGCTCGGTGAGGAGCTTGATTGAGCGGCGATCGCGCGCGGATTTGACCTTCGCGGGCTGCGCAAGCGCCATCGGATGGATCCCTATATGTTGATTGATGATGAACTCCATCCTCGCGAGCCCGACGCCGTCGTTCGGCGCCATTGCCGTCTTGAAGGCGATTTCCGGATTGCCAAGGTTGACCATGATTTCGGTGTGCGGTCTTTCCAGTCTGTCCGTCGCGATCCGCTCGACCGAAAACGGTAGTGCGCCATCATAGACATGACCGATGTCGCCGTCCGCGCAGGACACAGTGACCGACATTCCAGTTTTCACCTGCCGCGTGATGTTTTCGGTGCCGACCACCGCCGGCACTCCGAGCTCGCGGGCGATAATGGCAGCATGACAGGTTCTGCCGCCGTGGTCCGTGACGATGGCAGCAGCGGTCTTCATCACCGGTTCCCAGTCCGGACTGGTCGCGGAGGCAATCAGTACCTCGCCAGGCCTGAAAGCGCGAAGATCGCGTTCGTTCTTGATCAGCCGAACCTTCCCGGTGGCGATCTTCTCACCGACGGCGCGGCCAGCGGCAACAACCTTGCCCGTTGATTGGAGCGCATAGCTTTCCAGCGCTTCGGGGCCGCGGCGAGATGCCACCGTCTCCGGACGCGCCTGGATGATATAGAGCGCGCCGTCGCTGCCGTCTTTCGCCCACTCCACATCCATGGGAGTAGGCGCGCCGGCCTTTTGAGAATAGTGGCTCTCCACGACGATGGCACACCGCGCGAGCTCCAGGACATTCTTATCGTCGATGCAGAACCGTTTGCGAGCCGCTTGCGACGTCGCAACGTTGCGGGTGGTTGCGTGTCCTTTTGCATAGACCATCCGCATTTCCTTCGTTCCCATTCGGCGCGAGAGGACGGCGCGGAAACCGTTATTGAAAGTCGGCTTGTGTACATAGAATTCGTCCGGGTCCACGGTTCCCTGGACAATGTTTTCGCCGAGGCCATACGCTCCGGTCACGAAGACCACGTCGCGATACCCGGATTCGGTGTCGAGCGTGAACATCACGCCACTCGCCGCGAGATCGGAGCGGACCATCTTCATGACCGCAACGGATAGTGCGACCTTGAAATGATCGAAACCATTGTCGATGCGATAGGAGATCGCTCGATCTGTGAACAGCGAGGCAAAGCATCGCCGGCATGCTAGCATAACGTCATCCGGACCGCGAACGTTGAGAAAGCTCTCGTGCTGTCCCGCGAAGCTCGCGGTCGGCAGGTCTTCGGCAGTCGCCGAACTTCGCACCGCGACCGCGACATTGGCGCCGTATTCTTGTTCCAGTTGTCGATAGGCGTCAGCAACTTCGCGGCGCAGATACTCCTGATCAGTCGCGGCGTAAACGATGGCACGCGCTGCACGAGCTCGCTTGGCGAGATCCGCAATGTTCCGCTTGTCCAGGCCAGCGAGCAGGCCGCCGAGTTCGTCCCAAGCTCCTGCCTCTGTCAGCGCGTCACGATAAGCCGATGCGATCAGCGCAAAGCCGTTCGGTACTTTGACTCCGTGCCGCGCGAGCGCCGAGTAGAGCTCCCCCAGCGAGGCGGTTTTGCCCCCCACCAAGGGAACATCCTCAAGCCGGATATCCTTAAACCATCGTGTGTAAACAGAAGCGTTCATGATGCTTCTCCCGCGCCGCAGCATTTTCAATGCAATTTTGCCCGACCAGCGGTGGCAGCTTTTGCGGAAGATCAAGTGTTTGGCGACGATAGGTCTTTAGCTGTCAAATTTGATCATGTCCAAAGAGCGCGAAGACAACCGGTACCGGGAGTGGCGCCGATTTTGGGAAAGCGCGTCAGGTCTCTGGCGCGGCCTGTCGGCGTGGCGGATTTGGCTGCTCTGCGCCTCGCTGGTCGCCATGGTCGCGCTGCAGCTCTATTTTCAGTTTCGCTTGAATTACTGGAATCGCGATTTCTTCGACGCGCTGGAGAGCCGGGATCCAGAGCGTTTGCAGGCTCAGGCCATCGTTCTCATCCCCTTGTGCGGTGCGAGCGTTGTACTCGCAGCCACGTCGGTCTGGGGCCGTATGACCGTGCAGCGCAAATGGCGCGAATGGCTGACCAACAATCTGATCGACTATTGGGCCGACAACAACCGATATACAGGTTTGTCGCTTGTGCAAGGAAATCAGAAGATCATCCCGGAATATCGCATTGCCGAGGATGTGAGGATCGCAACAGATGCGCCGGTCGACTTTGCGCTTGGGCTTGTCTCATCTCTGTTGACCGCCGTCATCTTCATTCAAGTGTTGTGGAATGTCGGGGGGGATGCCAGCTTCTCGGTGTTCGGTTATCGGCTTTGGATACCGGGTTACCTGGTCGGAAGTGTCGCGGTCTATGCCGGCATCGTAACGACCGCTATGATTTTGGTGGGCTCGCCACTGACAAGGGTCATTCAGATCAAGAACCAGGCCGAGGCTGAATTGATTACGGCAGCTCACTTGCTGCGGGATATCGGTGAGGGGGCGATGCCCAAGCAGCAGGAGGCGGATGTCCGGTGGGGACTCCAGCTGGCGTTACGGAACGTGCTCACTCAATGGCGGCGCCTTTGTTGGCTGCTCGTGCATACAACGCTGGTGTCGCAAGGAAACACATTGCTTGCGCCCATCGTCGGGCTCGTCCTGTGTTCACCAAAATTCCTGACGGGCACAATGACGCTCGGCGAGCTTACACAGGCCGCCGCAGCTTTCACTCTCGTTCAGGCCTCGTTCAATTGGTTGGTCGACAACTACAGCCGTCTGGCGGATTGGGTCTCTTCCCTCGAAAGGGTAGGCGGTCTGCTGCTTTCGCTCGACGAGCTCGATCATGGAGTCTTGTCGGCCGCTCGTGAGAAGGCCTCCATCCTCGGCGAACCCGTCACGCCGCTTTAATCACAACCTGCCGCGCAAGACGCTCGACATCGTCGGGCAGGCAGAGACTGGTGCCGGGATTCAGCAGCGCTGCGGCCCCACCGGCGACAGCGTACCGGAAGGCCTCTTCGAGATTACTTCTCGAAGCGAACCGCCAGAGCAGCGCTCCGAGAAAGCTATCACCTGCGCCGACGGCGCCGGCCGGCGTGATGGGAAGCCGCTCAGCTCGCAACACCCGGTCGCGAGTCACCAGCACCGCGCCGAGATGGCCCATGGTCAGGGCAACGGTGCCTACTTTGCCGTTATGGACGAGAGCTTTGGCGGAGGCTTCCCATTCGCCGGCATCGTTTAGCTCGTGGCCGGCCAACTCCCGCATTTCCCGCAAATTCGGCTTGATCAAATCGACTCCTTCGGCGACGGCGGCAGCAAGTGCTGGGCCCGATGTATCAAGAACCATTTTTGCGCCGAGCCGCGTCGCAATTCTCGTCACCCTTGCATAGAAATCGTCGGGAACCCCTCGCGGCAGACTTCCGCTTGCGACCACAAAGCGGGGAAATGGCTCGATCTTGCAGAGCAATGTCAGACATTGTTGCCACTCCCCCTCACTGAGGCTCGGTCCGGGCAGGATGAAGCGGAACGGCCGGCCAGTGCTGGCTTCAGTAACGAAGAAGTCTTCCCGCGTTTCCTCCGTGATAGGGAAAGTTTGACTTGGCACTCCCTCCCTATCGAGCAATCTGCGCAGCAAATCTCCAGTGGCGCCGCCGACGGGGTAGATTGCGCGGACATCTCCGCCTAAGCGTCGAATGACGCGCGCCACATTGATGCCGCCACCTCCGGGATCGCGTTGTTGCGACGTGCCCCGCAGCTTGTAGACCGGGAGGATCTTCTCAACCGATGTCGACAGATCGACTGCCGGATTAGGCGTGATCGTCACAATATCTATCATGACCTGGCATGAACCGCCTATGTGTCAGTGCTTGCTATATTTCGATCGAAGAACGCCTTGAGCCCAATGAAGCTGCTGTCGGGGTGGATAATGACGCTGGTCGGAATACCGCGAAGATAGCGTTCAAAGCGTCCCTTGTTTTCGAATTGCGCTCGAAATTTCGATTCGATGAGGCGATCCGCAAAGCGCGGCACGATGCCGCCCGCGATATAGACCCCGCCTCGGGCGCAGAAGTTCAGCGCGAGATCTCCGGCGACGGCGCCGAGCAGGGAACAGAACATATCGAGTGCCGCACAGCAGACGTCACAACTCTTGTCCAGTGCCGCTTGAGTGATCCCTGCGGGATCACGGTCCGGCACTGCCACGCCATCGATCGCGGCGAGCGCCTGATACAGGTTTGCAAGGCCGGACCCGGACAGAACGCGCTCCACGGATACATGCTCGAAGCGCCGGCGCAGTTGGCCGATGACACGCTCCTCCCTTTCGGAAGTCGCAGGAAGCGTCGCGTGACCGGCTTCAGTGATCGCCACCAACGGCACCCGTGGAAAGAGGCAAGCTGCGCCAAAGCCGGTGCCCGGCCCGACCACAAGCATGGCTGCGCCAGTTGCCGGAGGATGCCGTCCAATGGCGAAGAGATCGGACGGTTGCAGTGCCGGCAGCGACCAGGCGACAGCTTCGAAATCGTTGAGGAGATGAATTGTCCCGAACCCAAGCCTGCTCTGCAGGTCAGTCGCATCGACCATCCATCGGCTGTTGGTGATAAAGCAGCGATTGTTCTCCACCGGCCCCGCGACCCCGAGGACCGCGGCTGTAGGCGAGGCGCCTGCGCGACGGGTGAGGAAAGCAGCGATCGCCTCGGTCGCGCTCGAAAAATCGGCAACCCTGAGATGCTCGATCGGCCCAATTTCGTCTCGCTGCGCAAGCGCGAAGCGTGCGTTGGTGCCGCCGATGTCCGCGAGAAGAGCCTGCTCGTTCCTCGATCGACGGTCGCTCATCGCGTTGCCGTTATTGCTTCAGCAGAATTTTTGCTGATTTGCGGAACTGAAGGTCTTCGTTTTCCCGTGATGAGGCTGGCGTACCATCGGGCCGAAGCTTTGGGTATGCGCCGTTGCGTGGGGAAGTCGACGTAAACCAGGCCAAAGCGCTGATCATAGCCAGAGGTCCATTCAAAATTGTCCAGCAACGACCACACAAAATAGCCACGGACATCCGCACCCGCTGCGATCGCGTCCTGCATGGCATCGGTATAGGCTTGCAAATAGGCAATCCGCCCAACATCGTCGACGTGACCGGAGCTGTCGGGAGTGTCGTCGGATGCGGTTCCGTTCTCCGTGACGTAGATCGGCAAGCCGAAGCGGCGATGAATGTCGAGCAGGGTATCGCGAAAGGCCTCAGGCTCGATTGGCCATCCAATTGTGGTTCTTGGCACGTCCGGTGGCGGCGCACCGAAAGTAGCCCCGATGACATTGGTATCTGTCTTGATGTAATGCGGCGAGTAGTGATTCAGCCCGAACCAGTCGACCGGCCCGGCGATCAGCGCCATATCGCCGGGTTTTTGGAAGGGTTCGATCGCCTTCGCCAGCGCAGGAGGGTAGGACGCGAAGTACTGCGGATAGGGAAACGCATCGTTCCAGTATTCGGCAAAATGCCTCGCGGCAGCCGCATCGTCAGCATTCGGACCAGCCGGAAGGCACGGCTGTTGATTGTGTATAGCGCCGAGCGAGGCGTGGGGGACCGCGGCCCGGAGCACCTCAAGGGCAGCGCCATGGCTCAGATTGACGTGGTGGATGGCCTTGTGCAGGGCGTCGGCGTCGGCGATCCCCGGCGCGTTCCAGCCGAAACCATATCCGAACAGCGTGAAGACGCACGGTTCATTGAACGTTGCAAACCGTCTGACGCGGTCGCCATAGCGTCGTGCGATGAGTGCCGTGTAATCGGCAAACCATCCTGCGATATCCCGGTTCTGCCAGCCACCAAGCTCGTGGAGGGCCAGCGGCAGATCCCAGTGATAGAGGCATATCCAGGGTTCGATGCCTGATGCGAGCAGCTCATCGATCAATCTATCGTAGAAGGCCAGCCCGGCCTCGTTGGCTGCGCCGCGTCCTTTGGACAGAACCCGCGGCCACGAGATCGAGAAGCGGTATGCGTCGATGCCAAGATCGCGCATAAGCGCAACGTCTTCCTTGTAGCGGTGATAGTGATCGCAAGCGGTTTCGCCGGTATCGCCATTTTTGACGCGGCCGGGCTCGCGGCAATAGACATCCCAGATGCTGTCGCCGCGACCATCGATGCGCGCCGCACCTTCGATTTGAAAACTTGACGTCGAAACGCCCCACACGAAACCGGAGTTCGGCGCCAGTGACATCTGCGGCGCACCTTGTATCTTGACCATTGCCGCCCTTTGAATGCCGTGAATAAAGAAACAATGCAGAGCCTATCGATTGTCCGATTGATGAAGATCAAGAGGGGGCTGAAAGAACCATCTAGATTTTAATTGTAGTTCTCAGTCACATGAGCGAGATGATGCGCTGCCACAATCCCTTTCCGGTTCCTGATCGCCTCGATGCCAGACTGCAGCCAGTCGTCTCTATCTGGAAGGGCCTAAGGCGCGGCGAGAATGGAATGCCTTTTGCTGACGACCTCGGTGTTCAGAGCCTACCCAATCTGCCGGGAACTCCTTTCTTGCTGAGCGTGTCCGAGTCGCCGGAGCGCTACCGCTTCGAATTCATGAGCGATAGCTTGCAGGGTGCTACGGTGGTTGGAGGCTTCCTCGACGAGATATCGCCGAACGTGAACTTCAGCTTTCTGCGCGCCCAGAGCAGCGCCACGGTGGAGGCCGCCGCGCCGACGTTCCTTCGCCTGACACTGTTATCCGGCTACAGCTTCTCCAGAGTCCTACTGCCTCTGTGGGGCAACGGACAGGTCAATATGCTTTTGGCCGCCATCGATCACTACGCGACGGCCGACCGCTTGTGAATGTCTGGACCATCCACGCACTTAGTCCGCCTCCCGCTAGACCACACAGCAGTGCGCGCCTCGACGCCGGTCTCATCCTCACTCAGGACCATTCCGGTCACGGGATTGGGTCGGAAGGTCGTACAGCCCGTCAATTGCAGATCATACGCCAAATCATAGATTCGGCTAAACTCGTCGAATGGACAATGTTCGGGGACGTTGATCGAGGACGGAAAGTCGCACCCTAAGTAGTTCTCCGGAGTTGCCGCCACCCATCTACCTTAGACATAAGCCGAAGCATGACTCGACACGTCATCTTCAAATGCCAGCAGACTCGCCTGAACGTTCAGCACAGGCTGGAACACCAGCCCGCGTCGGCCGACGAATACCAGGTTGTGGAATGCTCAGCCTGCTCCGGGCTCCATCTTATCAATCTAAAGACCGGAAAATTGGCGGGGGAGAAGTAAGGTCGCCTCGCCGTAAGCTTTCTTCCGTGCATAAGCCCGTAGTCTTACGGGCGCCGCCGCTACTTAGTAACATGATGTTTGCAAACGGAGGTTGTGACACGGTGCCGTCTTGGTTCCTGTGATTGTACGTGGATTAGGCCGTGGCGGACTTCATCTTCACGGCGAATATCGCCCACTTCAAACGGCTCTTGGCGACCGAAACGGACACGGTGAAAACCGCGTTGCTGCGCAGGCTATTGGCCGAAGAGGAAGCCAAGCTCCCGGACTGGCACGCCAAAAATTCGAAACCAGGCGCGGCAGAGTAAGGCTGCCTCAGTTGGCGGCCTCTTCATTCCTCGTATGGCGATGACGCTACCATCCCGCGAAGGGCAAGTGCACGACCGGGCGGATCTGGACCTGCGTGCGGGATGATCGGCCCTTCGCCGGGCCTTCGCCACTGGCGGCGGTCTATTACGCCTCGAGCGACCGACGAGGCGAGCATCCCCAGAAGCATCTGGCCGCCTTCGCCGGTATCCTGCAAGCCGATTGCTACAACGGCTTCGAGCCGCTGTTCGACCCGCAGAAGAAGGCGCTGCCGATTAAGCCGGCCCAAGGATTCTGCGATCACGTCTGAGCTGCGTTACACCAAATTCCGGCGCGGGCCGCCACTGATCGCGTTCCGCATGGGCTCCCGGCAATCCTGAAGCGCGCAGAGCGCGAAAACCGTACAGCTTGCGGTGTCGTCGCTTGTTCATTCGGCCTTATTATAAACCTTTGATCTCTTTCACACAGGGGGACTGCCATGAGCGAGCACCTGGAACTGGACGAAATGCAGGCCGCCTACAAGGCCGCCGTAGAAGCCTGGATAGCCGCAATCCGTAACGAGGAGGCACTCGCTTCCGTCAACCACGACGTCGCCGATGTCGACAATTGGGAGCAGGCGCATTTCGAAGAGGAAGAACTGCGCAAAACTGTGAAGGAAGCGAAGGCGAAATACGAGGACGCGCTGCGGAAGAAATTCTTCGGGTTCTGAGGAATCGTAGCCGAGCGGACCTGCGGCGACCCCAGCGGCATGACCGCTACGGGCCCAGGGCTGGGTGAAAACTCCGCCGACAAACCTGAGCGTAGAAGGTTTGTCTCGATTTCGCTGAACAAGACAAAATAGAATCTGGCGCTCAGCGTAGACAGAAGAGAGAAGACAATTCTGCGCACTCTTTGCTAGGGCACGTTTTCACACATGGGGTGATTCCGGGCTCGAGCCATACTCCGGCTCGGCCGCGTGATGTCGCAAGCTTTCTTGAGCGGCATAGCGTCAGTTGCCAGTTCGAGGTCCGCGTTCATTCGGCCGAGCCGTACGGAGATTACCTCATCAGACTGGCGAGGAACGAAGGCGCGGACCTGACCGTCACCGGAGGCTATGGGCATAGCCGGCTCGGTGAATGGATGTTCGGCGGCATGACGCGGAGCTTGCTCCAGCAAGCTCCAATCTGCCTGATGATGTCGCATTAGGCGCCCCGGGGCGGCTCGCCACCAGCCTTGTGCAGATCCATAGCCTATTAGGTCTGTCAGTGCTCGCGCAGCCCTGTTTGCGCGACACTGGGCGGCCGGCCGTAGTCTAGCAACGATCCGAGCGGGCAACCCAATGATCGCCGAGTTTGACGTAAGATCGCTTAACCGCAGACCATGCGGTCCGGTGAGCGACTTCTTCCTGCCTGCGGTCTCCCGCATGCGCGGCAAAGCAGTGGTTGAAGGCCTCGCGATAGATGGCCTGGGCATGAGGGGGCAGGTGATTGCGGATCGGGAAGGGGAGGTCGTCATTCGAGCGGTAGGGCATGTGGCTCTCGGTTGATCTGCCTTCACTCCGCTGACTTGCCCGCGGAGCAGAAGGTTCGCGGCTCGGCCTGATCGGCCTCAGGCCCACGGAAATGATTTTCCAAATGATTACCTTTCAAAATAGCACGGATCATACTGTCGCGGCTTGATGCGCATCAACCTGCCAGTGCGGGCGCCGGTGCTGGATCGGCCAAGCAGCGCCCATGGCTGGTACGCGGTTGCGCCGGGTCAAGGTGCGAATGCCGTAGAGGTCTAACATTTAATTTTTGACAAGGAGAAGGCCGATGCTGACCTATTCCAAGCTCGACACTCTGACTGCAATCTATCAGCGGCGGGCAGTGAGAAGTTATACGCCCGACGAAATTGAACGAGGCACGATCGAACAGTTGCTTGGTGCGGCCGTGCAGGCGCCCACGGCGCTTCATGCAGAGCCTTGGGCGTTTGTCGTTATTCAGGACAGGGCGCGCTTGCGACAGTATTCCGACCGTGCCAAGGCCCTGCTGCTCGGCCAGCAGCAGGCAACATCGCATTTCCAAAAGGCCGAGCCGCGCGCATTGGCGGTGCTTTCTGACCCCAACTTCAACGTCTTCTATGACGCTGGCACGCTCATCGTCGTGTGTTGCAAGGCCAAGGGTCCGTTCGTCGAGGCGGATTGCTGGTTGGCGGCACAGAATCTCATGCTTGCAGCCACGGCGCAGGGGCTTGGCACCTGTTGCATCGGGTTCGCGGTCGGCATCCTGAATACGCCTGACATAAAGGCGGAGCTTGGAATTCCGGAAAGCGGCGCGGCCGTTGCCCCAATAATCTTGGGCGTGCCACGAGAGTTGCCAGCCAGCGGTTCGCGCAAGCGGCCGGTCATTCTACGCTGGGTGCCATAGTCTCTCGCCCGAGAAAAATAGGAGTGATCATCTTTCGCCGCCGAGTGGACAGGGCCAGTCGGCCTAAGCGCATAAAAATGCCCCGGACGCATGGCCTGCACGGCCGATTCGACGAACCGCATTTGGGTCCGATCCGCCGGTCGCCCTTGATGTCGATCAAACTGCTCGGACGACAACGCGAATATCTTAGAAAAAATGATTGCGGCCAGTGCGATCGCCATCGTCGTGTTGGCAGGCGGGACTGTTTCGGCGGCTCCGCTGCTCGCGGCAGCCATCTCCACAGCGTCCGCGAGTGCTACGGACGCAACGCCAGTCGGCTGGCGTGGCCACTTTCGATCCTGTCAATGGAACTTATTGGGTCGCAACGGTCGTAGGCATTATTGTCGATAATTGATAAGTTAACCTCGGCAGAGAGCCATCATCATGGCAGTTCCGACCTTCAAAGACCCGCCTTCCAGTGAAATGACAGCGCTTCGGAGGCGGATGGTCGAGCGAGATATCGCCGCGCGCGGCGTATGCGACGAGTTGGTACTTGATGCGATGCGGAAGGTGCCGCGCGAAGTGTTCCTGCCAACAAAACTTCGTGAATTTGCCTACGAGGATTCGCCGCTTCCGATCGCGGGCGATCAGACGATTTCGCAGCCCTACATCGTCGCCTTCATGATCGAGGCCTTGATGCTCAAAGGCGGAGAAAAGGTTCTCGAGATCGGAGCAGGCTCCGGCTATGCCGCGGCGGTGCTGTCGGAGATCGCGGCCAACGTCTACACGGTCGAACGGCTCGGCACGCTCGCCGAGAAAGCCGCGTCGACACTGGTCGAGTTCGGTTATGACAACGTTCATGTCCTGCATGGCGATGGCACTAAGGGGTGGCCGGACCACGCTCCGTTTGATGCCATCGTGGTCGCCGCCGGCGGGCCGCAAGTTCCGGAATCTCTCAAGGAGCAGTTGAAGATCGGGGGCCGGCTGGTGATCCCGGTGGGGGCGGACCAACGCAGTCAGGAATTGGTGCGGGTCACCCGCGTTTCAACCAACGAGTATCGCAGCGAAGATATTGCCGACGTTCGCTTCGTTCCATTGATCGGGGAAGAGGGTTGGGAGACCGCCAGAGGCGGCGGCCCCGCGCGTGCGCGCCGGGTGTCGCGTCCTGTATCAACGGACGAACAATTGGTCCGTAAACTTGCGGATGCTGCTGAATCGTTTTCATCGATCCAGACTGCCGATCTCAACCCCTTGATGGACCGGGTTGGCCCAGCTCGGATCGTGCTGCTCGGCGAGGCGACCCATGGCACCTCGGAATTCTACCGGATGCGTGAGCGCATCACCCACGATCTCGTCGTCGAGAAGGGCTTTCGCTTTATTGCAATCGAGGCCGACTGGCCAGATGCCGCGCGCGTCGACCATTACGCGCGACACTTCCAGTATCCGCCGTCCGAGTGGACTGCTTTTGCGCGGTTTCCGACCTGGATGTGGCGAAACACCGAGGTGCGCGATTTCGTCAGTTGGCTTCGCAAACACAATGGCACACTCGAACGCAACAAGCGCGTTGCATTTCATGGTCTTGATCTCTACAGCCTCTATGACTCGATCCGCTCCGTCCTGAACTACCTCGATGATGTCGACCCGGAATCGGCGAGCGTCGCCCGCGAACGCTACGGTTGCCTGACGCCTTGGCAGCGCGACCCGGCCACGTACGGTCATGCGGCGTTGACCGGATCCTATCCCACATGCGAATCTCACGTGGTAGGCGCCCTCACCGACCTTCTGGCAAAGCGCCGAACTTACGCCGAGCATGATGGCGAACGTTTTCTCGATGCCGAACAGAACGCGCGTCTCGTTGCGAACGCGGAGCGCTATTATCGCGTCATGTATTACGGCTCACGCGCGTCCTGGAACTTGCGCGACAGCCATATGTTCGAGACGCTGAAGAATTTGCTCGCGTTTCACGGCCCGGACAGCAAAGCCGTGGTATGGGCGCACAATTCGCACGTGGGCAACGCAGGAGCGACCGAGATGGCTGTTCGCGGCGAGTACAATCTCGGTCAACTGTGCCGCAAGGAGTTCGGGGAGCTGGCCTATCTGGTCGGGTTCGGCACCCACAGCGGGACGGTTGCCGCAGCATCAGACTGGGATGGTCCGATGGAAGTGAAGAAGGTTCGACTTTCGGTCCCGAATAGCTACGAGCAGTTATGTCACGCAACCGGGCTGGCGCGCTTTATGCTTGGTTTGCGCGGCCGCAGCGATCTGTGCGGGCCGGCCGGTCTTGGCAAGGAGCGTCTTGAGCGGGCAATCGGCGTAATCTACCGGCCCGAGACTGAACTCGCGAGCCATTACTTCCGGGCCACCCTGCCGCAACAGTTTGATGAGTACATCTGGTTCGACGATACCCGTGCCGTGACCCCGCTGGAGACCGCTGAGATCAAGGGGCTTCCTGATACCTATCCGTTCGGCGTGTGAACGGCCAAAGTGGGGAAACGTGGCTCGGGTACAGGTGCCGGTAAGAGGAGCGCACGAACATGCTAAAGATCCCGCATAACGCCCTGGTGTTTGTCGGCGACGGCCGAAAGGCCTTGTTCCTGCGAAATGATGGCGACGCGATATCTCCAAATCTCAGGGCTGAGGAGGTTTTTGAAGACGTAAATCCGTCAACTCACGATCAGGGCAGCGACCGACCGGGACGTATGAGCGAAGCGGCACTGCCAGGCCGTCGTAGCGCTCTCGAAACAACCGATTGGCATGATATCGAAGAGCATCACTTTGCGCGAAAGGTCGCCGCAGCCATGGAAAAGCTGGTTCGGACCAGCAGGGCGAAGGCCCTCATTGTGGTAGCGCCACCGAGAACGCTCGCTGAGTTGCGAAATTCGTTCCATTCCGATGTCAAGGCGTGCATTGTTGCCGAGATAAACAAGGACCTGACGAAAATTCCAATCAGCGAAATTGAAAGGCATCTTGACGCCGCCTGAAGCGGCTTCATCTGAACCGGGCTGCCCGCAAGGATTTGATTTGAGTCAAGAGGATTGGGCCGAGACGTGGTCGTATGTTTCTATTGCCAATGAGGAGCCGCCATGTCCTACGCGCGCTTCTGGTTGGGCTGGCCGAAGACGAGGGGGCCGATTTGCTGGTGACCGGGGCTTACGGCCACAGCCGGCTCAACGAGTGGGTCTTTGGCGGTATGACGCGCGATTTGCTAACCTCGAGCCGATCTGCTGTCTGATGTCCCATTGAGGTCATGAGTTGCGAGGCACATGCGATACACAAGCCAGCGGAATGTTTCGCAATCAGCATCGCCTCCACGGAAAGGGCGTGCGCCTCTCTCCGAACAGACAGGCGAAGCCTCGGGCCTGATCGAAGACGAGCAGGTTGACGTCGAACGCGAGATCCCAGTAGAACACAACCAGTCGGTCGAGCAAATCGAGCGCAGCGACCAACCGGACCCGCCCTTGTTCGAGGACTGAGATTCCAGGCCGCTGCCAAGTGAGGCTCGGGCCAGTGAATGACTGGGCAAAGCCATCTTGAGTGCGGCGTTCTGCCTCCAAACAATCCAGATTGAGCACTGGACTGCAGTCGAAGAGAGAGCTTCATGAAGCTTGCTCAATGCCTTCCAGGAGGCTGCCGTGGAGAAGTTCATCCACCAGGAAAACTTGGCGCTTTTCGAAAGCGCCTCGAAGAGCCGCATACGGAGGCAGGGCTATCGCATGTGGCCGAGGAGTTCGAAGAGGAATGCATCGTTCCATCCGGCGCGCTTGAGCTTGCCGCGCAGGGAGACTGTCGTGTCCGGGTGGGCTTGGGCGACGTTGAGAGCCAGACGCCTGAGCACGGCCAGGTTGGCCGGTCCGTTGTCCTTGCGATTGCGGGCGAGGTCCTCGTCGAGGGTGACGTCGAGCGGCCAGTGCAGGCGATTTTCGATGCCCCAATGAGCACGGACGATGCGCAGGACCTCTTTGCGGCTGTAGGGGCGGCTCATCAGGAAGTAGCGCTCGACCGTGTCGTCCTGTCCCCGCTTGCTGGTGATGCGGGCGACAGCTTTGAGGCCCGGAAAGTCGTGCTTCTTGGCCATGCCAGGAACCGATGCGACCAGCGCCACACGCTTCTCGTTGCGTCCATGTTCCGCATCGATGGTGGTCAGCGAGGTCTTGCCCTTGCGTTTGACGGCGCGGATTGCGGCTTTGGCATCCTCCAACAGAGCGGGCTGGTTCGCCTTCACCGCCAGCACGTAGTCACCGCCCCGTGCCACAATCGCTTCGGCCATCCCGCGGTGGCAATGCAGGGCATCGGCCGTGACCACGCAGCCCTTGAGTTGCAGAAGCGCAAGCAACTGCAGGGCACCGTCGGCTTCGTTGTTGTTCGGCGCCAGCACATTGGCGAGCGCCATGCGCGTCTGCTCCGCCCAGGCGGTCACCATCACCGGCGGCATGTGGCTCTTGCCGCGTTCGTAACCCCGCCGCAACGCCTTGCCGTCGAGCGCGATCACCCCGCGCGGCCGCTTGATCTTCGCGCCTTGCGCAAAGGCCGTCATAAAACGCCGGAACGCGACCTCGAACGCCTTCGGATCGAGCATCCGGAATACCCGGCTGAACGTGTCGTGGCTCGGCAGGCCATTCTTGAGCTCCAGCACATCCTGCCAAAGATAGGCCTTCATCCGGGCAAACAGTGCCATGTCGGTGCAACTCGTCGCCCCGCACAGCGTCGCCATCAGTGCGATGAACAAGATCTCGGTCAGGTCATGCAGCGCGTTGTCGGCCCGCGGGTCGGGCAAATCTTCAAAGCACTCGGCAAATCGTTGCATCGGCCGCTCCCTCTAGATCAGGAGCGACCTTCAGAATCTCTTTCTCCCGATTTGGCAAATACTTGCAGCCGCGCACGTGCGATTCCCCTGCATACGGAGGGGGAGCGCAAGGCGCTGCTGAAGCTGCTCGCCGACGAAGAAAAGAAAGAGGACGAAGAAAGAGGCTCTTCCTAAGAAAAGGGATGACCAAGCGCAGCGTACATGACGGCCCAAGGCCAGCCAAGAGAAGCGAGTAGTTCTGATTGGATCAAGCGCATCCGGTGCGACTTCGATGCTTTTCGTGCCACTTTGGCCCGGGTCCTCGCATGTAGTGAAGCTCCGGTCGATAGGGATCACGGGCAGCTCTGATTAGCTTGTGCCACTTCGTCATGATCGATTTCAAGCGTTGGCGCGACGCCGGCGAATGCGGGTGTGCTTGTGCGATCCACATGATCCCCTCTCAATGTGGCTTGCCGAGCACGGACGCAAAGGGGAGGATCAGTATCTCTTCGCCGCAATCGTCACTGACGTGCAAGACCCAGCTCCGCCAATCTTCCAAGTTGGGCGCCGTGATGAGCGATTGCACGACAAGGGTGGCATGATCACATGCCTCAGCCAGGTCGCCTACAGCGACGCCGCTTCGATCGATCAGGACACCTTCAATGTTGGAGCAATGAAAATATACCTGAGTCATGTTCCGTCTCCTACGGGACGAGATCCACAGGCTCTGCAGATAGCAACGGAAGTGTCTGCCGAAAATTCGGGTCGATTCCATAGGGAAAAGTACGGAGCGCCCTGTGGTATGCCGGCCGCGGTTTAGGCACCGCCTCTCGGCCTGGAGCGGGCACTTAGCCGGGAGATTCGCGCGACAGCACTGAACGCGGTCTTGGATGTGGGATCATCTGACGGCCGCCCACGCGGTGCGGTCTGCGGGTTCCGGATGCACCGACGACACGGTTAAAGGCCGCAGGACACACGTTCCGCGCATGGAATGCAGCTTGATTGCGGATCGATACAGAGCGTCGGCATTCATGACTGATGGAGATGGCCTATAGGAGCGATCCTTCATATTCTTCTGCAGAATGGCCGAATTTCGAAAGGGCTTCCTCCAGATAATCGGACAATAAAGGCATTTCCAATAAGTAAGCGGCCGTTCGCTTGTTATGCGCACGGGAAGCTTCGGCGCGAAGTTCATCCCAATTCTCGATGCTCCCGTCGCCGCGTCCGAGCCAGGCGAGGGCAACCAAATCTATCTGCTCGTCCTCGTTCAAATCGTGGATGAAGCTGTCGAGTTCGGCACGAACCGGATCATCCTTTCGGTCCTCAAGCACGGAGCGCATGCCGTCATCGGTGGCGTTGGAGCCCGATTCTGGATCGGTGACGCCGTCCTTGGCGTCGTACCGGCGCGCCATGGCGACAATGAAGAACGCCTTCTCCGGAGAGATCGACAAATTGGGAAGGGGTAGTGCTTTTGTCATCGCACGGCTCACGAGTTGAAAGGTCAATCTTGTATGAGCCCCTATAACCGGTCTGGTGTTGAGCGAGATCAAGTGGTCGACAAGTCGGCGATTGGTCGCGGCAGATTGATAATCCGAAGCTGCTTCTCATTGTTTGGAAGCGCGCCGGCTCCGCCTAGTGTCGGATGCAGCAGGCGTAGCGCCTTGCGCAAACACACTTCCCGCGGACAGGAAATCTCGCCTGAGGTAGGCGCTCCTCTTTCGCCGCCGCCGTTAGCAAGTCAGCTACATGGTTATCTCCGGCTCGGCCGGCCGTTCCCTCTTCGCCTCCGGAATTTCCGTCATCGTCGCTTCGGTGAGCAGCAGCACGCTGGCGACGGAGACTGCATTTTCCAGTGCGGTTCGCACCACCTTTGCTGGATCGACGATACCGGCCTCGACAAGATCGACGTATTCCTTGCGCGCGGCGTCGAAACCAAAGTTGCCCTGGCCTGCCAGCATGCGAGCAACCACCACGCCACCATCTACAGCGGAATTCTCCGCAATCTGCCGCGCCGGTGCTTCGAGCGCTCGTCTCAGGATCTGGATGCCGGTCTTTTCGTCACCTTCGCAGGTGGTTTCTTCCCGCGTGACCGCGTCGATGCACTTCAGTAGTGCGAGACCGCCGCCAGGCACAATTCCTTCGGCCACTGCGGCCTTGGTGGAACTGATGGCATCATCCAGCGCCTCCTTCCTTGCCTTCATCTCGGCCTCGGTCGGAGCTCCGACGCGAATGACGGCAACGCCGCCGACGAGCTTGGCAAGCCGCTCCTCGAGTTTCTCGCGATCGTAGTCGCTGGTTGTCTTCTCGATTTCTCGCCGGATCTGTTGAATGCGCGCTTCGATCCGGGAGCGATCGCCGCCGCTGCCGATCAGCGTGGTATTCTCCTTGTCGGCCACCACCCGTGAGGCGCGCCCCAGCTGTTGCAGCGTCACGCTCTCGAGCTTCAATCCGAGTTCTTCGGACACGACCTGTGCACCGGTCAATATTGCGATGTCCTCCAGCATTGCCTTTCGCCGATCTCCGAAGCCGGGCGCCTTGACGGCGCAGCCCTTAAGGACGCCTCTAAGCTGATTGACGATCAGGGTCGCTAGTGCTTCCCCCTCGATGTCTTCGGCGACGATCAATAGCGATCGGCCCGACTTGGCGACCTGCTCCAGGATGGGAACAAGATCGCGCAAGGCGCCGATTTTGTGGTCGCAAAGCAGCACAAACGGATCTTCAAGGACCGCTTCCATGCGCTCCGCGTCGGTTACAAAGTAAGGTGAAATAAAGCCACGATCGAACTTCATGCCTTCGACGACATCCAGTGTGGTCTCGGTGGTCTTCGATTCCTCGACAGAGATCACGCCTTCGCCGCCGACCTTCTCGATGGCGTCGGCCACCAGGGTGCCCACCGCGGCGTCATTGTGGGCTGAAATGGTTGCAACCTGAGCCTTCTCCGCTTTGGAATTCACCGGGCGCGACATTCCGTGAAGCGCCTCGATCGCGACGCGGGCTGCCCGATCAAGTCCTCGCTTGAGATCGATCGCGCTGGCTCCAGCCACAACGTTGCGCACGCCATCGGCAAGAATAGCGTGGGCAAGAATGGTCGACGTGCTGGTGCCATCGCCGACAACGTCGCCGGTTCTCTCCGCGGCCTGGCGAAGCACTTGAGCGCCGAGGTTCTCTTCCGGATCCTTTAGGTCAAATTCCTTAGCGATGGTAACGCCGTCATTGCAGACGATCGGCGCCCCCCAGCTCTTCTGAATCAGGACCGATTTCGACTTGGGGCCGAGCGTAACGCGGACAGCATCCGCCAGCAGCGTTGCGCCGCGCAGGATTTTCTCTCGGGCCGCGGAATGAAACAGGATCTGCTTATGGGCCATTTAGCTGCGTCTCCGGGCGCCATCGTCAAAACGCTGCGGCCTCACCGATCACGTACGACGGTGAGGCCAGCGGTTCACTCACTTCGGGGTCACAGGGATAGTCTTCTGCTTCTTCTGCGCTTCCGGCGACTTCGGAAGGGTGACGGTCAGAACGCCCCCCTTGAAATGTGCTTCGATTTTGTCGGTGTCGACGGTCCCGGGCACCTGAAGTGATCGACGGAACGAGCCGTAACGACGCTCCGAAACGTAGTGGTCCTTGGCCTTCTCTTCTTTCTCTTCCTGCTTTTCGCCCTTGATCGTCAGCACATTGTCGGAAAGCTGAAGATCGATGTTCTTGACATCGAGGCCCGGCAGTTCGGCGGTCACCTCGAACGCCTTGTCCTTTTCGACGATGTCGATAGCCGGCGTGACATTGAACCCGTAATCACGGCGCCAGAAGGGCTCGATGTCCAACAACGAACGATAGGACGGAGCCTGCAGGAATCCAGTCTGGAACTCATGAAACAGCCGATCGACCTGATTGCGAAGAGCTTCGAACGGTTGCCAATCCGAGGACCTTGTCGGTTGCGCAGCCGGAGCCCCTTCGGTCTTGACGGGTAACTTGGTCGCAGCTTCCGCCATGGCGAATACTCTCCTTTGAGGTTGCTGAACTGTTAAACTATATGCCGAGAAGACAAAGCCTCCTTGATCTCAATCAACAAGGGAGGCGCTCAGAAAGCGGCGAGCGACACGCTCGTTTCACGCCGAACTGAAACTCGCCGTGGCAAGAGCCTGCAAGACGTCTGGGAGGAAGAGTTGCAAGTCGATCGTGCCTACCGGTCGCTCAGGATCAGCCACTAAGTCGGATTGCTTACCTTTTCCCGGAGGCCGGGACGTCAAGCAGTGGCGGCCCGCTATTCGACGGAACTTGTGAAGCTGCTTGAATTTGCAAAGCAGCGAAATGTCCGTGTCGCTGTCGTTAAGATGCGCGCGTCCGTTCGGTTCCGAGCTCTCCTGCCGAATGAGGTCGCGTTTGATGAAGCGGTAACGGCGGCATTCGCGAATTTGGGTATTGGCTTCTGCACTTTCTCCGCCGAGCTGGAGGAGCCGCGGTTCTATTGCGATACTGGTCATCTCAATCGGGCCGGAGTGTCAGAATTGCTTGCGCGTCGTCTAAAGGCGATCCTGATCGCGCCAACTGACTGAAACTGCGTTGACTGAAGTGGTGTCGATTGACGCTATCCTGGCGCTACTCGACGATCTCGATCGTCGTGTTTTGCAATCCCTGGCTTTGAACCAACTGGAATAGTGATCTCGCATCGTCCGGGCCGAGCCTGACGCAGCCGTGAGACACCGGACGACCCAGATTGCGGACTTCAGTGGTGCCGTGAACGGCGTATCCGGCGTGAAAGAAGATCGAATACGGCATCGGAGTGTAGTCGTAGAGTTTGGAATAATGCATCCGCTCCAATTGATAGGGACGGTAGATGCCGACCGGCGTCCGGTAGCCTCTGCGGGCGGTTGACACCGGCCAGGTCGCGAATTCGGTGCCTGGTGCGCCCACCAAAGAACCGCATCCGCTTCGGGGCATGTCGGCCATCCGTCCCTGCTGACATGAGATTGTTACACAGCCTGCCTATCGTCCCCGCCCGACCATGACAGGCTTGTAAGCGCGAGGAGCCGAGTTGACCCCCGATGCGCGAGCGTCGAGCGCTCGGCTGTGCCGTGCTCTGATGTTCGGCGTCTGTCTTGTTCTGGCGCCGCCGGAAGTGTCGGCACAGGAGGCGCAGATCGACTTTGATATCACGGCCCAGCCGTTGGCGGCCGCGCTCGAGCAGTATGGTGCCGTGGCTGGCCGGAACGTCCTCTACAACAGCAACCTGACGGCCGGACTGCATTCCAGCGCCGTGCGCGGGCCCATGACCGCGGACACAGCGCTTGCGCGTCTGCTTGCGGGCAGCGGTCTGTCGGCGCGTGTGCTCGGAGAGACGTCTTTCGTACTTTATCCCGCACCGGCCACGGCGCAGGCGGCGCTGCCGGTTCCGGTGAATCATTATTATGCGCGGCTGCAGACCGGCCTTCGGACCGCACTGTGCGCGGAGGCCGATGCACGGCCGGGCCGTTATCGGATCGCGCTGCAGTTCTGGATCGATCCGGCCGGCAACGTGGAGAGGTTCGCGCGGCTGGGCTCGGCGGGCAGCGCCGCGGTCGATGCGGGCATCGATCACGCGCTACGCCGGATGCAGGTCGACGCGCCGCCGCCGCCCGGCCTTGCCCAGCCGGTTACCCTGGTGGTCGTCCCACAGGGACCTGGCACGACGATGGCCTGCAATGGTTCGCCGGCGCGTCGCGCCAGCGCGGCACCATGACCGAGGCGTCCCTGACGCTGATGAGACGCCTGCTGGTCGAGCGCTATGATGAACTCAAGCGACGGCTGGCAAGACGGCTCGGATCGGCCGAGCTGGCGGGCGAGGCGCTGCAGGACGCTTGGCTGCGCATCGCCCGGGTGGATTCGGTCGGTGTCGTCCGCGATCCCGGCAGCTATATCTTTGGCGTCGCCATGAACGCGGCGCGTGATCGCCAACGCAATACCGATAGCCGCACCCTGAGCGCAGCCGAGGTCGATGGACTGCTCGAGATCGCCGATGGCGCGCCAGATCCGGAGCAGGTGGCGCGCGCGCGTTCGGATCTGCGCGGGCTGGAAGCCATCCTGCACGAGCTGCCGCCGCGCCGCCGCGCGATTCTGCTGGCAGCGCGGCTCGACCAGATGCCGCGGCAGGAGATAGCCCGCCGCTTCGGTATTTCCCTGCGCCTGGTTGAGCTAGAGCTGCAGCGGGCGCAGGAGTATTGTCTGAAGCGGCGTGATCGGAGCGGCGGATAGCATGCGGTTCCGCCCGGCTGGAAACGTCTCCTTGAGAGTGGTGGCAAAAGCCGCCGCATCTCGGCGCAGGTGGGCACGAGGCGGACGCCGACCATGAGCGCGATGGATAAGGACGACATGGAATTTGATCCGCTCAAGCGGGAAGCAGTAGGCTGGGTCCGGCATCTCACCTCCGGACATGCCACCGCCGCGGACGCCGAGGCGCTGCGGCGTTGGTGTGCCCAGAGCGCGGACCATGTCGCCGCTTTCGCCGCCGCGAGCCGCCTGTGGCGAGACCTTGCGCCGGCCGGCCGCAATGTGCGGGCGGCAATGATGACCGGACAGTTGCCGAGCGCTTCGCGCCCGCTCAACCGCCGTGCGTTGCTCGGCGGCGGGCTCGCGACCGCTGCCGCGGCGGGGGGCGTCTATGTGCTTGCGCGGCCGCCGCTCGGTCTGTGGCCGTCCTGGTCGGAGTTCGCGGCCGACTACCGGACCGGCACTGGCGAGCAGCGCCACGTGGCGTTGCCGGGCGATGTTTCGATCCAGATGAACGTGCAGACCAGCATTGCGCTTCGGCCGGCCGATCCCGGCGCGGCACGGATCGAGTTGCTCTCCGGCGAGGCGGCATTCGCCACGACCGGGCGCAGCTTTGGCGTACGCGCGGCCGACCGCTGGATTCTCGCCGACAAGGCGCAGTTCGACGTGCGCTATGTGCCGGCTGGCGGCGAGCAGCCGGTCTGTGTGACCTGCCTCAAGGGCGAGCTGCTGGTCCAGCGTGGCGCCCAGGCGATCGCCATGAAGGAGGGGCAGCAACTGCGCTACGACGCGCGCGGGGAGACACTTGCCGCTGCCGATATCGAGGCCGCCTCTGCCTGGCAGCGCGGCTTCCTGCTGTTTCGCTTCACGCCGCTATCCGATGCGGTCGAGGAGATCAACCGCTACCGGCCTGGCCGCATCTTCATCATCAATGCCGCGATCGCACGGTTGCCCGTCAGTGGCCGCTTTCGTATCGATCGGATGGACGAGGTTCTGACCCAGATCCAGCAGGCGTTCGATGCGCGCGTGCGGTTGCTGCCTGGCGGGATCGTGCTGCTGAGCTGAGCACGATCTTACGATCTTCCGGCCGCTCTGCGGTGACACGAAACTTTCACAAAAGTCCCTTGCGGTTTTCGGCGTGGCTTCCCGTCACGCTGGTGTGACCTCTGCGGTGTTCGCTGGAAGGACGTGTCATGCCGGTTCGAGCTCAAGCCACCCATCATCCCCGTGCACGCGGTGAATTGGCCGCCGTTGCGCCGTTGCGGGCGTCGCGCCGGGTGTCCCGCGGCGGGTTGATGGCCGGCACCAGCCTGGTGACGTTGTTGCTCGCTGCGTATCCTGCGAGTGCGAGGTCGCCGAGCGGCGCCTGGACGGTCGCGGCGCCGCGTTACGCGGCCGATGCGGCGAGCGCTGCGGCCCAGCAGGCGGCAGACGCGGCTGCCCAAAGCTCTGGTTCATTGGCGCGGGCGGCGCAGGCAATCCAGGCCATGCAGGCGGCACAGGCGGCCGCGCGCAGTGCCGCACGGGCCTCGGGCACGTCGCGGACGCTGCCCCAGCTGGTGGTGCCCGATGGTCTGGCGCCGGGTGGGCTCCAGGTCGCGCCGGGCGCTGGGCCCGGATCGGGCCTCTGGTCGGGCGCCAATCTTCCGAGCCAGGCGAGCGTCAACGGACGCACCAGCGTCGGCATCACCCAGACCGCGCCGCAGGCAATCCTCAACTGGCAGAGCTTCAATGTCGGCGCCCGGACCGACGTCGTCTTCAACCAGCAGGGCAACAGCAACTGGGTCGCGCTCAATCGCGTGACCGGCAATGTCGGGCCGAGCCAGATCCTCGGCAACATCAAGGCTGACGGCAAGGTGCTTCTGATCAACCAGAGCGGCATCATTTTCGGCGGCGCGAGTCAGATCAATGTCGGCTCGCTGGTGGCGTCGACGCTCAATATCACCGATCAGCAATTCAAGACCGCCCTGCTCAATCGCTCGCCGTTCGACAATGCAGGCGACCTGCAGGCCCCGATCTTCGCCAGCAGCAGCGGCCCGACCGGCAACATCATCGTCGAGGCTGGTGCTGTGATCGTCACGGCGGCGCCCCAATCCGTCACCACGGGAGGCGGGAACGTATTCCTGTTCGGCGCCAATGTGCAGAACGGCGGCAGTATCGTCACGCCAGGCGGCCAGGCCGCGCTCGCCGCCGGCACGTCGGTTTATGTCACGACAAGCGGCAGCACGAGCCAGCAGGGCCTGCTGTTGAATGTGCTCAATGGCGGCACGGTCAGCAACACCGGCCTCATCGCGGCGCCGACCGGAAACGTCACGCTGGCCGGCATGAATTTGCAGCAATCCGGCGTGCTGGTGGCGACCACCTCGGTCAACCAGGCCGGTTCGATCCTGTTGTCCGCGCAGCAGGGACTGCAGGGGATGTTCGGCTATGACAGCACCTCGCACTACGCGGTGTCGACGCAGACCGGTGCGATGCAGCTCGCGCGTGGCAGCCTCACCGCGGTACTTCCCGAGGAGGACGGTCTGACCGCGATGGACACCCAGCCGCAGGCCCAGTCGCGGATTACGGTCGAGGGCGGCTTCGTCAACATGCAGCCGGGAGCTGCGATCATCGCGCCGTCCGGACGGGTTGCGCTTGAAGCATCGAGCTACGGAGACCAGCTCTATCTGCAGGACAATCCCACCGCCAAGATCAACACGAACTACAACCGCGACGGGGCGCGGGTTCTTGTCGACGCAGGTTCCCTGATCGACGTTTCGGGGTTGCAGGGCGTGCCGGTCGCGGCGTCGAGCGATGTGGTGCAGGTGAACGTGCGCGCCAACGAGTTGCGCGACTCGCCATTGCAGCGCGGCGGCATCTTGTCCAGCAAGAACGTGTGGGTGAACGTACACGATCTCGACCCTGTGGCATCGGATCGGGTCTACACCGCAGGCGGGCTGCTCGAGGTGTCGGGATGGCTCGGGCAGGTCGCGCGTCCGATCGACCAGCGCCTGACCACGGGCGGTTCGGTGATCGCCTACTCCACGGGCGATGCCATCCTGCGGCCTGGTGCGCTGATCGATATTGCCGGCGGCTCGCTCGCGCATCAGGCCGGCTATGTGCCGGTCACCTGGCTGGTCGGCTCGGACGGCAGGATCTACCGCGCAAATCAGGCCCCTGCCGACCTGACCTACATCTCGATCGGGGTCGGCTTCACGGTCAATCACGCTCACTGGGGCGTCACCGAATTCTACGCCAATCCAATGGTCCCCAATCAGGTGTACCAGCCCGCCTATCTCGAAGGACGCGCCGCCGGCGCTCTGACCGTGATGGCAAGCGCAGCAGAGGTCGATGCCTCGGTTGTTGCGGCGACAATCAATGGGCCCTATCAGCGGTCCGCCAACTCGCTTCCGGCGGGCGCCGCGCTCACCATCGCGGCGGCCGATGCGAGCATCATCGCGCCGTCAGTTGCGCCGCCGGATCTCGCGAGTGCGACGTCGCCGCTGCCGCCGTCCTGGCAACAGACCGTCTATCTGTCGGCCGATCTGCTCAACCAGGCGAACTACGGCAGCATCACCATCAATGCGCGCGGCGGCGTGACCGATCCGGTCAGCGGCACGGTATCTCCCGCCATCAGCATCGTGGGCGGCGCCAAGCTTCAGGTTGCCCCCGGCGGCTCGATCACCTTGAACTCGAACGTCGCCTTTGCTGGCGGGGGAATTTCGATCGATGGTCAACTGGTAGCGCGTGCCGGCTCGGTAACCGTCAATGCGGCGCTGCAGGGAACGACTGTCTTCACCGGCGACATCGAACTGCGTCCGGGCAGTGTGATCGATACACGTGGCCTCTGGGTCAACGATCGCACCGGCGGCAGCGATACCCCGCCTGCGCTCTACGACGGCGGCAACGTCAAGCTGATCGCCTACGGCAGCGTTCGGATCGATGACGGAGCGGTGATCGATGCGTCGAGCGGCGGCTGGATGCAGAGCACGGGCCGGATCAAGACCAGCAACGGCCTGCCGGTCGGGACGGGTGGCAACATCACGCTGATCGCCGACGGTTTCGGTGCGACGCTGCACAATTCGACGACGGTCGCCCAGACTTACCCGGGCCGGGTCTATCTCGACGGTGTGCTGCGGTCCTATGGCTTCACCCGTGGCGGCATGCTCGGTATCGCCACCCCCGTGATCCAGATCGGCGGAGACGGCATCCTTCCGCTCCGCACGATCGGCAGCATCAACGCCGACGGGACCAGCAATCTCACGCCGGTCGATCCCGCCAGCGTGATGCGGCTGTCGACCGGCTTCTTTGCCAGCGGCGGCTTCAGCCAGTACGCCCTCTACAGCTACCAGAACCTGACGGTCGCGGGCGGCACCGATCTCGAGCTGCATGGGGTCAATCTGGTTCCGAATCCGCAGGCTATTTCGGCACCGACCGGCAGCGATGTCGCAGGCGTTGCGACGGTGCGGATGCTGCCCTCGTATCTGCGGCCGGGGCCGGTCAACCTCGTCCTCAGCGCGATCGACGCCTTCAACGGCAATCTCGATGTTCAGCGGGGCGCCGTGATCAATGCCGATCCTCAGGCGACGATATCTCTTCACGCACGCCATCAATTGACGGTCGACGGCACGATCAGCGCGCCCGCGGGAACCATCAATCTCGATTTGACCGGCACGACCGGAACCTGGGTCGCGGTCGGCTCGCCGGTTGGCGTGCCGCCCAACAATGGGCCGTCCTATGCTGCCACGCAGACGCTCTGGATCGGAGCGGATGCCCGGTTGCTGGCGCCCGGCCTCGTCACATCGACGCTGGATGTATCCGGGCGCCCAGTCAACACCGTGCTCGATGGCGGTCAGGTCAACATCAATCAGGAAGCCCAGCCCTCGCTCTACTACCCCTATTCGGCCACCCAGCCTTATGGAGAGCAACCGCTCGGTGTCGTCGTGGCGCAAGCCGGAGCGATCATTGATGTGTCGGGGACATCGGGAACGATACTCCAGGTCGCGGGTCGATCCGGTCTGATCCAGACACAAGTTGCGACTCCGGGCGGTAGCATCGCGATCCGGGCATCGCTCGGTCTGCTGTTCGACGCCAGCATGAAGGCGCAGGCCGGTGGAGCCGGCGCTGTGGGCGGCAGCCTGACGATCGATCAGGTGATCGGGACCAATGTCGCTGATAACACCGGGGTCTCGCAGTTCGTGCAGCCGGTCTTCCAGACGATCGTGAGCCAGGCAGCGCCGCTGATGGCGACTGGTCTGTCGCAGGGGCAGGCGGTCCCAGGCAGCTTGCTCGGAGATATCTTCATCGGCGCCGACCAGATCTCCAGCGGCGGCTTCGCGTCGGTGTCGCTCGGCGCGGTCGATGCCCTGGTGTTCAACGGCAACGTCAACCTTGCCGCGGCGCGCAGCCTGACCATCAACGCCAGCAACATCAGTGCGACGCCGGGCGCGAGCGTTCGGCTCAGCGCGCCCTATGTCGACATCGGCGGCGGTCAGCGCAACGTCAACGAATATTCCAGCAGCAGCTACGTCCCTCTCGGCAGCTACAGCGCGGTGCCCATGGCCGGTACGGCGCGTCTTGCGGTCGATGCCGACCTGATCGACATCGAGGGCACGCTGCGCAGCGGTGCGAGTTACAGCTACGTCACCAGCTTCATCGATTTCAGCACTCCGGTTCGGCAGGCGGTGTCGCTGCCTGGCTTCGCCAGCATGTCGTTCAACAGCCTGGGCGACATCCGCCTGGTGCCGGTCTCGAGGACGGCACCCTCTTACGCCCTCAAGCCGACCACGTTGACGACGGCCGGCGACGTGACGTTCACGGGGACGGAAATCTACCCGATCAGCAGCGGACCGGTCAGCAATGCATACGCAAGCATTACGAGCAGTCTGTTCCTGATCCAGGCGACGGGGCCCAACAGCGTGGTCAGCTTTGCCAGCAACGGCCAGGCGCCCTACGTGCCGCTGTCAGCGGGCGGAGCCGTCCAGATCATCGCCCCGACCATCAATCAGGGTGGCGTCCTGCTGGCGCCGCTCGGGCAGATCACCTTCGGAGACCCGAACAATCCCGCCGGCACGCGCGCGATCAACCTGCTCCCGGGAAGCATCACGTCGGTGTCGGCGGGCGGCACGCTGATCCCGTATGGCGCGCCGCTCGGCAACACCGACTGGATCTACGGCTACGACAATAGCGGCACGCCGAATACGATCAGCGCGCCGTCGGCCAAGACAATCTCGTTCTACGGCCGGGCGTTGACGGTTTCGGGTGCGTCCGGTGGGGCCCCCACTGCGCGCATCGACGAGTCCGGCGGCGGCGACCTCTATGGCGCGCAGTTCGTCAGCGGCGCCGGCGGGTCGGTCGATACGCTCGACGGCACCCAGACATTCGCGGTCCTGCCGAGCCTCGGCAACCGCTATGCGCCGCGCGACCCGCAGATGCAGCTCAGCGATCCAACGCAGACGACGTCAGCGCCAGTTGCGCTGCAGGTCGGTCAGCAAGTCTATTTGAGCGGAATTCCGGGGCTGCCGGCGGGCACCTATACCTTGCTGCCGGGCCACTACGCGTTGTTGCCCGGCGCTTACAAGGTCACCGTGGCCGAGAATCAGACCTCCGCCACGGCGCTCCGGAACTTTGCACTGCGTGACGGCTCCTACCGTGTGATCGGCTTTGGCGAGGTCGCCAATACAGGCATCCGCGATTCGCTGCCCTCGGCCTACATCGTCACACCGGGAGCGGTCGTCCGCCGGCAGTCGCAATATGCCGAAGCCACGGCGAGCCAGTTCTATACGTCCAAAGCAGCCGCAAGCGGCATCGCGGCACCCTATCTGCCGCTCGATGCGGGGCAACTTGTCATCAGTGCAACCAACAGTCTGTCGTTGCCGGTCACCGGCGGGTTCGGCGACTTCTCGGCTCCGGCCGGCGGCCGGGGCGGGCAGGCCGATATCGTGGCTTCGAATCTCGAGATCCTCGCGCCGGGGGGCACCGCAGCGCCGGGCATGACCGGGCTGCAGGCCAGTGCGCTCGACAGCATTGGCGCGCAGAGCATTCTGATCGGCGGTACACGCAACCTGAACGGTAACGTGCTGACCATCACGCCGGCGGCGCAGCAGCTCCAGATCGATAGTGGGGCGGTGCTGACCGCACCCGAAATCATGCTGACGGCGAGCAAGGCGATAACGATCGGCGCCGGTGCGCAGATCGACACGACCTCGTTCGGCGCGATCTCCACCCTGTTCCCGAACGATCCGAACACCGGCAAGACCCTGGGATCGATCGCGCTCGCGCGTGTCGGCGGAGGTGGGGCGGGCGCATTCGTGCTGGCGTCCAACGCACCGGTGCTGCCGGTCACGTTGCCGATGGGGAGCGGCGGCGCGAGCAAGCTGAGTATCGGCGCGGGCGCGCAAATCTTCGGCGGCAGCGTGCTGGCGCTGAGCGCCTCGAACACGATCAGCATGGATCCTTCCGCCCGCCTTGCGGCGCCGACCGTGATGGTCAGCGTGCCGGTGATCAATTTCGGCGCGGGAGGTGCTTCGGGCTTCAATCTGAGTGCCAGCCTGCTCGCGCAGTTGTCCGAAGGTGATCCGCTGCGTCATCTGCCGGCGACCGGCAACCTGATGCTGTCGGCGTCCACCGCGATCAACGTCTATGGCTCGGTCGATCTCGGTGATCTGGATCCGGCGACCGGTCAGCCCCTGCTCGCCGGGCTGACGTTGAGCGCGCCCGTGGTCAATGGATTTGGTGCCGCCGCCGACCGCGTCAGGCTCCGCGCCGACACGATCACGCTGAACGGCGGCGCAACGGGCGCAGCTGCGACGGGATTTGGGCAAGGCGCCTTCGAGATCGATGCGACGCAGCTGACGCTGGGCGGCGGCGGCAATCTTGCCTTCGGTGGCTTCAACACCGTGACGCTGGCGGCGTCCGAGCAGGTGATCGGCGGCGTCGCCTATGCGGGCCCGATCGCTGCGGGCACGATGCAAAAAATCGGCACGGTGTCCTACGCCCCCGGTCAGGTGATGCCGGGCACCTTCAGCGTCAGCGGTGGTCTGACGATCGCGGCGCCCCTGGTGACGGCGCAGGCCGGCGCGCTGACGCAGCTCGTCGCCAATGCCGGCACGGTCAGCTTCGCCGCGCGGCCCGGTGGCGCCGTCCAGTCGGCCGTCAATTCCGACGGCGCGACGCTCTCGGTCTCGGCGCAGAGCATCGTCCAGGGCACCATCATCGACCTGCCATCCGGCGCGATCACCTTCACCGCGCAGAACGGCATCACACTGCAGGCCGGGTCGGTCACCAATGTCGGCGGCGCGGTGACGCCGTTCTTCGACGTGGTGCGGATTGCGCCGGCCGGCGACGTCACGCTGCAGACCGTGAACGGCGATGTCGCTGTTGCGTCCGGGGCGGTGGTCGATCTGCGCGGCGGCCGGCTCGGCTCGGTGACGCTGCCGGCGCTCAATGTCATCGACTCCGACCAGGGCAGCAACGCGGGGACGCTCACCATCGTCGCGCCGAACGGGACCGCCCATCTCGACGGGCAGTTGCTGGCGAGCGCCGATCCGCGCTACGCCGGCGGCAAGGCGGTCCTCACGCTCAAGTCGGGTGACGCTGGTGCACTGCTCGGCGGCATCGCGGGGTTCTCGGGCGAGCAGGCGCTGACGCTGGCGAACGGCGACATCAATGTCGGCAACATCACCGCGCGCAACGTCGAGTTGACCGCGAGCAGCGGCAGCATCACCGTTGCCGGCCTGATCGATGCGAGCGGCGGCAGCGATGCGACCATTCGCCTGATCGCCGGCAACAATCTGGAGCTCGGCGCGCATGCGACGCTCAATGCCGGCACCACCTCGGCCAGGGGCGGTACGGTGTTTCTCGGCCTTGCCGGCAACAGCTCGGGCATGTTGACGTTCGATGTCGACGCCGGCTCCGGCAGCGCGCCGACGATCAGCGTCGTCGGCGCCGACCCGAACATCGCGCTCAATGGCGGACAGGTCTGGCTGCGCGTGCCGCGGACAATCAACGGCGACGGCAGCACCGGCGTACGCGTCAGCAACAACGGGGTCCAGGTCGCCGGCGCGCGCGAGATCGTTGTCGAGGCGGTCAAGACCTATGACGTCACCGGCACGCCCTATGTCGACGCCAGCCTGGCGACGGCCGACGCCGACGCGCAGGCGTATATCGCCGCGGCCACGATCAGGACGGGCATCGGCACGCTGACGGGTACCTCCGTCACCGCCTTCCACCTGATGCCTGGCATCGAGCTACGCAGCAGCGGTGACCTCCAGCTGTTGCAAAATCCGTCCAGCGCCAATTCCGGAATCGATCTGCACACCTATCGCTACAATGGCGAGCCGATGGTGCTGACGTTGCGTGCGGCCGGAAACCTGCTGATCAACGGCAGCATCAGCGACGGCTTTGCCGCGCCGGTCGGTTCGCCGGACGGCAGCATCTTCGCCATCGCGGCGCCGCTGACGGCGGGCTCCGGATCAGCGACGCTGCGGCTGGTCGCGGGCGCGGATCTCGCCGGTGCCGATCCGCTGGCGGTCGTGCCGGCCGTGCTGCGTCCCGCGGCCACGGTGGCCAATCCCGAGCCAGGCTCGATCGTGTTCGCGGCGCCGTACCTGATTGACGCCAACGTCAATGACAGCGGCACCGTCGTCCAGATTCCGAGCGTGGTCCGCACCGGCGCGCGCGACCTCGAGCTCGCTGCGGCGGGAAATATCGACATTCAGACCGCGTTCGGCATCTATACCGCAGGGGAGCCCGTGACGCCGAATTTCACGCCGGCACAGCGCGTTCCGATCCTGTCTGCCAACACGTACGACTACAGCAGCTATCTTGGCTATACGTACGACGCGAACTTCAATCTGCTGTCGTACGATACGCTGTATCCCCTCACATTCAACGCCAGCTATTCGAATGGCGGCGGCAATCTCACGGTCAAGGCGCATGGCAGCCTGATCGGCGCGGATACAAGCAATAATGGTGTGAAGAGCTACGCGGCCTCTGAGCTCGACACCTATTGGCTTTGGACCGAGCCGAAGGCTGCCAGTCCGACCTGGTTCGTCAATTTCGGCACCTACTATCAACCGTATCTCGATTACGCGACCGACTCATTTCCATCGGTGGCCGCGTTCAAGGGGCTCGGCGCGCTGGGAGGAGGCAACGTCCGGGTCGCAGTCGATGGTGACCTGAAGGCTGTCGACATCAGCCTGCCGACGACCGGCGGATTGACCGGCACCGGTGCATTGTCGGTGTATGGCGGCGGCAATCTCTCGCTGACCGTCGGGGGCGGTATCAACTACGCCAATCTGCTGGTCGGGCGGGGGACGGCCGACATCCAGGCCGGCGAGGTCGGGATGGCACCGCTGAACACCAGTTCGCTGGCCATTGCGCGGGTGGATCTGTTGATCGGCGATGCCCAGTTCAATGTGGTGTCGCGCCGGGGAATCAATGCGATCGTCGGCGATCCGACGCGGATGACGCAGCAGCCCGATCCGTCGAGCAGCGGCGGCTATCGCGTCCCGGCTGGTCTGGAGGGAAATGGGCCCCCCTCATTTTACTACAACCCTGTGGCACCCTATGGCTTCTTCACCAGCATGACGGCTGGCAGCGCCCTGACCGAGTTCTCGGCCGGCGGCGACATCACGGTGCATGGTGATTTTGCGCCATCGATCTTCGAATTGACCGCGGCCGGCGGCTCGATCCGCGCCGGCAGCATTCAACAAAGCAGCTTCAACTTCCATTATCTGGCTGCACTGGCCGCGCCGACGGCGCGCCTCGATCTGCTGGCGCAGCAGGACATCATAGGTTTTGGCGTCAGCATGACCGCGGTCGATCTGGCGTCCCAGCTCACCGGTGCCTCGGCACCGGCAGGCAGTGATTACGCGAGCACACTCTCCAATCCGTCCTACGACACGTTTGGTGGCTCTTTGTCAGTGCCCTCGAACCTGGTGCAGTTCAACAATCCGCGCACCGTGCATGTCTATGCGGTCCAGGGGAGCCTGACAAACCTCGCGCTGGCGACATCGGAGCGCGCGCAGGTGCGCGCCGGCCTCGATATCGTCAAGCCGATTATCGACATCGAGAACGCCGGGCCCGGCGACGTCTCGCTGGTGCAGGCCGGGCGCGACATCGTCAGCTGCCAGCCTTGCAGCCTGGCCTACCCGGACTTCTTCAACATTCGTGTGGCGGGGCCTGGATCGCTATCGGTCCTTGCAGGTCGCGACATCGTTGCGCAGATGGGCGCGTATCACACGCAGGGGCTTGGCATCACGTCGGTCGGCAACGCGGACAATCCGTTGCTGCCCGCGACCGGTGCCTCGATCGGCATCGCGGTCGGCACCGGTGCCAACGGTCCCGACAACGCGGCCTTCATCAACCTCTATTTCGATCCGCGGAACACGGATGCGACGACGCAAGCCTATCTGGCGCAGCTCACCAGCTACATGAGCGGGATCGAGGGCATCGCCCTCAGTCGCGACCAGGCGCTCGCCGATTTCCGCAACCTCGCCCCGGCCGCACAATTGCCGTTCATCGAGCAGGTGTACTTCGCCGAGCTCAGGGCGGGCGGCGAAGCCGCAGCCAATGGGCATGGCGCAGGGGGTAAGGGTTACGATCGGGCTTACCGGGCGATCCAGACCCTGTTCCCGGGCAGCGTGATCGGTGGCACCACCACAGCCTATGCCGGCAGCCTTTCGCTGTTCCAGCTCGCACGCGCCCGCACCGAGCAGGGTGGCAACATCAACATCCTAGCGCCCGGTGGCGGCGTGTCGCTCGGCATCGAAAACCAGACGCCCGACCTGACCGGGCAGACCGACACCGCGCGCCCCGGCCTGCTGACGCTCGAAGGCGGCGACATCAACATCTTCACCGATCGGAGCGTCGTGGTGGCGCAGTCGCGCGTCTTCACCGAACTCGGCGGCGACATCCTGATGTTCTCGACCAACGGCGATCTCAACGCCGGCAAGGGCAAGCAGACCTCGATCGTGACATCGCCGCCTTTGGTCGTCTACGATCAGTATGGCGGCGCGACCAAAACGCCGAACACGCCGCAAACCGGCGCCGGCATCGCAACCCTGATTGGCGTTCCCGGCGTTCCCCCTGGTAACGTCGACCTGTTCGCGCCGCACGGCACGATCGATGCCGGCGAGGCGGGCATCCGCGTGTCGGGCAATCTCACCCTCGAAGCGCTGCAGGTGCTCAACATCGCCAATATCCAGGTGCAGGGCACGTCGGTCGGTGTGCCGGTGGTGCAGGGGCCGCCGGTGGGCGCGTTGACCGCGGCGAACAACACCGCGGGCGCGGCGCAGCAACCGACGGCGGCGGCACCGGCAGCCAATACTGGACAGCCCTCGGTCATCATTGTCGAAGTGCTCGGCTATGGCGGAGGCGATGGCACGCCGGAGCCCGCAGACAATGACCAGCGTCGCGGCGGCAGCGAGCGGCAGAGTTATGATCCGAACAGCATGTTTCGCGTGGTCGGCAGCGGTGCGCTGACGGCCGAGCAGGCGCAGCAGCTGACCGATGACGAAAGGCAGCGTCTGTCGTCGCGGTAACGACAACGGATGCGCAGGGCCGTGGCGCAGGTTCGCGATGTAGCGGACCTGCGACTCGTTGCCGACAACCGAGTTCGACGAAGCGCGGGTGCTCTTTCAGGACATCGGCAGCCAGGTGAGCTCGCTGTGGCATTGGTCCGCTAAGGTCTCCGCCGCGGCCCCGCTCGGCATTCGTACGACAATGAATTCGGCGCATCGGGCGCTCGCTCCGCAGGGTGAAGTTCTCCACCATCGACTGGATCGCGTTGCTCTCGAACATATTGCACCGCCTAGTCGGGACGATAGGTCGAGAAATCGATGCCGGTCCAACCCGGGAGCAGAGCGAGCTGCCCGGTCTGGTCGACATGTGCGGCATAGTCCGCGAGCAGGTTTTCGGCTTCTGCCCGGGTCGGCGCGACGATCACGGTCGCGCCGGCGAAGAGGCGGATGAGCGCGTAAGTTTGCAATCAATGAGTCGAGCGGCGCCAGTTCTCTGGAACGGTCGCTTCGCCCGTCGAACCGACAAAGGAAATTCATTCTCGGAGCGATCGCTCATCGGCGATGGCATTTCGAGATCTGAGTGGTACTTGCGGAGCGGGCGTCGCGTGGCGCGCGCCATACCGAACGACGAAAGCTGACGTGCAACCAAGAGGCCCCATGCCCCGTCGCTGCGTCTCGGCGCTTGCGGGTGGGCTCTCGTGCCGCGCATTTCGTTCGATTACCGTCCAGCACCGGTCTGACGGTCGTCACGACGGATCGGCAGCTACTGCCCGACAAGCCGGCCCCGGGCGGCTTGAGCGATGCGTGAGGTGCGACCCGAGCGCGGGGCGCCCTGCGGCGGGGACAGTTGACAGGGGAGAGCGCCCACTCTAATCACCTGACTAATTAATCAATTAATTAAAGCCCGAAGCCCTAGGGAAAGAATCCGCCTGATGCTGGCCGGCCGTCGCTATCCGAAGCTGCTTGCCGCGCGAGGTCGCGGTTTCACCGGGCTGGACGGCCAGGTGCCCATCGGCGCGATGCAGGCCGGCCTCGAAAAGACCGTGAATGGCCTTGTCCGGCATGCCGAATTCGTGGCCGCGCGGACATGGCACAGCCGCCGGCTCGATCCTCACGGGCGGCGACGCGGCGTGCGCCGATCGCTGCCGTCAGATCCTGCATGCAGGTCCGCTCGCGCGTACGCCGCTCGGCGTTGCGCGCTCGACAGCGATGTCGCGGACCGGCGCGTCCTGCCCGAACCAGGGTGGGTTTCATTCACCCGTATGACAATGAGGAGTGAGGCGTAAACGATGGGACGTCGATCTGAGGTACTGATGGCGCAAGACACCGCCGGCACGGACAACCGGCGCGTGATACAGGTGGTATCGCGCGCATTCGACATCGTGCGTTGCTTCGAAGGTCGAAGCATACGCCTGGGCAATCGCGAGATCGCCGATCGCTGCGGTCTTCCCCGATCGACGGTCTCCCGCCTCACCTTGACCCTCACCCAGATCGGCCAATTGATCTACCTGCCGCAAGAGCAGAAATATGCTCTCGGTCCACATGCGGCCGCGCCCGGCGTCCCGTTGTTTGCGGAGGGGTGCGACAAGCCCGTCCGCGCCGACGAGCGGGAGCGCGCACCGGCGCAACCGTCGATGCTGGTCAACTCGCGCTTCGAGTACTTCGAAGATCAGCGCAAGCCAGTTGCCGCGCCGCTTGCGGTCACGCCACACCGCTGACGCCTCGGCTAGTTCTGGGACAGAAGACCCGAAACGGTCGGGACCCCCGGCACGAGCCCACAGTCAAGAACATCCAAAGCAGAGGGAAACGCATGTCTGAAGCATACATCATTGACGCGGTCCGCACGCCGCGCGGCATCGGCAAGCCGGGCAAGGGTGCGCTGTCGCACCTGCATCCGCAACAACTGGCGGCAACGGTGCTCGGCGCGCTTAAGGAGCGCAACAAGCTCGATACGTCGACCGTCGATGACATCATCTGGTCGACCTCGACCCAGGAGGGCAAGCAGGGCGGCGATCTCGGACGCATGTCGGCGCTCGCGGCCGGCTACGACATCAACGCCAGCGGCACGACGCTGGATCGTTTCTGCGGCGGCGGCATCACGTCGGTGAACCTTGCGGCAGCTTCGGTGATGTCGGGAATGGAGGATTGCGTCATCGCCGGCGGTACCGAGATGATGAGCTATCAGCAGACCCTCGCTGCCGAGCGCTCCAAGGCGGGACAGCCGGCGCGGATGATGGGTTCGGGCAATCCGGCGCTTGACGAGATCCACCCGCAGTCGCACCAGGGCGTATGCGGCGACGCCATCGCCACGCGCGAGGGGATCAGCCGCGAAGCCTGCGATGCGCTGGCGCTGGTCAGCCAGCAGCGCGCCAAGCGGGCGATCGATGAAGGCCGCTTCGCCAAGTCGGTGATCCCGGTGCTCAACGAGGACGGCAGCGTCGCCCTCGATCGTGAGGAATTCCCGCGCCCCGAGACCACGGCCGAAGGCCTTGCTTCGCTGAAGCCGAGCTTCGAGCAGCTTGCCGATTTCGACCTCGGCAACGGTGTGACCTTCAAGAAGCAGATCCAGCGCCGTTATCCGGACCTCGAGTGGAAGGGCGTGCATCACGCCGGCAACAGCTCGGGCGTGGTGGACGGCGCCGCCGCAGTCCTCATCACCTCCAAAGAATATGCCGAGAAGCACGGCCTCAGGCCGCGCGGCCGGATCGTGGCCTATGCCAATCAGGGTGACGATCCGACGCTGATGCTCAACGCGCCGGTTCCGGCGGCCAAGAAGGTTCTCGCCAAGGCCGGCCTGACCAAGGACGACATTGACGTCTGGGAGATCAACGAGGCCTTCGCGGTCGTTGCCGAGAAGTTCATCCGCGACCTCGAGCTGGATCGCGAGAAGGTCAACATCAATGGCGGCTCCATCGCGCTCGGCCACCCGATCGGCGCGACCGGATCGATCCTGATCGGCACGGCGCTCGACGAGCTCGAGCGGAGCGGCGGACGTTATGGCTTGGTCACCATGTGCGCCGCCGGCGGCATGGCGCCCGCTATCATCATCGAACGCATCTGATCGGCGAAAGGATATTGCCATGAAACTCGATTCATCGGTCGCCGCCGTCGTCACCGGCGGCGCTTCCGGCCTCGGCGCAGCTACCTCGCGCGCACTCGCCGCGCAAGGTGTGAAAGTTGCGATCTTCGACTTCGACGAAGAAAAGGGTGAAGCCATCGCCAAGGAAATCGGCGCTGTGTTCTGCAAGGTCGACGTCACCTCCGACGAGCAGGTCGATGCGGGCTTCGCCAAGGCGCGCGCGGCGCACGGCCAGGAGCGCATCCTGGTGAACTGCGCCGGCACCGGCAATGCAGTGAAGACTGCAGGCCGGGACAAGAAGACCGGCGAACCGACGCACTTCCCAATCGACGCCTTCAACCGCATCATCCAGATCAACCTGGTCGGCACCTTCCGCTGCATCGCCAAGTCGGCGCAGGGCATGCTTTCGCTGTCCCCGCTGGAGCACGGTGAGCGCGGTGCCGTCGTCAACACGGCGTCGGTCGCGGCCGAGGACGGCCAGATGGGGCAGGCGGCTTACTCGGCGTCGAAGGCCGGCGTCGTCGGCATGACCCTGCCGATCGCGCGCGACCTGATGGCCGAGGGTATCCGCGTCAACACCATCCTGCCGGGCATCTTCAACACGCCGCTGCTGCAAGGCGCCCCGGAGAACGTCAAGGCCGCGCTCAGCGCGTCGGTGCCGTTCCCGAAGCGTCTCGGCATGCCGGAGGAGTATGCGCATCTCGCGCTGACCATGATCACCAACGGCTACTTCAACGGCGAAGACGTTCGCCTCGATGGCGCCATCCGCATGGCTCCGCGCTAGAGCATGATCCGGAAAAGTGCAAAGCGGTTTTCCGAAAAGATCATGCTCAAACAATAACCACGGCAACAGGAGACCAAAGCGATGTCCGAAGAAACTCCGGTCCTCACTGAAGTCCGCGGACCCATACTGATCATCACGTTGAACCGGCCGGAAGCCAAGAACGCTGCCAACCTCGCCCTCTCCAAGGGCGTGGCCGCAGCGATCGACCGACTCGACGCCGACGATGCCCTCAGCGTCGGCATCATCACCGGCGCCGGCGGCACGTTCTGCTCGGGCATGGACCTCAAGGGATTCCTGAAGGGCGAGCGGCCGTCGATTCCCGGCCGCGGCTTCGCCGGCCTCACCGAGGCGCCGCCGAAGAAGCCGTTGATTGCGGCCGTCGACGGCTACGCGCTCGCCGGCGGGATGGAGATCGCGCTGTCCTGCGACATGATCGTCGCCAACCGCAACGCCAAGTTCGGCATCCCCGAGGTGAAGCGCGGGCTGGCTGCTGCGGCCGGTGGGCTGATCCGCATGCCGCGCCAGATGCCGTTCCGCGTGGCGATGGAGTTCGCATTGACAGGCGAGTTCTTCGGCGCACAGCGCGCTTACGAGCTCGGCATCATCAATCGCGTGACCGATGGCCCCGCCCTCGACGCCGCGCTCGAGCTTGCAGCCGCGATCGGTGCCAATGGCCCGCTCGCCGTCAAGGCATCCAAGCAGGTGATCGTCGAATCCCGGCTCTGGCCGGAAGACCAGATGTGGAAGAAGCAGCAGGAGATCGTCGCTCCGGTCTTCGTGTCCGAAGATGCCCGCGAGGGCGCTGCTGCCTTCGCAGAAAAACGCGCGCCGAACTGGAAGGGCAAGTAAGGCGTCGCTTGTTTCAATGACGGAGCGCCGGTTTTAATTGAAGCAGACCGGCGCTCCGATTTTTTTTGTGCGTGCCGCGCCGCGCGCCGGCCGGTTTCCGCGCCGCTTGAGAGCGCTATTGGGTGAATGATGCGCAGCTTTACCGAAGACCAGGTCATCTTCCGCGACGCCTACCGCAAATTCCTCGCGAGCGAGATCTCGCCCCATATGGAGGCGTGGCGGGAGGCCGGCATCGTCGACCGCAGCGCGTTCAAGAAGGCCGGCGATCTCGGCTTCCTGATGATCTGGCCCGAGGAAAAGTATGGCGGGATGGGCGACGAGGACTTCCGCTATGAGCAGATCATCATCGAGGAGACCGCGCGCTCCGGCTGCAAGGGCTGGTTCAACACGCTGCACAGCCGCCTGGTCGGCTCCTATTTCAAGCGCTTCGGCACTGAGGAGCAGCGCGACCGCTTCCTGCCGAAATGCGTCAGCGGCGAGACGATCCTGGCCATCGCGATGACCGAGCCCGGCGCGGGCTCGGACCTCGCGGGCATGCGGACGACGGCGGAGGACAAGGGCGACCATTTCCTGCTCAACGGCTCGAAGACCTATATCTCCAACGGCATCAATTCCGACGTCGTGATCGTGGCCGCCAGGCTCGCAGGCACCGAGAAGAAGCACGCCATGGTGCTGCTGATCGTCGAGCGCGGCATGGAAGGCTTCGAGCGTGGCCGCAATCTCAAGAAGATGGGCATGCCGGCGCAGGACACCGCCGAACTGTTCTTCCAGAACGTCAAGGTGCCCAAGGCCAACGTGCTGGGAGAAGCGGGCAGGGGCTTCTACTATCTGATGGAGGGCCTTGCCGAGGAGCGGCTGATCTCCGCGGTCGGGTCAATCGCCAATGGCCGCAAGGCCTTCGACATTACACGCGCATACGTGATGGATCGCAAGCTGTTCGGCAGGCCGCTGGCCGAACAGCAAAACACCCAGTTCCGCATGGCGGAAATGGATGCCGAAATCGATCTCGTGCAGGTCTATGTCGATCACTGCGTGGCCGAACACAATGCGGGGCGCCTGACCAGCAATATGGGCGCCAAGGCCAAGATGATGTCATCGGAAGTCGAGTGGAAGATGCTTGATCTCGGCGTCCAGCTGCACGGCGGCGCAGGCTATATGGATGAGTATCCGATCAGCCGCATGTTCACCGACGCGCGCGTCAATCGGATCCTGGCGGGAAGCTCCGAAGTGATGCGGCTGATCATCGGCCGCGATGTCTTTTCGGAGCACTACAAAAGCATTCTGGACTAGCCGGTCACCGCGGCCGGCTGTCTACTTCGCTCCGCGCGTTACCCGCGCGCCTGTCGCAGCGGCTCGCGCGCGTATTCTTTCGAGCGCATCAATGCCTCGACGAAGATCGGCTCCCATGAGCGAATGTGGCTGCGAAGCAGGTTCGGCAGCGCCTCGGTCTCGCCGGCGAGCGCGAGCTCGATCAGCCGGTAGTGCTCGGGCACCGAGGCCTGCTGCCGCTCGAGGCCGGCGCGTGAGCTGATGCCGTAGAGCCGCATCTTGTCGCGCAGGCCCATCACCATGTCGGTCAAGAGCTCGTTGCCGGCGGCTGCGATGAACTCGCGATGATAGTTGCGATCGGCTTCCAGATAGAGCTGGACGTCGTCGGTCTCGACGGCCTTGGCGATCTGGTCGGCCCAGCCGCGCACGACTGGTAGATCCTTTGGAGGATTGGCGGCGACCAGCATGGCGGCGTGCAACTCCAGCACCTCGCGCATGTCGAACAAATTACGCAGCTCGGTCAGCGACGGCTCCACGACCTTGAAGCCGCGGTTGCGCATCGGCTCGACCAAGCCGCCGCGGCTGAGCTCGAGCAGCGCTTCGCGCACCGGCGTCGAGGAGACGCCAAGGCTCGCCGCGAGTGACGGCACCGAATACATCGTGCCGGGGGGGCTCTGCCCGGAAATGATCTCGGCGCGCACCCGCTGCAGCACCTTTTCGCGCAAATTCTGGTCCATGGGTGCCTCTCGCCCGGGAGCTCCGATTCGTCCCTGATTATTACTTAGCCTTGACGCGGCCGGTAGCGTATGACGTAAATGTGTAACGCATTACAAAAATGCGTCACAGTGGTTGACTTGAACATGAGACGGCGGTGAAACAGCGGCTACCCGGCTATTGCACGCTTTGTCGCTCGCGCTGCGGGGCTGTCACCGTGGTCGAGGACGGACGCGTTGTCGGCGTAGAGGTGCTTAATAACCACCCGACCGGTGGCGCGCTCTGCGCCAAGGGCCGTGCCGCCCCTGAAATCGTCGCCAGCCCGCGCCGTCTGACCGTGCCGCTCAAACGGACCCGGCCGCGCGATGGAGCCGATCCGGGCTGGATCGAGGTGTCCTGGGACGAGGCTTTGACCGAGATCGCCGACCGGCTCGGCAGGATCCGCGCCGAGAGCGGCGCCGAGGCGGTGGCGTTCGGCGTCACCACGCCGAGCGGCACGCCGATGGTCGACAGCTTTGAGTGGGTCGAGCGCTTCATCCGCGGCTTTGGCAGTCCCAACCTGATCTACGCGGTCGAGATCTGCGGCTGGCACAAGGACTATGCGCACGCGCTGACCTTCGGTCGCGGCATCGGCTTTCCCGATTACGACAATGCCGATGCGATCATGTTGTGGGGCCACAATCCCGCCCGCACCTGGCTCGCCCAGGCGACGCGGATCGCTGACGCGCGGCGGCGCGGCGCCAAGGTCGTCGTCGTCGATCCCAAGCCGAACGGATCGGGTCAGCAGGCCGATCTCTGGTTGCGCATTCGCCCCGGCGCCGATGGAGCGCTTGCGATGGGCGCGATCCGTCATCTCATCGCGACCGGCAGCTTCGATGCGGATTTCGTCGACGGGTGGACCAATGGATCGCTGCTGGTCGATCGCGCGACCGGACGCTTCCTGCGCGCCGACGCGTTGTGGGCGGATGGCACGCCTGAGGCTTTCGTGCGTCTCGATGCGTCGGGGTCGCCGGTGGCTTGCGACACCCGATACGCGCCGGAGCGCGGCGGCCGGCTTCGCGGCGCGCTGTCGATCCGTGCACGCGACGGCCGGATGATTTCGGCGGCAACCGCGTTGGAATTGCTGGCCGAGCGCGCCGCGCCCTATACGCCGGCGCGCGTGGCGGAACTGACCTGGTTGTGCGTCGAGGATATCGACGCATTCAATGCGCTGCTAGCCGCCCGGCCGCGGCTCGCCTATCACTCCTGGACCGGGGTCGGTCAGCACACCAACGCCACCGCGATCGAGCGCGCGATCGCGTCGCTCTATGCGCTGACCGGCGCATGCGATCGGCCCGGCGGCAACCGCTGGCCGGTGCCGCCGCCGACACGTCCTCTCAACGACTACAACATCCTTTCGCCGGAGCAGCAGGCCAAGGCGCTGGGCCTTGCCGAACTGCCGCTCGGCCCGCCCGCGAAGGGCTGGATCACGGCGCGCGATTTCAGCCGCGCCGTGCTCGAGGGCGAACCTTACCGCGTGCGCGCGCTGGTCGCCTTCGGCACCAACTTCGTCGTCTCGCAGGGCCATTCCGAACGCAACCGTGCGGCGCTGAAGGCGCTGGAATTCCAGGTTCATATCGACATGTTCATGAACCCGACCGCGGAGAGCGCCGACTTCGTCCTGCCGGCCAGCACGCCGTGGGAGCGCGACGCGCTCAAGATCGGGTTCGAGATCACGCAGCAAGCCGTCGAGACCGTGCAGTTTCGCCCGCGCATGGTCGAGCCGATCGGTGCAGTGAAGGCCGATTACGAGATCGCCGCCGCGCTTGCGCTCAAGCTCGGCATGGGGAGCTTGTTCTTCGGCGGAGACATCAAGGCCGGCTGGAATTATCAGCTGGCGCCGCTCGGGATTGGTATCGAGGATCTGCGCGAACATCCGGAAGGACGTCGCTTCCCGCAGGTCTTCCGCAATGAAAAATACGCCGTCACGCGCGAGGACGGAACGGCTGCGGGCTTTGCGACGCCGACACGCCGTGTCGAGATCTATTCGGAACTGATGCTGGGACACGGGCATGACCCGTTGCCCGATCATGTCGAACCGGTCGGCAGCCCGCTCACGGCAGCGGCAGACGAACGCTTTCCGCTCGTGCTCTCCACCGCCAAGAGCGGCTGGTTCATTCACTCCTCGTGGCGGCATGTCGCCTCGCTGCGGCGAAAGTCGCCCGATCCGGCCGTCGAGATCAGCCCGCGGCTCGCCGAGCGGCGCGGATTGGTAGAGGGCGACTGGGCCGTGGTGGAAACGCAAGGCGGTGCCGTGCGCCTGAAGGTGCGCCTCAATGCGGCGCTCGACGCGCGGGTCGTCGTCGCCGAGTTCGGCTGGTGGGAGGATTGTCCGCCGCTCGGCCGCGATCGCTCGGCTGCGGCAGGCGCCCTCACGCGCAACATCAACGCGGTGCTGCACGACGATGCGCGCGACCCGGTCAGCGGCTCCGTCCCGCTGCGTGCGATCGTCTGCGATATCAGGCGCGACGGCGTGGCCAGCCGCGGCGTCTGGAGCGGCCAGCGGCGGTTCGTGGTTGGCGAGCGCAGGGTCGAAGCCGATAACGTCATCGCCCTCGGCCTGCTGCCGCTTGACGGCGGTCCGCTGCCCGACTTCCTGCCGGGCCAGCATGTGATGATCTCGCTGCCGGGCACAGCGGAGACGCGGGCCTACTCGCTGACCGGATCGGGCAACCTGCCGCAAGCGCTATCGATTGCGGTGAAAGGACGTTTCCTCGGCGAAGCGCGGGGCGGCGATGCGCCGTTCTTCATGCCGGATCGTCTGCATGGTCTTGCCGTTGGAGACCAGGTTCTGCTAGAGCCGCCGGGCGGCATCTTCACGCCGCCATTGAAGGGACCGCGGCCGCTGGTCTTCCTCGCTGCCGGCATCGGCATCACGCCGTTCATCAGCCATATCGAGACGCTGCAACACACAGCGCCACAAGATCGCGTCGCCGACGTCCTGCTGCTCCACGGCTGCCGCAGCAGCCGCGAGCATCCGTTCGCGCAACGGCTGGCGGAACTGGAAGCCAGCACGCCGGGGCTGACGCGGGTGACGTTCTATTCCGCACCGCTCGCGCGGGATCCGGTCGCTTCGCAGTCGTTGCGCAAGGGGCGGCTCGATCTCGAACAGGTCAAGCCGCTGTTGGCGCGCCGGCCGCTGGTCTACATCTGCGGCTCGCCGGATTTCGTCGCGGCGCAGATCGAGGCTGCAGTGGCGCTCGGTATCCCGCGGTTCGATATCTTCGCCGAAAGCTTCGTCTCGCCGCCGTCGGTGCCAAGCGACCTTGCGCCGCGAACCATCCGGCTTGCGGGCAGCAAGCAGAGCTTTTCCTGGGGACCGGAGCAGGGGACGCTGCTCGACGCCGCAAGTGCCGCGGGCGTCGCGCTGCCGAGCGGCTGCCGTGTCGGCCAGTGCGAAAGCTGCGCGGTCGAGGTGGTCGATGGGGAATTCACCCATCTCGGCCCGGTCGACGGGAGCGGGGGGCAGTGCTTCGCCTGCCAGGCCGTGCCGCTCACCGACCTCACGCTCGCGCTTTGATGACCAATCACGATTGAAGGCTAACCGCATCACCGGAAGAGGATCAGATTGATGACGAATGCAACGCACGACCAAACCGTGAGCCTGCGAAAGCCTGTCGCTGATAACATCATGGCGCGTTTTTCGCAGGCCCTGGTGGCGTTCGCCGAGCGCTGGTTTCCGGATGCGTATGTCTTCGTCCTGATCGCCGTAATCGCGGTTGCTGCAGGCGCGATCCTGCATGGCGGTTCGCCGCTCGCCGTCAGCCGCGCCTTTGGCGACGGCTTCTGGAATCTGATTCCCTTCACGATGCAGATGGCCCTGGTTGCGATCGGCGGTTATGTCGTGGCGATGTCTCCGCCGGTTGCGGCCGTGCTGGCGCGGCTCGCGAGCGTGCCGAAGACCGGGCGCGGCGCGGTGATGTTCGTTGGGATGCTGAGCATCTTTCTCTCGCTGCTGAACTGGGGCTTGAGCCTGATCTTCTCCGGCCTCCTGGTGCGGGAGATCGCGCGGCGCACGGATATCCGGCTCGATTATCGCGCAGCCGGCGCGGCCGGCTATCTCGGGCTCGGTTGCGGCTTCACCCTCGGCATCACGTCGTCCGCCGCGCAGCTCCAGGCCAATGCCGGCAGCATTCCGGCATCGCTTCTGCCGATCACCGGCGTGATCGGCTTCTCGGAAACCATTCTGACCTGGCAGAACATGGTCACCGTCGCGATGGTGAGCGTCGTGTCGGCGGCGATCTGCTATTTCACGACGCCAGCACCCGAGCAGGCGAAGACGGCGGAAGATCTCGGCGTTGCGCTCGGCGACGATCGCATCGAGACCAGGAAGCCGGCTCGTCCGGGCGACTGGCTGGAATTCAGTCCGCTGCTGACGATCCTGATCGCCCTGCTTGCCGCCGGTTGGCTGTGGCAGACGTTCCAGTCGGGCAATCCGCTGATCACGCTGTCGGGGCTCAACACCTACAATTTCGTCTTCCTCATTCTCGGCATCGTGCTGCACTGGCGGCCGCGCAGCCTGATCGAGTCCTTCTCGAAAGCGATGCCGAGTGTCTCCGGCGTACTGCTGCAGTTTCCGTTCTATGCCGGCATCGCGCAGATCCTGACCAAGGTGCCGAACAGCAGCGGCACGACGTTGTCGGACACGATCGCGCACTGGTTCGTCGGCGCCTCCAGCAATTCCACCGTGTTCTCATTCCTGGTCGGGTTCTATTCGGCGCTGCTCGGCTTCTTCGTGCCGTCGGCCGGCGGCAAGTGGATCATCGAGGCGCCCTATATCATGAAGGCGGCCAACGATATTGGCGCGCATCTTGGCTGGACGGTGATGGTCTACAACATCGCCGAGACGCTGCCGAACTTCATCAACCCGTTCTGGATGCTGCCGCTGCTCGGCATCCTCGGCCTGAAGTCGAAGGATCTGATCGGGTATACGTCGGTGCAATTCTTCATCCACTTCCCGATCGTGATGCTGCTGGCCGCGATCCTGATGGCGACCTTCACCTATCACCCGCCGATCCTGCCCTGAGCGATCGCGGCCGGCCACCAGGACGCATGGTGCCCGGCCGAGGTCGGCCAATTCGGCGGACCGCAACCGTCATTACCAAAACTGTGCTGTTTTCCAGGCCGGCGCGAATGAGGCATCGCGCCGGGCGATCATCTTTGGTCGGTCATTTCATTGACCGCCGCGCGGTTCGGCCGGATATTGATGCGCGATATCCCGCGTTGTTCAAGGCCGCCGCCATGAGACATCACCACTGCAGCTTGATGTGCGACATGCGAAGCCGCATGCCGCATCGCTGCGTCTCGGCGGCGACCGGCGTCTGTTGTTGATCGCTTAAGAGAAATCCCAAGCACCCGACAATCAGACAGGAGCGCCGTCATCCGGCGATCGAGCACGCGTGTCCCCAGGCCAAAGCTCCCAAGCTTACGTCATCGAAGTATCGGATCGATCCGCGGGTATCGTTGTCAGCGACGCCCGAGGCTTCTGCTTCTTCTCCTCGGATCGCGCCTTCGATGGTCTCGACGGCGACTATTTCGGCTCCGCTCGCGCCGCGGAGCGTGCGGTCAGGGCGCTGTTGCAGCAGCGCCGCCCCGCGTCATAGATCACCAGGGCACCGCCGGCACGCCAAGGCTGATGCGGCTGCCATCAGGCAGCCGCGCGGGGTGCAATACCGTCGTGCGGAAAGTGCCGCCTGTGATCCGGGATCAGGCCGGGCAGACCATCGTCAGCAGGAGGAGCGTCGGCGGCTGATTGTCGCCATTGGCGTGTTCCCAGGTCAGCAGAATGTCATGCCGATCGGCGTTCGGCGCATTCTTGTCTTTCTCCTTCACGTCGATCTTCATCGGGATCGGCGGTTCGGAGTTGAAGCATTTGCGGACGGCGGCATCCAGCAGCGCGCATTTCGTCAGCGGCACGACGCCGGCCTCGTCCTTGGAGAGGGCTGCGGTGTTCGCTTGAGTGGCGAGGTCCAGGCGCGCCTTGCCCATCTCCTTCTGCCACAGCTTGCCGCTCCCGCCCGGCCACTGGTGCCTGGGCGACAGGATCGGCTGGTATTGGCCATATTCCAGCGTCTCGATGTCGATAAGATCCGACGCCTTAAGTATAGCGACGCTTTTGACCATGTTCTGCAAAGGATAGTAATGCGCGTTGATATGATCTTTGAATTGCTGGTTATTGTATACTCTTCCGCCCATTAGGATTTCCCTTTCATTACAACTTTAGCTTGCTCTGGCTATACATAAGTTATGCAACGCGGGGACGTCGAACGAAATCGGTCGTACGGCTCAAGTCGCGCCGTCTGATTTCTCGCGCTTCGACCTACCACTCAAGACTGTATCTCGTCCAGTTTAGCAACCTCTCGCGTTGACGCGGAGGCAGACGGACAACACGTCCGGATTGATAAGCATGCCCCGATGGGTAATCTCTACTCTAAGCTGCTCACCGGGATGCTGAGTTGGCGAGACCGCAGCAGCCTTTGAGAGCAGGAATGCTTTGCTTCGCATGCCAATCGACGATCGGAGCGGACGACAATTGGTGCGCCCAATGCGGTGCCGCCGTAGCAAAGCGCCTCGATCCCGACAGTGAACAGCGATTTGTAACCATCCTTCGCGCCGACGTGGTCGATTCCACGGGGCTCGTAGCGGACCTGGATCCGGAAGAGGCGGTCTCCCGCCTGGAGCCGGCCCTGGCTGCCATGCGCGGCGCAGTGCGCCAGTTTGGCGGCATCGTCAGCAAGGAATTGGGGGATGGGCTCGCCGCGGTATTTGGTGCCCCGATTGCTGACGACAACCACGCGCCGCTTGCTTGCCATGCCGCGATCGAACTCGTCCGACGTATCGGGGGCTTGGGCGATCCGGCGCTCCAGGTTCGGGTGGGGCTCCATTCGGGGCGCGTGGTGACCTACATGGTCGCCAGCGAATATTCCAAGGTCTATGAGATCGGAGGGGCAGCGCAGCATCTTGCGGCGCGCCTCGAAGCGGTCGCCGGACCGAATCAGATCTACGCGTCCGAGGCTTGTCAGCATCTCGCCGATGGCAATGTCCAGTTCGACTATTTGGGTCGCAAACGACTCAAAGGGTTCAGCGATCCTGTGCCGATCTACCGTGTGACCGGCGCAACCAATGTCTCCAGTTGGCGGGTACGCAGGGCGCGAAGCGTTGCACGGTTTGTCAACCGCGTGGACGAGACCGGGTTGCTCAGGCAGCTGGCTCAAAATGCCGGGGCGAGCCGGCGGACGGCGCTCTTGATTGGCGATCCCGGCATCGGAAAGTCGCGGCTCGTGCATGAGTTTGTCGACGAGCTCAAGCGCGAGGGCTGGCGTCCGGTCCACGCAGAGTGCAGTCCGAATCTTCAAGGTGCACCGTTCAGCGCGCTGAAGGCGCTCATGCTGTCGATGCTCGAAGGGACTGCGGCGGACGCCGATATCCAGACCGAGCCTCCGACGGATCTGACCGGGATAGCGCGTTCCGCCATCAATGCGGTGCTGGATCGTCCGATATCGGACCCAGAGTGGGGCGAGCTGGAGCCACACGCGCGCGGCCGCGCGATCAGCGACGCGAGCTGCGCGATTCTCGAGGGCCTAGTCGTCCGCCAGCGCACGGTGATCCTCGTCGAGGATCTGCACTGGATCGATCGCGCCAGCGAGGCCGTTGTCGCTGCGCTCGCGTCGCTACAGATACCTAGCCTTCTGGTGTTGTTGACCAGCAGACCCAACGGCATTCCGGACTGGATCGCGCGCTGCAACGCCGAGATCGCCGCGTTGCGGTCGCTCGCCGAGGATGCCGGACGGGAAATGCTGGACGATATCTTGGGGCGGTCCGCGAACATGGCCGATCTGAAGAGCCGCGTCGTGCTTCATACGGCCAGCGTGCCACTCTTCATTGAAGAGGTCTGCCGGGGTCTCAAGGACAGCGGGATTCTGCGGGGGCATTGGGGCGATCTGGCGCTGGCGCGTCCGGTCGGCGAGCTTGGTATCCCGAGCAGTATCCAGGGAGTCATCGCAGCGCGTCTGGATCGGGTATCGAGGGAGGAGCGCTCCCTGTTGCAGATCGCGGCAGCGCTAGGCCCACGCTCGACGGAAGTTATCTTGCGCGAGGCGTCCGGCCTCCCTGAGCCCGTGCTGCAGCGCTGCCTGGCGGTTCTCGACCGCTCGGAGTTTCTGGTGAAGATCGATATCGAGCCGGATCGAGTGCTCGAGTTTCCGCACGAAATGGTCCGCCAGGTCATCTACGACTCGATGGTCGAAAAAGTGCGTGAAGGCGTCCACGCACGCATTCTTGCGACGTTGGAGGGCAATGGAAGCTCGCATGATGAGCCCAGCAGGCTCTGCTATCACGCAATGCGAGCGAAGGACTGGCAGAAAGCTTTCAGCTACGGCAGAACTGCCGCGCGGAAGAGCCTGGCACGATCGGCATTTGCCGACGCAGCCAACTACTTTGAGATCGCGATGACCGCACTCGACAAGACGCCGTTCGCTCGCTCGCGCGAAGCGGATGCGGTCGACCTTCGCATCGAGGCGCGCACGGCCTTCATGAGCGCAGGCAAGGTCGCCGAATGGTTCGATCTCGGAAGAGACGCGGAGGAGCGCGCCAACGCGATCGACGATATCGGGCGGAAGGTCGCGGCGATGGCGGTCAGGTCGGGGGCGCAGAACTTCTACGGCACCCCGGTCGAGGCGATCGAAACCGGCGAGGAGGTTGCCCGTCTGGCGGGAGAGTGGGGCAATCCGGGTTGGCTCAACCTGGCTCAGTACAGCCTGGGCCAGGCCTATTTCATTGCCGGGCGCTATCGTGACGCGGAGCAAATGCTGGGACAGGCTTGCCTCCGCCTATCCGGGCCGGATGCCAGCGCGCCGCCCGGGACGACGCCGAAAACCCTGGAGCTGCTGTGCTGCATGATGAAAAGCGTGACCCACACCACCTTGGGAGAGATTGATATGGGGGCCGAGTTTCATCAGCGCGCCACGGCAATCGCCAATGAGAGCAACAGGCCGTTTGATCGCGTTGGCGCCGGCTACAGCGGTGGTTGTCTGGCGCTCGGCCGGGGTAATCCTGGCGAAGCAGCGGCGGTTCTGGAGGACGCTTTTGCCATTACGCAAAAATATGGAATTCGCCTCTTCGTGCCTGTCATCACCTGCCATCTTGGTATTGCCTATCTGGAACAGGGACGTCTCGCTGACGCGCGGGCTACGCTCGTCGAAGCCCGAGAGGTAGCCAGGTCGGTGAGCTATACCTCGATCGTGCTGCGTACCTCGATCTATCTGGCACTGGCTCTGAGCCGGCTCGGCGATGCGCCAACCGCCTTGAACATGCTGCGAGAGGCGCGAAATACCGCGCGGCAGCAGGGCTTTTCCGGTCTGGAGGCCGAGGCGTTGTTCGGAGAGGCGGCGGTGTCGCCGGCGTCTAATGAGAACGACAGGACTTCCATTCTGCACAAATTGCGCGCGGCAATTGCGATTGCATCGAGCAGTGGAACGAAGCCGCTGCTGCATCGGGCCGAAGCGCTCCTGAACGGGATGCTTGCCGATCCACAGGGTGAACCCTGGCGGCATTAGAGCATGACCCGGAGAAGTGCGAAGCGGCGTTCCGAAAGGATCAAGCGTGATGACGCTTCAACCTGGTCTCGTCGCCCTTCAAGACGCCGCCGCGAGCGGCGGCGATGCCACCTGCGGTGCCTCGGGTGTCTGCATGGCGGTCGTCGCCAGCTGGAAGCGGATGCCGTGCACGGAGATGGTTAGCGGGATAGCGCGGAAGTCGTCGTGGAAGGCGCGGATTCGGCGGGCCAGCTCGCCGGCACTGATGCCGGCGGGAAGCTCGCACATGTCGCGGTACATTTGGCGGGTGCTCTTGATGCCGCACCAGGCGATCTCCAGTTCCTGCAGCGGTGAGGGATCGCGGGCGAGTTCGCGCGACATCCGCCAGAACAGATGGGCAAGCCGCACATAGGCAATCTGCTCGAGCCCGCGCACGCTGATCTTGTCGGGAATGATGAAGGACTCGACCCCGACGATCGGACCGGAATCGACCCGCGCGGCCATCACATGCGCGGTCGCGCCGAACGTGCGGGCACCGTCATAGAGCGCGAAATGCGCCGGCGCCCAGCCGGGATATTGCGGCGGGCCGGGGTGGAAATTGTAGGCGCCATGGCCGAGCGCCGCCAGGATGCTTTCAGGCACGATGACGCTGGTGGTGAACGCCAGCAGCCGGGCCTCGTGCAACACCTCGGGCTCGATCGCCGCGAGGTCCTCGGCCGTCACCGCGCAGCGGAACGATAGCGCCGGATTGTGCGCCTTCAACAGCTCGGTGAGCGCGAATTGCTGGTTGGCGACGCCGGTGAGAAGGATGATGGTCTTCATGATGTCGATGTCCTTCTCTTGCCTGGTTATTGTACTGTTGATCAGCCGCGCTGCCCGGCCATGACGAGGACGCTGCCGGCATCGCGGGACTGACCCACGGAGCGGAACAGATCGGCCGGCAATGCCTGCCAGGGCGCAATCTCGATGATCCGGTTGTTCGCGCCGGCGGCTGCCGATTTTGCCGCGCGGATATCGTCCTGCCAGGGGCAGAGCGCGAGTTCGAGCCGGCCGAACCCTCCGCAATCGGCGGCGAACGCGCCGGTGACAGCCTCGATGCTGGCAGCCATTTCGCGTGCGTCGCTGGTCGCGATATCGCGCATGATCACGGTGATCGCGTTGTTCGAGGCTACCTGCGACCTGATCACGATCATGGCGTCGCGGCCGCCGCTGCGGCTGGCGCGCCGCGCGGCCCGCATCGTGACGCCGAATTCGGCATCGGGCCCAAGGTCGCTGTTATCGGTCGGCAGATCGTGGACGATTGTGGTGTGGCGGGGCGTGCCGGCGTCTTCGGCGGGCGCATGGTACGAGCGTGGCAGCCAGGCGGTGTCGAGCGCCATTTGCGACGACGTCAGGCTCCAGGCCTGGTCGAGCAGGTAGCCCTCCCAGACCGCGGGATAGGCGGTCGCGATGTGATGCCAGTTGCGCAGCAGCGCTTCGGCGGCCGGGGTGCGGCCGAGATACAAAGTGCGCGCCGACATCTCCCACCGGTTCCACTTGTGGAGCGCAATGTCGCATGCGAGGGACGACGGCAGCAATGGCGGTTCGCTGAGCGTCGCATCGGCCTCGACGAAGAGCAGCGGCTCGCGGTGCTCCTGCCACATCCGCAGCATGAAGGCAGACTTCTCGGACGCGCGCATGTGCTCGCCATCAGCGGTGTCGATCGGCACGATGTCGCAGGCGATCTCGAATTCGGCCAGCTTCTCGCGGAGCGCGCGGGCATGATCCTCGCCGCAGGCGCGGGGATAGCAGGAGACCACGCGCAGCGCTGAGTCGGAGCGGGAGCCTTCCGCGGGGGCGATCGGGCGCCAGTTGAGGCCGCCCCACCACATCTCGTGCGGGCCATCGAAGCTCGGCCCGATCGTCCCGAAGTCGGTCAGCTTGGACTTCAGGAAATCGAACGCGGGATTTTCGCCGAAGGGGACAACGACCGCACAATCGGCGCGAAGCGCCCGATAGAGCATTTCGGCGGCGGGGCCGCTCGGCGGCTCGACGAGGATGATGACGCCATGGTCCCGCCCCGGCACGGAACCGGCCTGGTGGATGGTCGCGCGTCCGAGCCGTTCGGACAGCCATGCGAGCCGCCGGCGCTGCGTGGCGCTCATCCGGACGCCGTTCGCCGCCAGCAATTGGTCGAAATTCGTCTGCAAGTCGTCCGCTTGCACCGTGTCAGCCGAAATCATGCCCGCACTACCCCTCGTTAACCTTCTACGAGCGGGGCGGCCAGATCAGGCGGACAAATCATTTGCCATTGGTTGCCTGCGCACTGTTGGCGCCGCGCCAGCTCAGCGTGGCCGAGGGGGCCCGGTTACCGTCGCGGTCCTCGACCGCCAGGATGCGGTCATGGTCGAGGGCGGTCAGCGCGACGGTGTAGATCGCAACATCGTCCTCGAAGCCGTCGACCGGGATCAGCAGCATGCCGTCCTCGGTGGTGGCACGGAACTGACGGCCGCTCCGCTCGAGGCCGGCATCGATCAGCCGTCCCTCGGCGATCGCCTTCACGTTCGAACTCTCCGCCGCCTTCGCGGCGCTCTCGCCGTACTGGACCGTGATGCCGTGGAGCATCCCGGCGCGGGTGAGCTTTGCCAGTGGCAGCGCGATGGTCGCGACCGCCATGCGGCGCGACAATGGAATCCGCAGGCGGAGGTCGCCGAGCCCGGTATGATAGACGCTGACGGCTTCCAGCGACGCCTGGCCGTCCGGCCCGAACAGGCCGACTTGCAGCGTCCCGCATTGCGCCTCGCCGAACACGTTCGCGGGCAGGCGATTGGCGCCGAACAATGTGTAGAGATAGGCGTGCGACGGCGACAATGCGGCAAAGCTGCCGGCCAGCCACATCGGCGGCGCCGGCGCCGTGCATGCGGTCGAGAGGCCGCGGGCGACGATGCAATCATTGATGAAGCCGGCGTCGAGCAGCGGCGCGAGCGCCTGGGTGCCGAGGTTGACGTCATGCTTGATGCCGCCGAGCAGCACGAGTTCATCGTCGTCGGGCAGCAGCAGCAGGCGCCCGAGCACGGCGGCGGCCCAGCGTGCCGCAACGACGGGATCGGCGTCGGGCTGCAATGCATAGTGCGGTGCCAGCTCGCGGGCGCGCGACGCATAGGCCAGCGTCCCGGACTGCACCTCGTTCGCCAGCGCCAGTTGCGTGGCCGGGCGCTGATCGCCCTCGCGCAACACCTCTCCGCCGCGATAATCGCGCGCCGATCCTTGATCGGAACAGCAAAGCTGCTCCAGCAATGCGACGTTGCGGATCAGCATGCGCTTGACGTGCGGCGTGACGATGCGATCCGAGATCAGGCCTTCCGCGGTGTCGGTGTCGGCGATGTCATCGAAGGCATCGTCAAGCGTCAGCAGGTAGGCGCCATGCAAGCGGATGCGAATGCCTTCGCGATCGAAGATCCGCCGCAGCGACTTCTGCACGCTGGCGGAATAGCCGAGATCGACGAGGATGAGGTCGGTGCAGCCATCGAAATCCGCGATCTTCGCCCGAAGATAAGCGAGCAGGCGCGTGCGGACACCGGCAGCGATGTCGGTGATCTCGCGCGGGTCCATCAGATCGGGCAGGGCGTCGGCGAGTTCGCGGCCGCTCGCAATGCCGTCGGGATATTGCGCGAAGAACTTCATCACCGCTGGAGGCTGCACCTTGACGATATCGACAAAGGTGGCCGCGTCGATCTTGACGACCCGGCTCAGCAGCTCACTGAGAGGTTCGAGCGTATCGGCGGATCCGACCAGGCTGACACGGCGATTGACCTCGACATAGGCGCCGGTCTCGCCATGGCTTGCCTGCCAGACGCGATAGGGCAGCAAACCGTCGCGGCCGAGAAATCCGATCGCAACGCGCGCGCCCTCGCGCGCCAGCGCAGCGCGCTGTGCTTCGATGAAGGCGTCGAACGCCGCCATCACCGGACCGAGCACGGTCACACCGAGGTTGAAAGCGGGAGAATGCTCTGCGCTACGTGCCGTCACCGCGCGTCGCAACGTGCGGGCGCCGTCATCGAGCCGCGACGGCTGATCGGGGCACAGCAGCTCGAAGATCGCCGTTTCACGCTGAAACTTGGACGCCAGCGCTGCGCTGGCCTGCGGATAGTAGCGCGGGCGGATGCCGTGACGGCGCGCGCCCTTGATGTCGGCGTTGTGGTTGTCGCCGATATGGAACGAGCTTGCCGCATCGATGCCTTGCTGGGCGAGATAGGTCTCGAACAGCGCTTCGCTCTTGCTGCTGCCGTGATCGCAGGACGCATACAGGAAATCCCAGGTCAGCCCGGGGCTGCAGGTCCGCAACAGCTGCGCGAGCTGCTCGGTGCTCCAATAGGTGTCGGAGATGAAGCCGACGCGAAGATTGCCGCGCTTCATGTCCAGATATTGCTCGAGCATTTCCGGATTGACGCGGCACAACGCAATCTCGGCTTCGAACTCGGTCCGTGCGAGATCCTGCAACGCATCGCGGTTCAGGCCGAACAGCCTGAACGGAAAGTATTTATAGATGTCGTCGATGCTTACTTCAGTGGAGCCGTTGCGCTCCAACGCCAGCTTGCGCGCGCGCGTCTCCGCCTGGATTCGATGCTGAACGAAAATGTTGGACATACTTGGAAAGTTTTCAGCAATGCGAGAAAGCTGAAAAACCCTTTCAAATACGCCATCTGGCGTCGTGCAGGCGCGCAACAGAAATGTATCGAAAACATCGAATGAACATGCAGAAACATTCTGCGCTCGACGCGTCGCGTCGACCGTCACGATCATCATGCGCAAGATTCCCGCCAGTCCTCATGCGTTCAACGCGCGCATGAGACAAATCAGGCGCGTCGGTTCAAAAAAGTCGATGCGGGATTCGAAAACGCGCGCTTCGCGACTGACAGATTCAAAAAATCCGATAACGTCGAAACAGTGATTCGGAAAAATTTGCCTAGTCGCAATCGTCGAATGCAAGATGACGACCACGCGGCAATGGATCACTCGCATGCTCCGCGCATGCACGTGTTCGCGTAGCGTTAGTCGATGTGACAACAGCGTTTTCCGGCGCGACGATCTCTCCCGCGGGAATGCGAGGCGATGCTGAACGACTGCTCCAAATCCCGTCGAACTTTTGCCTGCGCGCCAGCGCGGCGGCAGCTTTTGCCGGGCGGTCGGCAAAAACATCCAGCTAAGCATTTGAAAAATAACGAAAAAACTTCGCCTGGTTTGCTTGACCCCTTCGTTCAACGCTCAGAAGCCGCATGGGATGTGTGCCAGCGGCGCGGGTTGGAGAGCGGGGCATGAGTTACGCGCTTGATATGACGGCAGCGGCCGAGATCGAGGCCTCGACGGCCGCGGTCGCGCCGGTCGAAGCGGCTGCCCCCTGGAGCGAAGTCCCCACGGTCGCGGATGTGGGTCCGCTCGACACCGTCGAGATCCAGGACGAAGACAAGGAATTGCTCGACCGTCTCGCCGCCGGCGACGAGGCGGCGTTCCGCGCTCTCGTCGAACGTCATGTCGATCGCGCCTACGCGATCGCGCTGCGCATCGTCGGCAACGCCGCCGACGCCGAGGACGTGGTGCAGGACACCATGCTGAAGGTGTGGACGCATCGCGGCCGCTGGCAGCATGGTCGCGCCAAGTTCTCGACCTGGCTGTATCGCGTCGTCAGCAACCGCTGCATCGACCTGCGCCGCAAGCCGCGCACCGAGAATGTCGATGTCGTGCCCGAAGTGGCCGACACCCAGCTCGATGCCTCTACCGTCATCGAGCGCAACGAGATCGGCAATCTTCTGGAGGTCGCGATGCAGCGGCTGCCCGAGCAGCAGCGCGTCGCGGTGATCCTCTCCTATCACGAGAACATGAGCAACGGCGAGATCGCCGAGGTGATGGATACGACGGTCGCCGCAGTCGAATCGCTGTTGAAGCGCGGGCGGCAACAGCTGCGCGAAATGCTCAAGCGGCACGAGCGTGACCTGCGCGGCGCGTTTACCGACTGCTAACCATAAATTCCAGCTTCTGAAGATTTCGCGCCTGACCACCGACCGCCGACCCGTTTGATCGGGCGGACGGGGGCTGGATCCGCGTCACCTCTCACTTTCACGATGCGGCATGCCATGCCCCATCAGCACAGGAGCTACTCATGCCCGCAATTTCCACCAACACAGCAGCCAACTCCGCGGTCCGTTACCTCAACATCAACTCCATGCAGGAAAGCAGCGCGCTGTCGAAGCTGTCGAGCGGCTCGCGCATCACCTCGGCGTCCGACGACGCCGCCGGTCTCGCGATCTCGACCCGCATCTCTTCCGACATCACCACCCTGCAGCAGGCCGCGACCAACGCTTCGCAGGCGACCTCGATCCTGCAGACCGCCGACGGCGGCGCGTCCAACATCTCCGACATTCTCGCCCGCATGAAGTCGCTGTCCTCGGAGTCCGCCTCGGGCACCGTGACCGACTCCAGCCGCGCCTATATCAACTCGGAATTCACGCAGCTCAAGGGCGAAATCGACTCGATCGCCACCGGCACCCGCTACAGCAGCCAGAGCCTGCTCGATGGCTCGAGCGTGTTCTCGTCGGGCGTCGCCGTGCTGGTCGGCTCGACCGCGACCGACACCATCACGATCACGCTCACGAGCCTGACCGCGTCCTCCTTGGGCGTGACCTCGCTCGACGTCTCCACCCTGTCCGGCGCCACCAGCGCCCTGTCGGCGCTCGACACCGCGATCGACAGCGTGTCGGCCGCCCGTGCCGACATCGGCGCCCAGGAATCCCGCTTCAACTTCAGCGCGGACTCGATCTCGACCCAGACCCAGAACCTGCAGTCGGCCAACTCGGCGATCAAGGACGTCGATATCGCCGCCGAGCAGGCGACGCTGTCTTCGGCCGAAGTGAAGACCCAGGCTGCGGTCTCGGCCGAAACCGCGGCGAACCAGATGCCGCAGTATCTGCTGAAGCTGCTCGGCTAATTGAAGACTGATCGGGCCGGCCTGAGGCCGGCCCGATCCCTGTTGCGGTGGACGTGTTGACATGACTGTAAGCGGCGCGACTTCGGGAACGGCCACCTCGCCGAGTTCGGCGAGCACCGTGACGACCACCGGCACGACCAACTCGAGCAGCATCAACTGGTCCGAGCTGATCCAGGCCGAAGTCAACGCCAAGCTGGCGCAGGCAACATCGATTACCACGAAGATCACGGCAAACCAGGCCAAGGTCACGGCCTATACGAGCTTGCAGACAGAGCTCTCGACGCTGGCCACCGGGCTGGAGTCGCTGAGCACGTCGATCGTCAACCCGCTTGCCACCAACGCGTTCGCCACACGCTCGGCAACGATCTCGTCGACCGGCGACGTCAGCGCTTCCTCCGCGCTCAACATGAGCGTCAACAGTGGCTCGCCAACCGGCGATCACACTCTTCAGATCAGCCAGCTCGCGACTGCGCAGAAGGTGATCGGCTCCTCGCAGTCGAGCTCGTCCACCGCGCTGGGCCTCGCAGGCACGTTTTCGCTGGGTCTGGCCGGCGGCAACAGCTCGGCGATCACAATCACCAGCGGCATGTCGATGCAGGACATCGTCGACACCATCAATGCGCAGAGCTCGACCACCAATGTGCAGGCGTCGATCGTTCAGGTGTCGAGCGGGTCTTACGAGATGGTGTTGACGGGGACCCAGGACGCTGCCGACATCACCTATTCGTCGACCTCGGGCGACGACATCCTGAACAAGCTTGGCGTCACCGACACGACTGGGGCGTTCACGAATGTGCTCCAGAAATCGCAAGCAGCGCAATTCACGCTCGACGGTATCTCGCTGACTCGCAACACCAACGATATTTCCGACGTTCTGTCCGGCGTCACCTTCGACCTGTTGCAGCCGACGCCGAGCGGCACCAGTCTGAATATCAGCATCCAGACCGATACCAGCCAGATCACGTCGGCGCTGCAGACTTTCGTGACGAACTACAACGCGTTTCGCGACCAGGTCATCGCGCAGTCCGCGCAGAATTCCGACGGCACGGCGTCGTCGAGCGCGGTGCTGTTCGGCGACAGCACGATGCGGGACATCATGACCCAGCTGCAGCAGGTGCTGAGCGGGTCCGTCGGCAGCATGACGATGGCCGATCTCGGCCTGTCATTCAACCAGAACAACGAGCTGCAGCTCAATAACGGCACGCTGTCGACCGTGCTGACGCAGAATCTCGCCGGCGTGACTTCGCTGTTGTCGGCGCAGACGACGACGTCGTCCAGTCAGCTCAGCGTGGTCAACACGGGCACATCACCGCGATCGTTCACGCTCGACCTGACCGTGGACTCGTCTGGCACGCTGAGCGGGGCCTCCGTCGGCGGCGACAGTTCCGGCTTTTCGGTCGTCGGCAACACGATCATCGGCAATGCCGGGACGATCTATGCCGGGATGGCCTTCAACTATACCGGCTCGACGTCGCAATCGATCAAGGTGACCTCGACCTCCGGTCTTGCGTCGCAGATCTACCAGATCGCACAGACCAGTTCCGCGAGCTCCGGGTCGTTGCAGACGCTGATCAGCAACCTGCAGTCCACCGACGACGACATGCAGACCCAAGTCAACACCATCCAGAGCGACGCGGCGACCTACCAGACGCAGCTGCAAACGCAATACGCCAACTATCAGGCTGCCATCGAAACGGCCAACAACACGCTGGGCTACCTGAGTGCCCTCCTGAACGCATCATCGAGTAAATAATGACCCAGAATGCTACGGCCTACCTTGCCAACAATGCCTATCGATCCGCCGCGGTGGCGGTCCCGCCGCTGAAGGCGGTGGTGATGCTGTGCGATGGCGCCATCACGTTGCTTCAGAAGGCGCTGGATGCGCACGAGGCGAAGCGCTTCGAGGAAGGGCATACCTATCTGACGCGGGCGACCGCGATCCTGCGCGGCCTGAGCCACCATCTCGACGTCACCCGCGGCGGCGCGATGGCCGATCGCCTGTTCCGGACCTACAACGCGCTGATCATGGCGTGCCTGCGCTCCTACGGCCGGCCGCACGCCAGGGAGAATTTCCGGCGCATCATTGCCAGCCTGACGGAACTCCGCGACGCCTGGAAGTTCGTCGAGGCGACCGCCGGCAAGGCCGCCAAAGCCAGGACACTCGAGAAGACGCTCGAATCAGCAGCCGGCCGCTGAGCGGGCGAATCGGCCGGCGAACCCCGTTTCGCCGGGAGGGGGCAGGGCGCTCGGGCGGGCGTCCTGTTGGGGAAAAAGGCCGCTCGGTGAGCACCATGCTGGACCTGACGCTACGGCGGCGGAAATTGATTTCCGCCGTCCCGCGAATGCTTTATGACAGCCTTGGCGACGAGGCTGGATCTGCGCGCGGGATGGACGTTGCGACATTCGAAGACCTGATCGACCGGCTGGGGGAGGATCTGTCCCGCTGGCCCGATGATCAACGTCTTGCCGCGGTCCAGCTGCTCGCATCCTCGGCTGAGGCGCGGACGCTCTATGAGCAGGCGAGCGCGGTGCGCCGGGCGCTCACGGCGCCGCCGGTTCGTGCACCCAAGGGTCTGGTCGACCGCATCGTCACCGTGGCGGCGAAACTGCCCCAGGACGAACTGCCCGAAGTGGCGGCTCCGGAGCCGGCCCCGTCTGAGGAGCAGCCGAACGATGCCCAAGCTCCAGGCGATGCCGCGCAGCAAGGCAAGGTGCTGCCGGCGCTGCTGCTGGCCCTCTGCCTGTTGCCCGCGCTGGCGCCGCAGGCACTGATGCTCGCCGAGCCGGATCTGCCGATCAGCCTCTCGCGCTAATCTCTCCGCAATTCCTTTTGCAACACTCCGCGCCCTTCCGCGGCGGGTCGGCTTGCGCGCGCATTTGCGCGCCTCCGGGCCGCGACCGACACGGCAAATTCTGCCGATTAATCAAGTGATTCCGAGCGGATGAATCCGCGCCTGAAATCGCCGCGTCGTCCGTTCTATCTGCGAACGACATCACGATCCCAATGTTTCACCGCGTTCCGTCGCCTAGCCCGCGACGAAGAGAGCCTTGTCATGACCGTTTCCTCGGCAACCTCTGCTGCAGCCTCCGCCGCCTCGAGCTCGTCGTCGAGTTCGTCAAGCGGCGCGTCGATGGGGATGAGCTCGACCGATTTCCTCAACCTGCTGGTCAGCGAACTGCAAAACCAGGATCCGCTGAACGCCACCAGCACGACCGACTTCATCAATCAGCTCACCTCGTACGCCAACTTCACCGAGCAGCAGTCGACCAACGCCAGCATGACGTCGCTCGCGAGCTCGTTCTCGAGCCTCGTGACGCTCAACTCGGTCAACTATATCGGCCACACCGTCGAGGCGAAGACCAACACGGCGGAGCTGACCAACGGCTCCGCGACCTTCGGCTACTCGCTCACCTCGGCCGCTTCCAACGTCGCGATCGCGATCCAGGACTCCTCGGGCAACACGGTGTGGAGCGGCAAGGGGACCGGCAATGCCGGCTCCAACACCTTCACCTGGAACGGCCAGACCACGAACGGCACTCAGCTCAGCAACGGCGGCCAGTACACGATCCAGGTGACCGCGACCGACTCCGCCGGAAACTCGCTGCTCAGCTACACCACGATGACGGGAACGGTGACCGGGATCGATGCCTCCGGCTCGACGCCCTCGCTGCTCGTGAACGGTGTCCCCGTCAGCGCCGCCAACATCATCGGCGTCACGTCCTGATTGCTTCCGGAGTATTGTCATGAGTCTTACTGGTGCACTTTCCTCGGCGATCTCGGCGCTCAACTCGCAGAGCCAATCGCTGGCAATGATTTCCGACAACATCTCGAACGCCGATACCACGGGGTACAAGACCACGTCGGCGATGTTCGAAGATCTGGTGACTGCGTCGAACAGCGCCACCTCGTACACATCCGGCGGCGTCACGGTGTCCGGCCGCGCTAACATCACTCAGCAGGGATTGCTCGCCGCGACCACCAACGCCACCGACGTTGCGATCCAGGGCAGCGGTTTCTTCGTCACCACCAATGCGACGACCGGCGGCACCACATCCTATACGCGCAACGGTGCGTTCACCACCGACAACTCGGGTTATCTCGTCAACAACGGAAACTATCTCGAGGGCTGGCGCACCGACGCGCAAGGCAACATCATCGGCAATGCTTCCGCCGCGAGTCTCGGGCCGATCAACACGCAGGTCGCCTCCACCAGCGGCAGCGCGACCACCAAGACCACGGTCGCGGCAAACCTGCCGGCCGATGCTGCCATCGGCGCGACGTTCAACAGCTCGATGACGGTCTACGATTCGCTTGGTACGGCGAGCACGATCCAGATCGACTGGAAGAAGACCGCAGATAATGCCTGGCAGGCGAGCTTCGAGCAGCCTAAGCTCGCGTCGGACTCCAGCACGGCCAGCGCCAACGCGATCACCGATACGGTGGCGATCACCTTCAATCCCGACGGTTCGCTCGCCTCGACGGTGCCGAGCCCGCCGACCATCTCGATCACCGGCTGGAAGGACGGCGCGGCCGACAGCTCCACCGCTAATGGTACAGCGATCACGCTCAATCTCGGCACGGCCGGCAAGACCGACGGTCTCACGCAATATTCGTCGGGCCAGGCCATGCCTTCCGTCGACCTCACGAGCATCACGTCGGACGGCCTGCCTTACGGCAAGCTGAGCAGCATCGCGATCGGCAAGGGCGGCGTGGTCGATGCGACCTACTCCAACGGGCAGACCATCGCGATCTACAAGATCGCGGTTGCGACCTTCAGCGACCCCAACGGACTGAGCGCGGCCAGCGACGGCCTGTACTCCGCGACGGCAGCCTCCGGCAACGCCACGCTGCAGACCTCGGGGGCCAACGGCGCCGGCACGATCTACGGCAGCGAGCTGGAATCGAGCACCACCGACACCAGCGGTCAGTTCTCCAACATGATCTCGGCGCAGCAGGCCTATTCTGCGGCGTCGCAGGTCATCACCACCGTCAACAAGATGTTCGACACGCTGATTTCGGCGGTGTCGCGATGATGACCGGAAAGAAGAATGACCGCCTGCTGGTCAGGCTTCAGCGGCTGAAGGCGAGGGCGGCCTCGGTTCGGCCGAACGATCGGGCGCAACTCACTGCGTTGCTCGACGACGTCGAAACATTACGAGACCTGCTGATGCGCGAGTGCGCGCGGCTCGACCAGGAAATCAACCGGGCCTCGGTCCGGGTAACGGCAATCACCGCGTATGGGCGCAGCGCACAGTCGGTTCGCGCCCTGCGTCGCGGACACTAGCTTGAACGGGAGCGATGACATGACACCGGAACGCAACATCAAGATCAATCCCGCGGGCAATGACGAGCGCGCCAGGTCGTTGATCGCTCTGATCGACAATCTGATCGAGATCGTGAACGAGGAGAACGTCGAGCTCGCCAAGGGCCTGCCGGCCTCGCGGCTGAAGCAGGTCGACGATAAGAACCGCCTCGCCACGCTGTTCGAGCAGTGCGTGGCGGAGGCCGTCGGCAAGACCGCCAACCTCAACGTCCAGGATCGCGTGCTGCGCGAGCAGCTGATGGATCGGATCCTGAAGCTTCGGGTCGCGATGGACGAGAACGTGATGCGGCTGCGCGCGGCGATCGATGCCAGCAACCGCAGGATCGAGGCGATCATGCAGGCGATCCGCGAGCAGATCGCCAACGTCTCGCCTTACGGGGCCGGTGGCCGTCGCGTCACATCCGCGATGTCCTATGGCACCAACGTGCGGGCCTGATCGCGCCGGCGCCGGAAGGAGTGGGTCGTGTCGTCGCTCGATATCGCACGAAGCATCGCATTCAGCGGGCTGTCAGCCACGCAGGTGCAGATCAGCGTGGCCTCGGCCAACATCTCCAATGCCGATACCAAGGGCTATACCGAGAAGACCGCCAACCAGAGCAGCAGCGTCACCAGTGGTGTCGGCACCGGCGTCACGATCTCGGGGATCACCAGCGCGGTCGACAAGCTGCTCCTGAAGTCGCTCGTCGGAGCCGATTCCGATCTCGGCGCCGCCGACACCAACAACAGTTATCTGACCGAGCTCCAGCAGCTCTATGGCAGCACGTCGAGCGGCGACAGCTCCACGACGGGTACCTCGCTGGCAAACACGATCGCGGCATTCGAGTCGGCGCTGTCCTCGCTCGCGGGCACGCCGAGCAGCGCTTCGCTGCAATCGAACGCCGTCAGCGCGCTCGCTGCGGTCACCAATCAGCTGCAGCAAGCCTCGAGCGGCATCCAGAAGCTGCGCTCCAACGCCGACCAGGACATCGCCTCGGCGGTCACCGACATCAATTCCGATCTGCAGCAGATCTCCGACCTCAACAAGCAGATCAAGCAGGAAGCGGCTGCGGGCCAGTCGACCGCCGATCTCGAGGACCAGCGCAACGGCGCGCTGCAGGACCTCGCCTCGCAAATGAATGTGAGCTATTTCACCACGTCGAGCGGTGATCTGCAGGTCTATACCGGCTCCGGGCAGGCGCTGGTCGACAGCACGGCACACCCGCTGAGCTACACGGCGCTGCCCAGTGTCACGGCATCGACGACGTATAGCGCGGGATCGTCGAGCGGATTCAGCGGTATCACCGTCAACGGGGTCGACATCACCTCGCAGATCTCCTCCGGTAAGGTCAGCGCCCTGATTGCCCTGCGCGACCAGACCCTGCCGGCCGCGCAGTCGCAGCTCGACGAGCTTGCCCAGCAGCTGGCCTCGAGCGTGAATGCAGTATCGAACCGGGGCACATCAATGCCGCCGCCAGCGAGCTTGACCGGTACGGCGACTGTCAGCAATTCGACATCGTTCGCGGGCACCGGCACGGTGCGTATCGCTGTCGCCGACAAGAGCGGGAATCTCGTATCGTATCAGGATATCGATCTATCGGCATATTCCACGGTGGGCGCTCTTGCCGCCAAGATCAACACCATCCCAGGCGTCTCGGCATCGGTTGATGCCAACGGACATTTGTCGATCTCGGCGACCGGGTCGGGCAATGGCATCGCCATCAACCAGATGACGAGTTCGGTCGGCGGTGAGGGATTTTCGCAGTATTTCGGGCTCAACGACCTGATCACGGGGACCAACGCCTCCAACATCGCGGTACGAAGCGACATCCCGAGCGGCACGGCGGCGCTGCCGACGGCGACACTCGATGCGTCGTCCACGCTGACAGTCGGAAACTCGGTGCTGTCGTCGGGCTCGGCGACGGTGGTGAATGCGCTCTCGATCGCGCTGACGGGGTCGACCAATTTCGCCATGGCGGGTGGGCTGGGCGCCACCACCGGCTCTTTCACCGACTATGCGGCAGCTATCGTTGCCAACGTCGCCGGCAAGGCGAGCCAGGCGTCGGCAACCTACACATCCAAGCAAACCGCGCAGTCGACCTATGCGAGCTCGCTGTCGTCGCAGTCCGGCGTCAATATTGACCAGGAAAGCGCGAATCTGAGTGCGTTACAGAACAAATACGCTGCCGCGTCCCAGATCATCACGGCCATCAACGCCATGTTCTCGGCGCTGATGACCGCGATGACCGCAGCCTGAGTGTGAGGGCGTTGTCATGATGATGCGTGTTGCCACCTTCGCGCAATCGGAGCAGATGATATCAAGCGCGCTGCGTGTGCAGTCGGCGATGGCCAATGAGCAGGTGCAGGAGTCCTCCGGGCTGCAATCCGAGGATTTCGGCGGCTACGGCTCAGGCGCCGGGCGCGTGATCAATTTGCAGGTCTCGGTGACGCGCGCCCAGTCCTATATCGATGCCAGCAATCTCGCCGACAACAAGGTGCAGGCAATGTATTCGGCGGTCGGCTCGGTGACCGATATTATCACGCAGCTTCGGACCCAGCTCAGCGCCGCCACGACCGGCAGCAGCACGGCGACGGCATCGGTGATCAACTATGCCCAGCAGGCGATCTCGCAGATGCAGGGGCTGCTCAACACCCAGTATGACGGCGAATACGTCTTCAGCGGCGCCCGCACCGATACTGCGCCTGTGGATCTGTCGGGCTATGACAGCGGCACGGGCTCGCTGACGACATCGGACACCAGCTACTACAAGGGTGACAGCGAGATCGCGTCGGTGCGCGTTTCGGACAGCCAGTCGGTTCCCTATGGCGTCACCGCCGACAATCCTGCCTTCGAGCAGGTCATGCGGCTGTTGAAATACGTCGGCAACAGCACGACGTTGTCGTCTAGCGATATCTCGCAGGCACTCGACCTCGCCAGCAATGCATTGGATGCAACGTCCACGGTGCAGGCAAAGCTTTCGACCTCGGCGTCGCAGATCGAGACCTCCAGCACGAACCAGAGCGACTACCAGAATTTCGCCAAGACCCTGTCGACCAACCTCACCAGCGTCGACGTCGCGGCGGTAACGGCACAGCTTTCGACCTATCAGGCGCAGCTGACGGCATCCTATTCGGCGATCGCCAAGATCCAGAGCATGAACCTGGCGAGCTACCTGCGATAGCAGCCTGTCGCCGGCATCAGCGGTTCAGGATCTTCAGCCAGACGTCGCCGAGGATGATCGGCTCGCGCGGGGGAAGCCAGGTCAGGCCTGCCGTCTTGCCAAGCTCGGCGATGGTGCCCTTGGCTTGCAGGTCGGACAGCACCTTGTTGACAGCCTCAAGCAGCGCCTTGTCGGTCTCGAGAGCGACGTAACCGCGGTTGGCGCCGATCGGATAGTAATAGCCGGAGGCGGTGATCTTGGTGTCGGGATGATCAGCACGGTAGGCGTCGAACCGGCGCAGGTCGAGCAGGGTGGCGTCGAATTCACCGCGTTCGAGCTCTCCCAGCAGGTCGCTGCGCCCGGGAACGAGGTGGGTGATGTCTTCGATCAGCTTTCCCTTGTCGAAGGTCATCAGAATGGCATCGCCCAGCGTACCGCTTTCGATCGTCAGGCGAAGGCCGGCAAGATCGCCGATATCGGTGATCTTGCGGTCCTTGACCCGGTCCTTGGCCTTGGGGCCGAGCACGACGGTCATCGGCGAATAGATGTAGGGCTGGCTTGGCGCCAGCACCCCGATCGGAATCCGCCGGCGGCGATCGTCGCGCGTGGCGCCATCGAAGTCCGGCAGCTTGGCAGTCGCGACACCGGGCGCCTTCAGCGAGTCGGTGGTGAGGGCGTAGCCGCCGACCAGCGAGCATCGCCCGTCCGACAGCAACGCATTGGCCTCCAGCGCGGGGCTCGAATCCTCATCGAGCTTGCTCTCGAACCACTGGATCTTGAGCGGCCGTCCGAGCCGCTCGGCGATCACTTGCGCGAGCGCGACGTCGAAGCCGGTATCCGGCTTGCCGCGATGATGAGCCGACAACGGCGGGAGATCCTCGTCGAGGCATACTTTGAGCGGCGCGTCGGTGGCATGCGTTGCCGCCGTCATGGCGAGAAGCAAGGCTGTCGCGGCGGCCGCCAGCAGCGCTCTCATAGGCGCTCTCATGGGGTCCTCCGGCTCGACAGGAAGGCCCAGACGTCGGCGATCTCCTGCTCGCTCAGAATGTCGGCCCAGGGCGGCATCTTGCCGTTCTTGCCTTGCTTCACAGTGGTAACGAAGCGCGTCTTGTCGTCGGGAAACGCGCGCAAGTCCGGCGTGATTGTGCCGGAGTTCACCATGTTGGGGCCCATGGCAATGCGAGCAGTTCTTGGCGTAGGTGACCTTGCCCTGGTCGGCCTGACCCTGAAGGTCGATTGCACTGGCTTGCTGTGCGGCTGCCGGGATCAAGGTGATCAAGGCCGCCGCGACGGCGGCGAAGATCGCCGCCGTCAACAGGGTTACTCTTTCAGTCACGAGTGCTCCGCGCTCAGTTCTTGACCGCGAAAACCCACAGCGAGCCGCCGGGCGGGACCTTGGCAAGCCGCTCGTCGCCCGAGAACAGCGAATAGACGCCGCCATAGCCCGAGGTGACGGCGACGTACTGCACGCCGTCCTGCTGCCAGGTCACGGGTTGTCCTTCGATGCCCGAACCGGTCTGGAACTGCCAGAGCTTCTTGCCGGTGTCAGCGTCGAACGCCTCGAATTCGCCGGTCAGCTGACCGGTGAACACCACGCCGCCGGCCGTGGAGAGGACGCCGGAGAAGCGCGGAATGTCGCTCGGCGCTTCCCACTTCGCCTTGCCGGTCATCGGATCGATCGCCTTGAGATGGCCGCGCGGTCCGGTGCCCCATTCCCAGGGATCGGTGAGGTCCATGCCGAGATACCACTCGCCCTGCTTGAACGTCACCGGCTCGGCCTTGTACTTGCCGCCGAAGGCGAGCGTGTTGGCGTAGGCGAGACCGGTCTGCGGATTGAACGACATCGGCTCCCAGTTCTTGCCGCCGAGGATCGACGGGTAGACCGTGACCTTCTTGCCGTCACGTGCATCTTTGGCGACGTCGGTCTCGATCGGGCGGCCGGTCTTCATGTCGATGCCGGTGGCCCAGTTGACGTTCACATAAGGATTGGCCGCGAGCAGCTTCCCGTTGGTCCGATCGAGCACGTAGAAGAAGCCGTTGCGGTTGGCATCCATCAGCACCTTGGTCGGCTTACCCTCGACATTCATGTCGGCGAGCACCATCTCGGCCACCGCGTCATAGTCGAACGGATTGTTCGGCGAGAACTGGTAGTGCCACTTGATCTTGCCGGTCTTCGGATCGAGCGCGAGCACCGAGCAGGTATAGAGGTTGTCGCCCGGACGCACCGCCGAGTTGAACGGTCCGGGATTGCCGATGCCCCAATACACGGTATTCAGTTCGGCATCATAGGAGCCGGTGATCCAGGTCGATCCGCCGCCCAGCTTCCAGGTGTCGCCCTTCCAGGTGTCGCCGCCGGGCTCGTCCGGGGTCGGGATCGAGTAGGTGCGCCAGAGGCGCTTGCCGGTCGCCGGATCCCAGCCGTCGATAAAGCCGCGGGTGCCGAATTCGGCGCCCGAGATGCCGGTGATCACGACGCCGTCGGCGACCAGCGGCGCCACCGTCATCGAGTAGCCTTCCTTGATGTCCGCAGCCTTTTCGCGCCACAGCTCCTTGCCGGTCTTGGCATCGAGCGCGATCACATTGGCGTCGAGGGTGGTGCGGAACAGCTTGCCGTCATACAGAGCCGCGCCGCGATTGATGATGCCGCAGCAGACGATGCGCGGCGTCTCGGCGGGGTATTCGACCTTGGTCTTCCATATCTGCTTGCCGGTCTTGGCGTCGATCGCCATCGTGGCATTGTGGGTAGTGACGTAAAGGACGCCCTGGTAGACGAGCGGCTGCGATTCCTCGCTGCGGTCGTCGTTCAAGCTGTAATTCCAGACCGGGACCAGATTTTTGACGGTGTCCTTGTTGATCTGGTTCAGCGTCGAGAACCGCTGAAGATTGTAGCCCATTCCGTAATTGAGAACGTTCGATGTATCAGTCGCACCCTTGACCAACTGCTCGTTGGTCTGAGCGCTTGCACCATAGGATGCAAGAATCACGAGGCTTGCGACCAGCGCAATGCGTCTCATCATATCCTCCCAATGAACCTTTTCCGCACGCCTATTCCTGACGTTGCGGACGGAACCATCCCCCTGAAACCAAAACGGGTCAATACGAAAACGTGAACGAACCCCGGCCAGCCTCCGGAGGCCGGTCGAAAGCTTCAGGTTTTTGCTGATGCGCCCGTAGCTTACCGTGGCATGGAATACACAACGCCAGGTGTGACTCGCCGCTATGCCGCAGCGCGAACGGTTCGGTCAGCTCGACGGCGCATGCCGACAGGCGCTCGGACGTGGCTTGGTGCCTCGCTTGTCCGGCGGCACATTGCAATTGTCGATGCGCTGCTCGTCGGTCCATTTGCGTCCGAGCCGCTCCTTGCCAGTGAGCGTGCGCTGCTGGACAGCCTCTGCCGATGGGGCAGGGGCCCTGTTCTGCGCGGTCGCAGGTGCCGTCAGACCGAGCGCAACGAGGCAGCCCAACGTGGTCTTGCAAATGTCGCTCATGGGTCACCTCGCTCGTTCCGGTGCAATGGCATTTGCCGAACGTCAGAGATGATCCGTGAGGCAGTCCCTTTCCACCCGAAACCCGACAGGCCTCACCGGTTGCTCTGGCTGTAGGAAGCCTCGTCGAAGCTGCTATGGTAGCTTCAATCGCAGGGCACGCTCCGTATCCTTGCCGGAGCGGCACTCAAGGGAGACCGATGATGATTTCGCGCCGATCACTTGCTTTGATCTTGGCTGTTGCCGTCCTGTCAGGCCCCGCTCTGGCCGCATCGGGTGGTCGCAGCGCGCTCAAGATGCTCGATCCCGACAATGACGGCACGGTCGACCTTGCCGAAGCCAAGAAAGCTGCCGCCAACCTGTTCGCGAAGCTCGATCCCGATCATGATGGCACGCTCGACATCCGCGAATTGCGTGGACGGCTGACCGCGAAAGAACTGGCGAAGGCGGATCCGGATCATGACGGCACCCTGACGCTCGACGAATATCTCGCGGTCGTGGAGCAGCGGTTCAAGGCCGCCGATCCCGACCATGACGGAACGCTGGATGCGAAGGAGTTGAAGTCGCGCGCCGGCCGGGCGCTGCTGCGCCTGCTCAAATAGGTCCGTGCCAGCGATTTGTGCCGGGCGGATTCTGCCTATTGACGCCGGATCTTCGCGCATAACAAAAAAAGTTGCGATTTCGCTCTTGGGCAAGACGCGGACGGCGCAATCGGGTTTGCTTATTCGTGCGTCGCCGCCCGGCAGCCGGAAAATGCCTGACAGATCAGCGTCGGGATTTCCCAGCCGTTTCAATGCCGGGCGGACGTCAGCGAGCCGTCGTCCGTTTCGGCATGTCCAGCAGCGAAGTCGGGTCCTTACCCGGCCGGCTTGCGCCCTGGAACAGCCAGCCCTAGCTTGCCGCGCGGCGCAAGGCTCGCGCCAACTTAGACTTGGGAGAAGGAAATGGCCTGGAAAACACCGAAGATCGTCGAAGTGCCGGTCGGCATGGAAATCAACATGTACGCCTGCGCGGCGCGCAAGTAATCCGAGACAAGTAACGCGAGACAGCCTGCCCGGCTCGTGCAGCTTGCTGCATCGAGCCGCGGCAGGCGCCTTTCGCGGCAGCGATGCTGCCGCTACAATTTCGCGCAGATCGTTCCCACGACACGTTGAAATCGAGACCACCTGCGCGATTGGCGGGCCGTCGTGCTTTGTCCTACAGTGCGGCTTGAGGTGGTGGTCCGGGGACGATGAGCTTCGAAATCAAGCGAGGGCGTTGGGTGGGCGTGCTGTGCGCGGCGATTGCCGGTGTCGCAGCGGTGCCGCCGCTCGGCGCCTGCGCCGAGGGGTTTGATACCGAGCACATCTTCGGCTTCATGATCGGCTCCGATGTGGGCGACGTCGGCGAACGGGAATTCCAGAGCCAGAGCACCGGGCGCTTTGCCAAGGATGGCGGCCGCTATCGCGCGCTCAATCAGGAAATGGAACTTGAGCTCGTTCCGGCGCCAAATTTTCGTGTCGAGCTCGGCACGTCGTTCAGCGCGTACGATATCAACCGCGTCCCGGGCTTTGACGATCGCCGTCAATTGTCGTGGCAGAGCGTCTCGGTCGATTTCCGCTACCGCTTCCTCGATCGCGAGGCGGCGCCCTTCGGCATGACGGTCGCGTTGGAGACACGCGCCGGCCGCGTCGACGAGACGACGGTTGCGGCCGTCCGCGGCTACGGGACCGAACTCACGGTGGCGTTCGACCGTGAGTTGATCCCGAATCTTGCGGTGGCTGCCCTCAACGTCAGCTATGAGCCGGAATGGACGCGGATGCCGCGCACCGGCGCAGCAGAGCAAGATGCCACGATTGGCGTCGCGTTTGGCCTGATGGCCAAGGTGAGGCCGGATATCCTGATCGGCGGCGAAGCGCGCTATTTCAGGAAGTATGAGGGGATTGGCCTGGACGAGCTGTCCGGGCAGGCGCTGTTCATCGGTCCGACCGCCTATTTCCAGCTCTCGGAGCGCTCGCGCCTGACTGCGACCTGGAGCGTCCAGGCTTGGGGGCAGCGGGCCGGCAGCAATGCCGCCCTCGACCTGGTCAATTTCGAGCGCCACCAGGCGCGGCTAGTGTACGGTCTGAACTTCTAGAGCCGGGTTCCCACATCCTGTCACGGGCCTGTGAAACCCTGAGCTGGCTGACCACGTATCCCGTCGTGCTATTTATTTCGTGAGCACGCCCAGGGATCGCGCATGAACCCGATTGATCTGATCGTCACTGTATGTGCCGTGCTGTCGCCCGCCACCTGCGAGGAGCAGCATCTGGTGTTCAACTGGAACGGTTCGCTGCAGCAATGCGCCATGGCCGCGCCGCCTTACATCGCGCAATGGGTCGGCGAACATCCGAAATGGACGGCGGTGCGATGGCGCTGCGAATATCCGCACACCAACGATCGCGCCGGCACGGACGGCAGCCCGCCGGCGGGCTAGCTCCTATTTGTTGCAGTCCTTCAGATCCTTGTCGGACACCGAAAACACCGCATCGGCCTTGATCTCGATGTCGCGAACAAAGCACTGCCTGGCGCCGCTGTAGCCGACCTTGGCATCGTAGCGGCCGGGCTCGACGCCGGTGATCCGCAAGCGCTCGTCGTGGTCGACTTCCTTGTCTTTGTCGTTGAGCGTCTGGTTCGGACCCCACTCGTTCTTGCCCGCCGGCGACAGCTCGAAGCTCGAAATCGTGGCGCTGGTCAGATTCCACAGCCGGATGCCTTTGCCCTTGCTTTGGGCAAGCGCAGTCGCCGGCAGGACAAGCAACGCAACACCAACAGCAATCAAAGCACGCGCCATCCAACCTCTCCCTTACGCTTTCGTCCAAGGATGACGGCCTCTCACATATTTGCAAGGTCCAACCGCGAGAGCCGCCGCTTGATTTCATCGATCTCCGGCTCGCCGCGCGTCGCGCGCGGCGCGGCGATGGTCTCGACGTGAAGGATTCGGGCCGGTCGCGGCGACAGGAAGAACAGCCGGTCGCCGAGGCGGACTGCGTCGTCGAGATCGTGGGTGACCAGCAGCGTCATCATCTTCCGGCTGGCCACCAGCGTGGCGATCTGGTCGCGCAGCCGCCCCGCAAGTGCAGTGTCGAGCGAGGCCAGCGGCTCGTCGAGGATGAGGAAATCCGGCTCGATGGCGAAGGCGCGGGCGAGCGCGACGCGGCGGGCGAGGCCGAGCGACAGCTCGCCGGGAAAATGGTTGCGGTGCACGCTCAATTCGAGCACATCGAACAGTGTCGACAGCGTGCCGTCGTCAACATGCGGTGCGGCGAGCCGCACGTTCTCCTCCACGGTGCGCCAGGGCAACAGCCGCGGCTCCTGAAACACCATGCCGAGGCGCATGCCGGGGGAGCGCGCGACATGGCCCTGGTAGTTAGCGTCGAGCCCGGCGAGAATCCGCAGCAAGGTGCTCTTGCCGCAGCCCGACGGTCCGAACAGCACGCCAACCTCGCCGGCGTTCAACGTGAAGGTGACATTGTCGAGCACGTCGTGCCGCTTTCCGGCCGCGCTCTGGAAACTCTTGCCTGTGATACTGACCTCAAGCTGCACGGAGCCGCCACCGCGTTAGCCTGGTTTCAAACGGCTGCACCAGCAGGGTCTCGATGACGAGCACGACGCCGGCAAAGCTCAGCGAGTAGGCGAGCAGCAACGGGATGTCGAACAGCTGGAAGGCGACCCCGATCTCGAAGCCGACGCCGTTGGGGCGGCCGAGATATTCGGCCACCAGCACGATCTTCCAAACCAGCGACAGCCCGGAGCGCGCACCGGCCGCGATGTAGGGCGCAAGCTGTGGCAGGACCACATGCCGGAAGGCGCGGCCGCGCGGCAAGGCAAAGGCCGTTGCCATCTCGTCGAGCGCGGGGTCGAGCGCGCGGGCCCCCTCGCGCAGGGTGACGACGGCGGTCGGCAGCTTGTTGATGGCGATGGCCGTGATCGCGGCGACCTCGGTCAGCCCGGCCCAGATATAGGCCAGCACGATGACGACCAGCGCCGGCAAATTGAGCAGCAGGATCAGCCAAGGGTCGCCAAGGCGATTGGCAAGCGACACGCGGCCCATCAGATAGCCGATCGCCGAGCCGAGCGCCATGGCGAGGGTGAAGGCCAGCGCGACACGCGCCAGCGTTGCGCCGAGATTGACGAACAGCGCGCCCGATCGGGCTTCGGCTATGAGGACCGACAGCACCGCCGGCGGCGCCGGCAGCTTCGCTTCGCCGATCAAGAGCGAGGCAATCCACCAGGTCGCGATGAACAGCGCGAATGACAGGAGGCGCAGCACCGCTAGTCTCCCGGAATCGCTTGATAGAACGTGCCGGGATCGAGCTCGGTCGCGGTGCCGACGAGATCGCGTCCGCCGAGCTGCGCCAGCACCCGGTAGAGCACGCGAGCATCAGCCTCTTCGTCGGCGATCGGACGGCGTGGGATGCCCTCGCGGTAGCGGTCGCGATAAGCGCGCAGCGTCGCCGCATCCTGCGCACCGGTCAGCGGTGCAATCGTGTCCCATTCGGCATCCGAGGTTGCCAGAATTTCCTTCGCGGCGCGCGTCACGGCGATGAAGCGGGCCACCAGATCTTTGTTGGCGTTCGCCCAAGCTTCGTCGAACACGTAGCCGATCATCGCGATGCGGCCCTTGCTGCCGAGCTTTTGCAGGACCTCCTCCATGCCGGCGAGCCGGCGAAAGCCCTTGGCTTCAAGCGCGGCGCAGAAATTCCAGTAGTTGAGCGTCGCGTCCATCTCGCCGCCGAGGGCCTTGGCGGCCAGCAGTGGCGGCGCGCCGTAGACAACGGTCGCTTGCGACTTCAGGTCGACGCCGTCCTGCTTCAGTGCAGCCTGCAGCAGCAGCCAGTTCTTGTCGATCGCACCGCCGGCAACGGCGAGCTTGCGCCCCTTGAGGTCCGCCAGCGTCGTGAGCGGCGAGGCGGCCGGGACCATCACGGCCCCCAGCGCGCTTGAATAGGGATAGAATTGCAGTTTGGCGCCGAGCGAGCGTTCGCGCGACACCCAGGGCCAATCGGATACCATGACGTCGGCCGAGCCGGAGCGCAGGGCGATCTTGCCGGCCTCGGGGCTGGCGAGCTCGACGACATCGATCGACAGATTGGCCTTCTTGTCGAGACCATGGGAGCGAATGACGGCCAGTTCCCAGGCAAGCGTTCCGGTCTTCTGCGCTGCAACGTGGATAGTCTCCGCGTTGCACGAGGTGCCGAACTGCATGACCGCCAGAACTGCCGCAGCCAACACCGTGCGTACAGAGATGATCATCGTTTCTTGAGCCACTTCCCCGAATGTTTTCTTTTCTGATCAACATCCATAGCATAGCTTGCGGAAAGAGAAGAGGAAGCAGGACCATGGCAGGAGCTGGCATGCTACGACCGATTGTCGCCGTCCTGGCGCTCGCCGGGACGGCCGTCAGCGTGCAGGCCCAGGAGATCAATGACTATCCGACCTCGGCGCGGGCCGAATATGTGTTCGGCTGCATGAAGTCCAATGGCGAATCCCGGCAGTCGATCGAACAATGTTCCTGCTCGATCGATGTGGTCGCCTCGATCATCCCCTATGATCGCTACGTCACCGCAGAGACCGTGCTGAGCATGGCGCAGGTGCGCGGCAATTTGGGCGGCCAGTTCCGCTCGTCCGAGCAGGCCGCCAACGCGCTCAACGACCTCAGGCGTGCGCAGGCCGAGGCCGAAGTGAGGTGTTTCTAGCGTTGATCGTGAGATCGCGAACGCGTCAGGTGCCGGGGTTCTCGACCTTCCATTCGTGGTCGAAGACGTGCCCGTCGGTGTCCTTGGCCTCGGCACGGAAGTGCTTGGCGCCATTCGAGACATAAGTGAAGCGAATGTTGGGGTCCTCGGAAATCGAGATCCCCCCCTCCATCGTAAGCACCGGACTGTCGTCCTGCCAGATGTGCAGCTCATTGACAAAGAAGGCCGGGATATAGAGCTGCGTGACTTGGTCCATCTGCAGGCCTGAACTATTCGGATGCCCGATCATGATCTGGGCTTCCCTTGTGCTCGTCGCCGGCCCTTGTTCGGACTTTGTGAATTGCCGGTAACGCATCTGGCCGAGCCGGTTCTTCGCTTCCTCGACGTTCTTGCCGGCCGGTGCCGAGCAGCCGCCGGAAGCTTTCACATACACCTTGCTGACATAGAGCTTGCCGTCGCTGAGCTCCGCGACGGCGTGCACATTGGTGTAGTTGTTGACGCGAACGCGGGTCGAGATCTCGGTAACGTTGGCGTCCGGCCCCAACGTGAACTTCGCGGCCATCGGCGCCGGATTCTCGTCGATCACAAGCGTGATCGCGACGACGCGGCGGCTATCGCTGGGCTGCAGCTTGGTGCGCAGCGTCACCGGAACGATTGCCGCGTCTTCCGCGCGCGCCGGCATCTCGATGCCGATGATATCGTTGCCGTCATTCATCGGACGATTGCTGAAGATGTCCTGGACGAGGCCGGGCCAGGGATCATAGATCTCCGCCGCGGGCGCAGAGGGCGTACCCAGCGCGATCGCAAGAAGGCTGGCGATGCAAAGCAGGCGGGCGCGATGTCCAGTCATGTTCGCCAGATCCTATGCAGCCGCCTCATTATAGGACGAACAGCTACTCCCATTCAATTTCCGAGAATGCTGCAGTTGCGTTGCGGGCGTTGTAATCATCAAACAATTGCCAGCGCGGCCGCTCGGCTGCCGCGGCATGCTCCGCAGCGGCCGTGATCGGCTTGCCGCCTGCGACCAGCGCGCGGACGTCCGCGGCCAGCGTCTCAAGATAACGACGCTCGTCGGCAAGCGCTGCAGGCCACGCACTCACGGGTCCGTGACCGGGAACCACGCGCTCGGCAGGAATAGCCTGGAGATCGTCGAGCGCACGCAGCCAGCCCTTGAGGCTGCCGTCGACCACCGGAATATGCTCAAGGAACACCAGATCGCCAGCGAACAGGGTACCGGTGCGCTCATCGAACGCGGTGAGGTCGTTGTCGCTGTGGGCGGGTGGCCATGCCTTCAGGGTAAGGGTCCGTCCGCCGAGGTCGAGCTTCAGCGTGTCCGCGACCAGCACCGTCGGCGGAATGATGCGGACCTCGTCGATCAACGCATCGCCCATGGTCCGGCGAAAGCCGTCGAGATAGAATTGCCCGCGCGTCGCCAGCGCGCGGGGCAGGGCCTTGTGGCCGACGAAGCTGGTCCCGTCAGCCACGAAAGCCGCGTTGCCGAAGCTATGATCCGGATGCGCGTGGGTATTGATCACATAGTGGATCGGCTTGTCGCTATGGCTGCGCACCGCGGCGAGCAATTGCCGCCCTTCGCGGACACTGCCGCCGGTGTCGATGACGGCAATGGCGCTTTCGCCGACCACGAAGCCGACATTGGCGATGGCGCCTTGGTTGTCGCGTGTCATCAATGCAGTGACCCCGGTGTGAACGAATATTCCGGGGGCGACTTCGCTCACAGGCAATTCCGCCTCTTGAGCTCGCGCTATGGTCGGCGCCCAAAGCATCAGGAGCAGCGCAAGCACCGAACCGCCATGAGCCATGTTTCCGCCTCAGTTTTTCCGGGACGCGCGATCGATGCCGTCGCGCTTCAGTTTGCGTTGCAACAAGCAACGCGGCACCGTCGCGATCATTATCCCTGTTGCACGTCATGTTGCGCCGGGCAATTGGTGAATGGCGGCAATCTGTCCGATCAAGAGGAGACCGCGCAATGAGAGTTATCGGATGCCGTCCTCTTCTGCTTGCGCTTGCCGGCTTCATCGTCTGTTTCGCCGGGGGCGACGTCGCGCGTGCGCAGGTCAATGAGCAGGGCGAACTCTCCATCGAGCTGGTCGATCCCAAGGTGCTGCGCATCTGCGCCGATCCGCGCAACCTGCCGTTCTCGAATGACAAGGGCGAGGGCTTCGAGAACAAGATCGGCGAGCTGTTCGCCGAGAAGCTGCAAAAGAAGCTGGATTACATGTATTTCCCGCAGGCGACCGGCTTCGTGCGGGTCACGCTCGGCTCGCATCGCTGCGACGTGATCATGGGCTTTCCGCAAGGCGACGACCTCGCGCAAGGAACCAATCCGTATTACCGCACGGCCTATGCGATCGTCGCCAAGCCGGACAGTGGACTGGATCAAGTCACGACGCTCGAGGACGAGCGGCTGAAGGGCAAGCATATCGGCATCGTCGCCGGAACGCCGCCCGCGACCAACATGGCCATCAACGGCTTGATGAGCAATGCGAAGCCTTATCCGCTGATGATCGACACGCGCTACGATTCCTCGGCCGAGGCGATGATGAACGACCTTGAGAAGGGCGAGATCGACGCCGGCATCCTGTGGGGGCCGATGGCGGGCTTCTATGCCAAGAAGGCGAACCCGCCGCTGCATGTCACGCCGCTGGTCAAGGAGACCGCGGGACCCAAGCTGGTCTATCGCATCGGCATGGGCGTGCGGGCGTCCGATCAGAGCTGGAAGCGGCAGCTCAATCGCCTGATCCAGGAGAACCAGCCGACGATCAACAAGATCCTGCTCGACTTCGGCGTTCCGCTACTTGACGAGAACGACGGTCCGATCGGGCCCGAGACCGCGACCAAATCGCCATGATCAGGCTCGCGGCAATGCTTGCGGTGATATTGCTCGCCGCTTCGCATGTCCGCGCGCAGGACCACCCGGCCGAGCCCGAGGGGTACCGCACCGAGGATTATCGCACGCCGGTGCCGGAAACGCTTGCCGGCGCACGGGTGCTCACGACCGCGGAAGCGGCAGAAATCTGGCGCGACAAGTCCGGCGCCTTCGTCGACGTGCTGCCGCGCGCGCCGAAGCCTAATCTGCCGGCCGGCACGGTGTGGCGCGAGCGGCCGCATCGCGACATTCCCGGCAGCATCTGGCTGCCCGACACCGGCTACGGCAAGCTCGCCGCATCGACCGAGGACTATATGCGTCGCGGCCTGGTCCGCGCCTCCGGCGACGACAAGGCCAAATTGCTAGTGGTCTACTGCCAGGAGAACTGCTGGATGTCGTGGAACGCCGCCAAGCGCGTGCTCTCCTACGGCTACCGCAATGTGGCGTGGTATCCGGAGGGAACCGACGGGTGGGGACGCGCCAATCTGCCGTTGGCGGATGCGGAGCCCGAACCGCGCGAGAGCGAGCAGTGAGCCCGCCCTCACGCGGCCAGGAAAATCTCCAGCGAATTACTTCTGCTTGTCGAGCTTGTTGATGGTCTTGCCGCCGTCGCTGTCCGTCGTGGTGAACGTCACCTTGTCGCCGGCGTGGAAGGCCTCCAGCGACTGTCCCTTAGGCACCTTGTATTCCTGAATGGCGCCGCCGGCCGCGCCCACCGTGCCGGTTTGCGTCTGCTGAATCGAGATGGTTCCACTCAGTCGGTCAATCTTGGTGACCATTCCCGACATGGATTGCTGGGCCAAAGCCGCTGTGGTGATCAGGCTCGCAGCGGCGAGGCTGGTCATGACGATCTTGGCTGCTCTCATCGAGGTCTCCCAACTTCAGATATAGTTGGAGACAACGAGCGGGCAGGGCAGTTTGTTCCGGTGGCCCGGTGGTAATCGCGGCGGGCGATCGGTCGCAGGCCTAATCCAGCTCCTGCTGGATGGTGCGGCCGAGCGCAAACAGCCGCTGATCGATGATGGTCGGCACCTCGCAGACGAATTTCACCACGCGCCCGCGGTCCTCGAATATCCGCGTCTCCCAGATCAGCTGATTGCCGAGCTCGTCGACCTTGGCCCGGTCCGGCGGCGTGGCATCCTGCAGCGCCTGCAGCGCGACGGTATCGGTGCGGATCTTTTCCGCGGCCTCGCGCTGCTTGCGCATCACGCGCTCCAGCCCGTTCATGACCGAGGCCCGCTGACCGTTGAGCGTGTCGAACAACCCCGCGAACAGCAGCTTTCCCGCATTGGTCTTGTCGGCCGCGGCGGCCGACAGGAACTCGGTGATCTCCTTCTGCGCATCCTCGAGCGGAATCCGGCGCGCCGCGAGCTTGGTCGCAAGTTGGCTGATCTTCGGATCGTCCCTCCACTTGGTTTCGGCATCGCCGAGCGGTGGCCCGGCCCAGACCGCGGCGAGCGAGATCTCGGGCACCTTGGCCTGGGCGCACGGCCAGTCCGGGTAACGCGGGTCGGTAGCGAACGCGACCTGGTTCGACAGAACCATCGCGAGCAGCGCGCCGAGTGCTGGCCGCAAGCCTGTCATGCCTCGCCTCCGCCCGGTCCACGGCGCACCAGGCCGCGCGATGGATCGTAGGCCAGGATCGCGCCGATCATGAACACCACCGTGCAGCCGCCGACCACCGCGAGCGAAACCCAGTTCATCTTGCCGTAGAGCGCAAACCGGATCAGTTCCACCGCATGCGTGAACGGATTGCACTGGCAGACATAATACAGCATCGGGCTGCCTTCTTGCACGCGCCAGAGCGGGTACAAAGCCGACGATGCAAAGAACATCGGGAAGATGACAAAGTTCATCACGCCGGCGAAATTCTCCAGTTGCTTGATGCTGGCCGAGATCAGCATGCCCAGTGCGCCGAGCATCAGGCCCGACAGCACCAGCGCCGGAAGCACGGTGAGGTAGCCGAGGGTCGGCGGCGTAATGTCCCAGAACCAAGCAATCAGCAGGAAGGCATAGACCTGGAGCAGCGACACCGCCGTGCCGGCGAGTAGTTTGCAGAACAGGAGATAGCCGCGCGGTAGCGGGCTGACCAGCAGCGTGCGCATGTTGCCCATCTCGCGGTCATAGACCATCGACAGCGACGATTGCATGCCGTTGAAGAGCTGGATCATCGCCATCAGGCCGGGCGCGATATAGACCTCGTAGAGGATGTAGGTCTCATAGGGCGGGATGATCGAGATGCCGAGCACCTGACGGAAGCCGGCCGCGAAGATGAACAGCCAGACCAGTGGCCGGACCAGCGCCGAGACGAAGCGCTCGCGCTGATGCAGGAAGCGCAGTGCCTCGCGCCATACGATGCCGTTCAGGCAGACGAAGTATTCCGACACCGAGAAGCCGCTTCGCTCAGGCGTGACCGTCGTGCTGCTCATGCTGGTGGTTTTCCGGTAAGGGTTGCCGTTCCGGTCAGGCGCATGAATGCGGTGTTGACGTCCTGGGCGCCGGCGTCCGCGATCACGCGCGACATCGGGCCGTGCGCCAGCATCCGGCCCTGATGCAGCACCACAAGGTCGTCGCCCGGCATGATCTCGTCGAACAGATGTGTCGCCCAGAGTACGCCGATGCCCTGTTCGGTGACGAGCTGGCGGACATGGCCAAGAATGTCGGCGCGCGCCTTGACGTCGAGCCCGACGGTGGCCTCGTCGAGCAGCAGCAGCCGCGGCCGATGCAGCAGCGCGCGGGCGATCTCGAGCCGTCGCATCTGGCCGCCCGAGAGATCGCGCACCTTGCTCGTGGCGCGGTCGGCAAGCCCGATGCGGCCGAGCACCTCGGCGCTGCGCAGCCGCGCCTCGCGCCGCGAGATGCCGTGCAGCGCGGCGTGATACAGCAGGTTCTGTGTCAGCGAGAGATCGAGATCGAGCGTGCGCGGCTGGAACACGACGCCCATCAGCCGCAGCGCTTCACCTGGCGTTCGGCTGATGTCGTGGCCGAAGATGCTGATCTGGCCGTTCTGGATGCCGAACAGCCGCGTCACCAGCGAGAACAACGTGCTCTTGCCAGCGCCATTGAGGCCCAGCAACGCGGTGAAGCTTGCAGGCTGAACCGTGAAGTTGACGTCGATCAAGGCGCGCCGCGGACCGTAGCTGTGGCTGACATTGCCGATCGACAGCGCCGGCTGCACGGCCGCAGGGGCTGCATCCGGAGAGTGCTGGCTCGCGATATGGGCGTCGGTTGCGGTCATGGCTGCGCGATCGTGATCCCCCAGGGCAGTTCGCCGACCTGAATGGTCTTGATCACCTTCTGGGCCGCGACGTCGATCACCGAGACATCGTTGGAGACCCCGTTGGTGACCATCAGATATTTTTCGTCCGGCGTGAAATCCATGTGCCAGACCCGCTGGCCGACCAGGAGATATTTGAGGACCTTGTGGGTTGCGCCGTCGACCACCGCGATCCGGTTGGCGGGGCCGAGCGCAACGAACGCGGTCTTGCCGTCCTTGGTCATGCCGATGCCGACGGGTTGGATCGCCTCGTTGCGCAGCCCCGGGATTTCGAAGGTGATCTTGCCGGTCACCTCGCGCTTGACCGGATCGATGATCGACACCGTGCCGCCGATCTCGGAGGAAACCCACAATTCGGAGCCGTCGCGCTTGAACTGGGCGAAGCGCGGCCGCGAATCGACCAGCACGTTGGCGACGATCTGGCGCGTCGCCGTGTCGATGAAATGCGCCATGTTGGTGGTTTCGGAGGTGTTGATCAGGATCTTGCCGTCCGGGCTGATCGTCATGCCCTCCGGCTCGACGCCGACCTGGATGTCGCCGAGCCGGGCGCGCTTCTCGAGATCGATCACGGTGACCGTGTTGTCGTTCTCGTTGGCGACATACATGATCTTGCCGGCGGCATCCTGGGTGAACAATTCGGGGTCGGGGCCGGAGGGCAGGGTGTCGACGATTTCCTGGGTCTTGGTATCGATCACCTGGATCGTGTCGTCATCGCCGACCGCAACCATCACGAACTTGCCGTCGCGCGAGAACTCGATGCCGCGCGGCCGCTGGCCGACCTTGATGGTCTTGGTCACCGTCCAGCTGTCGGTGTCGATCACCGTGACGGTGTTGCCCTTCTCGTTGGAGACGTAGGCAACGAAGGCGGACGCCGGTGTCGCGGCAAGCCAAACGAGCATCCCGGTCAACAGACAGCGGCGCCACATGCGTTTCATCTCCCTCACTGCAGCTTGCACTTCGTTTCAGGCCGGTCAACACCGAGTGTGTCGAGCTCGGAGACCTGATGCAGGAAACCTTCCTGCGGGGAGACCGAAACGACCATACGACCATCGGCCAGCAGGACCGGTTGGCGGAGCTGCAGATTCCAGTCGCGCAGGGTCAATCGCGTGCCCTTGAAGGCCGCGATCGAGAAATCCTTGCCCTTGAGGAAGGCGATAACCTTTTGGGGATCCCCAGAATTGGTGCGGGAGGTGGCTTCGCCGATCATGCGCGCCGCCGTCCAGGCCTGCATGTCGAGCGCCGTCATGCGACGCATGTTCAGCTTGACGAAGCGGTTCTGGATCTGGACCGCGCCCCATTGGTCATGCGCGGCGTCCCAGCTGGTCGGCACTAGGCCCGCCGAGCCGGCCACGGGGCGCGGGTCCCAGGTCCGGTAAGGTAGATAGTTCGCGAACACCTCGCTCTCGTCGGCAGCGACCAGCACGTCGTAAGCCGGCGCCTGCTGCGTGAACACCGGCATCTGACGCTGGATCAGCGTCACGCCAGAGTCGGTGCGGCGCGCGCCGCCGGTGTCCTCGAATGTCCGTTCCTGGACGATCTTGGCGCCGAAGCGCGTCGCGGCGCGGCGCAGCGCGTCGGCGTAGAGCTTGTCCTGATCATGCGAGCCAGTCACCAGCAGCCAGCGCTTCCACTGCTTCCACACCAGATACTGGCCAAGCGCGTCCGCCAGCATCGAGCGGGTCGGTGCGACATGGATGACATTGGCACGGCAGTCCTGCTCGCGCAGCCGATCGTCGATCGCGCCCGCATTGAGCAGCAGGGTGCCGCGATCGCGCAGCGCGTCGGCGACCTTGAGCAGGGCGTCGGCGGGCAGGTCGGTGATGATATAGTCGTTGCGGCCGGCGAGATCGGTCGCGACCTTGGCGACATCGTCGCTGTCCTTGACCTTGACTTCATCAAGCACGAAGCGCTGGTTGAGGAATTTCCCGGTCGTATTGTTGTCTTCGATCGCAAGGCGTGCGCCGGCGATGCCGTCATTGTCGGCCGGTTGCTCGACCAGCGAGAGCGTCGACTTGATGCCGGCATGGCTGAGATAGCCGATATGGACCTCGACGGGATCAGCCGCCAGCGCTCCGGTCGTCACCATGCTGAGCGCGATCGTGCCGACCAGCCATCGGAACATAACTCCTCCCGTAGTCATTCTTCACTCGGCATGGCATTGTCGAAAAGCGGCTTCCGCTTTTCTGGGCCATGCGTTGACGTGCAAGATGCCGGAATTGGCCTGGCTTGCAACCCCGCTTTTTGTCGTTGCGCGGTACCAAATTTCGATTGGTTCACAATCATGAGATCAGAGTTTGTCTTCGTCATATCTTTGCTGCTGATGGCTGCGGCGGCGCGCGCCGAACCGCCCAAGCTCGCGGTGTTCGACCTCGAGATGATCGACACCAGCCTTCAAGGGGAGGTCGACGGGCCGCGGACCGACGAACAGGCGCGGCTGCTGCGCACCGGCGATCAGGTCCGCAAGGAGCTCGCGGCTTCCGGCAAGTTCCACGTGATCGACATCGCGCCCGTCAATGCTGCGGCGCACGGCAGCAATCTTCAGGCCTGCGGCGGATGCGACGTGAAACTGGCCGGCGAGCTGGGCGCCGATCTCGCGATGACGGGCGTGGTGCAGAAGGTCTCCAACCTGATTCTCAACATCAATCTCTATCTGCGCGACGTGCATACCGGGCAATTGGTGGCAGCAGCGAGCGCCGACATGCGCGGCAATACCGACGAATCCTGGTCGCGCGCCACCGACTACCTCGTGCGCAACCGCCTGCTCGCGCCGAACTACGGCGCGCCGCAAGCGCGGTAGCTGCGGGTGCAAATGTGCGACCGTCATCCCCGCGCAAAGGCTTCGCCTTTGTCGCTGGAGGTGCGAGCCTCTTCGGCGAGCCTCGAAGGATGAATCGGCTACCAGCCGGGCCGTGCATCCTTCGAGACGCGCTACGCGCTCCTCAGGATGACGGGGAGGGATTGGCTCACGCCTTCAACCGTGCGGCGTGCCAGCGCAGGTGATCGGCCATGAAGGTCGAGATGAAGTAATAGCTGTGGTCGTAGCCGGGCTGACGCCGCAAGGTGAGGAGGATGTTGGCCTTCTCGCAAGCCGCCTTCAGGAGCTCGGGCCGCAGCTGTTCAGTGAGAAAGCCGTCGGCATCGCCATAGTCGACCAGCAGATCGGAGAAGCGGGCGCCGTCCTCGATCAGCGCGACCGCGTCGTGCTTGCGCCACGCCTGCTTGTTGCTGCCGAGATAGCCGCCCAGCGCCTTGTTGCCCCACGGCACCTGCGATGGCGCCACGATCGGCGCAAACGCGCTGGCCGCGCGATAGCGATCGGGATAGCGCAGCGCCACCGTCAGTGCGCCATGGCCGCCCATGGAGTGACCGAGAATCGATTGCCGCGCCGTGTCGACCGGGAATTGCTCGGCGATCAGTTTTGGCAATTCCTCGGTGACGTAGCTCCACATCCGGTAATTGGTCGCGAACGGCTGCTCGGTCGCATCGACATAGAAGCCCGCGCCGAGGCCAAAATCGTAGGCATTGGCGGGATCGCCGGGGACGCCTTCGCCGCGCGGGCTGGTGTCGGGTGCGACGAAGATCAGGCCGAGCTCGGCACATGCCTGCCGGAATTCGCCCTTCTCGGTGACGTTGGCGTGCGTGCAGGTCAGGCCCGACAGATAGGTGACGACAGGCAGCTTGGCGCCGGCCGCATGATCCGGGACGAACACCGAGAAGGTCATATCGGTCTTGGTCTCGCGGCTTGGGTGCCGGTATACGCCTTGCGTGCCGCCATGCGACTTGTTCTGGGAAACCGTCTGCATTGCCATAATCCTCTGTGTTGGAGCGCGACGTCAGCCGACGCCACTCTCGATCGCGAGGCGTACCAGCTCTGCCGAGGTGCGCACGCCAAGCTTCTGGCGCATGATCGATGACGTGTTCGCGACCGTCTTGTAGGACGAATGCACCAGCCAGGCGATCTCCGACAGGCTCTTGCCGGAACTGAGCAGGCGCAGGATCTCCATCTCGCGCGAGGTCAGCTTGGAGAGCGGATTTTGCGCAAAGCCCGGCCGCGCAAAGGCGACGTTGCGTGCGATCGCCGGCGGCAGATAGACGCCGCCATTGCCAACTTCGCGCACGGCCTCCACCAGATCGTTGGGGTCGCCGGTTTTCGAGACGTAGCCCTTGGCGCCGATGTCGATGGCGCGGGCGGCGAACACAGGGTCGTCGTTCATGCTGAACATGATGAGGCGCGCGGATGCATCGCGCGACAGGATGCGGCGGGCCAGCTCGAAGCCGGAGACCGTCGGCAGGTTGATGTCGATCACGCAGAGATCGGGCTTCTCCGCGACGAACGCCCGTTCGCCGCTTTCGGCATCCGCAGCTTCCAGCAGGACGATCTCGGGATCGTCGGCGAACACGGTGCGACAACCGGAGGCAACGATGGGATGATCATCAACGATCAGAATGCGCATGGCGTTGTTCCGGCGACCTGCTTCGACTAGCTCATCGTTACATCGAGTTGCACGAAGAAAACCTCGGTTCCGACCGGTTGTGCACCTCGCACGAGATTGCGATACGGTGCGATTAGATAGCCGGGCAAATTTGGCTGTCAACGATCCTCTCGGAGGAGGGATCGCGGTCGGGGGCAACGTCATGTGGCAAAAGCTATCCTTGCGCGCACGGATCAACCTGCTGCTGGCGCTGATACTGGCGCTTGGGCTGGGTATCAATATTGCGCGCCTCGTGCTGGAAGCGGGGCCGCGCGTCCAGGCCGAGGACCAGAGCGTGATCCGCCTGGCGCGCGAGTTTGTTGCGACGATGGTAGCCGGTCTCGACGAGGCGCCGGATCCCGATGCGCGGCTCGACCAGATCGTCCAGGATCTGAGCCGGCTGCGTCATGTCAGCATCACGCGACAGGATGACGCGACCGCAAAGTCTGCCGAGCGCCTGGAGGAGGCAGGCGATCCGCGCGCCCCGCCTGAGTGGTTCGTCGCGCTGGTTCATCCCGAGCAGACTTCGGTGCGGGTGCCGATCTCGGTTCACGGCAAGCCGCAATCGCTGGTCATCACCTCGCATCCCGACGATGAGATGGCTGAGATCTGGGACGGCATCGTCACCCAGATCGAGGTCGGCTCCGCGATCGCGGTGGCGCTGCTGCTGGTGACCATGCTGGTGGTCGGCCGCGCACTTGCGCCGCTGGAAGCGCTGTCGCAGGCCATGACCAGTATCGAGGCCGGGGATTACGACGCACGCGTCGAGCCCGGCGGATCGCCTGAATTGGCTGCGATCTGTGCCAAACTGAACCATTTGGCGGCGACCCTTGGCGAGGCCGTGGACAGCAAGCGGCAGCTGGCCGAACGCGCGGTCTCGCTGCAGGATTCCGAACGCAAGGAGATCGCGCGCGAATTGCACGATGAGTTCGGGCCCTATCTGTTCGCGCTGCGCGCGCATGCCGGCGCACTGACGCGGCTGTCGGAGGTCGATAAGCCCGATCCTGCTGCGCTACGCAAGCACGGCAGCGCCATCCTCGAGCAGGTCAACGCGCTTCAGCAGTTCACTCGCCGCATCCTGGAGCGATTGCGGCCGGTGGGATTGGCGGAGCTTGGGCTTGCGGAAGCGCTTGGCGCGCTGGTGCGGCTGTGGGGCGAGACCCACCCGGAGGTGGAGATCCAGAGCAGCATATCGCCTGATCTCGGCGAGACCAGCGAGACGGCCGATCTGACGATCTATCGCATCGTCCAGGAAGCGCTCACCAATGTGTTCCGCCACGCCGGCGCAACGGCAGTCGATATCACGATCGAGCCTGCGGAGCGGCAGACCGGCCCGCGCGGCAGCCGCGGCTGCGCGCTGGTGCGAGTCCGAGACAACGGCCGCGGTCTGCTCAGGGATCACCGGCTCGGCCGCGGTTTGACTGGTATGCAGGAGCGAATCCTCGCGCTCGGAGGCGCGCTCAAGATCAATTCCAGCGATGATGGCGTGACGGTCGAGGCGCTGGTGCCAAAGGCTACGCAGGCTTAGGGCCCGATTCGCGGCCAGTATGTGACGGCGGTCCATGCCAGCGCGAGCGCACCGGCCATCCAGAGCACGATGATCGCGATCATTCCCGCTCGACTGGTCGGGCGCTGCAAGACGGCACTGGCCTTGGCGCGGCATTCGGTCATTACCTCATCCGGAACGAGCGAGATCGCAAGCCAGATGCCGAGCGGCAGTAGGATCAGATCGTCGAGATAACCGATGACCGGGATGAAATCCGGAATCAGGTCGATGGGCGAGAGCGCATAGGCCGCGATGGCGACGGCGATGGCCTTTGCGTACCACGGTACGCGCGGATCACGCGACGCGAGATACAGCGCAACGCTGTCTCGTTTCAGGCCGCGCGCCCAAGCTTTGATTGAGGAAAGTTTGATTGAGGATAGCTTGATGGACGGCATGGCGTGGCGCCTGCACGCCAAGCGAAACGCTATTCCAGTACCACATCGACCGGCATGCCACCGTGCAGACCCTTGTGCACGGAGGAAGGGGCGATGCCAAAATACTTCCGGAATACGCGGCTGAAATGCGATGAGCTTGAGAAGCCCCAGGAGAACGCGACGTCCGTGATGGTCTTACCGTTCTGGGATTCCAGCTCCTGTCGGCAATTTTGCAGCCGGGCCTTCCAGATGTAGTCGCTGACCGTCATGCCGCGATCGCTGAACAGCATGTGCAGATAGCGCTTCGAGCAGCCGAGCGCCGCGGAAATGCGGTCGATGCAGAGATCGGGATCGCGCAGATGCTCGCGGATGAAGCCCTGTGCCCGCACATAGGTCGCCTCGGCGCTGCCGCGGTCGAACATCGCGCCGGTCTCGCGCAGTGGCAGCAGCAGCAGGTCGATCAGCGCATCGGCCACGCCGACGGCGTTGACCGGGGTCAGCGTGGGCGCCTCGCCGAACGCGGCATGCACGAAATCATAAGCGATGCGGCCGGTGCCATTGCGCGCCGACAGCTTGCATGGCGCCATCTTGGAGAGCTGGAAGCCACGCTCCTTGAGCAGGTCCTTCGGAACGATGACGACCTCGTGACGCGTCAGGGACGGGCTGATGATGGTGTGCGGACACGACACGTCGTAGGCGAAGCAGTCGCCCGGCATGATGTCGAAGTGCAGACCGTCCTGCTCGAAATGCGAGACGCCGTGGGTCTGGAAAACGATCTTGATGTAGGGATGCTCGCTCAGCCTGATGCGCGAGACGGTATGGGCGATGCGATGCTGGCTTGCCTCGATCTGGCACAGCTTCAATCGCGATACCGTCGTGAAATTGATCCGGCCCTCGAGCGAGGAACCTTCCAGCGCATCGACGTCGAACTGACCGCACAGGTCAGTGAGCGCATCCGACCAGCGCTGGATCTGCCGCTTGGGCGTCAATCCGTTCGTGCTGAGTGAATGGACTGTATCGGACATCTTTCCAGCCACCGATTCGATCCCCAACGTGACTGCTCACCGAGCTGAAATCTGGCCCGGGATGATGCGCCTTCTCCCTGATTCTGAACAGCTTAGGGAGGCGGCGGGACTTCTTCCCGGATAATGTCGGGTGATCCTCCGACTTAGTTCTGGGCGCGTCAAGCGCAACCTTGGGCCGGTTCTACTCCGACGCTGGAACAGCACTGAAGACGTTTGATGCCCTGCAACATGAAGCAGCCTTACCTGCCAGTTCGCGGCCCGACCGCAAAAATCTGACGATGCTTCGCTTCTGAGCAAACGGCGCTTCGCTGCTGGGCAAGTCAGCGCGGTTCGATAGGACTACCAGTGAGGTACCAAAATGGAAGAAGTGGGGCCGTTTCGGCGGAAACCCTTGAGTTCATGAACCTGGGAGGAAATCCACGATGCGCAAGCTGCTTTACGCGACCAGCCTTGGGGCAATGGCGGTGTTCGCCGCCGGAGCTGCCAATGCCAATGACGAACTCCACAAGATGTCGCAGAACCCGAAAGACTGGGTGATGCCGACCGGCGACTACAGCAATCAGCGCTATTCGAAGCTGAATCAAATCAACGCTCAGAACGTCGGAAAGTTGCAGGTAGCGTGGACGTTTTCGACCGGCGTGCTGCGCGGTCATGAAGGCGGCCCGCTGATCATCGGCAACATGATGTACGTGCATACGCCGTTCCCGAACAAGGTCTACGCTATTGACCTTTCCAAGGACAACCAGATCGTCTGGAAGTACGAACCGAAGCAAGATCCGAACGTCATTCCGGTGATGTGCTGCGACACGGTCAATCGCGGCGTCGCCTATGGTGACGGCAAGATCATCCTGCATCAGGCCGACACCACGCTGGTTGCGCTCGATGCGAAGACCGGCAAGGTGGAGTGGAGCGTCAAGAACGGCGACCCGAGCAAGGGATCGACCGGTACCTCGGCGCCGATGGTCGTCAAGGACAAGGTCCTGGTCGGCATCTCCGGCGGCGAGTTCGGCGTTCAGGCCCACATGACGGCCTACGATCTCAAGACCGGCAAGCTGGTCTGGCGCGGATACTCAGAAGGTCCGGATGACCAGCTTCTGGTCGACGACAAGACCACCGAGCTTGGCAAGCCGATCGGCAAGGACTCGAGCCTGAAGACGTGGCAAGGCGATCAGTGGAAGATCGGCGGCGGCGCGACCTGGGGCTGGATCTCCTACGATCCCGAGCTCAACCTCGTCTATTACGGATCGGGCAACCCCTCGACCTGGAATCCGAAGCAGCGTCCCGGCGACAACAAATGGTCGATGACGATCTGGGCGCGTAACCCGGATACCGGCGTTGCCAAGTGGGTCTATCAGATGACGCCCCATGACGAATGGGACTATGACGGCGTCAACGAAATGATCCTCTCGGATCAGAACATCGACGGCAAGGCGCGCAAGCTGCTGACGCACTTCGATCGTAACGGCCTCGGCTACACGCTTGATCGCGCCACCGGCGAACTGCTGGTTGCCGAGAAGTATGATCCGAAGGTGAACTGGACCTCCGGCGTCGACATGAACAAGAGCTCGCCGACCTATGGTCGTCCGAAGGTTCTTGACGCAGCGTCGACCGACAAGGCCGGCGAAGACCACAACGTCAAGGGCATCTGCCCGGCGGCGCTGGGTTCGAAGGACGAGCAGCCGGCGGCCTACTCGCCGGATACGCAGCTGTTCTACGTGCCGACCAACCACGTCTGCATGGACTACGAGCCGTTCAAGGTGAGCTACACCGCAGGTCAGCCCTATGTCGGCGCGACGCTGTCGATGTATCCGCCTCCGGGTGAGACCAACATGGGCAACTTCATCGCCTGGGACGGCAAGACCGGCAAGATCGTGTGGTCGAACAAGGAGCAGTTCTCGGTCTGGTCGGGTGCACTCGCGACCGCCGGCGGCGTGGTGTTCTACGGCACGCTGGAGGGCTACCTGAAGGCTGTCGACGCCAAGACGGGCAAGGAGCTCTACAAGTTCAAGACCCCGTCCGGCATCATCGGCAACGTCACCACCTATGAAAACGGCGGCAAGCAGTATGTCGCCGTGCTGTCGGGTGTTGGCGGTTGGGCAGGCATCGGCCTCGCCGCCGGTCTGACCGATCCTACGGCCGGCCTCGGTGCAGTCGGCGGCTACGCCGCGCTGAGCAACTATACCGCGCTCGGCGGAACGCTCACCGTGTTCTCGCTGCCGCAGTGAGCTGAGCAACCCTCGTTCCGGCGCATGGAGAGATCTCCATGCGCCGGTCCGCCTTCAATCAGCACGCGAGGATATGCTTTTGCGTAAGATCTGGTTTGTGACTGCCGCGATCTTCGTCGTGGCAATGGGTGGAGTTGCCTCCGCCGAGGACGTGGGGGATCCAACCGCCGTCAAGTCCGAGGACGGCAAGTGGCTCGACAAGGATGGGAACCCGACTTTCAAGGTCGCGTCCGACGGTACGGTGGACTGGTACACCTACTCGGGCTACCGCCGCTATCATTCGGAGTGCCACGTCTGCCACGGACCCGACGGCATGGGCTCGACTTACGCGCCGGCTTTGAAGGATTCGCTGAAGACCATGAGCTATGCCGACTTCATGGGCGTGGTCGCGAGCGGACGCAAGAACGTATCGACGTCGCAGGAAAATGTCATGCCGGCATTCGGCGATAACCCGAACGTTGCCTGCTACATGGACGACCTCTATGTGTACCTGCGCGCCCGCGCCAATGATGCGGTCGGGCGCGTCCGGCCGGCCAAGCACGAAGACAAGTCGGAAGCCTATGCAAAGGCGGAAGACGCCTGCATGGGCAACAAGAACTGAGCGTGACCGGCGCGAATGACAAACCTGTTTGATGTTTTGTGGAGACCAAGATGAAGACCCGCGCCGCAGTCGCATTCGAAGCCAAGAAGCCGCTTGAGATCGTCGAGCTCGACCTGGAAGGCCCCAAGACCGGCGAGGTCCTTGTCGAGATCAAGGCGACGGGCATCTGCCACACCGACGCCTACACGCTCGACGGCTTCGACAGCGAAGGCATCTTCCCCTCGATCCTCGGGCACGAAGGTGCCGGCATCGTTCGCGATGTCGGCGCCGGCGTGACGTCGGTGAAGCCTGGCGATCACGTGATCCCGCTCTACACGCCCGAATGCCGCCAGTGCAAAAGCTGTCTGAGCCAGAAGACCAATCTCTGCACCGCGATCCGCGCCACCCAGGGCAAGGGCGTGATGCCCGACGGCACCTCGCGCTTCAGCTACAAGGGCAAGACGGTCTTCCACTATATGGGCTGCTCGACCTTCTCGAACTTCACGGTGCTGCCCGAGATCGCGGTGGCGAAGATCCGCGAGGACGCGCCGTTCGACAAGAGTTGCTACATCGGCTGCGGCGTCACCACCGGCGTCGGGGCGGTCGTCAACACCGCCAAGGTGACGCCGGGCTCCAACGTCATCGTGTTCGGCCTCGGCGGCATCGGCCTCAACGTGATCCAGGGCGCCAAGATGGTCGGCGCCGACAAGATCATCGGCGTCGATATCAACGACTCCAAGGACAATTGGGGCCGCCAGTTCGGCATGACGCATTTCGTCAACCCGACCAAGGTGAGCGGCGATATCGTGCAGCACCTAGTTGGCCTAACCGACGGCGGCGCCGACTACACCTTCGACTGCACCGGCAACACCAACGTGATGCGCCAGGCGCTGGAAGCCTGCCACCGCGGCTGGGGCGTGTCGGTCGTGATCGGCGTCGCGGAATCCGGCAAGGAGATCGCAACCAGGCCGTTCCAGCTCGTCACCGGACGGGTCTGGAAGGGTACCGCGTTCGGCGGCGCGCGCGGCCGCACCGACGTGCCGAAGATCGTCGACTGGTACATGAACGGAAAGATCCAGATCGATCCGATGATCACCCACGTGCTGAAGCTCGACGAGATCAACAAGGGCTTCGACCTGATGCACGAGGGCAAATCGATCCGTTCGGTCGTCGTGTTCTAAAATCAAAACACCAAGCACTAGGAGGATAGGTCAATGACTGTTCATATCCACCCGTCAGTCGACAATGGCGTCAAGCAAGGTTCCGGCAGTTTTGCCGGCGGTACGCTGGTCTGCAAATGCGCGGACAAGAAGGTCAAGGTCGGGGTCAAGGGCGACGTCGCCCACAACCACGCCTGTGGCTGCACCAAATGCTGGAAGCCTCCGGGCGCCATCTTCTCGGTGGTTGCGGTCGTCCCGCGCGAAAACGTCACCGTGCTGGAGAACGGCGACAAGCTGAAGATCGTAGATACCGCCGCGGTGATCCAGCGCCATGCCTGCACCGGATGCGGCACGCACATGTACGGCCGGATCGAGAACAAGGGTCATCCGTTCTATGGCCTCGACTTCATCCATCCCGAACTGTTCCAGGAGTCCGGTTCGGCGGCTCCGGGATTTGCCGCCTTCGTGTCGTCGGTGATCGAGTCCGGCGTCAAGCCGGCCGATATGGCCGGGATCAGGTCGCGGCTGAAGGAGCTTGGGCTCGAGCCCTATGACTGCCTGTCGCCGGCGTTGATGGACGCGATTGCTACCCATGTGGCGAAATCAAAGGCAGCCTGATCAAGGCAGCCTGACCAGGGCGGCACGACCGGCCGGCCCTGACGAGATCCGGCGTCGGCAGAGGGCCTGCCGGCGACGGATATGCTGGTAGTACCCGTGACCTTGAACCTTGTATGCCCTGCGGGCGACCACAGGGCATGCATTTTATTTTCCGCCTTGCCCTCGTCCTATCCACGATCCTGGTCCTTTCGCCGGTCCGCGCCACATCGCCCGAGGACCGCTATATTGCCGCGCGCGACGCGGCGATCGCCAAATTCGCCAAGCAGCAGAAGGACGGCAAGATCGACGAGGCCGTCGACAAGGCGGAAGCGGCCGTGCGCGACGAACTGAAGGGGCAGCTGGTCGTGATCTTGTCCCAGCCCGCCCGGCCTGGCTTTGCCCCCGCCCAGCTCAACCTCGACACTCTGTATAAAGGCGATATGGGGTTCGGCATGCTGGACGGCCTGCGCTTCGATGCCGACACCGGCAGGGACGGCGGCAAGATCGGTGAGAAGCGCGCCGACGGCAGCTTCGTCGAACCGAAAGCCCATATCATCGTCACCTCCGAAGCCCTGTTCACGCGCTGGCTGCGCGAGCACAAGGCGTGGTGGGACAAGGGCAGCAAGAATGTGCCGCAGCAGATCGAACCGGTCCTGAAGTTCGAGGGCCTGTACACGCAGGCGATTTCGACCGATGCGGCGGTGATCAACTTCAACGAGCTGCCGGTCGTCAAACCGGCGTCGGCCATCCTGACTTACGGCTTCCTCGCCGGCCGCACCCAGGACACAACCCCCGCGGCCGCCGACGAGGTGTTTGTCGCGGCGCTTGCCAACGGCAAGCTCTACATCGCCTATGGCGAGATCGAGCCCACCGTGCAGGTGCCGGCCTGCGCCGCGATCCGCGCCGACTACAACAAGAAGGCCGACGAAGCGGACGAGAAGCTGCGTCAGAAGCGGATCGACAAGAAGGCCTACGACAAACTCGGCGATCTGCGCGAGCAGGGCGATGACGCGTTCAAGCGCTGCTTCGTTCAGCACGCCCCTGAACAGCCGGCATTCGCCGAAGCCACCAAACAGGCGCAGGCGCTGTTGGCGACGGCGCTCGGCAAGTAGCGTTACCTGGCGGTTTGATCGGCTCGCGGTCCGGCCCTATGTTTCCCAGGCAGATGTCGAGCCCCGGGGAGACGCCATGAATACCGCCATCAGTCCGTTTCGCATCGCCGTCAGCGACGATGTCCTCGAGGATCTTCGCGCCCGGTTGCGCCGGACCCGCTGGCCCGAGGCCGAGCTGGTCGACGACTGGAGCCAGGGCGCGCCGCTGCAATGGATCAAGGACGTCTGCCACTATTGGGCCGAAACCTATGATTGGCGGCAGCGCGAGGCGCAGCTCAACCGCTTCAGCCAGTTCACGACCGAAATCGACGGGCTCGACATCCACTTCATCCATGTCCGCTCGAGGCATCCCGAGGCACGGCCATTGCTCATCACCCATGGCTGGCCGGGATCGGTGGTCGAATTCCACAAGGTGATCGAACCGCTGACCGATCCGACGGCGCATGGCGGCAGCGCGGCCGATGCCTTCCATGTGGTGTGCCCGTCACTCCCGGGCTTCGGCTTCTCGGCAAAGCCGACCGCGACAGGCTGGGGCGTCGACCGGATCGCCAAGGCCTGGGCCGTCCTGATGGAGCGGCTGGGCTACGCCAGGTATTTCGCGCAAGGCGGCGACTGGGGCTCCGCGGTCACGACCGCGATCGGCGGACAGGATGCGGCGCACTGCGCCGGCATTCACATCACGCTTGCGATGTCGACCCGGCCCAATGTCGAGGGCCAGCCGACGCCGGAGGAAACCCGTGCGCTCAACGGCATCAAATACTACGCGGACTGGGATTCCGGCTATTCCAAGCAGCAGTCCACCCGGCCGCAGACGCTCGGTTACGCCCTGACGGACTCGCCGAGCGGGCAGGCGGCCTGGATCCTGGAAAAGTTCTGGGCTTGGACCGACTGTGACGGGCATCCGGAAAACATCCTGAGCCGCGACGAACTGCTCGACAATGTCATGCTGTACTGGTTGACCGAGACGGCCGCATCGTCGGCGCGGCTCTATTGGGAAAGTTTTGGGCCGGGCAAGCGAACCCCGCACAAGGTGAGCGTGCCGACCGGTGTTGCCGTGTTCCCCAAGGAGATCGTCACGCCGGTCCGCAAATGGATGGAGACGAATTTCACCAACATCCAGCACTGGCGCGAGATGCCGAAGGGCGGACATTTCTCGGCGTTCGAGCAGCCCGAGCTTTTCGTTGGCGAGGTGCGCGAGTTCTTCGGGAAGCTGCGCTAGCCGTGAAGCTAGTCGCGCAGGATGGGTAGAGCGAAGCGAAACCCACCGACGTTGCGTGCGGCGCGAATGATGGGTTTCGCTTCGCTCTACCCATCCTTGTATTAGCGCGCTGGATTAGACTGGCCTCGTTCCGAGAGGAATGGCCCAGCTCGGGTGGCCGCCCGGGCTGGGCCGCTGATCGATCGGATCGATACCCATCGAAGCCTTGAGGGCTGTCGTTCGTAGCAAGATCGCGATCGGCACTTCATCGGGACCCGCATGGTTGAACGAACTCTAGGTTCGCATCACAAGGGAGGGTCGAGGAAGATGGCCAAGCGTATCACAATCTGTGCCGGAATCGATATCGGCAAACGGAAGCTCGACGTGGCGCTCGCCGACGGCTCGGACCAGCTGCAGGTGGAGAACACGACGGATGGTTACAAGACGCTGTTGGAGTGGCTTGGGCGCCACAAGGTCAGGCGGGTTGGGATCGAGGCGAGTGGTGGCTATGAGCAGCCGGTCGTCGTCGAGCTGCGGCGCAAGCGGTTTGTCGTCGTGGTGTTCCAGCCGGCGCAGGTGCGTGCCTATGCCAAATACCGCGGGCAGCGTGCCAAGAACGATCGGCTCGATGCCGCGCTGATCGCCGCCTGCACCGCTGCGGTCAAGAAGATCCACCCGGCACCCGACGCCAGATTACCGCCCTTGGCCGGACATCTGACGCTGATTGATCAGATCGGAGAAGATATCGCGCGATTCAAGAACCGGCTACGAACTGCGAACTACAGCAGTCCCCGATAAATCCCGGGCGCGGAGCCTTCGATGGCCACCGCGCCGACGGCCTTCGAATAAAATTCTGCCGGCCCGACCCCACCAATGATGGCGTAGCCGAAGCCCTGGTGCTTCATGTCCTCGAGACAGGCGAACAGCAGTGCCTTGCCGATGCCGCCCTGCTGCGCCTTCGGCGCGACGCCGGTCGGACCGAAGAAGTTGCGGCAGGCCGCGTCGTGGCAGGCGAATCCCATGATCTTCTTTTGCTGGATCGCGATGAAGCAGGAGACCGGTTGGCGGCTGAACGCAACCTCGGTTTCGCTGGCCCATGCCTCGCTGAACGTTTCCCGCACCCAGGCTGTGACCTTGTGCTTTTCGGGAGCGAGCGCCCGGCGCATGACAATTCCGGCCTTGAGCAATCGATCGTAGGCGGGCCGAGAATCGGGCAGGGCATAGAGTTTGACGAGCATGTCCATCTCGCTACCTTAATTGAAAACGCGTCCCGCGGGCAAATCGTAGGAGGAAGGTAAAGGCGAAGGATGGGTGGATCCGATGGGCCATTAGGCAACGTGCGGATCGCCGACATATTAGGGATGTCCGCTCTCGGCTGCGGCCCGTGCTGCCTGACCGGCAATCTCGTCAGCTCGCCAGCACCGGACCGCGTGCCCGTCGGCGCGCGTTTGAAGCGACGGCCCGGGCTCGCGCTGGCACACCGCCTCGGCGTAGCGACAGCGCGGACTGAATGCACATCCGTCCGGCGGATTGAGCGGATTGGGAAGCTCGCCCCTTGTCGTCGCGAGCGGTGCGCGGCGTAGCGGATCGGGAATCGCGGCGATCAGGGTCTGCGTATACGGGTGGGCCGGCCGCTCGAAAATCTCGCGCCAGCCGCCCGTCTCCACAATGCGGCCGAGATACATGACCGCGACCCTGTCGCTCATGTGCTCGACCACGCCGAGATCGTGGCTGATCATAATATAGGAGAGGCCGAGACTCTCCTTCAATTCCAGCAGCAGATTGATGATCTGGGCACGGATCGAAACATCGAGCGCCGATACCGGTTCGTCGCAGATGACGATCTTGGGATTGAGGATCAGGGCGCGGGCGATGCCGATGCGTTGGCGCTGGCCACCCGAGAATTCATGCGGGTAGCGGCCGGCCTGTTCGGGCCGCAGGCCGACATGTTTGAGCATCGCCGCAATGCGTCCGTCGATCTCGCTTTGGGCCGTCACGCCATGCAGGCGCAGCGGGTCTTCAAGCGTGCGGCGCACGGTCTGGCGCGGATTGAGCGAGGCGTAGGGATCCTGAAACACCATTTGGGCGGTACGGGCCAAAAGCTTTCGATCGACCGATCGCTGGCCCGTCACGACGTGCCCGTCGAGCACGATCCTGCCTCGCGTCGGCGTCAGCAGCCCAAGCAGTGAAAGTGCGACGGTCGACTTGCCGCAGCCGGATTCGCCGACGAGACCGAGGCACTCACCGCGCTTCAGTTCGAGATCGATGCCGTCGACCGCGCGCAGCAGCCGCTGGCCGCCGCCCAGCAAGCCGCCGCCGAGCGGAAAATGCACCGCGAGATCCTTGACGCTGAGGATGACATCGTCGTCAGGCTTCGCCGCGGGCTCATGCATGGTGGTGGCACCTGACGAGGCCGCCTGCAGCGAGCCATGTCGTTTCCGGTGCGGTGGTCCGGCAGATCTCGGTCGCCTGTGCGCAACGCGGATTGAAGCAGCAGCCGCTCGGAAAGTCCGCGATCGCCGGGACGACGCCGGCGATTTCCCTGAGCCGCGACCGGCCGAGCGCTGCGCGGCTCCCCAGCCGCGGCAGCGAATCGACCAGGCCCTGCGTGTAGGGATGCGCGCAGGCGCGGAAGATGTCGTCCGAGCCGCGTTCCTCGACAATGCGACCGGCATACATGACGCCGACGCGGCGGCAGACGTTGGCCACCAGGCCCAGATCGTGGCTGATCATCAGAATCGCCGTGCCTCGCTCGGCGCACAGATTGCGCATCAGCTCGATGATTTCCGCCTGCACCGTCACGTCGAGCGCGGTGGTCGGCTCGTCGGCGATCAGAAGATCCGGATCGCATGCCAGCGCGATGGCGATCATCACGCGTTGGCGCATGCCGCCCGAAAGCTGGTGCGGATAATCCTTCACCCGCCGCTCCGGTGCGGCGACGCGCACGTTCGCCAGCGCCTCGACGGCCAGCTGGTTCGCCTCGCGCCAACTCTTGCCTTTGTGCAGCACGAACATCTCCGCGATCTGCCGGCCGACGGGTGACACCGGATTGAGCGCCGTCATCGGCTCCTGGAAGATCATGGCGATGCGGTTGCCGCGCAGCGCCCGCTGCTCGGCCGCGGAAAGTCTCTGAATCTCGCGACCCTCGAAACGTATCGCGCCGGCGGCGACCGCGAGCGGCCGGCGCAGCAGGCCGATCAGGGCGAGCGCCGTAATGCTCTTGCCGCAGCCGGACTCGCCGACGAGGCCGAATGTCTCGCCGCGATCGATGCGGAATGAAACGCCCTCGACCGCCGCAACATGGTTGGCGCCGTCGTCGAGATCGATGCGTAAATCCTCGACTTCAATCAGCGGAGGAGCCGTCATCCGCGCCGGCTCCGCGACTGGGGATCCAGCACGTCACGCAAGCCATCGCCCAGCAGGTTGAGGCCGAGCACCGTCAGGAAGATGGCGAGGCCCGGGAACACCGACAACCATGGCGCCGTGGTGATCTGGTCGCGCGCCTCTGACAGCATGCTGCCCCAGCTCGGATAGGGTGGACGGATGCCAAGGCCGAGGAACGAAAGCGAAGCTTCCGCCAGCACCGCGCCGCCCATGCCGAGCGTGCCGATGACAATGATAGGGCCAACCATGTTCGGCAGCAGCTGCGTGATCATGATGCGCAGATCTCCATAGCCGAGCACGCGCGCAGCCTGCACATAGCCCTGGCTCTTGAGCGACAGCGTCGAGGCGCGTGCGATCCGGCAGGTGAAGGACCAATTGGTCAATCCGAGCGCGATCAGGAGGCTGGTCAGGCCGGGTCCAAGCACCGCCATGATGGCGAGGGCGAAGATCAGAGAGGGGATGGCGAGCATGACATTGGTCAGCCCGTTGACGACATCGTCCCACCAGCCGCCCCAATAGCCCGCGGTCAGGCCCAGCGTCACGCCGATGACGCTATTGACGAGCTGCGAGACGATGCCGACCGTCAGCGAGATGCGCGCGCCGTGCACGACGCGGGAATAGATATCGCGGCCCTGCGCATCGGTGCCGAACCACCAGATCCAGCTCGGCGGTTCTTCCGCATTCATGAGGTTGGCGCCCATGACCGGGTCTGTATGTGCAAGCCAGGGCGCGAACAGGCCGACGAAGATCGCAAGCGCGAATAGCACGCCGCCGATGATCGCGCTGGTTCCAAGCTTCATCGCGGCCGCTCCACCGTGGTAGGCGCGACGGTCGACCGTGCGCTGACGTGACGAGACTGGCCGCCGCTCATGCGTATCGGATCCTGGGGTCGATCACGCCGTAGAGCAGGTCAACCAACGTATTAACGGCGAGGAAGAACAGCACCACCACGAGAATGGTGCCCTGCACGGCGGGGATGTCGCGCTGCAGGACGCTGTCGACCAGCAGCGAGCCGATGCCCGGCCAGGAGAACAGTTTCTCGACGACGACGGCTTGGCCCATCACGACGCCGAATTGCAGGCCGATTGCCGTGAGAATGATGACGAGGGCATTGCGCATCACGTGCCACGTCACGACCCGGGTTTCGCTCATGCCCTTCGAGCGCGCCGTCCGGACAAAATCCGCGGTCATGATCTCGAGCACCGCTGCCCGCGTCGTCCGTGCCAGCAGCGCCATCGGCGAGACGCCGAGGGTCACGGCAGGCAGGAGCAGATATATGAGGCTGCCATCGCCATAGCCAAAGCTCGGCAGCCAGCCGAGCTTCAATGCAAACAGATACATCAGCAAAAGCCCGAGCCAGAATTTGGCCATCGAGAGGCCCGACACCGCCAGGACCATCGAGAGCGTATCGACGATGCTGCCCGGCTTCAGCGCGGCGATGAAACCGAGCGGAACGCCGACCGCAATCGCAAACACCAGCGCTGCGAAGATCAGCTGCAGCGTTGGCCACATCCGTTTCGCGACCATGGTCGTGACCGGCTCGCGGGTCCGGAACGAGGTCCCGAAATCACCTGTCGTGAGCTTGGCGACATAGGAGCCGAACCGCACGTAAACGGGATCGTCCAGGCCGAGCTGCTTTTTCATGCGTTCGACGACCTGCGGGTCCGTCGGACCCCGGCCGTCGTCGCCCATGCTCGACACGATGCTTCCCGGAACGACGCTGAACAGCACGAAGATCACCAGCACGACAGCCAGCACGGTCGGAATGGTTTGCAGGACTCGACGGATCGCGAAGGAGAGCATTGGACGTTTTCCTCATCCCCTCCATCATTTCACACGATGGAGGGAGAGCGATGGCACCTGTCACTTCGCCGGCGAGGTGTCGTCGACCCAGAGGTCTTCGACGTTTTGATGGGTCAGTTCCGTCGCGTCCTGCTGGATTCCCTTGAGCCAGGGCTGCACCGCCATGACAGCCTTGTTGTAGTTGAAGAACCAGATCGGCGCTTCGTCCTGGAGCAGTGCATTGGCCTTCTGCAGCAGCTGGACGCGCTTTGCGGCATCGTCGGTCTGGCCGGCTGCATCGATCATCTTGTCGAACTTCGCGTTCTTGAAGATCGTGTAGTTGCAGGCCGATTGCGGTGTCGCCGAGTGGAAGCATTTAAGCGCCGCCTGCGGATCCGGGCCGGTCGCCTGGGAATAGATGAAGGCCTGGAAGTCGCCCTTGCGAATGACCTCTGCCAGCACCGCGGTCTCGACCTGCTTGACCTTCACCTTGATGCCCACCTTGTCCAGCATCGGGATCGCGGCTTCGACGATCGGCAAGCCCCAGCTTTCGTTCTGACTGGTGGTCCACTCGAATTCAAAGCCGTTAGGATAACCCGCGTCCGCTAGCAATTGCTTCGCCTTCGCAGGATCGTAAGGGTAGGGCTTCATGGCCTTGTCGTACGCAGGCGAGGTCAAAGGCAGCCAGCTCGTGGCGCGATAGGCCTTGCCCTTGACCAGCTTGTTGATGATCAGATCGGCATCGATCGCGTAGTTGACGGCCTGCCGGACCCGCTTGTCGGAGAAAGGCTTGAACGCGGCATTCATCCCCATATAGCGGGTGAAGACCTCGGCGACTTCGACGATGCTGCCCTTGAGGTTGGGGTCGGCCTGATAGGCGACATACTGCGCGGGCCCAAGCACCGAGGTGTCGATCTCCTTGTTGCGGAAGGCGACATCGCGGGCGGCGGCTTCGCCCATCAGCGATATCACGAGCTTGTCGGCATACGGCTTGCCGGGCTTGTAGAACCGGTCCCAGCGTTCAAGCACGATGCGCGATCCCGGCACGTGCTCGACGAATTTGAATGGACCAAGACCAATCGGCTTCTGGAGGAAGCTCTCCTTGCCGCCCTCGTCGGCCGGATAGATCGAGGTCAACGCGGTGAAGAAATAGAAGGCGGGATCGACTTTCTCGGTCAGCTTCATTTCGAGGGTGAAGTCGTCGATCTTCTTCAAGCCCGAGATTTCCTTGGCTTGGCCCTTCTCGACCTCGGCCGCGCCCTCGATCAAGCGGACAAAGCGCGCGCCGGGATAGGCCTTGGTGCCGTCCATGATACGATTGTAGGACCAGATGATGTCGTCGGCCGTCATCCTTCGGCCGTTGTGGAAATAGGCGTCGTCGCGCAGCTTGAAGGTATGAACGAGGCCACCGCCCGAGACGGTAACCTCCTTGGCGAGTTCCAGAACCGGCTTACCCTCGGTCGAGTCCCAGATGTAGAGCGAGCGGTGCAGAGCCTTGGCGTAGATCTCGTCCTGGGCGCGCGGTGTCGTGTGGATGTCCATGCTGGTGAAGCTGGAGCCATAGGGCGCCGTCATGCGAATGGTCCCGCCCTTGCGCGGGGTCTGGGCCTCCGCCGTGGCGCCGAGTGCGAGCCCGAGGCCAACCGCGATCGCAATCAACTTGAACTTCATGCTTCCCCCAACGATGCAGGAACATTCCGATCAGCGAGTTGACCATCGGCAGCACGTCAAGCGCAAGGTCCTCATGTCGCGTCGATGGCGACCGGAACCAAATAATTTGTGTCGCCGCGATGCGTGCGGCAGGATTATGGAAACGCTGCGGGCGCTTACGGACATGATTTGCCGTGCGACAGCTTGGCTGCAACTTGCGCGAGCATGTAATCGATTGCGATTGAACGGATTTCGGCTTCCGTCACGAAATTGCGAAGCCAGGGTTCCGGACCGCATGATCTAGCAACGAACAACCAAGCCTCGGACGATTCATGTCGCGAGAAACCCAGAGCTCAACAACGCGAATGAAGGTTTTCATCGCACGTGCCTGCCGTCTCTTCGACGGCTAGCATCGGCGATGTCGCGGCAAAGCGTGCGTTCAAATAGCGGGCAAGTGACGCCCAAAGTTGATGCGAAGGCGCGATTTCGTCTCAGTCCCGGTACGACGGATCGGCGCGATCGAGCTTGCGGAGCAGCGCCGGCCAGGCGAGTTCGCCGTTGCGCGCGGCGCGGCCGGGCTTGGGCAGCATCCGCTCATAGGTGTCTTCGAGGATGTTTTGCGGCGGATAGGTCAGCTTGGTGTTGCAGGACAGCGCCATCACCTGGGTCTGGCAGGCGCGCTCGAGCCGGAACAGCACGTTGAACGCGGCAGGCACAGTGCGGCCGACGACCAAGAGGCCATGGTTGCGCAGGATCATCGCCTCGTTGTCGCCGAGGTCGCGGACCAGCCGCGCGCGCTCGTCGATATTGTCGGCGATGCCTTCGAAGTCGTGATAGGCGATGTGCAGGAAGCGCATCGAGGTCTGCGCCAGCGGCAGCAGGCCGCATTCCATCGCGGAAACCGCCATGCCGGCAGGCGTATGGGTGTGCGCGACGCAGTCCATGTCGTGCTTGGCCATGTGGATGGCGCTGTGAATGACGAAGCCCGCGACATTGACATCATAGTCGGTGACGTTGAGCAGCGTGTTGCCCTCGACATCGACCTTGATCAGGCTGGAGGCGTCGATCTCCTCATACAGCATGCCGTAGGCATTGATCAGGAACTGGTCGGTGGTACCGGGCACGCGGCAGGAGATGTGGTTCGCGATCATTTCGGTCATGCCGTAAATCGCCGTCAGCCGATAGCAGGCGGCAAGATCGACGCGGGCCTGCCACTCCTCGGCGCTCACCTGTTCGCGAACGGATTTCACGACCTTGATCGCGGGCGAACTGACGGGGGAATTCATGGCGTTCTCTCCTTGAGACATCTGCGGGGCCGGGGCCCGATTGTTGGCGTGGACCATAGCAGAATCGGCACGGCGGCAAGCCGCGCCGCGTCGGCTTATTTGCAGGTCTGGCGGGCAAAAACCGAATGCGGCATTGGCGCACCGCGGGTTCGATGTCAGGATACGAAAAAATAGCCGAGGCGCACAAAATGAATGATCGCAAAGCGCCGTTCTCGGGTTCATCGTCATGACGGAAGGCCGCTACCGCCTGATCGGTTCGACCGCATCGCCCTATGCGATCAAGTTGCGCGCGCTGATGCGCTACCGGCGGATTCCGCACGACTGGGTCATCATGACCAAGGCGTTGCGCGCGGCGACCGCGCATCTGAAGCCGATGCTGATTCCGGTGCTGCAATATCCCGACGGCAGCTATCGCGGCGAGACCACGACGCTGGCCTACGATCTGGAAGCGCGTCACCAGGGGCGTTCGGTGATCCCGGAGGACAAGGCTACAGCCTTCATCTGCGATCTGCTCGAGGACCTCGCCGACGAGTGGGCAGTGAAGCCGCTGTTTCTGTATCGCTGGTGGGACGAGGAAGATCAGGCTTATGTCTCGCGCTGGGCGGGAGAGGAGTGGTCGACGTCGGAAGCCGCGGCCGGCAGCCGCGCGGAAATCGAGGAATTCCGGCAGCGGCAGATTTCGCGAATGGTCATTCTCGGCGCCACCGACGAGAACCGGCCGCTGCTGGAGGAGAGTTATCGCCGGACACTTGCGGCGTTCGAGCCGCATGTCGGCATGACGAACTACCTGTTCGGCAGCCGGCCGTCACTGGCGGATTTTGCCTGGTTCGGCCAGCTCAGCGAGATGGCGACCGACCCGACCCCGATGCGGATCATGCGCGAGCGCGCGCCGTTCACCGATCACTGGGTGCGGCGGCTCGATGATGCCTCCGGCGTCGAGGGCAACTGGTATCCGCGCGAGCAGGCGCTTGGCGGATTCGCTGAAGCGCTGCTGCGGATCGCTGGTGAGCTCTATCTGCCGTTCCTTGCCGCTAACGCGGATGCATTCGCCGAAGGCCTCGCGCGCCTTGAGATCAACGTCTGGGGACTGCCTTACGCGCTGGCGCCGTTCAAATATCAGGTCAAGTGCCTGCAGCAGCTGCGCGGGAAATTTGCGGCGCTCGATGCCGGAGATCGCGCGGCGTTGAAGCCCGTGCTGGAACGCACGGGATGCTGGGCGATCCTGAATGGAGGCTGGTCGATCAGGGACGGCAACCAGATTTAGAACGGCAAGAGCTCAGCTCCGATGCCTGCTGCCGAGCGCGACCGCGACCGATTCCGGATGCCTGATCCGCTCGATGAGCATGTCGATGCGGTCGCCACCCCAGAACAGCTCGCCGTTGAACACCATGCTCGGCACCCCGAACACGCCGAGCGCTTCGGCCTCGTCGATGATGCGATCGTGTTCCGCGCGGGCAGGGCCGCGAACATAGGTCTCGAACGCGTCAGCGGAACTACCGATCGCGGCGATCACGCCGGCAATCTCCGACAGGTCGTCAATCTCCAGCTCATGGTTCCAGAACCTCCGGAACACCGTGTCATGATAGGGCCGGAACAGCCCGTGGCGCTGCGCGAACAGCATTCCGGCGCTGGCGTGGAATGCGTCGTAGATCCGGCGCGGGCCCTTCATAGTCAGTCCTTGCGCATTGGCGAACCGCCGCGCATCCATGTAGGAGTAGCGGACCTTGCGCCAGAAATGCGGCGTGCGCGCCTCGACCGTGCCCATGAACTCCGGAATGCGAAGCGTGTAGGGCAGCCATTCCAGCTCCACGCCCAAGGTCTCCTCGAGTTCGAACAGCCGCTTGTTGGCGACATAAGCGTACGGAGACTTGTAGTCGGTGTAGATGCGTACGCGCGGCTTTTCGATCATCGTTCCTCACCCGGTCGCGACAATTGTTCCCGATCCCGGGCGGTGACGCAATACGGTGCTACGAAGGGAGACGGCGGGCAAACGAATGGGCCCCGGTGCATTCAAGCATCGCGGGGCCCTGCTACTTCGTTTTAGCGAAGGATCTCTGGTGTAGACCAGTGGTGTTTCGGGACCTAAAAGCGCTTGGCCTTTGCGCCCTCGTCCTGCGGATATGTTCAGATTGTCGGCGGCGCACGCGGCTAGCAGCTGCTGTTCGCCTCAACGTGCACCGAGACCTTGCCGCTGAGCAAGGTCGCTGGCTTTCGCCGGTGGCGTCATGCTCCTCTCCAAGGGTGGGCCGACGGACCTCTGTCCGCTTCTCTGCCTGGCGGCCGATTCCAAAATCGTCCGTCAATTCCTGCGACGCGGGGAGCAGGCGCTCCCGCACCCCAACAGGTGCAGTCACCGAAATGCTGCGGCAGTTATGGCCCGCTGTCAAGTTAACGAGCGGGGTATTTCAGGTCAGCTTTCCTGTCGCGACTTGGTCGTTCGATACCGGGTGAAGTCCGGATCGTGCGTCATTTTCCAATAGTCGACGAACCGCCACGGCATCGCCGAGAATACCCGGCCGCTCCTGTTGCGGTAGTAGGTCGTCATGCCCGGATGGGTCCAGATCAGCTGCTCATGCTCGGCATCGACGTTGCGGATGTATTCGTCATGCGCGTCGGGATGCACATCGATCGCTGCGATATCGTTCTCGATCATCTCGACGAGGCAGGCGGAGATGTAGCGGCTCTGGCATTCCGACTGGAAGATCACGCTGCCGCCATGCGCAGGACCCGAGTTGGGGCCGAGCATCAGAAACAAATTGGGGAAGTCAGGCACGGTGAGACCGAGATACGCGGTCGGATTGTCGTCGCGCCACACCTGCTTGAGGTTCTTGCCGTCGCGGCCGGTGATGTTGAGACGCGCCGCCATCTCGGAGACCTTGAAGCCGGTCGAGATCACGATGACGTCGTGCCGCCGGGATTTGCCGTCGGCTGTGACGATTCCGTCTGCAGCGAAATGGTCGATCGTGTCGGTGACCAGCTCGGCATTCGGCCTGGTGAGCGTCTTGAACCAGTTATTGTCGAGCAGGATGCGCTTGCCGTAAGGCGGATAGGTCGGCATGCACTTCTCGATCAAATCAGGGCGGTCCTTCAGCTCGGAGAGGATGAAGTCGGCCAGCTCCTGGCGATGCCGGTCGTTGCCCTTGTTGACGGCGCGGTCCGGATGCGGCCACGCCAGATCCTTGCGCAGGAACGGCAGCAGGCCGTCGCCGTAACGCCAGAACATGTTGAAGCGATACCACTGCACATAAAATGGCAGATGGGCGAGCAACCACTGCGCACCTTCGGTGATCGGGTCGGAATAGCCCTTCACCGGCCGCGCCCACTGCGCGGTGCGCTGGTAGACGGTGACCGAGGCGACGCGGTCGGCGATCGACGGCACCAGTTGCATCGCGGTCGCGCCGGTGCCGATGACGGCGACATGCTTGCCGTCGAGTTTGATATCGTCGGACCACAGCGCCGAATGAATTTTGAGGCCAGTGAACTTCTCGTCTCCCTTGAAGGAGGCAGGCGAGGGATCATTGAGCTGGCCGATCGCGCTGACCAGCGCAGTGGATTCGAACGTCTCTTGACCGCTCGCCGTCTTCAACGTCGAGATCCAGCGGCGCTTGCCTTCGTCCCAGCGCGAGGCGACGAGCTCGGTCGAGAGGCGGACGTGCTGGCGGATGCCGTATTCGCGCACGACCTTGAGCAGGTAGTCGAGCAGTTCCTGGCGCTGCGCGAAATAGCGGGTCCACGGATTGCGGGCGCCGAACGAGAAGGAATAGGAGTGGTTCGGCGTATCGACGCCGCAGCCGGGATAGCGGTTGACGTACCACGTGCCGCCGATCTCATCCTGCTTCTCGACGATGGTATATTGAATGTCGAGCCGCCCGAGCGCAACGCCAAGCGCGATCCCGCAGACCCCGGCGCCGACGATCAGCACATGCTGCTGCGCCAGTCGTTCGTCGGAAGGGCGCTCGTGCCATCTGGCGTCGCGGGGAACGAATCCCATCTCCTCGCGCATCAGAGGCGCGTATTCCGGCGCGACGTTCTCGCCAAGCGTCGCACGCATCATCCGCAGCATCAGCTCGTTGCCGGGATCGGTGATGACGGGTTTCGGCGTGCCATTCGCAAACAGATTCAGAACCGCGGCACGGATCTCGTCCTGGACCTCCTTCGGCACGCCCGCGTCCGGATCGGGGATCAGGCGGACGTCGCGCTTCGGCTTGTACCGCGGCTCGAGCCACTTCTCGTCGCCGGTCATGTGCACGAGCACCATCAGCAGCACGCGGATGTCGCCCTCGGCGATGGCGGAGGACAGATCGAGGTGTTGGCGCGAAAGCTCAATATTCATGCGTTGTCCTCAGCTCGCCGGTGCTTCGGGCAGACCGCCATAGGCGGCCCAGGTGGTGCCGACGATGTAGCCGGCGTCGACCGGCAGGTTGATGCCGGTCACGCCGCTGCTCCGCGGCGAGAGCAGCCAGGCGATCGCCTGCGCCACTTCGATCGGCTCGACCAGCCGGTTCATTGCGGTCGGGCGGGCAAGCAGCTCCTTGTTCAGGGCGCCCGACGCGATACCGGCTTCGAGCGCCACCGTGCGGGTGAAGCCGGGCGACACCGCGTTGACGCGCACGCCGGAACGTCCCCATTCGGCGGCAAGCGTCTGCGTGATCTGGATGACGCCGGCCTTCGCCGCGGTATAGGCGTGGATCGGGCCCGACGTCATGCCGGCCACCGAAGCGACGTTGACGATCGCGCCATGCCGCCGCTTGGCCATTCCGATGCCGACGCTGCGCGAGACCAGGAAGGTGCCGCGCAGGTCGATATTCACCTCGCGGTCCCATTGCTCCATCCGCACCCGCTCGATCGTGTGCATCTTGCCGAACACGCCGGCCGCGTTGACGAGGCCGGTGATCGGGCCGTGCGCTTTCTCGATATCGGCGACGCCGGTGACGACGGCGCTTTCGCTCGCGACGTCGAATGGCGCCGGCCAGAGGATGGCGGCTGTTCCGACCAGCGGCTCAGGTGCGATGTCGACGATGACGACGCGATGCCCTTGATCGGCAAGCAGCGTCGCGGTCGCCGCGCCAATGCCGCGGCTGCCGCCGGTGACGAGGATGGTGCCGTCAGCGCTCATCGTTTCTTCCCTTCGCTGTTGAACAGGCCATGCGTGACCAGCTTCTGGTAAGCCGTGATCACATAGTCAGGCACGGCGGTAACGCCTTGCTCGGAATACGAATAGCGCCGGCTGAGATAGCCGCGTGCGCCCATCAAGACCTGGACAATGGCCTCGAATTCCTCGTCGCTGAAGGTGTTGGTGGCGCCCGCGGCCCGCGCGCGCTGGAGGATCCGGACATAGGCGCTCGAGATGTTGTCGAAGTGCTTCTGGTAGCCGATCGGCGCGAAGAATTCGGCCTCGTTGAGGATGCGGAGAAACTCGGGCACCTCGCGGATGAAATCGAAAAAGGCGCTGAAGCGCTCGACCTCCTGCCGTGCTTCGTTGGCAGTGCCGGTGCGCGCATGGATGAAGCGGACCATGTCGAGGCCGATCTTCGGCAGCAGCTGGTCGAGCAGTTCCTGGCGGTTCTCGAAATGATTATAGAAGGTGCCCTGCGCGACGCCGGCAGCTTCCGTTATCCGCGCAACGGAGGCTTCGGCATAGCCGTATTTGCCGACGACCTTGGTCGCAGCGTCGAATATCTTCTGCTTGGTCCAGGCGTTGCGCTCGACCCGGTTGAGTTTTGTCACTTTGGCGGATGTCGTTTGCGTCATGCGGTGGCCTCGAGTTCAGCGCGGAGCACGCGTTTGAGCACCTTGCCGGATGGATTGCGCGGCAGGCTGTCGCGGATGATCAACTGCCGCGGCACCTTGAAGCCAGCGAGTCGCGCACGGCAGTAGTCAGTGAGATCAGCCAGGTCGAGCCTCGCGTCGTCGGCCAGCACCACGATGGCGACCGGCTTCTCGCCCCAGCGGTCGTCCGGCAGGCCGATCACCGCGACCTCGCGCACCCCGGGGATTTCGTAGATGACGCGCTCGACCTCGGAGGAGGCGATGTTCTCGCCGCCGGAGATGATCATGTCCTTCTTGCGATCGGTCAGATAGAGGAAGCCGTCGTCGTCGAGATAGCCGACGTCGCCGGTGCGGAACCAGTCGCCGAAGAAGGCGGATGCGGTCTTCTCGGGATCCTTCCAGTAGCCCTGCGTGACCTTCGGGCCGCGCAGGCAGATCTCGCCGTTCTGGCCGGCGGGCAGGCGCTTGCCGGCATCGTCGCGGATCTCGATCTCGACATGGGCGATGGCGCGGCCGGTCGAGCCGATCTTCTCGATCTCGCGGCCGGCGTCCATGAAGGTATCGCCGCCGCAGCTTTCGGTGAGGCCGTAGGCATCGATGTAGCGCGCGTTCTTGAAATAGTCAGAGAAGGCGTGGATACGAACCTCCGGCGTCTTCTCGCCGCCGCCGATCGCCCATTGCAGGCTCGAGACATCGTAGCGCTCGCGGTTCGGGCAGGTGAGAAGCGCCGTGGTCATGACCGGCGCAAACCACGCTGTGTTGAGCTTCTCGCGTTCGATGGCGGCCAGCGCCAGCTCGGGCTCGAAGGTGCGGTGAATGCACAGCATGCCGCCATGCCAGAGCACCGCGATGCCGGGCAGGTCGAGCGCGCCGACATGATAGAGCGGGCCGACGACGAGCAGCCGTGTGTCGGCGTTCAGCCCGAGCACCACGGTCTGGTCGGCGGATTTCCAATAGATGTTCTCGTAAGTGAGCATCACCCCCTTGGGGCGATCCGTCGTGCCCGAGGTGTACATCAGCCGCATCAGGTCGCGCGGCTGGCGCACATGGATCGGCGACGGCGCAATGTCCGGCGCAAGATTGGTGACGCTGGACTGTGCGACTTCACCCAGCAGCACCACCGGTGCGCTACCGCTTGCTATCGCAGCAAACTCCTCGTCGGCGACCAGCAGCCGTGCGCCGGCATTGCCAACGATGTAGCCGACCTCAACGGCCGACAGGCGATAATTGATCGGCAGGAACACCGCGCCGATATGGCTGGTCGCGAACACCAGTTCGAGAAAGGCTGAGCTGTTCTTCATCAGGACGGCGACGACATCGCCGGGCGCGATTCCGCGTGTCGCGAGCCAGCTGCCGACCTGCCGGATCCGCAGATCGAAATCTGCATAGGAGACGTCTTCGCCGCGGTATTTCAGCGCACAGCGGTCTGGAGTCCGCCTGGCATGAAATGCGATGAAGCTGGAAAGATTGATCATTTGCCGTCCGTCGGGCCGATTCCGGCGCCGTTTTCTCCCTGGATGAATTGTGAGTCGTAATTCATCTTTGGCTTGACGTCACCCCCCTTGCTCTGAAAACATCGTGGCCATGGAGACGAAACGATCTCCGACAGGGATTTGGGAACGCGAACCCGACAGGGAGGGGAATATGACGAGGACCCGGAAACCGGGCATCAGCCGGCGTTCGACGCTTGCGCTGATGGGCGCCGGCGCAGTGAGCTTTGCTGCGCCATGGGCGGCGCGCGCACAGGCCAAGACCATCAAGATCGGCATGCCGACCATTCTGTCGGGTCGCGTCGCGCAACTCGGGACGTCCTCGCGCAATGCGGTGATGCTGGAAGTCGAGAAGGTCAATGCCGCAGGCGGCCTTGCCGGGCGGCAAATCGAGATGGTGATCCGCGACTCCAAGGGACAGCCGCAGGAAGCCGCGCGTATCGCGCGCGAGCTCGTCAACACCGATGGCTGCGAGATGCTGCTCGATGGCGAGGCATCGTCGGGATCGTTCGCGGTTCACGAGGTGGCGCGCGATCTCGGCGTCCTTTGCATCCACACCTGCTCGGAAGCGTCGTCGCTGACCGCCGATCCCAAGCAGCACATTCCGAACGCCTTCCGCTGCGTGCGGCAGGGGATTCATGACTCGATCGTGGGCGCCGGCTACGCGGCCGGGATCGCCAAAGCGAAGGGTCTGAAGAAATGGGCGACCTGTTCGCCCGACTATGCCTATGGCCGCGACACCACCGGCGAGTTCGTGCTGTATCTGAAGAAGTTCGCGCCCGATGTCGAGATCATCAGCGAGTCCTGGCCAAAGCTGTTCCAGCCCGATTACACCGAGGTGATGACCAAGATCCTGCAGGCCAAGCCACAGGCGCTCTACTCCTGCCTGTGGGGCGGCGATCTCACCTCGTATATCGACCAGGCCAACATCTACGCGATGTTCACGCAGATGGAGGTGTTTGCGGTCAACATGGCCGACTACACCGCGCTCACGGTGGTGAAGAACCTGCCCAAGGGTATCCACTCCGGCGACCGTTACATCAAGACATTCCCGCCGACGCCGGAGAATGCAGCCTGGGGCGATGCCTACAAGGCGAAGTACAACGAGTACCCGACCAACTGGTCCTGGCAGAACGCGACGGCGATCATGTTCCTCAACGAGGCCGTCAAGAAGGCGAACTCGACCGACGGCAAGAAGGTTGCGGAGGCCCTCACCGGGCTCACCATCAAGTGCCCGTTCGGTGCCGACGGCACCGTCACGATGCGCGCCGACGACCACACGCTGGTCGGCTACGCGATCGGCTGGGGCACTACGATCCCGCAGGAGCCTTATGTGCTCGATATGAAGGCCGGTGACTGGAAGACCATCTTCGAGCTCGAAGCCGAGTGGAAGAAGAGCAAGGGTTACACCTGATCCGCATGCGGGGCGGAGGCAGCGTACTGCCTCCGCCTTGCATTTGATGTTTGTCGCGCGCCGGCGTTGCGGCCGCCGTAATGGATGATTCTCGTGGACCTCGACGCGCTCGCCAGTTGCCTCACCAGTCCCGCCTGTCTGGTGACGCAGACCACCAGCGGCCTGATCATCGGCATGCTGCTGTTTCTCGTCGCCGTCGGGCTGACCCTGATCTTCGGCGTGCTCAAGGTGGTCAATTTCAGCCATGGCGCCTTCTATATGTTCGGCGCCTATTTCGCGATGACGGCCTACCAGCTCACCGGCAGCTTTGCGCTGGCGATCCTGAGCGGAGCCGTCGGCACCGCGCTCCTCGGCCTGATCTTCGAACGCGCGTTCATGAGCCGGGTCTACGGCCGCGACGTCCTGATGCAGCTTTTGGTCTGCTACGCCTTCGTGCTGATCTTCGACGACGTCGTCCGCATGATCTGGGGACCTGAATTCAGGTCGATGGGCATGCCGGCCGCATTCCAGGTGCCGCCACTATTCATCGCCGGCGGCGTGGTGCCGCCATATTATCTGCTGCTGATCGGGGTGGCGCTCGTCGCCGCGGTGGTTCTCGGGTTAGGACTGGCGCGCTCCAGGGTCGGCAAGGTGATCCGGGCAGCAGCGCACAATCCCGGGATGGTGTCGGCGCTCGGTATCAATACGGGGCTGATCTATGGCGGCGTGTTCGCGCTCGGCGGCATGCTGGCGGGGCTGGCCGGAGCGCTTGCCGCGCCGGTGCGTTCGCTGACGCCGGGCATGGGTTTCTCGGTCTTGATCGAGTCCTTCATCGTCACCGTCATCGGCGGCATGGGCTCGATCCTGGGCGCGCTCATCGGTGCGCTCCTGATCGGCCTGATCCGTTCCTTCGGATCGCTCGGTTTCCCGCTGTTCACCGAGGGGCTGATGTACCTCTTCATGGTGATCGTACTGGTGTCGCGTCCGACCGGCCTGTTCGGCAAGGAGGTCGCATGACCGAGTTGCAGGCCGGGCAGGGCGCACAGCCCCTCGAAGTGCCCCGGATCGATGCCAGGCCGCAGCGCTATCGCGACCTGCTGATCGCGCTCGCGGCGTTTGCCGTGCTTGCGCTGCTGCCGATGGTGTTCGGCAGCAAGCAACTGCTCGATTTCGTGATCCGCTGCGCCGCCTACGGATTGTTCGCGACGTCGCTCAACCTCCTGGTTGGCTATACCGGGTTGATCTCGTTCGGGCACGGCATGTTCTTCGGCCTCGGGGCATATGGCTTCGGCCTCATGATGCAGAAGACCGGCGTGCCGATCCCGGTGGCCTTCGTCGCCACGCTGGCGATGACCCTCGTCGTCGCTGTCGTCATCGGCGCGATCTGCGTGCGATTGAAGGAGATCTATTTTGCCTTCGTGACGCTGGCATTCCAGATGCTGATCCACTCGACAATCCTGTCGTGGCAATCGCTAACCGGCGGCGACCAGGGCCTGCGCGGCGGCATTCCGCGGCCGCCGTTCCTCGGCATCGACCTCTCGAACCATCTGCATCTCTACATCACGAGCTGCGCGCTGCTGGTGATCGGGCTGCTCTTGATGCGCCAGATCGCGCAGTCGCCGTTCGGCTACACGCTGCGCATGATCCGCGACAACGCGACGCGGGCGAGCTTCATCGGCATCGATGCCTGGCGCGCGAAGCTGACAATCTTCGTGCTGGCGGCGCTGTTCGCGGCGACCGGCGGCATCATCATGGCGCTGTTCGTCTCCGGCGCCTATCCCGAATTCGCTTACTGGACGATCTCCGGCGAGGGCATTTTCATCAACATGCTCGGCGGCGTGACGACCTTCCTCGGGCCGATGGTCGGAACGGTGCTGCTGCTGATCCTCAACGACACCGCGACCCGCCTGACCGAGTATCACGGCATCGTGCTCGGCATCGTGATCCTGTTCTTTGCCATCGGCCTGCGGAAAGGGCTGATGGACTTTGTCGTCGAATGGTTTACGCAGCGTCGCGGCCAGGGGCGCAGTTAGCCATGCTGGAAATTCGCGGCCTCTCGAAATCCTTTGGTGGCGTCAAGGCGACCGACAATGTCTCGCTCGACTTTGCCGACGGTTCGCTTACCGCCGTGATCGGTCCCAATGGTGCCGGCAAGAGCACGTTCTTCAACCTGATCACGGGCGCGCTGCGGCCGGACGCCGGGCAGATCCTGCTCAATGGCGTCGACATGGCGGGCAAGACGCCGCCCGAGATCGTGCGCCATGGCATCGGTCGTGCCTTCCAGGTCGCGAGCATCTTCCCCTCGCTGACGGTCGAGGAGACGATGCTGGCAGCGGTCTGTGCCGATCAGCGCCGCGCCGGCGTGATGCATCGCCGCTTTCCATTGGCCGAGACGCGCGACCGCGCCGAGCACGCGATGGAGCTGCTCGGCCTTGCCGGCAAGCGCAACAGGACCGCGGCGACGCTGTCGCATGGCGACCAGAAGCTGCTCGATATCGCGCTCGCGCTGGTGCTTGACCCCAAGGTGCTGCTGCTCGATGAGCCGACCGCGGGCATGGGCACCGAGGAGCGGTGGCGCATGATCGACAAGGTGCGCGAGCTCTGGGAGAAGCAGAAGATCACCGTCGTGTTCATCGAGCACGACATGGATATCGTGTTCAAGATCGCACCTGAGATCGTCGTGCTGTGTTACGGCCGGATCCTGGCGACCGGGACGCCTGATGCGATCCGAAGGAATGAAGCCGTCATCGAGGCTTATCTCGGCAGCGACGACCATGCGGGAGCGGTGGCATGAGCGCCCAGCCGGTGGTACAGGTCGAGGATCTCGACGTCTATTATGGCACCAGCCAGATCCTGTTTGGCGTCGGACTCTCGGTGCGGAAGGGCGAGACCATGGCGCTGCTCGGCCGCAATGGGGCCGGCAAGTCGACCACCATGAAGGCGATCATGGGATTGGCGCCTGCGCGCCGCGGCAAGGTGACCCTGCGCGGCCAGTTGGTGTCCGGGATGAGGCCGCATCACATTGCGCGGGCAGGGCTCGGCTTCGTGCCGGAGGACCGGCAGATCTTTCCCGAGCATAGCGTCGAGGACAACCTCGTCATCGGCCAGAAGAAGGGACCGGACGGTGAGGACGAATGGTCGATCCGCCGCGTCTATGACGTATTCCCGCTGCTGGAGCCGCTGCGGCACCGGATCGCCGGACGGCTGTCCGGCGGCGAGCAGCAGATGCTGGCGATTGCCCGCACGCTGATGGGCAATCCGGTGCTGCTGCTGCTGGACGAGCCGAGCGAGGGGCTGGCGCCGATCATCGTGCAGCGCATCGGCGAGCTGCTGCGGCAGCTCCGCGGCACCGGTGCCACAGTATTGATCGCCGAGCAGAACATGCATTTTTGCCTTGGCCTTGCGAGCCACGCGACGGTTATCGACAAGGGACAGATCGTCTACACATCCTCCATCGAAGAGCTGAAGGCCAACGACAACATCCGGCAGCGCTATCTGGCGCTGTAGGGCTCTTCGACAGCTGTGGGAGGACAAATGGCGGGCGAACGCAAGCTGACGCCGACGCACGAGGCGCCCTATCGCGGGCTGAAAGTGCTGGATTTCGGGCAGGGGATCGCCTCGCCCTATTGCGCGATGCTGCTCGGGGTCTATGGCGCCGACGTTGTCAAGGTCGAGCCACCTGAAGGCGACTGGTCGCGCTGTCTGGGCACGACCTACGGCAATCACACGACACTGTCGGCGGTCTATAACCGCGGCAAGCGCAGCCTGTGCCTCGACATGAAGCACAAGGACGGGATCGCGATCGCACAGCGTCTGGCGCGCGAGGCCGACGTGCTGATTGAAGGGTTTCGTCCTGGTGTCGCGGAGCGGATCGGGCTCGGCTATGAGATTCTATCGCGCGACAATCCGGGCCTGGTCTATCTGTCGGTCAGCGGCTTCGGGCAGAGCGGGCCATACTCAAAGCGCCCCGGCTCGGACTCGGTCGCGCAGGCGTTCTCCGGGCTGGTCTCGGTGAATGTCGGCACCGATGGCGTGCCGCATCGGGTCGGCACAACGATCTCCGACGTCGTCACCGGCGTCTATGCGTTCCAGGCGATTGCGACGACGCTGTTCGCACGTGCGACGGTCGGCACAGGCCGCTGGATCGACGTCAATCTCTGCCAGTCGACGTCGGCGCTGCTTGGCCATAAGGTCGCGGAGTTCATCCTCGAGGGCGGTGCCCCGCGCGCGCTCAATGTGCCGGCTGGCACCTACCAGACCCAGGACGGCTGGATGATGGTCACCCTGGTGAACGAGCCGCAATACAAGCGGCTGTGCGGTGCGATCGACCGCGAGGATCTCGCCAGCGATCCCCGTTTCGCCGACTTCGCCCGGCGTGCGGACGCTGCCGACACACTGATCCCGCAGCTGCGCGAGGTGTTCCTGACGCAGCCGACGGATGCCTGGCTCGCGCGGCTGCACGCCGCCGATATCATCGCGGAGCGGATCCTCAATCCCGGCGAATGGCTGCGCAACCCGCACGTCGAGGCGACCAGGGCGTCGGTCCGCCAGGATATGCCGGGCGTCGGCGCGGTCTATTCGCCGCGGACGCCGGGGATCGCGAGCCTGTCCGAGGATCATCTTTGTCCTGCGCCGGATGTCGGGCAGGATAGCCGTGCGGTGCTGGCAGAGGCTGGCTTTGGCTCGGCCGAGATCGACGGCTTGCTGCTGTCGGGCGCGGTGCGGCAGGCCAAAGCGATCACAGGAGGCAAGACATCATGAGCACGGACCTCGTTCGTTACTCGATCAGCAACCAGATTGCGGAGATTGTGCTGGACCGCGGGCCGGTGAATGCGCTCAGCATCCCCTTGATCGACGCGTTGCTGGCGACGCTGGCCAGAGCACGTGATGATGACGCGGTGCGCGCCGTCATCATCAGCAGTGCCCACAAGGTGTTTTGCGCCGGCCTCGACCTCGATATCGTCAGGGGCAAGCCCGCGATCGAGACCAAGGCATTCCTCGAGCGGCTGTACTTCGCACTGAACGATACGCAGTACCGCATGGGCAAGCCGACGATTGCGGCGATCGATGGCGCGGTGCGGGCCGGCGGCATGACGATCGCGATCTCCTGCGACATGATCGTCGCGGGCGACAGCTCGTCCTTCGGCTATCCCGAGATCGATGTCGGCCTGATCCCGGCGATCCACTTCGTGCAGTTGCCGCGGCTGGTGGGAAAGCACCGGGCGTTCGGCCCGCTGTTCCTCGGCGAACCCTTCGATGCCGCAACGGCCTACCGCATGGGGCTGCTCAGCGAAGTCGTGCCGAAGGGCACTGCGCTCGATCGGGCCCGCGAGATCGCGCGGAAGCTGGCGACGAAATCGCCTATCGTGATGAAGATCGGCCGCGATGCCTTCATGCGCGCGGTCGATGCCGATTTCCGCCGCTCGGTGGAGAACACCGCGGAAAGTTTTGTGGTGGTCGCCTCGACCGAAGACTGCCAGGAAGGGCTGAATGCGTTCGTTGAGAAGCGAACGCCCAACTACAAGGGACGGTAGATGGCCGGATTGTACTTCGAAGAGTTCGAGGTCGGGCGGGAATTCCATCACGAGTTCAGCCGGACCGTGACGGAGATGGACAACACCATGTTCAGCCTCCTGACCATGAACCCGCAGCCGCTGCACCTCGACGCGCATTTCTCCGAGAAGACCGAGTTCGGCCAGCGGCTGTTCAACAGCCTCTATACGCTCGGTATCATGATCGGCATGAGCGTGTACGACACGACCTTGGGAACCACAGTCGGAAACCTCGGCATGACCGACGTCAAGTTTCCAAAGCCGGTATTTCACGGCGACACGCTGAAGGCGCACACAAAAATCATCGGCAAGCGCGCCAGCAAGTCGCGGCCGACCCAAGGCATTGTCGAATTCGAGCACACCATGACCAACCAGCGCGGCGAGGTGGTGGCAAGCTGCCGCCGCACCGGCCTGATGCACTGCAAGCCGAAGGCATAGACGATGCGATCGTTCCTGTTCGTTCCCGGCGACAGCACCCGGAAATATGAGAGTGCGAAGAAGACCGCGGCCGACGCATTGATTCTCGATCTCGAGGATTCCATCGCACCGGAGCAGAAGATTGTTGCGCGTGGCATCACGCGCGAGATGCTCGATGCGCGCAATCCGGACCAGAAGCTGTATATCCGCGTCAATGCGTTCGACACCGATCTGACGCTTGGCGACCTCGCGGCCGTGATGCCGGGAAGGCCCGATGGCATCGTGCTGCCGAAATGCGCCGGCGCTGCCGATGTCAACAAGCTCGCGCTCTATCTCGATGCATTCGAGGCCGCCTCGGGTATCGCGCAGGGCACCACACGGATCGTCACGGTCGCAACCGAGACGGCGCGCGCGGTGCTGAAAATCCTCGACTTCGAGAACATGAGCCCGCGGCTTTGGGGCATGATGTGGGGCGCGGAGGACCTTGCGGCCTCGCTTGGCGCAACGCGCAACCGCACCGACGGCCGCTATCACTCGCCCTTCATTCTCGCCCGCGATCTTTGTCTGATCGGCGCGGCCGCAGCCGGCGTGGTCGCGATCGATACCATCGCCACCGACATCAACGATCTCGATGCGCTGAAGGCGGAGGCGATCGCGGCGCGGCAGGACGGCTTCCTCGCCAAGGCCGTGATCCATCCCAAGCATGTCGATGTTGTCAACGCGGCCTTCATGCCGACCGACGAGGAGATCGCGTGGTCGGAGCGGGTGATCGCTGCGTTTGCCAACAATCCGTCCGGGGTCGCCAAGATGGACGGCAAGATGCTGGACAAGCCGCATCTGCGCGCCGCCGAGAAAATCCTGGCGTCGCGCAGGAAATAGTCAGGCGGGGTCGATCAGCGCGCCCTCCGCGATGAGAGCCGCAATCTCCGCATCCGCAAGTCCAGCCTCGCCCAGGATCTTCCGGCCATGCTCGCCGAGGTTCGGCGGATAGGTCCGGATCGATGGTGGCGTCTTGCTCCAGGTGGCGGCAGGGCCGGCCACCCGCAGCGTGCCTTCGGTCGGATGCTCCATTGATTGGATCAGCCCGACGGCCTCCAGATGCGGATCGTCGATCAGGCTGTCGAGATCGTGCAGCGGCGCATGCGGAATGTCGGCCTCTTCGAAGAAGCGCATCCATTCAGCGGTGCTGCGGGCCTTCATCATCTGCGAGAACCAATCGTAGACGAAATCGTAGTTCCTCGTTCGCGCTGAGATGCTGTTCAGCCGTGGGTCGCGGTCGGTTTCGTTCGCAAGGCCGATCTTGGCGAAGAACGCGTTCCACTGCTTGTCGGAATAGACCAGCGCACAGATGTAGCCGTCGCTGGTTTGATACGGACGGCGGTCGGGCGACAGCAGCCGGGAATAACCCGGCGGGCCGATCGGCGGCTCGAAGCTGCGGCCGGCCATGTGATCGCCGAGCACGAACTGGGCCATGGTCTCGAACATCGGGAGTTCGATCGCCTGGCCTTCGCCCGTGCGCTCGCGGTGGAACAGCGCTGCGAGGATGGCGTGGACGGCATTGAGGCCGACGATGCGGTCGGCCATGGTCGCCGGAGAGTACCGTGGCTCGCCGGTGATCCTGCCGGTCAGCGCGGGCAGGGCGGTCAGCCCCTGGATCAGGTCGTCATACGCGGGCCGGCCGGCATAGGGCCCGGTCTCGCCGAAGCCGTGCAGGCTGGCATAGACAAGCCGCGGGTTGATCGCCAAGAGATCGTCGGCTCCGAGGCTCAGCCGCGCCATCGCCGCAGGACGGACGTTGTGGACGAACACATCGGCATCGGTGGCAAGACGCAGCAGCGCCGCGCGGCCGCTGGCCTTCTTCAGGTCGAGCGCGATCGAGCGCTTGTTGCGATTGCCTTGGAGGTACATCGCGCCCATCGCAGGATGGCGCATCGGGGCGGCGTGGCGCATCACATCGCCATCGAGGCTCTCGACCTTGATCACGTCGGCGCCGTAGTCGCCGAGGATCATGGTCGCGTAGGGTCCCATCATGACGCTGGTGAGGTCGACGATCCTGACGCCAGCGAGCGGACCCGCTGGCGTGGATGGTTTTTCTCTCGTCGGGGCCTCGCTCAATGTGTAGCAGCCAGTGCTTCGGTGAAGGCCTTGAAGACGTCGGTGCCCGGCTTGCCGCGCTTGTCGACGTCCTTCACCCAATCCTGGGCCACCGACTTGAAGGCGGTGTCGAACACCTTCTTGTCGTCAGCGCTGAAGTTGATGACCTTCATGCCCTGCGACTTGATCTTGTCGGCCGCGGCCTTTTCGCCGTCCTCGAACCGCTTGCAGGCCTCCCGCGTGGTCTGCTCGCCGGCCTCGACCAGCGCCTTGCGCACATTCTCGGGCAGCGACTTGAATTTCAGCTCGCCGATCGAATAGGTGAAGATCGCGGTGCCGAAGTTCAGCCCCTCGGTGCCCGACTTGAGGATCTTGCCGAAGTCGTAGGACGCCGAGCTCTGGTAGGAGAAGATCAGCCCGTCGAGCGTGCCGCGGGTCAGCGATTCATAGATCTCGGGTGCGGCCATCCGCACCGGAACGCCGCCGATCGAGCGCATCATCAGGTCCATCGCGCCGCCGGTGGTGCGGATCTTCAGACCTTCGAGGTCCTTTGCCGTCTTCACATCGCGGCTGGTCGCAAGCTGGACCTGGTAGGCCGGCAGCGCCAGCGTTACCAGCGGCCGAAGCTGGTTCGGCGCGAACTCCTTGGTCTCCAGGATGCCGCCGTTGTGCGAGATCTTGTAGAAGGCAAGCGAGCCCTGGCATTCGCTGTCGAAGATGCCGGGCAGTTCGGCGACCGCCGTCAGCGGAAACTTGTCGGACGAATAGGACGGCACGATGTAGGAGACGTCGGCGACGCCGACGGCTGTCAGCTGGGCCATGTCCTTGGCCTTGCCGAGTTGCTCCGCGGGAAAATGCTGGAACGTGACCTGGCCGTTGGTCAGCTTGGTGACGAGTTCGGAAAATGGCTTGCCGACGAGCTCATGAATCACATGGCCGTTCGGCAGGCTGTCGACGAGTCGCAGTGTGATTTTCTCCTGCGCGTCGCCGGAACTCGTTGCAGCCATCAACGACACTGCAGCCAGCACGAGCGGTCTCGCTACTCTAACGGACATTGTGTTTTTCTCCCCTACTGTTGGTCAGTAACCCATCTTCATCGGCAGCCAGAGAATGATCATGGGCCAGATGACCAGGATCGCAATTGCAATCAAGTGCGCGACGAAATGCGGGAACACGCCATGAAAGACCTCCCCCACCGGGCGCCCCGAGTATCGCGCCACCACGAAGCAGTTGAGGCCCACCGGTGGCGTGATCATGCCGACCTCAGCGGTGACGATCTTGATCACCCCAAACCACAGCGGATCGTAGCCGAGTGACTTGATCAGCGGCAGCACGATCGGAACGGTCAGCACCAGGATCGCGATCTGGTCCATGAATGAGCCGAGCACGATATAGCCGAACAGGATGATGGTCAGGATCAGCCACGGCGGCACTGCCAGGCTGCCGACCCAGCTCACCAGGTTCTGCGTCACCTGCGTCAGCGTGAAGAAGTAACCGAAGATCGATGCGCCGAACAGGATCATGGCGATCATGCAGGTGCCGTGTGCCGAGCGAATCAACGCGCTGCGCAGCGTCTTGCGGTTGATCTTGCCCTTCCACAGGGCGAGCACGAACGCTCCGAAGGCACCGAGCGCGGACGCCTCGGTGGGCGTGGCGACGCCCGTATAGATGACGCCGGTGACCATGCCGAACAGCAATAGCATCGGACCGACCACGCGAAGCATCCGAAACTTTTCCGCGAGCGAGACCGACGGCGCCGCTGGCGCGCGCGTTGGATCCTGCCAGGCCAGGAACCAGACCGTGGCCATGATCGTGAAAGTCACGAGAATGCCGGGGATGACGCCGCCGATCAGCAGCGCGCCGATGTTTACCTCGGCCAGCAGGCCGTAGATCACGAGCGCGACCGATGGCGGGATCAGCATGGCGAGCGTGCCGGATATCGCGACAACGCCGGCCGCCATCTTCGGCTCGTAGCCCTGCTTCAACATCGCCGGCAAGCTCGTTGCCGACAGCGTGGCTGCGGATGCGGTGCTGGTGCCGCAGATCGCGCCGAAGCCGGCGCCGGCCAGCGCCGTCGCCATGCCGAGGCCGCCGGGAATGCGTCCGACCCAGGCCGCGGTCGCCTTGAACAGATCGTCGGCAATGCCACTGACGAGGACGAATTCCGCCATCAGCAGGAACATCGGGATGGTAATCAGCTCGTAGGAGGTGACCGCCGAGAGCGGTGCTGTTTGCAGAATGCCCGACAGGATCGGCATGCCGCCGATCATGTACAGCCCCAGAGCACCGGAACCCGCCATTGCGAAACCAACCGGCGTGCCGATCGCGAGCAGTGCGAACAGCACGAGCATCGTCAGAACGAGTGTCATTCGAAGGTTTCTCCCGCAGCATGGGAGGCCGGCAGAGCAATGAGGCTGCGTCCGGTAGCGAGCGAGATGAGGTGTCCAATGAGGTGCAACATCAGGCGAATCGTGATCAGGCCGGCGCCGAGCGGCACCAATCCGATGGACGGCCACATCGGCCATGGGGTTGCGCCCGCCATCACGTCGGCAGATCTGAAGCTGTCGACGGCGCGCAGGAAGCCGAGATAGGTGATCAGCGAAAACACCGCGATGCCGACGACACACGTCACGATCTCCGAAACACGGATCATCGCCGGCGAAAACTTCTGCTGGAGGATATCCACACTAACATGAGCGTGGCTGGCATAGGCCTCGGACAGCACCAGGAAGAAGATGCCGGCCATCAGATAGATCGAGATCAGGTCGTAGGCCCAGGAAAACGGCTTGTTGAACGCGTAGCGCATGATGACATCGCTGAACACGATGATCATGATCGCGAACATGAACACGGCGGCGATCGTGGAGACGATCTTCTCGATCGCCGCGAGCGCCCTCAATACTCCGTCAAACAAAATCGCTCTCCCAGTGGCTTTGCTCGATCACTTGGCGGGAATAGCTGCAACCGCCGCATCGAACTCCTTCAGCGCGTCGTTGCCGTGTTTGCCGCGCCCATCAAGGCTGTCGGCCCAGGTCTTGGCGACGCCCTTCATCAAATCCTTGAACTTGGCACTCACGTCCGGCCGGAGGGTTTCGAATCGCACCCCGGCGGCCTCAAGCGACTTCATGGTCTCATCATCGGATTTCTGGACCTGCTGGCATGCTGACGGAATGATCTCCTCGGCGACGTCGACCATCGTCTTCTGCACATCCGGCGGAAGCTTCTTCCAGACGGTGTCGCTGATCGAATAGGCGACGATGAAGCTGGCGAAGCCGACGCCGTCGGTCGAGTATTTCACCAGCTTGTCGGCGCCATACGCGACCACGCTCTCCAGCGGGAACAGCAGCCCATCCATGGTGCCGCGCTGCAGGGATTCATAGGCATCCGGCGCTGCCATGCGCACGGGCACGGCTCCGATGGCGCGCAAAGTGAGGTCCTGCGCACCGCCTGTCGATCGCAGCTTGAGGCCGGTAACGTCACCGGTCTCCTTCACCGGTTGCTTGACGGTGAAGATGCGGTACTGCGGCAAGCTGACTGCGAGCAGCAGACGAATGCCGTTTGCGGTATAATCCTGCTGCGCGATCACTCCGCTTCGCGCGGTCTTCCAATAGGCGAGCGTGCCCTGGCAGGAATGCTCGAACGCGCCGGGGAGCATCGCGACTTCGGAGACCGGCATCTTGTCGGAGACGTAAGCGGGCGCGACATAGCCGATATCGGCGACGCCGGCTTGCGTCAGCTTCAACATGTCGGCAGCCTTGCCGAGCTGCTGCGCCGGATAGTGTTCGAACGTCACCGCGTTATTGGTGCGCTTCTGCACCTCGGCCATCCAGGGCTCGAGCACGAGGCGGACGAGGTAATGCCCTTTCGGAAAAGAGTCGGCCACCCGCAGCTTGATCGGTTCCGCCGCCGCCAGATTGACCGATGCGATGAGGAAGCCGTAACTGGCTAATATGCGCCGAAGCCCGCCCATATGTCCTGCCCCTGAGTAGCCTTGTTGTTTTGAGCAGCTGCGCATAAACGAAATTGCCCGTCAAGCATGGCTCGGCTGAGCATGCCTGATCGGACAACCGGAGAGCGCAGGCGGCCATGCGCCGGCGCGATTGCGAGGGCGGAAGGGATCATGCGAGGACGTCGATGCGCTTGATTTCAAGCCGTAAGCGGGCGACGGCCAACTGGCTGAAAGCTGATGCTGAGAGGCAACCATATCTCGATCAATTTTGTCCACCACGCGGGAAATTCCTCCGGTGTGCTCGACGGCTCAGCGCCGCCGCCGGCGGCATGGCGGCCACGATCATCATCGAGCGGGTCTGAAGCCGGTTAGACCGCGGGAAACTCCAGCGCGAAAGCGACGCTCTGGCTGGCGGGCAGGAGACGGATCGTACCGCCATGGCTCACCATGACGGCTTGCGCGATGGCGAGGCCCATGCCGGTGTCGCCGCTATCGCGGCGGGTGGTGAAGAAGGCATCGAAGATCTTGTCGCTGTTGGCGTCGGAGATCGGGTCACCATCGTTGCTCACCGTCACCCTGAGGGTCGAGGCTTCGGCAATCGCTTCGAGCTGCACCGACCTGGCATTGTGACGGAAGGCGTTGTCGGCCAGATGCGCCAGTACGATCAGCGCCTTCTCGCCGGACATCCCGATCGAGCGATCGAGGTGGCCGCTGGCCACGATTGTCCGCTGTGCAAAGCGGCTCTTCAGGTTCGCGATGACGCTAGAAAGCGGGGTCTGCTCGTTCTGCGGAGCGCTTTCTGCGCGCGCCAGCTCGCGCAGCCGCTGGCTCATCGCATCGAGCCGCGCGACGTCGCCAAGGATGTTCGAGATGAAGCTCTGTTGCTCGGATCGGGTCAGCGTATCCGACTTGCTTTGGAGCGAATCCTGCAGCAGCTCGGCCGGGCCCCGGATCGATGTCAGCGGCGATTTCAGTTCGTGCGTCAGGTGTGCCGAGAAGGTGGCGATGTAATCGGATCGGCGCGACAGCTGCTGGGCCATGTCGAGGAAGCTGTCGGAGAGCTGGGCGAGCTCGCGGGTGCCATAATGCTGCAGCGGCTGAAACGCATTGCGGTCGCCGCGGCCGATCCGCACGGCGCGATCGACGAGCTCGCGCATCGGACGCGTGACCGTACGGGAGAACATCAGCCCGATCGCAACGGTCGCCAGCAGCACGGCCAATGTGGCAAGCAGGAACTTGCTGCGCTCCTGATAGAGATGATCGAAGATGTTGCTCGGCGTCCGCGACGTGTAGATCACGCCGGCGACGTGATCGTTGACGATCACGGGCATCGCGGAGAAGACATGGACACCGACGCCGCGGCTGATCGAATGGATCGGTGGCGACGGCTTGTCCGGCATGCGGATGCGCAGCAGCGCGACATCCCCGCCGTGCAGGGCACCATTCTCGTGGTGGTGCTGTTCTTCCTCGCCGTCAATACATTGGATGCAGCTGCGCGAGGGGGCCTCGACACCACCATGCTGCACGACAGCGAGACGCGGCTAAGGCGCGCGCTGCTGGTCGACTAGATCGATGGATTCAGGAATGAGCGCCGATCGCCGATTTGTTGTCCTGCCGCTTCGACCACGAGACGTAGTAGGCGACAGCCGTCATTGCCGCGAGACCGGCGAGGCTGACCGCGACCTGCCTTGTCAGTGAGTATGGGCCGGTGATCAAAATCAGGTGCGCTGCGAAGGAGAGGAACACGCCTGCACAGAACACGGCCAGCCATTCCTCGCCGCATTTGATGATCGGCTGCAGGGCGTAAGATCGCAGATATCCCCAGTCGCGCGGCACCAACCAGGTGAACAGGAATGTCAGGGTCAGGAAATGCAGGATGCGGTGAGGTGCGACATCCTCCCGGTCGTTCTGCAGCAGCATGTCGTTCAGTCCGCCGGGCATCATTTGGGCGAGTGCCGGGATATCGCTACTGGAAACGATCGTCAGCGCGAACAGCAGGTACAGCAACGCCGTGGCGCGAAGTGCGGTAACGGCCTGCATCGCGCGGATCGTGGGTGCATAGCGCGTGCCGATGAGCGCGAGCCAGCCCCCCATCACGAACAGCAATTGCCAGCAGAACGGATTAAGGTACCAATCTCCATACGGATATGAAGTCAGGTTCCAGTCGAGCACGCGGGCGGTAGCGTAAAGCGCCACGGACGCGAGAAGCGTTGCGTTCGGCACGTAGAGCAATCCGAATACGACGAACGGCTGGAAGGCCATCAGGGCGATGGTGAGTTGCAGCACGTCGAGATTGAGGGGGTTGGCCTGGAGGAACAAGCCGTAGATCAGCGTTCGGATCGGGTGGTCGATGAATCCGGTGATGTTGAACTCGCTGATGATCTCGGGCGCCGCGGTCCGCGCGGCGACATAGCTGATCAACTCGACATAGATCACGAACAGGACGATGTAGGCAGCATAGAGCTGCCATACCCGCTTGAAGATACGGGTCGCGGCCACCACGAATCCACGCTCCAGCGCCATCCGGGCGTAGAAGAGCGTCACTGCATAGCCGCCGATGAACACAAAAAGGTCGGTCGCGCCGCTAAAGCCGAAATTGCGCATGGTCAGCGCGCTGACGACGTTGTGCGGAACGTGATCCAGGAACAGAAACCAGTTCGCGATGCCAAGCAGCAGCGCGATCCTGAGATCCCCATCGGCTCTCGCGATCTCGGCGTTTGTTGTCGAAGTCATCTGAAGCTGAAATCTGCCGGCCCGGGAAAACGATCGCTAATCTAGTGGGAACCCATGCCCGGCCCGAATAGACTCTGCGTGAACCCTATCTAGTCTGTTTCGGGTTCCGGCCAAGTGGCCGGCTCAAGAAAGATCACGTTTTCGCAATCACCGCGTGAGCGCGATCAGACCGGCTCGTGTTTGCGAAGGTCGCGGACGTGATCCAGTGTATTGGCTTGCAGGTTAGCGCCGGTCGGGGCGACCTCCGGCAGGGCAGCCTCCGCGAGGATATCGTCCGTAATATCCTCGACCGAGCACTCGGCAACCTCGTGGATGAAGCTGATGTTGGTGTATTCCCCTGACGCGACCCGCGAGATGACCTCGCGCCGTGTCATTTCGGGATCGACGATCGCCTCACGGCCACGGCGGCCGTAATCGATCATCACAACAAAATACTGCATTGCCTGATGGTTCGATGCGTTGACTTTCGTTGGCCATTATTTCCGATAATCGGAATTTTGTCAAGGGAAATTGACGATAATCGGAACTTAAGCGCCGGCCCACCGACCGATTCGGCCCGAAGGCATCCGAATCGGTCAGGCCGGCCCCCGCTGCTGGGCGGCTATTTCTCGGACGACCGTCCGCCCTGCGCCCGGGCGGATTTGCGGCCCTTCGCCGCCGTCTTGCCGCGCAGCCTTTCGATCTGGCCGCGGGGCAGGGTGACGCAGATCTCGCCGATCCACTCGAGCTTGACGCCGTTGATCGGCTTGGCATTGAAGCTCTTGAGGTTGACCGTGCCGGACGAGCTGCCCCGCTCGATCGTCTTCAGATAGCGCTCGCCGGTCTTCAGCCGGACCGCAGCTTCCTCACCGTAGAAGCTCGACAGCGGATAGCGCTGCTCGCGATACACCACGATGACATCGCCGTTCTCGTATTTCGGTAGCATCGAATCGCCTGAAACCTCGAAAGCGACGGTTTCCTCCGTCATCGGGAAGGGGAGCTCGATCTCGCCGAGACCCTCCGGCGGGACCTGCTCGAGCTCCGGCTGGATCGAGGCGCCGGCGCCGACCCGGCCCACGATCGGCACCGAGTTCAGCTCCAGGTATTCCATGATCGGGGCAATCTCCGATGCCTTGATCAAGCGGATTCCCGACAGGATTTCGGACACCGCCCCGGCCCGAACCCCCATTGCGCGGGCAAGCCCGCCCTTGCTCTTTCCAGTCTTTTCCAGTGCTCGCTCGATAAGTGCCGCGTCCAGCATGTTTCATCCTCTCCAAAGCTGGACATACTCTTACCGTTACGATTATCAGAATTCAAGCTTGACTTTTTCTTCGGAATATCGGAAGGTATGCGAGGCGCCGACGGAATGACAAAAGTGGGAATTTGGAATGGATATGGTGAACTGGCTGCCGGAGCATTCGGCTGCCTTGCAGGACTTGCGCGCCCGCGGCTTGTCCTATTCGGAAATCGCTGACACGATCAACGCAACCTTCAGCACGGCCTATACACGCAACGCGGCCCTCAGCCGGGCGCAGCGCATGGGATTGGTGGGCCTCGATCGGCCGGAGCCGTCCCTGCCAGGGCATCTCGATCCACCCAAGCCGGCCTTGCCGGAGCCTCCGAGGGTCGGGCGCTTGCGTGAAGGGCGGGCCGAGCTGAAGTCCGATCTGTTTCGCTGGCCGAAAAGCTTCACCGAAACGGTGGAGATGCCCCAACTTCGTTGCGCGGCGGTCGCGCCACGGCACCTTTCACTGTTCGACCTCAAGCGCGGAGACTGCCGCTATCCCTATGGCGGGGATGCCGACGGCGAAACCATGACCTTCTGTGGTCACCCGTGCCGGCCGGGCTCGAGCTATTGCACCCCGCATTTTCACCTGAGCCGCGATCCACAGGCATTGGCGCGGCCGGTCCTGAACGACGCCTGGCTTCAGGCTATCGGGGCCATCTGAGGCCGCTCACCTTCCGACTGATCGATGTCGGTCCACACAACCGCGGTCGCGCGGAAGACGCCTCGCGCTTTCATGACACACTTCGGAGGTCACCAATGCCGCGCGCAAGACGCCGGAAACCGTACGATCCCGCTGGAGCACACGATCGGCGCTCCCAGGATCTGCCCTTTAACGCCGAGGTCGCGACCGTCGAGATCGACGATCCCCTCGCGCTCGAGTCGGGCGAAAGGATCGTTGCCTTCCGCTCGATACGCGGCGACCCGCTCGGCCGGTTGCATGCACACCGGCAGATCGACGACACGCAGTATCGAAGCGGTCGGGCCTTCCAGAACGATTGGGAGAAGGCCGAGCGCGGCCCTCGCGCGGTGGATACGACGCGTGAATACGTTGACGGCGGTCAGCAACGTGAACCGATCACGGAGGGGCAGCGCCAGGCGACCTTGCGTCTGAACCGCGCCGAGCATGAACTCGGCGCCGACGGTTCGGCGCTGGTGCACGACGTCCTGATCCTCGGCATGACCATGGAGCAGGTTGGGCAGCGGCGCGGATTGCTTACGCAGCGCTGGCAGGACTATTTTGCGCGGCGCCTCAAGGAATGCCTCGATCGGCTGGCGCTGACGTATGGGCTTGTCACGCCGAGCAAGGTTCCGGTGAAGCACCGTCAATGATGATCTGAAATGAAGTGCTCACGTGCCGGGTGCCCCGCTCAGGCATCCGGCGCGGCAGTGATTCATCATGTTGCGGCACTGTGTTTTACCTCACGCTGAGCTCGTCCTGATTTACGTTGAAGACGGTCGACAGCAGCGCGGACTCTCATATAACTTCGTTCGCGTCGACGACCTGCCCGCATTCGCGGAGTGATTGCCTCTGGTGCAGGGGAATGGTCTGGTACATCCACAAGGGAGTTCGCAGCGGCCAAGCCCACCTTGATCGTATCCTGCATCGCGAACATCACGAGTAACGTGGGTCGATGCCGGCGCGGAGTCCAATCAATTGACCCAAGGAGAACCGAGCGATGAATCACATCGGAACCTGCTTTTGCGGCGCCGTCGAACTCAATGTCACTGGGGAGCCTGAGGCGATGGGCTACTGCCACTGCCGTTCATGCCGCTCCTGGTCCGGCGGCCCAGTGAATGCATTCAGCCTCTGGAAGCCCGAGGCGGTCGAAGTCACCAAGGGCGCCGATCATCTCGGAATGTTCGAGAAGACCGCGATGAGCCAGCGCAAATACTGCACCAAGTGCGGCGGTCACCTGATGACGAACCACCCGACGCTTGGGCTCGTCGACGTGTTCACGGCAACGATCCCAACGCTGAAGTTCAGCCCCAGCGTTCACGTCAACTATTCCGAGACCGTGCTGCCGATACGCGATGGCCTGCCGAAGCTGAAGGACTTTCCGGCCGAGTTCGGCGGCTCCGGCGAAATGATCGCCGAATAGCGCGATGGTTCTCGAGCAGGTGGCGACGGAGCGTCGCCACCTGCCGATGCCTTCCGGTCGCCGGACGCGCTGACGGATCCGGTATCCGGCGGCCTTCCTCGACATTCGAATCGTTCGGCCGCGTCGGCGCTGCCGGCACTGCGGGACCCCGTTGCCGGTGACAGCCATGTCAGGCGAAGGTCCCGCCCTGCAAAATCCGGGTTTGGTTTTGGTGACGGGCTTCCGCTAAAAGGCAGGCAGTGCCGGTCTTGGTAAGGGCCGGCGTATTTCGCCTGACAAAATAACAGAGGAAGCGTCGGATCATGACCAAACCAGAATTGCCAGGGCGCGCGCCGCGCGGGGAGGGAGTTCCGACGGCGCTCGATGGCCTGCTGGTGGTCGACTTTACCCGCGTCGTTGCCGGCCCGGCCTGCACGCAAACGCTGGCCGATTTCGGGGCCGAGGTCATCAAGATCGAAAATCCGGACGGTGGGGACGACACGCGCGCCTATGAGCACGCTGAAATTGGCGGGGAAAGCGCAGCGTATCTGAGCCTCAACCGCAACAAGCGCGGCATTGCGCTCGATTTCAACAATCCGGCCGCGCTTGAAGTCGCACGCGCGTTGATTGCCAAGGCGGACGTCATGGTGGAGAATTTCTCCGGCGGCGTGATGAAGAAATTCGGTCTCGACTATGCGTCGGTGTCGCCGACCAATCCGCGGCTGATCTACTGCTCGATCTCCGCCTACGGCCGCAAGGGTGATTTCGCGCTGCGCCCGGGCTTCGACCCGATTACGCAGGCCGAAAGCGGCTTCATGTCGCTCAACGGCTTTCCGGATGGCGAACCGGTGCGCACCGGGCCGCCGATCGTGGATATGGCAACCGGCATGTCGGCCTGCAACGCCATCCTGCTAGCGCTGATTGCGCGCGACCGGCTCGGTCGCGGCCAGCAGGTCGAGGTCGCGTTGATCGACACCGCGGTGTCGATGACTGGCTTCTACGGCATGGCCTATCTCATCAACGGCAACAACCCCGGCCGCTTCGGCAACTCACCGAACGGTTCGCCGACCGTCGGCGTCTACCGGGCGTCCGATGGTCCGCTCTATATGGCCTGCGCCAACGACCGGCTCTATCGCCGGCTCGTGACCGACGTACTTGAGCGCCCGGATCTCGTCACCGACCCGGAGTTTGCTCACCGCAAGGCGCGGACCGCCAACAAGGAGAAGCTGCGCGCCATCATCGCCAGCGTGTTTGCAAGCGACACGCTCGAGCACTGGATGGCAAAGATGAAGAAGGCCAATATTCCGGTTGGCTATTTGCGTACGGTCGAGGAAGGCTTCAACGCACCCGAGGTGCGCGATCGTCATCGCCTGAGCAAAATCGCGCATCCGACCGCCGGCTCGGTTCCGAACATCGAGTCGCCGGTCAATATGAGCCTGACGCCGGCGGTCGATCCTGTTGCGGCTCCGCTGCTCGGTCAGCACACCCGGGATGTGTTGAGCAAGACGCTTGGCTACGACGACCGACGCATCGCCGCGTTGGCCGAGGCAGGCGCGTTCGGCAAGCCAGGCAACACCGGCTAGCCGTTTGGTCTGAACCAAAGATCAGGTGCGCGCTAACCACCTGACCTGAGGCGAGAGGGAGGCCTCTCGCCTCGCAAGATGTCGTTCAGACGTCACGGGTCCCCGCCGCGTGCGGGCCGCCTTCGACCCGGGACTGGCCCATTCGGGACCTCAGTTCGGCTTGCTGCGCAAGTTGTTCCTTGGCATACTTTCAACTTCCTCGGGCTCCGCCCGATCAATCTCGAGACGGGCCATCCGGAGTATGAGGGTTGCCGTGGTCAGGCCAAGGCGTTCGGCCTCTTGCGCTGCGGTGTCGACCTTCTGGGCCAAGCCTTCACGTTTACCTGGGTATGCCATTCGTAATCCTCACTTAAGGTGCGAGATGAAAAATCCCACATACGTTGCAGAGCTGCAGAACAAGCTCGGAGCTCCATCGAGCGAAACACTGGAAAGCCTGCGACTGTTGAAGGCTTTCCTTCGACTTGCGCCCGACCAGCGTTCCGAGGTCATCGAGCTGGTCGAACGTTTGGCGGTTGAGCCGCCGCGCGATCCCTCACTGTCCTGAGGTGTTCGCGTTTTCCTGGATGTCAGTTGTTCATTGGCCTGGCGGGCGGCTGTGTCGCGATCACGTAGATTGCACCACCATCGAGCGCTTCGGATTGATGCCGGGTGCCGGCAGGCAGCAGGATGGTGTCGCCGGCACCGACGACCCGCTCACCGCCGTCCCAGATGAAGTTCAACCGGCCGCTGATGATCATCAGGATTTCATCGACCGGATGGGTATGGAAGTGATGCACCTTGCCAGCTGCATCATGCTGCAGCTCGACGGACCCCTGGGCCGGGAGCAGGTTCAGGATCTCCGGATCGATGGTAAATTCGGTCTTCGTGCCCGCGATGATTTGGGTCATGCTGCCTGTTCCTTGTTCGCGATGGCTGGCGTCTTGTTCTGCGCGAGCTTGGCAAAGGGGCAGCCTCCGCTCGCATTGTTGTCGTCGTGCAGGAAGTACTGCAGATACTCGCGGCCATCGGTCGCGCCGTAGCGGCCAAGGAGCGGAGAGGGGCTCGCGCTGTCGTACGGGATCAGGCGCTTGCGCACCTCGGCGAACGCGGCGGTCGCCGCCTTTTCCGTCCCGAGGATCTTATCGAACACCCAGCGCGGCTGGAACGTGAGCATGAAGGCGCTGGATCGGCGGCTCTGGCGCATCACATGGGCCGGGGTCGTGCATACGACGAAGATCGGCTCGCCCGCGAACGAGAACTCCCACATCGGATGGTCAATCTGCTCCGGAATGTCGGACGGCCACGGGTTCTTGTCCAGGCGCGCGAGTTGGTCGAGCGTCAGCCACATTTTGCGATAATAGGCGTCGAGCGTTTGTACGGGGCGGGGCCGCGTGAACACGATCAACGAGGTATTGGGACCGAACGAGCGCGCCTCTGAGACATATTGTGCGAGCTGCTCGCCGAGCACCGCGACGTCATACGGATCGAGGAACAGATAGCGGAGCTGATCCTGGCGATGTCCGGTCACCCCGAACACGCAAGGGAACGGCCTTGCCTCGCTGCTCATCTGCGCTTCAAACTCGGAGAACATCACGCTTTGCCAGCTGCTGACCGGAAAGCTTGACGCGACCTCGCCTTTTCTCAAGAACAAGCGCTCCATAACACCCCCTACACTCATAACGACACTAACGAGCTATCAACTTGCTTCTCATCAATAGCGGCCCGGCAATGCCCGGCAGCGACATGAGAAGCAGAATGACGATCAAGGCGCTGTAGCCGCCGTCACCGATCGTGGCCGTGTTGTGCACGGCGTCGGTTCCGGAGGCGTTGCTGGCGGCGAGCATCGCAAAGCCGATGATCGGCTGCGAGACACCGGCGAAGATCCCGGCAGCGGTGGTGTTCACGGAAGCGCCGACACCGATCAGGTCGGAAGTATAGAGCTTCTTCACGCATTTCAGCACCAGCGGGACGGTGCCGCCGGCGACGAGCCCCAAGGCCGTGAACACGACGGTGACGTAGGCCAGACCAAACGTCCGGGCGACCTGCGGCAGCAGCATCGCGATCAGAAGCATGCGCAATACGCAAATGCCGATCAATGCGCGGTCGAGCGCCGCCGCGGCACGATCGGCGGCGTGACCGAGGAAGACCGAGCCGAGCGCATTGCCGATCATGAAGGCGAGCAGCGGCGTGCCGGCAGCCGTCGGAGAGATATGGAAAAAGTGGGCGACCATCGGAATGCCCCAGACGCCCGACAGCGTCGTCACAACCGCGAAGTGCGACGCAAACGTCATTGCACAACCCCAGTTCGCGATATGGGCCAGCGATTGCCGCGCAGCGATCACGACGCCCTTCAGCGTCTTGTTGCTATGCGATGCCGCATCAGGCTTGAGCGCGAGCTTGGCGAAGGCAAGGTTGGCGAGACCAATGCAGGCGATGAACAGGAAGCAGGCCCGCCAGCCGAACCCCGAGACGGCGGCTGCGAGCGGCGTGGTCGCGATCACGCCTCCAACATAGCCGGAGACCTGCGAGATGCCCGACATCATGCCGAACCGCTCGTCAGCGAAACTCTGTGCCACGAGCTTGAGGAGTGCCGTGAAGACCAGCGCATCGCCGCAGGCGACAATCAGGCGCGCAGCAAAAACGTCGAGCAGGTTCGGCGCCAGCGCGAACGCTGCACTGCCGAGCGACGAGGCGATCATGCTGAGGAGGACGACGCGCTTGACGCCGTAACGATCGACCAGCAGGCCGGCCGGAATCTGCATCAAGGTGTAGCCCCAGAAATAGCTCGACGCGAGCATCGCAACACCGGCCGCATCGGTGCCGAAGTCGTGCATGAAACTGAGGCTTACCGATTGCGGTGACACCCGCTGCAGGAAGGCAATGGCGTAGGCGATGGCCACTGCCGTCCAGGCGAGATAGGCGCGGTCAGTGAAGCGCGACGCCGGGGCGTAAATGGCTTGTTGTCCGAGCATCGACATCACACCCTCGCGTAACCCACCGAGAACAGGGCATCTGCCGAATTCGGAATCTTCCTCGACATCGCAGCATCGACCAGTGACGCGGTGCCACGATAGGCCTGCCGATGGTGCTTAATGTGGCCGTAAGCGCCCCGCATGATCATGTCGGGCAGTTCGAGCGGCTTGCCCGGATAGAGTGAGGTGCACATCTCGACACAGGCCGCCTGCAACGCCGCGTCCTGCGCATCATCGAGCAACGATGGAGTCACTTTTTCGCAAATTTTAGCGTTCGCTGCCCAGACGATCGGATTGCGGGTCCGCCAGCCGTAGAGCACGTTGCCGTCGGCCCTCTCGGCGGCGCCCGAGCACTTCAGAACTTCCGCCGTAAAGAAGCCGTAGAGGCCGCGGCCCTGATGCGCCGGGAGTACCTCTGTCCCGCTGCGATAGATTCCAAGTCCGGCCGACATCTGCAGGATGCAGTAGACCGAGAAGGCCACGAGGCCGGAACCGTCATAGACGAGGATCAGGCTGTACTTCTGGTCGAAGGGTGAGGAGGTTGCCGTCCAATGCGGCTCGGTGGCCTGCCAGTTGACGGCAATGATGCCGTTCATGGCGTCCATCAGCGGCTGGCGGTCGCGGACTTCGATCCGGGAGGCATCGGGTAGACTGTAGATCGCGTAATCCGCCCAAGGCGATTTGATCGCCTCGTATCCGCTGCCCAGATTTCGCGACATGGCAGAACTCCAGAATTCCATTGCAAGCTATACAGGGCGGCCTCGAATGGCTTAAAGGACAATATGCCCTCGAAAACTGCCAAGCCGCCCCGGCCCGAGCCGCGCGACAAGAAAGCGACACGTCGGATCGCGATCGTTGCCTTTCCGGGCGTGACCTTGCTTGACATCTCGGGGCCGGCTCAGGTGTTCGCGGAGCTGGAGGCGATCGAACTGCCCGGGCCGAACTATTCGCTGTCCTATCTGTCGACTTCAGGTGGCTTAGTACCGACTGATGTCGGCATGATGATCGACACGGCGCCGATCGCCAGTGTTGCGCCCGCCGAGGTCGACACGCTGGTGATCCCCGGCGGACCCGGCATCTGGAAGATCCGCAACGACGCCGAGTTGATGAAATGGATTGCGGAGGCGCTGCCGAAGGCGCGCCGTATCGCGTCAGTCTGCCTTGGCGCATTTGCGTTGGCGTGGACCGGGATTCTGGACGGCAAACGTGCTGCAACGCACTGGCGCTATTGTCCGCGTTTGCAGGACAGCTTTCCCGACATCCGTGTCGAGCCCAACGCGATTTTCGTCAAGGATGGACATGTCTGGTCGTCGGCGGGTGTCAGCGCCGGCATCGATCTGGCGCTCGCGATGATCGAGGAGGATTTCGGCCACACCATCGCGCTCGATGTCGCGCGCAGACTTGTGGTTTTTCTGAAGCGGCCGGGCGGTCAGAGTCAGTTCTCGACCGTCCTTGCGGCCCAGGCCTCGGACGTCGAGGGACGCTTCAGCGCGCTGCATGCCTGGATCATCGAGAACATCACGAGCGACCTCAAGGTCGAGACCCTTGCGGAAAAGGCCGGGATGACGCCGCGCACCTTTGCCCGGACCTATGTCAGCCGCACCGGCATGACACCTGCCAGCGGTGTCGAGGCGCTGCGCGTTGAGACCGCGCGCTTGCTGCTCGAAAGCCGCCAGATCGGCGGCGTGGTCGAGGTTGCCAAGCGCGCGGGATTTGGCGACGACGAACGAATGCGGCGGGCCTTCCTGCGCCACCTCGGCGTGTCGCCGACCGAGTACCGAAACCGGTTCTCGGGCAGCTAGCGCGTCGGGCGGCTCAGGAGGCGGCCGCTTGGTGTCGAAACCCGATCCATCTCGCAAGCGAATAGCTGGCCTTCGCTGGCCGGATTCGTGGGTCAAGGTGGTAGCTTTTCCGGTTTGTCTGCGGCTAATGTGCCGGCCAAATCGGGAGAAGAAACGACCATGAATGACGGGACCCCCATTCCGCAGGCGCGCAACGTCGAACTCGGCGCCAGCGGCGAGGAATTCCAGAACCTGCACGAATTCGCGCAAAAGGCCCGCGCCAGGCTAAACCAGAACGCTTGGGACTATATCGTCGGCGCCTCGGAAACCGAGACCACGATGCGCCGCAACAGGATGGCGCTCGACGAGATTGCGTTCCGGCCGCGCGTGCTGCGCAACGTCATCAATGTGGATCCATCCACCGAGGTCTTCGGCCGCAAGCTCCGGCTTCCCGTGATGATCGCGCCTGTCGGCGCGCTCGAGATCTTCGATCCAGAGGCGGGCGCGGCCGTCGCGCGCGGAGCGGGAACGTTCGGCGCGGCGCATATGCTGAGCTCGGTGTCGGAGCCGGGGCTGGAGAATACCGCCAAGGCGGCGCCCGATGCCTTGCGCATCTTCCAGCTCTATGTGCGCGGCGACGATGCGTTCGTCGAGGATGTGGTTAGCCGCAGCATCGACAACGGCTACGCTGCGTTCTGCCTCACCGTGGATACCGCCCATTATAGCCGGCGTGAGCGCGACATCGCCAAGCGCTACGTCCGTGAAAGCCGCATCCGCGCCACCGGCGGCGATTTCCAGAAGGGGCTGGAATGGCGGACGGTGAAGTTGATCAAGGACAAGTTCAAGATTCCGCTCATCCTCAAGGGAATCGCCACCGCGGAAGATGCCAAGATCGCCCTCGATCACGGGGTCGACTGGATCTACGTCTCAAATCACGGCGGACGGCAGCTCGACCACGGCCGTGGGTCCATGCACGTCCTGCCCGAGATCGTTCAGGCCGTCGCAGGCCGCGCCAAGATCATGGTCGATGGCTCGATCTGCCGTGGCACCGACATCGTGAAGGCCATCGTCTCGGGAGCCGATCTCGTCGGGATCGGCCGCCTGCAATGCTGGGCGCTCGCCGCGGCCGGCGAGGCAGGCATTGTCCGGATGCTTGAACTGCTGGAGGACGAGGTGATCCGCTGCCTCGGTCTGCTCGGCGTCACCAGCTTCGCCGAATTGGACAAGTCTTATCTGCATCCGGCGACGCCGACCAATCTGCCGGGCGTGTTCAGCGCATTCCCGCTGCTCGATATAGATCCCTACCGCTATTGAGCCGCGCCGTTGCGACGACATATGGAGTGATGACGCGATCGGGGCGCCGGGCACCTCGAGGGCGCCGGCTCGCCGTCAATCCGTGGTGTCCATGAAGCCGCCGCTGCGAAGACAAAGTCTGATGCAAATGCCGCATTAGTCGAAGCGAATGGCAAACAATCCATTCGCTGAATTTTCACTTGAGCGCGCGATCGCCTTGCGCTGGACCCTCCGTGATATCCATGCCGGCCGGCTCAAACTGTCGCCGGTCAGCGACGAGGATCTGGGCGTCCTCATCGAACTTGGCCTGGTCGAACTGTATGACGACCAACCCGAGCTGACGGAGGCGGGGGCCTCGGTGCTGAACGACTGAACGGGCCGATAGCCTAGCGCGCGTTCAGGAAGCTTTCGCCGGAGTTGCACGGCGCGCACTGATAGGTCAGCACGTCGTAGACTTGGTCGCGCGGCTCGATCAAGGCGAGCCGCATTTGCGTGCCGCACTTCATGCACGGCATCTCTATGCTGGTCTTGAAACGGGTGCAGGTCGGTGTTGGACGAACGGCGCGCAGCATCGGATCCCCTTATTCCCCACAAGAGACGCGAACGCGACCAACGACGAGGCCGAATCACTATGCCACAGTGCTGACACGATTGGAATCGGCCACCGGCGCAGTCCAGCCGCTGCTAGGTAAATTTTCCTTGGCTGCAAGAAGTGGGCCTCTCATGGTTTGGCGATACGGCGCTGACGCGGCCACAATCTATGCTAACCTCGGCAGACGCTTTTTTCAGGGGGCGCGGTCATGATTGAGCCGAAGCTTGAAGTTCCCGCCGAGTTGCGCGATCTGGCGGAAAAGACCATCGACCAGGCCGAACAGGCCTTCAGCCTGTTCTTTGATGCCGCGAGCAAGTCGATGACGGCGATGCCGGGCACGGGTACCGAGATTTCAAAACAGGCGCTGTCGTTCACCGAGCAGAACATGAAGGCGGCGTTCGAGCATGCGCGCAAGCTCGTGCACGCGACCGATCTGCAGGAGGCGATGCAGATCCAGTCGGAATTTCTGCGCAGCCAGTTCACCAATGCCGGCGAACATATGCGGCAGATCAGCGGAAGCGTGATGTCCGCAACCAAGGACGCTACGAAAGGCAAGTTCTAGGGCGGCAGCCTTCGCGGCGCGTCGACGCCTAGCGCCGGCGCGCTGCAGCAACGCCGAGCAGAAAAGCGACAAACAGGCTTGCGAGCGGCGCTTCGCGCGTGACCGCGCTCACGGTCGCGAGGACGCCGCCCGGCCTGCGCGAGGTTGCAATCGCGTCGCTGAGGCGATCGGCCGCCGCTCGAAGTCCGTCCGACACCTCCGTGACGGTGCGCGAAACGTCCGTCGCGGTGTCGATCGCCCGTTCGCCGAGTGTGGGCTGAAGCGGAGACTCGGGTGTTTCGGAGTTCATGTGCCGTGCCGCGATTTCACTAAAGGTTGGGTGGCCGCTACCCTGGCTATCCACGCGTGCGCGTGGCGACGGCCGCATATCGGGAAAATTCAGCAGCTGCGGATTGGTTCCACCAAGATGCCTCGCTTTCGCATCGGGAACAGGAAACTTACGCGTCGGTTGCGGCTTGTTTCCATGGAGAAGACGATGATGACAATGCAGGCGCATGGCATGGCGGATGGCCGTTCGGTCAAGCATCGAAATCGGCACGGCGGAACGCCGCTGTTGATCGCGGCTCTGGTTGCGATCCTCGGCGTGCTGGGCATGCTCATGGTCGACCACGGTCCGTGGAGCAAGCCGAAGGTGCCGCCGGCCGCTTCTGCCAACTATTCAACGACGGGCGAGGCGGCACGTGCGGCGGGCGCAAAGGTAATGCCGACCGAGCCCCCGGCACCGATTGAGCCTGATCCACCCGGCCCAAAGCCCGCTCAGCCGGCAAATCCGAGCACACCGCAATAGATGCGGGCGCTCCCGAGATTGCATCCGACGCAAAGTGCAGGAATTGACTCGTCGGGCAAATCAGCGGCACAAAGCTATAGCCGAAATACTGCGGGACGATCAGCGCACGCTGACGAGCATGCCCCACGCCGCGGCGAACCCGGCACCGACGAGAACCAGCACCGGACTGTCGCAGAAGATGCCGCCATACTGGCACATGGCGGTACCGATCGAACCGATCTCATGATGGCCCGCTGCATAGAACAGGCCGGACAGGACCGCGAGCACGGCAGCAACGAAATACATCGGCGCTTCCTCCTTGCAATCTGACTGCGGCTCGGGTCGACCGACGCGAGCTAAAACTGTCCTGACGTCGATCCAAATGTTGTGAGCCGCTTGTCCGCTTGACGCGTCGGGCAACTCAGCGGCACACTGACATCATCGCAACAAGCATACGGCCGATCGGCGCAGCTCGTATTGCGATTCCGGATCATGTGCCGACTTTTGGTCGAAGCGGTTTCTCACCGTCGAAGCCGACGCATCACATTTTACCGATCGCGTTCAGCTCGCAAAAACATTTGACACGTCGGGCAACTCAGGGGCATAATCCGAAAATCAGAAATTGTTGAGCCCGCGCGGAGCAATCCGCGGCGGGCTTTTTGTTTGCCGTTTCACCAATCGGACGGCGGCCGCAACGTCACGACGCCACATCCTCCCAGCCCGTCGCCTGAGCGTCGCAAGCGAGCCGCCGTCCGAACCCATTGAAACGAGCATGAAATTGGCCGGTGCGCGCGAACGCGCCGGTCCTGCGGCGCGGCGAAAGCCGGCGCCGCCCGCGGCCCCACTCGTCAGGGATAAGGTTCGCGCCCCGAAGATCGCCGCCTGCTGCGCGATCTGCCGCATCTTTAATTCGATGGCCGCGCTGGTGCGCTGCCGGCCGATCAACGAGGTTTGCATGACCGCCTATCTGATATCGCTCGCGCTTGCGGGCTTGTTAGCCCTCGTCCTGTGGGAGACAGCCGCATGAGTGCTGAGGTCATTCAGTTGATTCCGCGCCCACGCCGGGATCGCGAGCAGACGGATTTTCCTACGATCGCATTCCGCTTGACGCTGCCCGACCCAGAGGCGGAGCACGTCGACACGGCCCCGAGTGAGTATCTCCCGTCCGATTGGCAGGAGAAGTAGGTTGGCAAAGTCGGTTACGCAAATCCGTTCGCTGGCGCGGAGCCATACGAGAAGCGCACTCAACGCACTGGTCGGTGTGATGCGATCGACCAGCGCAACTCCGGCTGCCCGCGTCTCCGCAGCCAATGCCATCCTCGATCGCGGCTGGGGCAAAGCGCCGCAGGCGATCGAAAATGGTGACGGGGCGCTCGAACTTGTGCACCGCATCGAGCGAGTCATTGTTGAGCCCGAGGAGGTTGAGGGCGAAGATACCTGAGAGCGGCGGCCGCAGTTCATCCAACCCCAACGGATTGCTTGAGTTGCTTCGTCGAAGGTCTTTCCGAGACGTTCAATCACATCATCGAGAACTCGGGCCGCTATCGGGGCTACTCGCGGCATCGTGTGCCCGGTTCTGCGGGGTTGCTCTTACCTACGTGCCAGCCGGCATGATATCAATCATGGCGTGTCCAAGCAGAGCGCCGCTATGGCGAGGGGCCAATGTGGCTTGTCCAAAGCTTTGTTGAGGTGCTCTTCTACTTCATCGTCGATGTGATTGGATATACCGTGGCGCGGCTCATCGTGCCGGTCGTCTCGTTTGGACGAATTCGGGTGGCCGCCTACAATTGCGACGAAGGAGAGTTTGGTTGGCCTGGCGGCCGGCGTGACGGTTTTGGGCGGTTGGAACTCGGGGCCGGCGTCGCAAGTGGGATCGGCCTTGTCATCTGCGCGCTCTATCTGGCCGCGGTTTTATGGTTCGTAGGATGATGTAACGAGCCTATTTGGGCGGCCCGTTTCGTATTTTTTGCGAAGAGATATTAGTCGGCTTGATCAAACGAGTGATCTGTTGCGCCAGCCTTGCGGTGGCCGCGCATTCTGCCGCCGATCGCCTTAACAGGCGTTCTTCATCCCCAAGATATCAGAGCGTTCGAGGCGACGTGTCGACGGTCTCGGTGTTGCGGGCCCGTTTAACCTGGATCACGCAATGGCGATCGCAATGCTGCGGGAACGCCAAACTGGGCGTCTCGCGAATGCCGAAGATTGGCAATTGCTCTGCGCTATTTCGTGGAATGTTCCGGTACCTTTAGCTGAAGTGGAGATTGCTTGTGTGGCAATTGTTCTTGGATGAGTTCGCGAGGCGGCTTATATCGCAAGCCGTGAAGGGCGAGGGCTGGAAGGCGTTCCAGGAGCTCTTCCGCAACGATCTGAGCAAGCCGGAAGCGTATGCTGACCGGATTAAGCGGGAGTTCGGTCTCCGCGATTATCCTCAAGCGCGGGCTCTCTAAGATTCGCCTGTCGTGCCGTTCGTTCCGTCGGCTTCGATTCCGCAAGCGGGTTAGCCTGCGACATTCGACGAACGCTTCGGGACCTTCGCGGGTGCGCCTCCGGCTTTGACCAGACCGCTGAGTCCATTCAGCGGACAGCCAATGCGGCATTTGCCGCCGTCAGTGTTTGGTCTTCCGGACGCCTCAAGGGCGGCAAATAGCAATCTGACCGACTGGCTTGCCGACCTGCTCAGGGCGCGCCCTCGTCCACGACCGTTCAAGCGAGATGGTCACCGCTCGGTACCAAGCGGGCGTCCGATCCGATTTGCCCTATCGAGAGCAGCCTTGTCGATCCTGAAAATTCCAACCGCAAAAGTGTTCGAGCCGCTGCTTCGGCCGGCGCGCTACAAGGGGGCATTCGGCGGCCGAGGATCGGGAAAATGCGTGATCTGGGACAAGGTTCTCGGCCTTGGGACGACGCCGCAACTTGCGGGAGACGTGAGCACCTGGGCTGGCATGATCATGGGCTTCTATTTCGGAAAGCGAACGTTTGAGAACGTCGCCCGCATCATACGACGGCGATCCGATGCATGAAGCCGATGTCAAAGCAATCGTCATGGAAACGTTGATCGAGCAGGATCGGGTTCGCCGAAGCGACATCGATGCCGTTGTGGTGAAGACCATCGCGACAGTCCTGACTTCATTTGGATTTGAGGAGGGGGACCGACGAGAATTGCGCGCAGACTTTCAGCACCTACGGCGATGGCGAAAGAGCGTGGAGCAGGCGCAAAGCTATACTTTCAAAGCGGTGATCACCGTGATCGCTACCGGCTTTCTCGGTGCCGTTTGGCTGGGGATCAAAGCCACGCTCGGAAAGTGACCTGTCTCATCGTCAACGCGCGGCGGATCGATTTCCAGGGGCCATGAATCCGGGCACCTTGATAGATAACGAATTTTCTCAGGGTGCAGAAATGTATCGGATACGTGAGGTCGACGCACAGGACGATGAGGTCGCGGAATCGCTCGCCGAGCTGCATCAGCTGATATTCTGCGACGGGACCCGTGTACCGGACTTCGACCAGGGATACTGGTGGATTGGTTTCCGTGGAGCGAAGCCGATTGCGTTCGCGGGCGTCGTTCCCTCGACTCATATTGCAAATGCTGGATATCTGTGCCGCGTTGGCGTCGCGATGCCGCACTGCGGCCACGGCCTGCAAGTGCGGCTTACTCGCGCGCTGGAAGCGCGAGCGCGGCGGGCCGGCTGGAGGGCGATCGTCTCGGATACGACAGACAATCATTTCTCGGCCAACAACTTCATCCGGCAGGGCTATCGCCTCTTCGAACCTGCCTCGCCCTGGGCATGGCAGCACACGCTGTATTGGCGGAAGGAGCTCGTCTAGATCCCGTGAGGTGGTCGGGTCATTGCCGACAATTCGACGACGTAGAGTGCCCGGCGGCCAAAGCCACCGAGCGTTTTCGCGTTTCTGAGCCGTAGCTAGCGCCCTAGCAGGCCGCAGTCGTTGGTTGGAGTTTGGGCTACGCATCGAATCTTGGGCGAAAGGATGCTACATTGGTTTGGCGCGTGCGGACGAAGTCTCGTTGGAGGCGTTCCCGCAAATGGGCGCCTTGCGGCAGTCGTGGGTCTCGAGCATTGAATTCGCGAGACGCAGGCTTGTGCGTCTTGATCTCTGGTGATCGGTCGATAAACTGCGCAGTACGGCTCGATCGCACCGCGCGAATACCTAGGAGATCGAACGAAGGAAGAGACCATGGTTGAGGTTGGCCGCGGATTCGACGCGAAGGTGCCGCCAGGTCCGGATATGGGTCGTTATTCGACCATGGTCGCACGAGCCAGGGCGCTTGTTCCGGCTTTGCGTGAACGGGCGTCGCAGACCGAAGAACTGCGCCGGCTGCCACCGGAGACCGAACGCGATCTGCATGATAGCGGCCTTTTCCGGATCCTGCAGCCCAGGCGCGTCGGGGGCAGTGAACTCGACTATGTTGCATTGGTCGATTGCGCCGATGCGCTGGGGCAGGGAGATGCCTCGGTGTCCTGGAATTTTGCCAACCTTGCAAGTCACCACTGGATGCTGGGTATGTTCGCGCCTGAAGCGCAGAGCGCGGTGTGGGGCGAGAATCCAGATACGCTGATAGCGTCTTCCTTTATTTTCCCTGCAGGCCGTGCCAGGAAAACAAGTGGCGGATATGTGTTGAGTGGTCACTGGCCGTTCTCGTCCGGAGTGGAGGCGTGCGGATGGAACATGCTCGCAAGCGTGGTTGCGTCGGATGACGATGCCGATGGCGTCGAGTATCGGCTATTCCTATTGAACAGACGGGACTACAGCATCGACGACACCTGGAATGCGGCTGGTCTGCGCGGTACAGGGTCGAACGACGTGCGGGTAACTGATGCATTCGTTCCCGAGCATATGACGGTTGCCGTCAGCGATCTTGCGGGTGGCGCAACGCCTGGCAGTGTTGTCAATCCGAATGCGCTCTACATGCTTCCGGTCTTCTCGTTGTTCCCCTACGTGTTGTCTGGTGTCGGTCTGGGCAATGCCCAGGCTTGTCTTGACGATTACGTCGAGATCGCGCGACACCGCGCTTCAACATATAACCGAGCCAAGATCGGCGACCTGCAGAGTACACAGATCAAGATTGCCGAGGCATCTGCGAAAATAGATGCCGCGCGGCTCATTATGCGTACGAATTGCATTGAGGTGCTTGCGAAGGTCCGGCGTGGCGAGATCCCGAGCATAGCAGGGAAGACGAGGCTTCGGCGCGATGGCGCATTCGCGGTCAATCTGTGTACCGAAGCAGTGTCACTTCTATTTGCAGCGAGCGGGGCGCGCAGCCTGTTCACCTCGGGAGCACTGCAGCGCCAATTTCGCGATGCGCATGCAGTGAACTCACATCTCGCGTTCAATTTCGACGCGGCAGGCACCAACTATGGGCGAGTTGCTCTTGGGCTGCCGTCTGAAAACCTGACGCTTTGAGGCCAGCCGGATGTCTGACTCACCCAAACATCCGCCGGACCCGGCCACTGAACTCGCAAGCGACAGTTCGGCGATTGATCCCCGCGACTTTCGCAATGCCCTCGGTATGTTTGCGACCGGTGTGACAATCGTCACCGCGATGTCGACCGAAGGACGTCCGTACGGAATCACTTGCAATTCCTTTGCGTCGGTGTCGCTCAACCCCCCACTCGTGTTGTGGAGCCTGGGGATGTTTTCGCAGGGACTGCCGATCTTTCAGAATGCCAGCCATTTCACGGTCAACGTTCTTGACGCGTCGCAGCAGACGCTGGCGATAAAGTTTGCCAGATCATCGGGTGACAAATTCGCCGGTGTGAGTTGGTCACCAGGCCTTGGGAACGCCCCCGTGCTTGCCAACGCGGTCGCAAATTTCCAATGCCGGGCTGCCAACCGCTACTACGGCGGCGATCACGTCATTTTCCTCGGGGCGGTGGAGGCCTACGCCTATAACCGGAACAATCCGCTGCTGTTCGCGCAGGGAGGTTTTGGCCGGTTTCTGGCCGACGATGACGGCAACGCATCATGAATCGAAAGGCGCCCGTCAAGCGAGCTCGTGCCAAGCAGAGGCGGCTGTCGGCCGACGATCGTCGCAGCGAATTCGTCAGCAAGGCGACAGATCTTTTCGCGGAGGAAGGATTTGGCGGCGGCACGCGTGCCCTCGCTGGCAGGCTCGGCGTAACGCAACCGTTGCTCTATCGCTACTTTCCGAGCAAGGACGATCTCATCAAGGAGGTCTACCGCAAGGTCTATCTCGAGCCTCTCGAAATCGGCTGGGAAAAGTTGCTCTCCGACCGGTCGCGTCCACTCCGCGTGCGGCTTCAGGAATTTTACGAGTCTACACGGACGCCATCTTCGACCGGAAATGGCTGCGGATCTATCTCTACTTTGGACTGAAGGGCCTCGATATCAATCGTTGGTATGTTGGCATGGTCAAGGACAATATCCTGACACGCATCCTCAGGGAATGCCGCCACGACGCCGGCCGCGCCACGCAGAGCAGGCCAAGCGCCGCCGAACTGGAGCTGGCCTAGGTGTTTCACGGCGGCATCTTCTACTACGGTGTACGCAAGTACATCTACGAAGCGCCCGTCCTCGAGGACAAGGCGCAGATGATCAGTGATGCGCTGGATCTTTTTCTGGCGGGATTTGAGAGGGTGGCGGAGGGTGCAACCGATCGTCGGCGGGCGCCGATCAAGGTCGTCGGCTGAGCCGGATTACCTTGCCGCCATCTGGTCCCGATACCAATCTCCAATCTCGCTCGCCGTCATGAGCGCGACGCCGTCATGGCCGATTACGTAATCGAGCAGGGCCTCCAGGTACTTGATTCGATGTGGTACCCCCGTGATGTAAGGATGCACCGAGATTGCCATGATCCGCGCGTTCTCTGCGCCTTCGAGATACAACCGATCGAACTGGTCGGTACAGCGCGTCAGGAACTGTTCCGACGGCAGGTGCTGTAGCGCGTGAATGACGATGTCGTTGGTCTCGACGGAATAGGGAATCGTCGTCACAGTTCCGTGCGGTGTCGCGATGTCCTGAGGAAGATCGTCGATCACCCAATCGGCCACATATTCGATCCCGTTGAGGCGCAGGAGATCGAGTGTTTCTTCGGTCTCGGTCAGGCCGGGGCTTTCCCACGATCGCGGCGGCTTGCCCGCAAATGCGGCGATCGTGTCGACAGCACGCTTGATCGCATCCGCCTGGTCCTCGACCTTGTGCATTGGGCCCTGCACGAACCCATGCACCATGAATTCGAAGCCCGCCTCGCGCGCCGCCGACGCCACGCGCGGATAGCTGTTGCAGACGTTGGCATTCGTGGCCAGCGTCACCGGTATCTTTCGGTCGGTGAGGGCCTTGAATTGCCGCCAGAAGCCGGCGCGCATGCCGTATTCATGCCACGACCAGTTCGGCACGTCAGGCAGCAGCGGCTGGCCCATCGGTGGGCTCAGCACGGTGCGCGGCATCGCATTTTCGATACGCCATTCCTCGACATTGAGGATGACCCAGACAGCAAGCTTCTTGCCATCAGGCAATGCCAGTTTCGGTCGGTCGATCTGAGCTTGGTACGGAATGCGATCGGTGAAAGCCATGTCGAAACTCCTTAGGTCACTCGGATGATCCGGCGGCGGCGTTGATCCGCGGCAAGACCTTCTCGGCCATCAGGATCATCGATTGGCGGCCAAGCTCGCGATCCTTCCAGTCCTTGCCGGCATAGAGCAAGGTTCCGAAGGTGCCGATCTCTTCCTGGAATGCCAGCAATTGGTCGGCTACGCTTTCAGGCGTGCCGTAGATGATCAGCTTCTCGCAGATCGATTCGAGGGTGACCTCCGAGTCTAGTTGATCCCGTCTCGTCTTGAACAGTTCGAGCCGGCCGCCGCGCTTCAGCTTCGTGAACAACCGGTGATAATAGTACACGTAGGGGCTATCGGGCGACGTGGCATAGGCCTTCGCGGTTGCTGCGTCCTTTGCAACGAACACGCTCTTGGCAACGCGCCAATTGGCGGGATCGGCGACCCGGTTCACACGCTCGCAACCCTCGACGTATTTCGGCCAATGGCTCTTCACCCAGGCAGGCATCAGGAAGTTCGCCGAGATCGGATCCCAGCCGCGCGCAGCGGCTTCCGTGACGCCCTTTGAGAACGGCGCGACCGCGGTCACCATGATCGGCGGGTGAGGGGTTTGCAATGGGCGGGCTACGAATCCCTGCCCAATGTCCTCGATCAAGGTTCGATGGACCGAGACGTTCCAGTATCTGCCCTGCAGATCATAGGGCGGCTTGCCTGCCCAGATATCGAGAACCTGATTGATCGCCTCCAGGAACATGGCATTGCGGTCGGCATCGAGATTGCCGAACACCTCCGCGTCGGACAGCAATCCGCCGGGGCTTATTCCGAGTATGAAGCGGCCATCAAGCATGTGATCGAGCATGGCGACGGATGCGGCAACCGCTGCCGGATGAGTGTTCGGCATGTTGATGGTGCCGGTTCCAAGCCTGATCTGCCGGGTTGCGGCTGCGAGCCAGGCAATGAACGCAATGCTGGAGGTGATGTTCTCAGCTTTGTCGGTGACGTGCTCGCCGACATACGCCTCCGTGAACCCGAGTTCGTCCGCGAGCAGGAAGGCTTCCCGATCCTCCCGGAGCGATTGCCGCCAATCCTTGTCGAGAGGATGGATCGGCATCGTAAAGAATCCGAGCTTCATCATCCGCCTCCCATTGCGTTGAACTTTAGTTGGCAAGGAACCTGCGGCCTTCCCAGGGCCAAGACAAGCCCCGCTTCGTAAATAATCACTCGATAAACAAACTTGACCTTTGAGGGGGGCGGCCCTCTAATCGGGCAAACCAAATTGGGCCGGGAGGCCACGCCCACATGAAGGCTGCGGCTTTCGCCTACGCCCGCGCAACCAGCGTCGTGAATGCGCTGGAGTTGCTCGCCGCGCATGGCGACAAGGCGAAGGTTCTGTCGGGTGGCCAGAGCCTGATACCGGCGATGAATCTGCGGCTCTTATCCCCGGACATCCTGGTCGATATCGGCGGCCTCGCCGAGTTGCGCGGCATCGCGGTGAGGGGAGACCTGCTGGTTGTTGGTGCGCTGACCCGACATGTCGACCTGCTCAGATCGACAGACGTCGCGCTGCACGCGCCGCTGCTGCGGGACGCCGTTCGCTACGTCGCTCACCCCCGCAATTCGCAATCGCGGAACGATAGGCGGTAGCCTTGCGCATGCCGATCCGGCATCGGAGCTGCTGGCCTGTGTTATCGCGCTTGACGCCACGATCGTTGTTCGCGGCCCGACGGGCGAGCGTCGGATTGCCGCGACCGAGTTTTTCAAGGGCATCTACGAAACGGCGCTGTCGTCGGACGAATTGCTTGTCGCGATCGAGGTGCCAGTCGCGGGCCAGGGCTCGACATTTTTCTTTCAGGAGTATGCCCGCCGGCATGGTGACTACGCCGTCGTTGGTCTTGCTGCGCGGGCTGCTGTTGCAGCCGGCAGATTCACGGATCTTCGGCTCGGCTTCTTTGCGGTCGGTGACCGGCCTCTGCTAGGGGCGGCCGCAGGTCGGTTGATCAATGCATCCGTGACCTCTGCCTTGCTTGCAGAAGCGGCGACAGCGCTGGCCGATGAACTCGATCCACCGGAGGATCAGCAGGCGACCGCGGCGATGCGCCGACATCTTGCTACAGTCTTGCTCCGGCGCTGCGTGGCCGCATTGCTGGCGCGGCCCGATCTGGCAGCGGGAGCGACCGGATGAGCACTCCGGTGTCGGTTTCGCTTCTGGTCAACGGCGAGCCCATTGATGCATTTGTATTGCCGCGTCTCAATCTCGCTGATTTCCTCAGGGAAAATCTGAAGCTGACCGGAACCCATGTCGGTTGCGAGCACGGCGTTTGTGGTGCCTGCACGGTCCGGATTGATGGCGAGATCGTCCGCTCCTGTCTGATGCTGACGGTCCAGGCGCAGGGGGCGTCAGTCGAGACAATCGAGGGGCTGTCCGACAGCGGTGAAATCGCCGATCTTCAGGCGGCCTTTCGCGAACGCAATGCATTGCAGTGCGGCTATTGCACGCCCGGGATGCTGATGACGGCGCAGGACCTGCTGAAGCATTTGCCCGTGCCTGATCGCCAAGCGATCCGCGAGCATCTTTCCGGCAATTATTGCCGCTGTACCGGCTATCAAGCCATTGTGGACGCGGTGGAGGCGACAGCCAGGATGCGCGCGGAGCGACCGGCATGACGGTGACCCGTGCGCCAGCGGAGACACGTTCGGTGCTCGATCGCCCGAACTCCTATATCGGAAAGACGGTGCCGCGGCCGAACCTCGACAGGTTGCTGCAAGGGCGTGGACAGTATGTCAGCGACCTGGAATTGCCGTGGATGGCGCACGTAGTTTTCTTACGGTCGCCCTATGCCCACGCCAGAATTGTGGCGATCGATGCCGACGCCGCACGACGTATGTCCGGCGTCATTTCCATCGTCACGGGTCGAGAGCTTGAGGCAGTCATCACGCCATGGGTCGGCGTGCTCTCGCATCTGAAGGGATTGAAGTCGGCGCCACAGCATGCGATCGCGATCGATCGGACCTGCTGGCAGGGTGAGGCAGTCGCGGCGATTGTCGCAACCAGCCGTGCGGTGGCTGAAGATGCAATGGAGCAAATTGCCGTCGACTACGAGGAGCTCGAGGGCGGTCACCGACATGTGCACTGCGCTCGATCCGGCAACGCCTGTCATTCACGCCTCGCTCGGTGACAATCTCGCTTTTGAACGGACCCTCAACGCCGGCGATGTCGACCAAGCATTGTCGGGGTCGGAGGTCGTCGAAGCCGACTTCGTGTTCGGGCGCCACACCGGCGTGACGCTTGAACCGCGAGCGGTGGTTGCCGACTGGAATGCGGCCGAGGCGCGGCTGACGATCTATCAGGGTACACAGGCGCCCCACATGGTGCAGAACATTGCAGCCCTGCATCTCGGACTAAGGGAAGCGCAGGTCCGGGTGGTCTGCAAAGATGTCGGCGGCTCGTTCGGCATCAAGGTCCACATCTACGCCGACGAAATGGCGACCTATGCGCTGTCCAAGCTGCTACGGCGGCCGATCAAATTCGTGGCTGACCGTGTGGAGAGCTTCAACACGGACATTCACGCTCGCGATCATCGATGCAGGGGCCGGATCGGCGTCAAGCCGGACGGCACCATCACGGCCTTCGAGATCGACGACCTGACGGGGATCGGTCCCTATTCGATGTATCCGCGCACCAGCGCCATCGAGGCCAATCAGGTGGTCAATCTGGTTGGGGGGCCATATGTCACCCCGAACTATCGGGCGCGAGCGCGCGTCGTCTTCCAGAACAAGAACGTGATGTGTCAGTACCGGGCGGTCGGACACCCGATTGCCTGTTCGGTCACCGAGGGTCTGGTCGACCTTGCCGCAGCGAAGATCGGCATGGACCCCATCGAGATCCGCCGGCGCAATTTGATCCCCGATGACGCCTATCCCTGTGCATCACCCTCCGGCATGAAATTCGAGCAGCTTTCGCATCACGCCTCGCTGGCCAAGCTGCTGCAGATGATGGATTACGACGCATTGCGTGCTGAGCAAGGGACGTTGCGGGCCAGAAATATTCACCGCGGCATTGGAATCGCCAGCTTCATTGAAGTCACCAATCCCAGTGCTGCCTTTTACGGCGTCGGCGGCGCGAAAATCTCGTCGCAGGATGGCGTTGCGGTTCGGCTCGACGCGCAAGGCTCGGTGATCTGCCAGACCAGCATCACGGAGCAGGGGCAGGGCTCGGAATCGCTGACTGCCCAGATCGTGGGCAGCGTGCTGGGCGTTTCGATGGAACGGGTCCGCGTGATCCTGGGCGACACCGACAACACGCCCTACGGTGGCGGTACCTGGGCCTCGCGCGGTGCCGGCATCGGCGGCGAAGCCGCGTTGCAGGCCGCCAAGGCCCTACGCCAGAATATCCTTGATATCGCCGCGGCCATCCTGCAATCGACGCCGGGCGGGCTCGATATCGTCAACAACAGCATCGTCAGTGCCGACGACGGCGTGCCACGGATCGAGCTGAGCGAATTGGCGCGGATCGTCTATTTTCGGCCGGATACCCTCCCGCCGGGCATCCAGCCTGAGTTGATGGCGACCCGACATTTCGTGCCGCGCCAGTATCCGTTCGCATTCACCAACGGGGTTCAGGCCTCTTGGCTCGAGGTCGATGCCGAGACCGGGTTCGTGACGCTGCTGAAGCATTGGGTCGTCGAAGACTGCGGCACCATCATCAACCCGCAACTGGTCGACGAGCAGATCCGGGGCGGGGTCGTGCAGGGGCTCGGCGCGGCGCTGTTCGAGAAATGCATCTATGACGAGCGTGGTCAGCTGACCAACGCCAATATGGCGGACTACCTTGTCCCGATGTCCGGCGAGATGCCCGATATCGAGATTGGCCACGTGGTGTCTCCGACGCAGGAATCTGAGCTCGGAGCCAAAGGGGCGGGTGAGGCAGGGACAGCCGGCGCGGCAGCTGCGGTTGCCAACGCGGTCAATGACGCGCTGCGGCCGTTCGGCGCAACAATTACCGAGATTCCGCTCACGCCTCAGGTTATCCTGACCGCCTTGGGACGGATCTGAGGTGGAGACGTTCCGGCAAAGATAACGATAAACAAAGCACAGACAGTTCTTGGGGAGGAATAGTCATGACGAACAAGGTCACCAAAGCTGGATCGATATCGCGGCGTCGTCTGCTGACGACGGCAAGCGCCGGCGCCGCTCTCGCCGTCTCGCCTTTTCGCATCAACCTGCTCCAGGCCGAGGAAGCACCCATCAAGATCGGCTTCCCTGTTCCCTTGACCGGTCCGTATGGTGCCGAGGCCCAGGACCAGGTGCGGGCGGGTCAGCTCGCTGTCGCTCAGTTCAATGATGCTGGCGGTCTCAACGGCCGCAAGGCCGAGCTCGTCGTACGCGACGACAAGCTCAATCCCGGTGAGGCGGCAACGCGGACATTGGAGCTGGTCGAGAAGGAGAAGGTGAATTTCGTCGTCGGCAGCCTGTCCGCGGCGGTTCAGCTTGCGATCAACAACGTCACCAAAGAGCGCGGCGTCATCTTCAATTCGATCAGCCAGTCCGACGCCATCAACGAGGCAGCCGACTTCAGCAAGTACACATTCCACGAAGCGCTGAACCCGCACATGACGTCAGGTGCGGTCGGCCGCTATGCCTTCGCCAAATTCGGCAAGAAGGTTGCGTTCCTCACTGCGGATTACGCCTACGGTCACGAGATGGTTCGCGGTTTCCTCGAGGTCGGCAAGGAGTTCAACGTCGAGAACCTCGGCGACATCCGCCATCCGCTGGGAACGACGGACTTCTCCACGCTGTTGCCGCGTCTCCAGGCGCTGAAGCCCGATATTCTGTGCATCAGCAATTTCGGCCGGGACCAGCAGATCGCGCTGAAGCAGGCGACCGACTTTGGCATCAAGAAGTCGATCCAGATCATCGCGCCGCTGCTCTCGCATGCCAGCCGTGTCGCGGCTGGCCCCCAGGCATTCGAAGGCGTCGTCGGCGGCTGCTCCTTCTACTGGGGTATCGAGGACAAGTTCGCGTCGACCAAGGCGTTCAACGATGCCTTCCGCAAGATGTACGACGGCAAGCTGCCCACCGACTACGGTGCGCTCGGTTATGGCGGTGTTCGGACCGTGCTGGAGGCGGTCAAGGGCGCCGGCAGCGTCGAGACCGACAAGGTCGTCGCTGCATTGGAGGCTCTGAAGTACGACGACTATAAGGGGCCGCAATATTATCGCAAATGCGACCACCAGTCGGTGCAATCGGTGCTCGTGATCAAGTCGAAGTCCAAGGACATGAGGAACGAGTCCGACGTGTTCGAGGTTCTGTCGACCGAAGAGCCCAACGAGAAGAACTTGCGTACCTGCGAAGCGCTCGGCCACAAGAGCTGAGCTCGTGCGACGGCGCGCGCCACGGGGCGGTGCGCGCCGTGCTGAGGGAGACAAATGGCGGGCCTGAGCTTTGACCTGATTGCGCTGCAACTGTTTGCCGGGTTGGCGCTCGGCGCCATCTATGTGCTGTTTGCGATCGGCCTCTCGTTGATCTTCGGGATGTTGACGGTCGTCAACTTCGCCCATGGCGCGTTCTACATGGTCGGCGCCTATGTCGGGCTCTATCTGATCTCGATCGGGGGCAATTTCTGGATCTGCCTCGTGGCGGTGCCGATCGCAATCGGACTGTTCGGCCTTGCCGTCGAGCGCGTGCTGATCCGGCCGCTCTACGGTCGCGGCATCGACTATCCGCTGCTGCTGACCTTCGGGCTCAGCTACGTGATGGTCGAATGCGTGCGCATTGCCTTTGGCAAGACCGGCTATCCTTTCGATACGCCCGAAGTTCTGCAGGGGGCTGTCGACATTGGCGTCGGCTATTTCCCGCTCTACCGCCTGTTCGTGATAGGCGCGACGGCCGTCGTGCTGCTGGCGCTCTGGCTGTTTCTGGAGAAGACCAGCTTCGGGCTGATTATCCGCGCCGGGGCACGAGATCCGCAGATCGTCCGTGTTCTTGGGGTCGACGTTTCCAAGGTCTGGTTGATCGTGTTCGGGATCGGTACCGCGATTGCGGGCTTTGCCGGCCTGCTGGCCGCGCCGCTTCAAGGCGTCATTCCGGAGATGGGCGGCACGATTCTCGCCGAGGCATTCGTGGTCACGGTTGTTGGTGGGATGGGGTCGATCGGCGGCGCTGTACTGGCAGGCCTGCTGGTCGGTGTGGTGGTCAGCATGACTTCGCTCTTCGCACCCGAGATGGCCAAGGTTTCGATCTTTGCCTTGATGGCGGTCGTTCTGATCGTTCGTCCCCAGGGCTTCTTCGGCCGCGCCGGATTGATGAGCTGAGCCCGGCATGACCGAAACAACTCATTCGATCAAACAGCCCGGTGCCGCGACGGGCAGCAGTTGGTACGAGTTCGCGACGCGGCATCGCGCCAGCATTGTCGCGGCGGTTATCCTGGTTTTCCCGTTGGTGATGCCGTTCACGGCCCTCGCCGTGAACATCCTGATCTATGGATTGTACGCCCTCGGGTTCAACCTCGTGTTTGGTTATCTGGGTCTATTGTCGTTCGGTCACGCGGCGCTGTTCGGGACCGGTGCCTACCTCTGTGGCATTGCCATCGTGCACTTCGGCTGGCCGTGGTATGCGGCGATTGCGGCAGGGATCGCCGGCGGATTGTTGATGGCGCTGTTGATCGGCGTGCTCGCGATCAGGACCCGCGGCATCTACTTCGCCATGGTCACAATGGCGCTGTCGCAATGTGTCTACTACCTTTTCTACCAGGCGGTTGACTTGACCGGTGGCGAGAACGGCCTTCGCGGCATCAACGTCCGCAACATCGATCTGTTCGGCCTGCGGATCGACTTCATCAATCCGATGGTTCGCTACTACGTCATCGCGGCTTTCGTGATCGCCGCATTCTTTGTGATGTCACGCATTCTGGCCTCACCCTTTGGTGCCGTGATTGAAGCGGTGCGCGAGAACGAGATGCGTGCACGCGCGTCCGGCTACGACGTGACCCTGACGCGATTGCTCACCTTTGTCCTGTCCGGCGGTTTCTGCGGCCTTGCGGGTGCTTTGCAGGCCCTGCACCTGTCGATCGTTCCGATCGAAATCCTGCATTACGAGACCTCGGGCCTGGTTGTGATGATCGCTCTCCTGGGCGGTATGGGGACGTTCTTCGGGCCGATGGTTGGTGCTGCGGTCTTCCTGGTCCTGGAGAATGTGGTCTCGGTGTGGACCGTTCACTGGCAACTGATCGTTGGAGCCATCTTCATTGCATGCGTGCTGTTCTTCCCGGCGGGCATCTGGGGCACGCTGATCGCGCGGGGCAGACGATGAGCGCCGCAGAAGGCCACGTCGGAGAAATCATTCTGCGCACCAGGGGCGTCGGCAAGACGTTCGGGAAGTTTGTCGCCCTCAACAATATCTCGGCCGAGTTTTCCAGAGGAGCGATCACCTCCATTATTGGTCCGAACGGGGCTGGAAAGAGCACCTACTTCAACCTGCTGTGCGGCGCCTTTGCGCCGACGAAAGGCAGTGTTGAGTTCGAGGGCAAGGATGTGACTGGTCTGCCGCAACACCGCTTCGCGCATATGGGGATCGCGAAATCCTTTCAGATCACCAGCGTGTTTCCGCAGCTTACGACACGAGAGAACATCCGCGTCGGCCTGCAGGCGCTGGTGTCGCGATACGATATCTGGCGTCCCCGTGCGCGCCTGACCGAATTGATCGAGCGGGCGGACGAACTTCTGGCGCTCGTTGGGCTGTGGGAATCCCGGGAACGTTCGGCCAAGACGCTGGCCCATGGTGAGCAGCGGGCACTGGAGATCGGCATGGCGCTTGCCAGCCAGCCCCGCTTGCTGCTGCTGGACGAGCCGACGGCCGGCATGAGCCCGGAAGAAACCCGGACCATGATGGATCTGATCGTGAAACTCGCCAAGGAGCGTACGGTCATCCTCGTCGAGCACAAGATGAAGCTGGTGCTGGGGATCAGCGATCGCATCCTCGTGCTGCACCACGGAGAACTGCTGGCCGAGGGAACGCCGCAGGAGGTCCGGCAGAACGAGGCAGTGAAGCGCGTCTATCTCGGCCAGCGGGAGCACTGACGCGATGCTGCAGATCAGCAAGCTCAATGCCTGGTATGGCGCAAGTCACGCGTTACAGGACGTCAGTCTCGAGGTGAGCAAGGGCGAAATCGTCTGCCTGATCGGTCGCAATGGAGCCGGCAAGACGACGACGTTGAAATCGATCATGGGGTTGATGGGGCGGGCGCGCGGCTCGGTCACCTTCAAGGGTGAAGAGCTGCTGCGTCAGCCGGCGCATGTTCGCTTCGCGTTGGGACTGGCCTACGTTCCAGAGGAGCGACGGATTGTGCAGGGACTGACCGTGCGGGAGAATTTGCGGCTCGGGCTGGTTGCCTCGAAGGAGAAGAAGCGGGAAGCCGAGCTGATCGACGAGATCGCTGAGATCTTCCCCCGACTGGCCGAGCGCATGGATCAAGAGGCGGTCACGATGTCCGGCGGAGAGCAGCAGATGCTGGCGATCGCGCGGGCGATGATCGCAAAGCCCGACCTGATCATGCTAGACGAGCCGTCGGAGGGCATCATGCCGGTCCTGGTCGACGAGATGTTCGAGCTGTTCCGCAGCATGAAGGCGCAGGGAACGACGGTTCTGCTGGTCGAGCAGAACGTCGAGCTCGCACTTGGCATCGCCGATCGTGCCTATGTGCTGGACCAGGGGGCGGTGGTGCACCAGGCGTCGGCGCAGGCGCTGCTCGCCGACGACGAGATCAAGGAGCGCTACTGCTCGGTGTGAGCAGACTCTCGGATCAGCGCGCTTGCCACCGGCACGTATTAAACTTTACTCCGCAGCGCTGGCGATCGCTTCGGCTTTCCGATTGGTGACGACGACCTTGATCGCGTCATCCACGCGGTACCGCGCATATCTCAGCGCAGTCGGCAGGTCGGCCAGCGGAAACGTATGCGTGTGGATCCTGGTCGCGTCGAACCGCTTCGCTGCCATCAATTCCATCGCGCGGTGCGTGGCGCTGCGGCCTTCGCCGCGGATGCCGAAGGCGTAGATATTGTTCCGTACGAGATGCGCGATGTCCAACGTCGCGGCCTCGTGCGGGAAGGCGGCCAGGCAGATCTTGCCGCCGCGATTGGTCATGTGAATGGCCTGGTTGAGTGCCGCTTCGGTGCCGGCACATTCGACGACATAGTCCGCGCCGATCCCCCCTGTTAGTTGCTTCACGACCTCAACGACGTCTTCGTCGTTGGTGTTGATGACGCGGTCGGCCCCCAGTTCCTGGCCGATCGCCAGCCGCTTGTTGCGCGTCCCGGTCAGGATGACCGGGCTTGCACCAAGCGCCTTGGCCACCGCAACTGCGAGAAGCCCGATCGGCCCTGGGCCGATCACCACGACGCTCTCGCCGGCCACCAATCCCCCCAATTCAGTCAAGCCATACATCGACGTCCCGGCAGTCACCACGAGCGTTGCTTCCGCATCGCTCATGGTATCCGGGACACGCGCCAGCGTATTGATGTGGTTTACCGCGTATTCGGCGAATCCGCCGTCGGTCGTAAAGCCGTTGGCGCGGTGACCCTTCTCCGGCTTTCCATAGTTGAGGCACGATGTGTACATGCCCTGGCGGCAGCGTTTGCATTGGCCGCAGCCGGCGTGAATCTCGACGCTGACGCGCTCTCCGATCCTGAACTCGTCGACGTTTGGACCGAGCGCGGCAACCGTGCCCATGTATTCGTGACCCGGCGTAAAGTTCTTGTTGAAGGGCAGGCCGCCTTGAATGCTTGCAGGCGACCCGGCATGGATGATTTCGAGATCGGTGGCGCAGATCGCAACCGCGTCGATGCGCACCAGCACTTCGGCGCGCGACGGAATCGGCGTCGGCTTCTCGCGAAGCAGGAGTTGGTCGGGGTCACCAAGGACCCAGGCTTTCATCAGGTCGGGGACGGGAAGGTCGGACGATGTCTTGACGCCGGGCGGCTGGTACATGGGCGCATCCTCTTTCGGCTCCCAGCCTAGCGCGAAACGACGGTTTGCCGCGAGCCTCCGGTCGTTGGCATCCGGGCTGCTGCATTTGCTGCACGGCAGCAAGCGCGTCGCAAAACCTTCATGCGTGGTCTATACTTGGTCGCTGCGTTGACGTTGAAGTCCGCATTGCTTCCTCCTCCCAGACCGGAGCCCCCCATGAAGACCGTCCGCCTTGTCCTCGCGTTGCTCGCGCTGACACTGACTGCGCCGTGGCAATCCGCCAGGGCGGCCGACGTGATCTGCTATAATTGTCCGCCGGAATGGGCAGATTGGGCGTCGATGCTGAAGGCGATCAAGGCGGACCTCAACTACGATATCCCTCATGACAACAAGAATTCCGGCCAGGCGCTGGCCCAGATCCTGGCCGAGAAGAGCAACCCGGTCGGTGATATCGGCTATTTCGGCGTGACCTTCGGCATGAAGGCCAAGGCCCAGGACGCGCTCGAACCCTACAAGCCGGCGCATTGGGATCAGGTCCCGGCCGGCCTCAAGGATCCGGACGGCTACTGGACTACGATCCACTCCGGCACGCTCGGCCTGTTCGTGAACAAGGACGCGCTTGGCGGCAAGCCGGTGCCGGCCTGCTGGAAGGACCTCCTGAAACCCGACTACAAGGGCATGGTCGGCTATCTCGACCCGTCGTCCGCTGCGGTCGGATATGTCGGCGCGGTCGCCGTCAATCTCGCGCTGGGCGGCTCGCCCACCAATTTCGATCCGGCGATCACCTTCTTCAAGGAATTGCGCAAGAACGATCCGATCGTGCCCAAGCAGACGTCATATGCCCGCGTCGTGTCGGGTGAGATGCCGATCCTGTTCGACTACGACTTCAACGCCTACCGCGCGAAATATTCGGAAAAGGGCAACTTCGAGTTTGTGATTCCCTGCGAGGGGTCGGTGGTGTTTCCCTATGTCGTCGGCCTCGTGAAGAACGCGCCCGACAAGGAGAAGGCGAAGAAGGTGATCGACTATCTGCTGTCCGACAAGGGGCAGGCGATCTGGACCAATGCCTATCTGCGTCCGGCCCGCCCGATCGAGCTGCCGGCCTCCGTGAAGGGCAAATTCCTCCCCGACAGCGACTATGCCCGCGCCAAGAGCGTCGACTGGGGCGAGATGGAAAACGTGCAAAAAGCCTTCGTCGACCGCTATCTCGCCGAGGTTCGCTGAGGCAATATGGTGCCTTCGACGGGGCACCATTCTTCCGATGTCGCAAAAATCCTTCGTTTGGCTCTGCCTGCTGCCGCTTGTGCTGGTGACGACGGCGTTCTTCTTGTTGCCGATGGCACGGCTGGTGGTGGCAGGCGCCGAAGGGCCGCACGGGCTTGCCGGATATCTCGCCATCCTGACCGAAGGCCGCTATCGCGCGACGCTGATCAATACCGTGCTGCTGGCGGCGGCAACCACGGTCGTCACGCTGATCGTGGCGACGATCGCCGGAATGTTCCTGCAGCGGCACCGCTTTCCCGGGCGGGCCGTGCTGATTGCGATGCTGACCTTTCCGTTGGCGTTTCCCGGCGTGGTGGTCGGCTTCATGATCATTCTGCTGGCGGGGCGGCAAGGGCTGATCGGCGATCTCTCGAACCGGATATTCGGTGAGAAGTTCGTTTTCGCCTATTCGATCTACGGGCTCTTCCTCGGCTATCTCTACTTCTCGATCCCGCGCGTCATCCTCACCATCATGGCGGCCGTGCAAAAGCTCGATGTCGGTCTGGAGGAAGCCGCGCGTTCGCTTGGCGCCAGCCCCTGGGCGGTGCAGCGTGACGTCGTGTTGCCGGCACTGGCGCCGGCCTTCGTTGCGTCCGGCGCGATCGCATTCGCGACCGCGATGGGCGCCTTCGGCACCGCCTTCACGCTGGCGACGAACATCGACGTGCTGCCGATGCTGATCTACACCGAGTTCACGCTGGCCGCGAATTTCGCGACCTCGGCGGCGCTGTCAGTGGGGCTCGGCCTGATCACCTGGCTCATCTTGGCGCTGGCCCGCACGTTCAGCGGAAGCGCGGTCGCAGCGGCCGGGTGAAAAGCATGCGCGATCGCCTGATCTTCACCGGCCAGTTCATCTTCACGCTGCTCGTTGCAGCGTTCCTGGTGGTGCCCGCAGGGCTCTCGATCTCCGCCGGCGTCACCGTGAATTATTTCCGGGGCATCCAGTCCGGCGTGACCCTGCAATGGGTCGCCCAGGTCTGGGAGCTCTATGCCGGCACCATTCTGCTCTCATTCGTGATCGCCTTTGCGACGCTCGCCGTCACGTTGCTCGCCGGCGTTCCCGCGGCCTACGCACTGCATGCGCGGGGAGGCCGGCTCGCACGCATCGTCGAGGAGATCATCACGCTGCCCTTGGCGATCCCCGGGCTTGCGATCGCGCTTGCGCTGCTGCTCGCCTATGGAAGCTTCGGCGACTTTCGCCGTTCCTGGCTATTCATTCTGGTCGGCCACGTGATCTTCACCATGCCGTTCATGGTGCGCTCGGTCATGGCGGTGTTTGCGACCGTGGACATCAAGACGCTGGATGAGGGCGCGGCGTCGCTCGGGGCGTCGCCATGGCGGCGCTTTTGCGATGTCATCGTGCCGAACGCGCTGCCGGGAATTCTGGCCGGCGCGCTGATGGTGGTCACGCTGTCGCTCGGCGAATTCAACCTGACCTGGATGCTGCATACGCCATTGACGAAGACGCTGCCGATCGGGCTCGCCGACAGCTACGCCTCGATGCGGCTCGAAGTGGCTTCGGCCTACACGCTGATCTTCTTCGTGATGATCATTCCGCTGCTGGTCGCGATGCAACTGCTGGCCGACAGGGATCACAAGCGATGAGTACGGCCGGGCATGGTGCAGCGGTGCGGATCGAGGCATGCGCCAAGACCTTTGCCGATGGGACGCGCGCGCTTGATCCCGCAACCCTCGACATCGCGCGCGGCGAGACGCTGGTGCTGCTCGGCCCATCCGGCTGCGGCAAGACCACGATGCTGCGCATCATCGCGGGCCTCGAGTTGCCGGACGCGGGCGGCAAGGTGCTGTTCGACGACAAGGATATGACCTCGGTCCCAATCGAGCGGCGCAATGTCGGCATGGTGTTTCAGTCCTACGCCCTGTTCCCCAACATGACGGTCGCGGACAATATCGCCTACGGCCTGAAGATCCGGGGTGTTGCCAGGGGCGAGCGTGCCGCGCGCGTCGCCGAGCTGGTTGCTCTCACGAACATCACGGGATTGGAGAACCGGCGCATCGACCAGCTTTCGGGCGGCCAGCGCCAGCGTGTGGCACTGGCGCGTGCCGTCGCGATCCGGCCGGGCATATTGCTGCTCGACGAGCCCTTGACCGCGCTTGATGCCGCCTTGCGGGACCGGCTGCGAGGCGAGCTCAACCGGCTGTTGCGAGCGCTTGGTATCACGACGATCTATGTCACCCATGATCAGTCCGAAGCCATGGAATTGGGTGACCGTATCGTCGTGATGCGGAAAGGTGCGATCGCCCAGATCGGCACGCCGCGCGAGGTCTACTTCGCACCGAAGGACCGCTTCGTGGCTGAGTTCATTGGAGCTGCGAACATTGTGGAAGCTCCGATCGAGAACGGTGTACTGATCCTGCCCGGCGGGCGATTGCCGATCGAGGGTGGCGCGGCAGCTGCGAACGCGACCGTCATGATCCGCCCCGAAACCATTCGCGTGACGGACGCCGGGGCGGCAGTGCTTTCGGGAGTTGTCGATTCCGTCAGCTTCATCGGCGACCGGCAGCGGCTCGTCGTGAGCGGTGCATCGAGCAAGCCGCTCAATGTCGACGCGCCCAACACAATTCAGGCCAAGGTCGGCGATCGAATCGGGCTTTCGATCGCGACCGACGCCGTTCGTCTGCTCCCTTTCGAACCCTGAGATTGATCGATGCCGCCGAAACCGGTTCTCATCGCACAGATATCCGACCTCCACATCAAGCCGCCGGGAGCGCTGGCCTATGGCCGGGTCGATACCGCGAAGGCGCTTGAGCGCTGTGTGGCGGCGCTCGGCGCGTTCGAGCCGGCGCCCGATTTCGTCGTCATCTCGGGCGACCTTGTCGATACGCCGTCGGTCGAGGAATACGACTATCTCAAGCGATTGCTGGCGCCGCTGCGCCTGCCGTTTGCCGGCATTCCCGGCAATCACGACTCGCGCCAGTGGATGCGCGAAGCGTTTTCGGCCGCGCCCTATGTTCACGCAACAGGTCCGCTCGACCAGAAGATCGAAGTGAATGGTCTCGATCTTCTGCTGTTGGATTCAAGCGTTGCCGGCAAGCCGCACGGCATGCTCGAAGCATCCACGCTGCAATGGCTGGACGCGGCGCTGGCGACGGCAGTCGACCGGCCGGCGCTGCTTTTCCTGCACCACCCGCCATTCAAGGGCGGCATCTGGCATATGGACCGGCAAGACCTCTTCAATGCCGACGCATTGGCGGAGATCGTCAGGCGTCACCCGCGTGTGCGGTTGATCGCGGGCGGGCACGTCCATCGTGCGATGCTGACCACTTTCGCCGGGATTCCCGTGACAATATGCCCCGCTCCGAACCACGCGGTCGACCTGGACCTCGGACAGCTCCGCGAACCATCGTTCAAAGTGGAACCGCCCGCATTTCATCTGCACACCTGGTTTCCCGGGCACGACTTTGGACAGCTGGTCACGCACCAGGTCCCGATCGGTCAGTTTGACGGGCCGCATCCCTTCTTTGGGCCGGACGGCAAGCTGCTGTGAGCTGGCGGCGATGGCCCGCACAGAGGGTGTTGCCAGGCGAGATTGTCACTGATGGACCGGGTTTTCCAGATCACGGACAATCGCCGGCTACAATTGAGCGTTGCAACTAGGCGCATATTTATTCCAAATTGTACCTTGAATGCCGTCTAGCCCGATTTCACCGGCTCGGACCTTTGTTGCTGTAGGCCTGCGGTGGGGTTATAGTCCTTTCCGCTTTCATTGATCGATGGCTTGTCGGTGTCGCGCTGATGGCGCGCCGATTGAACGCAACACAATCAGTCTGGAACACAATGACCGGTGCGTCGCCCATAGAACGAACTGCCGGCGCGCCGTTGTTCTCGAACAACAAGCTGTCGGTGCTGCGCAAGCATCCTTACTTTGCTGATCTCGAGCCCGAGGCATTCGATCAGCTCTGCCGCTACGCCAAGCACATCACGCTGAAGCGCGGGACCACGATTTTCTCCAAGGGCGATCCGGGCACCAGCTTGATCGCGGTGATCTCGGGCACGGTGAAGATCAGCATCTCGTCGCCGGATGGTCGCAACGCGATTCTAAACCTGATCGAGGCAGGGGAGATATTCGGAGAGATCGCGCTGCTCGACGGCTTGTCGCGGACGGCCGATGCCATCGCTAACACCAATTGCGAACTGTTCGTCATCGACCGGCGCGAGTTCATTCCGTTCGTGCGCAGCCAGCCGACGCTTGCGATGAAGTTCATCGAGTTGCTGTGCGCGAGGTTGCGCTGGACCAGCGACCAGGTCGAGCAGGTGATCCTGCAGAACTTGCCGGGCCGTCTGGCGAGCGCGCTGCTGCGCCTGAGCGACAAGCACAAGCCGCAGGGGCGCACCATCTCGATCACCCAGCAGGAGATCAGCGAGATGGTCGGGATGACCCGTGAGAGCATCAACAAGCAGCTCCGCGCGTGGGCGACACGCGGTTGGGTCAGGCTCGAACATGGTGCGATCGTCGTGCTGAAGCCCGAGTCGCTGCAAGAGCTGGTCGACGCCGGGGCCGATGACGGCGAGTAGTCGCTGCCGTCTGCGCGGTCAGTCCGCATTTCACGAAGTGGTGAACCGGACAAAGCCTGTGAAACCATTCACATCGGCCTTGCGTGCTCTGCGGTAAGTGACGCTTCGGTGGAGCACACTCGCACTGTGGAGGAATCCATGCAGGGCTCTTTCGACAACCGGCAGCAGGATCCGGAAAGCAACTACGAGAGCTTCAGTATCAAGCTGATCGCTCTGCCGGTGCTTGTGATCGTTGCATTGATCGGGATGCTGGTCAGCCACCCCGCCGCGGTCAAATGGATATCGGACGCGGCGCAAGCGGAGTTCGCGGGAACCGACGTCGTCGACGTCGATCCATTCACCAGGGTTGCGCAGCTGGCGCCCAGGGCTCTACCGCGCAATGAGACACAGAAGGTGAAGGCCAACTGATCGTTGGCACCGTCGTCACGCGGCAACGCCGAGCAGCATCGTACCGAAAGTCCGCGATTGATTGTTTCCCCCAACTTTAGTCTTCTTTCTTGACCAGAAGTCTAGCTTCAACCTGAAGCATCTGTCGACGACAGACATCGTCTTCGCGCATCGGAATAGGAGCGGGAGGACGGTGTACTCAAACTTCGCCATCGCGTGCGGGGAATCAAATGAGGAAACATCCTGGATTATCGCGCCGCGATTTGCTGAAGGGCACCAGCGCCGTGCTGACAGGGACCGCCCTTTCGACACGCGTGATGGCCGCCGCGCCGCCGGCGGAACCGGTGACGCCGGCGCTGATCGAGGCGGCGAAGAAAGAGGGACAGGTCGTCTACTACACCTCGACCGATTTGCCGGTCGCCGAGAAATTGGCGAAGGCGTTCGAGGCTAAGTATGCGGGGATCGCCGTCCGTGTCGAACGCACCGGCGCGGAGCGCGTGTTCCAGCGGGTGGGCCAGGAATACGCCAGCAACATTCACGCGGTCGACGTCGTCAATTCCTCCGACGCCGCGCATTTCATCGTGTGGAAGCGCGACGGCATTCTGGCGCCCTATATTCCGGAGGAGGTCGCGAAATACTATCCGGACGAGCATCGCGATGCGGACGGCCAGTTCGCAAGCTTCCGGGTCTGGCTTTCGATCATTGCCTACAACACCAATCTCGTGAAGGCCGAGGATGCGCCGAAGAGCTTCGCCGATCTGCTCGATCCGAAATGGAAGGGCAAGATCGTGAAGGCGCATCCCGGCTATAGCGGCACCATCATGACCGCGACCTATCAGATGCAGCGCGACCTCGGCTGGAGCTTCTTCGAGCAGCTCGCAAAGCAGAACATCATGCAGGTGCAGTCCTCGACCGATCCACCGAAGAAGCTCGATCTCGGCGAGCGCGCTATCATGGCCGACGGCAACGAGTACAACATCTTTCAGCTGAAGGAGATGGGCCGCCCGGTCGAGCCGGTCTACGCCACCGAGGGGTCACCGATCATTGTCGGTCCCAATGGGATCTTCAAGGACTGTCCGCATCCCAATGCGGCAAGGCTGTTTCAATCGTTCGCGCTCGGGCGCGAGGGGCAGCAGCTCAACGTCGAGATCGGCGGCCTCCGATCCGTGCATGCGCTGGCCAAGGAAAAGGCCGGGCGCAAGCCGTTGAAGGACATCAAGACGATGAAGGACGACCCGGCGGCGGTGGAGAGGGAGGGGGAATCGATCAAGTCGCACTACACCCGTATCTTCCGCGTTTGACGGACGGAGTGGACCGATAGCCGGGCATCTGGGCGTTTGCCGCATGGCTTATGCGCGGTTTTCGCCCGGACTGGGTCAATAATGCCCCTCGGCGGAGCGGATATTTGATGTTACCAATTTGGCATGAACCAGCATGCCAAGATCGACATTCGCCATTCCACCTGTCCGCACGACTGCCCTTCGGCGTGTGCGCTCGACGTCGAGGTGATCGAGGGACGCTCGATCGGCAGGGTGCGCGGCTCCAAACAGCAGACCTACACGGCTGGCGTGGTCTGCGCCAAGGTCGCGCGTTATGCCGAGCGGATCCACCACGCTGAACGGCTGATGCATCCGCTGCGCCGGACCGGCCCGAAGGGTTCCGGTCAGTTCGCGCGGATTTCGTGGGACGAGGCGCTGGACGAGATCGCGGCGCGATTCGACGCTGCCGAGCGGGAATTCGGCGCCGAGTCGGTCTGGCCTTACTACTACGCCGGCACCATGGGGCTCGTGATGCGCGACGGCCTCAACCGGCTGTCGCATGTGAAGAAATATTCGCGCTTCTACGGCACGATCTGCTCGACCATCGCACGCATCGGCTTCGCCGCCGGGACCGGCAAGATCGCCGGCGTCGATCCGCGCGAGATGGGCGTCTCCGACCTCGTCGTGATCTGGGGCACCAATCCGGTGAACACCCAGGTCAACGTGATGACGCATGCAGCGCGCGCGCGGAAGGAGCGCGGCGCCAAGATCGCGGCGGTCGACGTTTACAACAACGAGACCATGAAGCAGGCCGACATCAAGATCCTGCTGCGGCCCGGAACCGATGGCGCCTTCGCCTGCGCTGTGATGCACGTGCTGTTCCGCGAGGGACTTGCCGATCGCGGCTATCTCGCGCGCTATACCGATTGCCCAAACGAGCTGGAAGTGCATCTGAAGACGCGCACGCCGGAATGGGCATCAGCGATCTCGGGCGTGCCGGTCGAGGAGATCGAGGCGTTCGCGCGGCTGGTCGGACAGACCAAGCGCTCGTTCTTCCGCCTTGGCTACGGGTTCACCCGCAGCCGCAACGGCGCCGCGCAAATGCACGCCGCGCTATGCATTCCCGCGGTCACCGGTGCCTGGCAATATGAGGGCGGCGGCGCATTCTTCAACAATGCCGGCATCTGGCGCTTCGACGAGTCGATCATCGAAGGCCACGACGCGATCGATCCCACCACGCGGGTGCTCGACCAATCGAAGATCGGCCGCATCCTGACCGGCGATGCCGAGGCGCTGCGCGGCGGCGGGCCGGTCAAGGCGATGCTGATCCAGAACACCAATCCGATGACGGTGGCGCCCGAGCAGGCGCTGGTGCGCCAGGGCTTTGCCCGCGAGGATCTGTTCGTCGCGGTGCACGAGCAGTTCATGACCGAGACGGCCCAGATGGCCGACATCGTGCTGCCGGCGACGATGTTCATGGAGCACGACGACCTCTATTACGGCGGCGGTCACCAGCACATCTCGGTCGGCCCGAAGCTGATCGATCCGCCCGGCGAGTGCCGCTCCAATCACGAGGTGCTGCAGGGGCTCGGCCGCAGGCTCAATGCCGTGCATCCCGGTTTCGACATGACGCCGCGCCAGCTGATCGATGCGACGCTGAAGAAGAGCGGGCATGGCGACATCGCGACGCTCGAAGCCGAACTGTGGCGCGACCTGCAGCCCGACTTCCGCACCTCGCATTATCTCGACGGCTTCGCCCATGCCGACAAGAAGTTCCACTTCAAGGTCGATTGGGGCAAGGTCCCGGTCGGGGCGGGCGGGCTGATGGGCGCCTGGGACAAGATGCCCTCGCTGCCCGACCACTGGACCATCATCGAGGAGGCGGACGCGCAGCATCCGTTCCGGCTCGCGACGTCGCCGTCGCGCAGCTTCCTCAACACCAGCTTCAACGAGACGCCGTCGTCGCAGGCCCGCGAGGGCGCGCCGACCGTGATGATCCACCCCGATGATGCGGCCGCGCTGTCGATCGCCGACGGGGAGGCCGTGACGCTCGGCAACATGCGCGGGGAAACCACGCTCACCGCAAAACTGTTCGATGGCGTTCGCCGCGGCGTGCTGATCGCCGAGTCGATCCATCCCAACAAGTCCCACATCGGCGGGCGCGGCATCAACATGCTGACCGGGGCAGAGGCCGTCGCACCGCTTGGCGGCGCCGCGTTCCACGACAACAAGGTCTGGATCAGGAAGGCGTCCGCCGCCGCTTAAATCCTGCTTGCAGTCGGCGCCGATCCTGCCGCAAATGTGCGCTGACACCAGCGTACAGGCAAGAAAACAGGCAGGAAACATGACCGACAACAGCGTTCTTCTCGAGAAGCGCGGGCAGGCGTTCTGGATCACCATCAACCGCCCGGACAAGCGCAACGCGCTCAATGCCGGTGTGATCGCGGGCATCGCCAGGGGCTATCGCGAGGCGCATGACGACAAGGACGTGCGCGTCATCGTGCTGACGGGCGCGGGCGACAAGGCGTTCTGCGCCGGCGCCGATCTGCAGAACAGCGGCGCGGCGTTCTCGATGGATTTCTCGCGTCCCAATGTCGACTATGCCGACCTGTTGCGGCTGTCGCAGAACGCAACCAAGCCCGCGATCGCGCGGGTCGGCGGCGTCTGCATGGCCGGCGGCATGGGGCTGCTGTGCATGACCGACATGGCGGTGGCCGGCGATCAGGTGATCTTCGGTCTGCCCGAGGTGAAGGTCGGCGTGTTTCCGATGCAGGTGCTGAGCCTGCTGCAATCGATCGCCCCCGCACGCCTCATCAACGAATGGGCGCTGACCGGCGAGCCGTTCGACGCCAAGACCGCGCAGGCCGCGGGTCTTCTCAACTACGTCGTTCCGGCGGCCGAGCTCGATGGCAAGGTCGATTGGCTGATCGGCCGCATCGTCGACAAGTCGCCGACTGCGATCCGTCGCGGCAAATATGCCATGCGGGCGATCGCCTCGATGTCGTTCGACGAAAGCATCGCCTACACCGAAAGCCAGATCGCGCTGCTCGCGATGACCGAGGACGCCAAGGAAGGCCTCAAGGCCTTCGGCGAGAAGCGCAAGCCGACCTGGACCGGACGCTGAGGCATTACTGGGCCGCTTCGCTTCGCTCCCGTCCGGCCGCTGCAGGCGCGGACCATCAAAATATCGAAAACAACCCCATGCAAAGGGGCCGCCGGCGGTCGGCGTTCGACCAGGCAGCTTGACACGTCGGGCAACTCAGGGGTATATTTCTAATATTCCGAAGTCGTGCATCCCCCTCGCTCGCCCTGTCGCGTGTTAGAGCGTTTTCGAGCGAAGTGGACACCGGTTCGCGTGAAGAAAACGCGTCAAAACAAGAATCTAGAGCTTCGGTTCTGATTCAATCAGAACCGAAAATGCTCTAGCCCGCGTTGGCCTTCAGGCCGGCGGCTTCAATGCCGGCCACGGCGCAGATCTCGTCATTGTCCGAGGTGTCGCCGCTGACGCCGACGGCGCCGAGCAGGGCAGAGCCGTCCATGATCAGCACGCCGCCGGGGACCGGCACCAGCCGGCCCTGCGCCAGCGTGTTTACGGAATCGATGAAATAGGCCTGCTCCTGCGCGCGCTGAAACAGCGCCCGCGATCCCATCCCCAGCGCCAGCGCGCCATAGGCCTTGCCGTGGGCGATCTCGGCCCGCATCAGGCTGGTGCCGTCCTGCGCCGCCGTCACTTTCACCGCGCCGCGCGCGTCGAGGATGGTGACGACCAGCGGCTTCAGCTTCTTCTCGACGCCCTTGGCGAGTGCGGCATCCAGAATCTTGCGGGCGATGTCGAGAGTGAGCTCAGCCATGGGCCTTGTCCTTTGTCGGCAATGATTGGTCGGAATTCGATTTCGCACGTTTCAGGCTCATCGCCAATACGCTGGCGACATGCAGCGGCGTGCGTCCGCTGCCGTCCTTGATCTGGTGCCGGCAGGAGGTGCCGTCGGCCACGATCAGCGTATCCTGATCCGCGCTGCGGACTGCCGGCAGCAGCGACAGCTCGGCCATCTCGATCGAGGCCTGATAGGTCTCCGCGCCATAGCCGAATGCGCCGGCCATACCGCAGCAGCTCGACTCGATGGTCTTGACCTCGAGGCCGGGCACCAGGCGCAGCACTTTCTCCACGGGCTTGAACGCGCCGAAGGACTTTTGGTGGCAATGACCGTGCACGACGGCCTTACCGGCGACGGCGCCGAGCGGCAGGGCCAGCCGCCCAGCCTCGGCCTCGCGCACCAGAAATTCCTCGAACAGCAGGGCGTGCGCGCTGACGGTCTTCGCGGCGTCATCCGAACGCAGCGATAGCAGCTCGTCGCGCAGGGTCAGAAGGCAGCTCGGCTCGAGCCCGACGATCGGCACGCCGCGCGCCGCGAACGGCGCGTAGGTCGCAACCAGCCGGTCGAGCTCGGCCCGGGCTTGCTCGACGAGACCCGCCGACAGGAACGTCCGTCCGCAGCACGGCGGACGGCCGCCATCCGACGGCTTCGGCAGATGCACGCGATAGCCGCCGGCGACCAGCACCTCGATTGCGGCGTCGAGATTCTCCCGCTCATAGCCGCGGTTGAACGTGTCGGCGAACAGCACCACTTCGCGGCCATCAGGCGGACCCAGCACCTCGGCGCCAGGCCGGAAGGTGTCGCGGCGAAACGCCGGCAGTGCGCGCTTCGCGCTGATGCCGGCGAGTGTCTCGAACAGCGCGCGCAGCAGCGGGCTGCGGTTGCGCCAGTTCGCAAGCGGGGCGAAGCGCGAGGCGAGATCGACATAGCGCGGCAGGTAGCCGACCAGCCGGTCGCGCAGCGACCGGCCGTGGGTCGCGGCGCGGGCGGCCAGCACCTCGATCTTCATCTTGGCCATGTCGACGCCGGTCGGGCATTCATGGCGGCACGCCTTGCAGGAGACGCAGAGTTTCAGCGTGTCCATCATCTCATCGGAGGCGAGCGCGTCCGGTCCGAGCTGACCCGAGATCGCCAGCCGCAACGTATTGGCGCGGCCGCGGGTGACGTCCTTTTCGTTGCGCGTCGCCCGATAAGACGGGCACATCACGCCGCCTTCGAGCTTGCGGCAGGCGCCGTTGTTGTTGCACATCTCGACCGCGCCCTGGAAGCCGCCGCCGGCGCCGGGATAGGCCGACCAGTCCAGCGCCGTCTTCAATTCGCCGACGCGATACTCCGGCGAATAGCGAAACAGCGAGCGGTCGTCCATGGCAGGCGGATCGACGATCTTGCCCGGGTTGAGCGTGTTGCCGGGATCGAAGCGCTGCTTGACCTCGCGGAAATCGGCCACGATGCGCGCGCCGAACATCGTCTCGTGGAATTCCGAGCGCACCAGGCCGTCGCCGTGCTCGCCGGAATGCGAGCCCTTGTACTCGCGCACCAACGCGAAGGCTTCCTCGGCAATGGCGCGCATTGCCTTGACGTCCTTCTCCAGCTTGAGATTGAGCACCGGGCGCACATGCAGGCAGCCTTCGGAGGCATGCGCATACATCGTGCCGCGGGTGCCGTGCTTGGCGAAGACGGCATTGAGCCGTTCGGTGTAGTCGGCAAGATGCGGCAGCGGCACCGCGCAATCCTCGACGAACGAGACCGGCTTGCCCTCCTGCTTCATCGACATCATGACGTTGAGCCCGGCGGCGCGGAAATCGGCGATGCCGGTCTGCAGGGCGGGCTCGACGATCTCGACCACGCCGCCCCATTTGCGCTGCGGCTTGTCCCAGCCGAAGCCCAGGTCGCCCATCAGTTCGCCGAGCTGCTTCAGGCGGGCGAGGTTGTCGGCTTGATCTTCCTCGGCGAACTCGACCACCAGGATGGCGTCAGGATCGCCGCGCACAGCTGCGGAGATGATCGGCTGAAACATCGCGATCTCTCGGCCGAGCGCGATCATGGTGCGATCGACCAGCTCGACTGCGATCGGCCGCAGCTTCACCAGATGCTGGGCCACATCCATTGCCTCGTAGAAGCTGCCGAAATGGCAGACGCCGAGCGCCTTGTTGCGGATGACAGGCCACAGCTTGAGCTCGACCTGCGTCGTGAAGGCGAGCGTGCCTTCCGAGCCGACCAACAGATGCGCCATGTTGTTCGGCGCGTTGCGCGGCACCAGCGCATCGAGGTTATAGCCGCCGACGCGGCGCTGCACCTTGGGGAATTTGTCCGCGATCTCGGCCGCCTCGCGCTCGCCGAGGTCTAGCATGTCGCGGAACAGCTTCGATCCGCTGTCGGACGCATTGATCCGCGTCAGGTCGCGCGGCACCTCGCCGAAATGCAGCAGCGTGCCGTCGGCGAGGGCTGCATCCATCGACAGCGTATTGTCGCGCATGGTGCCGTAGCGCAGCGAGCGGCCCCCGCAAGAATTGTTGCCGGCCATGCCGCCGATGGTGGCGCGCGACGCGGTCGAGACGTCGACCGGAAACCACAGCCCATGCTTCTTCAGCTGACGGTTGAGATCGTCGAGCACGATGCCGGGCTCGACCACGCAAGTCCGGTTCTCGACGTCGAGCGACAAGATCCGGTTCAGGTGCTTGGAGAGGTCGACCACGATGCCGTCATTGACGGTCTGGCCGCATTGCGAGGTGCCGCCGCCGCGCGGGGTCACGATCCGCCCGGCGTCACGGACGATCGCGAGCGCCCGCAGCGCCTCGTCGATGGTTCGGGGCACCACCACGCCGGCCGGCATGATCTGATAGAACGAGGCGTCGGTCGCGTAGCGGCCGCGGTTGAAGGCATCGAAAAACACGTCGCCGGTCAGGTCGGACCGCAGGCGCTGTTCGAGCGATGAGGCGTTCTTCATCCCAGATCCGATGTGATCCGCGGCGCAACCCATATTGCCCGGGGATTATTCATTCGATTGAGCCGAGAATTACATTATGAATTCAAAATGAGCAACTAGCTGCGCTGAGGCGTCGCCTCTTGGCCGCTGTCCGGTCCCTCGGCGAGGTGCTCGATGGCGGCGCTCCGCTTGTTGCGCAGATGTCCGAACAGGATGTCGCTGAGCTCGCTTCCAGCGCGGCGGCGCAGCGCATCGAGGATCGCCTCGTGCTCGCGCATCGCCTCGGCCCAGCGCTGCCGCTTGCGGGCGAAATTGGCGGAGTAGCGGACGCGGCGGATCCGGCCGGCGAAGTTGGCGTAGGTCGTCTTCAGCGTGTCGTTGCGCGCAGCCGCGACGATGCTCTCGTGGATCTGCTGGTTGGTCTGGAAATAGCCGTGCATGTCGCGGTGCAGATAGTGACCGTACATCTCGTAGTGCAGTCGCTCGATCGCGGCGATTTCCTCGTCCGTGATGCTCTCGCATGCCAGCCGTCCGGCCAGGCTCTCCAGTCCGGCCATGACGTCGAACAGTTCCTCGAGGTCGCGCTGGTTGAGCTGGCGCACCCGCGCGCCGCGATTGGGCAAGAGCTCGATCAGGCCTTCGGCGGCCAGCACCTTGAGCGCCTCGCGCAGTGGCGTCCTGGAGATCCCCAGCATTTCGCACAGCTGGCGTTCCGGAACGCGCCCACCCTCGGGAATGTTGCCTTCCACCACATAGTCGCGGAGCCGCAGCAGGATCTCGCCGTGAAGCGAGACCTCCTGGCGGTCGCTGCCGTTGCTGGCGGCTGGCTCGGTGATCGGAACCCCGGTCTCGGGAATCGCAGATTTCATATTCTGAACAATAATTTGCCGGCGCGGTCGCGTCGATCTTCACAATCGAATACCAAAATTGGATTGAAAATACAAAAAATGAATGCAAAATGGTTGGCCAAGGAGCCGAAATCCGGCGATTGGGAGGTTCTCATGCATCAAGGACGCCATTTTCTACAGATTCCAGGGCCGAGCCCCGTGCCGGATCGCATTCTTCGCGCGATGGACATGCCGGTCATCGACCACCGGAGCGCGGAGTTTGCCGAACTTGGCCGCACCGTGCTCGAGGGAAGCGGCAAGATCTTCCAGACCGCGGGCCCGGTGGTGATCTTCCCGTCGTCGGGCACCGGCGCCTGGGAAGCCGCGATCGTCAACACGCTGTCGCCCGGCGACAAGGTTTTGATGGTCGAGACCGGCCACTTCGCCACGTTGTGGCGGCAGTTGGCCGGCCGTTTCGGCATCGAGGTCGACTTCATTGCCGGCGACTGGCGGCGCGGCGCCGACCCCGCCCAGATCGAAGCAAGGCTTGCCGAGGACAGCGCGCACAGCATCAAGGCCGTGATGGTCGTCCACAACGAGACCTCGACCGGCGCGACCAGCCGGATCGCCGAGATCCGTGCCGCCATCGACCGCACCGCGCATCCGGCGCTCTTGATGGTCGACACCATTTCCTCGCTCGGCTCGGTCGATTACCGGCACGACGAGTGGAAGGTCGATGTCAGCGTCAGCTGCTCGCAGAAGGGCTTCATGCTGCCGCCCGGCCTCGGCTTCAACGCCATTTCGGAGAAGGCGCGCGCCGCGTCCCGCACCAACAAGATGCCGCGCTCCTATTTCGATTGGGAGGAGATGCTGAAGCCGAACGCCAAGGGCTTCTTCCCCTATACGCCGGCGACGAACCTGCTCTACGGGCTGCGCGAGGCGATTGCGATGCTGCTGGAGGAGGGGCTCGACAACGTATTCGCCCGCCATCGGCGCCTCGCCGCCGCAACGCGCGCGGCCGTCAACCAATGGGGCCTCGAGAATCTCTGCCAGGAGCCTTCGGAGTTCTCGCCGGTGCTGACCGCGGTGATGATGCCGCCGGGCCATGATGCCGATCAGTTCCGCAAGGCCGTGCTCGACAATTTCAACATGTCGCTCGGTGCCGGCCTGTCGAAGGTCGCCGGCAAGGTGTTCCGGATCGGTCACCTCGGCGAGTGCAATGAGCTGACGCTGCTCGGCGCGCTCACCGGCGTCGAGATGGGGCTGTCGGTTGCCGGCGTGCCGCACCGCTCGGGCGGCGCCGAGGCGGCGATGCGGCTGCTCGAGCAGCGCGATCAACGCAACGCGTCGCATCTGAAGGTGGTCAGCACTTAGGCGCCGACCAACGGCATCCCGCACGCCAACGGCTCAGAAAAATCGCGGATCAGGGAAGGGGAGGGATATGAGGCTTCGGTTCAAGGCCACCCATGTCGTGTTGGCCATGCTCTGCGTGATGTATTTCATCACCTATGTCGACCGCGTCAACATCGGCACCGCGGCCAGCGAGATCCAGAAGGAACTCGGTCTGTCCAACACCGAGCTCGGCCTGGTGTTCTCGGCCTTCGCCTATCCGTATCTGCTGTTCCAGGTGATCGGCGGCTGGGTCGGCGATCGTTTCGGGCCGCGCCAGACCTTGTTCTGGTGCGGCATGATCTGGGCCGCGGCCACCATCATGACCGGCTTCGTCCACGGTCTCGCCGCGCTGTTCGTCGCGCGCTTCGCGCTGGGCTTCGGCGAAGGGGCGACGTTCCCGACCGCGACCCGCGCCATGCAGTACTGGACGCCCGCGAACCGCCGCGGCTTCGCGCAAGGCCTGACCCACGCGTTCGCACGGCTCGGCAACGCAGTGACCCCGCCGGTGGTCGCGCTCCTGATCCTCTGGCTGACATGGCGCGGCGCATTCGTCGTGCTCGGCGTCGTCAGTCTGATCTGGGGTGTTGCGTGGGTCTGGTACTTCCGCAACGAGCCTAGGGACCACGGCTCCATCACCGCGGCCGAGCTTGCGACGTTGCCGCCGCGCCCGCAGGGCGAGCGGCCGAAGGTGCCGTGGGGGCCGCTGTTGCAGCGGATGTGGCCGGTGACGCTGACGTATTTCTGCTACGGCTGGTGCCTGTGGCTCTACCTCAACTGGCTGCCGCTGTTCTTCAAGAACAACTACAGCCTCGATCTGAAGAACTCGGCGCTGTTCGCATCCGGCGTGTTCTTTGCCGGCGTGGTCGGCGACAGTATCGGCGGCGTCATCTCCGACCGCATCCTCGAGCGCACAGGCAATGTGCGGCTGGCGCGGCTCAGCGTGACGATCGTGGGATTCGCCGGCGCGCTGCTCTCGCTGATGCCGATCCTGTTCGTTCATGACATCACGGTGGTCGCGCTCTGCCTGTCGGCCGGCTTCTTCTGCGCCGAGCTCGTGATCGGCCCGATGTGGTCGATCCCGATGGACATCGCGGCGAAATATTCCGGCACCGCCGCGGGAATCATGAACAGCGGTTCGGCGTTCGCGGCGATCGTCTCGCCGCTGGTCGCCGGTTTCGTCATCGACGCCACCGGAAACTGGTACCTGCCGTTCCTGATGTCGATGGGGCTGCTGCTGCTTGGAGGTTTCTCGGCGTTCCTGATGCACCCCGAGCGGCCGTTCGAGGAAGCCGGCGAGTTGGCCGCGCCGCGAAAGGTGGTGGCCGCCGAATGAACGGCCGCCGGTGTCCGCAAGGCGCCGCCGGATACGCATGACTGACCCCCGCCGGGCGGAGGACAAATCCGGCGAAAATGGTGACATGGATGCAGTCTTGAAGAGAGGCTGGGAGTAGTGAATTTGGGTATGCTTTGCGGCGGCTGCCATTGCGGTGAGATCAGGTTCGAAGTCCCCGATCAGCCGGCTTTCAGTACCGTGTGCCATTGCCACGATTGTCGGAGGCAATCTGGAGCGCCGATGCTGGCGTGGGCAATGGTCCCGAAGGCCGCGGTATCAATCCAGGGGAAGCCGAAGGTCTATTCGTCTTCAGAAAGCGGCCAGCGCTCGTTCTGCCCGACGTGCGGCGCGGGGCTGTTCTTCGGCAATGGCATTCTCGACCAGATGGGCATGATGCAAGTCAGGATCGCTGCGCTCGACGATCCGAATTCGATCTCGCCCAAGGTTCAGGTGCAGACTGCCGAGCGCGTCGGATGGGTAGGGTCCGTTCACGATCTTCCGGCCTTCGAGCGCTTCCCGAGTTGAGTCGTCGGGATCGCCAGGATTTGGGCCAGTACCCAGCAGGGCGGCCGGTACGGTTGGGGCGGGCTCCGCTCCAACAGGCGTGGTCCAGCATTCGCCCAGTCGGCGTCGCGCCGGATCGGTCCGGCCGGGTATGGCCTCGGATGCCAACTCACTGAGCCATCTCAAGAAGAGCTAAGCCATGTGGGCCGCTATGGGCTGATATGGTTGGCTTCGATTTCCGGATAGTGATATGCGAGCGGCTCACCACGACCAAGACAAGACCGGGAAAGACGCTCATGACCGTGCACACGGGAAGGCATTTTCTGCAGATTCCGGGACCGACCAATGTGCCGGATCGGGTGCTGCGCGCCATGGACATGCCGACCATGGACCATCGCGGTGCCGAATTCGCCGAGATCGGCTTTGCCGTGCTTTCTGCGATGCAGCGTGTGTTCCGCACCAAGCAGCCCGTGATCATCTATCCGTCGTCCGGCACCGGCGCCTGGGAGGCCGCGATCGTCAATACCTTGCAGCCCGGCGACAAGGTCTTGATGTGCGAGACCGGCCAGTTCGCGGTGCTGTGGCACGGCATCGCCGACAAGTTCAAGCTCGACGTCGATTTCATTCCGGGCGACTGGCGCCATGGCGCCGACCTCGAGCAGATCGAGGCCAGGCTGTCCGCCGACAAGGCGCACAAGATCAAGGCCGTCTGCGTGGTCCATAACGAGACCTCGACCGCCTGCGTCACCTATCCGCGCGACGTCCGCAAGATCCTCGATACGCTGAAGCATCCGGCGCTCTTGATGGTCGACACCATCTCCGGCCTCGGTTCGCTGGAATATGAACACGATGCCTGGGGCATCGACGTCTCGATCGCCGGCTCCCAGAAGGGGCTGATGCTGCCGCCCGGCCTCGGCTTCAACGCCGTGTCGGAGAAGGCGCTTGCCGTGGCCAAGGCCAATCCGGGGATGCGCTCCTATTGGGATTGGCAGGAGGTCATCAACATCAACAAGGCCGGCACCTGGCCGTATACGCCCGCCACCAATCTGCTGTTCGGCCTCAGGGAGGCCGTGAAGATGCTGGAGGAGGAGGGGCTGGACAACGTCTTCACCCGCCACAAGCGCCACAGCGAAGCGACGCGTGCCGCCATCAAGGTCTGGGGACTGGAGACGCAGTGCCAGGAGCAGGGCGCGCATTCGCCGGCGCTGACCGCGGTGCGCGTGCCCGATGGCCACGATGCCGATCACTTCCGCAAGGTCGTGCTTGAGAATTTCGACATGTCGCTCGGCACCGGCCTCAACAAGGTCAAGGGCAAGGTGTTCCGGATCGGGCATATCGGCCACTTCAACGATTTGATGCTGATGGGCACGCTGTCCGGCGTCGAGATGGGTCTCGATCTGGCCAAGGTGCCGCATCGCAGTGGCGGTGTGCTGGCGGCGATGGAGGTCCTCAAGGGACGCGACCCATCGCAGGCGTCAAAAGCCGTTGCTTGAGTAGGCTGGCCTGAAACCTTATCGCAAAGAACAGAAAGAGCGGGACATGAACGCGCCTGTCGCACCGACCGAAGACCTGATCTACTCCGTCGCGGACGGGATCGCGCGCATCACGTTCAACAGGCCGCAGGCCCGCAACGCGCTGACCTTTGCGATGTACGAGCAGATGGCCTCGATCTGCGAGAACATCAATCAGGATCACTCCATCAAGGCGCTGATCCTGACCGGTGCCGGCGACAAGGCATTCGCCTCGGGCACCGACATCTCGCAGTTCCGCGCGTTCAAGACCGCGCAGGATGCGCTGGACTACGAGGCGCGGATCGATCGCGTGCTGGGAACACTCGAACAGTGCCGCGTGCCCGTCATCGCGGCGATCGCCGGCGCGTGCACCGGCGGCGGCGCCGGTATCGCCGCATGCTGCGACATCCGCATCGGCACCGAGGCGACCCGGATCGGCTTCCCGATCGCGCGCACGCTCGGCAACTGCCTCTCGATGTCCAACATCTCGCGGCTGGTCTCGCTGATCGGTCCGGCGCGGACCAAGGATCTGATCTTCAAGGCGCGCCTGGTCGAGGCGCCCGAAGCATTGGCGCTCGGGCTGCTGAACGAAGTCGTCCCCGACGTGGAAACGCTGCAGCGCCGCGCCACGGAGACCGCGCAACTCGTCGCCGGCCATGCGCCGATTACGCTGGAGGTGACCAAGGAAGCGGTGCGCCGCATCCGCCGCACGCTGTCGCGCGACGAAGGCGAAGACCTGATCCTGCGCGCCTATATGAGCGAGGATTTCCGCGAGGGCATGGACGCTTTCCTCAACAAGCGCACGCCCCACTTCAAGGGCAAGTAACGGCGACGAGGCGAACGCGTGTTGCGAGAGCGGTGACAAGCAAGCCCAGTCTCATCAGGGAGAGCACGAAGTAAGCCGTAGCCCATCGCGCAGGGAAAGCCGGAGTTCCCGGTTACACCTGTGGTCCTGCCTCCCGTGCTTCCTGTTGCACGTGACCCATGGGTGCGATCGGCACCCGGCTTTCCCTGCGCCCTTTGTTCGAGAGAGGGCGGAACGAAGAGCAAGGCTCGGGCAATTCCTGTCGCGAGAAGGCATATGCGCGACTCGCAGATCGCTCCACAAATTCGGTGTCGTCCCGGGCAAGCGAAGCGCGACCCGGGACCCATAACCACCGAACGTCATTGTTGCATAGCGCTGGAGCCACAACTCGCTTCAACAACGAACGCCTGCGGTTATGGGTCCCTGCTTTCGCAGGGACGACAGCGAACAAGCGGCGCGCTTACAGAAAATGATGCCGTTACTCATTCCAAAGTCATAGGTCATGCGGCAGTTCGGCGGCTTGCACTCACCTGCATTCTCGGCACAATGACGCGAACCCGCCACCTCGACGGTTTTGCGAAGCCGAACAAATAGATAGGGAAGAAACACGTGGGACAGATCGTGAAGACCACGGCAGCCATCGCGGCCTTGCTGCTGAGCACGCCGGCGTTCGCCGGCTGGGAGCCGAGCAAGCCGGTCGAGATCGTGGTTGCGGCCGGCGCCGGCGGCGCCTCCGACCAGATGGCGCGCATGATGCAGGCGGCGATCCAGAAGAACAACCTGATGAAGCAGCCGATGGTGGTGTCGCTGAAGGGCGGCGCGTCAGGTGCGGAAGCGCTGATGTACATGAAGTCCAGCGAGGGCGATCCCAACAAGGTGCTGATCGCCTATTCGCTGATCTACATGCTGCCGCTGTCGGCCAAGATCCCGTTCAACTGGCGCGACCTGACGCCGGTGTCGGTGATCGCGCTCGACCAGTTCGTGCTGTGGGACAATGCGTCGGGCCCCAAGACCGTCAAGGATTTCATCGCGGCCGCGAAGGCCGCGAGCGCGCCGTTCAAGATGGGCGGCACGGGCTCCAAGCGCGAAGATCATGTGCTGACCGTGTTCATGGAGCAGAAGACCGGCGCGAAATTCTCCTATCTGCCCTACAAGTCCGGCGGCGAGGCCGCGACCCAGCTGGTCGGCGGCCACACCGAGTCCAACGTCAACAATCCGAGCGAAAATCTCGAGGTCTGGCGGGCCGGACAGGTTCGCGCGCTCTGCGTGTTCGACAAGGAGCGCATCTCCTACAAGACCAAGCTCACCGACACGCAATCCTGGAACGACATCCCGACCTGCAAGGAGGAGGGGCTGGACGTGCAGTATCTGATGCTGCGCGCGATGTTCCTGCCCGGCAAGGTCACGCAGGAGCAGCAGGCGTTCTATGTCGATCTGTTCCAGAAGGTGACACAGACGGCTGAATACAAGGACTACATGGAGAAGCAGGCCTTGAAGCCGATCTTCCTCACCGGCAAGGACATGGTCGAGTTCCTCGAGGATGACGACAAGCAGAATGCCTCGCTGATGAATGCGGCGGGCTTCGTCGCGAAGTAGCGGGCGCGGTTTGCTTACCTTCGGGTTGGAATTGGCTTGCAAGCGGCAGCGGCGCAGTGATTATTGCGCCGCAGTATGGCCGGACGTCCGGCAAGCCGTGGAGCGATCATGACCAAAGCCGTGTTGGGGATCATCGGCGGATCCGGCATCTACGATCTGCCGGGCCTGGAAAATGTCCGCGAGGAAACGATCACGAGTCCCTGGGGCGAACCGTCCGCGCCGCTGCGCCGCGGCGAGATGGCGGGCCTGCCGATCGTGTTCCTGCCGCGACACGGCCAGGGACACGCGCTGTCGCCGTCCGACATCAACTATCGCGCCAATATCGACGTGCTGAAGCGGGCGGGCGTCACCGACCTGGTCGCGCTATCCGCCTGCGGCTCGTTCAAGGAAGAGCTGCCGCCGGGCACGTTCGTGCTGGTCGATCAGTTCGTCGACCGCACCTACAAGCGCGAGAGCTCGTTTTTCGGTAAGGGCTGCGTCGCGCATGTGTCGATGGCGCATCCGGTATCCCCGCTGCTGGCGAAGCATCTCGTCGCCGCTGCCGAGGCCGAGCGCATCGCGTTTGCGCGTGGCGGCACCTATCTCTGCATGGAGGGGCCGCAATTCTCCTCGCTCGCGGAAAGCCTGACCTACAAGGCGCAGGGCTATTCGGTGATCGGCATGACCAACATGCCGGAAGCCAAGCTCGCCCGCGAGGCCGAGATCTGCTACGCCAGCGTCGCGATGGTCACCGATTTCGACTGCTGGCATCCGGCTCATGATGCCGTGACGGTGCAGGACATCATCCGCGTGCTGAATTCGAACGCCGAGAAGGCCAAGGCGCTGGTCGCGCGTCTGGCGCGGGATTTCCCGCGCGCACACGAGCCGTGTCCGATCGGTTCGGACCGCGCGCTTGATACCGCGCTGATCACCGCGCCTGCGGCGCGCGATCCTCAGTTGTTGGCGAAGCTCGATGCTGTGGCTGGAAGGGTGTTGCGCGGATGAAGGTCGATGGACGGCATTTTCGCAGTATCTGGCTCGAGCCCGACGGCTGGTCCGTCGGTGCGATCGATCAGCGACGATTGCCGCATGAGTTCATCATTGCAAAAATCACGACGGCTGAGGAGGCCGGCGAAGCCATCAGCTCGATGCTGGTGCGCGGCGCGCCGCTGATCGGCGCCACCGCAGCCTATGGCATGGCGCTCGCGATGCGCGCCGATTCCTCCGATGCGGCGCTCGACCGCGCCGGCAAGATGCTGGCTGCAACCCGGCCGACCGCGATCAATCTGAAGTGGGCGATCGACGAGATGCGACGCGCGCTCGCGCCGCTCGCAGCTTCAGCCCGGGCCGACGCGGCCTATGCGCGCGCCCGCGAGATCGCCGATGAGGATGTCGAGATCAACCGCGAGATCGGCCGCCACGGGCTCGGCCTGATCGAAAAAATCGCCGCGACCAAGAAGCCGGGCGAGCCGGTCAACGTGCTGACGCATTGCAATGCCGGCTGGCTTGCAACGGTCGATTGGGGAACGGCGACATCACCGATCTACCAGGCGCATGATCGCGGCATTGCGGTCCATGTGTGGGTCGACGAGACGCGGCCGCGCAATCAGGGCGCTTCGCTCACCGCCTGGGAACTCGGTCACCACGGCGTGCCGCACACCGTGATCCCCGACAACACCGGCGGCCATCTGATGCAGCATCGTATGGTCGACCTTGCGATCGTCGGGACCGACCGCGTCGCCGCCAATGGCGACGTCTGCAACAAGATCGGGACCTATCTGAAGGCGCTCGCCGCGCATGACAACGATGTGCCGTTCTACGTTGCACTGCCGTCGCCGACCATCGACTTTAGTATCGACGATGGCGTCAGGCAGATTCCGATCGAGCAGCGCGCGGCCAGCGAGGTGACGCACCTCAGCGGGCGCACGGCGGATGGACGGATCGAGACCGTGCGCGTGGTTCCGGACGGCTCTTCCGTCGCCAATTTCGGCTTCGACGTCACGCCGGCGCGGCTGGTGACGGGATTGATCACCGAGCGCGGCGTCCTCGGTGCGGATCGTGCTGCGCTTGCGAGCGCATTTCCCGAACGTTCCGGGCGTTAGCTGAAGGCTGCATTGACGGTGATTGGTTCAGCACGCTATCCCAATCGTTGCCCTCGCAACCCAGACCGTCCAGTCCATGTCCAATACCGAACTTGAGATCGTCGTCGACGATCCGACCGCGCCTGAAGAGAACTCGCCGGCCGTCGTCAGCAGCGGCGTCGTCGACGTCGTCGTCTCGCTGCTGCTGCTCGCGCTCGCATTGGTGCTCGGCTGGGACAATTGGCGCACCGGCGCATCGTGGGACTCGACCGGGCCGCAGCCGGGCTACTTTCCGTTCTACCTTTCGGTGATTCTCGGCGCCGCCAGCCTCTACGGCCTCGGCGCCGCCTTCGTCTCGCGCCGGGAAGTAGCCGAGACCTTTGTCACCCGCGCCCAGTTTCGCCGGGTGATGGCGGTGTTCGTGCCGACCTTCCTGTTCTGCCTCGCCACCCAATATCTCGGCCTCTATGTCGCAAGCTTCCTTCTGATCGCGGGCTTCATGCGACTCGTCGGCAAGATCGCGCTGTGGAAGTCGCTGCTCACCGCCTTCGTCTTCACCGCCGCGATGTTCGTGACCTTCGACATCGCATTCGACGTCATCATGCCGAAGGGGCCGCTCGAAGCGGCCTTCGGCTACTGAGCTAACCGACAGGATTTCGAAAACATGGAAGCCTTCGGTCTCCTGCTGCACGGCTTTGCCGTCCTTTTGACGTGGAAGACGCTGCTGTTGATGATGGTCGGCCTCGTGCTCGGCATCTTCGTCGGCGTGCTGCCGGGGCTTGGCGGTCCCAACGGCGTTGCGATCCTGCTGCCTTTGACCTTCACGATGGATCCGACATCCGCCATCGTGATGCTGTCGTGCATCTATTGGGGTGCGCTGTTCGGCGGCGCCATCACCTCGATCCTGTTCAACATCCCCGGCGAAGCCTGGTCGGTCGCGACCACGTTCGACGGCTATCCGATGGCGCAGCAGGGCAGGGCGGCCGAAGCGCTGACCGCGGCGTTCACCTCGTCCTTCATCGGCTCGCTGGTCGCGGTGCTGCTGATCACCTTCCTGGCGCCGATGATCTCGTCGTTCGCGCTGAAGTTCGGCCCGCCGGAATTCTTCGCCGTCTATCTGCTGACCTTCTGCTCGTTCGTCGGCCTCGGCCGCGAAGCCAAGCACAAGACCGTGATCTCGATGTCGCTCGGGCTGCTGCTCGCCGGCGTCGGCATGGATACGGTGTCCGGGCAGCTGCGCATGACGTTCGGCTCTGCGGAGCTGCTGCGCGGCATCAACTTCCTTGTCGCGGTCATCGGCCTGTTCGGCATCAGCGAAATCCTGCTCACGATGGAGGAGCGCCTGGCGCTGCGCGGGCACGCCGCCAGTATCAGCCTGCGCGTCGTGCTCTCGGTGTGGAAGGACCTGCCGAAATACTGGGTGACGCTGCTGCGTTCGTCCGTGATCGGCTGCTGGCTCGGGATCACGCCGGGCGGTGCGATTGCGGCCTCCTTCATGGGCTACAATCTCGCCAAGCGTTTCGCCAAGGATCAGGAAAGTTTTGGCAAGGGCCGTATCGAGGGCGTGTTCGCGCCGGAGACCGCCGCGCACGCCTCGGGCACCGCAGCCTTGTTGCCGATGCTCGCGCTCGGCATTCCCGGTTCGGGGACCGCGGCGATCCTGCTCGGCGGCCTGATGGTGTGGGGCCTCAACCCCGGGCCGCTGCTGTTCGTCGAGCACAAGGATTTCGTCTGGGGCCTGATCGCCTCGATGTATCTCGGCAACGTCGTAGGCCTCGTGCTGGTGCTGACCACCGTGCCGATCTTCGCCTCGATCCTGCGGGTGCCGTTCGCGGCTGTCGCGCCGATGATCGTGGTGTCCTGCGCGATCGGCGCCTACGCGATCCAGAACGCGATGTTCGACATCTGGCTGATGCTGGGCTTCGGCGTCATCGGCTACGTCTTCAAGAAGATCGGGATCCCGCTTGCGCCGTTCACGCTCGCTCTGGTGCTCGGCAGCCGCGCCGAGGACGCGTTCCGGCTCTCGATGATCGGTTCCGGCGGCGACATGAAGGTGTTCTGGTCGAACGGCCTGGTCGGCACCATCACGACCCTGGCGATCGTGCTGCTGTTCTGGCCGGCGATCGATCGGGCCTTTGCCGGCGTCGCGCGTCTGGTGCGGCCGGCAAAGGCGTGAGGCCTTATAGCGTTTTCAAGCGAAGTGGACACCGGTTCGCGTGAAGAAAACGCGTCAAGACTAGAATCTCTAGACGACCTTGCGCTGGCGCAGCTCGGCGATCTCGTCCTGGCCGAAGCCGAACTCGGCCAGCACTTCCTCGGTTTGCTCGCCGAATTCCGGCGGGCGCGCCGCCATCTTGCTCGGCGTCCGCGACAGCGTGACGGGCTGGCTGACCAGCTGGATGTGCCGGTTCTCGTCGTTGGGAACGTGCTGGGCCATGCCGAGATGCTTGACCTGGGCATCTTCGAACATCTGGTCGATCGAGTAGATCGGCCCGCACGGCACGCCGGCGGCGTTCAGCTCCTCCACCCAGGTCTCGGTCGATTTCTTCTCGGTCAGCGCGTTGATTCGTGCATTCAGCGCATCGCGGTTCTTCGAGCGCGCCGGTGCGGTCGCATAATCGGGGTCGGTGATCAGCTCGGGCGCGCCGATCGCCTGTGCGCAGCGTTCCCAGATCCGCCCGCCTGTCGTGGCGATGTTGATATAGCCGTCGGTGGTCTTGAACACGCCGGTCGGGATCGAGGTCGGATGGTTGTTGCCGGCCTGCTTGGCCACTTCCTTTTCCATCAGCCACCGCGCCGCCTGGAAATCCAGCATGAAGATCTGCGCCTGCAGCAGCGAGGTCTGCACCCATTGGCCTTCGCCGGACACGTCGCGTTCCAAGAGCGCAGTGAGGATGCCGATCGCGCAGAACAGCCCTGCGGTGAGGTCGGCGACGGGAATGCCGACCCGCATCGGGCCGCCGCCGGGCGCGCCGGTCACCGACATCAGGCCGCCCATGCCCTGCGCGATCTGATCGAAGCCCGGGCGCTTGTGATAGGGGCCGTCCTGGCCGAAGCCGGAGATGCTGCCGTAGACTATCCGCGGATTGATCTTGCGGATGCTCTCATAGTCGATCCCGAGCTTGGCCTTCACGTCCGGCCGAAAGTTCTCGACGATGACGTCGGCCTGTTCGGCGAGCCGCTTGAACACCTCGAGCCCCTTGGGATCCTTCAGGTTCAGCGTCATGGCGCGCTTGTTGCGATGCAGGTTCTGGAAATCCGACCCGCCGCGGGGGCCGCCCGGCTGCTCGCCGCCGCCGTCTTCCATCAGCGCATCGATCTTGATGACGTTGGCACCCCAGTCGGCGAGCTGGCGCACGCAGGTCGGCCCCGACCGGACCCGGGTCAAATCCAGCACGGTGAACCGGGACAGGGCTTGGGATGCGCGGGGAAAGGGCATTGAGACACCTCTTGTTTGGCGGGCCGCTCTGGGGCTACTGCCTATCTGCCATAGACAATTTGGCTGACCTTTCCAACTGTTACCCGGACAACAAACCGGGCTGGAAACAAACGGGCATGGTTCCGTTCAGATCGGCCTCCGCCTTGGCGGTCTTTCAGGCTTCCCCACACCTGCTTGCAGGCCCTGCCATCCGCCAACCCTCGACAATCACTGCGCCGGCTGCTAGCCCGTCGCCATCCGAATGAGTTTTTGCCCTTATGGAAGAGGCACTTGAGGCGCATCGAGGCGATGGACCGAAAGCGGGCATGGCGGTGAAAAAGGGTCCATCCCATCTGCTCGGCAATTCGGCATGGAACGCGACGGCGTTCGCGGTCGCGGTGCTGCTCAACCTCGCGATTCTCCCGTTCGTGATCTTCCGGCTCGGCCTTGCTGCCTTCGGTGTTGCGGGCCTCGTGACTGCCTGCGTCGCGCCTGCGCTGATGTTCAGCAATGCGCTTGGCCTCTCGACGGCGCGCGAACTCGCGCAACGGCTGGAACCGTCTGATCGCGGCGAGGCGCGGCGTTTCTTCTCGACCGCCCTTGCGCTCGCCGTCGCCGGGGGCAGCCTGATCGCGGCCTTGCTCGTCCTTGCCGGACCGCCGCTCGCGCGATTGGGATTTCACCTGGGTGGTCCGGCGTCCGACGACCTCGGGCTTGCCTTTGCGTTGGCCGGCGTCGGCTGGCTGTTCCAGTGCCTGTTCGCGGTCTTCCTCTCGCTGTTCACGGCGCGCCAGGATTATCGGCGGATCGCGTCGATCAGCATCACCGGCACGGTGGTGACGACGATGTCGATGCTGCTGCTGATCCCGTACGCGCCGCGCGCCTCGACCTTCCTCGGCTGTCAGGCCTTGGGCTTCGCGACGAACCTCGCAATGGCCTTCGCCTGGTCGCGACATGCCATCAGCGACTGGCTGGCGCGGCCCGTGCTCGATCGCAGTGCGCTGCGCGCACTCGTGAAACTTGGCGGCTGGCAGGTCGCGGCGCAAAGCGGCGCGCTGTTCGCCGGCCAGGCGGACCGCTATTTGCTCGGCGCGCTGCTGCAGCCGCAATTCGTCGGCTTTTACAGCGTCGCGCAGCGGCTGGAGGAGGCGGTCTATATCGGCGTGCTGAAGATCGGCGAGATCTTGTTCCCGTTCTTCAGCACGCTGCAGAAGGAGGATGACGATCGCAAGGTCGATCTGCTGCTTCGCTCCTCCTGGATTCTCAACGTGCTTGCCGCGAGCGCGCTTGGCGGCCTGATCCCGGTTGCGGGCGCGCTGCTGTATCGATGGACCGGCGCCGAGGTCGCCGCCGAGGCGCAGCTCGTGCTGGTGGTGCTTGCGATCAGTGGGATATTGGGGTCGAGCGCCAACGTGTTCGCGTTCTACCTGCTGTCGCAAGGGCGCTCCAGCTTCAACGCGTTGATCTCGCTTGTCACCGGCTTCTTCACGCTGGCGACCAGCGCCATTGCGTTGCCGTATTTCGGCTGGCAAGCGGCCGGCTGGAGCTCCTGTGTCGGGATGGTTGCCCAGATGGTCGTCACGGTGCTGCTGCTGCGGCGAACCTTCAGGCTCTCGGCCATGTGGTCACGGATGCTGCATTTCGTCTTGATCCCGCTCGGCACGGGCATCGCCGTTGCGCTGGTGCTGCGCGCGCAGCTTGGCCATGTGTCGTTCGACCACGCGCCGTCATGGTGGTATGTGGTGTCGCTCTACGGCGTGTCGGCGGCGGCGATCTTTGTCGCTGCCGTCGCCGTGTCGCAGCTCGGTCCCTATCGCGCCGTCTGCTGGCGGGATCTCCGCATCATCATCGCCCGCTTCTTGCCGTTGAAGGTCGCCTAGATATGTGTGGTATCGCAGGCATCGTCAATCTGCGCGGCGCCCCCGTGGACCCGGCCGACATCTCGCGGCTCACCAGCCTGATCGCGCATCGCGGTCCGTTCGGCGAGGGCACCTGGTTCAACGCCAAGCGGAACGTCGCCTTCGGCCATCGCCGGCTCGCCATCATCGATCCCGGCGAGGGTGGTTATCAGCCGATGGCATCAGGCGATGGCCGCCATGTGATCGTCTACAACGGCGAGATCTACAATTTTCTCGAATTGCGCCGCGAACTCGAGGCGAAGGGCACGGTCTTCCGCAGCCAGTCCGATACCGAAGTGATCCTTGCCGCCTGGCAGGCGTGGGGCGAGGACATGCTGCTGCGCTTCAACGGCATGTGGGCGCTGGCGATCTACGACACCGTCACGGATGATCTGTTCCTGGCGCGCGATCGGTTCGGCATCAAGCCGCTGTTGTATGCGCTGTCAGGCGAGCGGTTCGTGTTCGCGTCCGAGCAGCGGGCGCTGGCGCGGAGCGGGCTGCTCGAGACGTCACTCGACATCGACGTGGCGCGGCGGCTGTTGCTTGATCCGTTCGGGATCGAAGGCAGCGAGCGGACCCTGTTCGCGCAACTCCGTCGTCTGCAGGGCGGGCACTGCATGTGGTTGCGCCAGGGGCGCGCGCAGGTGCGCCGCTGGTGGCGGACCGTGGATCATCTGCCCGCGATCCCTGATACTGAATCCGAACGCGTCGCGCGCTTTCGCGACCTGTTTCAGGATTCCGTCGCCCTGCGCATGCGCAGCGACGTTCCGATCGGCACCTGCCTGTCCGGCGGCTTTGACTCGTCCGCGGTGATCTGCGCGATGGCCGCTCATGAGAAAGCCGGCATGGGGCCGCGCGACAGCACGGCCTGGCGACACGCCTTTGTCGCGACCTTTCCCGGCGCCAGCAATGACGAGCGGCCGATGGCGGAGGAGGCGGCCGCCTGGGCCGACGTGGCGCCGAGCTTTCTCGAGATCGGGCGCTCGGATGCGCTTACCGACCTTGACCGGATCCTCGACGACAATGACGACGTCTATATCGGGTTGCCGAGCGCGGCGTGGCTGATCTATCGCGAACTCCGGCGCCAGAACGTCACCGTGTCGCTCGACGGCCACGGAGCGGACGAATTGATGGGCGCCTATTTGCAGGAGGGGCAGTCGACCGCATTCCGGATACGCAACGCCGCCGCCGCGCTCACGTCACGATCGCAGCTGGCGCAACGCGGCATCGACTTCCTGCGGGCGCAGATGATCAGGCGCCAGGGGCACTATTTCCTGCGGGGAGGCCTGACGGCGATGCCCGCCGCGCTGCCGCTGGTCGCCGAGGATGACGAGTTGCCGAACGCGTGGGGCGCGCTGAACCGGCGTCTCTATCGCATGTTCCACTCGACCACGTTGCCCACCATTCTGCGCAATTTCGACCGGCTCTCGATGGCGCACGGGATCGAGGTGCGCATGCCGTTCATGGACTGGCGGCTGGTGACCTACACGATGGCGCTGCCGGAAACGAGCAAGTCGGCCGACGGCATCACCAAGGTGGTCGCGCGGCAGGCGATGGCGAACCTGATGCCCGAGAGCATCCGTACCGCGCGCCGCAAGGTCGGCTTCAACTCGCCGATGCCGGAATGGCTGAACGGGCCATTGGCGGGCTGGACCAATGAGCTGCTCAATCGCAATGTCCCGGCGTTTGCCGAGTTCGTCGACGAAGCACCGCTTCGAAAGACGGTCGGCCACTTGACGGCATCGCAGAGCTGGGATTGGGAATCCGTCGGCCGGATCTGGCCATACCTGAACATGAAATGGATGTTGGCAAGGTCCGTATAACCAATGCGTCTGTTCCAGAATAGCGGTCTCTATCCGTCCTATCTGCCGCGGCTGAACCAGCTTGCGGCAAAAGCGTCGACCTTCGCGGCGCGTCGCGACGTGTTCCTGCATGATCGCTTCGGCGCGGCACATTTTCTCGAGCCCGTGCTCGACGGTGCGCCCGAAGCCTTCTTCACCAATGGCGACGACGACGTGCTGCAGCGCCAGTGGGCGCGCGAGCAGGGCATGAAGGGGACGCCGACGCTCGAAGCCATTCTGCTCGCGCAGATCGAGCATCACAGGACCGACGTGTTCTACAATCTCGATCCGGTGCGTTATCCGAGTGCGTTCATCGCCAAGCTTCCCGGCTGCGTGAAGAAGACAGTGTGCTGGCGCGCGGCGCCTTCCGGTAATGCCGACCTGACCGCCTACGGCGCGGTGCTCGGAAACTTCCCGTCGATCCTCGAGGCCTGGCGTAGCAAGGGCTGCCGGGCGGAGCTGTTCTTCCCCGCGATCGATCCTGTCATGGAGCAGTACGGCCACGGCGAACGTTCGATCGATGTGGCGTTTGTCGGCGGATATTCGCGGCATCACAGTGCGCGGGGCAGGACGCTCGAACAGGTCGCGGCACTGGCCGCTGAACGCAAGATCGTGTTCTGCCTCGATGCGTCGCGGCTGACACGGCTTGCCGAAAGCGCGGTCGGTCGGTTGTTGCCGCTGCACAAGCACCGCAGGCCCGACGTCATCGCGCGAATAGCGCGGCTGCCGCTGTTCGGCAGGGACCTCTACGAGCTGTTCGGATCCGCCAAGATCGTGCTCAACGGCGCAATCGACATGGCCGGCAACGACCGCGGCAACATGCGTTGCTTCGAGGCGATGGGCTGCGGGTCGCTGCTCGTGTCGGATTCCGGCAACTATCCGGAGGCGATGGAGGAGGGTGTCACGATGCGCACTTACGACGCGCCTGAACGGGCAGCCGAGGCGATTTCGAGCAGCTTGCAGGATTGGCCGCAATGGGCCGCCATCGCCGCGTGCGGCAGGAGGCGCGTGCAGCAGACCTACAGCAAGGCCTCGCAATGGGCCCAGTTTACCGATCTCGTCGCGCGGATTGAGCCGTGCTAGAGCGTTTTCGAGCGAAATGATGCCGGTTCGCGCAAGGAAATCGCGTCAAAACACCAGTCTGGAGCTCCGTTCCGATTCCATCGGAACGGAAAAGGCTCTAGACGGTGCACAGTGCCGGCCGGTGGGCGGGCGATCGGGCCGAGATGATGTCTGCAAGTGACTTGATCCATCGACTGAAATGGGTGGCCGACGGGCTTGCCGTGCCGCTGTTCAGGATGCGGCCGCGACCGTTCGGGCCGGGCTATCAGACGGTCAAGCGCGATACCATCACCGCAGCCATCGACGCCGGCCTGCTTCAGGCAGGAAAGGAGCTTCCACCGGGCTACGGCGTCGCCATGGACGAGCGCGTGGTGGAATATCCCTGGGTCTATGGCCGATTGAACAATGTCGGCAAGATGCTGGACGCGGGGTCGACCTTCAACCACGACTTCCTGCTGCAGCGCCCGCCGCTGCGCGGTGCGGATCTCACCATCATGACGCTGGCGCCGGAGCGGCGGTGCTATTGGCGTGACGGCTACTCCTATGTGTTCGGCGATCTCCGGAAGACGATGTTCGGCGATCAGGTCTTCGACACCGTCGCAAGCATTTCGACGATCGAGCACATCGGCCTCGACAATCAGATGCTGTACACGGGCGACCCGCGTGATGCCGAGACCGATCGAGACGGTTTTGTTCCGGCGGTGCAGGAATTCAAGCGCATTCTCAAGCCCGGCGGCACCTGCCTGATCTCGGTGCCGTTCGGCAAGCGCGAGAATCTCGGTTGGTATCAGGTGTTCGATCTTGCCATGATCGAGCGGATCATCGAGGCATTCGGCGCGGCGTCTCACCATGTCGACTATTTCGGCTATTCGCGACAAGGCTGGTCGCGGCAGAGCGCCGGGGCGCTCGCCGACGCCACTGTTTTCGACATCCACACCGGCAAGGGGCAGGGCAACGACCTTGCGGCGTCGTCGCGCGCCGTCGCGTGCCTGCAGTTGACGGCATGAATCTCGATCATCTGATCCAGCGTCTGCTCGGTCGCGCGACGTGCCGCTTGCAGCCGGACGCCGCGCTCGGCCGCCATGCCAGGATCAGAAACATCCGTGGCGATTCCGACAAGATCGTCGTCGGCCGCAACAGCCGCATCCTCGGCGAGCTCCTGACCTTCGCACATGGCGGGGAGATCAAGATCGGCGAGTGGTGCTACGTCGGCGAGGGAACCCGGATCTGGTCGGCGGCCTCGATCGAGATCGGCAACCGCGTTCTGATCTCGCATTCGGCGAATGTCTTCGACAATCTCACGCACCCGCTGCGGGCGACGGAGCGGCACCGGCAGGTCCAGCAGATTTTCACGCGCGGACATCCCAGCGATATCTCGCTTGATGAGAGCCCGGTGAAGCTCTGCGACGACGCCTGGGTCGGGGCGGGCGCAATGGTCTTGCGCGGTGTGACGGTTGGGCAGGGCGCTATCGTCGCGGCCGGCGCGGTCGTGACCCGGGATGTCGCGCCGTTTTCGATCGTGGCGGGCAATCCGGCCGTGCTGGTGAGGGAGCTTGGCCCCGATGAACGGTGAGCGCAAGTTTACCACCTGGGAGGATGCGGTGGTCTGGCTGCGCAATCAGCCGGAGCAGCGCCAGCTTGTGCTCGACGCGTTCTACGACGATCCGCTGGTTGGCGCCGCCGAGCGCTATTTCCAGAGCTCCGAGTGGCAAGCGGTCGCCGCGCTGCTCGCCGGCCGGTCGGGTACCGCGCTCGACGTTGGAGCCGGTCGCGGCATCGCGAGCTACGCGCTCGCCCGAACCGGCTTTGCGGTGACGGCGCTCGAGCCGGATCCCAGCGCGATCGTGGGAGGGGCGGCGATCCGCGGCCTGGCGCAACAGACGCAATTGCCGATCCAGGTGGTCGAAGAGTTTTCCGAGCGGCTGCCGTTCGCCGATGCGACGTTCGATCTCGTCTTCGCCCGCGCTGTGCTGCACCATACGCGCGATCTCGAGGGGGCGTGCCGGGAGATGTTTCGCGTGCTGCGACCCGGCGGCATGCTGATCGCGGCGCGCGAGCATGTCATCAGCAAGGAGGCGGATCTTCCGCAGTTCCTTGCGCAGCATCCGCTGCATCACCTTTACGGCGGCGAACATGCCTTCCTGCTCGATCGCTACACCGGCGCGCTGACCAAGGCAGGGTTTTCCGCGATCGACACGCTGGCACCGCTGCGAAGCCCGATCAACCTGTTTCCCTATACGCCGGAGACCCTGAAAGCCGCGATCGTGACCAAGTTGTCGCAAAAGATTCCGGTTGCTCCGATATGGCGAACTGCGCTTGCCCCAAGTTGGCTGTTCGGTTCGCTGCTGTCGATGGCCGAACGTTTCGATCATCGACCGGGACGGCTCTACTCCTTTGTCTGTCACAAGGCCTGAGCGATGATCGTCTGGGTTACGGGCGCAAACGGGTTCATCGGCCGCCATCTCGCGCATGAATTGGCGGGGGCAGGCCATGCGGTGCACGGCGTCGGACACGGGGCGCTTGATGCAACGGAAGCCCGACGGCTCGGTTTGCAGAGCTGGATCAACGGCGAGATCGATGCGGCCAATCTCGATGCGCTTGCTGCGGCGCACGGGCTGCCGACGCATGTCTTTCATCTGGCTGGCGGATCGTCCGTCGGCGTCTCGATCGAACGGCCGTTCGAGGATTTTTCGCGGACTGTCGCGAGCACGGCGTGGCTGCTCGAATGGCTGCGCGCATCAGCGCCAGACTGCGCGGTGATCGCTGCGTCGAGTGCGGCCGTCTATGGCGCAGATCATTTCGGCCCGATCGCTGAAAGCGCGATCGTAACTCCGATGTCGCCCTATGGGCAGCACAAGCTGATGATGGAGCAATTGTGCGCGAGTTACGCGCGGTCGTTCGGGTTGCGCTGCACGGTCGTGCGGCTGTTCTCTGTCTATGGGCCCAACCTGCGCAAACAATTGCTCTGGGACATCTGCTCGCGGCTCAACGCCAAGGAGCAGGTGCTCACGCTCGGTGGGACCGGCAACGAGATACGGGACTGGACCGACGTTCGCGATGTCGCGCGGCTGCTTGCAAGCGTCGCGGAAGCCTCGTCGTCACAGGAAGCCTTCCGGGTCATCAATGGCGGTTCGGGCCGAGGGACCAGCGTTGCCGACATCGCCGCCGGTCTCATCGGACAGTGGGGCAGCAAGACGATTGTGCGGCACTCGGGTGTCAGCCGCCCCGGTGATCCCATGAGCCTGTTGGCCGATGCTGCAATGCTGCGCCAGATCGGCTTCGACTGGCGCATTCCGCTCGATCAGGGCCTCGCCGATTACGTGGCCTGGTTCAAGGGGCAGGCTTCGTGACGTCCCGCCCATTGCGGTTCGCGTTCAATCACATTTCACGACGGATCTGGGCCGGCGGGTTCAACTATCAGCGCAATCTGTTCGCGGCGCTCGATCGGTTTCTGCCCGGCGAGTTTGCCCCGGTCGTCTTTGCCGGGACGCGGGCCGACCAGAGTGAACTCGACGAGATTGATGCGATACCGGGCGTCGAGATCGTCCGATCGGAAGCGTTCGACGGACAGCCGGGTCTCGCTGCGGCACTCGCGCTTGGCCTGGACCGCGGCGCTGCGTCGGCGTTTCGCTCCGCGCGCGTGGATGTTGTGGTCGAAGCCGCGCGCTTCTTCGGCTGGCGGCTGCCGATCCCTGCAGTGGCGTGGATTCCGGATCTGCAGCACCGTTCGCTGCCTCAGCTGTTTCCAACGACGGCACGCTGGCGTCGCGAGATTGGCTTTCGCGTGCAGATCGCGTCAGGGCGGACCATCATGCTGAGCAGCGAGAGCGCCTTCCGCGATTTCAGGGCTTACTACCCACACGCCGGCAACCGGGTCAGCGTCGTTCGCTTCGCGACCCAGCCGCCGGCCGCGTTCCTGAACGTCGACCCATCAGAGGTCATCGCGGCGTACAATCTGCCGACGAACTACTTCTATCTGCCGAATCAGTTCTATCGCCACAAGAACCATCAGCTTGTCGTCGAAGCCTTGGCGATCCTGAAGCGTCGTGGGGTCGAGGTCGTCGTCTGTGCATCCGGCAGCACGGAAGATCGGCGTGAGCCGGGCTACTATGATCTGGTCAACTCCGAGATCCGGAAGCGCGGCCTCGATGCGCACTTTCGTCACCTCGGCGTGATCCCGTTGCCGCACGTCTACGCGCTGCTGCGGGCCTCCACAGCCCTGCTCAACCCGTCGCGCTTCGAGGGCTGGAGCACGACGGTCGAGGAAGCGAAGTCGTTCGGCGTTCCGATGATCCTGTCCGACATCGATGTGCACCGGGAGCAGACCGCGGGCGCTGCGCGCTATTTCGGCGTCGATGATCCGGTCGCGCTGGCGGATCATCTGACGCAGGCCTCACGGCAGGCTCGCGGGCTCGTGGTTAGAAATGTTGTCCAGCACCAGGATGACAACGTCAGGGCGTTTGCGGCGAGCTTCGCGGCGACGATGCGCCGGGCGGCCGCACAGGATGTCTGAACCGGTCTAAGTCGGAAGCAAACGTTGAGCGAAACGCCGGTCTCATTTCGCCTGCGGGACCAGCTCGAAGTCGGAGTTGGGGCTTTCGTAGGCCCTCAGCATGGCCTTCGCAATGAGCTCCGGGTTGTGCCATCGTTCGACATAAAGTCGCGATGCTTGGCCGCGCATGGACCACTCGGAACGGCGATCAAGAACCGCGGCAATGCTCTCTGCAAGGTCTCCCGGGTTCAGCCGGTAGACAGGCAGTTCGCGCCTGATCGCATCCGGAACGAACATCATATCTTCGTCCCGGATGTAGCATGCGACCGGCTTTCCCATCGCCATCATCTCGACCGCGAAGCCCCCGTACCAGCCTGCCAGCACCTGGTCGATTGCGAGGTCTGCCGACTGATAAATCTCCAGCGCCTGCTCGTGACTCGTCTTTTCGACAAGGATGAGGTCGAAGTCGTACCGTGACCGCAATTGTTCGAGGGCATTCAGGATCATCGGTGTACCCTTGATCCGTCCGGCGGTCGGGGCATGAACGATCTTGAGCCGTCCCTGTTCGGAAGGCGGCACAACGTCGAACTTCTCGATCTCGACGTTTGAATATGGGAGGAACTGGCCATTCGGTACGATGTGTCCGAGTTCCGGATTCAGATAGAAGACCCGATCGAACAGCGGCAGAACCTTTTTGATCAGAAAGTGCCGTCGATGGTCGAGAGCGCCCGTGCATCGTTGATACAGCTCGCAGTGTTGCGGGGCGCACATCGTCCATTCGTTTCGCCTGTTTCCCTCGTTCGCCAGCCGGACATCACAACCCTGCAGGGTCATGAACAGCTTCTTGTCGAACAGGCGGGCGGCGTGCAGGTCTGCGGTCGCCAGTCTGTTGATGATGTCCGTTAGCAGCGATGGCCGGGAGAGCACTGATCCCGGCGCGGAGAGGGGAAAACCCGGTGACAGAAAGGTCTGTCCAAAATAGTAGTGAAGAACATCGTAGTGCCACTGGTTCCTCAGGCCGAACGCCGCGCTGCGAATGGCCGTCTCAAGGAATCCGGCATCCTTGGCCGACAGCATCCGGTCCGCCGGGTATCCGAGCCACGTGTCGTTGCGAACGACCACGTCGCTGGATGCTCCCAGCTGCCGCTCGGCGCGGGACAGCACCCAGGGCTGATTTCCGACATTGACTGGTCCGTGCAGGATTCTCATGTGCGCGCATTCAGATTCGCCGACGGGCGCGAAGGCCGCACGGGGCTACGAGGCATGATCATCGCTCTCGAACTTGCCGACATGCCTCGTCAGGCTTGCCCGCAGATCCTCGGGCAGATCAGCGGTTTCACAATAGAGCCTTCCGAGCCTCGCTGCGACCGCTTGCAAGCTGTAATGCGCTTCGACATAGCGGCGTCCCGCCTTGCCGATATCGTTCAGGTCATACTCACCCCTCAAGCATCGCTTCAGCACATCATAGATTTCGTCGGGACGCGTGTTGATGATCGGGCAGGTTGCCGGATCGATCATCATTCGGTCGTCACGCAAAAAGCACAGAACCGGTTTGGCCATGGCCATCGCTTCCAGGGCGGTATAGCCGTGAAAGCCTGCGACGAATTGATCCGCAACGACATGCGAGGCGCCGAAAAGCTCGATGACCTTCTTGTTGGGAACGCCCTGCACGGAGACCAGCTCGATCTTCTCTCCCTCCTTCACCAGCCGATCGATTGCCTCGATCAGAAGCCGGGTTCCCTTGAAGTGCCCGTGGTTCGGCGCATGTGCCACTCTCAGCACGTCACCGGCCTTGTAGGCTGGCGGCCTCGCGGCGAGCTTGCTCGCGTCAATCGGCCAGTAGTGCATGTCCCGGCAGCCGGGCACATACGTCACCATATCCCCCATCGCGATCTGCGCGGTCGCACGGCCCTTGAGGCGGTCGATCGATGAGGCGTGCATCTCGGTCGTGCAGACACAGAACTTGCCTGGGGCCGGGCATTCTTCGCACAGGTTCGGATGGCCGAGTTTGAGCGTCGGTTCCCGCGCACGGACGTCGGCACCGTAGGCGTAGGTATACAATCGCTTTCCCGACCGGAACAGGAGGTCGAGTTCCTCAGGATTGATGCCATAGCGTCCATCGCTCAGCATCAGGCCGCGGTCATAGAAGTAGTTGAAGAAATCGTAGCGCAGCAGGGCCCACGCCAGAACCAGGCGACGAAACAGGCCAAGACCTCTTCGGCTGCGCAGCAGTCGAAGGAAGCCCTCGAACAGGATGAGGTTTATGTCGAATGATCTCGTCACATAGTAGGTGTTGAACACCAGCGACGAGGAGCGAAACCCCAACATTCGATCGCAGCGTACGAGAAGCGGCAAGGTGAGGATCGGGGTGGCGGCCCACAACGTACGCACCTTTCCCTCCGCAAGACGCTTCTCGGTGGCGCGCCGCGCCGCGCGAACAAGCACGCGCGTGACGAAATCCGCGATGGCGGATTGGGCCGGCCGGGAAGATGCAACGCCGTTGGCGGGAAGCGGTGCTTCCGTCAGGGACGTCGGTCCGATGGGTTCGATCTTGTTCACTCAGGGATCCGATGGATGTCAACTCAACATCAGCCAGCAGCTTCTAGCACAGGTTTGGTCCGAAGCGGCCATGTGATGCAGGCCCGGAGAGGCGGTGCGGAATTGGCGGCCGGCCCTCGCTATTTCAGGTTTCAGCCGCGTATGAAAACAGCTTCGCCTGGTCCGGGAACGTTGACGTTCAATACACGAACAGGTTAAGACAGCCGCGGTTTGTTCCAAATGCGCGGATATTCTGACGCGGCGGTTATACCGAGCTCCGCCATCGAATCAATCTGGATAGGCATTTCGTGTGCGGCATATTCGGCCTCGTAGATAAGACCGGGCCCGTCGATGCCCGCCAAGTGGATCGGATGACCGATCTCGTTGCCCACCGCGGTCCGGATGGGCGTGGAGTGAGGGTCAACGGCAACGTCGGGATCGGACACCGGCGACTGGCGATCATCGATCTGACCGATGACGGCGCACAGCCGATGCGCGACAGACGGCTCCCGATCTGGATCACCTACAACGGCGAGATCTACAATTACGTTGAGCTCCGCACGGAACTCGAGGCGCTCGGATACACCTTTCATACGGCCTCGGATACCGAGGTCCTGCTCACAGCCTATGTTTGCTGGGGTGCAGCGTGCCTCGAACGCTTCAACGGCATGTGGTCGTTTGCGATTCACGACGAGCGCGACAACACGCTGTTCTGCGCCCGCGACAGGTTCGGCGTGAAGCCGTTCTACTACGTCGATACGGCGAAGCAGTTCGCGTTCGGCTCGGAGATCCGCCAGCTTCTTCCGCTGATCGAGCGCCCGATCCCCGATGATGATCTGATCAACGATTTCCTCGTTTGCGGCATGACCGACCATACCAGTCGGACCTTCTTCAAGGGCGTCGAGAAATTGCCTCCCGGGCATCGGATGCGCGTCGACGTGTCGACGGGGCAGGTCGAAATCGAGCGCTACTATTCACTTGTGCCTGGGTTGGCCGTGTCTGATGAAGGCAGCGCAGCGAAATCGTTGCGAGAGCTGCTCGATGACGCGACGCGTCTGCGGCTGCGTTCGGATGTTCGGGTCGGAACCTGCCTGTCGGGTGGGCTGGACAGTTCGAGTGTCGCGACGCTGGCCGCGCGGCGTTATGCGCCGGGCTCGAGCGAGCGCTTCTTTGCCATCACTGCCGTGAGCGAGCAGGCGTCCAACAATGAAGAGGCGTACGCGGCGGAGGTTGCAGAACGGGCAGAGTTGAACTGGCTGCGCACCAAGCCTTCCTATCAGGACTTTGCATCGACGGCGGAGACCTTGCTCGACGTCCAGGAGGAGCCGTTCGCAGGTCCTTCGATCATGATGCAGTATGCGGTGATGAAGGCCGCGCGATCCAACGGCGTCATCGTGCTGCTCGATGGTCAGGGCGGTGACGAAACGCTGCTGGGGTACCATCGCTACTATGCGGCCTGGCTGCTCGACCATCTTCGCAGCGGTGGCGTCCGTGGATTCCTGTCCGCCTTCGGCGCCGCGACGCGGGCGGGTATTCCGCGCCGGCGGTTGCTGATGTATTTGTTCGGTGCCGGTTCGGCAGGGCTGCGCGCTGCCTATTACCGGCTGCGTTACACTTTCCTGCGAAATCCCGACTTGCCGGAGCCGCTTCGCCGCTTTGCGTCGAAGACGAGGGATGCGCAAGGCATGCAAGTGCTGGAGATTACCGAGACCAATTTGCCGATGCTGCTGCGTTTCGAGGACAAGAACTCCATGCGGTTCGGCATCGAAACGCGACTTCCGTTCCTCGACTATCGCTTCGTCGAGTTTGCGCTGGCGCTTCCCACGCGCATCAAGCTGAACAAGGGATGGGCAAAATGGCCGCTTCGCGCAGCCATGAGCGATCTGCTGCCGCCCAGCATCACCTGGCGGAGGGACAAGATCGGTTTTGCCGCCCCCGACCGGATATGGCTCACGCGACACTCCGCCGCGATGTATGACAAGGTGATCGCAAGCGAGCTCTTGGCCCGCTATGTCGACATGCAGAAGCTCAAGAGGAAATTTCACCGGCTCGATCTTGGAATGCGCTGGAGGCTTTATTGCGTTGCGCTCTGGGGTGAGCGCTTTCGGGTCGAAGCGCCATGAGGCCCGATGGTTCCTGGATGTCATCGTCGCTGTCGATAATCGCCGGCTCGCCGGGCCCTACTTTCCGGGCGGCCCGATGAACATCTGGCTATTGCATCCATTCGCGGGCGGGCCGGGCCTTGGCCGTCACTGGCGTCCGTTTTGGCTCGCAGATGCCTGGGGAAAGATGGGGCATCGGGTGGTGGTGGTCAGTGCCGGCTTCCATCATCTTCACAGGGAGCCGCGCGCTCCGGGGCCGCAGCGGATCAACGGTGTCGACTTCTGGTTCCTCGACACCCCGCGCTATGATGGCGGCAATTTGGGGCGGCTGCGCAACAATCTGAGTTTTGCGCCGGCCTTTCGTTCGGCGACATCTGCGATCGCCGCGCAATTCGGCGAGCCGGATCTGATGATCGCGTCCAGCCCGCATTTGTTCTTCATTTCGGCGGCGCGTCAGATCGCGCAGCGCTTCGGTGCCAGGTTCTGGTTGGAGGTTCGTGATCTCTGGCCGGAGAGCATCGTGGCGCTTGGAATGACCCCGACCTGGCACCCCCTCGTGCGGTTGCTCGGCTGGAAGGAGCGGTCCGCCTATCGCGCGGCGGATCGCGTGATCTGTCTTTTGGCCGGTGCGGAAGCTCATATGCGGGCGCGCGGCTTGAGCGCCGGCAAGTTCATCTGGATCCCCAACGGGGTGTCCGACGGTGAGATCCAGAGCGCGCTGACGATCGAAACTCTCGGTCATCCGTTGATCGACCGCATCAATCAGCTGAAGCAGCAGGGCAGGCGGGTTGTCCTCTATGCCGGCGGCATGGGGCCGCCAAACGCAGTGGAGGTCGTTCTCGACGCCGCCGCTGTCCTCGGCAGCACAAGCCCCGAGATCAGTTTCGTTCTGATCGGATCAGGCACTTCGCTCGCCGCACTGAAGCAGCGGGCGGCAGGGCTTGCCAACGTGGAGTTTCACGACGAAGTCGATCGGTCGATCGTGCATGGCATGCTGCACGCGTCCGATTGCGCGGTCGTCGCCTTCCACAAGAACGCGCTCTACCATCACGGCATCAGCCCCAACAAGCTGTTCGACTACTGCCTGTTCGCGCCGCGCAGCGTCATTGCCTGCGAAGCGCAGGCGCTTGCCGGGCTCGAGGATTTGGTGACTGCGCGATGCGCGCCGGATGACCCCGGCGCACTCGCCGCGTCCCTGCGCGCCGCGCTCGACGGTCCGGCGCGTTCGCGGCCCGAACGCGTCGCCTTTGCGCAGCGGTACAGCTATTCGGCGCTTGCCGCGCGGTATCTGGCCGAGGCCGGGGATCCGGCCTAGGTGTGGCCGTGATGACACATGCGTCTTAGGTAAATTTATTTGTTATCAATAGCTTACGATGTTCATGGCGTGAACGAATTCGCTTGACGTTCATCCGGTGAACGCGCTATCAGCCACCCCAGTGGGGATAGGCGCGATGGCGGGCATTCTACCGACAGATGAGAATGACAGCGACCGGCTGGTGCTCGGTCTGCTCACCTCGCTGGAGGCCGATGGTGCGCAGTCGCAGCGGCGGATCGCAGCCGATCTCGGCGTCGCGCTCGGCCTGGTCAACGCGTACCTGAAGCGGGCGATCAAGAAGGGCTTCGTCAAGGTCGGGCAGGCGCCAGCGCGGCGATACGCCTACTACCTCACGCCGCAAGGCTTCTCCGAGAAATCGCGACTGACCGTCCAGTTCCTGTCGGACTCCTTTTCGCTCTTCCGAAAGGCCAAGGAGGAGTATGGCAGGCTGTTTGAGCGCGCTCAGGCGCTCGGCTTCAGGCGGGTGGTGCTCGCCGGACAGTCCGACCTCTGCGAAATCGCGATCCTGTGCGCGGTCGATGGACCCATCTCTGTCCTTGCGATCGTCGATCCCGATGCAACCGCGACCCGGTTCATCGGTGTCAAGGTCGTTTCCTCCTACGCGCTGGTGGACGAGCCGTTCGATGCGGTCGTCGTGACGCATCTGACGGCGGCGCGCAGTGTATTCGAGCAGGCGGTCAGCAATTTCGGGACGGAGAAGGTCCTTGCACCGGATCTGCTGGGCCTGCGTCCAAAGCAATCGTTGGGGGCGTGATGGCCATGGAGCACGGTTCACGCTGGTACGTCGTCCAAACGCAGGTCAACGCCGAAGCAAAGGCGGCCGCCAACCTCGAGCGGCAGGGATTTTCGATCTATTTCCCCCGTTACCTGAAGCGCCGCAGCCATGCCAGGAAGGTGGAGATTGTGCCGCGTCCGTTGTTTCCGCGCTATCTCTTTGTCGGGATCGACCTCGCGTCGCAGCGGTGGCGTGCCATTCAATCGACGCTCGGCGTGTCACACCTCGTGTGCGTCGGGGACCGGCCCGCGGTGGTGGAAGATCGCGTCATCGACGCATTGAGGGGGCGGGAGGACGGCGCCGGCTTCATCACGCTTGCGCGCAGGCCGGCGTTCTCGCCCGGGGATAAAGTGCGAATTGTCGAAGGTGCGTTCGTCGACAGTCTTGCGCTCGTTGAAGACGCCAGCGATCAGCATCGCGTTGCGGTTCTCTTGAACCTGTTGGGCCGCAAGGTCCGTGTTCTTGTCGGGACGGACCTGATCGCTGCGGCGTAACCGCGTCTGCCTCCGGGCAGGCGTAATGGACATGTTTGGCTTGGGTGTGATGTTCGATTCACCCCGAGTGCGGTAGCTTGCCTGAAGCAGGCAGAAACGTTCGAGAGAGGGGCCCATGACGACTTACGCATTGATCGGCGCTGCCGGCTACATCGCGCCGCGGCACATGCGGGCGATGGCCGAGACCGGTGGCAATCTGGCCGTGGCGTACGATCCCAACGATTCCGTGGGCATCATGGACAGCCATTTTCCCGATGCCGAGTTCTTCACCCAGTTCGAGCTGTTCGATCGCTATGTCGACCAGTTGCGCAGGGGCGGCCGAAAGATCGACTACATGTCGATCTGCTCGCCGAACTATCTGCACGACGCGCATTGCCGGTTTGCATTACGCTCGGGCGTGGATGCCATCTGCGAGAAGCCGCTGGTCCTCAATCCCGGCGACATCGACGAGCTGGCCGCCATCGAGCAGGACACCGGCCGCCGCATCTCGACCATTCTGCAATTGCGGCTGCATCCGGCGATCATCGCCCTGCGCGATCGCTTCGCGAGCTCGAACAAGCGCCACAAGGTCGAGCTGACCTACATCACCTCGCGCGGGCGCTGGTATCACACCTCCTGGAAGGGTGCAGACGCGAAGTCGGGTGGCGTCGCGACCAATATCGGGGTGCACTTCTTCGACATGCTGAGCTTCGTGTTCGGCCCCGCCAGCCGCAACGAGGCGCACCTGCGCGAGGCAGAGAGGGCGGCCGGCTCTCTGGAGTGCGAGCGCGCGGATGTCAGCTGGTTTCTGTCCCTGGACCGCAACGACCTGCCCGACAGCGTGAAAGGCAAGAAGACGACCTATCGCTCGATCACCGTCGACGGCGAGGAGGTCGAATTCTCGGAAGGGTTCACCGATCTCCATACGCGGAGCTATGAGGAGATCGTCGCCGGGCGCGGCTTCAGGCTGGACGAAGTCCGCCCCTCGATCGATATCGTCTCCACGTTTCGCGATGCGCCGATCGTCAGAAGCAACGGCGTTCACACGTTTGCCCAGAAGGCGATGCACAAATGAGCGAGATGCGCGAGGATCCGCGCTTTCCGGGCGTCCTGATCCATCAATCGAGCTACGTTGACGATGGGGCTGTGCTCGGGCGCGGCACCAAGATCTGGCACTTCTGCCACATTCTGCCGCGCACGGTGATCGGCGAGGACTGCTCGATCGGCCAGAACGTGATGATCGGTCCGAACGTCAAGATCGGAAACGGCTGCAAGATCCAGAACAACGTCTCGATCTATGATGGCGTCGAACTTGACGACGACGTGTTCTGCGGCCCGAGTTGCGTCTTTACGAACGTGAACAATCCGCGCGCCGGCGTGTCGCGGAAGGACGAGTTTCGCAAGACGCCGATCGGACGCGGCGCCAGCATTGGCGCCAATGCGACCATCGTCTGCGGACATTCGCTGGGCGAGTACTGCTTCATCGGAGCCGGTGCTGTTGTCACGAAGAATGTCGCCGCATTTTCGTTGATGGCAGGCAATCCGGCCCGCCGAATTGGTTGGATGAGTAGGGCAGGCGAGCGGCTGGGCAGCGATCTGATCTGCCCGCGCACTCACCGTCGTTATGAGCTTCGTCATGAAGCGCTGGTTGAAATCGAGGGTTGAAGAAGATGGACATTCGCGGAAAGAAGGTTGTCGTTATCGGGGGCGCCGGGCTGATCGGGTCGCATGCGGTCGATCAGCTGACGCAGACTGATGTCGGCGAGATCGTCATTTACGACAACTTCGTGCGCGGCACGCATGAGAACCTTGCCGGCGCGCTGCGCGATCCTCGCGTCAAGATTTTCGAGGCCGGCGGCGATATCACGCAGGTCGACATCCTCGATGCGGCCCTGAAGGGCGCCGACGGGGTGTTTCAGTTCGCTGCGCTCTGGTTGCTGCAGTGTCACGAATTCCCGCGGACGGCCTTTGACGTCAACGTCAACGGCATGTTCAACGTCCTGGACGGATGCGTGCGCAACGGCGTCAAGCGGCTGGTCTGGTCTTCGTCGGCCTCCGTCTATGGCGATGCCGTCGAGGAGCCGATGACGGAAGACCATCCGTTCAACAACAAGAACTTCTATGGTGCGACCAAGATCTGTGGCGAGGCCATGGCCCGTGCCTACCACTTCCGCTATGGCCTCGACTATGTCGGCCTCCGGTACATGAACGTGTACGGACCGCGTCAGGATTACCGGGGTGCGTATATCGCGGTGATCATGAAGATGCTCGACGCGATCGACAAGGGAGAGGGGCCGACGATCCTGGGAGACGGCTCGGAGGCGTTCGATTTTGTCGCGGTGGAGGATTGCGCGCGCGCCAATCTGTGCGCCATGGGCGCGAGTGCGACGGATCGCTTCTACAATGTCGGCACAGGACACCGGACCTCGCTGAAGCAGATCGCCGAAAAGCTCCTGAACCTCACCGGCTCCAATCAACCGATCAACTATGCGCCGCGGAGCCAGGCCACGCTGGTGCGCAATCGGATCGGATCGCCGAAGCGGGCGCAGGAGGAGATCGGCTTCACCGCCGCGATCGACCTGGACGAAGGGTTGCGGCGGCTGATCGACTGGCGCAGGAGCCATATCGATCAGGTCGATCAGCGTCGTGCCAAGGCTCAAATCTGAAGGCTCAGATCTGAGTTCGCACCCGACATCATTGAATAGATCGGCCAGAATAAAATAACATGTGTGGCATAGCCGGAATTCTGCACCGCGACGGGCGGCCCGCTTCAATCACCACGTTGACGGCAATGACCGATATCATTGCTCATCGCGGGCCGGACGGCGAGGGCCACTACTGCAACGGTCCCGTTGGACTCGGTCATCGCCGGCTGTCGATCATTGATCTGACCGACGCGGCGCGGCAGCCGATGGAGACGCGCGACGGCCGCTTTGTGCTGACCTACAATGGGGAGATCTACAACTTCAAGGAATTGAAGGTCGAGCTTTCGGCGAGGGGCCACGTCTTCAACTCTTCCGGCGACAGCGAGGTGTTGCTGCACGCCTTCGCCGAGTGGGGTCTCGGTGCGCTTCTCAAGTTCAACGGCATGTTCGCCTTTGCGATCTGGGACAATCACGAGCGGAAGCTCACCTTGGCCCGGGATCGCTTCGGCGTGAAGCCGCTCTACTATGCCGAACTTGGGCAGACATTCGTGTTCGCCTCCGAGCACAAGGCTTTTCGGGCATTTTCGGAGTACAAGCCGCGCGTCGACATCAGGGGGCTGTCGGAATATCTCAGCTTTCAGAATTTCTTCGCTGAGCGGACACTGTTTGCCGGCGTGAAGTTGTTGCCGGCCGGCTGCTATCTGCAGATTTCGCAGGACAGCAGGGCCGTCGAGCCGGTGCAGTACTGGGATTTTCATTTCGAGGAGCCCGAGTACGCCGTCGATGAGAATGAGGCGACCGACGAGCTCGATCGCCTGTTCAGGCAAGCGGTGAACCGGCAGCTCGTGAGCGACGTCGAGGTCGGGTGCTATCTTTCCGGCGGCATGGATTCAGGCTCCATCACCGCGCTGGCATCGAGCCAACTGCCGTTCATGCGGACGTTTACGGTCGGCTTCGATCTCAACTCGGCCTCGGGCGTCGAACTCGGATACGACGAGCGGACGAAGGCCGAGCATATGTCGTACCTGTTCAAGACCGAGCACTACGAGATGGTCTTGAAGGCCGGCGACATGGAGCGGGCATTGCCTCAGCTTGCATGGCATCTGGAAGAGCCTCGCGTCGGCCAGTCCTATCCGAATTTCTATGCGGCAAAACTCGCATCCAAATTTGGCAAGGTGGTCCTGACCGGGACCGGGGGAGACGAGCTCTTCGGCGGATACCCCTGGCGCTACTACCGCGCCGTCGTGAACGACGACTTCGATCATTATATCGAGAAGTACTTCGGATTCTGGCAGCGCATGGTTCCGAGCGGGACGATGCCGAAGCTATTGGGGCCGGTATGGGATGAGGCCAGGCAGACCTCGCCGATCGATATCTTCAGGGGGGTGTTCAAGGAGCACGCCTCGGAGCTGCGGCGGCCCGAGGACTACGTCAATCACTCACTCTACTTCGAGGCCAAGACGTTCCTGAACGGGCTGCTTGTCGTCGAGGACAAGCTGGCGATGGCGCATGGACTCGAGAGCAGAGTGCCGTTTCTCGACAATGATCTCGTCGATTTCGCAATGAAGCTTCCCGCCAAGATGAAGCTCGGCAATCTGACCGAGGTCATTCGCCTCAACGAAAACGAGCCCGGCGGCAAGGCGCAGCGCTATTACGAGCGCACCAAGGACGGCAAGTTGATTTTGCGGAAGATGATGAGCCGGCATATTCCCGACGAAGTGGCGGAGCGCGAGAAGCAGGGCTTCTCTGCGCCGGATGCCAGCTGGTTCAAGGGCGAGAGCATCGAGTATGTCAAACGGAGGCTCTTCAGCAACACGGCCCGCATCTACGACCTGGTCGACCGCAAGACCGTTCGCTCGCTGGTCGACGAACATCTGGAAGGACGGGAAAACAGGCGGCTGCTGATCTGGTCTTTGCTCAATCTCGAGCAGATCATGGAAAGCAGCTTTTAGGCACGCACAAATGGGAGCGCGGTGCAGATGAACGGTCTCTTCCCGGCGGCAAGATGGGTGCGGGTTGGCTTGTCGCCATACCGCAACTCTCAGGCCCTATGGACCACGATCAGCCAGATCCGGCGATATCCCGATCTCTTGCGGGAGATGGTCGATCGTGACCTGAGCGCCGCGCATGCGCGGCACGGGTTTGGCGCCTTGTGGGTTTTCATTCATCCACTCGTCGTGGTCGGAACATACCTGCTCATCTTCGGCTTCGTGCTGGGCAGCAAGCTGTCGATCAGCGCAGATTTTCCCGGCGATTTCTCGGCTTACATCCTGGCAAGTCTGGTTCCGTGGCTGATGATGCAGGCTGCGCTGGTTCGCGGGCCCGGAGCCTTGATCGGGAGCGCAAGTCTCGTCAAGCAGGTCGTGTTTCCGATCGAGCTGCTTCCGATCGCGGCAACCATTGCTGCAACGATCCCTCATCTGCCTGCGCTTGCGCTCGTCATTCTCTACAAGGCTCATGTGGGGGGGCTCAGCTGGATGCTCCTGCTGCTGCCGGTCGTGTTTGCCGTTCACGCAATTCTGGCGGTCGGATTGAGCTTCGCCCTTGCTGCAGTCACGCCCTTCTTTCGCGATCTGCGCGAGATCGTTACGGTCTTTACCTCGATCGCGATGTATCTGATGCCGACGGTGTACCTGCCCGACTGGATGCCGCGTGCCCTTCGTCCGTTGATCTATTCGAATCCGTTCAGTTACCTCGTCTGGGTCTACCAGGACGTTCTCTTCTTCGGTTCGTTCAAGCATCCGTATGCTTGGGCGGTTACCCTCGCGTTCGCGTTGCTGAGTCTGGGACTCGGATACCGCATGTTTGAAAAGCTGAAACCGTACTATGGCAATGCTCTCTGACAATCGAGACGCCGGCGAGTTGATCCCGCTTGCCGGGTCATTGGACCCGCAGTGCGCCATTCGCGTCACTAACCTTGGAAAGGCCTATCGGCTCTATCAGCAGCCGTTGGACTTCCTGAAGGAGATCATCACCGGAAAGCCCCGGCACCATGAGCATTGGGCGGTCCAGAATGTTTCCTTCGAAGTGTTGCGCGGGCGCGTGGTCGGCATCATCGGGCCGAACGGCGCGGGCAAAAGTACCCTCCTGAAGATCATTGCCGGACTGCTGGATGCCACAACCGGGCGAGTTGAAGTGGCCGGAAAGCTGTCCGCGATCCTGGAATTGGGGACCGGCTTTCATCCGGACGTGTCGGGTCGCGACAACATCGTGCTGGGTGGCATGTGCCTGGGTATGACGAGAGCGGAAATTGAGGCGAAGGTTCCCTGGATCATCGATTTCAGCGAGCTTGCCGAGGTGATCGATCAGCCGTTCCGGACCTATTCCAGCGGCATGCAGGCGCGACTCACCTTCGCCACCGCGATCAGCGTCGATCCGGAGTTATTCATCGTCGACGAGGCTCTCGCCGCCGGCGACACCGCCTTTGTCAACAAGTGCATGAAGCGAGTTCGTCAGATCTGCGAAAGCGGCGCCACCGTCCTGTTCGTCTCGCACTCGAGCGGGCTGATCAGCGAGCTGTGTGACGAGGCGATCTGGATCGACAAGGGGCGGGTGCTGATGCACGGCAATGCCCAGCGCGTCAGCAAGGCCTATGAGCAGAGTGTTTGGGATATCGAGGAAGCGCGCAATCTCCGGGAAACCAAGAAGCTGAGCGAGTCGATCGAGAGCACGGCCGAAACCGGAAAATACGAGCTTGGCGGCGGCACCCTGCGGATCACTTCCGTCGAGGTGATCGACGTCGAAGGCAAGCCGATCGGCGTGGTCAAGAACGGGCAGCCGCTTCGCATCCGGGTGTCGTGGTCGGGCTTCTCCGAGCACAAGCAGATCTACGCGAGTCTGCGGATCGATACCGCGCGGCTTCAGGCGGTGACCGGAATCGAGGGGTACGACGGCGGCCTGTTCCTCGATGGGGAGGACGGTCTGCCGGAACGCGGAAGCGTCATCTACGAGGTGCCTGAGCTCGCTCTTGGCGAGGGTCAATATTACATTTCTGCGGCTCTGTGCCGGCACATGCTGCCCAAGGGGGCGGAAGCCATCCTGCACTATGTCGAGAAGGCGGCGCAGTTCTCGGTGTCGCGGAATTCCTTATGGCACTTCAGCTATCTCTATGATCCAAAGTTCACTTGCCAGATAGAAAGCGACCTATGATCGAAGACGGATGGCGAGAGAGGCTCGAAGCTTTCTTCGAGCTGAGGGCAAGTTCGATCACCGAGCGGCCGACGCTCGAAGATCTATGCTATATTGCAGGTCGCAATCCACGTCTGTGGGCTGACAGGCGCCTTCTCGACGACCTCAGGCTCAATATGCTCGGCCTGATGAAGGCTGGCCGAGGCTCATCCGTTCTTGAAGTCGGCTGTGCAGCCGGGTTCTTAGCGAAGGTGATCGCTCCGGGTGTGGGCGAGTATGTAGGAGTTGACCTCGCGGACGCGCCGCTTGCCGTCGCAAGGCGGCTTGGACTGGAGAATGCGAAGTTTGAGAGGGCCCGCGGCGAAAGCCTCCAATTCTCTGGTCGGCGGTTCGATGCCGCGTTTTGTTATGACGTGTTCTCGAATTTTCCGTCGTTTGCGGCAGGAGAGCCGATCATTGTGGAAATGTTGCGCGTGGTGAAGCCGCAAGGCCGCGTGTTGATCGGATCTATTCCAGACCGCGAAAGGGCGGAAGAGCTGCAGGCCGTCGCGAAGAAGCTCACGACGAAATTCGAGCAGGAATTTGGACCCGAAGCGGAACGGGCGCCATTAGGAACGATTCTGAAATCCGAGCAAAGATCGGGCCCCGCAACGAAGATCGCTAGATTGCTAGGATTGAGGAAGTTGTCGACGCCGATTTCGATCGAGATCAAGCCCGAGATCATTTCCTACTATTTCGACCGCAAGGATTTTGTGGGACTTGGGCGTCGCCTCGGCGTCGACACGAGAATTGTCGATATCCACCCGCTGAATCCTTATTTCGGCACGCGCTTCAATGTGGTGTTTGAATCGCGATGAAAGTCATCCGGTTTCGCGAAATCGATTGTAGTGCTTGGGATAGTCTGGCGCTGCAATCGCCGCAGGCCTGGCTCACACATCGGTCTTCCTGGATCGAGATCGAGGAACGTTTCTTCTCGTCCGCGAACCTGTCGTTCGCCTTAGAAGAGAACTCGCAACTCGTCGGCATCCAGCCCTTGTTCATCAATGAGGGGGCCGGAATGGCATTTGGCGAGCGATTGCTGCATTCGGGGATTCATCGCCATACCGGTCTTGCGCTCGACGCCGATATTGGCGCCGGCGTAGCGAAGGCCGCGCGTCAGGCCGCGATGCAGGAGATACTCGCTATCGCCGATCTATATGACGTCGATCGCATTCAGTTGAACTGCCACAATCTCGCGCCGGCAAATCGTCATTCCTCGAGGGAGGCCGTTCCGTTCTGGGTCAGCGAGTTCGGTTTCCAACTCGGTATCGCGTTCGGACCGTCGGGAATGTTACCGTGCCCCGGTTCCTCGACCCTGAATGCCGATCAGCTGGTCGATCTTGCTCCGACCGTTGAACAGTTATTCGCGAGATTGGATAACACCTGCCGCACCGCGGTCCGGAAAGCGGATAAATCAAATCTGCAATTCGAGATATCGAGCGATGCCTCATATCTCGAAGCCTATATGGATATCGCGCGCGCATCGGCCACAAGAACCGGCGAAAATCTGCCCCGACTGGAGTACTACAGAGAAATCTTCAGATCATTTGCTGCCGAAGGGGGCGCTCACGTCGCATTTGCCAGGCACGATGGGAACGCAATTGCCGGCCTCATCTTGTTGACCGACAAGAGCGCGGTCAGTTTTCTCGCCGGCGTTTCCCTGCCCGACGCGATGAAGCTGAGGCCCAACGACTTCCTGCACTGGAATGCGATAAAGTGGGCCAAGCATTCGGGTTTCGAAGTTTACCGGTTTGGACCCTGGTTTCCGGAGGTGCCGCGCGACTGGCCCATTTCTAAGGTCTCTCTGTTCAAGACTAAATTCGGATCGAGAAGCCTTCCGATCATTCAGGGTAGCTTGTTCCGTCGGCCGGAACTCTACACGCCGAACCCTCCGAACCCGCTGAACGAGGTTGGGAGGATGCCGGCGCGACTGACTGTTTCCGGACAAGCCGGCTCTTCGTTGATAGCGCACCATCTCCTGATGTTCGGATTTGAGAGGGCCTCGTCGATGCCGGACGGCGAGCCGGTGGTGCTTCACCGCCCGGGCCTTGCCGACGTGCCTTTGGCGAACAGCGCTCTTGAGCGAGGTGGTTGCGTGATCGCTGTCCTTCCCAGCGCGCCATTTGGAAAAGCGTTCGGCGTAGAGGCCGAAGCAAGAATAATTGTCTCACCTGAGGTGTTCCACGCAGGGTTTGCCGGTCAAAGACCTTGGTCACGGCTGCGAACGCTGCATTCGTATATGCTCCTCAGGGCTGAAGGTGATGTCACGACGATCGTCGCGAACCACCGCCAGGAAGCGGTCTGGCTTCACAGGCGGACGGGGAATGGCGGTTCGCTCATTTTCATTGGAACGGATCTCGCTTCCGATCTTGTCCGCTATCGGCAAGGCGATCCAGCGGCCGCGAACAATCGGCCCACTGACGCCGCGTGGGGCATTGCCGGCGAGAGGCCAACCTATCTTTTCGAAGGGCAGCTTGCGGGGGAGAACTTGCGCGAGCGGCCCGCCGACTGGTGGTGCGAGGCGCTGGCCGATGTATTGGCTCGCCTGTGCAGCGTAAACAGGTTGCCGATGCTGCCGAACGGGGCGGCGGGTGCGATCGTCGTGACCGGCGATGATGACCAGGCGGCACTGAGCTGTTATGCGCAACAGCGAGAGGCGCTCGGATCGACACCGATCACCTACTATCTTCATCCGCTCACAAAGCACACCGCGAGCACGCTCAAGCAACTTGGATCAGGCAGGAGGCTTGAACTGGGTCTTCATCCCGATGCGCTTGAGCATCCCAATCGATACGCCGATCTTTTCGCCGAGCAGGCAAAATGGTTTGAGCGGTTGACCGGAGAGAAGGCGCGGACCGTACGAAATCATGGCTTTCTAAATGATGGCTATTGGGGACATGCGGCGGCCTGGAATGCCCATGGCGTGGAAGGCAGTTCCAATTTGCCAGGGCTCGACGGCTGCATCATCAATGGTTCGTTGTTGCCGTCCAAGCTCTTGCTAGGAGACAAGTTGACTGAACATTGGAGCATCCTGACTGCGATCGGTGATGGGGTCGTGTTCGTGCATGGTTGGGATGATCGTCGATCGGCCAACTGCATCCTTGATCTGGCTGATCGGATTCGCAACGATGGTGTTCCCGGTGTGATCGTTGTCAACCTGCATCCCGAGAACATTGGCAAGACTGAGGGGATGCACCAAGCAGTTCGCAAAGTTGTTGAGGACGGCTTTGTCCCGTGGACGATGAGCGAATGTTTTGAGTGGTTCGAACGCCGACACCAACCGGAACTTGAACTGCCGAAACGATCATTCTTTCAATGGCGGAGAAAGATTTGAGTACAACTCGTCGGCGTTTGGTTGTGCTTGGGGGGCCCGGAGATGGACTTGTCGTTGCAGAAGCCATTCACCAGGCTGCTGCTGCAGGGCAGGCGGTTGAGCTTGTCGGCTTCCTCAATGATGCGCTGCCGTCAGGCACGACCTTGCAGAACGTTCCGGTCCTTGGGCGCTTCGAGGACTGGCAGCAACTCGACTCCGACGTGCTGTTCTGCCCGGCGGTTCAAAAGGTGAAAGATATGCCGGCACGGGTGGATAGGATCGAAAGCCTTGGAATTCCAGATCAGCGCTGGGGAACCATCATTCATCCGCGAGCCGTGGTGGCATCTGATGTTGAAGTCGGTGTGGGCGCCTTCGTGGCCTCCTGCGTCACGGTTCAACCCGGATCCCGGATAGGCCGTTTTGCCAGCCTCCGGGCCGGAGCGGTTCTCGGCCACCACAGCGTTGTCGACGATCACGGCTATGTTGGACCGAATGCGACGATGTGCGGGCGAACCGTCGTGTCGTACGGCGCCCATCTCGGCCCAGGGGCCGTTCTGCTCGATAGCCGCACTCTCGGACCATTCTCTGTCGCGGGAATTTCGGCAGCGGTTACCAAGAACGTGCCCGAGTATTGGGTTGTGTTCGGAAATCCAGCCGTCCGGGTTGGTACGGTTCGAAAACGTCAAAGATAAAGAGTTACCTGACCAGCGTCATGTTTGTATCAAGGAAACATGGTCGCTCTCGCTAATCATCTCGTATCGAGGGAGGATGTATGACGGACGTTCGCGCCAAGATAGTTGAAATCATCAATGGAATAACACGGCCTGCAAAGATCGGAAATTCCGATCCCGAGAAGTCATTGCTTGCCGAAGGGCTCTTGGATTCTCTCGATTTTGCGAGCGTGCTGATGGCCATCGAGGACGAGTTCGACCTCGTTCTGCAGGATGCCGACGTGGAGGACTTGAATTCGATCAACAAGCTGGTCCAATTTGTTTCGGTCCATGCGACGGCCTAGGTAGGTTGGCTGTGTCGCGATCGCCACGAGTTGTGCTTGTCACCGATGAAACGGCGGGAAGAGCCCTGACGATCGATGATATCGTCGTCGGCGATGCTGTCGAGCAGCAGTTTGCATTTGATCGTGCAGCGCGCGACGCCTTTGCGATCGTTGCAAACGATCGTGCACCTGTTCACGACGACGAGCGGTTTGCTCACAGTAAGGGATTCGGCGGTCCTATCATTCAGGGGTTCTGCGTTGCTGCGCGCTTCTCTCGGCTGATTGGAATGTATCTCCCGGGGCAGCATGCAATTCTGCAAGGCGTCAATATCGCCTTCAGGCAACCTACGTATGAAGGGCAAGCTGTTCGTTTCCGAGTATGCGTAACGCGAGTCCTTCGACCCATGCGAGTCGTCAAGCTGAGTCTTCTGACGACATCAGATAGCGGCGAACATTTGGAAGGTGAGGCGCAATGTCTGATACGGTAGCGAGGAGCGCGTCGTCGGTCGCATGCCTGCTGGAGCGCTTGGAGAACCGACGAGACACGCCGGCATTGGCGATTGGCAAGTCAGAAATATCGACCGGTCAGTTGCTTGCGGCGATGTCGGCCTGGGAGGCGGATATCTTGTCGGCGGGTATCGCGCCCGGCGATATCTGCGCTTTCGAGGGGGAATATGGCCTCGAGTCGATAAGCTTGATCCTGGCGCTGTTGAAGCTCAAGATGGTCCTCGTTCCCTTCAGCCTCGGTGTCCGCGAGGAGCGTGGACGATTGTCGTTGCTCGCCAGAGTGAGGTGGTTTATCGATCCGCTCACAAGAGAAATTGCGCGACAGGGGGAGTTGGAGGGCAGTGATCACGCGCTGATTGAGGAACTCAGGACCCAGGAGCATCCGGGTCTTATCGTGTTTACGTCTGGATCGTCCGGAACTCCCAAGGCGATCCTTCACGATGTTGAGCGTGTCGCCTCGAAGTTTCTGAAGCCTCGCAAGGCTTGGCGCATGCTGTTGATGCTGCTGATCGATCATTTTGGGGGAGTAAACACACTTCTTGCCTGTCTGTTTGACGGTGGCGTGGGGATATGCGTGGACAACAGATCTCCAGAAGCAGTGTGTCGGGCAGTATCGGATGGGCGCGCCGAATTGCTGCCGACAACGCCAACGTTCCTGGGCGTGCTAATCGGCTCGGGTCTTTGGAGAAGGCACGATCTCTCTTCCATTCGTTTGATCACATACGGCGCAGAGCCGATGCCACCCTCAACACTTCGGCGAGTGAGAGAGGTTTTTCCAAATGCCGTTCTGAAGCAGACCTATGGCTTGTCCGAGCTCGGGGTCCTGCGCTCCTCGTCACCTGACCCTGAATCTCTATGGATAAGGATTGGAGGGGACGGGTTTGAGACGCGCGTGATCGATGGTGAACTCTACGTTCGATCAGCATCATCCATGCTCGGGTATTTGAACGCGCCGAGTCCGGTGAACTCCGATGGCTGGATGAGCACCGGCGATCTTGTCGAGGAAAACGACAGCGGATTGGTGCGCTTTATCGGTCGCAAAACCGAAGTTATCAATGTTGGTGGGCAGAAGGTCTTCCCGCTCGAAGTCGAAGACGTGATCCTCGAACTGGAGGACGTTGTAGAGGTAGCCGTTCATGGAGTGCCTCATACTCTACTTGGCAACGCGGTCGTTGCGCGCGTTGCACTTCAGCAGCCGGAAAACACGGGCGAAGCAATCCAGCGAATCCGCGATCACTGCCGAAGCCGTTTACAAAAATACAAAGTCCCGATCCGGTTTGAGATTGTCGACCATGCTTCATTGACGACGATGCGGTCGAAAAAGGCTCGGGCTCGCCCGATGCCCGAGAACTGATTTGGTCTGTACGAAAGTTTCCAGATGAAAGACAAGCGCAGTATTTTAGTAAGTGGCGGAAGTCGTGGCCTCGGCTTGGCGCTCGTGAAGAGCTTCCTGGCAGACGGGCATCGGGTCGCATCTTTCAGCCGCCGGAAATCGAGCGATGTTGCTGCGCTCCTCAATGACTATCCGGATCAGTTTGTCTTCTCTGAGTGCGATATGACGGAGACCGACCGGTTCAAGGAACTCATTCGGAACTTTGAAAAACGCATCGGACGGCTTTCAGGCCTGGTCAACAACGCAGGGATCGTGGCCGAGGAAATTCTGGCGCGGCAAGATGTCGGCGACATCGAAAGATTGCTGGCGGTCAATCTAGCGGGACCGTTGCACCTTACTCGCGCCGCGATCCGCGGCATGATGATCAATGGCGCCGGAGTAGTGGTGAATATTAGTTCGATCGTTAGCGTTAGTGGATACAAGGGGACGGTCGCCTATTCCGCCACAAAAGGCGGAATCAATGCAATGACGCGCGCCCTGGCCAGAGAGCTTGGTGGCCGGGGAATACGGGTCAACACCGTGGCGCCTGGCTATATGGAAACCGACCTTGTTGCCGACATGGATCCCTCGAAATTGAAGCAGATCGTGCGGCGAACTCCGCTGGGTAGAGCAGGGACGGTTGACGATGTTGTCGGGATCGTTCGCTTCTTGATGAGCGAAGAGGCGCGGTTCATCACCGGGCAGACAATCGTCGTCGACGGTGGCTTGACGGCCTGAGCAAGATGCAGACGCTCCTCTTTGAACCAGCAGCCGCTTTTCGGGGATCACGCGACTATGTGCACTCCACTGATATCTATGAAGAAATCTTGGCCGGTGCCCAATACCACGGCATCACCTTAGATTGTGGCCTCGACCTGAGAATTCTCCGTAAGATCTCCTGTCGTCCTGTCTATTACTTCGTAGGGAATGGAGACGTTGATGCGGCTGATGCTGCGGCTATTGCCGTGCTTCCAGGATCTCCCTGGCAGGTGAAGATCATCGAAACAACCGAGCCCGTTCTCACGCGGAAGAGCTACGATGAGCAGAAGATCTTCAACGCATCCAGGATTGCTGGAAACCGGATATCACTCGAGGAACCGGTTGGGATGAGACCTGTCGAGATTGCGACGGCTCTGTCGGTAAACTTTCACAGATCCGGCTTTCCGCCGGATTCCGGCACGCGCTGGCTCTTGGCGCGGCTGGAGTTGTCTAGACTGTTTCGAGACGAGGATTCTGCTGGTCTTGCTATCGAGCTTGAGCGCAGAGTCGGCAAGAAGATGACCCGATCGCGTATTGTCTCAGCAGACGGCGTGATCGGAGCCCTAACGTTCATCCTGGCATAGTGGTTGAAGATGCGTATCGTCGCAGTCCACCAGATGCTGCATTCAGCTGAGGCGCTCAATTGAATATCACCGAGCCAAGTTTTGACGAGAGCGAGATCGCCATCCTGCGTGAGTGTCTCAACTCGAAATGGGTTACCCAAGGCCCATTGACCGAGCGCTTTGAGAAGTTGATCGCAGCGAAGCATGAAGTAAAGCATGCGCTTGCGTGCACGTCGTGCACCGCCGCGTTGCATCTGGCGACCTTGGCGCTGAAGCTTGGACCGGGCGACGAAGTGATTGTCCCGGCCTTCACATGGGTGACGAGCGCGCACAGCGCCGAGTATGTCGGTGCGAAACCTGTCTTCGTCGACATTGATCTGTCGACGTTCAATATCGATCCAGGGCGGCTGGAGGCTGCGATTACACCACGCACGAAAGCGATCGTTGCGGTCCATCTGTTCGGTCTCGCTGCGCCAATGCATGAGATCAAGGCGATTGCGGAACCTCGAGGCATCGCCGTGATCGAGGACGCTGCGTGCGCGATCGGCACGACCTATAAGGGCAAGCCGGTTGGCGCGATTGGCGACATAGGCTGCTTTTCATTTCACCCGCGTAAGGCTGTCACAACGGGAGAGGGCGGTGCCGTAACCACCAACCGCGATGATCTTGCGGAACGCGTGCGATCGCAGCGCAACCACGGCGCGACAGGCGCTCCGGATCCGTCGATCGAGCCTCACGGCCCATGGACGATGGCGACGTTTGACAATCTCGGCTTCAACTTGCGCTTGTCTGATATCCAGGCGGCGGTCGGCGTGGCGCAAATGGGCAAGCTCGACCGGCTGCTGGCAGAACGCCGGCGTCTCGGGCGTCGCTATTCCGAGTTACTGGCAGGAAACAATTCGATTGCGCGACCGCTCGGCGGGGACGTCGATGGGCATGCATTTCAATCCTACGTTATCCGTATCGTTGACGGGCATCGCGAGCGCCGCAACGCGGTGATGGCGGCGCTGGCTGCCGCAGGAATTCAGACCCGACCGGGCACGCATGCGGTACATCGGCTCGGCTACTACAAGAACAAGTATGGCCTGCGCCCTGAGCAGTTTCCGAACGCGGCACTTGCGGAGGACACGACGATCACATTGCCTATCTTTCCGAACATGACGGAGGAGGATCAGCGCCTGGTGGTTGATTGCATCAATCGAGCCTGCGCCTGAGGCAAGTGCGGAGTCGCGTTGGTGTTCTCGAAGCTATTTCGGTCGGCTTACTGCCTATTTGAGGGGACGCGTTTTCCCAATCTGTCGCAATTTGCCCGAAAGAACCAAAATTTTGGAGCAGCTATTTCAGCGCTTTCTCCTGCGCAACGGAGAGGGCGCATAGATCGGGCGATCTTTGAAAACGTGAATCTGGCTGTTGCGGAGGGCAACTACGCACTCCTTGCCGCCCTGCTGGATGCGCTGCGACCATTTCTAAATCCCGATCAGTCATCCGAAGCGCATGATTTTTGGAGTGCGCTTGTGGCCGATTGTCGCGTGCTAGCTGAGGATCGATTGCTGAGGGGCGAGTTGAATTCGCTTTGGGGTGTTACGCCGATCGTCAGTCTGCGCGAGTGCGTTGCTGCAGACCGCGCCTTGGGCACGAACGCCCACTCGCTCGTGTTCACCACGTACCACACTTCCTCGAATTTTGATTTCGTATTATCGGAACTTCAAGAGCGCGTCATAGCCGAACGTGGCGAGGACTTGTACCGGTTTCGATGGCTCGTGCTGATCTGGGCCATCGCCAATTATGATATCTTTCATTTCTACAACGATCGCGGCATCGTCGAGCCGGCCGGCGGCTATGGAAGTCCCCGCTTTGGAATAGCGGTGCGCGAAATGGAAATATATCGCCGAGCTGGGAAGCGGCTCTACACCTATGCATATGGCGCCGACCACAGAATGCGCGAGCAAACCCTGGCTCTTGGCGAATGGAATTTCTGCTCCGAATGTCCTGATCCGGGCCTCTATTGCGTCTGCGACGATGCAGGCGGCGCTGCGATGCTGCGGGTCATCAGAGAGTACTCGACCGCCGTGATTGCGCACGGGCTAGCTATGAAGCTTATCCCGGGCGCTCGAAACGTGCCGTACCTGACGGTCGATGTTAGTGGATTGTCTCCCGGACAGCCGCAGGGCAGCAAGGATGGAAAGCTGGTTGTAGGCCACTTTCCAAATCACGCCTATTTTAAGGGGACGAAGTATCTCCAACGCGCAATCGACTCTCTGCAGGCGGAAGGACAGGCAGTCGAGCTTGTGCAACTGAGTGGAAAGCCGCGCAATGAGATACTGGAGGCGATGCAGAAGGTCGACCTTCTCGTAGATCAGCTCATAAGCGGAGCTTTCGGCCTAACTGCCGTTGAAGCAATGGCATTAGGCTGTCCCGTCGTCTGCTATTTGCACGATGGAGTAGCGGTGGCTGATCGTGAAGCCTGCCCGGTAATTGAAGCAAACCCAGACACGATAGAGGAAGTGTTGCGTCAGCTGATTTCGGACCGCACGCGGCTTTCGGAGGCCAGGGCCGCCGGTCCTCGATATGTCAGGCAGAACTACTCGGTTGAAGCGCTCGGCAGACACTTGGCGGATCTGTATGTGGCGACTGCAGACTTGCCAGAGCGGCTAAAAACAAGGATCGCCGAAAGCGCCAGGTCGCTAAACTCGTGATGCCGTCAAAGCAGTCGCTGCTCGGGAACTCGAATTGGCCCGCGACTAGTGCACGGAGCGCCTAAACCGGTGTCAATTCCCGCCGCGGAGGTCGGCCTTAAGAGCGATCTGAGTCAATCCGGCTCAACGTTGGCGATTGAGGCTGAAACTGCGCATGCGTTGCGTATGATCGGCGACTTCCGTCGAAGAATGGGCCGGCCGCTTCGCGTTCTTCACATCGGCAACATAGCCAACAATGCCTACAACAACGCCCGCATTCAGCGGAAGTACGGCATCGAAGCGGACGTGTTGTGTTACAACTACTACCACATCATGGGGTGTCCCGAGTGGGAGGATGGCGCGCTGCAAGAGGGATCCTCGGCGCTTGGCGAGGATCATTTCAGGCCGGATTGGTGGGCGACAAGCCTGAAAGGATGGAAGCGGCCCCGGTGGTTTGTTCAGGGCCCATCCGCGCTTTGCATTGATTACCTTCGCGCCCGGAACGCAGGTTGGAGAACGACGGCGTATTTGAAATGGTTGGAACTGGAGTTGGCAGCCCTTCAGGATGCTCGTTCCGGCGAAAATGCGTGCTCCCCCGCTAAAAATGTTCCCCGGCGTCTGAGTTTCCTGCTTTGGCCGGTGAGCTTGTACAGAATATGGCTTGGAACGTTCGTGGCAAATGGCGTGCTCGGACGCGAATGCAACGCTGGTCGCTTCGAGGTTTGGTTGGACCGAATCTCGGCAGCTGCATGGTTGGTACTTGCCCGCAGAGGTCCGGAAGCTGATGTCGAGGCTCGCGCCGCACTCAGCAGGTTGCGGGAAGAAGTTCGCCGGCTGCGCGCTCGTGGAATGCAAGAGGCGTCGTCTTCGCTTGCGCGCTCGCTGGTCCACCGCTTCCTGACGCTCGTTGCGCTCCTGGAGCAGGCGACGCTCAAGCGTATTCGGGTCTCGAAGCCAGGCTGCGTGGCGCGATCGATGTCCGAACCGGTAACGCGAGCAAGGGAAATTGAGACGTTGCGGGATGAAATCAGGAAGGATCCCGCCGAACTCGACGGTCAATCCCTCAGGTATCGCGAGGAGTATGTGACGCAGCATCCAAAGGACTTCGAGGCCATCCTCCCGCACTATGACATCATTCAGGGATATGCCATCGACGGCCTGATACCGATGATGAACGGCGTCAAGAATTTCTGCTGCTACGAGCACGGAACGTTGCGCGAAATTCCGTTCGAGAACAACCTGATCGGGGTGATCTGCCGGATCTCGTTTCAGCGCGCGCCCGCAGTGTTCGTAACCAATTCGGACGTGCTGCCTTCGGTCGAGCGGTTGGGACTGAAGAAGGATAGGGTGTTCTACCTTCCACACGCGTTCGATAATCACAAGTTGCGCGCGTTCCGCGGGGCGCACCCTGAATTGAACCCTCCGACAAGCGGGCCTGTCATTTTCTTTAGTCCCTCCCGTCACCATTGGAAGCGGGGAAATTCATCCTGGCTAAAGGGCAACGACGTGATCATCCGCGCTGCGGCCGAAGTCGCGCGTGAGACGAGAAACTTCAAGCTTGTATTCGTCGAGTGGGGCCAAGAGGTCGCAGACAGCAAGGATTTGATCGAGGAATTAGGCCTCTCCGAGTTGGTCGAATGGATCCCGACCATGTCCAAACGAGAGCTGTGGCAGCGCTACTGCTCATCGCATGCGGTGGTTGACCAATTCGTTGTTGCAGCGCTCGGCGGCGTTGGGTTTGAGACAATGGCGTTGGGCGTCCGGTTGATTTCCGCCATCGACGAGCAACAGACGGCCTTGTTCTTCGGCCAAGAGCCGCCGCTGCTTGCGGCCGGTAACGTCGCTGAATGCGCCGCGCGAATGTGGGAGGTCATCCAGGATCCTCTTGATACCCAAGGCCGGGGTCAAGCTGCTTCTCAATGGATGTCGACTTTCCATTCCGCGGAAAGAATTGTTGCTCTTCAGTGCAAGGCGTATAGCAATTTGCTGATGGGGCAGTGGTAGTGGTGTTTCCTGTCACGTCGACGCTGGTCTCCTAGGTTGCCATAGAACGATGCTCAAGCGGATCTCATCTTTCATCAAGAACTATCCTCCTCTTTTTCACGCGTTGCGGCCGGTATTCTATTTCCTTTTCGGGCTTTGGAATGCGTCGATCTCATGGCTTGGGATTCGCCGCGCGCGGTTACGGCTTGGGATTCGCCGCGCGCGGTTGGCACAAGCTCGGGTCCCGATGATATCTGCTGCGGGTGACGCCAAGTCTGGAAGTAGGCGGATTGGGAGATCCGCCTCAGGTCGCGAAGTGGTGATGCTTGTCGTCTCCGATCTGCGTGTGGACCCAAGAGTTGAAAGAGAAGCTCGTGCGCTTGGCGCCGCCGGGTACGACGTGACAGTGATCTGTCCGGAGCCCTCGGAGGGGGCTGGGGCATCCTTCAATATCGATTGGGGACCGCGCGTTCATATCGAATACGTCGATTGGACGGCGGCGACGTTCATGAGCGAGCAGCCGGGTTATCTTGCGGATCAGCTTTACTCGGAAGCGGTGAAGAGAACGCCATTTGCCTTCCATGCGCATGATCTCTCCACGGCGTACGCCGCGATGGCGGCCGCAAGGTACCGAGGTGCTCACCTGGTGGTCGACTTCCACGAGTGGTTTTCGGAAAATGTTCATTGGAATACAAAACAGTCTGCCTGGGTGCCATATCCATCCGAGTGGAAGCGGGCGCTTCAGGAGTTGGAAGTTCGTTGTCTTAACGAGGCATCCGCTACCATCACCGTGTGTGATTCGATTGCTGACGCAATGAAGGCGGAACTCGGCGGTACCCGTCCCCTCGTGGTCCGTAACATTCCCGATATCGCGGTCACGCCGTCGCGCGAGTATCCCCCGCTGAAGCAGCAATTGGGGCTGCCGGACTCGACGTTCGTTCTGCTGTGGCAGGGAGGGACCGGTCCGACGCGCCTGATCGAGCCAATCATTGAATCCCTTGCCTATGCTCCGGATTGTACTTTCGTCGTTCGAGGTCCTTCTCTGGAACTGTTCGGACCCGACTATCTGGCACTGGCGCGGCGCATCGGCGTGGAGGACAGGGTTGTGCTTGCGCCACCGGTTCCATCGAAGGACGTTGTCGCGGCCGCCCGAGGGGCGGACGCGGGGATTTGGACGTTGCCGGCTTTGTGTCGCAACTTCACCTTTGCGCTTCCCAACAAGATTTTCGAATATATGGCAGCCGATCTTCCCGTCCTGGTTGCGCATTATCCGGAAGCGAAGCGCCTTGTGCTCGACAACGAGGTCGGGTTGACGTTTGATCCCTACGATCCGCGTTCCATCGCGGAATCGATAAACCGCCTGACACAAGACGAACATCTGCGAGCGACCTTCGCCGCCAGCACGCGAAAGGCTCTCGCGACGCTGGATGCAAAGTCGGAGTGGCAGAAGGTCGTTTCGCTCTACGACGGTCTAAGAAAACCCCGGACCTACGGATCCATGCAATGAGAGATCGACTGAGATCGCTCGCGCGGTTGGCGTTGCCGCGGAGCGTTCGAAGACGGATGCTCTCATTGTGGTCGATTGCGAAATCGCCAGATCGGGCGGCAATAGTCCGCTACAAGCTGCTGGTACTCAAGCAAAGGCTTTTGAGCCTGGTCGGGCGCTGCGCCACCGCACTCTCGCGCGGCATTCTCAAGCTCGCGATTTACATCGCTCCAGGATTTGGAGCCGTACGGCTGCGGCGCGGACAACCCAGGAGCTTGTGGGGCGTAACTCCGATTTTGACGCTGGAGCTCAAAGCGAGGGCCGATCGGGCGCTTGGCCTTCGATCAACTTCGCTCGTCTACGTAACCTACGTCATAACGTCACGCTTCGATCTAGATCTCCATCGCCCGTACGTTCTGGCGCTCAGGTATGGCTTCGGACCTGCGTTCCAGCGTTTGGTGCTCGCGTGGGCCCTGGTTCGGTATGATGTGTTTCACTTCTTCGCCGACCGCGGGTTGCTTGATTCGACGGAGCGCTTGCAGATCAATTCCGAGGAGCTTGCCGCTCTGCGGCGGGCCGGCAAGCGGGTCTATATCTATGCGTATGGGGCCGATGTTCGAACCAGGCTTGCGACTCTGGCCCTCGGTAAATGGAATTTCTGCGTCGACTGCAAGGAGCCACCAAAATACTGCACGTGTCACGACGCAGAGGCACAACACTATGTTTCCGAATTGAGCAAATCCGTGACGGCGCTGGTCTCGCTCGGCGACATGCTGACCTACATGCCTGCGGCAAGACATATCAACTACTGGCCGTTGGATCTGGATCGGTTCAGTGTGGTTCTCCCGGATACGCCGCCATCCGGTCCTCTTCGTATCGCTCATGCGCCAAATCACACGCACTTCAAGGGCTCAAAATACCTGGAGCGGACGATAGACAGGCTGAAAGCGCAGGGATACGACATCGAATATTGCAAGGTACAAGGCGTTCCCAACAGTGAGGTTCTCGCGCTTTTCGCCCAATCCGACATCGTGGCGGATCAGTTTATCGGCGGTGCTTGCGGCTACACCGCGCTCGAGGCGATGGCGCTCGGCAAGCCGGTCCTGAGCTTCGTTAGAAGTGCGGATCTCGTCGAAGCGCCGGAGGAATGCCCGATCATCAACGCAACTCCGGATGAACTTGAGCAGGCATTGCTGTGGGTCATCCGTAATCGGGATAGCCTTCGCACGATAGGCGAGCAGGGCCGGCGCTACGTCGAACGATGGCACGGCATATCGGCGATCGCTGCGCGGCTTGGACAGCTTTATCGAGAGACTGCAAACTTTCCACCGAATGTCGTCGATCGCATTCGGCACGCGCAGGAACAAGAGGAAGCCCGACGCAACGCTATTCCTGTCGCCAGCAATTGGCAGCACCCGTTCCAGATCGCGAGGCACCCTGCTTCAGAAGGTCTCGGTGAGCTCGCCAGGACCACATTTTGATGATCGGACGGCAAGGGTATTTCCGGTGACATCGGTCGACACGTCCAGCGCAACCGTGTCTTCGCTTCGGCCACAGCTAGCTGGCTTCGATTGGCATCGGCGTTTCCAGGAACAGCATGGGCGAGCGCTGCGCGTACTGCACCTCGGCAACATCGCGAACAACGCGTTCAACAATGCCAGGATCCAGCGCCAGCACGGCGTCGACGCTTACGTCATCGCCTACGAGAACTACCACATCATGGCTTCCCCGGAATGGGAGGAGGCGACGTTCGAGGGAGACCTCGGAGATCCATTCTTTCCGGATTGGACCAGGGTCGATCTCGGAGGCTACCAGCGACCCAAATGGTTTGCCTCTGGACCTCTGAATTTATGTTGCTCGATGATTGCCGCTGAGGTTGGCGGGCAGCCGGACCTCGCCGAGGAATTCCGACGTTCGCTGGATCGAGCCCGGCAGTCGGTGTGTTCGCAGAGAGCGTCTGCCCGCGTGATCCGTCTTGGCCAGAAGATAAGACGGAGGATTCGTCGATCCCCCGCAATGGCGCGCGACATCTTCATGCGACGCGTTCTGGCAAGGGATGATCCGGAGCAGCAGCGGCTTGTTGATGTCTGGCGGCAAGGGCGTGCGCCGGGTTCTCCGCCAAGCGCCGCGGACTTTGGCAGCTACCGGGCGCGGCTCGCGCCGCTCATGGGCCTGCTGGACCGATTTGACGTCATCCAGGCCTACGCAACCGATGGTGCCTGGCCGCTGCTCGCGCAGCGCCCCTATTTCGGATATGAGCATGGAACGTTGAGAGCAATCCCGTTTCAGGACGACGGCCTCGGGCGGCTCACCGCCACAGTGTTCCTCGGGGCCGACCACGTCTTCGTCACCAACATCGATTGCGTGCCTGCCGCCCGACGGCTTGGCGTGCCGCCGGATCGGATTACGCCGCTTCCGCATGCGTTCGACGATACGAAGCTCGTTGAATTCGGGGCGAGGAATAGCTCGATAAGGCCGCCCGACGACCGCGTCGTCGTTTTTCATCCGACCCGCCAAGACTGGCGGGACCCGGACCCCAGCCTGGTGAAGGGTAATGACCGGCTGATCCGTGCCTTCGCGCGCGTTGCGCAGCAAGCCCCTGCGCTGCGACTTGCGATGATCGCCTGGGGCCGCGACCTTGACGCCTCGCGGGATCTCATAAGAAGTCTGGGGCTCGATGACAAGGTGCAGTGGCTTGCGCCCATGCGCAAACGAGAGTTGTGGAGGACGTATCTCCGCAGCCACGCGGTGCTGGATCAGTTCGTTCTTCCATCATTCGGTGGAATTACCTTTGAGGCCCTGGCGCTTGGCAGGCGCGTGATCACGAACGTGGATCCGGGTACGGCCAGGGAGTTCTTTTCCGAAGCGCCTCCCATCCTGTCAGCATCGACCGAGAGTGAGATCGCCGAGGCGCTTCGCAAGATCGTCGCGGATCGGGACGACCGGCGTGGACTCGGCGCTGCCGGAGCAGCCTGGATCCAGAAATATCATTCCGCGGCGAGAATCGTCGAGTTGCAGTTGGCAGCGTATCGACGGCACATCGAATCCGTTCGGGCCTGAACCACCATCGCGATGCATGGCAGCGACGCGCACAGATCGTCACATTCGCTCAGCAAGATGAAAATCCTTCACGGCCCCTTCAATATCGGTAATCAGCCCTGGTCACTCTCGCGTGCCGAGCGCCGGCGCGGAAACAGGAGCGACCTGGTCATTCGTAGCGGGACCTGGTTTCGATACCCGGCCGACAAGGTTCTGTACGATGACACGGCAAGTAACTTTCAGAAAGTGGCCCGAAGCGCGTGGTTCGGATTGTCCGCGCTCCTGCGCTACGATGTGCTCCACTACTATTTTGGAACAACGTTCCTGTATCCAGGCTATGCGTTCGAGGGCGTAGGTCGGATGGGGCCGCTGCTGAATCGGCTCGTGACGATCGATCTCAAGCTGGCCAAGGGGTTGGGCAAGAAGCGGTTCATGACCCTGCAGGGATGCGACGCAAGACTTGCGGGCAAGGGCAATCGGCGAAACGAGTGGACCATGTGCGCCAGCGGGCGTTGCTCCGCCTATGAGGCTTGCGTCACGTCGCTCGATGCGCGCCGGTCCCGCCTGATCGATCGCGTGCTTCCGCTGTTTGACCGCGTATTCTATCTCAATCCGGAACTGGGGCACGTCGTCCCGGGAGGGCAGTTCCTGCCTTACGCCAACGTGGAGATCAGTCATTTCTCGCCCGAGTATCCCCGCGCTGAAGGCAAGCCGAGAATTGTCCACGCGCCGAGCGATGCAAGTATCAAGGGCACTCAGATGATACTCGATGCGTTGGAGCGTCTGAAGTCCCGGTTCGACTTCGAGCTCATCCTGGTTGAAAAGAAAACGCATGAGGAGGCGATGGCCATTTACAGGTCCGCCGATCTTGCCATTGACCAGGTGCTTGCGGGTTGGTACGGCGGCTTTGCCGTCGAGATGATGGCGATAGGAAAGCCGGTGGTATGCTACGTCAGGGAAAGCGACCTGCAGTTCGTCCCGCCGGCCATGCGGGATGATCTTGCGATCCTGAACGTCGATCCCGGACGGCTCACGGAAGATCTTGCGGCTATTCTCGAGCGTCGCGCCGAGTGGACTGAGCTGGGGAAGCGGGCGCGTCGCTATGTCGAGCGATGGCATGATCCTGATCATATTGCCGGGGCGATGATCGCAGCCTATCGCAGCCCCGACAGTAAGTTCGTGCTGGCGCCGGCGGGCGCCGAGGTCGAGTAGATTCAGATGTGTGGCATTGCTGGCATTCTGCATTTTGGCGCCTGTCCGGACGTGAACGCCCGGATTCGGAAGATGGCGGCCAGTATCGAGCATCGCGGGCCTGATGACGGTGGATTCCATTTGTCGCCAGATGTCGCATTGGGCTTCCGCCGGCTTGCGATCGTCGACCTCGCCACCGGCAACCAGCCAATGTGCAACGAAGATGCAACCGTATGGGTGGTCTTCAATGGAGAGATCTACAATCACCGCGAACTGAGAAAAGAGCTTGAGGCCGCCGGGCATGTTTTTGCGACCGACCATTCGGACACCGAGGTTCTGGTCCACGGCTGGGAGCAGTGGAAGGACAGGTTGTTCAACAAGCTGAACGGCATGTTCGCCTGCGCCATCTGGGACGAAAGCCAGCGTGAGCTGGTGATCGCCCGCGACCGATACGGGATCAAGCCGGTCTACGTCGCGGAGTTGCCGGGCAAAGGTCTCGTGTTTGGCTCGGAAGTGCGTGCGCTGTACGCCAGCGGATTGGTAAACAAGCAGTTCGATGCGTCAGCGACGTTGGAGTACTTCACGCTGATGAACAATTGGGGAGGGCGCACGCCGTTCCGGGGCGTCCGTCTTCTCAAGCCTGGTACGTTCGAACGATTTACGGCGAATGGGAGTTCGAGCGGCACCTATTGGGCTGCCTCTTACCATCGCAAATACGCGCCTGGTCTGGCGCGGGCTTCAGGCGAATTCGGCGAAATATTGCAGGCGGCGTTGCGCAGGCAGTTGGCTGCGGATGTGCCGGTCATGGCCTATCTGTCGGGCGGCATCGACAGTTCGGCGATCACGGCAGGTGCGCACCAGATCGATCCGGTCGTCCGCGCGTATTCGTGCATCTTCGATCTTGAGAATGTCGGTGTCGACAAATTCGTCGACGAACGCGAGTTCTCCCGGGAGGTCGCAAAGCAGCTCGACATCGAACGTGTCGAGCTCATGGTGCCGCAGGATGCCTTGGCTCGCCATCTCGATGCGACGGTTGGCGCGATTGAATATCCTCGCATGGGAATGGCCTATGTGAACTATCTGATCGCGCAACGCGTCGCTCAGGACGCCAAGGTCGTGCTGTCGGGTACGGGCGGCGACGAAGTCACTGGAGGATATGTCGGCAGATACGCCATTGTGCCGAGGGCGGCTCCGGCCTCCCTGATGCAGCGTGTCATGCAGCGGTTTCGCGCCGCGGCGGGAGATCCGGCGGCCTCGCGGGATCCGTTTGCGCTCTACCGGGCAAGCCTTAACGTCCCGGTATCGGCCGACAAGATCGGCGATGCCTTTACGCCGGAATTTCTGCGGGCCGCAGGTGGTTTCGATCCGCTCGCTGCGATCGGAGATGCGATCGGGTCGGTTCCGTCGCGGGATCCCTGGGACGCCGTCATGCACGTCGACCTGACCACCTATCTTCCGGGTCTTTTGTCGCTGGAAGACAAGCTGTCCATGGCGCATTCCCTTGAGACCAGGGTGCCGCTTCTGGATAACGAACTGGTCGACTATCTGCTCGGCGTGGATTGGGGCCTGCTGTCCGACGGCACCACGGGCAAGATCCTGTTTCGCGAAGCTGTCCGGCCGCTGGTCCCCGACACGATTTACCGGAAACCGAAGATGGGATTTGGCCCTCCGGACGCGTCTTGGTACAGAGGAATTCTGCGCTCATGGATCGAGGAGCAACTCTCGGAATCCCGCATTAGGCAGCGAGGCGTATTCCAACACGACTTCGTACGTCGCATTCTGGACGAGCATTTCGAGCAAAAAGCAAACCATGTCGCGTTGATCTGGTGTTTGCTCAGCTTTGAGTCCTGGTGCAAGCAACATGGTGCCTATGGCGGCGCCCTCCATTAGTTGCAGTTGTAGGAGCTAGTTTTATGCGAACCGTTGCGTCTTCACGTCTCCGCCCGAACGGAATGGAGCTTCAGCTTGAGGCTTTCACGCAACAGGAAGGCCAGGTCATCGAAGGCGTGCTGCGGACGCCCGATGCATCGCTGTGGTATCCGATTCTGCACGGGGTTCCCTGCTTCCTGAGCGGCCCGATGCAGCCCGACCTGACCGATTTCTGCTCACGCTACGGCTTGCCGAAGCCGGCGACCGCGCAGAGCCGGCCGGAAGCCGATGAGCAGGCCAAGACAAATCAGACCTTCTCGGACAAGTGGCGCCGCTTCAAGCAGTATGGGCTACAACCCGAGCACAAGGAATTTCTGTTCGGTTGGTATTGCAAGAAGCTAGGGCTGCCCGATCTGGACGCCTTGAAGGCTTTCTACCGGTCCAAGCAGCGCGTGCTCGAGGTCGGTCCAGGGTCGGGCTTCAACACGAGGTTCATCGCTGAGAACTGCCCGGGCGAGGTGTTCGCGCTCGACGTGTCTGATGCGGCGTTGACGACGTTCGAGAATACCCGCGATCTCGAGAATTGCTCGGTCGTCCAGGCCGACTTGATGGAAGCTCCGTTCCCCGACGACACGTTCGACTTCATCATCGCGGATGGAGTGCTACATCACACGCCCAACACCAGAGCGGCGGTGGAGGCCCTGTACCGGAAGGTCAGGCCCGGCGGCCAGTTCTTCTTCTACGTCTATCGGAAGATGGGAGCCGTGCGCGTCTTCGCCGACGAACACGTCCGCCAGAATTTCATGCCGCTCTCCGCGGAGGAATGCTATGCGGCGTGCGAAGGGATCACGGAGCTGGGCCGGGAGCTATCGCGGCTGAACGCCACGATCACGCTTGAGAAGCCGATACCGGTGCTCGGGATTCCCGCAGGAACGCACAACGTTCAGCGATTGCTGTACTATAACTTCCTGAAATGCTTCTGGAACGAGGCGTTCGACTATGAAACAAACAATATGGTCAACTTCGATTGGTATCATCCGCACAACGCCTGGCAGCACAGTGATGACGAGGTTGCGGGCTGGATGAAGGAGCTTGGAGTCAAGGACTATACCTTCAATGACTCCAATCCGAACGGGATTTCGGTCTTGCTGACGAAGCCAACGGTCTGACACGGGCATGCGGATACTATTGACGGGCTGTAGCGGTTTCGTCGGCTCCGCTCTCGGCCCTCGGTTGGTGGCCGAGGGGCACGAGCTTTTCTGCGTCTGCCGGCCGGGAACGTCGGTCGCCTTCGGAACGAGCGTGGTTTGGGATGGAGCGGCTTCGATCGAAGCTTCCAGCTTCCCCAAGGCCATCGATGTTGTTGTTCATGCCGCTCAGTCGCGGCGCTACCGCGATTTCCCCGCGGATTCGCGCGAGATGTTTGACGTCAACGTCGGCATGACGATGCGGCTGCTGGATTGGGCGGCCCGGGCGGCAGTCAAGCATTTTTGCCTGCTTTCGTCGGGGGCGGTCTACGAGCCGTTCGCAGGAGCGCTGAGAGAGGATGCCGGCCTTGCGCCCCCCGGCTTCCTCGGCGCGAGCAAGTTTGCTTCTGAAGTCGTTGCGAAGCCGTTCTCCAGCATTTTTTTCCTGAGCACTCTGCGGTTGTTCTTTCCGTACGGCCCTGGCCAGCGCGATCGACTCATTCCGCAACTGGTACGCAGGATCCAGGACGGTGGGGCGATCCAGCTCTCTGGCGGCGCGGAGGGGATTCGCCTCGCTCCCACCTTCATCGACGACATCGTCGAGGTCATCCTTGCGAGCATTGCGTCGTCCTGGACGGATACGCTCAACGTGGCCGCCCCCGAGACGCTCTCAATCCGGCAGATCGCGAACACGATAGGTCAGCAGCTCGGCCTCGAACCGAAGTTCGAGATCGTGAACCCGAACACCCCTGCCGTCGATATTGTTCCTGATCTGAGCCGCCTTGCATCTCGTTTGGACTTGCGGCGATTTGTGCAGTTCAGGGAAGGGATTCAAAAGACGATCTCGGCGAGCCCTGTCGACGCACCGGATCATCGTCTGGCTGAATCGCAACACCGTTAGTAGAGGCCATGACGCTGAAGATTCTGACTATAGTTGGTGCCCGGCCGCAGTTCATCAAGGCCGCGGCCGTCAGTCGCGCGATCCGGGAGACCGAGGGGCTCTCGGAAGTGATGGTGCATACCGGCCAGCATTTCGATCCGAACATGTCCGACGTCTTCTTCGAAGAGCTCGACATTCCCAAGCCGCGACATCATCTCGATATCAATGGCGGCGGCCATGGCGATATGACGGGACGCATGCTGATGGCGATCGAGCCGATCCTGCTCGAGGAAAAGCCCGACTGGGTCGTCGTCTACGGCGATACCAATTCGACGCTGGCCGGTGCTCTCGCGGCGTCGAAGTTGCACATTCCGGTCGCACATGTCGAGGCGGGCCTCCGATCGTTCAACCGCCGCATGCCTGAGGAGATCAACCGGGTCGTGACAGACCATCTCTCCGCTCTGCAGCTCTGTCCGACGACCACGGCCGTCACCAATCTCGCCGCTGAAGGCGTGACGGCCGGCGTACATCACGTCGGGGACGTGATGTACGATGCGACCCTGTTCGTGACCGACAAGGCAGAGAAGAGCTCGGCGATATTGACCAATCTCGGGTTGGCCTCGAAGACATATGCGCTCGCGACGATCCATCGCGCCGAGAACACCGGCGATCGGCAGCAGCTCCTCGCGGTCGTGCAGTTCTTGCAGGATCAGTCGCGCAAGTTTCCGGTTGTCCTCCCGCTGCACCCACGCACCCGACAGGCTGCGCTGGCGATGGGGGTCGATCTGAGCGGCTTGAAGGTCATCGATCCGGTGGGCTACCTCGATATGGCGAAGCTTCTGCACAACGCCCTCGAAGTCTATACGGACTCGGGAGGGGTACAGAAGGAGGCCTATTTCCATCGTGTGCCGTGCATCACGTTGCGTGACGAGACCGAGTGGACCGAGACCATCACGCACGGGTGGAACCGGCTCTGGAGGCAGTCGTCGCAGGCGGTTCGGCGCGATATCGACGAGTATGGGACTGGTCGCGCTGCCTACCATGTCGCGCGCCTGTTGAGCTCAGGCGGTCCGCGCTAGCCTTGCCGTCGGGAGAGGCCTCCAGCATGGCTTCCAGGGTTGTAGCTTTGCCGCTATGGCGCTATCAGAGGCCCAGTTAGATGGTTTTCAGGCCGATTATCCATAACAACCCCGTACGAGTGATGAAATGAATTCCGAATTGATCGCGAAGCTCAACGACAGAACGGCCAAGATCGGCATCGTCGGTTTGGGCTATGTCGGCCTGCCTCTGATGCTTCGCTATTGCGAGGTCGGCTACAAGGTGATCGGCTTTGATATCGACCAGACCAAGGTCGACGCGCTTCGTGCCGGCCGCTCCTATATCGAGCATATCTCGAGCGCCAGCATCAAGAATGCGACGGAGCTTGGGTTCGAGCCGACGACCGATTTCTCGCGCGCCCGCGAGGTCGATGCGCTTATCCTTTGCGTTCCGACGCCGCTCAACAAGTATCGCGAGCCCGATCTCAGCTTCGTGCTTAACACCACGGAGTCGCTGCTGCCGTATCTCCACCGGGGAATGGTGTTGTCGCTCGAAAGCACGACCTATCCCGGTACGACGGAGGAGGAGCTGAAGCCGCGCATCGAAAAGTGCGGCTTCACCGTCGGCAAGGACGTATTTCTCGTCTTCTCGCCGGAACGCGAAGATCCCGGCAACCAGAATTTCACGACGCGTTCGATCCCGAAGGTCTGCGGCGGCTGCACGCCGGCATGTCTTGAGGCCGGCATCGCGCTCTATCGTCAGGTGATCGACAAGGTCGTCCCGGTGAGCTCGACGCAGGCCGCCGAGCTGACCAAGCTCCTGGAGAATATCCATCGCTCGGTAAACATCGGTCTCGTCAACGAGATGAAGATGGTTGCCGACAAGATGGGGATCGACATTCACGAGGTGATCCGCGCGGCGGCAACCAAGCCGTTCGGTTTCGTTCCGTACTACCCGGGGCCCGGCATCGGCGGCCACTGCATTCCGATCGACCCGTTCTATTTGACATGGAAGGCGCGGGAATACGGCATGCACACGCGCTTCATCGAGCTCGCCGGAGAGATCAATTCCTCGATGCCGGATTACGTGGTGTCGAAGATCTCGCTGGCGCTCAATCAGAGGCACAAGTCGATCAGCGGCAGTTCGATCCTGGTTCTCGGCATCGCCTACAAGAAGAATGTCGACGACGTCCGCGAATCGCCTTCGGTGGCGTTGATGGAGCGGCTTCGTGATCTCGGCGCCAAGGTGTCCTACAGCGATCCGCACGTCCCCTCGTTCCCGAAGATGCGGGCGCATTCGTTCGATCTGTCGAGTGTCGTGCTCACCGAGGACAATCTGCGGCAATTCGATTGCGTCCTGCTTGCGACCGACCACGACAAGTTCGATTATCAACTGCTCGGCGCGCATGCGCCGCTGCTGGTCGATTGTCGCGGAAAGTTTCCCCAGCCGGCGGACAATATCATTCGCGCCTAGGCGATCTCGCAGGCGCTCCGGCTGCCATTCGCCCAGAATCGAAGCACTAGGCGGCCTCAGCACCTGGTCGATGGTCGCTCACTGCGACTGTCGACGCCGCCGTCTGGTCGAAGGCCGACCGTGGTGCAATGTACCAGAGCAGGAAGAGCAGTCCGGTGCCGTTCGTGAGCAGGGCTGTCGAAAGCGGTACATTGAGAAGAACTTGCGGAAGAAGTCCGGCGGATAGCAGCACGAATTGCGGCGGCAGCCCGGACGAGAGGCGATTGCCGAGAGCAATGATCAGGCCGCAGCCCAGCGCGGACACCGGGGCGAGCACGAGGCCGACCGAAGCGATGCCTTCGGTGGCAAACAGCGAAGCGTTGAAAGCACCGAGATCGTAGGACCTCGCCATGACGGCCCATATGGGCTCGTTGTAGGCGCACGCGACCACGAGCTTCACGGCGTTGATCTGGCAGAAATGGGTCAGCGGATGTGCCGAGAAGTAGTTGTTGTAGATTTCGAGGGCGAGTGACGGGATCGCAACCATCCTGGTGTTGACGGTGCCGAAATAGACCAGTCCGGGGGTCAGTGGAAACAAGTCGGTCTTGACCAGCACGAACAGGATCATGCCAATCAGGACGGGCAGGAAAAACGACAGGATCGTTGCAACCCTGGCCTCCGCCAGCTTGCAGACGAGCGCGAGAAACAGCAGCCAGACCGGCGCGAACAGCGCCATCTTGGTCAGCATGATTGGGTAGATCAGGAGCATCAGAACGAGCGCGATCCCTGCCTGCCAGAGCCGCTTGCTGGTGACGAAGCAGGCAAAGGCGAGCGGCAACAGGGCGTTTGAGACGATCCAGACCGCATATCGCAGGATGCCCGGCAATGCGACCTCCGCGCGATATTTGTACATCTCGTTGAGATCGACCAGCTTGAGGTTGTAGAGGGCGCCGATGCCGATGATCGCGGCCGAGGCGATCAGGATGACGGAAGGCATCATGTGAAAGGCGCGGGCCGGCATGACGACGGCCTGCCGCATCGGCGCGGTGATAAACAGCGTGGGGACAAGGAAGGCGAACGCCGACAGCACGATCGAGATGAGCGCCAGGCGGTGATCGTAGTCGAGCAGCGAAAACTCGATCAGCCAGAGATATCCCAGAACCATGATGTAGAAGTAAAAGCCGACGAGATAGCCGAAGCTGAAGCAGCTGATTGCGAACAGGATGACGACGGGACTGAACATCAGAACGTTCAGGATCGCAGATGTCAGGTGCGATTTGTCGAAGCCGATGACGCCCGGGAAAGAATCTGTGATCGTGATGCAGTACAGAGAGATGCAACAGATCGCGACGTGGGCATAGGCGAGCAGGGCAAGCTTGGCTTGGCGCCAGCCCAAATCCGGCTCCAGCTGCATGACGCGATGGTTCATTCTCATTGCCGCCGTACCGGGCTCCGCGTTTGGCCTGTCTCGTTGTGATCGTCGTATTCGGCCAGGCTGGGTCCGAATAATCGCCACACGATGACGCCTCCTGGGTCCAACGACATGCCACGGCGCTGCTAGGACGACAAGGATAGGCTGGTGCTTCGTGGCGCTTTTCCTGCCCGGTGATGCAGGGGCGGCGTTGCCTTGCGCAACAAATCCGCCGCGGGCCGTGTTGCCCGATCGGCGCAAGGCCTTGCCTTATCCCGCGTTTTCTGGGTAATGGACGCTATGCTGCGGCCCGCAAGGCCGCTTGTTCCCTCGGCTTTTCGGCTGACTGCAACGGTCGGCTGCGAGACAAGACAGGGCCTGTTGCATGATCAGATTTGGCCTGCTCGGGTGCGGGCGTATCGCCAAGCGCCATTCCGATCTCCTGGGTGGCAATCACATCGCGGGAGCGAGCCTGGTTGCAGTCTGCGATCCGCTTCGTGCGCGTGCCGATGCGATTGCCGGGAAGTTCGCCGTTCCCGCCCATTACGACATAGACGAGTTCCTGGCGCGCAAGGATATCGACGCCGTTGCCGTGCTGACGCCGAGCGGGCTGCATCCGGCGCATGTGATCGCCTGCGCCAGGGCCGGCAAGCACGTCGTGGTCGAGAAGCCGATGGCGCTGCGGTTGCAGGATGCCGACGACATGATCCGGGCCTGCGACGAGGCCGGCATCAAGATGTTCATCGTCAAGCAGAACCGCTTCAATGTGCCGGTGGTCAAGGCACGCGAGGCGCTCGATGCCGGTCGCTTCGGCAAGCTCATCCTGGGGACGGTCCGGGTGCGCTGGTGCCGCGACCAGGCCTATTACGACCAGGACGATTGGCGCGGCACCTGGGCCTATGACGGCGGCGTGCTGACCAATCAGGCGAGCCACCATGTCGATATGCTGGAGTGGTTCTTCGGCGACGTGGTGAGCGTGCATGCGCGCGCGACGACGGCACTCGCCAACATCGAAACCGAGGACACCGCCGTGGCGACGCTGAAGTTCCGCAACGGCGCGCTCGGCATCATCGAGGCGACCACCGCGGCGCGCCCGACCGATCTCGAAGGCTCGCTGTCGATCCTGGGCGAAAAGGGCACGGTCGAGATCTCCGGTTTCGCGGTCAACCAGATCCGGCACTGGCGCTTTGTCAACGAGCTGCCGTCGGACAAGGACGTCGTGGAGAAGTTCTCGGTCAACCCGCCCAACGTCTACGGCTTCGGCCATCAGGCTTACTATCATCATGTGGTCGATTGCCTGGAGAACCAGCGCGCGGCGCTGGTCGACGGGCTCGAGGGCCGCAAGAGCCTGGAGCTGATCTCGGCCCTCTATGAGTCGATCGAAACCGGAGAGGAAGTTGCCCTGCGGTTCACGCCGCGGCTGAGCCGGCTGGGTGTCGTTTCGTGAATCGGCCGGAAGTGCATCAGGCCGACGTGCGCGACGTCGCGTTCGGCGAACGCGTCAAGATCGTCGAGCCCTGCAATCTCTACGGCTGCAAGCTCGGTGACGACTGCTTCATCGGGCCTTTCACCGAAATCCAGAAGGGCGTGGTCGTCGGAGCACGCACCCGCGTGCAATCGCATGCTTTCGTCTGCGAGCTCGTCACCATCGGCGAGGACTGCTTCGTCGGGCACGGCGTGATGTTCGTCAACGACACGTTCTCCACCGGCGGCCCGGCGCGCGGACGCAAGGAGCTGTGGCGCGAGACGGTGATCGGCAACCGGGTGTCGATCGGCTCCAACGCCACGATCATGCCGGTCAGGATCGCCGACGACGTCGTCATCGGCGCAGGGTCTGTCGTGACCAAGGACATCACGACATCAGGCACCTATGCCGGCAATCCGGCGCGCCGGCTGCTGGCGAGCCAATAGGGGGAATATCGATGCCGGTGCCGTTTGCCAACCTGCAACTGCAATACCAGTCCATCAAGGGCGAGATCGATGCCGCGATCGCCGGCGTGATCCGCGACAACGCGTTCATCCGCGGCGGCTATGTCGATGCCTTCGAGCGCGAATTCGCCGCGGCCGCGGAGGTCGCTCATTGCGTATCCTGCGCCAACGGCACCGATGCGCTTTACCTCGCCATGCGCGCGCTGAAGGTGAAGCCGGGCGACGAGGTGATCACGACGGCGCATTCCTGGATCTCGACTGCGGCGATGATCACCCATTCCGGCGCCACCGTCGTGTTCTGCGACACCGACGACGCGACGTTCACGATCGATCCGGCTGCGATCGAGGCCGCGATCACGCCGCGCACGGTCGGCATCATCCCGGTGCATCTGTACGGCCAGCCAGCGGACATGGACGCGATCATGGCGATCGCGCAGAAGCACAAGCTCTGGGTGATCGAGGATTGCGCCCAGGCCCATCTCGCGCGCTACAAGGGCCGCATGGTCGGAACGTTCGGCGAGGCCGCGACCTATTCATTCTATCCCGGCAAGAATCTCGGCGCGATGGGCGATGCCGGCGCGGTCGTCACCAATGATGCGGCGCTCGCCCAGCAGATGGCGATGCTGGCGCGCCATGGCGGGCTGGTGAAGCACCAGCACCACATCGAGGGCGTCAACAGCCGGCTCGACGGCATGCAGGCTGCGATCCTCTCGGCCAAGCTGCCGCATCTCGCCGCATGGACCGAAGCCCGGCAGGCCGCAGCCGAGGTCTACGACGCCGGCCTCAACCAGATCGAGGATGTCGTGGTGCCCGAAGTGGCGCCGGCGCGCAGCCACGTCTACCATCTCTACACGATCCGGTATCCGCGCCGCGACGCGCTCGCCGCGCATCTCAACGCCAATGGCGTGCAGACCGCGATCAACTATCCCACCGCGCTGCCGTTCCTGCCGGCCTATGCCCGGTTTGGCCACCGGCCGGAGCAATTCCCCAACGCGCATCGCGATCAGGGCCAGATTCTCTCGCTGCCGATCTTCGCCGAGATCACGCGCCAGCAGCAGGCCGAAGTGATCGACCTGGTTCGGAAGTTCTGATCGCGAAGCTAAGCCCCCGCACGATGCGAGGCTATCTTCGCTGCAGCAGCGGCTTCAGGAACGCTTCGAGATTGGGGCCTGAGTACAGATAGCCCCTCACGCCCGCTGCGCGCGCGGCCTCGAGATCGGTCGGTTGATCACCGACCAGAAAGCTCCGTTCGACATCGACCGGAAAGCGCTCCAGGAGATCGGTGATCATGCCCGGCGACGGTTTGCGTCGGGGGCTGACCTGCCGATATCGCTCAACGGTCCCTTCCGGGTGGAACGGGCAGTACTCAAAGGCGTCGATGTGCGCGCCGATCTTGCCGAACTCGGCTGCCATCCAGTCGTGGAGCTCTTGGACGTGCGCCTCCTCGTAGAGGCCTCTTGCCACGCCTGACTGATTGGTCACGACGAACGCAAGATAGCCCATGTCGTTGACGGCCTTCACCGCCTCGCGCGCGCCGTCGATCCAGACCAGCCTGTGGCTCTCGAACAGATAGCCGATGTCGTGGTTCAGGACGCCGTCCCGATCGAAGAAAACCGCCGGCCGTCGCGGCTCACTTTTGCAAGCGCTGCTCATGAGGTGATGATCCCGTCTCCACGAGGCATGAGCCAGCTCAATAGTTCACAATGCCGCGCGCGACAATGTGGACCGAGCATGCCCCGGGTGGCCTCAAGGCTATCGCTCGTCCGCAATCACCTTGCCATCGTTCGGCAGCGAGCCTGCGCCGACCAGCTCGACGGCGCCGCCGAGTTTTGTCACGGCACGCAGCGTGGCCGCGACCTCGTTCAACAGCGCATCCGGCGCTGAGGCACATTCGGCTTTCAGCGTCATCGCGTCGGCCTCGCCGGCGCGCGTGACGACGAGGCGCAGCCGTCCGAGTTCGGGATGGCGCTTGCCGATCTCGGCGATCTGCTCGGGGCGCACGAACATGCCCTTGACCTTGGTGGTCTGGTCGGCGCGGCCCATCCAGCCCTTGATGCGCATGTTGGTGCGTCCGCACGGGCTCGCACCGGGCAGGGCGGCGGTCAGGTCGCCGAGCGCGAGGCGGATCCACGGATGATGCGGATTGAGCGAGGTCACCACGATCTCGCCGACGTCACTGGGCGCAACCGGATCGCCGCTGCCGGGCTTGACGATCTCCAGGATCAAATCCTCATTGACCGTCATTCCCTCGCGCGCCGGCGTCTCGAATGCGATCAGGCCGAGATCGGCCGTGCCAAAAGCCTGATAGGCCTCGACGCCGCGCGATTTCATCTCCTCCTGCAACGATTTCGGAAATGCGGCGCCCGAGACCAGGGCGCGCTTGATCGAGGACACGTCGCGGCCGCCCGCTGCGGCGGCGTCGAGCAGGATCTTCAGGAAATCGGGTGTGCCGCTATAGCCGACCGGGCGATAGGCCTCGATCAGCTCGAATTGCTGTTCGGTATTCCCTGGGCCAGCCGGGATCACCGCGCAGCCGAGCGCCCGCGCGGAGGCGTCGAAGATGAAGCCGCCGGGGGTGAGGTGATAGCTGAAGGTGTTGAGAACCACGTCCCCTTCGCGAAAGCCGGCCGCAAACAGCGCCCGCGCGCCGCGCCAGGGGTCCGCCTGGCGGCCTTCGGGCTCGAAGATCGGTCCGGGCGAGGTGAACAGCCGGGCAAACGAGCCGGGCTTGTCGGCCACGAAGCCGCCGAAGGGCGGCGCGGCCTTGTGCAGGGCCGGCAGTTCCGATTTGCGCAACACCGGCAGCCCCGCCAGCGTCTGCCGGCTGGTGATGGAGGCGGGGTCGGTGCCCCTCAGCAGGTTGGCATAGGCGGGCGCCGCCATCGCCCTGCGCAGCACATCCGGCAGCCGGGCGAACAGGGCGGCCTCGCGCTCGGCCGGCTCGCGCGTTTCAAGGGCATCGTAATGGTCGGTCATGGCAGGTCCTTGAGAGGATTTGCACAGGTGGCGTGCCGGTCCGCCCGTGCTATCAGACGGTGACCGCTGACATTGGGACGGTTCCAGGGAGCACGATGGCTGAGGCAGAGAGCGTTGCGGCGGACGGGGCCGCCGACGTCGTCGCGAGGTTGAAGCACCGCATCATCGACCACGCCTTGCCGCTGTGGTCGACGGTCGGCTGGGACGGCACGGCCGGCGGCTTTGTCGACCGGCTGCATCAGGATGGGACGGCCGACAACGCCGCGCCGCGCCGCCTGCTTGTGCAGGCGCGCCAGATCTATTGCTACGCCAAGGCGGCCCAGATGGGCTGGTATCCCGAAGGCCGCGCGATCGCGCTGAAAGGGCTGGACTACCTGCTGGCCAAGGCCAAGGCGCCGGATGGCAGGCCTGGCTTCGTCTTCAGCCTGACGCCGGACGGCGGCGTGCATGACCCGCTGCGCGACACTTACGGCCATGCCTTCGTGCTGCTCGCGCTGGCGACCGCCTATGGCCTCGACCAGGACGCCCAGATCCGCGCCGAGATCGACGCGCTGCTGTCGTTCCTCGACACCCAGCTGCGCTCGCCCCATGGCGGCTTCCAGGAAGGCCTGCCGCCGTCGATGCCGCGCCGGCAGAACCCGCAAATGCATCTGTTCGAGGCGATGATCGCCTGCTTCGACGCGACCCACGATTTGTCGTTCCAGAACCGCGCCGGCGATTTCTTCGCGCTGTTCCTGGCCAATCTCTACGACAAGCAGACGCACACCCTCGGCGAATATTTCGAGGAGGACTGGTCGAAGATCCCGCCGGCCAGCGTCGAGCCCGGGCACCTCGCGGAGTGGGTCTGGCTGCTGAAGGGATTTGAGCGGATCACCGGTTGCCCCACGGGGCGCCCGCGCGGCGAGCTGTTGGCCTCTGCGCTGCGCTACCGCGACGCCACCGGCTGCCTGATCGACGAGGGTGATACGGAGGGCAACATCCGTCGCCACAGCAGGCGGCTGTGGCCGCAGAGCGAGCTGGCGAAGGCCTGGATCGCGCAGGCGGAGTCGGGCGAAGCCGGCGCTGCGGACGAGGCCCGCGCGGCGCTGGTGCTCCTGGAGCGGCACTATCTCAGCCATCCCGTGGCCGGCGGCTGGTACGACCAGTTCGACCGCGACGGAAATTCGCTGGTCGCCACGATCCCGGCGTCGTCGTTCTACCATGTGCTCTGTGCGGTCACTGAGGCCGAGCAGGTGCTCGGATAGAACCGCTTTCCTGGTCTGGCGCGTTTTCTGCACACGCAACTCCGTCCGAAAACGCTCGATACCCTCACAGCCAGCGCTTGCGCCGCTTGAAGCTCTTCAGGTTCTTGAAGCTCTTTCGCTGGTCGCCGGCGCCGCCGAGGTAGAATTCCTTGACGTCCTCGTTGTCGCGCAGCTCGTCGGCGGAGCCGTCGAGCACCACCTTGCCTTGTTCCATGATGTAGCCATGGCTCGCGACCGACAGCGCGGCGCGGGCGTTCTGCTCGACCAGCAGGATCGTGACCCCGAGATCGCGGTTGATCTCCTTGATGATCGCGAACACTTCCTTGACCAGCAGCGGCGACAGCCCCATCGATGGCTCGTCCATCAGGATCATCTTCGGGCGCGCCATCAGCGCGCGGCCGATCGCGAGCATCTGCTGCTCGCCGCCGGAGAGGTAGCCGGCGAGGCCGGTGCGCTCCTTCAGCCGCGGGAAATATTTGAACACCACGTCGATATCGGCCGAGACCTCGCGGTCGCGCCGGGTGAAGGCGCCGAGCCGCAGATTCTCCAGCGACGTCATGTCGGCGACGATGCGGCGGCCTTCCATCACCTGGAAGATGCCGCGGCGGACGATCTTGTCGGGATCGATGCCGTTGATGCGTTGGCCCTCGAACAGGATCTCGCCGCGGGTGACTTCGCCGTCCTCGGTCTTGAGCAGGCCGGAGATCGCCTTCAGCGTGGTCGACTTGCCGGCGCCGTTCGCCCCGAGCAGCGCCACGATCGCGCCCTTCGGCACCTCGAGGCTGAGCCCGCGCAGCACCAGGATGACGTCGTCATAGACGACCTCGATGTTGTTGACGCTGAGCAGTGGCGGCGGCGGGACTGCCGTCGGCACCGGGCGGGTCGCTTCGAGGGTTTCGTTCATGGTCTCGATCACTCTCCACGGTCGCCACCCGCGTTTCCTGCGCATCTGCGCACTGGAGCGGGTGACCCAGTATTCCAGAGACGCCGGCGATCAATCGAGAGGCCGCGGCGGACTGGATCCCCCGCTTTCGCGGGGGATGACGATTGTTGTCGAGGCTGCGCTGGTGGCAGCCTCACGGCCTTACCAGCCAAACCATTCCGGCTTGCGCGGCAGTTCGACGGTCTTCACCTTCTCGAGCTTGATCGTGCCCTTGGTCATCAGGTCGTTGATGTCGCCATCGGTCGCGCCGGAAACCTTGGCGCGATAGAGGTCGACCTTCGTTGTCGGGCGATGATCCTTCTCGGTCCAGTTCGATGGATTGCAGACGCCGTCCATGCCGGCCGGCACCCAATCCTTCTTCTGGTAGAAGCCCTTGGCGACGTTCTCGCCGGTGGCGCCGCCGTTCTTGGCCGCCCAATCCAGCGCTTCCTTCATGTAGAGCGCGCTGCACACCGCGGCGATGTAGTGCACCGGGCGATAGATCTTGCCCGACGGATCGGACATCTTCGAGATTTCCATCACCGTCTTCATGCCGGGCGCGTTGCCGCCCCAGCCGACCGCCGTGCGCAGCGGGAAGATCACGCCGTCGGCGGCATCGCCCGCCGTCTTGGCGGCATTCTCGTCCATGCCCCACACGTTGCTGAGGAACTGGACGTCGACGCCGGCGGTCTTGCAGGCCTTCATGACCGAGATGTTGGAAGCCGCGGTGTTGCCGAGATAGGCGTAATTGGCGCCGGAGCTCTTCAGGCTCAGGCACTGCGCCGAGTAGTCGCCGGGCGACAGCGCGAACACCAGCGGCGGCAGCACCTCGAAGCCGAGCTCGGTCGCGAGCGCCTCACCGGCCGCCTTCGGCGCGTTCGGATAGGGGTGGTTGGCGCCCATGTGGACGAATTTGGGCTTGCCGGGTTTGCCCTTCGCCTTCCAGTCCTCGGCCGCCCAGGTCAGCTCGGCGCGCAGCGCATCCGAGTAGCTCGGACCGTAGAAGAAGTTGTACGGCGCGGGCTTGGCCTTGCCGCTGGTGCCTTCGGGATCGGTCAGTGCGGCCGCATAAGAGCCCGACATATCGGGGATCTTGTCCTGGGCGAGGAAACCGGTCAGCGCCTCGGTGTCCGCCGTGCCCCAGCCCATGATCGCCGCGACCTTGGCGTCGGATGCCGACCACTTCTTGTACAGCGCGATCGCGCGCGGCACCTGGTAGCCATAATCGTTGCTGTCGACGCTGAGCTGCTTGCCGCCGACGCCGCCGTTCTTGTTGACCCAGGCGAAGGTATCGGCGACGCCCTGGCCATAGGGTGTGCCGACGTCGGAGGTGCCGCCCGAGAGGTCCTCCAGATGGCCGATGGCGATCTGCGCCTGCGCGGTGGCGGCCGCGCTGCTGACCAGCAGCGCAAGGGAGACCGAGCTCAAAAGGGATCTAATCGTCATTGGTTGTTTCCTCCTGCTTTTATTGGTTGAACCGAATTTGAGTTGTTCCAAGCGTCAGTGCGAGAACGGATACAGCTTCCAGTAGGCCTTGATCTGCCGCCAGCGATGCGCGAGGCCGTCAGGCTCGAACATCAGGAAACCGATGATGATCAGGCCGATCGCGATCTCGCGCAGGAAGGTGATGTTGTTGTTGAGCTGCAGCGCCTTGTCGATGGCGCTGCCCTTCAGCCAGGCGCTCAGCCATTCCATCGATTCCGGCAGCAGCACGACGAAGGCCGTGCCCATCAGCGTGCCCATCACCGAGCCGGTGCCGCCGATGATGACCATCGCGAGGAACAGCACCGAGCGCTCGATGCCGAAGCCTTCCTGGGAGACCACCAGCTGATAATGCGCGTAGAGCGCGCCGGCGATGCCGGCAAAGAAGGCGGCAAGTCCGAACGACAGCGTCCGGTACTTGGTCAGGTTGATGCCCATGATCTCGGCGGAGAGATAGTGATCGCGGATCGCGACCAGCGCGCGGCCGTCGCGGGTGCGCATCAGATTGGTGACCAGCAGATAGCTGATCACCATGTAGGCGAGCACGACGTAGAAATACTGCCGGTCGCCGCGTAGCGTGTAGCCGAAGATCGAGAACGGATTGGCGCTGGCCGGCACCGAGCCGCCCGAGAACCAGTCGGCGCGCGAGAAGAAGTCGAGCAGGATGTACTGCGCCGCGAGCGTTGCGATGACGAGGTAAAGCCCCTTGAGTCGCGCCGCCGGCACGCCGAACACCAGGCCGACCAGCGCCGTGATCACGCCGGCGAGCGGGATCGCGAAGAACACCGGAATCGGCGCGTTGTTGGAGATGTAGGCCGAGGTGAAGGCGCCGAACAGGAAGAACGCGGCGTGCCCGATCGAGATCTGGCCGGTGAAGCCGACCAGCACGTTGAGGCCGAGCGCCGCGATCGCGAAGATGCCGATCTGGATCGCGACCGAGAGCAGGTAGTTGGACAGCAGCATCGGCGCAAAACAGGCGAGCGCGATACCCAGAATCGCGAAGTTGCGGCTGGTCGCGGTCGGGAAAATCGTGGTGTCGGCCGCGTAGCTGGTGCGGAAATCGCCCGACGGGATGAGGGTGCTCGTTGCCATTGATCAGACCCGCTCGATGTCCTTGGTGCCGAACAGCCCGTACGGCTTGATCATCAGGATGATGATCAGGACGTAGAACGGCGCGATCTCGTACAGATTACCCCAGTGCAGATACTCGCTGTCGACATATTGGGCGACGTTTTCCAGCAGCCCGATGATGATGCCGCCGAGCACGGCGCCGCCGACCGAGTCGAGCCCGCCGAGGATCGCGGCCGGAAACACCTTGATGCCGTAGGCGGAGAGGCCGGACGACACGCCGTTGACCACGGCGACCACGACGCCGGCGACCGCCGAAACGGTGGCCGAGATCGCCCACGCCATCGCGAACACGCTCTTCACGGAGATGCCGAGCGACTGTGCGACCTGTTGGTTGAAGGCGGTGGCGCGCATCGCGAGGCCGTATTTGGAGGCACGGAAGAACCAGGCCATGCCGACCATCATGGCGAGCGAGACCACGAGGCTCATGACATAGACGGTCTGGATTTGTAGCCCGAACAGGCTGACCGACTGGCTCTGGAACACGCGCGGGAACGGCTGCGGGTTGACGCCGAAGATCCACTTCAGCGCCGCCTGGAACACGGTCGAGAGGCCGATCGTCACCATGATCACCGAGATGATCGGCTCGCCGATCATCGGCCGCAGGATCACGACCTGGATCGCGATGCCGAAGATGAACATGAACACCAGCGTGATCGGCATGCCCACCCAGAACGGCACCTGGTACTTCGTCAGCAGCGCCCAGCACACCCAGGCGCCGACCAGCAGCAATTCGCCCTGCGCGAAGTTCACGACCTGCGTCGCCTTGTAGATCAGCACGAACGACATCGCGACCACGCCGTAGAGCGTGCCGACCACGAGGCCATTGACGATCAGCTGGATCAGGAACTGGATGTTCATGTGATGTCGCCAAATTTGCAGATCGTCATCGCCGGGCTTGACCCGGCGATCCATCGCGAATGAAGACCCTTGCGAAGGGGATGGATGCGCGGGTCAAGCCCGCGCATGACGGCCGAATATGCGGATCGAGCGGCTTGAATGGTCATTCCGCGGCCTCCGCGATCACAGCGCGGCCGAGGTCGACTACCTCGAGCGTGGTGCGGACGCGCTGCGTGGTGCCGTCCTGGAAGCGGATCACGGTGTCGACCGGGATGTTGGCCTTGCCGCGGTAGATCGCCTCGATGATATCGGCGTATTTCTCGTTGATCACGCTGCGCCGGACCTTTCGGGTCCGCGTCAGCTCGCCGTCGTCGGCGTCGAGCTCCTTGTAGAGCAGCAGGAAGCGCGAGATGCGCTGCGCGGGCGGCAAGGTGGAGTTGACCGTCTCGACCTCTTTCTTCAACAGCGCGTAGACCTCGGGCCGCGAGGACAGGTCGGTATAGGTCGTGAACGAGATCCGGTTCTTCTCAGCCCATTTCGAGATGATCGAGTAGCGGATGCAGATCATCGCGGCCAGCGCGTCGCGGCCGGCGCCGAGCACGACGGCTTCGGCGACGTAGGGCGAGAACTTCAACTTGTTCTCGATATATTGCGGCGAGAAGCGCTCGCCACGCGAAGTCTCGGCGAGGTCCTTGATGCGATCGATCACCACAAGCTGCCGGTTGTGGTTGTAGTACCCGGCGTCGCCCGAGTGCATCCAGCCGTCCTTGATGTCGGCGACCGACGCTTCGGGGCTCTTGTAGTAGCCGTGGAACATGTTGGGGTGCCGCACCACGATCTCGCCGACGCCGTTGACGTCGGCATTGTTGATGCGGATCTCGATGTTGTCGGCCATTGGAACGCCGGTGGTATCGGGATCGACCTTGCCTTCGGGATGCAGCGTGTAGGCGCCGAGCAGCTCGGTCTGGCCGTACAGCGTACGCAGCGGCACCCCCATCGCCTGGAAGAACTTGAAGGTATCCGGCCCGAGCGCCGCGCCGCCGGTTGCCGCCGAGCGCAGCCGCGTGAAGCCGAGCCGGTCGCGCAGCGCACGGAACAAGAGCTGGTCGGCGAAGACAGAGTGCTTGCCGTCGGCGAGCGCCGCAAGCCCGGTTTTCATGCCGAGCTCGTAGAGCCGCTGCTTGAACGGCGAGGCATCCATCACGCCGGCGCGGACGTCGGCCGCGATCGATTCCCAGACCCGCGGCGCGAACAGCACGAAGGTCGGCGCGATCTCGCGGAAGTCGTTCATCATCGTCTCGGGCTCTTCGACGAAGTTGACCTTCATCCGGGAGAGCAGCGCTTTGCCCAGCGCGTAGATCTGCTCCATGATCCAGGGCAGCGGCAGCACCGAGACATACTCGTCGTCCGGTCCCTTCGGATCGAAGGCGAGATAGGTCGCGCAGTGCCGCAGCACGCGCCCGGCCGAGAGCATCGCAAGCTTCGGATTGGCCGTCGTGCCCGAGGTCGTGCAGAGGATCGCGACGTCCTCGCCGCGCGTGGCGTCGACCAGTCGCTCGTACAGCCCGGGCTCGCGCGCGGCGCGATCGCGGCCCAATGCGACGAGCTTGCCGGCCTCCATCAGCCTCGGATCGTCATATTTCCGCATGCCGCGCGGGTCGGAATAGACGATGTGCCTGAGGTTGGGCACGCGGTCGGCAAGGCCGAGCAGTTTGTCGACCTGTTCCTCGTCCTCGGCGAAGACCAGCTTGGCCTCGCCATAGGTCAGGAGATAGGAAGCCTCCTCGTCCAGCACGTCGCGGTAGAGACCGAGGCTCATCGCGCCGATTGCGTGGCTGGCGATTTCGGCCGCGACCCAGTCCGGCCGGTTGTCGCCGATGATGCCGATCACGTCGCCGCGGCCGAGGCCGAGCTCGACCATGCCGAGCGCGAAATCATGGGTGCGGGTCTGGTAGTCGCTCCAGGTGAATTCGCGCCACAGCCCAAGATCCTTCTCGCGCAGCGCGATCTCGCCTCCATACTCCCTGGCGTTAAGGCGCAGCACCTTGGGAAAGGTGTCGGCCTGCGCGGCCCGACCGGCATAGTTCATCATGCCGCGCTCTCCCGCACCGCCGGCTTGTCGTCGGGATCGACCAGCACCTCGTCCTCTTCGCCGAGATAGGCGCGCTTGACGTGGGGGTCGGCGAGCACGGCGGCCGGATCGCCCTCGGCGATCTTGCGGCCGAAGTCGAGCACCATGACGCGGTGGGAGATGTCCATCACGACGCCCATGTCGTGCTCGATCATCATGACGGTCATGCCGAACTCTTCGTTGAGATCGACGATGTAGCGCGCCATGTCCTCCTTCTCTTCGAAGTTCATGCCGGCCATCGGCTCGTCGAGCAGGATCAGCTGCGGCTCCAGCGCCATCGCGCGGGCGAGCTCGACGCGCTTGCGCAAGCCGTAGGGCAGGGTGCCGGCGGTCGCCTTGCGCACCGATTGCAGATCGAGGAAGTCGATGATCTCCTCGACCTTGCGGCGGTGCTCCAGCTCCTCGCGGCGCGCGCCGGTCAACCAGTACAGCGATCCCGTGATGAAGTTGTTCTTCAGCAGGTGATGGCGGCCGACCATGATGTTGTCGAGCACGCTCATATGGTGGAACAGCGCGAGATTCTGGAAGGTGCGGCCGATGCCGAGGCGGGGCCGCGCGTTCGGGGTAAGGCCGGTAATATCCTGGCCGCGATAGAACAGCTGGCCTTCGGTCGGCCGGTAGCGGCCGGAGATGCAGTTGACAATCGAGGTCTTGCCGGCACCGTTCGGGCCGATGATGGAGAACAGCTCGCCCTCGTTGACGCCGAAGCTGACTTCGGTCAGCGCGCGGACGCCGCCGAAGCGCAATGAGACTCCGCGCACCTCGAGACTGTTAGCCACCCTGTTCCCTCCAGATACGGGCGCTTTGGCGCGCTCTTTATCTTCGCTTCGATCTGACTTCGATCTTACATGGGCCGCCGGAGGGAGACCATCCGACTAATGAGGCCGGCGTTCGGGAGCATCGCTCGCCCCGACCGCCTGCGTCATGCGCGGTAACGCCGCACCCGCCTGCAAGCCCGTCTCTCGCGTCGTCCGCGGTCAGCGATTCATCAAGGCGCTGCACGCGGCGTTAGGCGAGGTGGCTCTGAATACGAGAAAGCGATAGGTTGAATTGTCATGTGCCCGACAATTGGTCAGGAATTTTCGCTGGCATTGCAGGAAGCGGGCTCCTGGCTTCGCGCACGGCGTTGCTGCGGTGCAATATCGTGTCAGTATCTTGGGGTGGGATGCCGTCGCCAGAATGATTGCTGCTGATTACCTCAAGCGCATCGCGGCCTGGTCGCGCGAACTGAGCGAGCAAGAGATCGAGATCGCGCGCGCCGCGGCATTTCCGAGAAGTCCTACCGCGCCAACGAATTCATCTTCATGCGCGGCGACAATTTCCAGTACTGGACCGGCATCGTCACCGGGCTGGCGCGGATGGGCATCGTCTCGCGCGGCGGCAAGGCCGCGAGCTTCGCGGGCCTCACCGCCGGCGCCTGGTTCGGCGAGGGCACCGTGCTCAAGAACGAGCTGCGGCGCTACGACGTGGTCGCGCTGCGCGACACGCGCCTCGCGATGATGGATCGCCGGACCTTCGTCTGGCTGTTCGAGAACAGCGTCGGCTTCAACCGTTTCCTGGTGGGACAGCTCAACGAGCGGCTCGGTCAATTCATCGCGCTGCTCGAATATGGCCGCACGCTGGACGCCACCGCGCGGCTGGCGCGCTCGATCGCCTCGCTGTTCAACCCGATTCTCTACCCCGAGCTGACCTTGCACCTGGAGATTACCCAGGAAGAGATCGGGGCGCTGTCGGGTATCTCCCGGCAGAACGCCAACCAGTGCCTGAAACGGCTCGAGCGCGAGGGCCTGCTGCGGCTCGAATATGGCGGGGTGACGATCATCGAGCTCGACCGCCTACGCCACTACGGGGAGTGACCGGCCCCGGGGCCGAACGACGCCACTTTTCGAGGCTCTAAAGTCCTGATTCCAAACGATTAAGCCATTAGACTTGAAGCAGGCCGGATGCTACAGACCGGCCTCGTCGGGACCGCGCGGTTTTCGCGCTCTCTGGAGATGACATGGCGGTTAAGGATTCGGCGGCTCAGGACTCAGAGCGGCGCGTTGCGCTGATTACCGGCGTCACCGGGCAGGACGGCGCGTACCTCGCCGAATATCTGCTCGGCCTCGGCTATACCGTGCACGGGATCAAGCGCCGCTCGTCCTCGTTCAACACGGCGCGGGTCGACCATCTCTACCAGGACCCGCATGCCGGCAATGTGCCGTTCCTGATGCACTACGGCGACATGACGGATTCGACCAATCTGATCCGCCTGATGCAGCAGATCCGGCCGACCGAGATCTACAACCTCGCCGCCCAGAGCCACGTCCAGGTCAGTTTCGAGAGCCCGGAATACACCGCCAACGCCGACGCCATCGGCGTGCTGCGCCTGCTGGAGGCGATCCGCATCCTCGGCATGGAAAAGACGACCCGGTTCTACCAGGCCTCGACCTCGGAGCTTTACGGGCTCGTGCAGGAGGTGCCGCAGAAGGAGACCACGCCGTTCTATCCGCGTTCGCCCTATGGCGTCGCCAAGCTCTACGGCTACTGGATCACCGTGAACTACCGCGAGGCCTACGGCATTTTCGCCAGCAACGGCATCCTGTTCAACCACGAGAGCCCGATCCGCGGCGAGACCTTCGTGACGCGCAAGATCACCCGCGCCGTCGCCCGCATCGAGGTCGGTCTGGAGGCCAAGCTCTATCTCGGCAATCTCGATGCCAAGCGCGATTGGGGCCACGCCCGCGACTATGTCGAGGGCATGCACAAGATCCTGCTGGCGGACGAGCCCGGCGACTTCGTGCTCGCGACCGGCGAGACGCGCTCGGTCCGCGAATTCGTCGAGCTGGCCTTTGCGGAGGTCGGCCGCAGTATCGAATGGCGCGGCAAGGGCGTCGAGGAGGTCGGCATCGACAAGGCGTCCGGCAACACCCTGGTTCAGATCGACCCGGCCTATTTCCGGCCGACCGAGGTCGACCTTCTGATCGGCGACGCCAGCAAGGCGCGCGCCAAGCTCGGCTGGGCGCCGAAGACGCCGTTCGCGCAGCTGGTGAAGGAAATGGTCGCCAGCGATCTCGTCGAGGCCAGGCAGGATGCGGCCAATGACAAGCACGGCGTTTGAACTGAAAGACAAGACGGTCTTCGTTGCCGGCCATCGCGGCATGGTCGGCTCGGCGCTGATCCGCCGGCTGGCGCGCGAACAGGCCGATCTGCTGACCGTGTCGCGCGGCGAGGTCGATTTGCGCGACCAGGCCGCGGTCAATGCCTGGTTTGCCGCAAAGCGGCCGCAGGCGGTGTTCCTCGCCGCCGCCAAGGTGGGCGGCATCGTCGCTAACAACACGCTGCGCGCCGAATTCCTCTACGACAATCTGGCGATCTCGACCAACGTGATCCAGGCGGCCCATGCCAATGGGTGCAAGAAGCTGATGTTCTTCGGCTCGTCCTGCATCTATCCGCGCCTCGCGCCGCAGCCGTTGCGCGAGGATTCGATGCTGACCGGCCCGCTGGAGCCGACCAACGAGCCCTATGCTATCGCCAAGATCGCCGGCATCAAGATGGCCGAGGCCTATCGCAGCCAGTACGGCGCCGATTTCATCAGCGTGATGCCGACCAATCTCTACGGTCCCGGCGACAATTATCATCCCGAATACAGCCACGTCGTCGCCGCGCTGATCCGCCGCTTCCACGAGGCCAAGGTCTCGGGTGCCGGCAGCGTCGTGGTGTGGGGCACCGGCACGCCGCGCCGCGAATTCCTCTATGTCGACGATCTCGCCGACGCCTGTATCCACCTGATGAAGACCTATTCCTCGCCGGAGCTGGTCAATATCGGCACCGGCGAAGATATCACCATCGCCGAATTCGCCCGCGTCGTTGCAGCCACGGTCGGCTACCGCGGTGAGATCAGCTTCGACACCTCGCGTCCCGACGGCACGCCGCGCAAGCTGCTCGACGTCAGCCGGCTCGCCAAGCTTGGCTGGCGCGCCACGACCTCACTCGAGGATGGCATCAAGCTCGCCTACCAGGCCTATCTGAACGAGACCAAGCAGGCGGCGGAATAGAATTCGACTGCTTCCACGCCGTCATTGCGAGAGCAGCGAAGCAATCCATCACGCCGCTGCGGAGAAATGGATTGCTTCGTCGCTTCGCTCCTCGCAATGACGCTTTTGGCCATCACCTGGCTGCCGCCCGTGGCGGAGCTTTCGCCAGCGCCGTCGCCATCGCCGAGATCAGCGGCTTCATAAAGAACGCATCGTTCGCCGGGTAGATGTCGGTGGATAGGCCGTAGGTCTTCAATTCGTCCGACACCACGGGCCCGACGGAGGCGATCGGGGTCTGCTTCAGGCCCTCGCGCAATTGCGCCTCGCACCGATGCGCCTGCGCCACCTCGATCAGGCGTCGAACCTGACCCGAACTGGTCAGCGCGATCGCATCGATGCGGCCTTGCGCCATTTCCTCGATCGCGGTCACGATGTTGGCGTCGGCGGCTTGCGCATCGTAGACATAAGGCAGCACCGTATCGACCTCGGCGCCCTGCGCCTTGATGGCGCCGATCAGGGTGGCGTGGTCCTTGTCCGGATAGAGCTGCAGGCCGAGCCGATGGCCGCTCAGGTCGAGCTGCGACAGCATCTCGGCGACGCCTTCCGAGGTCGGCTTCTCCGTCGTCATTTGCGGCTCCAGTCCGATCTCGCGCAGCGCGCGGCCGGGCTTGGGGCCGCGGGCGAATTTGCGCGTCTTGCGGAGGCCCGTGACAAACTCCGCCTCGACCCCGATCCGGCGCACCACCTTCATCAGCCTGCGCAGGCCTTCGCCGGTCATCAGCACGAGATCGTCGAGCGGCCGCTCGATGGCGCGGCGAATCCAGGCCTCGATCGGCGCCGGGTCCGGCGCATCGTGGATGGTGAACATCGGGCATTGCAGCACGTCGGCGCCCTGCTCGGCGAGCAGGCGGGAAAACTGCGCCTCCTCGCGCGTCTCGAGGATCAGGATGCGGTAGCCGTTCAGCCGGTCAGCCATGATGGTCCCTAACAAACATTGTCGTCATTTGTTCGATTTGACCCCCGCGCCGGGATTGGCGCAAGGCTGCCTGCGGTGTAGACGGAGGCCGAAAATGAACGTTCCACACATCTGCTCAAGCTTTGGTCAATTGGCATGCCCGACCATCAATTCGTTCTGACCCTGTCCTGTCCGGATCGCCCCGGGATCGTCTCCGCGGTCTCGACGTTCCTGGCGCATAACGGCCAGAACATTCTGGACGCCCAGCAGTTCGACGACATCGAGACCGGCAAGTTTTTCATGCGCGTGGTGTTCACCGCGGCCGATCTCGCGGTCGGGCTGCCGGCGCTGCAGACCGGCTTTGCCGCGATTGCCGAACGCTTCGGCATGGAATGGCAGATGCGTGATCGCGCCAGCCGCCGCCGGGTGATGCTGCTGGTGTCGAAGTCCGATCATTGCCTGGTCGACATCCTCTATCGCTGGCGCACCGGCGAGCTCGAGATGATCCCGACCGCTATCGTCTCCAATCATCCGCGCGAGAGCTACGGTTCGCTCGATTTCGGCGATATCCCGTTCCATCACCTGCCGGTGACCAAAGAGACCAAGCGGCAGCAGGAAGACGCGGTCTGGAAGCTCGCCCAGGACACCAATACCGACCTCGTGGTGCTCGCCCGTTACATGCAGATTCTGTCGGACGAGATGTCGGCGCGACTGTCGGGCCGTTGCATCAACATCCATCATTCCTTCCTGCCGGGCTTCAAGGGCGCCAAGCCCTACCACCAGGCGCATGAGCGCGGCGTCAAGCTGATCGGCGCCACCGCGCATTACGTCACCAGCGATCTCGACGAGGGGCCGATCATCGACCAGGACGTCGAGCGCATCAGCCATCGCGACACGCCCGAGGATCTCGTACGCAAGGGCCGCGACATCGAGCGCCGCGTGCTGGCGCGGGCGATCCGCTATCATCTCGCCGACCGCGTCATCCTCAACGGGCGCAAGACCGTGGTGTTCGTCGACTGATCCGCGGTTCACCGTCCGCATAGTGGAGTTTTGGCTAGCGTGGCGAAATCCTCGGCGAGGATGGCTCCGGCTGGGCTGACTATTGTGCTCGGCCCGGCGCAGCGCGATGCACGCTCTGCGGTCCAGCCGCAGCCTCAGTGGGCGGCGTTGTTCTGCGCCGGCGTTGCCGGCTTGGCGTCGTCGCCGCGCTCGGCCGCAGGCATCAGGCGCTTGCGTTCGCGCTCCTGCATGAACTTCTCGTACTCGGGCGTCCCCGGCCGCGGCGGCGCGTCTGCGGGCAAGCCGCCGGCCCAGGCCGGAATGGTGTCGGCCATTCCGGCCGAGAGCTTCTGGTTCATGGAACTGCATCCCCCGAGCGCGCAGGCCGCGAGCGCGAGGGCCGTCAGGACAGGGGTGGGACGCGTGAAGATTGGCATTCGAGGCAGGATAGAGCCCTGGTCTTTATGGATGATGATCGCCGGCGAGCGTTCGGCTGCAATTGTGCTTGTTTGTTGACATTGCCGCTTCATTTGTACGGCCGTACAAATGAAGCGAGCTTGCGAAGGCAACCGATCTGCGAGGTCGGTTCGCGCCGGGCATTGAGTTTGGCGGGGTGGATTTTGGTATCCTGATACTGGTCGCCACGTTTGGACCCGATCGCGTCGCGCGCGACACACGTCCATCGTCCGATTGACAACAGGACGCTTCGAGACGCCTTGTCGCGTTTGCGGCCTCGCCGCGACACGCTTGGGTTAAGCTAGGGCAAGGCCGGGGACTCGGCTCGAAGAAGATCGGAAGGGGGAGGATGTCGATGTTCAATCGTCGCAAGATGTTGCTGTGGGGCGCCGCTTCGGCCGTGCTTCCGGGTTTGTGCGCCAGCGTGCCGGCGTGGGCGGACGACGCCGTCAAGATTGGCCTGATCCTGCCGATGACCGGCGGCCAGGCCTCGACCGGCAAGCAGATCGATAACGCCATCAAGCTCTACATGCAGCAGAAGGGCGACACCGTCGCCGGCAAGAAGATCGAGATCATCCTGAAGGACGACGCCGCGGTGCCCGACAACACCAAGCGGCTCGCGCAGGAACTGATCGTCAACGACAAGGTCAATTTCATCGCCGGCTTCGGCGTGACGCCCGCGGCGCTGGCCGCGGCGCCGCTGGCGACGCAAGCTAAGATCCCGGAAGTCGTGATGGCCGCCGGCACCTCGATCATCACCGAGCGTTCGCCCTACATCGTGCGCACCAGCTTCACGCTGGCGCAGTCCTCCACCATCATCGGCGACTGGGCGGTCAAGAACGGCATCAAGAAGGTCGCGACGCTGACCTCCGACTACGCGCCGGGCAACGACGCGCTGACCTTCTTCAAGCAGCACTTCACCGCCGGCGGCGGCGAGATCGTGGAAGAGGTCAAGGTCCCGCTTGCCAATCCCGACTTCGCGCCGTTCCTGCAACGCATGAAGGATGCCAAGCCCGACGCGATGTTCGTGTTCGTGCCGGCCGGGCAGGGCGGCAACTTCATGAAGCAATATGCCGAGCGCGGGCTCGACAAGAGCGGCATCAGGGTGATCGGACCGGGCGACGTGATGGACGACGACCTGCTCAACAACATGGGCGATGCCGCGCTCGGCGCGGTGACGGCGCATCTCTATTCGGCGGCGCATCCCTCCGCGATGAACAAGGATTTCGTCGCCGCCTACAAGAAGGCGTTCGGCAACCGTCCGGGCTTCATGGCGGTCAGCGGCTATGACGGCATCCATCTGATCTACGAGGCGCTGAAGAAGACCAATGGTGCGACCGATGGCGACAAGCTGATCGAGGCGATGAAGGGCATGAAGTGGGAGAGCCCGCGCGGCCCGATCTCGATCGATCCGGAAACCCGCGACATCGTGCAGAACATCTATATCCGCAAGGTCGAGAAGGTCGACGGCGAGCTCTATAATGTCGAGTTCGCGACCTTCGAGGCCGTCAAGGATTCCGGCAAGACCAAGAAGTGACGCGCGAAAGCTCCGTTCGCTGCACGTTGTGGCCGGGACCAGCCCGGCCATGACGATCCTGTTGACGTGGTGTCGTTTGCGCCCTCTCGCTTAAGCTGACTTCATGGCCTCAATCCTCACCAATTTGTTCGACGGCGTCGCCTACGGCATGCTGCTGTTCGTGCTTGCCTGCGGGCTTGCGGTGACGCTCGGGCTGATGAACTTCGTCAACCTCGCGCATGGCGCCTTCGCGATGGCCGGCGGCTATATCTGCGCCGTGCTGGTCAACAATTCCGGCTGGCCGTTCTTCGCGGGCCTGCCGCTCGCCTTTGTCGGCAGTGCTGTGATCGGCGTCGCGCTGGAGCGCACGCTGTACCGCCATCTCTATGCCCGCAGTCACCTCGATCAGGTGCTGTTCTCGATCGGTTTGGTGTTCATGTCGGTGGCGGCGGTCGACTACATCATGGGATCGTCGCGGGTCTTCATCAAATTGCCGGCGGCGCTGGAAGGCCAGATCGATCTGTTCGGCGTCGGCATCGGGCGTTACCGGCTGATGATCGTCGTGATCTGCGGCCTGCTCACGCTGGCGCTGCAGCTGATCCTCGCGAAGACGCGGTTCGGCAGCCGCCTGCGCGCCGCGGTCGACGATCCGCGCGCCGCGATCGGGCTCGGCATCAACGTGCCGCAGGTGTTCGCCTTCACCTTCGCCTTCGGCTGCGGCCTCGCCGGCCTCGGCGGTGCGCTAAGCGCGGAAATCCTCGGGCTCGATCCGTACTTCCCCCTGAAGTTCATGATCTACTTCCTGATCGTGGTGACCGTCGGCGGCTCTTCCTCGATCACCGGACCGTTCCTGGCATCGCTGCTGCTCGGCATAGCGGATGTCGCCGGCAAATATTACGTGCCCAAGGTCGGCCCCTTCGTGATCTACACGGTCATGATCGTGATCCTGCTCTGGCGCCCGAACGGCCTGTTCGGCCGCACCGCGGCGCGGTGAGACGGTCATGACCGCGCTGTCCGACGTCTCCACTCACGCGATGGCCAGCGCGCGCTGGCGGATCAGCGAGGTCGCCTTCTGGGTCCTGGCGCTCGGCTGCGCCTTCCTGTTCCCGTCGCGCTATCTGATCATGACCGACATCGTGCGGCTCGGCCTATTCGCGCTGTCGCTCGACCTGATCCTCGGCTATGCCGGCATCGTCTCGCTCGGCCATGCGGCATTCTTCGGCGTCGGCGCCTATTCGGCCGGCTTGCTGGCGCTGCACGGCATCATCAACGAGCCCGTCATCGCGCTGGTCGCCGCCGGTCTCGTTGCGGCGGTGCTCGGCTTCCTGACCAGCTTCCTCGTCATTCGCGGCGTCGACCTGACGCGGCTGATGGTGACGCTCGGCATCGCGCTGCTGCTGGAAGCGCTCGCCGAGCGCTTCTCTGACATCACCGGCGGCACCGACGGTTTGCAGGGTATCGAGATGCAGCCGATCCTCGGGCTGTTTGCCTTCGACATGTTCGGCAAGACCGGATTTTTCTACTCGCTGATCGTGCTGTTCGTCCTGTTCCTGTTTGCCCGTCGCGTGGTGCATTCGCCGTTCGGCCTGTCGCTGCGCGCGATCAGGAACAATCCGCTGCGCGCGGCCGCAATCGGCATACCGGTCAACCGCCGCCTGATCGCGGTTTATACGCTTGCCGCCTTCTATGCCGGGATCGCCGGCGCGCTGTTCACCCAGACCACGGCGCTGGCCTCGCTCGACGTGTTTTCCTTCGAACGCTCCGCCGATTTGATGCTGGTGCTGGTGATCGGTGGCACCGGCTATCTTTATGGCGGGCTGATCGGCGCGGTCGTGTTCAAAATGCTGCAGGAGCTGTTTCAGAGCATCACCCCGCAATACTGGCTGTTCTGGATCGGCCTCGTGCTGGTCGTGATCGTGATGGTCGGCCGCGCACGGATCCACCGCTGGGCGCTGTTCGTGCCGAACCTGATCATCGGCCAGTTCGCCGGCCGCAAGGCCGCCGCCGTGCCGGAGAGTGACCCGTCATGACTATCGCGCTCGAAACCCGCGGCCTCGAGAAATCCTTCGGCGGTCTTCGCGTCACCCGCGACCTCTCGCTGAAGGTGATGCAGGGCGCCCGCCATGCGCTGATCGGACCGAACGGCGCCGGCAAGACCACCGTCATCAATCAGCTGACCGGTGTGCTGACCCCGAACCGCGGACAAATCCTGCTCGAGGGCAGCGACATCACCGGCCTCTCCGTGCACAAGCGGGTGCTCCGCGGGCTGTCGCGTACCTTCCAGATCAACCAGCTCTATCCCGACCTGACCCTGCTCGAAACCATCGGGCTTGCGGTCTCCGAACGGATGGGGCGCGGCGGCGACTGGTGGCGGCGGATGGGGACGCGAAGCGACGTCAACGCCGAGATCGCCGAGATCCTGTCACGCTTCCATCTGCTCGACGTGATGACCGAGCTCACCTCGACATTGCCCTACGGCAAGCAGCGCCTGCTCGAGATCGCGGTCGCGATCGCCGCCAAGCCGCGGGTGCTGCTGCTCGACGAGCCCGCGGCCGGCGTGCCCGAGAGCGAGCGCCACGATATCCTGGCGGCGGTCGCAGCATTGCCGCGCGACGTCACCGTGCTGCTGATCGAGCACGACATGGATCTCGTGTTCTCCTTCGCCGACCGCATCTCGGTGCTGGTCAATGGCGGGCTGCTCACCGAGGGCGCGCCCGACGAGGTCGCGCGCGATCCGCAGGTGAGGGCGGTCTATCTTGGCGAGGCGGCCGATGTCTGACCTGCTTTCCATCAAGGGCTTGCGCGCCGGATATGGCGAGGCGGTGGTGCTCCCCGACATGTCACTGGCGCTTGCCGAGGGCCAGGTGCTGGCGCTGCTCGGCCGCAACGGTACCGGCAAGACCACGCTGATCAATTCGATCGTCGGCATCGTCAGGCGCCTCAGTGGCAGCGTCGCGCTCGCGGGCCACGACATCACGGCACTGCGGCCGGACCAGCGCGCCCGTGCCGGGATCGGCTGGGTGCCGCAGGAGCGCAACATCTTCCGCTCGCTGACGGTGGAAGAGAATATGACCGCGGTGGCGCAGCCCGGTCCGTGGACGGTCGAGCGGGTGTACGAGATGTTTCCGCGGCTGAAGGAGCGGCGCGGCAATTTCGGCAACCAGCTGTCCGGCGGCGAGCAGCAGATGCTGGCAATCGGCCGCGCGCTGACGCTAAATCCGAAAGTGCTGCTGCTCGACGAGCCGACCGAGGGCCTCGCGCCGATCATCGTTGAGGAATTGTTAAAGGCGATCGGAACCATCACACGCTCCGGAGGCATCTGCTCGATCATCGTCGAGCAGAATGCACAAAAGATTCTCGGGCTCGCCGATCGCGTTGTGATATTGGAACGCGGGACGATCGTGCACGATGCCGCAAGCAGCGCGCTGAAGGCCGATCCCTCCGTCCTCGAGCGCCATCTCGGCGTCGCCGGGACCAAAAAACACTGACGCCCTCAGGGAGTTGACCATGCAACGAACCAAGCCACCGTTCCGCGCCGACGAAGTCGGCAGCCTGTTGCGTCCGCCGAAGATCAAGGAAGCGCGCGCCAGGCTGGAGAAGGGCGAGATCTCGGCCGACGAGCTGCGCAAGATCGAGGACATGGAGATCGAGAAGGTCGTGCACAAGCAGGCCTCGGTCGGCCTGAAGCTTGCGACCGACGGCGAGTTCCGCCGCTCCTGGTGGCACTTCGATTTCCTCAGCCACCTCACCGGCTGCGAGCTGTTCCACCCCGACATGGGTATCCAGTTCGCGGGCGTGCAGACCCGGCACGACGCCATCCGCGGGTGATCGGCAAGCTCGATTTTTCCGATCATCACCCGATGCTCGATCACTTCAGGTTCCTGAAGAAGTACGCCGACCAGGCGCATGTTGTGCCGAAGATGACGATCCCGTCGCCGGCGGTGCTGCACTTCCGCGGCGGCCGCAAGCTGATCTCGAAGGAGGTCTATCCCGATCTCGAGGAGTTCTACCAGGACCTCGGCAAGACCTATCGCAAGGCGGTGAAGGCGTTCTACGACGCCGGTTGCCGTTACCTGCAATTCGACGACACGGTGTGGGCCTATCTGTGCTCGCAGGAGGAATTGCAGAAGTCGCGCGACCGCGGCGACAATCCGGATGGCCTGCAGGAGATCTATGCGCGCGTCATCAACTACGCGATCGCCGATCGTCCGTCAGACATGGTGATCACGACGCATGTCTGCCGCGGCAATTTCCGGTCGACCTGGATTTCCTCCGGGGGCTACGAGCCGGTCGCCGAGACCATGCTGGCCGGCACTAATTACGACGGTTACTTCCTCGAATATGATTCCGATCGTGCCGGCGGCTTCGAGCCGCTGCGCTTCCTGCCCAAGGGCAACAAGGTGGTGGTGGTCGGCGTCATCACCTCGAAGTTCGGCGAACTCGAGAAGAAGGACGATATCAAGCGGCGGCTGGAGGAGGCATCGAAGTTCGCGCCGATCGAGCAGCTCGCATTGTCCCCGCAATGCGGCTTCGCCTCGACCGAGGAGGGCAACATCCTCTCCGAGGAAGAGCAGTGGGCCAAGCTCAGGCTCGCGGTCGAGGTCGCTGACGAGGTGTGGGGGAAATAACATCCGATGTTTCCTCGCGTCATTGCGAGGAGCGATAGCGACGAAGCAATCCATCGTTACTTATGTGGGGGCACGGATTGCTTCGCTTCGCTCGCAATGACAGGGAGAGGGCAACGTTTCACTGCTCCGCCAGATACTCGCCGAGCAGCGAGGAGTTCGACCACGGCACCTGTTTGCCCTTGGTCGCGGCGACGACCTCGGCGCGGACCCGCGTCAGCATCTGCTGCACCTCGAGGCCGGGCGTGCCGACATGGCGCGACAGCGCCGCCGAGAACGGGCTGTTGGCGCCTTCGCCGTCGAGCGCGACCTGGCCCGGCGCGGTTGCAAACGCGATCAGCGTGCCGGCGCCGAGCGTCGACCCCGATCCGAGCGAAGCCGGCGCGGCAAGGCCGGAGCCGGCCTCGATGCCGCGGCTCGGGCCTGCGGATGCCACTTGCGGCGCCATTGGATTGTTCCGGCAGGCATCGAGGATCAGGATGTTGGTGCGGATCTGATCGTCGAGGCCGGCCATGATGGTATCCATGTCGACCATCGCGTCGGTCATGCGGCCGCCCGGCTTGAACTCGATGTCGACCGGCACGAGGTAGTTGCGGCCGTCGACCTGCACGCCATGACCGGCGTAGTAGACCACGGCGATCTGCGACCGCGCCGCCTCGCGCAGGAAATCGTGGATCGTCTTCTGCATCGCGTCGCGATCGAGATCGAGCCCCTCTGAAACGGTGAAGCCGATGTCGCGCAGGCTCCTGGCGATGGCACGCGCGTCGTTGGGCGGATTGGGCAGCGCCTTCACATGCGCATAGGCGCCGTTGCCGATCACCAGCGCGACGCGCCGGCCGGTTGCCGCGGCCTGCACGCGTGCCGCGGGTGCGGCCGGAACTGCTGCCGCGGGCGCCGGCGGTGCGGGCGCGGGGCTGTTCTCGGCGGCAGGCGCCGCCGTGGTCTTGCGCGGCGCCGCGTCGGCCTCCTTCAGCAGCGCGAGCCGCACCTTGGCGGTGGCCTGGTTGGCCTTGCTGCCGGCGTCGGAGGCCTGGCCCTCGAGCACCGCGGCGTAGTCCTCCTTGGCGTGCGCTGCATCGCCCTTCGCCTCGTAGGCGAGGCCGCGCTGGGTGTAGGCCGAGATCAGCACGCTGCCGGGCGGCGTCATGATGTTGACGGGCGCTTTCGCCTTCGCGAGCCGGATCGCTTCTGAGGTATCCGCGATCGCGCGCGCGATGTCGCCCTTGGCGCGCCAGATCACGGCGCGGCTGATCAGCGGCTGCGGCAGCGACGGGTCGATCCTGACGGCCTCGTTGATGTCGGCGAGCGCGCCGTCGAGATCGCCGAGCGCCTGCTTTGAGGCGCCGCGGTTCTGATAGGAGAACGCCGACTTCGGACCGGCCTTGATCGCGGAGTCGTAGTCGGCGATCGCCTTGGCGTAGTCGCCCTTGCCGCGATAGGCGTTGCCACGGTTGTGAAAGATGATGCCGCTCGGCGGCCCCATGCGCAGCGCGTCGTTGAAGTCGGCGATCGCGATGTCGTACTCGCCCTTGTCGTAATAGGCCGAGCCGCGCAGATTGTAGACGGCAGTGCCCGGCTTCAGGCGCAGCGCCTCGGTGGCGTCAGCGATCACTTGCGCGTAGTTGCCTTTTTTGTTCCAGCCCACCGCGCGCCAGAAATAGATCGTCGCGAGCTTCTCGCCGGAAAACACCTTCAACGCGATGATCTTGGTGCAGGCGTCGATCATCTGGTCGGCCGGCGTGGTGTCGGTCGTGCAGAGCGGTCCGAGCTGGGAGCGCGCCTGGGCGAGGCAGGGCACCGACCACAGGATGGCCGCGAGCAGGCAGGGGATCAGGAGCAGTCGGCGCATCGGTCATCCGGGGTAGGGCCGTCACGGTGGTTGGCGGCAGCAAGGCGGTCCAGGAGGCTATCCATGACTGATTGGTGATCTGCCGTGGAGGGGGGTTCAACTGGTGGGAAAATGGTGATAAGACCTCGCCGCTCACTATCTCTGCCCACTTTTGTCCCACTGGGCGCTGCCCACTCCAGGCACCATGAAGAACGACGAAATCCTCAGTCAGATCACGGATTTCTGCCGTCACTCCGACATGGCGGAGACGACGTTCGGCCGCCGTGCCGTCAACGACGGCAAGCTGGTGCACCGGCTGCGCGAGGGCAAGCGCATCACCATCGATACGCTCGACCGCATCAATGCGTTCATCGCGACCTCGACGCCGGGCGGCGTGGCGCCGCCGCGCGGGCTGGTGGTGCCGCCGGAAAAGCGCGATCCGAGGGGTAATTTTCGCTTTTTCGAGAACCGGCAGCGCTATCTGCTGTTCGTGCACACCTGCAGCGAGAAGCGGGTGATCGCCGACCGGGTTGCGCTCGAATTGGCCGCGATCCACCCGCGGCCGCCGGCGCTGCGGGTGTTCGACGCCGGCATGGGCGACGGCACCGTGTTGGCCAGGGTCCTGCGTGCCATGCATGGCCGCTTCCCACATATGCCGTTCTATGTCGCCGGCAAGGAACTGAGCCTGGAGGACGTCCGCCTCACCCTCGACAAGGTCCCCGACCGCCTGTTCGAGCACCCGGCCAGCGTCTTCGTGTTCACCAACATGTATTACGCCGAGGCGCCCTGGCTGACGCCCAAGAACTCCGCGGCGGCGGCCGGCATGATCTGGCACGAGGTGGCCCTGCGGGGCGCTTCCTCCGGCGAATTCGAGGCCCAGATCGCCGAACTCGGTCCATTTCTGGAGCAGAACTGGCGGGCCAACCTCAGCCCCGGCAATGCGATGCCGATCTACGAGCGGCCGGTGGCGCTGGTGCTGTACCGGGACGACCACCGTTTCCTGCTCGATTCCATCATTCCCCGCGCCGGCCGGACCGAGGCCAATTTCGACCTGGTGATCGCCTCGCAGCCCTATCGCGCCAAATCCTCGGTGAATTTCCGCGCCAAGCGGATCATCGCGCCGCTGGCCCGCGCGCTGCGCGGCGGCGGACGGCTGATAGGAATCCACTCCCACGGAAGCGATCCCGGACTTGAAATCATTCAATCGGTCTGGCCCGGAGAAAATCCTTTCGCCGTCAGCCGTCATGAGATACTGCGCGCGGTGAAATACGAGTTGGGCTCGGCCGGCCGCGAGCTGAACTTCAACGCCTACGCCGATAACCGTTCGATCTTCCGATATGATATGGAAGCGCTGCCTAACGAGGTGACCGGCTCGATCGGAACCTCGACCGCCTTCGCCGCGTGGAACGCAGCAGTGTATGTCGCGCAGATCGAAGATGAGCGGTTGACTGAAACGACCGAAAACGGACGAGCTCTCGAGGCCACACGCGAGGTTCTCCGCAAACACAACGGGCTGTGGTTTTACGACGAATCCTACGTCATCTCGCGGCGACGAGACTGACATTCCGGGGACATATTCACCAACCAACGTCGGACTTCGACGAAACAAGGGGTTTGCTTGATGCGCGCGTCTTATCTCTTCACCAGCGAGTCGGTCTCGGAAGGCCATCCGGACAAGGTCTGCGATCGCATCTCGGATGAGATCGTCGATCTGTTCTATCGCGAGGGACCGAAGGCGGGCATCGACCCGTGGCAGATCCGCGCGGCGTGCGAAACGCTCGCGACCACCAACAAGGTGGTGATCGCCGGCGAGACCCGCGGGCCGGCTTCGGTCACCAACGAGCAGATCGAGGGCGTGGTTCGCTCTGCGATCAAGGACATCGGCTACGAGCAGGACGGCTTCCACTGGAAGACCTGCGATATCGAGATCCTGCTGCATCCGCAGTCGGCCGACATCGCGCAGGGCGTCGACGCGCTGCAGCCGGGCGAGGTCAAGGAAGAAGGTGCCGGCGACCAGGGCATCATGTTCGGTTACGCCACCAACGAGACGCCGGACCTGATGCCGGCGCCGATCTTCTACGCCCACAAGATCCTGCGGCTGATCTCAGAAGCGCGCCACTCCGGCAAGGAGAAGGTGCTCGGTCCGGACTCCAAGAGCCAGGTCACCGTGCAGTACGAGAACGGCAAGCCGGTCGGCGTCCGCGAGATCGTGGTGTCGCACCAGCATCTGGTCGAGGACCTCTCGTCCAGCCAGATCCGCGACATCGTCGAGCCCTATGTGCGCGAGGCGCTGCCGAAGGAGTGGATCAACGGCAAGACGATCTGGCACATCAATCCGACTGGCAAGTTCTTCATCGGCGGTCCCGACGGCGACTCCGGCCTGACCGGCCGCAAGATCATCGTCGACACCTATGGCGGCGCGGCCCCACATGGCGGCGGTGCGTTCTCCGGCAAGGATCCGACCAAGGTCGACCGCTCGGCCGCCTATGCCGCGCGCTACGTCGCCAAGAACATCGTCGCGGCCGGTCTCGCCGACCGCTGCACGCTGCAGCTCGCCTACGCGATCGGCGTGGCCCGTCCGCTGTCGATCTACATCGACACCCACGGCACCGGTAAGGTGTCGGAGGACGAGCTCGAGAAGGCGGCGGCCAAGGCGATGGATCTGACGCCGCGCGGCATCCGCACCCATCTCGATCTCAACCGTCCGATCTACGCGCGCACCTCGGCCTACGGCCATTTCGGCCGCACGCCCGACAATGAGGGCGGCTTCTCCTGGGAGAAGACCGATCTCGTCGAGCAGCTGAAGCGCGCGCTCTGACGCTCTTGCCTCGCCCCGCTTGCGGGGAGAGGTCGCCACGAAGTGGCGGGTGAGGGGGAGTCTCCGCGAATTCAGTGCGCGGATGGAGCCCCTCACCCCAACCCTCTCCCCGTAAGAACGGGGAGAGGGAGTAGGCCGCGCCGCAGGGCGGTTGGCTCGCTTTGTTACTGACACGCTGAACACACCGACCAGGAAAACCACATGAACGCCCCCACGAAGCCCGGCTTCACCGACTACATCGTCAAGGACATTGCGCTCGCCGATTTCGGCCGCAAGGAGATCTCGCTGGCCGAGACCGAGATGCCCGGCCTGATGGCCACCCGCGAGGAGTTCGGCCCCAAGCAGCCGCTGAAGGGCGCGCGCATCGCGGGCTCGCTGCACATGACGATCCAGACCGCCGTGCTGATCGAGACGCTCGCCGCGCTCGGCGCCGACATCCGCTGGGTCTCCTGCAACATCTATTCGACCCAGGATCACGCCGCCGCCGCGATCGCCGCCGCCGGTATTCCGGTGTTCGCCGTGAAGGGCGAGACGCTGACCGAGTATTGGGACTACACCGCCAAGCTGTTCGACTGGCATGGCGGCGGCACGCCGAACATGATCCTCGATGACGGCGGCGACGCCACCATGCTGGTGCACGCCGGTTATCGTGCCGAGCAGGGCGACACCGCGTTCCTCGACAAGCCGACCTCCGAGGAAGAAGAGATCTTCTACGCGCTGGTCAAGCGCCTGCTGAAGGAGAAGCCGAAGGGCTACTTCGCCGAGATCGCCAAGAACATCAGGGGCGTGTCGGAAGAGACCACCACGGGCGTGCATCGCCTGTACGAGATGGCCAACAAAGGCACGCTGCTGTTCCCGGCGATCAACGTCAACGACAGCGTCACCAAGTCGAAGTTCGACAACCTCTATGGCTGCCGCGAGTCGCTGGTCGACGGCATCCGCCGCGGCACCGACGTGATGCTGTCGGGCAAGGTCGCGATGGTCGCGGGCTTCGGCGACGTCGGCAAGGGCTCGGCCGCCTCGCTGCGTCAGGCCGGCTGCCGCGTCATGGTCTCCGAAGTCGATCCGATCTGCGCGCTGCAGGCGGCGATGGAAGGTTACGAGGTCGTGACCATGGAAGACGCGGCGCCGCGCGCCGACATCTTCGTCACCGCCACCGGCAACAAGGACATCATCACCATCGAGCACATGCGCGCGATGAAGGATCGCGCCATCGTCTGCAACATCGGTCACTTCGACAACGAGATTCAGATCGCTTCGCTGCGCAATCTGAAGTGGACCAACATCAAGCCGCAGGTCGACGAGATCGAATTCCCCGACAAGCACCGTATCATCATGCTGTCGGAAGGACGCCTCGTGAACCTCGGCAACGCGATGGGCCATCCGTCCTTCGTGATGTCGGCCTCGTTCACCAACCAGACGCTGGCCCAGATCGAGCTGTTCGCCAACAACAAGGACGGCAAGTACGCCAAGAAGGTCTACGTGCTGCCGAAGACGCTCGACGAGAAGGTCGCGCGCCTGCACCTCGCCAAGATCGGCGTCAAGCTGACCGAACTGCGCAAGGACCAGGCCGACTACATCGGCGTCAAGCAGGAAGGTCCGTACAAGTCGGATCACTACCGCTACTGATCTGCAGTCGCAGCCATCGATCACGTGAAGAGCCCCGGCATCGTCCGGGGCTTTTTGCTGAGGTGGTGTGGGTGGCAGATTGGCTGTCGTCCTTGCGGGATGTCTCTCTGACGTCGCCAAGCCCACCATCGTCGTCCCTGCGAAAGCAGGGACCAATACCACTGGATTGTGTTGTTGACGCGAGCTGGGGCCCCGGGGTCGCGCAACGACCGCCATCGGTGGTTATGGGTCCCGGGTCGCGCTTCGCTTGCCCGGGACGACGCGGATGGATTCAAGTGTCAAACAGCTGTTCGGTGTCATCACCCGCGCATGCGGGTGATCCAGTATTCCAGAGACGTCTGTGCTTGAATTGAGGAGCCGCGGCGTACTGGATCGCCCGGTCGAGCCGGGCGACGACAGTGTGAGTGGGGACGCAGCCTCGCCTTCTCGCGACACGAATTGTCCGAGCCTTGCATCTTGTTCCGCCCTCTCCGTGAGCAGGGGGCGTGCCCGTCGGGCTGTTCTGTCGCACTTCTCTTCGTCATTCCGGGGCAGCCCAAAGGACAGAGCCGGGAATCCATTCAACCGCAAGACGCGTGGCTCGATGGATTCCGGGCTCTCGCTTCGCTCGCCCCGGAATGACGTCGGGGTGGGCTCACTATCGCCCCGATGCCCGCACCGTGCCGTGCCCGAGCTGCCGCGAGATGTCGCTCGCGCAGTCACGCAGCGCGGCTGCGATCGCGCTGTCCCAGCTGGCGTCGAAGGTGCCCTCGGGTCCCATCGCCGTGATGACCAAAGCGACGTGGCCGGCGTGATCGAACACCGGGGCGGCGAACGCGTTGACACCGGGGAGGGGATCGCCGATCGCGCGCGCGAGCCCGCGGCTCTGAACCTCGGCAAGCATCTCGGTGGTGTTCGCGTTGATGGTCTCACGCTTCGGATTGTAGCCGACGCCGAGGCGGTCGAGGCCGCTCTCGAGCGCCGTCTTGACGGCGTTCGGCGGCATGAAGGCGGCGAAGGCGCGGCCGGTCGCGGTCTCGAGCAATGCCACCACCGATCCGACGCGCATCGCGATATGCACGGGATGGCTCGGCTCCTCCAGCCGCACCACGGTCGCGCCGTGGGTGCCCCACACCGACAGCGACACCGCATGGTTGATGCTGTCGGCGAGCGCGGCGATCCGCGGCGTCGCGATTCGTACCGCGGACTGTCGGCGCAGGCTGATCAGCCCGAGCTCGAGCGCCAGCGCCCCGATCTCATAACGGCCGGTGGCCTCGTCCTGCTCGATCAGGCCGATGCGGGAAAAACTCACGAGATAGGGATGCGCCTTGGCCGGCGGCATGCCGGCCTCGCGGGCGAGATCGCGCAGCATCATCGGCTCGCCGCTGCGGGCGAGCGCGCGGAGCAACTCTCCGCCGACCTCGATCGACTGTATGCCGCGGCTTTCTCTCGTCATGTCGCCCTGTCAGTTCTTCGACAATTTGCCTATACGGCGAGAAACCCTCCGTCGACTGGCAGGGTCGCGCCGTTCACATAAGATGCCAGCTCCGACGCCAGGAACACCACCGGGCCGACCAGCTCTTCCGGCTGTCCGACGCGGCCGAGCGGCGTGCGGCCCAGAAATCCGGCGAGCCGGGCAGGGTCGTTGCGGGTCGCCTCGGTCATCGCGGTCTCGATCACGCCGGGCGCGATTGCGTTGACGCGGATGCCGTCGGCGGCAAGCTCGCGGGCGAGCGCCTGGGTGAGCAGCTTCACGCCGCCCTTCGACGGCGCGTAGCCCAGCGTATCGGCAACGCCAAGGAAGGAGGCAATCGAGCCGAGATTGATGATCGTGCCGCGCGTGTCGCGCAGCGCCGGCAGGAAGGCGTGTGTGACGTTGAAGGTGCCGGTCAGGTTGACGTCGAGCACCCGCCGCCAATTGTCGTGCGCGCGCGGGGAAGAGATCCCTTCACGGATGATGATGCCGGCATTGTTGACCAGGATCGCGATCGGCCCGGCTTCGCGCGCCACACCCTGCGCCAGGGCGGAGCACGCCTCGGCATCGGTCACGTCGAGCTGGAACGGCCAGGCGGCGCGGCCGCGCTGGCGAATGTCGGCCGCGGTCTGCTCGGCGCCGGCGCGATCGATGTCGGCGACCACGATTTCGGCGCCATGCGCCGCAAGGCCGAGCGCGATGGCGCGTCCGTTGCCGTTCGCGGCGCCGGTCACCAATGCGCGCTTGCCTGCGAGCAGGGTCGCCATCGTGCTCATGCCGCGCTTCTTTCTGCCGCTGCGCCGGCGATGTGCTTGCCTGCGATGTAGCCGAAGGTCAGCGCGGGCCCCAGCGTGATGCCGGCGCCGGGATAGTTGCCGCCCATGATGCTCGCCATGTCGTTGCCGGCGGCATAGAGGCCGCCGATCGGCTGGCCGTCGGCGTCGAGCGCGCGGGCATTGGCGTCGGTCCGGATGCCGGCATAGGTGCCGAGATCGCCGATCACTATCTTGATGGCGTAGAACGGCCCGTGCTGGATCGGCGCGATGCACGGATTGGGGCCGTGCAGCGCATCGCCCTGATAGCGGTTGTAGGCGCGCGAGCCCTTGCCGAAGACAGGGTCGCGGCCCTCCGCCGCAGTCGTGTTGAAGGCCGCGACGGTCGCCTCGAGCGCCTTGGCGTCGATGCCGGCTTGCGCGGCAAGCTCGGACAGCGTCGCGCCGCGCTTGAGATACCCGGTCTTCAGATGATGGCCGAGCGGCATCGGGCGCGGCGGCACGCAGCCGAGGCCATATTTGCGCAGCGTCTCGTGATCGCAGACGAGATAGGCCGCGATCTCCTCGCCGGGCTTCGCCGCCTTGATCATCTCCTGCACGAAGTCGTGATAGGAATTGCCTTCATTGGCAAAGCGCTTGCCGTCGCGCATGACAGCGATCACGCCGGGCTTGGCGCGATCGATGAAATGCGGCATCACGCCCTTTGAGCCATCCTTGCGCGTGGTGACCGAGACCGGCACCCAGGCCGCGGCATTCGGCAGCGAGTCCTCGACACGGCCGCCGGCAGATTCCGCGAGCCGCAAACCGTCGCCGGTGTTGCCGGTTGGGCCCGGCGAATAATGCTCTTTTCCGGTCGGCGCATGCGGAAACATCTTCTGCCGCCGCGCGACGTCATGCGGGAAGCCGCCGCAGGCGAGTACGACGCCACGCTTGGCGTTGACGCGGATGGTGCGGCCCTCGCGCGCGATGACCGCGCCGCGCACCACGCCGTTCTCGACGATCAATTCGCGCACCGGCGAATTGAGCCAGAGCGGGATCTTGAGGTCGAAGGCGGATTTCGCCAGCCGGCCGGCCAGCGCATTGCCGTTGGTCAGCGTCATGCCGCGGCCGTTGCGCATCACGTCCATCGCGTGCTTCGACAGCCGCTTGGCGACATAGGCCGCCGAGGTCAGCGACCGCGTCGCGCGCATGAAATGAACAATCTCCTTGCCGGAGCCGAGCATCATGCCGAACACCGTGAGCTCGGGCAGGGGACTGCCGAGATCCTTGAGGGCATCGCCGAGCTCGTGGCCGTCGAATGGCCGCGTCACCATCGAGCGGCCGCCCTGCGCGCCGCCGGGCGCTTCCGCATGATAGTCCGGGAAGGTCAGCGGCATGTCGAAGCGCACGGCGGTCTTGGTCGTGAAGAAGTCGACCGCCTTCGGCCCTTCGGTCAGGAACGCATCGACCCGGGCGGCATCGAAGCTGTTGCCGGCCTCGTGGCGCAGATAGGTCCTGGCCTGATCGGGGCTCTCCTCGATACCCCAGGCCTTCGCCAGCGAGGTGCCGGGAATCCACAGCCAGCCGCCGGAGCGCGCGGTGGTGCCGCCGAAGCGCGGCTCCTTCTCGACGACCAGGACCTTCAGGCCGTGATGGCCGGCGGTGACCGCCGCCGACAGCCCGGCGCAGCCGGAGCCGACGACGAGCGCGTCGCAGTCATACGTTTCTTCGTTGGCCACGCGATCGATCCTATTTCTTGAGCAGCGGGCACTTGGACTCGGAAACCGGACGGAAGGCGTCCTCGCCCTTCACCGTCTTGATGATGTCGAGATAGTCCCACGGCTCCTTGGATTCCGAGGGCTTCTTCACCTTCGCCAGATACATGTCGCGGATGACGCGGCCGTCCTCGCGCAGCTTGCCGCCATGCACGAAGGTGTCCTCGATCGGCAGCTCGCGCATCTTCGCCATCACCGCTTTCGGATCATCGGTGCCGGCGGCCTGGATCGCCTTGAGATAATGCAGCACCGAGCCATAGACGCCGGTCTGGATCATGGTCGGCATCACGTTGGTGCGGGCGTAGAATTTCTTCGACCAGGCGCGGGTCTTCTCGTCCATGTTCCAGTAGGACGCCGTCGTCATGTAGGTGCCTTGCGCGGCGTTGAGCCCGATCGCATGCACGTCGGTGTCGAACATCAGAAGGCCGACCAGCTTCTGGCCGCCCTGCACGAGGCCGAACTCGCCGGACTGCTTGATCGAATTGTCGGTGTCCTGGCCGGCATTGGCGAACGCCACCACGTCGGCCTTGGAGCTCTGCGCCTGCAGCGCGAACGAGGAGAAGTCGGCCGTGTTGGTCGGATGCCGGACGCTGCCGAGCACCTTGCCGCCCATCTCGTTGATGAAGCGCGTCGCATCCTTCTCGAGCTGCTGGCCGAAGGCGTAGTCCGCGGTGATGAAGTACCAGGACTTGCCGCCCTCCGCGATCACGGCCGAGGCGGTGACCTTCGATAGCGCATAGGTGTCGTAGGTGAAGTGCACGGTGTTGGGGCTGCACAGCTCGTCGGTCAGCGAGCTCGCGCCGGGTCCGGACAGCAGCGCGATCTTGTTGCGCTCGCGCACCATGTTGTGCACGGCGATCGCAATCCCGGAGTTCGGGATGTCGACGACGGCGTCGACCTTGTTGTTGTCGAACCAGCCGCGCACGATCTGGACGCCGACATCGGTCTTCATCTGATGGTCGGCCGAGATGATCTCGATCGGTTTGCCGAGCACGGTGGGGCCGAATTCCTCGACCGCCATCTTGGCCGCTTCGACCGAGCCCGGGCCGGAATTGTCGCGCCCCCAGCTCGACAGGTCGGTCAGCACCCCGATGCGCACGACGTCATCGGAAACCTGCGCGTGCGCGGCCGTGCTCATCGCCGCGAGAATGGCTGCCGCCAAAACGTGTCTCATCATTCCTCCCTCTGATGTCCGCGTTCTCGGGCGGACGGTCCTATGATTAGTAATTATCTAATCGGTTTGTCAATGGTGAATAATAGGTGTGGGAATGTTGCCACAGGACGGTCCGCTCGAATGAGGCGGTGCTTCACATTTGGTGAGCATACGCTTACATGGCTCATCCGGGATGGCACCGCGGCAGGACTTCGAGCTCGCGCCAGAGTTCAGCGGCAGTGCCAAGTCACTATGAACAGGGGAATTTCGCGGACGGCGTTGCGCTTCGCCGCCCGGGGCTAAGCCGCCCATCGAGGGGCAAGGCTGCTACGGGGCGGTGCATGGAGAGCATCGGCGCGCTGCGATCATAGACGGACCATGTTGAGACAACTCTTTGCGCCGCAGCTCGTCATTCTCTACGTGCTGGCGGCCTCCACGCTCTACGTACACTTCCGCGGCAAGCAGCGGCTGCGCTTCGCCCGCCAGCTCGGCGATCACTCGACCTACCTCGCGCCCTACAATGTGCTGATGTATGCGGGCTCCGCCGTGCCGAACACGCCGGTGATCCCGGTCGAGCAGTTTCCCGAGCTGAAGAAGCTCTCCGACAATTGGGAGACGATCCGCGACGAGGCGACGCGCCTGTTCGACGAGGGCTTCATCCGCGCCGCGGCCAAGAACAACGACTGGGGCTTCTACTCGTTCTTCAAGAGCGGCTGGAAGCGGTTCTATCTGAAATGGTACGACGACTTCCTGCCCTCGGCGCGCACGCTGTGTCCGAAGACGGTGGAGCTGCTGAACTCGATCCCGAACGTGCACGGCGCGATGTTCGCGATGCTGCCGCCCGGCGGCAAGCTCGGGGCGCATCGCGATCCCTTCGCCGGCTCGCTGCGCTATCACCTTGGCCTGGTGACGCCGAACTCGAATGCGTGCCGCATCCTGGTCGATGGCGTCGAATGCGTCTGGCGCGACGGCGAAGCCTTCATGTTCGACGAGACCTTCATCCACAGCGCCGAGAACAAGACCGACGTCAACCGCATCATCCTGTTCTGCGACGTCGAGCGCCCGATGAAGTATGGCTTCATGACCCGGATCAATCGCTGGGTCAGCCACAACATCGTCAAGGCGTCGGCGACCCAGAACGTCGACGGCGAGCATGTCGGCGCGCTGAACAAGGTGTTCGGCAAGCTCTACGAGATCCATCTCGCCAGCCGCAAGGTCAAGGCGTGGAACCGGAACGTGTACTACACGCTCAAATATTCCGTGACCGCGCTGATCCTCGGTCTGATCGTGGTGTCGGCGCTGCGGTGAAGGCCATTGCCGCGCCGGGTTGAACGCATAAGCCCCGGAGCGAACCGGGGCTTTTTGTCCGTGGCGTGAGTAGTGGGGCGCAACCGCATCAATCGCGTTCGAAAACCTTGGCGCCGGGGTAGACGCGCCGGGCATAGGCGACGACCCACTCCCGGTCCTGGGTCTCCAGGAACGGCGTCCGGATCGTGCACGATCCGACGACGAGGTGCCACAGGCCGTTCAGCTTCTGAATGTTGACAATCATGTGAGTGTTCCTCGAACCCGCGTTCGTGTCGCTTCCCGTGATGGTGCTGCGCTTTTCGTCCCGGAGCAGTGATCCCGATCACGGATCTCGGAACACTATTTGCACCCGCAGTCGTTGGTCGCCCGTTGAAGTGGCCGCGAGTATAGAAATCGCCCGCCATCGCTCAACTGTACGAGCGTAAGTACAGGGCATCACAAGGAATCAGAGAGGCCATACCAAGGTATGTTGATGTCTGTCCGGAGGCGCAGCGGGAGCGCGTTGCCTCAGTCCGGACAGACACTGATGGCCGCTTGGCCGAAACTCCGCCGGGCTGATGCACTCTTCCACGAGGTCCATCTCGCGAGCCGCGGCGCCGGTGCCATTCAACTTTGCGCGGCGCGATGCCTTCGCGCTCCGATCCGTTACACGGGCGTGATAGGGTCACATCAGGCATTTCGCATCGAGGGACCTTGTCATGTCGGAGTCTACAGGAGCTTTCGCCACCACCGCGCTGAGCGGCTACGAGCTGTTGGCCGATCCGCAGTTGAACAAGGGCACGGCGTTCTCCGAGGCCGAGCGCGAGGCGTTCGACCTGCATGGCCTGCTGCCGCCCAATATCCTGACGCTGGACGAGCAGGTCTCGCGCCGCCTCGAGGCGCTGCGCGGCTACGAGACCGACATCGAGCGCTATGCCTTTCTGCGCGAACTGCAGGACACCAACGAGACGCTGTTCTACGCGCTGCTGGTCGGCAATCTGGAAGAGCTGTTGCCGATCGTCTACACGCCAACGGTCGGCGAGGGCTGCCAGAAATTCAGCCGGCTGTTTCGCAAGCCGCGCGGGCTGTTCCTCAGCATTCCGCACCAGCACCGGATCGACCGCATTCTCGCTCATCCGCGCTTCGATCACGTCGAGGCGATCGTCGTCACCGACGGCGAGCGCATCCTCGGCCTCGGCGACCAGGGCGCCGGCGGCATGGGCATTCCGATCGGCAAGCTCTCGCTCTATACCGGCTGCGGCGGCCTGCATCCCGCGACGACCCTGCCGATCCTGCTCGACGTCGGCACCGACAATCCCGACTGCCTGGCCGATCCGCTCTATATCGGCTGGCGCAACGAGCGCGTCCGCGGTCAGGCCTATGACGACTTCATCGAGGCGTTCGTCTCGGCGGTGGTGAAGCGCTGGCCGCGCGTCCTGCTGCAATGGGAGGATTTCGCCAAGAACAACGCGACGCGCATGCTCGAGCGCTATCGCGACCGGCTCCTCACCTTCAACGACGACATTCAGGGCACCGCGGCGGTCGCGACCGGTGCCTTGCTCTCCGCGATCAACGTCACCGGCGTGCCGCTGACCGAGCAGCGTGTCGCGGTGTTCGGCGCGGGGTCCGCCGGCTGCGGCATCGCCAGCCTGATCCGCGCGGCGATGATCGACGCCGGCCTGTCCGAGAGCGAAGCGGCGAAGCGCTTCTTCATGGTCGACCGCGACGGGCTGCTGCTCGAGGGCATGAGCGGGCTCGCCCCATTCCAGTTGCCGTTTGTCCAGAGCAAGCAGGCGATCGCGGGCTGGCAGCTCAACCATCCCGACAAGATCGCGCTGCTCGACGTCGTGCGCAACGCGAGGCCGACCGTGCTGATCGGCGTCTCCGGCCAGGCCGGCGCGTTCTCCGAGCCGATCGTCCGCGCGATGGCCGAGTGCAACAAGCGGCCGGTGATCTTCCCGCTGTCGAACCCGACCTCGCGCGAGGAGGCGACGCCTTCCGATATCGAAGCCTGGACCGAGGGGAGGGCACTGATCGGCGTCGGCAGCCCGTTCCCGCCGATCACGCGCGACGGTGCGCGCTTCAAGGTCGACCAGACCAACAACTCCTACATCTTCCCGGGCGTCGGTGTCGGCGCGCTGGCGGTCGGCGCCAGCCGGATCAGTGACGGGATGTTCATGGCCGCCGCCAAGGCGCTGGCCAGCGTCTCGCCGGCCCGCTACAACCCGAAGCACAATCTGCTGCCGCCGGTCAGTGCGCTGCGCGATGTGTCGCTGACGGTGGCACTGGCGGTCGCGCTGCAGGCGCACAAGGAAGGGCTCGCCAAGGATATTCCGATCGACCAGGTCGAGGCCCGTATCCAGGCCAAGGTCTGGACGCCGCGCTACGTGCCGTATCGGCGCAGCACGCAGGGTTGACGGGTGAAAAGCCATCCGCGGTGTGGGAGCGACGCGGACGCGTTCGCTTGAGAATAATTTATGTCTAGCGCAGCCGATTCCCGCCGGCCAGCGCGCCGCTTTGCTCAAGCGGCGGCGCCACCCTCACCACCGCGCTGGCGGCGGCGCCGTCGCGCAGCAGCGTGAATCTCACGTCCTGGCCGATGCGGGCAAGGCCGATCAGATTGCGCAGCTGCGCCGCCGTGCGGATCGGGCGGTCGTCCGCCATCGTAATGACGTCGCCCTTGCGCAGGCCGGCTCGTTGCGCCGGCGAATCCGAGGCAACCTCGGCAATCATAGCGCCTTCGGTGCGGCCCTTATTGCTGGACGGGTGAAGGTCCTGCAAGGCGACGCCGATGCGACCACGCTCGACCCGTCCGGTGGCGACGATCTGTTCCATCACGCGCCGCGCCATATTGACCGGGATTGCAAACCCGATCCCGACATTGCCGCCGGCGGGCGAGATGATGGCCGAGTTGATGCCGATGAGCTCACCGCGCAAATTGACCAGCGCGCCGCCCGAATTGCCGGGGTTGATCGCGGCGTCGGTCTGGATGAAGTCTTCATAGCCCTGCTTGCCGAGCCCTGTGCGGCCGAGCGCGCTGACGAGGCCCGAGGTCACGGTCTGGCCGAGCCCGAAGGGATTGCCGATCGCGAGCACGAAGTCGCCGACCTCGAGCGTGTCGCTGTCGCCGAGCGGCAGCGCCTTGAGGCCGCCGGGGTCCTGGATTCGCAACACGGCGACATCGGTCGGCGGGTCGCGCCCGATCACCTTGGCGGAGAATTGGCGGCCGTCCTTGGTGGTGACCTGGACCACGGTGGTGCCTTCGACGACGTGATTGTTGGTCAGGACATAGCCGCGCTGCGCATCGACGATCACGCCGGAGCCGGTGGCGTTGACCTCCTTCTCGATCTGCTTCGGGATGTCGAAAAACTCGCGGAAGACCGGGTCGCGGTAGAGCGGGTTGTCCTCGCGAATCCGGCCGTGCACGGAGATGTTGACGACAGCCGGCGTGATCTGGCGGACCAGCGGCGCCAACGTCGGGACCGAGCCGCCGGTCCTGACATCCGGAATCTGGCCCGCGGCGGGACAAGTCGACGACAGCGCCAGTAAAAAGAGACTGATCGAGAACGAACGTATCCGAACCATCTTCGTCACCCCGGTTTTCGCCTAAGTTCGAATTTGGAAAACTTTGTGGCCGCTTCGGCGCCGTTGCCGGGCGTCGCTCACGATCGACTAAAGTTCTAGCCTGCGCGTTCCATTCTGTTGGAACCTTTGCTGCCGCCATGTCGTTCGTACTCAAACGACCCAAACGGTCAAAATCCGTTCGGGGGCTTTGTCCGAGGGAGATGCTCCCATGACGACACTTGGCCTCGACTCGACCCAACTCACGCCATCCGAGCATCAGCTCCAGCTGCACCGCGCGGTGATCGCCTCCACGATCGGGACCGCGATCGAGTGGTATGACTTCTTCCTCTACAGCACCGTCACCGGCCTGGTTTTCGCAAAGCTGTTCTTTCCGCATTCCGATCCCTGGGTCGGCACGCTGGAAGCCTTCGCCATCTACGCGGTCGGTTTCGTCGCGCGACCGATCGGTGCCGCGATCTTCGGCCACTATGGCGACCGCATCGGCCGCAAGTCGACGCTGATCGCGACGCTGCTCCTGATGGGACTGGCGACCGCGGCGGTCGCATTGGTGCCGACCTACTCCAGCATCGGCATCTGGGGCGCCGTGATCCTCACCGTGCTGCGTTTCATCCAGGGTGTCGGCGTCGGCGGCGAATGGGGCGGCTCGGTGCTGATGTCGATGGAATGGGCGCGCAACGATCGCTCCCGCGGCCTGATCGCGTCATGGCCGCAATTCGGCGTGCCTTGCGGGCTGTTCCTCGCCAATCTTGCCGTACTGGCCTTCAGCCAGATGTCGGGCGACCAGTTCCTGGCATGGGGCTGGCGCGTCCCGTTTGCGCTCAGCATCATTCTGGTCGGAGTCGGCCTCTACATTCGGCTCGGCATTCTCGAAACGCCGGTCTTCGCCAAGCTGGTGGCCGAGCGTCAGCTCGACCGCACGCCGATGCTGACGGTGATCAGAGATCATCCGAAGGAGATCCTGCTGTCCGCCTTCGCGCGGATGGCCGAGCAGGCGCCATTCTACATCTTCACCGCCTTCGTGTTCTCCTATGGCATCGGCACGCTGCACGTGTCGCGCGACTTCCTGCTGACCGCGGTGCTCTCGGCCTCGGTGCTGTCGTTCGTTTCGATCCCGGTGTTCGGCCACCTGTCCGACCAGATCGGCCGCAAGAACATGTACATGATCGGCGCATTGGTGACCGGCATCTTCGGCTTCATCTACTTCGCGATGCTCAATACCGGATCGGCGTCGATCATCTTTCTTGCGATCATTCTTTCGCTCATTCCGCACGACATGCAGTACGGCCCGCAGGCCGCCCTGATCGCCGAAAGCTTCACCGGACGCCTGCGCTACAGCGGCGCCTCGCTCGGTTACCAGCTCGCGTCGGTGATCGCCGGCGGTCCGGCGCCGCTCATCGCCGCATGGCTGTTCGGTACCTATCATTCGGCGATGGCGATCGCGGCCTACATCGCGATCTGCGCCGTCATCACGCTGATCGCGACCGCGCTGATGACCGACTACACCGGGAAGGACATCAATGCCGCCACCGCACATCAGCAGCGGTGAGTTGAACACAGCATGGGAGAAGTAGATGGTGAAATGGCGAAAAGAGTCCGCGCTCGATCTCTATAACCTCGTCGCAGCGATCTTCCTGCTCGCCGCGCCGTGGCTGTTTGCGCACGCCAACCCGACGGCGGCGATCGATCTGAGGATCAGCGGTGCCGCGATCGCGATCATGTCGCTGGCGGCGATCGTCGCGTTCTCGATCTGGGAGGAATGGATCAATCTGTTGGTCGGATGCTGGCTGATCGCCTCGCCCTGGCTGCTCGGCTTCACGCACACCCGCGCGATGCATTTTGCCATCGCCGCGGGTGCGGTGGTCGCATTCATGGCGTTGCTCGAGCTGTGGCTCGAGTACGAGAAGACGCATCTTGGTCCGGCCGCAGCGCAGGACCAGGAGAGCATCAGAAGCTAGCAGCCGCGGCAAATGCCCTTGATCTTGCGGTCGACGATCGCGTCGTCCTGATCGATGATCTGCTGCGATGCCGACGCCGCTGCCGGAATGTCGGCAGCGCGCGGCTGGCGATGACCGACGGGCGCCGACCATGGCCGGGTCGCGGTTTCATTTGAGGCAAATGCACTGGGCTCCTGGGCCGTCGCCCGTGCGAAGCAAGAGGTCGTCACGGCCATGGACAGGATTGCAGCCAGGCCGAGTCCTCTGCCAAATCGTCGAAGATCGCTCATCAGAATCTCCATGCCGTCATCGCCGCGTTTGCGCACGGCCTCGAGGAAATGGAGCGCCTCGGCCGCTCCGGTATTCCCCGATCCGCCTGATCTGATCGGGCGCTCGCGGTTCGGTGATCGCGCGTGATGAAATAGTTTCTCGGCATCTACGGTCATTGGTCACAGGAGCCGAGTTCGGTCGGCTTCATCCACGTGCGGAGAAACCCAATGACCAAATTGACCTTCGTGACGCTTGCTCTGGTTGCGGCAGCTGCGTTCTCGGCTCAGGCCTCGGCCGCCAGCAACAATGCTGCGATGCGGCGCGCCCATGCTTCGATGACGACAACGACGACGACACCGGTCGGCAGCAAGACGACCGATTGCGTGCGCGCGCCGAACGTCGGATCGTTCGCAACCGCGCCCTTCACCGAGCCGCCCTGCATGCCCGGCACGATGCGCTGACCACGCGCAGCGGAAAGCCCCGGACCTCTGGCCCGGGGTTTCCCGGGCGATGCGATGCCGGGAAGTGGCCGCGGAATGAGCGTGACCCAGCTCACAGCAAGGCCAGTCCAATCGTGCGAAGCGTGCGGTTCGGAGCTGGCGCATGGTGCCCGGCCCGAGTTCAAGGAGACGTCGCATGACACGCAATTCGCTTCTTGCCTTCGCTGCCGTTGTCGCATTCGGCGTTACCGCGCTGAGCTCCGCACATGCCGGCGGACTTCACATGGCGCCGCCGAAGAATGTCGGCGCGAAACTGCCCCCGGGCGGCTCGGGCGGCCCGCACCGCCAGCCGGTCGATCCGCAGCCCTCGCTTGGAACGGGTTACAGCGGTGACAGCGCGGGTGGCAGCGGAGGTGGCGGATATTTCGGCGACCCCAACCATCCCGGCCACGAGCAATTCTGATAGCAACGGCCCCGAATTTGGTTCGGGGCCGCGGTCTGCTGGTGGATCGGATCCGGAGTCTACTCCGGCTTGCCGATCGATACCTTCAGCGTGCCGACGCCGTCGACGCCGCATTCGAGCTTGTCGCCCACCTGTAGCTGCGACACGCCGGCGGGCGTGCCGGTCATGATGATGTCGCCGGCGGCGAGCTTCACCTGCTGCGAGAGCTGCCAGATGATCTCAGGCACGTTCCAGATCAATTCGGTGAGGTCGCCCTTCTGCGCTTCCTTGCCGTTGACGGTGAGCCAGATCTTGCCGCTGGAGGGATGACCGATCTTCGAGGCCGGCTGGATCGCGGAGCAGGGCGCGGAATAGTCGAACGACTTGCCGATCTCCCAGGGCCGCTCCTTCTTGCGCGAGGCGATCTGCAGGTCGCGGCGGGTCAGGTCGATGCCGACGGCATAGCCGTAGACATGCTCGAGCGCCTTTTCGGCGGGAATGTTGAGCCCGCCGCTCTTCATCGCCACCACCAGCTCGACCTCGTGATGCAGGTCCTTGGTCAGCGGCGGATAGGGGATCGTCGCACCATCCGGCACCAGCATGTCGGCATGCTTGCCGAAGAAGAACGGCGGCGCACGCTCGTCATTGCCCATCTCCCTGATATGCTCGAGGTAGTTGCGGCCGACGCACCAGATGCGGCGGACCGGATAGACGCCGGATTCGCCGACGACGGGGAGCGAGGGCTGCGGAGGAAGCGGAATGACGGTGGAGGCGGCGTTCATGTGGGTCTCGCTGCTCTTGGGGTGGATTTGATCGGTCTAGCCGGTGGCGCTGATCGGCGCCAATGCCAGCGGCGATGGGTCGTGGTGGTGCTGCAGGCGGAAGAACGAGGCGTAGCGGCCGCTGCGGCGCAACAGCTCGTCGTGCCGCCCGCGCTCGACGATCTCGCCGCCCTCGACCACCAGGATCGCGTCTGCATGCATGATGGTGTGCAGGCGGTGCGCGATCACGATCGTGGTGCGGCCCTGGCAGAGATGCTCGATCGCCTCCTGCACCTGCTTCTCGGACTCCGAGTCGAGTGCGGCGGTGGCCTCGTCGAGCAGGATGATCGGCGCGTTCTTGACCAGCGCGCGGGCGACCGCGATGCGCTGGCGTTGTCCGCCGGACAGTTGCGTGCCGTGCTCGCCGACCGGCGTGTCGTAGCCGAGCGGGAAGCTCATGATGAAGTCGTGCGCACAAGCAGCCTTGGCGGCGTCGACGATCTCGGCCTCGGTCGCGCCCGGCTTACCGAAGGCGATGTTGGCGCGGATGGTGTCGCGGAACAGATAGACGTCCTGGCCGACATAGGCGGTCTGCCGGCGCAGCGAGTTGCGCGAGACCGACAGGATCGACTGTCCGTCGATCAGGATGTCGCCCTCGCGCGTCTCGTAGAAGCGCAGCAGCAGGGCGAGCACCGTCGATTTGCCGCCGCCGGAGGGGCCGACCAGCGCGGTGACCTTGCCGGGCTCGGCCATGAAGCTCAAGCGGTTCAGCACCGGCTCACCGGGGCGATAGGCGAAGCTGACGTCGCGCAGTTCGATCCGCGCATCGGAGAGTTTGAGCGCCGGCTTGTCGTCGTCGGCCTGCTCGCTTGCGGGGCTGTCGACGACCTCGAGCAGCATCCGCGCGCCGACCAGCTGGCTGTTGAGATCGATGTTGAGCCGCGCCAGGCGCTTGGCCGGCTCGGTCGCCATCAGGAAGGCGGTCAGGAACGTGAAGAACTGGCCCGGCGTGGAACCGAGCGCCACCACGCTGTAGCCGCCATACATCAGGCAGCCGGCGACCGCGAAGCCGCCGAGCATCTCCATCAGCGGGTTGGAGCGGTTGGCGACATGCGCCATCTTGTTGGCATTGCGCTCGACGATCGCGATGTTCTCGTCGATCCGCTGCTGCATGGTGCCTTCCAGCGTGAACGCCTTCACGGTGCGGATGCCCTGCAGCGATTCCTGCATCGTCTCCATGATGTCGGCGGTGCCGGTGAACTGGTTGTAGGCGAGGCCCTTGATCCGCTTCACCAGCTTGCGCAGCACCAGCATCGCCGGCGGCACCGCGACGAGCCCGATGAACGACATCAGCGGGTCCTGCCAGACCATGACGGCGACCATGCTGATCAGCATCAGGAAGTCGCGGCCGATCGCGTTGACCAGCATGTTGAGCACGTCGGTGATCGACTTGGCGCCGGCGGTGAGCCGCGCCAGGAATTCCGACGAGTGCCGCTGCGAGAAGAAGCCGATGCTTTCGCTCATCAGCTTGGCGAACAATTGCCGCTGGTTCCGCGCCAAGATGGCGTTGCTGATCTTCGACAGGATCACCATGTGGCCGTAGGTCGCCACGCCCTTGATGAACAGCAGCGCCACCGTGACCCCGGCAAACATCGCGATGCCGGGGATATTCTTGTCGACATAGGCCTGGTTGATCACCTGGCCGAGCACGTAAGTGGCGCCGGCCGTCGAGCCGGCCGCAACGGCCATCAGGGCGAACGCCGTCAAATAGCGTCGCCAATAGGTGATCCCCTGTTCCGTGACCAGGCGGCGAATCAGGATCGCCGCGCCATAGGGATCGTCGGTAATTTTCTTTGGAAACTGAGCCATCCGCGTTCCATTGACGGCGGGCAGCGCCGGGCCGTCAGGGTTGCGGACCTCCTTGCCCGCTTGGCGGGGCTTTTTCAAGCACAATAACTGCTTGATAACGGCTTGATTTTTAGGCCGATTCTGCCTGTCGCGCGGCACCCCCGCGCTCCCGGAACAACTTCTCCTCCCAGGCCAGCGCGTGGTTCGCGATGGTCTCGAGATCGTCGTAGCGCGGGGTCCAGTCGAGCAGCGAGCGGATCCGGGTGGTGTCGGCCACCATGGTCATGATGTCGCCGGGCCGGCGCGCGGCATAGGCGACCGCGAAATTGCGCATCGAGACCCGGCGCACCGCCTCGATCGTCTCGAGCACGGAATAGCCGCGGCCGTAACCGCAGTTCATCGTCACCGATTGCCCGCCGGCGCGCAGATAGGACAGTGCCGAGCGATGCGCCTCGACGAGGTCGCTGACATGGATGAAGTCGCGCACGCAGCTGCCGTCCTGGGTCGGATAGTCGGTGCCGAACACGTCGATCTTGGCGCGCTGGCCGGTCGCGGCCTCGACCGCGATCTTGAGCAGATGGGTGGCGCCGATGGTGGCAAGACCGGCGCGGCCCTTCGGGTCGGCGCCGGCGACGTTGAAGTAGCGAAGCACGACGTAGCTCATGCCATGGGCGGAGGCGACGTCGTGCAGCATGATCTCGGTCATCAGCTTCGACGAGCCATAGGGTGACAGCGGACGCGTCGGCGCGATCTCGGGCACCGGCACCCGCTCCGGATTGCCGTAGACGGCCGCGGTCGAGGAGAAGATGAAGCGGTTGACGCCGCCCTTCACCGCAGCGTTGAGCAGGCTGCGCGTCGTCATGGTGTTGTTACGGTAGTAGCCGAGCGGATCGCGCATCGAGTCCGGCACCACGACCGAGCCGGCGAAATGGATGATGCTGTCGATGCCGTGCTGTGCGATCACGCCCTCGACGAGGTTCTCGTCGCCGGCGTCACCGATGAACAGCGGAACACCTTCGGGCAGGAACGCGGAGAAGCCGGTGGAAAGATTGTCGACGACGACGACGCTCTCGCCGGCATCGACCAGCGCATGAACCATGTGACTTCCGATATAGCCGGCACCGCCGGTCACGAGCACGGTCATGGATAGCTCTCCCGATATCTTTAACCGGCGATGCTAGCGGGAGTGCGGTGAAGAGGGGGTTTCGCGGCGGCCGAACTGGCCACTATGCTTAATGTTGCGTATAGGAACTGGCACGAAACGGAGACTTGCGTGCCGATCGAGAACACACCTGCCAGCGAGCTCGTGCTCATCGTGCCCAATCTGCACCGACGCTATTCGGGTGTCACCGCGACCAACCGCATGGTCGCGCCGAAGCTTGCCAAGATGTTTCGCGCAGGCTGGCTCGGCTCGCATCCGCCGGACGGCATCGACGCGATGGGATTTGTCGATCTGCTGCGGCTGTGGCGGCGCGCCAGGCCTGTGATCTGGCACGCGCGGCGCAATGACGAGATGATTGTTGGCCTACTGCTGCGCGCGCTCGGCTGGCCGCTGAAACTGCTGTTCACGTCAGCCGCGCAGCGCCATCACACCTGGCTGACGCGCTGGCTGATCCGCAACATGGATGCGATCATCGCCACCAGCCCGCTGTCGGCCTCTTATCTGAAGCGCGACGCCACCGTGGTGATGCATGGCGTCGATACAGATCGTTACGCGCCGCCGGCCGATCGTGCGAACGCCTTCGCGGAAAGCGGATTGCCGGGCCGTTATGCGATCGGCTGCTTCGGACGGGTGCGCGCGCAGAAGGGCAGCGACGTGTTCGTCGAGGCGATGTGCAGGCTGCTGCCGCGCTATCCGGATTTCACCGCCGTCATCGTCGGCGCGGTGGTGCCGGAGCAACTGGCCTTTGCCAATGAGCTGAAGCGGAAGATCGCGGCCGCCGGCCTGCAATCGCGCATCATCATCACGGGTGAGCTACCGATCGAGGATGTCGTGCGCTGGTACCAGCGGCTGACGATCTACGCCTTCACCTCGCGCAATGAAGGTTTTGGCCTGACCTTGATCGAGGCGATGTCGGCAGGCGCGGCGCTGGTGGCCGCGCGTGCGGGCGCGGCGGAGTTCGTGGTCGAGGACGGGGTCACCGGCGTGTTGACACCGCCCGGGGACGCCGACGCGCTGGTGGCGGCACTCGAGCCCTTGATGCGCGATCCGGCCGTGGCCGCGGCGATGGGCGCGCAGGCGCGCCAACGAGTTGTGGATAAGTTCAGCCTCGATGCGGAGGCGAACGCGATCGCTAAGGTCTATCGCACGCTCATCTGAGCCAGCACGCGCTCGGCGATCCCGACGATGTCTTCGGGGGGGATGTCGCGCATGCAGCGATGGTCGTTCATGGTGCAGACCGTGCGCTGGCACGGCTGGCATGGCAGCTTGCTTTTGGTCTGCCGCACCGTGGCGGCGAGGCCGTTGAGGGGCGCCCAGAGATAGGGATCGGTCGGGCCGAAGATGCCCATAGTCGGGGTGCCGATCGCGGCTGCGATGTGCATCAGCCCGGAGTCGTTGGTCACAGCGACGCTGGCCGCGGCCATCGCCAGCACGCCGTTGCGCAGATCGGTGCCGGTGAGATCGCGGACCCGCGGGCCGCCGACAGCGGCGATCTCCTGCGCCAGCGCCTTCTCGCCGGGGCCGCCGACCACCCAGACGTCGAAGCCGTGTTCGGCGAACAACCGGGCGGCTTCGGGATAATAGGTCCAGCGTTTCGAGACCCCGACCGAGCCGGGTCCGAGTGCGATGGCCGGACCGGTGCCGAGGCCGTTGGCCTGCCGCCATCGGCCGACCTCGTCGGCGGGAACCCGCAGCTGCGGCACCGGCCATTCGGGCGGGCGCGGAGTGCCTTCGGGCAGCGCCAGGATGGCGTTCTTGTCGATGAAGCGCGGCTGCTTCTTCTCGCCCCATCGCATGGCGTTGATCAGGCCGAACCGTGCCTCGCCGAAGAAGCCGACCCGCTCCGGAATGCCCGCCAGCGCCGGCGCGATGGCCGCCTTCCAGGTGCGCGGCAGCACCAGCGCGGTGGCGTAGTTCCGCTTCCGAAACTCGGCCGCCAGCGCCCGCTGCCGGGCCAGCGCCAGCCGGCTGCGCGGCAGGTCGAACACGACGGCTGCACGGACCCCGGGCATATAATCGACCAAAGGGGCGCAAAGCCTAGATGTCAGGAGGTCGACCGGCCGGTTGGGCCAGCGCTTGCGGAGCACCCTGACCACGGTGTGGCCGCGCACGAAATCGCCGATCCAAACATAGGGCACGACGAGGATCGGTCTGGTATCCTTGGTATCCTGGGTTTCGATGTCAGATATTGAATCAATATTCATTTCTAAACGGGCCAAAGCCGGATCGGCGCGGCCAAGTCGGTAACCGGTTCGCGAAGTGAGGTAAAGCCGTCGTTGCCTGCGGCGCGGGAGTGGGGCAAAGCTGGCGGCTGCAAAGGAATCTGGCGGGATTTCATCATGTTTCTGGTAACCGGGGGCGCCGGTTTTATCGGATCGAACGTCGTGGCCGCGTTGAATGACGCCGGGCGCAGCGACGTGGCGGTCTGCGACATTCTTGGGGACGACGGCAAGTGGCGGAACCTGGCCAAGCGCCAGATCGCCGATTTCGTGCCGCCGGCCGAGTTGATGGCTTGGCTGCAGGGCCGGCGGCTGGATGCCGTCCTCCATCTCGGAGCGATCTCGGCGACCACCGCGACCGACGGCGATCTGGTGATCGAGACCAATTTCCGTCTTTCGATGCGGCTGCTCGACTGGTGCACCCCGACCGGAACCCCGCTGATCTATGCCTCGTCGGCGGCCACCTATGGCGACGGCGACCAGGGCTTCGACGACGATGGTTCGGTGGAGGCGCTCAAGCGTCTGCGGCCGATGAACCTGTATGGCTGGAGCAAGAACCTGTTCGACCTCGCCGTCGCCGAACGCGCTGCGAAAGGTGAGCCCCTGCCGCCGCAATGGGCGGGGCTGAAATTCTTCAACGTGTTCGGCCCGAATGAATATCACAAGGGCACGATGATGAGCGTGCTGGCGCGCCGCTTCGACGACATCAAGGCGGGCCGCGTCGTGCAACTGTTCAAGTCGCATCGCGAGGGCATCGCCGATGGCGATCAGCGCCGCGACTTCATCTATGTCGACGACGTCGTGCGGGTGATGATGTGGCTGGTCGCGACGCCGCGGGTCTCCGGCCTGTTCAATGTCGGCACCGGCAAGGCGCGCAGCTTCAAGGACCTGATCGTCTCGGCCTATGGCGCGCTCGGCCTGCAGCCGAACATCCAGTATGTCGACATGCCCGAGCAGATTCGCGGCAGTTATCAATATTTCACCCAGAGCGTCGTCGATCGTCTCGGGCGCGCCGGATACAATGGCGGTTTTACGCAGTTGGAAGACGCGGTCGGGGCCTATGTGAACGGCTTCCTCGATCGCGCGGATCGCTATCGCTAGAGCGGATGACGGTGACTGATGTTCGATTTTGAAGCGATCTCGCGTGCAATGTCCGGCCAGACCGTGCTCTGCGTCGGCGACCTGATGCTCGACGAGTTCGTGTATGGCGAGGTGTCGCGGATCTCGCCGGAGGCGCCGGCGCCGGTGATCGCGGTCAGGCGCAGCGAGATCAACATCGGCGGCGCCGGCAACGTCGCGCGCAATATCGCCGCGCTCGGCGGCCGCTGCATCTTCGTCGGCCTGATCGGTGAGGATGCCGCTGGAACGGCGCTGACCGAAGCGCTGGCGAAAGAGGCTGGCATCGAGACCGTGCTGGTGCGCGACGCCGCGCGTCCGACCACGCGCAAGGTGCGCTTCGTCTCCGAACAATTCTCGACCCACATGCTGCGCTCCGATTGGGAGCTGGCCGCGCCGGCCGCGGCCGCCATCGAGCAGCAACTGATCGACGCGATCCTGCCGCGCCTTGCGCGCGCCGACGTCGTGCTGCTGTCCGATTACGCCAAGGGCGTGCTGACCGCGCGCGTGATCCGCAACGTGATCGACGCCGCGCGCCAGGCGGGCAAGCGCGTGATCGTCGATCCGAAGAGCGCCAACCTCGCGATCTATCGCGGCGCGACGGTGTTGACGCCGAACCGGAAGGAATTCGCCGAGGCGACCCGCAGCCGCGCCGACAGCCAGGACAGCATCGCGCAGGCCGCGCCCGATGCGATGGTTCTCGCCGATTGCGAGGCGATGCTGGTGACGCAGGGCGAGCGCGGCATGACGCTGGTGACGCGGGACGGCGGTTCGATCCATGTGCCGGCACTGCCGGTCAAGGTGCGCGATGTCTCCGGGGCCGGCGATACCGTCGCGGCGGCGCTGGCGCTGGCGCTGGCTGCTGGTGCCGACTGGGACGGCGCGCTGCGGATCGCGAGTGCCGCAGCCGCGGTTGCGGTCGGCAAGACCGGTACCGCGATCGTCAGATCCGCCGAGTTGCGGCGAAAGATCCTGCCGCACGCCTCGCTGGCGGCCGAGGAGAAGATCGTCCCGGCCGGCGGCGATATCGACGCGTATCTCGAGGAATGGCGCAGGCAGGATCTGCGGATCGGCTTCACCAATGGCTGTTTCGACATCCTGCATCCCGGCCACGTCAAGGTGCTGACCGCCGCGCGCAGCGCCTGCGACCGCCTGATCGTCGGATTGAACAGCGACGCCTCGGTGAAGCGGCTGAAGGGCGAGGGGCGTCCGGTGCAGAACGAGCGCGCCCGGGCCGAGGTGCTGGCGGCGCTGGAAGCCGTCGACCTCGTCGCAATCTTCGAGGAGGACACGCCGATCAACCTGATCACGAAGGTGCGGCCGAGCGTGCTGGTCAAGGGCGGCGACTATACCCGCGAGCAGGTGGTTGGCCACGAGATCGTCGAGGCCGCCGGCGGCGAGGTGGTGCTGGTCGAGATCCTGCAGGGCCACAGCACGACGTCGCTGGTTGCCCGGGCCCGTGAGGGCAAGGCGTGAGCGCGAGCATGGCATCCCCGGCTGGCGCCGCGGCGTGCCCGGCCTGGCGCGATCCGGCGCGCTGGCAGAGCACGACCGACGTGGTCGCGGTCCTGATTGCGCTGTCGCTGCCGTGGTCGACTTCGCTGGTCGGCATCTTCGGCGTGGTGCTGCTGATCTCGATTGCGCCGACCGTCGACCTGCGGGCGTTCTGGACGCTGCTGAAGCGGCCGATCTGCGTGGCGCCGATCGCGCTGTTTTGCCTCGCGCTCACTGGCACGCTCTGGTCGGACGCCGCCTGGGGCGCGAGATTGTACGCGGTCGGGCCGACAGCAAAGCTGCTGGTGCTTCCGGTGCTGCTCTATCACTTCCAGCGCTCGGCCCGCGGGACTTGGGTGTTCGTGGCTTTCCTCGTCTCCTGCACGCTGCTGATGCTGATGTCGTGGCTGGTGCTTGCCTATCCCCATCTCGCGCTGCGGGCGCCGGCGCCCGGCGAGCAGGGCGTCTTCGTCAAGAACTACATCGACCAGAGCCAGGAATTCACGCTGTGCGCGGTCGCGCTGGCCTATCCGATCGTCATGCTGTTGCGGGCCAATCGCGTCCTGCCGGCCGTGTTGCTGACCGGGATTGCGCTCAGCCTGCTTGCCAACATGGCGTTCGTGGTGGTGTCGCGGACCGCGCTGGTGACGATTCCGATCATGTTCGCGGTGTTTGCGCTGCTGCATCTGCGCTGGCGCAGCATCGCGCTGATCCTGTGTGCGGCCGCGGCGTTGTCCGTGGCGGCGTGGTATGCCTCGCCGCAACTGCGCGCGACAGCCGAGTCATTCCAGCGCGATTACAAGCTCTACATGGAGCGCAACGAGCCGACGTCGCTTGGTTTGCGGCTCGAATTCTGGCGCAAATCGCTCGGCTTCTTCGCCGAGGCTCCGGTCATCGGTCACGGCACCGGAGCGACGCGGGGCCTGTTCGAGCGCGTCGCGGCCGGCGGCGTGAACCAGGCTTCCGCCGAAGTGATCGGAAACCCCCACAATCAAACGTTGAACGTCGCCGTGCAGTGGGGCATTGTGGGTGTAGCGATACTGTACGCGATGTGGCTGCTGCACCTGTTGCTGTTCCGCGGCGACGGTCTCGTCAACTGGATCGGGCTCCTCGTCGTGGTACAGAATATTTCAAGTTCGTTGTTTAATTCACACATCTTCGATTTTCATGAAGGCTGGATGTATGTGCTGGGCGTCGGCGTTGCGGGCGGCATGGCGTTGAAGGGGCGGTTGGGGACGGATATGGAACCCGAGCCTCCGATCCGTCCATGATCGCTGGCAAGGGCCCCGCAGATACGCTACAGCCTGCCAATGTCTCGTCGCCAACTCCCAGTTGCCAGCAACCCGTCCGTTAGATGACGCGCCTTTCACAACTCCACCTGCGCAACTTCCTCATTCTGGCGCATGACGCGCTCGCGACGACGTTTGCGTTGCTGGCGAGCTTCTATCTGCGCTTCGAGGGCAGCCTGCTAACCGATCGGCTGCCGCATTTGCTGCGCATTCTGCCCTGGTTCGTGCTGTTCAGCGTCGTGGTCAGCTATTTCTCCAATCTGACCACGGCGAAATGGCGCTTCACCTCGCTGCCGGACGCGGTGAACATTCTGCGGGTCGCAGCGGTGCTGACGCTGGCGCTGGTCGTGGTGGATTACGTCTACTTCTTCACCGGAGCGAATTCGCCAAGCCCGGTGTTCCTCGGCCGCGTCACGATCATCCTGTTCTTCTTCCTTGAGGTGTTCGCGCTGAGCGCGCTGCGCCTCGGCTATCGCTACTTCCGCTATTCGCGCACGCGGCTTCATGCCCGATCCGACAATGCCGCGTCGGCGCTGCTGGTCGGACGCACGGCCGACGCGGAAGTCGTGCTGCGCGGCATCGAGAACGGCGCCATCAAGCGGCTCTGGCCGGTCGGCGTGCTCTCGCCGTCGGCCGCGGACCGCGGCCAGATGATCCGCAACATTCCCGTGGTCGGCGGCATCGATGATATCGAAGTCGTGATTCGGGATTTCGAGAGCCGCCAGCGGCCGATCAAGCGCGTGATCATGACGCCCTCGGCCTTTGAGCCGGATGCGCATCCGGAAAGCGTGCTGATGCGCGCCAAGCGGCTTGGTCTGATGGTCAGCCGCCTGCCGTCGCTGGAGGGCGGCGATACGCCACGGCTCACCAATGTCGCGGTCGAAGACCTGCTGCTGCGCCCGAGCCAGAAGATCGACTACGCGCGGCTCGAGACGCTGGTGAAGGGCAAGTCCGTCATCGTGACCGGCGGCGGCGGCTCGATCGGCGCGGAGATCTGCGAGAGGGTCGCGACCTTCGGCGCGGCGCGTCTCCTGGTCGTCGAGAACTCGGAGCCGGCGCTCTATGCGGTCACCGAGGCGCTGTCCGCGCGCGACAGCGGCCCCGAGATCGAGGGCCGGATCGCGGACATCAGGGATCGCGAACGCATCACGCGCCTGATGAGCGAATTCAAGCCCGACATCGTGTTCCATGCCGCGGCGCTCAAGCATGTGCCGATCCTGGAGCGCGACTGGAGCGAAGGGGTCAAGACCAACATCTTCGGCTCGGTGAACGTCGCCGACGCGGCGCGTGCCGCGGGCGCGAGCGCCATGGTGATGATCTCGACCGACAAGGCCATCGAGCCGGTGTCGATGCTCGGCCTGACCAAGCGGTTCGCCGAGATGTATTGTCAGGCGATGGATCATGACCTGATGACCGAGGCCAGGGGCAAGTCGCACATGCGGCTGATCTCGGTGCGGTTCGGCAATGTGCTGGCCTCCAACGGATCCGTGGTGCCGAAATTCAAGGCCCAGATCGAGGCCGGCGGACCGATCACAGTCACCCATCCGGACATGGTCCGTTATTTCATGACGATCCGCGAAGCCTGCGATCTCGTGATCACCGCCGCGACGCACGCCATGACGCCGGCGCGACCTGACGTCTCGGTCTATGTGCTGAACATGGGGCAGCCGGTGAAGATCGTCGATCTCGCCGAGCGGATGATCCGCCTGTCGGGCCTGCAACCGGGCGTCGACGTCGAGATCGTGTTCAGCGGCATCCGTCCCGGCGAGCGGCTGAACGAGATCCTGTTCGCCAGCCAGGAGCCGACGCTCGAAATCGGCGTCGCTGGCGTCATGGCCGCCAAGCCGAACCAGCCTCCGATGTCGACGCTGCGCAAGTGGCTCGCGGCGCTGGAAGATGCGATCGAGAGGGATGACCGCGTGACCATCCGTGCCGTTCTTCAGGACGCCGTGCCCGAGTTCGGATCGAATGCCGCCTGACCGCGCCGTCCTGCGGGTGATCAGACAGGACCGTTTCGAAAGCCATTGATGCCGAGTTCCCGAAAAGTCGTGGTCGCCAGCCAGCATTATCCGCCGGACCACAGCACGACCGCCGCGATCATGTCCGCGATCGCCGAACGGATCGCGCAGGAGGCGGACGTGGTGGTGGTCTCCGGGATGCCGGGCTCGGCGAGGGCGCCCGCGCCCGGGCGGCCCGTCGTCATCGAGATCAGGAACCGGCTGCCGGGCAAGGCGGCGCTGATCAAGCGCGCGCTGGCCGAGGCGCTGTTCACCGGACGGATGTTCTTTGCGTTGTTGTCGCGGCTGCAACGCGGCGACGTCGCGCTGACGGTGACGGCTCCCTTCGCGCTGCCTTATGCGGTTGCCGCCGCGGCGCGGCTGAAGGGGGCGAAGTCGGCGTTGATCCTGCACGATTTGTTTCCGGATGTTCTCGTGATGGCCGGGCTGCTGCGGCCGTCCTCGCTGGTCGCGCGGGCGATGCGCGCGATCAACGCGCTGATGTTCCGTGCCTTGAACGCCGTCATCGTGATCGGCCGCGATGCAGAGAAGCTGCTGCTGCGCTATCGCGGCATGACACCGGACAAGATCAGGTTCATCCCGAACTGGGCCACGCTCGACCCCGGCAATCGTCCCGTCAGCCCCGATAATCCGTTTCGCAAGGCGATCGCCGCCCGCTTCGTCGTCGGCCTGTCCGGCAATCTCGGCTTCACCCACGATCCGGACATCGTCTTCGAGGCCGCGCGGCTGTTGCGTGACGAGCGCGATATCCATTTCCTGCTGTCGGGATGGGGCATCGGCTTTGCGCGGCTGAAGGAGATGCAGGCCGAGGCGCAGCTCGCCAACGTCACGCTGGTCGAGCGCGTCGCGGATGGCGAGCTCGATGCGCTGCTGTCCAGCGCGGACGTCTGGCTCATTCCCTATCGCAGGAACGTTGCCGGTGTATCGGTCCCGAGCCGGTTCTATAATCTGCTCGCAGCCGGCCGGCCCGTCATCCTGGTCTCCGAACCCGAAGCCGAGGCCGCGCTGACCGTCAGCGAGAACCGGTTGGGCTGGGTCGTCACGCCGGGACGGCCCGACCAACTTGCCGATGCGATCAGGATGTCGTCGCAATCGCAGGACGCCGCGATGGCCGAGCGTGCCGTCGCGACCGCGCGGACCTTCAGTCCCGAGCGGGCCCTGTCGAGCTACGCCGCGCTGATTGCGGAGCTGTTAGCCAATCACGATGTGGAGCGGACAGCATGAATGATCGCCGGCCGACGGTTCTGGTGACGGGTGCGAGCGGCTTTGTCGGTCGCCACGTGGTGCCGGAGTTGCAGCAGAATGGCTGGTTGGTCCGACGCGCGGTGCGCACCCCGCTGCAGGATGCAAACGACGTGGCGATCGGCTCGCTCAGTCCCGCCACCGATTGGCGCGCCGCGCTCGATGGCGTGGACGCCGTTGTTCATCTTGCGGCTCGCGTTCACCAGCAGTCCGATGAACAGGCGATCGAGCTCTATCGCAACGTCAATATCGAAGGCACGCTGCACCTGGCGCGTTCGGCGGTCGCGGCGGGCGTTCGGGATTTCATTTTTGTCAGCACGATCCTGGTGCATGGGCGCAGCAATTACGGGCGCCCGCCGTTTCGCGAGGACGATGTCCTGACGCCTCGCGGCCTCTACGGAAACTCGAAGGCCGCCGCCGAGGTTGGTCTGAAGGAGATTGTGCCGGGCAGCGGCATGAGGGTGACCGTGATCAGGCCGCCGCTGATCTACGGCGCCGGCGCGAAGGGAAATTTCGCCTTGCTCAAGCGCGCGGTGATCAATCGCATGCCGCTCCCGCTCGCCTTTGTGAAGAATCGCCGCGCGTTCCTGTCGGCGGAAAACCTGGCGTCGTTCATTCTGTATCGGTTGTCGCGACCGGGAAATGATTTCGACGTGTTTCTGGTGGCCGACCGCGAGCAGGTCTCGACGCGGGAGTTCGTCGAACGGCTTGCCCGCGCGGCAGAAACCTCGCCGCGCCTGTTCTGGCTGCCGTCGCCGCTCCTGAAAGTGTCGCTCACGGTGGGCGGCCGCAAGGAAGCCTATGACAGCCTGTTCGCCTCGCTCGAACTCGATCTGTCCAAGGTCGCGAGCACCGGATGGCAGCAGCCGATCAGCCTCGACGAGGGGCTGAGGCGCGCGCTGCGCCGAACGGATATCTAGATTCAGTTTTGACGCGTTTTCTTCACGCGAACCGGTAGCCCACTTCGCTGGAAAACGCTCTGGCCAGATCAGAACGGTCGCGAGAACCGGCGCAGTTGCCAGGCGACGGCGAGCGCGCCGGCCAGCAGCAGGACGATGTCTGCGACGAGGGAATCGAGCGCGACCGAGGCGAATGCGAGCAGCGCCAACGCCACGTTGAGTGCAAAGACCTCGCCGACGACGCGCCACACCACAAATCCGTTGTCGGTCGCGCGCTGATAGAAGTGCGAGCGGTGCGCGGACCAGAACGGCTCGCGCCGCGCGATGCGGCGAAACAGCGTGACCGTCGCATCGGTCAAATAATATAGCGGCAGCAGCAGTGCGGCGGCGAATTGCTGATGCAGGGCAAGCTCGAGCAGGCACCAGCCCAGCAGCAAGCCGATCGGCAGACTGCCGACATCGCCAAGGAATATCTTTGCCACCGGCCGGTTGAACGGCGCGAAGCCGAGCAACGCGCCGCACAGCGCTGCCGCGACCAGCGCGCAAGCCGCGGGCACATGGCCGAAGCTGCCGAGCAGGGCGACGGCCACCGTGATCGGCACGGCCTCGGCCGCCGTCATCAGGTCGAGCCCGTCCATGAAGTTGACGAGGTTCACGAACCAGAGGCCGGCGATCAGCAGCAGGCCGCGTTCGAGCCAGACCGGGCAGGCCGAAACGAGCCTGAGATCGGCCGGCGCCGAAAACACCACGGCTGCAACCGCGGCCGCCTGCAGCAACAGCCGCGGGACGACGGGTAGCGACCGCATGTCGTCGGCAAAGCCCACCACCGCGATGAACAGGCAGGCCGCGAACATCGTGAACGGTATCGTCAGGTCCGGCGATCCGGCCAGCACGATGACGATCCCGCCCGCCAGCAGCGTGGCTGCGATGACCGCGATCCCGGCGCCCTGCGGCGTCGGAATGCGGTGCGACGACCGCGCATTCGGCTTCGCCAGTGCCACGCGCAGCAGCAGAGGCCGCGTCGCCCGGATCAGGACGGCCGAGATCGATGCGGCCAGCACCGCTGCGATCAACGACAGGAGGGTCTCGAAACTGCTCATTCCGGTCACTGCGATCCCGGGACTTCGATCGGCTCGGCGCCCTTGGCGGCCTTCTCCGGGCTCAGGATCCACACCAGGCCGCCGAACACACCGACCACGAACGACACTGCGCCGAACAGCAGCGAGATGTTGACGCCTTCATTCGCGATCAGGCCGGCATAGCCGAAGGCGAGTGCCATCGTGGCCTCGCGCACCCCCCAGCCTGCGATCGAGATCGGCATCATCGTGATCAGCATGACCGGGGGCAACAATTGGAAGATCTGGCCGAAGGTGACGGGGGCCGTGATCGACTTCACCACGCACCAGCCGATCACGACGGTCACCACGTGAATGGCGATCGAAAGGGTCGCGACCCGCAATCCGTGCTTGCGGCTGAACAACACGCGGTTCGCGATGACCGCGCAGGCGTGGATGTGGTGCGTTGCCCACCACTGCTTCAGCCAGGGCCACGGCAACAGGCCGATCACGAGGAAACCAAAGCCGGCCGCGAGCGCGGCGATGTCGAGCAGCAGCAACGCCATCCAGCCGTTTGTATCGGAGATCAGCCGATAGCTCCAGGGCAGGGTGGCCGCGATGACGACGGCAAGCGCGATCAGTCCGACCGCGCGATCGACGAAGATCGAATAGGTGGCTGCGCGCCAGCCCGCACCGGCGCGCGCGACGAGCCATAGGCGCACGGCGTCGCCGCCGATCGAGGACGGCAGGGTCTGGTTGAAGAAGGTGCCGATCACGTTGAAGCGCATCGCCTGCGCGGTTTCCAGCGGCGCGCCGCACTCCACGCTGATTTCGCGCCAGCGCAGCACCCCGAGAAAGATCTGCAGCAAGGTGACCGCGATCGCGAGGCCGAGCCAGCCCAGGCTCTCGACCTGGATGCGGGAGGCCAGGTCATACAGGTTGACCTTGCGCAGCGAAAAATAGAGCAGCGCAGCCGAAATCAGGATCTTGACGGTCGAAAGCAGGATTCGGCGCATTTCCGTTCGCGCTGCCAGGTTTTCAGGATGTGTCAAAAACAGCGCAAAACGCTCTCGCGCGCCCAAATTCGCCGCCTTGGTATGGTTTCCGCACCGATCTGGCAATACCCCGTACCGACCCTATTGCGACCCGCTCGACGGGGCGGCTAAAGAGGCCGGACTGGGAGGGACAGCACTCACCCGGGGTTTACGATACGGGTAAAATCCGACCAGACGTGCGGGGGCACGCGTGATACTGCTCAGATCGTGCTTTGGAGGTAACCCGGCCGCCCGCTGCGGCTGCCCGGGAAAAATCTTAGTGTGTCGTCCGCGGACACGACAGGACTTGAGGCATCGATGGATCGACGAATTATTCCCCTGATCATGTGCGGCGGCGCAGGCACGCGGCTCTGGCCGGCGTCACGCGAGGTGCATCCGAAGCAGTTCCTGTCCCTGTTCGGGGCGCGCTCGACCTTCCAGGAGACGCTGCTGCGGGTCTCCGACGCCGGCCTGTTCGAGCGGCCGATCGTGATCACCAACGAGGCCTATCGTTTCATGGTGCTGGAGCAGCTGGGCGAGATCGGCCGCGAGGCCGACGTGTTGCTCGAGCCGATGCGCCGCGACTCCGGGCCCGCGATCGCGGCCGGTGCGGCATTCGCGCAGAGCCGTGACAGCGAAGCGATCGTGCTGGCGCTCGCCGCCGACCACCTGGTGCGGGACACGCCGGCCTTCGTCGCCGCATGCCGCGGCGGATTGGTGGCTGCCGAAGCCGGCCGCATCGTGACCTTCGGCGTCAAGCCGGAGCGGCCCGCCACTGAATACGGCTACATCAGCCCGGGCGAGGTGGTCGCCGGCGAGGTGCGCGCGGTGGCAAAATTCGTCGAGAAGCCGGATGCCGCGACGGCGGCAGGCTATATCGATGCGGGCTATCTCTGGAACAGCGGCAACTTCATGTTCCGCGCCGGCGTGCTGCTCGACGAGTATCGCAAGGTCGATGCCGACAGCATTGCCGCGGTGGAGAAGTCGGTTGCTTCAGCGACGCACGATCTCGGCTTCGTCAAGCTCGATGCAGCGGCGTTCGGCGCCGCAAAGGCGATCTCGATCGATTACGCCGTGATGGAGAAGACCGCTCATGCCGCGGTGGTGCCGGTGGCGTGCGGCTGGTCCGACATCGGCTCGTGGCGCCAGGTCTGGGAGCTCTCCGACAAGGACAGCCTGGGCAACGCGGCGCGCGGCGCGGCGGTGTTCGAGGACTCCCGCAATTGCAACGTCTCGACCGACCGGGCGCTGGTCGCGCTCGAAGGTGTCGACGACCTCGTCGTGGTCGCGACCCAGGACGCCGTGCTGGTGTCACGCCAGAAGGACGCCAACGGGCTGAAGCGGCTGGTCGCGAAATTGAAGGTGACAGCGCCCGGGGTGACCGAGAACCACATCAAGGTGCATCGGCCCTGGGGCTCCTATCAATCGGTCGACAATGGCGACCGCCACCAGGTCAAGCGCATCATCGTCAAGCCGGGCGGGCGGCTGTCGCTGCAGAAGCACCATCACCGCTCCGAGCACTGGATCGTGGTGCGCGGCACCGCGCAGGTCACCGTCAACGAGCTGATCAAGACGGTGCACGAGAACGAGTCGATCTACATCCCGATCGGCGCGGTGCACCGGCTGGAGAATCCCGGCAAGATCCAGCTCGAGCTGATCGAGGTGCAGACCGGCAGCTATTTGGGCGAGGACGACATCATCCGCATCGAGGACGACTACCGGCGCAGCTGAGGCAGCCGGTTCCCGCGCCAATCGCCGGGCGCGGGACGATGTAACTCTTTGAATCAAAACGTGTCCGGATTTCGCCGTTGGCATTCGCCACATTTGTGACGCCGTGCTATAGCGGCTGCCAACGAAGCGGGGTGATTTGCGCCACGGGCGCAGATCGGGACGAGGGGCCTTGGTCTGATTCCCTCGGAGCCGGGATGGCTCCCTGAGGAGCCGGGACAACCGCCAGAACGCTACTTGGGGTCTACGATATGAATGCAAAAGTGTCCGCAGCCGGCGCGAGGGCCGATATCGGCCGCGCATTGCGCGTCGGCGTGATCGGCGCCGGCGTGATGGGCAGCAACCATGCCCGCGTGCTGGCCGGACTGCCCGGCGTCGTGCTGATCGGCATCGTCGATCCGCTGCCGGAACACCGCACACGCGCCATCGACCTGGTCGGTTGCCGCGCCTTCGAAAACCTCGATCAGCTGCTTGCCGAGGGCATCGATGCGGTGACGATCGCAGCGCCCACCCACCTGCATCACGAGATCGCGCTCGCCTGCATCGCGCGCAACATCCACATCCTGGTCGAGAAGCCGGTCGCCTCCACGGTCGAAGAGGGCCGCGAGATCGTCGCAGCCGCCGAGCGGGCCGGCGTCACGCTGATGGTCGGCCATGTCGAGCGGTTCAATCCGGCGGTCGCCGCGATCAAGCAGGCGATCTCGGGCGAGGATATCCTGTCGATCGGCATCACCCGGGTCGGCCCGTTCCCGCCGCGGATGTCCAATGTCGGCGTCGTGATCGACCTCGCCGTGCACGACATCGACCTGATCCGCTGGTTCACCGAGTCCGACATCGTCGAGGTGCAGCCGCAGCTCTCAAGCGCGGTCGCCGAGCGCGAGGACATCGCGCTGCTGCAATTCCGCACGGCGTCCGGCGTGCTCGCCCACATCAACACTAACTGGCTGACGCCGTTCAAGGCGCGCAACGTGACGGTCGCGACCCGCGGCAAGTACGTGATGGGCGACTTGCTCACCCGCCAGGTCACCGAATGCTTCGGCTTCAAGCCGGACGGCAGCTATTCGATGCGTCATCTGCCGGTCGGGCACGACGAGCCGTTGCGCGCCGAACTGATCGCCTTCCTCGATGCCGTGCGCAGCGGCAAGCTGCCGGCGGTGTCCGGCGACGAAGGCGTGGCGAGCCTCGAGATCGCGATCCGCTGCCTGGAATCGCCGGCCCGGCCCGCCGCATCGACGATGCGCAAGGGACCGCGCCGCATCGCCGGCTGATTGTCATTCATTCAACACGTGCAAAGAGCTTCCATGAACCAGCATATGCAGCTTGAGCCCATTCCCTTCATCGATATCGCCGCGCAGCGCCGGCGGCTCGGCAAGTCGATCGATGACGCGGTCGCGCGTGTGCTCGACCATTGCCAGTTCATCAACGGTCCGGAAGTCACCGCGCTGGAGAAGGCGCTGGCCGACTATAGCGGCGCCAAGCATGTGGTGAGCTGTGCCAGCGGCACCGACGCGCTGCTGATGGTCCTGATGGCGAAGAATGTCGGACCGGGCGATGCGGTGCTCTGCCCGACCTTCACCTTCTGCGCGACCGGCGAAGTCGTAACGCTGACCGGCGCGACGCCGGTTTTCGTCGATGTCGATGAGGAGACCTTCAACATCGACGTCAATTCGCTCAAGCGCGGCATTGCGACGGCGCGGGCACGCGGGCTGAAGCCGGTTGCCGTGATCCCGGTCGATCTGTTCGGCCAGAGCGCCGATCACGACGCGATCGGCGCGGTCGCCGAGGCCGAGGGCCTGTTCGTGCTCGACGATGCCGCGCAGGGCTTTGGCGCAACCTACAAGAACCGCAGGCTCGGCACCTTCGGCCTCGCGACCGGCACCAGCTTCTTCCCGGCCAAGCCGCTCGGCTGTTTCGGCGACGGCGGCGCGATCTTCACCGACGACGAGGAGCTCGCGCGCACGCTGCGCAGCATCCGCGTCCACGGCCAGGGCTCGGACAAGTACGACAACGTGCGGCTCGGCCTCACGGCGCGGCTCGACACCATGCAGGCAGCGATCCTGCTCGAGAAGCTGAAGATCTTCGACGACGAGATCGCGGCGCGCAACAAGGTGGCAGAACGCTATTCGCGGGCGCTCGGCAATCTCGTCGCGGTGCCGCGCGTGGCTCCCGGCTGCACCTCGGTCTGGGCGCAATACACCATCCGTCTGACCAACGGCATCGATCGTGACGCCTTCGCGGCCGCCTTGAAGGCGCAGGGCGTGCCGACCATGATCTACTATCCGAAGTCGGTCCATCAGCAGACGGCCTACAGCCACTATCCGGTTGCCGATGGCGGCCTGCCGGTCAGCGAGCGCCTGTCGAAGGACGTCATCGCCCTGCCGATGCACCCGTATCTCGACGAGGCGGCGCAGGACCGCGTCATCGGGGCTGTGCGCAGCGCGCTACAGGCATGATCCCGAAGAGTGACTTCCGGTTTTCGGCCTGGATCATGCCTGGATCGTCAGCGTCCTGAATAGGTCATTTTGACGTAGGGTGATGATGCGCTAGAAGCAGCGCATGCTTGGGCGCATCTTCACCGTCGGCGGCTATACCTTGCTATCGCGGGTCACCGGGTTCGCGCGCGACATCATGCTCGCGGCGATCCTCGGTGCCGGGCCGGTCGCCGACGCCTTCTTCGTGGCGCTGCGGCTGCCCAATCATTTCCGCGCGATCTTTGCCGAAGGCGCCTTCAACGCCGCGTTCGTGCCGGCCTATGCCCACGTTCATGGCGAGCGCGGCGAGGCGTCGGCGCGGCTGTTCGCCGACCGAATCTTCACGCTGCTGTTCGCCTCGCAGGTGATCCTGCTGGTGGTGGCGATGGCGTTCATGCCGCAGGCGATGAGCATTCTCGCGCCGGGCTTCACCGAGGACGCAGCGCAGCGCAAGCTCGCGATCGAGCTGACGCGGATCACCTTTCCCTATCTGCTGCTGATCACGCTGGTGACGCTCTATGGCGGCATGCTCAACGTGATGCATCGCTTCGCCAGCGCCGCCGCGGCGCCGATCTTGCTCAACCTCGCCATGATGATGACGCTGGCGCTCGCGGCGTTCTTCCCGAGCGCCGGCCACGCCGCGGCCTGGGGCGTTCTGATCTCGGGCTTCCTGCAGTTCTTCCTGCTCGCCGGCGACCTCGGGCGTCACGGCGGCCTGCCGCGGTTCGCGCCCTTGAGGCTCGACGAGGACGTCCGCGCCTTCTTCCGGGCACTGGGGCCGGCAACCCTGGGCTCGATGGGAACGCAGGTGGCGCTGTTCGCCGACACCATCATCGCGACCTTTCTCCCCGCCGGCGCGCTGTCGGCGCTGTATTATGCCGACCGCCTCAATCAACTGCCGATCGGCGTGATCGGGATCGCGATCGGCACCGTGCTGCTGCCGGAGATGTCGCGGCGCCTGACCGGCGACGATCACGCCGGCGCCATGGCCGCGCAGCGCCGCGCCTTCGATTTCACGCTGCTGTTCTCGGTGCCGTTCGTGGCCGCGTTCCTGACCGTCGCCGATCCGATCATGCGCGCGATGTTCGCCCGCGGCGCCTTCTCGAAGGCCGATGCCGCCAGCGCCGGCGCCACGCTCGCGGCCTATGCGGTCGGCCTGATTCCATTCGTGATGATTCGCAGCGCGGTCGCGACCTTCTACGCGCGCAAGGACACCGCAACGCCGGTAAAGGCGGCGCTGACCGGGGTCGCGGTCAACGTCGCGCTGAAGATCGCACTGGTCGGCACGCTGGCGCAGGTCGGGCTCGCGCTCGCGACGGCGGTCGGCGCCTGGGTCAATCTCCTGCTGGTGCTGCTGTTCGCGGTGCGCCGCGGCTATCTCGCGTTCGATCGCGCGCTGATCCGCTCGTTCGGCACTTTCGCGATTTGCGGCCTGCTGCTCGCGCTCGCGCTGTGGCTGACCTCGCATTTCGCCTATGTGTGGTTCGCGCCGATGCAGATCTTTCGCGATGAGATGATCCTGCTGCTGCTGGTCACGGTCGGCGCCTTCGTCTACGCGCTGCTGATTCTCACGCTGTTCGGCCGCGGCTGGCTGTTCGCGCTGCGGCGCGTATAGTTTTACCTGTCAAATCAAATGCATAGGAGCCGACCGTGGGATAGCGCCGCGTGCGGCGGAAAGCGGTTTGCGCTTCGCTGACAACCACGCCAATATGCATACAAACAACCAAGGCAATTGGAGAGACGATGGCAGCTCCCATCAAGTTCGGCGTCGGACAAAGTGTGCGGCGCAAGGAGGATGACGCCCTGATTCGCGGCAAGGGCCGTTATACCGACGACGTTGCACCGTCTCCCGCATTGCACGCGCTGATGCTGCGCTCGCCGCATGCGCACGCGACCTACACGATCGATGCCGGCAAGGCCCGCGGCATGCCCGGCGTGGCGCTGATCCTGACCGCGGCCGATGTCGCCGAGCTCGGTGGCTTGCCATGCCTGTTCAATCTCGAAACCGATCCGTTCACCGCACCGCCTTATCCGATCCTCGCCAAGGATGAGGTGCGCCATGTCGGCGACGCCATCGCCTTTGTGGTCGCCGATACCGTCGATCATGCCCGCGACGCGATCGAGGCCATCGACGTCAAGTGGACGCCGTTGCCGGCGGTGGCCGGCCTGATCAATGCGGTGAAGAAGGGCGCGCCGCAGGTGTGGCCGGACAAGCCCGGCAATCTGCTGTTCGACGTCTCGATCGGCGACAAGGGCGCGGCCGAGGCCGCCTTCGCCAAGGCGCATGCAGTGGCCGAAATCACCATCGTCAATCCGCGCGTCATCACCAATTTCATGGAGACGCGCGCCGCGGTCGCCGAGTACGACGCCAGGAAGGATCATCTGACGCTGACGATCGGCAGCCAGGGCAGCCACCGCCTGCGCGAGATCCTCTGCGACATGATCCTGAAGATGCCGAAGGAAAACATGCGGGTGATCTGCCCGGATGTCGGCGGCGGCTTCGGCACCAAGCTGTTTCCCTATCGCGAGTATGCCCTGATCTCGGTCGCGGCGCGCAAGCTCAAGAAGTCGGTCAAATGGACCGCCGAGCGCTCCGACCATTTCATGGGCGACGCGCAGGGCCGCGACAACCTCACCACCGCGAAGATGGCGCTCGCCGAGGACGGCAAATTCCTCGGCATGGATGTCGACCTGATGGGCGACATGGGTGCCTATCTCTCGACCTTTGCCCCCTACATCCCGCATGGCGGCGCCAGCATGCTGCCGGGTCTCTATGACATCAAGGCCTTCCACTGCCGCGTCCGCACCGTGTTCACCAACACGGTGCCGGTCGACGCCTATCGCGGCGCCGGCCGCCCGGAGGCCGCCTATGTCATCGAGCGGCTGGTCGATGCCGCCGCGCGAAAGCTCGGCATGACGCCGGACGCCATCCGGCGGAAGAATTTCATCCCGCCGAAGTCGCTGCCCTACACGACCGCGACCGGCAAGGTCTACGACTCCGGCGACTTCGCCGCGCATATGAAGCGCGCGATGGAGATCGCCAACTGGAAGGAGTTTCCGAAGCGCGCCAAGGCCGCCAAGAAGGACGGGCTGGTGCGGGGCATCGGCATGGCGAGCTATGTCGAGGTCTGCGGCACCATGGGCGAGGAGACCGCCAATGTGGCGCTCGATCCCAACGGCGACATCTCTATCCTGATCGGCACGCAGTCGAGCGGGCAGGGCCACCAGACCGCCTATGCACAGATCGTCGCCGAGCAGTTCGGCGTCCCGCCGGAGCGCGTCCACGTGCTGCAGGGCGACACCGACAAGATCGCGACCGGCCTCGGCACCGGCGGTTCGGCATCGATCCCGTCCGGCGGCGTCAGCGTGCAGCGGGCGACGCACGAGCTCGGCAACAAGCTGAAGGAGCTGGCGGCGCAGGCGCTGGAAGCCGGCGCCGGCGACCTCGAGATCGCCGACGGCCGCATCCGCATCGCCGGTACAGACCGCTCAATCAGCTTCGCCGATCTCGCCAAGCGTCCGGGCGGCGATACCTCGAAGATGAATGCGAGCGCAACCTTCGCCAGCGCCGACGGCACCTATCCGAACGGCACGCATCTCGCCGAGGTCGAGATCGATCCCGCCACCGGCATCATCAAGATCGTCAGCTACGTCATCGTCGACGATTTCGGCGTCACGCTCAATCCGCTGATGCTGGCGGGCCAGGTTCATGGCGGCGCGATGCAGGGCATCGGGCAGGCGCTGATGGAGCAGGCGGTCTACAGCCCGACCGACGGTCAGCTCGTTACCGGCACCTTCATGGACTATGCGATGCCGCGCGCCGCTGACGGGCCGTCGTTCGTGTTCGAGACCCACAACGTTCCCTGCACGACCAATCCGATGGGCGTGAAGGGTGCCGGCGAGGCCGGCGCGATAGGCTCGTGCCCGGCGGTCGTCAACGCGATCGTCGAGGGGCTGCATCGCGAGTTCGGGATCGACCACATCGACATGCCGGCCACGCCGGAGCGGGTCTGGATCGCGATCCGCGAGGCGCAGCGCCGCCATAATCTTTAAAGGAATCCGCGCGGGAATAAGACCTCGCACGCGGGTTCTTATCGAGAAGCCTTGACTCGCGCGCGCCAGTCACGGCGTCGCATCGAAACGCTCGCAAGACGGAGAATTCGCGGATGAAACGCATTGTGGTTGTTGTGGGAGGTCTGCTGCTCGGCGCCGGCGCCGTGATGGCAGATCAGAAGATCGCTGTCGAGCAGGACAACCTGATGCGGGGGCAGGCGAAGAGCATGTATAATGTGATCGGCAAGATGGTGAAGGGCGATATTCCCTACGACCAGGCGGCGGTGGATGCGGCGATCGCCGACCTCGAAGCGAGCGTGCCCAAGATCCCGACAGTGTTTGCGCCGAATCCCAAGGAAAATGTCAAGGACGCGACCTACGGATCCTCGCCGAAAATCTGGAAGAACAAGGCCGATTTCGATTCCAAGGTGCCTCCGGTGTCGAAGGCCATTGCGGAGGTCAAGGGCAAGATCAAGGATATCGATGGCCTCAAAGTCGCCTTCAAGTCGATCAACGACCGCTGCACGGACTGCCACGAGGTATACCGGGTCAAGCTGAAGTGATTCCGCGCGGCGCACGATCCTTGCGGCAGCGGCCGTGGGCGCGTGGAGCGGGCAACCTGAAAGAGGGCGGATGCAAGCGGCATCCGCCCTCTTTCTTGTCGGGCTGCGTTTGAAGCTTACTTCGTGACCTGGCCGCGGATCTCGCCGCCTGGGTTGGCCGCGGTGTGGACGTTGACATAGTACTTGCCGGCGAGGAGATCGGCGGCCTGCGCGTCGGTCAGCGTGGCGCTGCCCTCGACCGGGCTCGACGTCGCGTTCGGGATGGCAACCGCGACACCGGCATTCTTGCCGGCCTCGGCGGGGCCGTGGAAATGCGCGGCGGTCGCGGGGCCCGACAGGCCGGAATAGGTCAGCTTCCAACTGAGCTTCTTGGTGGCCGCGTCGTAGTCGATGTCGGCAGTACCGGTGCCGGCGCTGGTGGTCGCAGGTACTTCGGACTTGCCGTCCAGCTTGGCGTGCAGCTTCTCGGCAAACGCCGGACCGGCGAGCACGATTGCGGCGCCGAGTGTCAGCGTAGCGAGCAAGGTCTTGTTTGGCATGGTTCTCTCCCCTTTGACGTCACACGATGGTTGCAATCTTCAAACCGCGGCTCTCCGGATTTATTCCCAAAATGATCGTGAGTGCGGCAAATTTGATGCGGGCTTGTGCGACCGGTTGCCATCATACTGGTTGATGAACTGACGCGACCAATGACGGATCGGTGAATGTTGCGACGACTTGTTCTCCTCGCCGGGCTCGCCGGCATCATCGGCTTCGGCGCGTTCTGGTGGCTGACGATCCCGGCCACCGTCGCCGCGAGCGCGCTGCCCGCCTACCAGCCCAATCTGGCCAACGGGCTCACAACGTTCAATGCGGGAGGATGTTCCTCCTGCCACGCGGTGCCGAAGCAGGACGATCGCACGAGGCTCGGCGGCGGCCTCGCGATACCGTCGCCGTTCGGTACCTTCTATGCGCCGAACATCTCGCCCGACCCGAACGACGGCATCGGCCGCTGGAGCGAGGCTGATTTCGTCACCGCGGTCATGAAGGGCACGTCGCCCTCGGGGACGCATTATTTTCCGGCGTTTCCCTACACATCCTACCAGCACGCCAGGCTCAATGACGTGCGCGACCTGTTCGCCTATCTGAAGACCTTGCCGCCGGTCGCCGGCAAGGTGCGCGACCACGATGTGCCGTTTCCCTTCAACATCAGGCGCAATGTCGGTGTCTGGAAATTCCTGTTCATGGACGGCAAGCCGTTCGTCGCGGATGCGAGCCGCTCGGCGCATTGGTATCGCGGCGCCTATCTCGTCAACAGCTTCGGCCATTGCGCCGAGTGTCACAGCCCGCGCAATTTCCTCGGCGGCATCGTCAGCGCGCAGCGCTTCGCCGGTGGCCCGAATCCGGAAGGCGAAGGCTGGGTGCCCAACATCACGCCGCGGGGGATCGCGGACTGGAGCGCGAGGGACATCGCCTATTTCCTCGAGAGCGGCCAGACGCCGGACGGCGACAGTGCCGGCGGATCGATGGTGCGCGTGATCCGCAACACCTCGCAGCTCTCACCAAGCGATCGCGACGCGATCGCCGAGTACATCAAGTCGCTGCCGCCGGTCGAGGGGCCGCCGAAGCCGGTCAAGAAGAAAGAGAAGGAGTCCTAGCGGGCGCGTCCTACTTCGCTCCGAACGCCTTGAAGGTGATGATGGTGAGGGTGTCCTGGATGCCCGGGATCACCTGAACCTTCTCGTTGATGAAATGGCCGATGTCGGTGTCGTGGTCGACGTAGAACTTGACCAGCAGATCGTAATTGCCCGCGGTGGAGTAGATCTCGGACGCAATCTCGGCCTCCGCCAGCGCGTTGGCGACGGCATAGGACTGGCCGAGCTTGCATTTGATCTGGACGAAGAAAGGAACCATCAAAGTCGTCTCCGGGGATTTGGCCGACTATAGGCCAAAAACCGGCGGCCAAGGCAAGGGGACAGGAAGGGGGCGCGCCAAGGCCAACGCGCGGTAAAGTCCGGCGAACTTGCTGCCGCTGGGCGGCCGGGCTAGGACAGGCCATGATCTTGTTCGTCATGGTCTCATTCGTCGCAACCGCCGGTCCCGCAACATGACGCCGGTCGCGCTCACCATTGCCGGCTCGGATTCCTCGGGCGGGGCGGGCATCCAGGCCGACCTCAAGAGCTTTGCCGCGCTCGGGGTCTATGGCGCCTCCGCCATCACGGCGCTGACCGCGCAGAACACCACGGGGGTCAGCGGCATCCATCCGGTGCCCGCTTCGTTCGTCACGGCCCAGATCGATGCGGTGTTCTCCGACCTCGACGTCGGCGCGGTGAAGATCGGCATGGTGGCGCAGGCCGAGACGATCGTGGCGATTGCGGACGGGCTGAAGCGCTGGGCGCCGCGCCACGTCGTGCTCGATCCGGTGATGGTCGCAACCTCGGGCGATCGGCTGCTGGCTGCCGAGGCGGTCGATGCGCTGAAGACCATGCTGTTTCCACTGGCCTCGCTGATCACGCCGAACTTGCCGGAAGCGGCGGCGCTGCTGAACGAGCCGGTCGCATCGAGCGAGGCCGACGTCGCGCGACAGGGCCGGCAATTGCTGGCGATGGGATGTCGCGCGGTGCTGGTCAAGGGCGGCCACGGGCACGGCGCCGAGAGCATCGACTATCTGATCGATGGCGCGCGCAGCATCGCGCTCGCGGCGCCGCGCATTGCGACATCGAACACGCACGGCACCGGCTGCTCGCTGTCATCGGCGATCGCGGCGGGACTCGCGAAAGGCGAGGCGCTGGAGACCGCCGTGCGCAACGCCAAGGCCTGGATCACCGATGCGATCGCGCAGGCGGATCGCTTCGCCATCGGCCACGGCCACGGACCGGTGCATCACTTCCACAAGTATTATTGAAAGCTCGGAGGCTTCATCCGGGCTCAGCATTTCGTTGCTCAAATGCGCGTTGTTCCGCCGCATATGAAGGCAACACAACGCCCGTTCCGCACAGCTGCGTCCACCCATGTCGCCAGATTGTCGCACGCCGCTGTTATCCGCACTGGAGGGGCGTGCTGCTGATTCTCGTTAACTGTTAGTGAGGCCTTGGGTCGCGGGGATCGTCATCGCCTTGTCACAGGAATCTGTTAGGTGCACAGGCATGGGAAGTGACTCCTTGAGTGAAGAGAGCCCCGAGCGGCGCTTTCGCACTTTGTTTATCTCCGATGTTCATCTCGGAGCCCGCGGTTCGCAAGCCGACCGCCTGCTGGACTTCCTCCGCTCCCACGATGCCGACACGATCTACCTCGTTGGTGATATCGTCGACGGCTGGGCGCTGAAGTCGAACTGGTACTGGCCGCAGACCCACAATGATTTCGTGCAGAAGATGCTGCGCAAGGCGCGCAAGGGCGCCAAGGTGATCTACGTCCCGGGCAACCATGACGAGTTCCTGCGCAAATATTACGGTACGCATTTCGGCGGCATCGACGTGGTGGAGAACACCGTTCACACCGGCGCCGACGGCAAGCGCTACCTCGTGATCCACGGCGACATCTTCGATCTCGTGGTGCAGAACGCGCGCTGGCTCGCCCATCTCGGCGACAAGGCCTACGACTTTGCGATCCAGATGAATCGGTTCGTCAATTTCTTCCGCAAGATGTTCGGCGTGCCGTACTGGTCGCTGTCGCAATGGGCCAAGCTGAAGGTCAAGAAGGCTGTGAACTATATCGGAGCGTTCGAGGCGACGCTGGCCGGCGAGGCGCGGCGTCACGGCTGCGACGGCGTGATCTGCGGCCACATCCACTACGCGACGATTCATGACGAGCACGGCATCCGCTACATGAATTGCGGCGACTGGGTGGAGAGCTGCACGGCGCTCGCCGAGCATGAGGACGGCCATTTCGAGATCATCACCTGGACCGATCCGGTACGCCGGATCGCGCCGGTTCCGCGAGTGACGGCACGCGCTGCATGACGCATATCCTGGTCGCGACCGATGCGTGGCATCCCCAGGTCAACGGGGTTGTCCGCACGCTGACCATGATGGCACAGGCGGCCAAATCGCTCGGCGTCGAGGTGAGCTTCCTGACGCCGGACGAGTTCCGCACCTTCGCGATGCCGAGCTATCGCGATCTCCGGCTGGCGCTGCCGTACCAGGCCAAGGTCGCCAGCCTGATCGAGGCGGCCAAGCCCGACAGCATCCATATCGCGACCGAAGGCCCGATCGGGCTGTCGGTCCGCCGCTATTGCCGTAGGCGCGGCCTGCCGTTCACGACGAGCTTCCACACCCGCTTCCCCGAATACGTCTCGGCACGGACGCCTGTGCCGGAGGCCTGGGTGTGGCGGGCGCTGCGCTGGTTCCACAGGCCGAGCCGGGCGGTGATGGCTGCGACCCCCGCGCTCGCCACCGAACTGCGCCAGCGCGGCTTCCGCAACGTGGTGCTGTGGTCGCGCGGCGTCGACACCGCGCTGTTCCATCCGCGCGATGTCGATCTCTGCCTGCCGCAGCCGGTCTATCTCAGCGTCGGCCGGGTGGCGGTGGAGAAGAACCTCGAGGCGTTCCTTGATCTCGATCTGCCCGGCACCAAGGTGGTGGTCGGCGACGGGCCGGCGCGGGCGGCGCTGGAGCGAAAATATCCGGAAGCCCTCTTCCTCGGCGCCCGCCATGGGGAAGAATTGGCCGAGATCTACGCCGCGGCCGATGTGTTCGTTTTCCCCAGCCGCACCGATACGTTCGGTTTGGTGCTGCTTGAAGCGTTGGCCAGCGGCCTGCCGGTTGCCGCTTTTCCGGTCACCGGTCCCCGCGACGTGATCGGCTCGGCGCCGGTCGGCGTGCTCGACGAGGATCTGCGCCGCGCCTGCCTGGAGGCGCTCAGCATCCCGCGGCAGGCCTGCGTCGATTTCGCCGCGCTCCACACCTGGCAGGCGTCGGCCCGGGTGTTCATCGACCGCTGCATGAACGTCCGCCCCGCGGCGCCCGACGGCGAGGGCGAGGCGCTCGAATTCGGCGCCGAAGAGCATCATTTCGCGGCCTTGCCGGCGCCTCAGCCAAACTCACGCTAAAGCGTCTTGCCGGGTTGCCCGCCGCCGCGATACAAATTGTGGATGACGGACATCACTCTCAATCCACCCGTCGCTGCCGCGGACATCGATGCCGCCGCAAGGGTGGTCGCGCCGTTCGCGGTGCGCACGCCGCTCCTGACTTTCCCCGTTCTCAACGAACGCGTCGGCACCCAGGTCTTCCTCAAGCCCGAGATGCTGCAACGGACCGGATCGTTCAAGTTCCGCGGCGCCTTCAACAAGCTCGCCTCTATACCGCAGGACAAGCGGAGCGGGGGCGTCGTCGCGTTCTCCTCGGGCAACCACGCCCAGGGCGTTGCCGCGGCGGCAAAGATCCTCAACATGCAGGCGACCATCGTGATGCCTGCGGACTCGCCTATCACCAAGCGTGAGCGAACCAAGTCCTATGGCGCCGAGGTCGTGCTGTACGATCGCGATCGCGACGACCGCGAGGCGATCGCCAATGGCATCGCCAGCAAGCGCGGCGCGACGTTGGTGCGTCCTTATGACGATCCCTTCGTGATCGCGGGCCAGGGCACCGCCGGCCGCGAGATCGCCGAGGACATGGCCGCGCTCGGGCTTGTGCCCGACATCGTGGTGGCGCCGGCTTCCGGCGGCGGCCTGATCGCGGGCGTTGCTACCGCAGTGAAGGCGAAGTATCCGCAGGCCCAGCTGATCGTTGCCGAGCCCGCGGGCTATGACGACCACGCTTTGTCGCTCAAGGTCGGCCATCGCGAGGCGCATCCGGTCGCGGCACGCACCATCTGCGATGCGCTGATGGCGATGATGCCGGGCGAGCTCACCTTCGCCATCAACAGCAAGCTGCTGGCAAACGGCGTCAGCGTCTCCGACGACGAGGTCGGTGCTGCCGTCGCCTTCGCCTATCGCGAGCTGAAGCTCGTGGTCGAGCCCGGCGGCGCGGTCGGGCTCGCGGCGCTGCTGGCGGGACGGATCGACGCCAAGGGCAAGAACGTCGTCATCGTGCTCTCGGGCGGCAATGTCGATGCCGACCTGTTTGCGAAGCTCGTCGCCTGAGGCCAATATCCTGAAACGAAACCGGGGCAGGGCGGTACTCGCTCTGCCCCCGTTTCGTTGTGGCGCGGCTGATCAGTGCCTGAAGCCGCCACGGTAGCCGCCGCCCATTGCGCCGAGATGTGAGCCGGACGGACGGGAGTGGAACGAGGCTTGGCTGCCGCCCGATCCCGTCCGGTTGACTCGCATGCTCTGGCGCTCGGCGCGGAAGTGCTGCCCGCTGTTATCTTTCATGATCCGGTTCGATGTGGTGTTGCCGGCATTGGCGCCAGGAAGGCCTGCGACCTTGCCCTTGCCGATTGAGCTTGGCATGCCGACCGGCTTCGCTCCGGGCGCGGGCATGGTCACGATCTTGCCGACGGCACCCTGCGCGCCGGCATTGATCGGCCGGAAGGCTGGACGACCGGAAAGCCGCGTGAACTGCATCAGCGGAATTGCTTTCGGCTGCATCTGCAGCTTCAACGCCGACTGCGCGTAGGGGCTGTTGCCGAAATTGTCGTGGAAGGTCTTGTAGGCGAACGGCGTGTTGGCAAGCACCGCCTTGTGCCATGCCGCGACCTGCAACCAGTTCGTCAGCAGGAAGCGAATGCGGTCGCAGAGCGGATCGCGCGGATAAAGCCGGATGAATTCCTCATAATAGTCCGGCCGCCCCTCGGAGAGCACGAAGTCATAGGCTTCGCGCACCGAGCGGTTCGGCAGGTTCGATGCCATCTGCACCACCGGGCCGTTCTCCGGCGCCCGCGCCGACGCGACCGCGGTGTCGCCGAAGAAATAGAAATCGGAGGTCAGGGACGAGCTTTCCCACGGCGTCTGGCGGCCGTCGGTCGTTGAGTTGACGTCGAGCCGAATGCGCTTGAACAGCTGCTCGATCGGCAGATTGGGCTCGCGCGCCAGGCGCAGGAAGGCGTTGGTGTAAGGGCTGTGGCCGTTGCTGCCGTCCTGCGCTTCCATGCCGGGGGCGGTCGAATAGCCGACGATCGAGCCGCTCGGGGCATCGACGACGGCAAGGCCGCGGCCGGCGTCGTTGACGTTGGGAAACGGGTTGTTGCGGCAGGCATCGAGCACCACGATGCGCATCCGGCTCGGGATGTTCTCGAGCGTGCCCATCACGTCGACGAGACGCACCGCATTGCCGTCGAGGTCGGACGGCGTTGCAATCTTGGCATCGACCGGAATCAGATAGTTCTCGCCGGCGAGCTGCACGCCGTGGCCGGCGTAGTAGATCATCGCGACCGTGCCGGGGCCGCGCGCCGCGACCTTGTCGGAGAAATCCTGCAACACCTTCACCATGTCGCCCTGCCTGAGGTCGGTCGCGGCGATCACCTCGAAGCCGGCCGCGTTCAACAGCTCGGCCATCGACTGCGCGTCGTTGCCGGGATTGGCGAGCTTTGGCGCATTCTCATAGTTCGCATTGCCGATCACGAGCGCGACGCGCTGCTCGGGGCCGCGGAGCGCGGCCGGCGCCGCTGCGGCGGGCGTCCCGGGCAAGACCGCTTGATCGATCGATTGTGCCGGCGTCTGCGCTGCGTTGCCGACGGTGACGCCGCTGGTCTCGGCAGATGCTGTGCCCGATACGCCGAGGCTCAACAGACCGAACAATGCGGCCGATATCATGATGGATGTCAGGCGGACCATCGCGCGCTCCCAAAAGCTGGTCCCGGTGCAGGACCGGTCGCGGCGAGGCTAGGCGCGGACACGCCCGCCGTACGTGAGCTGGGTCACGCTGCGCGGGTGGTCAATGGGAGCAAACCGCCTCAAGGAAAGCTGCGGATGACTTCGATCGGCCCGACGATTGCAGCATTGAATGCCGGCAGGTCCTCCGCCGGGATCCAGTATTCGAGATGCGCGTGGCCGCCAGCCTCCTGCACATCATAGTGGTCGATGAAGCTTCGCTTGACCTGAAACCGTGTGACGAATCCGGCGCCACTTGCGGGCACGTTCCAGTCTCGCGCGATCTTTGCGGCGTACTCTTCCGTCAGGACCGGATAGAAGATCGGTTGATCGAGAAGCCGGGCGGAAAGGCGCGCATGCCACTCTGCTCGATCAGCGCAAGCTCCTGGGGGCCCACAGGTCGCCAAAGAGTGATCGTGTCGGTTTCGTCGGGCATCGGACTGCGCTTAAGAGAAGAACGCGATCCTCTCGACTTGGCTCATACGGCGGATCGGTGCGAGCGGATCGTTGGCCGCGACGCTGGGCTTTTTCAGAAGGCCGCTCGCGATGATGGTCGAGCCGAGTGAGACTTCTGCTGCGGGAGCAGCGGCAGCCTCAACGGCGGGCGGGATGGGCGGCGGTACGGCGGCTGGAGCCGCGGCAACCGGTGCTGCAGCAATCGGCGCTGCGGCCATCGGTGGCGGCTCGACCTTGACCTCGACTTTCAGCTCGGGCGCCGGTGCGGGCTCGGGCTGAATGGCCGGTGCGACCATCTCGGGCTCGGCGGCCATTGCCTCGGCGATGCGCATCTCCTCGGCAAGGTGCATCTCTTCCGCGATCGCGTCTTCGTCGATCGGATCGGGCGCGCCCATCTCCATCGCGATGAGATCGAGCACCGCTTCGTCCTGGGCGTCAGCGGCGGCCTCGGTGACGCGGGCGAGCTCTGCGGCTTCGGCTTCGGCCAGCGCGGCCTCCGCCTTAAGCCATGCTTCGCTCGGCTCCGGCACCGCAGCCGTGGCAACCTCAGCGCTCGGCGTTGCAACGGCTTCCCGAGGCGGCGCGGGCGCCGTGGCGGCCATGGTGGCGTCGGGGGCAGCACTCTCGGCGGCAGCGCTTTCGGCCACCGGTGGCGGCGAGGGGGCAGCAGCGGGCGGTTCCGCAACCGGTGCTTCGGCCACATCAGGTTCGGCCGCGGGCGTCGCTGCCTGGTCCGGATCGAATTCGCTGAGCCGGCGGGCCAACGCCGCGAAGGCGGCATCCAGCACCGCCTTGGCGTCGTCCATCGAGACCTGGGTCGCGCCAGCCTCGATCGCGCTGGCCTGCGAATCGATGATGTCGCAGATCCGGCCGTCATTGCCGATCTCGCGCAGCCGCCAGGAGATCTCCCTGATCACCCGTACGCCCTTGCGCACCGGCGCGAGGTTCTGCTCGAAGCTGATGCCGTCGAGCGCCGCGATGGCCGAGGCCTGGGCGGCCTCGATCGCGCCGCGCAAGGCGGCCAGCGCCTGTGCCAGCTGCTCGTCCCTGATGGCCGCTGCGGCGGCTTGCCGCTGCGCGCTGAGGCTGTCCTCGATCCGCGCCACGGCATCGAGCACCATGCGGGTGTCGGCATTGCGGTTGCGCTTGGCATATTCGCCGAGGAACCAGCGGCCCCGCGAGGTCTCCATGAAGGCCGCGCTGATCGCAGCATAGTCCTCCTCGCTCGGCAGGGCCGCGCGGGCGGATATCGGCGACAGGGCGAATGCTTCTTCGGCCATCACAATCTCTCCGCGCAAATCACTGCGCGTTACGCTAACGATCACCACGATATCGCGCGAATCGCAATTGAATTGATGTCTTCCGAATCACAAATCCCCATCGCAGCCAAGGTCGCGCCGCGGCGATTCGCGCGCAGCCTCGCGGCATTCTATGCCACGACGTTCGGGATGACCGGGGTCCACCTGCCGTTTTTCACGGTGTGGCTGAAGGCGATCGGGATCGATGCCACCTGGATCGGCCTCATCACGGCGGTGCCGCCGGTGACGCGCTTCACCGTCCTGCCGCTGGTCACCGCGACCGCGGAGCGCCGCCAGATGCTGCGCGGCGCGATGATCGCCACGGGAATCGCGACCGCACTGGGCTTTGCCGTGATCGGCACCCAGCACCAGCCGTTGGTGCTGCTCGCGGTCTATGCGCTGACCTGCTGCGTGTGGACGCCGATGGTGCCGCTCACCGACGCCTACGCGCTGCGCGGCGTCAGGCAATTTGGCTTGAGCTACGGACCGTTGCGGCTGTGGGGCTCGGCCGCCTTCGCGGTCTGCGCGCTCATCAGCGGGTTCTTGCTCCGCTATGTCGCCGAGGTCGATCTGATCTGGATCATCACTGCCGTGACCGTGCTCGGCGCGCTGGTCGGGCTGACGCTGCGGCCGCTCGGCCGCCCGGTGGCCACCGTCGCGCACGCGGCCGGCGCGCCGAGGCTGCTGCGCAATCCGACTTTCCTCGCGATCATCGTCTCCTCGGCGCTGATCCAGGGCAGCCACGGCGCCTATTACATCTTCGCATCGATTGCCTGGCAGCAGGCCGGCTTCAGCGGCCTGACCATCGCGGTCCTCTGGGTGCTCGGTGTGATCGCCGAGATCGTGCTGTTTGCGGCCTCGCCGCGCTTCACGCTTCCATCGGCTGTCCTGGTGATGATTGCGGCCGCCAGCGCCGTGGCGCGCTGGGCGATCACCGCGCAGGATCCGCCGCTTGCGGTGCTGGCCGTGGTCCAGCTCGGACACGGCTTGAGCTTCGGCCTGACCCAGGTCGGCATCATGGGGCTGATGGTGCATCACGTGCCGGTTCATGTGATGGCGCGTGCGCAGGGCTATCTCACCGCCTGCGGCGGCATTGTCGCGAGCACCACGGCGATCGTCAGCGGCATGGTCTATGCGCGCTTCGGCCTCGGCGTCTACGATATGATGGCGGCGATGGCGGCCGTGGGCGGGCTGGTGATGTGGCTGGCGCGCAAGCGACTAACCCATCACCCCCAGAGCGCGGCGTCGGGCGGGTAGACCAGGCTGCCGTCGTACCGCAGGCCGTTGTCGCGGTCCTTGGCCAGCAGCAGCGGGCCGTCGAGATCGACGAAGCGCGCGGCTTGCGCGATCAGCATCGCCGGCGCCATCGCCAGCGAGGTCGCGACCATGCAGCCGATCATGATCTCGAAGCCGAGTGCGCGGGCGGCGTCCGCCATCGCGAGCGCTTCGGTCAGCCCGCCGGTCTTGTCGAGCTTGATGTTGACGGCGTCATAGCGACCGTGCAGGCCCTCGAGCGAGGCGCGGTCATGCACGCTCTCGTCGGCGCACACCGCAACCGGGCGCTTGATCCGCAGCAGCGCATCGTCCTTGCCCGCCGGCAGCGGCTGCTCGATCAGCGTGACGCCGGCATCGGCACAGGCCGCGAGATTGGCGGCGAGGTTGTCCTCGGTCCAGGCTTCATTGGCATCGACGACGAGTTCGGATGTCGGCGCCGCCTTGCGCACGGCGGCGATCCGGGCGGCGTCGCCATCGCCGCCGAGCTTGATCTTGAGCAGCGCGCGGTGCGCGGCCTTCGCGGTGGCCTCCGCCATCGCCTCGGGCGTCCCGAGCGAGATCGTATAGGCGGTGGTGCGCGGTTCGGGCGCGGGGCGGCCGAGCAGGTTCCAGATCCGCCTGCCGGCCCGTTTGGCCTCGAGGTCCGCAAGCGCGCAATCCAGCGCATTGCGGGCGGCGCCGGCGGGCATGCTGGCCTGCAAGGCGATGCGGTCCATACCGTTGGCGAGCGGCTCCTGCATCGCCTGGATCGCCTGCAGCGTCGCCTCGGGCGTTTCGCCATAGCGTGGGTAGGGCACGCATTCGCCGCGGCCGGTGAGGCCGCCCTGGCTCACCTCGGCAACCACGACGACGGCCTCGGTCTTGGCGCCACGGCTGATCGTGAAGGTTCCGGCGATCGGCCAGCGCTCGATCCGCCCTGTCAGGGAAACGGCTCCGGGAGGGGTGGAAGTCATTTTAAAGTCTACTATTTCCTGAACCGTAGCTTGCGACGCGCAACCAACTATGGCTGGTTAGTGGCAGATTCGACAAGCCGATCCGGCAAGCCGCCGGAGATCAACGGCCAGCCGGCTTGAGGGGTAGGCAAAAGGTGAGCGGCGACCCGACACTGGACCGGATAGCCCAAGGCGAAGGACTGGCGTTGTGTGCGGCGGGCAACTGGACAGCCCGCTTTGCGCCCGCGCTCGAGCGGATCGTCTCCGACGCCGAGAAACTGCGCGGCAGCCGTCCCCATATCTTCATCGACGTGTCGCAGGTCGCGAGCCTCGACACGTTCGGCGCGTGGCTGATCGAGCGGCTGCGCCGCAGCCTGAGCGACGCCAGCGCGGAAGCCGAGATCGCCGGCCTCTCCGCCAATTATTCCAGCCTGGTCGACGAGGTCCGCCGCGTCGGCCCCGCGCCCAGGGTCGTGAGCGAGGGGCTGTCGATCACGGGCATGCTCGAGCAGATCGGGCGCACCGTGGCCGGGATCGGCGGCACCATCATCGGTCTGATCGACATGCTCGGCGCGGTGATCGCCGCGACCGGCAATGTGCTGATCCATCCGCGCAGCTTCCGCCTGACCTCGACGGTGCATCACCTCGAGCAGGTGTGCTGGCGCGCAGTGCCGATCGTGGTGCTGATCACCTTCCTGATCGGCTGCATCATCTCGCAGCAGGGCATCTTCCATTTCCGCAGGTTCGGCGCCGACATCTTCGTGGTCGACATGCTGGGCGTGCTGGTGCTGCGCGAGATCGGCGTGCTGCTGGTCGCGATCATGGTCGCGGGCCGCTCCGGCTCGGCCTATACTGCCGAGCTCGGTTCGATGAAAATGCGCGAGGAGATCGACGCGCTGCGCACCATGGGCTTCGATCCGATCGAGGTCTTGATCCTGCCGCGCATGCTGGCGCTGGTGCTGGCGCTGCCGATCCTGGCCTTTCTCGGCGCGATGGCCGCGCTCTATGGCGGCGGCCTGGTGGCCTGGCTCTATGGCGGCGTCGATCCGGAGGCCTTCCTGCTCCGCCTTCGTGATGCCATATCGATCGACCATTTCATCGTCGGCATGGTCAAGGCGCCCGTGATGGCCGCGGTGATTGGCATCGTCGCCTGCGTCGAAGGGTTGGCGGTGCAAGGTTCGGCGGAGTCGCTCGGTCAGCACACCACCGCGTCGGTGGTGAAAGGGATCTTCTTCGTGATCGTGATGGACGGCGTGTTCGCGATCTTCTTCGCCTCGATCGGGATGTGATCATGGCCGAGCAGGACATCGACGCCATCATCCGGGTCCGCGACATCACTGTTCAATTCGGCAACACGCGGGTGCTCGACGGCCTCGACCTCGACGTCAAGCGCGGCGAGATCTTGGGCTTCGTCGGCCCGTCCGGTGCCGGCAAGTCGGTGCTGACGCGCACCATCATCGGCTTGGTGCCGAAGGTCGCCGGCCGCATCGAAGTGTTCGGCGTCGATCTCGATGCCGCGAGCTCGGCGCAGCGCCGTGCCGTCGAGCGGCGCTGGGGCATCCTGTTCCAGCAGGGCGCGCTGTTCTCCTCGCTCACTGTGCGCCAGAACATCCAGTTTCCGGCGCGCGAATACCTGCGCGTATCGCAGCGGCTGCTCGACGAGATCATGGTGGCGAAGCTGGTGATGGTCGGGCTGAAGCCCGAGGTCGCCGATCGCTATCCCTCGGAGCTGTCCGGCGGCATGATCAAGCGCGTCGCGCTGGCGCGCGCACTCGCGCTCGATCCCGAGCTCGTGTTTCTCGACGAGCCGACGTCGGGTCTCGACCCGATCGGCGCCGGCGATTTCGACGAGCTGGTGCGCACCCTGCAGCGCACTTTGGGACTGACCGTTTTCATGGTAACCCACGATCTCGACAGTCTATACACCGCGTGCGACCGTATCGCCGTTTTAGGGAACGGTAAGATCATTGCTGCAGGATCGATCGCCGACATGAAGGCATCGCAGCATCCGTGGCTGCAGCAATATTTCAACGGCAAGCGCGCCCGCGCCGTTGTGGCTTAGCCCATGATCCCGAAACGAAAAGACCGGTTTTCGGACGAGATCATGCGCCAACAAGGAATTCGAAGGGCTCGAACGCAGGCCGACTGCGCGAGCGCCCAAGAGTGATGAACGCGAGCAATTGATGGAAACGCGGGCGAACTACGTCTTGATCGGGGCTTTCACGCTGGCGGTAATCGCCGCGGCGTTCGGCTTCGTGCTCTGGTTCCAGAGCCTGCACACCACCAAGCAGCGCAGCCCCCTGCGGGTGATCTTCGAGGGGCCGGCGTCGGGCCTGCGCAATGGCGGCAATGTCAATTTTAACGGTATCCGGATAGGGGAAGTGGTCTCGGTCAAGCTCGACAATCCACGGCGCGTGGTCGCGCTGGCGATGATCGAGAACAACGCACCGCTGCGCAAGGACACCCTGGTCGGCCTCGAATTCCAGGGCCTGACCGGCGTCGCCGCGATCTCGCTGAAGGGCGGCGAGGAGGCCGCCCCGCCGGTGCCGCTGGATGAGGACGGCATCCCGGTTCTGACCGCCGACCCGAATGCGCTGCAGGACGTCACCGAGGCGATCCGCGCCACGCTGCAGAACGTCAACCGCATCGTCGCCGACAATCAGCAGTCGGTGAAGAATTCGCTGAAGAATCTCGAGGTCTTCACCCAGGCGCTGGCGCGCAATTCCGAGAAGATCGACGACGTCATGCTCAAAGTCGACGGCGTGATGGGCAAGGCCGACAATCTGATGCTGGGCCTCAATGCGATCGCGGGCGGCAACAATGGCAGCGAGCTGAATCTGATGGTGAAGTCGATCCGCGAGCTCGCCGACAACATCGACAAGCGGTCCAATCTCCTGATCAACGACGGCCGCCGCACGCTGTCCGACATCAGCCGCGCCGTGAACAATTTCGACCGCAACCCGAGCCGGGTGATCTTCGGCGGCAGCAACAACGCCGCACCGGAGCCCGCGCCGGCTCCGGCCGCAGCACCGGCCGGGCCGCGGCGCCGGCAGCAGTGACGCAGTGGGCGAATGGCGAGTGGCCAGTAGGGTTCGCCGCTATAGACGACCGTCATTGCGAGGAGCGTAGCGACGAAGCAATCCATTCTCCTGCAAGCGGCGAAATGGATTGCTTCGCTCCGCTCGCAATGACGGCGGCTGACGCGGTCACGCTGTACTCGATACGGTGTTCGCGAATCCATTCACGCTAGCCCAAACAAAAAACGGAGACCTTTCGGCCTCCGTTTTTCCATTCGCAACTCGCTGTTCGGCAACCTTACCCGAGTCGTCCCGCGGCGTGGGCGAGCAGGGTGTAGACCAGCCCGGTCTCCGAGGTCAGGTGGCCAGCCAGCTCCTGCTGGCCGCGGCCTTCGCGGGCCACTTCGTCGAGCAGGCGCTCGAATTCCGCGATGTAGCGGTCGACCGTCTGCTTGAAGCCGCGGTCGGCGCGGTACTTGCGGGCCACCTCGTCGAAGGCCTTCTGGCCGGCCGGCGTGTAGAGGCGCTTGGAGAACGCCTTGTTCTCGCCGCGCTGGTAGCGATCCCACATCTCGGCCGCGAGCGTGCGGTCCATCAGCCGGCCGATGTCGAGCGACAGCGACTCCAGCGGATTAGCGGCCGGCTGCTGCTGCGGACGCGGGCGCTGCTGGGTGTCGCGGCCCTGCGGGGCAGGCGGCGGCGCGTCGCTGCGGCTGAGCAGGTCGGACAGCCAACCATCGCCGTTGTTGGTGCTGGCCGGGCTGACCGACGGAGCCTCGGTGCGGCGCGAGGTCGCCATGCCGAGATCCGGCGGCGGCAGCGTCGAGGCGCTGTTGCCGTTATCCCGCATGCGCATGTCGCTGCGGCCACCGGCGGCAGCCATCACCGGCTCCTCGTGGCGGACGCTGGCGCGGCTGGACGAGACCACGTCGAGCCCGCGGCCGTGATGGGCGACGATGCGGTTCAGCTCGGCCAGGGCCTCGATCTGGTCGACGATCACCTTGCGCATCTGCGCGGTGTTTTCGGCGGCCTCCTGCGGCATTTCCAGCACGCCGCGGCGCAGCTCGTTGCGGGTGGCCTCGAGCTCGCTGTGCATCTCGCTCGCCATCTGCTTCATCGCCGCGACCATCGCGGAGAACTTCTCCGTCGATTCCTTGAACATCGCATCGGTCTCGGCGTTGCTCTGCTGGTAGAGCTCGTTCATCGCGTCGATGGTCTGCTGGCGCTCGTTCTCGGCCGCTTGGCGCACCGCCTCGAACTGCCTGCTGATCGCGGCCGAACCGGCGCCGGCGGTCTCCGCCACCACGCGCGCGATGTCGCGGGCGCGCTCCTCGGCGGCGCCGAGCGATTCATCGAGCAGACCGGTGAAGCGCGACAGCCGCTGGTCGAGATCGGTAGTGCGCAGGTCGATGGTCGTGACCAGCGATTCCAGCGCCGACTTGCGCTCGCTGACGGAGGCCGTCGTCGAACGGTTGGCCTGTTCGACCACGGCAGCCGCCTCGATCAGCGCCTTGCCATGGGCCTCGAACTGGCTCGACAGCTCGCCGAGATCTTCCAGCGCCTTGCCGGTCTTGCTGTTGAACACCGTGAGCTGGTCTTCCAGCGTCTGGGTCGCCACGCCGTTGCGCGAGGTGACGTCGTTCATGGCGGACACGAAGTCGGCCACGCGGGTCACCAGCGCGCGCTCCAGCGAGTTGAGGTTGTCATGGGCGCCGGTCAACACTTCCTGCAGCAGGATGTTGCCCTCGCGCAGCCGCTCGAACAGCGCGACCGTATCGGTGCGCAGGATCTTGCTGGTCTCCTGCATCTCCGTGACGGCCGAGATCGAGACCTGGCGCGACTGGTCGATCGCCGCGCGCGAGGCCTGCTCGAGCTCCTTGAGCGACTTCGCCACCGCACCGGTCGCCTGATCGCCGGCCGAGGTGATGTTGCGCGCGACATCGCCGCCATGTGCCGTCATCGACTGCGAGAAGGCTAGGCCGCGGGTTTCGATCGCCTTCAGCGCGTCCGCGGTGGCGCGATCCATGTCGTTCGACAGCTGCGCGGTCTTGGCGGTCAGCGCCTCGACCAGCGAGCCGCGGCGGCCGTCGACCATCTGCGACAGCCGCTCGGTCTGCTGCTGCACATAGGTGACGATCTCGTCGGTCTTGCCAGTCATGGCCGAGCCGAATGCGCTGGAAGCGGACAGCACCGAACGTTCGATGTCGGCGGAGGTCGTCTTGACCTTGGTCGTGACCTCGTTGGACATGTTGATCAGCGCGGCCTGTGCGTTCTGCGCAGAGGTCTGAATGTTGTCGGTGGTCTTGGCCGTGACCGACCCCAGCGCGCGCTCGATATCGGTCGAGAGGGTGCGGATCTGGGCGGCCGCGTCGGCGGAAGTCGCCGCAAACGAGCTCTGGGCCTCGCGGGCGCTGCCCAGGATGGTCTGTGCAGTTTCCGCGCTGGTCGTGGTCAGCGAGCGCTCGATCTCGACCGAAATCGCGCGGATCTGGGTTGCGGCCTCGTTGGACGTTGCCACGAACGAGTTCTGGGCATCGCGGGCGCTGCCGAGGATCGTCTGGGCGGTGTTGGTGCCGACCGACGTCAGGGTGCGCTCGACATCGGCTGCCAGCGACTTGACGTGGTTGGCCGCTTCGGTCGACGCGGTGACGAGGGTGTTCTGCGCCTCGCGAGCGCCGGCCGTCAGCATCTCGACGGTGCCGGAACCGGCCATCGACAGCGCGCGCTGGATATCGGCGGCAAGCGCCGTCACCTTTGTCGCAGACTCGGTAGATGCATTGACCAGCATGCTTTGGGCTTCACGCGCACCTGATGTGATCGATTCCGCGGTGGCGGAGCCGGCCATCGAGAGCGAGCGCTCCATGTCGGCCGCCAGCGTGCGGACCAGATCGGTGGCCTCGGTGGAGGCGCCGGCCAGCGTGCTCTGCGCCTCGCGCGCGGCGGCGACGACGGCTTCCGCGGTGGCGGAGCCTGCCATCGACAGCGAGCGCTCGATGTCGGCCGACAGGGTGCGGACCAGATTGGTGGCGTCGGTCGACGCGCCGGCCAGCGTGTTCTGGGCCTCGCGGGCGGAGGCGACGACGGCCTCCGCGGTCGCGGTGCCGGCGGTCGAGAGCGAGCGCTCCATGTCGGCCGCGAGCGTGCGGACCAGGTTGGTGGCTTCGGTCGACGCGCCGGCCAGCGTGCTCTGGGCCTCGCGGGCCGAGGCGACGACGGCTTCCGCGGTGGCGGAACCGGCCATCGAGAGCGAGCGCTCGACGTCGCTGGCGAGCGACTTCACCTGACCGGTGACGTCGGCCGACGTCGCGATCAGCGTAGTCTGGGCCTCGCGGGCACCGGTCATGATCGCTTCGGCGGCGGCTGAGCCGGACATCGACAGCGATTGCTCGACGTCGGCGGCCAGCGACTTGACCTGGCTTGCGGCTTCGATCGAGGCCGAGACCAGCGTGGTCTGCGCGTCGCGGGCACCCGACAGCACCGAGGCTGCGGTGGCGCTACCGGCCGCCTGCAGCGTGCGCTCGACGTCCTCCGACAGCGCCTTGATCTGCGAGGCGACGTCGCCGGATGCGGAGACCAGCGACACCTGGGCGTCGCGGGCACTGGTGAGGATCGAGTTGGCGGCGTTGGTGCCGACCGCGGTCAGCACGCTCTCGACCTCGGCGGAGCTCTGCTTGAGCTGGTTGCCGACATCCGCGGACACGGTGAGCAGCGCCTGCTGCGCGGTGCGCGCGCCGGTCTGGATGGTTTCGCTGGTGTTGACCACGAGGTTGGTCAGCGAGCGCTCGGCGTCCTCGACATGGGACTTGATGCTCGACGACAACATTTCGGCGCGGGACATCAGTTCCTCGCTCGCCTGGCGGCCGCTGCTCTCGATGCGGCCGGCGACGGCCTCGACGCGCGAGCCCAAGAGGTCCTCGAACTGCGCGACCCGGGTGTCGATGTCACCGGCGATGACGCCGACGCGGCTCTCGATGCCCTGCTGGATGTCGGCGAAGCGCGCCGAGATGGTGTCGGTCAGGTTCGAGCTATGACCGCTGATAGTCTCGACGAGGCGGGCGTTGTGACCGTTGATGGTATCGGCGAGGCGGGTGCTGTGGCCGTTGATGGTGTCGACCAGACGGTTGCTGTGGCCGTCGATGGTCTCGGCGACGCCGTTGATGCGATGGTCGACCGCGGCGATCGCCTGCACGGTGCCCTCGGTCAGGGTCGTGGTCAGCAGGCCGAGGCGCGAGTCGATCGAGTGGATCGCCTGGGTGGCGCCTTCGGTCAGCTGGGTCGCGAGTGTGCCGAGATGGCTGTCGATGGTGTCGGTGACCGACTTGGCGCGGCTCTCGAAGGTGACTTCGAGCGTCCGCATGCGGCCGTCGATCGCGTCATCCAGCGACTGCAGGCGGCCGTCGAACGAGCCGATCTTGGTGGCGAGCGAACTATCGAACGACGACAGCTTGTCGGTCAGCGAGGCGTCGAGGTTGGTGACGCGGCTGCCGAGCGTGGTCTCGAACTGCAGCAGGCGCTGGTCGAGCGAAGCGGTGATCTCGCCGCTATTCGTGGCGACGCGATGGTCGAAGGTGTCGACATAGGTCTTCAGGCTGTCGGCGATGTCCTGGGTCCGCTGGCCCATGCGCTCGACGATGTCGCCGCCGAACGTCTTCACGGTGCGGTCGAATTCCGAGATGTGGCGGGTGATCAGCGCGCCGAGCGTGCCGGAGTCGCGGGCGAATTTCTCGGCGAGCTCGCTGCCGTGGTTCTTCACCAGGTCGTCGAACGCGCTCATCTGCAGCGACAGCGAGTCGTGCGCGGTCTCGGTCTGGCCCACCACCTTGGCAACCAGCGAGTTGACGGTGACGTCGAGCGCCTCGCTCGCCCTGTCGCCGGACGTCATGATCTGGCCGGCGAGGCGGTTGCCGGCGTCGTCGATTTTGCTGACCAGGTCGTTGCTGCGCAGCTCGAGCTCGAGCAGCAGCGAGTCCGCGGAGTTCTTCAGGGAGTCGTGGACCTCCTCGGTGCGGTCGGAGATGCCGTCGACGATCGCAGACGAGCGCTGCTCGAACTCGCCGGTGATGCGGTCGATGCGTTCGTTCAGCATCTCGTGGACGCGGTCGGCCAGATCGACGAATTCGTCATGGACGTGACCGGTCTTGAAGTTGAGGCTGGTGGTGAGCCGCTCGGAGGCGTCCATCACCGCGCGCGTGGTCTCGGCGCTGGCTTCCTCGAGGCGGTCGAGCAGGTCGCCGCCGCGCTCGCCGAGCGCGAGGATCATGTTGTCGCCGGCATGGCTCAGTGCGGTCGTGATGTGCTGGCCGCGCTCTTCCAGCGCGCCGGTGATGCTCTTGGCGACCTCGTCGACGCGCGAGGCAATCGCGTCCGAGATCAGCGCGATGTCGTGGCGCAGGTCGATCTGCACGCCGGAGATCGCGCTGCGCACCTGCTCGGCCTGGCCGACCAGATTGTCGCGCTGGTGGGCGATGTCCTGCAGCAGCGCGCGGATGCGCACTTCATTGTCGGAATAGGCGCGCTCCAGCGCCGCCACCTCGTTGGCAACCAGGGTCTCGAGTTCGCCGGCGCGCGCGATCGCGCGTTCGACGCCGTCGCCCATCGCCGCGACCTCGCGGCGGATCGCCTGGCCGACCGTCACCATGGAATCGGCGGCGGCGTTTTCCGGCTCGGAGAATCGCATTGCGACCTGCGCCATCGATTGCGCGATCATCTGCATGCGCTGACCGTGCGAGGCGAGGCTGGCGAGATAATAGAACAGCAGCACCGGAACGGCGAACAGCGCGGCGAGGCCGGCGAGCACCAAGACGCCGGTGCCCTGGGCCATCGAAGCCTGCAGGGCCGGCCAGAACGCGATGGTGAGGATCACGCCGCCGAGCAGCCAGGCGCCGGAGCATACGAAAAACAACGTGAAGGCGTTGCGGGCGCGCCCTCCCTGCAGCGTCTGCAGCATCTGTCCGATGGTCTCGCGATCATCATTGGCGGCGCGGCGCGGCGCGCGCGGTTCCTGGATCGGCTCGAACACCGAACGATCGGTATTCGTGCGGGACTCGAACGATGCGGCTGAAAAATCCGGAGCTGACGGCGGCACGCTCGGCGGCGCGGCGCCTTCGTTGAGGGGGCTGCGGCTCTCCGCGCCTTGCTCGCTGATGTTGAGGGCTTCCTGGATGGCAGAAAGCGCGACTTCGGTGGGATCTTTGACCTTCTTGGGAGTGTTCGCCATGTTCAGTCTGACCCTCTCACTATTTTACGCGTCGGCGAGCCTGCGATCGTCCCCACGCAAGCTCGAAGCCGGTGCCCACAAGCGGAGCGCAAGCGCCCCCTCGGCGGCTTGTCCGCTACATCCGCAAACATCCTATTGGGAGAGCGATGCGAATGAAATGCTTGCGATTAATACTTTCTTAATCATCGTTAACAGCTTTGCGCCATAAGGCCTTATGGGTACTCGAAATTCCTGCCCCAGAGCGCCGATTGTGTCCGGAAATTGTCCAGAATCGGGCGGTTTTGCCGATCATCCCGACAACAATTCGTTAACCAGTTTCGTGATTGGCTGGGCGAACGGTCCGCCGGTGAAGCCCGGCAGAGACGACAGGGACAGGCCATGCCGCTTCATCTCGAACGGGTTGAATGGACGCAATCGCCGCCGCTCGCGCCGGGCGACGGGCCGATCGACGTCGATCACCTTCGACGGATGACGCTGGGCGATCCGGGGCTGGAGCGGGAAGTGCTGGGGATGTTCTCGACCCAGTCGGCCCGGATCCTTGGCGAGCTGGCCGCCCTGCCGGCCGAGGCTCCGACCCACGCCCACACCCTGAAAGGATCGGCGCGGGCGATTGGCGCCTTCGGCGTCGCCGAGGCGGCCGCCAACCTGGAAACCGCGCTGACCGCCGGTTCCGACCCGGCCCAGCCGCTCGCCGCGCTCGGGGCCGCGATTGCCGAGGCGCGCACGGCGATCGAGCTAATTCTGGGCCGCTCCTAGGCTTCCCGCCTCTCCACGGCCTGCGGCAACGGGCAGGGCGCCGCCCTGGGCGGCCGGCAGGTTTTCGGTCTCCGCGCTAGCGCTGCGAAGATCGACCCGTTATACGACTGCCGGGACCTTTCCAACCATCGTCCGGCGCATTCCGGCAGCACGAGCAATCATGGCCAAAATCCACTTTATCGACCATTCCGGAGAGAAACGCTCCATTGATATCGAGAACGGCGCGACGGTGATGGAAGGCGCGATCCGCAACGCCATTCCCGGCATTGAAGCCGAATGCGGCGGCGCCTGCGCCTGTGCGACCTGCCATGTCTATGTCGATGACGCGTGGCGCGAGAAGGTCGGCGCGCCGTCGCCGATGGAAGAGGACATGCTGGATTTCGGCTTCGACGTGCGTCCGAATTCGCGGCTGTCCTGCCAGATCAAGGTGACCGACGATCTCGACGGACTGATCGTGTCGACGCCGGAGCGGCAGGCTTGACCTGATTTATTCGCCGTCCGGGTTCACACCGCGACGGACCCAGCGGCGGAAGTTCTGCTTGACCTCCGCCGGCAGCGGCGTCGGTCTGCGCGTGGCCTCATCGATCATCACGGTGACCGCCTTCGCCGACGCCACGCATCTCCCTTCCGAAAATACCACCTGATCGAAAGTGGTCGACGTCCGTCCGAACTTGACGAGACCGAGCCCGAGCTCGATCTGTCCCGGCCAGTGCAGCTCGGCGCGGAAATGGATGTCGAGCCGCACCATGATCCAGCCAAGCCCGGCCGGCATCAGCCCCATGCTGAGGTCCTTCACCAGCGTGACGCGGCCGGTCTCGAAATAGCTCGCATAGACGGCGTTGTTGACGTGCCCGTTGGGGTCGAGGTCGGCAAACCGCACATTGTCGGACAGCCGATAGGGGAAATCTTCCAGGCGCGGCGTGTCATCGGCGCGGACAGGGGCGTTCACGAGAATTGATCTCCGTCAGTTTCCGTCCATACAGCCGAGTTACGAAGGCTCGGCAAGGGGTTGCCGCGCCAGCCTCTACCCCTATTATGCATGTCCCGATCCGGCCATACTTGGCTGGGCAGGCGCGAGCCGCCCGGTCGATCTCAACTGAAAAGAAGCGGATATGAGCGAAGCGATCAAAACCGATGTGCTGATAATTGGCGCGGGTCCCTGCGGACTGTTCGCCGTGTTCGAACTGGGCCTGCTCGACATGAAGGTGCATCTGGTCGACATCCTCGACAAGATCGGCGGGCAGTGCGCCGAGCTCTATCCGGAGAAGCCGATCTACGACATTCCCGGGATTCCCTTTGTCACCGGCCAGGGCCTGACCGAGCAGCTGCTGGAGCAGATCAAGCCGTTCAACCCGACCTTCCATCTCAACGAGATGGTGGAGAGCATCGAGAAGATCGGCGATCCGCTGTTCCGCGTGAAGACCGATGCCGGCAAGGAGTTCGAGGCCAGGGTCGTCGTGATCTCCGCGGGCGGCGGTTCGTTCCAGCCGAAGCGTCCGCCGGTGCCTGGCATCGAAGCCTATGAAGGCACGTCGGTGTTCTATGCCGTGCGCAAGATGGAGCAGTTCCGCGACAAGAACATCCTGATCGTCGGCGGCGGCGACTCCGCGCTCGACTGGACGCTCAATCTGCATCCGATCGCCAAGCGCATCACGCTGCTGCACCGGCGCGACGATTTCCGCGCGGCGCCGCACAGTGTCGAGCAGATGCGGTCGCTGGTTGCCGACGGCAAGATGGATCTGAAGATCGGCCAGGTCACCGGGCTCGAAGGCGCCAACGGTCAGCTCTCGGGCGCCGCGCTGAAGGGCAACGACAATGCGATGTCGACGATCGCCTGCGATACGATGCTGCCGTTCTTCGGGCTCACCATGAAGCTCGGTCCGGTCGCGAACTGGGGCGTAGCGCTGGAGAACAATCTGGTGCCGGTCGACACCGCAGCATTCGAGACCAACGTTTCAGGCATCTTCGCGATCGGCGACATCAACACCTATCCGGGCAAGCTGAAGCTCATTCTCTCCGGCTTCCACGAGGGCGCGCTGATGGCGCAGAAGGCGCACCGCTACGTGTATCCGGACAAGCGGCTGGTGTTCCAGTACACAACCTCGTCATCAAGTTTGCAGAAGAAGCTTGGGGTGAACTGATTCTGCTTCAGCAGCGACCAATGCCTGGGGCATGGGCCATTGCCCGTGCGGCGCGGGTACTGGAACGCTCCGCGAAATGGCCGTAGTCTGCTCGTAATCGAGTTTGTCGATTGATCAGGTGATGATGATGCGGAACACGCTATCCAGACTTCGGCTGATCTTGGCGATCGCCACGGCCTTTGCGCTGGCTGCACCGTTGGCAGCCTCGGCGGCCGACCTGACGTCGGCGGCCGGCCTCTGGCAGAAGATCGAGGACGGCAAGCCCGAAGGCTGGTTCCTTGTGATCGATCACAACGGCGTCTTCGAAGGCGTGATCGCCAAGATGTTCTCCGATCCCGATGATCCGCCGAATCCGGTCTGCTCGAAATGCACCGATGATCGCAAGAATGCGCCGTGGCTTGGTCTGTCGTTCATCCGCGATATGAAGCGCGATGGCCTGAAGTACGAGAACGGCAACGTGCTCGATCCGCGCAACGGCAAGGTCTACAAGGCCAAGATGACGCTGAGCGCCGATGGACAGACGCTGACCATGCGCGGCTATCTCGGCATCTCGCTGTTCGGCAAGGACGAGGTCTGGACCCGGCTGCCGGACACGGCGCTGGCGCAGCTCGATCCCGCTATCGTCGCCAAATATCTGCCGGCGCAAGCCGCAGCGATGAAGCCGCCGCCGCCGGCGCCCTTGCCGGCGACGAAGCGGCACTAAAGCGTGATGAGATCAGGTTGAATCGTCATCGCGCTTTAGCTTCTTGTTTGAGCATGATCTTTTCGGAAAACCGCTTCACACTTTTCCGGATCATGCTTTAGACCCCTCATTGGGATCACGTTGGTTCGCGGCTGCACACGTGCAGCGTCGCGAGCGTGCAGCGTTCAGCGTTGCACCGGTGCGGTCGGCAATGGCGCGACCGGCTCGGAGATCACCTCAGGCACCGTGGTGTTCAACTGAAGCACGGTGGCGGCTGCCGGCACCGCCGCATCGGCCATCGCCGCATGACCTTCGGCGCTCGGATGCACCGCGCCGCCATACACCGCCGACAGGATGCCCCATGTCGCATCGTGAATGTCGGTTGGCTGCATCGAGGACGGCAGGCCCTGCGGGTAGGTCATCGCCGCGAAATAGCTGTCATTGGCGTCGCGGATCCAGCGCGCACGTGGCAGATAGGCGCGGTATTCGCCGGCGCTGCGGCCGCATTTGAGCGGCTGGTTGGCCGCGGCGACGATGTCGGAGACGAAGCTGTCGCCGTTGGCGGCGAAGCAGTCGCGGTCGAACTCCGGATCGGTCGACGCGCGTGCGCAGAAGCCGTGGCTTGCAAACGCATCCTGATGCGCATCGACGAAGGTCATGCGGTCGGCCTGCGGATTGCGGCAGATGATGCCGGACTGGCACTGCGCGATCGCCTTGAGCTGCGGCAGGAACTCGTTCTGCACGAAGCTCGAGACCGCCGCGAGCCGCTTGGGATCGGCGTTGAACGAGGGATGGATCTCGAAGCCGGCGCGGCCGCCGGGGCAGGGCGCGCCGCCATTGGCCAGCGCCGGATTGGCGTAGGCCGTGTAGATCACGTGTGAGAGGTCGCCGCCGACCAACGGCTTCAGCGCATCGCGCAGCTTGGCGAAATCGGCCGGCAGGTCGCGCGCCAGTGCCGAACGGGCATCGTCGACACTGGCCATCGAGCCACCCTGGCTGAACAGCGTGCGTTCGGTCGGCGTGTCGACGATCACGTTGGCGACGAGGCCGGAGAAGTAGATGTCGTTGGCGCCGACCGACAGCAGCACGAGATCGAGCGTGCGGTCCGGCTGCCGGCGCTTGGCGGCGGCGAGCGCCGTGCGCAGCTCCGCGATCTGGCCGTTGACGGTGCCCGAGCAGGTGTTGGCGGTTTTCGTCGGCAGACACTCCCGCGCCTGCTGCGAGCCGAGCAGGCCGTCGGCGATGGTGGCGCCGGTGCAGGCCAGCGGCAGATAGGTCACCGCGATGTGCGGATATTGCACGGCGAGCGCAAGCGCGGTGCGGGTCTGGTAGCTGTACAGCGAACGGTGACAGGCCGAGTTGAGCCACAGCGCGCTGTGGCGCTGCCAGTTGGTCAGGGTGTCGGGCGCTTCGCAGGCGCGGCCGCCTTTGAAACCCGCGCGGCTCGGCCGGTAGTATTGCGCGCCGCCGAGATAGGAGCGGAAGCAGAAGCCCTCGTCGGAGAGGGCGATCGCGCGATCGGGATTGCCCTCGCCGGATGCGATGCTGTCGCCGAGGCCGGCGATCAGCAAATCGCGCACCGCGATCTGGGTTGTCACGCGCTGGTTGGCGTCCGAGCCGCTGGCGACGTCGACGGTCGCGACCGTGGTGCGGCCGTAGCGGACGCGCAGATTGACCGGCTCGGCGCAATCGAATGTCGAGGATTGCGGCCCGTCGCCGTCGTCGAACGACCAGGCGCAGGTCGCGCCGACCGGAACCGGACCCGTGAGCCGCACCACGATCGGGTGATCGATCGGCGTCAGATAGCTTTCCTTGACGTTGTCGCGGGTGCAGGGCTCGCTGACGCGGCCCTGCAGGTCGATGCAGAGCCGGTTGACCGTGTTGCGCGCCCAGCCGCGGCCGTCGCTTTGCAGTTCCAGCGCCTGTTCCGAGGCCAGCACGCTGCGGCCGAGCCCGCTTTCGACATGCAGGCGGAAGTCGCGTTCCTCGCGGAACAGCCGGAAGCGGTTGCGGACCTCCCAGGAGATCGAGAGCTGGGTGTCCTGCGCGTCTGCGGCTGAAGCCAATCCCGCCGCGAGCGCGCTGCCGAGCAGCACGCTGCAGACCGTGACGCGAAACGAAAATCGAACCAAAAAGCCAATCATGGCGCGGTTTGACGCGAGTGGTACGGCGAAAATAAGAGAAGCGGCGGCAGAGACCAAAATCCGGGATCGAAACACCGGGGGCGAGGAGGGCCGATAACTTCGCTGTTACCGTCTCAGCCGCCTGATCTGCTGCTGCCGGCTTTCGATCGGTTGCCGCACGGTCGCCGAAGCCGTGCAGGCTTGGCTGAGTCTTTTTCGTTCCTGCCAGGGCCGCACCACGTTGAGCCACAGCTCGCGCATGCCCATGATCGAGATCGAAATCCCGAACGGGATCAGGAAATAGAGGATACGGAACACGACCAGCGTCGCCAGCAATTGCTCCTTGCTGAACTCCGGCAGCGCCACCAGCATCGCAGCGTCGAACACGCCGATCGAGCCGGGGGCGTGGCTCGCAAAGCCGAGCAGCGTCGCCAGGATGAACACCACCGCCAGCGAGACAAAGTCGATATGCGGCTCGGTCGGCATCAGGAGATACATCGCGAGCGCGCAGAAGCCGAGATCGACCACGCCGATGATGATCTGCAGCAGCGTCAGCTTGGCCGACGGCAGCACCACCTTCCAGCCGTTCTGGCCGAGCTCGCGGCGCTTCTCGCCGGTCAGGAGCCAGACGAAATAGGCGCCGATGCCGGCAAGGCAGCCGAGCGCGATCAGCCGGTTCATCGCCGGCGGCAGCAGGTCCATCGCCGATGCCGCCGCGGGATGCCAGGCCATGCCGAAGCCGAGCACGAACAGATTGCCGAGCCAGAAGGTCAGGCCCGACAGAAAGCAGATCTTGGCGACGTCGATCGCGGAGAGGCCGTAGTCGGAATAGATCCGGAAGCGGATCGCGCCGCCGGTAAAGACGGTGGCGCCGATATTGTGGCCGATCGTGTAGCTGGTGAAGCTCGACAGCGCTGCGATGCGGTAGGGGACGTGGGTCTTGCCGATCGTGCGCAGCGCGAAGAAGTCATAGAAGGTCAGCGTGCAGAACGCCCCGACCACGCAGAGCGCCGCGAGCGCGATCCGGTGCGGCGCGATGTCGGTCAGCGCGGTGAGGATGATACCGGTGTCGACGCCCTTCAGGGTGTGGACCAGCGTCGTGACCGCGAACGCGATGATGAGCACGCTCGCAGCGATCCCGAGCCGTTTCCAGCCGATCTTTTCCTTGAAGCCACGCCCAAGCGTGGTCAGCAGCCGAAGCATTCATCCTCCCGGCAGGGACAATTTCAGTGGGACCCGGTCACGGACGGCGACGGGTGACGGGCAAACGCGCCGTACGCGATGACCCATAAGGCAAAACCGATGCGTTGTGCAGCCCTTGACAAGCCAACCTTCGGCTCCCGTCCAGCGTTGTTGTCATACTGGCTACATATGTTCTCGCTCTGCGGAATGTGAGTCGCTGCCATGCCGTCGTCGGCGACGGGGCCACTGCATGTTCCGCCGTCCTTCAGCCGTTCCAGGCGATTTCGTCGGTATTTCTGCCGATTTTGCCGTCGTCGCAGCGCCACTGCGGGGCCGTCGAAGCGGAGCGAATAGACGATATGCATCAGCGTGGGGAGGTCCGGGCCGGCTGCGGCGTTTACCAAAGCGTGAAGTCGATGTGCGCATCTGCGTGATCCGGCTGTGGACCGCCGTTCGGGCCGGAATGAGGCGCCCGGGGGGCGGTCCGTAGGTCTATTGAGGCAAAACGCCGCGCAACGACGCCGCGGCCCCGGCCGGCATGGCGATACCACACTTCGATCCGCAGCGAACTATCATTGAGAAACGAAGACCTATCTCTCGCATTGGTTGCGCAGAGCGAGGTCAAGACATGCAACAGAAATCCCTGAAGCTCCGGCGCGTGCCGGACCAGCGCGCGGCGTCGCATCGGCCGTCGACCGGGCTTGCGGCGACGCTGACGCTCGCCGCGATGAGTCTCGGTTACGGCGTCGTGAAGCTCGACGTCACCATCGTCAACACGGCGCTCAACGCCATCGGCGGCTCGCTCGGCGGCGGCGTTGCCGAGCTGCAATGGGTGGTCAGCGCCTACACCATCGCGTTTGCCGCCTTCATCCTGACCGCGGGCGCGCTCGGCGACCGGATCGGCGCCAAGCGCGTTTTCATGGCCGGCTTTGCCATCTTCACCGCGGCGTCGGTTGGGTGCGCCGTCGCGCCTGATGCCGTGACGCTGATCGCCGCGCGCTGCGTGCAGGGGCTGGCCGCGGCCATCCTGGTGCCGAACTCGCTCGCGCTGCTCCGCCACGCCTATGCGGACGAGAAGGCGCGGGGACGCGCGGTCGGCGTGTGGGCCGCGGGCGCGAGCCTTGCGCTGACCGCCGGTCCGTTCGTCGGCGGCGGGCTGATCACGCTGGTCGGCTGGCGCGCGATCTTCCTGGTCAATCTGCCGGTTGGCCTGGCCGGGCTGTGGCTCGCCTGGCGCTTTGCCGGCGAAACCACGCGCCATCACCGGCACCGGCTCGATCTGCCGGGACAAATTGCGGCGATCGCCGCGCTCGGCACGCTGGCCGGCGCGCTCATCGAGGGCGGCGCGCTCGGCTGGGACAGCCCGTTCGTCGTCGCAGGCTTCGCTCTGGCGGCCGTGTTTTCCATGCTGTTCGTCTGGCATGAGGCGCGCACGGCGCAACCGATGCTGCCGCTCTCGCTGTTCAGTCACCGGATGTTTGCTCTGACCGCGCTGGTCGGCCTGCTGGTGAACGTTGCGTTCTACGGGCTGATCTTCGTGCTCAGCCTCTACTTCCAGCAAGTCAACGGGCTGTCGGCGTTCGCCACTGGCCTCGCATTCGTGCCGATGCTCGGTGCCGTGCTGCCCGCGAACCTGATCGCGCCGCATGTCGCGGAGCGGATCGGCGCGCCGCAGACGATCGCGCTCGGTGCCGCGCTCTCCGCCGCCGGATGCCTGGCGATGCTGTTCATCGGTCCCGGTACCGGCTATCTCGCGATCTGCCTGCAACTGCTGGCGATCAGCGGCGGCCTCGGCCTGCTGGTGCCGCCCCTGACATCGGCGCTGCTCGGCAGTGCCGAGCCGCAGCATGCCGGGATCGCGGCCGGGGTGCTGAACGCGACCCGGCAGACCGGCAGCGTGCTTGGTGTCGCGCTGTTCGGCTCGATGGTCGGCCGCTCCGCGGCTTTCGTCGCGGGCCTGCATGCGGCACTCGTGATCTCCGCCGGCGTACTGCTTGCCGCCACAGCGCTGATCTGGATCGGCGCATCATCACAAGCGCGGCAATGAGCGAGGCCGTCGTTGCGCGGTCACGGCGCGGCATCTAACCTTGCGCGGTCGGGGACTGTCATCATTGGCTCGCCAACCGGGGCTATGCGGTGCTTGCCGTCAACTACCGGGGCTCGACCGGCTTCGGCAAAGCCTTCATCACCGCCGCCGACCACGAATGGGGTGGCAAGATGCATGACGACCTGATCGATGCGGTCGATTGGGCGATCGCGCAAGGCATCGCCGATCCGAAGCGCGTCGGCTTCTTCAGCGGCAGGTATGGCGGCAATTCGGCGCTGGTCGCCGCGACCAAGACGCCCGACGTCTTCGCCTGCATCGTCGATCTGTTCGGCATCTCCAATCTCGTCACCTTCACATTTGCCGACGAGGGGCACGGTTTTGTGCGGCCGGAAAATCGGCTTGCCTTCTATGGCGTCACCGAAGCGTTCCTCGCCAAGCATCTCGGCGGTGCTTGCCAGCCGATCGAAAACGATTTCGTCGGCTCGTCGCTCAAGGTCGAGACCGGGGCTGAACTGGTGCCCGGGTTGCGCGGCTGAGACGATTTCACGGCGGATTGCCGTTTTCTTGGATGGTATCACGTACATTCAAGGCTTTTTCACCATGCGTGAAGCCTTGTTGGTGCGGTTACCGTTCGTACACGAATGCGCTGGCTTTTATGGGTCCATAATGGGGGCCTATATGTATCGCGTTCTAACCTGTCTCACCTTGGAACATGACTGGCGGTTGGTCGTCCTCGGTGGCGTGATCTGTCTGCTCGCCAGCGCCGTCGCGATCAGCCTGTTTCACCGCGCTCGCGCCGCAGAGGGCCGAGCCCGCGAGATCTGGATCGGTCTTGATGCGGCGGTCGGCGGTTGCGGCATCTGGGCCACCCATTTCGTCGCCATGCTGGCGTACGATCCCGGCATCGAGGCCGGATACAACATTCCGATCACGCTGCTGTCGCTGGTGCTCGCGGTTGCGATCCTGGCCGTCGGCCTCGCGGTCGCCACGCTCAACGAACGCTGGCAGACGGTCGCGGCCGGTGGCGCGATCGTCGGCGTCGGTGTCGCGGCGATGCATTACACCGGCATGCTGGGGCTGGAATTGCCCGCGCGCATCGTCTGGGCACCCGGCATCGTCGTCGCTTCGATCGTATTCGGAAGCCTGTTTGGCGCGCTTGCGCTGGTCGTTGCCGCACGCGGCGAACGCCTTGGCACCACGGCGGCTGCGACCGGTCTTCTGACGGTTGCGATCGTCTCGCATCATTTCACCGGGATGGGTGCGGTGACGCTGGTCCCTGATCCGACCATCGTTCCCGACGGACTCTCGGTCTCGCCGCGTGTGCTCTCCTTCATGACCGCGGTTGCGGCTTTCGCGATCCTCGGCCTCTCGCTGATCGCATCCATCCTCGATCGTCGCGCCAAGACCGAGCTTCACAAGCAGAAGGTGGTGCTGGATACCGCGCTCGAGAACATGTCGCAGGGACTGTGCATGTTCGATGCCGATGGCCGCATCATGCTGTTCAACGAGCGCTACAGCGAGATGATGGGGCGCAATCGCGTGCCGCTGCAGGGACGCCTCTTGATCGACGTTCTGCAGGACCTCCATTCCATCGGCGAGTGGGACGGCGATCCCGAGGAATTCTGCAACGCGCTCGTCGCCGAGGCAAAGGCCGGACACGGCGCGACGCGGATCGTCAGCCGCAACGAGCGCGCGATCCGTGTCGTCGATCAGCCGATGAAGGGTGGTGGCTGGGTCGCGACCTTCGAGGACATCACGGAATGGCAGCAGGCCCAGGAACAGATTTCACACATGGCGCGGCATGACGCGCTGACCAATCTGCCGAACCGGACGCTGTTCCGTGAGCAGCTCGAGAAGGCTTCGAGACTGGCCAAGCGCTCCGACCAGCTGGCGGTGCTCTGCCTCGATCTCGATCATTTCAAGGAGATCAACGACACGCTCGGACATCCGATCGGCGACGCGCTGCTGCGCGAGGTTGCGCGCCGGCTAGGCGAATGCGTGACCGAGCACGACACCGTGGCGCGGCTCGGCGGCGATGAATTCGCCATCGTGCAGTTCTGCAGCAACTGCGAGCCGTCCGTGGTGTCGTCGTTGGCAAGTGCGGTGGTCGAGCGGATCGCCGCGCCCTACGAGATCGGGGGCCATCAGCTCGTGATCGGCGTCAGCGTCGGCATCTCGCTCGCGCCCGAGGACGGCAAGGATCCCGACGAGCTGCTGCAAAAGGCCGATCTGGCGCTGTACCGCGCCAAGGCCGACGGCCGCGGCACCTATCGGTTCTTCGAGACCGGGATGGATGCGCGTGCGCAGGCGCGCCGCCTGCTCGAGCGTGACCTGCGGCTCGCGCTCCAGCGCGACGAGTTCGAGGTCTATTATCAGCCGATCCGCGATGTCGTGGGCGATCGGGTCGTCGCCTTCGAGGCGCTGGTGCGCTGGAATCATTCGCTGCGCGGGCTGATCGCACCGAACAATTTCATTCCGGTCGCCGAAGAAACCGGGCTGATCATGCCGCTGGGCGAGATCGTGCTGCGCAAGGCTTGCGCCGAGGCGGTGAGATGGCCTGCGGACATCGCGGTCGCCGTCAACCTGTCTCCGGTGCAGTTCAAGAACCCGAATCTGGTGCCGTCGGTGAAGGCGGCGCTGCAGGCATCGGGCCTGTCGGCGGATCGGCTCGAGCTCGAGATTACCGAATCGGTGCTGCTGCAGAACAGCGAGGCGACGCTCGCGGTGCTGCATGAGCTGCGCGGTTTCGGCGTCCGGATCTCGCTCGACGATTTCGGTACCGGCTATTCCTCGCTGAGCTATCTGCGCAGCTTCCCGTTCGACAAGATCAAGATCGACCGTTCGTTCGTGACGGACCTTGCGACGCGCGAGGACTCGATGGCGATCGTGCGTGCCGTCACCGGTCTCGGCAAGAGTCTGGGCATCGTCACGACCGCCGAGGGGGTCGAGACCGATACCCAGTTCGACCTGCTGCGGCGGGAAGGCTGCACGCAGGCGCAGGGCTATCTGTTCAGTCCGCCGCGGCCGGCGGCTGAGGTCGCCAAGATGCTGCGCTGGGTACCGGACAGGTCGGTGGCCTGATCTGGAAGAAGGCCGGGGCTCTAGCTTTTGCGTAGCGCAAAATAGGCGCCGCAAAACGCCATCACGGCGCCGAGGCACAGCGCGGCGAGACCGGCGAGCACGGCGGAAATGGTCGAAACCGTGCTTGGCGCCGCCGCGGCCTGGCCGGCGCCGGCCAGCATCAGCACGCCGACGACGATCAGGAACTGGCGCATCCGCTGCGGGAGCTGGCCGGCGACCGCGCTGTGCATCAGATTGGCGGTGAAGTAGCCGCCCGAAAACCCGACGCTCGCGATCAGCCACCACGCGATCGCCACGCCTACCGGCATGAACTCGTGGCTATCGGAGCGCCACAGGCCGCCGAGATCGAGCCCGTATCGGGCGCCGAGCATGTGCACGGCAAGCGCCAGCAGCACGCCGGATATCATCGCGCCGCCGAGGATGAGGTAACGCGGAAAATAGGTCGTCTCGGGCATAGCTCGCTTGTAGGATAGGCGTGACATCCCATGCAAGCGCGCGGATGTGTCTGAACAGGTGGAACGGCGGATTGCCAACAACGTTGCAGGACCGGCCGGAGGCAGGCGAGGGCGCGCCGGTGCGCTATGCCTACAAGGCCTCATTGATTGGCTCGGCGCATCAGTTCGAGCTGACCGCGGACGGGCTGTCGTGGCGGATCGCCGGCAGGTCGGGCGTGTGGGATTACGCCGACATCTCCGCCGTGAAGCTGTCCTACCGTCCGGTCTCGATGCAGCAGCAGCGGTTTCGCGCCGACATCGACAATGCCAAAGGCGGGCGGATCGCGATCCTGTCGACCACCTGGCAGACCGCGACGCTGGTCGCGCCGCAAGGACATCTCTACCGCGACTTCATCATCGAGCTGCATCGCCGGATGCAGGCGGCGGGCAGCACGGCCAGGCTGGTCGGAGGTCTCGGGCCGAAGACATACACCGCGGCGCTGGCGCTGCTGGCGTGCCTTGCGGTGGCAATGACCGGATTGCTGGTGATGGCGCTGCTGGCTGCGAACTGGATGGGCGCGCTGTTCCTGGTCGGCTTCGCCGCGCTGTTCACCTGGCAGGTCGGCGGCTTCGTCACCCGCAACCGCCCGCGGCGCTACCGCTTCGATCAATTGCCCGATGCGCTTTTGCCGAAGCCGGTTCGCAATCAAGCGCAATGAATGGAAGAAGGCTGGTGCGTCGCAGTGCAGACGCGATGTCATTCCGTCGAATCAAAATCCTCCTCGGTCGCGCTCAGCATTCCCGCCAGTGTCCGCAGGCCGAGGTCGAGTTGCTCCATCGGCGGCGCGGCAAGCGCGAGCCGCACCGCATTGGGCGCGTGCCCCGGCGTGGCGGCGAAGGTCGTCGACGGCGTCAGCGCGATGTCGCGTCGTGCCGCGGCCGCGACCAGGGTCTGCGAGCGCCAGTGCGGCGGCAAGGTCAGCCACAGATGATAGGATTTCGGGTTGGTCTGGACCTCGAAATCGGCCAGATGCTTCGCCGCGATCTGCTGGCGGCGGCCGGCGTCGATCCGCTTCAGCCGTGACAGCTCGGCGGCGGTGCCGTCGGCCATCAATCGCTGCCCGGCGGCGAAGGCGTAGCCCGACGCCGTCCAGCCGCCCGAGCGCACCGCGGCCATGATGCTTTCGCGCAGCCGCGGCGGCGGGACGATGAAGCCGAGCGCGAGGCCGGGCGCGACCTTCTTCGACAAGCTGTCGAGCACGATGCAGCTGTCCGGCGCGAGCGCGGCCAGCGGCATCTCATCGTCGAGGAATCCGTAGACGCCATCCTCGATGACGACGAGGCCGAGCTTCTCCACCACGCGCAACAGCTCGGCTCGGCGCTCGGCCGGCATCGTGATGCTGAGCGGGTTCTGCATCGTAGGCTGGATGTAGAGCGCGGACAGATGCGCCTCGCGGTGCGCTTTCTGCACCGCGTCCGGGCGCACGCCATGCTCGTCCATCGCAAGCGGCACCAGCGCGATGCCGAGCCGTGCGGCAATGCCCTTCACGAACGGATAGGTCAGCGCCTCGACGCCGCAGCGTCCGCCGGGCGGCACGACCGCGGCGAGCGCGGAGGCGATGCATTGCCGGCCATTGGCGGTGAACACGATCTGGTCGGGATTCGGCGCCCAGCTCTTGCGCGCGAGGAATTCCGCGGAGATCGTCCGCGCCGCGCGCGTGCCGAAACTGGTCGCCGGCCGCAGCGCGCCCTCGAGCACCTCGGGCCGCTCCAGCCCTTCGAGGCTCTTGGCGATCATCGTCGCCTGATGCGGCAGCAGCGGATAGTTGAATTCGAGATCGATGCGGGCGCCGCGCGGCTCGGTTGGAGCGGCGATGCCGCGGCGCGCCTCGCCGGACACGAAGGTGCCGCGGCCGACTTCACCGACCACCAGCCCGCGCCGCAACAGCTCGGTGTAGACCCGGCTCGCGGTCGAGACCGCGATGTTGCGGTCATAGGCGAAATGACGCTGCGGCGGCAGGCGGTCGCCCGCCTTCAGCGCGCCGCTGGCGATTTCGGCGGCCACCGCATCCGCCAGCTTCAGATATTCGAACCTCGACATTATTGCACCGAGAGCAATGTTTTACTTGCTCCGAGCAATGTACCGGATCATTTAAGAGCGAACAAGCCCATGATTGCACCGAGGAGCGCGCAAGCGATCCGAGGTTACGACGGCGCAGGTGTCGAGACGGCATTTGCGTCAACGGCATAGCTTTGTCGTTTGGGCATCGAAGGAGATGACAATGACGACGATAGACTCAGCTGCGGCATCGCCCGCGCGGTTCAGCATGATGGACGGATTGCTCCGATTGCTCCGAGTGTGGGGCGATGCACTCGCGACCTATTGGTTGCGCCGGGAGGCGATCAAGACGCTGCGCCAGCTCGATGACCGGACGCTGCGCGATATCGGAATCTCGCGCTGCCAGATCGAGCCCGCCGTCGCCGGAGAACTCGATACGGAGCTGGTGCGGATCCGCTGAACAGGAGCGTGGTGCGACGGCTTCGCGTGATCGGAGCGGTCGCATCGCAGACGGCCGCGATGGCTCGCTGCGCGGCTCTAACCAACCAGTGTTTGAGCGTGGCGAAGAACTGTTCAGACTAAGTCGCGTCCCGACACTTGGTGCCGGTTGCAGAATTCACCGAAACTACACCAAAGATGCCGAAGAACCCCGGTTTGTCGCCGCCATCGCTCCAAGGTTGTGGCGCTCTATGCTAGCGTATTGGTTGCGCACGCTAGCGTTGTAGTTGGGGACCGATGGCCGCTCGCAAATTGTCGCAAGGGCAGGCCCCGACCCGGGAAGCGCGCCGCCGCTGGCATGAGGAGCGATCGCTGCGCTGCGCCATCAGATTGGCCCGCATGGGTTATTGGGAGTCGCAGAGTGCCGCGGCGACCGATCTCTGGATATCGCCCGAGCTCGCCGCCTTCTACGAATTCGAAACGGTCGACGGCTTCGTTCCCATCGCCACGGTGCGCGAGCGCTATTTGCCCGAGAGCCGGAAGGTTCTGGAGGCGCATTACGCGGCCTGCTGGGCGGAGGGGCGGCCCTATGCGGTGCGGACGCGGCTCCGCAGTCCCGATGGCAGCCTGCTCGACTGCGTGGTGCATGGCGAGCCGGAATTCGACGCGCGCGGTCAGGTCCGGCGCGTGTCGGGCATTGTCCGCGACGTCACGGAGGAGACCTCCGCGCTGCGGCGCCTGACGGAGAGCGAGCAACGGCTGGCCGATTTTGTCTCTACCGCCTCGGACTGGTGCTGGGAGAGCGACGCTGCCCACCGGCTGCTGCCCTATCCCAAATCGCTGGCCGGCAACGCGGCCTTCCAGACCGTGGCGTCCGGCGGCAAGGCGCGCTGGGAACTGGCTTACGCGCCCGAGGACGCGGAGGCCATGGCGCGGCACCGGGCCGACATGGAGGCCCATCGCCCTTTTCGCGACTTCATTTATACGCTGATCGGCGAGGACGGGTCGCGCGTCAGTATCTGCACCAGCGGCAAGCCCATCTACGCCGATGATGGCACCTTTCTCGGCTATCGCGGCACGTCCAGCGACATCACCCAGCTCAGGGCGGCCAAGGCTTTGCTCGACCAGCGCACGCGGGCGCTGGAGGAAGCCCATCGGCTCGGCAAGATCGGCACCTGGAGCTACCGTCTGGACACCGGCCGTACGACCTGGGCGCCCGAACTCTACCAGCTTCTCGGCTTCGGCCCCGACACGTTCGAGCCGACCGATGAGAGCATGAGGCCCTATTTCGTGGACGGCGACGCCGACCGCTTCAAGGACCTGCAGAGGAGGGTCGTCCGCACCCGAAGGACCGAGGCCACCGACCTGCGCATCCTGCACGCGGACGGCACGGCCCGCGATCTGGCTGTCATCTGCAAGGCGGAGGTTGCCCACGACAAGGTCATCGGCATCATCGGCACCGTGCAGGACGTCACCGAGCGCAAGGAGGCTGAGCGACAACTCGAGCAGCTCGCCTATACCGACCCTTTGACCGGGCTCGCCAATCGCGCGCTGTTCACACGCCAGCTCGCCGCCCTGATCGAGGGCTGCACCCGGCAAGACCGGGGCGCCGCGCTGCTGCTCATCGATCTCGATCGCTTCAAAGAGGTCAATGATTCCCTCGGCCATGCCGCCGGCGACAAACTGCTGATCCAGGTGGCGGCTGCGCTGCGGCAGGAGCTGGGGCCGCGCGCCTTCATCGCCCGGCTCGGCGGCGACGAATTCGCGGTGCTGGCGGAGGGACGCGGCATGTCCGACGCCGCGCTGACCGGGCTTGCCGATCGGCTCATCGGCAAGCTGTCCGTCCCCGTCGATCTCGCCGAGGGCGAGGCCTTGGTCGGCGCCACCATCGGCATCGCCCGCCTGCCGGAGCATGGGGCGACGGCGGAGACCGCCGTGCGCAATGCGGACTTGGCGCTCTATATGGCCAAGGAGGCCGGGCGCGGCCGGGCGCAACTGTTCGAACCGGTCTATGCCCAGGCAGTCGATCAAAGGCTCGATCTCGGCCGGCATCTGCGCCACGCGGTTGAGGCCGGCACCCTTCAGGCGCATTACCAGCCGCAAGTGGACCTGAGGACCGGCCGCGTCACCAGCTTCGAGGCGCTGCTGCGCTGGACCCATCCCGAGCGCGGACCAATCTCGCCGGCGGAGTTCATCCCGATCGCCGAAAGCTCCGGGCTCATCGTCGATCTCGGCCTGTGGGTGCTGCGCGAGGCCTGCCGGCAGGGCCGCGCCTGGCTCGATGCCGGGTTGCCGCCGCGCTCCGTCTCGGTCAACGTCTCGCCGGCGCAGATCTGGAACGTGGATTTCGATGCGGCCGTCGCGGCGGTGCTGGCGGAAACCGGCTTTCCGGCGAAGCTGCTCTGCCTGGAGCTGACCGAAAGCCTGTTCGTGGATCATTCCGAGCAGCGGATCAGCCGCACGCTGACGGCGCTCTCCGGTCTCGGCGTCCGGCTGGCGCTGGACGATTTCGGCTCGGGCTATTCCTCGCTCGGCTATCTCACGCGCCTGCCGTTCCACTGGCTGAAGGTGGACCGCGCCTTCGTGGGCGGCATTTCCAGCGCGCCGGAGAAGCGCAAGCTGCTCGGCGGCATCATCGCCCTGTCGCACGGCCTGGGCATGACTGTCGTGGCGGAGGGAGCCGAATTGCCGGCCGAAGTGGACGTGCTCGGCGGGCTCGATTGCGACCTGGTTCAGGGCTTCGTGTTTTCCCCGCCCGTCACCGCCGACCAGGCGCCGCTGGTGGCCGCCAGCATCGAGCGCGAGGCGTGCCGGATCCAGAAAAAACGCAATCGCCTTTAGGCGAACACCGCTTTGGCCGCATTGTTCTGCCCGTGGCTTTGCCTCGATGGCGGCAACGGACGAACTAGCTAGCACTACTTTGGCAGAATGTGTTTGCGCCACTGTTTTTCACGGATTTTCTTTCGGCAATATGGGCACTGCTGAGGCGGGGGTCGAAGGATGAGATCAACGATGGCGTGACGTACGGCGGGCATGGTTGGCTGAGGCGGAGGCCCGTTGATTCTTTTTTTTCCGCCCCGCGTATGCGAGGCGACGATGTTGCAGGAAGGCGTAAGCAATCATTGTCATCAGGGCATGGCGATGAAGACCCTGCCAGGATCGCCCTTCGAAGTGATCAAGTCCGAGCTCCTCCTTCAACTGCTGATGCGCCTGCTCACAAATCCATCTTGCCTTAATGGTGGCGGCCAGTGTGCGCAGATCCGTCGTCGCAGGGAGATTGGCGAGATAGTATTTCTTTTCCCCCGAGGCACGTTGCTCGCCAATGAGCCAAGCTTCGTCGCCCGGGAGATGCTGCTGACCCTTATCCCATATCCGCTGCGGAGGGCCGTCGGCGGTGCGGACACGGAGAGCAGCAAATCGGGCTTTCAGCCGACCTTTCGTCCCGCTGCGCCAACTCACGGCTTTCCATTTGGCGCTGGCCAACATTTGTTCTGCCGCAATCGATAAGATATCGGGCACGTGGTGCTTTCGTGGTTTCCCGCGGACTTTGGTAATCGGCCAAATGAGCTTCACGTCGACCGGATACACCTTCAGGTGCCGAGGGATGCCGACAGCCCAGGCCAGCCCGCGCTCTGTTAGCCCTTGTCGAAATGGTGCGCTAAGTCCGTATCCTGCATCCGCCAGCACACATCCGAAGCGCACGTTGGCTGCCATCGCGCGGTCAATCTCGGCCAACGCAATTTCCGGCTTGGACCGTGGCGTTCGGTGTTCGACTGGCACGCGAGCGCGCTTCAAACGAGATACGTCGCTTGTCCAACTGTCAGGCAGAAAGAGACGTAACGCGACCATCACTGGCACTTCGCCGCGCGCAAGCGTCAAAGACACCAGCGTTTGGCAATTTGCCGTTTTGCCGAGAGCCGATGCGTATTGAGGCGCAACACCAACCGAGCGTTCGCCCTTCTTCGGCAGTGAGGTGTCATCAATAACCAGCACCGCGTCCCTGCCGCCGACAAGTCGGTCCGCCTGGTTGAGCAACTCCGTCTCCAGCGGCGTCGCGTCCCAGACACCGTCCGCAATGAAATGGTGCAGCTGATCGTAGTTGCCCGAGGCAAGGCGCTCCGCCATCGGCTGAACGCTCTTGCGATCGCCAGGACCGATTAGTCCCGCAACATACAGAGGACACATCCGCTGCCGAGTCTTATGACCCAGCCGGTCCAAGAACGGCATCAGCCAACGTTCGAGTTCGTCTTCCCATCCCGCCATGGTCAGCCCTCCAAGAGCCGACCACCCATGAATCATTGAAAAATTGATTCGGGAATCCTATAAAGCAAGGCAAAACCGACATTCTGCCAAAGTAGTGCTAGGCCGTGTACTCATCAATCGGAGTTGGATGAGGGGTCGCTTGATGTCCGCTCTCATCCTGACAGCGGCGAGAAGGCGGACCTCGCCGGAGGTTCGAGAAGGGCCAAAAGGGGCAATCGAAACGACAAGGCAACTGAGGCCTTCTTAGAGAGAGCGACCCCAGCAACCTTGGGGGGCATTAGGGGCCGCGTGCTGGGGCCGTCCACCCGCCCGAGGCCATTGGCCAAGTCGGGCAGGTCTCGAGACGACTGATGCCGTGTTGAAGAACAGGTCGCGATCCGCGGCGCTGGAGTTCACGCGTCGAGTTTTGCGAGACCATCTCGGTCCATCAGCACGATTTTTCTATGTGTGATCTCATCGAGCCAGAGCATCCTTCTGTCTCTCATCACTTTGAGTGAGCGCGATACGGTTTCCAGGGTCAGGCCGAGATAATCGGCTATATCGCGCCGGTTCATCGGCAGGATTAATTCATCGGGATGAACGAGCCGTTCGTCCATTTCGAGCAGGAACGCTGCGACCTTCTCCAGCGCACTCTTTCGGCCCAGCAGAAGCATGTGGTTCTCAGCGTGCTGAAGGCTGAGAGTAATCAAGCCGAGAAGATTTTTGGCGCCGCCATCCTCCCTTGTCATGATCTCAAGAAGGCTGTGCCGCCGCATTATGCGAACTTTGGTGTCAATGATCGCCTCGGCGCCAAAGCGATGGCTTCCACCACTCTCCAATCCGAATATGTCTCCGGTCAGGTGAAATGAGTTGATTTGGCGGCGACCGTCTGAAAGCAGCTTATAAGTCCGCACCGCGCCATAGATGATTTGGTAGACGTACTCTGCCTCATCATGCTCGCCGAAAAGCTCAACCCCTTTGCGAAACTTGAACTCACCGGAGGAAAGCCGCCCTCCAGCAAAGGCAGCTAAGCGTCCGTCGCAAGGATGGTGGCTGTGTGCATTGCCCCTCAGCATCGTGAACTCCCGTACACTAACTAAACGCTAGGCGAACGGCAGGCGACTGAAGTCAACCTATCAACTAGAGATAAGCTTTGCGATCTTGCAGGAAAAAGGGAACTTCGTAAATGGCTGCGTGCGACCCGCGATATGAGGACGCAATGGGTCGGATGAAATTCGGCAAAACTCCCGTGGTTTTACGGTGACCTTGTCGCATTGACGACCGAGAACGAAGGCGATTTCTGGCGCTCGCATGCATTTGTTTCAATGACGCTCAAAGATGGCTAGGTATTATTGTTGTCGACTTATGCACGCGTTCGTTGATCTAGATCAATGATCTGACGGTCCGATCGATGCAGCCCAGACGTCTTGCCGAATAGCTGTAATGTCGCCTTTGGATCAAAAAGCGTCGTTTTGACAGCTCGTCTGCTACGTCCGGTCTTCACCGAATAGCGGACATCCTTAGGCTCAGGCAGCATGACTCGGAGTAGTCCGCAACGCGGGCCATTTCATCCTTTGATTTAGATCAATCGACATCGCCGCTTCCGCCAGTTGGATTGCAGTCCTCAGCTTTGCTATCGGGAGCACAAAGCACATGCGGTTCCTTAGAACGGCCTGCTGGATATGCGCTTTCCTTGGAATGCTGCACGTCAGCATTCTTCCGGCACGAAGCCAGGGCGGCGGTACGAGCACGCAGACGCCAGGCAGCGCGCCTACTCAGCCACCAAACGCCGCGCCCCCGCCGGCTCCAACGCAACCGGCTCTGAAGCCGGCCGAGCTCGATGCGCTGGTGGCGCCGGTCGCGTTGTACGCGGATACGCTGCTTGCGAACGTGCTGATGGCATCGACCTATCCGCTCGAGGTGGTGCGGGCCGAGCGCTGGGTGAACCAGAACAAGAACCTGATCGGAGACGCGCTCAAGGCCGCGGCGGAGAAACAGGCCTGGGACGCAAGCGTCAAGTCGCTGGTGGCGGCGCCCTCCGTTCTACAGATGTTGAGCGAACATCTCGATTGGACGCAGAAGCTCGGCGAGGCGTTCCTTGCGCAGGAGCAGGACGTGATGGACGCCGTGCAGCGGATGCGCGCGAGGGCTTACGAGAGGAAGAAGCTCGTGACGACCAAAGAGCAGGTCGTGAACGTGAAGGAGGAGCAGAGCCGGCAGGTCATCTCGATCGAACCCGCTGTGACGGACGCCCTTTACGTTCCCTATTATGAACCGCAGGTGGTCTACGGCGATTGGCCATACGCCGACTATCCGGCGTACCCCTACTACTGGGGATATCCTGGCTACATCGCCGCCGGCGTAATCGCGACCGGTCTCGCGTTCGGCGGAGCCTACGCGCTCGGGCGCTGGGCGTCCGGCCGATACTGGGGCGGCGGTGGCTACTGGGGCGGCAGCAGCATCAATTGGGCTGGCGGAGGCATCAACGTAAATCGCGGCGCCCATGTCGAGCACTGGCGGCACGATCCGGCGCATCGGGGAGGCGCGCGGTACAACAATGCAAACTTGCAGCAGAGGTTTGGTGGCGCCAATCGCGCGGGTGCCGGCATCGCCGCCGGCGCAGCAGGTATCGGCGCCGGTATTGCCGCCCGGCAGGGGCTGGGGAGGGGCGCGAAGGGTGCCAACGTAGCCGATCGCGCTCGACGCGCTGGCGGCAACGCGCGCGTTGGTAATCGTCAGGCCCTGCACCGGGCAGCGGGTGCCCGAAGTGCGAGAGCAGGCAACCGAGCAGCTTCCAGGGCCGGACATTTCAGGTCTGCTGCAGGCGTGCGTCGTGGCGGCGGGGCGCGGTTCGCGGGCGGCGGACACCGGGCTGCAGCATTCCGCGGCGGCGGCGGCTTCCGTGGTGGCGGCGGCGGTTTCCGGGGCGGCGGAGGTCGCGGTGGTGGGCGCCGGTCGGATATCATGGTGAAACACGATGTCGTGCTGCTGGGCCGGTTCGACAACGGTCTCGGTTATTACCGCTTCGCCTACAATGGCAGCGAGAAGGTCTATGTCGGGGTAATTGCGCAAGAGGTCAGAGTTGTACGACCTGATGCGGTCGCTGTGGGTCGCGACGGCTACCTTCGGGTGTCGTACGAACGGCTCGGACTGCCCTTCCGATCCTATGACGATTGGGTCGCATCCGGAGGCCGGCTGCCAAAGTTGGCCGGCCGCCCGCACTGAGAAGCCTCACCGGCGGTCGGGCCGGCGACGAACCATTGCGCGTTGGGTCGATTTCGGAAGGCATACATCCAGACCATCGGGAGGTGAAGCTTGTACCGGCATATTCTCATTCCGACAGATGGGTCGGAGCTAGCGGAGCATGGGGTGGCGCATGGGTTGGCGCTGGCAAAATCCGTTGGAGCCAAAGTATCCGTAATCTTCGTTGTGGAGCCGTTTTCCGAAATGACAGGGCGGTTTCGCGAAACAGTCGCAAGATATGCTGAGCTGCGCAAGGAAGAGGCCACGAGTGCGTTGGATCGCGCGGCAAATGCGGCCAAGGAGGCCGGTGTTTCCTGCGAGACGGTTCAAGTGGAGAGCGGGCAACCCCATCAAGCCATCATAGCAGCAGCCGAGGACAAAGGCTGCGATCTCATTGTTATGTCATCGCATGGGCGCAGCGGCCTTTCCATGGTTCTGATCGGTAGTGTGACAAACAAAGTGCTGACGCAGTCGAAAACCCCCGTACTGGTTTGTCAGTGAATGTGCATACCGCTCGATGGGTCAAATAAACGCGCCGGGAGATGGAGAAAATTTCCAAACTCGGAAGTCGGAGGGTGCAGCCGTGACGTCCGGTTTTCCTCCGTCACCGGATTTTCGATAGCCGGCGCTGCACTTCCGAAAAGGGCCACAAGTAGTCGTCACTAGATTTCGCATCACTGCGGCTTAAGGAAAACGCTGTAGCGGAAATTCGGGGGGTGAGGATCGACCCATTCATATCCCGGCGGTGGAGGCGGAAAAATCAGATCGTCAAGCTTGGGCAATTTGTTTTGCTTCAACCACGGCAAGTGGCCCTCGATTGAGTGGGTGACAGGATCGTCGGTAATCTCAACCGTCGCTGTTTTGAGCTTAACACCTGGACCAAAAGCACCAGCTAAATTCGACGGGTCGACCAAGGACATGCTTGTCGGGTTGTTCGGATCACTAAATCCTACGAGAACCGGAAGCTGTTTGAGAGAAATATCCGCCTTCGGCTTCAGTCGCTTTACTTCATCAAGATGGACCATGTACCTCTCGGCGGCTGATAATCGGTCGGGTGGGTTGCTGATGTAAGTGACCGGTCCCAAAAATGGATCCACCGCGTAGCCGCCGCCTCCATCCCAACCGCGCGAGCGTATCCAATCAGGGGCAACCAGTGTCGCAACAAGCAGTCCTCGTCGTCCCAGATCGACAACAACACCTTAATGCCGCTTCCCATGCTCGATGTGAAAAAATACCGCATTCGGACAACCAATCGGCATAATTGACGTAGCGGGATGATATTTAACTTCTGCGCTCGTTCCGGGCGTATGGTGGGGTGGAACCGGACGGCTTCCTATCTCGAACGGTTGACAAGGAACATAAGATGCCGATCGAGATGATGATCCGCAAGCTGCGGCAGCACTCTGAGTTGCCCAACGAAGATGTTCAAGCCCTCCGGTCGATCGTCGCGCCGGTGAAGAGTTTGCCGCCAGATTCACCGATCGTTCGCGAGGGGGACGATAGCATCCAATGCTGCGTGGTTCTGAGCGGCTTCGCCTATCGGTCCAAAGTGTCGGAAGACGGCAAGCGACAGATCCTATCGTTTCACATCGCGGGCGACATACCCGATCTTCATGGGCTGGTATTGAAGCGGATGGATCACGACCTGACGACGCTCTCAAAAGCGCAGGTTGGTTTTATCGATCACGATGAGCTCGAACGGACCCTTGGTACGCGACCGGCTTTGGCTAGAGCGCTCTGGCGCGAGTCGCTTGTTGACGCCGCGCTGTTCCGGCAATGGATCGTCAATCTGGGCACACGATCGGCATCGGGACGTATGGCCTATTTGATTGCGGAATTGCGCCAGCGGCTTGGAGCGATGGATATGGTCGCCAACGAGCAGTTTGACTTCCCGGTTACTCAATCGAAGCTGGCCGACGCGCTTGGACTGAGCGTCGTGCATGTCAACCGCGTCCTGCAGGCGTTCCGAACCCAAGGCATTCTTGATTTCAAGCGCTCTGTCGTCACGCTGGGCGACCTCGAAAAGATCGCCCAACTCGGGGGCTTTGACAGCCTTGAGAACGATATCGGCGCGAAGTAGCGCCTGCTGCGGTCTGGGAGAAACGCGAGGGCTTCGCTTGGGGTCAAACTCGGAAGTCGGAGCGCGCGATCGTGACGCCCGCTTAACCCTCAACACCGGACTTTCAATAGCCAGCGCGGCATTTCCGAAAAGGGCCAGGAGCAGACTTCGCACCTGACCCATGAATGTCTCAATCGCCCTGAGCAGACAAGTAGCGTTCAGGTCTGTTTCATCTTGCTGATCGTAGACTCGGACACCCCCGCGAAATTGTTCACCAGCAAGTAGTTTGGGCTCGACCGCACCCACCGGTCGAGATCGATCTCTTCAAACTTGCCATTGTCCCACGTTTGCACGATTTCAAGGTCTTCGTCTCCGACGTTCTTGATCGCGTGCCCGAAACCCATAGGGATGTAAACCGCATCACCCGGGCTCACGTCGGTGACCTTGCTGCGCCCGCCCGATCCAAACAGCGCGACCTGCCCTTTGCCGCGCAGATAGTATTCCCATTCGTTCGCATTGGTGTGCCAATGCAGATTGCGCTGCTTTCCCTTCTCAATGATCATCAGGCCGCCAGACATGGTCCTGGAGGCCGGGAATTCGTCCATGGAGGCGAGGCGGAACGTGCCGCCCTCGAAGTCACGTACTGCCTTTTGGTCTCGCAGCAGCCTGAATTTGTGTGTCGACTCCCTCGGCCATGGTGCATCGAGCGCTTGCGAAATAGGCACAATCGGCCCCGCTTGTATGTAGGTTTCTCCTTTGGGGAAGGCGTCGAACAAATCCTTCGGCAGATTGAAATTGGCCGCCACGAGGTCCTTCGGCGTTACGTCAATCCAGTCTGTGATCGAAAAGGTACCGTGCTCCGAGAACGCACCATTGTCGAAGGACAGGATAAAGTGGCAAGGCTTGTCGCCGATAGTTTGGATCGAATGGCCGTGGCCTCTGGCGAAGTACCAAAGATCGCCCGGTTCGTAGTTGTTGATCTCGCTCGCGCCCGAAGGCTCGATCACCACTGTTTGGCATCGGCCGTCAATGACGAAGGCCCATTCGGCTGCTATGGCATGCCAATGTAGTTCGCGCGATGCTCCCGGGTTGAGGAACATGTGAACGCCCGCGAGCCCTTTGCTTACCGGGAGTTGATGTTCGGTCGATTCCTTTGCCCAACCGCCCGATGTAACTTTCGGAATGCTGCCATCGAGCGAATACTTGAAGTTTGGCATGGCCTCGATGTCTTTTGGGTCGTGGTAAGCGACCTTGGCGCCCGGCGGAAGCTGCACCGAGTTTCGGCCATACCCGCCGTCGCCTGGATTGCCGCGCTCGTCTGCGGCTGCTCCAGCCGCGTTCTGCATCAGGGCGAGCCCACTAGCGCCGAGCGCGGCTGCGCCTAAAAGAGCACGTCGAGTAGCGTCCATATGACACCTCCTTACGAACTCGCGCTGTTTCAGATCGTCGAATTGCATTCGACCCCGCCCAAACGGGCAGAGCAGGATTATATCGCAACGTTGGGGATCCTGTCAGAGGTATGGAGCACGCCAGTTTATGACCGCTCAGGGTCAAACTGAGACCTCGCACCGGCGGGGCGGCACTTCCGGTCTTCGTTCGGAAGCGGACATCGTCACGGCCGTCCGGCATGTCTCAAGAGGGCCAAACGCGGAAGTCGGAGGGCGTAACCGTGACGTCCGGTTTAGGGGCTTCTCTTATTCTGTTGACTTTAATGTGGCCAAGCATGCAGGCGACAATTCGGTCATCTTTTCTTTGAGGCAGGTGACCATGCGCTGGCGAGAGGGCTGCCGGATCACTGTCGGTCGGCGCATGTTTCTTGGGCCATTTCTGGGATTTGCTTAGTTGGCCGAACGCGTGAGGGCTGCAGATGTCGGACAATCCCCTTGACGTAATCGAAGCCGCCATTCGCTCCGCATTCACCAGTTACCCAAAGGAAGACGATCCCGATTGGAGAAGCCCGCATTGGATCAAGCCCGAAGAGTGCGCGCACTTGGCGCAGGGCATACTGCTGGAACTGCAGGCAAAGGGGTTTGAGATCGTGAAGAGGCAGACTTGATAGATCGACGGCGGTCCGTGTCCAGCCCGTCGGCGCACCTATCGCGCCAAACGTCACTCTCAATGTCGCCTTGGGGTCAAAAAGCGTCGTTTTGACAGCTCGTCTGCTACTTCCGGTCGTCACCGAATAGCGCACATCGTTAGGCTCAGGCAGCATGACTCGAAGTAGTCCGCAACGCAGGGTACAACGCGACCGGCGCCACCAGCGCATCGAGCGCTCGGCCGGCTCATGCATCGCAGCAGATGGAGCCCTTATTCGGTCCCTCGTTGGCGAGGGTAGCCTTGCCGGCTCTTCAACCCAGAGCGCTTCAGCGGTCTTGAGATTGATCACAACTCTAACGAGGCGGTGAGCCTTGCCGGAACGGACCTTCGTCAGCCAGCGCGGCATGACTGACAAGGGCCAAAGCAGTTGTTGGCACTTTAGTCCTTGTCGAGCTCTCCGATATGACGCTGGGCATATAGCTCAAGACCGATCCTCGCGACGAGTTCGATCTGGGTTTCCAAAAAATCGATATGCTCTTCCTCATCGTGCATGAGTTGCTCAAACAGATCCCGTGTCACGTAGTCTTCGACCTGATGGCAATGGGTCGCGGCTTCAGCGTAGAGGGAGCGCGCCGACAATTCGGCTTGCAAGTCGCTATCGAGCACGCCCTTCACGGTCTTCCCGATATGAAGGGATTCCAGCGTCTGCATATTGGGAGATCCATCGAGGAAGATAATGCGTTCGATGAGCTTGTCTGCATGTTGCATCTCTTCAATCGATTCCTTGCGCCACATCTTGGCCAGCACCTTGTAGCCCCAATTGTCGAGCAGGCGGTAGTGCAGCCAGTATTGGTTCACCGCGGTGAGCTCGTGGCGAAGCGCTTTGTTCAGGTATTCGATAACATTTTTATCGCCCTTCATGCTCTGCTCCTTTTCGCGTGTGCTGTTCGGATCGACTGGCTAAAGTTTAGAGCCTCTACATGTTCGGTTCGAACTGTTTGGGACGTCTACCGTTCGCCGTGAGCGGCGACGCATGGAAAGGGCCGCTCGGCGTTGACTTGCTGCCGTTCGTCGCACATGAGGTGGAGGTTAATCCCGCTGCCGCGGCAACAAAAGGCGCAGCGAAATCGAACAGGGGAGTTTGGCCATGATCGAGGGAGTCAGCGCGGTCACACTCGGCACGCATGAAATGCCACGGGCTGTCCAATTCTACCGTGCGCTGGGCTTTGAGGTACTGCATGGCGGCGAATCGTCGTCGTTCACTAGCTTTCGAGTAGGTACGAGCTACCTCAACCTCATCGACCAACCTGCCGAACGACGCTGGTCCTGGTGGGGTCGGGTCATCTTCTACGTCACCGATGTTGACGCGCTTTACGAACGCGCGCTCGCGGCAGGTTACAAGCCGGCGACCGTGCCCCGCGATGCCGAATGGGGTGAGCGCTTCTTCCACCTGGTTGATCCCGACGGCCACGAACTCAGTTTCGCTCGACCTTTGCTTCCGGCTTCCGTCCAATAGCGGATCGAAGCAGCCCGCATTCCAATAGTCGCTGCGAGAGGGTATTGTTCCGACAGACGGCCATCGCCCTGACGTCAGCTTCGGCTCGGGCTATGGCGCGGTCTCGAGCAAAGATCAAAGGATGGCAACGAACGGTCGCACCGTCACCGTATTCGGCGGAACCGGTTTTCTCGGCCGCCGCATCGTTCAGCATCTGCGCGATCGCGAGTTTCCCGTCCGGATCGCGTCAAGGCATCCAGATCGCGGGCGCAGTCAGTCTGGCCCTCATGATCCGCAACTTCAATTGGTCCAGGTCGATATTCACGACGTACGGTCTGTCGCGGATGCACTTGCCGGCGCTTACGCCGCCGTAAACGCGGTCAGCCTTTACGTCGAGCACGGTCGGGAGACGTTTCATTCCGTTCATGTTGAAGCCGCCCAACGGGTAGCAACCCAAGCGCGCTGGGCCGGAGTCGAAAGGCTCGTGCACATTTCAGGCATCGGCGCCGATGCCGCGTCTCAATCGCGGTACATCCGAGCGCGTGGCGAAGGCGAATTGGTGGTCGGGGCTGCCTTCGCCAACGCGCATATCATCCGACCGGCCGTCATGTTCGGACCGGACGATGCATTCGTCACGACCATCCTCAAGCTTCTCCGCCGGCTCCCAATCTACCCGATGTTCGGCCGCGGCTTGATGAGTCTGCAGCCTGCCTATGTGGAAGATGTGGCGGAAGCGACGGTTCGGATCATCCAGCGAGCCGAGACGCGACCGACGATCTTCGAGTGCGGCGGCCCTCGCGTCCACTCTTACGAGGAATTGGTCGGAATCGTCGCGCGCCAGGCTGATCTCGCGCCCATCCTGGTCCCCATCCCGTTCGCCGTTTGGCACGTGCTGGCATGGGCCTCCGAAATACTCCCGGAGCCACTTCTCACGCGCAATCAGGTGGAGCTCATGCAGATCGACACCGTGTCATCGCCGGAGATGCCTGGCTTTGTCGAACTTGGGATTTCGCCGTACTCGGTTGAGGCAATGCTCCAAGAGATGCTGTCGAAGCGCGGATGAAGAGGGCTCATCGGTTAAATCCGCTTCAGATGGCGGGTTCGCGCGCTACTGTTACAGGACGCTATGGTGTACCCGCCGTTCGGCGGCAGCGATATGACTGTGCGCCGTGCGCAGCTGCAGATGACGCGATGGGTCAATCGCGTCGTCTTTGCAGTCGGCCAGCTATTTCTGGTCTACCCTCAACTCCGGACATGTCGCTACATTGCGCCAACTGACGCGATGGGCCATCTGCGGACTCATGCACCGCAGCAGCAAAGCGGAACCATACGGGGTAATCGAGCGCAATCTTATGCGAGCGGGGCAGCTTCATCACGCCAAATGGAAAGCTCATGCCGCTAGCGGGTCAAACGTGAAGATCATTATCGTGGAGTGCAAGCCGTGCCTCTCGCGCAAGGTCGATGAGGGATAGGCAAAACAGCAAAAGCGCGGCGACGAACAATATCGCGACTCCATACTCATGCGCGAAGCTGAACATTGCGCTTACGAACGCGACGATGATGATGAGCGCGGTAAGGATTGCAGAAATGATCGAGCAGAGCAATGAGCGGTGAAGCAGAGCAGATCGACGCTTAAGACGCGGTATATCGGCCTTCAGGTAAGCCTTGTCGCCATCGACGATGCTGTGCAGATACTGCGATCGGTCGATGACGCGGTTGATCCTGGAGACCAGCACCGAAATGAACGCGGCAACAGCGCCTAACAGAAATGCTGGCGCCGCAACAGTGGCGATAATCCGGCTTAGTTGGTCAATCGAAGGGGGCGCCATTGGCAGCAGTTCAATCACGTTTTGCATGGAGAGCTTTTGCGTGCGCAATGAACATTGAATAGGCTCGGCCTTGCCACCACAGCCTGTCCGTTCTCTTACGATTTGTTCGGCCTGTAATTAGGAATGCGCGTCCAGTACTGATGATATTCATCTCCGATAGCGTAGATGGTCTGATCCGATTTAAGGTCCAACACCAGATCCTCGCTCAGGTCACGGGTGCGGAATTTCCAACCGCTGGGCAGCTTCAACTTCTCACCAAGCTCCGCGAGCGCCTCAGTTGGAAACTTTGCCTCGTGTGCCTGCAGGACGTAGACGTTGCCGTCGGGATCGATAAGCTCGTAGACTGGCTTGCCCTTGGCGTACACCATCTTCTGAGTCTTCTTCGGGCTGAAGACTTTGTACGGCTTGGAACCCGTCGCGGCTTCCAAAGCCGTGAGGAGCGGCAGCCTGGCAACCCACCGTGCCTCGACGCCTCCGAACGAAGCCTTCTCGCCGAACAACACCGTTTGTGTGTCCATCATCCAAAAGTGAGGTCCGTTCTTTTCAACCTTGAGGGCGTGGTATCGCCGCCGGAGTTTCCTCAGGTCCAACGCATTCCACAGTTGGGCAGAGCAATCACTGACCCCCGTCGTGTTGTAAACTTCGATACCTCTAAATTTCACGACGAGGATTTCGCAGAAGCGCATGTCCCGCGTGTTGTCGATCGTATCCGGTTTGAGCGTTCCCTGCTGTCCCTGCACCGGCGAGACGCTGCCGAGCACGAAGGCGGACGCCGCAATGAGGCCGACTTTGCGAAACCGCGCTGCTGGTGATGCTTCTCTTCTTTGGTGAATGCCATTGCTGTTCATGTTTCGGCCCAATGCTGCTCGCTGTCTAAGCGTCCTACTTAACCGGCCCGTTGGCCTCGAAGTCAGCCTTCGTGGTGTAATAACCACGAGGGTAGTAAGGCCCCATGACCGCAGCCTCCGCGCCAGGCTTGTCGACCTTCGCTGGGCTGTACTCCCAGTCTTTCTGCGGGACCATGAAGCGCATGAGCAGCATGCCCCAATCCTTGCGGTTGCGCGGATCGCTCAAGCCCTCACCAGGCCCCCAATCGACCCACGCGACGCCGTTCTCGTTCGTCGCGTTCTTGGGTCGATCCTCCGGGCGGCTCACGACGATGGTGTAAAAGCCATCCTTGTCTACGGGCACCTGCATGTCGAAGACGCCGTCCCACAGTTCGCCCGACGGTGCCGAGGCTACGGTCACGACCGACCAGTAGGTGACCTGCGCTTCGGGCATCGTCTTGGCTCCCGCAAAGGTGTCGGGGAAGGTCGGCAGTTTGGCCCGAAAAACGTAGACGGAGCCAAATTGCCGGGAGAGATAGTTGACCATGTACTCGGTAGTGGGGTCGCCGCCACCTTCCATCTCGGTCGCGACCTTGATCATCGACCGCTCCTCCGGCTTCATGAAAGCGCCAGCGAGCGTGTACTTCATGCCCCAGAACAGCTCGAATTGGGCATCGTGGCGAGCGGGTGCCGTTGCGGGCGTGAGCACCGGATCGTTATCCTTCGCATCAACCAATTTATACCACTGGTCTACAGTCAGCGGCGGAGGGGCTGACCCCATCGGCCGACCCCATTTCTTGACCACTTCCTCGCCTGAGAGCCGCGTCCCGTCGGCGAGCTTGCCCTCGTAGGTGACACCGGGGCCTTCAAGGGAAGGCGTATCCGCTGGCCCCCAACCCGCACCATCAAATCCCTTGTCCGAAACGTAAATGCGGAAGCCAGCCTGAACTTCCTTTTCGTCTCGGCCTGCGTACACCGTGTTCTTTGGACGCTCGGCCGCGTTCGCGGGCGGCTCATCCGCAAGTACGTGGAGTGTGAAATTGCGGTTCGGGACCAGGCGGTCCGCGCCGACCTTGTATGGATTGGCTGATCCCGCGTCCGGCTCGATGTCGTAGCCCGCCAGTGATGCATCGGGGACGGCGACGAAAGTATTGCGTTCAAATTTGTACAGATTGAACTTGAAATAACGCGCGTGGGGGTATCGGCCTCGGATCGTGAGCGAGCTTCCAGCGGGCATCATCAGCTGACCAAAAAAATACGTCGGCCGCTGATCGGGCCAAAGGTTGGGGTTCTGATAGGGCTTGGGATCCGGCAGATAATTCCAATAGGCCCAGCCACGCGGGCCCTGAAATAAGCCATTCCGATTGTAACGTTCGTCGGTGCGGATCACCGCGCCCAATGGAACGTCGCCGTTACGATTGATGCCCTTTGCCGTAGCCCTTCTCTCAAGTGAAAAGGAGTCCTGGGCGAGGCCCGAAACAGTGGTCGCCAGAAAAAGAAAAGCGGTGGTCAACGCCACCGACAACCGCGCGCCCATATCACCTCCGCAGCGTCCACGAAGTGTTACGAAGAGGCACAAAAAAATAATCTAGCCGAAACATCCCTCTCGTGTTGATTTAGATCAATATTGTCCGGCTGTGTCTCCGGCGTGGGCACGACGTCGGTTTAGGGCCAAAAGGCGACGTCGGCCACTGAAGAACTTGTCGCCATTTTCCCGATCGGGGCTCAAGCTACTCCTGTGGTTGGATTAGAGCAGGATGAGATCAGGCTGCGGCCGCGAATAGCGCGCGTTCTCTCTCCCGCCTGCGACGTGTGGGGCGAGGGGATGCGGGGCGCAATTTTCGGAATATTAGAAAAATATCCCTGAGTTGCCCGACGTGTCAAGTCGCCTGGTCGAACCCCGCCAGCCGCCGGCTCCTTTGCATGGGGTTGTTTTCGATATTTTGGCAGCGCCGCCGGCGACGGCCCCATCACTCGTCCCGTCTTAGTGCCGCACCACGAGCACCGAGCATTTGGCGTAGCGCACCACGTGTCCGGCGTTCGAGCCGAGGAAGTAGGTGCGCATCGCCGGGCGGTGCGAGGTCATCACGATCAGGTCGGCCTTCATGGTCGCGGCCTCTTCGAGGATCTCGTGATAGATGCCGCCCTGGCGGACCACGCCCGAGATGCGCCCGGGCGCGATGCCGGATTCGCGCGCGACGATCGCGAGCGCTTCTTCCGATGTTTCACGCTGCTGGCTGTCGAAATCCGCCGGCACATATTCGGCGAGCATCACCGGCGTCATCGGCAATACGTTGAGCAGCCGCACCGCTCCGTTCCAGGTTTGCGATAATGTTGCAGCGGTTGCGATCGCCGGCTTCGCCAGATCGGTATCGGCGAGGTCGATCGGCACGAGAATGGACTTGTACATCTGCGCCTCCTGTCCGCGATTGGTCTGGAGCCGTTTGGTCCCTGTGCCGGGACGCGCGCCTTCTTTTTCTTCGGATAGCTTGTCGTGTCGCCGCGAACCGGTCCCCCTGTCGCGCCGAGATCAATATAGCATGGCAGGGCGGCGCTGTCCGCTTGCGTCAGCCGCGTGAGGCCTGCTTCAACAGTTTAGGGCTGACGAACAGGACGAGCTTGCCGCGCCGGAAGGAGACGTCGTTCCAATCGTCGGTCGCAAAGTCGAACACGGCGAGCCCCGAGGTCGGCAGATTGTTGCCGAGCGCGCGCTTGGCGGCCTCCTCGCCGCTGCCGGTCAGTGTCAGCGCGAGCTCGTGCATGCCGGGATTATGGCCGATCAGCATCAGCCGCTTCGGGTCGGTGACGGAGGCCATCCGGATCGCGGTGAGCAATTGCGCCGGATCGGCGCCGTAGAGTTCCGGCACGAATTCGACTTTCGGCGCACGTCCGGCGCCCTTCAGCGCCTCGCGCACGATCTCCCAGGTCTGCGTGGTGCGGACCGCCGGCGACACCAGCGTCAGGTCGGGCAGGGGCGGGTGACGGGCGATCCAGCCGCCGATCTCCGCCGCATCGCGGTGGCCGCGCTCGTCGAGACGACGGTCCTGGTCCTGCCCCGAAGGCGCGTCGGTTTCGGTCTTGGCGTGACGCAGCAGCAGCAAACGGCGCATGGACTTCCATCTCGATTCGGTCTGGTCGAATTAAATTCTACAGGCGCATGCCCTGGACAAGGTGACAAGCGCCGCAGCGGTTCGTAAGAAACGACATGAGCGAGACTTCCACAAGTGCGGCAGACGGCCCCGACGAGGCGGCCTCACCGGTCCGCGACCGTCTGGCATTCGACCTCGACGTCGACATTTGCGTGGTCGGGGCGGGGCTGGCCGGCCTGACCGTGGCACGCGAGGCGGCGCGGCTTGGCGCCAGCGTCGCCGTGCTCGAGGGCCGCCAGGTCGGCTGGAACGCCTCCGGCCACCATCTCGGCACCGTGATGCCGGGTTTCGGCCTGCCGATAGCAGACGTGATCGAGCGCGTCGGCCTCGATGATGCCCGCGAATTGTGGGCGCTCTCGAAAGAGGGCGCAGAGTATGTCCGCGCCACTGCCACCGAGGAGCTGATCCCGGGCATCAGGGCGAGCGACGGCGCGCTGGAAGTCTCCAATGTGGATGTCGGCGAAGCGCTGATCAGCCGCCTGCAGATGCTGGGTGAGGAATTTGCCACCGAAGTCGAGGGCTGGCAGGTCGATCGCGTGCGCAGCGTGCTCAGGACCAGGCGCTATTTCCACGGCATCTATTATCCGAAGGCGTTCCAGATCGACGGCCGCAAATATGTGCACGGTCTCGCCGCGCTGGCGATGCGGGCAGGCGTGCGGATCTTCGAGGAGACGCCGGTCGTCAGCATCGATTTCTCCGGCATTCGCAAGCGCATCGTGACGCCGACGGCGCGGTTGCGCGCCAACCACATTGTGCTCGCCGGCAACATCCATCTCGGCGCGCCGCTGAAGCGCTTGTCGGATACGCTGCTGCCGGTATGGCGCTACGCGGCGTTGACCGAACCGCTCGGGGAACGGCTGGCGGAGGCGATCGCCTTTTCCGGCTCGGTCGTCGACAGCGACGGCATCGACCATTTCCGTGTCGTCGATGGCGATCGCCTGTTGTGGGCCAGTCCCGAAACCACCTGGGACGCGCGGCCGAAGCGGTTCGGCCCGGCGGTGCAGCGACGCATCGCCACGGTGTTTCCCCAGCTCGGCAAGGTCCCGATCGCCGACACGTTCGGTGGCGCAGTCGGCGTCACCGTGCATGGCATGCCGCAGATCGGGCAGTTACGCAGGGGCCTGTGGGTGGCGAGCGGCTTCGGCCGGCAGGGGCTCAACACCTCGGCGCTCGCGGGCCAGTTGATCGCCCGCAGCATCCTGTGGGGCGACGACCGCTGGCGGCTGTTTTCGCCGTTCGAGCTGGTCTGGGCCGGCGGCACCACCGGCCGCGTCGCCGGTCATTTCATCAGCCTGTGGGCGAGGGGCGCCGCGTCCGCGGCGGGCGTGCTGGCGCGTTACCGCGAGGGTGCACGTGCGAAGGAGCGCCGCCGCGAGGCGCGGCTGGCCGAGGCCAATCTCAAGGCGGGAACCCGGGGACCGCCGCCCCGCCGCCCGCCGCCGTCGGCCGCGCGCCCGGTGCCGCCGCCCGCGCCCCGGCAGGTTGAGGACGGTGAGCCGCCATCTGCCCATCCCTCGCAAGAAAGTGAGCGGATCTCCGACGGGCGGATGTAACGTCTGGCGGCGGGGTTCGTATTTGGTGTCGAGCCGGTTTGCCGGTCTTGTCTCGCCGGCTTTGGCCGCCCGCATCGGAGATGATTGATGATCGATCGCCGCATCCTGCTTGCTTCCGTCGCCGGCCTGTTCGGCCTCGCCACCTTCCGCTGGCTGCGCGCCTCGCCGGCGCAGGCCGCCGAGAAATTCGAGATCGAGAAGACCGACGCCGAATGGCGCGCGCAACTGACGCCGCAGCAATACGAGATCCTGCGCCAGGAGGGCACCGAGCGGCCGGGATCGAGCCCGCTGCTCAAGGAGCACCGCAAGGGCACTTTCGCCTGCGCCGGCTGCGACCTGCCGCTGTTCTCGTCCGAGACCAAGTATGAGAGCGGCACCGGCTGGCCGAGCTTCTGGAAGCCGCTGGACAATGCGATCGGCACCACGTCGGACCGCACCTTCGGCATGCTGCGCACCGAGGTGCATTGCCGCCGCTGCGGCGGCCATCTCGGCCATGTCTTCGACGACGGCCCGAAGCCGACCGGGCTGCGCTACTGCATGGACGGTTTTGCGCTGGTGTTTCACCCGGCCGACCCCTCGGCGACCTGACGCCTACAGCGATTTCGAGCGAAGGGTTCGCATCAAGAAAACGCGTTCAGGCCACGACGGGGGGCGCGGTCAGAACTGCGCGCTGTCCCGGCAATTGTTGCCTGCCCGGCAATTGTGCCCCGGTTAAACGGCCGGGGCTTTTTTTTCAAGCGCATGATTTTGTTACGTTTCGTTTCGTGGCACGACCTTTGCGACATGCTCCGCCGATGCGGCCATTCCTGTGATTGCCAGCCGCCGGGAATCGAATTGGAGAACATGTCATGGGTATCTTCGGCGCTCTCACGACGGCTGTCGGTGGCTTGCGCGCAGGGTCGTACGCGCTCGAGAACATCTCCGGCAACATCGCCAACTCGCAGACCACGGCCTTCAAGCGCATCGATACCTCCTTTCTCGACCTCGTCCCGCAGACCGCGCTGACCGCGCAGCTCGCCGGCGGCGTCACGGCGCAGTCGCGCTCGACCAACTCGGTGCAGGGCGACGTGCAGTCGGCGTCGGTCGCGACCTTCATGGCGATCAACGGCAACGGCTTCTTCGCGGTGCAAAAGCCGGGCAGCTTCACCGACGGCTCGCCGGTGTTCGACGGCGTCGACCGCTACACCCGCCGCGGCGATTTCCAGCTCAACAAGGACGGCTATCTCGTCAACGGCGCCGGCTACTATCTCGAGGGCGTGCCGATCGACCCGACCACCGGCAACCCCTCGGGCTCCTCGCCGCAGGTGCTGCGGTTCAAGAACGACTTCCTGCCGGCGCAGCAGACCACCAAGATCGACTACCGCGCCAACCTCGCGTCCTACCCCCTGACCACGGCGCACGACACCTCGGTTCCGGGCTCCGAGTTGATCCGGCCGGGCGCGTTCAGCGCCGGACATAACCCGCTGGTGCTGGGTACGCCGGCCGCGCCATATACCGATTCATCGGTCACCGGCACCGCGCAGAACAACAAGGCGACGCCGTCGGTGGCCAATACCGCAGCGACCCTGCTGTCGGGCGCGGCGGGCAGCGATTCGATCAATGCCAATTTCAGCGCTGGCTCGGCCGGCCCCCCGGTCGTGCCGGCCGATACGATCACGGTCAACGGCACCGTCATCACCTTCGTGGCTTCGGGCGCGACCGGCAACCAGCTGAACGTCACCGACAGCATCGGGACGCTGCTCGCCAAGATCGACTCGATCACCGGCACCGCGACGCCGTCGACGATCAGCGGCGGCAAGATCACCCTGCACTCCGGCACGTCGGCCGACCTCAACGTGACGAGCTCGAACTCGACCGCGCTCGCGGCGCTCGGCTTCACCGGCTCGGCGGTTGCGACCCGCGGCGGCGGCGGCACCGTGGGCACCGGCCAGGTCGTCGGCAACGACAACTCGACCTTCCTGAACGAATCCGTCTCGGGCGGCGCCGTCACGGCCTACGACGTGTCGGGTGCGCCGGTGAACCTGCAATTCCGCTGGGCCAAGACCGACAGCTCCTCGCTTGGCGCCGGCCATACCGATAGCTGGAACCTGTTCTATCAGGTCAATCCCAATGCAACCGGCACGCAGGTCTCCTGGCAGAACGCCAACATCAACTTCACCTTTGCGTCGAACGGCCAGATGTCGCCGGCGATCTCCTCGGTCGCGCTCAACAATGCCGTCGTCAACGGCGTGTCGCTCGGCAGCCCCGTGATCAATTTCGGCTCCGGTGGCGTGACCCAGTTCGCGGACGCCAACGGCAACGTCCAGGTCAACCAGATCCAGCAGGACGGCTTCCCGGCCGGCCAGCTGCAGTCGGTCAGCGTCTCGACCAACGGCCGCATCGTCGGCAACTACACCAACGGCCGCAACATCGACCTCGCCGAAATCTCGGTGGCGACCTTCAACGGCACCAACTTCCTCAAGCGCATCGACGGCGGCGCTTTCGAGGCAACCGACGAGTCCGGCGCGGCGTTGTTCGGCAAGTCCGGCACCATCGTCGGTTCGTCGCTCGAGAGCTCGAACACCGATATCGCCGACGAGTTTCACCAAGCTGATCGTGACGCAGCAGGCCTATTCGGCCAACACCAAGGTGATCACGACGACCAATTCGATGGTGCAGGACCTCCTGAACGTCGTCCGCTGATCGCATCAGACATGCGCGCGTGAAGCAGTAAAGGCGAGTACACATCATGGGTTTGAGCCAAGCCCTTTCCACCGCGATGTCGGGCCTGCGCGCCACGCAGGCCGCGCTCTCGCTGGTGTCGTCGAACGTCGCCAACGCGGAGACGCCGGGCTACGTCAGGAAGACGCTGAACCAGGATACCGGCACCACCGGCCAGTTCGGGTCGAGCGTTCTCATCACCGGCGTCAACCGCCAGCTCGACGAATTCCTGCAGACCCAGCTTCGCACCGAGACGTCGGGCGCGTCCTACGCCGACGTCCGCTCGAGCTTCCTCGCCAATCTGCAGGGCGTCTACGGCAATCCCGACTCCACCGGCACGATCGAGGACGCCTACAACAAGTTCCTGACCGCGGTGCAGGGCTTGTCGACCAGCCCGGACTCGCAGTCGGCCCGGATCGGCGTCGTCAATGCCGCGCAATCCATGGCGCAGCAGCTCAACGCGACCTCGCAGGGCATCCAGACGCTGCGCGCCAACGCCGAGGCTGGCATCAGCGACTCCGTCAATACCGCCAACAATGCCATGCAGCAGATCGCGCGCCTCAACGTGCAGCTGCAGGCCAATGGCGGCACGACCGACGCCTCGACCGCGGCATTGCTCGATCAGCGCGATCGCTACGTCACCCAGCTTTCGCAGCTGATGGACATCCGCACCGTCACCAACAGCCAGAACCAGGTGACCGTGTTCACCAATTCCGGCGTGCAACTGGTCGGCACCGAAGCGGCGACGCTCAGCTTCAACGCCCAGGGCACGATGACGCCCAACACGCAGTACAATACCGACCCGACCAAGAGCACCGTCGGCACCATCACGATCAATTTCCCGCATGGCGGCACCTATGACATGGTGTCGACCAACTCGATCCGGTCAGGCAAGATCGCCGCCTATCTCGAGCTGCGCGACAACACGCTGGCGCAGGCCCAGACGCAGATCGACCAGTTCGCCGCCGCGATGTCGAGCGCGCTGTCGGACAAGACGACGGCGGGCACCGCGGCGACGGCGGGGGCGCAGTCCGGCTTCGACCTCGATCTCTCGGGGCTGCAGAGCGGCAACACCATCCACGTCTCCTACAAGGACAACACCACCGGCATCACGCACAATCTGTCGATCGTCCGCGTCGACGATCCGAGCGTTCTGCCGCTCAGCAACACCGCAACCGTCGATCCGAACGACGAGGTGCTGGGCGTGGATTTCTCCGGCGGCATGAGCTCGGTGCTGTTGCAGCTCAACGGCGCGCTCGGCGGAACCGGCCTGCAATTCTCCAATCCGTCCGGGTCGACGCTGCGCGTGCTCGACGACGGCGCCGCCAACAAGGCCGACGTGACCGCGGCATCGGTCACATCGACCGTTTCGTCGCTGACGTCGGGCGATCCGCAGCTTCCGCTTTTCACCGACAATGGCGGGCTCTACACCGGCGCGATCACGGCGAACGGCTCGCAGTCGACCGGCCTTGCCGCACGCATCAGCGTCAACACAGCCCTGGTCGGCGACCCCTCGCGCATGGTCGTGTACTCGACCAATCCGCAGACACCGGCCGGCGACACCACGCGCGCCAACCTCATTCTGAACCAGTTGTCGAACGCGTCGTACAGCTATTCGCCGAAGACCGGCCTCGGCACGTCGGGCGCGCCGTTCACCGGCACCCTGTTGAACTTTGCCAAGCAGTTCATCAGCCAGCAGGGCGAATCGGCGACGGCGGCCAAGCAACTGGCCGACGGTCAGGACGTCGTGCTCAATACGCTGCAGAGCAAGATGGACTCGACCTCCGGCGTCAACATGGACGAGGAGATGGCGCATCTGCTGTCGCTGCAGAACGCCTATTCCGCCAATGCGCGCGTGATGTCGTCGATCAAGCAGATGTACGACGCGCTGCTGCAGCTCACGTGAGGGTAACATGTCGATCGACGGCGTAAGCGGCAGAACTTCCTATATCGGCACCACGATCCTCAACCTGCGCAGTCAGCTCAACGACCTGACGACACAGCTTGCGACCGGCAAGGTATCGACGACCTATGCAGGGCAGGGGCTCGATCGCGGCTTCGCGCTAAGCCTGCGCGCCCAGATCAGCGGCATCAATGCGTTCTCGGACACGGCTACCAACCTCAACACCCGCCTGAGTGTCGCCAACCTCACCCTGCAGGGGCTGTCCGACGTCGGGACCCAGGTGAAGAACGCCGCGACGACCGCGACGCTGACGCTCAACAACAGCGGGCAGACGTCGGGCCAGATCACGGCGCAGGCAGCGTTCTCCAACGCAGTCGCGATGCTGAACAGCCAGTCGGGCGACCGCTATCTGTTCTCCGGTCGTGCCATGGACACGCCGGCCACGGTGTCGGCCGACACCATGTTGAAGGGAACGGCAACCCAGGCCGGCCTTACCCAGCTCATCGATGAGCGCAAGCAGGCCGATCAGGGCACCAGTTTGATGGGACGCCTGAGCGTCTCGTCGCCGCCGTCGACGACGACGGTGACCAGCGTTGCCGAGGACGGCTCGCCGTTCGGCCTGAAGCTGCTGTCGGTGCAGTCGTCGTTGACCGGCGCCACCGTGACGCAGCCGGCCGGCACGCCGAAGTCCACCTCGGTCGATCTCGGCGCCGTCAATCCCAAGGATGGCGACAAGATCAAGTTCAACTTCACGCTGCCCGACGGCACCACCGATGCGATCGAGCTCACGGCGACGACCACGAACCCGCCGCCGGCCGGCTCGTTCCTGATCGGTGCCGACACCACGGCGACGACGGCCAACCTTCAATCGACGCTGACCTCGTCCATCAAGACGCTGAGCGACACGTCGCTGGTGGCGGCCTCCGCGGTCGCGGCATCCAACAACTTCTTCAATCCGGTCGCGACCGTCGCTGGCGCCGCCGTCAACAACCAGAACACGCCGCCGGCGCCGATCAGCGGCGCTACCGCCCTTTCGGGCGCGGCGGGCACCGACTCGCTGTCGACGAGTTTCGCGGCCGGCGACACCATCACGGTCAACGGCACCCCGATCACCTTCGTTGCCTCGGGCGCCACCGGCAACCAGGTCAACGTCACCGACAGCGTGCAGACGCTGATGGCCAAGATCGACCAGATCAGCGGCACCAAGAACCCGTCGACCATCAGCAATGGTGCGATCACGCTTCACGGCGCCGATGGTCAGAACCTCTCGATCTCGAGCTCCAACACGGCCGCACTTGGCGCGCTCGGCATCGCCAACAACACGACCGCAACCCCGGCGCCGCTCCGGGTAGGGGGACCGCCATTCGATACCGCGACCAACCTGGTCGCGGGCACGCCGGATAACACCGTGTACTGGTACACCGGCGAGAACGGCCCGGGATCGGCGCGCGGCACCGCCGTCGCGCAGGTCGATCAGTCGATCACCGTGCAGTATGGCGCGCGTGCCAACGAGCAGGCCTTCCGCTACCTGCTGCAGAACGTCGCGGTGTATGCGGCGGTGACCACCAACGCCAGCAACCCGAATGCAAGCGCGCAGGTGACGGCGCTCGCGCAGCGCGTCAGCGGGAATCTTGCGCCGCAGAACGGCCAGCAGCAGATCCAGGACGTGCAGGCCGAGTTCGCCGGCGCGCAGACGGCGACCAAGGCGGCTACCGATCGTCAGACCCAGCTCAAGGCCATGGCGGAAACGATGCTCGACTCGGTCGAGGGCGTCAATCAGGACGAGGTCGCGACCAAGATCCTGGCGCTACAGACCAGCCTGCAGGCCTCGTACCAGACCACGTCGATGCTGTATCAGACCACGTTGTTGAAATATCTGCCGATCGCCTGATCGCTTGCCTCTGATCTCCAGCCAGCAAAAAGGCCTCCCTCGCGGAGGCCTTTTTCGTTCAGGCGATGGCCAGAGCGTTTTCAAGCGAAGGGATGCCGGTTCGCGTGAAGAAAACGCGTCAAAGCAGCAAGCTCTACGCGCTCTTGCGGGTATCGTCCTGATTGCCGTTCTGCTGACCGCGTGCGGTTTCCAGCAGCTTCTCCTCATGCGCGATCAGCTTCTTGGATTCCTTCAACGCGTGATAGAGATCGCCGTTGAGGATGAAGTTGTTGACGCTCTCGATGAACGGCCAGGCGCTTGGCATCGCGGTGATGATGTCGCGCACCAGACTGAAATAGGTCGGGTGGTGCGCCATCGGGTCCGGCGACAGATACATCAGCTGCACCGCGAGATAGATCAGCTTCGCCGGCGTGTCCGCGGTCTCCGGCGTCAGGATGTCCTTCTCGCGCAGGATCGGGATGCGGTCGCCGTCGATCAAGAGGCGGGCACGCTGCTCGGTGTTGGTGATTACGCAATTGCCGACGATGATGCGCTCGTTCGGTTTGAGTTCGACCTTCAGGGCCATGACCGTTCTCCTTTGCCGGGCAGTCGCGCGATATCGTTGCAGCGGAACGAAGTTGAATTCGGCAATGCTTAACAGCCGCCGTTGCGGCCCGGGGCCGATGCGACAGCGATCCTTTCCCATGATGGTTAACGCTTGGTGAACAGCGGGGCAGCGCGCGTGGCGGGATCCGGCCGAAATCGGCAAGCGGCTCAGTAGTTTTCGTGGTGAAGCTCACCCAGTGGCGACAATTTTATTCTTCGGCATTTGTCTCAAATGCCGTGCTGGAGATTTCTTTTTCCTTGGCGGCTTGACCGCAGGATCGGCCATCCGCCCGGTCAGAAAGGATTGGCGCGGTTTTTTTCTCAGTTTCACACCAGAAAGGTATGAAAATGTCCGGTATCATTCTCTCCTCCTCCGTTCGTCAGAACCTCCTCTCCCTCCAGTCCACCGCCGATCTGCTCTCCACGACGCAGAACCGTCTTGCCACCGGCAAGAAGGTCAATACGGCGCTCGACAACCCGACCAACTTCTTCACCGCGCAGTCGCTCGACAACCGCGCCAGCGACATCAACAATCTGCTCGACGGCATCGGCAACGGTGTGCAGGTGCTGCAGGCTGCCAACACCGGCATCACCTCGCTGCAGAAGCTGGTCGATACTGCGAAGTCGATCGCCAACCAGGTGCTGCAGAGCCCGACCGGCTACACCACGAGGTCGCAGGTCAGCTCCACCGCGGCGCTGGGCGGCACGGCAGCCAACCTCGTCGATGGCACCACGATCAAGAGCGGCGACGTGCTGGCGATCGCGGCCTCGGCCGGTCAGCCCGCTTTCAGCTTCACCTTCGGGGCCAGCAGCTCGCTGGCGCAGCTGAATACGTCGCTGGCGGCCAGCAACCTGACGGCGAGCCTCGACAGCTCCAACAAGCTCGTCATCACCACGACCAACGACGCGGCGTCTTCGACAATCGGTGCGGTGACCTTCACCAACACCGGCGGCGGCACTGCGACGTTCGGCGCGGCCGGCACGGCGCCGGTTGCCGACCCGGCGTCGCAGTCGGCGCGTGCCGCTTTGGTGACGCAGTACAACAACACCATCGCGCAGATCACGACCACGGCGCAGGACGCCTCGTTCAACGGTATCAACCTGTTGAACGGCGACAACCTGAAGCTGACCTTCAACGAGACCGGCAAGTCCACGCTCGCCATCAGCGGCGTCACCTTCAATGCCACCGGCCTCGGCCTGAAATCGCTGGCGGCAGGCACCGACTTCCTTGATAACAACTCGGCGAACAGTGTCATTGCGTCCCTGAGCTCGGCGAGTTCCTCGCTGCGCAGCGAAGCCTCGACGCTGGGTTCGAACCTGTCGATCGTGCAGATCCGTCAGGACTTCTCGAAGAACCTGATCAACGTGCTGCAGACCGGTTCGTCCAACCTGACGCTGGCCGACACCAACGAGGAAGCGGCCAACAGCCAGGCGCTGTCGACCCGCCAGTCGATCGCGGTCTCGGCATTGGCGCTGGCCAACCAGAGCCAGCAGAGCGTGCTGCAGCTGCTCCGCTAAGCACGCCGACAAGTGGTTCAACAGCGGCGGGGGAAACCCCGCCGTTTTTCTTTGTCTCCGGGATATTACGGTATCTTTCCATGGCCGTCAGAACGGCGCATTTCGTAACGCCTGCTAACCATATTTAAAGGCGCCGGATGCATAAATATCGGGCGCTAGAATTGCGTCTCCGCGGCCCGAAATCCGCATCCCATCGAGGTCATTAATGTCGAATGCAGCCCAGGCCTACGCCCGTACGTCAACGACGACGGCCTCCCCACGTGAAATCGAAGCGCAAGCGCTGTTGAAGGCCGCGCGGCAGCTGCAGGAGGTCCAGGCGAACTGGAATGGGCTCGACAAGGCGCTCGATCACGCATTGCTGTTCAATCGCCGCCTGTGGTCGATCTTCCTCAGCGCTGCAGAGGGCGCCGACAATCCGCAGCCGCTCGAGGTGCGTCAGAACATCGCGAACATCAGCGTGTTCGTGATGAAGCAGACCATCGACATCCAGATGAATCCGGACCCGGCGAAGCTGAAGTCGCTGATCGACATCAACTGCAACATCGCCGCCGGTCTTTCGGGCCGCGGCTGATCGGCCAGTTCACAACGGAGCTCTCGGCATGGCCGACGTGTTGAGCATCCTGTCCGCGAACTACAAGGCCGCCGGCCTGACGGTTCCGTCGAAGACGCCCTATGTGGCGGTCGATCCGAAGCTCTATGAGGGCAGCTGGAGCGGCAAGTACGCCAACAACAAGTCGTTCAACATCTCGGTGTCGAACGTCGATGGCTTCCGCGCCAAGGTCCATTATCAGAGCGACGCCACCAGCAAGTATCAGGACGTCCTGATCAAGGACGGCTCGTTCCGGATCGGCGATACCAAGTTTTCGCTGGTGCAGCAGGGGACGGCATTGATTGCCAATGTCGTCACCGATCCGGCCACCGGATCGACCTATCTCGACAAGGCCTACGCCACACAGAAGTGAGGGGCTACCCGCTTGAGTTACGCGCGGCGGTCGGTTGCGCGCGCCCGCGTCGGCGCGTCCTTGCTGAGATCTAGCGCGTGAAAATAGGCGCGGCGGCGCAATACGGCTTCTTCCGGAAACTGTCTCACCACGAGATTCGTGCGATTGTCGACCACCTGATAGACCACGGCGCGCGCGTCGCGGTCGATGATGACCTGGTCGGTGACGGATGCTGCCTGATTTGAGAGCGACGCATTGACGGCGTTGGGGTCTATCGTGACGCGCACGCTCGGCTCCGGAGCGGTTACGCTCTGGCTCGCGGGCAATTCGGTCTTCACCGCCTTCTGCGCCGTATCACTCGTGGGAGTGATCATCGGCGCTGCAACCGGTGCCCCCACCGGCTTGATGTTGAAATCTGTACTCATGGCAGCCTCGTAGTGCACAGGCACTAGTTTGCTTGAGTCAAATCCCAACCCCTCACGATCCGCAACTCTACGGGGAACCTCTCAACGGGCTGTTAGGGAACACGCTGAATGCCGCGCTGCCGGGAGCGCGTCGAATTGAGCTAAATTGTCGGCGTGCGTGCGTCAGAGCGTGCGGCTGACGGCGATCGGCGTCATGTTGCGCGGGCCCGGCGTGGCGCGCTGCCCGTTCGCGGTATAGGTGTTCGGGATGTTGCGGCGCTGCACCTCGGCATTGACGCCGCGCACGATGCCTTCGGAGACCGCGTGCGCGGTCGCAAGCACCGTCAGGTTGACCTGCAGCATCGCGCGGAACGTCTCGTGATGACGCCGTAGCGTTGCGAGCAGTTCGGGGTCGGTCTGCGACAGCATCTTCTGCATCGATTTGAGGTGCTCCACCGCGAGCATGTAGCGGCGCGACAGCTCCGACTTCTGCGCCTCGAGCTGCATGGCCTCGCGGATCTTGCCGGCGCGGACGAACTCGGTCTCCTGCTCGACGACGGTGAGCAGCGCACTCATCACTTCGGTCAGCTCGTTGGCGAGACGTGCGACATCGGGGGGCGTCGTCGTCGCGGGCCGCGCCGCGGGGGCGGCTGGCCGATGCTGTGGACGCTGATTCATCGCGCTGCTCCTTGATAACCGAATTAGCTCTTGTTCGCCTGCTGCAGGATCAGCGAGCGGAACACTTCGTTGGAAATCCCGACGCCGCCGGCCTTGGCGAAGTTCTTCGAATATTCGTCGGTCAGCATCGACCGCCACGCGCCGGTGCCGACCGTGTCGCCGTAGGGGCCTTCACCCTTCAGGCCGGTGGTCATCTGCGAGAACATCGTATTGAGGAACATCGATTCGAAGTCGGTCGCGGTCGCCTTCGCCTTGGTGAGTTGCTGCGGCGAGACCTTCTTCATCGCGTCCTGCAGCACGGGATCGGGGCGGCCGTTGAACATCGGCATCAGCGCCTTGTTCGGCATGCTGCCGGTGGTGCTGTTGATCAGGCTTCCCATCACATCACCTCGATGTCGGCTTCGATCGCGCCGGCGGCCTTGATCGCCTGCAGGATGCTGATGAGGTCGCGCGGTCCGATGCCGAGGCCGTTGAGGCCGTCGACGAGCTGCTGCAGCGAGACGCCGTCCTTGACCACCGCGAACTTCTTGCCGTCCTCGGTGACCTGCACATTGCTGCGCGGCGTCACCACGGTGCGGCCGCGTGACAGCGGATTGGGCTGGCTGACTTGCGGGCTCTCGGAGATCGTGACGGTGAGGTTGCCTTGCGCCACCGCGACGGTGGCGACGCGAACGTCGCGGCCCATCACGATGATGCCTGAGCGTTCGTCGATCACGATCCTCGCGGCGAGGTCGGGATCGACCTGCAACTGCTCGATCTCGGTCAGGAAGGCGACGACGTTGCCCTTGAACTCCGGCGGGATCGAGAGCTGCACCGTGGAGGGATCGAGCGGCTCGGCGGTCTTGACGCCGAGATAGTCGTTGACCGCGGCGGCGATCCGCTTGGCGGTGGTGAAGTCGGCGTTGCGCAGCGCGAGGCGGACATTGGGCAGGCGATTGAGCGCGAACTCGATCTCGCGTTCGATGATGGCGCCGTTGGCGATGCGGCCGACCGTCGGCACGCCGCGCACGACCTTGGCGGCCTCGCCCTCGGCATTGAATCCGGAGATCGCCAGCGTGCCCTGCGCGACCGCGTAGACATTGCCGTCGGCGCCGAGCAGGGGGGTGACGAGCAGGGTGCCGCCGCGCAGATCCTTGGCATCGCCAAGCGCCGAGACGGTGACGTCCATGCGGGTGCCCTGGGTGCCGAACGCCGGCAGATTGCCGGTGACCATCACGGCGGCGACGTTGCCGGTGCGGATGGTGGCGCCGCGGATGTTGACGCCCATGCGCTCTAGCATCGCCTGCAGCGACTGCTTGGTGAAGGGGATGTTGTTGAGCGTATCGCCGGTGCCGTTGAGGCCGACCACGAGGCCGTAGCCGATCAACTGGTTCTGGCGTACGCCCTCGATGTTGGCGAGATCCTTGATCCGCGACGTCGCGGCCGCGGGCATGGCGGACGCCGCCAGCGCCAGCAGCGCGGCGCAGGCCAACCCGAATAAGCTTACGATGCGAATGCCGGGCATCCAATGCTCCCCTCGAACTTCAACTCGCGGATCGGGCGACACTCCCATGACGGCGATCCGCCATTAACCATGCGAGCCGCGTGCCACTCCGTTTCGTTTGGTTAATGTATTGATATATTTATCGAAATTGCCGGTTCGCCGTTCGGTTCCGGTTCGTCAGGGAGCGCGAAACTGCCGTGCGGCGGCAGAAATTGCCGGGTCGTTTACGCAGCGTTAACCATAAAACGGCGATGCTCGTGGCATTCAGGCCTGCGGGATCATGACGATGCGCATCTACGGACCGAACGGCACCACGCTTGGCACGTCCACCAGCGCCACGCGGCGCACCTCGTCGAGCGGGTTCTCGCTGCCGGATGCGACCAGCGCGCAGGAGGAAGTGCGCTCCACCGCCGCGCCGAAGGCCGCCACCAGCCTCGATGCGCTGCTCGCGCTGCAGGGCGTCGAAGACCCGACCGAACGCCGCAAGCGCTCGGTGGCCCGCGGCAAGGGCGCGCTCGACGTGCTCGACGCGCTCAAGCTCGGACTGCTGTCCGGCAATTTCGATTCCTCGACCGTCAACCGGCTGCGTGATGCCGCGGCGAGCCTGAAGGAATCCTCCGGTGATCCCGGCCTCGATGCCGTGCTGGGCGAGATCGAGCTGCGCGTCGAAGTCGAGCTCGCCAAGGCCGGGCAGTATTAGGCTCCTCTCGATCAATTAACTTGCCTCAGGCCGCCAGTGCCTTGCGCTGCGCGTCGTAGCGGCGTTGTGCGGCCAGCACTTCCTTCAGATTCTGCTCGGCCCAGTCGCGCAGCGGATCGACCGCCTCGGCGAGCGTCGAACCGAGCGGCGTGATCGAATACTCCACGGTGACCGGAACGGTTGCGATCGCGCGGCGGCGCAGCAGCCCGTCGCGCTCCAGGCTCTTCAACACCTGCGACAGCATCTTCTGCGAGATGCCTTCGATGGCGCGGCGAAGCTGGTTGAAGCGCATCGGCTCGCTGCGGAGCAGCAGCAGGATCAGCACCGCCCATTTGTCGCCGACCCGGTCGAGGATCTGGCGCGTCGGGCAATTGGCGGCATAGGCGTCCGGCTTCAGGCTGGCGGCTTTCATCGGGTTACTCCGGCGTAATCAGGTGAGACAAGAGTGCCTTCTTCACACCTACATCCATTTCGCTATCTAGTCACCATTGGAAACCATCAATCGGAGACTTGATGAAGATCGCCATCGCCGGCGCGTCCGGCCAGGCCGGCTCGCGCCTTACCGCGGAACTCGCCCGCCGCGGCCACGCCGTCACCGCCATCGCCCGCAACCCGGAGAAGATCGCAACCCTGCCTGGTGTCACCGCCGTGAGGGGGGATGTGAACGACCAGGGCGCCCTGACCGCGCTGTGGGCCGGCCACGATGCCGCGATCAGTTCCGTCCATTTCACCGTCAGCGACCCGGTCAAGCTGATCGGGGCGGCCAAGGCGTCCGGCGTCGGGCGCTATCTCGTGGTCGGCGGCGCCGGCAGCCTCGAAGTGGCGCCGGGCGTCCGCCTGGTGACCACGCCGAACTTCCCGGCCCAGTACAGGGCCGAAGCCTCGAAGGGGGCCGAATTCCTTGACCTGCTGCGCCAGGAAAAGGACCTGAACTGGACCTTTTTGTCGCCCTCGGCGCTGTTCGTGGCGGGCGAGCGGACCGGCAGGTTCCGGCTCGGGACCGACCAGCTTTTGACGGCTGCGGACGGGAAGAGCTCGATCTCGTTCGAGGACTTCGCAGTTGCACTCGCCGACGAAATCGAGCGACCGGCCCATATCCGGCAGCGCTTCACGGTCGGCTACTGACGGGTCAGGAGAGGCGAAAAGCCGGCCCCCGGGCAGCACGGATAAGTTTGCCTGTGCAAGGCCTTGGGGGCAGCCCGCCTTTCGCGGTGGCAGATATTGTCTGTCACATGACGTGGCTATATAAGGCGCCGCGCGGAGGGGTTTTGTTCCCTCCGCCAGACAGGGACATGGCTGCCTTTGGAAAAGCTGAAGAACTACCGGCCGACTGAAAAAGAGCCTTTCATGAATGAGCGGCAGCGTGATTATTTCCGCGCCAAGCTGCTGGCCTGGAAGGATGAGATCCTCCGCGAATCGAAGATCACGCTGCAGACGTTGCAGGAAGAGAACGTCAATCACCCCGACCTCGCGGACCGAGCTTCCTCGGAAACCGACCGCGCGATCGAACTTCGTGCCCGTGATCGTCAGCGCAAGCTGATCTCCAAGATCGACGCGGCGCTCCAGCGCATCGAAGACAACACCTACGGCTATTGCGAAGAGACCGGTGACCCGATCTCGCTGAAGCGGCTCGAAGCCCGCCCGATCGCGACGCTGTCGGTGGAAGCGCAGGAACGCCACGAGAAGCGCGAGAAGGTCTATCGCGACGAATAGTGGCGGTGGACCGCTACAGATTGATTCCGGCGCGCACCGGTCGTACGTTCGCGCCGCCATGATGACACGTACTCTCAACATCGCATCGGTCTTCTTCCTGGGCTGATCTCGTTTCCGCCAGGCAACACGCTTTCACGCGGAGCGCTGATCGTCCCCGCGAGCCCGGGCTCGCGGGATTCCAGTGAACCGAATGAGCCGGCCAAACTCCGCGCCTCGCGGAGCATCGACGGCTGGCGATGATTTGAGAGACAATCATGACCGATCGAGACGACACGCGTGCGCTCAGCGACGCGCAAATCGAGCAATTCATCGAACAGGGCTTTGTCCGGATCGACAACGCCTTTCCCCGCGAACTCGCCGATGCGGGACGTGCCATCATGTGGCGCGACCTGCCGTGCCGCGAGCATGATCCTTCGACCTGGACGCGCCCGGTGGTGCGGCTGCCTGGCTATGGCGAGGAACCATTCCGGCAGGCGATCAACTCGCCGCTGCTGTATCGGGCGTTCGACCAGATCGCAGGCCCCGGCCGCTGGTCTCCGCGCCACAACATCGGGACCTTCCCGGTGCGGTTTCCGCATCCGGACGATCCCGGCGATGTTGGCTGGCATATCGACGTCAGCTTTCCCGGCGACGATTGCGACCCGCACGAGCGGAGCGACTTTTCCGCCTGGCGGGCGAACATCGTCTCGCGCGGCCGGGCGCTGCTGATGTTGTTCCTGTTCTCCGATGTCGGCGAGCACGATGCGCCGACCCGGATCAGGGTCGGATCGCATTTTCAGATGGCGCGTTACCTCGCGCCGGCCGGCGAGGCCGGACGCGCACGCATGAACCTCGCGCAAATGGGCGCCGATTGCGAGCTTGCGCTGGCAACCGGCGAGGCGGGCACGGTCTATCTGTGCCATCCCTTCCTGGTGCATGCCGCACAGAAGCACCGGGGAACGAGGCCGCGCTTCATAGCGCAACCGTCGCTCAGTCCCGCCGAGCCGTACCGGCTCGAGCGTGACGATGGCGCCTATTCGCCGGTCGAGATCGCGATCCGGCGCGCGCTCGGCATGGGTTGACGCTGTCGTTCCGCAAACTTGGTCCAACTCTCCCGCTTGCGGGGGAGGTCGGATCGCATCGTTAGATGCGATCCGGGTGGGGGCTCATTCTACTTGTCCGACGTCAGATAGTGACCAGATGCGGCCTGTGCAGGGTGGGCGGTGCATTGTGTGCCCGCCTGCCGAACCATGAAGAGGGCAGCGACATGAGCACGGTTTTGGTCACGGGCGGATCCGGTTTCATCGGCGTGCACACCATTCTGCAGCTGCTTGCCGACGGGCATGCGGTGCGAACCACGCTGCGCAATCCGGATCGCAGCAAGGACGTGATCGCGATGCTGCGCGAGGGCGGCGCGCTTGCGGCCGACCAGGTCGGCTTCGCCACCGCCGACCTGCTGCGCGATGACGGCTGGCGCGAGGCGGTCGCAGGATGCGACTACGTGCTGCACGTCGCATCGCCGCTCGGCGCGCATGTGCCGGAGGATGAGAACGAGCTGATCGTTCCGGCGCGCGAAGGCACGTTGCGGGTGTTGCGCGCGGCGCGCGACGCCGGCGTCAAGCGCGTCGTTGTGACGTCGTCGTTTGCGGCGATCGGCTACGGCCATCCGCCGCAAGCCAAGCCGTTCGATGAGACCACCTGGTCCAACCTCGATGGTCCCGATGTGCAGGCCTACCCGAAATCCAAGACGCTGGCCGAGCGCGCCGCCTGGGATTTCGTCGCGCGCGAGGGCAACGGCCTCGATCTTGCCGTGGTCAATCCGACCGCGGTGTTCGGCCCCGCCCTCGGTGCCGACTTCTCCGAGTCGATCGGCATCATCAAGGCGCTGCTCGACGGCGCGATGCCGGCGGTGCCTCGGATCCATTTTGGCCTTGTCGACGTGCGCGACGTTGCCGACCTGCATCTGCGCGCCATGACCTCGCCCAAGGCTGGGGGCGAGCGCTTCCTGGCGGTCGCCGGCGAGACCATGTCGGTGCTGCAGGTGGCCCGGCTGCTGCGCAGGAAACTCGGCAGCAAGGCGCGGCGCGTGCCCCGGTTCCAGGCGCCGGACTGGATGATACGGCTCGCCGCGCGGCGCAGCCCGTTGGCCCGCGCCGCCCTGCCGCTGCTCGGCAAGGTGCGCCGCTCGACCAGCGCCAAGGCGCAGAACCTGCTCGGCTGGCGTCCGCGCGGCAATGAGGAGATGGTCGTCGCGACCGCCGAGAGCCTGATCAGGCTCGGCCTGGTCAAGGCTTGACGGCCTCGCCCGTCCGGCGTGCTTGCCAGACGCGTCGGCGAGTGCTGAATTGCAGTGAGCAGACGGAGGCGCCACCGCGCCGCCGAGAACGTCAGGGAGGCTGCGCAGATGGATCGGGTCCTCGCGGCCGCAAAGGCGATTGCCAGTGCGCGCCGCAGCCGCGCGCCGCTCAAGGCGCTCGCCAAAGACATCGTGCCGCTCGACGAGGCCGAAGGCTATCGCGTGCAGTACGCGCTGCATGATTTGCTGCAGCCGCAGGTCGGCAGCCTCGTCGGCTACAAGATCGGCTGCACCAGCGCGGTGATGCAGGAGTATATGAACATCCCGCACCCCTGCGGCGGTGGTGTGTTCGAGAAGGTCGTGCACGACAGCGGCGTGCGGCTGCCGGCGGCCGACTTCGTCCATGTCGGCGTCGAATGCGAGATCGCGGTGCGGCTGGCGCGCAGTCTCGCTCCGAGCGAAGCGCCGTTCACCGCCGAATGGGTCGCGGAAGCGATCGAGGCCTACCATCCGGCGATCGAGATCGTCGACGACCGTTATGTCAAATGGGAGACGCTCGGCGCGCCGACGCTGATCGCCGACGACTTCTTCGCCGCCGGCTGCGTGCTCGGCGAGGCCGTTCCGCGTATCACCGTGCCCGATCTGCGCAAGGTCGCCGGACGCGCGCTCGTCAACGGCAAGGAGGAGGGGCGCGGCACCGGCGCCGACGTGCTCGGCCATCCCCACAACGCTCTCGCCTGGCTCGCCAATCATCTCGCCGCCGAAGGCCGTGGCCTGCATGCCGGCCAGATCGTGCTGACCGGCAGCCTGGTCAAGACGATATGGCTGAAGGCGGGCGACACGGTCGTGATGGAGCTCGAAGGGCTCGGCAAGGTGGAAGCGACGTTCACCTGACTTTCAGGTCGCCGGTCGCCTGGCGTCCGTGACCAGCTCGACCTTGCCGTCGGCCAGCCGATAGACCGCGCCGACGATCCGGAGCTTGCCCTGATCGACCGCGGCGCTGAGGATCGGCGTCGCCGTCTTGAGCATCGCGACGTTGTCGATGACGTTTTGCCTGATGGCGTTGGCGAGCCGGTCGCCCGGCTTGCCCTCGGTCGCCTTCACCGCAGGCGCGATCGCGGTGACCAGCGAGGGCAGATGGCCGGGCAGGGTGGTGTTGTCCTTCAGCGACTTGATCGCGGCGTCGACCGCCCCGCAGCTGTCATGACCGAGCACCATGAACAGCGGCACGCCGAGCACGGACTGCGCATATTCCAGGCTCGCGATCATCTCGTCGCTGGCGAAATTGCCGGCGACGCGGCAGACGAACAGATCGCCGCGACCGGTATCGAAGGCGTATTCCGGTGCGATGCGGGAGTCCGCGCAACTCAGGATGCCGGCGAACGGATTCTGTCCGCCGGACAGCGCCTCGCGCTCGTGCTTGAAATCATGCCGCCGCGAAACGCCTTCGACATAACGCAGGTTGCCCTTCACGAGCCGGTCGAGCGCGGCGCCCGGCGGCAGCACGTTCTGCGGCTTCGGCGGCCGTTTTTTCTCTTTGGCCGTCACAGCCGGCGCAAGGGTGAGACTGACCGCGGTGCACGCCGCGCCAGCGAGGAAGACACGCCGGGAGGTTCGGCTGGAAGGCGTGATTTCGCAGAGCTGGCACATCAAGGTTCTCCGTGAACAAGGACCGCACCGCGCGATATGTGTAGGTCATGCGCAGTGCCTTCGCAACGCGGTGCATTCGAGCGCTTGCGACCGCCACGCCCGCAATCGTCGTCCCTGCCTAGTGCGCAATTGCGCACGGGAGCAGGGACCCATACTCGGCGGCGGATGTCGTGAAGGGACCCGTTATGGGTCCCTGCTTTCGCAGGGACGACACCAAGCATGTTTAGCGGTCTGTGAGCCAAACATCCGCATGCCCGCGATGAGTTGGGTCAGACGCCAAGCGGAATATTTTCTTATTGCGGGATTGACAGGCTTTGCTCAGTTGCCCGAACGGGCAAATCAGCGGCTGATGGATAGCCAATCAGTTATGGGTATGTCGGCGCGGCCAATTCCGCGCCAAGCACACCGAAGGTATTGCAGCATATTGCGGCACGATCGCCAGGTCGGCGTTCCCCAACTTCTCGCTTGACAAATACATAGCCGTCTGGTTATACGTTAATCCATAACCAGCGGGCTATTGATCCGATGCCGGACGCTCACGACGTGCTGTTTCGAACCCTCGCAGACCCGACCCGCCGGGCGATCTTCGAGCGCCTGTGCCGTGAGGGCGAGCAGACCGTCGGCGCGCTGACCGCGCGGGCAAAGATCTCGCAGCCGGCGGTGTCAAAACATCTCGGCGTGCTGAAGCAGGCCGGGCTGGTGCGCGACCGCCATGAAGGAAGGCAGACGCACTACAGCGCGCAACTCGGCGCGCTGGCGCCGCTGATCGACTGGACCAGCCAGATGGCGGGCTTCTGGCAGAACCGGTTCGACCACCTCGAAGATCTTCTCAAAAGGATGGACCAATGAACAGGACCACCGCTGAAACGCGCTCTGCAATCGTGGAGCGCGAGTTTCCCCATCCGCCGGAAAAGCTCTGGCGCGCGCTGACGCAACCGCACCTGATGGAGGAGTGGCTGATGAAGAACGACTTCAAGCCCGAGGTCGGGCACAGCTTCAATCTGCGCGGCGACTGGGGCGGTGTGCTGGACTGCAAAGTGCTTGCCGTCGAGCCGCACAAGACGCTGTCCTACACCTGGAATTTCGCGCATGCGGATGCCGCCTACAATCTCGAGAGCGTGGTGGTCTTCACGCTGACGCCGACGGCGAAGGGCACCCATCTGCGCGTCGAGCAGTCCGGCTTCCAGCCGCATCAGAAGCAGGCCTATGGCGGCGCCCATGCCGGGTGGAAGCAGTTCCTTGAGAATCTCGATCAGCTGCTGGTGCGCGAAGGCTGATCGTCCTCTCTCTCTCGTCATTGCGAGGAGCGATAGCGACGAAGCAATCCATCGATCCGCGTACTCGGTGCGATGGATGCTTCGCCTCGCTCGCAATGACGGCAATACACAAATTTGCACCGACCCAACAGGAGATCACATGAACTGGAATAACTGGATCAGGCAATTTCACCGCTGGCTCTCGATCGCCTTTACGGTTGCCGTCATCATCAACATCGTCGCGATGGTGCTGCAGCAGCAAGCCGTCTGGATCGGCCTGCTGGCGCTGTTCCCGCTGATCTTGATGCTGCTGAGCGGCCTGTATCTGTTCGCGTTGCCCTATCTGGCGCCGCGGCGCGAGCGTGGGGCATCGACCCGGGCGTCACAAGCGTGATGTCTGGACATTCCAAATGTGATTGCATGGGACAGGCTTATAACGCGAGGCAGCAATGACGGCATCGGAACGTATCGACCAGATGATCGCGGATCTCACCGACTGGCGCGGCAAGACGCTCGCCAGCCTGCGCAAGAGCATCCTCGCCGCCGACTCCGGAATCGTCGAGGAATGGAAGTGGATGGGCAGCCCGGTGTGGTCGCGCGACGGCATCATCGCGGTCGGCAACGCCCACAAGGGCAAGGTGAAGCTGACCTTCATGTATGGCGCGCAACTTCCCGACCCCGACAAGCTGTTCAACACCGGCTTCGAGGGCAATGTACGGCGCGCGATCGATCTGTTCGAGGGCGACAAGATCAACGACCGCGCGCTGAAGGCCCTGATCCATGCCGCGATCGAGCTCAACCAGGCCAAATCCAGCAAAACTGCGAAGAAGCCGGCGAAGAAGGCGGCCGCGGGCGCTCGCGCAACCGCGAAGAAGAAGGCATGAGCTGCGCCGGCATGCAGCTTGCCGATCCGGTCCGTCCGCGATGATCGAGACCAGGCTCGCCACATCGTCGGATGCGGAAGCGATCTCAGCGCTGCTGACGGCCAACACCGGCGACCGCGGCAACATGTTGCTCGGGCAGTGGCCGCGCGAGGTGATTGAGACGCGCATTGCACGCGGACAATCGATCGTAATCGCGACCGGCGATAAAGGCAGGCTGCTCGGCGCGCTCCTGACGTCGGAGGAGGGATTCGGCGAGGCGCCGCCGGTGCAGGCCATGCTGAAGGCCTGGCCGGGGAGTCCCGATGCGTATGTGTACGGCCCCGTGTGCGTCGCCCAGGACGCGCGCGGCCTCGGCGTCCTCAAGGCGCTCTACGCCAGGCTTCAGGCAACGTTTCCCGGCCGCGAGGCGATCCTGTTCATCAGGGAAGACAATCCGCGCTCGCTCAAGGCGCATCTGCGGCTCGGCATGCGCGCGGTCGCGCGATACGACTTCGGCGGCAAGGTTTTCGTGGTCCTGAGCGACAGGTCCGACCCCGGATAGCCCGGACCGCGCCGGGGAACCTGCGTTCTGCGCACGGGAACTCAGGTCCCGGTGTCAGCAATATCGGGAAACAGATCGTTCACCATCAAGGGGGCCTTTGTCTCTTTCGACCATCCCGTCGCGATCCTCGATGCGCTGCCCGAGCACGCGGGGATCTATCATCCCGCGAAGTTCGAGTACTTCCGCAACGGCGTGTCTCCGGAACTTCCGTTGAACAATCTGCAGGGCGTCGTGACCTTTCCGTCGTTCCACACCTGTCTTGCCTTGATGACGATTTTCGCGACGATCGACACACGGTGGCTGTTCGGTATCACGCTGATCTGGAATCTCCTCGTCCTCGTCTCGACGCTTCCGATCGGCGGGCATTACGTCATCGACCTGACCTGCGGTGCGCTGCTGTGGCTGGCGGCGATGAAGATCGAGGCGATGCTCGGCAGATCGTTCATGACCTTGCGCGGAATGCCGATGCCGCAAGCCGTGTCCGCCTAGCGATCGAGGCGAGGCGGCAAAGCCTGCCGAGATCAAGGAATCGTGCGCGGCTCCACTGTATCGGCAAGGCGTTTCGCGTCGCGGACAAGCGGGTAGATTCCGATGCACGTAAGCACGCCGAACACGATTGCGCCGAATGTCCGCGTGAAGTCCGCCGACTGCAAGATCACGGCCATCACCGCGATGCCAAAACCCGATGAGAGCATGGTGAAGAAGAGATAAGACCAGAGGAATTGAGTTGCCTGCTGATTGGCCATCTCGCCGGCAGCCAGCCGGCGAACCTCGCGGCGCGTCCAGAACCAGTCGGAGATGACAGGGACCGCGAATAGAATCGTGACAGCGAGGGAGAGGCCATCGAAGCGCTTGATCGTGCTTGCGAGGCACAGGCCGAACACAAAGGCGCCGACGGCGCCGCAGGAAGCATGTGCGACGAGCTTCATGACCGTGGTCGGCCTGGTGCCCATTGCGATCGTGTCTGTGCTCGTTCCGCCCATGTGGCGTTCGCGTCATCATACCGCGAGCCTCGACGATTGTCGCGTGGATCACGATCTCCGACAGCTCCGTCCGGGCGTCAGCTCCCTGGCCCCGGCTCCAGAGCCGGCGACGTCGCTATGCCGAGATGTCGACCGCCTGGCCGGCCTTGCCGGCGTTCTTCTCGAACGACTGCTCGATCAATTCCTTGATCTTCTGCTCGACCGCGGCGCGTTGATCCGGCGTCATGGTCTTCAGGTCCTGCTCGGACAGACCCATGCTCTTGAGGATATTCGCGTGCATGCGGTCCATCGGGCTCATCTGCGCGTATTCGAGAAATTTCTGCTCGACGGTTTCGTCGGATGGGTTGCCGCCAGTGGATTGTGTGGATCCGGCAGCGTCGGCCGTCAGCGGCTTCTTCAGTGTGCCAGTCGTCACGCTTGCCTGTGACCGGCCCAAAGGCCGAGATCGACGCCATCTGCGCGCGCTGTCCCCGTTGCAATGCTGCAATCGTGGAGCAAATGGCGTGCCATCCGGCGCGTCAGTGAATTCAAAGAGATCGCGATGATGCGGCACGCGCCCGGCGTGCAGCAGGAAAGTCCTGCCGGGTGAACTTTGCCGGGGAAGCGGCCGTCACGCCTTGGTGTGCACGATCACCGGTCCGGCAATTGCCGTGACTTGCCCGACCAGCAACGGGCCGAGATTGTCATCGATCCAGGCCAGTGCGCGGCGGTTGGCTTCCTCGGCGCCGGCATGGTTGTTGAAGATGCTGATCGCGGTGACCGTGTCGTCGCCGGCATAGACCACGTAATAGGCCATGAAGCCTTCGACATCGCTGATGATCGGAATTGCGCCTTCCTTGATCCGGCGCGCGAGTTCTTCGGCGCTACCAGTCTTCGCCTTGGCGTGACGGATGGCGGCATACATGCGTTCCTCCTGCCGGCTGCATCGATCGTGCTGCGCTTCGCGCATGCGCGATGGTACGCCTGAAGCGGCGGAGATGCCATCGGGATTGCGGACCGATCAGCTGAAGCGCCGCGTCACGACGGCCGTGCGGCGGTCGGGGAGCTTCGGCAGCCTCGTCAGATCCGCGCGCGTTGCCATGGTTTTGGGGCCGGGGGCGGGCGCCGGCTCCTGTTGCTGCAGAAACAGCGTGGCTTCGAACAGCACGCCGGGGGCCTGCTTGGCGGTGCCCGAGCACACCGCTCGATTGCCACGGAAGGTGCCGGTCAGCTGCGCCTCGACCTCGTCGCATCCGAACACGGTGGTGAACGGGCCGTCGGCATATCGGTGCGTCGTGAGGACTGCCGTGAAGCGGTCCTCATCGAGCTGATAGGAGCCGGCATAGGTGAACATGGCGTCGCCGCCTGTGATCCTGCCGTTTGCGAGCTGGACTATTCCGGTGCCTTCGCCCCGCGGCGTCCGGAACCACGCCGCATATTGTCCGTCTCTTTGCATGACCGTCATAGAAACAGAAAACCCTGCGTTGTCTCCTTGCTACGTTGCAAGCGTCGGGACTGCTACTGCGGGCTGCTGCAACGGTTAACGAACCGAGAAAGCGATCGCGCGAGTTGCGCGAAGCGGTATCGGACTGATGCGTGACGATCGCGCGAGTGCATTGGACCGGTCACAAGAACGCCACGGCCCTCGCCAGGGGAGCTAGCGAGGGCCGTGTTGGTACACCGCGCCACGCCTAGGTTCGCGACGAGATGTGGGAGCTCGAAAAAGTCTTACTCAGGCATGATCCGTTTCCGAAGACCGGTTTCCACTTTTCGGGATCATGCCCGTCAGAAGGGCAAGAGCACGTCGAGAACCTGCTGGCCGTAGCGCGGCTGTTGCACGTCCGTAATCTGGCCGCGGCCGCCATAGGCGATGCGGGCCTGGGCGATCTTCGAGGAGTCGATCGTGTTGTCGCTCTGGATGTCTTCCGGACGCACGATGCCGGCCACGATCAGCTCGCGGATTTCGTAGTTGACACGGATCTCCTGCTTGCCTTCGACCACAAGATTGCCGTTCGGGAGAATCTGGGTGACGACGGCGGCGACGTTGGTTTGCAATGCTTCCTGGCGGTTGACCGAGCCCTTGCCGTCGCTCGAGGCCGTGGAGTCGGCGGTCAGGATACGGCCGGGCAGGATCTTGTTGGCCTGCGTGATGGTCTGCGAGCCCAGGAAGTTGGTCACCCCGGAATCTTCGGAATTGGTGCGGCTGCGCTGGGTTTCGTTGGCGATCGCGGCCTTGTCGGTGATGTTCACCATGACGGTCAGGATGTCGCCGACGCGCGCGGCGCGCTGGTCCTTGAAGAAGGCGCGCGAGCCGCTGCGCCACAGCGAGTTGGGGCTGTAGGAGGCGACCTCGGGCTTCGGCATAGGCATCTGCACCGGCTTGTAGCCGGGCTGCGCCGTCGGGTTCTCGATCTCCGTCAGCTTCGGCTTTTCGCCGATCTGGGAGAGACGGTCGATCGACGAGCAACCGCTGGCGATCGTTCCGAGCGCGAGCAGCGCACCGGTCAGGATGAGGCGGTTGATGCGGTACTGGGACATGAACTTCACTCGGCGTTTGGTGCGACTGAACTCAGCTTGACGGGAGCGGAATCTGAAGAGGCGGCGTCGGCGGCCGGCGCTGCGCGCGGCGTCGCGACCGAGATCGAAACCTCGCCGCGCCCGGTGACGACGCCGGTGACGGCGCGCTTGGACTGCAGGTTCATCACGTTGACGACATCGCCCTCGGCGCCGCCATCCATCGCCTTGCCGCGGATCGTGAGGTAGAGACCGGAGGTGCGGTAGACCAGCGTGACGTTCTGGTCGCGGGTGACGAGATCGGGTTTTGCCATGTCGGCTGTGCGCAGCGCCTGGCCGGCGCGGATCTGGCGGCGCATCTGCATGCCGACGGCGCTGTCGCGCACCGCCGCGTCGTTGCCGATTTCGGCTTTCGGACGGCGCTCGACTACCACGTCGGAGGCTTTCAGCACGTCGCCGCGTTCGACATTGCGCGTCAGCACGGCGGCCTCGATGGTCTCGATCGCGGTGCCGGTGAGGCGCAGCTTGTACGGAGCCGTGCCGGCTTCGTTGCTGACCTCGAAGGTGACGTCGAAACGCGTCGAGCGCGGGTCGTAGCGCACGGCGACGGGCTGCATCGCGCCGGTGTTGGTTGCCTCGAGGCGGAGGTCGCCGGGATCGCGGTCGAAGGTCAGCGCGATGTTGCCGGCCCTGCCGAGCCCGTGGCGGCCCTCCAGCGCGCGCGTCAGCTGCTGCTCGATCTCCTTGCTGTCGATGGTGCGCGCGAGCCGCGTGACGGTGATCTCCTTCAGCTCGCGGGTGTCGACGCCGATCACCTGGTGAGTGCGCAGCACGTTCAGCACCTGCGCGACCGGCAGCGTGCCTGTGGTGCCGAGGTCGGGCGCGCGGTAGATCGCAATGCTGCCGGCGCTGCCGGCGTTGTCGATGAGGTCGCCGACTCGCACGATGTCGTCCGCGACCGTGACGCTGGCGCGCAGCGTCGGCACCGCGATGGTCTCGCCGCGGGCTTGCGCTGCAGCTGGTAGCGCGGTCACCGCGAGGAGCGCGGCTGCGATCAGGAACGAGCGGGCGATCATCGACATCATCCTCAGCGGAACAGGTTGGAGGTCGACTGCATCATCTGGTCGGCCGCGGAGACCACCTTCGAGTTCATCTCATAGGCGCGCTGCGCGGCGATCAGGTCGGAGATTTCCGAAACCACCTCGACGTTGGCCTGTTCGAGATTGCTCTGCTGCATGTCGCCGTAGCCGTCGGTGTTGGCGATGCCATCCTGCGGCTGGCCGGAGGCCGGCGTTTCCTGGAACAGATTGTCGCCGATCGGCATCAGGCCCGCCTTGTTGATGAAGCGGGTCAAGCCGATCTGGCCGATCGTGGTCGATGCGGTCTGGCCCGGCAGCGTTACCGAGACCTGACCCTGCGCATTGATGGTGAGGCCGGAGGCGTTCTGCGGGATCGTGATCGTCGGCTGCACCAAATTGCCCTGCGCGTTGACGATGCGGCCCTGATTGTCCATCTGGAACGAGCCGTCGCGGGTGTAGGTGAAGGTGCCGTCCGGCATCAGGATCTTGAAGAAGCCTTCGCCGCGGATCGCGATGTCGAGATCGTTGCCGGTCGGCGACAACGTGCCCTGGGTCATCATCCGCGGTGTGCCGACGGTCTTGACGCCGCCGCCGAGGTCGATGCCCATCGGCATGATGGTGTTCTGGTCGGAGGCCTGCGCGCCGACCCGGCGCACATGGTCGTAGATCAGGTCCTGGAACGCGGCGCGCTGCTTCTTGTAGCCGGTGGTACGCAGGTTCGCGATGTTGTTGGAGATCACCTGAACGCTGAGTTCCTGTGCCGCCATTCCGGTCGCCGCGGTATAGAGTGCGCGCATCTGTCAGTCCCCCGGATCAGTTCGGCACGTCGGCGAGCTTCTCGATCGCCGATTTGTGCAGGTCGCTCTGCTGCTGGAGCAGCGAGGCGATTTGGGTGTAGGTCCGCGTGATCTCGATCATGCGGCTCATCTCGACGACGGAATTGACGTTCGACTTCTCGATGAAGCCCTGGCGGATCTGCGCCTTGGTGTCCGGCTGCGGCACCGCGCCTTCGCCCGGCACATAAAGGTTGGAGCCTTCCTTCAGCAGGCGCTGGGCCTGCGCGAACGAGACCAGGCGCAGCTTGCCGCGGATCGAGTCGAGGCGGGACGTGCCCTCGAGCACGCTGACGTTGCCGTCGGGGGCGATGTTGACGTCGTGATCGGTCTGCTGGAACGTGATCGGGCCGGCGGTGCCGAGCACCTGATAGCCCGAGGCGGTGACGAGCTGGCCGCGATTATTGATCTGAAGGTTGCCGTCGCGGGTGTAACGCTCGCCGCCCGGCGTCTGCACCACCAGGAAGGCGTTGCCGTCGATCGCGACGTCGAGCGGATTCTTGGTCTCTTCGGTCGGGCCCTGCGAGAAGTCGTGGAAGGTCGCGCGGTCCTGCACGAAGGAGACGCGGCGGTCGGAGGACGCGAAATTGTCCTCATGCGCGTTCGAGGACAGATATTCCTGGAACAGCGACCGGTCGGCCTTGTAGCCGTTGGTGTTCATGTTCGCGATGTTGTTGGAAACGACATCCATCTGCCGTTCCAGCACCATCTGCTTCGATAGTCCGACCAGAAGCGTATTCTGCATCGGTGGTTCTCCCCTGTGAGGTGATCCGATGCGAATGGTTCTCCCAAACCTTCACGCCGGACCGTCGGTAACCATTGGGTTCTCCCAAACCCGCCAGTCACGTCGTCCTCTCAGCGAAACCCGTGCCAACTTGAAATAATCAGATATTTGAATGGTTTAGGTGTTTTGCAGGGCGCCGTCCCGGGCGGCAGAAAGGTCTTGTTGACCATGTTGCCCGGCAGTTTTTTCCTAGTGGAAGGTAAATCCTAATCTTCCGTTAACCATTATGGCCCCAGTGTTGCCGGCATTGGGGCGCGTGTGCGCCGGCGGCCTTTGTATCGCGTCTTCAAGCCAAAGCTGGGGCAAATCGCGTTCGCATCCTTCGAGTCGAAGCGAGCGGACGATGGCGGACGAGGAAAAGACGGATGGCGGCGAGGGCGCGGCCGCTCCGAAGAAGGGCAAGCTCAAGCTGATCATTGCCGTCGTCGGCTTCCTCGTCGTGCTCGGCGCGGGCGCGGGCGGATGGTTCTTCTTCATGCGCGGTCACGGCGAGGAGCAGCACGCCGAAGCGCCGCCGCCGAAGCCGCCGAGCTTCGTCGACGTGCCCGACATGCTGGTCAATCTGGTCGGCGCGCCCGGCGAGCGGGTGCAATATCTCAAGCTGAAGCTCGTGCTCGAGATCAAGGAAGAGAAGCAGGTCGAGGCGATCAAGCCGGCGCTGCCGCGCGTCACCGACCTGTTCCAGACCTATATGCGCGAGTTGCGCCCGAGCGACCTCAACGGCTCGGCCGGCCTGTTCCGTCTCAAGGAAGAGCTGACCAAGCGGGTCAACCTCGCACTGGCGCCTAACCAGGTGAACGCGGTGCTGTTCAAGGAAGTCGTGATCCAGTGACGGGGCGGATGTAAAGCCATGGCCGGCAACGACCAGATGGACCAGGACGCCATTGCGGCCCAGTGGGAAGCCTCGCTCGATTCCGAGGATCCCGCGGCGGCCGCGGCGGAAGCTGCCAAGAACGAGCTCACCGAGAACATGGCGCTGCAATGGGCCGCCATGGTCGAGGACGGCAGCCGCGACTTCGGCGGCAAGAACACCAACGGCGAGCGCGTGCTGTCGCAGGAGGAGATCGACAATCTCCTCGGCTTCACGGTCGGCGACGTCAGCCTCGACGATCATTCCGGCATCCGCGCCATCATCGATTCCGCGATGGTGTCCTACGAGCGCCTGCCGATGCTCGAAATCGTGTTCGACCGCCTGGTGCGGTTGATGACGACCAGCTTGCGCAATTTCACCTCCGACAACGTCGAGGTCTCGCTCGACCGCATCACCTCGGTGCGCTTCGGCGACTACATGAACTCGATCCCGCTGCCGGCGGTGCTCTCGGTGTTCAAGGCGGAGGAATGGGAGAATTTCGGCCTCGCCATGGTCGACTCCAACCTGATCTATTCGATGATCGACGTGCTGCTCGGCGGCCGCCGCGGCCAGACCCAGCTCAAGATCGAGGGCCGGCCCTACACCACGATCGAGACCAACCTCGTGAAGCGGCTGGTCGAGGTGGTGCTGTCGGATGCCGAGCAGGCGTTCCGGCCGCTGTCGCCGGTGACCTTCACGATCGACCGGCTCGAGACCAACCCGCGCTTTGCCGCGATCAGCCGCCCGGCCAACGCGGCGATCCTGGTGCGCCTGCGCATCGACATGGAAGACCGCGGCGGCAATATCGAATTGCTGCTGCCCTACGCCACCATCGAACCGATCCGCAACGTGCTGTTGCAGATGTTCATGGGCGAAAAGTTCGGCCGCGATCCGATCTGGGAAGGCCATTTCGCCACCGAGGTGGCGCAGGCTGAGATTGCGGTCGATGCGGTACTGTACGAGGCCGATATCCCGCTCAAGGAGCTGATGAAGCTCAAGGTCGGCGACACGCTGCCGCTGGACATCCGCTCCGACGCGCTGGTCTCGGTCCGCTGCGGCAATGTCACCCTGACGGAGGGGCGCATGGGCCGCGTCGGCGACCGCGTCGCGATCCGCGTCACCAAGAATTTGCGTAAACCCCAAACCACCTTCGCGATGTTCGAGAAGGCGGACGAGCGGACCAAGATGATGGAGGCACCATGAGTCATGTGCTTGGACTGGCAATCGAGAGTCTGGTGGCCGTGCTGCTGATGCTGACGATCGGCTATTGCTGGCTGCTCAACAAGCGGCTGCAGCGGCTGAAGGCGGACGAGCATTCGCTGAAGGCGACGATCGCCGAATTGATCACCGCGACCGAGATCGCCGAGCGGGCGATCGGCGGGTTGAAGCACGCGGTGCGCGACGTCAACGAGAACCTCGGCAACCAGCTCGATGCGGCGGTGCAGATGTCGGCGCAGCTGAAGAACCAGCTGGCGGAAGGTGATGGTGTGGTGCGTCGCCTGTCCAAGATCGCGATGGCCGCGCGTCCGCCGGAGCCCGCGCATGCACCGGCAGCAGCGGCGCCTGCTGCGCCGGCGGCGCAGGCACCCAGGGTTTCGGCGGCGCGCGCGGTTGCCGCGGCGGCTGAAGCCTTCACCGAGCGCAGGAGGGCCGGCGGCCTCGCTGCATGAAATTGCTTCGTGACATCAGAGTGATGCCCGTGGTGCTGGTCGCGATCTTCGGCCTGATGGTGCTGAAGGTCGCGGGCCTCGTGCTCGATGGCGGTTACGTGTTTGCCGACGACGCGCCGTCGGCCGGCCCGTCCTGGGCGCAGCAGAATTTCAACTTCCCCGGCGCTCCCAAGTCCGTTGCCGACGGCAAGATCAAGGCCGATCCCGGCGATATCACGGGATCGGTCGAGGGCAAGGACGCGAAGAAGGACGAGGCTCCGAAACCGGCCGCACCGGCCGCGGAGGCGCCCAAGCCCGACGGCGTGGTGGTCAATCTGGATGCGCCGCCGCCGGTGTCGGCGTCCGAACGCGCGATCCTGGAACGGCTGCAGTCGCGCCGCCAGGAGCTCGAGACGCGCGCCCGCGAGGTCGAGATCCGCGAAAGCCTGCTGAAGGCCGCCGAGAAGCGCATCGAGGCCAAGGTCGAGGAGGCCAAGGCCAATGATGCCAAGGCGAATGCCGATGCGGCGGCCAAGGCAGAAGCCGACGCCGCCCGCTTCAAGGGCATCGTCACCATGTACGAGAACATGAAGCCGAAGGACGCCGCAAAAGTGTTCGATCGGCTGGAGATGACCGTGCTCTACCAGATCGCCTCGCAGATCCAGCCGCGCAAGATGTCGGACATCCTCGGCCTGATGCAGCCCGAGGCCGCCGAACGGCTCACGGTCGAACTCGCCCGCCGCGCCGGCGGCGACAAGTCGGTTTCAACAGACGATCTGCCCAAGATCGAAGGCAAGATGCTCACGCCGAAGACGAATTGACGGAGCGTGTCAGCCTCGGAGGCTAATTTTCGGTAGGTTTCGTGCGCGAGCCAGGCGACGCGCCTTCGCGACGTCGGCGATAGCCGTAGCGACGAAAGATGGATCGTCCTCATCCAGCGCCGCTGCAATTACAAGCGGTTTGCTGCTCAAGTGCTTTCAGATGATCCTGGATGTCGAATCTCGTCGTAGCAAGCGGCAGCTTGAACCATCCATTTCCGCGAGCCGTTCCAATGTGATGGCAAGTGTTCTTTAACCATGCGGCAAACACGTTCGACTGTGGTCTGATACACCCATTGCCGGCAGATTACCGCAGGGGCCAAGCCGGCTGCGAAACCCACTTCAAACACACCTGCCTGGTTGCTTCGTTGCCCCGTCGGAAACAATCCGTTGACGTTAACAGCTCCTTAACGCCGCCCGATCCAAGATCGGAACGCGTGGGCGAGGGCGCTTCGCGCTGGTATGGCTGAGGTCCCGAGAAGACGTTTCGAGATGGCGCGAACGGCTGCCGCTGAAACATGGTCGCGAGGCCGCGCCTGGGCGCGGACTGCGCGTCTGTGCCTGCTCGCCACCGGCCTTGCCCTTGCAACCCTCACATGTCCGACCACAGTGCGGGCCCAGGACCCGCCGGCGGTGCCGGGCGAGGCGACATTCTCCGCCGCGAACGGCTATGCCCGGCTGGTGCTGAAGCTGACGGAGGATGTCGAGTCGGAGGTCACGACCGCCGGCTCGATCATCGTGATCCGCTTCAAGCGTCCGGTCGATATCCCCGTCGAGAAACTCTCCGATGCGGTGCCCGATTATGTCGGCGCTGCGCGCCGCGATCCCGACGGTTCGGCGATCCGCCTGTCGCTGGCGCGCCGCGTCACCATCAACACCATGACCGCCGGCGAGCGCATCTTCGTCGACTTCCTGCCCGACGGCTGGACCGGCCCGCCGCCGTCGTTGCCGCAGGAAGTGATCCGCGAGCTGGCGGAGCGCGCCCGTGCCGCCGAGCGTCTGCTGCGCATCCAGCGTGCCGCCGATGCCGCCAAGAAGAAGCCGCCGATCCGGGTTCGCGCACTGGTGCAGCCCACCTTCGTCCGTTTCGTGTTCGAGGTTCCCGACGGGGTCAGCGTCTCCTCGGTGCTGAACGAGCAGAAGTTGACGCTGTCCTTCAACTCGGTCCTGAGCTTCGACCTGGCCGATGCCAAGGTTGCCGCTCCCCCGAACGTCGCGTCGATCAGCTCGCGCGCCGACACGGATACCTCGGCGGTCGACGTGACGCTGATTGGCGATGTCGACGTGCATTCGTTCCGCGACGAGAAGAACTACATTGTCGATGTCGCCTTCCAGCAGAGCGAGCAGCAGCAGGCGGCGAAGCCTTCGCTGAGCTCGTTGTTGCCGACGCCGCGCGGCAAACCGAAAGGGGCGGCTGCGATCGCGCCGGTGACGTCGGAGAGCATCGCGCAGCAGGCCAAGATCGAGATCAAGTCCGAGCAACCCAAGGCAGAGCAACCCAAGGCGGAACCGGCCAAATCGGAACAGATAAGGTCCGAGCAGGCAAAGTCCGAGCAGATGCAGTCGGAGCCGGTCAAGTCAGAACAGGCCACGACCGAACAGCCGGTGCCCGCGCCCGCCAAATCGGAACAGCCGAGATCCGAGCTGCCCAATTCGGAGCTGCCGAAGATCGCCGCGGCGCCGGTGGCCGAGATCGAGAAGGCCGCTGCACCGGCCGCGCCGCGCGAGGGCGGCGCTGCGATGGAACAAAGCGACGCGCCAAAGCCTGCGCCTGCTGTCGCAGCCGCGCCGGCCATGGAGGCGCCGAAGCCAGCGGCGGCGCCGTCACCCCCTGCAGAGGCGCGCGCCAGCGCCTCGTCCGCGGTCGAAGCCCTGCGCGACAGCGACGGGCTGCGGGTGACGTTCTCATTCCCCGGCGCGACGCCGGCGGCGCTGTTCCGACGCGCCGACACGGTCTGGATGGTGTTCGACACGCCTGAGGCGATCGACATCGATCCGATCCGCGCCAAGGCCGGCTCGCTGATATCAGATGTCAACCGGATCGCGCTGGAGAAGGGGCAGGCGGTGCGCTTCCGCCTCAACCGGCCGCAGATGCCGTCGCTCGAGAGCGACGATCGCTCGCGCGGCGTGAGCTGGACGCTGACCTTCGCCGACCGGGTGCAGAAGCCGCCGCTGCCGCTCAGCGTGGTGCGCAATATCAGCGAGCCCTCGCTCGCCAATGTCAGCGTGCCGCTCGCCAATCCCGGCCAGCTCCACAAACTGATCGATCCCGATGCGGGCGATACGCTCTGGGTCGTGACCGCGCCGCCGCCGACCCGCGGCATCATCAAGCGGCAGGACTTCGTCGAGCTCTCGCTGCTGGAATCAATTCACGGCGTCGTGGTTCATCCGAACGCCGACGACGTCAAGGCGGAGGTCGGCGCCGACAAGGTGGTGCTGGGCCGGCCCGGCGGCCTGACGCTGTCGTCGGCCGACGTCGCCGCCGAGCGCGCGACCGCGGCGGTGAAGCCGCTGTTCGATCCGGACGAGTGGCGCAAGAACCAGTCGGAGAATTTCCTCAAGCAGCTCGACGGGTTGATTGCGGCGGCTTCGACGGCCAATGCCGAGCAGCTGCCGCAGGCGCGGCTCGATCTCGCCGATTTCTACATGGCGCGCGGCATGTACCAGGAAGCCCATGGTGTCGCCAATCTGATACTGTCCGAGAGCAAGCGCGGCAGCGAGGCGGCGTCCGTGGTGATGGTGCACGCGGTTGCCAGCATCCTGATCGGGCACCCGGCGCAGGGCCTCAAGGACCTCGCCAATCCGGTGATCGGCAACGGTTACGATTCCCAATTGTGGAAGGGGCTGGCCTTCGCCCGCGAGGGCAAATGGCCCGAGGCGCGCGAAAAGTTCAAGAACGCCGAATTCGCGGTCGCGACGCTGCCCCCCGATCTGCAGCGCATCGTCACCATGGATTCGATGAAGGCCTCGCTCGAGGTCAAGGACTATGCCGGCGCCGCGCGGCGCAAGAGTGATCTCGACGTGGTCGGCGTTCCCGACGCGCTCAAGCCCGCGGTTGCGGTGCTGCGCGGCCGGCTCGCCGAAGCGCTCGGCCAGGAGAAGGATGCGCTCGACGCCTATCGCTTCGCCGCCAGTGCGCCCGACCGTCAGGCCGCCGCCGAAGGCAGACTGCTGGAGACGCTGCTGCGGCAGAAGCGCGGCGAGATCGGCCGCGACGATGTGCTGAAGGAGCTCGAGCTCTTGTCGATGCTGTGGCGCGGCGACAATATCGAACTGAAGACGCTGTACGTGCTGTCGAAGATCTATGCCGAGACCGCGCGCTACGCCGATGCCTTCGCGGTGACCCGCGCGGCGACACGGCTGCAGCCGAACGCGCCGGAATCGCGCCAGGCGCAGGATGCCGCCTCGGCGTTGTTCGTGCAGCTCTATCTCGGCCCGAAGGGCGACGAGATGGCGCCGATCGATGCGCTCGGCACCTTCTACGATTATCGCGAGCTGACGCCGATCGGCCGCCGCGGCGACGAGATGATTCGCCGTCTCGCCGACCGTCTCGTCGGCGTCGATTTGCTCGACCAGGCCGCCGACCTCCTGCAGTACCAGGTCGACAAGCGGCTCGAAGGCGCGGCGCGCGCCCAGGTCGCCGCGCGACTTGCGATGGTCTATCTGATGAACCGAAAGCCCGACCGCGCCATTGGCGCGCTGCGCTCGACCCGCATTGCGGATCTCTCCGGCGAACTGCGCCAGCAGCGGCTCCTGCTCGAGGCGCGCGCGCAGAGCGACGTCGGTCGCCACGACCTCGCGCTCGACATCATCTCGAACATCACCGGCCGCGAGGCGATCCGGCTACGCTCGGACATCTATTGGGCGTCGCGGCACTGGCGCGAGGCATCAGAGCAGATCGAGCTCTATTACGGCGACCGCTGGCGCGACTTCACCCCGCTCAATCCGAGCGAGAAGGCCGACGTCATCCGCGCCGTGGTCGGCTATGCGCTCGCCGAGGACACCATCGGCCTGTCCCGATTCCGGGAAAAATACGCGCCGCTGATGTCCGGCGATGCCGACAAGCTGGCGTTCGACGCGGCCAGCAAGCCGGTCGCGACCTCAAGCGCCGAGTTCGCCCAGATCGCGCGGATGGCCGCCAGCGTCGACACGCTCGACGGCTTCATCCGCGAAATGAAGACCCGCTTTCCCGACGCCACCGCCCGCGCGCCGCTGACCGATCCGGTTACGACCGGATCGCTGCCGGAGAAGCCGAAGGCCGCGCCGGTCAGCGCGCTGCCGGTCATCAAGGGCGAGCGCCGCGCCGGCGCGACTCCGTAGAGCATTTTCGGTTCTGATTGAATCAGAACCGAAGCTCTAGATCTTTGTCTTGACGCGTTTTATTCAGGCGAACCGGTGTCCACTTCGCTTGAAAACGCTCGAGCGGCGCCGGCTCTCACGGGCCGGGAGTCACCCACGCGGTCGAAATGATCCCCTTGTCGTCGAGCGCGATGCGCCAGTGCGTAGCGCCGTTCGCCTGTCTGACGCTATAGACGTCTTCGCCTTGCTCGCCGACACCGAGAAAGCGGATCGACTGGATCGTGCCGAGGTCCGCGAGGGGCTGAAGCCACGCCATCTGCTTGCGGGTCGCCGCCGCCAGCGGCGGGCTCATCTCATTGTAGTTGGGATTCCCCCTGGCGATCCCATCGATCAGCCGGTGCAGCGCAGCTTCGGTTCCAGGATTGGCCGACTGGTTCTTGACGCGCTCCGCCGTCTGATCGGCGATCTTCCGTGCCGTTGCGGCGTCGATGCGCGCCATCGCGATATCGCTGCCGTTCTGATGCAGAATCAGCGAGCTGGCACGTCCGTCCGGTCCGACAACGAAGCTGACCTGCGCGTCGACGATCCTGGCGAAGAATTCGGTCACGCTCTCTGCAAAGAACCGCATCGGGCGCTGCCCGGTCAGTCGCATCACCAGATGATCTCCGTCAGGTGTCACCGTGAACACGGCGCGGTCGTTGAGCTTGTAGAACCCGGCATAATTGTTGAGCGCGGCTGAATCCACCGCGACTTCCTGCCGCATGACGATCGGCGGTGATTCTGCGGTGGAGTCTGCAGCCTGTGCCGGCGTGCTCGGCGGTCCGGCGGCCTGTATCCGCGCCGCCAGCGTGTTCCAGTCGCGCTGGCCGAACAATCTGGCGATCAGCTCCAGGCTGTCGCTGTGGGTGAGGGGGATCGATTTGGCGGCGAGCGCTTCGCGCAGTGTCTGCGCCATGGCCTTGGCATCACGAAAGTCGCGCATGGGATCAGCCTTTGCATCGACGAACGGAAAGCGTCAGGGGCTTGCATTGCTGACCCGTTCGTGCGGGCAAAGGAAGCCTGAAACCTGGCTTGATACGTTCACCGTCCCCGGGGCGGGGTGCAAGCGGCGGGTGGTATCGACCGAGCCCGATGTTCGCCGGGGACCTGCAATTTGTCAATTGCAACAGCCCGTGATCGGGTGCGTCCTCTCGACATTTCGTCGCCAAATCGGCAACCATGGCTGATTGTCGCCAGCCGGAAGGACGCCGTCACATGAGCAAGCCGATCAAGACCGAAGCCGAACTCGTCGCGATGGCGCGGGCCGAGTTGAAGGCCCATGCCGACTGCCCCGACGGCATCGACATCTCCGTGCTGTGCGACGGCGACAGCTGGGAATTCCGCGCCAGTGCCAACGAAGCCACGGTGGCAAGGCCCGGCTATCCCGAATGCGTCGCGATGCTGGTGCAGATCGGCGATCATCTCAGCAAGCAGTATGATGTAAAGGGCTAGCGGCGGCCGCGAACCGGGGAGAGCGATGGACCGCATCGACGCCATGAAGGTCTTCGTCGCGGCGGTCGACGAGGGCAGCCTTGCCGGTGCGGGGCGGAAGCTGCGGCGCTCGCCGGCGGCGATCAGCCGGGCGATCGCGTTCCTCGAGCATCATGTCGGGGCCGAGCTGCTTCATCGCACCACGCGGTCGCTGAAGCTGAGCGACGCCGGCCAGCGTTACGCGGCGGCGTGCCGGCGGATCCTCAGCGAGCTCGAGGAGGCCGACATCTCGGCCGGCGGCGAACGGTCGGCGCCGCGCGGCACGCTGACCATCACCGCACCCGTCGTCGTCGGCGAGGACGTGCTGCGGCCGCTGATCGACGCCTTCATGACCGAGTATCCGGCGGTGACGGTGCGGCTCGTGATGCTCGATCGCACCGTCAACCTGATCGACGAGGGCATCGACGTCGCGCTGCGCATCGCGCAGCTCGCCGATTCCAATTTTGTCGCGATCAAGCTCGGCGAGGTGCGTCGCGTGGTCGCGGCGTCGCCCGGCTATCTCGCGCAGCATCCCGTGATCGGCGAGCCGGCTGATCTCGCAAAGCACCAGATCATCGCGATGACGCATTTCGGGCTCGACTCCTGGAGCTTTCCGCCGGCCGCGAAGTCGAGGGTGGCGCGCGCGGTCCAGTTCGCGCCGCGCCTGGTCGTCAACACGGTGCGGGCGGCGGTCGCCTCGGCCAGCGAAGGGCACGGCGTCACCCGGCTGTTCTCCTATCACATCGCCGAGGAAATCCGTGACGGGCGATTGCAGATCCTGCTTGCCAAGGACGAGCATCCGGCCTTGCCGGTGCATCTGTTGGCGCCGCAAGGTCGCTTCGACGTGCCCAAGGTGCGCGCCTTCGTCGATTTCGCGGCGCCGCGGCTGAAGCGCTATTTCGAGCGGCTGACACGTGAGGCCAGCCAGGCCAGTCGTTCGCGTCGCGGAAGAGTGTCTGCCGAATAGCGGGCATTCGCGCGGAAAGCGGATGTATCTAGCTTGCTCTCCATCGAGGCGGCGCTGTCGCAGCCTCATCACAGATGGAGAGAGATCATGGGTGCAGAGCAGAAGGTTGCCATCATCACCGGTGCGTCGCAGGGGATCGGCGAGGCGCTCGTCAAGGGCTATCGCGACCGCAACTATCGCGTCGTCGCCAATTCCCGCAGCATCAAGCCATCGACCGATGCCGATGTGCTGGCGGTCCCGGGCGACATCGGCGATCCCGAGGTGGCGGACCGAGTCGTCAAGCAGGCGCTGGCGCGCTTCGGTCGCGTCGACACGCTGGTCAACAATGCCGGCATCTTCGTCGCCAAGCCGTTCACGGATCACACCGACCAGGACTACGCGTCGGTGCTCGCAACCAACCTCAACGGCTTCTTCTACATCACCCGCCGCGTGGCGAAGGAGATGGTGAAGCAGGGGTCGGGGCATATCGTGCAGATCACGACGAGCCTGGTCGACCATGCCAACAGCAACGTGCCTTCGGTACTGGCCTCGCTGACCAAGGGCGGGCTCAGCGCGGCGACTAAGTCGCTTGCGATCGAATATGCCGCCAAGGGCATCCGCGTGAACGCAGTGGCGCCCGGCGTGATCAAGACGCCGATGCACGCCCCCGAGACCCACGACTTCCTCGCCAAGCTGCATCCGGTCGGCCGCATGGGCGAGATGAAGGACATCGTCGACGCCGTGCTGTTCCTGGAGGGCGCGGCCTTCGTCACCGGCGAGATCCTGCACGTCGACGGCGGCCAGAGCGCCGGACACTGAGGCGCTCACGGCTTTTGGCACATCGAACTGGGCACCTCTCTCGTCGGGAGAGGTGAGCTGTGATCGCTGCGATCGATTGCTGCGATCGTAACTAATCATTTTTCACGAACGGCCGGAGGGCCTACTGCGATGTCCATGTCAGCCAATGTCGATCATGACCGGCGCCATCGCGTCGAGCCGCATCGCGATGCCGGCGGGCCGCTGTGGCTGTCCGCTGCCGCGGGACTTTGCGCCTCGCTGGTCGGGCTCGGGCTGGCGCGCTTCGCCTACACGCCGCTGATTCCGGCGCTGATCGCAGCAAAGTGGTTCACGCCGGCGGAAGCGGTTTATCTCGGTGCCGCCAATCTTGCCGGTTATCTCGCCGGCGCCTTGATCGCCCGCGACCTCGGCGCGCGGATCGGCTCGGTGTGGGCGCTGCGCGGCATGATGCTGCTGGCCGCGATCACCTGCTTTGCGTGCTCGGTGCCGATCTCCTTCATCTGGTTCTTCGGCTTCCGCTTTCTCGCAGGCGTGACGGGCGGCGTGATCATGGTGCTGGCGGCGAGCACGATCCTGCCGCACACCGCGCCGAGCAAGCGCGGCCTGATCGGCGGCGTGATCTTCGCCGGTGTCGGATTGGGCGTCGCCGCATCCGGCACACTGGTGCCGCTGTTGCTGCAGCAGGGCGTCAAGCAGGCCTGGTACGGCCTTGGCGTGCTGTCGGCGGTGCTGACATTGATCAGCTGGAAGGCATGGCCCGCGGAAGTGCCTGCCGCGCATGCTGCGGCCGGGCAGCCTGTTGCTGCGCATGGTGTGCGCTCGCCGCTGGTGATCGCGCTGTGCGTGGAATATGGCCTCAATGCGCTGGCGCTGGTGCCGCATATGGTGTTCCTGGTCGATTATGTCGCCCGCGGCCTCGGGCAGGGGATCGCGGCAGGATCATATTACTGGGTGCTGTACGGCATCGGTGCCGTGGTCGGCCCGCTGCTGACGGGACATCTCGCCGATCGCGCCGGCTTCGCTGCGGCGCTGCGCGCGGCGTTCCTGATCGAGGCCGTTGCGGTCGCGCTGCCCGCCGTGACGAACTCGCCCGCCGCGCTGATCGTGTCGAGCCTCATCGTCGGCGGCTTCACGCCAGGCATCGTGCCGCTGGTGATCGGCCGCATCCACGAGCTGATCCCGCATTCCGCCGCGAGCCAGCGCTCGGCCTGGGCGCAGGCGACCACGACCTTCGCACTGTTCCAGGCGGCGGGCGCCTACGGCCTGTCCTACCTGTTCGCGCAGAGCGGCGGCGACTATGCGCTGCTGTTCGTGATCGGTGCGGCGGGGGTCGCGGTCGCGCTGGCGATTGAATTGTTCAGCGTCGTGGCGCTGGGACGAAAGCGCGGCTAGCCGCGCAGCGCTTTGGTCAAGACGGCGATGAGGCGCTCGACATCCGCCTCGTCGTTGAAGACGTGCGGCGATATCCGCATCCGGCCGAGCCGCAGCGCGACATAGATGTTCTCCGCGGCGAGCCGCGCGATCAGCTCCTTCGGAATTCCGCCGGCCATGCCGAGGCTCAGGATGTGCGGCGCACGCAGGCCGCGCGCCAGCAAATTGAGCCCGAGATCGCGCACCCCATCGGCGATCCGCCCGTTCAGCATCGCGAGCCGCGCGCTGACGGCAGCAGCGCCCCATTCCGCTATCATCTCCATGCCGATCGAAGCCATCTCCAGCGTAATGAAATGATCACGCTCGCCCATGTCATAACGCCGGGCATTGTCGACATAGGCGAGATCTCCGAAATAGACGGGGTTCTCGGAGTTCACATTGCGGCGGCCGGCGGAGGTCTGCTCCAGCGGCACGCCGTTCTGGTGGCGCTTTGCAACGTACAGGAAAGCGCGGCCGTAAGGGCCGATCAGCCATTTGTAAGTGGGGAAGATCACGGCGTCCGGATCAAGTCGTGTCACGTCCATCGCGACGACACCCGCGCTCTGCGTCGCGTCGATCACGAACATCGCACCCTGCCGCCGCAGCGCGGCCTGCACCATGTCGACGTCGATGATGCCGCCGTCGGACCAATGCACTGACGAGATCGAGGCGAGGCCGACCGGCGGCGCGCCTGAGCGGTCGATCGTTGCAAGCACCGCCGACGTCCAGTCGCCGTCGGCGGGCTGGCGCACGGTGTCGACGACGAAGCCCTGCGCCTCGGCGCGGGCGTGCCATTCCAGCACCGGCGAGGAGTGATCGTTCTCCAGCACGACGACGCGGGTGCCGCGGGGAACGGTCAGCGCCTTCGCCACGGTCGCTATGCCGTAGCTGATTGCCGGGATCAGCGCGACGTCATCAGGATCGGCATTGATCAGGCGTGCCGCCGCGGTGCGGGCGCGTTCATGCTGGCGGCCGGCGAAACCGGCGTCGATGGTCCAGGGCTGGCCCTTGCGCCCGACCGCGGCGCGGCCGGCGTCGAGCGTCTTCAACGGCAGCGGGCTGTAGGATGCCGAGTTCAGGTAGCAGACGCCGCGTGGGATATCGAACAGATGGCGCTGGGAGGGAAGCATGTCGTCTCGTGGCTGGGATTGCGGATGATGTCGCGATGCGGATGAGCGCGCGCTCATCCGTCATACTGGTCCGGCCCCATCGCCCACGGCGCCTGGTCGTAGCCGTTGGCGAAGGTGCGGTTGGTCTGCGCCGGATTGCGGTTGACCAGCGGCCGCAGATACATCGGATGGGTGGCGCTACGCACCTCATGTTCGACGGTGAACAGGTGCCGGCCATCGGCGGGATCGACGATGTCGCAGAAGCGGTACTGGTACTGATTGTCCTCGCGGGACACCAGGTTGCGCTCGCGCAGCCGCTTGTAGGGACCCGAGAAGTCGGTGATGTAGATCTGGATGTGATGGCCGTCGAATTCCGGCTGCGCCTGGTCGGTCTCGCGGAATTGCAGATACTGATCCTTGCCGACCTTGGCGCGCGCGACGACACCGTCGCCGTTCACGACGCTGGCCGGGATGCCCATGATCTCGGGATAGAACCGGCTGATCGCCTCGGCCGTGCCGCGCGGCACGTCGAACTCGACATAGGGCATTCCGAGCACGACGCGCCCGAACCGCTCGGCGTCGGGCTCGTAGCAGCGCAGGCGGTTGCCCCAGGGGCAAATGGCCTCGACGTGATCGTTGCGCTCGCGATAGCTGAACGCGGTGCCCTCGAGCTTGGGCGCGACCGCGGCAAGCCGCTGCAGCAGGGCCTGCCGTCCGGCGATCACGATTGCGGTGTGGCCGCGCAGCACCTGCGGCCTGCCGCTCGGCAGATGAAACTGGCTGCGGCCGGCATTGACCCACATGTTGCTGTCGGAGACCATCAGATAGGGATCGCGGGTCAGTCCGATGCCGGCGATGTAGAACAGCGTGGCGAGGCGCTGGTCCGGCACCTGCACGTTGACATGCTCGAGATGGATGGCGTTGCCGAGGTCTTCTGCGGCGCGGTTGAATGGCTGCTGCACGGCGCGGCTCCCTGGATGCGGTGCCGCGCATGATAGTGCAACGGCACGGCCGATCCAGCTGACGGGCCATGAATGTTTCGCGGGGCTACCCCCCGTAACTCTGCACCAGGCTGCCGGCGACCAGCGCCCAGCCGTCGACCAGCACGAAGAAGATCAGCTTGAACGGCAGCGAGACCACCACCGGAGGCAGCATCATCATGCCCATCGACATCAAGACCGAGGCGACGACGAGGTCGATGATCAGGAACGGCAAGAACAAGAGGAAGCCGATCTCGAAGGCGCGCTTCAGCTCGGAGATCATGAAGGCCGGCACCAGGATGCGCAGCGACATCTCCTCCGGTGTCGCCGGCGGCGGCTCGCCGGAGAGGTCCATGAACAGCTTCAGATCCTTCTCGCGGACATTCTTCTGCATGAAGCCGCGCAAGGGGACCGAGGCGCGCTGCAGCGCTTCCTCGACGCCGATCTGGTTGGCGACCAGCGGCTTGATGCCGTCGTCATAGGATTTCTGCAGCACCGGCCCCATCACGAAGGCGGTGAGGAACATCGCGAGCGCGATCATCACCGAGTTCGGCGGCGCGGTCGCGGTGCCTAGCGCGGTGCGCAGCAGCGAGAGCACGACCACGATGCGCGTGAACGACGTCATCATGACCAGGATCGACGGCGCGATCGACAGCACCGTGAGCAGCGCGATCAGCTGGATCGCGCGCTCGGTCACGCCGCCATTGCCGCCGCCGAGATTGATGCTGATGTCCTGCGCCATCGCCGGATCGGCGAAGGATCCGGCGGCGATCAGGACAGCGATGAAAAAAACTCTACGCGGGACTGTCCCGAACCTCACGAAGGATTCTTCGGTCGGCCGAGCAGCGATGCCATCTCGTCCTCGAGATTCTCGAAGCCGCTCTTCTGTCCGTTGGCGGGCGGCGTAGGCGGCTCGCTACGCGGCGCGCGAACCGGCGGCGCCTCGGGCGCAACCGGCGGCGCGACGGTCTCGCCGGCGCCAGTCGGGCGGCGCAGTGCCGCCTCGAGCCGCTGCGCCATCTCGGCCAAATTTGCATCGGCGTTCGATGCCGGCGGCGCCGGCGGGGGCGCCTGGGTTGCGACCGGCGGCGGAGCAGGGGGAGGCGGTGGCGGCGGCGTGACGGCACGCTCGGGCGCCCGCGGCGGGGCCTTCGGCGCCTCGGCAGCCCGCGGCGGACGCGGAATGGCAGGCTCGGAGCGCGGCGGCAGCCGCGGCGGCATCGGATCGGGCCGCGGTTCGCTGCGCTCGGCCGTGAAGCCCGCCAGCGGATCGCTGCGGCGCTCGGCGAGCGGCGGCGGGGGCCGACGCAGCTCGTCGGCAAAGGAGGGGCGCGCCGGACGAGGCGCCGGCTCCGGCTCGGGAAGGTCGAAATTGTCGGAACGGGCGGCTTCGCTCTCGTTCCAGGCGGCATCCGGAAGCGGCGCCACGCGCGGCGGCGCGGCGTCGGCTGCGACCGCGGGGCGGGTCGACATCTGATCGCGCCCCGGCATCGCCCGGACGATGTTCGGCTCGACCACGATGTCGGTCGGGCCGCCGATCATCAGGAGATGCTCGATATTGTCGCGGCGGACCAGCACCAGGCGGCGGCGGCCGTCGACGGCGGCGGCGTCGATCACGGCCAGGCGCGGCATGCGTCCGCGGTTGGCATTGGCGCCGAGGCGGTTTCCGGCGAAGCGGCGCACGAGCCATGCGGTGACGCCGATCAGCGCCAGCACGACAAGGAATGCCAACACGAATGTAATGACCTGCATATTGGAGTCCCCGGCCATCGTGGCCTTCCTCAGCTTCCGCCATCAACGAGCGCGGATTGATAGACGCGGTTTGCGCAGCGAATCGCGCCCGAGATTCGCCCTATTTCTTAATTCCCAGAGGCTTGCAGCCCAAGGTTCTATTAATAAACCAAGAATCGCTTGTCCCAAAACGACTTCTCAGCGCCCCACGCTGTCTTGGTTTGTGCTGGTTAACGCAGCATTCGTGGCGAAAATGCGCTCGCGGGCCGCTGTTGCAGCGTTCTCCACGGCTCCATCCGATATTTTAACCACCCGTTAACCATACACCGGGCAAATTCTGCCTACCTCGGAAGGCCCAGGGGGCGTCCAAGAGGTTAACGGAGCCGCGGCGATGTCCATGAACGATCTGCCGATCCTGTCGGCGTTGCGCAGCAAGATGCAGTGGCACCAAGAACGCCAGCGGGTGCTCGCCGAGAACATTTCCAATTCCGACACGCCGAACTTCCGGCCGCGCGACCTGGTCGAGCCGAAGTTCGACCGGGCCGGTACCACGGTCGGCGGCGGCATGGGGACGCTGCCGATGATGCAGACCAGCGCCACCCACATGGCGGCGTCCGGCGCACCCGACACGTTCGACAATGATCGCGGCAAGAGCGGGTTCCAGACCCGCCCGGCCGGCAACGCAGTCAATCTCGAGGACCAGATGCTGAAAGTGTCGGCCAACCAGATGGACTACGCGGCCGTCACCTCGCTCTACAGCAAGAGCCTGCATCTGCTGAAGACCGCGATCGGCAAGGGCTAGGCCGCCTGAGCGCGGCAGGAGGATCCCATGGCAGATGGAACAAGCGATTTCACCCGCTCGATGAGCATCGCGACGTCGGGCCTGCGCGCGCAGGCGGGGCGGATGCGGGTGATCTCGGAAAATATCGCCAACGCCGATTCGACGGCGCAGACCGCGGGCGGCGATCCCTACCGCCGCAAGGTGCCGACCTTCTCCTCCGCGCTCGATCGTTCGCTCGACGCCCAGGTCGTGACGCTCGGCCGGATCCGCCCCGACCAGTCGTCATTCCGCATCAAGCACGAGCCGGGCAATCCGGCGGCGGACGCCTCCGGCAACGTCAAATATCCGAACGTCAATTCAATGGTCGAAATGACCGACATGCGCGACGCCCAGCGCTCCTATGAGGCGAACCTCAACATCATCAGCGCGACGCGGCGGATGATCCAGCGCACGCTCGACATCCTCAAGTCCTGACGCAACAAGAACAGGGAACGTAAATCATGGCTACACCGACAGTCGCCGCCAACGCCTACGCCAGCCTCGCGAAATTGATGGAGCGCGGCGGTGTCGAGAAGGCCGGGCAGGCCGTCGCCGGCCCGTCCTTCAGCGCGCTGCTGAAGGACTCCGTCGGCAGCGTGCTGGAAGCGGGCAGGAAGTCCGACGCGCAGACCATGGCGATGGCCTCCGGCAAGGCCAATGTGATGGACGTGGTGACGGCGGTCGCCGACACCGACGTTGCGGTGTCGACGCTGGTCTCGGTGCGCGACCGCGTGATCCAGGCCTATGAAGACATCATGAAGATGCCGATCTGACGTCCGTCAGGACGTTATCCCGAGGGCGATGCGAAGCAAGATTGCAAAAGCGAGAACACAACAATGACCGGCCCTGAAACTCTCGACGTGGCACGCGATGCGATCTGGACCATCGTGCTGGTGTCGTCGCCTTTGATGGTGGTCGGCCTTGTGGTCGGCGTCGTGGTGTCGTTGTTCCAGGCGCTGACCCAGATCCAGGAACAGACGCTGGTCTTCGTGCCGAAGATTCTCGCGATCTTCGTCACATTGCTGCTCGCGCTGCCCTTCATGGCGGACGCGCTCAGTAGCCACATGATGCGGATTTCGTCGCGAATCATCGGCGGTTGATGCACTAATGCCGCGGTCATGCGCATCGATGTCTCCCTGCTTCCGGCGCTGGCCGCAATCTTCGTGCTGGTCTTCGCGCGCGTGGGCGCGATGGTGATGCTGCTGCCCGGTTTCGGCGAGAGCAACATCCCGGCACGGGTCAAGCTGTCGATCGCGCTGCTGCTGACCCTGATCATTCTTCCCCTGCATCGCAACGCCTATCATGTCGACCTGACGTCGATCTCCTCGCTCGGCGTCCTGATGGTGCATGAGCTCATCATCGGCGTCGTGCTCGGCGCGACCGCGCGGGTGACGCTGTCGGCGCTCAACGTCGCGGGCTCGGTGATCGCGCAGCAGCTCGGGCTCGGCTTCGTCACCGCCGTCGACCCGACCCAGGGCCAGCAGGGCCAGATCATCGGCAACTTCCTCACCATCCTCGGCCTGACGCTGCTGTTCGCCACCGACAGCCACTATCTCGTCATTGCGGCGCTGAGCGAGAGCTACCGCATCTTCTCGCCGGGCGAGATCATGCCGACCGGCGACGTTGCCGCGCTAGCGACCTCAGCGTTCTCCGCCGCCTTCAAGATCGGCCTGCAGCTGTCGGCACCGTTCCTGGTGTTCGGCCTCGTCTTCAACATCGGGCTCGGCGTGCTGGCACGGCTGATGCCGCAGATGCAGGTCTACTTCGTCGGCGTGCCGCTCTCGATCGTGGTCGGCTTCCTGATCTTCGGTGTCGTGCTCGCGGCGATGATGAATACCTATTTCGACTACTTCAACGGCGTCATGCGCCAACTCGCTCCCATGAATTGATCAGGAGGAGAGATGGCCGACGATACCGAAGACAAAACAGAAGACCCTACGCAAAAACGTCTTGATGATGCCCTCGAGAAAGGCGACGTCGTCAAGAGCCAGGAGGTCAACACCTGGTTCGTCATCGCCGGCGCCACGCTGGTGCTGTCGACCTTTTCGGGCTCGATCGGCGGCGGCATCTTGATGCCGCTGCGCAATTTGATCGCCAATTCATGGATGATCCGCACCGACGGTGCCGGCCTGCTGCAACTGACCCAGACGCTCGGCTACGCCGTGGTCGCCGCGATCGGGGTGCCGTTCCTGATGCTGGCGCTGGCGGCGATCGCGGGCAACATGATCCAGCATCAGCTGGTGTGGTCGGGCGAGCAGCTCAAGCCGAAATTCTCCAAGATCTCGCCGGCGGCCGGCTTCAAGCGGTTGTTCGGCAAGCAGGCGGTGGCGAACTTCCTCAAAGGCCTGTTCAAGCTGATCGCGCTCGGCGTCGTGATGGTCATGGTGCTGTGGCCCGACCGGCTGCGGATGGAATCGTTCCTGCGGGTCGATCCGGCCGAGCTGCTGCCCGCCATCACCGGCATGACGGTGCACTTGTTGGCGGCGGTGGTTGCCCTCCTCGCTGTGGTGGCGATTGCCGACTACTTCTTCCAGTACCGGACCTGGTACGAGCGTCACAAGATGTCGCTGCAGGAGATGAAGGAGGAGTTCAAGCAGTCGGAAGGCGATCCGCACGTCAAGGGCAGGATCAAGCAGTTGCGGGTCCAGCGCGCCAAGAAACGCATGATGGCCCAGGTTCCGAAGGCCTCGGTGATCATCACCAACCCGACCCACTATTCGGTGGCGCTGGCCTATGACCGCAGCATGTCGGCGCCGATCTGCGTCGCCAAGGGCGTCGACAACCTCGCCTTCAAGATCAGGGAGATCGCGGAGGAGCACGACATTCCCATCGTGGAGAACGTGCCGCTGGCCCGGGCGCTCTATGCGACCGTCGAAATCGACAAGGAAATCCCGGTCGAGCACTACCATGCGGTTGCCGAAATCATCGGCTACGTGATGCGGCTGAGGCGCGGCCTGTCCGGCCTGCGCCAGTAAGGGGCGGAAAACCGCTTGAAATGCGCGTAACTTGCGAAATTGCCGCCTGATGGACTTGCGTTTTCGGGTCCGATTCAGGCACTCAGGGGCGAGGTGGCCGGCCGGTCGCCTCCGTGATGCAGACGAGCCATGTCTCTCCAGATGACCGCCGATAGCAACGATCCTCCCGCGACCGAGCCGTTCGTGGCTCACGGGCCAGCGCGGCGGAGCGGCAGCATCCTGCTGGTGCTCCTGATCGCCACCGGCATCGTCGCGGTGGCCGTCTGGCTCATGACCATCGGCCGGACCCAGGCGCAGCCCTATATCCTGTCTGTGCTGGCGCTGCTCGCCACCGTCGGGCTGTTCAACCTGTTCGCCCTTGCCGCCGGCATCATCCGCTTTTCCGACCGCACGAGCGACGACCCGGTGATGGGACGGATCGCCGACCACGCCCATGAAGGGCTCGTCGTCACCGACTCCCGCGGCCACGTGGTCTATTCCAACGCTGCCTATCTCACGCTGACCGGCGCGGCCGGTCCGCAAGACGTCCGTCCCGTCGAACGCGTCTTCATCGGCAACCCCGACGTCTCCGAGGCGGTGTTCCGCCTCTTGAAGGCGGCGCGGGAGGGCAAGCGGCAGCAGGAGGAGGTCCGTGTCGCCGGCCACGAGGCCGGGCAAGGTGGTGGACAAGGCCGCTGGCTGCGGCTCAGGGTACGCCCGCTCGGCGAGGGCAAGCGCGATGCAAAATACGCGGTGTGGTCGATCGCCGACGTCACCCGCGACCGCGAGCGCCAGGAGGACGTGTTCCAGGAGCTGCGGCATGCGATCGAATATCTCGATCATGCGCCGTGCGGCTTCTTCTCGGTCAATCCGGCCGGCGAGATCGCCTATATCAACGCCACGCTAGCGAACTGGCTGGACTACGATCTGGCCGAGATCGGCTCGGGCGGCCTGAAGCTGACCGACATCGTCTCAGGCGACGGCGCGGCGCTGCTGACCTCGATCGCGGCGGTGCCCGGCGAGGTCAAGACCGAGGTGTTCGACATCGACCTGCGGATGCGCGGCGGCAAGACCGTGCCGGTGCGGCTCTATCACAAGCTCGCCTTCGGCGCCGACGGCGCGGCGGGCGCCTCGCGCACGCTGGTGATCAGCCGCGCCCGCGACGAGCATTCCGATCCGGAGCGCGCCGCCGAGGTGCGCTTCATGCGCTTCTTCGACCATACGCCAATGGCGATCGCGACCGTCGATCGCGGCGGCAATGTGGTCGGTGCCAATGCGCGCTATGCCAAGCTGGCCCAGGGGCTGAACGGCGACGGCGGCGCGGCCAAGTCGATCTTCCGCGCAGTCAATCCGCGCGACCGGGGCCTGCTGATCGCCGCGATCAACCAGGCTGCCGAAGGCCAGGGCGACATCGCGCCGGTCGAGGTGATGCTCGACGGGCCTAAGGAGCGCTCCGCCCAGTTCTTCGTCACCACCGTCGAGAAGGACGAGCGCGACGCCGAGACCGCGATCGTCTATATACTCGAGACCACCGAGCGGCGCGCGCTGGAAAACCAGATCAACCAGTCGCAGAAGATGGAGATGGTCGGCCAGCTCGCCGGCGGCATCGCGCACGACTTCAACAACGTGCTGTCGGCCATCATGATGGCGAACGACTTCCTGCTCAACGCGCACAAGCCGACCGACCCGTCGTTCCAGGACATCATGCAGATCAAGCAGAATGCTACCCGCGCCGCGACGCTGGTGCGGCAGCTGCTTGCATTCTCGCGCCGCCAGACGCTGCGGCCGCAGGTGCTCGATCTCGGCGATGCTTTGAGCGACCTCACCATGCTGCTGCGCCGGCTGATCGGCGAGAAGGTCAAGCTCGATCTCGTGCATGGCCGCGATCTGTGGCCGGTCAAGGTCGACGTCTCGCAGTTCGAGCAGGTGGTGGTCAATCTCGCGGTGAACGCGCGCGACGCGATGCCCGACGGCGGCAAGCTGATCATCCGCACCGCCAACGTGCCGACCGAGGAAGCCGCCCAGCTCGCCAACAAGGGCATGCCGGCAGCCGACTACGTGAAGATCGAGATTTCGGACACCGGCACCGGTATTCCGCACGAGATCATCGACAAGATCTTCGAGCCGTTCTTCTCGACCAAGGAGGTCGGCAAGGGCACCGGCCTCGGCCTGTCGACGGTCTACGGCATCGTCAAGCAGACCGGCGGCTTCGTCTATGTCGATTCCGTGCCGGGCGGCGGCACCACGTTCCGGATCTATTTGCCGCGGCATCGCCAGGAGCAGGAGGTCGCACCGGAGGCGCATGCCGGCAACGGCGCGGCGAAGGAAGCCGCCGTCGCGGATGCCGCCAAGCCGAAGCCGGATCTCACCGGGCAGGGCACCATCCTGCTGGTCGAGGACGAGGACGGCCTGCGCTCGCTGAATGCGCGCGGCCTGCGTTCGCGCGGCTACAGCGTGATCGAGGCGGCCAACGGCGTCGAGGCGCTGGAGGCGTTCGAGGAGAACAACGGCAAGGTCGATCTCGTCGTCTCCGACGTCGTGATGCCGGAGATGGACGGGCCGACGCTGCTGAAGGAAATGCGCAGCCGCAATGCGGAGCTGAAGATCATCTTCGTCTCCGGCTATGCCGAGGACGCGTTCGAGAAGAGCCTGCCGGAGAACCAGCAGTTCGCGTTCCTGCCGAAGCCGTTCACGCTGACGCAGCTGGTTGCCGCGGTGAAGGAAACCATGACGGCGAACTAGGCCCGGGTGACGAGCCACGATACCTGTTCGCTTCTCGCAGGGCAGCGGGCAATGTTGCAGTGCGGTCGCGGTTGAACCTGAGCCCCATCTCGCGCTAGGACGCGCTGTCGCATCCACAAGGACCATAGTGTCACATCGCCGCGACCGAGGGCCGCAGCCGCGGTTCCCGTTTCCCGCTTCACTTTTATCGGGCCCTGCCCATGTTAGGGGCGTTTCCCCATGCCGGGGGAATCCTTTGAGGAAACCAACATGAATTTCTCGCAACGCACGCGTGGAATTGTCCGGGCGATCGCCGTCGCGATGGCGCTGGCGCTGCCCGTGATGATGACCGTTTCGGCGGCCGACGCCCGCGTTGGCGGCGGTGGCTCGCGCGGCTCGCGGACATTCTCCGCGCCGCCCTCGACCAGCACCGCGCCGGGCTCGGTTGCGCCGATGAACCGTACCTTCAGCCAGCCTGGCAGCCCCAGCATGGGCTCGCCGGCGGCGGCGAATTCCGGCGGCCTGTTCGGCCGCGGCGGAATGGGTCGCGGCCTGCTTGGCGGCCTGGCCGCGGGCTTCCTTGGCGCCGGCCTGTTCGGCATGCTGTTCGGCGGCGGCCTGTTCTCGGGCCTCGGCGGCCTGTCGTCGATGCTCGGCCTGCTGCTGCAGATCGGTCTGATCGTGCTCGTGGTCCGGCTCGCGATGTCGTGGTGGCAGCGGCGCAATACGCCGGCCGCCGCTTACGCGGGTGGCCCCGACGTCGGCCCTGGTCCGCAGGCCAATGCCCGTTCGGGCTTCGGCTTTGGCCTCGGCGGCGGATCGAGCGCGCCGGTCGAGATCACACCTGGTGACTACGAGACGTTCGAGCGGTTGCTCGGCGACATCCAGGCCGCGTGGTCGAACGAGGACATCGCGAAGCTGCACACGCTCGCGACGCCGGAGATGGTGTTGTACTTCTCGAAGGATCTCGAGGAGAACAAGGCGCGCAACGTCACCAACAAGACGTCCAATGTGAAGCTCTTGCAGGGCGATCTCGCGGAAGCCTGGCGTGAAGGCGACAGCGAATATGCGACGGTCGCGATGCGCTACGCGCTGGTCGACACCATGCTGGAGCGCGGCACCGGCCGCAAGGTCAGCGGCGGGCAACCGGAGGAGGTCACCGAGGTCTGGACCTTCGTGCGCCAGCGCGGCGGCAATTGGGAGCTCTCGGCGATCCAGCAGACCAACTGATCGATGGCCTGACATGACAATACACGGCGCCGCGGCATCAACCGCGGCGCTTTCGTTTTGTGCGCTTCATTCGCGTGTCGCGGCGCCGGAATATCCGGACGAGCAGCGGGTTGATGTGAGCGGACCATAACAACCATCGGGAGGAAGAGATGAAGAACATTGCGCAAATCGCGGTTCCCGCCTGTCTTGCGTTCGTCGTCATGGCCGCGCCGCCGGCAGCGGCGCAGAGCGCCGACACCAGCTTCTTCGTGACCAGCAACGGCATCGGCAATGGCGGCAATCTCGGCGGCCTCGCCGGCGCCGACAATCATTGCCAGACCCTTGCGCAGGCCGCGGGCTTCGGTGCGCCGAAGACCTGGCGCGCCTATCTCTCGACCCAGGCGGCCGACGGCCAGGTCGCGGTGAATGCGCGCGATCGCATCGGCAAGGGCCCGTGGAAAAATGTGAAGGGCGTCGTGGTCGCCAAGGACGTCGCCGATCTGCACAGCGCCGGCAACCATCTCTCCAAGCAGACCGCCCTGTCCGAGAAGGGCGAAGTCATCAACGGTGCCGGTGACACGCCGAACCGTCACGACGTGCTGACGGGATCGCAGGCAGATGGTACGGCGTTTGCGGCGGGCGAGGACCGCACCTGCAAGAACTGGACAAGCAGCACGCAAGGCGCCGCCATGGTCGGGCATTTCGACCGCAAGGGTCTGCGCGATGACGAGCCGTCAAGATCCTGGAACACGTCGCATCCTTCGCGCGGTCCTGACGGCGGCTGCTCGCAGGCCGACCTGAAGAGCACCGGCGGCGACGGTCTGCTGTACTGCTTCGCGGCGAATTGAGGGGATATATTGGCTCGTCATTGCGAGGAGCGATAGCGACGAAGCAATCCATATTTCAGCGCACGGGGCGCGATGGATTGCTTCGCTTCGCTCGCAATGACGGGGCGAGAGCAGTGCCCTCCCGCGACCGCGCTCAACTCTTCTTGCGCTTAGCGGCCTTCTTGGCGGTTTTCTTCTTCTTTGCGGTTTTCTTCTTTGCCGCGAAATGGGCCTCGACCTTCTTCGAGGAATGTCCGACCTCGGCCACCGCGGCCTTGAGCCGGGCAGGGGTCACCTTGAACTTCTTCGACCAGTAGCGGACCTCGTAGGGCTCGCTGATCGCGATCCGCGCGCGGTCGGCGGCCATGTGCCGCTGCTCCTTGAAGTGGGCTTCCACCTTCCTGGCGGAATGCCCGACCTTCTTGACGGCGGCCTTGAGCTTTGCCGGAGTGACCTTGAACTTCTTGGACCAGTACGCAACTTCGTAGGACTCGCTCAGCGCGATCAGAGCGCGATCTTGCGCGCCCCGCTTCTTCTTGTCGTCCGCCATAAGTTGATCCTTCATCGAAGATTCGACGCTGGAACCTTAGCAGTCTCCGCGCGGTTCGGACAGGCGGCCCGTGCGCGGTGGACGATCTGACCGTGGCACGGCTACGATCACCGTGAATCGAAGCGATGCGGTGAAGTTTGTGGAGGTAAGTGCATGCACTATCAGCTTTACTACTGGCCGATGATCCAGGGCCGCGGCGAATATGTCCGCCTCGCGCTCGAGGATGCGGGTACTGAATATACCGATGTTGCGCGCGGCAAGGGCGGCACCGGCGCCATGATGAAGATCATGGACGCGCACAAGGGTACGCCGCCCTTCGCGCCGCCATTCCTCAAGGCCGGCCAGCTCGTGATCGGGCAGACCGCCAACATTCTGCTCTATCTCGGCGCGCGCCATGGCCTCGCGCCGAAGGCAGAAGGTGGGAAGCTCTGGGTGCACGAGCTGCAATTGACGATTGCGGACCTGGTGCTGGAAATCCACGACACCCATCACCCGCTCGGTCCGTCGCTGTATTACGAGGACCAGAAGGCGCCGGCGAAGAAGCGCACGGAAGAGTTCTGGAAATCGCGGGTGCCGAAATATCTCGGCTATTTCGAGGATCTTGTGCGGGCCAATGGCGGCGGCTTCGTCACCGGACGCCGGCTGACCTACGCCGATCTGTCGTTGTTCCAGATCGTGGAAGGCCTGCGCTACGCGTTTCCGAAACGGATGGCGGCATTCGAGAAGAAGGTGCCGCGCCTGATCGCGCTGCGCGATCGCGTCGCCGAGCGGCCGAACATCAAGGCGTATCTCGCAAGCGCGCGGCGGATTCCGTTCAACGAGGAGGGGATTTTCCGGCGCTACAAGGCGCTGGATCTGTGATCGCTTGTGCGCAGTCCTGCTGCTGCCGTCATGCCCGGGCAGAGGCGCGAAGCGCGTCTTCGCGCTGGATGATCCGGCCATCTACGTCTTTGTCTCCAGATGATAGATGCCCGGGTCAAGCCCGGCATGACGGATGTGGGCGGTGAGTTCTATCGATTGCGCCCGTCCACCGGCGTCATCTTGATCTTCGACAGATCGATGCCGTCGATGCAGCTGACATTGAGCGCCACGATGTCGGTGCCATCGGGCTTCTTGCCGCGCGCGAACACGTCGACGCCGCAATCGACGCAGAGCTGGTGGCGGATCGCATGGCGGTTGAACAGATATTCCTTCAGGTTCTCCGCACCGGCGCGGAGCTGGAAGCTCGACGGCGGCAAGAACACGAAGTGCAGGCCTTTCTTGGTGCAGATCGAGCAGTTGCAGGCGGTCACCATGGCCATGTCGGTGGTGCATTCGAAGCGCACCTGGCCGCAATGGCAGCCACCGGTGTAGGTCTTGCTCTCTGCCATGATGGTCCCTCACCACAGTCCGGGCACGAGGCGATAACGCACCCGGGCCGCGTAATCGGCATAACCTGACAACCCCGCCATCAGCGTGCGCTCCTCGATCCCGGTGCGGAACGCAAACATCACGAAGAACACCGGCACGAAGGCAAGGCCCCACCAGGAGCCAAGCGTCAGCGGCACGCCGATGAAGAACAGCATCACGCTCGTATACATTGGATGCCGGACCAGTGCGTAGGGCCCGGTCGAGATCACGTGATGGTGGCGGTCGGTCTGCACCTTCACGACCGGGGCCGCGAACGAATTGGTGCGGAACACCCACAGGATCAGTGCGGTCGAGGCCAGATACAGCACCAGGCCGAGCACGATCAGCAGCGTGCCGGCATTGGCGCCGCCAAACCGGCGATCCAGCCCCATCGCGACGAACCACAGCACGGCAATGACGAGGAATACCAGCATGAAGCGCTTGTCCTCGGCGGGCTGGCCTTCGCGCGCGGTGAGCCGCATGCGCTCGGCCAGCAGGCCGGGATCGACCTTGGCAAGCCACAGCCCGCAGGCCGGGCCGATCAGCGCCGAGGCGATCAGGTAAGCCCACGCGCCGGGCCACTGCAGCGTGCCGGCGAAGCCAAACAGCAGCGCGGCCATGGCGAGGACGAAGATGGTGTTCTGCAGGAGGAGCTTTGCGATCATGGGCGGGCTCCGTGATTCCGGCCGCGATTATCGCACCCTTTTTCCGGCAAACATGCGACCGTGAACATCAACTTTCGGAGCAGGCGAGGTGTTCCTGCGCTGACGCTGCGATGCGATCGGCCGGGTCCCCGCGGGATTCTGACGGATCACTCGTTCTTGCCGCGCCGGACCGTGATCGAGGCGTCGGTGCGGTTGCGCGTGCATTCGAGATTGAGGCGGCGATAGCGCATCGTGATGGTGTTGCCGCGCAGGATGCCCATGCGCTTCAGGCAGCGCGAGGTGCCGGTGGCGGCGTCGTCCTTCGGCACGGTGAAGACCAGCGCGGTGGCGGAGCCGACAAGGTTGAAAAACTCGGGCTTCATCTTGCGATCGGTCTTGGCAAAGAGCTCGATCGAATAGTCCTTGCCGCGGCAGCCGAGCGACAATTCCTTCGCCGCCGGATGTGTGAGGTAGGTGATGTTGGCGGCGCTGAAGTTGACCTTCAGCCCGTCGATCTGACCGGCGAGCTGCTTTGCGATGTCCTCGCAGGGATCGGCGTGTGCAGGCGCTGCGGCGAAGGCCGTCGCCAGCGCGATCAGCGCGGCCGGCATGAAAGAGCGGATGCTCAAGGCAAAGCGTCGGCGCAACGGTGCTGTCACGAAATACCCCCGCGGTATGAAAATACGCGAAGTTACATGCAGGCTCCCGCGCAGCGCGTCAATACGGCCGATCCGTCAGGAGGCGCACTTGCCGTCCTGCGCCTTGGAGGCTCCCGCGGCGCGGCGCTCGCAATCATTGCCATAGGTCTTGCCGTCGCAGCCGCACACCGGCTTGAAGATCTTGTTGCAGATCGTCGGCCGGAACGCGCAGGCGCCGGTCTGGTCGAAGCGGCCACATTGTCCCGGTTTGAACTGGCAGAACTGACCGACACGGCTGCATTGAACGCCGGCAAGGCCGCTGCATGGCTTGCCGAGACGGGCCGCATCGGCGCCGGTCGGGATCGCGATCAACAGGGCCAGCGCCGCGAACCAGATCAAAAGCGCTGTCTTCATGATGGTCTCCTGATGGCTTCCTTGGCGGTTTCCCGGATCGCTGACCGTTGTGGCAACCACAGATTACGGAGGAATGAAACATAGCACGCGGATTGCCGGTCCCGCGCATGGCTGGAAGCCGGCCGGCTTCCCTTTCCTTTGTCCGAAAAAGGCTTAGAAAGGCTCTACATTCCGGCGGCCGCGCGGCCGGACCGGACTTTCGAACCCGACCTGCAAGCCCAAAGAGCAGCTCATGAACGCCCCCTCCGCCTTCCCCGACCAGCAGAAGCCCGTTCCGCCTTACAAGCACACCCCGCTGTTCCCGCTGGGTGCCGACACCACACCTTACAAGAAGGTGACGAGCGAGGGCGTCCGGGTCGAGAAGGTGCTGGGCAAGGACATGCTGGTGGTGTCGCGGGAGGCGCTGCGGGCGCTGTCCGAGGCCGCCTTCGGCGACATCAACCACTATCTGCGGCCGGGCCATTTGAAGCAGCTGCGCTCGATCCTCGAGGACAAGGAAGCCAGCGACAACGACAAGTTCGTCGCCTTCGACTTCCTGAAGAACGCCAACATCGCCGCCGGCGGCGTGCTGCCGATGTGCCAGGACACCGGCACCGCGATCATCATGGGCAAGAAGGGCTGCAACGTCATCACCGACGGCGACGACGAAGCCGCGCTCTCCGAAGGCGCGCGTGACGCCTATCTGCGCCGCAACCTGCGCTACTCCCAGGTCGCGCCGCTGTCGATGTACGAGGAGAAGAACACCGCCAACAACATGCCGGCGCAGTGCGAGATCTATGCCGAGGGCGATGATGCCTACAAGTTCATGTTCATGGCAAAGGGCGGCGGCAGCGCCAACAAGAGCTTCCTGTTCCAGGCAACGCCCTCGGTGCTGACCAGGGATCGGCTGCTCGCGTTCCTGAAGGAGAAGGTGCTGACGCTCGGCACCGCGGCATGTCCGCCCTATCACCTGGCGATCGTGATCGGCGGCACCTCGGCCGAGCTCTGCATGAAGACCGTGAAGCTCGCCTCGGCGCGCTATCTCGACGCGCTGCCGACCCACGGCTCGGCCGATGGCAACGCGTTCCGCGACCTCGAGATGGAGCAGGAAATCCTCAAGATGACGCAAAGCTTGGGGGTGGGAGCGCAGTTCGGCGGCAAGTATTTCTGCCACGACGTGCGCGTGATCCGGATGCCGCGCCACGGCGCCTCGCTGCCGATCGGGCTCGGCGTCTCCTGCTCGGCGGACCGCCAGGTGCTCGGCAAGATCACCAAGGACGGCGTCTATCTCGAGGAGCTCGAGCACAATCCGGCGCAGTATCTGCCAGCGGTCGAGCAGTCGCTCGGCGGCGATGTCGTCAAGATCGACCTCAACAAGCCGATGAAGGATATCCTCGCGACGCTGTCGCAATATCCGATCAAGACCCGCGTCTCGATGACCGGCACCATGATCGTGGCGCGCGACTCCGCCCACGCCAAGCTGCGCGAGCGGCTGGAGAAGGGCGAGCCGCTGCCGGATTATTTCAAGAACCATCCGGTGTACTACGCGGGCCCGGCCAAGACGCCCGATGGCTACGCCTCCGGCGCGTTCGGCCCGACCACCGCCGGCCGCATGGATTCCTTCGTCGACCAGTTCCAGGCCGCGGGCGGATCGATGGTGATGGTCGCCAAGGGCAACCGCGCGGTCGCGGTGCGCGAGGCCTGCAAGAAGCACGGCGGCTTCTATCTCGGCTCGATCGGCGGCGCGGCGGCGAACCTCGCCGAGCACTGCATCGAGAAGGTCGAGGTGGTCGAGTATCCCGAGCTCGGCATGGAAGCGATCTGGCGCATCGAAGTGGTCGACTTCCCGGCCTTCATCATCATCGATGACAAGGGCAATGACTTCTTCAAGGAATTGAATCTCGGTTGAGGATCCGGGTTGAGGGCAACTGGCCTCGACGGATTCTCCAAAGGCTGGGTCGCCGTCAGCATCGACGGCGACCAGCGGACGATTTCCTTTCACGGCGATGTCGCGGGTGCGCTGGCGCGTCCGTTCGATCGTGCCGCAATCGATATCCCGATCGGCATGACCGAGGACGGCGAGCGCGATTGTGATCGTCTCGCCCGCGAGCGGCTGCGTCCGCACACCTCGCGCGTCTTCACCGGGGCACGGCGCTGGCTGTGGCAGGAGTTTCGCGATCCCGACGCGGCGAACCGTGAAGCGCTGCGCCGCGGCCAGACCCGCATCTCGCGCCAGCTCTGGCATCTCGGCAACAAGATCATGGAGGTCGACGCGTTCGTGCGCGCGAACCCCGCACGCGACATCCGCGAGGTGCATCCCGAACTGGCGTTCCTGCGGCTGAACGGTGGCACGCCATTGCCGCGCAAGAAGTCGGAGGAGGGCGATGCGCTGCGTTGCAAGCTGTTGAAGCGATCGGGCTTTCGCGAGATCGATCGCTGGCTCACCGTCACGCGGATCGGCAGCGGTGCGAAGCGCGACGACGTGCTGGATGCCTGCGCGGTCGCACTGGCCGCCCATGAACCAAGCGGCTGCGTTCCCGAGGGACCGCAGCCGCTTGATGGACACGATCTGCCGATGCAGATCTGGTTCTAGACGGGACGCTTACGCCCGCGTGCCGGTGAAGGGGAAGCTGCCCATCGGGCCGATGCCCATCTCGCCGGAGATGCCGTCGCCTGAGACCGTGCCGGAGAATTCGAGCGTCAGCGGCATCGGGTTGGTGATGGAGACCTTCCAGGCGACGCTGTCGCCGTTCACGGTGCCGTCGAAGATTTCGGTGGAGTTGCCCTCGGCGCCTTGCGTGCCGGTGAGCGTGCCGCCCGAGCTCGCCAGCGACAGGGTCGCCTTGCGTTCGCCCATCGGCGTCGTCATCGTGAGATTCCAGTTTCCGTCCACCGCCATTGATGTCTCCCCTCCGGTTAAAAAGCGTTTTCAAGCGAAGTGGATACCGGTTCGCGTGAAGAAAACGCGTCAGAACAAAGCGTGCGCGGGTATAGCCTATCTTGCCGCGCGCGCCTAGTTCGCGGCTGCGGCGATCAGGCGCGGGCGGCGGCGCGCAGCCGGTTGCCGACCAGGAAGCGGAATGCGACGTACTGGATCGCGAACGCCGCGATCTTGGCGCCGACCAGCACCACCGACACGTAGAACGCCCACAGCTTCATGTCGCCGGTCGCTGCGATCGCGATGGTGCCGCCGGCGAGGATGAACATCAGCCCGGCCCAGGCGTAGCCGGCGAAGGTGGCGTATTCCGGAATGGTCTCGGTCACGATCGGCGGCAGATAGCGCAGCATCCAGCCGCGCTTGAGCATGATCACGCCGATTGCGATGTGGCCGATCGCGGGCTTCGCCAGCACGAAGCGCGGATCGTTGGTGAGCAGCGTCGCGCCGCCAAGTGCGATCACCAGTGCAAGGCTCGCCCAGGTCATGTAGCCGAGCGCCTGTCCCTTCACGCGCGCATAGACCACTTGCGCAATCGCACCCACGATCGCAACGGCGGTAGCGATCAGCACATTGTCGGTCGTGAGATAGACCACCAGGAACACGATGGTGGAGAGGAAGTCGCTCGCGAGTCTGGCAAATACGCTCTTCATCGTGGTGGTTTCCGTGTCCTCGAGATGATCGTTGTGATCTTGATATGTGGCGTTCAGCGTGACGGCAGCGCGCCAGCCGGCGGCGCCCCATCCTTGGCCGCGCGATATTGCGGATACCAGCGCGTGAAGCACACCGCGGCGTTGCGCGCGGCGAAGGCGATCAAGAGGCCGGTCCACAGCGGCAGGGCCGGCACGTAGAGCACCGCGATGTTGCCGATCATCATCAGCAGCGTCGCGGCGGTCCAGGCTCCCGTGATCAGGTAGTTGGCGGTGATGAACCCGGGCAGCTTCGCGGTCTCGGCATCGACCTGTTCGAGCGCATATTGCCGCGTGAACGGATGGCCGATCACGATCGAGGTGAGCGACACCAGCAGGATGCCGGCATCGACGGCGATCTTCACCGCGATGGTGCTTGGCGTCGCATCCACGAAGGCGAGGTAGCTGCCGACCGCGGTGAACACGATCACCGAACCGACGCCGAGGATCTTGATGCTGCGGCCGCGCGCAATATCGAACGCGATGACGGCAAGGCAAATCAGCGCGGCAGCGAGCAAACTCACCGTGGCTGAGGTCACCAGCATCAGCGTGGCGAAGGCGCCGTAAGGGGCGAGGATCAGGAAGATCGTCATTGGGAGCCTCGAAGGCTTATCTTTACATTGTAAAGATAACCTAGAGGCAAGCAGAGGGGACGTCAAGCGAAATCTTTACACTGTCAAAATCGGGGGTATTGTCAAAAGAAAACCAGTCATTTTGATCTGTTGCGTCGGTGGTGATGGCTCGCCGGGTTCTCGCAGTCGTCATGGCCGGGCTTGTCCCGGCCGTCCACGTCTTTCCCGCGAATGGTGACAGAGACGTGGATGCCCGGGACAAGCCCGGGCATCACGACAGGGTATTCACACGCCTGAAGTGACGCGCCGCTACTCCGCGCCGACCCAATTGCCGTGGAATCCATCCGGCACGCGGTGGCCGAGATGGATCAGCGCGGTCGGGCCTGCTTCGACGTCGGTGGCGTTGAAGACGGCGAGGTCGCTGCGGTTCTCGCGGGCACGCCAGACCACCGCGAGCAGCCAGCCGTCGCCTTCCGCGGCGTCGGCGCTGCGCTCGACGAACACCGGCTCGGAGATCGTATCGCCGGCGGGCAACAGATAGTGGCCGAGCCGCTTGCCGCGGCCGTCGACATGCACGATGCCCGACAGCGCACCGAACATCGGCAGATCGGGGTTGGCGCAGGCGTACCAGCCGTGATTGCTCGCAAATCCCGCGCGGCGATCGTCGACGCGGGGGAATTCGCCGGTGAGGTCGTCGAGATAGGTCTGCGTGAAGCGGTCGGTATTGCCGGAAAGGTCAAAGGTCCAGCGGCAATAGCGCGCGCGGTTCTTCTTCGGGTCGGTCGGCGAGCCGTCGGGATGGTTGAACAGCGGCGCTTCCTCGAACTGCATCACGTCGGCGATGATGCGGTTGCCGTCCTCCCACGCGTTCATGACATGGAAGACGTAGCAGGTCTCGGCGCGGAACCAGACGATGTCCTTCGACGCGCCGCTGCGCTTCATCACGCCGACATAGGCGCCTTTCTCGGGCTCCCAGGCGTAGGGCGCCTGTCCGCGCATCGCGCGCTGCATGCTGCCGGTGATCGGCAGGATCGGAAACAGCACGTGGTTCTCGGTGACGATGAAGTCGTGCACCATGCTGGCATAGGGCGCCTCGAAGCGTTCGAACCGTGTGACCACGCCGGATGAGCTCACCGCGCCGAACGACAGCGCCGGCGTCAGCGGGCCCGCGGCGTTGTAGCCGAAGAACACCATCTCGCCGGTCACCGGATCGATCTTGGGATGCGCGGTGAAGGGGCCTGAGATCGCACCCTTGTAGTCGCAATAGCCAAGGCGATTGAGCGTGCCGGGCTCGATCTCGGTCGGCAGATGGCCTTCCTCGAGCGCGAGCAGGCGGCCGCCATGTAAGATGATGTTGGTGTTGGCGACGCCGCCGTCGGTCGTGACGTCGGCAGGGGCGTCCGGCAGCTTGCGGCCGAAGCCGCCGAACAGCGCGCGGCCGGCGTCGTGCTCGGCCTGCCATTTGGGGGTGCGGACCCAGCGGTTGCGGTAGCTGGCGCGGCCGTTCTCGAGATGGAAGGCGTGCAGCATGCCGTCGCCGACGAACCAGTGCGCGCCCGGCGCCTCGAACTGCGGGTTCGGACCATTGCGGTAGAGCGTGCCGTTCAGCTCGCGCGGCAATTCGCCAGTGATCTTGAGGAAAGGCGCATCGGCTTCAAACGGGATCGGCGCCAGATTGGTGCGCGCCGTGTTGGAGGTGACCTGATCGAGCATTCCGCGTCTCCCTGCACTATTATCTTTACATCGTAAAGATATCAGTAGGGATGGCGCCATCGATCGTCAAGCAAAATCTTTACAGTGTAAAAATTGCGACATATAAGGGCCGCATGGCAAGATTATCCAAAGAAAACAAGGCGGCTCGTACCGCACGGACTCCGGCGCGCCGGGTCGCGCCTGCCGCTTCCGATCGTCCGGCACCGCGGCGCCGGGCCAATGACACGCCGTATCATCATGGCGATCTGCACGAGGCGCTGCTCAAGGCCGCCGAGCGCGTGCTCGAGCGTGACGGACTTGCGGGGCTGACACTGCGTGCGGTGGCGCGCGAGGCCGGGGTGTCGCACGCCGCGCCCACGCATCATTTCGGCGACCTCACCGGCCTCGTCTCCGAGCTTGCCGCGATCGGCTTTCGCCAGTTCAATGCGGCGATGGTCGCGGCCGGCGCCAGCGGCGCCACCGCGATCGAGAAGGGGCTGTCGCGCGCCAAGGCCTATGTCGCCTATGCGCAGGCGCATCCCGGCATGTACGGGCTGATGTTCCGCACCGAGCGGCTCGATATGTCGAGACCTTCGCTGTATGAGGCGGCCAATATTTCGTTCGCCGGGCTCGCCGGTTCGATCGGCGAGAGCCGTCACGAGCAGATCCAGGAGAGAGCGCTGTCGCTCGATCAGGCCGCGGCGATCGTGCGCGCCTGGTCGCTGGTCCATGGCTTCACGATGTTGCTGCTGGATGGACGCCTGACCGACGTGCTCAAACGGATGCCGCAGGGCAGCACGCTCGACATGCTGTTCGAGGCGATGCTGAAAGGCAGCGCGAAGCCGTGTTGAATGGCTAGCGCTGTACAAGCAACGTCGAGCGGCCGCTCTGTCCGATCGTTTTCACCCGGTCCGCGCCGCATTTGAAATCGCGGGCGAAATCGTCGGCGGCCTGCCGCGCCAGCTCGTTGGCGTTGGGATTGGCGGCGACGTCGACATAGGCGACGTGACAGACCTCGCCCGGCTGAAGCCGCGTCACGGCGAGCATCGCCCGTGAGACCGGGCCGCCGCGCTTGTCCTGCTCGCTGCTGTCGGCGATCTGCCAGCGCTGGATGATCGCGAAGGGCTTGCTGCCGGCGGCACGCCAATCGACCGTATCGCCGGTCGAGCTGAACGGGCCGAACCAAGCCTGCGCCGCCGGTTCCCTGGCTGCTGCCGCGCGGTTGCGGCCCACCGAGACCACTTCGCGCAGATCGGCTTCGTTGATCAGCACCACAAGGCCGGATTTGCCCGGGCAGACCCGCGTGGCGCTGCCGTCCTCTTCGTTGGGCTTGCCGATCATGCGGCAGGCCTTCGGCGCGGTCGACGTGTAGCTGCTGCTGATCGTCTCAGCGCCAGCCTGACCAGGATTTGCGCAGGCGAGCGCCACAACAATTGTAGCAAAAGCAGGGTATTTCATCAGGGGAAACCTGCGATCCGGACGTTACTTTGTGTCTGACATATGCAATCTGGGGAAGGTTCAACAGACACGCGGGAAACACCTGACAGGCGCGCGGAATCGTCCTAGAAGGGCGGCTTCGCAACTTCTGTCGCGTGCACCTTGCGTGCCTTAGCCTCGATCGTCATGCCCGCATCATCATCGCAAAAGCCCTATCGCGTCGGCCGTTCCCGTACTGGCCTTGGCCTTTTCGCCACCAAGCCGATCAAGAAAGGAACCAAGATCATCCGTTATTTCGGGCCGTTGCTCGACTCGAAGAAGAAGGATGAGGACGCGATCGAGAACAAGTATCTGTTCGAACTCACCAACCGATGGACCATCGACGGCTCGATCCGCGAGAACGTCGCCCGCTACATCAACCACGCCTGCCGGCCGAACGCCGAATCCGACGTCAAGCCGCGCAAGCGCAAGGTCTTCATCCGCGCCATCAAGGACATCGAGCCGGGCGACGAGATCAACTACGATTACGGAACCGACTATTTCAAGGCCTATCTGAAGCCGATCGGCTGCAAGTGCGACGCCTGCGAGAAGAAGCGCAAGAAGAAGCGCGCGGAGGCGAGGGCGGAACGGCTGCGGCTGAAGGAAAAGGCCGAGCGGAAAGCCAAGCGCGAGGCCGAGAAGCTCGGTGAAATGCGGGCCAGGCAGAGGGAGGCCAGCGCGAAGAAAGCTGCCAAAGCCAACGGCAAGCTCGGCAACGGCAAGGCTCTGAATGGCAAGGCCCTGAACGGCAAGCACCTCAACGGCCACAGCCTGACGGCCGCTGCCGGCAAGCGGGTGGCCCCTTCAAAGCGCGGCGCCGCGCGGGTGCTGCAGGCCTGAGTTCCGAGACCGGTCCGGTTCGACGATCGTCATGACGCGCGCGCGCCGAATGGCGCGCGGGACGCGGCAGATAGGCGCATTCGGCGAGCGTGGTTCCGTCGAGCTCGCGCATGAAGGCCTCGCGGGCTGCCGCGAGCCTCGCCTTCAGGCGGCAGCGTGGCAGCAGCACGCAATCGCCGCCATCATCCCTGAAACATTCGACCAGCGCGCCGCCGCCTTCGAGCGCGCGCACGACCTCGCCGAGCGTGATCGCCTGCGGGGTGCGCGCCAGCGAAAACCCGCCGCCGGCGCCGCGCTGGGTCGCGATGAAGCCGGCCTCGGCGAGGTCGCGCACCACCTTGGCGAGGTGATTGCGGGAAATGCCGAACTCGGCCGCGATCTCGCTTGTGGCAAATGATCGGTCCGGCTCACCGGCCAGCCGCATCAGCGCGCGCAGCGCAAAATCCGTGAATGATGTCAGGCGCATGGAAGCCCTTCGAAATCAGCACTTGGCGGATTCGGTATAGCAGTCTAAATAGGCATTTGAAATACCTATTTAGGATGTGAGGCATGACAGGAGCAGAGCGCCGCGAGCAGATCACCGCCGAGATTGTCGCGCGGACCGGGATCACCGAGGCCATGATCGAGCAGCTGGTGCACGGCTTCTACGCCAAGGTCCGCAAGGACCCGATGATCGGGCCGGTGTTCGAGGCCAGGATCACCAATTGGGAGCCGCATCTGGCCCAGATGTGCGCGTTCTGGTCGTCGGTCGCGCTGATGACCGGGCGCTATCACGGCACGCCGATGGTCAAGCACATGCCGCTGCCGGTCGATGCCGCGCATTTCGACCGCTGGCTCGAACTGTTCGAGGCGACGGCGCATGAACTGTGCCCGCCGGTCGCAGCGCTTCACTTCATCGAGCGTGCGCGGCGCATCGCCTCGAGCCTCGAGATGGGCGTCGCCAGCGGACAGGGCGCGATGCTCGGGGTTGGGGAGCGTTACAGGCGAAGCGAAGCAGGCGACACCGCAATGACCTTGTAGGGTGAGTAGAGCGCAGCGAAACCCACCATCTCTGCCGCGGAACGAAGCCGATGGGTTTCGCTTCGCTCTACCCACCCTCCGCAGCTGTCATCGCCCGCGAAAGCGGGCGATCCAGTATTCCAGAGACGCCAACGATTGATCCGATAGGCCGCAGCGTACTGGATATTCCGCATACGCGGGGTATGACTGCGTTGTGTTGGCTGCCGTTACGCCCTCACCACACCCTCGCTCTTCCGCAAGCCCATGTATTGCAGCTCGGCGAACACTCCGGTGGCGATCGCCTGGGCGAGGATCACGATGGTCCCGAAGAGGTTCGGCGACACCGCGCCCGAGAGCAGCAGCGCGATGCTGGCAAGCGTCCAGGCAGCGTTGCCGGCGACCACGAGGATCACGGGTCCCTTCGGCAGCGAGGTTCGCGCGCCGAGCCAGCCGACCAGCGCGGTGTAGGCGATCAGGAACAGCCCGGTCTCGCGCAGCAGCGCGTCCGGCAGGCCGAGTAGCGAGGCCAGCGCGCCGGTATCGAGCACCATCGCGATGGCGGATACGCCGCTGAACGCGGCATCGGCAAGCAAGGCGCGGCGCAGCAGCTGGGACGAGTGGATCATGGCAGTGTCTCCTCGGGTTGGGATGGGTTTTCAGCGCATCAGGGACTGCAGCTGACGCCACAGGCGGAACGGACACAGCGCCTTGCCGACCTTCATCTCGACCGCATAGACCTGCGCGAACACGAACACGCCGGTCGCGTGCACGATCGGCTGGGGCATGTTGAACGAGCGCGCGAGCAGCCAGGTGACGAGATGGACCAGCCACGGGATCAGGACGGCGAAGGCGCGGATAAGGGACAGCATCAGCATGATCATCTCCTGTGCCGTGGAAGATGAGCCGGCCCGCGCACCAAATCGATTACCTCAGGCGTAATGGAACGCGCGAATTTCGCATGGTAGGTTTTGCACCATGAACGCACATGCATCCATGGCGCGGGCCGAGCCCGCAAAACCCGTCCTGATCGGCGAGCACCTGCGCGAATGGCGGCAGCGCCGTCATCTCAGCCAGCTCGACCTTGCCGTCGATGCCGAGATCTCGGCGCGGCATTTGAGCTTCGTCGAGACCGGCCGCTCGGCGCCGTCGCGCGACATGGTCCTCAAACTGGCGGAGCGCCTCGACGTGCCCCTACGCGAACGCAACGTGCTGCTGGTCGCCGCGGGTTTCGCACCCGCATTCCCGCAACGCTCGCTGGATGATCCCGCGCTGAAATCGGCGCGTGAGGCGATCAACCTGGTGCTGAAGGCGCATGAGCCCAATCCGGCGCTGGCCTATGACCGGCACTGGAATCTGGTCTCCGCCAACCGCATGGTGGCGCCGCTGCTCGAGGGCGTGCCACAACGGCTGCTCGGGCAGCCCTTCAACATCCTGCGGCTGGCGTTCCACCCGGAAGGCCTCGCGCCGCGGACCGTGAACCTGGCGGAATGGGCAGCGCATCTGTTGGAGCGGCTGCATCGGCAGTGCGAGGCAACGGCCGATCCGGAGCTGCTCAAGCTCTATCAGGACCTGAAGTCCTATCCGATCCCGGCACGGGCCGCCCCGATCACCCCCGACAACAACGTCGCGCTCCCGTTCAAGCTCCGCCTCAATGGCGAGATCCTGAGCTTCATCTCGACCACCATGGTGTTCGGCACCCCGGTCGACATCACGCTGCAGGAACTGGCGCTGGAGACCTTCTTCCCGGCCGACGAGCTGACCGCCGAGCGGATGCGGCAGATGGCAGCCAGTATGAAATAGCGGCTTGTCTCGGGACACTTTCGGCCTACCTTTGGGGTTCCATTTCCGCCGGGAACCCTGCCATGAGCGATCTGAAGCCGCTTCGCCTCGATATCGTCTCCGACGTCGTTTGCCCCTGGTGCTACATCGGCAAACATCGCATCGAGGATGCGCTCAAGCTGGTGCCTGATGTGCCGGTCGAGGTGCACTGGCGGCCGTTCTTCCTCAACAATTGGGTGCCGCGCGAGGGCATCAGCCGCGAGGAATATCTCACCGCCAAGTTCGGCTCGGTCGACGCCTACAAGGGCATCGCCGGCCGCGTGGTCGCCGCCGCCAATGAGGAGGGGCTGACCTACCATCCCGAGCTCGTCAAGCGGCAGCCCAACACGATCGACTGCCATCGCCTGATCCACTGGGCTGAGGCCAAGGGCAAGGCGGCCGAGATGAAGCAGCGGCTGATGGAGCTGTATTTCCGCGACGGCGGCGATCTCACCGACACCAATGTGCTGGTGCAGGCTGCATCCGATGTCGGGCTCGACGCCGACGACGTGCGCAAGCGCCTCGCCACCGACGAGGATGTGGCGCTGGTGTCCGCGCAAGCGCAGGAAGCCTCCGAGAAGGGGATATCGGGCGTGCCGACCTTCGTGTTCGCGCAGAAATACGCGGTGTCCGGTGCCCAGCCGGCGGAGCAACTCGCCCGCGCCATCCGCGAGGTCTCCGCCGAGATCAACGCGCAGGCGGCCGAGTAGTCCGCAGTCGTTCACGAAAGCCCGGCGCATGCCGGGCTTTTTCGTTTGCCCACACGATCCATCGGAAGCAATCAGGGAGACCATCATGATCTACGAGCTGCGCACCTACACGGTACGTCCGGGAGCCATCGGCGAGATGGTGAAGGCGGCGAGCACGATCTCGCGCGACATCCGCGCCGACAATTTCGGCAAGCTGGAAGGCTACTGGATCACCGAGATCGGGCCGCTCAATCAGGTCATGCACATGTGGAGCTACGCCGATCTCAACGAGCGGGCCCGGCTGCGTGCCGAGCTTGCGAAGAACCCGCGCTGGACCGGCGAGTACATTCCGGCGATCCGTCCGCTCCTGGTGCGCCAGGAGGTCCGGCTGCTGAATGCGATCATTCCGCCGGTGGCGCCTGCGACCAAGGGCAACATCTACGAATTCCGCAACTATCGCGCCAAGCCGCTCGGCGGTGTCAAGCAATGGCTCGATCTCATCACCGGCGTGCTGCCGGAGCGCGAGAAATATTCCAGGATCGTCGGCCTCTGGCACACCGATTCCGGGCAGCCCAACGAGGTCTGCCACATCTGGGCCTATCCCGATCTCAACGCCCGCGCCGCGGCGCGCGGCGGGGCGATGAAGGATCCGGCCTGGCTGGAATTCCTCGGCAAGGGTACGCAGCTACTCGAGGAGATGCACTCGACCATCATGCTGCCGGCTCCGCACTCGCCGCTGCAGTGACACAGAGGATAGTCGGGCCGGGGCGTAATGCCGGCAGAAAGCCTCACCCGATGTTTCCATCAGGTGAAGCTTTCCAGGCAAGGGCATGCGCTGCCTGAGAAACAGCGCGCCGCAACGCTAAATGGGCCGGCTGACACCAACCTGACGGCGGGAACTTATTGTTTCCTGATGTGTCTGCATGGCTACGAAAAGGTAAACCATGGGCCGGTGAACAAGGCCGCCTCGATTCGCGCGGGCTCGTGTAAGAGGCTGTATTATCCGGGCTTGCCGCGCCGGCTGCGGATGAAGTGGACGGCGCCGCGCGCGGCCTCGTAGGCGAGATTGTTCAGGGTCAACGCGGCATGAACGGCGGCGACCAGCGGATCGCGCCGCCGCAGCGGCAGCAGCACGTCGCCGATCGCGAAGCGGCCGCGCCAGATCGGGTCGATCATGGGATGGCCGGGCGCCGCGGTGGAATCGGCCGAATTGATCGCAGGATCGGCGCAGAGATGGCGCGTCAGCTCCAGCGTCAATTGTGCGCCTGGCGAATGCTTCGCAAAGCGCTCGTCGATGCCGATCTTGAAGAAGAAGGCGCGGTCCTGATGGCGCACCACGATGCCGCCCGCAACCGCCGTGCCGCCCGCATGCAGTATGACGATCTCGCAGCGGCCGGCCTCGGCCAGCGCCGACGTCGCGCGGCGGATGAAGGTTGCGTCGCCGGCATGCTGGCTGAGCGCGGTGCCGCGCTGGCCCTTCCAGCCACCGGCCTCGAGCGCAAGGAAGGTCTCGAGCGCCGCCGCAACGTCGCGCGGGGTGCGCGCCACGTCGAAGCGCACCGCGCCGTGGTCGGACAGGCGATGGCGCTGCCGGCGCAGCTCTTTCAGCTTCTTGGGCCCGAGCGCGTCGCGCAGCAATTCATCGGCATCGCGCGTCGCATCGAGCTGTGCGCGCTGATAGCTGCTCAGCAGGCGCGGCTGCAAACCATCGCGCGCGAGCACCGCGCGGATCGCCGCCATGGCGGGGCCCTCGAGCGACATGGTGCGCAGGATCAGCGCATGCGCACCCGCATTGCGTGCCTGCTTCAGCATCTTGCCGGCGGCCTGCTCGGCGGCATTGCGGTCGAGCAGCGGTGTGCACAGCGTGCCGTAGGGTTCGGCGCCGACCAGCGCGGGCAGGGGAATCCGGTAGATTCGGCGCAATGGCACGACCGGCAGCAGCCCGATCAATTGCCCGGCATCGCCGGTGGCGCTGAGCAGCGATGCGCCGGTGCGGCCGCGCGCGGAGGCATCGACCGCCAATTCCCAGTCGGGCTGATAGTAGCCATTGGCCTCGATCGCGCGCTCGGCAAGCGCCCGCCATGCGCCGACCGAGGCAGCCGACAGCGGCGGCAACGCGCGATCATCCGTGGCATCCTTGCGCGATGCACGGCGGATCACTGCCCGGTCAGCAATATCGGCCACGTCCCATGTTTCCCCGGTCGGCAAGGCTGATTAGCCCTACGTTCGTCACGGGCAACGCTAGCGGAAAGAAATGGAAAATGCCGTTGAGGCCATCCGGCAATTTGAGCGGTCATGTTAACGGGGCGTTCAGCATACCGCCGTCACGAGCGCGGCGCTCGCGCTGTGCGGGCTCCTGCCGGGACGGTGCGTCAAATGCTACGGCTTGGGACTTCGCTGGGCTTCCTGAACCGAGCTTTCGACCGGCTCGTAAGTCTCGGTCACGCAGTTATCGTCGGCCTCGACCTGCCGGCGATCGAAGACCGCGCCGTCATTGATGAAGACGCGATAGGTCTGCGTCCCGAGCGGCTTGCCGATCACCGAAGTCAGTTCAGCGCGCACGCAGGCCGTCCAGCCGGTGCCGCGGGGGTCGTGCAGCGGAGCGGAGACCCGCACATGGGTCGGCTGCGAGCCGGCGGTGAACACCGAATCCAGCTTGCCGGCCACCAGCCGCTTGACGTCCGGAGGTGTCTCGAGCGGCGCCGGCTCGGTGGCCTTGACCTTCAATATGTCGGGCCATACAGCGTGGCTGTCCGCCAGCCCGCAGCCACTCAACATCAAGGCGGCGCCGGCCAGCAGCGCCGCCACTTGTACCTGTCCCTGTCCCATTGGGTTAATTTAATGTGCCGCCGCCCATATTGCGCCCCCCTGGTGGCGCTGAATTCGCATCGCGCGGCGCTTTGTCGATCAACAAATGTCGAGCGACAAGCTATCTTTGGGGTAGAGGTGTTGCCGGATGTTTCTAAGGCTGCGGGGGAGAGAGACTGACATGAAAAGCTTCACGGTTGCTGCCGTCATTCTGGCGCTGATCGCGACACCGACCCTGGCCCAGGGCCGGCGAGGCGGCGGCGGGAGCGATACCAAGACGGAGCAGAAGCCTAAGGTCGACGAGAAGGCCTACAAGGCCGCGCTCGATCGTATCCCCGAGCCCAAGGAGAAATACGATCCCTGGGGCGTCACCAAGCCGGCCGCCGATCCAGCCAAGAAGCCGAAATAGCCGGGCCCATCCGATCCCTGCGACAATTCCGGCGCGAGAACCGGTGCCGGCGGCAGCAGATTGCCGCACGGCATGAACCTTCATCTGACGGCTATCGACCCATCTCCGATGTCATTGTCGGAGGCCGCCATGCTTCGCCGTTCCGTCCTCAGCCTGATCGTTCCGGCTGCGATCCTGTTCGGTGCCGTGCCGGCATTGGCGGAAAGCCGTCTGGCGCTGGTGATCGGGCAGTCCGCCTATAAGTCGGTGCCCGCGCTGCCCAATCCGGCCAACGACGCCAGGGCCATGTCACAGATGCTGACCGATGCCGGCTTTGCCGTGACCACGGCATCGGATCTGTCGCAGGACGAGATGCGCGCAAGGATCAGCGACTTCGCCGGCCAGGTGGCGGCGAAGGGCGCCGACACCGTGGCGCTGGTGTTCTATGCCGGGCATGGCCTGCAGATCGATGGCGAGAACTATCTGGTGCCGGTCGATGTCGATCCGAAGCGTGAGGCCGACATCCCGATCCAGGCGGTTCGCCTCAACGACATCCTGAACACGCTGACCTCGGTGCCGAGCCGGATGCGCATCGTGCTGCTCGATGCCTGCCGCAACAATCCCTTCCCGGAACTCAGCAAGACTGCAGGGCATGGGCTTGCCATCGTCGATGCCAAGATCGGCGCGCCCGGCACCTTTGTCTCGTTCTCGACGTCACCGGGGGCGGAGGCCGAGGACGGCAGCGGCGCCAACAGCCCCTACACCACTGCGCTGCTGGCTTCGGCGAAGGAGCCGGGAATTCCGATCGAGGACACCTTCAAGCGCGTCCGCCTCGCGGTGAACAAGGCAACCGACGGCCGTCAGACGCCGTGGGACTCCTCGTCGCTCACCGACGATTTCCGATTCATGGCAGGTCCGGCGGCCTCGCCCGCTGCCACGCCGGCGCCGGCCGCGGCCAAGCGCACCGTCGACGAATGGAAGCGCGAATTGCAGGGCAAGCCGATCGAGGTTGCAAACGAACTGATGGTGGTCGACGGCACCGATGAAGCCTACGAAGCCTTCGCCGCGATCTTCGCCGGCACGCCGCGCGGCCAGCAGGCCCGCGACTGGCTCGACCGGCATCGGCGCATGGTGGCGTGGAACGACGCCATTCTTGCCAACACGGCGGCCGCCTATCGCAGCTTCCTCGTGCTGTATCCCGACAGCGATCTTACGGCGACCGCGCGCAAGATGATCGAACGGTTGCGCTACCGTCCCGATCTGACACCGGCCGCCGCGCTCAGTGTGCCCGCGACCAACGTCGCGCTGGCAGCGCCGACCTGTCCCTGCAACGCCGCGCCGCCGCAGCAGCAGCAGAAGGCCGCAGCGCCCGCGAAGAAGCGTGCCGATCCCGATCCGCGCCGCGCCGGCAAGCGCCCGCCGCGCGTCGTGGTCGAGGACGACGTCGTGGTGGTGCGGCGACCGCCTCCGGCCGTGGTCTACGAGCCGGTCGGGCCGCCGATCGGAATCGGGATTGGCATCGGCGGCGGTGGCTATCGCGGCGGTTATGGCGGCGGCTATCGCAGGGGTGGATACTGACGCGCCGATCGCGTAAAGGCTTTCCCCGCATGAGATGCGGCGTGTGATGATCGCATCTCGCGGGAGGATGCAATGCGGTCGCTGTTTCGCCTGCTTGCCGCGCTGGTGCTGTGCGTACAGCCGGCGCTTGCCTGGGAGTATTGGGGTGGCGACCGCGGGGGACAGCGCTTCTCGCCGCTGACGCAGATCACGATCGACAATGTCGGCACGCTGGTGCGCGGCTGGGAATTCCGCACCGGCGATCTCGACGCGCGTCCGCCCGAGGTCATGAAGCGCACCAAGTTCGAGGTGACGCCGCTGTTCGTCGAGGACAGCGTGATCTTCTGCACGCCGTTCAACGAGGTGATCGCGCTCGATCCCGGCACCGGTGCGCAGAAATGGCGGTTCGATCCGAAGATCAGCATGGCGCAGCGGCCGGCCAACCGCTTTGTCTGCCGTGGCGTCGCGCACTGGACCGATGATCGCGCCGCTGATGGTGCGGCCTGCAAGTCACGCATCTTCACCGGCACCAATGACACGCGCCTGATCGCGCTCGATGCCAGAACCGGCAAGCCCTGCGCCGATTTCGGCAACAATGGCGAGATCAAGATCGACGCCGGAATGAAGCTGGAATGGCCGGGCGAGTTTCAGATCACGTCGGCGCCGGTGATGGGGCGCGGTGTGGTCGTGGTCGGATCCGCGATCGGTGACAACCGGCGGGTCGATGCGCCGGTCGGCGCGGTGCGCGCCTTCGATGCACGGACCGGCCAGCCGCGCTGGACCTTCGATCCGCTGGTGCATGACAGCGTCGAGGCCGGCCACAGCAACGTCTGGGCGCCGATGTCGGTGGACGAGGAGCGGGGGCTGGTGTTCCTGCCGACGACATCGCCCAGCCCCGATTTCTGGGGCGGCAAGCGTCCCGGCAATGACGCGCACGCCAATTCCGTCGTCGCGCTGCGCATCGAGAGCGGGGAGCTCGCATGGGCATTCCAGACTGTGCATCACGACGTCTGGGACTATGACCTGCCGGCCCAGCCGACACTGGCGCGGATCGACACTGGCAACGGCATGCGCGACGTCGTGATCGAGCCGACCAAGCAGGGCTTTGTGTTCGTGCTCGATCGCGACACCGGCAAGCCGGTGTGGCCGGTCGAGGAGCGCGCGGTGCCGCAGAACGGCGCCGAGGGCGAGAAACTGTCGCCGACACAGCCGTTCCCGACCCATGTCCCGCCGCTGTTGACGCAGCGCATGACGGCCGATGATGTCGGCGGCCTGCTGCCGGGCGTCGCGAGCGCGGCCTGCGAGAAGCTGCTCGCGCAATCCCGCAATGAGGGGCTTTACACGCCGCCGTCGACGCAGGGCACGATCGTCTATCCGATGACCGGCGGCGGTGTGAACTGGGGCAGTGCGGCCTTTGATCCGGTCAACCAGATCCTGTTCGCCAATGTCAGTCATGCGGCGCATGTCATCACGCTGATTCCGCGCGACCAGGCCAAGGGCTTCAATCCGCCGCCCGGCCACGATTTCGGCCAGCAGCAGGGCGCGCCGTTTGCGATGTCGCGGGCGCTGGCGAGTACGGAGGTTGGGTCGCCGTGCAACAAGCCGCCGTGGGGCGAGACGGTGGCAGTCGATCTCAAGGCCGGCAAGATCCTCTGGCATGCGACGGTCGGCACCAGCGAGGACCTCGCGCCGCTCGGCATCGCGCTCAATACCGGCACGCCGCTGCTCAGCGGCGTCGTGATCACCGCGGGCGGAGTGGTGTTCACCGGCGCGATGGATGCCTATCTGCGCGCGTTCGATGTCAAGTCGGGCCGGCAATTGTGGCTCGGCCGGCTTCCGGTGCCCGGCGTCGCCAATCCGATGACCTATCTCTGGAAGGGCGAGCAGTATGTCGTGATCGGCGCCGGCGGCCATTCCGAGGGCGGCACATCGATCGGCGACAGCGTGGTGGCATTTCGCCTGCCGCGCCAGGGCGAGGGCGTGTCGCTTCTCACGCGCCTGATCGATCGTCCCGGCGGACGGTTTGCCGCCAAGGCACTCGCGGCCGGTGTGGCGCTGATCGTGCTCATCGCACTGCTCTGGCGCTGGCGCTGGAGGCGTCGCGTCAAGGCGGCGTAGTTCGGCGGCGCGCCGCGCCGCGGCAAGTACCTTTAGTTTGAGCATGATTTCACCGGAAAAACGCATCACACTTTTCCGGACCATGCTCTACCCGGGCAGCATCGCGAACGCGCTCGATACCATCGCCACCGGCTTGTTGTCGGTGGCGGAGAGCAGCGTGACGCGGCCGAAGCTCATGGTGCGGCCGAGCCGGACCACGCGCGCGTCGGCCAGCACGTCGGAGGCGGTCGCCGCCCGCATGAAATGCGTGGTCTGGTCGACCGTCGTCATTGGACGATAGCCCTTGTTGGCGGCGAGATTGGCCAGCACCATCGCGGTGTCGGCGAATGCCATCAGTGCCTGGCCGCAGACGATGCCGCCCTGGCGGCAGAGCCGTTCGGAAAACGGCATGCGCAGGATGGCGCCGGGCTGCCAGTCGGGATCGCCGGCGGCGGGGGCTGCGATGTCGAACTGCTCGATCGACAGATTGAGGTCCTGCACCCACGGCGCAAAGACGTCGCCAAGCACGCGTTTCGCATCGTCGATCCCGAATTCACCGGCCTGCTGCATGACGTTCCGTTCCCTCCGCTGATGTTCTTGCTTGCTGATTTATGCCTAGTTGCGCGTGACATGCACGCCAGGCCGCTTGCCGTCATTCCACTTGCCGTCGATCGCCCGTTCGATCTGGGCGGCGAGCTGCAGCAAGAGGCCGTCATCGGCCTGCTTTCCGATCGCCTGGATGCCGAGCGGAAGGCCGTGCTCGTTGGTCGCGAGCGGCAACGAGATCGCCGGGATGCCGCAGAGATTGGCGAGCGGCGTGAAGGCGAAGTTGCGCCAGAGGTTGCCGAACCAGTCCAGCACCGACGGGTTGTCGCTGATGGTGAGATATTCCGTGGTGCCGATCTTCGGTGTCGGCAGCGCGGTGACCGGCGTCAGGATGATGTCCCAATCCTCGAAGAAGGCGCCGAAGCCGCGCGCCGTCGTATTGAACACAGCCTGCATGCGGGCGCGGTCGGCGAAGCTAAAGTCGCGGCCATGCTCCCAGATGCGGATGTTGATCGGCTCGATCAGGTCCGCTGGGGGCCGCTCAAGTCCGCGCGCCGCGAGCATGTTGCCGATCACGACGGCGAAATTGCTGATGTAGCAGGTGGTCTGCGCCGCGAAGGCTTCGCGATAGTCGATCGACGGCAGCGCGTAGTCGACCTGGTGGCCGAGGCCCTCGAGGAAGCGGCCGACCCGCTCCAGCTCGGCTGCGATGTGCGGCGTCGCGCGATAGTCGCCCCAAGTGTGCGATAGCGCGATCTTGAGCGGGCCGGGGTCGCGCGCGATCATCGCGGTATAGGGCTCAGGCGGTGTCCAGAACGGCATGAACTCGCCGGGCGCCGGGCCGCGGCAGCTATCGACGAACGCTGCGGTGTCGCGCACCGAGCGCGACTGGCAGCCCTGGATCGAGACGAGGCCTGTGAGATCGGACAGATGCGGTGCGAGCGAGAACACACCGCGCGACACTTTCAGCCCGATATTGCCGTTGACGCCGGCGGGAATCCGGATCGAGCCGCCGCCGTCGGTCGCATGCGCGATCGGAACGGCGCCGGCGGCGACCATCGCCGCGCTGCCGGCCGATGAGCCGCAGGTGGTGTAGTCGGTGTTCCAGGGATTGCGCGTGACATACACCGCGGGGTTCTCGGCCGAGCTGCAGACCCCGAACTCCGGCGTGGTGGTGCGGCCGATCAAATTGAGACCGGCCTTGCGCAGCTTCGTGGTCAGGAAGGTGTCGGCCGCGGCGCGGTTGCCGCGCATCATCAGCGAACCCATTTCCTGCAGCCGGCCTTTCAGCGTGGGGCCGAGATCCTTCATCAGGAAGGGCAGGCCGGCGAACGGGCCGTTGAGATCGGCGCCGTCGCGCGCGGGATCGGCGATAACGTCGTCGAACAGCTCGACCACGCCGGAGAGCGCGGGATCGACCTTGGCGACCGCGCTGGCTGCCTGCGCTGCCAGCTCCCGTGGCGTCAGCTCGCCGTTGCGGACGCGCTCGGCGAGCGCCATCCCGTCATGCCGCGTCCATTCGTCCCAGCTCATCGCCAAAGTCATGTCGTCGATTCCTTTTCTGCTTTGTTGCGCAGTGTAGTTTGGGGGGCCGTCCGGTCAAACCATCGCGCGGACGCAGCGCCTGCGCTGTGCTCGGGCGCGGCGCTGCAAGCACCGTGCCCGGCTTGAAAATGCCCCAGTTTTGGCCCCCAATTGCCCCTTGTCAGTGGTGGGGGCGTCCATGTTCCGCAGGTTGGTATTGCTGAGCGGCGTGATTGCGATCGGGCTTGCGCTTGGCGGCTGCACGCGGTGCGGTCCGATCTGGGACGACTGGATGCCATCGCCGAAATCCTGCAAGTCAGACCACCTCTAGGGCAGGGACGGGCGCGCTTGGCGGCGGCTTTCTTGCGGTGATATACCGCTGACGAAAATGCAAGGAGCGTTCTTATGAGAGTTTTGAGCGCAGTTGCGGTTGCGGTGCTGCTGTCGGCGCCGGCCTATGCGCAAATGCCGAACGTCAATCTGATGCCTGAGGTCAAGACCAAGACCCAGGAGGAGAAGGAACGGGACGCGATCAACGACAAGGCCTACAAGGACTCGTTGAGCAAGATTCCGGATGCCAAGGGGTCGTCCGATCCCTGGGGCGCGGTGCGCAGCGATGCACCGAAGACGGCGGCCCATCCGGCCAAGCCGAAGACCAAGACCGGGAGCTCCACGCAGCCCGGAGTCTCCGCGCAGCGCAGCCAGTAAGCCCCGTTCGGACCGGCTTCGCCGGTTTCCCACAGACTCGGATTCTTGTGGCGCCGGCCCTATATTGGGGTGTCGTCAGTTGGTCCGGAGTTGCGGCAATGGTGTTTCGTCCGCGCGATCTTGCCAGCCGGATGGCCGTGCGGCGCAAGCCGGATGACGGCTATCTGCGCGAGACTTTCAGCCTGCCGCGCGATCAGGCCCGCCTGCGGGCGCGCGACTTTCTCAAGCGCTATCCGAAGGCCGCCTATATGAGCGCGGTCGAGAGCTGGCGCGAACTGCCCGGCGGCGACATCGAGTTCACGATGCGGCGGCTGGCAAGCGCGGACTGAAGCTTGCCGGACGGATTGCGTCTCAGTCCTGATCGCGGTGTCCGCGGGTCCGTCCGAGCCCGAGATTGTTCAGCTCGCGGTCGATCCGCAGCTGCACGCGGCGGATCGCCAATAAGTCGAGCTTTGCTTCGGTCTTGCCCGTGAAGACCCGATCGCCGATCTGGAAACGCCATTTCCAGACGCCGGGCATGAGCTGCGTGACGCTGAATTCGACGCCCTTGTGAATCATCTGGAACGGTTCCGCGAATGAATGGCGGTCGTCGATGTTTAAATCAAAGGTTGTAGTAATAATTAACGCCCGGCAAACGATTGAGTGAAGCGTCGCGCCCGTTTGGGCATCGTTACGGAATCCCAGAGTGGATCCGTTCGCCCGCGGCGTCGCCTTGCCTCGCGATGCGCAATCGGTGTGTCGGCCGGACGAGTCAAATGTTACGAACGCTGCCGGAACCCGAACCCGAGTCTTCCCTTGAACGCTACGTAGTTTTTTTGGGCGTCAGGAGGGGTACCAAGGTAGTATGCAGATTGTGCCAATCGTGATCCGGCTTCGCCAAATCCTTCGGCAACTCGTTGATTATCCGATGCAGTCGAGACGAGGGTCGAGCCGCCTGCTCGCGGAACTTTGTTCTGCCCCGGAGAACTACGGATCGCGCCGCGCCGCAGCCCAAACGCTTCGACAACGGCTCCCGTCGGCCTACCCGGATCCGCCCGGTTTCACTCCGGCTGATGCCTGACAGCACAACGCCGCCCGCTTGAAATGCTTGCGGACGGCGCTGGCCCTAGCCCCAGGAAGGTGTGCAAAATCCTGATAGCTGGGAGCCTATACATTTTGTGCCGCAGCACATGTCCCAAATTGGCTATCACGGGCGATCGGTCGGGACGGCTCGGCCTCGGTGCTTCAGGGATGGTGCAGACGACGTCACGCGGACGATTGCGACGGGTAAATGGCAAACCAGGCCACCCGGAAAATCAGAGCAAGCCACAGGGATGGAAACAGGCCAGCACCGACACGCCGGTACCGTCCTAATTCGGACACGGTCGGATGGGAATTAGGACACTTGTCAAGTCGAGGTAGTCCGGGAGAGCGTTCTATATTGCCGATGTTCCCCGGTACACTTCACGGCGCTCTCAGCCGGACCGCGCGTTGAGTTTGCGATCCGGGGCGGACCGCATCCGGAAAGAGGCCCTGACGCGCTAGCCCCCGTCGGGGCTTCTTGCTGTTTACGACACACTCAAATGTACGAACGCCGCCCGCTTAAAATGCATGCGGACGGCGTCGGCTCTAGCCCCAGGAGGATTTGCAAAATCCTGGCAAGGGTATGTCTGCATGGCGCCTTAAAAAGTTTAATACCTCTGAAGGGTTAGTTGCGAGCAAGCAACGGGTGCGGCGCGCGCAACTTGGAATTGGGATACGGAGCAGCGACGATCTGACTGAGCATACGGAAACGAAGCTGAGATCGAGATCAAAAAAGGCCGCCGCCAACTGAGGCGGCCTTACCGTATGCCAGTGAGCATCACCGTGGCGAGCAGTACCGCGCAAATGATCGCAATACCAAGACAGATGCGCGCTCGAACTACATACGAATCGAGATTGGGATGCTCCATCATGCCAACCTCCGCTTTGTTCCTTTCGTTGAGAGGCAAGCGGTCAGTTAACGCGAGCGTCTAATGTCAGGTTCCTGGTTCCGATAGCGAAACACCGTAGTTTATCGGAATCCTAAAGGTCTGTTGAAAACTCTAAAGTAAGACTTGCCGGGGCTAGATTTTCATCCCGAACAGTTTTTCGAAACTAAACCGGCAAGGGGCCGCGCGTGGAGCGGCCCCTTTCGATTCGCCCAAATGAGGCGGCCAGAAAGGCTCAAACATGCAGCCGAAGATCAAAGAGCGTATCTGCCCAAACTGCAATGGAATGGGCGTCCAGCCGATTGCGCAGGTTGTGCAGCCGGGTCACAGAATCTATCCGGTCAAATGCACGGCCTGCGAAGGTAAGGGCAAGATCAGGGACTAAGGCGGCGCAGACAAAGCTACGCCGCCGGTTTGAAACTCTTGCAGGCGGCGTAGCCTTCCAGCCCGAGAGGGTACGAACAAAATCCCGGATATTGCACTTTCGAGTGCGCCGACCTTTTACTTGCGGAGCCTGCCCTTCTGCATCGCAGCGGAACTTCTGTTGGTATGTCTGCTCCAGAACTAATTCAGGACCGCCTTGATTGCCGCGTCGCTCTTGGTTGCCCAGCGCCTACGAAAATTGACTATCCTGCCTGCGCCGCTTTGCGCATGGAAATGGCATCGACTCCTCACGTCGGCGTTCGCAAACCCGGCGACCACAACCAGTCGCTCAACTGTGAGGCGGTTTCGGCAAGGCGCGCCTTGCGGATAAGGCGGGAGCGCTAACCGGGCGTTCTCATCCCCGACAGATACGGCGTGCCCGCGCAGTGACGAATAGGCAATAGGCCCGTAGCCATAGGGTTCCTGGCTAATTCGGAACTCCGTTCACCCACAGAGAACCTCGGTAACACTTCTCCTCTGTGGATAGAGAACACTTGGCGGACCATAAGTATTGCTATGGGCAGAACATCCACCGCGCGACTCAGTAGTCCTACCGAGAACAACGGCTAAGCCATGGTTGCCGTTAGCTTAATCGGAATTAGGACGCTCCAGAAATCAACTTAGAACACTGGGGCTTAAATACGGACAGCACCGACGCGTCAGAAAGAACATATTGCGAACATAGAACAAACGTGGTACGAGGTCCCTGTCACAACGCATTCCGCCCGACCCCGTGGCCCGTTTTTCCCGCTAGCGAATCCCCGCCATAAGGAGCACATCCCAAATGTCCGCCACTGCACTGCGTATCGTCGAAGGATCCTCCATGGACAAGTCCAAGGCCCTCTCAGCCGCGCTCTCCCAGATCGAGCGCCAGTTCGGCAAGGGCTCGGTGATGAAGCTCGGCAAGAACGATCGTTCGATGGATGTCGAGACGGTGTCCTCGGGATCGCTCGGGCTCGACATCGCGCTCGGCGTCGGCGGTCTGCCGAAGGGACGCGTCGTCGAGATCTACGGGCCGGAATCCTCGGGCAAGACCACGCTGGCGCTGCACACCGTGGCGGAAGGCCAGAAGAAGGGCGGCATCTGCGCCTTTATCGACGCCGAACACGCGCTCGATCCGGTCTATGCGCGCAAGCTCGGCGTCAACATCGACGAGCTCCTGATCTCGCAACCCGACACCGGCGAGCAGGCGCTGGAGATTTGCGACACGCTGGTGCGCTCCGGCGCGGTCGACGTGCTGGTGGTTGATTCGGTCGCGGCACTGGTGCCGAAGGCCGAGCTCGAGGGCGAGATGGGCGACGCGCTGCCAGGCCTGCAGGCGCGCCTGATGAGCCAGGCGCTGCGCAAGCTCACCGCCTCGATCAACAAGTCCCACACCATGGTGATCTTCATCAACCAGATCCGCATGAAGATCGGCGTGATGTACGGTTCGCCGGAGACCACGACCGGCGGCAACGCGCTGAAATTCTATGCCTCGGTCCGCCTCGACATCCGCCGCATCGGCGCGATCAAGGAGCGCGACGAGGTGGTCGGCAACACCACCCGCGTCAAGGTGGTGAAGAACAAGCTGGCGCCGCCCTTCAAGCAGGTCGAGTTCGACATCATGTACGGCGAGGGCGTCTCCAAGATGGGCGAGATCCTCGACCTCGGCGTCAAGGCCGGCATCGTCGAGAAGTCCGGCGCCTGGTTCTCGTATGACAGCCAGCGGCTCGGCCAGGGCCGCGAGAACTCGAAGGCGTTCCTGAAGGCGAACCCCGACATCACCGCCAAGATCGAGGCCGCGATCCGGCAGAACTCTGGCCTGATTTCCGAGCAGATTCTCGCCGGCACGCCCGAGCGCGACGCCGAGGGCGAGGAGCCCGTGGAGGAGTAAGCCTCAAGACTCAATCATTTCGCTGCAAGCGGGCGCTGAGGACGTTGAGTTGCCGACGTCTTCGGCGCCCGTTTGGTTTTGTAGCCGATGTTCAGTGAGTTCAAGCGATGAAGCGCCTGATCTTGGGTAATCCATCCGGGCTCGACCTGAAACGCGCAGGTCTGGGCGACGCGGTGCTTCCACTTTCATTTCGCTTCGCCTGGGGTGTGCTGCCTTCGCCACAAGAGCTGGCGGCCTATTTCAGCGTGCGAGCGGGCCAGAAGCCGGGGAATCATTGGTCGGATTGGATTTCCCCGTCCGCGAAGCGCGCGGCTTGGAAGGACCTCGCGTTCAACGATTATTGCCAGTCGTTCGACATCATCGAATTGTGGTTTGACCCTGACCCAAACGATCAGCTGCAGTTGATCTGGGTGCTCGACCAGTTTCATGCTCAGCCGGACATGTTAGCGAAGTTGAAATTGCGCCTCGTCGGCTTCAGCATGCTAACGATGGACCCGGCATGGCGCGGTTGGAACGAGGTCCCGCTGGCTAACATCCGACCTGTGGATATCGAGACCGCAAGCATGTGCTGGCAGGCGTATCGGGCGACAACTCCGCAGACGTGTTTCGATGTGGTGCACCGCGACCTCAGTGCGTTTCCCTTGCTGAGGCCGGCTCTGCTGGATCTGCTTCGTGAGCTGCCATGGAGCGGATCGGGACTTGGCGCGACCGAGATGCGGTTGCTCGAGCTGATCGCGGCGGGATTCATGGGAACCAACGCGCTATTCTACCTCCGCGGCTTTCGCCAGCGCGGCGTCTTCAACGACATGGAAATCGGCAGGCTGCTCGAGGGGCTTGTGCATGGACCGCAGCCGGCGATCGCCGGGCTCGACGATGGCTTGCGCTCTGTCGACCCGGACAATGCGAAAGGTCGCCTGCAGGCCTTCCAGCGAAGCCGCTTGTCGGTGACCGAGTTTGGCAAGGCGGTGCTCGCCCACAAGGCGGACTTCACCGATCACAATCCGATCAATCGCTGGTGGGGCGGCACCCACCTCACCAACGACAGCCTTTGGCGCTGGAATCCGGCGGTGACTGGCCATAGCACGCAGCGGGAGCCGCGCGCATCCTGACAAGTCTGATCCTTGCGACAAGCGATCTCGCGAGCTTTCGCCTGAGGCAGGCGCGAAGGGCGGATATCGTCGTCGGGTTGAGGCCACGCTTCGTTTGAGGGAAAATGCCCTCGCGGAGTTGACCAACGAGTGGCTGTGGCGCTGGGACGCCGAGAGCCGCACTTTGGTCGCTCCATAGGTCCACGCATTGGATCGAAGCCCGGCATCGAGCGAACTGGATGCCCTGTTCTCGCCGCGCGCGGCTTCGCACCGCGCCGGGGCTCATTGGCTGGACAATCTCACCGGAAGATTGCTTGAGGACGCGCATCGTCAGGGTGTCGGATTGATCGAATTTTGCGAGCTCTTCGATGCCGTCGATCTTTGGGTCGATCCCGATCCGAACTCACAACTGCAATTGATCTGGCTGCTGGATTGCCTGCGCCCGCATGCGAGCGTCACGTCCAGGCTTGCGATGCTGCAGACCGATCACATCATCGGCGAGCAACAGCCAGCCGAACTGGCCGCTTGGCAGCTGCGCCTCGCTCCCGTCCGCGGGCATCATCTCGAAGTCGCCGGCGCTGCGTGGGCGGCTTGGGGCGCATCAACGCCGGAAGCCTGGTTCAATCTGTTGACTCAGGATCCAGGAGCACTTCCGCAATTGCGCAGCTCAGTCGTAGCGCTCCTGGAAGAGCTTCCCTCGCGTGGCTCCGGGCTTGGCGCAACGGAAATGCGGATGTTGGAGTTGCTCTCGGCGGGACACGTCCATCCGTACGATTTGTTTCCCGGGCACGAGAAACTCAGCCCCCGGCGGACGTTCGGTTATTGGGAAACGGGGGCCTTACTGGATGGGCTGGCTCACTGTCCGGTGCCTGCCATCTTCGGCTTCGACGATGGGCCGTTCGATCTCGACATGCACGAGGACCCGGAACGTCACCAACGCTACAAGCGGAGCCGGCTCGCGCTGACCGGCCTCGGCAGGGCAATCGTCGCTGGCGCTGGCGACTTCAGCCAGTACAATCCAATCCATCGCTGGTGGGGCGGCACGGAGTTGACCAACGAGCGGCTGTGGCGCTGGGACGCCGAGGGCCGCACCTTGGTCGCGCCGTAGGGCTTGATCCGTGTGACGCCGGCAGGCGCCGCGTTACGCCAGCGCCGTTTCCCGGCTCGCGATCAGCGTGCGCAGGTCTTCCGTCACGGCGACCGATTGGTGGGTCTTCTGATCGGTGGCGACCCAGATGATCTCGCCGGTGGCGCGCAGGTCGTCGGAGCCCTTGGCGAAGATCGCGAGAGTGAGCACGATCGAGGAACGGCCGATCTTTGCGACCCGAACGCAGACCTCGATGTCCTCGTCGAACCGGATCGGCGCCTTGTACTCGACCACCGATTTTACGGTGTGGAAGTCGATGCCAGTCCGCGCGACCTCGCCGAGATAGTCGTAGCCGAGCGCGCGAAAATATTCTGTTATCGCGGTGTCGAAGTAGGTCAGGTAGTGCGCGTTGAACACCACGGCCTGCGCGTCGACCTCGGAATAGCGGACGCGAAACGGGAAATGAAACCAGAATTCCTCCCGCATGTTTCCTCCTGCGGCGGTATCGCTCGCCGTCGTTCGCCCGCAGTCTCGTCGGGCCTTATGATTGCCGGACCGTAGGATGGGTTTCGCTACGCTCCACCCATCCTGCAACATGGCCCGTTACTCCGCCGCCTGCGCGTAATCCTCGATCGGCGGGCACGAGCACACCAGATTGCGATCGCCGTAGACATTGTCGACGCGGCCGACCGGGCTCCAGTATTTGTCGGACCGCGACACGCCGGCGGGGAAGCAGCCCTCGGCGCGGGTGTAGGCCCGGTTCCAGGCGTCGTCGGCGATGTCGTGGACGGTGTGCGGTGCGTGGCGCAGCGGCGACGCCTCGACCTTCCGGCGGCCCTTCTCGATCTCCGCGATCTCGCCCCGGATCGCGATCATCGCGTCGCAGAAGCGGTCGATCTCGAACTTCGATTCCGATTCCGTCGGTTCGATCATCAGCGTGCCCGCCACCGGGAAGCTCATGGTCGGCGCGTGGAAGCCGTAGTCGATCAGCCGCTTGGCGATGTCGTCCACGGTGACGCCGCTGGTCGTCTTCAGCGCCCGCGGGTCGACGATGCATTCATGCGCGACGCGGCCGCGCTCGTTGCGATACAGCACCGGGAAGTGCGGCTGCAGCCGTGCGGCGATGTAGTTCGCATTGAGGATCGCAATTTCGGTGGCGCGCGTGAGACCTTCGCCGCCCATCATCAGGATGTAGATGTAGGAGATGGTCAGGATCGATGCCGAGCCAAACGGCGCGGCCGACACCGGGCCGATCGCGTGTGCGGTCGCCCCGTCGGTTGCGGGATGGCCGGGCAGATAGGGCGCAAGATGCGCCTTCACGCCGATCGGACCCATGCCGGGGCCGCCGCCGCCATGCGGGATGCAGAAGGTCTTGTGCAGATTGAGATGGCTGACATCGGCGCCGTAATCGCCGGGCCGCGACAGCCCGACCTGCGCGTTCATGTTGGCGCCGTCGAGATAGACCTGGCCGCCATGCGCATGCACGATGTCGCAGATCTCGCTGATATGCTCCTCGAACACGCCGTGGGTCGACGGATAGGTGATCATGACGGCGGCGAGATTGGCCGAATGCTTCTCCGCCTTGGCGCGCAGATCATTGACGTCGACATCGCCGCGCGCATCGCACGCGACAACCACGACGTCCATGCCTACCATCGCGGCCGAGGCCGGATTGGTGCCGTGCGCGGAGGAGGGGATCAGGCACACCTTGCGGTGCGGCTCGCCGCGCGCGAGGTGATAGCCACGGATGGCCAGCAACCCGGCATATTCGCCCTGCGCGCCGGAATTCGGCTGCAGCGAGATCGCGTCATAGCCGGTGATGTCGCACAGCCACTGCTCCAGCCGCTTGAACAGCGCGTGATAACCCTTGGCCTGATCCGCAGGCGCGAACGGATGCAGGTTGCCGAACGCCGGCCAGGTCAGCGGGATCATCTCGGTGGTGGCGTTGAGCTTCATTGTGCAGGAGCCGAGCGGGATCATCGCGCGGTCGAGCGCGAGGTCGCGATCGCTGAGCTTGCGCATGTAGCGCAGCAGCTCGGTCTCCGAACGGTGGGTGTTGAATACCGGGTGGGTGAGAAATGCGCTGGTGCGGCGCAGCTCCTTCGGCAGCGCCTCGCGTGCGGCCGCCTCGATCTCGGCGAAGCTGAGCTTGCCGCCGAACACGCGCCACACCGCTTCGACGGTCTCCGGCGTCGTGGTCTCGTCGAGCGCGATACCGAGCGTGGTTGCGCCGATGCGCAGATTGATCCGCTCCGCCTGCGCGCGGGAGACGATCTCGATCTGCTTGCTTCCGGCCTCGACCGTCACGGTGTCGAAGAATGCCTCGCTGGTCGGCGCAAAGCCGAGCTTGCGCAGGCCGGCGGCGAGCACGGTGGCGCGGCGATGCACGCTGCGCGCGATGTGCGTCAGGCCTTCCGGGCCGTGATACACCGCATACATCGAAGCGATCACGGCGAGCAGCACCTGCGCAGTACAGATGTTGGAGGTCGCCTTCTCTCGGCGGATATGCTGCTCGCGGGTCTGCAGCGCCAGCCGATAGGCCGGTGCACCGCGCGAATCCACCGAGAGGCCAACGATGCGGCCGGGCAGCGAGCGCTTCAGCGTGTCGCGCACGGCCATGTAGGCGGCGTGCGGTCCGCCATAACCCATCGGCACGCCGAACCGCTGCGCCGAACCGATGGCGATGTCGGCGCCGAGCTCGCCGGGCGAGGTCAGCAAAGCCAGCGACAGCAGGTCCGCGGCCACGATCGCAAGCGCACCCTTGGCGTGCAGCGATGCGATCGCGGGCCGGAGGTCGCGCACCGCGCCTGTCGTGCCCGGATATTGCAGCAGCGCGCCGAGCACGTCGGCCTTGTCGAGCTCGGTCAGGGGATCGCCGACCACAAGCGCCCAGCCCAATGGGGCGGCGCGCGTGCGCATCACCGCCAGCGTCTGCGGATGAACTTCCTTGTCGACGAAGAACACCTTTGCCTTCACCTGCGAGTGGCGCTCGGCGAGCGCCATTGCTTCGGCGGCGGCGGTCGCCTCGTCGAGCAACGAGGCGTTGGCGACGTCGAGCCCGGTGAGGTCGCAGATCATGGTCTGGAAATTGAACAAGGCTTCGAGCCGCCCCTGGCTGATCTCCGGCTGGTACGGCGTATAGGCGGTGTACCAGGCCGGGTTCTCCAGGATGTTGCGCTGGATCACCGCGGGCAGGATGGTGCCGGAATAGCCCTGGCCAATCAGCGAGGTGAAGGTCTGGTTCTGCGCGGCGAGCTCGCTCATATGCGCGAGCGCTTCGGTTTCGCTCAGCGCCCGGCCGAGATCGAGCGGCGCCTTCTGAAGGATCGACGCCGGCAACGTCTCGTTCATCAGCGCCTGCAGGCTCGCGGCGCCGACCGTTTCCAGCATCGCGTTGATGTCGCGCGGGGATGGCCCGATGTGGCGGCGGACGAAATCGGTGGCGGCTTCGTTGATCGGCTTGAAGGGCGCGTTCATGGGCTGATCCTCGGATGATCCGTTAGGCGGTGTGCGCGGCGTAGGCGGCCTCGTCCATCAGGCCGCCGAGTTCGCCCTTGTCGGCAATCTTGAGCTTGAAGAACCAGGCCTTGCCGCCGGCATCCGAATTGACCAGCGCGGGCTCGGCCGCGAGCGCCTCGTTGACCTCGATCACTTCGCCGGTGATCGGCGCGTAGACGTCGGAGGCGGCCTTGACGGATTCGACGACCGCGGCGGCCTCGGCTTTCTTCAGGCTGCGGCCGACCTTGGGCAGTTCGACGAACACGACGTCGCCGAGCTGCGACTGCGCGTAGTCGGTGATCCCGATCGTGGCGACGTCGCCCTCGATGCGGAGCCATTCGTGGTCGGACGTGTACAGCGTCGTCATGGGGATCGATCCTTTGGCGTTTAGCGTTTGTAGGTATTGGGGACGAAGGGCGTGGCGGCGACCTTGAGCGGGAGCCGTTGGCCGCGCACTTCGGCGAAAACCGTGGTGCCGAGCGCGGAAAGGGATGTCGGCAGATAGCCCATCGCGACCGGCGCATTGAGGCTCGGGCCGAAGCCGCCCGACGTCACCTTGCCGATCGGCTCGGCCGAGGTGGCGTCGGCAAACAGCAAGGCGCCTTCGCGCACCGGGGCGCGGCCGTCGGGCTTGAGACCGACGCGGCGGCGAGCAGCGCCTTGGGCGAATTGCGCGAGAATCTTGTCGGCACCGGGGAAACCGCCGGCGCGGGCGCCGCCGCTGCGGCGGACTTTCTGCACCGACCATTCCAGCGCACCCTCGACCGGCGTCGTCGTGGTGTCGATATCGTGACCGTAGAGACAGAGCCCGGCCTCGAGCCGCAGACTGTCGCGCGCGCCGAGCCCGATCGGCAGCACGTCGGGATTGTCGAGCAGCGCTTTGGCAAGGCCTTCGGCATCGGCCGCGGGGACAGAAATCTCGAACCCGTCCTCACCTGTATAGCCGGAGCGCGAGACAAACCAGACGCGATGGTCAACCATCCAGTTGTAACGGTCGACCAAGTGTGGACCCGCATCCATGAACTTCATGGACGGCGCCGCTGCGCAGAATTTGGCCAGCACGGCTTCTGCCTTCGGACCCTGAAGCGCGATCAGCGCGCGATCGGTTAGCGAATCGATGATGCAGTCATCGGAGAGGTGTGCGCGCAGGTGCGCCTCGTCCTCTTCCTTGCAGGCGGCGTTTACGACCAGGAACAGGTGATCGCCGAAGAAATTGGCGACCATCAGATCGTCCAGGATCCCACCATCGGCATTGGTGAACTGGGCGTAGCGTTGCCGCCCTGGGGCAAGTCCCACAATGTCTTGCGGCACTAGTCTCTCGAGCGCGCGGGCCGCGTCCTCGACATTGCCCGATTTCGGCCGCAGCGCGAGCTGGCCCATGTGCGACACGTCGAACAGGCCCGCTTCCTTGCGGGTGTGCAGGTGCTCCTTCAGCACGCCGGTCGTGTATTGCACCGGCATGTCATAGCCGGCGAACGGCACCATCTTGGCGCCGCGCGCCAGATGCAGCGCGTGCAGCGGGGTCTGTTTCAGCGGGGAGGTTTCGCACGCAAGCATCACAGGGCCCTCGCGGTTCCCGCGGGGACCTATTTCCCCTTGAGAAACCTGCAGAAAGCCCCATCTGTCGCTGTGCCTGAGAGTATTATCCCGTCGGCGGACGCATCGGGGAGAACCCCAGCGCCTCTTTCCAGATGTTAGACGTCACGCGGTCCTTTTGCCTGAGAGTTTCCGGGGCGGTTGCTCCTTCGGCGCCGGCGGTAAGGCCGGTCTCTCCCGACGTGACTAGTAACAGGTAGGTAGAAAACACGGCGTCACCAGGACTGTCAACGCAGCTCTCGCTGCTATCCAATGGGCTTTGTGCTGCCGCGGCAAGCCCATGATCCGCCTGCACAGTTTCTGGACACCGCAGCTGGCAATGTCTAAAAGCGTTCGGCCGGAAAATGACGCCTTTTTGCGGCTGGCCGGCCCCTTTTTCCGATTGGATGAACATGAGCAGCGTCAACGACATCAGGTCGACATTTCTGAACTTCTTCAAGGAGAACGGCCACGAGATCGTGGCGTCGTCGCCACTGGTTCCGCGCAACGACCCGACCCTGATGTTCACCAACGCCGGCATGGTGCAGTTCAAGAACGTCTTCACCGGCGTCGAGAAGCGCGGCTATCAGCGCGCCACGACGTCGCAGAAGTGCGTCCGCGCCGGCGGCAAGCACAACGACCTCGACAACGTCGGCTACACCGCGCGCCATCTCACTTTCTTCGAGATGCTCGGCAACTTCTCGTTCGGCGACTACTTCAAGGAGCGCGCGATCGAGCTCGCCTGGAATCTGATCACCAAGGATTTCGGGCTGAAGAAGGACAAGCTGCTCGTCACCGTCTACCACACCGACGACGAGGCAGCGGGCTACTGGAAGAAGATCGCGGGCTTCTCGGACGATCGCATCATCCGCATCCCGACCTCGGACAATTTCTGGGCGATGGGCGATACCGGACCGTGCGGTCCGTGCTCCGAGATCTTCATCGATCGCGGCGAGCACATCTGGGGCGGACCTCCGGGCAGCCCGGAAGAGGACGGCGATCGCTTCCTCGAATTCTGGAACCTGGTGTTCATGCAGTACGAGCAGGTGACGAAGGAGGAGCGCGTGGCGCTGCCGCGTCCCTCGATCGACACCGGCATGGGGCTTGAGCGCATGGCCTGCATCCTGCAGGGCGTCGAGAGCGTATTCGAGACCGATCTGTTCCGCCACCTGATCGATGCGGCCGCCTCGGCCCTCGGCCATGGGCCGAACCCGCAGAACGTGGCGTCGTACCGGGTGATCGCTGACCATCTGCGCTCCTCGGCGTTCCTGATTGCCGACGGCGTGCTGCCGTCGAATGAGGGCCGCGGCTATGTGCTGCGCCGGATCATGCGCCGCGCGATGCGCCACGCGCAGCTTCTGGGTGCGAGCGAGCCGCTGATGCATCGGCTGGTCTGGGCGCTGGTCCGCGAGATGGGCCAGGCCTATCCGGACCTGGTGCGCGCGGAGAAGCTGATCGAGGAGACGTTGCAGCTGGAAGAGACGCGCTTCCGCAAGACGCTGGTGCGCGGCCTTTCGATCCTCGACGAGAAGAGCGCCGGCCTCAAGAAGGGCGACATGTTCGACGGCGACACCGCGTTCACGCTGTACGACACCTACGGATTCCCGCTGGACCTGACGCAGGATGCGCTGAAGTCGCGCGGCATCAGCGTCGACCAGGCATCGTTCACCGACGCGATGAACCGCCAGCGCGAGAAGGCGCGCGCCTCCTGGGCAGGCTCCGGCGAGGCGGCGACCGAGACCATCTGGTTCCCGCTCCGTGAGAAGCTCGGTGCGACCGAATTCCTCGGCTATGAGACCGAGAGCGCGGAAGGCGTGGTGACGGCATTGGTCAAGGACGGCGCCGAGGTCGACGGCCTCAAAGCCGGCGAGACCGGCGCGATCGTGCTGAACCAGACGCCATTCTATGCCGAGTCCGGTGGTCAGGTCGGCGATGTCGGCATCCTCACCGGCGAGGGCGTCAAGTTCCGCGTCACCGACATGCAAAAGAAGGCCGGCGACCTGTTCGTGCATGTCGGCACGGTGGAGCAGGGCACCCTGAACGTCGGCACCGCCCTGCAGCTCGAGGTCGACCACGCCAGGCGCTCGTCGATCCGCGCCAACCACTCGGCGACACATCTGCTGCACGAGGCGCTGCGCCAGGTGCTCGGCGATCACATCGCGCAACGCGGCTCGCTGGTCGCGCCCGATCGCCTGCGCTTCGATTTCGTGCACCCGAAGCCGATTACGCCGGAAGAGCTCGCCCGGGTCGAGGACATCGCCAACGATGTCGTGCTCGAGAATGACGAGGTGACGACCCGCGTCATGGGTGTCGACGACGCCCGCGAGGCCGGTGCGCGCGCGCTGTTCGGCGAGAAGTATGGCGACGAGGTTCGCGTCGTCTCGATGGGCAAGAGCGCCCGCGAGCACGGCCAGAACGCGCTCGGCTGGTCGGTCGAGCTCTGCGGCGGCACCCATGTTCGTCGCACCGGCGACATCGGCCTGATTTCGGTGACCAGCGAGAGCGCGGTCGCGTCCGGCGTCCGCCGCATCGAGGCGCTGACCGGACATCATGCGCGCAGGCACGCCAACGACACCATGACGCTGGCGAAGACCGCGGCGGCCGAGCTGCGCACCACGATCGAGGATGTGCCGTCGCGCATCGCAGCCCTGATGGAAGAGCGCAAGAAGCTCGAGCGCGACCTGTCGGATGCCCGCAAGAAGCTCGCGATGGGCGGCGGAGCGTCGTCGAATGGTGCGGCCTCCGGCGTTCGCGAGGTCGGCAACGTCAAGCTGCTCGCGCGCGCGGTCGAAGGCGTCGAGACCAAGGACCTGAAGAGCCTCGTCGACGACGGCAAGAAGCAGATCGGCTCCGGCGTGGTCGCGATCGTCGGGGTCACCGAGGACGGCAAGGCCGGCATCGTGGTCGGCGTCACCGCCGACCTGACCTCGCGCTTCAACGCGGTCGAGCTGGTGCGCAAGGGCTCGGAGGTGCTCGGCGGCAAGGGTGGCGGTGGCCGGCCCGATATGGCGCAGGCCGGCGGGCCCGACGGTGCCAAGGCCGACGCCGCGCTGTCGGCGATCGAGCAAGCCATGACTCAACAGGCATCGGCTGGCGCCTGACGGAGAGGCTGATCGTGGCGACGGCTCCGGGAAAGCCCACGATCAGCGATCCCGGACTGCGGGGGCGTCTCTACGAGCTGCTCGAGCAGGACCACCTGCCATATTCGGTCGGAGCGCGATTTGTCCGGCTCGTCGTCGCGATCATCACCGTCGATGTGCTGGCGGCGATCCTGGCGTCGGTGCCGGAGATCGATGCCCAGTTCTGGTGGCTGTTCACGGCGATCGAGATCACCGCGGTGACCGCCTTCGCGCTGGAATATGCCGCGCGGCTCTGGAGCGTGGTCGGCCGCTCGCTGCGCGACATGACGCCGCGTCAGGCGCGGCTGGAATACGCCTTCTCGGCGCTCGGCGTGATCGACCTGCTCGCCTTCCTGCCGTCGGCCATCGCGCTCGCGATCGGCGACAAGACCGCGCTGGTGCTGTTCGGCATGCTGCCGTTCCTCAAGCTGGTGCGCTATTCGACCGCGATGCGCTCGCTGCTGGCGGCGCTGCATGCCGAGCGGCGCACGTTGTTCGGCTGCGTCGTGATCCTGACCGGCGCGGTGCTGCTGTTCGCCTCGCTGCTCTATGCGATCGAGCACAAGGTGCAGCCGGACAAGTTCGGCACCATGCCGCAGGCGATGTGGTGGGCGATCGTGACGCTCGGGACCGTCGGTTACGGCGACGTCGTCCCGGTGACTGTGCTCGGCCGGATGGTCACGGTGGTTGCGATCGTGGTCGGCTTTGCGATGATCGCGCTGCCGGTCGCGATCGTCTCGACCGCGTTCGCCGACGAGGTCCGGCGCCGCGACTTCGTCGTGACCTGGGGCATGCTGGCGCGGGTGCCGCTGTTCTCACATCTCGGCGCTGCCGAGATCGCCGACATCATGCGCCTGCTGCGGTCGCAGACCATCGAGGCCGGCGAGGTGCTGGTGCGGCGCGGCGATCCGGCGTCGTCGATGTATTTCATCACCGCCGGCGAGGTCGAGATCGACCTGCCGAGCCAGCGTGTGCGGCTTGCCGACGGCTCGTTCTTCGGCGAGATCGCGCTGCTCCGGCGGACCAGCCGCTCCGGCACGGTGACGGCGATGCGGAAGACCAAGCTGCTGCTGCTCGATGCGCAGGACTTCCATGCCCTGACCGAGCGGATCCCGGCGCTCGCCGCCCATGTCAGGGAGACGGCGGAGGCGCGGCTCGCCGATCCGCTCGCGGCTGGTGGCGACCTTGCTGTCGGCGAACTCGCACAAGTGCCGCCGCGCGAGACCGACGGCGGCATCCGGGATTAGCTTTGACGCGTTTTCTTCACGCGAACCTGTACCCACTTCGCTCGAAAACGCTTTGGCCTAGTCTCTCCGCAAGAACACTTAATCCGCCGAATAGGCCGCGCTCTTCAGTGCGCCGGATTTATCGCAGGCGCCGCTGAGCTCGCCGCCCGAGGTGTTGATCCGCTGCACAGTGGCGACGCTCGAGAGCAGGCCGTTGCCGCGGTGGGAGATCACATCGAGCTTCAGCCAGGGAATGTCTGTGGGTGTCGCGCCGGGCGCGCTGCCGGCGGTGCGGGCGGTCACGGCGCTGCCGTCGACATGCTCCCAATTTGGTCCGGCATAGTGCCGGCCGACGGTGCGGCCATCGGCGATCAGGGTGGCGACCGGTTCGCGGAACGACCAGGCGAGCTTGCCGTCGGTGACCGGCTTGCATTCATAGACCTGCACGCCCTCGGCGTGGACGGTGAGGACCGCGGTCTCGTCGGGCGCCGCAACGGGGGCGGGCAGCGGGTCGGCAGCGAGTGTCGCCGACCCGGTCAGCAACAAGGATGCGAGCGTCACCCGGCCGGGAAAGGTCATGGTGACGCTCGCTATTGTGTTCGGCAATGGGCGGCCGTTAGGCCGCCATCGCCTTTCCGAGATTCTCGGCGACCTTGTCGAGGAAGCCGGTGGTCGAGAGCCAGCGCTGGTCGGCGCCGACCAGGAGCGCGAGGTCCTTGGTCATGTAGCCCTCTTCGACGGTCGCGACGCAGACCTTCTCCAGGGTGGTGGCGAATTTCGCCAGTTCCGGGTTGTTATCGAGCTTGGCGCGATGGGCGAGGCCACGGGTCCAGGCGAAGATCGACGCGATCGAGTTGGTCGAGGTCTCCTTGCCCTTCTGGTGCTCGCGGTAGTGGCGGGTCACGGTGCCGTGGGCGGCTTCGGCTTCCACCGTCTTGCCGTCCGGGGTGAGCAGCACCGAGGTCATCAGGCCGAGCGAGCCGTAGCCCTGGGCCACGGTGTCGGACTGCACGTCGCCGTCATAGTTCTTGCAGGCCCAGACATAGCCGCCGGACCATTTCAGCGCCGAGGCCACCATGTCGTCGATCAGGCGGTGCTCGTAGGTCAGGCCCTTGGCCTCGAATTCCTTCTTGAACTCGCGGTCGTAGATGTCCTGGAAGATGTCCTTGAAGCGGCCGTCATAGACCTTCAGAATCGTGTTCTTGGTCGAGAGGTAAACCGGGTAGTTGCGCAGTAGGCCGTAATTCAGCGAGGCGCGGGCGAAATCGATGATGGAGTCGTCGAGATTGTACATCTCCATTGCAACGCCGGCGCCGGGTGCCTTGAACACTTCCCGCTCGATCACGGTGCCGTCCTCGCCGACGAACTTCAGCGACAGCGTGCCCTTGCCGGGGAACTTGATGTCGGTCGCGCGGTACTGGTCGCCATAGGCGTGGCGGCCGATGATGATCGGCTTGGTCCAGCCGGGAACCAGGCGCGGCACGTTCTTGCAGATGATCGGCTCGCGGAAGATCACGCCGCCGAGGATGTTGCGGATGGTGCCGTTCGGCGACTTCCACATCTGCTTCAGGCCGAACTCCTTCACCCGGGCCTCGTCGGGGGTGATGGTGGCGCATTTGACGCCGACGCCGACCTTCTTGATGGCTTCGGCGGCGTCGATGGTCACCTGGTCATTGGTCTCATCGCGGTATTCCATGCCCAGATCGAAATAGAGCAGTTCGACATCCAGGAACGGGTTGATCAGCTTGTCCTTGATGTACTGCCAGATGATCCGGGTCATCTCGTCGCCATCGAGCTCGACGACGGGGTTGGATACCTTGATTTTTGCCATGACGGGGAGGCCCTCTTGGGAACGGCGCGCTTTTGACGGCGGGGGGGTGGAATACGCCTGCGCTATAGCACCGCCCGGGGACGGGCGGAAGCGCACCGGTTATGCACTTTCAGCCCATCTTTTCACCGAGAACCGCCATTCTGACGACGGCGCGTGGCCCCCTCTAAAACGGGACCTGCGTCGCGGTCCCGGCCACGATGTACCAGGTCACGAACAGGCCCGCGATCAGGGCTCCCGGCAGGCTCGATCCGGTCCGCCGCCAGGTAAAGGTCGCGATCACGGCGACGATCGCCAGGAGCGGCACGAACTGGATCGCGACGATGGTCGAGAGCGGCACGAAACCCGGGTCCGGGATCGGGTTGAACAGCTTTCCGGTCAGCCACAGCGTGCCGTATTGCAGCACCAGCAACACGATGAAACCGAGCGTCAGCGCCAGGATGTTGGTCAGATAGAGCGCTCCGCGCGGAGCGCCCATGGTCGAGAAATTCCGGTGCAGCACGTGCAGCGCCACGACGAAAAACGCCGTGAACGGAATCAGATAGATCAGGAAGATGAGGAATTGCTTCGCGCTCATCAATTTGAGTGCGACGATCCAGAACCTGAAGTCGATCTTGAAGGCGAGGTCGGCCAGCCAGAGCGCGGCGTAACCGACCGCGACCGACGCCACCGCGATCACGACGGATTGACCGACCAGGCCCGCCCGGCTCGCGCGTTTCGGGACGAACCACATCAGCGCCAGCGTGATCAGGCCGTTGATGATGGCCCAGACCAGGATCTGGTTGGTGATGCCCTGCGGCAGGAACGCGCTCGGGGTGACGACATTGCCGCCCAGTGCAAAGGCCGGGTAGTAGGTCAGCGCGGGGATGAAGGCCGACAGGATGAACGCCGTGGTCCAGCGCCGGCCGCTGGCGGCCTGATGCGCCGGCATGGTGCCATCGGCGACCGCCGGCAGCCGCAGGCGGGAGAACATCGGCGCTTCCAGCAACCCGTCGAACGTCCCGATGACGAGCGCCACGAAGCCGATCAGCGCGATCAGGGTGCCGATCTCCTTGCGGAACCAGATCTGGTCGTCGACCGGGCGAGGCGTGCCACCCTTCAACGTCTTGGCGAACCAGTCGAGGCTGTAGCCGATCGCCTCATGCGAGATGTGCTCGGCCGGATGGGTCATCGCCGGGGTGTACAGCACCCGGGCGGTGCCGTTGGCCGGATCGCCATAGACCTTGCCTGGCTCGACCGCGCCTTGCGTGCCGAACAGCGCCCAGAGTTTCGGGCTCTTGGTGACGTCGCGGGCGAGGTCGACGCCCCACATCAGGGTGGAGAACTCCTCGTACTGGGCGAACACCAGCGCGGTGTTGCGCGGCCAGTTCGCGGTGCCCTCGGCGGCGAACGGCTTGCCGGTGGACGAGCCCTCCAGCACCATCGATTTATAGTCGTTGGGCATCGCGGTGGCGGCCGCCAGTACGGTCCAGCCGCCCATCGAATGGCCCTCCAGCCCGATGTTCTCCTTGTCGACGAACGGCAGGCTGCGGAGATAGGCAAGGCCGTCAGGTCCGCCAAAGCCGTTGGCGAAGGAGGGCGGGTCGCTGTAGCCGTGGCCGGTCTGATCGAGCGCCAGCACCACATAGCCGCGGCGGGCGAGCTCGATGGCGAAGCCGTCCTGGGTCTCGCGCGAATTGATGTAGCCGTGTACGGCGAGGATGCCAGGCGCCGGAATCTGCGGCGTTGCGTTCGGCGGGACGTAGAGCAGGGCGCTCATGGTGTTGCCCTTCGCGCCCTTGAATCTGACATCCTCGATCCGGATGCCGCCTGCGGTCTGCGTGAGGTGGGCGAGCAGGCCCCCCGCCACGATCAAGACCATGCCCACAATCGCCAGCGTCCATCTGCCCCGCATCGTCGTCCCCCCAGTGCTTCGACCCAAGTGCCTCGCCGTTCAAGCGGCGCCTCAAGCATGCCTTTACAGCTTCGCTTTGGTTGTGGTTGATAGCCTATCCGAAGGCGAAGCGCGCGCAAGCGGCAGTCTTCACTCCGTGCGATTGGGATTCCGATTGAGGATTCGCAAACGCCGCTAACCCTGTTATCTCCTTGGAGAAAATGGTTCCGCGCAATACCGGTGCAAAGCTGGTTGCGCCGCTTGGCATGAGAGTTTGAATCAGCCGCTTCGCAAGCTGATTCAAAATCTTCAGACGTTGAATCAGAAAGTGAAGTGAGATGTCCGGCACCGACAAGACCAAGGCAGGACACGACCTTGCCGGTCCCGTCGTCATCCTGGTCGAGCCGCAGCTTGGCGAGAACATCGGCATGGCCGCGCGCGCGATGGGCAATTTCGCGTTGACCCGGATGCGCATCGTCAATCCGCGCGACGGCTGGCCGAATGTCGCCGCCCAGCGCGCCGCCGCCGGCGCCGACCACATCATCGGTTCGGTAGAGCTGTTCGACACCGTCGAGCAGGCGATCGCCGATCTCACGCTGGTGTTCGCGACCACCGCGCGCGCCCACGACCAGGCCAAGCCGGTGGTCGGGCCGGAAGGCGCGGCAAGCGAGATCGTCGGCCACGTCACCTCCGGCGGCGGAGCCGGCATCCTGTTCGGGCGGGAGCGCTCCGGCCTGACCAATGAGGAGGTCGCGCTCTCCAATCGCATCATCACCTTCCCGGTCAATCCGGGCTTCGCCTCGCTCAATCTCGCGCAGGCGGTGCTGCTGATGGGGTACGAGTGGTTCAAGCTTTCGACCGCGGGCGCACTGCCGTTCGCGATGCCGGAGCGGTCCGAACCGGCGTCCCAGCACCAGATGCAGGCGTTCTTCGACAACCTCGTCGCCGAGCTCGACAAGGTCGAGTTCCTGCGGCCGGCCGAGAAGCGCGACACCATGCTGGTGAACCTGCGCAACATCTTCAACCGGATGGACCCGACCAAGCAGGACATGCACACGCTTCATGGAGTCGTGATGGCGATCGCCGAGGGCCGCAAGGGCCCGGCCAAGGGCGGCGTGCTCGATGGAGCCCAGGCGACGCGGTTGCGGGCGCTGCTCGCCGAGCAGGGAGGGGGCGGTGCCGCCGCCGACAACTCCAGCACCGTGCGCGGCCTCGCCCGGCTGCTCCGCCGCAACCCGACCGACGCCGAGCGGATCCTGTGGCAGGCGCTGACGCGGGATCGCCGCTTCGCCGGCCAGTTCAAGCGCCAGACCCCGGTCGGCCGCCACATCCCCGACTTCGTCTCCTTCGTGCACCGGCTCGCGATCGAGCTGGTCAATCCGAACGAGAGCGAGGCCATCGTCGCCGACCGCGCCAAGCGCAGAGCCTGGCTCGAAGCGCGCGACTATCGGGTAGTGGACATGCAGGTGGCCGATGTCGAGCGTGACCTCGACGGCGAGCTGGCGCGGCTGGAGGGGAGTCTTCAGCAGGGGCGGTGAGCTTTCGCCGGCTGAGAGTCTGATGGCGTCGAGATCGATCGCGGGCCTCTCCACACGTCGTCCTGGCGAAAGCCAGGACGACACTGAATGTGGCATTGCCTACATCCTCAATCGTCCCTGCGAAAGCAGGGACCCATATGTGGACGGCCCCCGTGGCACAAGAGCTTTCTGGGATTGATCGGATCGCTTGCATCCATATGTCCGGCCTGTTGAGTGCGATCGAATGAATCGCTGGCCAAGATGGTTTGCGCGATGCGAGTTCCAAACAACCACGCGACCTGTTGACGGCCGATGGGTCCCACGGATTGTCTCGCATCGTTGCTCGATCGATCGCTCCATCTGCTCTTGCAGCTCCGGTCGGTCGGTCGGCGAGCGAGCCCGCCGGCCGGCCAATCTGTTAAGCGGTACCCGTCGTAGCGGCATTCAGCCGTGCGGCGTCATAACTCTCACCCGTCACCATCAGCTTCCAGGCGATGCGCGCCACCTTGTTGGCAAGCGCTACGGCCGCAAGCTTCGGCGGCTTGCGCTTGATCAGCGCCAGTAGCCAGCGCGAGTGATGACCGCGTCCGCGCCTGGCCTGCTGGATCACCGCCGTGGCCCCGACGACCAGCAGACGGCGCAGGTCCTCATCGCCCGCCCGCGTGATCTTGCCAAGCCTGGTCTTGCCTGCGGTGGAGTGGTCCTTGGGCGTGAGGCCGAGCCAAGCCGCAAAGTGACGACCTGAGCGGAACGCGGCCGGATCAGGTGTCTTCATCACCAGCATCGTTGCAATGATCGGACCGATCGACGGAATCTGCGCCAGGCGCCGGCCCGTGGCATCGCCGCGGTGCCAGGCCATCAGCTTGGCCTCAACCGCCTCCAACTCGTCCTCGAGCCTGACGCACTCCCGGCCCAGCATGGCAAACAGCTCGCGCGCCAGAGCGGGAAGCGTCTCGTCCTGCGCGATCCGCGCCAGCAGCGGTTCGATCGCCTCCAGCCCCTTGGGCGCGATCAGGCCATACTCCGCCGCATGGCCGCGGATCGTGTTGGTCAATTGGGTGCGCCGGGCGATCAGTCCGTCGCGGACCCCCATCAGCATCAGCGCAGCCTGCTGCTCGGCGCTTTTCACCGGCACAAAGCGCATGCTCGGCCGGCTCATCGCCTCACACAGGCCTTCTGCGTCTCGCCCGTCATTCTTGTTCCGCATCACGTAGGGCTTCACCAATTGCGGTGCCATCAGCTTCACCTCATGGCCCAGCCTGGAAAGCTCTCGCGCCCAATATTGCGACGCCCCGCAGGCCTCCATCCCGATCACCGTCGGCGGCAATTTGGCGAAGAACTCCAGCACGAGTTTGCGCGAAAGCTTCTTGCGTAAGACCGGCTGCTCGGACGCATCAACCCCATGCAGCACAAAAATATGCTTCGACGTATCCATCCCAATGCGGATAATCTGGTTCACGGACGGCTCCCATGTCTGAGATTTGCAACAACCTCATTCTGGCACACTGATGCCGTAGGGGGCCGTCCACACCATCAACCACAGGGGTGCGTTGTGGGGTCCGGCCCTCGTGCGCAATTGCGTAGTCAGGCTGCCTTCTCAAGCGCGTGAAACCTGCTAGATTTTGTCTGGTCAGCCCTCCGGCAATCGGATCTGCCGAAAAGATGGAGGCGACCGTACCATCGATCCGCGCGCGGCTTTTTCTCGCGCGCCAGCCGTGTAGTTCTTAGTCTTGCACACAGCCTTCGCAGCGCTGAAACCGGTGCGCATATATTTTGCTGACGTAGTTCTTTGAAGCCAGACATCGATCAGAGTTCAATCGCCATATTTAATTGATTGGAGGCGTCGTCATGATCCGTATCGGATCGCTAGCGCTCGTTATCGGTGCGGTATTGAGCAGCCCGGTCAGCGCACAATCGGAATTGGTCGCGCGCGGTGATTACCTGGTCAACGGCATCCTGACCTGCGGCAATTGCCATACCCCGAAGGGACCGTCAGGCGAGATCAGGGACAAGGCTTTTTCCGGCGGTGCGTCATGGGATGAGCCACCGTTCAAGGTCACGGCCCCGAACATCACGCAAGACAAGGAAACCGGCATCGGCAACTACACCGACGCCGAACTCAAGCAACTGCTGCGTAAAGGCATCAAGCGCAACGGCACGCGGGTCGCCATGATCATGCCAAGTGGCTTCTACGAGATCATGACCGATCGCGATCTCGATGCGGTGATCGCATATCTGCGCACGATCAAGCCGATCAGGAATGCGGTGCCGGAGCCAATCTACAAAATATCACAGGGGCATCCTGTTCCCCCGGGCGGTGAAAGCCCGTACACCGAAGCGATGTTGGGCGACAAGGTGCAGCAGGGATTCTACCTCGCCACGATTGCGCACTGCATGGAGTGCCACACCCCGATGGGGCCGCAAGGGCGAGAATTTGCCACCAGCATGGGCGCCGGCGGCGGCAAGTTTGCGGGACCCTGGGGCGTCTCGGTTTCGCGAAACATCAGCTCCAGCAAGACGAAAGGCATTGGCGGCTGGACCGATGAGGAGATCAAGCGCGCGATCACTCAGGGCGTCAGCAGGGACGGCAGCAAGCTCAATCCGCCGATGGGCTTCCATTACTACGCCACCGTGTCAGCCGCCGATCTCGATGCCATTGTCACCTATTTGCGGACGGTGCCGCCAAAGGAATAGTCTGAAGAGGGAATAGCCCGAAGCCGCGACGCGCCCGCTGAAGCGTAACTCAGGCGGCGCTGTAGCCGCCGTCGACCACCTGCGATGCGCCTGTCATGAAGGATGCCTTGTCCGAGCACATCCAGACCACGGCCTCCGCGATTTCCTCGGGCACGCCCAGGCGACGTGCGGGCACCTTGGCGATGATTTCGTCGTAGCGTTCGTCCATCGTCTCCTTGGTCATCGGCGTCTTGATGTAGCCGGGATTGACGCAGTTCACGCGGATGCCGTCCTGGGCGTATTCGATTGCCGCAGACTTGGTCAGCCCGACGACACCATGCTTGGCCGCGACGTAGTGGCCCGACGTGGCAAGGCCGACCAGCCCGGCGATCGAGGCGGTGTTGACGATCGCGCCGCCGCCGCCCTGCTTCAGCATCTGCGCGACCTCGTATTTCAGGCACAGGAACACGCCCATCAGATTCACCGAAAACATCTTCGCCACCGAGGGCTGCACGAGCTCATGGATGCGTTGGCCGGGCGGGCCGACAGAGCGTCCGGCCACGCCGGCATTGTTGAACGCGCAATCGATGCGCCCAAACGCCGACACCGTGCGCGCCACCATGTTGGCGACATCAGCCTCGTCGGTGACGTCGCCCTGGACCGCGATCGACTGGCCGCCCGCGGTGTTGATGAGCGCGACCGTCTGTTCGATTCCGTCCTTTGACAGATCGGACACCGCCACGCGCGCGCCTTCGCGCGCCATGGCAATCGCCGTTGCCCGGCCGATGCCGGAGCCGCCGCCTGTCACCAACGCAGCCTTGCCGTCCAGAATGCCTGCCATGATAACTCCTCCGACGCGGTTAGCGCTTGCCTTCGATCGCGATCTCGACGAGGTACGGGCGCTGCGCCGCGACAGCCTTGGCGATTGCGCCAGCGATGTCGTCCGCCTTCTCGACCCTGACCGCCTCGACGCCCATGCCGGCCGCGAGATGCACGAAGTCGAGCGCGGGACCGGTGATATCCATGTTCTGATAGGGATGCTGGGTGCCGGCCTCGAAATTCTGTCGCCAGACGTCCACATTGTGCTTGAGAATGCGGTACTCGCGGTTCGCGAGCACCACGAACACGATCGCAAGCTTGTGGTGCGCGGCGGTCCACAGCGCCTGGATCGCATACATCGCCGAGCCGTCGCCGGAGATCGCGACAACCGGACGGTCCGGCATCGCGACCTTGACGCCGATCGCGCCGGCAAGACCCTGGCCGATGCCGCCGCCGCGTCCGCCGAAATAATCGCCGAAGCCGCGATAGTCGAAGGCGCGGGCGAGATCGAGGCTCGCCGTGATGCTCTCATCGACGATAACCACATCATCGGGCAGGGCGCGACGAAGTTCCGAGGTGACGCGCGGCATGGAGCTTGGCTCGCGGTTCCAGCTCTTCTCGACGCGTGCGCGATAGGCTTCCTTCTCCTTCGCCTGCAGCTCGGCCAGCGCAGCGTTGCGGTTTTGCGCAGCCTGCCTGAAGTCCGCGTTCGCCGTGGCGCGCAGCGCGTCCGTCAATGCACTGATGCTGACCGCGATATCACCGACAATGCCGGCATCGAGCTTGTTGTTGAGCGCGAGCCGCTCGGTTGAGGCTTCGATCTGGAGCACGGACGCGCCGTGGGGAATGTGGCTATCAGGCGCGAACCAGATATCCTCGAAGAACGGACCGCCGACGAGGAGAACGAGATCGGTATCGCCGAGCACCTTGCGTACCTGCCGGGCGTCGCCGGGGAGCGACTGCCGATAGCTCGGATGGCTGGTCGGGAAGGGCGCGTGATGCCGCAACCCCTCGAACCACACGGTGGCGCCGATCGTTTCCGCCAGTGCGACCAACGCCTGCTCGCCGCCCGATCTCGCGACGTCGTCGCCGGCGATGATGGCCGGAGTTTTCGCCTTCAGAAGCAGCGCAAGCATCGCCTCGATCCCTGCCGGATCGGGGCGTGTCGACCGCCACAAATTGTCCGGCGTCGATGCATCGACCGCGGTCTCCTGTTCCAGGACGTCGATCGGGAGCGATACGAACACCGGCCCTTGTGGCGCATCGGTCGCCACCTTGAACACGCGGCGCATGATTGGTGCGATCTCGTCGGCGCGCTCGATCTGAACGCTCCACTTCGTCACGGGTGCTGCCATCGCAACGAGGTCGTGGCCGAGGAGCGGATTGTTGAGCCGCATGCGCGTGTCCTGCTGACCCGCTGTCACGACCAGGGGCGAATTTGCTTTCAGCGCGCCATAGAGCGAGCCGATGCCGTTGCCAAGGCCGGGAGCGACGTGCAGGTTGGCAACGGTGACGCGTCCGGATGCCTGCGCATAGAAGCTGGCGGCGCTGACCGCGACGCCTTCATGCAGCGCCATGATGTATTCGAGTTGCGGAAATGCCGGCAGGCTGTCAAGCAGCGGCGTTTCCGTCGTGCCGGGATTGCCGAAGATATGACGCACGCCGTGCGACACGAACGACTCCATCAGCACACGGCGTCCACGCATTCGCTTCCTCCCGGTTGGTTCTGATCCGTTTCGCGCATCATCGGCCGATGAACGGCCGATGGCAACTGCGAGACGGTTCGCCTCCGCGCCGCGCTGGTTTTCGCGGAACGCCGTGGACGATCACGCCTTCGAGATGCCGCCGTGCGCGGCACGGCGGAACTTGTGCGCAGTCGCTACCATCACGAATATTGCTGCGGTGTCAGGTCCGGCGCGGCGCCGCAGATCACATGATCCGAGGCGCCGAGTACCGAGGGCCGATCAGGCCGGCAGGGCCCGGCTTGCCGTGCGACCGTGCGCGCTGAGCTCGCGGACCGGAAACGCGCGATCGTAAGCGATGTTGAATACGAACGCGTAGACCAGATAGAACGCGACGATGGAGATATCCATCATCAGCGCGGCCCACAGCGAGATGCGGAGATACCAGGCGACGAACGGGATCAGCAGCACGATCAGGCCGGCCTCGAACAGCATCGCGTGCGCGACACGGATCGGCATCGTCTTGATGACACGGCCGGTGACGCGGACCAGCGCGTGGTCGAAGCCGAGATTGAACAGCAAGTTCCAGATCGTCGCCACCGTCGCCGAGACGACGCCGATGACGCCCATATGGGCGATCGGCTGATTGAACAGCCAGGCGGCTGCCGGCGTGAAGATGGCGATACCGATCAGTTCGAACAGGACTGCGTGCCTGACCCGGTCGGAGAAGGAACGCATAGACATTTTGAAACCCTTTCTGTCGTTGTGACCGGGTTTCTATCTGATATTATGGGATTACAAAGTTAGGTAATATCTGTAAAAGAGATAGATGGCCGTTTCCATGGACCAGCTCGAATCCTTCGTGGCGGCGGCCGAGCAGGGCTCGTTCTCCGGCGCGGCACGGCTTCTGAAGAAAGCGCAATCGGCCGTCAGCACCCACGTCGCCAATTTGGAGGCAGACCTCGGGGTCGCGCTGTTCGACCGAGCGGGTCGCAACCCGGTGCTGACCGAAGCCGGTGCGCGGCTGTTGCCGGAAGCAAGATTGATCCTCGATCGCCGCGAGCATCTCATCGGCGTCGCGAGCAGTTTCGAGGCGCATGTCGAGAAGCGGTTGGTGGTGGCGATCGACGAGCTCTATCCGGAGAGCGCGGTCGGGGAGCTGTTTGCGGAGTTCGCCAAGCGCTTTCCTCATGTCGAAGTGGAGCTGCTGTTTCCGATCATGGAGGACGTCAGTCGTCTCGTGCTCGACGGCAAGGCCGATGTCGGCGTGATGTGGCGGCAGGAGCATCTGCCGCCCGAGCTCGGCTTCAAGACCATCGGCTGGGTGCCGCTGCAGCTCGTGTGCGGCAAGAACCATCCGCTGGCGCATGGCCGGGTGGACTGGGAGGAGCTGAAGCGGCATCGCCAGATCGTGGTCACGGTGCGCAACGAAGGCACCGAGCGGCACCGGCTTCGTGTCGCCGCGGAGGTGTGGTGGGTGGAGAGCCATTGGGTGATCCTGCAGATCCTCAAGCAGGGCGTCGGCTGGGCGCTGATCCCGGCGCACATCATGGCGAGCTCGCAGGTTGCCGACGAACTGGCAATTCCCGAGCTGGAATTCGACGAGGGCGCGCATCCCGTTGCGCTCGAAGTGGTCTGGCACAAGCAGCGGCCGGCGGGGCCAGCGGCAAAATGGCTGCGTCGCCGTTTCGCCACGCGGCCGCCGATGCTCCGCATGTGACTGGACATGCGCGCCGCCGTTCATCGCATGGTGAGCTGACATCGCGACCGCGATGTGTTGCCATGCGCCGCACTGACCGGACAGGGTGGAGACGATGGCGAAGCAATTGGAAGGCAAGGTCGCGGCGGTGACCGGGGCGGCGTCGGGCATTGGACTTGCGAGCAGCGAAGCGATGCTGGCCGCGGGCGCGTGCGTGGTGATGGTCGACCGTGACGCGGCCGCGCTGCAAGCGCTCGCCGGCAGGCACGGCGATGCGGTGATCCCGCTGGTCATCGACCTGCTCGATCCGAAGGCCTGCGCGACGCTGTTGCCCGCGATCCTCGAGAGGGCCGGCCAGCTCGACATCCTGCACGCCAATGCGGGGATCTATGTCGGCGGCGATCTCGTCGATGCCGATACCGGCGCGATCGACCGGATGCTGAACCTCAACGTCAACGTCGTGATGAAGAACGTGCACGACGTGCTGCCGCACATGATGGCGCGCGGGACCGGCGACATCATCGTGACGAGCTCGCTCGCCGCGCATTTCCCGACGCCGTGGGAGCCGGTCTATGCATCGTCGAAATGGGCGATCAACTGCTTCGTGCAGACGGTGCGGCGCCAGGTGTTCAAGCACGGGATCCGCGTCGGCTCGATCTCGCCCGGGCCCGTGATCAGCGCGCTGCTCGCGGACTGGCCGGCGGAGAAGCTTGAGGAGGCCAAGGCAGCGGGCAGCCTGCTGGAGGCGAGCGAGGTCGCCGAGGTCGTGATGTTCATGCTGACCCGGCCGCGCGGCATGACCATCCGCGACGTCGTGATGCTGCCGACGAATTTCGATCTGTAGGGCCGCATTCCTGCCGGACGTCGTCTCAGGCGGCGCCGCGATCGAGCGCCGGCGTGGGGTCTTTTTTCGTCAGCCGGCGCAGTGCCGCGACATTGGTGGCGACGGAAGCCAGGCGGCACTGTGCCTTGCCGTCGGATTTGGCCTCGTACAGCGCGGCATCGGCAACGGCCAGGAGCTCCTCGGCCTCGGTGCCATGCTCGGGCGATACAGCGACACCGACGCTGACGCCGACCTTGGCGAAGATGCCGTCGGCGAGCCGGTAGGGCATCGTGACAGCCTGGATGATGCGCTGCCCGATCGCACGGGCCTGCTCGGCGGTGACGCCCTTCGCCAGCACCACGAATTCATCGCCGCCGAGTCGCGCGATCACCGCGGTCTCGGGCAGGGCGCGCCGCAGCCGCTCGGCGGCCAGCATCAGCACCTGGTCGCCGGCCGCGTGGCCGTAGGTGTCGTTGATCGGCTTGAAACTGTCGAGGTCGAGGAACAGCAGCGCGAATGGCCTGCCATTTCCGGCCGACGCCGCGAGTCTCGTGTTCAGCGCGGCGACGAAACCGGCGCGATTGCGCAAGCCGGTCAGGGTGTCGTGATGGGCAAGATGGCCGTTCTCGCGCTCGGCGCGCATGGTTGCGATCAGCATCTTGTTGAGGCGGAAGGCCGCGACCGTCATCGCTGCGAGATACATCGGCACCTGCAGGAACACGATGAACAGCAGCGGCTCGCCCGCCAAGGCTGCGCCCGGCACGATCGGGCCGAGGCTGAGCAGGATCATGGTTCCGGCAAGGCGCGGGGCGCTGAAGTTGCGGAAGCAGATGCCGCCGACCATCGCCGCCGCCGACAGCGACGCGAGCATCGCAACCACCCAATCGCCGCTTGCGAGGCTGATCAGGATGCCGAAGCCGACGCTGGCGCTCCAGGCGACCGCGAGGACAAGGTGCAGATCGGTCGGCGTCGGCCGCCCTTCGCGTGCCGCGCGATGCGCCGCCACGAGCACTGACAGCCGCGAGAGGCAGATGACGAGTTCGAGGATGACCCAGGTGATGAACGGCGCGGTCGGCTCGCGGATCGCAATCACGGCCGCGACGGCGACCGTGTTGACCGCGCCGGCTGCGAACACCGTCAGCGAGCCATAGAGATCCCCGATCAGCGCCGAGCGGATGTCGTCGGGCACGCCCGGACCCGCATCGGCGAGCCAGCGCGTCACGCCCCAGCGCGGCTGGCTGTATCGTCCTTTCTCGGACTGCATTATTCTTGCCCCGTACTTTCACGCGGCAACTGACCCGGCCGGAGCTAACAGGCGTTTAAGGCCGCGGCGGATCGCGCGGTGTGATTGACGACAGGTAAATCCGGCGGGCGATCGCGCCGCCGAATACCGATGCCGGAGGCTGCGATGCGGCCGTTGGTCGCGACGGTCCATTCGGCCGGCGGTTAATTTTCGGGCGGGCGTGCCGATCAAGGCGGACAACGAGGTGATCGGGGGCGTCGCTATATCGCGCCGTCCCTTTCCGTCAGACTGCCATGAGTTCGTCCGCGCGTCCCGCGCGCTTCGTCTTCTTCAGCTTCGCCGGCGCGAACAGATTGCTGGCGGCGAGGCCGGCGGTGTCGGCGACACCGGGATCGCAGGACACCATGGCGGCGACGATGGCGCCGTCGATCAACAGCGCGAGCTGATGCGCAAGCACCGCCGGTTCGCTCGCGCCCATCTCGCCGGCGAGCTTCTCGATATGCGCCAGCACCACCTTCTTGTGCTTCAGCGCGATGTTGCGGAACTGCTTGGCATCCTTGTCGTGCTCGGCGACCGCGTTGATGAAGGGGCAGCCGTAGAAGCGTTCCTCGGCAAACCAGCTCTTCAGGGCAGGGAAGATCCGCGCCAGCTTGGTCTGCGGATCGCCGCCGCCGGCCTCGATCGCGCCGATGAACCACTCACGCCATTGCTTGCCTTCGCTTTCCAGCACGGCATGCACAAGGTTGGTCTTCGAGCCGAACAGCTTGTAGAGCGTGGTCTTGGCGGTTCCGGCCTCGTCGATGATCGCATCGATGCCGGTGGCGTTGATGCCGTTCTTGCAGAACAGATGCGTCGCCGCATTCAGCAGGCGCCCGCGCGCCGATTCATCGTCGCCGGCGGCGAACGCCGAGGCAGGTTTTTTCTTCGCAAGCGATCTGACCATGCGCGGCAGTAAATCGGAGCGCGGCGAAATCATCAAGCCGCATCTTCGCGGGGGCGGGCATGTGCGCCGTCCTGCGCTCAAAATAATCGCGGCGGCGCGGCAGATGCACCGCGTTTGAGCAATCGCGCCCTGATCAATCCGCAGGCAGGCACAGCTAAGCGCCTGCGGGATTTCGCCTTTTGATTTGCCGGAGGACTGGCACGCTTCGTGCAGGAAACAGACCGTTCGGTATCCTGACCAATCCATCGCTCCCAGGGAGAAAACTGATGACCGCTGTCGCTCAAAAAACCGCACTGACCGGCTGCCTCGCGCCGATCGACAGAGGCGGGCTCGAGCAGCTGATTGCCAACGGCAAGGCCAACCCGAAGGTCATCAAGACCTTGAAGTGCAGGACGGTGGCCGAGGGCAAGTTCCGTCATGCCAACTACATCCGCAACCTCGCGCCCTACATCGTCGACGAGCCGCCGGGCCTGCTCGGTGACGACACCGCGCCCAATCCGTCCGAGGCCTCGCTCGCCGCGCTCGGCTCCTGCCTTGCGGTCGGCCTGCACGCCAACGCGGTGCATCGCGGCTGGATCGTCAACAAGCTCGAATTGGAATTGGAGGGCGATCTCAACATCACCGCGGTGTGGGGCACCGGCGACGTCAGCGAGAAGCCGGTCGGCTTCACCGACGTCCGCGTCAAGGTCGACATGGAATGCGAGGGCGTCGCGCAGGACGAGATCGACGCGCTGGTGGCGCATGTGAAGAAGTGGTCGCCGGTCGCCAACACCTTCACCCGCCCCGTCAATCTCGAGGTCAGCGCGTAAGGCTCGACCGGCAATTCAAGGTGCGGAGACCAACCATGGGTTCACTGGCATTATCGCGGGTCGCAGCTCAAGATCCCGCACCGACCATCACGGACGAGGTCGCGCGTCTGGCGCGTCAGGAGCTGGCACCGCTCGCATCCGCGATCGATGCCGGCTCGGTCTATCCCGGCGAATTCCTGCGCCGGCTCGGCAAGGTCGGCGCGTGGAGCAGCCACGTGCCGCAGGAGGGGCCTGCCGACCTGCGTTGGGCGATCCAGTCGATGGCCGCGCTCGGCGAGGTCTGCGGCGCCACCGCCTTCATGGCGTGGTGCCAGAACACGCTGGTCTGGTACGTCGCCAATTCCACCAACATGAAGCTCGCCGCGCGCTTCGGCAATTGCTTCTCCAGCGGGCGGGCGCTCGGCGGCACCGGGCTCTCCAACCCGATGAAGAGCTTCTTCGGCATCGAGCGGCTGAAGCTGAAGGGCCGCAAGGTCGATGGCGGCTACATCGTCCGCGGCGCGCTGCCGTGGGTGTCGAATCTCGGCCCCGACCATTACTTCGGCACGATCTTCGAGCGCGAGGACGAGGGCAGCAAGGGCGAGCCGGGCAGCACCGTGATGTTCCTTGCCGATTGCTCCGACCCCGCGATCACGCTGACGCCGTGCAAGCCGTTCCTGGCGATGGACGGCACCGGCACCTACGGCGTCCAGTTCCGCGACGTGTTCGTGCCGGACGAGTTGATCCTGGCCGAGCCGGCTGCGCCGTTCGTCAAGAAGATCCGCGCCGGCTTCATCCTGCTGCAGGCCGGCATGGGCCTCGGCCTGATGAAGGATTGCATCAACATCATGGACGAGGTCCATGCACCGCTCGGTCACGTCAACCGCTATCTGCCGCAGCAGCCGCTGCAATTCCGCGAACTCTATGCCGAGTTCGAGAAGGAGGCGATGGCGCTGGCAAGCGATCCCTACAATACCGATGACCGCTATTGGCGCCGTGTCGTCGCGCTCCGCCTGCGGATCGGCGATGCCAGCGTCGCGGTTGCGCACGCCGCGATGCTCCATTGCGGCGCGCGCGGCTATCTGATGAGCCACCGCGCCCAGCGCAGGCTGCGCGAAGCCTATTTCGTCGCCATCGTCACGCCTGCCACCAAGCAGCTGCGCAAGATGCTGGCGGACGGCTGACCAGGAGTTCGGGACCACCACAACTGCAACCACAAACAGGAGAGAGCCATGACGGACGTTCTGATCACCGCCGGCGAACTTGCCGAGTTCGTCAAGAAAGAACCATGTGTCGTCATCGACACGCGGAATCCGGATGCCTATGCGGCCGGCCATCTGCCCGGCGCCGTCAATGTGCATGACATCTTCACATTCCTTGCGACCTCGACGCCGGAAGGCATCGACGAGCTGAAGACCAAGTTCGCCGACGCGTTCGGCGCCGCCGGTCTCTCCGGCAAGGAAACCGCCGTGATCTACGAGCAGTCGATGAATTCCGGCTTCGGCCAGTCCTGCCGCGGCTACTATCTGCTGACGATGCTGGGCTATCCCAAGATTAAGGTGCTGCATGGCGGCTTCGATGCCTGGAAAGCCGCCGATCTGCCTGTCACCACCGACGTTGCGGTGCCGGCGAAGGCCTCCTTTGCGATCGTGCCGGAGGCCGGCGATATCATGATCGATGCCAAGGCGATGCTGGCCGCGGTCGGCAAGCCCGGCGTCGCGATCCTCGATGTGCGCGACGTCGACGAGTGGATCGGCGAAAGCTCCTCGCCCTACGGCAAGGATTTCTGCCCGCGCAAGGGCCGCATCCCCGGCGCCGTCTGGCTGGAATGGTACCGGATGATGAAGCCGACCGCCGAGGGCCCGCGCTTCAAGTCGAAGGACGAGATCCTGGCGGAATGTGCCACCGTCGGCATCTCGCAAACCACGCCGGTCTATCTCTACTGCTTCAAGGGGGCGCGCGCTTCGAACACCTTCCTGGCGCTGAAGAACGCCGGCGTGAAGGACGTGCGGATGTACTTCGGCTCCTGGAACGAGTGGTCGCGCGACCCGGCGCTGCCGATCGACGAGGGTCTGCCGACCGCGGCTGTCGTCACGGACAAGGCGGCATAGAACCTGCATGTTTGTCGGCGTCCGGCGGCGCAAAACGCGGCCGAACGCCGATCAATGCACCGGATCGCGGAGCTCTGCGTGGTTCGGTGCGACAATGGGGCGCAGCATGTCCACCTTTGATGATGCCTTCGACGCCGACCGCGCGCTCGTGCGATCCGGCTGCGCCTGCGGCCGGCACCGCTCGGCCGCCGAGCATGCGCATGCCGCGCGCACGCTGCGCTGCGAGCCGGTCGCCGATCTCGGCGAACAGAAGCGTTACGAAGGCATCGTCGCGTCGGCGGTGATGCGCGCGGTGTTTCCGCAGGACGTTGCGCGCCGCGCCTTTCTGAAATCGGTGGGGGCGGCGACGGCGCTTGCCGCGTTGTCGCAGCTCTTCCCGTTGAAGACCGCGACGGAGGCGTTCGCCGACGCCGGTCCACCGGAGAAGAAGGATCTCAAGGTCGGCTTCATCCCGATCACTTGTGCAACCCCGATCATCATGGCGGCGCCGCTCGGCTTCTATGCCAGGCAGGGCCTCAACGTCGAGGTCGTGAAGACCGCCGGCTGGGCCGTGATCCGCGACAAGACCATCAACAAGGAATACGACGCCGCCCACATGCTGGCGCCGATGCCGATCGCGATTTCGCTCGGGCTTGGTGCCAACGCCATGCCCTTCACCGTGCCCGCGATCGAGAACATCAACGGGCAGGGCATCACGCTTGCCATCAAGCACAAGGACAGGCGCGATCCCAAGGATTGGAAAGGCATGAAGTTCGCCATTCCGTTCGACTACTCCATGCACAACTATTTGCTACGCTATTATCTCGCCGAGCACGGGCTCGATCCGGATACCGACGTGCAGCTCCGCTCGGTGCCGCCGCCGGAGATGGTCGCCAATCTGCGCGCCGACAACATCGACGGCTTCCTCGCGCCCGACAACATCTGCCAGCGCGCGATCTATGACGGGGTGGGCTTCCTGCACATCCTGTCCAAGGAGATCTGGGACGGCCATCCCTGCTGCAGCTTTGCCGCGAGCCGCGAGTTCATCACGACGGCGCCGAATTCCTTCGCGGCGCTGACCCGCGCGATCGTCGATGCCACCGGCTTTGCTGCGAAGGCCGAGAACCGCAAGCAGATCGCGGAGGCGATCGCGCCGGCCAACTATATCAACGCGCCGGTGACGGTGCTCGAGCAGGTGCTGACCGGCACCTATGCCGACGGCCTCGGCGGCGTGAAGACCGATCCGAAGCGCGTCGACTTCGATCCGTTCCCCTGGCAGTCCTTTGCGGTGTGGATGCTGACGCAGATGAAGCGCTGGGGCCAGATCAAGGGCGACGTCGACTACAAGGCGGTCGCCGAGCAGGTCTATCTCGCCACCGATACGAAAAAGGTGATGGCCGAGATGGGGCTTGCGCCGCCGACGAGCTCGTACAAGTCGTTCTCGGTGATGGGCAAGAGCTTCGATGCGGCCAAGCCCGACGATTATCTCGCGAGCTTCAAGATCAGGAAGTCGTCGTGAGGGGAGAAATTCTATCCACGCCGTCGTCCCTGCGAAAGCAGGGACCCATACGCCGCACTCTCTCGGTTAGGCGCGCGGGAAGACACTCAGCGCAACAATTGGCGCCGGTGGTTATGGGTCCCTGCTTTCGCAGGGACGACGCGTTGAGGGAGCTCGCGCGATGACGCTCTCCCTTCGTCTCCGCGCCGCCATCGTCTCGCTTGCGCTGCTCGCGGCCTTCCTCGGCACATGGCACCTCGCGACCCGCGGCAGCGGCACGACGGCGGCCATGAGCCCGGAATATGCCAGGCTGATGGGGCTGACCGCGACCCAGGGCAAGTCGGCGATGCCCGGGCCGCTCGATGTCGGCACCAAGCTGTGGGAGCATCTGAAGAGGCCGTTCTACGACAACGGGCCGAACGACAAGGGGCTCGGCATCCAGCTCGCCTATTCGATCGGGCGCGTCGGGCTCGGCTATCTCATTGCGGTCATCGTCGCGATCCCGCTCGGCTTCATGATCGGGATGTCGCCCCTGATCAGCAGAGCGCTCGATCCCTTCATCCAGCTGCTAAAGCCGATCTCGCCGCTGGCCTGGATGCCGCTCGCGCTCTACACCATCAAGGATTCCTCGATCTCGGCGATTTTTGTCATTTTCATCTGCTCGGTGTGGCCGATGCTGCTCAACACCGCGTTTGGGGTCGCAGGCGTGCGCAAGGAGTGGATCAACGTCGCGCGGACGCTCGAGGTCGGCACCGTCAGGCGCGCCTTCACCGTGATCCTGCCGGCGGCGGCGCCGACGATCCTGACGGGCATGCGGATCTCGATCGGGATCGCCTGGCTCGTGATCGTCGCCGCCGAGATGCTCGTCGGCGGCACCGGCATCGGCTATTTCGTCTGGAACGAGTGGAACAATCTGTCGATCACCAATGTGATCATCGCGATCCTTTTAATCGGCCTCGTCGGCATGCTGCTCGACCAGGTGCTGGCGCGCTTCACGCGCATGGTGACGTTTCCGGAGTAGCGATGACCGACACCCGTTCTGCAGCCAATTCACCTCGCCCCGCTCGCGGGGAGAGGTCGGATCGTACGCGACAGCGGGCGATCCGGGTGAGGGGAACTCTCCGCGAGTCGAATGGCCGGAGAAAGCCCCTCACCCCAACCCTCTCCCCGCAAGAGGCGGGGCGAGGGGGCGAATCGTCTCCGCGGAGCGACAGGCGATGACCGACAAGTTCATCTCCATCGAGGGAATCGCCCGGCGTTATCCCGGCGCCGGCGGCGGCACCACCACTGTGTTCGAGGACTTCTGGCTGTCGATGACGCGCGGCGAGTTCGGCTGCGTGATCGGCCATTCCGGCTGCGGCAAGACCACGGTGCTGAACATCCTCGCCGGGCTCGACGAGCCGAGCGAGGGGACTGTCATCGTCGATGGCCAGGGCATCGAGGGCACCAGCCTCGACCGCGCCGTGATCTTCCAGAGCCATGCGCTGCTGCCGTGGCGCACCGTGCTCGGCAATGTCGGCTACGCCGTGAGCTCGAAATGGCGCAAATGGGACCGCGCCCGGGTCAGGGCCCACGCGCAGAAATTGATCGATCTCGTCGGGCTGACCGGCTCCGAGCACAAGCATCCTTCGGAGCTGTCGGGTGGCATGAAGCAGCGCGTCGGCATCGCGCGGGCGCTGTCGATCACGCCGAAGATCATGCTGATGGACGAGCCGTTCTCGGCGCTGGACGCGCTGACCCGCGGCACGCTGCAGGACGAGGTGCGGCGCATCTGCCTGGAGACCGGGCAGACCACCTTCATGATCACCCACGACGTGGACGAGGCGATCTTCCTCGCCGACAAGATATTCCTGATGACCAACGGGCCCGGCGCGGTGCTGGCCGAGATCGTCGAGAACCCGCTGCCGAAGGAGCGCGGCCGGATCGACCTGCACCGTCATCCCTACTACTATGCGCTGCGCAACCATATCGTCGATTTCCTGGTCAGCCGCAGCAAGAGCTTTGCCGCTGAGGTGACCGATCACGATCCGCGCCACGTGCCGACGGTGCGGCCCGGCGTCGGGGAGCCCACGATCGTCTCGCCGCCGCGCGTCGTCGAACCCAATCCCGCGCAGAGCGTTGCGCGCTGAAGCCAGAGGAGGAAACCAGATGAAACGCGAAGACCTCACCGAGAAGCTGCTCGACATCAAGCGCGAGAAGGGCTGGACCTGGAAATACATCTGCGAAAGGATCGGCGGCTATTCCGAGGTGCTGATCACGGGCGCGATCCTTGGCCAGATGAAGCTGACAAAGCCGCAGGCCGCCAATGCCGGCGAACTGTTCGGGCTGTCGAAGGCCGAGACTGCGATGCTCAACGAGACGCCGATGCGCGGCATGCCGATGCCGCCCACCGATCCCCTGATCTATCGCTTCTACGAGCTCGTGATGGTCAACGGACCGGCGTGGAAGGCGCTGATCGAGGAGGAATATGGCGACGGCATCATGTCGGCGATCGATTTCGACATGGTGATGGAACGCCTGCCGAATCCGAAGGGTGATCGCGTCAAGATCACCATGAGCGGCAAGTTCCTGCCGTACAAATATTACGGCGCCAGCGGCAACGTGCCGGAATACGGCTTCAAGGAGCAGTGAGGAGCGGCGACGAATTGCGAGTAGCGAATGGAATCTTGTCCGCTCGCTATTCGCTACTCACTATCAGCTATAAGATCGTGCCCGGCGTGAAGCTCGCAGCGTCCGGCTTGGCCTTCGCCAGGGCGTCGACCTGCTCGGCGAAGTGATCGACCTGGGCAGCGGCGTCGCCGGAGTTGGCGCGGCCCTGGTCGAGCACGGCCTGCAGCTCGGCTTCGCCCAAGCCGAGGCGCCGATCGGCGGCGAGCCGCTGCAGCAGGTCGTTCTGCACGATCTTGCCGGTGCGCAGGTCGCCGATCGCCGCGACGGCGTGCTCCTTGATCGCCTCGTGGGCGCCTTCGCGGCCGGCGCCCTTCTTGACCGCTTCCATCATGACAGTGGTGGTCAGCAGGAAGGGCAGATAGCGGTTGAGCTCGGTCGCGACGACGGCTTCGAACACCTCCATCTGGTCGAGCACGGTGAGCAGGGTTTCGAGCAACCCGTCCATGGCGAGGAATGCGTCGGGCAGCATCACGCGGCGGACGACGGAGCAGGAGACGTCGCCTTCGTTCCACTGATCGCCGGCGAGCCCGGCTGCCATCGCGAGATAGCCCTTCAGGATCACATGCAGGCCGTTGATGCGCTCGCAGGAGCGGCTGTTCATCTTGTGCGGCATCGCCGAGGAACCGACCTGGCCCTTGGCAAAGCCTTCGCTGGCGAGTTCGTGGCCCGCCATCAGGCGGATGGTCTTGGCGAAGTTGCCGGGACCGCTGGCGAGCTCGGTGAGCACGCTGACCGCACGGAAGTCGAGGCTGCGCGGATAGACCTGGCCGACGGCATCGAGCGCTTTCGGCAGGCCGAGGTGAACCAGGATGCGTTCCTCGAGCGCGCGCGCCTTGCCGGCATCGCCGTTGAACAGGGTGATCTGGTCGAGACGGGTGCCCACTGCGCCCTTCAGGCCGCGAGCGGGGTAGGTTTGCAGCACATTGACCAGGCTCTGATGCGCCAGCAGCATCTCCTCGCCGGACATGGCGATGCGCTTGCCGAGCGTCGTGACTTGCGCGGCCACGTTGTGGGTGCGCGCGGTGAACGGGATGTCGCGCAATTGCTGGGCGCGCTTCGCAAACCGAATCAGCGCGGCGATGCTCTTGATCTCGACCAGCTGCAAGGCGCGGTAGACCTGGAGCTGCTCGACATTCTCGGTGAGGTCGCGGCTGGTCATGCCCTTGTGCAGGTGCTCATGACCGGCCAGATCGCAGAACTCCTCGATGCGCGCCTTGACGTCGTGGCGGGTGACGCGCTCCCGCTGCATGATGGAGGCCAGGTTGATCTGGTCCTTCACGCGCTCGTAGCTTTCGATCACGCCGTCCGGAACCGGAATCCCGAGATCGCGCTGGCCCTTCAGCACGGCGATCCAGTAGTCGCGTTCGAGGCGAACCTTGCCCTCGCCACTCCAGATGGCGCGCATGGCGGGTGAGGCATAACGTTCAGCGAGAACGTTGGAAATTTGATCTTGGGGCATGATCCCGCTCTCTTGGCATTACCTGGTGCCGGCTGCAAGCCGAGAGCTGTCATGGATCGTCGAGATTGCAGGCACCACGGCCGCAATGTTGGCGGCATCCTATCAGATAGTGACCCGCGCCGCCTCAGGCAACCCGAGGCGGCGCGTGCATGGAGCACTGGGGAGCGGGACTCCCGTCCGCGCTGCTCGCGATCACAAGGCGGCAACGGAGCTGTTGAACACCGCCCTGACCTCGGCCACCGGCGCCATGTCGCGCACGAAGCTAAAGGAGCCCTGATCCTTCATCTCGCGGGCACAGCGCAGGAACGCGGCGAGCGCGTGGCGCTCCATCGCGCCGCCGACGCTGATGCGCTTGACGCCGGCGGCGGACAATTGCTCGACCGTCAGGGTCGGATCGGCAAAGCCCATCACGAGGTTGAACGGCCGTTTCAATGCCGACACCACGGTCCGGATGGTGCCGAGGTCGTAGAGGCCCGGCGAATACAATACGTCGGCGCCGGCGGCTTCGAACGCCTGCAGCCGCTTGATGGTGTCGTCGAGGTCCTTGCGTCCCCAGAGAAAGTTTTCCGCCCGCGCCGTCAACGTGAACGGGAAGGGTAGGGCACGGGCGGCCTCGACCGCCGCCTGCACCCGCTCGACCGCGAGCGAGAAATCGTAGATCGGGTGCTCGCGATTGCCGGTCGAATCCTCGATCGAGCCGCCGACCACGCCGGCTTCGGCGGCGCGCGCGATCGCCTTCGCCGCGGTCTTGGGATCGTCGGCGCCGCAATTCTCCAGGTCGGCGTTGACCGGCAGGTCGGTGGCCTCAGATATCACCCGGCAATTGTCGATGATGGCATCGAGGCTGACGGTCGCGCTGCCGAGCGTGTTGGCGAGCCCGAGGCTGGTGGTCGCAAGCGCCTCGAAACCCATCGCCGCGAGCAGCTTCGCCGTGCCGGCATCCCAGGGATTCGGGATGATGAAGGCGCCGGAGCGCTGATGCAGCTCGCGAAAACGTGCTGCCTTGTCTGCCTGGGTGCGCATGTGAACTCCTGATGGCTGGAAAAGCGTCTGAGACCAGCGATAGGGCGGTTTCGGCTATCAGACAAATTTGTTATTCCTCTCGATATCATCAGCTTTTTGCATGAGGCGGCAGATGGACAGCGACGCGCTCAACACGTTTCTGGTGGTGCACCGGCGCGGCGGGATCTCGAATGCCGCCAAGGCGCTGCATCGTTCGCAGCCGGCGATCTCGCGGCGCATCGCGCTGCTCGAGCAGGAGCTCGGCGTGCCGCTGTTCGAGCGGATCGCGGGCAAGACGAGATTGAGCGATGCGGGGCGGGTGATGGTGCCCTATGCCGAACGTGCGGTGGCTGCGGCACAGGATGCCGAGAATGCAGTGCGGGCGCTGCTGCGCGACAATTCCGGCCCGGTGGCGCTGGCGGTGACCGGCACGCTGGCCGGCGAGCGGCTGTCGAAGGTGCTGAAGCGATTTGCGCGCCGGCATCCCGATGTCGCGCTGACGCTGCGTACCGCGACCAGTGCCGAGGTCAGCGATCTGATCCGGCGCGGCGAGGCGACGATCGGGCTGCGCTACGACCGCGACCGCTCGGGCGATCTCGATTGCGAGGTGCTGTTCGCCGAGCCGCTCGGGGTGGTCTGCGCGCCGGACCATCCGCTGGCGGGACGCCGGGTCGACCGTCTTGCCGATCTCAGGGACGAGCGCTGGATCGCCTTTCCCGAGGTGCCCGGACGGCGCGAGATCACCGCTTCGCACGTGTTCGCCCTGTTCCTGACGCACGGGCTCGGCGAGGTCGGCTGGACGCCGGTCGACAGCCTCACGGCGCAGAAGCGGCTGGTCGAGGCCGGGCTCGGGATCGCCCTGCTGTCACGAAGCAACGCGGCGGAGGAGCTGCGCGCCGGGTCGATCGCGACGATCCGCGTCGGCAATCTCACCGCAAGTCATGAGGTCGTCGCGGTGACGCGGCATGGCGGTTTCCTCAGCGCCGCGTCGCGGCGCTTGCTCGAGATCATCCGGGCCGACTTTACCAAAGCGAGGGGCACAAACAGGTCGCGCCGGAACGGTGTCCGGCGCGCGTAAAAAGTCGAATCGGAGCTCAGGCGGCGCGAGAACTTAAGTTCCCTCCTTCACGTTCCGGCTTTTACCTGGGCCGCCGCCACGGCCAGCAATTCGTCCATCTTGGCGCGGACGTCGCGCTCGGTCGTGGCCTGGCCCTTGGCGGTGAGGTCCTTCAGAACCTTGTGCAGAACGTCATTGTCGCCGGCTTCCTCGAAGTCGGCGGCCACCACCTCCTTGGCATAGGCGTTGGCGGCATCGCCCGAGATGCCGAGCTTCTCGGCGGCCCACAGGCCGAGCAGCTTGTTCCGGCGTGCTTCGGCCTTGAACTTCTGCTCCTCGTCGAGGGCGAACTTCTTCTCGAAACCTTCCTCGCGCTTGTTGAATTCGTTCATGCCGAAGTTCCAATTCCCTGCTGAATGCGGGGTGATGCTCGTTGCGGCAGCCCCGATGCCTGCCTAGATAAGCGGGAGGAATCGGCAAGACAACGAGCCGTTAAGCCGCAGGCAAAACAGGCGGAATCGGGCCTTTTTGATAGGGCGGTATAAGTGCCCCGATGGGGGCACTATCGATTGTGCTGGATGGGCCAATCGGATAGGTTGCCAACAGGCATGGTTCTTGTTCTGTTTCCAGTTGGATTACCCAGGTTCCAGGCCTCCGCGGCAGCTCCGTCGTGGGTCGTAACCCCAAGTCATCCGGAGCACCCAAATCCATGGATTTCAACAAAACACGGTACATCCCAATGAGCCGTCGACGCCGTATTTATGAAGGCAAGGCCAAGGTGCTTTACGAAGGCCCCGAGCCGGGAACCCTGATCCAGCACTTCAAGGACGACGCGACCGCGTTCAATGCCAAGAAACACCAGGTGATCGAGGGCAAGGGCGTCCTCAACAACAGGATTTCGGAGTACCTGTTTCAGCACCTCAACGACATCGGGGTGCCGACCCACTTCATCCGCCGCCTCAACATGCGCGAGCAACTGATTCGCGAGGTCGAGATCGTGCCGCTCGAGGTGGTGGTGCGGAACGTCGCCGCCGGCTCGCTGTCGCAGCGGCTCGGGATCGAGGAGGGCACCCAGCTGCCGCGCTCGATCATCGAGTTCTATTACAAGAACGACCAGCTCAACGACCCCATGGTGTCGGAAGAGCACATCACCGCCTTCGGCTGGGCCACGCCGCAGGAGATCGACGACATCATGGCGCTCGCCATCCGCGTCAACGACTTCCTGACGGGTCTCTTCCTGGGCATCGGCATCCGCCTCGTCGACTTCAAGATGGAGTGCGGGCGGCTGTTCGAGAACGAAATGATGCGGATCATCGTCGCCGACGAGATCTCGCCGGACTCCTGCCGGCTGTGGGACATCAAGTCGAACGAGAAGCTCGACAAGGACCGCTTCCGCCGGGATCTGGGTGGCCTGCTCGAGGCCTACACCGAGGTCGCGAAGCGGCTCGGCATTCTGATCGAGAACGAGCGGCCGGCCGGCAGCGGCCCGGTGCTGGTGAAGAGCTAAGCTTAAGGGGCGACCGTGAAAGCACGTGTAACAGTGACATTGAAGTCGGGCATCCTCGATCCGCAGGGCAAGGCGATCGAGGGGGCGCTGAAATCGCTCGGCGTCGACGGCGTCGCCAGCGTTCGCCAGGGCAAGGTGTTCGACATCGAGCTCGCCGCGACCGACAAGGCCAAGGCGGAGGCGGCGCTCAAGGCCGCCGCCGACAAGCTGCTCGCCAATACCGTGATCGAGAACTACCGGGTCGAGGTTCTGAGCTAGCGAGCGCGCCAAATGATAACAGCCGCTCCCGCCGCTGCTCGCCGTGACCGAATCTTCGTCGGAGCGCTCTTGGTCGGCCTGCTGACCGCAGCCGGAATCGGCGGGGCCTCGGCTCAGCCGGCACCGGCAGCGCCTGCCGCGACGACGCAGCCGCCGCCGTTCACGGTCAGCGGTTGGAGCTACGAGCGCCGCGGCTCCGATGTGCATATGTTCCGCTGCGCGCAATCGTCCTGCGGTGCGGGCTCCAAGGTCAGCTACCGGTATTATACCGGCGGAAAACAGATGACGCTCGACCAGTTCCGCGAGGGGCAGGAGCAGATCATCAAGGCGCTGGAGCAGCGGACGCCGGGGCAGCACATTACGCTGCTCGGCGTTGATGGCGACAAGGGCACCGCGGGGCCGCGCATGTTCAAGGCACGGCGCCTGACCGTGACAGCCAACGGCGCAAGCGAGTATCAAGTCAGCGGCTTGCTGCTTGCCGGACAAGGCTCCGCCAGCCTGATCAGCTCGGCGCGTGACGAAAAGGCCAGCAACGACAATTACGCGAAGTTTGCCGCCGCAGTTAAGCTCGTGCTGGCACCCAAAACCAGGTGATGCAATGAAATCAGCCGTCCTCGTCTTCCCCGGCATCAATCGCGAGCGCGACATGGCGCGCGCGCTCAAGCTTGCATCCGGCAATGAGACCGCGATGGTCTGGCACGCCGAGACGGCGCTGCCCAAAGGCACCGACCTCGTGGTGGTGCCCGGCGGCTTCTCCTATGGCGACTATCTGCGCTGCGGCGCGATCGCGGCCCGCGCGCCCGTGATGGATGCGGTGCGCGACTTCGCAGCCTCGGGCGGGCTGGTGCTCGGCGTCTGCAACGGTTTTCAGATCCTCTGCGAGTCCGGGCTGTTGCCGGGCGTGCTGATGCGCAATGCCGGGCTGAAATTCGTCTGCCGCGACGTGCATATGCGCATCGAACGCTCCGACACGCCGTTCACCCGCGGCTACAATGCCGGCCAGGTGATCCGCGTGCCGGTCGCGCATGGCGAGGGCAATTACGAGGCGGACGAGGAGACGCTGAAGCGGCTCGAGGGCGAGGGCCGGGTGCTCTATCGCTACTGCTCCGCCGAGGGCGTGGTCGACGAGACCTCGAACTTCAACGGCGCCGCGCATTCGATCGCCGGCATCGTCAACGAGCGCGGCAACGTGCTCGGGATGATGCCGCATCCGGAAAACCACGTCGAAGAAATCATGGGCTGCACCGACGGCCGCGGCCTGTTCGCAGGGCTGGTCCAGCATCTGGAAAAGGCGGCCTAGTTATCATGCTGCGAAGGTGCCTTGCCGCGGCGGCGGCCGCGGTCCTGCTGCTTGCGACGGTGGCCAACGCGCAAGATGCCTCGAAGCTGAACTTCCCGAAGCGTCCGATCACGATGATCGTGCCGTTCACGGCGGGCGGCACCTCGGACGTGATCGCGCGCGCGGTCGCCGACCAGATGAGCGTGGCGCTTGGCCAGACCATCATCATCGAGAATGTCGGCGGCGCCGGCGGCTCGACCGCGCTGACCCGCGCCGCGCGCGCCGAGCCGGACGGCTACACGATCGCAATCGGCAACGCCGGCACCAATGCCGCGACCTACACGATCTATCCGAAGCTGTCGTTCACGCCGGATTCCTTCGCGCCGATCGCCGTGGTCGCCAAGACCTTCGGCATCGTCGCGCTGCGCAAGGATTTTCCGGCCAGGGACCTCAAGGAATTCATCGACTACGCGAAGAAGAATCCGGGCAAGGTCAATCTCGGCCATGCCGGCATCGGCTCGTCGAACTATTTGATCTGCAAGAGCTTCGTGCATGCCGCCGGGATCGACGTGCAGCTGGTCGGCTATCGCGGCGCGGCGCTCGCGCTGACGGACGCGATCGGCAGCCAGATCGACGGCGTCTGCGATGCCGCTGCCTCGGTGTCGCAGGCGATCGACGACAAACTGGTGAAGGCGGTCGTGGTCGGCTCGACCGTGCGGCTCGCCTCGTTGCCGGAACTGCCGACCTCGGCCGAGGCCGGCCTAGCCGAGTTCGAGGCGCAGGGCTGGAACGGCCTGTTCGCGCCGAAGGGCACCCCGGGCGAGATCATCGCCAAGCTCAACGCCGCCGCGCGCACCGCGGTCGCGAGCGAGGCGGTGAAGAAGCGCTTCGTCGAGCTGTCGACGGTTGCGCCCGAGGCCGATGAGCTCGCACCCGAAGTGCTGCAGCAACTCGTGACGCGCGACGTCGCGAAGTACCGCGCGTTGCTGGCGGACGACAAGAAATAGCCGGAAGGCTATCCTCGCAACCTGCCAAGCCAGCGCTTCACGGCCTCGCCCGGGATTGTCATCGCGGCGACGCCGGCCATGACCAGCAAAACGCCGAGGACCAGGTTCGACGGCACGGCTTCCCCGAGCAGGATCACCGACAACGCGACGCCGATCGGAATCCGCAAATACCCTTGCGCATTCGTGGTGAGCGTGCCGAGCCGCGTCAGGCACATATAGAACAGCATCAGGCCGAACGCGCTCGAGAAGATGCCCATCACGACGGTGGCGACCAGCGCCTGCGGTGTCGGGTGCAGCGTCCAGGGATGGTCGACGATCAGGGCGACCGGCAGCAGCACGGTGCCGCCGAACAAGAGCGAGCCGGCGGCCACCACCATGGGATCGTAGTCGGAGAGACGAAGCCCGAAGATCGTGGCGCAGGCGAACGAGACGGTGGCGAGCAGGATCGCGATCTCGGCGACAATCTCCTTGCCGAAGCCCGAGAGCGCGTCGAGGCCGATGATCGCGACCGTGCCGGCGAGGCCGAGGATCGCGCCGACGAATTTGAGCGGCGAGGCCGGCTCGTGCCGCGTGATCGCCCAGGTGATCAGGAAGGCGAAGATCGGCGTCGTCGAGGCCAGCACCACGGTGTTGGATGCCGGCACGTAGAGCTGCGCCCAGGTGATCACCAGGAACGGGATCGTCGAGTTGATGGTCTGCTGGAAGGCGAACAGCTTCCAGGCCTTGATGCCGGCCGGGATGCGGATGCCGCGGATCCGCAGCACCACGAGCAGGAAGGCGGCTGCGACCAGCGAGCGCGCCGAGATGAAGGTGACCGGCGGGATCGAGCCGAGTCCGATCTTGGTCAGCGGATAGGTCGAGCTCCAGCAGCAGGCCAGCGCCAGCAGCAGCGCGTAGTCGCGCCAGCCGCGCGCACCCGGCGCGGTTGACAGGATCGGCGTCATCGCGGGAGCCGTCACGCCGCCCGTCTTAGCTCTTTGTCTGAGCATGATCTTTTCGGAAAACCGCTTCACACTTTCCGGATCATGCTCTGGCTGTGCTCTTCGGCACCTTGATTGGCTCCCCCGCGCATTGGCGAACGGCGGAGCAATCTAGCGCAGCCGCGCGGAAAGGCTAGGGTATTGAATTCGTGTCGATATTCCGTTCGGCGGCAATGGCGATCGAGATCAGGCGCGGGGCCCGACAGAGCTCGTCCGACCCGCGACTGAGGCTCCCGGCTAATATTACTATTTTGTGACATGGTCCACATGAACCCGGGGCGCGTTCGGCTAGACTCAACGCCATGACAAAGCATTTCAGATTACCGATCATTTTCATTGCTCTGGTCGTCGCAACGCAATGTCTGGCTGCGGAGACCAGGGGCGCAGGCTCAACCTTTGTGTCGCCTGTGATGGCGAAGTGGATCGATGCCTACAAGGCGACGACCGGCAACACCGTCAGCTATCAATCGGTCGGCTCGAGCATCGGCGTCGGCCTGATCAAGAAGGCCGCGGTCGATTTCGGTACCAGCGACATGCCGCTCGATTCGAAGGAGCTCGACAGGCTCGGCATGGTGCAATTCCCGATCGTGATCGGCGGCGTCGTGCCGGTGGTCAACATCGCCGGCGTCAAGCCTGGGCAGATCCAGTTCACGGGACAACTGCTCGCCGACATCTATCTCGGCAAGATCAGATTGTGGAACGACCCGGCCATTCAGGCCGTCAATCCCGGGCTGCAGCTGCCGCGCACAGCGATCACAGTGGTTCACCGCATCGACGGCTCGGGCACGACGTTCAACTGGTCGAACTATCTGTCGAAGGTCAGCGCGCAGTGGAAGGCCGGCGTCGGCGAGGGCACGTCGGTGGAATGGCCGGTTGGCCTCGGCGGCAAGGGCAATGACGGCGTCGCCTCACTCGTCAGCCTGATTCCCGGCTCGATCGGCTATCTCGAATATGCCTATGCGCTGCAGCGCCTCGACCGGATTTCCTTCGGCCTAGTGCAGAACAGCGCCGGCAATTTCGTCACCCCGGACGCCGCATCGTTCCAGGCCGCGGCGTCGAGCGCGGACTGGACGGCGGCGCAGGATTTCAACCTGGTGCTCACCAACGCGCCGGGCGAGGACGCCTATCCGATTACGGCGACGACGTTCGTGCTGATGCATAAGCAGTCGAAATCGCCGGAGCGGTCAGCAACCGCGATCGACTTCCTGCGCTGGTCACTGCAGAGCGGCAGGCCGCAGGCGCAATTGCTGAACTATGTGCCGTTGCCGGCCACGCTGGTCGAGCAGATCGAGCGCTACTGGCAGCATAATTTCGAGGCGCTGACCGCCTCGGCTTCGGCGCCCGGCAAGCGCTGACGCGGCATTCGGCAATAGTAGAGCGATGGACGCCGACCCGGCGTCCATCGAAGCGCATCACCGAGAGGTCGGCCGACAGCGCCGAGACGAAGTACGCGGCGCCGACCTTCGCCCCGCTGCCCTCGAAGAAGAACGGGGCGTTCTCGCCGCCGAACTTGACATAGGCCGGGCTGGTCGACGGCGCGTGGAACGGTCCTGCGGTGATGCCGCGGTTGGCATCGAAGAACACCAGCGTGTCGTAGTTCACCTTGCGGTCGTTGGTGGTGTCATGGCGGCGACGCGGATCGAATATTTGACGTCGAGCGTCGAGGCGTTGGTGCAGGTCGCGGTCGCCGCCGCGGAACATGAGAACGTCTCGATCGGCGCCGAGGTCACCAGCACCGGGCTGAACGAGAAGCGGCCGGCAGCCTGCAGCGCCGCGACGATGCCGGGATCGGTCGTGAAGTCGCTGCGCGACAGCGAGAAGCCCTGGGCCCCGATGCCGCCGAATGCCCCGATTCAATCGGAGCGGCCTCCGGCGCGCTCTACGTTGTTGCTTCCGGCGGCGCCTTGCGCTTCGTCCGCTTGATGGTGCCGGAGAAGCTGAACAGCGGCCGCTCGGCCGATGTCAGCATGCCGCGCACGAAGATCAGCGATCCGCCGGCGCGGGTGACCTCGCCGGTGCATTCGATCAAGGCACCCTCGCGGGCCGCATCGAGGAATTCCGAGGCGAACGAGACCGTGACCCCAGGCCCCTGGAGCACCGGGGAGGCGAGCGCGAACAGGCAGTAATCCGCGAAGGTCATGAGACAGCCGCCATGGACGTTGCCGGAGCCGTTGAGGTGCTTCGGGCCGACCCGGAACGCGCAGGCGATGCGACCGTTCTCGTCCATGCGGTGGAAGAAAGGGCCGGTATGTGTCTCGAAACTGTCCCGGGTCCAGGTTCGCCAGCCGGCGAATTCGCCTTCGGTCGCGACGTGCAGGTCGGGGCGGCGGTTGAATGCCGTAGTGAGTGCGGTCTTGGCGAGCTCGTTCACGAAATCTGGCCTTCAATTATCGGGTTCGGGACCTTAAATCCGATCCATCCCCATTGTGCAAATCCCAGGTGCAATTCCGGGCTGCAAATCCCGGGCCGCGCCAAACCGCCGCAAAGCTCTGGACAGGCCGGAAATGGGCCGTAAAAGGCCTTTTCGCCCCCGTTCGATCTACCTAATAAGGGTCCCATGACCGCGCCCAAGAACGAGCCTCAAATCACCCCCGAACTCGTCGCTGCCCACGGGCTGAAGCCGGACGAGTATGAGCGCATCCTGAAGCTGATCGGGCGGGTCCCGACCTTCACCGAGCTCGGTATCTTCTCGGCGATGTGGAACGAGCATTGCTCGTACAAGTCGTCGCGCATCCATCTGCGCGGGCTGCCCACCAAGGCCCCCTGGGTGATCCAGGGCCCCGGCGAGAATGCCGGCGTGATCGATATCGGCGACGGCCAGGCCGTGGTCTTCAAGATGGAGAGCCACAACCACCCGAGCTACATCGAGCCCTACCAGGGCGCAACCACCGGCGTCGGCGGCATCCTGCGCGACGTCTTCACCATGGGCGCCCGCCCGATCGCCTGCCTGAACGCCCTGAGCTTCGGCGCGCCCGAGCATCCCAAGACCCGGCATCTGGTATCCGGCGTGGTCGCGGGCGTCGGCGGCTACGGCAATTCGTTCGGCGTGCCGACGGTCGGCGGCCAGGTGCGTTTCCACACCCGCTATGACGGCAACATCCTGGTCAACGCGATGGCGGTCGGCCTCGCCGACGCCGACAAGATCTTCTACGCGGCGGCCTCCGGCATGTGAACATGCCGATCGTCTATCTCGGCTCCAAGACCGGCCGCGACGGCATCCACGGCGCCTCGATGGCGTCGGCCGAATTCGACGACGCCTCCGAGGAGAAGCGCCCGACCGTGCAGGTCGGCGATCCCTTCGCAGAGAAACTTTTGCTCGAAGCCTGTCTCGAGATCATGGCGGCCGATTGCGTGGTCGCGATCCAGGACATGGGCGCGGCCGGCCTGACCTGCTCGGCGGTCGAGATGGGCGCCAAGGGCGATCTCGGCGTCGACCTCGATCTCGACGCGGTGCCGACCCGCGAGACCGGCATGAGCGCCTACGAGATGATGCTGTCGGAGAGCCAGGAGCGCATGCTCATGGTGCTCAAGCCCGAGAAGGAGAAAGAGGCCGAGGCGATCTTCCGCAAATGGGGGCTCGATTTCGCCATCGTCGGCTACACCACGCCGAGCAAGCGCTTCGTCGTCAAGCATGGCGGCGACGTGATGGCCGATCTGCCGATCAAGGAGCTCGGCGACGAGGCGCCGGTCTATGACCGCCCGCACGTCGCATCGACTGCGGTGCCGGTGATCCGCGGGCAGGACGTCAAGCCGCCGCTCGGCATCGCAGAGGCGCTGACCAAGCTGATCGGCACGCCCGAATTGTGCTCGAAGCGCTGGGTGTGGGAGCAGTACGACCACGTCATCCTCGGTAACACCGTGCAGCGTCCCGGCGGCGATGCCGCGGTGGTCCGCGTCCAGGACGGGCCGAAGGGGCTCGCGCTCACCGTCGACGTCACGCCGCGCTATTGCGAGGCCGATCCATATCAGGGCGGCAAGCAGGCGGTGGCCGAAGCCTGGCGCAACATCACCGCGGTCGGCGGCCGGCCGCTCGCCATCACCGACAATCTCAACTTCGGCAATCCGGAGCGGCCCGAGATCATGGGCCAGTTCGTCGGCTGCCTGAAGGGCATTTCGGAAGCCTGCCGTGCGCTGGACTTCCCGGTCGTGTCCGGCAACGTCTCGCTCTACAACGAGACCAACGGCCGCGGCATCCTGCCGACGCCCTCGATCGGCGGCGTCGGCCTGCTCGACGACTTCACCAAGTCGGCGACCCTGGCGTTCAAGGCGGCCGGCGAGGCGATTCTTTTGGTTGGCGACACGCAAGGCTGGCTCGGCCAGTCGGTCTACCTGCGCGATGTCTGCGGCCGCGAGGAGGGCGCTCCGCCGCCGGTCGATCTCGCCACCGAGGAGCGCAACGGCGACGTGGTGCGCGGCATGATCCACGCCGGCACCGCGAGTGCGGCGCATGACGTCTCCGACGGCGGGCTCCTGATCGCGCTCGCCGAGATGGCGATCGCAAGCGGCATCGGCGCGCAGCTCTTGGCGGCGCCGTCCTCGATCGTGCCGCATGCCTATTGGTTCGGCGAGGATCAGGCCCGCTACATCGTCACCGTGCCCGCGGCCGACGCGGGCCTCGTGCTGGCCAAGATGAAGGGCGCCGGCGTGCCCTGTGCGCGCATCGGCACCACCGGCGGCGAGGCGATTGCGGTCGCCGGCGAGCCGCCTGTGACGATCGAAAGCCTGTCCCGCGCCTTCGAGCACTGGCTGCCGAACTACATGCACGGCGCTGCCGCCTGATCAGGCGCTGCGGCGCGAAGCAACGATCTCAACAGCGCGATGAACCCATCATCGCGCTATTTGGTCTGTTCGACCGCCGTACCTGCGGATCAAGCTACGTCGCGCCGCGGATCGCGCGCCACGCAAAGATGATGATGCAGGCGCCGATGAAGCCGGCGACGAGAAAGCCGATCCATCCGCCGCCGAGCGACACGCCGAGCAGACCCAATAGCCAGTTCGCCAGCGCCGCGCCGACGATGCCGAGGATGATATTCATGAAGATGCCGGTGCCGGTCTTCATGAACATCTCGGCGAGCCAGCCGGCCAATCCGCCGACGATGATGGCGGCGATCCATCCAACTTGAGGGTCGTTCATCTCAGGACTCCCTAAGGGTCAAGCAGTCCGGCCAGCATAACCGAGAATCACCTCCCGGCATGTGACCAATGGCAGGTTGTGCGCAACTTGTCGGGCCGCGGCTCGCCGTCAGCGCTCTCCGAGTGGGATGCGCCGAGAGAGACTCCACTCTGGCGCTGCCCCGCAAGCGGGAGAGGGAGCGCAGTCTCGACGTCGCGAATACTACGTGCTGCGTAGTTACAGCACGTATTTGGCGCCCGGCAGCTTGCGCAGCACGGCTGTGGCGGCCCAGCTTAGCGCAATGGTGGCGAAGAACGCGATTGCGGCCTTGGCGATCGCCGGCAATTCCATGTCGAACAGCCAGTATTGCAGCCACAGCACGATCGGATAGTGCACCAGGAACATGCCGTAGGCGTCGCCCTGCATGCGGTCGAGCAGCGTCGGTCCCTGCGCCTTCGATTGCAGGAAGTAGGCCAGGATCGCAAACAGGATCGAGGCGCTGAACAGCACGTAGAAGGTGCCGTAGGACGCGAGATACCAGCCCGGCAGCGGATCGGGGTTACCGATGATCTCGCGCTTGATGTAGATCATCACCCACATCAAGCAGTAGGGGATCACCGTGATGCCGGTCCAGAACCAGCGCCGCTCGGTCAGCCGTCCGTGCGCGCTGAGCAGGCCGCCCTCGAGGTTTGCCGCTCCAACCCCTGCACCGATGAAGAAGTAGGACGCATACAGCAGCACCCGGCTCGCCTGCACCGAGAAAGGTCCGAGCTCGAACCAGTAGTTCTGTCCGTAGTGGACCAGCATCGGCAAATAGAAGACGGCACTGACGACCACGATGAACAGCCAGAACTTCGAGGGACGTTCAAATCCCTTGATCGACAGACGGTTGATCGGCTCGAGCAGGCGCGATGACACCCGGTACAGCACGCTCGCCGTCACGTCGAAGGTCATCAAGACCCAGACGAACCAGATCGGGCCGCTCGGCCAGGGTCCGAAAATCATGGTCTTCCACCAGTATTCGGAGAAGGTCAGGTCCGGCGTCGCACGCAGCGCGATCGCGTAATAGGCGATCGGAATTACGGTGAACGCGCAGATCACGAAGGGCAGGCCGAGCCGCAGCAGCCGGTCGCGCAGGAAGATCAGCCACGGCTTGTGGCCGAGCCCGGGCCAGACGAACAGCCCCGACAGGAAGAAGAACATCGCCATGAAGAAGCTGTCGGTGGCGAGCACCACGCAGTCGAAGCCGATCCAGGACGTCGGGTCGGTGTGGCCGAAATGGGTGTAGGGAATCACCGCGTGGTGCAGCAGCACGACCAGCGTCAGGAAGGTGCGTGCACGGTCCAGGGCGACGTTGCGCTTGTGGAGCTTCGGTGCTGCCTGGACGTCGACGGCCGGAGCCGCGTGAGCAATCGATTTCATGGTGCCCCCAGCCGGGTCTGCCCCCGGATGTTGCAATCGGGAACCCGATTCAGCAAGGCCCAATCGTCCCGATTCCGAAGTGTCGAGGTCGGTCATCTCAGTGCTTTTGTTTCGTTCTGGAACCGGGGTCGGTGGCGGGCGTTGTCGGGTGAACGCGCTGAGCGCGCGCGGTTTGTGGAGCAAGCAATGACACTGCTGAAATGGGCGTTGGTCTTCCTTGTCGTCTCGATCATCGCGGGCCTGCTCGGCTTCACCGGCATTTCCGCCGCCTCCGCCGACATCGCGCGATTCCTGTTCTACGTGTTCGTCGTGATCTTCCTGGTGCTGCTGATCCTCGGGCTCACGATATTCAGGGTCTAGCGGCGATCCGGCCGAACACTCCCGTCGTCATGCCCGGGCATTTCCGCTTTTTCAGGCTGGGTGGACACACGCCGAGCCGGCCGGGCGAGGCCCGGCGCGTGCTGCAGGCGCGACGGTCTAGGCGACTTCCTCGATCTTCACCTTGTCCGGATAGAAGGCGAGGTGGCCGCCGATCTCGGTCATGGCCGGAAAGGGCGCCTCGTAGGTCCAGATCGCATTGTCCAGCGTCTTGCCGTTGGCCTTGATGCTGAAATAGTTCGCGTCCCCCTTGTAGGGGCAATGCGTGGTCCGCTCGGTGCGGGTCAACAGCTCCATGTTGGCGTCCTGCCGGGGGACGTATTGCACGGCCGGATAGCTCGCTTCCTTCAAGGTCAGCGCATGGGTGGTCTCGGCGATGACGACGCCGTCGGCGGTGACGCGGACACGCTTGGCATTGGGCGTGATCGTGATCGGATGGTCGGGGCCGGGGAGCTTCATGATTCTGCGCCTCTTCTGGTCATTTCGGCGTGATGGCTTGTGACCGATTGATGCAGGTTTAAATCGCTGGGAATGGGAATATAGTGTGCCCCAAGATGACCTAGAAGACCTCAAGCGCTAGGTTTTGTCTGAGGTTTTATCCTAGGTTTCGTCTTAGTTTTCCTGGCCGAATCGGCCCTGATTCGAATGACCTGACGGAGGTGGACTGGGATGCCGATGGACGCCCGTGATATCGAATCGATGATCAAGGCAGCGATCCCTGATGCCGAGGTGACGATCCGTGATCTGGCCGGCGACGGCGACCACTACGCGGCCACTGTCGTTTCCGAGTCATTCCGCGGCAAGTCCCGCGTTCAGCAGCACCAGATCGTCTACCAGTCGCTGAAGGGCCAGATGGGAGGCGTGCTGCACGCGCTGGCCCTGCAGACCGGCGTGCCGGAAGGCTAGTCCCCTGCAACCGGGCGGGGACCCCAAGCGATGGCAGATAATCCGCGCGGCGCGATGTTTCGCGTCATCGTGCCGAACCAGCACAGCCGCGTCACCAATGCCGAGCTGTTCTTCGACCTCGTCTTCGTCTTCGCCGTCACGCAACTGTCGCACACGCTGCTGCACCACTTCACCCCGCTCGGCGCGGTGCAGGTTACGGTGCTGTTCCTCGCGGTGTGGTGGGTGTGGGTCTACACCACCTGGGTCACCAACTGGCTCAATCCCGACCTGACGCCGGTCCGCCTGCTGCTGTTCGTCCTGATGCTGGGCGGGCTGTTGCTGTCGACCTCTATCCCGACCGCCTTCGAGGGCCGCGGGCTGTGGTTTGCCGGGGCCTATGCGGCGATGCAGGTCGGCCGTACCGCGTTCTGGCTGTTGGCGACGCCGCGGCGCCGGACCGCGGTGCGCCACAACGCGATCCGCATCCTGACCTGGCTGTCCTGCTCGGCCGTGCTCTGGATTCTCGGCGGCTTCGCCGAGCACGAGACGCGGATGTGGCTCTGGATCGCGGCGCTGGCCATCGAGTACGTCGCGCCGGCTCTGCGGTTCTGGACCCCTGGGCTCGGCTTCTCCTCGATGGAGGCCTGGTCGGTCGAGGGCGGCCACATGGCCGAGCGCTGCGCCGGCTTCATCATCATTGCGCTCGGCGAGGCGATCGTGGTCGACGGCGCGACCTTTGCCGAGCTGACCTGGACGCCGGAGAATGTCGCCGCATTCATCTCGGCGCTGGTCGGCAGCATCGCGATGTGGTGGATCTATTTCCACAAGGGCGCCGAGGCCGGCGCGGACATGATCTCCAAGTCCGAGGAATCCGGCCGCGTGGCGCGGATCGCCTACACCTATCTGCACATGCCGATCGTCGGCGGCATCATCCTCACCGCGGTCGCCGACGAACTGGTGCTGAAGCACCCGTCCGGCCATTCCGACCTGAAGACCATCGTGAGCTCGGTCGGCGGTCCCGCGCTCTTCCTGGTCGGAACCATCCTGTTCAAATACGTGATCCGCAACTTCCTGCAGCTCTCGCACGGCATAGGCATCGTGGCACTTGCGATCACGGCCTATTTCGCCCGCGAGATGTCGCCGCTGGTGCTCTCGATCGTCACCACCGCGATCATGATCGTGGTCGCGGCGTGGGAATCGATCTCGCTGCGGTCGAGTGGGGAGGAAGAATAGCGCGGGTCGCTACCTGCGACCGGCGGTGGCCACGCGGTGCTGCCAATAGACGAACAGCGGGGCGCCGATCACCTCGAGCGCGGTGAAGCCCACGAAGGGCAGCGGCGGCAGGCCGACCATCGCGATCGACAGCAGCCGGCCGATGCCGCCGAGGAAGATGCCGCCCCAGACCACGCGGAACAGCACGCTCTCGCTTTCGATCCGCGGCACCAGCCAGAGCAAAGCGAGGCCGAGACCGAGCCAGACCCCGCCGAAGAAGCGCAGATTGCTGTCGAGCACCGGCAGCGCCGGAACGCCCGACGAGGCGTAGAGCGGATCGCTCACGCCGAGCATGGTGATGATTCCGGTCAGGATCGGGACGAGGGCGAGCAGGGCCGTTGCGATCTGCAGCGCACGCCGGCCCATCACTGTGCCCCGTCCGGTTTGGTCTTAGTCCGCGGCCAGCGCGTGCACCGAGAACATGGTGTTGGCGTCGGTCCAGCTCTCGCGCACCGTCCAGCCCGCGCTGCGGGCGAGCGCGGTGAATCGCTCGAGCGAGTATTTGTAGCTGTTTTCGGTGTGGATGCTCTCGCCGGGACGGAACGCAAAGGTCTTGCCGAGGATGCGCACGGTCTGCGCCTTGCGGCTGATCAGATGCATCTCGATGCGGTGGCGGTCGCGGTTGTAGATCGAGCGGTGAGTGAAGCCCGACAGGTCGAAATTGCCGCCGAGCTCGCGGTTGATCCGAACCAGCACATTGAGGTTGAAGCGGGCGGTGACGCCGGCTGCGTCGTTATAGGCGTCGTACAGCACGCGCTCGTCCTTCTCGAGGTCGACGCCGATGATCATCTGCGCGCCTTGGCCGAGGATCTTGCGCGCGCTGCGCAGGAAGGCCAGGGCCTCGCTTGGCTCGAAATTGCCGAGCGTCGAGCCCGGGAAGAAGCCGACCTTCGGCATGTCAGCGACCGCCTCGGGCAGTGCGAACGGCGTGGTGAAATCGGCCGCGACCGGATAGATGCCGAGACCCGGAAAATCCCGGCGCAGGCCATCGGCCTGGGCCTTGAGGAAATCGCCTGAGATATCGACCGGCACATAGGCGGCGAATTCGCAATGCTCGAGCAAGAGGCGCACCTTGGTGGTCGCGCCGGCGCCGAACTCGACCAGCGCTGCGCCGTCCGGAATGATCGCGGCGATCTCGTTGCCGCGGTCGCGCAGGATGCCGAGCTCGGTGCGGGTCGGATAATATTCCGGCAGCACCGTGATCTGCTCGAACAGCTCCGAGCCGGTGGCGTCGTAGAAATATTTCGGCGACAGCCGTTTCGGGTGACGGGCGAGATCGCCGATCACATCGCCGGCAAACGCCGAGGTCGCTTCGTCGAACGGATACGCTTTGGCCAAAGCGGCGGCATGCACATTCATGATACTCTCCCGAACGCGCTTACCGACGCGTTATCGATGTCGACAGGACTCAATCAGGCATAGTCGGCGAGGCGTAACCCCGTGAATTGCCAGCGATGGTGCGGATAGAAGAAGTTGCGGTAGGTGACACGGCTGTGACCGGCCGGCGTCGCCAGCGACGAGCCGCGCAGCACGAGCTGGTTGACCATGAACTTGCCGTTGTACTCGCCGAGCGCGCCTTCGATCGCGCGGTAGCCCGGGTAGGGCGAATAGGCGCTGCGGGTCCATTGCCAGACGATGCCGTAGGCGTCGTTGAGCAGGCCGGCGCGGGCCGCGACCTCCCATTCCATCTCGGTCGGCAGATGCTTGCCGGCCCAGCGGGCGAAAGCGTCGGCTTCGTAGTAGCTGACGTGGCAAACGGGAGCCTGCGGATCGATCGGCTGCAAACCGCCGAGCGTCATGATCTTCCATTCGCCGTCGATCTCGCGCCAGTGTCCCGGCGCCTGCCAGCCCTCGTTGCTCACGGTGCCGAAGCCGTCCATCAGCCACAGCGTGGCGGTGGAGTAGCCGCCGTCCTTCATGAAGGCGAGCCAGTCGGCATTGGTGACGAGGTTCTTGGCGAGCTTGACGGGGCCGACCAGCGCGCGATGCGCGGGCTTCTCATTGTCGAAATGGAAGCTGTCGTCGGCGTGGCCGACGGTGTGGATGCCCTCGTTGAGCGTCACCCATTCCTCGGGCCCGCGCTGCGATGCCGGGAAGCGCCACGCCGGATCGTAGGCCGGCGGGATCGGGTTCTGTGCGAAGGCATGCAGGATGTCGGTGTACATCAGCTCCTGATGCTGCTGCTCGTGATTGAGCCCGACCTCGACCAGGGGCACCAGCGCCGCGAGCTTGTCCGTCGGGGCGGTCTGGAAGAATTTCACCACCTCGGCGTCGACATGGCGGCGGTAGGTGGTCACTTCGTCGGCGGTCGGGCGGGTCAGATGGCCGCGCTGGTGGCGGGCATGGCGGGGGCCGGCGCTGACGTAATAGGAATTGAACAGATAGGCGTAGTCCGGGTGGAACGGCGTGTAGCCCTTGACGTGCTCGCCGAGCAGAAACCGCTCGAAGAACCAGGTCGTATGGGCGCGGTGCCACTTGGCGGGGCTCGCATCCGGCATCGACTGGATCAACTGGTCCTCCGCCGACAGCGGTGCGGCCCGGCGCTCGGTCTCGTCGCGGACCGCGCGATAGGCGTCCACCAGCCGCTGCGCGAGCGGACCGGATTCGGAGGACAATGACGGGGGGGTGCCGGGAATGGCGGCCGCGGCAGAGGCTGGTTTCGTCAACGATGGTCTCCGATTCAAGGGGAGAACGTTGCTTCGGTAAACTGGTTCCAGACGGACAGTTCGTCCTAGATAGGGGCTCCGTTACGGGAAAAAAGCCTCCCCCATGATGATATTGGGGCCATCAGATAATCCCGGCCCTTTTTGCGGTGCCGTCCGGCCCGCGCCGCATGCCAGATTTCCGCCATTTTGCTTTGGATGCACAATGGTTTGAGCTACATATATAGCCAGTCACGGGTTAGAAGGGTGGGCCGGCCCACAAGGCTTGAGAGCGCCGCCCCCGAAGGAAGCGAAAATGAGCATCGAGCAATTCATCGACAACGAAGTGAAGTCGAACGACGTCGTGCTGTTCATGAAGGGCACGCCGCAATTCCCGCAGTGCGGGTTTTCCGGTCAGGTCGTGCAAATCCTCGACCACATCGGTGTCGGCTACAAGGGCCTCAACGTTCTGGAATCGGCCGAGCTGCGCAACGGCATCAAGGTCTATTCAAACTGGCCGACGATTCCGCAGCTCTATGTGAAGGGCGAGTTCGTCGGCGGTTGCGACATCATCCGCGAAATGTTCCAGGCCGGTGAATTGCAGCAGTTGTTTGCCGACAAGGGCATCCCGGTCGACGTGGCTGCCTGACCTTGACGGCGCGCCAGATCGGCAAGGCGCGGCTCGAAGTCATCGTTACCGACATCACGACCCTGCGCGTTGACGCCATCGTCAACGCGGCCAATTCGTCGCTGCTTGGCGGCGGCGGCGTCGATGGCGCGATCCACCGCGCCGCGGGGCCGGATCTGGTCGCCGAATGCCGTATGCTTCACGGTTGCGAGACTGGCGAGGCCAAGATCACCAAAGGGTATCGGCTGCCTGCCAAGCACGTCATCCATACGGTCGGTCCGGTGTGGAATGGCGGCAAACTGGACGAGGACAGTCTGCTTGCATCCTGCTATCGCCGCTCGATGGAGCTCTGTCAAAAGCACGGGCTTGAGTCTGTCGCTTTCCCCGCGATCTCGACCGGCATCTACCGCTTCCCGGCCGATCGGGCCGCCAAAATCGCCGTCAAAGCTGTCGCCGACGCCCTGTCGTCAGTCCCAAGTGTCACACAGGTGATTTTCTGCTGCTTCTCGGCCCAGAGCGGCGAACTTCATCAGGAGGTGCTGGACGCCTTCGGTAGCCCTTGTGCCTGATGATACCGCCGCTACACTTCCCCGTGATTTACGGGGAGGGATTGATCAAATGCATTCACTTCGTTTGACGTGCGCCGCCACGGCCGGCGCGGTGTTGCTGGCGGCGTCGTTGGCGTACGCGCACACCGAGGGCACCTACGAGATTCCGGCGGGCGCGCATTTCAATCCCGACAAGCTCGCCAAGATCAGCGAGTTCTTCAAGAACGAGGTTGCGACCGGAAAGATTCCCGGCGCCATCGTCCTGATCCAGCAGCACGGCAAGCCGGTGTATCACGAGGCCTTCGGCGTGCAGGACGTGGTCAGCAAGGCGCCGATCACCGACAAGACCATCTTCCGCCTGGCTTCGATGTCCAAGTCGATCACCGCCGTGGTGTCGATGCAACTGCTGGAGGAAGGCAAATACAAGCTCGATGATCCCGTCTCGAAATACATTCCTTCCTTTGCCAATGTGAAGGTCGGCGTCGAGAAGAAGGCCGAGGACGGCACCAAGACGCTCGAACTGGTGCCGCCGCAGCGCCCGATCACGATCCTCGATTTGATGACGCATACGTCGGGCATAACCTACGGCTTCTATGGCGACAGCCTGGTCCGCAAGGCCTACAAGGAAGCCAATATTTATGCCGGCGATTTCGACCTCGCCGAATTCGCCGAGCGGATCGCCAAGCTGCCGCTGCACAATCAGCCCGGCGCGCTCTGGCAATACGGCCATTCCACCGACATTCTGGCGCGCGTGATGGAAATAACCACCGGCGAGAAGCTCTCGACGATCGAGCGCGAAAGGCTGCTCGACCCACTCGGGATGAAGGACACCGGCTTCTTCGTCACCGATCCCGAGAAGCAGAAGCTGATGGCGGAACCGATGCCGAACGACAGCGACTTCCGGGTCGGCCGAGTCAACGATCCGACCAAGGTCAAGAAATGGGAATCCGCCAGCGGCGGCATGGTCTCGACCATGGCGGATTATTCGCGCTTCGCGCAGATGCTGCTCAACGGCGGCACCCTCGATGGCAAGACCATCATGAAGCCCGAAACGTTCAAGGAATTGACGACGGATCGCGTCGGCCCGGCCTCCGGCGTCGCGCGCGACTTTTTCTACTTCCCCGGCGACGGCTTCGGTTTCGGGCTTGGCATCGCGGTGCGTACCGATCCGGGCACGGCGAAGCCGCCGCCGCCCGGCGATCTCGGCGAGCTCAAATGGGATGGCGCCAGCGGCTGCTATTACGTGATCGACCGCAAGCAGGACATGTTCTTCATCCTGCTGGAGCAAACACCGAGCCAGCGCCAGCCCATCCAGCGGATGCTGAAGCAACTCGTCTATGAAGCCATGGAGAATTGACATGCGCGGGTGCCGCGCACTCGTCGCGGCACTCGTGCTCGCGTCCGCTGCTACGGTTGCGCAGGCTGGCTCCGCGGGGCCGGCCGCGCACAGCTTTTCTCCGGAAGGCCTCGCCAAGGTCTCCGACTTTGTCAGGAGCGAGGTCGCGGCCGGGAAGATTCCCGGCGCGATCCTGCTGCTGCAGCAGCACGGCAAGCCGGTCTACTACGAGAATTTCGGGGTTCGCGACGTCGCAACCGAACTCTCGATGAGCGCGGATACCATCTTCCGCCTCTATTCGATGTCGAAGCCGATCACGTCAGTCATCGCGATGATGCTGGTGGAGGAGGGCAAGCTCGCGCTCACCGATCCGGTGTCGAAATACATCCCTGCCTTTGCCGACATGAAGGTCGGCGTCGAAAAGCGCGGCGATGAGAGCAAGGCGATGATGACGCTGGAGCCGCTCAAGCGTCCCGTGACGATCGAAGACCTGATGCGCCACACGGCAGGACTGCCCTACGGCTACTATGGCGGCGGTGTCGTGAACAAGACCTACGCCGATGCCGGCCTGTTCGACAACGATCCCGACAATGCCGAATTCACGGCGCGGCTCGCGGCGCTGCCGCTCGCCGAACAACCCGGCACGCAATGGGATTATGGCCATTCCACCGACGTGCTCGGCCGCGTCATCGAGGTGATCAGCGGGAAATCGCTGTTTCAGTTCGAGAAGGAGCGGCTGCTCGGCCCGCTCGGGATGAACGAGACCGCATTCTATGTTGCCGACTGGGCCAAATGGCCGCTGATCGCCGAGCCGATGCCGAAGGATCGCAGGATCAGCCCGGTGGCCGAGGTTCGCGACCCGCGCAAGCCGCTGCGCTGGGAGTCCGGCGGCGGCGGCATGGTCGGCACCATCGGCGACTATGCACGCTTCTCGCAGATGCTGTTGAACGGCGGCCTCTATGGGGGGAAGCGCTATCTGAAACCGGAAACCATCGCGCTGATGGCTTCGGATCACATCGGTCCTGAAACCGGTGTCGTGCGCGACAAGAACTATTATCCCGGTCCGAACTCCGGCTTCGGCCTCGGTTTTGCGGTCCGTACTTCGGTGCCGGAGAACACGTCGTGGCCGCTCGGCGAGTACCGCTGGGACGGCGTCGGCGGCACGTTCTTCTTCATCGATCCCGCCGACGATCTGTTCGGGATCTTCATGGTGCAGACGCCGTCACAGCGCGGCCGGATCCAGCAGGAGCTGAAGACCCTGATCTACCAGGCGATGGGGCGCTAAGGCATGATCCGGAAAGGTGCGAAGCGGTTTTTCCGAAAGATCATGCTCGAACAAGGAGTTAAAGCGCGATGACGCTTCAACCTGATCTCATCGCGCTTTAGACGCTCATCGGGCTACGGAGCTACGCCGCGCGCACGATGTCCCTGACGTGACCGACCGCTTCCTCGATCATCGCGGCCGTGACATCGAGATGCGTGCATGCCCTGATCCGGCCGTCCATCATCGCGAGCGTCACCCCGCGCTTGCGCAACTCGCTGACCATCTGTTCGCCCGACACGCCGGCGCCGTCCGGCTTGAAGAAGACGAGGTTGGTCTCGGGCGCCTGCACCGCGATGCCGTTGATCTGCGACAGCCCGCGCGCCAGCGCCCGCGCATTGGCATGGTCGTCGGCGAGGCGCTCGACATGGTGATCGAGCGCGTAGATGCAGGCGGCGGCCGAGATGCCGGACTGCCGCATCGAGCCGCCGAGCCGCTGCTTCCAGCGCCAGACGTCGTCGATGAAGGCGCGGGTGCCGGCGATCACGCCGCCGATCGGCGCGCCGAGGCCCTTGGAGAAATCGATCCAGGCGGAATCCCAGCCTGCCGTCATGTCGCACGGCGAGATGCCGGAGGCGACCGTCGCGTTCAGGAGCCGCGCCCCGTCCATGTGGGTCACAAGCCGGTGCTCTTTGGCTATGCGAACGACCTCATCCAGCGCGGCCTTCTTCCAGATCGTGCCGCCGCCGATATTGGCGGTCTGCTCGACGCTGACGAGCACCTGCGGCGGCTGGTAGCGGGTGCGCGGATGCAGCGCGGCGCGAAATGTCTCCGGCGTGAACTGGCCGTCATCGCCCGGCAGCTGCGTGATCTGGAAGCCGCCGAGCGCGGCATGCGCGCCGCCCTCGCGGGCGATGATATGCGCGGTCGCGTGCGCCAGGATCTCGTCGCCGGGGCGGCAATAGGCCAGCGTCGCCGCGACGTTGCACATCGTGCCCGACGGCATGAAGACGGCGGCTTCCTTGCCGAGCAGATCGGCGACGCGGGCGCAGAGCTCGTTGGTGGTCGGATCGTCACCGACCTGCTCATCGCCGACCTCGGCCCTCGCCATCGCCTCGCGCATCGCAGGCGTCGGCTTGGTTTGGGTATCCGACAACAGGTTGATGCGGACGGCGGGCGCCTTGGGATCGGGCCGGGCAGGGGTGTAGTGCATGCTTTCCTCATCGCTCCGCGTTGGGTGAGCGGATTCGCTGCTAGCGTATTGGTCTCCGTGCAGCGTGACGAAACCGCATAATGATAATCTCGGTCGGCGTCACGCGATAGTCGATCAGGTAAGGATATGGCGTGGCGGGCAGCCGGCGGACGCCTGGGACGGCTTGTCGCGCGCCCCGCGCGGGGTTGTTCCTGCAGCAGCGCGACAAGATCCAGGATGCGGTCGTGAATGTGGATTGCCCTTGAGGAGATCGAGCCTCGACATAGGACAGTGCTTGATCGATCTGAACAAGTGCGGGCTGCGTGTAGCGGACGTTCACAGCCCGTGCTTTGTCCACATCGCACGAACTTCCTCGGCCGTTGCCAATTCGTCGCGCGCAATCTCGGCGTCGGCCTCGGCCAGATCGGCGTCCTCTTCCGGGGGCAGCTGGAGCGGCGGTTGGTCGACGCCGGCAAGCTGCAGCATGATACGCGCGAGCTCGTCCTGCTCCGTGTCAGGCAAATTTGAGACTGTGTCGAACGCCTGTTCGAGTAACCGGGTCATCGGCAAGAACCTCTGTGGGCGGCGATCTGCCAGGTCGTGCGCATGCAAAGTCCTCGGTATAATAGTCGTCTCACGCTCAAACAAAAAGGCCCCGGCAAAACCGGGGCCTTTCGGATCTCGCAACGCTGTCGTGATCAGCGCGAATAGAATTCGACGATCAGATGCGGCTCCATCTGCACCGGGAACGGCACGTCGCCGAGCGCCGGGATGCGGACGAATTTCGCGGTCATCTTGCCATGATCGACTTCGAGGAAGTCGGGCAGGTCGCGCTCCGGCAGCTGGGCGGCTTCCAGCACCGGGGTGAGCTGCCTGGAGGATTCCTTGACCTCGATGGTGTCGCCGACCTTCAGCTTGTAGCTGCCGATGTTGACCTTGCGGCCGTTCACCTTGACGTGGCCGTGGTTGATGAACTGGCGCGCGGCGAACATCGTGGCGACGAACTTGGCACGATAGACCACGGTGTCGAGACGGCGCTCGAGCAGGCCGATCAGGTTCTCGCCGGTGTCGCCCTTCAGGCGGCTGGCCTCGACATAGATGCCGTGGAACTGGCGCTCGGAAATGTTGGCGTAGTAGCCTTTGAGCTTCTGCTTGGCGCGGAGCTGCACGCCGAAGTCGGAGAGCTTGCCCTTGCGGCGCTGGCCGTGCTGGCCGGGGCCGTATTCGCGGCGGTTCACGGGGCTCTTCGGGCGGCCCCAGATATTCTGGCCCATGCGGCGATCGATCTTGTACTTCGCCTCACTGCGCTTTGTCATCGCGTCCTCTTTGATAGCCGTCGCACGAAGCGCCCGGCGTTTTGTCAGTTTCAGGTTTGAGGAGACGCGCCCTCCTGTGTACCGGCCAAAAGGCCCGTACCGACAGGTCCGCCTCGAAAGCTCGGGGAGAACCACGGGTCGCGAAACGCATCGCGGGCCGAAACCGGCCCGCGAGCAAGGGTGGTCTTAAGGAGAAAGTCCGGTCCTGTCAAACAAAACACGGGGCGATTTCGGCCGAATCGGCGTCAAAATCGGCCCCTTTTCGCCGCTCAAAGCCGGGTTCCGGCGGCTCGGACCGGCCGGGCGTCGGCTTGCGGCCGGATCGCGCCCAATTCGGCGGCGATTTCGCCGCCGAGCGCTTACGCGGGGCTTACAAGCTGTTTGGCAATTGCCGTGCTCACCCACAGGCACGATGCTGAAGGCACGCCGCTAAGCGTCGCCGTGGCTCCTCGATGACGTGATTGGAGCTCGCGCGTCGGCAAGTGAGCGCGCGAAGCGCGCCGTCAGCCATGCGTCACGCCTACCGCTTGATTCCGGCGAATGCGGCGGCAATGCCGCGCTGGAACAGCGACCAGTCGAACCCGAGCGCGAGCGCGAGGTAACCCCGATCGATCATCGCATTGGCCTGCTCTGCGGTGCGCGCGACGCCGCCGATCGGCACGCCGCTCTTCATGATGCCTTCTTCGGCGCGCTGCATCAGCGCGACCACTTCGGGATCGTCAGGCAGGCCGCGCTTGTTGATCGAGGTGGCGAGATCGCCGGGCCCGATCACCGCGAGGTCGATGCCGGGTGTCGCCATGATCTCGTCGATCCGGTTCACGGCATCGACATGCTCGATCGTGATCATGCAGATCATGTCGTCGTCGGCGGTCGCCATGTAGTCGTTCATCGAGACGCCCCAGCGGAACGGCGCATGGAACGGCCCCCAGAGCCGGTCGCCCTTCGGCGGATAGCGCACGCTGCGCGCGGCCTTCTCGGCGTCGCCACGGTTGCAGATCATCGGAAAGTTGATGCCGAGCGCGCCGATGTCCATCGGCGCCTTGGCGAGGTGCGGCTCGTTGGCGGCGATCCGCACCATCGGCACGCACGGCGTCCCTGAGGTGGCCACGATCATCGCATGCGCGGTGCCGAGATCGATCGGGCCATGCTCGAGATCGACGATGATCCAGTCCAGCGACTGCGCCATGATCTGCACGGTCTGGATGCTCGGAATGGTCGCGATCGCGCCGAAGGTCGGGCGCTTGTCGCGCCACATCTTGCGCAGGCGGTTGAGCGGCGTCAGCGGTGCTGAGGTCAATGCAGTGCTCCCTCGATGAGGCGAGGGGAAGCTAGCAGTACATGGTGACGGCGAAAAGGATCAGGCCGGAACGCGGCCGCCGAAGAATGGCGTCAGTGCGTCGGCCAATGCATGCGGCCGCTTCGAGGTGAAGATCATCTCGGCGCCGGCCTCATCGCTCTCCGTGCCGGCAGGGCCGAGCAAGTCGGCGACGCGACGGGCGATGGCGGGCGCCGGATCGATCCAGTCGACCGGCCAGGGCGCGAGCCTAGTCAGGCGTTCCAGCAGCAGCGGATAATGCGTGCAGGCGAGCACGACGGTATCGGTGCGACCGGGGTCATTGGCGCCATCGCCGACGAAACAGGGCGCGAGCTCGGCCGCGATGTCCTCGTCGCGCACGCTGTCGCCGCTGAGCGCGGCTTCCGCCAGCGAGGCGAGCTCGCCGGAGCCGACCAGCGTCACCTCGCAGCCCAGCGCGAAATCCGAGATCAGCTTGCGGGTGTATTCGCGCTTCACGGTGCCCCTGGTGCCGAGCACCGAGACGCGCCTGGTTTTCGACGAGGCGCAGGCCGGCTTGATCGCCGGCACCGTGCCGACGAAGGGCAGGCGGTAGGCGTCGCGCAAATGCGACATCACCAGGGTGGATGCCGTGTTGCAGGCGATCACGACGAGGTCGGGCGCGTGGGCCTCGATTAGCTCGCCGACCAGCGGCACCACCCGGGCGATGATCTCGTCCTCGGTGTGGTGGCCATAGGGGAAGAAGGCGTCGTCGGCGACATAGACATAGTGCGCGTCGGGCCGGGCGCGGACGATCTCGCGCAGCACGGTGAGGCCGCCGAGGCCGGAATCGAAGACGAGGATGGTCGGGGGAGTGGACACGGTGACAAGTCTATCCGAGGCAGGGTTACCATTCAGTTGTTTTGGCTAGCCGGCCTCTGCGGCCGACAAAAGGCGGCGAGGGCGGGAATTTCATATGGCCTTGGCCGATCCCTGCAAGTATCGCGGCAAACTATTGCTGCGACGTGCGAAATCCAAACGGGGGCAACTCGACCATGATCCGCAATACGACCGCGAGCTGGGGCTCGCTCGCCCGTGCGCTCCACTGGGTGCTGGGCATCACCATCATCGGCATGCTGGCCTATGGCTGGTGGATGAACCACTTCCCGGCACGGGCGGACAAGTTCTTCTACCGGTCGATCCATGCCGATATCGGCTATCTGGTGCTGCTGCTGACCGTGCTGCGGCTGGTCTGGCGCGGCGTCAATCCGACGCCGGCCCTGGCGGCCGACATGCCCGCCTGGCAGCGGATCGCAGCCCGCGTCAACCATGGCGCGCTCTATGCCGTCACCATCCTGGTCGCGATGCTGGGCTGGGCGCATTCCGGATCCCGCGACCAGGACTATTCGAGCTTCTTCGGCCTGTTCCACGTTCCCCAGATCACCTCGCCGGACAAGGCGGCGGCGGATGCCTTTGAGCATCGCCACATCTTCTTCGCCTATGTGCTGCTGGCGCTGATCGTGCTGCACCTCGCCGCGGTCGCCTTCCATCATTTCGTCAAGCGCGACCGCGTCGCCGCGCGGATGATGGGCACAGGCGCGGCTGACCACGCGACATGAGGCGCGGTCGACGGCGCCCGTTAGGCTCACGCGCTCGGGGTGAGCAGACGATTGCCAAGTCACGGCATCGCTGCCGGCAGCGGCATTCACTACATGACGCAACAGCAGCCGCGCCCGTGAAAATGATCACGCCGGCGCGAATTGATCGCGACCGGCGTCATGTTCGTCAACGGCGCGTGGGCGGTGCTAGCCCGCCGGCATCTGCTTCTCGACCAGGCGCACCCAGTAGGAGGCGCCGTGGCCGAGGATGTTGTCATTGAACGTGTATGCGGGGTGGTGGCACATCGGGCCGTCGCCCATGCCGAGGAAGACGAACGCGCCGGGGCGCGCTTCGAGCATGAACGCAAAATCCTCGGCGCCCATCACCGGTACCAGATTGTCGTTGACGCGATCGGCGCCGACCACGTCACGGGCGACCTCGGCGGCGACGCCGGCCTCGCGCGTGTGGTTCAGCGTCACCGGATACATCCGCCCATAGTCGGTCTCGGCCGATCCCCCATAGGCTTTGGCAATGCTGGAGGCGACCTCGCCGATCCGGCGCTCGACCAGATCGCGCACCCCGGGATCGAGCGTGCGCACGGTGCCGCCCAGCGTGACGGTCTCCGGGATCACGTTGAACGCGGTGCCGGCCTCGAACATGGTGATCGAGATGACCGCCGATTTGAGCGGATCGACATTGCGCGACACGATCGATTGCAGCGCATTGATGATCTGGGCGCCGATCAGCACGCTGTCGACCGCCTCGTGCGGGGCGGCGCCGGCGTGGCCGCCTTTGCCGCGGACGACGATCTTCAACGTGTCCGACGAGGCCAGCATCGGGCCCGGCGTGGTCGCGAAGTAGCCCTCGGGCAGGCCGGGCATGTTGTGCAGGCCGTAGACCTCCTGGATGCCCCAGCGGGTCATCAGCCCGTCGTCGACCATCGCCTTGCCGCCGGCGCCGCCTTCCTCGGCGGGCTGGAAGATCACGACCGCGGTGCCGTCGAAATTGCGGGTCTCGGTGAGATATTTTGCGGCGCCCAGCAGCATCGCGGTGTGGCCGTCATGGCCGCAGGCGTGCATCTTGCCGGGGACCTTCGAGGCGTAGGCCACGCCCGAGGCCTCGGCGATCGGCAGCGCGTCCATGTCGGCGCGCAGCCCGATGGTCTTGCCCGAATTGGACTTGCGGCCGCGGATCACGCCGACCACGCCGGTGCGTCCGATCCCCGTCACCACCTCGTCGCAGCCGAACTCGCGCAGCTTGTCGGCAACGATGCCGGCGGTGCGGTGGACTTCGTAAAGCAGTTCAGGATTCTCATGGAAGTCATGGCGCCAGGCGGCCATTTCATCCGAGAGGGCGGCAACGCGATTGACGATGGGCATGGGGAGTCCGTTTCTTGTGATTGCGTAGGGCGGGTCAGCAGCCTAGCGCAACCCGCCGTCTTGTCACGCGAAAGCAGCCGCCCGAAGGGAAAAACTCAGATGCGCAATGCGCGGAAGAGTGCGGGATGTCGCGCTGATGCCAGAGCACGACGTTCCCGGGCGATGCGGCGTCTGCGCGATTTCTGAATATTGGAAATGTATCCCTGAGTTGCCCGACGTGTCAAGCTGCCATGTGTCGAACGCCGGCCGCTGCCAGCTCCTTTGCATGGGGTTGTTTTCGATATTTTGGCCGCGCGGATTCCGCGACCCAGCGGGTGTTCTCCGATGCCGTCGTGCTGACCGAGACCCACGTCACGCCGGCGCTGGAGCGTCGCCTTGGTACGCCCCTTGGAACGCCGCCATGATGGACGAGTTCGGGCTCTATCCGCGCGAGGAAGCATTCGATCCGCTCGGTGTCATGCTGTTCAAGGCGTCGCAGGTGATCGCCTTCCTGTTCTTCCTCGCGCTGCTCGCGGTGTCGCCGGATTCCAAGGAAGGCAAGATCGACTCCAAGGCGGAGTTCATCATCACGATGGACTGGCCGGACAACCATCCTGACGATCTCGACCTGTTCGTGCAGGACCCGGCCGGCAACATCGCCTGGTACCGGCATCGCGAGGCCGGCTTCCTGACGCTCGATCGCGACGATCGCGGCGGCGCCAACGACTTCATCGTGGTCAACGGCAAGAAGATCGCATCGCCGATCCGCGAGGAGATCGTCACCCCGCGGCATCGTCGCCGGCGAATACACCGTCAACGTCTCCCATTTCCAGGCGACGACCGGCGAGCCGGTGCAGGCCAATGTGAAGGTGCAGAAGCTCAATCCGACGGCGCAGGTCATCTTCGACGACAAGCTGACCGTTACTCACACCGGCGACGAGAAGACCGCGGTCAGGTTTCGCATCGACGCCGAGGGCAAGGTGATCAACGTGGACCAGCGGCCGAAATCGCTGCTGGAGACGTTTCGTAACGTTCACGCCAACGGCGCCGATCTCGACCCGAAGACCGGGGTGAGGATGCGCCGTGATTAGTCTGCAGTCGGTCATTCTCACGCTCGCGGTCGCCTACGCGGCGGTCGGCGCGCTGCTGCTGATTGTGCTGGTCTATGCGCGGCTGCACTGGTCGCTGAAGGCGATCGTGATCGTCGTGACCAGCGCGTTCTATTTCGTCAGCTTCGGCGGCATGCTCGGCTGGGCTTCCGCGGAAAAGCTGCCGGCGAATTTCAAGCTGCTCTCGGCGCGGATCGTGGAGCCGCATTCGCTGGAGGGCGATTCGGGCTCGATCTATCTCTGGGTGGAGGAGCTTGATGAAGACAATCGGCCGAGCGCCGTGCCGCGCGCCTTTCGGATTCCCTATAGCGACGCGCTGGCCGAGCAGACCCACACCGCCGACAACGAGATCAAGGCCGGGCATCCGCAGGGCGGACGGGCAGCCGATTTCGGCGGCGGCGACGGGACCATCATGGATTTCGTCAGGGAGTACATCACTCCGAAGACGGTCCTGGAGACCACAGGCGGCGATTCCACGACCGGGACCTTCGTGCCGCCGCCGGCGGGCGCGCAAGGATCGGTCTTCACGCCGCTGCCACCGCCCCGGATGCCGCCCAAGGACGAGCAGCCATAGCAGGATGCGCACCGACACGCGGATGGCATAAAAATAGGGATCGCCAATAATCGGTCAGCCGGGTGGACAGTAGTCATCCGGAATTCCTCAACTCCGTGAACCGTGTAGTCTCGGAGCTAACCGGGGCTAGATTTCATCCCCAAGCCATTTTCCCGGCAAAGGGGCCGCTGCGTGAAGCGGCCCCTTTCGATTCCGGAGCCCGGTTCCAGTGCCTCAGAGCACTGTCAGGAACGCGATCGCGAGAACCATCAGCCACCCGACGATAACGAGCGAGACCACCGCGCCCGCGGTGATCTTGGCGATCTCCTTGAAGGTCATCGGCCGGTCCATGCAAACCTCTCCCGGGTAGCCCTGAGGGGACATAGGCACGGACTGGCTAGTCGCCCCGACCGATCACGGAACGGTGTAGTGCGCCGCACGGCCGGGCCGCAGAGGGCCCGTCCGGACCGCATAGCTGTCATCTCGCAAAGTTTGTCTGACAGATATTGAAATCTGTCAGCGGGATGGTGTATATACTCAACAGCCCAAAGGAGGAGGGCGCCCGGTGGCTGTTCCGGCGTTTGGCCGGGGGAGCCGTATTTAATTTGACTACCTCGAAGGACTACCTCCATGACGATAGAAATCTTTCAATTGACCGCCCAGATTCAACAGTGGCTCAATCTTCGCGTTGCCCGCCATCTGGCAGCCCAGGCTGCCAAGTTCAGCCGCGGGCAGGACAGCGCTAACCAGACGGTAAACGCATGAACGAGGCGGTGGTATTGACACCCGAGCGGATCCTCGAAGCAACCGAGGATGTTTTGAGGCGCTTCGGGCTCGCCAAGGCCACCGTTGTCGACGTTGCCCGTGCGCTGGATGTCAGCCACGGCAGCGTGTACCGCCATTTCCCCAGCAAAGCCTCGCTCCGCGATGCGGTCGCCAAACGCTGGCTCGACCGCGCCAACGAGCCGCTGTGCAAGCTCGCGGCAAGCGATGGCCCTGCGCCGGAACGGCTGGAGAAATGGCTGCGCACCGCCTTCATGATCAAGCAGAAGAAGGTCTGCGACGATCCCGAGATGTTCGCGACCTACCTCGCACTCGCGCAGGACGCGCGCGAGGTGGTGGAAGCCTACAAGGACAAGCAGGTCGATCTGATCGCGAAAATCCTGGCCGACGGTGTCGCGCAGGGCGTTTTCGAGGTCGACAATGTGAAGGCGACCGCGCGGGCCGTGTTCGACGCCACCGTCCGCTACCACCACCCGGCGCATGCCGAGGAATGGGCCAAGCCCGAATGCCCGTCGCGGATCGACGCCCTCATCGCCCTGCTGCTGCGGGGCGTGCGGGTGTGCAAGCACTAGCTCGTCTCCGAAGAGCACACTGCCGCAGAAACCCGCGACGGTGCTATGGCATGTGGACAGCCGGACCGTGCGAGGCAGCGGTGCGCGATAGGTCCTTCCAACCGCAAGGACTCACATGCTTGAGGGGATCGCTCCGAGCACGTCTTTGGTGATTGCCCACACGGCCCGCCGGACATCAGGGTCGTCGGCGGGTGACGCAGGCTTCAGTGGCCTTGTGCCCTTGACGGAGAAATAGCCACCCGAGACGGCCTCGAATTCTGCGTCCTTGGCGAGGCGGACGATGATGCTCGCTCCCCGACGGGGATCGCCAATCCTGAGCTTCGTCAGCATTCGTTCGAGGATCGGAGCAAAGCGCAGCTCCCTCCCCAGACCGGTGACGTTGAAGCCCGGATCGAGGCAGTTCGCTGTGACGCCCGTTCCCTCCAACTGCCTTGCAAGTTCGAGCGAGAACATAATGTCCAGCAGTTTCGTCCGTCCGTAGATCCGTGAGGATCCCAAACGGGAAAACTGCGTGGGCGCGAACATGTCGCCGGTCAGCTCGACCGTTGCGTGACGGCGCGATGCTTCCGATGCCGTGGTCACAATGCGCGAAGGCGCCGAGCGGATCAGCGTCTCGCGCAGGGCGCGCGTAAGCAGCCAGGGCGCGAGGTAGTTGACCGCCATCATTTCGTCGTAGCCGTCAATCGTGGTCCGCGGCGCGAAGGCGTGAATGCCCGCGTTGTTGATCAGCACGTCGATCCTGTCATATCGCGCGGCGATCGTCCGGCCGGCAGCGGCAACGGTCTCCAAACGCGTCAGGTCCGCAAAATGAAAATCGATCTGCGCCTGCGGTGCTATCCCCCTGATTGCCTTCCGCGTGGCTTCGGCGTTGACCTCGGAGCGGGCGATCAAAACGAGATGTGCGCCTCGACTGGCCGTCTCGGTCGCAGCCAGCCGTCCGATCCCGCTCGTGGCGCCCGTCATGACGATGATGGGGGCAGGAATATCGGGCATGGACACCTCACGGATATAATGGATATATGTCCATCATATCTGCAGCGCCAAGGAATGGAAGGCAGCCCGGCGCATGGCGCCCTCAGTTGAAAACGAAACAAATGAGATGCCGCCGCTCTGGCTGTCGCTCGGCGAACAGCTCAATGCACTGCTGAGCGCGTCCCGCGCGGTCGCGGCTGAAATGGCTGCCAGTTTCGACGCCGATCTGCCACCGGCGGCCTACCACATCATCCAGTGGCTTCACGCGTTCGGGCCTGCTCAAGCGAGCCATGTCGCGGATGCGTTGGCCATGGACCGAAGCGCGACCAGCCGCCTGGTTCGGCAGCTCAAGCAAGCCGGAATCGTCGAATCTCGTCCCGATCCAGCCGACAAGCGCGGAGTTTTACTGTCCCTCACAGACCAGGGTTCGAACAAAATGCGTGCGGCGATCAAGCACAAGGGCGAGGTCTTTCGCCGTCGTCTCGATGGCTGGAGCGAGGCAGATCTCCGCCTCTTCACGGCCCTGCTTCGTCGCTTCAACACGGGCATGGCGGACTAGCTTGCTCCCCTCCGAATTCACGGCATCCAGATGCCGCCTTCTGCCCGATTGCGAGCCGGAGGCCGCTTGTGCTTGATGGCGGTCAAGATCAGGCTCGCTCCCTTGAGGCCAACTGCTGCGGAAGACGATGCGGCTCGCGCTCTTTGCGGATATCCACGCCAACCGGCAGGCCTTCGCGGCCTGCCTCGATGCTGCGCGTGCGCGCGGGGCCGAACGGCTGATCTGCCTCGGCGATATCGTTGGTTACGGCGCCGATCCCGAATGGGCCGTCGACACCGTGAAGGATCTCGTCGCGAAGGGGGCGATCGCGGTGCGCGGCAACCATGACAATGCGATCGGCGTGCCGAGCGACAGCATGAACGGCGACGCGCAGGCCGCGATCGACTGGACCCGCAACCGGCTCAGCGGCGAGCAGAAGGAGTTCCTTGCGCGCCTGCCGATCATGCGCGAGGAGGACAACCGTCTCTACGTGCATTCGGAAGCGTCCGATCCGGCGAAGTGGCGCTATATCCGCGACACTGCCGATGCTGCGCGCAGCATGATGGCAACCGAATTGCAGATCACCTTCTGTGGCCATATCCATCGTCCCGGCCTCTACTCGATGTCCTCGACCGCGAAGATGACCAGCTTCGTTCCGACCGCGGGCGTCGCGGTGCAGTTGCTGACCGGCCGGCGCTGGCTCGCCGTGCTCGGCTCGGTCGGCCAGCCGCGCGACGGCGATCCGGCGGCGTCGTTTGCGATGTTCGACACCATCAGCCGCGACATCACCTACCACCGCGTGCCCTACGACGTCGCGACCGCTGCGGCGCGGATCAAGGCCAATGGCCTGCCGCTCTGGCTCGCCGATCGTCTTTCGATCGGCAGGTGAGCGACATGGCGGCGCTGACGATGCAGGCGGGCGCCGAGATCGATGGCTTCACCGTCGGCGAGCGGGTGCACCGCGGCGGCATGGCGACGCTGTGGACCGTCACCCATCCGGGCATCACCGTGCCGCTGTTGATGAAGGTGCCGCTGACCTCGGAGGGCGAGGATCCGGCCGCGATCGTCAGCTTCGAGATGGAGCAGATGATCCTGCCGCGGCTGTCCGGGCCGCACGTGCCGGCCTGTTTCGGCACCGGCGATTTCGAACGCCAGGCCTATGTGGTGATGGAGCGCATCCCCGGCCAGACGCTCTACAAGCGGCTCGACGCGCTGCCGTTGCCGTACGAGGAGGTGAGGGTGATCGGCGGCAAGGTTGCCACCGCGCTCGCCAGCCTGCACCGGCAGAACGTCATCCATCACGACATCAAGCCGAGCAGCATCATGTTCCGCCAGCGCGGCGAGGCGGTGCTGATCGATTTCGGTCTCTCGCATCACAAGCATCTGCCCGACCTGTTGCAGGAGGAGTTTCGGCTGCCTTACGGCACCGCGCCCTACATGGCGCCGGAACGCCTGCTCGGCGTGCGCGACGATCCGCGCAGCGATCTGTTTTCGCTCGGCGTGCTGCTCTATTTCTTCACCACCGGGGTCCGCCCGTTCGGCGAGACCGAGACCCTGCGCGGCATGCGCCGGCGGCTGTGGCGCGACCCGTATCCGCCGCGCAAGCTGAAGCCCGACTATCCGCCTTGGCTGCAGGAGATCGTGCTGCGCTGTCTGGAGATCGATCCGGCGGCGCGCTATCCGACCGCGGCGCAGCTCGCGTTCGATCTCGGCCATCCCGAGCAGGTGAAGCTGACCGCGCGGGCGCAGCGGCTCGATCGCGATCCGCTCGGCACGGTGTGGCGCCGCCGCTTCAATCTCGGCGCGACCCCGCCGCAGCCGAAGTCCGATGTCGCGGCGCAGCTCGCCTCGAGCCCGATCGTCGCCGTCGCGCTCGATCTCGGCGAGGGGACCGAGGTGCTGAACGACACCATCCGCGTCACCGCCGAGCAGGTGCTGTCGACGTCGCCGTCGGCGCGGCTCGCCTGCGTCAACGTGCTGAAGCTCAATCGCCTGGCGATCGACCGCACCCATGACGATCAGGGCCAGAACAAGCATGTCGACCGCCTGGTGGCGCTCCAGCATTGGGCGCGGCCGTTCAGGCTCCAGGAGGGGCGGCTGACCGTGCATGTGCTGGAGGCGATCGACCCCGCCGCCGCAATCCTGGAATTCGCCGCGGTCAACCTGGTCGACCACATCATCATCGGCGCGCGGCAGAACTCGATGCGGCGCGCGCTGCTCGGCAGCGTCTCCGCCAAGGTCGCCGGGGAAGCGCCGTGCACGGTGACCGTGGTGCGGCCGTCGCGGCTGACGCCGGCGACGGACGGTGAAGACGGCGCGGCGGACCCGACGGCCAGTGCCGCGGTCACGCCGCCCACGCTGTCTTGATCAGATCGCTTCGCCGCGCGCTTCGGCCGCGGCATGGCGGATCGCGGCGATGTTGGTCTTGTACGCCTCGGCGGTGCCGCCCTTGAAGACGGCGGATCCCGCGACAAAGGCATTGGCGCCGGCGGCGGCGAGCTGGCCCGCGACATCGGGCGCGACGCCGCCATCGACCTCGATGTCGATCGGGCGGCCCGCTGTCATCGCCCTGACGTCAGAGATCTTGCCGATCGCCGAGCGGATGAAGGCCTGGCCGCCGAAGCCGGGATTGACCGACATCACGAGCACGAGGTCGATCAGGTCGAGCACATATTCGATCGCGCTCACAGGCGTTGCCGGATTGAGCGAGACGCCGGCCTTCTTGCCGAGCGCGCGGATCGCCTGCAGCGAGCGATGCAAATGCGGGCCGGCCTCGGCATGCACCGTGATGTGGTCGCAGCCCGCTTTGGCGAACGCCTCGAGATAGGGATCGCAGGGCGAGATCATCAGATGGGCGTCGAAGATCTTCTTGGTGTGCGGCCGCATCGCCTTGATGACATCCGGGCCGTAGGAAATGTTCGGCACAAAATGTCCGTCCATCACGTCGAGATGGATCCAGTCGGCGCCGGCCTGGTCGACGGCGCGGACCTCCTCGCCGAGCTTTGAGAAATCCGACGCCAGGATCGACGGGGCGATGACGAGGGGACGCGGGGTGAATGACTGAGTCATGTCAACTGTTCCGAAAGACTTCAGGGGGCGACGGGTGATCCCGCCTAACACGCGGACGCGTGGCGGGCAATGCGAGCGGACGGCACCTCGGAGCCGGAAAATTCTGCCGCCGGCGGCAGCTCTTGCCGGGTGCGCGGAACCTGCATCGATGCGCCAAGGCCTGGTTTTATTGGGTTTTTGCCATGGCACGCCGCTTGCTGCGCCTTTGGCAAGCGTTTGAGCCGCCATGCGCGGCCTTGTTGGAGTATTGCCATGTTATTTGCCATTGGCGCTGCGTCATCCGCCATCGATCTTTTGAGCTCGCTGATGTCGTCGAAGTCGACGACACAGACCGGCAGCTCCACGCAGGGAAATCAGTCGACCGGGCTGTTCTCGGCCTCGACCAGTACCTCGACGTCGACCAGCAGCAGCTCGGCTACCGGCTCGGGCAGCAGCAGCTCCACGCAGATTTCGCCGCTGACCATGAGCGCGCTGCTCGACGCGCAGAGCCAGTCGCAGACCACGGCCTCGACCAGTGCGACCCCGACCAGCCGGTCGGATGCGCTGAAGGACTTATTCTCGCAGATCGACGCCGACGGCAACGGCCAGATCACCAAGACGGAATTCGAGAATGCGCTCGGCGCCGGCGGCACCAACATCGCGCAGGCCGACGACGTGTTCTCCAAGCTCGATGCCAATGGCGACGGCAGCGTCAGCCTCGACGAGATGTCGAAGGCGTTGCAGGGCCACAAGGGCGGCGGCCATCACCATCACCACGCAGCCGGCGGCGCGACCGATGGATCGGGCGCCAGCAGCGGCTCGGGCGGATCGAGCTCCGATCCGCTGATGCAGGCGCTGAACGGCGCGACCTCAACCTCGGTGACCAACAGCGACGGCTCGACCACGACGACAACGACCTATGCCGACGGCTCCAAGGTGTCGATGACGTCGGCGGCCACGGCTTCCAGCACCAGCAACACATCGTCGTCGTCCTCCGCAGGAAGCAACGCGACCTCGTCCTACAATTTCATCGAGCAGCTGATCCAGCGCCAGTCGCAGGCGATCTCGGCGCAGGCCTCGTCGTCGCTGTCGGTCAGCGCTTAAAGCATCATTCTTCGCTTTGAATGGAGCAGGCTGGCTCTGCTTCGCCTCGCCCCGCGTGCGGGGAGAGGCCGGAGCGCATCGTGAGATGCGCTCCGGGTGAGGGGGAGTCTCCACGAATGCACCTGTCACCGTTGATGCGGCGGCAGCCCCTCACCCCAACCCTGGCGAGGGAGCGCACCTCCCTCGTGGTCGCGCTTCAACTCGACTTCATGATGATTTAGCCGAACCGGTCCCGCCAGCTCGGCAGCGCGCCGGGAAAGGGCAGCGCGGTGGCTGAATGGACGCCGCGTGCGATCGCGCGCGCCACCGTGTTGGCGGCGATCGCGCCGAGCTTGGTCAGCCCGAACAGCGGATCGACCGGCTTGGCGCCCGTGGCCGCAGCAAACACCACGTCGCCATCGAGCGGGGCGTGCACCGGATAGATCGCGCGCGCCATGCCGGTCTGCGCGATCATCGCAAGGCGCTTCGCCTGCGGCTTGGTCAGCTGCGCATCGGTGACGACAACGACGAGCGTGGTGTTCTCGGCGGCGGTGGCGTCCGCGCCGCCCTTCAGCCGCAGCTTCAGCATGTCCGGCGTGAACGCGGGCGGCAGGCCGCGACCGCCGAATTCGCCATCGACCTCGAACGGCGCCGCCCAGAACCACGGGCCGCTGCCGACCGTGACGCTGCCGACCGCGTTGACCACCGCGAGCGCCGCCACCATGATGCCGTCGTCGGTCACATCAGACGCCGAGCCGAGGCCGCCCTTCAAATTGGCGGTGGTCGCGCCCATGCCGGCGCCGACGCTGCCGAGCTCGAAATTGTCGGAGGCGGCATTCGCCGCCGCGTAGCCGAGATCGCGATAGGGCGGAAAGCGTCCCCATGCCTTGTTGCCGCCGTTGAGCAGATCAAAGCAGATCGCGCCCGGCACGATCGGGATCACCGCATCGCGGATGCGAAAGCCGCGGCCGCGCTCGGCGAGCCAGGCCTGCACGCCGCCGGCGGAGTCAAGCCCGAGCGCCGAACCGCCCGACAGCGTGATGGCATCGATCGCCTCGACGACATTGTGCGGGGACAGCAGCGCGTCCTCGCGGGTGCCCGGACCGCCGCCGCGGACATCGATCGAGGCGACCGCCGGCCGCTCGAACAGGATCGCGGTGACGCCCGAGGCGATCATGGCGTCGTCGGCATGGCCGACGCTAACGCCGGCAATATCGGTGAGAAGGTTTTTCACGATTGAGTCCGTCCGCCTGCTGTCCGATCGATCCGGTATAGCAGCCGCGGCGAATGCAGCAACCTTTGACCGCGCGTGCGCACGGACTTGCGGCAGGACTTAGGTAAGACTTGCAGGTATCCGGTCAAAAAAACGCCCCGGCGGAGCGGGGCGTTTTATCCATCAGCGTCATTGCGAGCGAAGCGAAGCAATCCATGGTTACCGAGCTTGCCGAAAGATGGGTTGCTTCGTCGCTGTCGCTCCTCGCAATGACGGGAGAGTTCCTCAGGAGCCCTTCGGATTGATCTCGGTGTAGTTGCCCTTGGCGTCCCACTTGTAGACGACGTAGTCGATCGCCTTGATGTCGCCCTTGGCGTCGAAGGCCATCTTGCCGAGCACGGTGTTCCACTCGCCGGCCTTGATGGTGTCCATCACCTTCTTGGCGTCGGTGGTGCCGGCCTTGGCGACGGCCTGCGTCCACACCTGCATCGCGGCGTAGGTGTAGAGCGTGTAGCCTTCGGGGTCGATGTTCTTGGCCTTGAACTTCTCGACGATCGCCTTCGCGGTCGGCTTGTTGCGCGGGTCGGGGCCGAAGGTGAACAGCGTGCCTTCGGCGGCGGGGCCGGTGATCGAGGCGAACTCCTTATCGTTCAGGGCGTCGCCCGCCATCAGTACGGTCTGCAGGCCTTGGTCGCGCATCTGGCGCAGGATCAGGCCGGCTTCCTGATGGTAGCCGCCGACATAGACCAGATCGATGTTGTCGCGCTTCAGGCGCGAGACGATCGAGTTGAAGTCCTTGTCGCCCTTGTTGTAGGACTCGAACATCTTCTCCTGGAAGCCGGCCTTGTTCAGCGCCTTCTTGGTTTCGTCAGCGAGGCCTTTGCCGTAGGTGGTCTTGTCGTTCAGGATCGCGACGTTCTTGCCCTTGAAGTTCTTCATGATGTAGTCGGCGGCGACCAGGCCCTGCTGGTCGTCACGGCCGCAGACGCGCGCCACGTTCCACAGCTTGCGCTCGGTGAACAGCGGGTTGGTCGAGGCCGGGGTGATCTGCAGCACGTTGGCGTCGGCATAGGCCTCGGAGGCCGGGATCGAGGACGACGAGCAGAAATGGCCGGCCACGAACGGGATCTTCGCGGAGCCGATCTTTTCCGCGATCGAGCGCGCCTGCTTCGGATCGCAGGCATCGTCGTCGGCTTCCAGCGCGAGCTTCTTGCCGAGCACGCCGCCGGCGGCGTTGATATCGGCGAGTGCCTGCTCGGCGCCGTTCTTCATCTGCCGGCCAAAAGCGGATTCGGAGCCCGTCATTGGGCCCGCGACTGCGATGGTGATGTCTTGCGCGAACGCGCTCGCCGATAATGCGAACGACGCGCCCAGTGCCAGGCCGATCAGCTTCAGTGATTTCATGAGACGTCCCTCGTGGTCGTTGCCTCTTGCGGAAGGGCCCGGCACGCCGGGCCCCAAAACCGCCGGCATTCTCGGCTGATTTCGCGGCGAAGTCACCGGCAATTTTCAGGCAAATCGACGCTGCATCAGCCGCATCCTGCTGCAAGGGGCGGCGCGCAGGGGTGAGCTAGCCGCGGCGGCCGCCTTCCAGATAGGCGGCGCGGATTTCCGGGCGCTGCAGCAATTCGGCGCCGGTTCCGGCCAGCGTGATCAGGCCGTTGACCATGACGTAGCCGCGATGGGCGAGCTTCAGCGCATGGTTGGCGTTCTGCTCGACGATCAGCACGGTGAGGCCGTCCTGCCGGTTCAGCGTGCGGATGGCATCGAAGATCTGGCGCGCGATCAGCGGCGCGAGGCCGAGCGAGGGCTCGTCCAGCATCAGCAGGCGCGGCCGGCTCATCAGGGCGCGGCCGATCGCGAGCATCTGCTGCTCGCCGCCCGACAGCGTGCCGCCGCGTTGTGCGACGCGCTCCTTCAGCCGCGGAAACAGCGCGAACACGCGCTCCAGCCCGGCCTCGCGTTCGGCCTCGCTGCATTCGGTGGCATCGGCGCCCATCTGCAGGTTTTCCGCGACGCTCATGCGCGGAAAGATCCGTCGGCCCTCGGGCGATTGCGCGATGCGCAGCCGCGCGATCTCGTGGGTCGGCACGCCGGTGATGTCATGGCCGTCGAATTCGATGCGGCCGGCGCGGGCGCGCGGCCGGCCGAAGATCGTCATCATCAGCGTCGACTTGCCGGCGCCATTGGCGCCGATCAGGGCGACGATCTCCCCTCGATTGATCTCGATGTCGACGCCCTTCAGCGCCTCGATCTTGCCATACGCCGCACGCACGCCGCGCACCGCGAGCAGGGGTGTGGTCATCGCTCGCTCCCGTCTTCGCCAAGCGTGCGATTGTTCGTACTCCCTCCCCCTGAAAGGGGGAGGGTCGGGGTGGGGGTTGCCTCCGCTTGCGCCAATCGCTCCATGTGAGTGACCAGATCGCTCAGCACGCCCTCCAAATTCGACAGCACGTCGTTGTTCCAGTAACGGACGACGGTGACACCCTTCTCCGCGAGCCAATGCGTCCGGCGATCGTCGGCCTGCTTGCGCTGCTCGGCATGCTGCCCACCATCCACCTCGACGGCCAGGCGAAGCCGCGAGCAGTAGAAGTCGACGGTGTATTGACCGATCGGGTGCTGCTTGCGGAAAGAGAAGCCATAGAGCTGATCGCGGCGCAACGCGCGCCAGAGACACGCTTCCGCATCGGTCATGTTGACGCGGAGGGAGCGTGCGCGCGCCGTCATATCTTTCGTGCGGGAAAAGCGTGACCCCCACCCGCCCGCTTCGCGGTCGACCTCCCCCTTGCAGGGGGAGGTTGGGGACTTGCCGGCTGCGCTCATCACGTGCCGCTCTCCATCACGGCGATCGCCTCTTCCTCGTCGGCGCCGAGATATGCGGCGATCACCTTGGGGTCGTCGCGCACCGCTTGCGGCGTGCCTTCGGCGATCTTGACGCCGTAGTCCATGACCACGACGTGATCGGAAATCTCCATCACGACGGACATGTCATGCTCGATCAAGAGGATCGAGGTGCCCTGTTCGTTGCGGATCGACAGCAAGAGCTCGTTGAGGCCGCCGCTCTCTCGCGCGTTCAGTCCAGCCGCAGGCTCGTCGAGACAGAGCAGTGCAGGTTCAGTGCACATCGCGCGCGCGATCTCGAGCCTGCGCTGGTCGCCATAGGGCAGATTGCCCGCCGCGTCGTCGGCGCGGTCGAGCAGGCCGACGCGGTTGAGCCAGGTCCGCGCCAGCTCGATGGCGCGCGCTTCGGCCTCGCGCCAGGACGGCAGGCCGAGCAGGCCGAGCAGGGTCAGGCCCGAGGCGCGCATCAGCGCGTTGTGCTGGGCGACCATCAGGTTTTCCAGCGCGGTCATGCCGGGAAACAGCCGGATGTTCTGGAAGGTGCGCGCCACCTTGGCCTGCTTGGAGATGCGGAAATCGTTCAGCCGCTCGAGCTGGATGCTGCGGCCGTCATCATGGGCGAGGCGGATCGCGCCGCCGCTCGGCCGGTAGAAGCCGGTGATGCAGTTGAAGACGGTGGTCTTGCCGGCGCCGTTCGGCCCGATCAGCGCGGTGATCTTGCGTCGCTCGGCCGCAAAGGAGAGCTCGTTGACCGCGACGATGCCGCCGAAGCGCATCATCAGGCGGTCGACGGTGAGGATGTGGTCGCCGCTCATCCGTGGCCCTCCTTGACGAGGTCGGAGGAGATCGCCTGGTTGCGCTCCAGGAACACGGTCGGCGCGCGATGGCCGATCAGCCCGCGCGGCCGCCAGATCATCAACAGCACCATGGCGATGCCGAACACCAGCATGCGGTATTGATCGAGGCCGCGGAACAGCTCGAAGCCGCCGATCATGGCGAGCGCGGCCAGCGCCACGCCAAGCTGCGAGCCCATGCCGCCGAGCACGACGATCGCCAGCACCAGCGCCGATTCCTGGAAGGTGAAGGATTCCGGGCTGATGAAGCCCTGCCGCGTGGCGAAGAACGCGCCGGCGAGGCCGCCGAACATCGCACCGGTCGCGAATGCCGTCAGCTTGGTGGTCGTGGTGTTGATGCCGAGCGCGCGGCAGGCGACCTCGTCCTCGCGCAGCGCCTCCCAGGCGCGGCCGATCGGCAGCCGCCGCAGCCGGATCGTCACCCAGTTGGTGAGCAGCGCCATCGCCAGGATCAGATAGAACAGGAAGACGAGGCGGTGGGTCGGCGAGAACTCGATGCCGAGCCTGGCGGCGAGCCCGTCGTCGCCCGGCGTCAGCGGAATGCCGAACATGGTCGGGCGCGGAATCCCCGAGACGCCGTTGGGGCCGCCGGTTAGGCTTTGCCAGTTGATGATGACGAGGCGGATGATCTCGCCGAAGGCGAGCGTCACGATCGCCAGATAATCGCCGCGCAGCCGCAGCACCGGGAAGCCGAGCAGCACGCCCCAGCACGCCGCGAGGATGCCGGCGAGCGGCAGGCAGACCCAGAACGACAATCCGAAATTGGTCGCAAGCAGCGCGTAGGAGTAGGCACCGACCGCATAGAAGGCGACATAGCCGAGATCGAGCAGGCCGGCGAGCCCGACCACGACGTTCAAGCCCCATCCCAGCATCACATAGGTCAGGACCAGGATCGACAGGTCGAGAATGTAGCGCTGGTTGTAGAAGATGACGGGCACGAGGAAGGTGAACACCAGGAGCGCAGGCGCCAGCCAGCGGCCGGCGAACGATATCGCTGATTGCACCGGCTTCGGCACGACGCTGTCCTTGTCGACCGGTCCCCACCATTGCCGCAACAGTTCGACGATGATGCTGCCGCCAAACACGATCGCGACCATGGCGGCGAGGTCGCCGAACCGCGTCCAGTAGATCAGGCCGCCTTGCGGTCCCGCCTCGGTGCGCACGCCGATCATCAGCGAGAACAGCACCAGCGCGACCAATGCGCTGATCAGGGCTTTCTTGAGAATGAAGGCGCCGCCCGAGGGCTGCGCGGCGTGCGAGGGGCGGGCTGAGGTCGCGCTCACGAAGTGCCTGTCAGACTTTTTCGACTTCGGGACGGCCAAGCAGGCCGGTCGGCATGAAGATCAGCACCACGATCAGGATCGAGAACGCGGCGACATCCTTGTATTCCACCGAGAAATAGGCCGACCAGAACGTCTCGATCAGGCCGATCGCAAGCCCGCCGAGCATCGCGCCAGGCAGCGAGCCGATGCCGCCGAGCACGGCGGCGGTGAATGCCTTGATGCCGGCGACGAAGCCCATGAAGAAATCAACCAGGCCGTAATACAGCAGGTACATCATGCCGGCGACGGCGGCGAGCGCGGCACCGATCACGAAGGTCATCGAGATGGTGCGGTCGACGTCGACGCCGAGCAGCGCGGCCATGGTCTGGTCCTGCTCGCAGGCGCGCATGTCGCGCCCGAGCCGGGTGCGCGACACCAGCCAGGTGAACAGCGCCAGCACCACGATGGTGGCGAGCACGACCATGATCTGGATGTTGGAGAGCTGCACGGCGAAGCCTTGCGAGCCCTCATGCAGCGTGTAGCCGCCGGTGATGATCGGCGGCACCGGCTTGACGCGCGCGCCCTGCGACACCTGCGAGAAGTTGGTCAGCACGAACGACATGCCGATCGCCGACAGCATCGGCGCCAGGCGGAACGAATGCCGCAACGGCCGGTAGGCGATGCGCTCGATGGTCCAGCCATAGAGCGCGGTGATCGCCATCGAGACCAGCAGCACGATCAGAAGGATCAGGGGGATCGCGGTGAGGCCGAGCGACACCAGCACCAGGAACGAGATCAGCGCGATGAAGCCGCCGATCATGAAGATGTCGCCATGGGCGAAGTTGATCATGCCGACGATGCCGTAGACCATCGTGTAGCCGATGGCGATCAGGCCGTAGATCGAACCGAGCACGAGGCCGTTGATCAGTTGCTGGGCGAAATAATCCATGCGCTGCCGTAACTCGAGGGGTGACGCGCCGAGGGCCCCGGCAGCCTGATCCGTCGCGTCGTGGTATTTTCTAACAGTGGAACCCCGGCGGCGGCAACAGCGTGGCAGCAGCAGACAAGGGCTTGTACATAACTACTTCGGCGGGTGCGGTTCCGATGTCACAGGGGCGACACCCCGTTGCCTTGCAATGATCGCGCCGGAACCCGTGTTCCCCGAGCAACCGCGGTCATGACGGTGCGTTGTCCCGAGCTTGATGAAAGCAAAGGGAGTTAAGCGAATGAGCAATCAGAACCAGAACCCCGGCCAGCAGAACCAGAATCCGGGACAGAAGCCCGGTCAGCAGCAGGGCGGCGGCCAGAAGCCTGGCCAGCAGCAGCAGGATCCCGGCCGGCAGGGCCAGAAGCCCAATCCGGAGCGCTAGTTCGGCGCAATTGAGCGGATGCAGTACACGGGCCTCGCCGAACGGCGAGGCCCGTTCATTAGCTCATTTGTTTCTGCTTTCTGCTCAGGCCAGCTGATCGGCGAAGCGGCCGCGAAAGGCGTAGGAACCGAAATGCGTGAGCTCGCTTCGTAGGTCGAGCCAGATTTCGCCGCCGAGATCGAGCCAGCGCCGGCAGAAGGCGTAGTCCTCGGACAAATACTCGCCGGTCGTCTTGTCGATCATGCATTCGAACAGCGAGACGCGGTCGAGGTCGGCGCGAACCAGGTCGCCGGTGTTCAAGTCGTTGCTCTTGTGGTTCGCCCGATATTTGAGCTCGGGATGGGCGTCGCACAGCCTGACGAGGGCGGATCGCTTCATCATCAGGAAGCCGGTTCCGGCATATCGGACCTTGGCGAAGCCATCGCCGCGAGCCGTGATCTGATCGCCTTCCCATGTGACGACATAGTCCAGCGAGGATGACGCGAGGTTCTGCCGCTTGGCGTCCGCAGCCCGCTGCACCTTTGCCCAATCGATGTGCTTGAGCGGGTAGGCCGCGGCCGAGACATCGGCACCACAATCCAGCAGCCGGAACACGGCCTCGGGTTCGAACCCGATATCGGCATCAATGAACAACAGATGGCTGGCGCCGGATACGAGGAACTGGTGGGCCAGTTCGTTCCGGGCGCGCACGATCAGCGATTCGTTTCCTATCAGGTGGAACTGGATGTCGATGCCCCGGGCAGTGGCCGCAGCCTGAAGCTTCAGGGCGGACAGCACATAGGCCATCTTCAGGTCGCCGCCGAAACAGGGCGTCGCGACGAAAACGCGGGTTCTTTCGGTCATTTTACCCCCTCTATCTCGGCCGGCGCAGGTGCCGGTCTTGCCCGATCGCATCGATCCGGAACCATCGCACCGCGCTTAACCTTAACAAAGGGTTTAAATTGCTGCCGGCATTCGATTGGCGTTACCTCGCAGGCTGAACCGTCGCCGACCCAAAAGGCGCCGGAGAGAAGCGGGAAGCGGCAATGTCGAGCAACTGGCGGATCAGCTCCTTCAATGGCGCGCTGCTTGCGGCCTATTTCATTCCGGTCTGGACCATCATCGCCTTCAGCATCATGGTGTCGCCGATCCACGGCCTCTATGAGCGGCCGAGCGTGTCGATCGCGCTGTACGCCAGCGACTATCTGCACCTCGGCAAGATGGCGACGGTGCGGCTGGCGTGGCTGCTGGCGCTGGCGCGGATCACCGTGGTGGCGTTCTTCGCGGTGTTCCTCGCGATGGCCGCGTTCTCGCCGGTGCGCAAGACCAGCAGCGGTGCCGACGAGGCGCTGGCGGTCGCGCTCTGCCTCGGCAGCGTGCTGAGCTTTGCCAGCATGATGATGGCATCCAAGGTCGGCGAGATCGAAGCGTTGCGCACGCATGCGGCCGAGCTTCTGATGCTGCTCGGCACTGCGATCGTGATGCTGTTCGAGACCTCGCCGAAGCCCGCCACCAAGGCGCCGGTCGTCGCGACCAGCGCGCCGGCGAGCGAACTATCCCTTCAGCAGCCCTAGTTCGGCAATGATCGCGCCGGCTTCCTTGACGGCGTGATTGGCCGCCGGCACGCCGCAATAGATCGCCTGCTGCAGCAGGATCTCTTTGATGTCTTCGGGCGTGAAGCCGCCTTCGCTGAGCGCCGCGCGCACATGCAGGCGGAACTCGTCCCACTGGCCGAGCGCGACCATGGTGCCGATCACCAGCACGCGGCGCGTGCGGTGATCGAAATGCGGCCGGGTCCAGATGTCGCCCCACGCATAGCGCGTGATCAGGTCCTGGAAGTCGGTGTTGAACGCGTTGCGGTTCTTGATCGACTTGTCGACCCATTCATTGCCCAGCACCTTGCGGCGCTGCGTCATGCCGTCGTCACGGCGCTGATTGTCGTCCATTGATGTCTCCTCCCGTCATCGCGAGCAAAGCGAAGCAATCCATTTCACCGCTTGCGGAGGCATGGATTGCTTCGTCGCTTTGCTCCTCGGAATGACGTTTGTGGTTGTGGATTAGCGCTGCGTCAGGAAGCCGACCACGGCCTCGGTGAAGGCGTGCGATTGCTCGACATTGGAGATGTGCGCGGCGTCGAGCAGCGTCATGCTGGCGCCGGGAATTCCGCTGCGGATCATCTCACCGGCCGACACCGGCGTTGCCATGTCCCGCTTTCCCGCGATCACGAGCGTCGGGCTCTTGATCCTGGGCAACAGCGCGCGCTGGTCGAGCGTCGACAGCGCTTCGCAGCAGGCGAGATAGCCCTCGACGGGAGAGGCCAGCAGCATCGCCTTCATGCGCGCCGTGGTCTCCGGCTCGCGCTCGCGGAAGTCGGCGGTCAGCCAGCCCGCGATCACGGTGTCGGCGACGGCCGCGATGCCGCCTTGCTTCACCGCCTTGATGCGGTTCAGCCAGTTGGTCGGATCGGGATAGTAGCAGGCGGTGTTGGCGAGGACGATCTTGCCGAATCTTTCGGGGGCGTTGGCGCCGAGCCATTGCCCGACCATGCCGCCCATCGACAGGCCGCACCAGTGCACCTTCTCGATGTTGAGATCGTCGAGGATCGCGAGCACGTCGCGGCCGAACCGCTCCATCGAGTAGGGGCCGGCCGGCACGCCGGACTTGCCGTGACCACGGCGGTCGTAGCGGATGACGCGGAACATCTGCGTCAGTGCCCGCATTTGCGGCTCCCACATCTGCAAGGTGCAGCCGAGCGAGTTCGACAACATCAGGGTCGGTCCGCCGTCGCGGCCGTCCACCTGGACGTTGAGCAGGCATCCGTCGGCGTTGATCATCGGCATCGTCTTGTCCCTCTCGTCATGCGATTGCCGGGTCAGGCCCGGCAACGACATCGTTGCTACTTGTCATCCAGTGAAGCCAGCAGGCGGTCGATCAGCGCCTGCGAGGCGCCCTGATAGGCCATCGGTTCGAACAGTTCTGCGATGCGCTTGGCATCGAGATGCGCGGTGATCTTTGCATCCGCCGACAGCACGTCGCGCAGATGCTTCTTCTCCGCGACCGCTTTCTTGCTGGCGGCCTCGATCAGATGATGGGCGTCGCTCTTGCCGATCGGTTCGGCCAGCGCAAACGTGACGGCTTCCGCCATGATCAACCCATGAGTCGCATCGAGATTGACGCGCATCCGCGCCGCATCGACCTCAAGCCCTTCGGCGAGATCGACGATGGCGGCGAGCGCGCCCGACGTCACCAGCATCAGGCCCGGCAATGTCGGCCATTCCGCATGCCACGGGCCGGCGCTGCGCTCATGGTCCTGCACCTGCGCGGCGAGGATCGTAGCAGTGAGGTTCGGCGCCATGGTCGCAGCCCCCAGCGCGCTCGCTGCGGCGACCGGATTGCGCTTGTGCGGCATGGTGGAGGAGCCGCCGCGGCCGGCGCCCGCGGGCTCGAAGGCCTCGCCGACATCGGTCTGCATCATCAGCGAGACGTCGCGCGCGATCTTGCCGCAGCTGCCGGCAAGGATCGCAAACACCGACGCGGCCTCCGCGATGCGGTCGCGGTGGGTGTGCCAGGGCGCATCGGGCAGGGACAGGTCCAGCTCTTTCGCAAGGCGAGCGGCGACCGCCAGGCCCTTGTCGCCGAGCGCGGCGAGCGTGCCGGCGGCGCCGCCGAATTGCACTGCCAGCGTCTCGCGGCGCAGGCGCAGCAAGCGCTTGCGGGAGCGGTGCAGGGCCGCGGCATATTCGGCGAGCTTCAGGCCGAACGGCATCGGCAGCGCATGCTGCAGCCAGGTCCGCGCCACCACCGCGGTGTCGCGATGGGCGCGGGCAAGGCCGGCAAAGCCTGCAACGGCGCGATCGAGGTCGATGAGCAGAGCATCGATGCCGGCGCGCAACGACAGCATGGTCGCAGTGTCGATGACGTCCTGGCTGGTCGCGCCCCAATGCACGTAGCGCGCCGCCTCGGCGTCCTTTTTGGCGACGTTGGCGGTCAGGGCTTTCACCAGCGGGATCGCCAGATTGCCGGATTGCGTCGCGGCATCGGCCAGCGCGGCGAGGTCGAATGATTCGGCTTTGCAGGCGGCGCCGATCGGGCCGGACGCTTCGTGAGGGATTACGCCGCAGGCCACCTCGGCGCGGGCCAGCGCGGCCTCGAAATCCAGCATGTTCTGCACGGTGGCGGCGTCGTCGCAGACCGCGCGCATCGCAGCGCTCGACAGCATCGGCGCAAGCAGGGGGGAGAGGGCTGTGCTCATGGCGCGCGACCTAACCACTGTCGCGCGCTCCTGCCAATGCCCCGGCGCTGCCGCCAATTTCGACCGCGCCGATTGCGCGATTTTGTGAACGGCGGCGCGTCTTGCTGCGGTGCGAATATGCATCGCTCATCCTCCGAAGGTGCCCTTTCCTTTGCGCCCCCGCTGCTTTACTTGGGGGAAAAGGTTTCTCACGATCGAGGAGGTCCCCCATGGCCATGACGATGACCGGCGAAGTCCAGCTTGCAGCGCCGCGCCAGGCTGTGTGGGACAAGCTCAACGATCCCGGAGTGTTGAAGGCCTGCATTCCCGGCTGTGAAGAGCTGGAGAAGACCGACGAGGGCGGCTTCCGCGCCACCGCCAAGATGAAGGTCGGCCCGGTCTCCGCCCGCTTCAGGGGCAAGGTCACCTTGAGCGATCTCGATCCCCCGAACGGCTACAAGATATCGGGTGAAGGCGAGGGCGGGGTGGCCGGCTTCGCCAAGGGCGGCGCCACCGTCGGCCTTGCCGACAAGGATGGCGGCACGCTTTTGAGCTACAACGTAGAGGCGCAGATCGGCGGCAAGCTCGCCCAGCTCGGCCAGCGCCTGATCAATGGCGCCGCCAAGAAGTTGGCGGACGAATTCTTTGCAAATTTCGCCAAGGCGGTACAAGGTTAGCCCCGCAGGCGGCCCGGCTCATTCAGGCCCCGCCATGCCTTGCCGTTATGTCCTGGATGGGTGGCTCGAAAGGTTGCCCATCGCAGGGCGCGCCCATATTATGCCGTCTGGAATGATTTTAAACCGCCTGCTTCGCCGATATGCGGTGGCGCAGATAAGAGAGTGCTGATGGCCAAGATTTCAATGATCGTGAACGGCAATCCCGTGAACGCGAATGTCGACCCCCGTACCCTTCTGGTCCAGTTTCTGCGCGAAAACCTGCGGCTGACAGGCACCCATGTCGGCTGCGACACCTCGCAGTGCGGCGCCTGCGTCGTGCACCTGGACGGCAAGGCGGTGAAGTCCTGCACGACGCTTGCGGTGATGGCCGACGGTCATGAGGTCAAGACCATCGAGGGGCTGGCGGCCGATGGTGCGCCGCTGCATCCGATGCAGGAGGCCTTCCGCGAGCATCACGGCCTGCAGTGCGGCTTCTGCACGCCGGGCATGATCATGACCGCGGTCGACCTGGTCCATCGCAAGGGCCACGACCTCTCCGACGAGGTGATCCGCGAAGAGCTGGAAGGCAACCTGTGCCGCTGCACCGGCTACCAGAACATCGTTGCTTCGATCGCAGCCGGCGCCAAGGCGATGGCCAAATCGGACCTGGCTTAAAAAGTCGCATCTCGCCTAATCAGCAATTCCTCGCGACAAGCGATCAGGACATTCCAATGTACGAATTCAAATATCATCGTCCCGGGACCGTGCGGCAGGCCGCCAACCTGCTGGTGAAGAACGAGGACGCCAAGCTGATCGCCGGCGGTCATACGCTGGTGCCGGTCATGAAGCAGCGGCTCGCGAGCCCGCCGCATCTGGTCGACCTCTCCCATATCGAAGGTCTCGACACGATCGAGATGAAGGGCCGCTCGCTGGTGGTCGGCGCCACCGCCAAGCACGCGGAAGTCGCGAACTCCGCGATCGTGGGCGAGGCGATCCCGGCGCTGGCCGAGCTTGCCGGCATGATCGGCGATCCAGCCGTGCGCCATCGCGGCACCATCGGCGGCTCGCTCGCCAACAACGACCCGACCGCCGACTACCCGGCCGCGGTGCTGGCGCTGGGCGCCACCATCGTCACCAACAAGCGCCGCCTGAAGGCTGAGGAATACTTCCAGGGTCTGTTCTCGACTGCGCTCGAGGCCGACGAGATCATCACCAGGGTGATGTTCCCGCTGCCGAAGAAGGCGGCCTATGTGAAGTTCCGCAACCAGGCCTCGCGTTACGCGTTGGTCGGCGTGTTCGTGGCCAAGCGGCCGTCCGACGTGCGCGTCGCGGTCACCGGCGCGGGCTCCGACGGTGTGTTCCGCGTCACAGCGTTCGAGGAGGCGCTGAAGAAGCGCTTCTCGCACAAGGTGCTCGACGGCATCGCGGTTTCGGCCGACGGGCTGAACAGCGACCTGCACGGCAGTGCCGAATACCGCGCCCATCTGATCGGCGTTCTGACGCGCAGGGCGGTGGAAGCCGCCAACGCCAAGGACTAGATCCAAAGGACTAGACAAGAGACTAGTTCCCAAGGGCTAGATCCTAAGAGCTAGATCGCAAGGTCTAGTTCCAAGAACCAAATCCACGGCGTGATTTTGCTAACCCCTGTTCGAAGACTGGCTGTTCCATGAGTGCACCGGCGTTACCCACTTCCGTCGATGCGCTCGAGGAGCTGCTGACATCGCGCGGCTATCTCGCTGAGCGGTCGCTGGCGACCGTGACCTATCTCGCGCTGCGCATGGGACGGCCGCTGTTCCTCGAAGGAGAGGCCGGTGTCGGCAAGACCGAGATCGCAAAGGTCTTGTCGGCGGCGCTCGGGCGCAAGCTGATCCGCCTGCAATGCTATGAAGGCCTCGATGTTGCTTCCGCCGTCTACGAGTGGAGCAGCGCGGCGCAGATGATCGCGATCCGGCTCGCGGAGGCCTCCGGCGATACCGATCGCGACCAGCTCGCGAGCGATATTTTCGCCGAGCGCTTCCTGATCAAACGGCCGCTGCTGCAGGCGCTCGAACCCGACGTCGCTGGCCCCCCGGTGCTGCTGATCGACGAACTCGACCGCGCCGACGAGGCATTCGAGGCGTATCTGCTGGAAATCCTCAGCGACTTCCAGGTCACGATCCCCGAGCTCGGCACCGTGAAGGCGCCGGCGCCGCCGATCGTGATCATCACCTCGAACCGCACCCGCGAGATCCACGACGCGCTGAAGCGCCGCTGCCTGTATCACTGGGTGGATTATCCCACAGCAGAGCGCGAGCTTGCGATCGTCCAATCGCGGGTACCGAACATTTCCGCGAAACTGTCGCAGCAGGTGGTCCGTTTCGTGCAGGCGCTGCGCAACCAGGATTTCTACAAGTCGCCGGGCGTCGCCGAGACCATCGACTGGGCCACCGCGCTGTCCGAGCTCGACGCGCGCTCGCTGACGCCGCAGGTTGTCGGCGACACGCTGGGCGCGCTGCTGAAGTACCAGGACGACATCGCGCGGATGCAGGGCGATGCGTTGCAGAAGACATTGAAGGAAGCGACGAGCGAGACGTAAGTCGTCGCAACAACATTCGTCATTCCGGGCCTGCGCCTTACGGCGCATCCTGGAATGACGGGAGTGGATAGTTCGATGGCCATCAACCACCTCGCGCCTCCGACGGGCCACATGGCCGACAACGTGATCGGCTTTGCCCGCGCGCTGCGGGCGGCCGGGCTCCCGGTCGGGCCGGGCTCGGTGATCGATGCGCTCGATGCGCTGCAGCTGATCGAGGTCGGACATCGCTCCGACTTCTACGCCACGCTGGAAGCGATCTTCGTCAAGCGCCATGAGCATGCGCTGATCTTCCGCCAGGCCTTCGAGCTGTTCTTCCGCGCCGCCGAGGAGTGGAAGAGCATGCTGGATTCCGTCCCGCTGCCCGACCACGCCAGAAAGAAGCCGCCGCCGGCCTCGCGCCGCGTCCAGGAGGCGATGGCGCAGCCGGCGAAGAGCGAGGAGCGGCCGCAGGCCCAGGAGCAGGAGCTGAAGCTCTCGGTCTCCGACAAGGAGGTGCTGCAGAAGAAGGATTTTGCGCAGATGACCGCGGCGGAGATCGCCGAGGTGACGCGCGAGATCGCCAGGATGCGGCTGCCGCAGGCCGAACTCGTGACCCGCCGCTATCAGCCGGACGCGCGCGGCTTGCGGCTCGATATGCGCCGCACGGTGCGTAACTCGCTACGCACCGGCGGCGAGATCATCGACATCCGCAAGCTCGGCCGGATCGAGAAGCCGGCGCCGATCGTGGCGCTGCTCGATATCTCCGGCTCGATGAGCGAATACACCCGACTGTTCCTGCACTTCCTCCACGCCATCACCGACTACCGCAAGCGGGTCTCGGTGTTCCTGTTCGGCACCCGCCTGACCAATGTGACGCGCGCGTTACGGGCGCGCGACCCCGACGAGGCGCTGGCGAGCTGCACGTCCTCGGTGGAAGACTGGGCCGGCGGGACCCGGATCGCGACCTCGCTGCACACCTTCAACCAGCTCTGGGCCCGCCGGGTGCTCGGGCAGGGCGCCATCGTCCTCCTTATATCCGATGGACTAGAACGCGAGGCCGATGCCAAACTGGCCTTCGAGATGGACCGGTTGCACCGCTCCTGCCGCCGCCTGATCTGGCTCAACCCGCTGCTGCGCTATTCCGGCTTCGAGGCCAAGGCCCAGGGCATCAAAATGATGCTGCCCCACGTTGACGAATTTCGCCCGGTGCATAACTTGACGTCCATCAAGGGCTTGATCGGGGCGCTGTCATCCCCGCCGCCGGCGCACCACCGCAGCCTGATCCGCTCTGTAGCCTAAGAAGCCTGACCCGATAGCAGGAGGCCACCATGCTGAACCGCGACGAAGACATTCTTCAGGCCGCCGAGACCTGGCAGAAGCAGGGCCATGGCGTGGCGCTCGCCACCGTGGTCGAGACCTGGGGCTCGGCGCCGCGCCCGGCCGGCTCGAGCCTCGTCATCAATGACGACGGCACGTTTCTCGGCTCGGTCTCCGGCGGCTGCGTCGAGGGCGCTGTCGTCACCGAGGCGCTCGACGTGATCGCGAGCGGCCAGCCAAAAATGCTCGAATTCGGCGTCGCGGACGAGACGGCCTGGAATGTCGGCCTGTCCTGCGGCGGCACCATCCGCGTGTTCGTCGAGAAGGTTGGGTAGCCGTGAAGCTCGAGATCCTGAAAGAGCTCAACGCCGAGCGCGCCGCGCGCCGCCCGGTCATCATCGTCACCGATACCGCCAATGGCGAGCAGCGCTTGGTCAAGGCGAAAGACATCGCCGCCGATCCGCTGCGCGCCGAGCTCGCCAAGCAGCTGCGGATGGGCAAGAGCGGCAATGTCGAGGCCGGCGGAAGAAAGCTGTTCCTCAACGTCTACGCGCCGACCGCAAAGCTCGTGATCATCGGCGCGGTCCATATCAGCCAGGCGCTGGCGCCGCTGGCGCGCTCGCTCGACTATGACGTCACGGTGGTCGATCCGCGCACGGCGTTTGCAAGTCCCGAGCGTTTCCCCGACGTGCCGCTGGTCGCCGAATGGCCCGATGTCGCGCTGCCGCCGCTCAATGTCGATCACTACACCGCGTTCGTCGCGGTGACGCATGATCCCAAGATCGACGATCCGGCGCTGCTGCACGCCTTCGACCGCGACTGCTTCTACATCGGCGCGCTCGGCTCGCGGAAGACGCATGCCAAGCGCGCCGAGCGGCTGCGCGCGCTAGGCGCGCGGGACAGCGACATCGCGCGCATCCACGCGCCGATCGGCCTCGACATCGGCGCGGTGTCGCCTTCGGAGATCGCGGTCGCGATCATGGCCGAGATCACCGCGCAGCTGCGTTTGCCCCCCCCAAGGAAAAAGAAGAAGCGGCATGAAGTTCGGTCCCGCCAGTCCGGCCGACGCGATTGGCGGCGTCACCGTGCATACGCTCCGCCAGGGTACGCTGGTGCTCAAGAAGGGCACCACGATCGGCCCGGATGAGGTCGAGGCGCTGACCAAAGCCGGCGTCAAGGACGTCGTCGTGGTGCGGCTCGAGGAGGGCGATGTCTCCGAGGACGTCGCGGCCGCCAGCATCGCGCAGGCGGTGGCGGGCGAGGGCGTCAATGTCGAGCGCGCCTTCACCGGCCGCGCCAATCTGTTCGCGGCGCGCCCCGGCGTGCTGGTGGTCGACCGCGCCGCGGTCGATCGCATCAACGGCGTCGACGAGGCCATCACCTTCGCGACGCTTGCGGCGTTCAAGCCGGTGGTCGAAGGCGAGATGATCGCGACCGTCAAGCTGATCCCGTTCGGCGTCGAGGGCCGGCTTCGCGATGCGGCTGTCGCCGTCGCCGCCAAGGACACGCTGCGGATCGCGCCCTATGTGATCCGGAAGGTCGGCGTGGTCTCGACGTTGCTGCCGGGCCTTGCGCCGAAAGTGATCGACAAGACACTGCGCGTCACCGCCGAACGGCTGGCACCGGCCGGCGCCACCATCATCGCCGAGCGCCGGGTGCCGCATGACGAGACCGTGCTCGCGGCCTCGATCAAGGAATTGCTCGACTTGGGGGCCGAGCTCGTCATCGTGTTCGGCGCATCGGCGATCGCCGACCGCCGCGACGTGATCCCGGCCGCAATCACCGAGATCGGCGGCGCCATCGAGCATTTCGGCATGCCGGTCGATCCCGGCAATCTGCTCCTGATCGGCAGCGCCGGCGGCGTGCCGGTACTGGGCGCGCCGGGCTGCGCGCGCTCGCCGGTCGAGAACGGCTTTGACTGGGTGCTGATGCGGCTGCTCGCCGGCATCAAGGTGACGCGGTCGGATCTCACCGGCATGGGCGTCGGCGGCCTCTTGATGGAGATCGTGACGCGGCCGCAGCCGCGCACCGTTCCCGATACCGAAGGCAACCGCAACGTCGCGGCGATCGTGCTCGCGGCGGGACGCTCGACCCGGATGGGCGGCCCGAACAAGCTGCTCGCCGAGCTCGACGGCAAGAAGCTCGCGCGCATCGTCGCCGAGCAGGCGCTGGCCTCGAAAGCCTCGGAGGTGATCGTCGTCACCGGGCACCAGGCCGACCTGGTCGAGCAGGCGCTTGATGGACTCAAGGTCAAGTTCGTCCGCAACCCGGATTTCGCCGGCGGCCTCGCCAGCTCGGTGAAGGCTGGCATCTCGGCGGTCTCCGACAGCGCCGATGGCGCGGTCGTCTGCCTCGGCGACATGCCGCTGATCGATGCGAAGCTGATCGATCGTTTGATCGAGACCTTCGAGCCCGATCGCGGCCACCTGATCGCAGTGCCCGTCAGCGAGGGGCGCCGCGGCAATCCGGTGCTCTGGTCGCGGCGTTTCTTCAAGGAATTGATGACGCTCGACGGCGACATCGGCGCGCGTCATCTGATCGCCAAGCATTCCGAGGTGGTCGCCGAGGTCCCGGTCGAAGGCAACAGCGCCTTCCTCGACATCGACACGCCCCAGGCGCTGGAAGCAGCAAGGCGCGGCTAAACCTATCCGCGTCGTCCCGGCCTAGTGCGCAATTGCGCACGGGGGCCGGGACGACGCGTGGTTGGAATTGCGCCGTTCAACCCGTCATTCACCATCTGGAAACGACCCCTGCGTACAGTCCGCGCCGGACTTTGGGGGATTTCCGCTTGATCATTTCGACCGCCGCCGCGCAGCGCCGCGCGCTGACGATTCTCGTCCTGACATTGCTGGTTGGCGCCACGCGTTTCACCGTGGAAACCTTCGTCCCCAAGGCGCACGCGGCCGGTGCATTCGCGGTCGGCAAATGCGGGGCCTATGGCCAGGCCTATGATTATCCGGCGGAGGGCGCGGCGCGCGCCGCGGCACTGAAGCAGTGCAAGGGCGATTGCACCACCGTCACCATGAAGCGCGCCTGCGCCGCGCTTGCGATCGACATGAAGAATCCCTGCGGCGCGCATGGCTACGCGGTGGCGCCGAAGATCTCGAGCTCGCTCAATGCCGCGACCAAGAAGTGCTACGACTATGGCGGCAAGGAATGCGTGATCCGCGCCTGGGCCTGCGACGCCAAGGGGTAGCCCGGCCCGGCATACTGCCGCTAAGCTCGCGCCACGCAGTTCGACACCAAGATCGCGGTCGTGATCCGCACCGACCTGGAAGTCTGGCAGAAGCTCAACGTGGCGTCGTTTCTCGCCGGTGGCATCGCAGCTTCCTTTCCCGAATGCATCGGCGAGAATTATGAGGACGGATCGGGAACCAGATATCTCTCCCTGATCGGCCAGCCGATTCTGATCTACGGCGCCGACCGCGCGCAGCTGTCGCGCGCACTGGAGCGTGCGTTGGCGCGCGACGTGCGGCCGGCGCTCTACACCGAGGACATGTTCAGGACCACGCATGACGCCGCCAATCGCGAGGTGGTGAGGGCGGTGGCACGGTGCGATCTCAACCTGGTCGGCCTCGCCATCCGCGCCGCGCGCAAGGTGGTCGACAAGATCCTCGACGGGCTGAAGTTTCACACGTAGCCGGGCCGGCTCCCTCCGTTGTCGTCATTCCCCGGTGCGCAATTGCGCACCTGCGGGCTCACCTCGCGAGAGCCCGGAATCATTCCACCACTTGCTCGGCTGCCGGATGGATTCCGGGCTCAGCCTTTCGGGCTGCGTTGAAATGACGGGAGGAAAAGGCTGCGCCGGTATCAGTGGGTTGCCGACGGCGCGAGACACCGCAGCAAATAGAAGCGCGGCCGTTTGATCGCGCTCAAGCCGTCGAACGCCAGTCTTTCGTAAGGAAGCGCGTTCCTTCCGCCGGATTGACAATGACTGACTAGTCAGTCATAATTTGATCATGACAAAGCGCACCGAGAAAACGACCCGTACCCCAGCCGCAAAACGCCGGACCGCGAGCCGGTCCGCCGCGGCGAGGATTCCGAAAGTGACCTCGGCCAAGCTGCCTGAGGCGAGGCCGCCTGCGAACCGCGCCGAGAAATCAGCGGAGCGGCGCGCTGCGATCATCGAGGCGGCGATGGACGAGTTCATCGCACGCGGCTTTGCCGCGACGCGGCTCGACGACGTCGCCAAGCGGGCCGGCGTCGCCAAGGGCACGCTCTATCTCTACTTCAAGGACAAGGAGACGATGTTCGAGGAGCTGATCCGCACCGCGCTGGTGCCGCTGATCGGCCGCTTGACCGCGCTGCCCACCATCACCGGTCCCGTGCGCGACGCGGTGGAGGGATTTGCCGAGACCTTCATGCGCGAGGTCGTGGCGACCCGGCGCGGCGACATCATCCGCCTGATCGTCGCCGAAGGGCCGCGCTTTCCGGCGATCGCCGATTTCTATTTCCGCGAGGTGGTGTCGAAGGGCCTGACCGGCATGAGGGCGCTGGTCCAGCTCGCGATCACGCGCGGCGAGATCAAGCAGCGGGAGCTCGGGGATTTCCCGCAGCTGGTCGTCGCGCCCGCGATCGTCGCGGTGATCTGGCAGAGCCTGTTTGCCCGGCACGCGCCGCTCGACGGGCTTGCCATGTTCAAGGTTCACCTCGATCTGATCTTCGGCGAACGGAGCAAGACATGACCGCTTCGCGCATGATGAAGCTGGTGACAGCAGTCGCGCTGGTCGTGGCGCTGGCCGGGTGCAAGGAGAAGCGCGACCCCGGTTTCCAGGGCTGGGTCGAAGCCGACATGATCTTCGTCAGCCCGGATGAATCCGGCCGGGTCATCAAGCTCAACGTGCGCGAGGGCGACGAGGTCAAGCCCGGCGATCTGCTCTACTCGGTCGATGACGATCTGCAGCGCGCCGATCTCAACCAGAACAACGCGACCCTGGCGAACGCCCGGCAGAGCTATGACCGCGCGGCCTCGCTGCGCGGCACCGGCGCCGGCACCCAGGCCAACCTGGATGCCGCCGTCTCGGCGCTGCGCGTCGCGGAAGCGCGCGTCGTCACCTCGCAGACGCGGCTCGACCGCCGCAAGGGTTTTGCCCCGATCGCGGGCTCGATCCAGCAGATCTATTTCCGCGAGGGCGAGATGGTACAGGCGCAGCGGCCGGTGCTGTCGATCATGCCGCCCGGCAACATGAAGCTGCGCTTCTTCGTGCCGGAGACCGAGCTGCCGAAGCTCGCGCTCGGCGACGAGGTGAGGGTGACCTGCGACAATTGCGCGGCCGATCTCACCGCCAAGATCTATTTCATCGCCACCACGGCGGAGTACACGCCGCCGGTCATCTACAGCCTCGATGAGCGCAACAAGCTGGTCTATCTGATCCAGGCGCGGCCGAGCCGACCTGATGTCCTGCGGGTTGGCCAGCCGATCAGCATCTACCTCAATCCCAAGACTAACTCGAAGACACCAATGGCGGCGCGCAGATGAACGGCGGCCCCACCAGCGCCCGCTCCAACGCATCGTCCATCGCGATCGATGTGAAGGGCCTGACCAAATCGTTCGGCGGGCGCGAGGTGGTCCATGACCTGTCGATGCAGGTCAAGCGCGGCGAGATCTACGGCTTCCTCGGCCCCAATGGCAGCGGCAAGACCACGACCATCCGCATCCTGTGCGGCCTGCTGACGCCCGACAGCGGCGAGGGCACCTGCCTCGGCTACGACATCCGGCGCGACGCCGACAAGATCAAGCGTAAGGTCGGCTACATGACGCAGCGCTTCAGCCTCTACCAGGATCTGTCCGTACGCGAGAACCTGGAATTCGTGGCGCGGCTCTATGGCATGGCGGACGCGCGCGGCGCCGCACGCGACATGATCGCGCGCATCGGGCTCAAGGGGCGCGAGGAGCAACTCGCCGGCGAACTGTCGGGCGGCTGGAAGCAGCGGCTGGCGCTCGGCGCCTGCACGCTGCCCAATCCGCAATTGCTGCTGCTGGACGAGCCGACCGCCGGCGTCGACCCGAAGGCGCGGCGCGATTTCTGGAACGAGATCCACGCGCTCGCCGCCGAAGGCCTCACCGTGCTGGTCTCGACCCACTACATGGACGAGGCCGAACGCTGTCATGAGATCGCCTACATCGCCTACGGTCATCTGCTGGCGCACGGCACGGTGGATGAGGTGATCGCGAAGTCCGCGCTGTCGACCTGGACGGTCACCGGCGAGGATTTCAACGGGCTGATGGCCGAGCTCACCGGCAAGCCCGGCGTCGACATGGTGGCGCCGTTCGGCACCAGCCTGCACGTCTCCGGCCGCGACAAGGCGGCGCTCGAGGCTGCCATCGCGCCGTATCGAAACAATTCGAAATGGCACTGGCAGCCGAGCGAGCCATCGCTCGAAGACGTCTTCATCGATCTGATGGGGCGCTCCAAAGACAACTTCCAGGGATGACTTCCGATGAGCGCGACGGATACGATCCGGAATGGTGAAGAGAGGGAGCCCGCATTCGGCTTCTGGCGGCGCAGCTACGCGATGCTGGTCAAGGAATTCATCCAGCTTCGCCGCGACCGGGTGTCGTTCGCCATGATTATCATCATCCCGGTGATGCAGCTGCTGTTGTTCGGTCTCGCGATCAACACCACGCCGCGTCATCTGCCGACCGCCGTGCTGCTGCAGGAGGATTCCGATCTCGGACGCTCGATCCTGAAGGCGATGGAGAATACCGCCTATTTCCATTTCACGCGCGAGGTGCACACCGTCGAGCAGTTCGATGAGCTGCTGCAATCCGGCAAGGTGCTGTTCGGCATCGAGATCCCACGCGGCTTCGAGCGCGCGGTGCGGCGCGGCGACAGACCGGCGCTGCTGGTCGCGGCCGACGCCACCGACCCGGTCGCTGCGGGCTCGGCGCTCGGCGCGCTCGGGCCGCTGGTGCAGTCGGCGCTGGCGCACGACCTACATATCGGTGATCCGCCCGAAATGCCGTTCGAGATCCGCGCCCATGCCCGCTACAACCCGGCGGCGGAATCCCGCCTCAACATCGTGCCGGGCCTGGTCGGGACCATTCTCACCATGACCATGCTGATCTTCACCGCGCTGTCGGTGACACGCGAGATCGAGCGCGGCACGATGGAAAGCCTGCTGTCGATGCCGATCAAGCCGGTCGAGGTGATGTTCGGCAAGATCATCCCGTATGTGATGGTGGGTTTCATCCAGGCCGGGCTGATCATCGGCATCGGCGTGTTGCTGTTCGGCGTACCGGTGCTCGGCAGCCTTGCATTGCTGGGGCTGCTGACCACGCTGTTCATCACCACCAACCTGTCGATCGGCTATACCTTCTCGACCATCGTGCAGAACCAGCTGCAGGCCATGCAGCTCTCGATGATGTTCTTCCTGCCGAGCATCCTGCTGTCCGGTTTCATGTTTCCGTTCGCGGGGATGCCGGTCTGGGCGCAATATATCGGCGAGGTCCTGCCGCTGACCCATTTTATCCGCATCGTCCGTGCCATCATGCTGAAGGGCGCGGCGATGCCGAACCTGCAATATGACACGATTGCGCTCGCCGCCCTGATGCTGTTCGCCATGACAGTCGCCGTGACGCGCTTCCGCCGCACGCTCGATTGAGGCTAGGATGGATGCCGTCAATGATCGTCACTCCGGGGCGGCGCGCAGCGCCGAAGGCGGAATGACGAGATTTCGGGCTCGTTTCGCGCTCGGAACGACGGGAGCAGGGGAATGGGCGGATTCCGGAACGAAGAGAAGACGGGACAGGACACCACCGTATCCGCGGACTTCCATCACGCCCTGATGCAGGAGGTGATGACCACCGAGCTGCTGCGCATCAAGGTGCTGATCGGCATCGCCGTGGTATTTTCGGTGATCAGTTCGGTGATCTACTTCACGGCTCCCGATGCCCTGGTGCGGGTGTGGCATGGCAATTTCAAGCCGTCCTATCTCTACTCCGTCATTGTGCCGTTCATCCTGTTCGAATTGTGGGTGCATAGCGCGATCACCAGGCACCAGAAGCAGGGGCGCGACCTGCCGATTATCAGGCGCTATATCGGCGCCCTGATCGAGACGTCGATGCCGACGGTTGCGCTCGGCCTGCATATCGACAGCATGGGCCCGGTCGCCGCGCTCGGCTGGGTCGCTCCGCTGGTCTATTTCATCTTCATCATCGCCTCGACCTTGCGGCTGGATTTCTGGCTGTCGACCTTCACCGGCTTTGTCGCGGCCTCCGAGCTGTTCTGGATGGCGATGTATTATCGTCCCGACGGGACGCTCGATCCCGCGCCGGATTTCTTCTATCACTGCGCGCGCAGCGTGGTGGTCCTGGTGTCGGGCGTGCTCGCGGGCACCGTCGGCCTGCAGCTGCGGCGGCAGTTCGCGGCCAGCATCATGGCTGCCACCGCGCGCGATCGCATCACCAATCTGTTCGGCCAGCACGTCTCGCCGCAGGTGGTCGAGCGCCTGATGGCGGAGGGGGCCTCGACCGCGAGCGACATCCGCCGGGTCGCCGTGATGTTCGTCGATTTCCGCAGCTTCACCGCGGGCGCGCGCTCGCGCTCGCCGCAGGAGGTGGTGGACCGGCTCGACGGCGCCTTCGCGGTGCTGGTCGATATCCTCGATCGCCACGGCGGCATCGTGAACAAGTTTCTCGGCGACGGCTTTCTCGCGCTGTTCGGCGCGCCCTTCGAGAACGGCGAGGCCGCGCATCAGGCGGTCGCCGCGGCGCGCGAGATGCTGGCGGCCAATGAGCGCACCAACGCAACGTCGAGCTGGCCGCTGCGCATCGGGATCGGCATCCATATCGGCGAGGTCGTCGCCGGCAATATCGGCTCGCCGCGGCGCAAGGAATACACCGTGATCGGCGACACCGTGAATTTTGCCGCGCGGCTCGAGGCGCTCAACAAGGAGCTCGGCTCGCAATTCCTGATCTCCTCTGCCGTGCGCGAGGCGCTCGGCGACGCGTGCCCGGATGCCGTCTCGCGCGGCGAGATCCCGGTGCGGGGTTACGAGCACCCGGTGCCGGTCTGGCAATTGGGGTAGGCCGCAGCATTCAGGTGTGAGGTAATAAGGTAGTGATTGACGTGGCGTCATTTACTCATATAGATGACTAGATGAATTCAACCCTCGACGACCGCCTGCCGCGCTACCAGCGTCTCCGCGACGACCTCGCGGCGCGCATCAATCGCAATGAATGGCGTCCCGGGGACCTGATCCCCTCCGAGGCCGAGCTCGGCGCGCACTACGGCGTCGCGATCGGCACCGTGCGCAAGGCGATCGACCAACTCGTCAGCGACGGCGTGCTGGAACGCCAGCAGGGCCGCGGCACCTTCGTGCGCCGCGCGCGATTCAATTCCTCGCTGTTCCGCTTCTTCCGCTTCCAGTCCGAGAGCGGCGAGCGCCGCGTGCCGCAAAGCCGTATCCTGCGGCGCAAGGCGATGCCGGCGACCTCGGCTGTGGCCTCGGCGCTGCGCATCGGCGTCGGCGAGCCCGTCATCAGCCTGTCGCGCCTGCGGCTGATCGACGACGTGCCGCTGCTCGCCGAGGAGATCTGGCTCGAGAGGTCGCGCTTCGAGGCGCTGCTCGCGCTCGCGACCTCCGAGTTCGGCGACTTGCTGTATCCGCTCTACGAGGATCGCTGCGGCCAGGTCGTGGTGTCAGCCGACGAAATCCTCACCGTCGAGATCGCGACCGAGATGCAATCACGCCTGCTGCGGCTGGAGGCCAACGCGCCGTTGATCGTGATCGAGCGCCTGGCCTTCGATCTGGAGCGGCGGCCGATCGAATGGCGCCGCTCGCGCGGGCCGGCGGATCGCTTCCGCTACCACGCCGAGATCAGATAACGCGGCGTCAAAACAGAACAACAGACAAAATCACGGGAGGAATGATGGCAAACTGGTACAGCGAATGCTCGCCGCTCGAGCGGCGCACCTTCTGGGCAAGCTTTGGCGGCTGGGGGCTCGACGCGCTCGACGTCCAGATGTTCAGCCTCGCCATTCCGGCGCTGATCACAGCCTTCGGGATCAGCAAGGCCGACGCAGGGTTGCTCGGCTCGGTCACGTTGTTCTTCGGCGCGTTCGGCGGCTGGCTTGGCGGCGCGCTCGGCGACCGCTTCGGCCGGGTGCAGGCGTTGCAGATCACGGTGGCGACCTTCGCGCTCGCGACCTTCGCCTCGGCCTTCGCGATGAACTACAGCCAGCTCGTGATCCTGAAGGCGATCCAGGGTATCGGCTTCGGCGCCGAATGGGCCTGCGGCGCGGTGCTGATGGCCGAGATCATTCGCGCCGAGCATCGCGGCAAGGCGCTCGGCGCCGTGCAGAGCGCCTGGGCGGTCGGCTGGGGCGCTGCCGTGCTGCTCTCGGCCCTGGTCTTCACCACTGCGCCCGCCGATATCGCCTGGCGCATCCTGTTCGCGGTCGGCCTGATCCCGGCGCTGCTCATCCTGTATATCCGCCGCGGGCTGAAGGAGCCGCCGCGCGCCGCGCCGCGCGCGGCCGAGCCGCCGTTCTTCGCGACGCTCGCCGGAATCTTTCACCGCGACGTGCTGCGCTCGACCTTGATCGGCGGCCTGTTCGGCATCGGCGCCCATGGCGGCTATGCGGCGCTGACGACATTCCTGCCGACCTTCCTGCGCGAGGTGCGGCATCTCTCGGTGCTCGGCTCCAGCGCCTATCTCGCCGTGATCATCGTCGCTTTCTTCTGCGGCTGCGTGGTGTCGGGGATCATCAGCGACCGGATCGGGCGGCGCGCCAACGTCACGCTGTTCGCAGCCGCCTGCGTCGTGACGGTGCTGGTCTACATCTTCGCGTCGCTCTCCAATTCGCAGATGCTGGTGCTCGGTTTCCCGCTGGGCTTCTTCTCGGCGGGCATTCCCGCCAGCATGGCGGCGTTGTTCAGCGAGCTCTATCCGGCGGGCGTGCGCGGGACTGGCGTCGGCTTCTGCTACAATTTCGGCCGCATCGTCTCCGCGGCGTTTCCCTTCCTGGTCGGTTACCTCAGCGATCACATCGGCCTCGGTGCTGCGATCGGGATCGACGCGGCGTTCGCCTATTCGCTGGTGCTGGTCGCGGTGCTGATGCTGCCGGAAACCCGCGGCAAGGTTTTCGAGCAGGCCGCCGCCACGCGCGCGTGATGATGAGGAATGATCATGACATCGTACGAACACGGGTTGACGCGGCGCCGGTTTGCCGCGGGAGTGGTTGCCGCGCTGTCGGCGGGCGGATTGGCGAGCAAAGTGAGGGCTGAGGTGCCGAAACTCGCGATCGATACCCACGCCCACGTCTTCCATCGCGGGCTGAAGCTCGCGCCCGGCCGACGCTACGCGCCCGACTACGACGCGCCGCTCGCGCTCTATCTGCAGCAGCTCGACCAGAACGGCATCACCAATGGCGTGTTGGTGCAGCCGAGCTTTCTCGGCACCGACAATTCCTATCTGGTCGAATGCCTGAAGGCGACCAACGGCCGCCTGCGCGGCATCGCCGTAGTCGACGTTGCCGTTGCCGCCGAGGAGCTTCGCACGCTCGATCGCGTCGGGGTGGCGGGCATCCGTCTCAATCTGGTCGGCCAGAAGCTGCCCGATCTGACGTCGCCGGAGTGGACGGCGCTGCTGGCACAGATCAGGACGCTCGACTGGCAGGTCGAGATCCAGCGCAACGCCAGCGATCTCGCGACGCTCGCGCCAACGCTGCTCGACCAGGGCGTGAAAGTCGTGCTCGATCATTTCGCCTTGCCCGATCCAAAGCTCGGCATCGACGATCCCGGATTCCAGTCGGTCCTCAAGCTTGGCACGACGCGAAATGTGTGGGTCAAGATCTCCGCGCCTTATCGCAATGGCGCGGCCGGCGAGGCATTCGCGAAGCAGGCCTATCCGCTGCTACGCAATGCCTACGGGGTCGACCGGCTGCTGTGGGGCAGCGACTGGCCGCACACGCAATTCGAGGCGACGCAGAGCTACGCCAGGAACCGCAAATTCCTCGACGAGCTCGTCACCGACGCCGATGAGCGCGCCCGCGTGCTCGCATCGCCGCGCGAGCTGTTTCGCTTCTAAAGCCTGATCCGGAAAAGTGCGAAGCGGTTTTCCGAGGAGATCATGCTCAAACAAGGAGCGCGATTGTACCGAGTGCTCTGAAGGGCGTCGTTGCTGCTGTGCTACGATGACGCCATCGGAATGACCGGCACAAGGACACGCAAGATGCAGCGCCGCTATATCACCGTCGACGTTTTCACCGACCGCGCCTTCGGCGGCAACCCGCTCGCCGTGGTGCTCGACGCCCAGGGGTTGTCGACCGCGCAGATGCAGGCGATCGCGACCGAGTTCAACTATTCCGAGACGACCTTCGTGCTGCCGCCGCAGGACAAGGCCAACGACGCCCAGGTTCGCATCTTCACGCCGGTCAGAGAACTGCCGTTTGCCGGGCATCCCAATGTCGGCACCGCCTTCGTGCTGGCGCAGCTAGCGAAGCAGCCGAAGCCGCGTCTGGTGTTCGAGGAGAAGGCGGGACTGGTGCCGGTCGATATCACGCGAGACGGCAGCACGGTCGTGGCCACGGAGCTGACCGCGCCGCAGCCGCTGTCGCAGCTGGCGCAGTTCTCGGCCGGCGAGGTCGCGAGCCTGATCTCGCTCACGGCAGACGACGTCAGGACGGATCGCCAGGCACCGCAGGTGGTCGGGGTGGGAACGCCATTCCTGGTCTTTGAGGTCGCATCGCGCGATGCGGTCCGGCGAGCAAAGCCGGATGTGGCGGCGTTCGCGCGCTTCTTCCCGCGTGACGGAGCATTCTCCGCGTATTTCTACACGCGCGACGTCCCCGTCGCGGAGGCGCCTTGCGATCTGCAGGCACGGATGTTCTTTCCGGGATCAAGCGGCCTGATCGAGGACCCGGCCACCGGCAGCGCCACGGTCGCCGCGGCCGCGCTGCTTGCCGCGCTCGATGCGTTGCGCGACGGCGACCTGAAGCTGACGGTCGGCCAGGGTTTTGACATGGGCCGGCCGAGCCTGCTGCTGACCCGCGTGCGCAAGCAGAATGGCGCAATCATATCCGCGCATGTCGGCGGGGCCTGTGTGCAGATGATGGAGGGGACGTTGCGCATCGCGGGGAACGAAGGCTAAAGCGGGATGAGTTTTGGTTGAATCGGCCTGGCGCGGTTCCGGGTGGGGGCTCTTGCTCTCTCGATAGACCGTAACTCCTCACCCGATTTGCTGCGCAAATCGACCTCTCCCAAGGAAGAGGTGAACTTGCGACGCCGTTCCAGCTCAACCTGATCTCATCAGGCCTTAGACCTGGGGCGCTGCGAGGTTCTCGATCTTGACGCCGTCGCGCTCCTCGATGATCTCGGCGATCCAGCGGCGGTGACAATGTTCGTGGTCGCGCTCGTAGCAGAGAATGCAGACCGGGCCGGACTTCTTCACCAGCGCCGACAGCTCGTCGAGCTCCTCCTTGGCTTGCGCTGTCTTGAGGTGCGCCGAGTAGATCTTGTGCAGCAGCGCATATTGCCCGCTGCGCGCCGCCTCCCGTCCGCTCTTCGGCGTGCCGAGGCCGCGGAGGTGGACGTAGCCGATGCCGCGCTCGTCGAGGCCCGCGGCGAGCTGGCTCTTGGAGAAGCCGGGGCGGCGCGAGGAGGCCACCGCGCGGACGTCGACCAGCAGCTTGACGCCGGCGTGCTGGAGCTCATCGAGCACGGCCTTGGACGGCGTCTGCTCGTAGCCGATGGTGAACAGCTTCGATGCCTTCGCCATCGGCTCTTCCTCACTTCACCCGTTCGATCAGCTCCATCGCGCCCGCCGGCGCGCGGATCTTGCCCTCGTGGATCACGTAGGCGAACACGTCGCGCGGCGTCTTCTTCGGCACGGATTTGTCGATCCGCGGCAGGTCGTCCGGCTCGCCGCCGCCGGCCCAGTCCTGAAACCGCTTGGCCCAGGCGTCGAGCTGCTTCGGCGGATAGCAGGTCTTCAATTCGTCATTGCCCTTCTGCAGCCGGGCATAGACGAAGTCGCCGGCGATATCGGCGATCGCCGGGTATTTGCCGTGCTCGGCGAACACCACGGGCACTTCGAACTGCCGCAGCAGCGCGACGAATTCCGGCACGCAAAAGCTGTCGTGACGCACTTCGACGACATGGCGCAGCGCGCGGCCGTCGAGCTTGCGCGGCAACAGCTCGAGGAATTTGCCGAAATCGGCGCCGTCGAATTTCTTGGTCGGCGCAAACTGCCAGAGCACCGGGCCGAGCCGGTCCTTCAGCTCCAGCACGCCCGAATCATAGAACCGCTTCACCGAATCGCCGGCCTCGGCGAGCACGCGGCGGTTCGTGGCGAAGCGCGGCCCCTTCAGCGAGAAGATGAAGCCGTCGGGCACTTCGCTGGCCCATTTGCGAAAGCTCTCCGGCTTCTGCGATCCGTAATAGGTGCCGTTGATCTCGATCGAGGTCAGCTTGGAGGCGGCGTAGGACAGCTCCTTCGCCTGCGTGAGCTTCTCGGGATAGAACACCCCGCGCCACGGCTCGAAGGTCCAGCCGCCGATGCCGATATAGATTTTGCCTCTGTCTGTCTTGGTCGCCTTGGTGGGAGCTTTGGCCACGACTGCACTCATCGCGAGGAGGGGGAACAGGGATCGAGAGTAGTCAAAATAATCGTGATTGGCCAGTTTGCCAGATTGGCGCGGTGGTGCTTATCGTCGTTGTCGCTCTTCGCTACGATGCGCCAAAATGGAGAACAACACATGCGCATGCTGGTTGCGGCCGCCCTCTTGATCATGTCCTCCGCTGCCATATCCTCCGCTGCGATGGCCGATGAGGTCGACGATGCGCACAAGCTCGCGATCACCGGTCGCGACGCCTACTGGAATTGTCTCGCCCGCGAATATCCCCGCGACAGCAACAAGGCGATGTCCGACCGGGAGTTCACCTCGCTGATCGCCAATGTCTGTCCCTCGGAGCGGCAGAATTTCCGGGTGTCGCTGATCGACTTCCTGTCGCTGCAGTTTCCGAAGCAGGATGTCGACGCCAATCTGACGACGGCCAACCGCGCGATCGAGCTCGCGCAGAAGGACATCGTGACCGCCTTCACCCGGCGCAGGGCCGCGGCGAAATAGGTTCCCGAATCCTGTTGCGGCCGGCCGATTTTTGATATCAATCCGCGCAGGCGAGGGGATGATCGGGATGAACTCACAATCGACGGCAGGCTTCTTGGGCGCAGTGGTCGCAGCCATCGCACTGGCGGCGGCGTTCATCTACGGCCCGTCGCCGAGCCAGCTCCGTAACCCGACCCAGCCCGCAGCAGTGCAGCCGCAGGCGGCTCCCGCCACCGAGGCCGCGCCGGCGGCTCCGGTGCCACGCGGCCCGGTGATCCGGGAAGTCCCCAACAACTAGCGCCAGGACGCTTTGCAGACCGTCCTTTACAGACCGCCCCTTGCGGACCGCCTGGGGCCTTCCCATCTAGCATCCAACGGCGACGTTGCAGCTTAAAGGCTCCGGCGCCGGGACGACCACGACGTTGTTTGGCTGCGCCGGATGTACGCGCGCCCCTTGTTCGTGGTCGTTGGCATTTTCAGGGGTATTTTGCCCCGTTTTCCCGCTTTCCGAGACAGCGTTTGGGTCGGCCCGCCTTGGCAGCGAGGGAGGCTGCGGCTATACGCTGCGCTCATGAATGACGCCATCAAGCTAGCCCCCGAAACCGCCTCGCAGGCAGCAAGTTTGCCGCAGCTTTCGGTGGTCGTCCCGACCTTCAATGAGCGCGACAATGTCACGGTATTATACCGCCGGCTCGACGCGACCCTGAAGGACGTCCCCTGGGAGGTCATCTTCGTCGATGACAATTCGCCTGACGGTACCTGGGACGTGGTGCGCGCCTTGGCGCGGAAGGATTCCCGCGTGCGCTGCATCCGCCGGATCGGCCGGCGCGGTCTGTCCGGCGCCTGCATCGAGGGCATCCTGGCGTCGAGTGCGCCCTATGCCGCGGTCATGGACGCCGATCTCCAGCATGACGAGACCCAGCTCCCGAAGATGGTCGCGCTGCTGCAGAGCGGCGAGGCCGAACTCGTGGTCGGCAGCCGCTACATCGAAGGCTACAAGGCCGACGGCTTCAACAAGCAGCGCGCCGGCGCCAGCGCCTTTGCCACCGAGATCGCGCGCCGCTCGTTGAAGGTCGAGATCGCCGATCCCATGAGCGGCTTCTTCATGATCCGCCGCGACCGGTTCGAGCAGCTTGCGCCGCAGCTCTCGACCCAAGGCTTCAAGATCCTGCTCGATGTCGTGGCGACGGCGGAGGGCAAGCTGCGCGCGGTCGAAATTCCCTACACATTCGGTGCCCGCCAGCATGGCGAGAGCAAGCTTGACTCGATGGTCGCGCTCGACTTCCTTGGTCTGGTGCTGGCGAAGCTGACCAACGACGTGATCTCGCTGCGCTTCATTCTGTTCGCAGCGGTCGGCGGGCTCGGCCTGCTGGTGCATCTTTCCGTGCTGTTCATCGCGCTGAAGCTGTTCAAGGCGCCATTCCCGGAGGCCCAGGCCACCGGCGCGATCGTCGCCATGACCAGCAACTTCATCCTCAACAATTTCCTCACCTATCGCGACCAGCGGCTGAAGGGCTTCGGCATTCTGCGCGGCCTGCTGCTGTTCTATCTGGTCTGCAGCGTGGGCCTGCTCGCCAATGTCGGCGTCGCGTTCTCGGTCTACGACCAGGAGCCGATCTGGTGGCTTGCGGGTGCGGCCGGCGCGCTGATGGGCGTGGTGTGGAACTACGCGATGTCCGGGCTGTTCGTCTGGCGCAAGCGATGACGGTGGCATGAACGCGAACGAGGCGCGGCTAGCCCGGAACACCGCTCTTGCGGTGTGCGCGCTGGTCGTGTTGCGGCTGGCCGCCGCCGCATGGACGCCGCTGACCTTCGACGAAGCCTATTACTGGATGTGGTCGAAGGCGCTTGCCGGCGGCTATTACGACCATCCGCCGATGGTGGCGGTCGTGATCCGGCTCGGCACCATGATCGCGGGCGACTCGGCATTCGGTGTGCGGCTGGCGTCGATCCTGCTTGCGCTGCCGATGAGCTGGGCGATCTATCGGGCGGCCGAGATCCTGTTCGGCGGCCAGCGCATCGCCGCCAGCGCAACAATCCTGCTCAATGTCACGCTGATGGCCGCCGTCGGCACGCTGATCGTGACGCCGGATGCGCCGCTGCTGGTTGCCGCGAGCTTCCTGCTGTATTCGCTCGCAAAGGTGCTGGAGAGCGGCCGCGGCGCCTGGTGGCTTGCGGTCGGCGTCAGCGCAGGCCTGGCACTGCTGTCGAAATACACGGCGCTGTTCTTTGGACCCGCGATCCTGATCTGGCTGGCGATGGTGCCGAAGCTGCGGCGCTGGTATCTCTCGCCATGGCTCTATCTCGGCGGCCTGGTTGCAGCCGGCCTGTTTGCGCCGGTCATCCTCTGGAATGCCGATCACCACTGGGTGTCGTTCATCAAGCAGATGGGCCGCGCCCGGATCGAGGACTTTCGCCCGAATTACATCGCCGAGCTGATCCCGACGCAGTTTGCGTTCGCGACGCCATTGGTCTTCATCCTCGGCGTGATGGGCCTCTACGCGCTCTCCCGGCGCCGCGCCGGCGCGATGCCCGCGCGCGTGCTGGTCAATACGATGTTCTGGACCATCGTGGTCTACTTCACCTGGCACGCGCTGCATGCGCGGGTCGAGGCCAACTGGTTCGCGCCAGTCTATCCGGCCTTTGCGGTGGCGGCCGCGGTCGCTGCGATCCAGGTGCAGTGGGCGCCACGCGAGCAGCGCACGATTGATTTCTGCCGCCGCTGGGCCGCGCCCACCGGCGTCGTGCTGTTCGCGCTGCTGATCGTGCAGGCCAACACCGGCATGCTCTCGGGCTACCGCCGCGACGCCACCGTGCGCAGCGTCGGCGTCGGCTGGCAGGAGCTCGCCAATGAGATCGAGGCGGTGCGCGCGCGCTCCGGCGCAAGCTGCGTGCTGTCGCCGGATTACGGCACCACCGGCTGGCTTGCCTTCTATCTCCCCAAGGGCACCTGCGTCGCGCAACAGGGCCAGCGCATTCGCTGGGTCAACATGCCTGAGCCCAGCCCGGCGCAGCTGGCCGGCAAGCTGCTGTATGTGCATGAGGTCGAGCAGGCGATGCCTGCCTCGGTGCGCGACAATTTCGTCCATGTCGAGACGGTGGCCGAGGTCAAACGCATGCGCGGGCCGTTGGTGATCGAGACTTACGCCCTCGATCTGCTGGCCGGCGCAAAGGGCGACGTCTTCGACCGGTCGCCGCCGCCGGAACTGCAGTAAAACTGTCACTGGCGCATGTCGGATCGTCCGGGTCCGGCTCGTCTTCCAGGGAGCCCGTCAACCCCGCGAGGTTCCAACCATGACCAGTTCCGCCCTCAAGCCCGCAGCTGAACTTGCCAACACCAATAACAGGCGCTTTCCCAACGAGAGCGCCGAATATCGTCGGGCGCGCCAGGCGCTGCTCGTCGAGGAGATCGAGCTGCGCCGGCACATCGCGCGCGTCGCCGAGCTGCGCCGCGCCTTGCCGCCGGGCGGCAGGGTGACCAGAGCCTATGAGTTCACGGGAGAGTCCGGCGCGGCCTCGCTCGCCGATCTGTTCGGCAGCAAGCAGACGCTCATCATCTACAGCTACATGTTCGGCCCGCAGCGCGAGAAGCCGTGTCCGATGTGCACATCGTTCATGGGCACATGGGAGGAGAAGTTGCCCGACATCGAGCAGCGCGTATCGTTGGTGTTCGTGGCGCGTTCGCCGATCGCGCGGCTGATCGAGGCGAAGAAGGCGCGCGGCTGGACGCGTCACAAGGTCTATTCGGATGCGTCGGGCGATTACACGCGCGACTATGTCAGCAACGATGACAGCGACGTGCCCGGCTACAACGTCTTCACGCGCCAGAGCGGCGTGATCCGGCATTTCTGGGCCGGCGAAATGGGAGCCGGCACGGTCGACCCCGGCCAGGACCCGCGCGGCGCGCCGGATCTGGATCCGCTCTGGACCCTGCTCGACACCACGCGCGAGGGGCGCGGCGCGGACTGGTATCCGAAGCTGAGCTATTGAGAGATGGATTTTGCTCGATCCTCGCGCGACTACGGGGCCGTCGGCAAGGAAATTCTCCCTAGGATTTATCTCGGCATGCGGCAGCGGAGCCGCGTGCCGGAGTGTCCCATCATGGGACAAAAAAGCCCTTTTGCCGGTCCATTGCCATCTTAAAAAAGCCCTACGCCACAGGCACTTCCCGCGCTGCAGGGGATCTCATCCGGTTAAGTCGCATTTAACTAAAAGTCGCCTTAATGGCCGTCTGTGCCCCCGCGCGACGTTGAGCCGAACATCGTTCGACGATGCGTCGAGTGAGGGACAAAGGTGGACCTGTTTTGAGCGCCGGGCGTATGGGTACGAGTGCGAGTGCGTATGTTCTTGGGGCGCCAAGCCGCAAGAAATCCTCCCGAAAAATCCTCCCACAGCATTTCCTCGGCAGCGCCGCGGTGGCGGGGCTGGTGCTTGGCTGCGCCTGGACCGTCTATGCCAACATCTTTGCGGCGAGCGTCTATCCGTCGGTCGGCAATGCGTCGTTTGACGCGCCGGTCGTGAAGCGGCCCGTCGCGGTCGCCGCGCGGCCCGCGTTCAACGAGGTGTTCGCGTCCCTGACGCCCGCACCGGCAGCGCCCGCCAAGACCGAGGTCGCGAAGTCGGAAGCGCCGACACCGTCACTTATGTTTAACGATCGGTTTGCGGCCGCCGCGCCCGAGGGTGTCGCGTCCAGCGTCGTGGCTGACGCCGCACCGCAGATCGACCCGATCAAGCAGGCCGCTGAACCCAAGGTCGCCGTAGCGGCGAGGGCGGTGGCGACGGCAGAACTCGCCGAGACATCGAAGCCGTTGCCGGCGCCGAAATCGGTCGAGACCGCCAAGAAGCAAGCCGCCGCCAATCTGAAGGTGGCGCTCAACGATCCCTCCGCGACGGTTGAGTCCAAGGGGACCGAGAAGGCGCCCGAGGCCAAGCAGGCGACCAAATCCGGTGGCGTCCGTGACATGGCCGCGCGCGCCAAGGCCGCGGTGCTGTCGATCGCATCGAACGAGCGGCAGACCATGGTCGAGAAGCTGTGGGGCAAGCGCGAGCCGAGCGGCGGGCTGCTCTCCTTCGCCTCCGCCGACGCCAATGTCACGGGCAGCATTCCCTCGACGCTGGACCAGAACCCGATGCTCGGCGGCTCGCCGCCCTATGACCGCCAGACCGCGGTCTACGATATCTCGGCCAAGACCGTGTATTTGCCCGACGGCACGCGCCTCGAGGCGCATTCCGGCCTCGGCTCCAGGCTCGACGATCCCAGGTCCTCGCATATGAAGATGGTCGGCGTGACGCCGCCGCACATCTACGAACTCAAGCCGCGCGAGGCGCTGTTCCACGGCGTGCCGGCGCTGCGGCTCAATCCGATCGGCGGCGAGGGCAAGATCTTCAACCGCGACGGCCTGCTCGCGCACACCTTCATGCTCGGTCCGAACGGCGACTCCAACGGTTGCGTCTCGTTCAGGGACTATTACGCGTTCCTCGATGCCTACCGTAACAAGGGCATCCGCCGCCTCGCGGTCTTGGCGAGGATTCAGTAAGCGCCGTCCTCCTTGGGGGCGCCGCCCCCACGGCGTGAACGACGCGATGCAGCCCCCCTACCTGTCCGAAGGTCGCAGTCCCATCCCTTGAACGGCCGCTGGCGGCGCTATATCCTGCGAAATACAAGGATGCCGGGGCCAACAGCGCCGAGCTTACGAGGGTCACAGAACCCGCGGAGCAGGGGAGGGAAGCATGAGCCGGTCGCCAGGCGTCATGCACACGGACAGGGTTCTCGACGTGCTGGCGGGAGGCGGGGCGCCATCCGACCTGTCGGCGTCGTGGCGTCGTTCGGGCCATCTGCATGCGCTCGATCCGGCGAGCCGCCTGCCGTCGCATCGTCTCGGCGAGGCTGAAATCGCCGCCGCCCAGCAGCGGCTCGGCGAATTCCTGAAAGTCGCCCAGCGCACGCTCGACCGGCTGTTCCTCGCGGTGGGCGGGGTCGGCTGTTCGGTGCTGCTGGCGGACCGCGACGGCGTCGTCGTCGACCGGCGCGGCGCGGGCGCCGATGACGCGACGTTCGACGCCTGGGGGCTCTGGACCGGTGCGGTCTGGAGCGAGAAGTACGAGGGGACCAACGGCATCGGCACCTGCATCGTCGAGAAGCGCCCGCTGTCGATCGACCGCGGGCAGCACTTCTTCACGCGCAATTCCGGACTGTTCTGCACCACCGCGCCGATCTTCGACGAGCATGGCGAGCTTGCCGCGGCGCTCGATGTGTCGTCCTGCCGGGCGGACCTGACCGGCGGATTTTCCCGGCTGATCGCGACAACGGTGAGGGACGCCGCGCGCGCGATCGAAGCCGAGAATTTTCGCCGGGCGTTTCCCGATGCGCGAATTCTGCTGACACCGCGTAGCGAGCGCGCCGTCAACTCGCTGCTCGCGGTCGATCGCGACGATCTCGTGATCGGTGCAACGCGCGCTGCGCGCCGCGCGCTTGGCCTCAACGCGGCGTCGCTGGCGCGGCCGTTGCCGGCGGCCGATCTGATCGGCGAGACGCGCGACGACGGCGGCCTGGCCGCCGCGGAACGTGCAGCGTTGCAGCGTGCGCTGGCGCGCGCCGGCGGCAATGTGTCGAAAGCCGCCAAGGATCTCGACATGTCCCGCGCCACATTGCACCGCAAGCTCAAGCAGCTCGGCTTGCATCGCTAAGGCGTTTTCGAGCGTTCAGGACCAGCGCCCGGAGCGCTGACGCATCTGTGCCAATTTGCGGCGCACTCTGTCTCAGATTTGCGACAGTTCCCCTGCGGCCCTTGGGGCGGGCCCCTGTTCTGTTCGCCTGATTTGACCGAGCGTTCCGGCCAACGCCGTGTGCATCGGCGTGCCAACGGAGGAACAGATGAACAAGGTTGACATGCAGTCCGTGCTCAAGGCGCCGTTCGCCAAGCGCTACGGCAATTTCATCGGCGGCGAATGGCGCGAACCCCGGTCCGGAAAGTATTTTGAGAACATCTCGCCGGTGACCGGCCTTCCGGTCTGCGAGATCCCGCGCTCCGACGCGTCGGATATCGAGGCCGCGCTCGATGCCGCACACGCAGCCAAGGACGCCTGGGGCAAGACCAGCGTCGCCGAGCGCTCGCTGATCCTCAACAGGATCGCCGACCGGATGGAAGCCAATCTCGAAAAGCTCGCCACTGCCGAGACCTGGGACAACGGCAAGCCGATCCGTGAGACGATGGCCGCCGACATGCCGCTGGCGATCGATCACTTCCGCTACTTCGCCAGCGCGATCCGCGGACAGGAAGGCTCGATCTCGGAGATCGATCACGACACTATCGCCTATCACTTCCACGAACCGCTCGGCGTGGTCGGCCAGATCATTCCCTGGAATTTCCCGATCCTGATGGCGGTCTGGAAGCTCGCACCGGCGCTTGCCGCCGGCAACTGTGTCGTCCTCAAGCCGGCCGAGCAGACGCCGGCCTCGATCATGGTGTTGCTCGAGCTGATCGGCGACCTGCTGCCGAAGGGCGTGCTCAACGTCGTCAACGGCTTCGGTCTCGAGGCCGGAAAGCCGCTCGCCTCGTCGAACCGGATCGCCAAGATCGCCTTCACCGGCGAGACCACGACCGGCCGGCTGATCATGCAATATGCGTCGCAGAACCTGATTCCGGTGACGCTCGAACTCGGCGGCAAGTCGCCCAACATCTTCTTCAAGGATGTCTGCGCCGAGGACGACGATTTCTTCGACAAGGCGATCGAAGGCTTCGTGATGTTCGCGCTGAACCAGGGTGAGGTCTGCACCTGCCCGAGCCGGGCGCTGATCCATGAATCGATCTATGACCGCTTCATGGAGCGCGCGCTGAAGCGCGTCGAAGCGATCACCCAGGGCAGCCCGCTCGATCCGACCACGATGATCGGCGCGCAGGCGTCCTCCGAGCAGCTCGAGAAGATCCTCTCCTACATCGACATCGGCAAGAAGGAAGGCGCCGAGGTGCTCGCCGGCGGCGAGCGCAACAATCTCGGCGGCGGGCTCTCGGGCGGCTACTATGTCAAGCCGACCGTGTTCAAGGGCCACAACAAGATGCGCATCTTCCAGGAGGAGATCTTCGGGCCCGTGGTGTCCGTGACCACCTTCAAGAACGATGAGGACGCGCTCTCGATCGCCAACGACACGCTCTACGGCCTCGGTGCCGGCATCTGGAGCCGCGACGTCAATCGCTGCTACCGGTTCGGCCGGGCCATCCAGGCCGGCCGGGTCTGGACCAACTGCTACCACGCCTATCCGGCGCATGCGGCGTTCGGCGGCTACAAGCAGTCCGGCGTCGGCCGCGAGAACCACAAGATGATGCTCGACCACTACCAGCAGACCAAGAACATGCTGGTGAGCTACAGCCCGAAGAAGCTCGGCTTCTTCTGATAACCCGGCTGCCTCCGCGTTCGGGGACGAAGACGGCTTCGGCGGGTGTCCCGCCGCAGCCTCCATCACGGAGGCCGAGATGGCTGACAAGGTGACCGCGACGCCGGCTGCGCTGGCGCTGATTGCCGAGATCGTCGCCGATCATGGGCCGGTGCTGTTTCACCAGTCCGGCGGCTGCTGCGACGGTTCGTCGCCGATGTGCTATCCGCAAGGCGACTTCCTGATCGGCGATTATGACGTCAAGCTCGGCGAGATCGGCGGGGCGCCGTTCTACATCAGCGGCTCGCAATACGACGTCTGGAAGCACACCGATCTGATCATCGACGTCGTTCCCGGCCGCGGCGGCATGTTCTCGCTCGACAATGGCCGCGAACGCCGGTTCCTGACCAGGTCCGAAATCTGCGCGCTGCCGCCGCGCCAGACAGGATAGGGCGATTCGGCGCCGATCTGGAACTGGAGGCCATTGTCGCTATACTGCGCTGATCCAGGGCGAGTCCCAACTCGGCAACGGATCCGGTGCAAAGCGAACATGTCTCCGACACCCCCCATCGAAACTCCGCCGCCGATCACGACCGAAGCGTTCGTCGATGCCGGCGCGGCGGTTGCCCGTCTCGAAGAGATCTACGAGCGCAACACAGCCTTCCTGCGCAGTCGCTTCGAGGCCTATGTCAACGGGGTGCCGTGCACGACGCGGGTGCGTGCGCACTACCCGTTCGTGCGCATCACGACCTCGTCGCATGCGAGGCTCGATTCGCGGCTTGCCTACGGCTTCGTCGCGGGACCCGGCATCCACGAGACCAGCATCACCCGGCCGGATATTTTCCGGACCTATCTCACCGAGCAGATCGGGCTCTTGATCAAGAACCACGGCGTGGCGGTCGAGATCGGGGAGTCCAGCGAGCCGATCCCGATTCATTTCGCTTACCGGCGCGACATCAATATCGAGGCGGCGCTGACCGTCGCCGACAGCTCGGCGTTCACACGATCGCTGCGCGACGTGTTCGATACGCCGGACCTTGCGGCGATGGACGATGCGATCGCCGACGGAACGTTTGAACTGACGCCGGGGACGCCCGAGCCGCTGGCCCTGTTCCGTGCCGCACGCGTCGATTACTCCTTGCGCCGGCTCTATCACTACACCGGCACCGATCCCGAGCACTTCCAGAATTTCGTGATCTTCACCAACTACCAGTTCTATGTCGACGCCTTCGCACAATCGAGCCTCCAGCGCCTCGCGGCGGGCGAGGAAGGCCTCGAGGCGTTCGTCGCGCCCGGCAATCTGATCACGCGCAGCGCGCTGGCAGGCGGCGGCGCCACGGGCACCGCATCGGAGCGCGTGCCGCAGATGCCGGCGTTTCATCTCGTCGAGCCCGGCTATCGCGGCATCACGCTGGTCAATATCGGGATCGGCCCGTCGAACGCGCGCAACATCACCGATCACGTCGCGGTGCTGCGGCCGCATGCCTGGCTGATGATCGGGCATTGCGCCGGACTGCGCAACACGCAGCGGCTCGGCGACTACGTGCTGGCCCATGGCTATGTCCGTGAGGATCACGTGCTCGATCACGAGCTGCCGCTCTGGGTGCCGATCCCCGCGCTTGCGGAGATGCAGGTCGCGCTCGAGGAGGCGGTCGGTGAGGTGACCGGGCTCACCGGCTTCGAGCTCAAGCGCTTGATGCGCACCGGCACGGTCGCCAGCGTCGACAATCGCAATTGGGAAATCAGCGGCCCGCAGGTGATCCGGCGGATGTCGCAATCGCGCTCCATCGCGCTCGACATGGAATCGGCGACGATCGCCGCCAATGGCTACCGCTTCCGCGTGCCCTACGGCACGCTGCTGTGCGTCTCCGACAAGCCGCTGCATGGCGAGATCAAGCTGGCGGGCATGGCGAGCGAATTCTATCGCCAGCGCGTCGGCCAGCACCTTCAGATCGGCCTGAAGGCGCTGGAGCGGCTCAAGCAGCAGGAATCCGAGCGGCTGCATTCGCGCAAGCTGCGCAGCTTTGCCGAGGTCGCGTTTCAGTAGCCGATCAAGGTCGATGCGCTCGTAAGCCCTCGCTGGAGAGGGAGCGCTCGCCGGCGATCACGCCGCCATCTTCTTCCACAGCTGTGTCTCGATGCCGACGGCGGCCTTCACGTGCGGCCGCGCCTGCATTCGCGCAAGATAGTCGACGAGTTCGGGCCACTGCGCGATATCGACGCCGGCAGAGCGAAGCAGCATCAAGGCCCAGGCGAGATGCGCGTCGGCGACCGTGAAGCGGTCGCCGACGAGATAGTCGCGACCATTGAGGCGCGCGGCGGCGACCGACACGGTTTGCCCGATCCGTTCGCGCGCGCTAGCCTTCGATGCATCGTCCTTGTACCAGAAGGTCGGAAACAGGAAGCCTTTGTGGATCTCGGTGCCGATGAAGCTCAGCCATTCCTGCAGGCGATAGCGGTCCAGGTCGCCCGGCGGCGGCGCGAGACCGAGCTCGGGCTTCCGATCGGCGATATACTGCAGCACGGCCGCGCTTTCGGTCAGCCGCTCGCCGTTCTCAAGAACCAGTACCGGCACCGCACCCTTCTGTGACACCACGCGAAAATCGCTGTCGTCGTCCAGCACCTTCTTGGTCCAGATATGGGCAAGGTGGTAACGCGCCTCGATGCCGGCTTCCATCAACGCGATGCGGCTGGCGAGCGAGCAGGCCATGGGAAAGAAATAGAGCTGGAGCATATTGCATCCTCAGGCGAGGGCATTGCCGCGTGCGATGATCGCGAAGCGGTCGGACAGTTCGGCGAGGGCGACCTCGTGAATGAGCTTCGCGGCGATCGTGCCGCCAGTGCCGTCGGGCAGGTCGCGGGTGGCGCAGCTGTCTGCGTCGATGGTGGTGCGGAAGCCGAGATCGAGCGCGGCGCGGGCGGTCGAGCTCACGCACATATGCGTCATGAAGCCGGCGAGCACGAGCTCCTTGCGGCCGGCCGCGGCAAGCTGCGCGTTCAGGTCGGTGCCGGCGAAAGCGTTCGGCAATTGCTTCTCGATCACGATCTCGCCGGGCCGCGGCTTGAGCGGCGCGACGATCGCGCCGCGCTCCGCGGTGCGATCGAACAGGCCGCCCGGCGCTCCCTTGTGCGCGATGTGGATGATCGCCGTGCCGCTTTCCCGCGCGCGGGCGAGCAATGCGGTCGCGCGCGCAATCGCGGGTTTGGCGTCGGGCAACGCGAGGGGACCTGCGAGATACTCGTTCTGGATGTCGATCAGCACGAGGCAGCTGTCGCCGAGGCGGGGCGGGGTGAGGTCGATACCGGCAAGCTGCATCAGCGTTTTGGCCGCGGTCATGGTCGTGAGAACTCCGGGGATGCGTCGTGCGAAAATATAGCCGCGGACCGGCCTGCTGTTATGCAGGGATATTGCAGCCGGTGGCTGCGTTATTGCAGGCCAGCCGGAGGCGATGTAGCCTGAGGCCATGAACTGGGACGACCTTCGCATCATCGCGGCCGTCAGGGATGAGGGCACCTATGCCGGCGCCAGCGCGCGGCTGCGCATCGACGAGACCACCGTCGGCCGCCGGCTGGCGCGGATCGAGCGCGCGCTCGGGCTGCGGCTGTTCGAGGCGGCCGACGGCGTCCGCAAGCCGACCCGGCAGTGCGACCTGGTGCTCGCACATATCCAGGCGATGGCCGCGCATGCCGAGGAGATCGGCCGGATCGGCGAAAGCCTGCCCGGGCCGGTCGGCCGGCTGCGCATTGCCTCCACCAACGCGATCGCCGAGGAAGTGCTCGCGCCGCGTACCAGCGCATTGCTGCGCGCCAATCCGGGCCTCACGCTGCAATTCCTGACCTCGAGCGACAACGTCAAATTCTCGCGCTGGGAAGCCGATCTCGCGATCCGCCTGCGCAAGCCCGACAAGGGCGACTTTGCGATCTCGAAGCTCGCCGAGGTCAGGCTGTATTTCTTCGAGCCGGCCGCGACGACAACCGGAGAGGCGGTGACGTGCGCCTATCCGGACGAGCTCGGAGCAATCCCCGAGATGCAGTTCCTGCGCGCGAAGCGGCTTCGTGCGCGCTGCGTCACCGACAATGTCCGCATCATCCACAAGCTCATCCAGTCGCATCAAGCGGTCGGCGTGCTGCCGGAGCATAGTTGCGTGGACCTGATGACCGATCGCCGTCTGCGCGCCACGCTGCTGCCGAAGCGGCGCGACGTCTGGCTTCTGGTGCAAAGCCATCTCAAGCGCGATGTGGCGACGCGCGTCACCATCGACTGGCTGCGCGCCTGCTTTCAGGACGCCGCGCGCGGCGGGTAGAAGAATTGGAACTCTCGCGGTTCCGAAGTTCTACGGGGCAACAATGCGCATTTAGCTATTGCGTCCGGCGGCGCATTTGCATCTAACTCTTGGGACGCGGCCGCAGAGAATTCCATCGTGTGGTCAAGCGTTTGGAATTCGTTTTTGAGCTTGTGTCCGAGTGAGTTTGCCGTGCGACCCTTCATGACGTTCCCGCAGGTAGGCATTTCCGGCGGAACGCGTAACCGCCTTCTCGCAACACTGTCGCCGGCGGATTTGGACCTCCTGAGGCCCGAACTTGAGACGGTCGCGCTCGAACAGGATGCTGTCCTGGCGCGCGCCGGTGACGAGATCGACTACGTCTTCTTTCCCCACAGCGGGGCGATCTTGCTGATGATCGACATGGCGGACGGGCACACGGTCGCCACCGGTGTGGTCGGAAGCGAGGGGGCCGTGGGCAGTCTTTCGGTGCTTGGGGCGTCACCGTCAGGCATTACCGCAGTTGTTCGTGCGGCCGGTACCGCGTCGCGGGTTCCCGCGGCGCGCTTTCATGCAGCTTTCGGCCGCAGCCCCGGGATCCGGCAGGCGATCCAAAAGCACGTCAGATCGATGCTGATCCAGTTTCAGCTTGGCTCCGCCTGCAATGCGCTCCACCCGGTCGAAGCGCGGATGGCGCGCTGGCTGCTCCAGCTGCGCGACCGCGTCGACAGCGACGTTCTTCCGCTCACCCAGCAGGCGCTGTCGCAAATTCTCGGCGTACGACGAACAACGGTGACGTTGCTGATGCGCAATCTGCGCAAGCGCGGTGCGATCAGATCCGATCAACGAGGCCGGATCGAGATCGACCGGGCGCGGCTGTTGGCGGCGGCGTGCGAATGCCATCGCGTCATGCGTCTGGAGGCCGAGCAGATCTTCTCGGGCGACAAGGTTCGAACCGGAGGAGCGGCGCTCGCCGACGATCCGCGCATCTCGGAAATCGAGGCGGACGACGCCGTGTGAGCGCGCTCCCGGCGCGATCAGCTTCCTGGCCGCCGATCAGGCGCCCGCGCGGGGGAGGACGCCATCTCGATCTTGGCAATCTCACGCAGCACCTTCGCCGTCTGGCGCAACTCATTGCGCTCCGGGCCCGGCTTCAGCCGTCGTGCTTCATCGAGAAAGTCCTTGGCCTGCAGCAGCCAGGCAGACGTTTCCGTTGAGATCTGCACATGCGCCATGGCGTCCCTCCATCGCGATCATCAATCGTGGCGGCAACTCTTCAGGCCGGTGAACCGACGCTGCGGCGCCCCCGCATGCGGATGCTCGGCTCGTCGACCCAGGCGTCTCGCGCAAACCAGGCGTGATCGGTGCGGCAGAATGGACAGGAGGTGCGGGAGAAGAACACCGTACTGCGTCGAAAGCTCTCGCGATCGGTTTTGATTCCGGTGGAAATCGCGTGCCCGGTTTGCGGACATTTGACCATGACCATGCCCATGTGAGCCTCCCCTCCCATAATGCTTTTTTGCTTTTGCGGAAAAGCTCCGGCCGGTTGGATTGGCCTCAGGTCGGTGCGGGTACTTGGGGGGCATCGCGCACCTACGGCTTTTGACGGAGCATCGGGCAGTGGGGGCTGCATGCTCGTCACTGGGCTTCATCCAACCGGCCAGATCCCTCCTCGAACGAATCCTCGATGTGAGTTGAACGCCGCTTCTTTAGGCAGCCTCGCGGAGAACCGCGGCGAAGCGTTGCCTGGCTGGTTCGCGGGCTTGCGTTGTGCCCGTCTGGTCGGACTGTTGGCTCGACAACAGCATTGCGAAGAAACGCCTGCCGTTCACCGTGACTTTCATTTGGCTTTCACTCACCACACAGCCTCCCTCTCAAGCGAAAGCATTCTCCGCGACGCCTGCTCGCGTCACGGGAGCTGACGCTCCGTGTTCGATTCGGATTTTTGAGTGACCTTCGATTTCGTCCCGAGCTTACTGTGCGGGACGAAGGCGGGGTTGTCGGTTCGGTTTGCGACTCTCGCCGATATTTTTTTTAGAATGTCAACTCAACTAACATATGTTTATGGAGAGTGCTGTGCATAAGCAACGCTTGCCGTGGGCAGCAACGTCCTGCTTCCGCGCGAGGCTGCGCAGACCGTCCAACTTGAGCGTGCGGCAACAAGTGCGCCGTTGACCGCCCAAAACAAAAACCCCGGCATCGCTGCCGGGGTTTTGCATTTCGTAAATTGCCCGAGTGGCTGGACCTTAGAAGTCCATGCCGCCCATGCCGCCGCCCGGAGGCATTGCGGGGCCGCCGGCGTTCTTCTTCGGCAGCTCGGCAACCATCGCTTCCGTGGTGATCAGCAGCGCGGCAACCGAGGCAGCGTTCTGGATCGCGGTGCGGACGACCTTGGTCGGGTCGATGATGCCCTTCTTGACGAGGTCGGCATACTCGCCGGTCTGGGAGTCGAAGCCGTAATTGTAGGCCTTGTTCTCCAGGATCTTGCCGACGATGACCGAACCGTCTTCACCGGCGTTGATCGCGATCTGGCGAGCCGGGGAGGACAGCGCCTTGCGCACGATCTCGACGCCGGTCTTCTGGTCGTCGTTCTTGGTGCGCAGGCCCTTGAGCTGCTCGGAAGCACGGAGCAGGGCGACGCCGCCGCCCGGGACGATGCCTTCCTCGACAGCCGCGCGGGTCGCATGCATCGCGTCATCAACGCGATCCTTACGCTCCTTCACCTCGACCTCGGTCGCGCCGCCGACGCGGATCACCGCGACGCCGCCTGCCAGCTTGGCGAGACGCTCCTGCAGCTTCTCACGGTCGTAGTCCGAGGTGGTCTCCTCGATCTGCGCCTTGATCTGGGCAACGCGGGCGTCGATGTCGGCCTTCTTGCCGGCGCCGTTGACGATCGTGGTGTTTTCCTTGTCGATCATCACCTTCTTGGCGCGACCCAGCATCTGCAGCGTGACGTTCTCGAGCTTGATGCCGAGGTCTTCCGAGATGGCCTGGCCGCCGGTCAGGATCGCGATGTCCTGCAGCATGGCCTTGCGGCGATCGCCGAAGCCCGGAGCCTTGACGGCCGCGACCTTCAGGCCGCCACGCAGGCGGTTGACGACGAGGGTGGCGAGGGCTTCGCCTTCGACGTCTTCAGCGACGATGACCAGCGGCTTGCCGGTCTGCACCACGGCCTCGAGCAGCGGGAGCAGCTCGTTCAGCGAGGAGAGCTTCTTCTCGTTGATGAGGATGTAGGCGTCGTCCATCTCGACGCGCATCTTGTCGGCGTTGGTGACGAAGTAGGGCGAGATGTAGCCGCGGTCGAACTGCATGCCCTCGACGACGTCGAGCTCGGTCTCGAGCGACTTGGCTTCCTCGACCGTGATCACGCCCTCGTTGCCGACCTTCTTCATGGCGTCGGCGAGGAACTTGCCGATCTCGGCATCGCCGTTGGCCGAAATGGTGCCGACCTGGGCGATCTCGTCGTTCGAGGTGACCTTCTTCGAGTTCTTCTGGAGGTCCGCAACGACGGCTTCGACCGCGAGGTCGATACCGCGCTTCAGGTCCATCGGGTTCATGCCGGCGGCAACCGACTTGGCGCCTTCCCGCACGATCGCCTGGGCGAGCACGGTGGCTGTGGTGGTGCCGTCGCCGGCCGCGTCAGCGGACTTGGAGGCGACTTCGCGCACCATCTGGGCGCCCATGTTCTCGAACTTGTCCTCGAGCTCGATCTCCTTGGCGACGGTGACGCCGTCCTTGGTGATGCGGGGAGCGCCGAACGACTTCTCGAGCACGACGTTGCGGCCCTTAGGGCCGAGAGTGACCTTCACCGCGTTGGCGAGGATGTCGACGCCGCGCAGCATCTTGTCGCGAGCATCGACGGAGAATTTGACTTCTTTAGCTGCCATCTGAATTTTTCCTTGAGATTTACCTGGGAGGGAAAGAGGCGCTTAGGCCGCCTTCTTCTTGGAAGCGGGGACGTCGAGCACGCCCATGACGTCGCTTTCCTTCATGATCAGCAGATCTTCACCGTCGATCTTGACCTCGGTGCCGGACCACTTGCCGAACAGGACGCGGTCGCCGACCTTGAGGTCGATGGGGATCAGCTTGCCGGCTTCGTCGCGGCCGCCCGGGCCGACGGCGATGACTTCGCCCTGCGAGGGCTTTTCCTTGGCACTGTCCGGAATGATGATGCCGCCAGCAGTCTTCTCTTCGGCGTCGATGCGCTTGACCACGACGCGGTCGTGAAGCGGACGGAATTTCATGCAGTCCTCCTAAACGTTTGCATATGCTGTAGATTTTTGGAGTGTTAGCAGTCCAGCCCAGCGAGTGCCAAGCTGGCTGAGCAGGAGATAGGCCAAGCCTTGGCGGCGGGCAAGTGGCTCTAGCAGAAAAATTGGCACTCGCGAATGACGGCTGCCAGCATCATTTCGGCATCCTTAATACCGCCCGGCAGGGGGCACCGGGCTATTAGCAGATGCGGTAAGCTGCTGCTAACGCAAGAAATTTCAACAACCTATTAAACATTTAGGCTTGAGATGGGTTAGTCGCGTGCGTCACATTTCTCTCATGTGAGCGCATCCATTGCCGGTGGTCCGGCGGGAGTCGGCCGCCATGTGAATGCGCTCCGTCACAGGAGGTTGGCATGGTCTCGCGAGTTGGTGGGGGTGTTTCCGACGATTTCCGGAAGCAGTTGTTGGGGTATGGGCTGACGACGGCGCAAATCCTCTATCGGATGCCGGATCATCCCTCGTTGCTGCAAACCTATGTCTGGCAGAACTACGACCTGTTTCCGAAATTTCCGGCGCTGCAGGATTTCCTCGCCTTCTGGCAGGAGAAGCTCGAAGGCCCGCTGTTTTCGGTAACGGTGGCGCATTCCAAGCTGGTCAAGCCGGCCGAACTGCGCGCCGTCGACGGCGTGTTCCGGCTGCATTGATCCGCAAGGGCGGCGAGGCGCGGCTTGCGCCTTTGCCCGCCTCGCGCGGCGCGACTTGTGTTAGCCTCTAACAGTCACAAGAAGACGGGAGGCGAACAATGGCCAAGAAGACGGCATCGAGATCCGCAGCCAAGACCGCGGTGAAGAAGAAATGGTCGGGGTTCGGCGCCGGCGCCAAGAAATCGTCGGCGAAATCGTCCGCGCGCAAGACCATCAAGTCCAAGGGCCGCGTCACCGCGGCCAAGAAGAGCGCGCCCAAGACGGCAACCAAGGCAGCAACCAAGGCAGCAACCAAGGCACGGCCGAAGCAGCGCGTCGCCATCAGCCATCACCGCGAAGAGGATTTCAAGGCCGATGGGCTGCGCGCCTACGCCAAGTATCGCGATCTTGGCATCGCCGCCGCCTCGCATGGCCTCGCGCAGGCGCATGTCATCCGGCTGCAGGGACCGTGCAATCCGGACGAGGTGTCGAAGCTGCACTTCCACGACGTCGACTTCCAGATGGTCTACGTGCTCAAGGGCTGGGTGAAAACCTACATGGAAGGCGAGGGCGAGACGCTGATGCAGCAAGGCAGCGCCTGGACCCAGCCGCCGCGCATCCGGCACATGATCCTGGACTATTCCGACGACGTCGAACTGCTGGAGGTGATCCTGCCGGCCGAGTTCAAGACGGTGGAGCTGAAGGCGTAAGCCTCGCTTCGTCATGGCCGGGGTTGACCCGGCCATGACGACTTTTTAGCGCGGCCCGATGGATTCCGGGCTCGCCCTTCGGACGCCCCCGGAATGACGCGGCACGTCGGGACCCGGATCACCCGGGCACACACAGCCTCTGGACACTGACATCCGCCAGCGCCTCGAATATCGCCGGCGTCCGTTCGAGGCGGGCGATGGTTCGCGCGCCTTCGAGGGCGGCGACCAATGCGGCTGCGGTAGAGGATGCGCGTGCGGGAGTGAAGCCGCACCCCCTGAAATGCTCGGCGATGATCTCGGTCGAATCAACGAATCCGCGCGCCACCCGTTTGGTTAGCTCGGCATCGAGCGCGGGCAGCTCGTTCGCCAGATTTTGCATGAGACATCCATACTGGAAATCAGAGGCGACCATTTCGGCGGCGAATGCGCGGAAAATCTCCTGAACGAAATTGAGGACATCGCCCGCCGTATTCGCCGAGATGCTCCGCAAAACAGCAATTCTAGCCGCGAGGTAATGATCGATCGCTTCTTCTGCGAGCTGTGCCTTGCCGCGTGGAAAGTGGAAGTAGAACGATCCTTTCGGCGCACCGCTTTCTGCAATGATCTGGGTCAATCCGGTCGCGGTGTAGCCCTGGATGCGAAACAGCCGTTCGGCCGTGGCGATCGCGCGCGCGCGGGCATCAGTCTTACGTGGCATGCCGCGAAGATAATACGTTTCGCTTGACGCCGCTATGGTGATCGCCATACTATGGCGATCACCATAGAAAGTGTCCGGCGATGCCGCTCGACCAAATCCCAAGCCGGGAAGCGTCCCGACGAGCCGTCCTGGCGATGGGGGCAGCCAGCCTGGTTGCGGCTTTACTTCGACCGACCGGCGCGAATCCCTTAGGAGCGGCTGATATGACCTCATCAACGTATGGCGCAGGCACGCTTCCCTACGGGGTCCGCTCGCGGATGATCCATGGGGTCAACGGTCTCGACGTCCATCTTCTCGAGGCTGGTTACGAAAGCCCCGGCCGGCCGCTCGCGCTGCTTCTGCACGGCTTTCCGGATCTGGCTTACGGCTGGCGACACCTGATCCCAATTCTGGCTGACGCCGGGTACCATGTCGTGGCACCCGATCAGCGGGGTTTCGGCCGCACCACCGGTTGGGTGAATGACTATGATGCCGCGCTAGGGCCCTTCAGCCTCCTGAACATGACGCGTGACGCCCTCGGATTGGTGTCGGCATTGGGCTATCGGCGTACGGCGATGCTCGTCGGGCACGATTTCGGCTCGCCCGTGGCGGCCTATTGTGCGCTAGCCCGACCTGACGTCTTTCCCTCGGTGGTGCTGATGAGCGCGCCGTTCCCAGGTCCGCCGGCGTTTCCGTTCAACATTGCAGAAAGCGCGGCATCGTCGGTTCAACCGAACACTGAAAGCCAGAAGCTGGCGGCCGCGCTGGCGGCGCTCGATCCGCCGAGACAGCATTACCAGCAATACCTGAGCACGCGGCAGGCGAACGATGACCTGTGGCATCCCCCTCAAGGCTTACACGCGTTTCTTCGTGCATTCTTCCACGTGAAGAGCGCTGACTGGCCGGGAAACAAGCCGCATCCGTTGAAGGCGCCAACCGCCACAGAACTTGCACAAATGCCGACCTACTACGTGATGGATCTCGGCAAGACGATGTCGCAGACCGTCGCTCCATTCCAACCTTCCGCCGCCGAGGTCTCGGCCTGCAAATGGCTCACCGAGCCGGAACTTGGCGTGTACACGGCGGAGTACGGCCGCACCGGGTTTCAAGGCGCCCTCATGGCTTATCGCGTCTTTTCCGATCCTGGCCTGAACGCTGAGTTGCGCCTGTTCTCGGGCAAGACGATCGATGTCCCGTCGCTCTTCATCGGCGGGACAAGCGATTGGGGCACCTATGCGGCGCCGGGCGCGCTCGATCTGATGAGGACGAAGGCGGCGGCGAGGATGGGTGACATCGAACTGATCGACGGCGCCGGTCACTGGATCCAGCAGGAGCAGCCGGCTCGGCTCGGCACGTTGCTGCTCGCCTTCATCAAGGAGGCGGGTGGGGCGGATCACACCAGCCGTTAGGCCGGGGCGTCCGTCGTCTCCCTTGAACATGCGGCCCGGCGTCACGTCATCGCCCCCACGATCGCGCCCATCAGGCAGGTCGTCAGCGTGCCCGAGACGATCGACTTCAGCCCGAGCGCGTTGATCTCGTCGCGCCGCTCGGGCGCCATGATGCCGAGGCCGCCGATCATGATGCCGAGGCTCGCGAAGTTGGCAAAGCCGCACATCGCGTACAGCATGATCAGCCGCGAGCGCGGATCGAGCGCGTCGGGACCGAGCTTCGACAGCTCGACATAGGCAATCAGCTCGTTCAGCACGGTCTTGGTGCCCATCAGGCTTCCGGCCGTGATCGCCTGCGGCCAGGGCAGGCCCATCAGCCAGCATACCGGCGCCATGACGTAACCGAGCAACCGTTGCAGCGAGATCTTCGCGCCGCCGATTTCCGGCAGCAGGCCGATGATTGCATTCGCCAGATAGACCAGCGCGACCAGCACCAAGAGCATCGCGATGATGTTCATCAGCAGCTCGAGGCCGCCGGCGGTGCCCTTCACGATGGCGTCCATTGTCGATGACACCTGAACATCGGGATCATCGAGCGACCCGCCGGTGCGCTTGTCCGTCGTCTCCGGCACCATGATCAGGCTGACCAGGATGGCGGCCGGCGCTCCCAGCACCGAGGCGATGACGAAATGCGCGGCGGCATCTGATATCAGCGGCGCCAGCAGCGTGGCGTACAGCACCAGCACCGTACCGGCGATCCCGGCCATGCCGCCGGTCATCACCAGAAACAATTCGCTGCGGCTAAGCTGCGCCAGATAGGGGCGGATGAACAGCGGCGCTTCCACCATGCCGAGGAAGATGTTGGCGGCGGTCGAAAGCCCGACCGCGCCGCCGACGCCGAGCGTCCGCTCCAGCAGCCAGGCCATGCCGCGCACCACCGGCGGCAGCACGCGCCAATAGAACAACAGCGTCGTCAGCACGCTCATGACCAGCACGATCGGCAGCGCCTGGAAGGCGAGGATGAAATCCGAGCCCGGCGCTTTGGGATCGAACGGCGCCGGGCCGCCGCCGACATAGCCGAACACGAAGGCGGTGCCGGCGCGCGTCGCGGCGGCGATGGTGCCGACGGCATCGTTGATCGCGCCGAAGGCCTGCGTCACCAGCGGCACCTTGATCAGCACCAGCGCGGTGACGATCGTGACGACGAGCCCGATCGCCGCCTGCCGCAACGATACGAGGCTCCGATTCTCGCTCAACGCCCAGGCGATCACGAGCAACGCCACCACGCCGAACGCCGATTGCAACTGCAGCATCACGCCCCCAAGAACCCTCACGCGATTATGGGTGGGGGCCCCGCGCAGCGCAATGCTGTTGCGCGTTCTCCTCGAATCCATTGACAAGTTGCAGGTGCTCGGCCACGCAATCATCCATGTCCTCCGCCACGCCGGCCGGCGCCCGCGATCTGCTCGGCCACCGGCCGTTCCTGTTCTTTCTGTCGTCGCGCAGCCTGTCGCGCTTCTCCAGCCAGATCGGCGCGGTGGCGATCGGCTGGCAGATTTACGATTTGACCGGCAGCGCGTTCGACCTCGGCATGGTCGGACTGGTGCAGTTCCTGCCGACGGCGCTATTGGTGTTCGTCGCCGGTCACGCCGCCGACCGCTTCGAGCGCAAGCGTGTGGTGCAGGCCTGCCAGGTCGCGGAGGCGCTGACCGCATTGTTTCTCGCCGGAAGCACATTTGCCGGCACCATCTCCGAGATCCAGATCTTCGTCGCGACCTTCGTGCTCGGGATCGCCGGCGCGTTCGAGAGCCCGGCGACCGCCGCGCTGCTGCCGCTGATCGCGCCGCAGGGCTCGTTGCAGCGGGCCACCGCGATCTCGAGCGGCGCGGCGCAGGTCGCGACCATCACCGGACCCGCGCTCGGCGGCTTTGCCTATGCGCTGATGCCGAGCGCGCCCTACGGCATCATGATGGTGTTCTGGCTGTTCGGCGCGCTGCTCACCAGTGGCATCGGCCGCTTGCAGCAGGCACCGGTGAAGAACGGCGGCTCGTCGGACGATCTGTTCGCCGGCGTCACCTTCGTACGCAGCAATCCCGCGATCCTCGGCACCATCTCGCTCGATCTGTTCGCGGTGTTGTTCGGCGGCGTCACCGCGCTGCTGCCGATCTATGCGCGCGATATCCTGCAGACCGGGCCGCTCGGCCTCGGCATCCTGCGCGCCGCGCCCGCGGTCGGTGCGCTGCTGATGACGATGGTGCTGGCGCGGCATACCATCAACCGCCGCGTCGGCATGCGCATGTTCCAGGCGGTGATCGTGTTCGGCGTCGCGACGGTGGTGTTCGCACTGTCGCACTGGATGTGGCTGTCGGTGCTGGCGCTCGCGGTGCTCGGCGCTGCGGACACGATCAGCGTCGTGATCCGCTTCTCGCTGGTGCAGCTCGCCACCCCCGACGAGATGCGCGGCCGGGTCGGCGCGGTGAACTTCCTGTTCATCAACGCGTCGAACCAGCTCGGCCAGTTCGAGAGCGGCGTCACCGCGGCGCTGCTCGGCGCCGTGCCGTCAGCCGTGCTCGGCGGCGTCGCCACGGTCGCGGTCGCGCTGCTCTGGATGAAGCTGTTCCCGACGCTGCGGGACGTCGAGAAGCTGGAGTAGGGCGCTTCTCCCTACCTCGCCCCGCTCGCGGGGAGAGGTCGACGCGAAGCGTCGGGTGACGGGGACTCTCCGCGAATTATTCTGACACCGGCTTCGCTGAAGCAGCCCCTCACCCCAACCCTCTCCGCGCAAGAGCGGGGCGAGGGAGCAGATGCGAGGGCGCTTGCATGATTTCGGAATAATGGAAAAATACCGCTGATTTGCCCGACGTGTCAAGTTGCCGTGTCGAACGCCGGCTCCTTTGCATGGGGTTGTTTTCGATATTTTGGCAGTGCGCCCTTGGAACGGCATGGCCGGGACATAAGCGGAGCGGAAGCGACGCCGTCCTTCGGACGGCTATGCCCGGCCATGCCGACGTGACAGTCCTGCCGGAGCAGGGAGAAGAAGATCAGCCCCGGCCGACGAACGGCATCTTGGTCGCCATGACCGTCATGAACAGCACGTTGGCGTCGAGCGGCAGGCCGGCCATGTAGGCGACGGCGTCGCCGACCGCCTTGGCGTCCATGCGCGGCTCGTGCTTGGTGGTGCCGTCCGGCTGCAGCACGCCGGGGCCGTTGACCATGCGATCGGTCATCGGGGTCGCGGCGTTGCCGATGTCGACCTGGCCGACCGCGATGTCATACATGCGGCCGTCGAGGTTGGAGGCTTTTGTCAGGCCGGTGATGGCGTGCTTGGTCGAGGTGTACGCCGCCGAGAACGGCCGCGGCGCGTGCGCCGAGATCGAGCCGTTGTTGATGATGCGGCCGCCGCGCGGCGTCTGGTCCTTCATGATGCGGAAGGCATGCTGGGTGCACAGGAACGGCGCGGTGAGGTTGGTGTTGACCACGGCCTGCCACTGCTCGAGCGGCAGATCTTCGAAATTGACCGGCGGCGCGCCCATGCCGGCATTGTTGAACAGCACGTCGAGCCGGCCATAGGTCGCCTTTACCTTGTCGAACAGCGCGGCGATCGCGGCCGGATTGGCCATGTCGGCCGACACGCACAGGCTCTTGCCGGCGGGACCGACGCTTGGCGGTCTCTTCCAGCATCTCCATGCGGCGTCCGGCGAGCACCACGGTGTAGCCCTTGTCCATCAAAGCGAGCGACGCGGCGCGTCCGACACCGGTGCCGGCGCCGGTCACGAGCGCGATCTTGCTGGTTGCCTCGGTCATCTCTCAGTTTCCTCTTACTTGGTCTTTGCTTCGGTTTCGTTCTTGTAGGGTGGACGTGGAATGTTCTGGTGCGCCGCGCGCAGCGCAGCCGACCAGCGCGAGCGCAGATCGTGGAAATAGGGCTCGCCGGCCTCGATGCGGTGGTTGAGGTCCGCCTCGCAGGCGTCGCTGCGCACCACCAGCACGTCGATCGGCAGGCCGACGCCGAGATTGGAGCGCATCGTCGAATCCATCGAGATCAGCCCGGTCTTCAGCGCCTCGTAGAGCTCGACGTCGTAATGCATGGCGCGGTCGAGCACCGGCTTGCCGTATTTGTGCTCGCCGATCTGCAAATACGGCGTGTCGATGGTGCATTCGATGAAGTTGCCGGCGGTGTAGACCATGAACAGGCGCATCCGCGAGCCCTTGATCTGGCCGCCGAATAGGAACGAGACGTCGAACGAGATATCTTCGGAACGCAGGGCATCGCCCTCGGTGGCATGCACCGACCGGATGGCGCGGCCGATCCGCTGCGCCGCCTGGAACATGGTCGGCGCGTTCATCAGCGTCTCGAGCTCGCCGGTGTGCGGATCCTCCATGCCCTCGGTCAGGGTCGACAGCACCGACTGGCTGATCGCGAGATTCCCTGCGCTGGCGATCGCCATGATGCGGTCGCCGGGCTTTTCGAAGATGTGCAGCTTGCGGAAGGTCGAGACGTTGTCGAGCCCGGCATTGGTGCGGGTATCGGCGATCATGACGAGGCCGTCGCGCACCAGAATTCCGCAGCAATAGGTCATTTGCAGTCCCCAAACGGTCCGAGTTTCTCGGCGCCAAACGTGTAGCCAATTTCGAGGTCGCATCCAACCCTAATTCCCCGTGACGGGATGTGCGACGGCCGGTCAAGAGGGGCCTGGCGACGGTCCGTGTCAGGACCCGTTCCACCGTCGGCCACCTGCGAATCCCGGTTCGCGCCAAGGCTTCGTTCTGCGTTCCACGCAGCCGGCAATGATCTGCGCTCCCGTGTCATTGCGGGGCACCTGGCGTTGTGGTCGACTGCCCGAAAGCGACAACAACAAGAAATTCCGGGAGGCGAGAATGTCGTTCAAACTGGCCACGTGCATCATGGCATTGGGCATCGTGGCGATGGCTGAGAGTCCTGCATCGGCGCAGAAGAAGGGCGGCACGCTGCGGCTCTATCACAACGACAATCCGCCCTCGACCTCGCTGCTCGAAGAATCCACCATCGCCTCGGTGATGCCGTTCGCGGCGGTCTTCAACAACCTCGTGGTGTTCGATCCGGCCAAGGTGCACGAAAGCATCGACACCGTGATCCCTGATCTCGCCGAGAGCTGGTCGTGGGATTCCACCAACACAAAGCTCACCTTCAGACTCAGGCACGGCGTGAAGTGGCATGACGGCCAGCCGTTCACGGCCAAGGACGTGCAATGCACCTGGCGGATGCTGATCGGCAAGAGCGAGACCCAAGACTCCAAAACCCAGGACTTCAAGCGCAATCCGCGCAAGGTCTGGTATTCGAAACTCAGGGATGTCAGCGTCAATGGCGACGATGAGGCGACCTTCGAGCTGACCGAGCCGCAACCTGGTCTCTTGGCGCTGCTCGCCAGCGCCTTTTCGGTGGTCTATCCCTGCCACGTGCCGCAGCAGGTGATGCGCACCAAGCCAATCGGCACCGGGCCGTTTAAATTCGTCGAATTCCGGCGCGGGGATTCGATCCGCCTGGTGCGCAACCCCGATTACTTCAAGAAGGATCGGCCGTATCTCGACGAGATCACGGTGCGCTCGATCGACAGCCGCGCCACGCGCATGCTGGCGTTCGCGACCGGCGACTACGACATCACCTTTCCGTCCGACGTCAGCATTCCCCTGATGAAGGACGTCAAGGCGCGGGCGCCGAACGCGATCTGCGAGATGACGTCGACCAATTTGCAGATCAATCTCTTGGTCAACCGCGTCAATCCGCCGTTCGACAATCCGGAGATTCGCAAGGCGATGTCGCTGGCGCTGGATCGCAAGGCCTTCAACAGCATCCTGTTCGAAGGCACCGGGCGGCTAGGCGGTGCGATGCAGGCCAAGCCGGAAGGCGAGTGGGGCATGCCGCCGGAGATACTGTCGACGCTGATGGGCTACGGCGCGGATACCGAGAAGAACCTCGCGGACGCGCAGGCGATCATGCAGAAGCTCGGCTACGGCGACGCCAAGCCGCTGTCGATCAAGATCCAGACCCGCAATTTGCCGACCTATCGCGACCCGGCGGTGATCCTCGCCGACCAGCTCAAGAAGATCTATATCGTCGCCGAGCTCGATATTCTGGACACGCCGCGCTGGTACTCGCGGCTGCAGCGCAAGGACTACACGATCGGGCTCAATGTCACCGGCGTCAGCGTCGACGATCCCGACGGCAATCTGGTCGAGAACTATTCCTGCAACTCCGAGCGCAACTACACCCAGTATTGCAATGCAGAGGTTGACAAGCTGCTCGTCGCGCAGTCGCGCGAGGTCGACAAGGACAAGCGCCGCAAAATTGTATTCGACATCGAGCGCCTGCTGGTCGCCGACGCGGCGCGGCCGGTCATCCTGCACTCATCGGCCGGCAATTGCTGGCAGCCCTACGTGAGGAACTTTCATCCGCATGACAACAGCCAGTACAACAATCTGCGCTTCGAGGAAGTCTGGCTGGATAAATAATGCATGCAGTTCCGCTGACGACGACGTGAGCCGTCGCCTTGCGCGCACGCAGAACTCGCACAGGTCGCCGGGGGGCAGAACAGCGACGGCACCCGTCGGTCAGGCCGCGCAGAGATCCGTCAGAGCATCCGAAGCCGCTACGGAAGCTCGGCGATCAGCTTGGTCCACTCGGCCTCGGGCCAGGCCCGGGAGGTGCAGGTCCGTATGTTTCCCTGAGAACTGAGGGCAAGCGCGAGCTTTGTGATGTTGTCGCCGAGAGGCGCTTCGGCGAGGAGAAGGATGTCATGCTCGCCGGAGGTGAGATAGACCTCCTTGATTTCGACACCGAGCGTCTTGGCGAGTTCTCTCGCCGCTCGGCTGCGCTTGGGCGCGTCCTTGACGCTGCGAATTCCCTGGTCGGTCCAGTCGATCCTCACTATGAATGTCGCCATGTCGTCCTCCAAGGGTTACGCATTCCCTTGTCTGCCGCGTGTGCGGCAGGCCAACCTGCTTCATGTTGAAGTTGAGGGAGCGCCACATAAGGCAGGCGCTGCGTTCAGACTGAGATGCCTGCCGACGGCCTGACCGCTGCCCGTTCCGTCAAACGGAGACGTCGGCCCGTCCCGTCTCAAAGGGCAGCTCGGCGCAGATTACGCCATGTCGCTCGCCCGAGAAAGAGGGCTCGCCGCGTTGTGATCGCAAACGCAGTAGCAAGGCACGGTGTTCGCACGAAATTCACGTAAGCGAAAACACTGCGTCGAGATCGCACGCTCTGCACAAGGATGAGGGACACAGCAGGCTTTCGCCTGCCGGGCAGCCACCTGGTGCAGGTCCTCAGGCGTAAGTGATCAGGCGCAAGTCAGCTGGTCCTGCACCCAGAGCGAAGTTACGGCGGTATTGCATCGTCGCGGCGCGAACACCAAATAGCTGAACGTGGCAGGCAGAACCGCTCCAGGAGAGTGAGCGTGGCCAGCAAAAGAGCAAACGAAGAGCTCCCCGTCATTGCACGCTTTGAGGTGCGCCGCCGCAACTACCTCGCGCCGGACGGCGCAATCAGCCGGCCGCTTCCCGCCTTCGCCAGCGATGCCAAGCTGCTGATCGAACTCTACCGGTCGATGGTGCTGTTGCGGCTGTTTGACCGCAAGGCTGTTGCGTTGCAGCGCACCGGTCGGCTGGGAACCTATGCCGTATCGCTCGGCCAGGAAGCCGTGTCGGTCGGCATTGCGAGTGCGATGCGGCAAGAAGACGTTCTGCTGCCTTCCTATCGTGACAATGGCGCGCTGCTCTGGCGTGGCGTCAAGCCCGAGGAGATACTGCTGTTCTGGGGCGGCGATGAGCGGGGCAACCAATTCTCCGGTCCAGTCCATGATTTTCCATTCTGCGTTCCCGTCGGATCGCAGGCGCCCCATGCCGCCGGCGTGGCCTATGCCTTGAAGCTGCGCAAGCAGCCGCGTGTGGCCGTCTGCCTGTTCGGCGACGGCGCTACCTCGAAAGGCGACGTCTACGAGGCCATGAATTTTGCCGGCGTTCACAAATTGCCGCTCGTGTTCGTCGCCACCAACAATCAATGGGCCATATCGGTGCCGCTGCGGTTGCAGACCGCCTCTGAAACGCTGGCCCAGAAGGCTATCGCGGCCGGGTTCAGCGGCGAGCAGGTAGATGGGTGCGACGTGGTGGCGATGCGCGCGGCGGCCGAGGAGGCCATTGCCGCTGCCCGCGACGGCAAGGGCCCGCACTTTATCGAAGCGGTCACCTACAGGCTTGGCGATCACACGACGTCAGATGATGCATTGCGCTATCGTTCGGCCGAAGAAGTCCAGGCGCATTGGAAGGAAGAGCCGATTGCGCGCCTCAGGTCCTATCTCGTGGGTCAGAAGATGTGGACCAAGGCGGACGAGGAGCGGCTTGCCGCCGAGTGCCATGAGCGCATCGAGGCGGGGGTGCAGCGCTATCTGGCGACGCCGCCGCGCCGGCCAGAAACCATGTTCGACAACCTCTATGCCGAGCTGCCCGAGGCCTATGCCGCGCAGCGTCGCGAACTCGCGGGAGAGGACGATGCCTGAAGTGACGTTGGTCGAAGCCGTCAATCTGGCGCTCGGCCGCGCGATGGCTGACGATCCCGACGTGGTCGTGCTCGGCGAAGATATCGGCGTCAATGGCGGCGTGTTCCGCGCGACGATTGGCTTGCAGGAGCGCTTCGGTCCGGAGCGCGTCCTTGATACGCCGCTTGCCGAGCTTCTGATCAGCGGGCTCTGTGTCGGCATGGCCGTGCAGGGGCTGAAGCCGGTCGGCGAGATCCAGTTCATGGGATTCATCTATCCCTGTCTCGATCAGCTGGTGAACCACGCATCTCGAATGCGCAACCGTACCCAGGGGCGGCTCACCTGTCCGATGGTTCTGCGCTCGCCGCATGGAGCCGGCATTCGCGCGCCCGAGCATCATTCCGAGAGCACCGAGGCGATGCTCGCCCACATTCCGGGCTTGCGTGTCGTCATGCCTTCGTCACCGGAGCGGGCCTATGGACTTCTCCTCGCCGCGATCCGCGATCCCGATCCGGTGGTATTCCTGGAGCCGACACGGCTGTACCGCGCGGCGAAAGGCGATGTGGAGGACAATGGCGAAGCCTTGCCGCTCGATCACGCCTTTGTCCTCAGGGAAGGTCGCGACATCACGCTGATCAGCTGGGGTGCGATGTTGAAGGAAACGATGGCCGCAGCGGACACGCTTGCCGATGACGGCATCGCCGCCGAGGTCATCGACCTCGCCACGCTGAAGCCCTACGATGAAAACACCGTGCTCGGGTCGGTCGCAAGGACCGGGCGCTGCGTCATCGTGCACGAGGCGGCGCACACCGGCGGATTTGGCGCGGAGATCGCAGCCAAGATCGCCGAGCGCGGACTGTCCTCGCTGCTCGCACCCGTGATCCGCGTCACCGGCTACGACACGGTGATCCCGATGGCCCGCCTCGAGCAACGCTACATGCCGTCGGTCGGACGGATCGTGGCGGCAGCCCGAAAGACCTGCCAGTACAACTGAACACCGACGGATCTTGTCCCATGCACCAGTTCACGCTGCCGGATCTTGGTGAAGGTCTAGAGGAAGCGGAGATCGTTACCTGGTACGTCAACGAGGGCGACCATGTCGTGACCGACCAGCCGCTCGTCTCGGTCGAGACCGACAAGGCGATTGTCGAGATACCGGCGCCGTCGAACGGGCGCATCGCGCGTCTGTTCGGTGCCAAGGGCGATATCGTGAAGGTCGGCGCACCGCTCGTGGAGTTTGCCGAAGGCGCCGAGGAGGATACCGGCACGATTGTGGGCGAACTCGGCACCGGCGAGCAACCGCCGGCGGCCGCAGTTGCTTCGACGGCGCTCGGCGGGGAGGGCGCTCAGGTATTTCCGGCGGTGCGCGCGCTCGCGCGCAAGCTTGACGTCGCGCTCGATCTCGTCGAGGCGACGGGGCCCGGCGGCACGATCACGCGGGCCGATGTCGAGCGGGCGGCAAAGCGGATGTCTCACCGCGGACCCGCCGAGCCGCTGCGCGGCCTGCGCCGCGCGATGGCCCAGCGCATGACGGCGGCGCATGCGGAAATCGTGCCTGCGACGGTCACCGATGAAGCCGACATCAACGACTGGCGCCGGGACGAGGACGTGACAATCCGTCTGGTGCGTGCGATCGCCGCGGCATGCAAGGCAGAGCCCGCGCTCAACGCCTGGTATCATTCCGGCTCGGGAGAGCGGCGTCTGATCGAGCGCATCGATCTCGGCATCGCTGTCGACACCGGCGGCGGCCTGATCGTTCCCGTGCTGCGCAACGTCGCGGAGCGGACCGTATCGGACCTGCGGGCTGGGCTCGATCGCCTGCGCGCCGACGCGATCGCGCGCGCGATACCCCCGGAAGAGCTGCGTGGTGCGACGATCACGCTTTCGAACTTCGGAATGATCGGGGGCCGCTTCGCCAATCTCATCATCGTGCCGCCGCAGACGGCGATCGTCGGCGCCGGGCGGATTTCGGAGCGCGTGGTCGCGCATCAGGGCCAGGTTGCGGTCAGACGCACGTTGCCGCTATCGCTCACCTTCGACCATCGGGTGGTGACCGGCGGCGAAGCGGCCCGTTTCCTGGTGGTCCTCAAATCCGACCTTGAGCGCGGGACACCGCTCCGCGGCTCCTCAGAATGAGAGAGAATGCTGGCGGCGGCTTAGGACTGCGTCTGGCTCTGCCACTGCCCGGGGCGGCCGGCCTGGTCGACCTTGACCGCGACCGTCAGCGTCTCGTTGCCGCCACCATAGCGGGTGCCGCGGACCGGGGCGGCACCGAGATAATCGAGGCCGATCGCGACGCGGGCATGGGCATCGGTGGTGCAGATGCCGTTGGCGGCGTCGAAGCCGACCCAGCCGAGGTCGGGCACGAAGGCTTCGGCCCAGGCGTGCCCGGCCTGCTGGTTGACCATGCCGTCGGAGCGCAGGAAGTGGCCGGAGACGAACCGCGCCGGAACGCCGCCCGCGCGCGCGCAGGCGATCAGGATGTGCGCGTAGTCCTGGCAGACCCCGCGCTTCAGCGCGAACGCCTCGGAGGCCGAGGTCGCGCTGTTGGTCGGGTCCTCGTCGAAGGTCATGTGCTCGTAGATCTGCACCATCACCGCGTGCAGGAAGCCGAGCACGTCGGCGCCGGCCTCCGCGCGCAGCTCGCGCACGAAACTCGTCATCGCCGGGTTGAGGTCGGTCAGCGGCGTGGCGCGCAGGAACAGGCTCGGCGGAAACCGCTCGTCGGTGCCTTTCAGCACGCCGCCGGTGTCCTGGGTCTCGACCAGGCCCTCGCAATGGATCGTAAGGTCGGTGATCGAACCGTGCGTCAGCACATGGGTGACGTTGCCGAACGCGTCCTCGTGGGTGTCGAGCCGGGAATCGGTCGAGACGTCGATCTGCCAGTCGGCGACATACTGGCCGTCATGGCTACCCGGCGTCATCCGCAGAATCTGGATCACGCCCGAGGCGGCCGGCTCGTAGCGATAGGTGGTGGTGTGGGCAATCCGCAGGCGCATGGCTCAACCGGAGTTCAGTCGGTCTTCTGGGGCAGGAACATCATGCCCCGGGCACCCACGTCTTCTTCCTAATCGGCCGCGAAAGCAAGACATGGGTGACCGGGACAGACCCGGTCATGACGACATTTTGAGCGCGTTTCCCGCCGCGGTGGTCAGATCAAATATTGCTTGGCGATGATCTCACCCAGCCGCGAATTATCCGCAAGGAATTCCTGGATGAATTCATGCACGCCGTGCTGGAAGATATCGTCCATATGGCTGTGCTCGAGCCGGTTCCTGATGCCGCGGGCGTGGCGCTGGGCGGCGCCCTGGCGGCCGTAAGCGACGCCGATCTGGTCGAGATTGCGCACCAGGTTGCTGTAGCAGCTGGCGAGCGAGCGCGGCAGCGTGTCGTTGAGGATCAGGAGGTCGGCGATCAGCCAGGGCTTCAGGGTTTCCCGGTAGACCCAGTGATAGGCGGTCGTTGCCGACACCGAGCGCAGGATCGAGGTCCACTGGTAGTAATCCAGCGGGCCGCCGACATGCTCCTCCTCGGGCAGCAGCATGTGATACTTGACGTCGAGAATGCGGGCGGTGTTGTCGGCGCGCTCGAGATGCACGCCGAGCCGCGAGAACCAGTAGGCGTCGTTGCGCAGCATGGTGCGGTAGGCCGAACCGTCGAAGCGCAGCGAGGTCTCCTGCACGAAGCGCAGGAATTTCGCCAGCTCCTCGCGGTTGGCGGGACCCTTGTTCCAGACTGCCTGCAGCTCGATCCACGATGAATTGATGGTGTCCCACATCTCCGACGTCAGCGCGGTGCGCACCGAACGCGAATTGAGCCGTGCGGCCTCGATGCAGTTCTTGATCGAGGAGGGATTTTCCGACGAGAAGGACAGATACTCGACGACGTTGCGCTCGTTGGCTTCTTCGTAATGGTCGTAGAAGGCCGCGCCGACGCCGGCGGTGAGCAGCGCGGAATCCCACTCATTGGTCTTGCCGATATAGGCCGCGGGCAATGCGGTGACACGGAGCGTGGCGTCGATCGTGCGCGCGAGGTACTCGGCACGTTCGACATAACGGGCCAGCCAGAACAGGTTTTCGGCGGTGCGCGACAGCATGCGATAGTCCCTACAAGACGAAACGTGTTTCACCTCCCCCTGAAAGGGGGAGGTCGACGCGCAGCGGCGGGTGGGGGTCCTCTCTCCATTCGGCGTATGCGGCCGACCCCCACCCCGACCCTCCCCCTTGCAGGGGGAGGGAGGTCTCGCGCAGCGCGTTGGGCTTCAAATCACTCACTCAGAATCCAGGTGTCTTTGGTGCCGCCGCCCTGGCTCGAATTGACCACCAGCGAGCCTTCCTTCAGCGCGACGCGGGTCAGGCCGCCGGGCACGATGGTGGTGTGGCTGGAGCCGGTCAGCACGAACGGGCGGAGGTCGACATGGCGCGGTGCCAGCCCCTTGTCGGTGCAGGTCGGGCAGGTCGACAGCGCCAGCGTCGGCTGGGCGATGAAGCCCTCCGGCTCGCGCTTGAGCTTGTCGCGGAACGCCTCGATGGTCGCCTTGGTGGCGGCAGGTCCGATCAGCATGCCGTAGCCGCCCGAGCCGTGCACCTCCTTGACGACGAGGTCGGCGAGGTTGTCGAGCACGTAGGACAGATCCTGCGCCTCGCGGCAGCGCCAGGTCTGCACGTTCTTCAGGATCGGCTCCTCGCTGAGGTAGAACTTCACGATGTCGGGCATGTAGGAATAGATCGCCTTGTCGTCGGCGATGCCGGTGCCGACCGCGTTGGCGAGCGTGATGTTGCCGGCGGCGTAGGCCGACATCAGCCCGGGGACGCCGAGCGCGGAATCCGGACGGAAGGTCAGGGGATCGAGGAAGTCGTCGTCGACACGGCGGTAGATCACGTCGACCCGCTTCAGCCCCTCGGTGGTGCGCATGAACACCTCGTCGTTCTTGACGATGAGGTCGCGCCCCTCGACCAGCTCGATGCCGAGCTTGTCGGCCAGGAACGAGTGCTCGTAATAGGCCGAGTTGTAGACCCCGGGCGTCATCAGCGCGACCGTCGGCTCGGCTGAGGCGCTGTGCGGCGCCACCGACCGCAGCGCCGACAACAGCTCGTCCGGATAGCGCTCGACCGGCGCGACGCGGTGCCGCGCGAACAGGTCCGGAAACAGCCGCATCATGATCTCGCGGTTTTCCAGCATGTAGGAGACGCCGGACGGCGTGCGCGCATTGTCCTCCAGAACGATGAAATTGTCCGGATCGGTGCGGATGATGTCGATGCCGGCGATGTGGACGTAGATGTCGTGCGGCACGTCCTGGCCGTTCATCTCCGGCCGGAACACCGGGTTCTGGAAAATCAGGGCTTCCGGGATGACGTTGGCGCGCAGGATATCGCGGCCGTGATAGATGTCCTTGAGGAACATGTTGAGCGCGAGCACGCGCTGCTTGAGGCCCTTCTCCAGCAGCGTCCACTCGGTCGCGGACAGGATGCGCGGGATGACGTCGAACGGGATCAGCCGTTCCTGGGCCTCGGAATCGCCGTAGACCGCAAAGGTGATGCCGATCCGGCGGAACAGCAGCTCCGCTTCCTGGCGCCGATATTCGAGCGCGTCCGGCGGCGTTTCTTTGAGCCAGCGGGAGAGCTCCTGGTAGGCCGGGCGGAGATCCTCGCCGAGGCCGTTCATCTCATCGAACGCGACTGCCATATATCCCGACTGCCCTCCCAAGCCATGTGACACAGTGCATGACTTGACGGGATGGTAGCAAGGGGCGGGCCAGCGCGATATGCATTGGCTTGCGGCATTTGCTAGGGGGATGGCGGAAGGCCTGCCCGAAAAACCGGCTGAGGTCTGCTTAATTCGGCGGCAAAACCCCGTGACATCAAGGCATTGGATCGGCAATGTCAGGGGATCAAGTTTAAGGAAATGGGACCATGAGCGAGATCGTCACGGCGGGGATATTGGTGATCGGCGACGAGATCCTGTCCGGCCGGACCAAGGACAAGAACATCGGCTTCATCGCCGAATATCTGACCAATATCGGCATCGACCTGAAGGAGGTCCGCGTCGTCGCCGATGACGAGGCCGATATCGTGTCTGCCCTCGATGCGCTGCGGCATCGATACACCTACGTGTTCACCACCGGCGGCATCGGGCCGACCCATGACGACATCACCGCCGACAGCGTGGCGAAGGCGTTCGGGGTCGAGATCCACCATCATCCTGATGTGGTGGCGCGGTTCAGGGAGCGCTGGACCGAGCAGGACCTCAACGAGGCGCGGCTGCGGATGGCCCGGGTGCCCGACGGCGCCGAGCTGATCCAGAGTGCGACCATCCTGGCGCCGGGCTTCAAGCTCGGCAACGTCATCGTGATGGCCGGCATCCCCACCATCATGCAGGCGATGATGGACATCGTGGCGCCGACCCTGAAATCCGGCGTGCGGATGCTGTCGGACTCGGTCCGCGCCGACGCGCGGGAAGGCGACATCGGCGGCCCGCTGCGGGCGATCGCGGAAGCCAATCCCGACACCATCATCGGCAGCTATCCGTTCCAGGACGAGAACCAGAAGCCGAACACCAATCTGGTGGTGCGCTCGCGCGATCCGGAGAAGCTCGCCGCGGCGATGGCCGCGGTGAAGGAGATGCTGAAGCAGGTGCAGGCCGCGCAGAAGAAGCCGGCGGGTTGAGGCGACATGGTTGAACGAAATTCTGAACCAAGCGCGCAGGATCGGGCCGGCAGGCCGTTCCCGGTCTCGTGGGATCAATTCCATCGGGATTGCCGGGCGCTGACCTGGCGGCTCAACGAGGTCGGCCCGTTCCACGCGGTGATCGCGATCACCCGCGGCGGGCTGGTGCCGGCGGCGATCGTGGCGCGCGAGCTCGGCTTGCGGGTGATCGATACCGTCTGCGTCGCCAGCTACGACCATGACAAGCAAGGCGACCTGAAAGTGCTCAAGGGCATTTCGGAGCAGACCGCCAAGCTCGGCGGCGGCACCGGCAAGGGGCTCTTGATCGTCGACGACCTCGTCGATACCGGCAAGACCGGCAGGCTGGTGCGCGAGCTGCTGCCCGACGCGCATTTCGCCACCGTCTACGCCAAGCCGAAGGGGCGGCCGCTGGTCGACACCTACATCACCGAGGTGTCGCAGGACACCTGGATCTTCTTTCCCTGGGATACCGCGCTCTCGTTCCAGCCGCCGATCCGCGACGGCGCGGCCTAAAGAGTCACCTCGCCCCGCCTGCGGGGCGAGGTCGGATCGCATGCAGCGCAGCGCAATGCGATCCGGGTGAGGGGGACTCACCGCGAGTTCATCTCTCACTATCTTTGCGGACACAGCCCCTCACCCCGACCCTCTCCCCGCAAGAGCGGGGCGAGGGGGAAGTCAGAAGCATGCCCCTGCAAAACCGCGTCACCCCGACAGGCGACATCATCGCGTCCGAACATCGCGGCACCTTCACCGGCAATCGCGGCATCATCCACGATCCCGCGACGCGGACGCTCTTGAACAAGCGCTGGTCGAGCCCGGCCTGGCTCACCTGCGTCTGCGAGTTCAGGGGACGGCGGCGCGAGGTGATGAGCCAACAGAGCTGGACCGAGCTGTTCTTCCTCGATGAAGCGACCGCATTCGCGGCCGGCCACCGGCCCTGCTTCTACTGTCGCCGCGACGACGCCAAGCGGTTTCGCGCCGCGTGGGAGGAGGGTAACGGCACGAGCGATCTCAGCGCCAAGGCGATGGATGCGGTGCTGCATGCCGAGCGGCTCGACCGCGGCAAGAAGCGGCTGCATCCGCTGCCGGTGCCGCTCGCCGCGCTACCTGACGGCGCGATGGTGCAGGCGAACGGCGAGAGCTACCTCGTTGCCGGTGGCGAGACCTTGCGCTGGTCGTTCGCGGGTTACGAGCGGTCCGACGTGACCGCTCCCGCCATGCTGCTGACGCCGCCATCGACCGTCCGCGCGTTTCAGGCCGGCTACCGGCCGGTGCTGCATCCGAGCGCGATAGCTGCTTTGGGCTGAACCGCCGGCGTTGAGCTTAGGCCAGCCGCTGCCTTGCCAGTTTCGCGCCGTCGCCGAGCGCGATCAGCTTGGCTTCGGCGATGTCCCGCCGCATCGGGGCCATGCCGCAATTGGTGGTCGCAATGATGTTGCCCTTCGGCACGTGTTTCGCGACGGCCTCGATTACCTTGACGACATCTTCCGCGGTCTCGACCTCGTCGCTGGCGACGTCGATCACGCCGGCCTGCACGATCTTGCCGGGGAGCGCGGCGAGCAGCTCGATCGGCACCTTCGAGTTGCGGCATTCGATCGCGACCTGCTCGATCGTGCTCTTGTCGATCACCGGGAAGGTCTCTTCATATTGCCGCCACTCGCCGCCGAGCGTCTGCTTCCAGTCGGTGTTGGCCTTGATGCCGTAGCCGTAGCAGATATGCACGGCGGTGGCGCAGGTCAGGCCTTCGGCGGCGCGCTCCAGCGCCTTGATGCCCCAGTCGCGGACCTCGTCCATGTAGACGTTGAAGGCAGGCTCGTCGAACTGGATCATGTCGACGCCGTCGGCCTGCAAAGCCTTGGCTTCCTGATTCAACAGCTCCGCGAACGCGAACGCCATCTTGACGCGGTCGCCGTAGTATTTGTCGGCGATGGTATCGATGATCGTCATCGGGCCCGGCAGGGTGAATTTCAGTTTGTTTTTGGTGTGGGCGCGCGCCGCCCGCGCCTCTGCCTCGTGGACACGGCCCTTGAGCTCCAGCGGCGCGACCACCTGCGGCACCATGGCTTTGTAACGGTCCTTGCGGATGCCCATCTCGACCTTGTGGGCGAAGTCGATGCCCTCGATCCGCTCCAGGAAACCGTGCACGAAGTGCTGGCGCGCCTGCTCGCCTTCGGTGACGATGTCGATGCCGGCATCCTCTTGCAGCTTGACCGCAAGCACCGTGGCATCGCGCTTGGCGCGGGCGAGTTCGGCGCCTTCGGATTTCCAGGGGGCCCACAGCATGTTCGGCTCGGCGAGCCATTCCGGCTTCGGCAGGGAGCCTGCGATCGTGGTTGGAAACAGCATGGGTGCCTCCCGCTGGGTTCTGATTGAGCGCCTGTGTGCCATGTCCTAGAGTGGAGGTACAGAACAACAAAAGTCTTTGTGACGGGGAAGTGGACGCCGATGATCGACCTGCACTACGCGCCGACGCCGAACGGCTGGAAGATCTCGATCATGCTGGAGGAACTGGGGCTGCCCTATCGGGTGATCCCGGTGAACATCCGTGCCGGTGAGCAGTTCCGGCCCGAATTCCTGGCGATCAGCCCGAACAACCGTATCCCTGCGATCGTCGATCATGCGCCCGCCGACGGCGGCGGTCCGTTCTCGGTGTTCGAGACCGGCGCGATCCTGATCTATCTCGCCGACAAGAGCGGCCGTTTCCTGCCGCGGGAGCTGCGTGCGCGGTCGAACGTCATCCAATGGGTGATGTGGCAGATGGGCGGCCTCGGGCCGATGCTCGGCCAGCACGGCCATTTCGCGCTCTATGCCGCCGAGAAGATTCCCTACGCGATCGAGCGCTACCGCGACGAGACCGCACGGCTCTATGGCGTGCTCGACCGCCAGCTCGGCAGGACCGGCGCCTATATCGCCGGCGATGACTATTCGATCGCCGACATCGCCTGCTTTCCCTGGACAATGACCCACAAGGCGCAGGGCTTCACCCTCGACGATTACCCAAACATCAAGCGCTGGTACGCCACCGTGCGCGCCCGCCCGCAGGTGCAGGCGGGCCTTGCGATCGGAAAATTCGTCAAGGAGCCGTTTGACGAGGAATCACGCAAGAACATGTTCGGCCAGCGTGCGAAGGAGTTGGTCGAGAAGAATTAATGTCAGTTATTCCGCGGCGCGACACAGTCGCGAGGTCCGCGCCTTGCAGCGCATCCCGGAATGACGACAATGACTATGGAAAAGACAAAAGGAAACGCCAATGATCGAATTCTTCTTCGACTGTTCCAGCCCGTGGACCTATCTGGCCTGGCACAACATCCAGCCGATCGCGAAGGAGTTCGGTGCGCCCATCACCTGGCGGCCGATCCTGGTCGGCGGCATCTTCAACACCGTCAATCCGTCGGTCTACGCCCAGCGCGAGAAGCCGGTGCCGCTGAAGGCGCGCTACATGAAAAAGGATCTCGCCGACTGGGCGCGCTCGGCCGGCCTTGCGATCAAGATGCCGCCGACCGTGTTCCCGGTGAACAGCGTCAAGGCGATGCGCGGCTGCATCTGGCTCGGCAACGAGAAGATGGTGCCATTCGCCCGCGCCGTGTTCGAGGCCTATTGGGGTGACGACAAGGACATCTCGCAGGATGCGGTGCTGACCGAAATTTGCAGCAAGGTCGGGATCGACCCGGCGCAATTCCTGGCCGGCATCGGCGACCAGGCGATCAAGGACCAGCTCAAGGCCAACACCGACGAGGTGATGGCGCGCGGCGGCTTCGGCTCGCCCACGATCTATCTCGACAAGACCGACATGTACTTCGGCAACGACCGCCTGCCGCTGATCCGCGAGGCGCTGGCCCGCCTCAAGGCACGCGCCGCCTGATGCCGAAAGCTGTCGTTTGCCGTGAGCTCGGCCCGCCGGAGCGCCTTCAGCTGGAGAATTTTGCCTCGGTGCCTTTGCAGCCGGGGCAGGTGCGCGTCGCGATCCGTGCCGCCGGGATCAATTTTCCCGACATCCTGATGGCCGCCGGCGAGTACCAGCTCAAGCCGGCGCTGCCGTTCACGCCGGGCTCGGAGGCCGCCGGCGATGTCGTCGAGGTCAATGAAGCTGCCGGTGTCGCCGTCGGCGCCAAGGTGATCGTCAAGATGCGCTTTGGCGCCTATTGCGATGAGACTGTCGCGACGCCGTCGCAGCTCGTGCCGGTGCCGTCGACCTTCGACTATGCGGAAGGCGCGACCTTCCTTGCCGCGCACGGCACGGCGTATCACGCGCTGATCGACCGTGGGCAGATCAAGCCGGGCGAGGTGCTGCTCGTGCATGGCGCCGGCGGCGGCGTCGGGCTTGCCGCGGTCGAGATCGGCAAGCTGCTCGGCGCCACCGTGATCGCGGCGGCCTCGAGCGAGGAGAAGCTTGCGATTGCCAAAGAACGTGGCGCGGATCATCTCGTGCTCTACGCGCGCGGGCCGTTCCGCGATGCGGTCAAGCGTCTCACCGACGGCCGCGGCGCCGATGTGGTGTTCGATCCCGTCGGCGGCGAGGTGTTCGAGAACTCGATGCGCTGCATCAACTGGGGCGCGCGCATTCTCGTCGTCGGCTTCACCGGCGGCATCGGTCTTGCGCGCACCAACCTCCTGATGATCAAGGGCGCGAGCGTGCTCGGCGTTCGCGCCGGCGAGGCGGTGCGGAAGGACCCCGCGCTCGGCGAGGTCAGGGTCAAGGCGCTGAGCGAATGGGCCGAGGCCGGCCGGGTGCGGCCAAATATCTCGCACCGGCTGCCGCTGGAGGACTACGCGAAGGCGATGCGGCTCCTGATCGAGCGCAAGGCGATCGGCCGTGTGGCGTTGATGATGTAGTGGTTCGTCATGGCGAGCCAACGGGTCGCGCGAACGCGCGCCCGATGACAGGCTTCACGAAGCAATCCATGCTCACCTCGCTTCGCTTCTCGCAATGACGGTTACGCCTTTGCGAACTTCCCATTCCGCAAAAACGCAAGCGTCTGCGCGATCGCCTCGCGGTTGCGCACCAGCCAGGGATGTGAGGTGCGGATCACGATGTGATCGGCCATGCCGTCGAGCCGGGTGTTGGCGACCGACACCCGGCCGTCATGCGGCCGCGGCAGGCCCATCGACGTGATCGGATAGACCGAGCGGTTGCCGGCGATGATGCCGGCGGGATAATCGATCGCCGGCAGCAGCGCGCTGGTCGCGGCATCGCGGCGGGTGACGAGCTGCTGGCCAGCCGGGCCGAAGAAGGCACGATAGGCCGCGAGGTGTTTCAGGCGGTCGGCGATCTCGCTGCCGCCGTTCGGCGTGCCCAGCATCACGACGCGGCCGAGCCGCGCGGGGCGATGTCGTGCGAGGTAGACGCGGGCGAGCAGGCCGCCCATCGAATGGCAGACGAAATGCACGGAGCCATCGAGGCTCTGCGCGAAGCGATCGAGTGAGGGGTGGATATCCTCGGCCAGCGCATCGAGTCCTTTGCGCCGGCTGTCATAGTCGAGATTGAGGGTGGCAAAACCGGCATCCCTGAGCGCCAGCTCCATCCTGCGAAACGAGCGCGCCGTCCTGCTGATGCCGTGCAGCAGGACAACGCCGTCAGGAGTGGACGCCGCGGGACGCCGTTCGCTCACTTATAGTCGCGCTCTTGCCACCACGGGAAGTAGTCGGGCATGTCCGATGACACCTTGTTCTTGAACTGTGCCGGGCGCTTTTCCAGGAACGACACCACGCCCTCCTTGACGTCCTCGGAGCGGCCGCGGGCATAGATGCCGCGGCTGTCGACCTTGTGCGCCTCCATCGGATCGTCGGCGCCCATCATGCGCCACATCATCTGGCGGATCAGCGCCACCGACACCGGCGCGGTCTTGGCCGCGAATTCCTTGGCGAGCGCGCGCGCGGTCGGCAGCAGATCCTCCGGCGGCACCACCTTGCTGACGAGACGGCCGGCGAGCGCTTCCTGGGCCGGGAAGACGCGGCCTGAGTAGCACCACTCCAGCGCCTGCGAGATGCCGACGATGCGCGGCAGGAACCAGCTCGAGGCGGCTTCCGGCACGATGCCGCGCTGGGAGAACACGAAGCCGAACCGCGCGGCCTCCGAGGCAATGCGGATATCCATCGCAAGCTGCATGGTGACGCCGATGCCGACCGCCGGGCCGTTCACCGCGGCGATCACAGGCTTCAGGCACTTGAAGATGCGTAGCGTCACCTGGCCGCCGCCGTCGCGCACCTGCGGATCGCTGTAGTCGACGCTGCCGTCGGCATTGCGCTTGACCGGACCGCGCCGCGCATCGCGATCGAAGGTGTTGGCGCCGGACGAAAGGTCGGCGCCGGCGCAGAAGCCGCGGCCTTCGCCGGTCACGATGATCGCCCTGACGTCGTCGTCCTTGTCGGCCTTGTCGAACGCGTCGATCAGCTCCTGCTGCATCGTGGCGTTGAAGGCGTTGAGCTTGTCGGGCCGGTTCAGCGTGATGGTCAGGATCTGCTCGGCGACCTCGTACTTGATCGTCTCATACGCCATGGGGATGATTTCCTCTCGGTTTTCTTGAATGAACGGCGCTGGCGCGCGTCTCCATCCAGTTAACCCGGCAATCATCCCTTGTGAAGAAGAGGGATGAGCGGTGTGGTTCCGCGCATCCCGATTTGCGTTGAGGCGCTACTTCTTCGGCGGCGTCGGCCACGGCTTCTGCGGGCCGCGCAGGCCTTCGAACGCCTTGCCCATGCCGAGCACGCCGATGTCGTCGAAGCGGCGGCCGATGATCTGGACGCCGATCGGAAAGCCCTTTTTGTCGTAGCCGCCGTTGATCGACAGCGCCGGGTTCTCCGACATATTCCACGGCACGGTAAAGCAGATGTGCTCGAACGGCTTTGCGGGGTCGTTCAGTGGTGCTGCGAATTCCGCCGGGAAGTTCACGACGGGCGACACCGGCGAGATCACGTAGTCGACCTCGCAGAACAGTTTTGCAGCGGCCGCGCGGATCGCCATCGTCTGGTTGAAGCCGCGCACCACATCGACGCCGGAGAGCTTTGCGCCGGCCTCGGCCCAGTTGAGGATGTAGGGCAGGGTCTTGCCGCGGTCGGCCTGCGACAGTTTCGACAGTTCGTCCCAGGTCCGCGCACGCCAGAAATTGTCGAGCCCCTCGAGCATCTCAGGCGTCAGGATGCCGTCAATCTCGGTGATGACGGCACCGGCGGACTCGAACGCCTTCGCCGCCTTGACGGCGACCACGCGAACCTCCTTCTCGACCTTCTGGCCGGATCCGGCATCGAGCATCAGCCCGATGCGCAGCTTGCGCGGCGACTTTTCCAGCGCTTTCCAGTTCACCTCGAGTGCCGGCAGGCTCATGCCGTCGCGGCGATCCGGGCGCGACAGCACGCTCATCATCAGCGTCGCGTCGTCGATGGTGCGGGTCATCGGCCCCGCCACGCGGCCGACATAGGGCGGGTCGATCGGAACGCGGCCGAGACTCGGCTTCAGGGCGACGAGGCCGCACCAGCAGGCCGGCAGCCGCACCGAGCCGCCGATGTCGGTGCCGAGATGCAGCGGGCCGTAGCCGGCGGCTCCGGCCGCGCCGGCACCGGAGCTCGAGCCGCCGGGATTCTTGCTGACATCCCAGGGGTTGCGGGTGAGGGGATGGAACGACGACAGCCCCGACGACAGCATGCCGTAATCCGGCATCGTGGTCTTGGAGAAGATCACGCAGCCGGCTTCACGCAGCCGCGCGGCAGGCGGCGCATCCTTCTCGGCGGGCGCGAGCTTGACGCTTGCGGCACCCAGCGGCACCGGCTGGCCCTTGGTCGCGACATTGTCCTTGATGGTGACGGGCACGCCGTCGAGCGTGCCGACCGGCTCGCTCTGCTGCCAACGCTCGGTCGCGGCCTTCGCGACCTTCCGCGCGCCTTCGGGGTCGTACAGATACAGCGCCTTGATGTGCGGCTCCCAGGTCGCGACCTGGGAGATGATGTCCTCCAGCACCTCGGACGGCGAGAACTGCTTGGCACGGTAGCCGGCGAGCAGGTCGACGGCCGAGAGATCGTGCAGCGACGTGATGGTGTCCGCTTTCGGCTTATGCATACGCACCTGCCGGCATGCGTTTCTCGATGATGCGCGCGAACATGCTGGCGCCGATCGGCAGGATCTTGTCGTCGAGAACGTAACCGGGATTGTGCACGGGCACCGAACCCTCATGGCCGACCCAGAAATACGCGCCGGGAACGGCCTGCATCATGTCGGCGAAATCCTCGCTGCCCATCTTGGGGGTCGAGCGGGTGATCACCTTTGCCGGATCGACGACGGTGCGCGCGACTTCCTCGACGACGCGGGACTGCTCTTCCTGGTTCACCAGTACGCTGAAGCCGTCGCGGATCTCGACCGAGATTTCGGCGTCATAGGCCGTCGCAAAGCCGGCGGCGATTTCGCGCATCCGCTTGCGGATCAGCTCACGGATCTCGTCGGAGAAGCAGCGCACCGTGCCGCACATCCAGGCTTCGCCGGGAATGACGTTGTACGCCGACCCGGAATGGATCTGCGTGATCGACAGCACCGCAGCCTGCAGCGGATCGACGTTGCGGCTGACGATCGACTGCAGCGCTTGTCCGAGCGTCATTGCGATCACGACCGCGTCCTTGGACCGCTCCGGCATCGCGCCATGCGCGCCGTAGCCCTGGATCCTGATGTCGAAGAAGTCGGCCGCGGCCATTGCCGGGCCCGGCAGGATCGCGATCTCGCCATGGTTCAGGTCGGGCGCGTTGTGCAGGCCGTAGACCTCGTCGCAGGGGAACTGCTTGAACAGGCCGTCCTTGATCATCGCGCGGGCGCCGCCGAGGCCTTCCTCGGCCGGCTGGAAGATGAAATGCACGGTGCCGTCGAAATTGCGGGTCTCGGCGAGATAGCGCGCCGAGCCGAGCAGCATCGTGGTGTGGCCATCATGGCCGCAGCCATGGAAGCGGCCGGGAATGGTGGAGCGCCACTTCAGATTGGTGTTCTCTTCCATCGGCAGCGCATCCATATCGGCGCGCAGGCCGATCTTCTTGCTGCTGTTGCCCTTGCCCTTGAGCACACCGACCACGCCGGTGCCGCCGAGGCCGCGATGCACCTCGATGCCCCAGCTCGTGAGCTTGTCGGCGACGATGCCGGAGGTGCGGACCTCCTCGAAGCCGATCTCGGGATGCGCATGCAGATCCCGTCTGATGGCGGTGAGTTCGTCGGCAAAACTGTCGATGCGCTCAATGGTCGGCATGATCTCTATCCGTTTGTGCGTGATGGGGAGGAGGGGGTGAAAGCGGGGCCGTTAGGCTTGATACGAATGCCGGGACGCAAATGTTTCCACGGCAGTGTGGCGGTATCGGCCGGCATTGCGCCGGGCGCGGCGCAGATCAGCAGTTTCTCGGCGATCGGCTCGAAATCGGCGCGGAAATGCACCGAGCTCTTGTTGACCAGGATCTTCTGCGTGGTCGGCTCGATGCCGACATAACGGTACATCGACTGGTCGGCAAGCTGGGCCTTGTAGGAGCCGACGACGACGCGGACGTCGCCGACCCGCAGGCAGGCCGAGGGCCCCATATCCATGTCGCGGCCGCCGAAATACGGGCCGGGTGCAACGAACTTGCCGTCCGAGAGCTGTTCGACCACGAAGGTCTCGCGGTACGGCGCGTCGCCGGGAATGCCGGACTTGCCGCCGAGCTCGAGCGTGACGGTCGCGCCGACGCCAGCAGCATGCGCGGCCTTCGCCGATTGCGGGTCGTAGATCACGCCCGTTGCGGCACTCGCTTTGTTGCGCACCAGCGCGCGCAGCATGCCCGTGGTGTCGGAATCGCCGCCGGCGCCGGGATTGTCCTGGGTGTCGGCGATGATGATCGGCTTGCTGGCCGACTTCGCCAGTTCCATCGCCAGCTGCACGCCTTCGTCCGGCGAATAGATCCGGCCGTCGAAATCGTCCTCATGGCTCTCGACCAGGGCGACGACCTTGTCGGCCGCCGCATCTGCATCGGCTTGCGTCCGGCCATAGGCGAATACGCTCGGCCCGCAATCCCTGAAATCGGCGGCCGGGAAGCCCGGCGCAAACGACAGCGTCGGAACGGCCTCGCTCTCGAGGGCGGCAAGTTTCTGATAGATGCCCTTGGTCGGCTGGTCGTTGGTGCATTGCCAGCTGATCGGGATCAGGAACGGCAATTGCCGGAATGCCTTGGCAAACCGCTGTCCGGACTTGAGCATCAGCGCCAGATGCCGGGCGCAGGCGCGGCCGGTGTCGGCCATGTCGACATGCGGATAGGTGCGGTAGGCGATCAGCGCATCGGCATGCTCGATCATCTTGGGCGAGACGTTCGCATGCAGATCGAGGCTCACCACCAGCGGGAGATCATTGCCTATGGCCTTGCGCACGCGAGCAAGTGTCTCGCCTTCGCCGTCGTCATAATGCTCGGTGACCATGGCGCCGTGCAGGTCGAGATAGACGGCATCGATAGGGCCGGCCGCGATGATGCCGTCGACCATTTCCGTCACGATCCGCTCGAACGCGTCCCTGCTCACATGCGCCGACGGGCTCGCGGCGGCGAAAATCGTCGGCACCAGCTCCCAGCCATTGGCTTCCGCGGCCTCGACAAAGCCGGCGAGGCCGACATTGATCTTGCGCATGACCTTGAGCAACTCGGTGCCATGCGTCATCGACGGCCAGCCGCCGCCGTGCACGAAGGCGTCATAGGTTGCCTTCGTCGGTGCGAAGGTGTTGGTCTCGTGCAGGAAGCCGCCAACGGCAATGCGGGTCATCAAGTTGGTCTCGATACGTTTCTTCGATCATGATGCGAACGGAACGGTTCGCGCCACGATCTCGTTTCATTGGTTTGAGCGCGATATTCCGGCGAACCGGTGTCCACCTTCCGGCCCACGCTCTAGCGCGCGACGTTAAGCGTGTCGTCGCGCCAAGCGCAAGCCGTCGAGCACTTCCGGATTTGCATGCCCTATGGGCGTAAAGGCCCAACGCTAAGCCAAGGCAGAGACCAAGGCTGAGACTGAGGCTACGGCTAAAGGCTTAGGCCGTTGCCACGAGGCCTTCCGAAACCGGGCGGAAATTCGCAAAATCCCAGCCGCGCCCGGGCGCAGCCTCGAGCAGCGCACGGGTGTAGGCCTGCTGCGGATTGGTCAACACCTCGGCCGCCGGTCCCTGTTCCACGACACGGCCACGTTGCATCACCGCGACGTCGTCGCAGATCTGCGCGGCGACGCGCAAATCATGCGTGATGAACAACAGCGCGATGCCGAGCCGCCGCTGGATTTCGTCGAGCAGATTCAGAACCTGCGCCTGCACCGAGACGTCGAGCGCGGACACCGCCTCATCCGCCACCAGCACGTCGGGGTCGAGCGCCAGCGCGCGCGCGATCGCGATGCGCTGGCGCTGACCGCCGGAGAACTGGTGCGGATAGCGCGAGATCGCGTCGGGCGGCAGGTGGACGAGCTCGAGCAGCTCGCGGGCCCGCGCCAGCGCATCCTTGCGCGGCATGCCGTAATTGACCGGGCCTTCCGCGATGCTCTCGCCGACGGTGACGCGCGGATTGAGCGAGCGGTAGGGGTCCTGGAAGATGATCTGGATCTTCTGCCGATGCGGCTGCAACAGCCGGCGCGACAGTTCGGAGATCTCGCGGCCGACGAGGCGCACCCCGCCCGAGGTCGGATCGATCAGGCGGACGATGCAGCGCGCCACCGTCGATTTGCCGGACCCGCTCTCGCCGACGATGCCGAGCGTGCGGCCCTTGCGCAAAGTGAGGGTGACGTTGCTGGCGGCGGCGACCTCGCGGGGTTTGCCGAACAGCGACCGCTCCCGGTAGACCTTGCTGAGCTCGTTGGCTTCCAGCACCACCGGCTCGGTCGTGTCCGGGCGCGGCGCGCGCGGCACGAGGCTCGGCACCGCGGACAGCAGGTTGCGGGTGTATTCCATCGTCGGGTTGCGCAGCACCTCTTGCAGCTGGCCGGCCTCGACCAGCCGGCCATGCCGCATCACCGCGACGCGGTCGGCGATCTCCGCCACCACGCCCATGTCGTGGGTGATGAACAGGACGGCTGTGCCGTGGTCGCGTTGCAGGTCGCGGATCAAAGTAAGGATCTGCTTCTGGGTGGTGACGTCGAGCGCGGTGGTCGGCTCGTCCGCGATCAGGAGCTTCGGTTCCAGCACCAGCGCCATCGCGATCATGATGCGCTGGCGCTGTCCGCCCGACAGGCGGTGCGGGTAGGACGAGAAGATGCGCTCCACGTCCGGCAGCCGCACATGCTCCATCATCGCCAGGATCTTCTGACGCCGCGCGCGGGACTCGAGATCGGTATGGGCGCGCAGCACCTCGTCGATCTGGCGGCCGACCGGCACCACCGGATTGAGCGCGGTCATCGGCTCCTGAAAGATCATCGCCATCCGCGTCGCGCGCAGCTGGCGCAGCCGCCGGTCGGTCGCGGTGAGCAGTTCCTCGCCGACCAGCTTGACGCTGCCGCCGGACGGCACCAGCGTGCCCTTCTGCAGCAGGCCCATCGTGGTCAAAGAGGTCACCGACTTGCCCGAGCCGCTTTCGCCGACAAGGCAGAGCGTCTCGCCCTCGCGCACCTGCAGCGACAGGTCGTCGATGATGCGGTGCGCGTCAGCCTTGCGGCCGAGACCGACGACGAGATTGTTGATGTCGAGGACGACGTTGGCAGAGTTGGTTGTGGTCACTTGCCCTCACGCTGTTTCATGCGGGGATCGAGCGCGTCGCGCGCGGCGTCGCCGATCAGGTTGATGCTGAGAATGGCGATCGAGAGCAGCAGCCCCGGCCAGAAGATCAGCGACGGCTTGATTTGGAAGTAGGCGCGGCCCTCGGCCATGATGTTGCCCCAGGTCGGCGTTTCCGGCGAGATGCCGGCGCCGAGGAATGACAGGATCGCCTCGGTCAGGATCGCGGATGCGCAGACATAAGTGCCTTGCACGATCAGCGGCGCGATCGTGTTCGGCATCAAATGCCGCCACATGATCTTCGGCAGGCTCGAGCCGAGCGAGATCGCGGCCTCGACATAGGGCTCCTCGCGCGCGGTCAGCACCACCGAGCGCACCAGCCGCGCCACGCGCGGGATCTCGGGGATGGTGATCGCGACCATCACGGTCCAGATGCTGGCGCCGGACAGCGACACCACGGCGATCGCGAGCAGGATGGCGGGGATCGCCATCAAGCCGTCCATCACGCGCATCATCACGGCATCGACCCAGCGGAAGAAGCCGGCGACGAGGCCGATCAAGAGCCCGATGGCGATCGAGCAGACGGCGGCGCCGAGCCCGATCAAGAGCGAGATCCGTGCGCCATAGATGACGCGCGACAGCAGGTCGCGTCCATACGCATCGGTGCCGAGCAGGTATTGCGCGCTCGACGGCTTCAGCCGCTGCGACGGCGTCAGCAACAGCGGATCGTGCGGCGCAAGCAGTGGCGCGAAGATCGCCATCAGGATGATCAGGACGAGGCAGATCGTCGCAACCGCGATGATCGGCGTCGACGCCAGGAAGCCGAACTTGACGCGGAACGGCCGGGTGACGGGGATGGAGGATTCGGGAAGGGTTTCGATCGCCATTGCTCAGTACCGGATACGAGGATCGAGCAGGGTGTAGGCAACGTCGATGAGCAGATTGACTGCGACATAGATGCCCGACGTCAAGAGGATCATGGCCTGGATCACCGGATAGTCGCGCGCCAGCACCGCATCGACGGTGAGACGGCCGATGCCGGGCAGGTTGAACACGCTCTCGGTGACGACGACGCCCGAGATCAGCAGCGCGAAACCGGAACCGATCACGGTGATGACCGGAACCGCGGCGTTGCGCAGCGCATGGCGCAGCAGCACGCCGGTCTCGCCGATGCCCTTGGCGCGCGCGGTGCGCACGTAATCCTCACCCAGCACGTCGAGCATCGAGGCCCGCGTCATGCGTGCGATCAACGCGACGTAGATGAAGGAGAGGGTGCAGGTCGGCAGGATGATGCGCTCGAAGAACGGACCGAAGCCGGCCGAGATGCTCTTGAAGCCCTGCACCGGCACCCAGCGCAGATCGATCGCGAACACCTGGATCAGCACATAGCCGATCACGAACACCGGCACCGAGAAGCCGAGCACTGAAAGCCCCATCACGCAGCGGTCGATCCAGGTGCCGTGCTTCCACGCCGCGATCACGCCGAGCGGCACCGCCACCAGGATCGAGAGGACGATGGTGGCCAGCGCGACCGAGATCGAGGGCTCGAGGCGCGGACCGATCATCTCCAGGATCGGCTTGTTCGAGATCAGGGAGACGCCGAGGTCGCCGTGCAGCAGCTTGGCGACCCAGGTATAGAACTGGATGTAGATCGGCTCGTTGAGACCAAGCGAGGTGCGGATGCGATCGAGCTGTTCCGGCGTCGCATTGTCGCCGGCGAGAATGGCGGCCGGATCGCCCGGCGTCAGCCGCAGCAACAGGAACACGAACAGAGCCACCACGCCCATCACGGGAATGGCGGCGAGGATGCGGCGGAGCAGATAGCCGAGCATCGTTGCTATCTCCTGCCGTCAGATGGTGCGAAGCGAAGGCTGGGCCGCATCATACTCATAGTGTCCCCGTGATGTGTCTCATGCGCTTCTGCGTCTTGTCTCAAGGCTAGCGCGAACGTGATGAATTTGCAGGCAAATACTGTGCCAATGGCGACGTTATATCAAGGCGCGGTTCAGGCCGTTGGAAGCCTCCCTTGGTTTGAAGCTGCTATTTCGAATTGCACATGGCGCAATGCGCCACCGACCTGAAACGACAAGTCCATTCACGCTCGCATCACGCCGCACCAGTTGGCGACGAACAGTGCGATGCTCTGCGTCGTCTTGCGAAGGCTGTCGAGCTCGACACGTTCGTTGAACGCATGCGGGCCGATACCGTAAGGACCATAGCAAAGTGCGGGGATGCCGTAGTCGACGCAATAGTAGCGGGTGTCGTTGACGGCCGTGGACAGCCGCTCCTGCATTGGAGCCTGGAAGACGGAGTGATGGGCGGCGGACAGAGCTGCTTCCGCTTCGCTGCCGGGCTCGCACACCGCTGCGTCCGCCTGGAAGCCACTCCACACCAGCTCGGCCGGATTGTCGGACAGGAAGTCATCGGCCTTGTGCGCCTCAGTCAGGCATTCCTCGATGCCGCGCATCGCCTGCTGTGGTGTTTCGCCCGGCAAGAGGCCGAGCCGGCAATCCAGCTCGCACCAGGCCGCGGTCGAACTGGCCCAATCGCCGCCTTTGATGATCCCGACGTTGAACTTGATCGGATTCTTGACGCTGCGGAACCAGCTGTTGTCGAGCGCCCGGGCATTGAGCGCCTTGGTGTAATCCTGAAACGCGCGCACCAGATGCATCGCCGACAGGATCGCGCTGGTACCGGCCTCGGAATAGGCGACATGCACCGGCGTGCCGCGGACGCGCAGGCGGAACCAGACGGCGCCGACCTGGGCGCGCGTGAGCGTGTGTCCGGTTGGCTCTGGAATGAGGCAGGCGTCGGCGCGATAGCCGCGCATCAAGGTCGAAAGCGCGCCGTTGCCGGTGCTCTCTTCCTCGGTCACGGTCTGCAGATGGACGCGTCCGGCCGGGGCATAGCCGGCATCGCGGATCGCATCGAGCGCGAAGATCATGGCCGAGACACCGGCCTTCATGTCTTGCGCGCCACGCCCGAACATCCAGCCGTCGTGCACGGCGCCCGCGAACGGCGGCCGGTCCCAAAGGTCAGCGGGCCCCTCCGGGACGACGTCGATATGACCTTGCAGGATCAGGTTGCGTCCGCCGCCTTTGCTGTTGAGCGTCGCAACGACCTGCTGCGATCCGGCAAGATCGATGCCGTCCATTGGCGCAGCCTTCGGATGGCTCATCAGGTTGACGTCGGCAAGGCTGAACGCATCGACGTCGTAGCGGCGCTTTGCGAATTGCTCGGCCAGCCAACGTTGTTGCGGTGCTTCCTGTCCGCGCAAGCTGCGGAACTGCACCATGCGCGACAGGAATGCGATCTGATCGTCGAAGTTTCGATCGACGGCCGCGCACAGCTCCGCGGCAATCTGATCCGGCTTGGTCAGCATCTCACGCGTGTCCGCCACCCCAATGCGCATTGTCCCCTCCCGCGCTGAAGCGCTTTTCCCCAATATGACGCTAGTCGTTGTCATGCGGTGTTTCTCAGCGAATTCCGACTTGGCCACACGCAAATACGCTCATATTCTTCCTCGTCGGCTGGATAATTAGGGGAAAGCTGCGCGGGCGGTCTCGGTCGCATCGACCTGCGACGGCACCATCGAGGGCGCGTCGAGGTCGCGCCAGTCATCAATCGCGCCTGCCACCATCTGCGCCGTCGCGGCGGACAGCGTCCAGCCGAGATGACCATGGCCGGTGTTGTAGAACACGCCCGGAAACCTTCCGGCGCGCACCACCGGCATCATGTTCGGCATCATCGGGCGCAGGCCGGCCCACGGCACGACCCTCGACGTGTCGATGCCGGGAAAATGCTGCCGCACCCAATCCACCAGCGGCTGGATGCGGTCGGCGCGAATGTCGCGGTTGAAGCCATTGAACTCGGCGGTGCCGGCGACGCGGAAGCGGTCGGCGCCGAGCCGGCTGGTGACGATCTTCGCGGCTTCATCGAGCAGGCTGACGGTTGGCGCAGCGTCCTGGCTTTGCGGCGCATCGAGCTGCACGGTGATCGAATAGCCCTTCACCGGATAGACGTTGACGCGGTCGTTGAGCAGGCCTGCGAAGTGCCGGCTCGCGACGCCGGCGCAAATGACGATGCCGTCCGCCTGCAACTCATGTCGCGTCGCGACGCCAGCATCGTGCGAAGCGGCTTCGTTCCAGCTGATGTGGAAACCGTTGTCGCCGCGCGCGATCGCGTCGACGTCGGCTTCATGGACAAAGGTTGCGCCGCGGCGGATGCATGCGTCGGCAAGGCCGCGCGTGAACTTGTGGATATCGCCGGTTGCGTCCGATGGCGTGAAGAAGCCGCCATAGCAGGTCGTCTGCAGCGCGGGCTCGATGTTGCGGATTTCGTCCGCCGTCACCGGCAGGCGGTCGAGCCCGCCTTGTTGCAGCAGCGTGTTGACGCGCAGGCCCGCCTCGAAGCCGGCCTTGTCGTGATAGACGTGCAGGATGCCGCGGCGTTCGAGATCGAAGGCGATGTTCTCGCGCTGTGCGATCGAGAACAGATGCTTGCGCGCTTCGATTGCGAGCCGCGTGGTCTCGATGGTGTTGGTGCGATAGCGGCCGATGTGGCCGACGAACTCGCCGATCCAGGAATATTTGTGCCAGCTCGGCTTCGGATTCATAAGCAGCGGCGCGTCGCTTCGAAGCATCCAGCGCAGCCCCTTGAGAATGGTCGCGGCGCTGTTCCAGACTTCGGCGTTGCTGGCGGAAAGCTGTCCGCCGTTGGCGAACGAAGTTTCCATCGCGGCGTAGCGATGCCTGTCGAGGACAGTCACCCGGTAGCCGCGTTCGAGCAGGGCATAGGCCGTCGTCACGCCGGTGATGCCGGCGCCAATGATTGCGATGTGAGGCATGGTGGTCTTCAGGCTCCCGTGGGTTAGAGTCGCCGAACCACCGGTGACACCGGCGTCGGCGCCCCATCTGTCACGGTACCTGAGAGCTTGATCCGCATCGGGCCTGGGCCGGATGACAGACTATCCCCTTCGGTGGACGTCACGGCCCTTGATGCGGTCGTGTCCGTCTCTCTCCAGATCGTCCTGACGATACAGTCCTTTTGCCTGAGAGTTTCCGGGGCGGTTGCTCCGTCGGCGCCGAAGCAACAACACGAACGTTGTGGCTTCGATCTCTCCCGCATCGTCGCGTTGGACGGCCGGACCGTAGGCGAAGCCTCAAAAATGGACAAGGCTAAATTTCGATCCGGCAGTGCCAACGTGTTGTGCAGTGCAAATCGATGTCAGTCCAGCGTCGCCAGCAGCGCCGCCATCAGGCGGCCGCGCTCTGCGAGGCTCTCGATCTCGATATGCTCGTTGAGCGTATGTGCATCGGCGCCGCGAACGCCGAGGCCGTCGAGGGTCGGGATGCCCATCGCACCGGTGAAGTTGCCGTCCGATCCGCCGCCCGCGCTGCCGTGCGGCAGATCGAGGCCCATCGCCGCTGCAAGGCCCTTGGCCTTTTCATAGAGCGCCATGGTGCCGGCATCCGGCTCCCATACCGGGCGGGTGACGCCGCGCGTCACCTTGAAGGTCACGTCGTTGGCGGTGCCCGACAGCGCCAGCATGCGCTCGACGCCGCGGTCGAGATCGGCCTGGCGCTTGGCCATGCTGAGCGCTTCGCCGGTGCAGGTCGTTGCGACGCAATTGACCCATTGCCCGCCATGCACGATGCCGACCGAGAAGGTGCAGTCTTCGGTGGTCATGCCGTCGATCGCAATGATTTGCCGGGCCATTTCGCGGATCGCGGAACGGCCGGAGGACAACGTCGCGCCGGCATGGCTCGGCTTGCCGACAGCTTCCAGATTGAAGCGCGCAATCGCGTAGCGGCCGGTGACGACGCCGTTGTTCGGCCGTCCGGGCTCCGGCACCAGCACGTATTTGTTGCGCGCGGCTTCAGCCTCGATGATGTCGCGCGTCGACGGCGTGCCGACCTCTTCATCGGGCGTGAACAGCACGGTGATCGGCAGCGGCGTCGTAAAGGAGGCGCGCGCCAACTGCCGGATCGCCTCGATCGACAGATAGTTGCCGCCCTTCATGTCGAAGATACCAGGCCCGAAGCACTTGCTGCCTTCGCGCCGCCACGCCAGCTTTTCGATGGTGCCGACCGGGTGCACGGTGTCCAGATGGCCGGCGATGAGGATGCCGGGCTGGCCTTGTTTCGGATGGGGAAAACGGGCGCGGACGCAGCCGGCGAAGCCCTGGCGTCCCGCGATGCGTTCGATCGTCGCACCCATGACCGCCATCTCGCGCGCGGCGAGGTCGAGCATGCGCTCGACTGCGGCCGCATCCCATGTCGGGCTCTCGCATTCCACCCAGCTGCGCAGCCCCTGCAGCATCGCTTCGGAATCAAAAGGAAGATTGGCGGGGTTCATGTCTTTTCTCTCTTGTTGTTTGTGCGCGCCGATACGCGTTCGGGTGCCGTACGAAAAGCTCGGAAGACGACTTTGTAAAGTCAAATGCGCTGAACCTGCCGCTCATTCGTTCGTATACGTTCGATCCTGCCGGAAACCGATTGACGCGCATTGCGCTTGATGCAAGTCTCGATTTCACAAGCCATACAGCATGTTAGTTCGCCTAAATAACGAACCGCATGCATAACGAATAAGCCGGCTTTGACCAGTTACACGTCAGGAGAAATTGCATGTTCCCTATCTCGCGTTGGAAGCACGGCACGCTAGCGGCTGCGTTGACGGCGCTCGCGCTGTCGTTCGCGCCGCAGGAATTGTCCTTTGCGCCGAAGGCCATGGCCGCGGGCAAGACCATTACCGCGGTGATGCATTCGGATCTGCGCGTCATCGATCCGATCCTGACCACCGCCTATATCACGCGAGACCATGGCTACATGGTCTACGACACGCTGGTCGCGACCGACTCCAACTTCAAGATCCAGCCGCAGATGGCCGACTGGAAGGTGTCCGACGACAAGCTCATTTACACGTTCACGCTGCGCGATGGCCTGAAGTGGCACGATGGTACGCCGGTGACCGCGGAAGACTGCGTCGCTTCGCTGAAGCGCTGGGCCAAGGTCGACGGCATGGGCCAGAAGCTGATGGACTTCACGGCGAGCCTCGAGGCCACCGACGCGAAGACGATCACGCTGAAGCTGAAGGAGCCCTACGGCCTGGTGCTAGATTCGATCGGCAAGCCGTCGTCGCGCGTCGCCTTCATGATGCCGAAGCGGCTCGCCGAAACGCCGCCGGACAAGCCGATCCCGGAGCAGATCGGCTCGGGTCCGTTCAAGTTCGTCCAGGCCGAATTCCAGCCGGGCGTGAAGGCGGTCTATGTCAAGAACAACGACTACGTGCCGCGCAAGGAGCCGGCGAGCTGGACCGCTGGCGGCAAGGTCGTGAAGGTCGACCGCGTCGAGTGGGTCACGATGGCCGACGCGCAGACTGCGATGAACGCGCTGCAGTCCGGCGACATCGATTTCCTGGAGAACCCGTCGTTCGACATGTTGCCGATCCTCGAAGGCGACAAGGACCTCAAGGTCGAGACGCTGAACAAGTTCGGCTTCCAGACGCTCGGCCGCATGAACTTCCTCTATCCGCCGTTCGACAACATCAAGGTTCGCCAGGCGGCGCTGATGGCGGTCAACCAGAAGCAGGTGCTCGACGCGCTGGTCGGTAATCCCAAGTATTACAAGACCTGCGTCGCCTTCTTCATCTGCGACACGCCGTTTGCGTCCGAGGTCGGCGGCGAGACGTTGTTGAAGGGCGGCGACATGGCGGCGGCCAAGAAGGCGCTTGCCGAGTCCGGCTATGATGGCACGCCGATCGTCATCATGGCGCCGGGGGACGTCACCACGCTCAAGGCGCAGCCGGTTGTTGTCGCCCAGCAGCTGCGCGACGCCGGCTTCAAGGTCGACCTGCAGGCCACCGACTGGCAGACCGTGGTGACTCGCCGCGCCAGCCAGAAGGCGCCGAAGGACGGCGGCTGGAACATGTTCTTCACCAACTGGGTCAGTGCCGACGTCTCCAACCCGATCGCCAACCTCTCGATCGGCGGCCAGGGCAAGAATGGCGGATGGTTCGGCTGGGCCGACGATCCGAAGATCGAACAGCTGAAGGACGCCTTCGTTCGCGCGCCGTCGCTCGACGAGCAGAAGAAGATCGCGGCCGATATCCAGAAGGAAGCCTACGAGCAGGTCATCTACATTCCGCTCGGCCAGTATCAGGGTCCAAGCGCCTGGCGGAAGTCGCTGTCCGGCGTGATCGACGGTCCGGCAACCCCGATCTTCTGGAACATCGACAAGTCGGAGTAGGCTTGCGGCTTGACGCAACACAAACGGCCGGGACTTGTCCCGGCCGTTTTCGTTTCGCTCAACCGTTCCGCGACGGCGTCTGATCTAGTCCGCGTGACCTGATCTCGCGTTGCTCGTGCTCGACAGGCTCGAGAGCTCTGTCTGTCCGACGCCGCCGCCGTTCATCCAGACCATCGCTCCCGCGGCAAACGCCAACAATCCGCACAGCACGATCGCACTGCGAATCCAGCGCCGGTAGATCGCGCGCTCGTGGGGCGTCGCATCAAGGAATTTCTGTGCGTTGAGCCCGTTGCTGCAATGGGCTGCGTCGTCGCCGTGCTCGAGGACGGAAGCGCCATGATCGGGCGCGGTATTGCCGACAATCCGATTGCGATCAGCAATCCGATTGCGATCCGCAATCGTCATCGCCTATCTCCAACTGATTGATCTCGAAATGTGGGGCCCGCGAAATGTGCGGCCGGAATTTCCAATGCGACGACACTACACCACTTGGCGATCGCGGCATGTGAACCCTGCCACACCCGCAAAACACGATGAGGTGATGCAAGCATCGTGACGCCTCGGCTGCCTGCTCAAGCCGTGGGCGGGCGTGCATCGAAGTCAATTCTCCGCTGTGGTTTCCCGACCGCTTCACCCTCGGCGTCGACGGTCAGCGGTGGCCGTGCCGCATCGCATGGAAGAAGCAGAAACGGCTCGGACTGGCGTTCGAGTGGGGCTCGCCGCCAGGCGCGGCGCGCCGCACCGATTTGCACGAACAGTTGTCGTCTATTTCACAAACTACCCAGGGTTACCGGGGTATTGTCCGACGGGCCGATATCGGTGCCGCTCCAGGACGCTCTCGCCGTGCGAAGGCAGTGTCCAATATTTCGCTCCTGCGGATTCACCCAGCCTCGGGGAAATTGTGATGACCATCAATGTCAAGGCCTACGCCAACGCCGATGATATCCTGATCGCCTGGCAGCCGGACGCCTGGTCGAGCGACTGGGTCGGATTCCAGCTCGAGCGGCGCAACAACATCACGCAGCAGACGACCGTGCTCTCCAACCGCATTCCGCCGAAGCCCGGCGAGAAACAGGTCGCTGACGCCGGCATCTCCTCGACGCAATCGCCGTTCCGGCGCTGCATCTGGACCGATCACAGCGTCGTCGACACCGACAACGTCTCGTACCGCGTCACCGCGATGAAGAGCGGCGCGAACGGGACGTTCACGCCCGATGCCGCCTCGGTGTCCGCCTGGACGACGCCGGCGGTTGCTTCGGGCGATGCGGGCGGCGGCTTGTCGGCCTATTTCAACCGCGGCACCCTGATGTCGCAGATCGTCAGCCGTTTCGTGCAGGGCGATACCTCCGACGACTCGCTGCGTAATTTCGTCAAGAGCCTCTCCGACCCGGCCAACCAGGCGCGCCGCTACCTGTCAGGCGACGCCCTGCACGAGATCCTGGCCTTTCTGCACGATGCCGATCTCCGCGGCAGCCAGGTCCATGCCGCCATCTACGAGATGAATGACGAGGAGCTGGTCGGCGCGCTGAAGCCGTTCGGCAGCCGCGGCAACGTCCTGCTCGGCAATGGCAGTGCGACCAAGCCGAACATCGCGGGCGAGCTCAGTGGCGCCGGCCTGACGGTCAAGCATCGCGATCTGTCGAATGCAGGCAGGTCGTCGCCCAGCGTCCACAACAAGTTCGTGGTCGAGAGCGACGCGCATGGCAACGCGATCCGCGTGCTGACCGGCAGCACCAACTGGACCACCACCGGGCTGTGCACGCAGCTCAATAACGTGCTGATCATCGAGAATGCGGTGATCGCCAGGCGCTACCTCGATCAGTGGGGCAAGCTGGTCGCCGCGGGCAATGCCATGCCGCCGGCGCTCAAGACGTCGAATTCCAGTCCGACCAGCGACAGCAACATTTCGGTCTTCTTCGCCGCGACCAACGGCGAGGCGGAGTTCAAGCCGGTGCTGGACCTGATCAAGAACGCCAAGGACGGTGCGCTCTTCCTGATGTTCATGCCGGGTCAATCGCCGCTGCTGGATGCGCTGCTGGACCGCGCAGAACAGAACGACATCTATGTCCGCGGCGTGGTGTCGACCATGATGGCGAGCAAGAACGGCGACATCGTTTCGGTCGGCGGGGAGGTCGTCAAATCGGGCGCACCGAAGCAATCCTTCCATGACGACGTCCAGCTGCCGCATGGCGTGAGCGCGACCAACGAACCCTCATGGGCCGACGTCGAGTTCAGCGTCCAGCAGATCCGCAACGCGGGCATGATCGCGATCGTTCACTCCAAGACCATCGTGATCGATCCGTTCTCCGACAATTGCGCCGTCATCACCGGATCGCACAATTTCTCGGTCGCCGCCTCGGAGAAGAATGACGAGAATCTCGTGATCATCCGCGGCAACAAGCAGCTTGCCCAGGCCTATGCGCTGCACATCAACGGCGTCTACGATCACTATTCCTGGCGCGGCTATCTCGGCAGCGGCGGCAATCCGGATCAGATCTATTCGCTCGACGGCTGGAAGCCGGGCGGCGGCAAGGAGCAGGAGCTGGATTTCTGGATGGAGGAGCCGGTGCCGCCACGCCCGACGCGTGGTGGAGGCGGCGGCAGCGCGGCGCAACAGCCCAGCGCGGCGTCGACGAAGACAGCCGTCAAGAAGACCCCCAAGAAAGCCACGAAGAAATCGGCCAAGAAAGCCGCCAAGACGTCGGCGAAGAAGGCGAAGGCCAGCAAGCCGGCAAAGGCGAAGGCCAAGAAGACAAAGGCAAAGAAAACAAAGGCCAAGACGACGAAGAAGGCCAAGGCAAAGAAGGCGAAGGCCAAGAAGTAAGAGCGGTGCGCAACAGGCTGGTGCGGGCGGTGGGACTCGAACCCACATGACGTTGCCGTCGAGGGATTTTAAGTCCCTTGCGTCTACCAGTTCCGCCACGTCCGCATCTTGATTTTATTGAGTTTTCGCAATTTAGACCGAGAGACCTCCCAAGATCCCTCGGCGGTTTTCCAAATCTGGTTTCGTTCCGCTCCGGACAAAACCCCGGCGGGCGCATCTTCTAGCTCTTCGTCGTCAGCCGGGCAAACGCCGGGATAACGTATCGCAGGTGTGAACGGCGCGGTTGGTCCGTTAGTCCGTTCCTGAATTTGTCAACGCGTTGCGAAGCGCCTGGACGCGCTTGTTGAGTGAGATGAGTTCGTCGACCGTCAGGCCGGACCGCTCCAGCAAGGTGTCGGTCAGGCAGCCGGTGCGCGATTGCATCGCCTTGCCGCTGTCGGTCAGGTGGACGCCGACCTGCCGTTCATCCTCCACACTGCGCCGGCGCACCACGAAGCCGGCGCTTTCGAGCCGCTTGACCAGCGGCGTGATGGTGCTGGACTCGAGGGCGAGCCGGTCGGCGATTGCCGAAATCATCTGTCCGTCCTTTTCCCAGAGCACGCTGAGAACGAGGTATTGCGGATAGGTGATGCCGAGGCGGTCGAGCAGGGGCTTGTAGGCACGGTTGATCGCAATGGTGGTCCCGTAAAGCGAGAAGCAAAGCTGGCTATCCAGCGGAATCGGTCCCCGGATTTGGCATGGGAGGGGCCCTTTCGATGTGATTTGCCCAACATATCACAAAAATCATTATCGCGATAAAAAACATCTGGACAAGCAAACCAAGTACGGCTATACGATGATTATCGCGATAAAGATTATCGCGAAATAAACATCCAGGAGAACTTCAATGTCTGTTGTCACCAAATTGCTCGCCGCCGCAGCGTCGCTGGGCCTCGCCACCGCGACGATCCCCACGGCCCAGGCCCAGTCCGCCCCGGTCAAATCGATCGTCCTCGTCCATGGCGGTTTCGTCGACGGTTCGGGATGGGAAGGCGTCTACAAGATCCTGAAGAAGGACGGCTACAAGGTCAGCATCGTCCAGAACCCGACCACCACGCTGGCGGACGACGTCGCCGTCACCAAGCGCGCCATCGCCGCCGCCGACGGCAATGTCATTCTGGTCGGCCATTCCTATGGTGGCGTCGTCGTCACCGAGGCGGGCACCGATCCGAAGGTCGCGGGGCTGGTCTACATCACGGCGTTCGCGCCTGACCAAGGTGAATCGGTCGGCAAGCTGATCGCCAATCCTCCGCCCGGCGCGCCGGTGCCGCCGATCCTGCCGCCAAAGGACGGCTTCCTGTCGCTCGATCACGCGAAGTTCGCCGCCGCGTTCGCGGCCGATGTGAAGCCCGATGTCGCGGCATTCATGGCTGACTCCCAGGTGCCCTGGGGTGTCGCCGCCTTGAACGGCGAGGTGAGCGTGCCGGCCTGGAAGAGCAAGCCGAGCTGGTACCTGGTGGCGACCAACGACAAGATGATCCCGGTCGATGCGCAGCGGATGATGGCCAAGCGCGCCGGTGCCAAGACCGTCGATCAGGCCGGCAGCCACGCCGTGTATGTCTCGAAGCCGGAGGTAGTGGCAAAGGTCATCGAGCAGGCCGCCAAGGGCGTCGGCGACAAGCAGAAGTAACGCAGCCGTCCCTGACCGAGTTCCTGATCGGGCTCAAGCGATGCCCGATCAGGCTCCTGGTCGCAGAACGACGCGGTTGCGCGATGATCCGATCACGGCGGTGTAGGCCGCCTTCGTCTCAGCAAGCGGGTAGATCGAGGACGGGATGATCGGATAGGGGCGCAGGAAGCCGCCGGCGAACCCAGGTAGCACGCTACGCAGCAGCTCTGCGCTTTCGATCGTGGAAAACGCGAGGGTGTCGATGCCGAGATAAGTGTGCCGTCCGCGATAGAATTCCAGGATGTTGAATTTGACCGCCTGGTTGGTCGTGGCAATCAGGATCTGCCGCCCGGCCTTTGCGAGCGAATGATGCGCATCGTCGAAATAGGGGTCACCGACCGTGTTGAAGACGATATCGGCTCCGTGGCCGTCGGTCAGTTCGCGCACACGTTCCGCGACGTTAGCCGCGGAGGAATTGATGATCTGGATCGGGGCGTTGGCGTGGCCTTCGTAGGGTTCGTCCTTGCGCACCACGCCGATCACCTTGGCGCCTTGCCAGGTCGCAAGCTGGACCGCAGCCTGTCCGACCTTGCCGTTGACGCCCATGACGAGGACATGTTCGCCGGGTTTCGGCGCGCCGGCCCGCCGAAAGCCTTCGATGGCTGTCACGAACGGTACGCCGATCCCTGCAGCCTCATCCATTGAAATGCCGTCCGGCTTTTCGACCAGGGCCGCGGCTTCGACGACGACATGGCTGGCATGCGTACCGTCGCGGCGGATGCCGAGGTCGCCCGACGAACCGAACACGGCTTTTCCGATCAATGCGTCCGGCCCTTCGACCACCCGTCCGGAAAAATCACGGCCCGGGGTTCTTGGGAACACCGCATAAGGCATTAATCCCGTGGCGGCCTTGACGTCCGACGGGTTGACGCCCGCGGCTTCGATCGCAACCACGACTTCGTGCGGTTGCCGCGTGAGCGAACGTCTCTCGATGGACGGCGCGATCGCCGCCGCATTGGCAGCTTTGGCATTGAGCCGCACGCAGGTCGCCTCGACGACGACATCGGTCCCCGATCTGGTGATGGCACTCATAGCTCGCTCCTAGGCCTTGATTGTCTTGGTGGGCGAGGGCAGGCCGACGATCCGCCTGCTGTCCTCGATCGTCGCGACCGCGCCTCCGAGATCCTCGACGATGCGGCGCGCCTTTGTGACCATTTCCGCGTTGGAGGTCGCGAGCTGGCCGCGCGTGAGATAGACCGCATCTTCCAGGCCGATCCGTACGTGACCGCCCGCAAGATAGGATTGTGCAACCGTCGTGAATGCGGCCTTGCCGATGCCGACCGCGGTGAATTCCGCGTCCGGCGGCAGCATGCCGCGCGCGTACAATACGGTTTCCGGGGAAGGCTGAAAGCCGTAACGAACGCCCATCACGAAGGAACACAGCACTGGCCCTTGCAGGGAGCCGTCGGCCAAGAGATCGCGCATCAAGGCGACATCGCCGGAATCGAACAGTTCGATCTCCGGTTTGACGCCGGCGTCCGCGATCACTTTCGCCATCCGGCGTACGTTTGCCGGCGTATTGATCACGACCTCGCCTCCGGAGTTCATGGTGTTGAGATCGAGCGTGCAGATGTCCGGTCGCAGCACGGCGATGTGCTCGACCCGCTTCTCCGGCGCCATCAGCGTCGTGCCTTCGGCGGCCACCTTCGGATCGTCCCTGGATGGAACAAAGCGTCCGCCCGGTCCGGTCGTGATGTTGAGGATCAACGCGGGGTTGCGCGCGCGGATGCGCTCGACGACGTCGACATAGTGGTCGAGCAGCATCGAGGGACGGCCGGTAAGCGGGTCTCGGACGTGGATGTGGACGATGGCGGCGCCGGCGTCGGCGGCGTTGAGACAAGCGTCAGCGATCTGCGCCGGCGTGATGGGAAGGTGAGGGGTCTGCTCGGGTGTCGTCAGGTTGCCGGTGACGGCGCAGGTGATGATGACCTTTTCGCGGGGAGATCGCATAGACTTGTTCCTTCAAAGCGAGCGGCCGCCGTCGACCACGAAAGTCGTTCCGGTCGCGAAGCCGAGTTGGGTTGCACAGGCGAGAATGGCCGAGGCGATGTCCTCCGCGGTCGCGATCCGCTTCAGCGGTGTCGTCGTCGCGGTCTTGGCGTTGAAGTCCGCGCCGCGGCCCGGAACGAAGCCAGTGTCGACCACACCTGGTGCGACCGCGAGCACCCGCACCTCGGGGGCCAGCACGCGGGCGAGCGATTTCGTCATGACGTCAATGCCGGCCTTGACGGCGCAATAGGCAATCGAGGACCCGATCCCGTTGGTGCCCGCGATCGACGATATCGAAACGATGAGGCCGTCACCGGATGCCTTCAGGAGCGGAGCGAAGGTGCGGATCGCCGCAAATTGTCCGCGCCAGTTGACCGCGAACATCCGGTCAATCAGGTCGTCGTCCAGTGCGTCGAGATCGGCGTGAGGCACCGGCTTGGTAAAGCCGGCGGCGTTGACGAGGATATCGAGCCGGCCGAAGCGCCGCTCGATCTCGGCGCGCAGTGCCGTCAGGGTTGCGGTCTGCGCGACGTCGGCGATCAACGCGGCGTGGCCGTCCCCTGGCAAGGATTGCACCACGGTTGCCGCGGCGGCGGTCTCGTCCGGAACGTCGCGGTGGCTGATTGCGATGCGGGCACCGAGTTCGGCGAAGCGCTTGGCGGACACGGCCCCGATGCTGCCGGCGCCGCCGACGACGAGCACGACCTTGTCCTTCATGGATTGATTCATCGCTTGCCTCACTTGATCGGTGGCTTGGGGAGGATCGCTTCACCGTTTTCCATGGTGAAGCGATAGTTCAGCGTGTACCAGGGCGCGCGGACCCCGGGCGCCGGTGGATCGCCGTCGTCATGCCGGCGATAGTCGCCGACCAGCGCGCGCGTCACCCCGAACACCACGTCGCTGTCCAGGTGCTTGTCGTGGTCGACGAAGACCTGCGTGATCAGCGTCTTGTAGCCCGGCTTGAAGCCCAGGAAGTGCATGTGTGCCGGCCGGTAGGGATGCCTGTTCTGGGCGCGCAGCATGTCGCCGACCGGGCCGTCGGTCGGCACGGGATAGCCGGCGGGCTTGACCGACCTGAATGAGAACCGACCCGAAGCGTCGGTGGTGAACTTGCCGCGCAGGTTCATGTCGGCCTGCGTTTCGTCCTGGTTTTCGTAGAGGCCGACAGGTGAGGATTGCCAGACGTCGACCTCGACATTGGCGAGGGGCTTGCCCGCGATGTCGACAACCTCGCACGCGACGAAGAGTTCGGGGCCGGGTGTCGCAGAACGAACGATCGATGCCCCATTCTCCGTTCGGGGAGAATTGGCCCGCCAGAACGGGCCCAGCAATGCCGCCGCGGTTTCAGTCGCGCCGGCGTTGCCGTTGTTCAGCAGGCAGACCAGCGTCGAGAAGCCGGTCGCATCCGCGAAGAGGATGCCCTCGTTGTGGCTGTCGTGGGTGGCCTGTCCGATCCGGTTCAGGAAATCGATGCCGAGATCGTATTCCGCCTCGGTGAGTTTCACCTCGCGGGCGAAGGCGTGGAGGTGCCTGACGAAGGCTTCCATCACCGTTCGAAGCCGCGCATTGCCGGTCGACGCCATCGCCCGCAACACGCTCGGCGTCACGTCCTCGAGCTTTTCGATAATGCCGTGAGACATCGGTGGGCTCCTGTGCAATCGAGTGCGCTGGTTGTACAATCGATTGCATGTCACTATGCAATCGATTGCAAATAGTCAAGGGAGGCGCTATGGTCGTTTTGCAAACGAGCTAAGCAGCAGGAAGCGCTGGGTGAATCGAGCCGTCACGACAATCAAGCAGATCGCGGACGCCGTTGGCGTTCACCCTTCGACGGTGTCGCGGGCCCTCGATCCCAACAAACGGCATCTGGTCGCGGACGACGTCGCCAGGAGGATCTCCGCCCAGGCGGAGGCGCTGGGCTACCAACCGAACCGGCTGGCCGCCAACCTGCGACTGGGGCGATCCGATCTCGTGGGTGTGCTGCTGCCCGACATCACCAATCCGGTGTTCGCTCCTATCCTGGGCGGCGTTACGGAGGTTCTCTCTGCGGAAGGCTACGCACCGATCGTAGCGGACGCCGGGAATATAACGTCGCAGCAGATCTGCTTTGTCGAGCGACTGCTCAGCCAGCGGGTCGACGGTCTGATCCTGGCGACGGTTTCGCAGGATGACGAACTCGTCGGTTTCTGTATCCGGCGCGGCGTTCCCGTGATCCTGGTCAACCGATCCGAAGCGCGCGATCGCGTCTCCTCAGTCGTCTCGGACGATGAAATGGGAATGCGTCTCGCCGTCGATCATCTCGTCGATATCGGACACCGCCGCATTGCGCATATCGCAGGGCCGCTGTCGACATCAACCGGCGCGCTGCGGCGTGACGGCTTCGAGCGTGCGATGGCGCGGCACGGATTGACCGGTGCCGTACGTGAAGCCGCGGGATACACGCGGGAAGGCGGCGCGCTGGCGGCGGCGAATCTCGTCGGTGGGCAACATCAAGTGACTGCGATCGTTGCCGCGAACGACCTGCTGGCGATCGGTGCCCTTGACGCTCTGAAGGAGCGGCACCTGCGGTGCCCGGAGGATATCTCGCTCGTCGGTCACAACGACATGCCACTTGTGGATGTCGTCTCGCCGCCCCTCACCACCGTGCGCATCGAGCACCGCGAGATGGGACGGATCGCTGCCAGAATGCTGATCGAAATGCTCCAGAGCAGGTCGGCCGAGATCCGGCACGTCGTACTTCCTCCCGAACTGGTCGTCAGGAAGTCCACGCAACCGGCAGCCTAGACATGCGCACGTCTTCAACGCGGTCGTACGCTTGTGTCCGGTACGCGACCTCCATCCTGGGATGCTTGATCAAGCTACTGTCGCAAGGGGGGCGGCGCCTGGTATCCATCTTGGCTTAGCCCCGCGCTCCGTTATCCGCTGCCTGCGGCTTGCAATTCCATTTGCGTCAGCGGCCGAGCATTGGGATAAGCAGCGCGCCGCCGCGATTGAGCCTCAATCCGGACACCGGCGGCTGCTTTAGGCAATCCCAACACTGTCGGACTAAGAAAGCTGAATGTCTGCTCGTCTCCCACGCCGCCCAAATCTGTCGCGCGCGGCAGCCATCGTTGCGCTGCTCGCCTCGGCTGCGGGCGTTTCCGGCTGCGCGCAGATCGGCGACAGCGTGCCGTCGGCATTCGCCGATCCCGCCAAATACGATCTGTATGATTGCAAGCAGCTCGAGACCGAGCGCAAGAATCTCACGTCTCGCGCGACGGATCAGGAAAAGTTGATGGCCAAGGCGGAGACCGGCGTCGGCGGTACCGTGGTCTCCGAGATGGTCTATCGCAACGAGCTGATCTCGATCCACGCCCAGCAGAGGCTTGCGGATCAGGCCTGGCGCGCCAACAAGTGCCATGAGAGCCCGCCGGACACGCCTGCGGCGGCCGCGCCCGCGGCGCCTGCGCCGGGGGCAAAGGGCCCGCGCGCGCCGCGAGGCCTCGTTCACTGAACAAGCGCTTCGCGATGAGCCGATTGCTGGTCGCGCACGCAAGCCGCGTTCACCTGATCTCTCAGGCGCGCCAGTCGTAGATCCAGTCCTGCCGCGCCAGCATGCGCTGCGGACCGATGGCGCGGATCGCGAGATCGCGGGCGATCGCCAAGGGTCCGCTCAAGTGATAGATGCGGCCCTGCTGCCGCGCCATGCGCTGCACCTTCAGCACGCGCCTGCGCCGCATCTCGGCGTAGCGCTTCAACGCGGCGGGAATGCCTGCGGTGTTTTCGCCGGTGCAGTCGGCCAGGGCCTTGGCGAGCACGGCCGCGTCCTCGATCGCCATGCCGGCGCCTTGCGCGGCAAACGGCAGCATCGCATGCGCGGCGTCGCCGAGCAGTGTCACCGCGCCTTCGCTCCAGCGGCCGATGTCGGGCAGGGTGAACAGCGCCCATTTGCGCCAGCCATCGACCGCGCCGATCAGCATCCGCGCCGTGGCGGGCCAGCGCGCGGCAGCGAACGCGCCCTTGATCTCGTTGATGTCGCCGGGCTCGCTCCAGCCCGGCCGGTTCCAGGTGCCTGAGACGATCGCGACCACGTTGATCTGGCGTCCGGCCGAGATCGGATAGGCCACGAGATGCGCGTCCGGCCCCATCCACAGCTGCACGCGCGGCGCGGTGTATTCACGCGGCAGGGCGGTCGCGTCGAGCGTGCCGCGCCAGGCGATCAGGCCGGAGAATTGCGGTTGTACATCCGGAAACAAATGTCCGCGGACCGACGACCAGATGCCATCCGCGCCGATCAGCGCAACCGCCAATTCCTCCTGCCGTGCGTTGCCGCGGCGCTGCACGACCGTCAGCCCCTTGGCGTGCTTGGTGACATCCTCGAACTGGCAGCCGAGCCGCAGATCGATATCGGGATGGTCGTTGACGGCGGCCTGCAACGCGGCCTGCAGATCGGCGCGGTGGATCACCCAATAGGGGGCACCGGCGCGGAACTCAGCGGCCTGGCCGAGCGGCATCCGCGCGATCTCGCCACCGGCCCGCGCGCTCAGGATGTTGACGGATTCCGGCGTGACCGCGCGCCGCGCCAGCTGTTCCTTGAGCCCGAGCTCGACAAGGATGCGGCTGGCATTGGGAGAGAGCTGGATTCCCGCGCCGGCTTCCTCGAGCCGCTCGGCCTTTTCCAGCACGACGATGCGAAAGCCCTGTGCCGCCAATGCTAGCGACGTCGTCAGTCCTCCGATCCCGGCGCCGGCAACGATGACGGTTCGCGTCAGCGCCACGGAGCGGTCAGGCGACCTTGTCTTTCAGCACGCATTCCGGCGGCCGTGCTTCGCCGGCAGCGAGGTCGGACGCGAAGCGATACAGCGTCGAGCAATACGGGCAGATGATCTCGCTGTCGTTGCCGAGGTCGAGGAACACGTGCGGATGGTCGAACGGAGGGTTGGCGCCCACGCACATGAACTCCTGCGACCCGATCTCGATCACCGAGACACCGGCATCGTTATGGAAGTGCGGGACGACGTGGTCGGACATATTCTCACCTTGGTGGCAACGATGGGCAGACGCGATCAACAGCATGCGGCATCCGCGAAATGCCGCGCACCATACTGGCGGGAACAGTTGATTCCTAGAGCCCCGATGGCTCATGTGCTCATGCAAATTCGACACAATCTTGTCGTCCCAGAGAAGCCCTTCTTTGGTCGGAGCCGTTGTGTCTCAAAAACGGCACACTATTTCCAGAGCGACTTGAACAAGGCGAATAAAACTAGAGGTCTTCAAGCGGAATGAACGGGGTGCGCCTCAGTTTTGCGGTGGCCGGCCTGGCAGCGAGCGCTGCCGTGGGCGCGGCCATTTGGCCGCACGCCCGGGACGCCGGCACGGTGCTGTCAGCGCGGAACGATCCGGCTGCGCTCGCCGACCTCAGGCTCAATTCCGTCTTACGCAACAACCCGGCGTTGATATCGGACAATATCGAGGCGGCACTCGCCTCCGGAGATGCCGATCTTGCGACCAGCTTCGTCGCGCTCGCAAGCGAGAAGAACATCGCGCTCAGTGAAGAACTCACAAAGCGCGTCGATGACGCGCGTGCCGAGCAGTCGTCCACCACGCATTTCGCCAAGGGATTTGCCGCCGGTCTCGTGACCGGCAATGCCGACGATGTCGCAAGCCTGTCCGGCACAGTCGCGGGCGACCTGTTCGTGTTCGGTGACGTCAGGGACGTCGTGCGCGAGGGCAAGCACCTCGTGATGGGCGAGGACACCGACCAACTGGTGCTTGGCCTTGCGGCGGCCGGGCTCGCCGTGACTGCGGCCACCTATGTGTCGGTCGGCGGCGCCGCGCCGTTGCGCGCCGGACTGACGCTGGTCAAGGATACGCGCAAGGCCGGACGGCTGAGTGAGGGGATGATCGAATGGGCCGGGCGCTCGACCCGCGAGGTGGTCGATCAGCCTGCGCTGCGTGAGGCGGTCGCGTCCGGCTCGGTGCTGCGGCCGGCGGAAACTGCAACCGCGATCCGCGCGGCATTCCGCGCCGAGAAGGCCGGCGCGCTGGTGCGCGTCGCCAAGGACGTCGGGCGCATCGGCGAGGCGGCCGGGGTCCGTGCCGCGCGGGACACGCTGAAGGTCGCGGAGAACCCGCAGGAGATCGCGCGCGCCGCCCGCGTCGCGGACGCGAAGGGCGGCCAGACCCGCGCGATCATCAAGCTGCTCGGCCGCGGCGCGCTGCTGCTCGCGGCCGGCACATTCAATCTCACCATGTGGCTGTTCGGCGCGCTGCTCGCGCTGTTCGGCTTCCTGTCGTCGATCAAGGCCACCACCGAGCGAACCACGGCGTGGTGGCTCAGGCGCAGCAAGGCGCTGCGCCTGAAGCGCCAGATGACCGCGCAGGCCGCGCTGGCGAGTATACCCGTCCAGGGCTAAGGTTGCGATCGCCGGTCGATCGCCAATCGCAAATTCCAAAATCCCAAATCGCAAGAAAAAACGGAATCGATGATGCCGAGTTTCCATCACGGCGATGTTGAAATTGCCTATATCGACGAAGGCGCGGGCGAGCCGATCGTGCTCGTGCACGGCTTTGCGTCGAGCAAGAACGTCAACTGGATCTATCCGACCTGGGTATCGGAACTCGTCAAGGCCAGCCGTCGCGTCATCGCGCTCGACAATCGCGGTCACGGTGAATCCGCCAAGCTCTACGACGCCGCGCATTACGAGATCGCGACCATGGCAAGCGACGTGATCGCGCTGATGGATCATCTCGGAATCGCGCGCGCCGACATCATGGGCTATTCGCTGGGCTCGCGGATGACGGCGATCCTGGCGCGTGAGAATTCCGATCGGGTGCGTTCGGCGATCCTCGGCGGCATCGGCATCGGGCTGATCGAGGGCGGCGGCCCCGGCGAGGCCGTTGCGCTGGCGCTGGAGGTGCCGTCGCTCGACGACGTCGCCGATCCGGTCGGCCGCACCTTCCGCGCCTTCGCCGATCAGACCCGCTCCGACCGCCGCGCGCTCGCCGCCTGCCTGCGTGGCTCACGCCGCCTGATGACGCGCGAGGAGGCCGCCGGCATGCGTGTGCCGGTTCTGATCGCGGTTGGCAGCAAGGACGAGATCGCGGGCTCGGCGTCAGCGCTCGGCCGGATCATTCCGGGATCGCAGGTGCTCGACATTCCGAACCGCGACCACATGCGGGCGGTCGGTGACAAGGTCTACAAGACCGGCGTCATCGACTTCCTGTCGCGGCGAAAATAGCTCGTCGGCATCGTTCCCGGCATCGTTCTCGGCATCGTCCTTGGCGAAGGCGCGCGCCGCCGCGATCAGCACCACGAAGGTCGCGACCCACACCATGCGCGCGCCGTAGCGGTCGTGGGGCCCCGAGATCACGCCACAGACGGCCGCATTGCCGAGCAGAGCGAGCGTCACCGTGCCCGCCAGCAGTGTCAAATCGTCGAGCCGCCGCTGCCACAGTCCGCGGCCGAACAGGATCACGACCAAGAGCATCGAGGCCAGCGCGACCGGCACGTGGATGCGATTGATCGCGGTGAAGTCGAGGGCCCATTGTTGTTGCCGCGCCGCGCGCATCGGCGCGACCTGCTTGGGAATATAGCGCTCGATGATGCCGTAGGTATGCGGGATCCAGCCCGAGGAGCCTTCTCCGGTCGCGACATCCAACAGCTGGTCGGCGGTTGCTTTCAGCGCCGCCCTGGCCTGCCATCCCGGATATTCGGCCAGCGAACGCACCACGATGTGGCCCATCTCGTCATTCAGTCCCTGAAAGCGGCCGAGCGTGTCGAACATGCTATGACCCCACAGGAAGTCGTCGGCGGTCGGTGGCAACTCGTCGCGATAGGGGCAGAGCTTCAGGTTCTCCTTGGCGCAATGATCGCGCAGATATTGCGCGACGATGCCATCCTGCAGCATGCGGCCGAAGGCGACGCCATAGCCGCCGGGTGTCCAGGCAAGCTGACCCGACAGCGCGAAGTTCGCCGCCAGCAGCATCACGGCGCCCGTGACGATGGTCAGGCTGCCTTGCACGAGGCCCGCGACCGGGACGCGGCGCCCGAGCCATGGACGCAGCATCCAGCCGACGCAGCAGAGCCCAAGCAGCGCCGCGAGCGTCGCGCTGTGCGTGGCGGCGGAAAACGCTGTGAATCCGAACAGCACCGCCTTCTCGAGCGTCGAAATCCGCTCGCCGTGCAGGACGAGGATAAAGAGCGCGAGCACCGAGAGGCCGGCAAAGATGTCGGTCAGCAGCATGCTGGCGAGCCAGGGCAGGGCGGTGGTCATGATCAGCGCGAGGCTGATCGCGATCAGGCGGGCCGGGCGGGCGAGTTCGAGCATGCGCAGGGTCAGTTGCAGGATCCACAGCGTCGCCAGGGTCTGGATGCCGAGGTTGAGCCAGAAGCCCGATGTCTCACCGACATGGAGGTAGATGCCGAACACCGTCGATCGGCTCGGCACCAGATAGCCCTCGTACCAGCGCGCCAGATAGCCGCCGGTATCCCATTGGAGCAGCGGATAGCCGTTCCAGAAGGCAGGCGCGAGCAGGAGGAGGGGAATGGCAATGGTGGCGATCCAGACCGACCGTGCATCGGTCAGGCGCCCACGTAACGTCCGGGTGTTGATGGTATTTCCCCCCTTTTATTGGGCCGACCATGCCCAAAACCACACTCGGGACGAAATCCGCCAATAGTTGCAGAAGCACGGCTTGATTTCGGCAAAATCCCGACCAACTCCCTTAGACGTCGGCCCGGAGGGCGTTCGGCTCGGGTTTACCGTACCGAGCCTTCCCGGGACGCGCTGGGGTCACTGTGCTATAATGCACATCAGAACAACCGAATTGCGAGAGCAGCTATGGCAGTTCATCAGGTCAATCCGCAGGGGGGAAAGCTGGCGGCGCTCGATCCGATCTGGGATCGAATTCGCGGCGAGGCGGAAGACATCCTGCGCCGCGAGCCGGAGCTCGCATCTTTCATCTATGCGACCGTGCTGCATCACGAGCGCCTGGAAGATTCCGTGGTCCATCGCATTGCCGAGCGGCTCGATCACGCCGCGCTGTCGGGCGACCTGATCCGCCAGACCTTTGGTGAGGCATTGCGCGATGAGCCTGATATCGGCAACGCCTTCCGCGCCGATCTCGTCGCCGTCTATGACCGCGATCCCGCGACCTCGCGCTTCATCGATCCCTTGCTCTACTTCAAGGGCTTCCACGCGCTGCAGACCCATCGTCTCGCGCATTGGCTCTATCAGAAGGGCCGCAAGGATTTTGCCTTCTACCTGCAGAGCCGCTCGTCGGCAGTGTTCCAGACCGACATCAATCCGGCGGCCAGAATCGGCCGCGGCATCTTCCTCGATCACGCCACCGGTTTCGTCTGCGGCGAGACGGCCGTCATCGACGACGATGTCTCGATCCTGCATGGCGTCACGCTCGGCGGCACCGGCAAGGAGAACGAGGATCGCCATCCGAAGATCCGCCACGGCGTGCTGATCGGCGCCGGCGCCAAGATCCTCGGCAATATCGAGATCGGTCATTGCGCGCGGATCGCGGCGGGCTCCGTCGTGGTCAAGCCCGTGCCGCACAACGTCACGGTCGCGGGCGTGCCGGCGAAAATCGTCGGCGAGGCCGGCTGTGCCGAGCCGTCGCGCACCATGGACCAGATGCTCAACGCGATCGGGCTTTGATTTCACTCGCTTTCTGATCGCGGCGCGCTTGAGCGTGTGCGCAACATCACGTCGCCAAAGCCTGAAAAGGCTCTGGCGATCTTTGCCGTCTCGTCCTAAAACTCCCCCGAAAATCATCGACCCGATTGGAGACGGCTGTGGACGTTCAGGAAGTCAGGAAGCTCGACGCGTATCTCAAACGCGTGTTCAGCAATCCCAAGATCCGCGTGGTGCCGCGGCCCAAGAAGGACGACTCGGCGGAGGTTTATATCGGCGAGGAGTTCATCGGCGTGCTGTTCGTCGACGACGAGGACGATGATCGCTCGTTCCAGTTCCAGATGGCCATCCTGGAAGAAGATCTGGGCGAGCAGGGCTGAACAGCCTGGTCTCGGCGCGTCATTGCGAGGAGCTCGCGACAAAATTGCAAAGCAATTTTGCGCTGAAGCGACGAAGCAATCCATATTTCCGCGCTAGCGGCTCGATGGATTGCTTCGCTTCGCTCGCAATGACGAGCAAGCTACCCCTTCGCGCTATGCATCTGCGCGGAGAGGCGGTTCATCGCGGTGGCGATGTCGCGCCATTGCGCAAGCCAGCTGCGTGGAAAGCGGAAGGTCAGGTCGGCGCCCTCGATGCGCTGCTCACTCAGGCACATGCCGGGCGTCGACGTATCGCGCGTGCAGCGCGCGATCAATTGCGGCTCGGTCGCGGTGAACAGGTCCTCACCGCCATAGGGCGTACCGTCGCGGAACGCGCGTGCCGTCAGGCCGTCATCGGTGTTCGCGCGCTCGTCGAGATAGCGCGGATAGATCGTGCGCAGCCGCATGTCCGGTGCGAGTGAATCGTGATGTGCCGCGATCGACACGAAGATCCTGTCGATCGGCTGCACCTTGTCCTCGACCGTATCGGCGCTGTAGTGCTTCGGCGCGGCCGGCGCCTCCAGCGACGGATAGAGGAAGCTCAGGTCGACGCGCTCCTGCGGCCCGGAGTGGCGCTGGATCTTCATGCGCACGGCCATGGTCGGCACGTTGAACAGCGTGCCGCCGACGCTCACCGGCAGTCGCGACGGATCGCTGGGCGGGATGGTCGTATAGGTCGGCCACAGCAGATAGGCGACGAGCGCAATCGCACCGGCCGCGATGACTGCCGAGGCGATGATCGGAACGAGATGCGCGCGCGGATTGCGGCGGGTGTCGCGAGCGAGATGCTGGGCGGTCGAGAGTAGCGTCATGAGCGAGGCAAAGAGCAGGTCGGGAGTGGCCGAATCACCTGCCGAATATGCCACGTGACGCGGAATTTCCGTACGATTCCAATGGAATCCCCGTGCGAATGGCCATGCGCAAACGCCGTGCCGGGCGCCCCGGTTAACCCTTCCTTAAGGATGATGTGGCGGCCCGCCGCCAATTCTGCGAAGCAGGGTCAGTAGCCTGTTGCGTAGCGGAAGTTCCGATGTCGCCTGATACCTTGAATTCCCTGTTCTCGCTCTTCATCGGCTTTGCGCTCGCCGGCGCATTGGCCAGCGGTTATCAGGCGATGGCGGAGCGTCCGGCCGGCTTCGGCCTGCTGCAGGAGGGCGTGGCGCCGAGGACCTTTGCAGCGGTCCCGTTTCTCGTCTTCGCCGCACCGTTCATCATCATGCGCAACACGCTCCGTGGTGCACGCATCGAGCGCCGCCGTTTCGAGTTCGTGATGATGGCAACCGTCATCTCCGGCTTCTGGAGCCTGATGTCGGGCACGTTCTTCGTGATGACGCTGCGCGCTGCCGGCGTGATCGGGTGATCCGCGCCGGATCCTGATCCGTGTCCGGATCATGATCGCGCTTGCTTGAAACCATGTCGGCCGCTGTGCCAAGGTCGTCCTGACGAGAGCCTCAGTTCTGATCAATCAGAACCGAAAACGCTCCAGGGAGACCTCTATGGCGATTTACGAACTCGACGGGCAGGGGCCCGATCTTCCCGCCGACGGCAGCTACTTCATCGCCGACAATGCCGTCGTGATCGGCAAGGTGCGCCTCAAATCCGCGGCGAGCGTCTGGTTCGGCGCCGTGCTGCGCGGCGACAACGAGTGGATCGAGATCGGCGAAGGCTCCAACGTCCAGGACAATTCGACCCTGCATGTCGATCCCGGCTTTCCCTTGACCATCGGCAACAACGTCACGATCGGCCACAATGCGATCGTGCACGGCTGCACGCTGGAAGACGGCGTGCTGATCGGGATGGGATCGATCGTGATGAACGGCGCGCGCATCAGGCGCGGCAGTGTGGTCGGCGCCGGCTCCGTCATCACCGAGGGCAAGGAGTTTCCGGAAAATTCCCTGATCATCGGTGCGCCGGCGCGCGTGGTGCGCACGCTTGATGCCGCGCAGGCGGAGGCGTTGTCGCGGCCGGCGAAGTCCTACGCGATCCGGGGCCCGCAGTACAAAGCCGGGCTGAAGAAGATCGGCTGAGCCCTCAGCGCTTCCGGCCCTGCTTGCGTGCGCCCTTCGGTGCTGCGGGGCCTGGCTTCGCCGCCCCCTGTAGTCTTGCTGTCTCCTGAAGTCTTGCGCTCTTGCGCAGCGCGTCTTTCAGGTCGATCGGAATACCGTGCTTCTTGAGAAGGTCGGCGAAGGCCTCGTCCGCGAGCTCCTGCAGCGTCGCCATCCGGTCGCGCCCAAGCTGCTTTAGCTTGTCGAAAGTGTCGTCGTCAAACTCGATCAGCTTGCGCAAATTGCATTGCTCCCAAACTGTATTGCTCCAATGCCTGGGGGAACCGGCGTTTTGCGGACCCGTTGATGTCCGCAAGGGAGAATTGCCATGCGCAAATTATCCGTCACCGTCGCGTCAGCGACAATCGCCATTCTGCTGGCGCCCACGATTACCCTCGCCCAAGGCACTGGGAGCGGTATTGGGAGCGGCAGCCCCTCGTCAGCCAGTCCGACATCGCCGCAAGTTACGTCACCGCCGCCGGGCACCAACAGTGCCGGCACGGCTCAATCGTCCGGCCGGCCGAACACCGGTGAGGGCGTCACCACCGGTTCGGCGTCGAGCGAAAGTTTCGACAAGGCAATCGCCGACGAGAACAGGTCGGTCGGCCACCGGCTAAAAGGCATCTGCCGCGGCTGCTAACTTTTGACGGCCGCGCGCTTGATGAACGCGGGTCGCGCAGAAGTGAGCGCGACACAGGCGCGCGGTCGAAGCCGCGGTCCTAGATTGGGTTAGCATGCGCGGGACGCGGCGGAGGAGGCTTGCAAAGAAAAGCCTTGGAAAGAGGAGTAACGGGTGATGTTGCGTAAAACGATGATTGCCTTGCTGGCGACGGCCTCGATCGGCCTGTTCACGGTCGACGCCGCGTCGGCGCGCGGTGGCTTCGGCGGGGGCGGCTTCCACGGTGGTGGCGGCTTCCACGGCGGCGGATTTGGCGGCGGCGCTTTCCGCGCCATGGGCGCGGGCGGTGGCTTCCGGTCGGCTGCAATCGGCGGCGGTTGGCATGGCGGCGGTTGGCATGGTGGAGGCTGGCACGGCGGCTACTATCGGCGTGGCTGGGGCTATCCGTTCGCGGCGGCCGCGATCGGCTTCGGCCTGGGCTACGGCGCCTACGATTACTATGACGGCTACTACGGCAACCCCTATTACGCCGGTTACGGCTACGACGACGGCTATGGCTACGGCTATGGTTACGGTGACGGCGGCTGTTACGTCGTGCGCCGTCGGGTGCTGACGCCGTATGGCTGGCAGGTGCGACCGGTGCAGGTTTGCAACTGAGACATCTGCTGACGCATGGCCGGTCCATCGGATCGCCATGCTGATGGTGTTGGAATGATCGGCGCGGCCTTGGTGTCTTGATGCCGGGGCCGCCGCGCATTGGTACGCTGCTTGCGGCGCATTACGGCAGTCCGTGTGTGAACGCGTCCCGAAAACAAACGGTCCGGCTGCGATTGGAGCCGGGCCTCAGAGGATATCAGAGATGCTGACCATTCCTGATCTGACATTGCTGTTCATGGTTGTTGTTTCGGGCCTCGCCACCGCATTCGTCTACATGCTCCACGAGCTCGAGCCGAAGCTTGCACGGCTGCGGCAGCGAAGCGATCGCGTCTTGCGCGACCGCACCAGGTAGGCGGCAACGCGGATCGCTGTGGCTTCAGCTGCAGCGATGTGGAGAGCCGTCATCCGCGCACGCCGCGTTTTCGGGGTGGGCAATGCAGAGATCGGGAATTCACGGCCCCCAAAAAACAAGGCCGTCGACGCAGTATACCGTCAACGACCTTGCCAGCCCCGGATATTGAAATCGGCTCACGCCATCCGGTGATGAAGGATGACTCGGATTCGAAGTCGGATATGTGAACCAGTTCACAAAGTCCGGATTTATTCACGCTAACGGGCACTCATGCGGGGTTGCCGCCAGCGGGTCTGGAGCCGGAAAATTCCACCTTTAGGTCCTGACGTTGTTCGGGATTTGGCGCATTTTGATGGCCGCGCTGGTGACGGCGCTCGGCGTCTTCGGTCGTCAACCGCGCGATCCGTGGCGCTTCCGGTTGGCGCTGCGGGCGGCCTTCGACCGCTTGCGCGGCTCGGGCTCGGCCGCCGGCTCATTGGCCTGCGCGCTCGCGAGCGACTGGCGCAGCCCCTCGACCTGTTCGGTCAGTGCGGCGACCTGGTCGGAGAGCTTCTTGGCGTCGGCCTGCTGCGCGGCGAATTGCTTGCGCATGGCCAACAGCTGGTCCTGCACTTCCTGCAACTGGTCGATGGATTCCTGCTGGGTCACCTCCATGCCCTTGGTCTTTTCCACCAGCGCCTCGGAGACTTGCGCGGCCCGTGCCTGCAATTGACGAGCGGCGATCATCCGGTCGGTCTCCGGCACGTTGCCGCTGAAAGCGCGCCACAGCGCGATCGAGCCGATCCCGAACAGCACGAGCACCAGCGCGACGGCGCCGATCGCGATCGGCTGTACGCCGATCAGGCTGTTGGCCTGGGCATTCCGGGGGGCAAGTTCGACCATGCGACCAGAACCGGACATCAATTGAAAGGTTCCGCATAGCACAACCGCGATGCGGGCAAAACCCCCGGGGATTCAAGCAGGTGGCGCGGGGAGTGCAAAACTCGCCGCAAATTCCGGGGCTGCTGCCTCAAAACGGGACTGTCCGGCGGGCGTCCGTGGCTCAGTCCGTCGGCGCGATCAGCCCGACCCTCATATCCTTCGCCAGATAGACGCAAGCGCCGTCGGCGAGCACGCGGCCGTCGGCGACGCCCAGCACCAGCCGGCCGCGCCTGATCTGACGCATGTCGATCTCGTAACGCACGAGCCTGACGTCCGGCGTGATGTGCCCCCTGAACTTGACCTCGCCGACCCCGAGCGCGCGGCCTTTGCCCGGCGAGCCCGACCAGCCGAGCCAGAAGCCTATGATCTGCCACATCGCGTCGAGCCCAAGGCAGCCGGGCATCACGGGATCGCCGGCGAAGTGGCAGGCGAAGAACCAATGGTCCGGCGCAATATCGAGTTCGGCGGCGACACGGCCCTTGCCGAAGGCGCCGCCGTCGATGCCGATGTCGGTGATGCGATCCATCATCAGCATCGGTGGTGCCGGCAGCTGCGCATTGCCCGGGCCGAAATAGCCGCCCGCGCTCGAGCGCAGCAGCTCCGGCTTGGAGTAGGTCGATTGCGGCGTGTGAAAATCGTGCGGGCTGAACAAGATGGCCACCGACCTTGGGGTTATGGTTGAACGTTAGGAGCGGCTGCGCTGCGCGGCTTTTGGCTTTACGGACGGGGGCTTCGCAGGCAGGCGCAGCGCCGCGGCCATGAAGGCCCAGATGTCGCCGGTCAGCCTCGCCGGATCCGGCCGCCGGTCGGCCGTGAGCGCGCCGATCAGCGCCTGGCGGATGCCGCCGATCATCAGCGCAATGGTGAGGTGAGGGTCGAGGTTGCCGGGAACGATCCCGTCGCGCTGCGCCGCCTCCAGCATGCGCGCGCCGGCGGCAAGCTGGCGGCGGGTGAAGGCGGTCTCGACATCGAGCACTTCGGGCGCCCGGCTCAGCGGTCCGATCACCAGCGGCGCAAACGGGTGCTCGTAGTGAAAGGCGACATAGGCGCCAATCCGCTCCTTCTCCCGGTCCGCCCAGTTCCCGGCGGACAGCTTGGCGCCGCCGAAGGCCGCCTCATCGAGACGTTCATAGAAGTCTTCGACCACGGCGGCGATCAGGCCGGCCTTGGATCCGAAGTGGTGATAGGCAAGCCCGACCGAGACCTGCGCCCGTCTCGCGACGGCCAGCATCTCGAGCTGCCCTTGGCCTTCGATCAGCTCCTGTTGGGCTGCGGCGAGCAGCCGCTGGCGTGTTCCCAGGGTCGTTGCGTCCATTGCCCGCTCACTGGCTGAATTGAATTCAATTCAATCGGGCGGATGCTAGGATGTCAAGCTTGGGGCGCCGCCGTGCAGATGCTCGCCGCTCAATCGCTGCAATGACAGCCGCCGGAACAGGTAGCAATAAAGTTCGCACCCTGGCCCGTGATGGCACCCTCTGTCGCGATGTCTCCTCGGCCGGCCGGAGACGGGCCCGCGCGGTGCCGATCCAGCGCCGCGCGAGCTTTTCCGCTCAGCGCTCGGCGTGCACGCCAGCGTGTAGGGCCGAGCCGAGTGCAGTCTCAAAGAGGTGTTCGTATTGCTGCGCGTTAACGTTCGAGATGTGAGCGGTGTCCCGGAAGTTGGCTTGACCCGATCGGACCAGGTAGCACGAACTGTCGTCGCAGACTTCCGCTTGCGGGTCGATCGAGATCAGCCACGGATTGCCCTTACGGGGTAACAGTACAGTCCGGTCGATCTTCTGGCGCAGATCGCGCATCGTCAAGGTCGGATCGGCCGCGACCTTCCACTCGGTGATGGCCTTTCCTGCCCTGATCTGGCTTTCGATCCACTTCTGCGGAACGTCGAAGCCGATATTGAGCAGCGGCATCACCATAATGACGGTCTTGCCTTTTGAGAGCAGCGTGTCGACAAGTGGCGCGATCTCGATGGCGTTGCTCCAGTTGCCGGCGAGAACAATGATGGTCGGCTCGGCGCGGTCGCCCAAATATTGCAGCGTCTCGGTGTTGAACTGGCGGCACGGCTGGCTATCGGCAGCATTGCGATCGGGATCGTCAGCAAAGGGTCGGCAGGCGCTCTGCGTCGCGATAAGACCGGTGAGGCCGAGCCTGGTTGCGGCCGTCGTGAGCGGCTCAAGATACTGATTTGCGAAGGAATCGCCCCACAGCATGACCGTAGCGTGATCGGCGTTGCCGGCGCCGAAGGTGCAAAATCTCTCGCTTGCGGCCTTCATCGAGTTGGCATTGCGGAAACATTCATCGCGTGGCGTGTCCGTCTTGCGGGCCATCTCGGCGGGCAGGAGATAGGCCGGCAGCCGCCCCGGGTAGCCGGTCGTCACCAGTGAGCCGATCGTAAAGGCAACGAAGCACGCTGCCGCCGCGCCTGTGCAGGTCAACAGCCGCTGCGGCGTCCAGATGTCGCGCCGCAGACGGAACGGCTGTTCGACGACGTAGTAGGCGACGGCGCCGACTGCTATCGAGGCTGCGGCCATCGCAGCTTTCGAGACAATACCGACCTCATAGCCGCGCGCGGTGAGCCATCCGCCAGCTAACACCCAGATCGGCCAGTGCCAAAGGTAGATCGAATAAGACCAGTCACCGATGCGCTGCACGACCGACGACTGAACGAGTCTCGAGGTCTCAAGTCCGCCCGCGACGACAAGCGCCGCGCCGACGATGGGCAAGAGAGTCAAGGCGCCCGGCCAGCGTGCTTCCGGCAGCGGATAGGCCACGCAGAATGCTGTCAGGATCCATCCGATGCGGGCGGCGGTGCTACTGAAGGCCTCGGAGCGAGGAGCGCGGCCGTTCGCCCGGCACCAGACTTCGGCGATGGCGATCATGCCGCCGGCCAGCGGCTCCCACGCCCGCGCGCGTAACGAAAAGAACGCCGACCCCATCTCGTCATGCTGGTTTTGCCAAAGGCACCAGGCAAAGGACACGACGGCGACGGCTGATAACGTGGCCATTATCGCAGCCGGCGCCTTCGATCTCGGTGATCGGGACCAAACGAAACGCACCACCAGTGGCATCCAGATGTAGAATTGCCACTCCACCGCGAGCGACCAGGTGTGCAACAGCGGCTTGGTCTGTGCGGCCATCGCGAAATAGCCGTTGTCGTTGTCGAATGCGAAGTTCGACAAGAAGAAGATCGCGTAGCAGGCTTGGCGGACGTGCCGGAAGTATTCGCCCGGCAGGGTCAGGAACCATCCAGCTGCCGCGGTGGTTGCGACAACCACAAGAAGGGCGGGGTAGATGCGCCGCAGCCGCATCATGGCGAAGTCGCCATAGGAGAACCGGCCCGCTGCAAGATCGGCGACGACCTTGCCGGTCATGAGATATCCGGTGATGACAAAGAATGCGTCCACACCGACGAAACCGCCGGCAAAGCCCGGGATCCTCAGGTGATAGCCAAGGACAGCAATCACCGCGAGAGCTCGCAAGGCATTGATATCGCAGCGGAAGCCGTCTCGATCAACCGGCGCTCGGCCCTGCATTCCAAGGTTCAAATCGCCAACCCCTAAAAAACCTGCGGAAGCTGGCGCAACCCGGGGCTGAAATCAAACGGAAGATGGTCCGGCGTTCGGTTGCTCACAGCCGAGAGAATCCAAGTTCCCGCCGTGTACGGGCCCGCTATTCAACGAAAGGATAATCCACGTCGCGCTTGGCGATCGGAATCGCCGCGCTCATCGTCATCTCGCAGCTACAGCCTGCCGCCGCGCGGGATACTGACGGCCGTTACGCCAACTCACCCCTGAAGTCCTGGCTTTCAGGAAATTCATGCCCCTCAAAAAGTTGCGGCCACCCTTTGGGGGAAGGGTGGCCGCGCGCGAACCGGTCTGGGACGGGGAGGGGTGGGGATGTGACCGGGTCGCGAACTCGATTCCTTGTTGCGGCTCAGCGCGAGCTTGCGGTTGAAACTGCCGGGCGGTTGTCGCCGAGCGAGACCCACACATTGGGATCGCTCTGCGACTGCCGCTTGACGAAGCGGTAGCCGGTGTCCGTCCAGGCGACGATGCTCTCGTTCTGGTTATCGAGCACGAATTCGCCCTTGTCGGTCTTCACCGTCAGCACCGCGTGGCCTTCGCCCTTCTTGTCGCGGACCACCGTGATCAACAGCGCCTCGCGCGGCCAGCCGGCATCCATCAGCATCTTGCGCTTCAGGAGCACGTAGTCCTCGCAGTCGCCGTAGCCGTCTGATGGCAACGACCATTTCTCGATCACGCCCCAATGATCCATGTCGGTCATCGGCTTGATGGATTCGTTGACCCACTTGTTGACCCGCACGAGGTCGCGCCATGCGGTCTGCGACAACACGATGTCGCGTGGTTGCGTCTTGCCGCCGCGGCACTCGGCGGGATTGTCGGCGCAGAATTCGACCCAGCCGATCGGCGAACGCGCAACGTCACCCAGGCTGGCATAGACCACGTCGCCGGCCTTGGCCGACACGCACGTCGCAATCAGAATGGCGGCAACCGCCAAACCTTTCCCCTGTCCCCTGAACCCAAACATCGTGGCCCCCGTTCTTCTTGTTGGGACCACGTTTCGCACAAAGCTTTTGCGCCGCCGCTAAGTGCGCGAAGTAGATTTGACACGAATACTGGTAAAAGCTGCGGCGAATTCGATCTTTACTTGAATCGAATTCGCGTAAAATTTGAAACATCTGCAATTGATTCAAATTTTATCTATTAACGCGGCAAACGCTGCGCCTGCACGGTTTGTTGCAGCAAACGCCTCGGCCGTTAACCGCCGATTTCGCCGGGCCAAACGCACCGAAGGCGGCCACCGGTGTACCGGAGGCCGCCTTCGCGGGCCGAAAACGGGGTCTTGAGCGGTTTTTCGCTTTACCTCGCGGTAACGCTCTCTTCGAGCGTTTCCGCCGACTGCTCGTGGACGAACTCGAGCGCGAAGCCTTCCTCGAGATTTCGCACCACGCGGGCCTGTACCCTGCCGAGCATCACCAGCGACTTCAGCGGCGGGCGGTTCTCCGCGGCAATGGCAGCACCGGACAAAGAGAGGTCGATGATGCGGCAGGTCATCCGCGAGCCGTCTTCCTGGGTGAGCAGAGCGATCGGGTTGCGCGGCACGATACGGTCGTGGCGGCGATCCTCGGGCAGATTGAGGATGTCGCGGTTGGCGAGCCAGGTGAGCTGGGCAGCGAGCTTGTCGCGCTTGCGCGCGGTGGCGCCGATCGTCATCGCAAAGCCGTTGTCGATGATGCGGGTGATGCGGCCCTCGACCCGGCCGATATGGTCGAGATAGGCGATCACGCGGTCGCCGACATTGCCGATGCCGGGCGCCAGCAGCGCGAGGCCGCCCGGGGACATGTTGATAATCTGGCAGGGAAACTCGCGCCGGTCGGGCAGCATGTAGCGGCCGAGCAGGTGCACCTTGACGCGCTGGAAGCGCCGCCGCTCCTCGGCAACGGGGACGACGGTAGTTTTCTTCTGTGCAAACGACATCACGATAACCCGGCCACCGTCCATTCGGAGCCCCGACGACCGTACGGCTGATAGGGTTAACAGGGCGTTACGGTTGTGAAAGGGAACCCGGACACGGAGCGAGAGCGGCAAGCGAAGTTCAGGCGGGCCGTACCCAGGGGCGTTGGACTCATTCAGATGCCGCGTCAGGTTCTCCGAACCATCGCGCTGCGGCTTGAGCAGTCGGGCACGACCTGATGTCGTTCGTGATCGCTGACAAGGTCGAGGCCTTCGCACCCGACGGCACCGCGATGAAGTGACGATCCCCGTGCGCAGGCGACGCGGCGCGCTACCTGGCTTGCTACCTGGCTTCGGCGTCCATGGCCGGTTCGACCGGCTCCGCCGGTGGCTCAACAGTCACGGCCTTGAGCACCTTGCGTTTCGCCGCGCGGATCTCGAGCTGCAAAGGCGGCCGATAGGAGCCGGCCGACGGTTCGAACATGAAGCCATGGTGCCCATCGCCCTTGTTGAGCTTGAGAAGATCCTTGCGGAATTGATCGGCGACGACTTCGGCAACATGATCGCCGTTGAAATAGATATCGATCGTGACCCGTTTGTCGGGGTGCTGGTCATACAACGCCCAGCCGGCGATCCTGTTCTCGTTGAAGACGTCGACATGGCCGGTGACCTCGCCCGAGAGGCTCTCGATGCCGGCTTCGATCACCTCGAGGTCGCTCTTGTAGATCGATCGCGTGACGTCGAAGCTGAAATGCGCGGTGTCGACACATTGGTCGAGCAGGTTCTGCCGATGCTCTTTCATTCGTTGCAGCGTGTCGAGCTCGCCCAGCTTGACGTACATGCCGACGATGCCTTCGATACCAGGATTCATGGTGTCGTTCCCCGCAATGCTACCGGCCTATTGGCCCCCGGGTTGCGTTCACAATCAACGGTTCTTTGCGATGCTTCCTCGCGGAAAATACTCCCGTCAAGACTTGAAGCGCGTCGTCCCGCCAGGGTCTGACATGGAGGCCTTCATGACATCCCGATCGTCCTGACCTAAAGTCGGTGCGGCCGAACCCGGCCCAATGACAAAGACAGGGAGAGCGAACCGATGGAGCAGATTCGCGTCTGCACGCATGACGGACCTGGAGCCAAGCCTGTAATCCGGACCGTGCCATGGCCGGATGTCGGCAAAAAGGCGGCCCTGATCAAGGTCGGCGCCTGCGGCGTTTGCGGAACCGACCTGCACATCCTGAAGGGACACTGGCCGAAGCCGCTGCCATGGCCGTTCACGCTCGGCCACGAACTCGGCGGCGTGATCGTCGAATGCGGCCCGGAATTCACCGAAGACTTCATGAGCAAGCCGCTGCAGGTGGGATCGAAGGTGATGATCCCGCCCTTGATGCCGTGCGGCCGCTGCTATTACTGCATCCATTATCCCGAGAGCGCCAACAAGTGCCTGACGCCGGTGTATTACGGCCGCTATCTCGGCTTCGACAAGGCGCCGCACATGTGGGGCGGCTGGGCCGAATATGTTTACGTCGATCTCGACATGCTGCCCGGCACCAAGATCTACAAATTGCCCGACGACATGTCGCTGCGGCTGGGCGCGCTGTCGGAGCCTCTGACGTCCTGCATCCGCGCCTTCAACCGCGCCACCCGCGCCGGCGGCTTCAGCTGGGGCGACACCGTGGTGATCCAGGGCTCCGGGCCGATCGGCATCCTCGCGGTCGCGGCCGCGCAGGAGATGGGAGCGGGGCGCGTGATCTGCGTCGGCGCGCCGGAAACGCCGCGGCTGGCGCTGGCGCGCGAGTTCGGCGCCGAGGCGACCGTCGATATCGAGCAGCTGAAGACTCCGGAGCAGCGCATCAAGGCGGTGCGCGACATCGTCGGCGGCTTCGGCGCCGATCTCGTGATGGATTGCTCGGGCCACCCGACCGCCGGCCCCGAAGGCATCGAGATGCTGCGCGACGGCGGGACCTATGTCGAGATGGGGCAGTTCACCGATGCCGGCTCGATCGATACGTCGTGGCACCGCATCTGCACCAAGGACCTCAACGTGCTCGGCTCCTGGGGCTTTACCGGCAACGACCTGCCGCTCGGCGTCGACATGCTCTACCGCACGCGCAACAAATATCCGTGGCTCGACATGCAGACGATCTATCCGTTCACCGAGGACGGCGTCGCGCGCGCGGTGGCGGACGCGATGGCGATGAAGACGGTGAAGTCGACCATCGTGCCGTGGCCGGAGCTGGTCCGATGAAGCAAGCCAATGGAAGCGTCGCTATTCCTGTTGCAGTGCTCCCAAGGAATGCCGGCCTGCCGTCAGGGCCGGCCTGATATCGCTCGCCGGGACGGCGGCCCGGCGCTAACATCCGCGCATGCAATCGAACCGTGTGCCGCCGAGCGCAACGTTTGCGTGGGGAAACCTGTCCGAGGACTTCGCGCTGTTCCGAACGCTCAGCGCGGAACAGCGGCTGATTGCCTTTGGTGCGATGACCCGGCGCGACCTGGTGCGTGGCGAACTGCTGGTGGAGCAGGGGGGCGCCTCGGACGCATTGTTCCTGGTGCTGCACGGCGCGCTGGCGGTGCACCGGACCGATCATCCCGAGCCGATTGCGGAGCTTCGCGCCGGTGAATTGGTCGGCGAGATCGGCTTCTTCGCCAACATCCCGCGCACGGCCAATGTGATCGCGATCCGCGATACCAGCGTGCTGGTGCTGACGCGTGCGGCCTATGCGAGGCTTGTGCAGGATGCGCCCGGCATCGTCGAGGCGCTGCTTGCCGCGCTTGCGCAGCGCTTTGCCATCCAGACCGCGCGGCTGTTGCCCGTCCGGGCGTCGCCGAAGGCGCGCACCGTCGCGCTGATCGCGGGCGGACGGGACCCGGTGCCGGCTGCCTTTGAACGGAGGTTGCGCGAAGGCCTTGCCGCAGCTGGTGCGCAGATTGTCGATCTCGCGCGCGTTCAGGCGATGTTTCCCGGCCGCGCGCTGGACTCGTCCGAGGTCGCCGACTGGCTCAACCGGATCGAGTACGACGCGCCGCTGGTGGCTTATTTCGGTGGTGCGGAAGCATCCGAATGGGCGCGCAAGACCATTCGCCAGGCAGACCTCGTGGTGTTCGCCTGCCGCGGTGAGGCTCCGCCGCCGGTTCTCACCGATCTCGAAAGCTTCGCGTGCGGGGTGCATCCGGCGTCGGCGCGACGCCTGGTTCGTGTTCATGATATCAGGCTACACGAGGTCAGCGGCACCGCAGCCTGGCTGGCGCGACTGCCTTGCTTCATGCATCACCATGTCGCGCTCGAGGACCAGATCGATATCGAGAGCCTGGTGCGCTTCCTGTGCGGTCGTGCCATCGGGTTTGTCGCCGGCGGCGGCGGCAGCCTCGGCACCGCGCATGTCGGCATCTACAAGGCGTTTCGCGAGCGCGGCACCATGTTCGACATCTTTGTCGGCACCAGCGTCGGTTCGGCGATGGCGGCGGGCTTTGCCAAGAACTACGACGCCGAGCATCTCGAGCGCGGCACGCATGAGATCTTCGTCTCCAGCCGCAGCTTCCGCCGCCCGACCTGGCCGCGCTATGCGCTGCTGGACCACAAGGCCTTCGATCGGGCGCTTGCCGATCAGTACGGCCACAACTGCCGGATCGAGGATTGCTGGCGGCCGTTCGCGGCGGTCGCGACCAATCTGTCGACGCACAATCTCGAATTGATCAGGACCGGCCTGCTCTGGCAGGCGGTGCGTGCATCGAGCGCGATCCCCGGCCTGCTGCCGCCATTCTATACCAAGGACGGCTCGATGCTGGTCGACGGATGCCTCGTCGACAACGTGCCGCTGGCGCAAATGCACCAGCTGAAGAGCGGGCCGAATCTGGTGGTGCATTTCGGCGAGCCGGCGACCGAGATGTTCGACGTCGACTATGCCGCGCTGCCCGGAAGGTTCGAGCTGCTCGCGTCGCTGCTGATGCCGTTCCGGCGGAAAGCGCTTCCGGCCGCGCCGAGCGCGGTCAACGTGTTGTGGCGAAGCCTCGTCGCGCATCAGCGCTACGATACGCTGCCGACCACGCCGCTCGACCTGGTGATGCGCCCGCCGACGCCTGAAGGCATCGACGTCACCGATTTCGACCGTCATCAGGAAATCTTCGAATCCTCGTACCGCTGGGCGCAAGAGACCATTGCGGCCTCGCAGGCGGCGCATGATCCGGCCATTGCTGCCATCGTCGCGTCGGCCAAGGTGGCGGATAAGGCTGCGGACGCAGGCGCGGACACGAGCGCGGACGACAGCGTGGATCAGGCGACGGTGAGCGCGCCGGTCTCTCATCAGGCCCGCGTCGGCTGAACGTCTTGCAGGCGGCGCCGAAGTCGACCATCGTGCCGGACTGAAATCCGGAGACGACGATGCCTTTCGATTTGATTCTGCGCGGCGGACGGGTGATCGACCCGTCGCAAAAGCTCGATGCGGTGACGGATGTCGCCTTTGCCGGCGGCAAGGTCGCGGCGGTCGGCCGGGAGCTGAAGGCCGATCCCGCAACCGAGGTCCGCGATGTCTCCGGGTTGATCGTCTCGCCGGGAATCATCGACCTGCACACCCATGTCTATTGGGGCGGCACCTCGCTCGGCATCGATGCGGAGGAATTTTGCCGCAACTCCGGCGTCACCACCTCGGTCGACACCGGCAGCGCCGGGCCCGGCAATTTCGCCGGCTTCCGCAAGCACGTGATCGAGCCGAGCCAGGTCCGCATCCTCGCCTATCTGCATGTCTCGCATGCCGGCATCTTCGGCTTCTCCGATCGCGTGATGGTCGGCGAGAGCGAGGAATTGCGGCTGATGAATCCGGTCGACGCCGCGCGCGTGGCGGACGAGAACCGCGACCTGATCGTCGGCATCAAGGTGCGGGTCGGCCTGTTCGCCTCGGGCACCTCGGGGCTGGTGCCGCTCGAGATCGCGCTCGAGGTTGCCGAGCAGGTCGGCATGCCCTTGATGGCGCATATCGATCACCCGCCGCCGAGCTACGAGGAGGTGCTCGCGCGCCTGCGCCCGGGCGATGTGTTGACGCATGCGTTCCGTCCGTTCCCCAACACGCCCGCGACCGCGCAGGGCACGGTGAAGAAGGTGGTGCTGGAGGCGCGCGAGCGCGGCGTGCTGTTCGACATCGGCCATGGCAAGGGCTCGTTCGCCTTCAAGACCGCGCGCGCGATGCTCGCCAACGGCTTCTACCCCGACACCATCTCCTCCGATATCCATCAGCTCTGCATCGACGGTCCTGCCTTCGATCAGGTGACGACGATGTCGAAATTCCTCTGCATGGGGATGTCGCTGCCGGACGTGATCGCGGCGTCCACCGTCAACGCCGCGATGGCGTTGCGGCGGCCGGAGCTCGGCAGCCTCAAGCCGGGCAGCGCCGGCGACGCCACGCTGATCTCGATCAGGGACGGGCAGTTCGACTATGTCGACGTGGTCGGCGAGCACCTGACCGGCGATCGCAAGATCGTCTCCGAAGGCGTCGTGATCGGCGGACGCTGGTGGCATCCGGGATAGCGCCCTTCCTCACGAGACCCGCGGGCGCTTTGCCCTCAAGAAGGCGACATCGATGCCGGTCTGAATGTTGGACCCGAAACCGGAAGCCCGGCGGACCTATTCGATCACCTCACTGCCGCTGCTTCTGACGGTCTCAGCACGGCGGATACGGATAGTAACCGCAGCGTCGGCCGTAATAGTACGCTCCAGTAGCCGCTGCTCCGACCGCAGCCGCACCTGCCGCAGCTCCGTAGTACGCGCGCCGATGCACTCGCCTATTAACCCCCGCGACGCTGCCAGGTGTGAGCGGGCGACCGACACGAGCGTCAGCTTTGTCCACGGAGATAACGACAGTCCCCGCAGGCGACAAGTGAAGCGAAACGGGAGATAAACACAACATCGCTGCTCCGAGGGCCGCGCCGACTACCGTTAGCGTTTTCATGCTCTTCTCCTGATCAGGTTCTTTGCCGCCTTCTGAGGCGGCTTTACTTTGGCTTGAGTGTTTCCATACTGACCCGAGTTCCTCGATGGTGCTCTTGATCCATGTCAAGCTATTCCGGTCTTCCCCCGACAGCGGGCACCACGTCTAGAGCCACCACTTCCAAAAAAAGGCCAGACTCCACTCAGTTGCTCGCGCGCGGTCCTTGCGCGCCGCGGAAAAGGCCACGGCAAACTCGGCGGCGGCGCCGACCAGAGTGGGGCATCGCGTACGGGACGCGCAGCTTCCGGATTTGGCCCTTTTGCGACGGAACGTCAGTTGAGGGGTCAAAAGCCGTCGATGGCAACCGACCCCAGCAACTACTGCTTCACCTGCAGAAGCGGGCCTTTATGACTCCACGCCCCGGTTGCCGCGCAAGGCGGACGCACTGACAATGATGCGCAATCGCAGCAGACTGATCGTGCGCATCGATGTCGCGCGACCGGTCCGGCGGTTCATGCCGTCATCAAAAAAAGATTGGCAGTGCGAGTAATGTTCACGCCTTGCGGCCCTTGGGCCGCCGACCACATCTCCGCACCGCAATTCTTCGGTGCAGGTTTGGGCTCCCAAACCGCGCAGTTGCGAATTGTGGAGATGGACTATGGACTTCCTCGGTTTTCTTAATGGTTCAGGTTTAACCCAACCTGCCATTTGGATCGCGATAGCGGTCGCATGTGTGATCCTGCTGCGCGTATCGAACGTATTTCGCTACATTCCCAACAATCAGGTCGGCATCGTCGAGAAGCTGTGGGCGATCAAGGGCTCGATCGAGGACGGCTTCATCGCGCTGAACGGTGAGGCCGGCTACGAGCCGGAGGTGCTGCGCGGCGGCCTGCACGTGATGGTTTCCCTTCATGTACCGGATCCACCGCTCGGATCTCGTGACCGTCGGCCAGGGCAAGATCGCCTATGTGTTCGCGCGCGACGGTGCGGCACTGGCGCCTTCGCAAGTGCTCGGCGCCAACGACACCGAAGACAAGTCGGACTTCCAGGACGCGCGCCGCTTCCTGCTCGGCGGCGGCCAGAAGGGGCCGCAGCGCAAGGTCCTGCGCGAAGGTACCTATGCCATCAACACCACGCAGTTTGCGATCATCACCGATGAGCGCGTCTACGGTCATGCGCTCAGCGAGCGGGAACGCGGCGTGCTCGAGAGCATGCAGCTCACGATCACCGAGCGCTGGGGCTTTGCGCCGGTGGTGCTGGCGGCTGATCACGATCTGGTCGGCATCGTCACCGTGCATGACGGCCCGTCGCTGCCTCCGGGCGAGATCATCGCGCCCGAAGTCGGCATCGAGCTGCGGGATGCTGCGACCTTTCACAACAATTTCCAGGAGCCCGAGAAATTCCTGCTCGCCGGCGGTTATCGCGGCCGCCAGCTCCAGGTCATCGTCGAGGGCACCTGGTACATCAACCGCCTGTTCGCGACATCGTGCCGGACTGAAATCCGGAGATCGCGGCGTCCACCGTCAACGCCGCGATGGCGTTGCGGCGGCCGGAGCTCGGCAGCCTCAAGCCGGGCAGCGCCGGCGACGCCACGCTGATCTCGATCAGGGATGGGCAGTTCGACTATGTCGACGTGGTCGGCGAGCACCTGACCGGCGATCGCAAGATCGTCTCCGAAGGCGTTGTGATCGGCGGACGCTGGTGGCGTCCGGGATAGATCCCGGAACTATCGGTTGAATCGCGGCCGCGCCTCGCCGGACTAAGCATTTGCAGCAAGACGTAGGCAATGCTACATAATAAAGCGTATGCATTTCCGAGAACTGATGAAGGGCTGAATTCGATGCAATTCCCTACATTTTTGTACCGCCGTCCCCGTTCGACCGGGGTGTTGGACGCTGGCTTCTGCGCCGCGGCGGCGGTCGCGCTTGCGCTGATCGGAACGGTCGGGCCCGCGTTTGCGCAGCAGGGCTCCGAGAGCGCGGTCGCCGCGGCGACGCTTCCCCGCGATCTCAGCCCCTGGGGCATGTTCATGCAGGCTGATATCGTCGTGAAGGGCGTCATGATCGGCCTCGCATTCGCCACTTTGGTCACCTGCACGGTCAGTCTGTCGAAGACGATCGAACTGTTCAGCGCTCGCCGCAATGTGAGGCACGCCCTGCGCGAGCTTGCGGTTGCGCGCAGCGTTGAAGATGCGGTGCGCACGGTCCGCGAGGGGCCGGTGGCACGGCTGCTCGAGGGCGCGGTCGCCGAACTCGATCTCAGCACCGATCGGATGGACCGCGAAGGGATCAAGGCGCGGATCGCATCGCGCCTGCAGCAGATCGAGGCGGCTGCGAGCCGGCGCATCGCGTTCGGCACGGGCGTGCTGGCGACGATCGGGGCCACCGGTCCCTTCGTGGGCCTGTTTGGTACGGTCTGGGGCATCATGAACAGCTTTATCGGCATCTCGAAATCCCAGACCACCAACCTCGCGGTGGTTGCGCCCGGCATTGCCGAGGCGCTGCTGGCGACCGCGCTTGGGTTGGTTGCCGCCATCCCGGCCGTGGTGGTCTACAATTTGTTTGCCCGCCAGATCGGCGCCTATCGCGCGCTGCTTGGCGACGGTTCGTCGGAGATCGCGCGTCTGGTCGGCCGGGATCTCGACGGCGGCGTCATCGCCGCCGCGCGGCTGCGGCTCGCAGCGGCGGAGTGAGCTGATGGCGATCAATCTCAACCAGGCCGGCGGCGACCTCGCCGAGGTCAATGACATCAACGTGACGCCGTTCATCGACGTCATCCTCGTGCTTCTCATCATCTTCATGGTCGCCGCACCGCTCGCGACGGTCGACATCGCGGTCGACCTGCCGGCGTCGAATGCGCAGCCGCATCCGCGTCCCGACAAGCCGGTCTATTTGACGGTGAAGCCGGACCTCTCCCTGGCGGTCGGCGACGAGACGGTGAGCCGCGCCGCGCTCGCCGCTGCGCTCGATGCCGCCACCAACAATCAGAAGGATGTCCGCATCTTTCTGCGCGGCGACAAGACGGTTCCTTACGGCGAGATCATGCGGGTGATGAACGGGCTGCGCGACGCTGGTTACCTGAGGGTGGCGCTGATCGGGCTGGAGCAGACGGCCGAGCCATGAAGCGTCTCGCCGCCGACGATGCGTCGGATCTCAAGCGCTGGACCTGCAGCAGCCTCGCCGTCCTCACGATGTACGCTGCGCTTGCCGCATCATTTGCGTCCTGGCAACGGCCGGACGATGTCGAGCCGGCCGAGCCGTCGGGCGCCGTCATGGTCGACCTTGCGCCGCTGCCGGCCGCACCGTCGACCACGCCGACCGATATTCCGCCGGGGCCGGAGCAGGTGATGTCCGAGGCGCGCCCCGAGGCGAAGCCCGAGCCCGCGCAAACCGACGATGCCTCCGAGCTTCCGCAGGCGGCCAACCCCGAGGCCGTCGTCGATGCGCGCACCAGGGCGCAGCCGGACGCCGCGCCGGAGCAGCAAGCCGCCGCAGTGACATCGGCACCGTCGGCGCTGTCGGAACGCGCAGCGCCGGTCGCCGCGGCGCCGACGCAGGGCCAGCCGGATCAGAAGGATTCGCGGGCCGTCGCGACCTGGCGTTCGCAGATCCTCGCGCTGGTCGAGCGCAACAAGCGTTATCCGGAAGCCGCGCGATCGCGGCGCGAGCAAGGCATCGCGCAGGTCCGCTTCACGCTGGACCGTAACGGCATGGTCGGCGAGGCACGTGTGATCCAGAGCTCGGGCTCGGACGCGCTGGACGGTGAAGCCGTTGCGCTGCTGAAGCGCGCGCAGCCGTTTCCGGCGCCGCCCGATACGCTTGCCGGCGACGTCGTGGTGATCCGGCTGCCGATCCGCTTCACCGTCAGATAGACGGCGATCCAGCGCGCGATGGGCTTTGGCTGATCGTCGCGCGCTGGATTTCTGTTGAAGCATGATCGTTCCGGAAAGCCGCTTCGGGCTTTTCCGGATCATGCATTAGTCGCTCAGGGCTGTGGCGCCGAACTTGTAGTTCATGCCGACGCGGATCGCGTCGAGGCGTACCCGTGCATCGGAATCGAACGACGTCGCCACGCCGGCCGCGGGATTTGGGGTGGCGCGGAACGAGCCGAGGTCGGAGTGGAGATATTCGATCCGGCCGGTCCAGTTGGCGAACAGCCGGCTTTCAAGCCCGGCGCCGACGGCCCAGCCGAAGCTGAATGTGTCGACGTTGAAAGGTGTCGTCGTCGCTGCGCCGGTCGCGGTGAAGCCCGACACCGTTCCCGATGAGGACACGGTGCCGAACGGCACGCCGGCAGTGAGGTAGGCGAGCGTCGTCGGCGTGACCGCGACGCCGACGCGGCCGCGCAGCGACGCCAGCCAGTCGAGCCGGTAGTGCATGCTGGCCGTCATCGCGGCATCGAACGGCAGCAGCGCCGGATTGCAGGCGGCTGCCGGACAGGTGGCCGAGGACTGGCCACGCTGGTTGGCGTAGACGAAATCGCCTTCGATGCCCGCCACCATCCGGCCCATCGTCCAGTTGTAACCGGCCTGGACGCCGAGGCCGGCATGATCGAGGCCGGCGCTCGGGCGTTGGCCGGCAAGCGGCGTCTCGCTCGCATCGTCGATGAAGCCCGCATAGGTGCGGGCCGCGCCCCACGAATATCCGGCACTGCCGCCGGCGTAGAATCCGCTCCAGTCCCACGCCGCGGCGTCCGGCGCCTTGCGGAAGATCGATGCGACGTCGCGATCCCGCGCGGCGCCGAACGTCGTGGTCGCCGGCGCATCGGCACCGTATTTGACATTGAGGAACAATTTGACGGTCCGGCCGGGTTGCAGGATCTCGTCCTTGTGGAATTGCACGGAGTTGCGGATGTCGGCGTTGAGCAGATTGTCGCCGATCAAACCGGTCGCCACCTCCACCGCTCCCCACGGTGAATCCTTCCAGTGCTGCCGGTGCTCGATCTGGAACTTGAGCAGATTATAGCCGTCGGTCGGCGTGTCGAACTGCGCGTAGTCGTTCTGCGTGAAGGCGTGCAGAAGGTTCAGCCGCGCGTACCATGCGTCGCTGCGCCAGTAGAGGCCGCCGCCGAGCCGCATCGGCGGAATCCGGGGCACGTTGGTCCCGTCGGTGAAGGTGGCGCGTACCATGTCGAACTGCCCCTCGATCCCGAAGATGCCGCCCGGGAGCGGAGAGACGTCCCATTGCCACGATAGTTCGCCGCCGCGGAAGATCGCGTCGCGCTGGGAGTACGCAACCTGGATGTAGTCGCCGTTGCCGCCCGCGGCGCAGGTCGCAAACGTCGCACCGCAGAAATTGCCGGTCGACTGGCCGAAGATGAACTTGTCGTAGCGGGTGTAGTACAGGTTTGCATCGAACCTGATATCGCCGCGGGTTCGCTTCAGGCCGATTTCCGCGGTGTTGGCGGTCTCCAGCGTCAGGTCGGGATTGCCGATCTTGAAGGTCTTCTCGGAATCGTCCGGACCGCTCGCGAACAGTTCGAGCGCGCGCGGCGCGCGCTGGATGCGCTGCAGCGTCAGGCTCGCCTGCAGATAGGAGGGCAGGTCCTTGATCACCCCGACGCTGAGGCTGGTCGGCAGGAAATCCGACCGCGACGGCGAGCTCGCCGGCTCGTTCGGCGGCGGCAAATAGCTCGACGGAAATCCGAACGAGGTGCCGGCGACGTCGACGGATTCGACACGGGCGGCGAACTGGGTGCGCAGCGTGTCGGTGTGTCGCATCTCCTCGAAGACATAACCGGCGGCGGTCGTGGTCTGGGCTGGAAGCAGGATCGCCTGGCCGAGCGTGTCCAGGCGCTGGTAGGCGCCCTGCAGGCCGATGATGCTGGTCAAGGCGCCGAGCGGGGTCGCCACGGGCTGGCTTTCGACTTCGAGCTTGCCCTCGGTCTGGCGGTTCTTGAACGTCGCGCCGATGGTCTCGAAATTGCCGAAGGTGGTCTGGTTGAGGTCGATCTCGTCGTGCCGATAATCCGAGTAGCCGAGCCAGTAGCGCACCGCTGATATGGCGGTTGCATCGGGGCGATACTCGCCCTTGCTCATGATCTTGGTCTGCTCGAGCTGATTGTGCTGCTGGCTGTCGGCCGACGCGATGCCGGGGACGTGATAGTCGCTGGTGAAGCGGGAGATCGACAGGCCGGCATAGCCGCCGTCGAACAAATAGGAGCCGCCGATCGCCGCGCCCGCGCTCTCCATCGCCGAATTCGGCTGCCGCCCGTTGAACGCCGGCGCCGGACTGGGCGGCACTAGATAGGGATAGCTCGGGATGCGATAATCCTGGCCGCCGCGGCCATAGACATCGGCATGCACGGCGACATTGCCGGCGCCGGCGTCGAGCAGCAGGCCGCTCTCCCAGCCGCTGTCGACCGAGGTGACGGCGGACCGCAACTCGGCCGCCATGCCGCCGACCGGGGCGGCGGTTGGAATCCGGTTGTTGGTGACGTCGACGATGCCGCCCACCGCCTGCGAGCCGAAGCGCAGCGCGCCGGGACCGCGAAACACCTCGGTGTTCTGCAACGCCAGCGGATCGAGCGGCACGCCGTGATCCTGCGCAATGTCGGAGACGTCGACGCTGCCGATGCCGTTCTCCTGGATCCGGACCTTGGCGTCGGACAGGCCGCGCAGGACGGGGCGCGACGATTGGGTTGAAAGACCAGCGGAGGTCGCGCCGGGCGCGGTAAAGAACAGATTGCCGAAGCTCGGGCTGGTGCTCGACTGGATCTGGCTGCCGGTCAGCGCCGACGGCGCAAAGGGCGAGGTGTCGGACGCGACCGCGGGCGGTGCGGGGGCGGGCGGCGCCGGTGTGGGGCGTGCATTGGTGCGGCCGGCCGGCTCGTGGCGGGTGGTGCGGCGTGTCGGCTTGGGTTGCCGGCCTTCGACCGTGACCTGGGGGATCTCGACTTCGGCCGGACCGTTGGCCTGTGCCGGCGCGGCGGCCGGCGGCTGCGTCGCGGGAGCAGATGTGGCGGCGTCGGGAGTTGCGGTGGGCCGGGGAGCCGGCGCGTCCGGCGCCGCGGGCGGCTGCTGGGTTGCTGGCGTCGCGGCCGGACTTCCGGTCGGGGGAGGAGCGGCCTGCTGGGCTGCGGCGATCCCGTGCAGACAGATCAAGGCGACCGACGTCGAGCCCAACAGGGCCCGACGGGCAACGCAAACACGCATTCCTATTCCTCCAACGCGCCTTCGACAGGCTTAGTAAAAGCACCAAGATGTAGCTAAAGCTACAATTGAAGAGGCGTGGCTACGAAGTCAAGGCAGGGCTGTTGCAATTGCGAGGCTGTTGCAAGAAGGCGACAGCGCGGATCGGCGGCTTGCAATGTCGTGCCGGCGAGACCATGGTTCGCGGACGATGGGTACGGATTCTCCGATGCGCCGGAAGGCTTCACCGACTCGGACGGCGCCGCTGCATGAGCTGCCGACCGAGCAGGCGCAGGCGCGCCGCTTCGGGAAAGCCCGCTCGGCGCGGTCGACGGCGATCCTGGAGGACTATGTCGAGCTGATCGCCGACCTGATCGAATCGACGGGCGAGGCCCGCGCCACCGACATCGCGCGCCGGCTCGGGGTCTCGCACCCCACCGCCATCAACACTATCGCGCGGCTGAAGCGCGAGAACCTTGCGACGGCACGTCCTTACCGCGGCATCTTCCTGACCGAGAAGGGCGACGCGCTCGCCAAGCGGGTCCGTGCCCGGCACCGTCTGGTGCTCGAAGTGCTGCTGGCGCTCGGCGTGCCGCGCGAGTCCGCCGAGGCCGATGCCGAAGGCATCGAGCATCACGTATCGGAGGCGACGCTGAAGGCGTTTTCGGACTTCCTCAGGGGCTCGCGGGTGAGGAAGGCGAGCTGATCGCCGGCGCCGCCGGCGCCCGACCGTCGGTCGTTGCGGCCAGCCGGGCTTGCCTCGATGCGACCGAAGATTGCGCACAAGCAGATCGAGACCTATCAGGAGCAGGAGAAGGCGACCGAGCAGGAGCGCGCGCTCAACGGAGCCAAGGCGACGGCGGCGGCGCAGACCGCACTCACGCAGTTGCTGCGAGTGACCGCAAGCAAGTGCGCTCCTCTCCAGAGGGCCGGCGAGGGGGGGCTTGCATGATTTCGGAATATTGGAAATGTATTCCTGATTTGCCCGACGTGTCAAGTTGCCCAGTCGAACGCCGGTGGCGGCGGGCTCCTTTGCATGGGGTTGTTTTCGGTATTTTGCGGCGCGCAGCTGCAGCGGGAGAGGTGAAGCGCCTCGGCGGCTGCAGCGATGAAACTTCCTACGTGCTTCGGCTGGCCCAAAGATGATCGGCGGCGCGCAGACATCGCGCCGCTTGTCTATTCGCTCTTGTCGACGTTCCAGAACACCGGCGGCGCCGGGCCTTCCAGCACGCCGGTGAGCGATTTGCGCCAGGCGCTCGGCAAGCGGAACTGGCCGAGCGGGACATAGATCACCTGCTCGTAGGCCTGCTTCTGGATCTCCACCGCGAGCTTCTTCTGGTCCTCAGGTGAGGTGGCGCGGGCGTAGGCGTCGCGCATCTGCTCGAGCTTGGCGTCTTCGGGCCAGCCGAACCAGGCCCGCTTGCCGTTCGCGGCGATCTGGTTGTTGACGATCGGGTTCATCACCTCGGTCGCGCCGGTGAAGGTGAAGAACAGGTTCCAGCCGCCTTCCTTGGGCGGCTTCTGGCTGGCGCGTCGGCTCACCACCGTCTGCCAGTCGGTCACCTGCGCGTCGACGTTGAAGCCGGCCGCGCGCAACAGCTGCGCCGCGACGGTCGGCGGCCCCTTCAGCGTCTGCACGTCGCCGGGGATCATGATCACGACGGGCGTGCCGTCATAGCCCGAGGCGGCGAGCGCCTTCTTCGCCTCGGCCATGCCGTTGCCCTTGATCAGCGTCTCCGCGCCGGCGTCGCTCGCGAGCGGCGTGTCGCAGGCGAAATAGGAGCCGCAGATCTCGTAATATTTCGGGTTGCCGACGGTGGCGTCGAGCACGTCCTTCTGGTTCATCGCCAGGAATGCCGCGCGGCGAATCTTGGGATTGTCGAACGGCGGGTGCAGGAAATTCATCCGGCCTTCGATCTGGAAGCCGAACTTGTTCAGCACGGCCACGGTGAGATCGGAATTGGCCTCGAGCACCGGCACCAGGTCGATCGAGGGCTGTTCCAGGAAATCGATGTCGCCGGACTGCAGCGCATTGATCGCGGTCTGCGCATCGGGCATCGTGATCCATTCGACGCGATCGACCTTCGCGACCTTGCCGCCCGACAGCCAATCCGGCTTTTCCTTGCGCGGCACGTAGTCGGCGTTCCGCTCATAGACCGCCTTCACGCCCGGCTGGAATTCGGCCTGCACGAACTTGAACGGCCCGCAGCCGATCTGCTCGGCGATCTGCTTGCCCGGCGGCGTCTCCGCGAGCCGCTTCGGCATCATGAAGGCGACATAGGAGGAGGGCTTTGCCAGCGACTCCAGCACCAGGCCGTACGGCTCCTTGAGCTTGAGCACGATCGTCTTCGGTCCGCCGGCCTCGAGGGAGGCGGTGAACTCGGCCAGCTTCTGCGCCATGCCGTCGACGACGGTCCAGCGCTTCAGCGAGGCGATGCAGTCCTCCGCCGTCACAGCCGCGCCGTCATGCCATTTCAGGCCGTCGCGCAGCGTGAAGGTGTAGGTCAGCTTGTCGTCGGAGATCGTCCAGTCCGCCATCTGCGGCCGGACCTTGAAGCTTGAATCGATGCCAAGCAGCGTGTCGTAGACCATGTAGCCATGGTCGCGGGTGATGTAGGCGGTGGTGAAACCGGGATCGATGATGCGCAGGTCCGAATGCATCACCGCTGATATGGTCTTGCCCTTGCCGGCGGCGATGGCTCTCGATGAGAGGAGAGCCGGGGCCGCAATCGCCGGCGGCACGCCGGCCGCGAGCTTGAGGAGCGTTCTGCGCGAAACATCGATCATTCGCCGTCCCCCGATTTGTCGTTGCGCCGGCACGTTGGCCGCAGCGAGCCGCATGCTTCACCAATCCGACCGGCAAATCAAGCAAGCGCCGTGCCGCCAATCCCGCAAGGCGCGCAAGCGCGCATCCTGCATAGGAGCCTGCGCTTCCTGCCGCACCTCGCAGGCTGTTCGGACGGCGATCCGCCGTGTAGGCTTGCGGTCTGCCGGCCAGCAATAAGGCCATATCCCGCACATCCTTACGGGAACAAGCAGCCGAGGGAGACCAGAAGAACCGTCATGACCGATATCCGATACGTAGCACCGCGCACGCTTGATGAAGCGATTGGCGCATTTGCTGCCGCCGGGAGTGCCGCCCGCATTATGGCAGGGGGTACCGACTTATTGGTGCAAATGCGCTCCGGCCTGGTGCGGCCGGGACTGATCGTCGACATCAAGAAGATCGGCGAGATGACCGAAATCACGGAAACCGCCGATGGCGGCTTCCGCGTTGGCGCCGCCGTCTCCGGCATGGAACTCGCCGACCACGCGCGCTTCGGCAAGGTGTGGCCCGGCGTGCTCGAGGCCGTCAACCTGATCGGCTCCAAGCAGGTGCAGGGCCGGGCCTCCGCCGGCGGCAATCTCTGCAACGGCTCGCCGGCCGGCGACAGCGTGCCGGCGATGATCGCAGCGGGCGCGGTCGTCACCGTGGAGGGCCCGAACGGCCGCCGCGCGCTCAAGGTCGAGGATGTGCCGGCCGGGCCGGGACGCACCAACCTCAAGCCGGGCGAGATCCTCGTCGGCTTCACCTTGCCGCCGCGGCCCAAAGGCTCGGGCGACGCTTACTTGCGGATGATCCCGCGCACCGAGATGGACATCGCGGTGGTCGGCATCGGCGTCAGCCTGACCTTGCAGGACGGCATCTGCACCGCGGCCCGCGTCGGCCTCGGTGCGGTGGCGCCGACCGCGCTGCTGGTCGCGCCGGCAGCGCAGGCGCTGGTTGGCTCGAAGCTCGACGATGCGGCGCTGGAAGCGGCTGCTGCGGCATGTCGCGCCGCCTGCCGTCCGATCGACGACAAGCGCGGCACCATTGCCTACAGGATAAAGACCGCCGGCGTGCTGCTCAAGCGCGCCGCCGCGATCGCCGCCCAGCGCGCCGGAGGACACTAGCATCATGCCGAAACTGCACGTCACCACCTCCGTCAACGGCGAGCCGGTCGAATTCCTCTGCGAGCCGTATGAGACCATGCTCGACGCCTTGCGCGGGCAATTGGGGCTGACCGGCTCCAAGGAGGGCTGCGCCTCCGGCGATTGCGGCGCCTGTTCGATCACGCTCGATGGCCGGCTGATCTGCTCCTGCCTGATGCTCGCGGCCGAGGCCGAGGGCCACGAGATCCGGACCATCGAGGGCATGGCCAAGGGCGAGAAGCTACATCCGCTGCAGCAGAAATTCCTCGAGCATGCCGCGCTCCAGTGCGGCATCTGCACCTCGGGCATGCTGGTGGCCTCCGAGGCGCTGCTGGCGCGCAACGCGAATCCGACCGAGGAGGAAGTCCGCTTCTGGCTCGCCGGCAATCTCTGCCGGTGCACCGGTTACGACAAGATCGTCCGCGCGGTGATGGAGACCGCCGCTGAAATGCGGGAGACACGCCCATGAACGTCGTCAACAACAAATGGATCGGCCAGCGCACCATCAGGCCCGATGGCGTCGACAAGGTGACCGGCCGCGCGGCGTTCGCCGCCGACACCACCATGCCCGGCATGATCTGGGGCAAGGTGCTGCGCAGCCCGCATCCGCATGCCCGCATCAAGTCGATCAACACCGCGAAGGCCGAGGCGCTGCCCGGCGTCAAGGCGGTGGTTACCTCGCGCGACATCGTCGACTTCACGATCGAGAAGGGCGCGGTGATGCTCGGCATCCAGGACATGCGCTGGATGTGCCGCAACGTGATGGCGCGCGACAAGGCGCTGTTCCCCGGCCATCCCGTCGCCGCCGTCGCAGCGACCACGGAGGCGATCGCCGCGGAAGCCTGCAAGCTGATCGAGGTCGATTACGAGGTGCTGCCCTGGGCGATCGAGATCGACGACGCCTTGAGGCCTGACGCGCCGATCCTGCACGAGTTCAATAGATTCGACGGCAAGCCCTCGAACATCATGGGCCGCATCGAATCCAGGAAGGGTGACATCGCACAAGGCTTCAAGGACGCCGAAATCGTCGTCGAGCGCTCCTTCACGACGCGACCGGTGCACCAGGGCTATATCGAGCCGCATGCCTGCCTGATCTCGGTCGCGGCCGACGGCAAGACCACGATCTGGTCGTCGAGCCAGGGCCAGTTCATGGTGCGCGCGATGACCTCGATGCTCACAGGCATCCCGCAGAGCGACATCCGCGCCATCCCCGCCGAGATCGGCGGCGGCTTCGGCGGCAAGACCATCGTCTATCTCGAGCCGCTCGCGACCTTGCTCGCCAAGAAATCCGGCCGCCCGGTCAAGATGGTGATGACCCGCGAGGAGGTGATGCGCGCGACCGGGCCGACCTCGGGCTCGAAGAGCACGGTGAAGATCGGCGCGAAGAAGGACGGCACCATCGTCGCCGCCCACGGCAGCTTCTATCTGCAGGCCGGTGCCTTCCCGGGTTCGCCGATCCGCGGTGCAGTCGGATGCAGTTTCGCGCCCTACGACATTCCGCATGTGCTGTCGGAAGGTTTTGACGTCTGCTCCAACCGTTCCAAGGTCGCGGCCTATCGGGCGCCCGGCGCGCCGATCGGCGCTTACGCGGTGGAATGCGTGCTCGACGAATTGGCCGAGGCGCTTAAGATGGATCCGCTGGCGCTGCGGCTGAAGAACGCTGCCAAGGAAGGCACCAAGGCCGCGCATGGCCCGGTGTTTCCGCGCATCGGCTATATCGAAACGCTGGAGGCTGCGAAGAACCATCCGCATTATGCCGCGCCGCTCGGCAAATATCAGGGCAGGGGTGTCGCCTCCGGCTTCTGGTTCAACGCCGGCGGTGAATCCTCCGCACAGGTCAACATCACCGAGGACGGCAACGTCGTCGTCACCACGGGACATCCCGATATCGGCGGCTCGCGCGCGGGCATCGCCAACATCTGCGCCGAGCTACTCGGCATTGACTACAAGCGCGTCTCCGTCATCATCGGCGACACCCAGACGATCGGCTTCTCCAACCTCACCGGTGGCAGCCGCGTGCTGTTCGCCTCCTCGATGGTGGTGACGCAGGCGGCCGACAAGGTGATCGCGACCTTGCGCGAGCGCGCCGCGAAGATCTGGGAGATCGACCCGGAAGCGGTGAAGTGGGAGAACGGCGCCGCGCATCCGGTGAGCCCGAATGCCGGCCAGTTCGAGCCGCTGACGCTCGCCGATCTTGCCGAGAAGGCGCCCTCGCAGGGCGGCCCGATCGGCGCCAGCGTGCAGCTCAACACCCAAGGTGCGGAGGGGGGCTTCGGCACGCATATCTGCGACGTCGAGGTCGATGTCGATCTCGGCATCGTGCGCGTGATCCGCTACACCGCCGTGCAGGATGTCGGCCGCGCCGTGCATCCGAGCTATGTCGAGGGCCAGCTGCAGGGCGGCGTCGCACAGGGCATCGGCTGGGCGCTGAACGAGGAATACATCTACAACAAGGACGGCAAGGTCGATAATCCGGGCTTCCTCGATTATCGCATGCCGGTTTGCTCCGACCTGCCGATGATCGACTGCGCGCTGGTCGAGGTGCCGAACCCGAAACACCCGCAGGGTGTCAAGGGCGTCGGCGAAGTGCCGCTGGTCCCCGTCATGGCCGCGGTCGCCAACGCGGTGCATAACGCGCTGGGCAAGCGCTTCTACAGCCTGCCGATGTCGCCGCCGAAAGTGTCGGCGGCGCTGGATGCGCCCGCGCAGCAGGCCGCGGAGTAGGAAGCGTAGGGCGGGTTACGCTGACGCCAACCCGCCCTACGTTTTCGTGGCTCACCGCAACTCCTTCCCCAGCTGCGCAAGCACTGTCTCGCAAGTCATCAGATCGAGATGCCCGCCGCCGGCGTTCTTGAAGAAGGTGATGTCGTCGGCGGACAGCCGGCCGGCGACCTTGCCGGTCGCGAGGTCGTAGTGATCGCCGAGCACGTCACTCTCCTTGATCGCGCCGCTGGCGATCGGTTGCAGGATGTCGCCGACGCCGTCGAAGGCGGATTCCCTTCGGTCGACGAAGATGCGCGAACGCCGCGCCGCCTCGTCGTCGGACTCGCGGGTGTCGGGGGTGAAGCCGCCGACCAGATCGAGATGGGTGCCGGGCTTCAGGTTCGCGCCCTTGACCAGCGGTTCGCGCGAGCGGGTGCAGGTGGTGATGATGTCGGCCTCGCGCGTCGCGGCATCGAGATCGGTGACGACATCGGCGGTGATGCCGTCGTCCTCCAGCAGCCCGGCGAGCTCCTGTGCGCGCTCGATCGTCCGGTTCCAGATCCGCGCCCGCTTCAGCAGCGGCCGTACCGTGCGATGGCCGCGCACCAGCCAGTGCGCCATCTCGCCGGCGCCGACCACCAGCAGCGTCTCGGCGTCCGGCCGCGCCAGATGCTTGGCGCCGAGCGCGGAGTCCGCGGCGGTCTTCCAATGGGTGATCTCCGCGGCGTCCATCACCGCCAGCGGCCGCCCGTCATTGCCGTCGAACAGCACGCAGACCGCCTGCACGGCCGGCAGCTTGCCATGCGCAAGGTTGCCCGGGAAGCTGGTGTACAGCTTGGTCATCATGAAGCGGCCGGCATCGACCGCGCTGCGGGTCACCAGCTGCTGGCCCCTGTCGTCGCCGAGATAGCCGTCCTTGACGGCGATCTTCGGCCGCCGGTGCGCGGCCTCGATCGCCTCGATCAGGATCGGAAAGGTCAGGACGCGGTTGACCTCGCGGTCGTCGACAATATGCACTGTTTCTCTCCTCGGGCGCGCCGGACGCCCCAAAGAGCGTTCCGGACTGATAGCGCGTAGGGACGGCCAGTCAACCGGACATGCGTCACGGCGCGGCGCTTGCTATCCTGCGGACCTGATTCTCTCGCAGGTTTTCGCAAGCCGTGGTTGCAGTCGTCGTCGCCATCCTGATCTTCATGCTGCTCGGCGGCGCCGCGCTTGCGACCATGGCGGTCCATTGCCGGCTCGGGGAACATCACCGCAGCGACGAGACCAATACCTCGATACGCCTGGTCGCCACCCTGTTCGTCACCATGCCGTCGCTGCTGCTCGGCCTGATGATGAACAATTCGGCCAACACCTACGTGGCTGTCGACCGCAACCTGCACGTCTTCGCCACCGACCTCATCCTGCTCGACCGCAGCCTACGGCCGCTCGGCCCCAGCGCCGACGAGCCGCGCAAGCGGCTGCTCGCCTATGTCGAGCAGGCGCTCAGGGATGCCCCGATCTCGCGCGCGAACGAGGTGTCCGAACATCTGCTCGACGAGGTCGGCAACGGCATCCGCGAGCTGAAGTTCGACGACGAGCAGAGTGTCGCGCTGTGGAATGACGCCCGGTCGGTCTACCGGCAGGCGGTGCAGCAGCGCTGGACCTTCGTCGAGCAGTCCGACGGTTCGTTCCCCTCACCGCTGATCTGCATCCTGGTCGGGTGGCTGACGCTGATGTTCGCGACGCTGGGCTTTCGCGCGCCGCGCAATGCGGTGGTGGTCTCGATTTATATCGCCGCTGCGGCGCTGATCTCGGCCGCGATCTATCTGATCCTCGAAATGAGCACGCCGTTCTCCGGCCCGATCCAGCTCTCCGACCGCCCGCTGGTGCGCGCGGCCGAGGAGATCAGGCGGTAGCTGCCGGTATCGGCACGCGCTCTCGGCTTGATTCCCCTCACGCCCGCCGCCCGGCCCGAAATTGTTTCCGCGCCGCAAGGGAATAGTGGAGGCCTTCGCGTGTCCTACGCATGCAAGCCATCTGCATTCGAAAGGGAGACACCATGAAGACAACACTCGCACTCGCGCTCGCCACCGCCGCTTCGTTCGCGCTCGCATCTGCCGCCTTCGCCGCGCCGCCGACCAAGACCGGCACCACGGCGAAGGGCTCGGTGCTCACCGACACCAAGGGCATGACGCTCTACACCTTCGACAAGGACACCGAAGGCAAGTCGGCCTGCAACGGCGCCTGTGCCACGAACTGGCCGGTGCTCAAGGCGGAACCCAGCGACAAGGCCGAAGGCGGCTACACCATCATCGCGCGTGACGACGGCTCGAAGCAGTGGGCCTACAAGGGCAAGCCGCTCTATACCTTCGCCAAGGACCAGAAGGCTGGCGACATCACCGGCGACGGCTTTCTCAACGGCGCCTGGCACCTCGCCCAGCCATGAGGCGTTGCGGAAGACCGCATGGCGGGTGAGTGCAAGCGTCACCCGCCATCGTTGCGCCTGTGAGATCTGCGGCGGGTTACGCTGACGCTAACCCGCCCTGCATTCGCGCTTCAGGCTCGCTGCTTCAGCGCCATGCCCATGCTGATCCAGCTGACGCCGGCGCAGATCAGGTCGACGCTGAGGAAGATGCCGAGCACATAGAGGCTCGACACCGGCCAGTGCGCCAGGATCATGGCCCCGAGCACCAGCGTGATCAGCCCGGAGATCGCGACCATTCCCCACGGCGCCGCCGAGTTCATGCCGAACGCCAGGAAGATGCGAACGATACCGGAGACCACCAGCGCGATGCCGAGGAATAGCGTCAGGGTCGCTGCGGCGAGCAGGGGGTTCTCGAAGGTGACGAAGCCCGCGACGACATAGAGCGCGCCGAGCAGCAGCCAGAACAGGAACTTGCCCCAGGTCTTGAACTGGAACGCGTTCACGATCTCGGCGGCGCCCGCGACGATCATCATGGCGCCGACGAACAGCACGCTGACGACGGTAGCGAACAACACGCTGCCGAAGGCGAATACGCCTGCGATCAGGTAGATCACGCCCAAGGCGACGATCCAGCCCCACTTCGCGCGAAGATGGGCAAGCCCGGATCCGAGGCTGTGAGGAGGTGTGACGGGTGAGCTGGACGCAGTCGACATCGTATCGCTCCCGAATACTGAAAAAGACTATGCTACCATAGGTGTCGGTGCAGACAAAGGGCAGGTGATATGGCACCAAATGCATGCTGGCACCAAAGGCGCCGCAACACGTTGATTCAAGTCAACCGGTGTGTTGCCGCGCAGCATTCGTGGTTTGACGACAGCCCGTACCGGACGGCGGACTGTCCGGATCGGAGTGCAAATTGTCCGGATCGCGCAGCAACCCCAGGGAGGTCGACATGCCCACCACGCACGACAAGGACCACGTCTACAAGATCCTCGAACTGGTCGGATCATCGGACAAGAGTATCGAGGCGGCGATCGAGAACGCCGTCAGCCGTGCGTCGAAGACGATCCGGGAAATGAAATGGTTCGAGGTGGTGCAGACCCGGGGCCATATCGAGGGCGGCAAGGTCGCGCACTATCAGGTGACGCTGCGGGTCGGCTTCACGCTGGAGTAGGGCGCGCGGTCGCGAGAATGCGGACGTGTGACTCCGGGGCCGTGCAACATAGTCGATGTCGTCCCTGCGAAAGCAGGGACGACGACGGATGGTGTGTGGTCCTCCATCACCGCCGCGACAGCGGCGCGGGTGGCGGCGGGGCGGTCGAGCCGGCGGCGAGCGAGCGCTGCACCATCACGGTGTCGGACCAGCGGCCGTAGCGATAGGCGACACCGGGCAGATGCCCGACGCGGGCAAAGCCGAAGCGGTCGTGCAGCGCCAGCGACGCGGCATTGTCGCTGTCGATGTAGCCGATCATCTGGCGGAAGCCGGCCGCCGCGCAGGTGTCGACCAGTTCCTGCAACAGCCGGCCGCCGACGCCCTTGCCGGTGAAGCCGTGGTGAATGTAGATCGAATGCTTCACCGTATAGCGATAGGCCGGGCGCTTGCGGAACTGGACCACATAGGCATAGCCGACCACCTCGCCGTCGCACAGCGCGACCAGATGCGGCAGGCGGGTGTTGCGCAGATTCTTGCGGCGGTCGCGCAGGTCGTCGGGCTCCGGCGTGCCGGAATCGTCGACGCTCTCCTCGACGCCGTGGCGGATGTGATAGCGGTAGATCGACAGCATCGCATCGACGTCGCTGTCGCGCGAGGGACGGACGGTGATCTTTTGATCATTCTCCATTGCGTTGCGTCCGCTGGCCTATCCGGACACGACATAGGTGTAGAAGCGGACGCGGCCCGCGTCGTCGATCTCCTTGTAGATGCCCTGGACCTCGACCTCGAAGCCCGGGAACGCATTGAAGCTCGCCTCGAACATCCGCAAGTAATCGATCATCGGCTTGCTGCGTTCCGACAGCCGTTCGCCGGGCACGATGGTGGCGATGCCGGGCGGGTAGACCACGAACGGCGTCGCGGCGATGCGGCCGAAGATCTGGTCGATCGGCAGATAGTCGACGTCGTTGCGGATCAGATATTGCGCCGCCTGGCGCGGCGACATCGCGATCTCCGGGAGATGCTCGGGCAGGAATTGCTTGGCCTGCAGCGTGCTGACGCCGCCGTCGCGGAAGAAGCGGTGCATGTCGCCGCACAGGTCGCGCAGCCGCACCCCGGTGTAGCGTTGCGGGCGGCGGCGGAAGAATTCGGGAATGACGTCCTCGACCAGCGCGTTGTCGTCGTGCAGCTTCTTGAAAGCGACGAGCCCGGACACCAGCGTGCCGGCCTTGCTGGCCTCGACGCCGGGCGTCAGCAGGAAGAGCAGGGAGTTGAGGTCGTTCTTCTCGGCGACGATCTGGTTCTCGCGCAGATATTGCGCGACGACCGGGGCGGGGATGCCGTGGTCGGCATAGGCACCGGTGGCGTGATCGAACCCCGGCGTCAGCAAAGTGAGCTTGTTCGGGTCGGTCATGGCGAAGCCCGCGGTCAACTCGGGGAAGCCGTGCCAGGTTTCGCCCGGGCTGAGCTGCCAGTAGGACGGATTGGTCGCGAGCTGATCGGTCGAGATCGTCTCCCACGCGACATTGTGCACGCCGTTCTCGCGCGCGACGTCGGGGATCATCACGCGGTCCGGCACGAGCGGCTCGAAGAACCAGCGCCGCTCAGCTCGCGTCTCCTTCTCCTCGAACTCGCGCTTCACCGCGCGGATCTTCTTGCGCAGCTCGATGCCGAGCCGGATCGTGTCGTCCCACAGCACTTCGCCGGAGCGGCCCTTCATCATCTGCGCGCCGACGTCGAGCGAGGCGAAGATCGGATAGAACGGTGAGGTCGAGGCGTGCTGCATGAAGCTTTCGTTGAAGCGGCGGTGCTCGACCCGGCGCTTCTGGCCCTTGATGTGGCGGTCGCGGATGTGGATCTGCGAGGCCTGCGAGAAGCTCGCGAGCTGCTTGTGGGTCGATTGGGTGGCGATGATGCCGGGCGCCTCGGGGCCGAGGTTGGAAAGCCCCATCGCGAAGCGGCCGGAATAGATCGGGTGGAACTTCATGAAGCCGGCCCAGGCCTCGTCGAACAGGATGTAGTCGCAGAGATGGCCGATCCGCTTGAGGATCATCTCGGCGGAGTGGATGGTGCCGTCATAGGTGCACTGCTCGACCACGGCGACGCGGAACGGACGCTCCTTCTTCCAGGCGTTCTCGTCCTTGACCAGCGGGTGCTTGCGGATCTGGTCGCGCAAGCTCCCCTCGTCGAGCAGGTCCCAGCACATCGGGCCGATCAGGCCCCAGGCGTTGCGCACCGTCGGCACATAGACCGGGATGCCGCCGCCGATCAGGAGCGCGCCGTGATGGGCGGCCTTGTGGTTGTTGCGGTCGAACAGCACGAGATCGCCGTCGGTGACCAGCGAGCCGAGCGCGACCTTGTTGGAGGTCGAGGTGCCGTTGAGCACGAAATAGGTCTTCTCGGCGCCGAAGATCTTGGCGGCTTCCTTTTGCGCCCGCAGCGCCGGCCCCTCATGGGTGAGGAGGTCGCCGAGATCGAGCACGGAATTGTCGAGGTCGTCGCGGAACACCGCCTCGCCGAGATGCTCGACGAACACCCGGCCGATCGGGCTGCGGCTGTAGAACACGCCGCCATTGTGGCCCGGGCAGGTCCAGAGCTGGTTGCCTTCCTCGGCGTAGTCGACCAGCGCCCCGAAGAACGGGGTCTTCAGGTTCTCGGCATATTGCTTCAGCCTCGAGATCAGGTTCTTGGCGATGAAGGGCGGGGTTTCCTCGGACAGGAACACGTAGCCGTCGATGAAATCGAGCACCTCGACCGGCAGGTCCTCGAACCGCTTGCGGCGGATCAGCAGGAGGATCGGGAAGTCGAGGCCGCGCCGGCGCATCAGGTTGATCAAAGCCGCGGTCTTGCCCTCGAGGCCCTTCTTGCCCCAGTCGACCACCATGCAGCCGATCGCCGCATCGGTCTGCACCGCGATCTCGGCATCTTCCAGCTTGCGGGCGCGGACCACCTCGAAGCCGGAGCGCTCGATTTCAGCGATGATCTGGTTGAAGCGGATGCCTTCGAGGTCGTCGGCCTCGAAAACCGGCGCGGCGAACAGGAAGTTGAAGCGTTTGAAATAGTCCATGCGTGTCCCCGAACTGGTTCGGCTGAACCTGTCGGCACAATTCATGACAAAGAGATGACAATCCCGCTGCGACGCCAGGTGCCATGGCCAAATCCGCCTGGCCGCGCTGAACTCCCGATATTGCCAGCTTTCGCAAAAGGAAGGCGCCATGCCCCAGCCTGCCAACCCCGCTGTTGCCGACCATTTGGCCGCGCTCGACGTCCAGGCGGCGATCAAGCATGTCCCGATGACGCCGAACAGCTATCCGCTGAGCGGGCGCATGAAGCTCGGCCTGCCGCTCGGCACGACGTGGTTTTGAGCAGGGCCGCCAGCGGTGCAGGTTTCTGAGCGGTCAGGGGGCGGCCGGCACCAGGCCGTAGCGCAGCACGATAGCGGACGGGGCCGAAGGACGCCAACGGCGCGCGCGGCCCGGACGCGCGAAGCGATATCCGGCGCCAGCCCGGCGATCCCGCATTCCGCTTGTACCGGCTCAGCGCCAGTGCGCTCAGTAGACGAGGTTGGTACCCGGCGGCTTCTCCAGTGCGGCCGCCAGCGTGCGATACTCCTCGCGGTCGGTGCCGCAGATCTCGGCGATGCGCTGCAGATGATACTGCGCCTGGTCGCGGTTGCCTTGTTCGATCTGCCAAAGGCCGTAGTAGTTCCACGTCAGCACGTGGTTGGGATCGGCCTTGAGCGCGCGCTCGTACCAGACCTGCGACTGCTTGTAGTCGCCGAGCTTGCGATAGGAGTAGCCGATCAGGTTCGCAACGTTCGGATGATCATCGCGGCCGAGCGCGTGCAGCTGATCGATCGCGGCGGCGTAGTCGTTGCGTTCGTAGATCGTCGCATAAGCCGCGCGAAAGCCGTCGCGGAATGCCGGATCATCGAAGCCGGATTGCTTGATCGGCTTCCTGACCCGGTGCGTGGTCTTTCTGTCCTTCTGCTGGGGATACGCTGGCGCAGGCGTGCTGTAGCTCGACCCGTAGAAGTCTCCGCCGCCTGCTCCTCCGCCACCACCACCTCCACCGGCGGCGAGGACGGTGTGCGGTGGGAGCAGGATGATCGGTGCTGTCAGAAATGCCGTGAGCATTGCGAGCTTCATCGGTGACTTGATCATGCGCACCTCCCGACTAGACGTGGACAGTCATTGATCTGAAGCACTAACTCCCGATCGAGAGAGACATTCCGCGCGTTCTGAAAATTGTTTGCCGATGCGGCAATCGCACTGTCGCTTCCGGAGCTCCTGCTTGCACGCGCGCCGAATGTTTTGTTCGCACCATCGAACGGCGGAGCCGAAACTAACATCGGTGTTAGAATCGCGCCGGTCGCACAAGGGCAGTGTGAAGGGCAGGTCAGCGTCAATGCGTGAAGCCCGGATGAGCGAAGCGATATCCGGGATCTTTCGTTCCGCATATCGCGGAGCCCGTCATCGGGCGCGCATTTCGCGCGAGCCGTTGGCTTATGCGGGCCGCAAGTGTCGCTACTTCTGCTCCAGGTGCCAGGCGCCGTTCCAATCCGCCGCAGGCGGATTTTGCCTGAACGCTGCGACGCGCGCCTTCATCGCGATCGACGGTCCGTCGCCCGGCGCCGCAGCCAGCGCGGCCGCGAAAGCTTGCTCGGCGTCGTCCCAGCGGCGGTCGCGATAGGCGGCGAGACCATCGGCGTAGCGCTGCCGCAACTCGGTCTGCGCCGGCGTCAGTTGATCCTTCTTGCCGAGGATCTCGAACACGGCAACCGGCTGGGTCTGGCCGACGGCGACGAGGCGGTCGACCTCGCGCAGCTCGATGGTCGCGGCGCAGGCGCTCGCGGTGGCCTCCGAGATCAGGCTGCGGCTGCCGTAGAACTTGTTGGCGCCTTCCAGCCGCGAGGCGAGGTTCACGGTGTCGCCGAGCACGGTGTAGCTCATCATGAATTCCGAGCCGATGCTGCCGACCAGCGCTTCGCCGGTGGCAATCCCGATCCGGATGTCGCAATCGGCCGGGATGGCGCGCACGTCGAGCAGTTCGGGCAGATCCTTGCGCAGCTGGTTGACCTGGCCGATCATGTCGATGGCGGCAAGCGCGGCCAGATGGGTCTGCTCGGCTTCTTCGACGAACGGGGCGCCCCAATAGGCCATGATGGCGTCGCCGATATATTTGTCGATGATGCCGCGATGCGCGTGGACCGGCGCGGACATCGTCGACAGATACAGGTTCATGATCTTGACGAGGCCGCGCGGCGTCACGCCTTCGCTCAGGCTGGTGAAGCCTTTCATGTCGCAGAACATCACGGTCATGATGCGGCGCTGGCCTTCGGTGGCGGCGATCGCCGGCTGCTCGAGCAGGCCCTCGGCGATCCGCGGGTTGATGTAGCGACCGAAGGTCTCGCGGATGCGCTGGTTGTGACGCAGCGTCTCGATCATGCGGTTGAAGGCGGCGGAGAGCTGGCCGATCTCGTCCTGGGTCGTGATCGCGATGGTGCCGTCGAGGCGGCCCGCCTCGACCTCGCGGGTGCCCTCCAGCAGCCGCATCACCGGGCGCGTGATGCCGCTGCCGACCAGCATCGCGAACACGAAGCCGAGGATCGCGGCAATCGCGGTCACGACACCGGAGATGATGATCGCCCGCTGCTGGGCACTCATCACCTTCGCGGCGGCCGAAGCGACCTGCGCCAGCATGTCGGTACGGACGCCTTCGATCTTGTTGGCGAAGTCGTCGCGCAGCACGTCGGCGCGGAGCGTGGTCGCTCTCGCGGCTGCAAAGTCCTGGGCGTCGAGCTGGTCGAGCAGCGTCTTGTTCTCGGTGTTCAGTCGCATCAGGAGGTCGTTGACGGCATTGTCGATGCGGTCATCCAGGCGCCCGAGCGCATAATCGTCGGAGGGGGTCGAGGGATCGGCGATGATCGCATCGATCAGCGCGCGTGCGGCGTCGGCCTCGCGCTTGATCTGGGGTTCGATCTCGTCGAACGTCTTGCGCGCCGCGTCGTAGCCGCTGGCTTCCGCCGGCGCCTGCATCCTGGCCATCATCATCCGGCGCATCGCCAGGGACCGCTCCAGCGAGCGGATGTTGACGCGGGCGAGATGGCCATAGGCGGGGATGTAGCGGTTGGTGAGCTCATCCAGGAGATGGCCGACCCGGCCCGCCATCACCATCGACAGCAGCGAGGTGATCACCGCGAGGACGATGAGTCCCGCGGCGATGCCGACGATCTTCTGCCTGATCGAATTGCGAAACATGCCCAGCCCGGCCGCAGCTGCAATAAACGGATCACCCCGCCATGGCGGCGAAACAGCTAATAGAGTTCCGCGGCCCGCGGTGCAAGCGACCGGCGTGGCCGGTCTCCCCGCCGGACAAGGGAGGGCGTCAGAGGCTAGCGCAGCCCTTCGTAGACCATGAGGCCGCGCGCGATCGCGAGCTTGCGCAGGGTCCGCGGCACCAGCCGCTCCTGGGGATGCAGGTAGCGCCACGAGGTCAGGACGAGGTCGTGCAGCCGGCTGACGTCATCCTCGAACGGGGCGAGCAGGCCGGTCAGGCTCGCCGGCATATGGACGCGGGCGGTGAAGGGCAGCAGCAGCAATTCAAGGTGCGCCCTGGAGCCGGTTTCGGTCGTGGCGGTGACACCGGCGATGGCCGGCAGGGTCTCTTCGACGACACAGGTGATGATGTCTTCGATCTCGCCGCGGCTCTTGTCGGTGAAAAGGGCGGAAAAGCTGCGGTTCTTGAGGTCGCAGCCGAGCAGGGCGGAGGTGCGGGTGCCGGCGACGCGGAACGGAAAGCGGGTCTCGCCGTCATAGGACAGCACGAAGATGTCGGACAGCAGCCCGCGCACCGCGGACGGTTCGAATTCGCTCCGGTCGGGTGCACGCGCAGTGCCGCGCTTCGCATTCCAATAGGCGAAGAATTCGCGGCTGGAGCTGTGTTTCATCTAAAGAACCTTGCCCGGCACCTGGCTCGGCGGGACACATCTGTCCCGGTTTTGCTCAGGCGCCTTCCCTTTTCTGTTGTGCAGGGAGGGCTGTGCAGCGTCCATGCCGTGGCCGCGGTTTGGGCGGCTTATCGGCAGCTTTGTGTTGTTAAGGTAAATTTAACTATGTCCTTGGCGGCCGCGGAACCTGCGCATAGGGTCCGCGCGTTCCCGTTCGCCGGCTGCCCCAAGCGCCGGCGTAGTTGGTACACAGGTGGCGTCAAACAGTTTGGTCACCGTGCGGGGAGGGGTGGGGATTTTCTCCCGATCCCTCTGGGGTACGAGAAGACCAGCCGATCAGGGAGGGCGTTCTCAGCGCCCTCCCTTGTTTGTTTTTATTGACGTTTTTCCGCGCACTGCATTTCCAGTTCGGGACAGCCGTCTCCTTTTGATCACCGCAACGCGTCCCTCATCTCGTCGCGAGAGGCTCGACGACGAACCGCCGCCCCCCGCCGAAGCCGAAGCCGTTTCCGAAAGGCCCATCACCCTCGCGCCCGTAAGATGGCTGCGATCCCGGAAGCAACATTTGAAAGCGGCATAAAGGACGCACGCCGAAAGGCAGAGGAGCCTTCGCGTGATCAGCATGATGGCTGAGCAGGAGGCGAAGAATGAGATGACGGCCAAAAATGCGCCCGGACCTGGGCGCGGAAAAGCCGGGGTGCCAGCGGCAACCGGCATTTAATCCTACGCTCGCAACTCAAAAGATCGATAAGAACCTCGCGAAGCCTGCCCGTAAGATGGCGGCTATCGGAGCGCGCGCACGTAACCGATCATCTCTTCGGTATCATCAGTGTCTTTGAAGAGTGTCCTCAGCAGCCGCCACAATTCGCGGTGCCCGGCTGTTTGTCCACCTTGCTTGAGATAATCCGCGATATCCATTGCGGCAGTTTGGATCTCAATTGTACCGCTGACGCTTGCGTCCAAATGCGCCACCTCCCGCTCGACATACAAGCTTTTGGTGTCCGTATCGAAGACCAGTGCGCAACGATCCGCGTGGGTGACCTCAGGGCCTCTAACTTGGCGGTACAACTCGCGTCTGAGGAGGGCCATGTTCAACTCCGACGGTTTCCGACAGCAGAATCCGAAGCTTCGGCTTCATGAGGCCGCCTTCTCTCTCGCCTTCTTGATATGGAAGTCGGCCAGCTTGGCTTCTTCCTCCCCCAACAGCTTGTGGAGCAGGGCGATCTTCCTAGCGTCGGTCGCGGTCGCCAGTAGCTTCTTGTAGTGAGCGATGTTCGCCTGAAAAATGAAATTCAACATGGCTCGACTTCCTTTGGCTGAGCCAAGGTTCGTTATGCTGCGCCTCGGAAAAGCAATTAGCGAGTCAAATGTCGGCTACCCGGCAATATGCTGAGGGACCGAAATGCTTGCCGGGCGCCATCAAGTGGACGGCCTGCAAGCACTTGTGCAGCGAGATATGGGCGGACTCGAATACCCCTGATCCGGGAAACCCCTTACGCACACCACCCGAATTTTAAACACGGGCTCCTTCGGGCTAGATGATGCTCGATGAGGTCAGGATGCTCGGGGCCATGATGAGCTAAGAGTGTCCGTTAGCGGTGTCCGACGACAATGACCAAGCTTGAATTGATGAAGGTCAAAGACGCTGCCAAGGAACTGCCAGACCATTTTGCTATGGACTGGCAGACGATAGCGAGCGCACCGTTCGACCGTGATCTCGAAGTCGCGGTTTTCGACGCTGGAGAAACCCACGCGGTTGTCTTTCCGTGCCGCCGTGTGCTTCGGGGTTGGGTAAGCGCGGAGACGGCGGCCCCCGTGGCCATTCATCCAACCCATTGGCGCGAATGGCAGGCCTCCAACTCAGCGCTTTTTGTTGCGCTCGGTCCGGGCATTGCGCAAGGCGGCGACCTTTAGCTCCTCCTCCGCCAGTAGGCGTTCGATGGCGGCGCGCCTCTCCGCGTCCGTTTCCGTCTCAAGGAGCGTCTTGAAGTGCGCAATGTTGGCGTTCGCGATCTCTTCAGGCATCCGGATAGGCGTCCAATCACCGACCAAGTTGATCCGACCCCGATCCCACAAGGGACATACGGCCGTGCTGCGATGCGGCACGAGAGTATCGCGATCATCTGCCCCCTTCAAGCCGTGGCCGATCAGCGGTAAAAGCGATCCATCGAGTTGGAATCCTGCTCAATGAAAATCTGTCATGCAGCAATTTTTCGCCGTCGCGTTTAAACTGACCGGATCGGCGGCCCTTGCTGCGGATGCAAACCACGGGGCGGAGCTGGCAAAACGATGGTGCGCCACCTGTCACGTGGTCAGCGACGATCAGAAGCAGGCAGTCGCCGACGTGCCGCCATTTGCTGCAGTTGCGCGTAACCCAGATTTTAGTCCCGAGAAGCTGGCGCTTTTCCTGCTCGACCCGCATCCAAAGATGCCAAATTTTCCGCTGAGCCGAGTCGAAGCAGCGGATATCGCCGCTTACATCGCGTCGCTGCGCAAATAGCGCAGAGGCGAGGTTATAGGCAACCGGCCCATCACCGTGATTCTACGGCTTGGCACAATCTGCACTGGTGCGGTCGGTTCCCGGGCGTAGGCTTCAACCCCAACTGTAGGGGTTGTGTCATGGGCAGTGACATACTCGAAAGCGTTTGCATCGTGCTCCTCGGGCTGAGCCCGCTCGTCGTCATCGGCGTCGTCATGTACGTGGAGTGACCGCAATCTGGCTCAGCGCATCGGGCCAGTAGATGGCCCCAGCAACTAGCCTCCGTCATAGGCCCCCAATGGTTGCTGGGGTCGCTCAATCAGAGGCCGCCTCAGTGGGCGGCCTCTATCGTTTCTGGGTGTAAGGTTACGAGACGATTTCCTAAGCGCACCTCGTCATCTCCACGCATCACCTTTGGCTTTGACCCTTCCAAGTAGCGGTCGAAGGCCGTCGCCGGACGTCCACCAGCCTTGCGGGTCGCCTGCGCCTCGGCGTCGATGAGCTTCGTGAATTCGGCCTCGATGTCACCGCCCAGCGGCTTGGTCACGCCACATACAGCGTTCCGCTTCGCCCGCTCGCGAGGATGTAAACAAAGAATTACGCGTTCATCTTGCACCAAATGGATGCGGAAGGCGTCTTAGGTCTCGCAAGTTCAGGGAGTCTGCGTGCTGCGACGCATCCGGGACACGAGAGATGTCCGATTTCGGGATTGTGCACTTGCACAGCGGTATGAAAGCCGCCTATCTGGGACGCACAGCCGCGTGCGAGGTCGCCGATCCCTTGGACTCCCATCCCGAATCCCCGCTCGAGCCGCCGCCGGAAGCGCCGCGCGAGCCGATCCTTACGTTGCCGCCGGCGCTCACCGCCTACATCCTCCTGATCGCGGTGATCCATCTGCGGGTGCTGCTGCCGCCGGAGATGGAAAACTGGACCATCGACGTCTTCGGCTTCATCCCGAAGCGCTACGATTCGACGCTGCTCGACATCACCTTCCCGGGCGGAGACGGCGCCAAGGTCTGGACCTTCGTCACCTATTCGCTGCTGCACGCGAACCTCACCCATATCGGCTTCAATGTGCTGTGGCTGCTGCCGTTCGGCAGCGCGCTGGCGCGGCGCTTCGGTGCGGTGCGGTTTTTTGTCTTCATGGCGGTGACGGCGGCCGCCGGCGCGCTCGCGCATCTGTTGACCCATGAGCACGCCATTGCGCCGATGATCGGCGCGTCGGCCTCGGTGTCGGGGACGATGGCTGCGGCGATGCGCTTCGCCTTTGTGAGAGGCAGCTTCCTGTCGTTCAGCCGCGGCGACGCCGACGCGGCGGCCAAGGTGCCCGCACTGTCGCTCTGGCGGGCGCTGCGCAACGGGCGGGTGCTCGCGTTCCTGGCGATCTGGTTCGGCGTCAATATCCTGTTCGGCGCCACCTCGCTGTCGCTCGGCGCCGAGGACGCGAGCGTCGCCTGGCAGGCGCATATCGGCGGCTTCCTCGCCGGGCTGTTGCTGTTCTCGCTGTTCGATCCGATTCCGCGCGCGCGAGACGATGCTGCGGATGCGTCGTCGATGGACCAGCCCGGCCGCGTCTGATCGCCGCTTGCGGCTCGGTTCGAATTCCTCCATCATCTTTGCGACATAGAACAAAGCGGGCCGACACATCGAGCCCAGCTACCGACCGCGCCCCGGAACCGAAATCGGCGCGGAACTGTTGATTGAAGACTCTGGCGAACAGGCTCGACCCCGCTGAAGCAGGCGCGAGCGGATTCAGGAGGCGGCAATGACGGTACGTTCCATTCTCGATGCAAAGGGCCATCAGGTCATGAGCGTCGCGCCCGGCGCGAAGCTCTCGGCCGCGATCAAGCTGCTCGGCGAGCGCAAGATCGGCGCCGTGCTGGTGATGGAGCAGGGCCGGATGGAAGGCATCCTGTCGGAGCGCGACATCGTGCGCGTGCTCTCAGAGCGCGGCGCGGGCGTGCTGGACGAACCGGTGAGCGCGGTGATGACCAAGAAGGTCGTGAGTTGCCGCGAGTCCGATACCGTCAGCGGCCTCATGGAGATGATGACCACCGGCAAGTTCCGCCACCTCCCTGTCGTCGAGGACGGCAAGGTGGTCGGGCTGATCTCGATCGGCGACGTCGTCAAGCGCCGCGTGCAGGAATATGAGCACGAGCAGGAAGCGCTGCGCGACTACATCAAGACCGCCTGAGCAAAACGGCCTAAGCGCTATTTCCCGGCGGTGCCCGTGCCGTTGGACGGCGGCACCAGGATCTCGATGGCTTCCTCGATGGCGCCGATGGCGCGTTCGGCTGCGCGGATGCCATGTGCGATCAGGTCGTCGGCGCGGTGGAAGTCGAACCAGCCGATCTGACCGACGCGCGGCGAGATCAGCATGTCGGGCGGGTCGCCGGCGAGGCGCGCACGGGTGATGCGGTCCTGCATGATATTGAAGGCGTCGACCATGACGCTCGAGATTCCGGGCCGGCTGGCGCTGCCGAAAAACTCCCGCTTCACGGTCCGTTCGGCGGAGAAGAAGCGGCCGAACCGCCGCTTCGGCGGTTCCGGCTCGATCTCTGCCTCGGCAGTCACCGCAACCGTCACCTCGGGCGCGGCGGACGGCCCGTGATTGTAGATCGTGGTCGAGTGCGCGAACACGTCGCTGGAGAGGTTCGCCGCAATGACGATCTCGGCGCCGAGCGCGCGGGCGGCCGAAACCGGCACCGGATTGACCAGAGCGCCGTCGACCAGCCAACGGTCGCCGATCAGCACCGGCGCGAAGATGCCGGGCAGGGCGTAGGAGGCGCGCATCGCGTCGACCACACGGCCCTGGGTCAGCCAAATCTCGTGCCCGGTGCGGACTTCGGTTGCGACGCTGGCGAACTTGACCGCGAGGTCCTCGATCATGACCTGGCCCAGCGCCGCCTCGATCTCGGCGGCGAGCTTGGTGCCGCCGATCAGGCCGGAACCGGTGAGGCGGATGTCGAGGTAGCCGAGCACGCTGCGTGGCTGCAGGCTGCGGGCCCATTGCTCGAGTCTGTCGATATGGCCGGCGGCATAGGCGCCGCCGACCACGGAGCCGATCGAGGTGCCGACCACCACGTTGGGGACGATGCCATGGGCGAGCAGGGTCTTGATAATGCCGATATGGGCAAAGCCGCGCGCAGCGCCACCGCCGAGCGCGAGCCCGATCACCGGCCGGCGAACCGTTCCCAGTCCTACCTTGTCAGGACCGTCGGAGCTCTTTTGGCCTCGGCCCATCCAGCTATCCAACACGGCAAATCTCCTGCCAGCGCGAGACTAGGCCGCGCGGCATCGCTGCGCCAGCGTCGTCCGGTTTCATGGTTATTCCCCACAGGCATGATTCATGCCCCGGGTGGACCGCGGTAGGCAGGGAATGTGACTTGACCGCGACGATACGACTAACATCGGCTTGATCGAGCGGTTCCAAACCGGGGACGGCGCCCCCGGGACTGTGACAAAGCATTGGACGAAGGCTTGAATTTGCCGCGTTTTCGTTGAAAAGCATGGTGATGACTTCGAGGGGCAACGGCATCGGCGGATGCGGGCGGGGCATGCGGCTCCTTCCGCTGTTGACGCTTGCGGCATTTTTGCTCGCCTTGATCCCGGCTTCGGTGTCGGCGCAGTTCTTCAGCGACCGGCCACCGCCAATCCCGCCCGCCTCGGTTCCGGACGTGCCGTCCGGCCCGGCGCTCAATTTGGCGCCGCCGTCCGGGCCCGGTTCAGGGCCCGTTCTGCCTGGTCCGCTGACCCAGCCGACCGTCGTCCAGCCGTCGATCGCGACCGTGCCTCCGGTGACGCCGCCGGCCGGCTCGCCGACCGCCGGGCAGGCGGTGCTGTCGCTGACGGCGCGATACGGCAAGGACCTGCCGGTGATCAATGCCGGGCTGGTGTGGCGGGTGTTCGCCGACAAGCCGGATGACAACGGCACCTACAAGCTGATCCGCGAGGAGCGCGGGGCGACGCCCAACCTCGTGCTGCCGCCCGGCAACTATGTCGTCCATGTCGCGCTCGGCCTCGTCAGCGCGGTCCGCGCGGTCAGCCTGAAGTCGGAGACCGACCGCGAGTCCTTCGTGCTGCCGGCCGGGGGCCTGCGGATCGAAGGCCGGGTCGGCTCCAGCAAGATCCCGGCCAACCAGATTTCGTTCGCGATCTACAAGGGCAGCCAGTTCGACGGCTCGGACCGTGGGCCGCTGGTGCCCAACGTGTCCGCCGGCGACGTCGCGCTGCTGCCGGAGGGCACCTATTACATCGTCTCCAACTATGGTGACGCCAACTCGGTGGTGCGTTCCGACATTCGCGTCGCGGCGGGCAAGCTCACCGACGTCACCGTCACGCATCGCGCGGCCGTCATCACCCTCAAGCTGGTCGGCGAGAAGGGCGGCGAAGCACTCGCCAACACCGCATGGTCGGTGATCACGCCGGGCGGCGACGTGATCAAGGAATCGATCGGTGCGTTCCCGCGCGTCGTGCTCTCCGAAGGCGAGTATCGTGCGATCGCCAAGAACGAGGGCAAGGTGTTCGAGCGTCCCTTCAACGTCGTCAACGGCGTCGATGGCGAAGTCGAGGTCGTGGCGCGCTGACGCCCGCTCGAATTGCATTTCATGCAACTGTCATAGTCTCTAACGTGAACTAACCATCGCGCCAATTTGAGCTGTCATAATCGCTGGCGGCGACGCACGGGCTCGCTATTTTTACATGGCGTTAAGCCGCGGCATGACTTGGATGCCACGGGGACCAAAGCGCGCCGAGTTCAAATTGTGTCGTCATCGCGCCTTGGCTTTTTGCTTGAGCATGATCCCTTCGGAAAGCTGTTTCGCATTTTCCGGATCATGCTCCGGCGTTTGCGTGAACGGGGCGTGCCATGATCGTGGCCAACAAGAAATCAGCAAAGACTTCGGCGAAGTTCAATTCCGAGATGTTCGCCGACGTTCCGGTTCTGCAACGCAAGTGGCAGGCGGCAGTCCGTCCCGGTGAAAAGCTGCCGCATTATGAAGACGTGATGCTCGGCAGTCTTGGCCGGCTCGCGGATCACATCGTGCTGTTGCGCAACGTCGACGGCGTGCTCAGCGTCTCGCACACCGGCCGCTATGTCCAGACCTGGCTGAACGACGAGCGCTGGGATATTCCACTCAGCGCGCTGCCGCCGGACTGCGCGACGGCATTGACCGAAGCCGCCGCGAATGCGCGCGAGAACTGCCGGCCCTATCTCGCGTCGGCGCATTGCGTGCGCGACGGTCTGGTGCGGACCTTCGACGTGCTGGCGCTGCCGACGCGGTCGCGCTGGGGCGGCATCCTGGTCGGCGTCTATGTCAACGAGCGCAATGCGCAGTACAATCTTCTCGATACGATTTTCTCGGCCACCGACGAGGGCGTACTGTCGCTCGCCGCGATCCGCGACGCGCGGGGCGAGGCGGCCGACTTCCAGATCGTGCATCTCAATCAGGGCGCCGCACGGCTCCTGATGCAGCCCGCGACCGAATTGCTGTGGCGCCGGCTCAGCGCCGGCGGCAATCCGCTCGCGGCGCCGGCGGTGATGAACCGCCTGCGCGGATTCGTCGGGAGCGGATTCGTCGGCAACGGTCCTGGCGGCCAGTTCGAGATCGACAGCGGCGATCGCTGCCTGCGGCTCGGCGTCACGGCGTTCGGCGATATGCTGTCGCTGACAGTCTCCGACGTCACCGCGCTGAAGCAGCGCGAGCTGTCGTTCCGCCTGCTGTTCGAGAACAACCCGATGCCGATGTGGGTATTCGACGCCGGCACGATGGAGTTCCTCAGCGTCAATGACGCCGCGGTTCAGCACTATGGGTACAGCCGGGAGAGATTTCTCGGCATGACGCTGCGCCAGATCTGGCCGGAGGATGAGTGGGCCATGCACAGCGCCGCCTTGCGCGAGGTCGGCGACGTCTATCAATCGAGCCGCGACTGGCGGCACATCAAGGCGGACGGCACCGAGATCCATGTGCTGACCTTCGGACGCAGGGTGGCGTTCGAGGGCCGCGACGGCTATCTGGTCGCGGTGGTCGACATCACCGAACGCCGTGCCGCCGAAGCGCGGATCGCGCACATGGCGCACCATGACGGTCTGACCAACCTGCCGAACCGCGACTTCTACCAGGAGCGCCTGCGCGAGGCGCTGGAGCGCGGCCGGTCCGGCAATCGGCGCGTCGCGGTGATGTGCATCGATCTCGATCTGTTCAAGAACGTCAACGATTCCTTCGGGCATCCGATGGGCGACCGGCTGCTCAAGCTGGTGGCGGAGCGGCTGCGCGAGGTGGTCCGCGACGACAACGTGGCGGCTCGTCTCGGTGGCGACGAGTTCGCGATCGTGCTGGCCGCGGATGTCTCGCCGAACGAAGCGAGCGCTTTCGCCGAGCGGCTGATCGATGCCTTGAGCGCGCCCTACGAGATCGACGGGCTCGAGGTCGTGGTCGGCGCCAGCGTCGGGATCGCGCTGTCGCCGGGCGACGGCACGACGTCGGAGGATCTGATGCGCAACGCCGACATGGCGTTGTATCGCGCCAAGTCCGAGGGCGGGGGCGTACACCATTTCTTCGAGCCGGAGATGGATCAGCAGGCGCAGAAGCGCCGTGACATGGAGCGCGATCTGCGCGCCGCCTTCAGCAACGGCGAATTCGAGCTGCACTACCAGCCGCTGGTCGACATCGCCGCCGACCGCATCAGTGGCTTCGAGTCGCTGCTGCGGTGGCAGCACCCGCAGAAGGGCATGATCTCGCCCGCGGAGTTCATCCCGGTTGCGGAAGACATCGGCCTGATCGTCGCGCTCGGCGAATGGGTGCTGCGCGAAGCCTGCGCCGAGGCGATGAAGTGGCCCGCCGACGTGAAGGTCGCGGTCAATCTGTCGCCGGTGCAGTTCCGCAGCCGCAATCTGGTCCAGGCCGTGATTTCGGCGCTGGCCCATTCCGGCCTGTCGGCGCGGCGGCTCGAGCTCGAGATCACGGAGTCGGTGTTTCTGGCGGAGACCGAGGCCAATCTCGCCATCCTGCATCAGCTGCGCGAGCTCGGCGTCAGCATCTCGATGGACGATTTCGGCACCGGCTATTCCAGCCTGAGCTATCTGCGCAGCTTCCCGTTCGACAAGATCAAGATCGACCGCTCCTTCGTGAAGGACCTGGCGCGGCGCTCCGATTGCCTCGCGATCGTGCGCGCGATCTCGGGCCTCGGCCGCAGCCTCAAGATCACCACGACCGCGGAAGGGGTCGAGACAACCGACCAGCTCGACTGGCTGCGCGCCGAAGGCTGCAACGAGGTACAGGGCTTCCTGTTCAGCGCGGCGCGGCCCGGGCACGAGATCGCGGCCTTGCTGCGCGGCTTTGCGGAGCGCGCGTCGAAGGCGGCGTAACTCTCCGCTCGTCATGGCCGGGCTTGACCCGGCCTTCTAACATTCTTCAGAAGTGTCTTTCGGTAAATGGATTGCCGGGTCAAGCCCGGCAATGACAGATCTACGGTTTCAGAACCGCGTCACGATATCCGACAGCGCCGGGCGCGGGCGATCCTCGCTCGGCTTGGTCGGCGTGCCGATGTGAATCAGGCCGGCGAGCTTCTCGTCCGGCTTCAGGCCGAGACCGTCGAGCACGTCGCGGTCGAAGGCGAACCAGCCGGTCAGCCAGCAGGCGCCGTAGCCGAGCGCGGTCGCAGCGGTGACGATGTTCATCGCACTCGCACCGGCCGACAATTCCTGCTCCCATGGCGGCACCTTCGGGTGCGGTTTGGTGAAGGAGACCACGCCGATCACCAGCGGCGCATCGGTCAGGCGCTTCTTCTCGACCTCGATGTCTGTGGCGGGCGCGCCGGGATTCTTGCGGGCAAACACCTTCGCGATCACGTCGCCGGCGCGGGCGCGGGCCTCACCCTCGAACACGATGAAGCGCCAGGGCGTGAGCTTGCCGTGGTCGGGCACGCGCGCACCGATGGTCAAAATGGTCTCGAGCTCGGCCGCGGACGGGCCCGGGCCGGTCATCTCGCGCGGTTTCATCGAGCGGCGTGTCTTCAGGAGTTCAATGGCATCGGGCACGGAAATGTCCTTCAAGTGGAGTCGTGCCCCCAAGATGGGGGCACGACCAAGCCGACGAAAGGCAGTTTAGACCGATTGTGAAGATCAGGCGGCCGATCGCGCCCGTTTCACGTCCGGCGGTGTCGCTTCATCCACCAGCGCGGCGATCGCCTCGTCGGTCGGCATCACGGTCTGGCGCTCGCTGCCGAGGCGGCGGACAGAGACCGAATGCGTCTCGGCTTCCTTCTTGCCGACGACGAGCAGGGCCGGGATCTTGGCCAGCGAGTGCTCGCGGACCTTGTAGTTGATCTTCTCGTTGCGCAGGTCGATCTCGACGCGCAGGCCGGCGCGGCGCGCCGCTGCCGCCACCACCTTGGCGTACTCGTCGCCCTCGGAGGTGATGGTCGTGACCACGAGCTGGGTCGGCGCCAGCCAGAGCGGGAAGTTGCCGGCATAGTGCTCGATCAGGATGCCGATGAAGCGTTCCATCGAACCGCAGATTGCGCGGTGCACCATCACGGGCGCCTTCTTCGAGCCGTCGTGATCGATGTAGAACGCGCCGAAGCGTTCCGGCAGGTTGAAGTCGACCTGGGTCGTGCCGCACTGCCAGTCGCGGCCGATGGCATCGCGCAGCACGTATTCGAACTTCGGCCCGTAGAACGCGCCTTCGCCCGGATTGATCTCGGTGCGGATCCGGTTGCTGCCCTTGGCCTTGATCTCGGACAGCACGGTCGCCATCACGCGCTCGGCGTGATCCCACATCTCGTCGGTGCCGACCCGCTTTTCGGGCCGCGTCGAGAGCTTGACCGTGAGCTCGCCGTCGAAGCCGAAATCGGCGTAGGTCGACAGGATCAGCTCGTTGATCTTGAGACACTCATCGGCGAGCTGCTGTTCGGTGCAGAACACGTGGGCGTCGTCCTGGGTGAAGCCGCGCACCCGCATCAGGCCGTGCATCGCGCCCGACGGTTCGTAGCGATGCACGACGCCGAACTCGGCGAGGCGCAACGGCAGGTCGCGGTAGCTCTTCAGTCCGTGCTTGAAGATCTGCACGTGGCCCGGGCAGTTCATCGGCTTCAGCGCGAACCAGCGCTTGTCCTCGGCCTCGTCGCCGGCGGACTGCGCCGCGAACATGTTCTCGCGGTACCAGTCCCAGTGGCCCGAGGTCTCCCACAGCACCTTGTCGAGGATCTGCGGCGCATTGACCTCGCTGTAGTCGCCGAGGAGCCGGCGCCGCATATAGGCGATCAGCTGCTGGAAGATGGTCCAGCCCTTCGGGTGCCAGAACACCACGCCGGGGCCTTCTTCCTGGAAGTGGAACAGGTCGAGCTCGCGGCCGAGCTTGCGGTGGTCGCGCTTCTCGGCTTCCTCGATCTGCTTCAGGTAAGCGTCGAGGTCTTCCTGCCTGGCGAATGCCGTGCCGTAGATGCGGGTCAGCATCGGATTGTTGGAATCGCCGCGCCAATAGGCGCCGGCCACCTTCATCAGCTTGAAGGCGTTGCCGATCTTGCCGGTCGAGGTCATGTGCGGGCCGCGGCAGAGATCGAACCAGTCGCCCTGGAAATAGATCTTGATCGGCTCGTTGCCGGGAATCGCGTCGACCAGCTCGACCTTGAAGGCCTCGCCCTTGTCGCGGAACACCTGCTTGGTCTTCTCGCGATCCCAGACTTCCTTGGTGAACGGCTTGTCGCGCGCGACGATCTCGCGCATCCGCTTCTCGATGGCGGCAAAATCTTCCGGGGTGAACGGCTCGTTGCGGAAGAAGTCGTAGTAGAAGCCGTTCTCGATCACCGGGCCGATCGTGACCTGGGTGCCGGGCCAAAGCGACTGCACGGCTTCGGCGAGCACATGCGCGGCATCGTGCCGGATCAGTTCCAGCGCGCGGGGGTCTTCACGGCTGATCAACTCGATCTTGGCGTCGGCTTCGATCGGATCGTTGAGATCGGCGAGCGTGCCGTCGAGCGCCATCGCGACGGTGCGCTTGGCGAGCGAGGGCGAAATGCCTTTGGCGATGTCGAGGCCGGTCGTCCCTCTCGGGAAATCGCGCCTCGCTCCATCAGGGAAGGTGAGGGCGATCTTGTTCACGGGCTCTGCGGGTTTGAGGTTAGAGAGGCTGTACTGGAATCCGGACTCGGATTTGGGCGTGTCTGCCATCGATGTCTCCTGTAGCTCACTCCTGCGAACGAGCGCAGGTAAGCGGAAAGCAGCGGTATAGCAGGGGATTTGACGCCTGCAATCCGGCAATATCAAGAAAATGGGCCTCCGGCCGCACCGATTCGAGAGATGCTCGCCTGCACCTGATGGCACCAAGCGTTGCGACGCTGCCGATCATCGTCTAACGTCGAAAGCCCACTTTCCCGCCATCGCGCGATCCGCAAGGTTCATGTTTTCCCGTCTCCTGCTTTTCGTGGCGTTGCTTCTGGTCCCGGGCGCCTTGCGGGCGGAAGAAGCACCGGTCGAGAAGGCCGGGTTTGCGAAGAAGCTGACCATCTACCTCGCCAAGGGCCCGGCGAATGCCTGCGGCACCGGTTGCGATCGCTGGATCGCGATCGAAGGCGAGATCGATCGGAATGCCGCGGCGCGGATTCGCAGCTTCCTGCTTGCGGTCAAGGACCCGCAGCTTCCGATCTACCTTCATTCGCCGGGCGGGAACGTCGAGCAGTCCTATGCGATCGCCCGGTTTCTGCGTGCACGCAAGGCGATTGCCCGGGTCGGCCGTACCAGCGTGCCGGCCTGTTCCACGGGTACGCAAATCGACGCCGCCTGCCAGAAGATCAAGGCTGCGAAACGCGAGGTCGAAGCCGAACTCACCACGCGCAACGCGATGTGCGTTTCGGCCTGCGCCTATCTGTTCCTCGGCGCGACCGATCGTGAAGTGGCGCCCGACTCGGTTCTCGCGGTGCATAACTCCAGGCTGATGTTCGTCGTCCACGGGAATCCGCCGCCGCAGGTCGTCGCCGATTTCAGGCGGCGCGAGATGGTGAGCGCCGATCGCGACCGCAACCTGTTCCTCGCGGCGATGGGAATCAGTCATGAGCTCAGCGAGCTGATCCGGACCGTGAAGTTCGAGAACCTGCACGTGCTGACGCGGCCGGAACTCTATCGATTTGGAATCGATACGCGGCCGTTGCCGGAAACGCTGTGGGCGGTGGAGAGGGAAACCCGGCCCTATATCCGCAAGATCGCGCAACAGAAGAAGGGCGACGGCAGCTCGTTCCGCATGATGGAGTGGCGGCTGTTCTGCGAGAGCAAGGATCGCGGGCGGCTGATGTTCGTGCGCGAGTTCGACGAGGGCGCCGCTGGCAAGAGCACGGTGGTGATGATGGCCGGCGCCGCCAAGGCGATCGCATTCGGCAGGTTGCCGGCGCGGTTCGGCAAATACGAGGTCTGGAGCGACCCGGTGGGATCGGACACCGTCAAGGCCATGCTGGCGGTCCCGCATCTGCAGATCGGCGAAAGCACGCCGCCGTCGGACGGCAAGTCCGATCCCAAGTCCGATCCCAAGTCGGATCCGAAGTCCAATATCAAGTCCGATCTCAAGCCAGACTTCGCGACATTCGATATCGAAACGACCGGGCTGGAGCAGGGCTGGACGCAGCTATTGGCGTCGTGCCCGGCAATGAGCGCGGGCCCGAAGCCTGCGAGCCCGTCGCCTGCGAGCCCGTTGCCGGCCGCCGCGTCGCCGAGCGTCAACGCGGTGCCGGCCGCATCGCCGTCGCCATGAGCGCAACAGGGCCGTTCGATCACGTGCCATCGATCACGTGCTATGCATTTAGATGCAGTTGCATTGATTTCGGGGTCTGCTATCAACGCGGCGTGAAACGCTTCGCTCCCACCGCATTGATGCTCGGCAATATCGTCACCGGCTGCTCGGTGCTGGCGCCGGCCGGCATGCTGTCGGAGCTGTCCAACGGGCTCGGCGTCACGATCCACGCCGCGGGTCTCCTGATCACCTTCGGCGCGATCGTGCTGTGCGTGGGCTCGCCGGTGACGGCGTGGCTGACCAGCCGGTTCGAGCGGCGGGCGCTGCTAACGGCGACGCTCCTGGTGCTGACGCTGACCAACGCGGCATCGGCCTTCGCACCCGACTACGACAGTCTCTTGATCATCCGCCTGGTGATGCTCGCGGTCGGTGTCCTCTACACGCCACAGGCGGCCGGCACCGCGGCGCTGATCGTGCCGGCGGCGAAGCGCGGCAGCACGATCGCCTATATCTTCCTCGGCTGGTCGCTCGCCGCTGCGATCGGGCTGCCGTTGATCACCTTGATCGCAAGCCGCTACGGCTTTCGCGCGACCTATGGCGCGATCGCGCTGACCGGGTTCGTGAGTTCCCTGCTGCTGTGGTGGCGGTTGCCCGGCGGACTGCATGGCGCGCCGGTCGACTTGAGGACCTGGGCCGATCTCGGCCGCAATCCGACCGTCATCCTGCTGTTGTCGATCACGACGTTGCAGATGTCCGGCCAGTTCGTGGTGTTCACCTTCATGGGGCCGCTGCTCGGCAAATTGACCGGCGCCAACGCGGACGCCGTCGGCATCGTGTTCGCGCTCTACGGCATCTTCGGGTTCGTCGGCATTGCGATCGCGACCCGCATCGTGGATTCCTGCGGTGCCTGGAAGACGTCGGTGCTGTTCACCGTGCTGCTGCTCGCCGGCGTGGCCGGCTGGGCGCTGAGCGCCGGCGCCTACGCATTGATGGCGGCCTCCGTTGCGGTGTGGGGCCTCGGCTTTGCCTCCACCAATTCGATGCAGCAGGTGCGTCTGGTCGGTGCGGCGCCGACGTTTGCATCGGCGTCGGTCTCGCTCAATACCTCTGTGCTCTATATCGGCCAGGCCATCGGCTCCGCGATCGGCGGATTGCTGTTCGCGCGCGAATGGCTCTACAGCGCGGGCTATGTGGCCACGGCCTTCGTCGCGGCGGCCCTTGCGGTCGTGGTCATCACGCGGCCGCGACAGACGGCGCGCGCTGCCGCAGCCGAGTGAGCCTCTTTTGCCGTAACGCGGTTCTTTGCGTGAACCTGCGCTTGTGCCGCTGGGTCGAGACCTTGACATGAATGCCGTCACCGCGATCGGTGTAGTTGGCGACGAAGGCAAAGGCCGAGTTGCCGCCGCGCAGCTTGCCGCCCATCCCGTAGAGCACACCGGGGCCCGTGTCGGGGGCTTGGCGCTGCGGCTGTTCGCGTTGGGCGCTGGTCGTGGTGCCGGCTTCCGGCTCTGCCGCTAGCCGGTGATCGACGCGCGACGCGTCACCACTTCACGCTCTGGCTGGGCACGATGAATGCCGTCGTGCTCGGCTTGTTCGGATTGTGGGTGAAGTAGCCGTAGGCGGCAACGATCACGACGAGCAGGGCAAGCACGGCCAGCAAATCGATCTGCCTGGGATCGTGACCGTTGTGGCTGAGTTTCCAGCGCATTGTTGTTTCCTCCCCAAGGGGGCGGCGAAACAATGCGCCAGGTATCGCCACAGTTCCGCCGGACAGCAATGCGCGCCGCGCTTGGGAGCCGGGCCGTAATAGATCAGCTGTCGTTGACGCCGCGCCAGCGGCCATAGCGCCAGGGCAGAAACCAGTGTGCCCCCGGCGGCCGCGCCTGTGGGACATTGTCGATGCCGGAGGTTCCCCACGGCTGGCAGCGCAGCAACCTTGCCAGCGTCATCCACCCGCCGGCCCATAGCCCGAAGCGCTCGATCGCCTCATCGCCGTAGACCGAGCAGGTCGGCAGATGCCGGCAGTTGTAGCCGACCAGTGGCGACAGCGTGTGCCGGTAGATCCAGATCAAGGCGCGGCCGAGATTGCGCGGCATGCGGCGCACGGCGTTGGCACATTCCGTGCATCGCGTGAGGTGTGTCGTTGAATGGCCGGTCGGTGACATACGCAAGTATGTACGTAATCTTGCGGGGGTTCCAAGCTAAGGAACTGTTCAATTGCAGATATTTGCGCCACAGTTTGTCATTATTGCACAGCACCGATGGCGCTGCAGCAAGGACTCTGTGGACGGTCCAGGTCAGCAACGCTACCGTTCCCATTGCGCGCCGATGACAGATTCGTGGCGCATTGCCATGGGGCCATTGCCACCGCTCGCATCACCAAGGGCTTGGGGGAAGGAACCAAATTGAGGCTCGTGAACTCGCTTTCATTGCGCAGTTGGGTGCTCACCGGCGCCGTTGTCTTTTGCTTCGCGGTTTCCGGCACCGCCGCATGGGCGGGTAACTCCCCGCAGGCCAGCCCGACCCTCGAAGAACGCAAGCTGCCGATGAAGTTCAGCTGGATCGCATGCCAGCCGAATTGCCGCGGCTGGGTGTCGGCGGTCGGCATCATCACGGCCGACAGCCCCAAGGAGTTCGACGAGTTCGCGCGCAGCCGCCAGCTCAGCGGCGCCACCATCGTGCTCGACTCCAGCGGCGGCTCGGTCAACGACGCGATCGCGCTCGGCCGCCGCTTCCGCGGTCTCGGCGCGCTGACCACGGTCGGCACCAGCGTCGTCAATGCGGCCGCGCAGGGCGACCGCGCCAGCGTGCTGCCGGATGCCTATTGCGAGTCGATGTGCGTGTTCCTGCTGTTGTCGGGCAAGACGCGCTATGTGCCACCGGCCGCGCACATCCGGGTGCATCAAATCTGGATGGGCGATCGCGCCGATGACGCCAAGGCCGCCAGCTACACCGCGCAGGACCTGATGATCGTCGAGCGCGATATCGGCCGGCTTGCCAAATACACCTTCGATATGGGTGGTGCGGGTGAGTTGTTGTCGCTCGCGCTCAGCGTGCCGCCGTGGGAAGATTTGCACGAATTGTCGGCGGCCGAGTTGCGGCTGACCAATCTCGTCACCACGGATGCAGTCGCCGACGTGCTGCCGCATCAGGACAACGCAATCCCGGTCGCCGAGGCGAAGCCGAAGAACGCCGATCGCTTCGTCAGCAGCGCGATGGAAGGCGAGGCGCTGCCGCAAGCCGCCAAGGCGACCAAGACCGCCGAGGCCGTGGTGCCGACCGGCGGCACCGCAGCACCGGCGCCGGTCCAGCCGTCGCAGTAGGGCTTACGCCGGCAGCAGGGCTTACGCCGGCTGCTTGGTCTTGGCCTCGATCTGGCCGATCGCATCGACCACGGCGTCGAAGGTCAGTAGCGTGGAGGCATGGCGGGCCTTGTAGTCGCGCACCGGCTCGAGCAGCGCGATGTCGGCCCATTTGCCGCCCTGCGGAGGCTGGCCATTTTCCTTCAGCATCTTGCGGACGGTCTCGCGCAATTCGCGTAGCTCGTCCGCGGTCGACCCCACCACATGGCTCGCCATGATCGAGGAGGAGGCCTGGCCGAGCGCGCAGGCCTTCACGTCATGGGCGAAATCCGTCACCACGGGGCCGTCCATCTTGAGGTCGACCTTGACGGTCGAACCGCACAATTTGGAATGGGCGGTGGCACTGGCGTCCGGCTCGGCCAGTCGTCCGAGGCGCGGAATATTGCCGGCCAACTCAATGATCCGCTTGTTATAAATGTCGTTCAGCATGGGGGTAGATGCCTGGTTCCGGCTGCGCCGGGCGCTCTTGGCGGCTGGGTCTCACCGTCCTATATATGAACGGCATCGTCCGAAACATAGCCCGGCTATGCTTCCACCGCGGGCCACTTGCGCCGCGGCGGTGCTACAAAGATGGGGACTCAGGCGCCCGGCGGTTCGACGATCCGCCCCGTCTGCCCGGTGACACATCCGGCCCAAAGGCAAATGCCTGGCCGGTCGAACGGAGAAGACATGGACGCCTTGATCAAATCGATTCGCCCCAACAAGCCGGCCGATGCGAAGGCCAGCGAGCTCGACCCCTCAGAATTCCTGGCGGCGGCCGTCCGTGCCGACCAGCCGCGCCCGTCGCGGGCGGAGGCCGAGGACGCCGTGAAGACGCTGCTCGCCTATATCGGCGAGAACACCGGCCGCGAGGGCCTGCTCGACACGCCGCGCCGCGTCGTCGAGGCCTATGACGAGCTTTATCAGGGCTATCATCAGTGCCCGGCCGAGGTGCTGAACCGTACCTTCGGCGAGACCGCCGGCTACGACGATTTCGTCCTGGTCCGCGACATCGAATTCACCTCGCAGTGCGAACATCACATGATGCCGTTCTACGGCAGGGCGCATATCGCCTACACGCCGGTGGAGCGCGTCGTGGGTCTCTCCAAGCTGGCGCGGCTGACCGATATCTTCGCCCGCCGCCTGCAGACCCAGGAGCATCTCACCGCGCAGGTCGCAGCCGCGATCGACGAGGTGCTGAAGCCCCGTGGCGTTGCCGTGCTGATCGAGGCGGAGCATACCTGCATGTCGGTGCGCGGCGTCGCCAAGCATGGTGCATCGACCTTCACCAGCCGCTTCACCGGCATGTTCCGCGACAATCCGGCGGAGCAGCAGCGTTTCCTGTCCCTGGTGCGAGGACCGAACCGGTAACCTCGCGTTTTCTCAAGCGAGGTTTTCCGTGTCTGCATCGACCCACGATCACGACCGCGAGGAAGGGTTGGCCTTCCAGCCCAAATTCGACGCGACAGGTCTTGTGACCTGCGTCGCGACCGATGCCGCGACCGGCGACGTGCTGATGGTCGCGCACATGAACGACGAAGCCCTGCGCAAGACGATCGCGACCGGCGAGGGTTGGTACTTCAGCCGCTCGCGCAATGCGCTGTGGCGCAAGGGCGAGAGCTCGGGCCAGACCCAGCGTGTGATCGAGATCCGGATGGATTGCGATCAGGACGCGGTGTGGATCAAGGTCGAGCAGATCGGCGCGGCCTGCCACACCGGACGGCGCTCCTGCTTCTATCGCGCCGTGAAGGGCGAGGGCGGCAATGTCAGCCTGTCCTTTGTCGACGACGAGCGGCTGTTCGATCCGGCGCAGGTCTACCGCAAATAGCGGGTCTCCTGCTGGGCTGTCTGGATCATCTTAACGCGCCGTTAACCATAATTACGGCAAGTTGAACGGACATGGGTGCCGATTGCCGGCGCCCGGCAAGGCACCCGGACAGATGGCGGTCGACCTCTTCAATGCGACGGCTTCGGCAGGTGTCGATGCTTCGCGCCTGAAGGTCGCCGGTTCGATCAAGCAGGCGGCCGCGACCACCGGCACGAGCTTCGAATATTTGCTCACGACCGCGAAGATGGAATCCAATTTCAATCCGCGGGCCGGCGCCACGACCTCGTCGGCGCATGGACTCTATCAATTCATCGACCAGACCTGGCTCGGTACCGTCAAGGAGGCCGGAAGCCAGCTCGGCTACGGCCAGTATGCCGACGCCATCACCAAGAATTCCGACGGCAGCTATTCGGTCAGCGATCCCACAGCGCGGAGCGCGGTCATGAAGCTGCGCGACGATCCCGATGCGGCGTCGTCGATGGCGGCGGTGCTGACGCAATCCAACAGCTTCAAGCTCACCGGCATGCTCGGCCGTCGCCCGACCGATGCCGAACTCTATATGGCGCATTTCATGGGCGTCGGCGGCGCCGGCAAGCTGATCTCGAGCGCCGAGGACAGCCCGAGCGCCAATGCCGCCGCGATGTTTCCGAAGGCGGCAGCCGCCAACCAGTCGATCTTCTACGACAAGTCGGGCAGCGCGCGCAGCGTCTCGCAGGTTTATTCGGTGTTGACCACGCGCTACGCCGCGGCTGCGAATTCGAACGACACGCGCACGGCGTTTGCCGCGGCGGGTGGCGACGCCATGTCGCCTTATGCGATCGCAAGCGCTGCGCCGACACAGGCGCCGGCCATGGACACCGCGTCCTATCTTTCGACATTCCCGAATGCCCGCGCGGCCTCATCAGCCGGTGCGAACTCGGCCGTCGCATCGGCACAACCGGCGCCGGCCTTCCGATCGCTCTACCAGGGCGGCGACCGTGCGGAGCCGATCTCGCCGGCGGTGCAGGAATTGTGGGGAAATTCCGCATCGCTGACCGCGTCGGCGACGCCAAAGGTCCGCGCGCCCGGGCGGCTTGATCTGTTCAGCGACCCGAACGGCACCTACAGCAGCGGCTAGATTGCTGGCTTCGCAGGTGCGTTGGCGCGCCGTGGCCGTCTTAACGAAACGTCAATAATCCCAAACGTTTATGGTGAACCCTTTGTTAAGCGTCATGGTTTATTTTTCCTTGTAGTGGCGTCGTATGTCGATGCCGTCTCGTTGCGTAAGCCGGCAGGACCATGATCGTTCGGCAGTTCATTAGTTGGATTAGGACCGCTCCAGCAGGCGAGCGGGCAGAGGCGACGCGGGCGTTGGCCCGAGCCTGGCTCATTTCGGATCTCACCGAAGACGACCGCATCGCAGCCGAAGGCGCGCTGCTGATGCTGCTCGACGACCCGTCGCCGCTGGTGCGACAGGCGATGGCCGAGGTGTTTGCATACAGCGTGGAGGCGCCGGCTACGATCGTGCAGGCGCTGTCGGCCGACCAGCCGGCGATCGCGCTGCCGGTGCTGGAGCATTCACCGCTGCTGATCGATGCGGACTTGGTCGACATCGTCGCGACCGGCTCCGACGAGATGCAGTGCGCGATCGCGCGCCGTGCCAATCTGCCGGCCTCGGTCGCCGCGGCGATCGCCGAAGTCGGCTCGGCGGCGGCCGCGCTCGAGCTGATCGAAAATCCCTATGCCGGCCTCGCGCCATTCTCCTGGGACCGCATCGTCGAGCGCCACGGCCATCTCGCCGCCATCAGGGAATCGATGCTGCAGCTGGAAGATTTGCCGTCGGCGACGCGGCTCGCGCTGGTCGCAAAGCTCTCCGACACGCTGGCGCAGTTCGTCGTCGCGCGAAACTGGCTCGGCGCCGACCGCGCCGACCGCATCGCCGGCGAGGCGAAGGAGCGCTCCACGGTGAACATCGCCGCGCGTGCCTTCGGCGACGACATGCAGAACCTGATCACGCATCTGCGCGCCACCGGCCAGCTCACCGCCGGGCTGATCCTGCGCGCGCTGCTGTCGGGCAATCTCGACCTGTTCGGGGCTGCGCTCGCCGAACTGTCCGGACTGCCCTATGGCCGGGTTTCCGCGCTGTTGAACGACCGCGGCGGCAACGGCCTGCAGGCGCTGCTGCGTCGCGCCGGCCTGCCGGAATCCACCTACGCGGCGTTCCGCGTCGCGCTCGAGGCCAGCCACGAGGTCGGCTATGTCGACAGCGGCGACGGTGCCGCGCGGCTGCATCGCCGCATGGTCGAGCGCGTGCTGACCCATTGCGAGACCGATCATTCGGCGGCCGAACCACTTCTGATCCTGCTGCGACGCTTCGCGACGGAATCGGCCCGCGAGGATGCGCGCGTGTTCTGCGAGGAGCTCGCCGCGGAAGACGCGGTCGCGGTGCTGCCTTACGACGACGATCTGATCGCGGCCTGACAGCCGCGTTTTCCGTGATTGACGATGATTGAAGCCGTGGCCGCCGCCGCGGCGCGCGGCTATTCGCCAGGTGCGATGCTCGGCGCGAGGATGGCCTCGAGATGCTCGGGCCGGTCGCGGTTGGCGTGGGTCAGGAATTCATCGGCGATGCCGCGGAGCTGCTTGCTCAGCACGCCGGCCACGACCGCGGTGTCGAGCTTGGTGCGGTTGCGTACGATCGCCTGCACGGCGTTGATGTGGTGGGCGATCAGCTGCTGCGGCACCGCGGCGAGGTCGGGCGCGTGCTCGATGATGCGGCACAGGCTCTCGGCCGCCGCCGCCGCCGAGGGATAACCGAATGTCGCGGCATCGCCCTTGATGTCGTGCGCGGCGCGGAACAGCTCCTCGCGCGTCTTGTCGTTGAAGCCCTCGCGCTGCACCGTGGCGTGCGCGGCGGAGAGGCGGTCGGCCTCGATCGTCATCCATTCCTTGAACTCGCCCGACAGCCCGGCGAGCGCCTTTTCGGCGCGGCCGACCGGATCGTCGAGATCGCTCTCGGGAACGCGCAGCAGCACCTTGCGCAGCGGGTTCGGCTGCGTGATGACATGGTGGGTGCCGAAACTCTTGACCTCGATCGTCCCGGGTTTGTCTTTCGCCATGGCGATATCCTAAATGGTCGAGCGCGCCTTCTCGAGCAGCGACGGCTGTTGCAGGATTTCGACCTCGCCGCTGCCGCGGCGTTCGGGGCCGATATAGGTGTTGGTGGTGTTGCGGCGGCGGTCGGGACCGAAATAGGTCTTGGTCTTGATGAACGGGCGCGGGTTGGCGACCACGTTCATGATGCGCTGGTAGAGGCCCTTGGCCGAGATCGGCTTGGCCAGGAATTCGGTGACGCCGGCATCGCGCGCCACGGTGACACGGCGCTTCTCGGAATGGCCGGTCAGCATAATGATCGGCGCGTAGGGATTGCCCTTGGATTCCGGCTGCCGGATCATCTGCGCAAGCTCGAGGCCGTCGAAGATCGGCATCGACCAGTCGGTGATGACGATGTCGGGCACGTAATGGGTGTACATCTCGAGCGCGGTGGCGCCGTCCTCGGCCTCATAGACCTCGCGCGCGCCGAACGAATGCAGCAGCGTCCGCAGGATGCGGCGCATGTGCGGATTGTCGTCGCAAATCAAAAATCGCAGCTTGTTGAAATCGATGCGATACATGGTCCGGTCCCGAACGGGCATACCGGGCCAATGCGGTATTACCCGACGTTAACCATATCCCGCCCGGGGTTAATGATTGGTTGCCGGGCAAGGGGAGCAAGGGACGGCGCGCCGTCAGTAGCCGAACTGCTCGCGCAGGATGCGCTCTTCGAGCGAATGGCCGGGATCGAACAGCATCCGCATCGCGATCGTCTTGTCGGAGAGCACCTCGACCCGGCGGACGTCGCGGACCTCGTCATGGTCGGCGACCGCGGCGACCGGGCGCTTCTCATCCTCGATCACCTCGATCACCACGAAGGCGGAATTCGGCAGCAGCGCGCCGCGCCAGCGCCGCGGCCGGAACGCGCTGATCGGGGTCAGCGCCAGCAGCGCCGCGTTGATCGGCAGGATCGGACCCTGGGCGGAGAGGTTGTAGGCAGTCGACCCGGCCGGCGTCGCCACCAGAATGCCGTCGGCCATCAGCTCGGGCATCCGCTCATGCTCGTCGATCAGGATGCGCAGCTTGGCGACCTGGTAGGTCTGCCGGAACAGCGCGACCTCGTTGATGGCGTGATGTAGATGCACCGCGCCGTGGATGTCGGTCGCGCGCATCAGCAGCGGATTGATCAGCGACTCCCGCGAGGCCGCAAGCCGCGTGCGCAGATCGTGCGTCGAATATTCGTTCATCAGGAAGCCGACGGTGCCGCGATGCATGCCGTAGATCGGCTTGCCGCTGCGCATGTTGGCGTGCAGCGTCTGCAGCATCAATCCGTCGCCGCCGAGCGCAACCACGACGTCGGCATCGGCGGCCGAATGGTTGCCGTACATCGCGGTCAGCTGCTCGAGCGCGGTCTGCGCTTCCGCGCTCGCGCTGGCGACGAAGGCGATCTTGTCATACCGCTTGGAGCTAGCCATCGCTCACGAACTCGTTTGGCACGGAACACGCCGCGCTCGTCTATACATCCCGGGCGGCCTTGTCGAGATGGTCCGGAAACGGACCACATGCCTTGCGGGTGCAGCCAAGCTAGCGCAGTTTGCGGATGAAATGCGTAAATGTCGGCCCAGGGAGTGAACGGCATGGCTAACAGTTTTGCGACACGGCTCACCGCGGCGTTGCTGGTGGCCTGCCTCGCAACCGCGGTGCGGGCCGACGACGAGACCCCGCAACCGTCGCCGTCGCCGAGCGCGCAGGCCCCAAGCGGTCAGAACCCAAGCGGCCAGAAGGGACGGGCAGGGCGCGGCGAGGCCGGCTCCGGCGCCAGCGCCGCGGCCAACACGCCTGCCGCCGAGCAGCACCGCCTGCCGCCGGATTCCACGACCAAGCAATCGGTCGCGCTGCCCGGCCGCACGCTGAACTTCAGCGCGACCGCGGGCTCGATCCGCGTGTTCGACGAAAAGGGAGAGCCGCTCGCCGACATCGCCTACACCTCCTATCAGCTCGATGGCGCCGAGAAGGCGAGCCGCCCGGTGACGTTCCTGTTCAACGGCGGGCCGGGCTCCGCATCGGCCTGGCTGCAATTCGGCAATGTCGGGCCGTGGCGACTGCCGTTCGACGGAGCGGTATCGTCGGCCTCGCCGGAGCTGCAGCCGAATGCGGATACCTGGCTCGATTTCACCGATCTTGTTTTCATCGATCCGGTCGGCACCGGCTACAGCCGTTTCGTCACCACCTCGGAGGATGCGCGCAAGCGCTTCTTCACCGTCGATGGCGACGCCAATTCGATCGCACTGGTGATCCGCCGCTGGCTGGAGAAGTACGACCGGCTGACCTCGCCGAAATATGTCACCGGCGAAAGCTATGGCGGCATTCGCGGGCCGAAGGTGGTGCGCAATCTGCAAATGCAGCAAGGCGTCGGCGTCCGCGGCCTGATCCTGATCTCGCCGGTGCTCGATTTCCGCGACTATACCGGCACCAGCATCCTGCAATATGTCGCGAGCCTGCCGACCATGACGGCGGTCGCGCGGCAGGCGAAGGGACCGGTGACGCGCGACGATCTCGCCGACGTCGAGGGCTATGCGCGGGGCGATTTTCTGCTCGATCTCGTCAAAGGGCAGGCCGATACCGAGGCCACCGCGCGGCTCGCCGACAAGGTCGCGAGCCTGACCGGCATCGATCCGGCAGTGAGCCGCAGGCTCGCCGGCCGCTTCGACATCGGTGAATTCCGCCGCGAGTTCGATCGCAAGAACGGCAAGGTGACGGGCCGCTACGACGCCTCGGTCGAAGGCTTCGATCCCTATCCGGACTCCAGCTACTTCCGCTTCAACGATCCGTCCGGTGATCCCCTGATGGCACCCTTGACCAGCGCCGCCGTCGACCTCACGACGCGCAGACTGAACTGGCGACCGGATGGTTCCTATCATCTGCTCAGCGAAAGCGTGAACAAGGGCTGGGAGTTCGGCCACGGCATCAGCCCGCCGGAGTCGGTGACGCAGCTGCGCCAGATGCTGGCGCTCGACCCCAAGCTGAAGCTCCTGATCGGTCACGGCCTGTTCGATCTCGCGACGCCGTACTTCGCCTCGAAGATCATCCTCGACCAGCTGCCGGCCTTTGCGGGTCCGAGCCGCACCAGGCTCGCGGTCTATCCCGGCGGCCACATGTTCTACTCCCGCGACGGCTCGCGCCAGGCATTCCGCAAGGAGGTCGAGGCGCTGGTGAAGTGAGCGGAATATCGCTGCCGATCGGAGTGGAGTAGCGGACGGAGCGTGATCTCTTTCCGACGTCGTCCCGCGCGATCTGCCGGATGCATTCGGCACGTACACCACCTGCTCATTTCGATGCAACGTCGCGCTTTACCCGTACGTCTCCACAATGAAGTCGATCAGGGCGCGGAGCTTCGGCGTCATCTTGCGGTTCTTCGGCCACAGGATCTGGCGCGCGCGGCTTTGCGTCGTGTAATTCGGCAGCAGCACCTTGAGCCGTCCCGCGGCGATGTCGTCGGCCAGCAGCTCGTCGCGCATCAGCACGATGCCTGCGCCGGCCAGCGCTGCGTAGCGGATGCCAAACGCGTTGTTGATGGTCAGGCGGCTTCCGACATCGACATGGACCTCGCCCTCCGGTCCGAAGAAAGTCCACCTTCGCGCATCCGACCAGCCCGGATAGCGCATGCATTCATGGTGGATGAGATCCCCCGGATGCGTCGGTGTGCCGCGTTCGGCGAGATAGCTCGGCGCAGCGCACACTACGCCTGTGTAGGGCGACAACGAGCGCGACATCATGGTGGAGTCGGTCAGCGTGCCGACGCGGATCGCGGCGTCGAGGCCTTCCTCAAGCAGATCGACCATCCTGTCGCTGAGCACCAGGTCGACCGAAACCTCCGGATATTTCCTCATGAAGCGGACCAGCGCGGGCGCCAGGCTGTACGACCCGAAGGCGACCGAGGTCGCCACGCGCAGCTTGCCGCGCGGCGCGCTCAACGCTTCCTCGACCAGCGCATCGCCGGCCTCGGCCTGTTCCAGCAAATGCTTGCAGTGATCGAGATAGCTGCGGCCGAGCTCGGTGAGGCCCTGCCGCCGCGTCGACCGGTTGATCAATTGCGAGCCGAGCCGGTCCTCGAGAAAACGGATATGCTTGCCGATCATGGTCGGCGAGATCCGCAGCTCTTTGGCCGCCGCGGTGAAGGAGCCGAGATCGGCGACGCGGGCGAACACGGCCATGCTGGTCAGTCGGTCCATGGATTATAAACCAATGGTTATTTCATTGCGCATCATCGCGCCGCTTATGCGGCATTGGAATTGGATTTATTACCAAAAATGAGTAATCGTCGCGAATGAGCGTTCGATCGCTTTGGAATGTCGCGGTTGCGCCCGGCGGGGCGCAGTCCGGACGGGTCTCGAACCAGGACAGGAGTGTCAGGATGCCTTTCCAGATCATGATCAATGGGACCAGTCATTCGGTTGATGCCGATGGCGATACGCCGCTGCTGTGGGTGCTGCGCGACGTGCTCGGCATGACCGGCACCAAGTTCGGCTGCGGCATGGCGCTGTGCGGCGCCTGCACGGTGCATCTCGACGGCAGCGCGGTGCGCTCCTGCATCACGACGATCGACAGCATCGGGGACTCCAAGATCACGACCATCGAGGCGGTCGGCGGGACGCCGGCCGGCAAGAAGATCCAGGACGCCTGGCTCGCGCATGAGGTGCCGCAATGCGGCTACTGCCAGTCCGGGCAGATCATGTCCGCCTCCGCCTTGCTCGCAAGCAAGCCGAAGCCGACCGATGCTGATATCGACGACGCGATGTCGGGTAACATCTGCCGCTGCGGCACCTATGTGCGCATTCGCGAAGCCATCAAGCAAGCCGCGCAGTCGGGAGGTTGATCATGACGCTGATGAACAATGTGTCCGAGCGTTCCGCCGATCTGTCGCGCCGCAACTTCCTTCGCGCCAGCGCAATCGCAGGCGGCGGCCTGCTGCTCAGCGTGAGCCTGCCGTTCGCCAGCCGCGAGAGCGAAGCCGCGGCCGCCGGTGACTTCGCGCCGAATGCCTTCATCCGGATCGGCGGCGACGGCAAGGTCGTGCTCACCATGCCCTATGTCGAGATGGGGCAGGGCACCTACACCTCGATCCCGATGCTGATCGCCGAGGAGCTCGAGATCGGCCTGACGCAGGTTCAGCTCGAGCACGCGCCGCCGAGCGACAAGCTCTATGCCAACCCGCTGCTCGGCGTTCAGGCTACCGGCAATTCGAATGCGATGCGCGGCGCCTGGCAGCCGATGCGCAAAGCCGGCGCCACGGCGAAAGCGATGTTGGTCGCGGCCGCGGCGAAACGCTGGAACGTCGAACCCGGCTCGTGCCGCGCCGAGAACGGCGAGGTGCATCATGCGGCGTCGGGACGCAAGCTTGGTTACGGCGAATTGGCGGCCGACGCGGCGCAGATGCCGGTGCCGGAGAACGTGACACTGAAGAGCCCGGCCGAGTTCAAGCTGATCGGCACACCGGCCAAGCGACTCGATACGCCCTCCAAGATCAACGGCTCGGCGGTCTACGGCATCGACGCGCGGCCGCCCGGCGTGAAGATCGCGACGCTGGCGCAGTCGCCGGTGTTCGGCGGGCGGGTCAAGCATGTGGATGATGCGGCGGCGAAAGCCGTCAACGGCGTGCGCCAGATCGTGAAGCTCGATGACGCGGTCGCCGTGGTGGCCGATCACATGGGGGCGGCGAAGAAAGGTCTCGCGGCGCTCACGATCGAGTGGGACGAGGGGGCTCACGCCAAGCTCGCCACGTCAGATATCGCGCGCGAGCTCGAAGCCGCCACCACGAAGCCGGGCGCGGTCGCACAGAATATCGGCGACGCCGACAAGGCGCTGGCGGGCGCGGCGACCAAACTCGAGGCAAGCTATCAGCTGCCGTTCCTCGCCCATGCGACGATGGAGCCGATGAACTGCACCGTGCATGTTCGCGCCGACGGCTGCGAAATCTGGGTCGGCAACCAGGCTCTCTCGCGCGTGCAGGCGGTGGCCGCGAAGATGCTGGACCTTCCGCCGGAGAAGGTGGTGGTGCACAATCACCTGCTCGGCGGCGGTTTTGGCCGCAGGCTCGAGGTCGATGGTGTCATTCGCGCCGTACAGATCGCAAAGCAGGTCGATGCGCCGGTCAAGGTGGTATGGACCCGCGAGGAGGACATCCAGCACGACATGTACCGGCCGTACTGGTGCGACCGGATTGCGGTCGGCCTCGATGCGGCCGGCAAACCGGTGGCCTGGAGCAACCGCTTCGCCGGTTCTTCCGTCATTGCGCGATGGGCGCCCCCGGCGTTCCGCAACGGTCTCGACCCCGACACGACAGAAGGCGCGATCAATCTCGTCTATGATATTCCGAACTTCCACGTCGAATATGTCCGGGTCGAGCCGCCCGGCATTCCGACCGCGTTCTGGCGCAGCGTCGGGCCCTCGCACAACGTGTTCGTCACCGAAAGCATGATCGACGAGATGGCGGCGGCCGCCAGGCAGGACCCGGTCGAATATCGCAAGGCGCTGCTCGGCAAGTCGCCGCGCGCCAAGGCGGCGCTCGATCTCGCGGCGGCCAAGGCCGGTTGGGGCGGCAAGCTGCCTGCCGGACGCGGCCGCGGCGTGTCGCTGCAATTCGTGTTCGGCAGCTACCTCGCACAGGTCGCCGAGGTCGAGGTTGCCAAGGACGGTTCGGTCCGTGTCCATCGCGTCGTCTGCGCGATGGATTGCGGCACCGTCGTCAATCCCGACACCGTGCAGGCGCAGCTGCAGAGCGGCGTCAATTTCGGGATCACCGCCGCGCTCTATGGCGAAATCACGCTGAAGGACGGTCGCATCGAGCAGAGCAATTTCGACAGCTACCAGATGCTGCGGATCGATCAGGCCCCGGCCATCGAGGTCCATATCGTGCCGAGCACCGAGCCGCCGGGCGGCATGGGCGAGACCGGGACATCGGGAATCGTGCCTGCGATCAGCAATGCGATCTTCGCGGCAACCGGCAAGCGGCTGCGAAAGATGCCGGTCGAGCCGGCGGTGTTGAAGCAGACGTAAGCTACCGGCCGTCATGGCCGGGCTTGTCCCGGCCATCCACGTCCTTTCTTATTCGATTGGAGTGAAGACGTCTATGCCCGGGCATAGGCGAGCGGAAGCGACGCCGTCCTTCGGACGGCGATGCCCGCGCACAACGGAATGCCGGCGCGATCGTGAACCCGGGCGGATTGGCGCCCTGCAATTGATCCGTGCGAGGCGGTTCGCCAATCTCAAGTTCGCCCCTCGTATCACTAACGCTCACGGCTCCACGGGAAGAGAGAGGCCGGGAAATCGGCCGCGTAGCGGTGACCGATCGGCGGGCGGGGCTCTTCTTGCGGAGGATTCGGGTCAGGCTCGATCACCTTCCTGTAAAGATGCCAAGTCGCATGACCAAGCACCGGCAGAACGACGCAGAGACCGACGAAGAATGGCAGTGAGCCCACGGCCAGCAATACCGCAACGATCAGTCCCCACGCGGCCATCTCAATTGGATTCATCATCACGGCCCGTATCGAGGTGCGGATCGCGTCGATCGCTGTCGCATGGCGGTCGAGCATCAGTGGAAACGAGACGACGCTGACGCATAGGGCAACCAGGGCGAAAAGGAAGCCGACGCCGCATCCGATGATGATGAGCGACCAGCCTTCGGGGGTCGTCAACACACGTTCTGCGAAATCAGGGATGCTCGCAGCCGGCGCATAGCCGAAAGTCGCAATGTAGATCGCGTCCGCGGCGGCGATCCAGACCCCGAACAGAACGAACAGGAGAATGCCAAGTTCGAGCATGGCGCCGAACGACGGCGCGCGCAGCACCTGCATTGCATCCCAGGCTCCTGGCTCCTCTCCCCGCTCGCGGCGGCGGCTCAGTTCATAGAGGCCTAATCCGGCGAAAGGACCGATCAGGGCGAAGCCGGCGGCGAGCGGAAACAGCAGCGGCAGCACCGAATAGCCGATCACAAGCCTGAACAGGACAAGTCCGAGGACGGGGTACATCACGCACAGGACGATTGCGTGGGTCGGGATGGCCTTGAAGTCTTCCCAGCCGAGGCGCAGCGCATCGCCTAGGTCGGAAAGGCTGATCTTGCGAACGACAAAGGCGGTCGAGACGCCAAACAATTGCAGTTTGGGTCGTGCGAATACGGTGGTCATGGTTCCGGTCTCCTTGCTTGTGCCCGCAGGGGAACGGAGCGCCATCAACACACGCACATCCGCCTCATGCGCGAAAATCGCGACTGAGTCCGGCAAATCAGATTCAACCAGAAGGAGCTTGCCGGACGACATCCGTCGCAACCGGTCCAGTAAAACTAGTCCGATGCGCGGCAGAAGCAAGGAGGCGAACGCGGTCGGGAGAAATTGTGCATTGGCACAAGCCGGGTTTTGCGGTGCACCATGTGATGGCGGGTCCCGATCGGTGCTCTCCGGCACGCAATGCATTCGCGCCAACGCGCGCCGGACAGAGGCGGGACATACTCCTCTATTGACGCCGGGCTCGACGAGTACCATCTTGAATGCACTGAACGCCCCCAAGCTCCGATGAGATTGCGGCCGTGACGTTGATCCTTTGTCATGATGTCCCAGCGTCGCGACCGGCAGAATGGGCGAGGCAAAAGGCACGGTGATGGTGTACGTGACACCATACCTTTGACACCATACCTTTGACGTGAGCTCCGCCCTTTCGTTCGTCTCCGTAGCCTTCAATGGCAAGGAGGAATGAGGGATGGCTGTCGCGCTCATACTGCTCCTGGTTGCAGTCGCCTCGGTGCTGTTTCACATCTACAGCCCGTGGTGGTGGACGCCGATCGCCTCGAACTGGCGCTACATCGACGACACGATCAATCTGACGTTCTGGATCACCGGGGCGGTTTTCTGCGCGGTCATCGTATTCATGGCTTACTGCGTGTTCCGCTTCCACCACAAGGAGGGACGGCGGGCCGCCTACAATCCCGAAAACAAGAAGCTCGAATGGTGGCTCAGCATCGTGACGGCAGTCGGCGTCGCCGCCATGTTGGCGCCCGGCTTGGTCGTCTGGCACCAGTTCGTCACCGTTCCCGACGACGCGACCGACGTCGAGGTCGTTGGACAACAGTGGATGTGGAGTTATCGGCTTCCGGGAAAAGACGGCCGGCTCGGCACGTCAGATGCGCGCCTGATCAGCTCCGACAATCCACTCGGGTTGAATCCCAACGATCCGAACGGACAGGACGACATCGTCATTCAAAGCGACGATCTGCATCTGCCGGTTGGGAAGCCGGTGAAGGTGTTGCTCCGCTCAATTGACGTTCTGCATGATTTCTACGTGCCCGAGTTCCGGGCCAAGATGGACATGATACCTGGCTCCGTGACCTATTACTGGTTCACGCCCACCCGCACCGGAACATTCGACGTCCTCTGTGCGGAGCTGTGCGGTGTCGCGCACGCGCAGATGCGGAGCAGGGTCATCGTGGAGGAAGCGAAAGAATATCACGCGTGGCTCGAGAGGCAGCGGACGTTTGCGGAGTTGTCAGGCCAGCACGACGTCGCGAAGGCCGCGTACAGGACTGGTAGCGAATGAACATGCCGACGAGGATCAGCCGGATATGAGGTGAACTCGTCGCTGAGCGGAAGACCAAGGAGGGTATTCCGATGGTCGATATCCCGTTTGATGAGGTCGCAGGCATTCCGCCCGCCGAAGTAGGTGAGGTCGAGCTCTATCACCCGCACAGCTGGTGGACGAGATACGTCTTTTCGCAGGACGCCAAGGTTATCGCCGTCCAGTACTCGATCACGGCGATGTCGATCGGAATGGTTGCGCTGGTGCTGTCGTGGATGATGCGGCTGCAACTGGGATTTCCCGGCACATTCTCCTTTATCGATGCCAATCAGTACCTTCAGTTCATCACCATGCACGGCATGATCATGGTGATCTACCTGCTCACGGCGTTGTTCCTCGGCGGCTTCGGCAACTACCTCATCCCGCTGATGGTCGGCGCGCGGGATATGGTCTTCCCCTACGTGAACATGCTGAGCTACTGGGTCTACCTGCTCGCCGTGCTGGTGCTGGTCGCGACGTTCTTCGTGCCCGGTGGGCCGACCGGCGCCGGCTGGACGCTTTATCCACCCCAGGCAATTCTCTCCGGCACCCCCGGGCAGGATTGGGGCATCGTTCTCATGCTGGCTTCGCTGATCCTGTTCATCATCGGTTTCACGATGGGCGGGCTCAATTATGTGGTGACGGTGCTGCAGGCCCGCACGCGCGGCATGACGTTGATGCGGATGCCCCTGACGGTGTGGGGCATCTTCACGGCCACCGTGATGGCGCTGTTGGCCTTCCCGGCGCTGTTCGTCGCCTCGGTGATGCTGTTGCTGGACCGTCTCCTGGGAACCAGCTTCTTCATGCCGACGCTGGTCGAGATGGGCCAGCTGACGAAGTATGGCGGCGGCAGCCCGATCCTGTTCCAGCATCTGTTCTGGTTCTTCGGCCACCCCGAAGTCTACATCGTCGCCTTGCCGGCCTTCGGTATCATTTCCGATCTGATCAGCACTCACGCCCGAAAGAACATCTTCGGCTATCGCATGATGGTTTGGGCGATCGTAGCCATCGGCGCTCTCAGCTTCGTTGTATGGGCGCACCATATGTATGTGAGCGGCATGAACCCGTATTTCGGGTTCTTCTTCGCCACCACGACGCTCATCATCGCCATCCCGACTGCGATCAAGGTCTACAATTGGGTGCTGACCCTGTGGCGCGGTGACATCCATCTCACGGTACCGATGCTGTTCGCGCTCGCGTTCATCATCACGTTCGTGAACGGCGGCCTGACCGGACTGTTTCTCGGTAACGTGGTTGTGGACGTTCCGCTGTCGGACACGATGTTCGTTGTCGCGCACTTCCACATGGTGATGGGTATCGCGCCGATCATGGCCGTGTTTGGCGGGATCTATCACTGGTATCCGAAAGTCACCGGACGCATGCTCAACGAGGCGCTTGGGCGATTCCACTTCTGGGTGACGTTCATCGGGGCTTATGCAGTCTTCTTCCCTATGCACTATCTGGGCCTGCTCGGGATGCCCCGCCGCTATCACGATATCGGCGAGACAGCCTTTGTCCCGGCATCGGCCCACGACCTCAATGCGTTCATGAGCGTGGCGGCGCTGATTGTCGGCTTCGCCCAGCTTGTCTTCCTGTTCAATATCATCTGGAGCCTGTTCAAAGGAAAAGAGGCGGGCAGCAACCCCTGGGGAGCCGCCTCGCTGGAGTGGCAGACACCGGAGACGCCGCCGGGGCATGGCAACTGGGGCAAGGAGCTCCCGATCGTCTATCGCTGGGCCTACGACTACAGCGTGCCCGGCGCCGCCAGGGATTTTGTGCCGCAGAATGAACCGCCGGCCGGATTGGCGACGCAGGGAGCCCATCCGTGAGTGCCATCATCCTGTTCATTGCTACAATTGCAGCGATCGCGGGATGGTGGCTCTCGCAGCAACGGCTGGCTGCCAAGCCGTGGCTGGAGCAGGGCGTGGCCGTCGATCTTCGCGGTGAGCGCGGTTCGTCCGTGCCGACGGCGAAGATCGGATTGGGCGTGTTTCTCGCGGTCGTCGGCTCGTTGTTCGCGCTCCTGATCAGTGCTTACTCCATGCGCAACAGCTTGGTGGACTGGCGGGAGCTGCCCCTGCCCAGGCTATTGTGGTTCAATACGGGCGTCCTGGTCATCAGCAGTTTGGCGCTTCAATGGGCGCTGATGGCCGCGCGACGGGACGACATTGACGGCTTGATCGTCGGCCTGCTGATCGGCGGAGTATCCGCCATGACCTTCCTGGCCGGGCAGTTGTTGGTCTGGCAGCAGCTGAATGTCGCCGGCTATTTCGTGGCGTCCAATCCGGCCAATTCCTTCTTCTACCTGATCACCGCGGTGCACGGACTGCATCTGATGGGCGGTCTGGTGGCGCTCGGCAGGACGACCGCGAAGGTGTGGCGTGGCGCTCCGATGATGCAGATGCGCTTGAGCGTGGAGCTCTGCGCCATCTATTGGCATTTCCTGTTGTTGGTCTGGCTGATCTTGCTCGGTCTGCTGACGGGCTGGACCGACAATTTCATCGACATCTGTCGCCAGATGCTCACCTAGCGAGGGCGGGAAGCGATGACGGACACCACACTTGCAACCCCCAAGCCGTCGCCCGGAACGATACCCGGATTGCGCGGCATCGCCGCGGACTGGGCCTCGGACCAGCGTGCCTTCAAGCACGTGTCCTGGGGGAAGGCCATGATGTGGATCTTCCTGCTGAGCGACACCTTCATCTTCAGCTGCTTCCTGCTGTCGTACATGACGGCGCGAATGTCGACGACCGTGCCGTGGCCCAATCCCAGCGAAGTCTTCGCGCTCAATCTCGGCGGCAAGCACATCCCGCTCATCCTGATCGCGATCATGACTTTCATCCTGATCAGCAGCAGCGGGACGATGGCGATGGCCGTCAACTTCGGCTACCGCAGGGATCGCGTCAAAACGGCAGCCTTGATGCTGGCCACCGCGGCATTTGGCGCGACGTTCGTCGGAATGCAGGGCTTCGAATGGACCAAGCTGATCATGGAGGGCGTACGGCCCTGGGGCAACCCGTGGGGCGCGCCGCAATTTGGCGCCTGCTTCTTCATGATCACCGGCTTCCACGGCACCCACGTGACCATCGGCGTGATCTTCCTGATCGCCATCGCGCGAAAGGTTTTGCGGGGAGACTTCGACGTCGAACGGCGTGGCTTTTTCACGAGCCGGAGGGGGTACTACGAGATCGTCGAGATCATGGGCCTGTACTGGCACTTCGTCGATCTGGTGTGGGTATTCATCTTTGCCTTTTTCTATCTCTGGTGAGGTTGGCGCATGACAAACGCAGCGGTACATGTGGAAGGGCAGGCAACGCAACATGCGCTGCACGCGTATGTGCACGACGCAGTCGCATCAGGAGCCACGCACGCAGAGGGCCAGCAGCATCCGATCAAGCTCTATCTCGTGGTCTGGGGATGGCTGTTCGTGCTCAGCACCTGCTCATACCTCGTCGACTTCTTTGGCATCCATGGCCATCTCCGCTGGTCACTGATCCTGCTGTTCATGGTGCTGAAGGCCGGCCTGATCGTTGCCGTGTTCATGCACATGGCCTGGGAACGGTTGGCGTTGGCCTACGCCATCCTGTTGCCGCCGGTGCTCGTGCTGGTCTTTGTAGGGATCATGGTGTTCGAATCCGACTATACGCATCTGCTTCGGGTCATGTTTTTCGCGTCAGCGAGCTAGAGGCAGGACGGCTGAGAACTCGCCACGTCGACTGGGAGTCTGCGAAGAAGGCCTTCAACCGATGGCCTTTCGAGTATCGAACTGACGAGGGATCAATCTCGTGCAAATCAACCGCTCAATTCTTCGCCGGAGCTATACGAACATCGGAGACTACGTCGCACTGACGAAACCGCGCGTCATGTCGCTGGTCGTCTTCACCGCACTGGTCGGTCTCATGGTCGCACCAGGCGGCATCGATCCCGTGACCGGCCTCATTGCTCTTGCTTGCATAGCTGCAGGCGCTGGCGCCGCAGGTGCGCTCAACATGTGGTACGACGCCGACATCGATGCGGTGATGGCGCGTACCGCCATCCGTCCAATTCCTGGCGGCCGTGTAACGCGCCCGGAAGCGTTGGTTTTCGGATTGATGCTCGGGACGTGCGCCGTCCTGGCCCTCGGCACTTTGCTGAACGTGGCCGCTGCTGCACTCCTTGCTTTCACGATTTTCTTCTACGTCGTCGTCTACACGATGTGGCTCAAACGCCGAACACCGCAAAATATCGTCATTGGCGGTGCCGCTGGCGCACTCCCTCCAGTGATCGGCTGGGTCGCGGTCACTGGAAACGTCGGGCTCGAGCCGCTCATCCTGTTCTTGATCATCTTCCTTTGGACGCCACCCCACTTCTGGGCGCTGTCGCTCAATCTTGCCGGAGAATATGCTCGCGCCGGTGTGCCGATGTTGCCGGTCGTCGCCGGCAAGACCGAAACAAAGCGCCAGATTCTTCTCTATAGCGTGCTTTTGGTTCCGATCTCACTGCTGCCTTGTGCACTGGGATTCGCGGGGGCCGTCTACGGCGCGGCCGCGGCGATGCTGGGAGCGACCATGATCTTTCTCGCATGGCAAGTACGTCGGAGCCACGACAAGGAAAGGCGGCCAGCTCGTCGCTTGTTCGTGTTTTCGATGCTTTATCTGGTGCTTCTTTTTGGTGTGCTGCTGATGAATACTGCACCCTACGCTCAGTCCTATTGACTCGCCGCATTCGAATCGACAGCCGCAGGGCTTACCTTCTTCCTCTCCCGGCGCGACCGGGCTTGTCCGATAAACCGGTGCAGTTGTGAACAAGGTGACCTTTTCAGCACCTGTCCTTTGTGAGACTATGGCGACACGCTCGACGGCCTGATCGCCGAGATGGACAGGGCGCTGCAGTTCCCCGGCGTCTCGAACGCTTGGACAATGCCGATCAAGGCGCGCATCGACATGCTGTCGACCGGGATCCGGACGCCGGTCGGCGTCAAGGTGATCGGCCCCGATCTCGCCGTGATCGACAAGCTCGCCCGCCAGATTGAGCAGGTCGTGAAGGGCGTGCCCGGCACCTCGTCGGCCTATGCCGAGCGCGGCCTCGGCGGCTACTACCTCGAGATCACGCCGAACCGCGAGGCGTTATCGCGCTACGGCATCGCGGTGCAGGACGCGCAGAACACGATCGCGACCGCGCTTGGCGGCCAGACCGTCACGACGACGGTGGAGGGACGCCAGCGCTTCACCGTCAACATGCGCTATCCGCGCGACCTGCGCGACAATCCGGGCGCGATCGCGAGCGACATCCTGGTGCCGATGCCGGCGGGCGGCGCCGTGCCGATCGGCGAGGTCTCCGATATCACGCCGGCGCGCGGGCCGACCACGATCCGGACCGAGAACGGGCAGCTTGCGACCTACATCTATGTCGACATCCGCGATCGCGATCTCGGCGGCTATGTCGCGGATGCGCAGCGCGCGGTGCAGGCCGCCGTGCAGTTTCCGCCAGGAGCCTATGTGATCTGGAGCGGGCAATACGAATATCTGGAACGCGCCGCGGCGCGGCTCAAGATCGTGGTGCCGGTGACACTTCTGATCATCTTCCTGCTGCTCTACCTCAACTTCCGCTCGGTGGCGGAGACCGTGATCGTGATGCTGTCGCTGCCGTTCGCGCTGGTCGGCGGGCTCTGGCTGATGTGGGCGCTCGGCTTCAACCTGTCGGTTGCGGTCGCGGTCGGCTTCATCGCGCTCGCCGGCGTCGCCGCCGAGACCGGTGTCGTGATGCTGATGTATCTCAACCATGCGCTGGCCGAGGTCACCGCGCGTCGCGTCGCCGAGGGCCACGCGATCGGTCGCGACGATCTCAACCACGCGATCATCGAGGGCGCGGTCGAGCGTGTCCGGCCGAAGATGATGACGGTGGCTGCCATCATGGCCGGGCTCTTGCCGATCATGTGGAGCACCGGCACCGGCTCCGAGATCATGCAGCGCATCGCGGTGCCGATGATCGGCGGCATGATCTCGTCGACCTTGCTGACGCTGATCGTGATTCCCGCGATCTTCGCCGTCGTGAAGGGCATAGCACTTCGCGTGAGGATGCCGGGAGCGGATGTCGTTACGCCGGTCGCGCGACAGCGTGTAGCAGGGGTTGGGAATTCGTCGGCTGCTTCAAGCCGGATTGAATGATACCCTGCGGGGGTAGATAGGATGGCGGTTCGCGGCCGACTGATTTGCAGTCGGGGTGAGGGGGAGGCGAGTTCGGGGCGATCACGCAGGTGTTGGTGCGGTTGACGATGTCTGGCTCCAGGCGGATCGGCTTGAATGCGTTGCGCGGGCGGCCTTATCTTGTGGCCTGGAAGGACAAGCGATGAACGATTGTTGCGAGCAGAAGACGTCCGAATGCTGTGCGCCACCGCCGCTAACGTTGCCGAAGAAGGCTGGCGCGCCGGCGTTGGATCGCAACCTCATGGGTGATGCGTGCGGCTGCTCGGGCGGTGTTCCGGTGTTTGACGGCCTCGATCCGCGCTACAAGCGCGTGCTCTGGACCGTCATTGCCGTCAATGGCGCGATGTTCCTGACCGAGATGATCGCAGGTCAGCTTGCCGGATCGCAGGCGCTCAAGGCGGATGCGCTCGACTTCCTTGCCGATACCGTCACCTATGGGCTGAGCCTTGCGGTGATCGGCGCCGGCTTGCGGATGCGTGCGTCGGCGGCGCTGCTGAAGGGCGCCTCGCTGAGCCTGATGGCGCTCTGGGTCCTCGGCTCGACGGTCTACCAGACCCTCATTCTCGGTGTGCCGAAGGCCGAGGTGATGGGCGCAATAGCGACGTTGGCGCTTGCGGCGAACCTGTCGTCCGTTCTGCTGTTGCTGCCCTACAAGAATGGTGACGCCAATGTCCGTTCGGTCTGGCTCTGCTCGCGCAACGATGCGATCGGAAATCTCATCGTGATGGTGGCCGCGCTCGGCGTCTGGGGAACGGCCTCCGCCTGGCCCGATCTGGCGGTCGCCGCCGTGATGGCGATGATATTCCTCACCTCGTCGGTGCAAATTCTGCGGCAGGCCTGGGCCGAGTATCGCGAGGCGGCGCTGCGCAGCCCGACGGCGGCGCATGGCTGATTGAGCCCCAATGCCCGTGTGCTGCGGCCAGAGGCGTGGCGCGGGAATTCGCCTTGCATTTACCTTAAATGATGGCGCCGTGGGAACGTCCGTGGCAGCGGCGCGTTGCTGTGCATCATTCGTGCGCAGAAGGGCAGTCCATGACAGTCAACGCGGCAATACTGATGGCGGCCTTGGTGCTGTCGGGGACCGTGTTGGCGCAGAGCTCCGGTCCATCGGCCGGCTCGGCGGGAGCCGGGCAGGCCGCCAACGTCACCACCACCGGCCAGGCGCTGAACACCAGCAAGAAGACCGGCGACAGTGGCCCGCCAATCGAGAAGGCGGCGAAGCCGGATGACGGCAGCACGGTGGGCGCGAGCCGCCCGCAAAAGCCGGACCGCCGCCTCGAGCACTACCCGTAGGCTGCGGAGCCCAAGCAAGGCAATCACCTCCAGGATGGGTTACTCATCCTGTCGCAGCGGCATCGATCAGCAAAAAGCCGGCGCAGTCATTATGACTACGCCGGCTTGATGTTTGGACGGTTCGCTTGCTCAGTAAACCAGGCCGGTGCCCGGGGGCTTCTCCAGCGCGGCGGCGAGCGAGCGATATTCGTCGCTGTTGGTGCCGGCGAGCTGGGCGATGCGGTTCAGGTGGTATTGCGCCTGATCGCGGTTGCCCTGTTCGACCTGCCAGAGGCCGTAATACTGCCAGGTACGCACATGGGCCGGGTCGGCCTTGAGCGCGCGCTCGTACCAGATCTGCGAGACCTTGTAGTCGCCGAGCTTGCGATAGGAATAGCCGATCAGGTTGGCGACGTCGGCACGGTCATCCTGGCCGAGCGCCTTCAGCTGCTCGATCGCGGCGGTATAGTCGTGCTTGTCGTAGATCGTGGCATAGGCGGCGTGATAGCCGGCCAGGAACTTCTGATCGTCGATCGCGGAGCTCTTGTCCTTCTTCGCCTTCTTGCCCTTGCTGCCGCTGTCGGAAGCCGGCGGGGAGGGATTGTCGCCGCCTGCGGCGTGGGCCGAGATGACCGGCCCGGCGGCGAGGGTCATCGAGAGCACTGCGAGGCCCAAAAACTTCCAAAGAAACGTCGGCGACTTGCTCATTCCTAGTTGCTCCTGATCGTTCCGATCGTGCTCGGTAATCCTACACCCAAGCCTGCTGACTTGAACACCCGAGGGTGCAGAACATTCCCGCCCGGTCCCACGATTGCGTGACTCTCGCAATCGGCTGGCAGGGGCGGCCAACATGACCAAGATGTCATTCACATGAATGAATTCCGTCAGCGTCCTTCAGAACGGGTTCAGTGCGCGGCCCATAAGGTCACGTGCATTGATCGGTGAGGCCGACCATCCGGCCGGAGACCTCTCGATCCCGCAGAGGAGACCACCATGCTGAAGACGATTTCCGCCGCGCTGCTCGCCATGTCCGTGATCGCAGCGCCCGCGCTCGCCGCCGAGGCCGCTACGCCCGCTCCGGCGACCACGACCGCCCCGGCGACCAAGGCCGCCCCCGTCATCAAGAGCGAGCAGCTGCCCTCGAAGGTGCGCAACGCCAACGCCAAGATGCACCACAAGCACTATCGCCATCACCGCCACCACAACCACATGGGCATGCTGAAGGCGAAGGCGCCGAAGCATGCGACCAAGCACGTCCATGCGAAGGTCGCCACCAAGCACGTCGCGCCGGCCAAACGCGGCTGATCAAGCGCGGCTGAGCCTGATCCGAAGGGCGTCGTTCGATCCACATTGCCCCGCTGCGCCCTTGGGATGCAGAACCGGCCCGTCCGTCCATTGCTTCCCCAATGGCGGCGGGCCGGAGTGCGTCGGGACTTCCGTTGCGAGGCTGGGCGCCGGCTCGGCGGGAACAACCGAGTTGCGAATTCCCCGCCTGGCGGTTTATGAGACGCGGCCGGGGACTCATGAAACAGCGTCGTTTGCGGACCTCATCAAAACTGGCGGCGATCCTGCTGCTCTCGATGCCACTTGCCGGCTGACTCACCAGCGAAGACGGCGGCAGCTCGACCACCTTTACCGACGATCGCGGCGTCGCCAACCAGCCGTTTCCGGACAGGTACCGCGACCAGATCCTGGCCTTCATGCGGACCTACCTGAACAATCCGGTCGGGGTCCGCGAAGCCGGGATTGCCGAGCCGGTGCAGCGCACGGTCGGCGGCCGGCTGCGCTACGTGGTCTGCCTGCGCTACAGCGCAAAGGATACCGACGGCAATTACCGTCCGGCCCGGGAGCGCGGCGTCCTGTTCGTCGACGGCCGGCTCGACCGCATCCTCGACAACGCCGCCGAGCCCTGCGCCGGCGCGTCCTACGCGGCATTTCCGGATCTGGAAAAGATGGCGCGCTAGGCATGATCCGGAAAAGTGCGAAGCGGTTTTCCCTCGCGACAAACGCGTAGCGTTTGCGCGGAGATCATGCCCAGACAAGGAGCCAAGGCGCGATCTGATCGCGCTTTGGGACGCGGCGGCTTGTCGTAGCAGCAAGCCTGAGCAGTTCGTTAGCGAACTCCGATCACTTTTCGGGGAGCGCTGAACTTCAACTTAGCCGTTTGCGACTTACATACAGCCGAAATACGGCTGCTTAACCGGTGAAAAAACCTTCCGTGCCAAGGAACAACGGGCGTTGTTGCGACCCCGTCACAGCTCGGAAACATTACAGGTCAGGCATTGTCCCAAAGCAACCTAATTGGCGTCACGTTGTTTGGCTTAACAGCGCAGCGTTCGTAACGGGGACCAGAGATGAAGACGTTTTTGCTCGGCGCAGTCGCGCTGGCCGCCCTTGCGAGCCCGGCATTTGCAGCTGACATGCCGGCCCGCACCTATACCAAGGCACCGCCGCCCTATACCGCCCCGGCGCTCGTCTACAACTGGACCGGTTTTTATATCGGCGGCCATGTCGGCGGCGCGTTCACCGACGGCACCAATCTAATGGGCAGCGACGCGCGCTTCATGGGTGGCGTGCAGGGCGGCTTCGACTATCAGTTCGCGCCGAACTGGGTGATGGGTGTCGAGGCGCAATACTCCTGGCTGCCGAGCTCCTCGAACAATGGCCTGACGTTCCCCGCCGGAACGGTCGTGACCGGCAATACCGACCAGCTCGGTTCGGTGACCGGCCGCCTCGGCTACACTTGGGGTCCGGCGCTGCTCTACGCCAAGGGCGGTTACGCCTGGCGCGACAACCACAACATCACGGCCTCCGTCGGCGGCGTCCCGGCGGCCTTCACCACCGATGGCGGTCACAAGGATGGCTACACGGTCGGCGCGGGCCTCGAATACATGTTCGCCCCCAACTGGTCGGCGAAGGCCGAGTACCAGTACTACAATTTCGGCAAGACCACGTTCACCAGCGGTCCGGCCGACATTGCCGGCGCGAGCTTCCGGAACGACGAACACACCGTCAAGCTCGGGGTCAACTATCGCTTCGGCTGGGGCGGACCGGTGGGCTCCCGCTACTGATCGCATCGTATCATCGAGATCGAAAGGCCGGCCTTCGGGTCGGCCTTTTTTTGTTGGCCTGCCGCGTGCCCGTGCTCCCGCATTCACCCGATGTTCAGGCCTGATCGTGCAATGCAAAAAATAATTCCTGCATTGCACGGAACTTTCATCGGGATGCGCTATTGTGGGATCGCCGGGCTGGTGGACAAACAAACATGCGTAGCTTTGCGTTAGGGCTGATCATCTCTGCGGTCTCTGTGCCGTGCTTTGCCCAGACCATCCTCAAATCCGAACCCTTGGCACTCGCGCCTTACGAGGTCGTGTTCGTGCAGGACGCCTCCTGCACGGCCGGCAAGGTGCTCAAGGTGACCGGGTCGATCCGCGGTCTGCATCGGCGGAAAATCTGCGTCTCGCTCGCCGCCGAACAGGCGTCGCTGGCGACGGCGACGCCGTAACGGCAGCACGACGGCCGCATCGGCATCCGGTTCGCCCATGCGCACCGGACGACCCACTGTCCCTCAGTTCAACCGCGGCTCCAGACGCGCTTCGCGTTCGGCATCGGCCTTGTTCTTGGCCGGGTCCTCGTTCGGCTCAGGCTGGCACGACCGGATTTCGTAGTCATTGTCCAGTACCGGGCGCGGCGAGGATTTCTCCTCCTCGGAGACGGTATCCACCACCAGGCCCGATTTCCGGGCAAGCTTCCAGACGTCCGCCTCGGTCGGGTAGGTCTTGCTCAGCTTGGCGTCTTGATAGAACAGCGCGTACGGCATTCGTCGTTTCCCCAAACAACCGACAACGCCAAGGCCCGTCCCGGGTTTCACGCCAAGATCGCCGTTCCGATCACGGAACTGTGAGCTAAGATGCCCGGCAACCGTTTGAAAACATGAGTCATTTCGCGCCTTTCGTCGGAGGGGCCTGAGTCCTTAATGAGCGGTAAACCCCGGAAAAAAGAATCCCCGGGACTCTCCGGGTAGAATCGCCGGATGCTCCGAGCCATGAGAGCGATCCACCAGCCCCCCTACGAACGCGTGCAGCTCGCGCTTGCGGTTGTGCTGCTCGCAGCCTGTGCCGCCAACGTGGCGCTGGTCTGGTCGTGGCTCTAGGGAAACTTGGCTCCAGCCAAAACCTGTATGTAGCGGCCCACGCGAAAACGCCGTGGCCGCGCGACGCCTGTAACGATTGACGGGCCGGTCATTCCTTCCATCATTGCCCGCAGAACAAGACCCGCCGCGGCCTGCGCGGACGGTCCGTGATCGGGGTGGAGCTGTCATGATCGAGATGCTGAAGGAACGGGTCAATTGCGACGCCGGCCTGGTGCGGCGCGGCCGTTACCTCACCACGACATTCCTGCTCGAGATCGGCAAGGCCGCCTGGCTGATCGCGATCCATGAGGGCCGCATCGTCGCGGTGACGAAGGGCCCGTTCGTGATGCCGTCGTCGTCGTTTGCGCTGCGCACCTCGGAGGCGGAATGGGACCGGTTCTGCGAACGGCGGCCGCCGCCGGGCTCCAACGACCTGATGGCGCTGATCAAGCGCCGCGTGCTGAAGGCCGAGGGCGAGCTGCAGATCTTCATGGCGAACCTGCGTTACTTTAAGGAGGCGCTCGGCAAGCTGCGCCGCGAGGGAGCGGCCGCATGAGCGCCAAATTCGAACCAATCATCGGCCGCTACATGCATCTCGAGCTGTCAGGCCGGGCGCACCGCGTCTATGTCGAGGAGGCGGGCGAGGGCACGCCGCTGCTCTGCCTGCACACCGCGGGCGCCGACGGGCGGCAATATCGCGGCCTGATGAACGATGTCAGCGTCACGCGCAACCATCGTGTCATCGCCTTCGACATGCCCTGGCACGGCAAGTCGTCGCCGCCCCAGGGCTGGCACGACGAGGAATACCAGCTCACCTCGGCGCACTACATGGCGATGATCCTGGCCGTGATGGAGGCGCTCGATCTCGACCGGCCGATCGTGATCGGCTGCTCGATCGGCGGCCGGATCGCGCTGCATCTCGCGCTCGAGCATCCCGAACGCTTCCGCGCGATCATCGGCCTGCAGGCCGGCGCGCATGTCGATCCCTATTACGACCTGAATTTCCTGCACCGGCCGGACGTGCATGGCGGCGAGGTCGCAGCCGCCATCGTCTCGGGTCTAGTCGGGCCCGACGCGCCCGACAAAGAGCGGTGGGAGACGCTGTGGCACTACATGCAGGGCGGCCCGGGCGTGTTCAAGGGCGACCTCTATTTCTACAAGATCGACGGCGATATCCGCGCCCGCGTCGCCGAGATCGACACCAAACGCTGCCCGCTGTTCCTGCTGTCGGGCGAGTACGACTATTCCTGTACGCCGGAGGAGACGCTGGCGGTGGCGAACAGCATTGCCGGCAGTGAGGCCACCATCATGAAGGGCCTCGGGCATTTCCCGATGAGCGAGAACCCCGGCGAGTTCTTGAAGCACCTGCTGCCGGTGCTGGAGAAGATCGGCGGCGGCTAGAGCGTTTTCAAGCGAAGTGGATACCAGTTCGCGCTCAGAAAACGCGTCAGAACAAGATTCGCCACTCTCGACCGCGTGTGGCGCGGTGTGACAGACTGCGTCATCGCACGAAAAGGTTACGCGGGAGGTCCCCATGCTTCCGAAAGCTGAAGCGGCATATTTCGCGATTGCCGACATCTCCGGCTATACCAACTTCCTCGCGGCGGTCGAGCTCGACCATGCGCAGGACATCATCGCCGATTTCATGGACGTGGTGGTGAAAGGGCTGCGCCCGCCATTTCGCCTCGCCAAGTTCGAGGGCGACGCCGCCTTCGTCTACTCGACCGGGACAATCGACGGCTCGCTGCTGCAGGACGCGATCGAGGGCGCCTATTTCAAATTCCGCCGGCGCCTGCGCGACGTCCGCCAGGCCTCGACCTGCGAGTGCAAGGCCTGCGTCGCGATGGGCGATCTCGATTTCAAGTTCGTCGTCCATCACGGCGAGATGGTGAAGCAGAAGATGGGCGGCAGGGAAGAGCTCGCCGGGCGCGACGTCATTCTGGTCCACCGGCTGCTCAAGAACACGGTTGGCGAGAAGGTTGGCGGGCGTGCCTACGCGCTCTACAGCGACGCAGCGATCCGCGCCATGGGCGTCGACCCGGTGGCACAAGGTCTGATCCCGCATCAGGAAACCATCGACATCATCGGCGATGTGACGCTGTGGGCGCGCGATCTCGAGGCGGCGTGGCAGCAGGACGACGCGCAAACGCGGCTGGAGGTGACGCGCGAAGACGCCTACGCGATACTGGAGTTCGACATCGCCGCGCCGCGGCAGACGGTGTGGGAGTTCATCACCGTGCCCGGGCAATGGCAGAAATGGTGGGACGCCGACGACATCGTCGAGGAGTCAGGCAAGGGGCGACGCGGTATCGGCACCAAGAATCATTGCGCGCACGGCAACCATACCAACGTCGAGGAGACGCTCGACTGGCGTCCGGTCGATTACTTCACGGTCGGCATCACACTGCCGGTGCCAGGAGCGCCGCGCATCATCATGACCCGGGCCGTTCTCGACGGCCCGGACGGAACGTCCCGTTTCGAGCTGCGGATCGCCAAGCCGAAGCCGAAGGACCGGGCGTTCCTCGATGGCGCCGCGGCCAAATTCGCCGAGCGAATGACCCTGGCGGTCGCAGGCTTGCGATCGATGCTGGAAGGCAAGCAACCTGTTGACGCTGTGGAAGAGCCGACGCTGACGCGATCGAGCGGACGTTTCCTGACCGAGCCGGTGAAATCGGACGCGCGGGGCTGAAGCCCGACACACGGTCCGAGGAAGGCGCCCGTTACTTTCCCGAGCGCGGCAGCTCGCTGTTATCGCGGATCGCGGCGCGGACCTTGGCCATGGTCGTGGTGCAGTATTCCTCGCGCTCCCTGAGGAAGCGCTGCTGTTGCGCGCGGAAATTGGCAACCCGCTCCCGCACCTCGGATCCGAAGTCGCCGCTGATGTCGAGCTTGGCAAATCGCGGCGGCTGGGCCGGCGGGGGTGGGACTTCCACGACGGTCACCGTCAAAGGCGGCGGTGCGGGGGGCAGGCCCTCGAGCACGGTCGGCACCGGAAGCGGCGGCGGCATGACAACCCTTTGGGCCTCCGCCGCAGGCTTGCTCTCCAAGGCGGGCTTTGCCTCCAAGACCGGCTTTGCTTCCACGACTGGCTTTGCCTCCAAGACTGGCTTTGCCTCCAAGACTGGCTTTGTCTCAAATGCTGCCTCGACCACGGCTGCGGTGGCGGGCAGCGGGGCAGGCGCTGGCGGAACGGCGGTCCGTGGAGCAGGCGTCGGCAGCCCGGCGTCGGGCAGCTTGCCCTTCACCGACTGTACGAAAGCCATTGTCTGCGCGATCAGGAGATCGCGTTCCTTCATCCACTTCATGGTGCACCTTGAGCCCGCGGATTGCATCAGAGCAACCCCGCGGAAGCAAGCACTCGCCATCATGATGGTTGACGAAGACGTCTGTTTTGCAGGCACGGTGACAAAATTGTGACGTGCCTGGGCGCGACGGCGGTCAGCGCTGGCGGGGATTGGTGTTCGGGACGAACGGGGTACCGACGATCCGGACCGGCGTCTGGGCCGGCGCTTGGCTTGGGACCGGCGCCTGATTCGCGGCCGGCCGGGGCGCGGCGCTGGCCGGCGCGGGCGCCGGATCGAGCAGGGCGACAATGCCGGCGGCGGCCACGCTCAGCAGCGTGAAGCTGCCCAGAAGCATCAAATTGCGGTTGGTTTCGTGCACCCTCATGCGGGGAAAATCGCGTGAGGGGGCATAATGTTCCGAACAAATCCTCAGGCGTTTTCGCGCGGTTTGGCCTCGAGCTTGAGAAGGTGCGGCAGGAGCAGACCTGAAAGGTCAAGTCGCGAGTCCACCGGCCCGGTGTGCCGGCGGAAGCGGGCGGCATCAGCCTAGTGAGCCATCGCCTCGACAGCTGCCGGTTCGATGCTGCGGGCCTCGATCAGGTCGGCGTAGCGGCCATACTCGTCGGCCATTTCGAGCAGCTTTTCACGCACCGCAGCGTCGGTGACTTGGCGGGCCAGCCGTCGCGCCTGATCGGACTGGAAGCGATAATGGGCTGTGTCGGACATCGTAGGCTCCTCACACATGTGTAAGAGCCGTACGGCAAAGGTTCATCAAGACGTCATTCAAGGGACGTCATTGAAGGGCAGGCGCTATTGAAGGGTGTTGGACCGATCGGTCAGCGTGACCGCGATCGGGTGGCCGGCCTTGTCCTCGCGGACCTCGACCTCGAACCAACCCATCTCCTTCAGCTCGCGCGCCTTCTTCTCGGCCGCGTCTTCGCTGTCGCGCTTCAACACGATTTGACTGGTGCCATCTCGGGCAAGGATCAAATAGGTCATTGGCTGAGTCCCATCCCGCATTCTGCATACCCCAATTCGTGTCGCAAGGACAGAAACAAGGCAAGGGATGGGTGATCCTACGGGGATGATCCCACGAATCCTGCCAATATATAGGGCTGTCCCCGACGGCGGGGCGATATCGGCCAGCAACGCCGGATGATCGCCGACATCCGGGACGCGCTTGAGACCAGCAGAAGCTTGATTGGCGAGTTGTCCGCCGCTGGCTTCCAGCGGCAGGTGTACAAGTTGCGTTTCGTAGAGCGCACTGAGATGACGGACATCATCCTGCTTTGCTTGCGAGCCTGCCGAGCAGGGTTGCTGCGATGAGTCGCCGCTATCGTGCGTGTTCCTGCAGGTGCCGTCGGTGATGCGAGGCATCTCGTCGAGACGGGAAGAATACGGCTTCCGTTAAACGTTGTGGGTAATCCAAGCGAGGCTCTTTGATTGAGCCGCAAATACATGCTCGGCTTGGATCAAGGACAATGCGCGGCGCAAGCCGTGTAGACATGGATGGAGGACTCGATGCCCAGGCACTTCGGTTTGAAGGCAATATCGGCGGCAGGACGGTCGGCATTCACGGGATCATCAAGAGATTTGCAGCAGCGGACCGCGGCGGCATCTGCGTCGAAGGACCGTGCTTCGGTCCGTTCGCCGACGTCAAAGCCCGCTTCGCCATGCTCGGAGCTGCCGTATTCTCCTACGAGTTGGCGGGGCTGCTGCGGTCGACGGTCGATCTCGGCCGACTGAAGCTGCGCGCGACGAGGCGTGGCTGGCCAGTCTTCATAGCTCGGACGGTTCGTGTTTCTTGTCGCGCTTCAGGTCCAGGCGATCGACGCGTTCATCGATCAGCCGATTCAGTCTCCCGTCCCGCAGCGTGTCCTTCCTGTACAGCCCGCCATGCAGGCGATAGGCGACCAGGAGCAGGGCCACAGCAACGCCGACGAGATAGTAGGACCAGTTCATCATCAGAACCGCGCCTGGCAGTGTCGATTGTGAAACAGCGAGCCTCGGCAACTCTGCCAGGCAGCGCTAACGGCGGCTCGCCAGCATCACCGCAAGGTCAACTCAACTGGCGCCCGCCAGGATGAACAGATTGTTGTAGACGGGCAGCGCGATGAGGCCGACCACATAAGCCATTTGGCGTTCGCTGTTGCCGTGCCAAAGCAACCATATCACGAGGTAGGTCAAACCCAGCTTGGCGACAAGCCACCATTCACCCAGCCACTCCTGGGTGAGCCACATGAACGGGTTCAGTTCGCCCATTCCCCGCTGCAAGATCTCGTTGGTGGTGATCAGATCCGAGTAGCCCATCAGCAGGGCGCAAACCAGCAGCATTGCCTTCAGCAACGACGTCCTCGCCCGCAACTGCTTTTCCGTCATCCGGTGCCTGCCCGAAATCCGCTTGTGGCTCCCTGTCGGGCAATTTTGCGGAATGTTTGCCGCGGGTGCAAGCCTCCACGACCCGGTTATCCAACTCCACGTCCTCCAAACCAACCAGTTTGGGTACCCCGCACCGAGGCACGGTCAACTGACCCGTCCCGTTGATTTCGCGAAAAACTGGTGCCGGCTGAGGGGATTGAACCCCCGACCTTCAGTTTACAAAACTGCTGCTCTACCGCTGAGCTAAGCCGGCGACATGGGAATGATTTGCGCGATCGCATAGCAGACTTGGCGGGGCAGGGCCAGAACCTGAAGGCCAGAACCCGGGAGGTCCAGATGACCCTGCGCCTCCGCCGGCCAGGCGGCAAAAAGGCGGCCCGGAGGCCGCCTTTTGCGCATCGGCGGTTCGCCTAAGCTACTGACAGGGATGTCGCAGGCCGTCGCTGCCGCGGAACCAGGTGCCGGGGGTGCAGACAAAGCCGTTCTGCCGGGCATATTCCTCACCGCCGATCGGGGTGCGGGCATAGTCGGGGCCGCCGAACGGGGCGGTCGCGATCGCAGCCGCCGTGCCGACCGCGCCGCCAACCACACCGGCCGCGACGCCGGCGGGGCCGGTGTCATAGCGGTTGTAGCTGCCCTGCCAGTCGCGGTCCCGCCGATAGGTGTGGTGGCGATAGGCGGTGCGCGTGGTGCCGGGCGTCATCGTCTGGCATCGGGCATCGGGATCGTCATTCGAGCAGCGCGCGGCGGTACCGATGGTCTGCTGCGCCATCGCGGGGCCGGCCAGGGTCGCAGTCAGCAGGGCTGCTGCGCCAACGATGGCGCCGCGCATCTTGAGCTGTGTCATGCAAGGTCTCCTCTCGTCGTTGTGACGGGCTAATCTCGCCGTGGCGCGACCGTTCCGACGCGGCCTTGCCCTGCGTTCAAACCAGTGTGAAGTTCCGTAACTCTCGCGCCGGCGATCTGCTTCTGCTTCGGCGGCACGGTCGTGCTCGAGCTTGCGCGCGACGGTGCCGACCTCAAAGCCGTCGTCAGCTTCCATGGCGTGCTGGCGCCTTCCGACCAGGTCGCGGCATTCGAGAACGAGATGCGCGCCGGCAAGGTTGCCGACTGGCAGGTGATCAGCTACGGCAACACGCTGCACGGTTTTGCCAACCCGGCTGCCGACGGCTCGATCATGAAGTCGGCGCTCTACGACTCGCGGGCTGACCGCCGCTCCTGGGCGGCGATGCAAGGCCTGTTTGACGAGGTGCTGGTTTGACGAGGTGCCGGCCTGACAAGATCGGCGATGTGGTGTTTGATCTGCCGTCACGCGCCGGCACGGGGGATTGATGTTCGGAATCTTGAGTCTTGGCTTTCTGCTCGGCATGCAGCATGCGCTGGAGCCGGATCACATCGCGGCGGTATCGAGCATCGCGGCGCGGCGGACCCATGTCGGTGACATCGTCAAGCACGGCCTGACCTGGGGCCTCGGTCACACCCTCACCCTGTTCGTCTTCGCCGGCGCCGCGATCCTGCTCGGGCACGCGATTCCCGAAACGGTGGCGCAGCCGATCGAGACCGCGGTCGGCGTCATGCTCGTCGGGCTCGGCGCGCATGTCTGGTGGCGGCTGTGGCGCGACCGCGTGCACTTCCACACCCATTCGCATGGCGACGGCATGACGCATTTCCACGCCCACAGTCACGCCGGCGAAACCGTGGCGCGTGCGTCCACCGTGGCGCTCGCGTCCACCAGCCCGCATGTCCGCGCGGCGCACAGCCACGCCCATGGCTTTCGCTGGCGCACGCTGCTGGTCGGCCTGATGCACGGCATGGCGGGCTCGGCGGCGCTGTTGGTGCTGACGGTGTCGCAGGCCCCGAACCCGGTGATCGGGCTTGGCTATGTCGGGCTGTTCGGCGTCGGCTCGATGATCGGGATGGGCGTGCTGTCGAGTGTGATCGCGGTGCCGCTCGCGGCCTCCGCGCGCTGGCTGACCTGGGCCAATCGCGGCCTGCAAATGGCGGTCGGCGCGGTCACGATTGCGATCGGCATCCACTCGATCATCGAGAACGCGTTTACCTGACGCAGCCTCCGCGCGCCGGACCGCCGTTAACGATTCCTGAGCCCGCACGGCCGCATTGACCGGATGCCGATGCTTACGCGTTAGGCTTACCGCCAGTTTGGCCCGCCTCCTTAACCCTTCCGCCAAGCCGTTGGATTAGGCTGCGGGTGGAACAATTCGGGACGCTGGGTAGAACATGCGCGGAAGTCTTGCGCTGGCGATATTGGCTGCGATGACCTCGACGGCGCTGGCCGGCGGCGGTTTCGACATCGTCGTGCCCAATCGCCCCGGCGTGCCCATCATCATCAATGGCGTCGACGCCTCCTACGCCGTGGTCGAAAGCGCCATGGGGCTGGCCCGCAACGACTCGATGGTGCCGACCGTCTATGGCGGCCGCCCGATCGATCCCGAGCCGAATGTCGGCCATTATTATCCGAGCCTCGGCCACATGCCGGGTTACGGCCGCCTCGAGATCGAGCCGCCGGCCAACCGCCGCCTGCCGCAGCCGGCCGAGAGCTATCACGAATCATGGTCGGCACGATCCGCGCCGCTGCCGGCGCAGTCCAGCGTGCCGGTCGATCCGCCGCCGGTGATCTACGCGCCGCAATTCAACGGGCCGCAGCCGCTGCCGGGACCGGTCCCGCGGCCACCGCGTCCCCGAGGACCCTAAATCAACTGCCCCTCGCGGGGCGCCTTCATAGCCACCAAGAGCTACGCGACGAATAGAGAGACCATCAGGAGAGAGTAATGCGTCAAATGATCAAAGGACTGATTGCGGCCGTGGCCGTCATGGTGACCGCGCCCGCAATGGCGTGCGGTTTCAACCCTTGCGGCTATTCCGCGCCCGTCGTGAATTACGGCTGCGGCGGCTGCGGTGGCTATGGCTATGGCTATGGCTATGGCGGTTACGGCGCGGTCGAACGTCTGCCCGACCCGGATGCCGCTTATCCCAATGCGGCGCAGCAGTACTATTACGTCAACCAGGGACCGAGCTACACCGGCCCGGGCAATTGGGCGCCGCGTCCGTACTACCGCGAAGGCTATGGCCGTCTGTATTACGGCTATCGCCACTACGGCTACCGCCATCACTATCGGCCCTACCGTCCGCACTACGGCTATCGCTACGGCTACGCGCCGCACCGCTACGGCCAGCCGGTGCTGCGCCGCTACTACTGATCCGACGATCGGTTCGAGACCCGGTCGAAGACATCAGCGCCCGTTTGCGTCAAGCGAGCGGGCGTTCTTCGTTTGACAATTGAAGCGAGGTCGCTTCCGCATAAGGGCGCCGCAACCCCTGCATGCGACCGCCGCAGTGCACGCTGCCAAAATATCGAAAACAACCCCATGCAAAGGAGCCGGCGGCTGCCGGCGTTCGGCAGGGCGACTTGACACGTCGGGCAAATCAGGGATATATTTCGAATATTCAGAAATCATGCGAGCGCCGCCTCGCAAGCTCCCTGGCCGCAAGCGGGAGAGGTGAACAAGATCTCGGCCCCATCCAACTATCAAACTAACCCATCAGTCCGAGCCGGCTGGCGCCGATATAGAGCGCGAGCACGGCGGCGTTCGACACGTTGAGGCTCTTGATCTCGCCGGGCATGTCGAGGCGGGCGACGACGCGGCAGGTCTCGCGCGTCAATTGCCGCAAGCCCTTGCCTTCGGCGCCGAGCACCAGCGCGAGCGGCTGCTGCAGCTGAACCTTGCCGAGATCCTCGGTGCCCTCGCTGTCGAGGCCGACGGTCTGGAAACCGTGGTCGTTCAGTTCGTTCAGCGCGCGCGCCAGATTCTGCACGGTGACCATCGGGACCAGTTCGAGCGCGCCGGAGGCGGACTTCGCCAGCACGCCGGTGGCCTCCGGGCTGTGGCGGGCGGTGGTGACGATCGCCTTCACCGCAAACGCCGCGGCCGAGCGCAGGATGGCGCCGACATTGTGCGGATCGGTGATCTGGTCGAGCACCAGCACGATGCCCTCCGGCGCCAGCGTGTCGATGCCGGGCGAGGCCAGGGGATCGGCCTCCGCCAAGAGGCCCTGATGCACGGCATCGGGGGTGAGGCGCCGGTCGATGTCGCCGGGCCGGACGATCTCCGGGGTGACGCGGGTCGCGATGTTTTCGTCGGCAAGGCGCTTCGCGGCATTCTCGGTGAGATAGAGCTTGCGGATCTGGCGGTCCGGGTTGGCAAGCGCGGCCGCCACCGTGTGCCAGCCATACAGAATCACCGGCCCGTCGGAACCGGATTCGCGCTCCCGCCGGGCCGGCGGGCGGCCGAATTTCGGCCCTTTTTGGAAGGGTTTACCGCCCTTGCCTCGGAAATTGGGTTTGCGGTCGCGGTCGCTCATGTGAGGCTTGTGTCACGGCTCTCGATTATTGGCAATTTACGCAGCGTTTTCGAGCGAAGTGGAGGGCGGTTCGCGTGAAGAAAACGCGTCAAAAACAAGAATCTAGCCGCCGCTATTGCTCGTTTGGAACAGAGATCGCGACAGTCTGCAAAAGTATGCCAAATAGGCGGCCCGCTTGGTTGACTTTGGGGACCGCCTTCCCCCATAAACGCGCCCGACCGCGCACCCGCTTCGGGTCGGCCGGTTATCAGCGTCATCTCGATGACCCGGTCCGCCGCCACTCGCGCGGCCGGTCTGATGCTGTTGGACGGGGGAGTGTCCCGAGTGGCAAAGGGAGCTGACTGTAAATCAGCCGCCTCATGGCTTCGCAGGTTCGAGTCCTGCCTCCCCCACCACGCTTCGCCCTGACGGGCTACGCGTGGCGCAGCCACGCCTGATCCGTCAGGGCAAAGCGTGTCCGGCGTAGCTTGAGCGCCAGCGAAAGCGAAGACGGACTGGCCAAGGGCCTCGCTTCCACGAACTTCAATTCGACACGTTACTCCCATTTCGCTGGGCATGCCGACAAGGCGTCTCGCGCCGCCACCACGACTCACCCCCGCAACCCACGCCGCAGCAGCTTGGCGAAATCCTGCGCCATCTGCGACGGGGCTTCATGCGTCGGGGAGAGGATCGCGATCTGGTACTGGATCTTTGGCTTGAACGGGCGGATGGCGAGGCCTTCGGTGAAGGGCTTGCTCACCACCGGATCGACGATACCGACGCCGCGGCCCTCGGCGACCAGTTGGCACGCGGTCGAGAAGAATTCGGTCTCCGCGACCACGTTCCAGCGCGCGTCATATTCGGAGAAGGCGGATGCCAGCTGCTGGTAGATCGGATCGCCGCGAAACAGCGTGACGAAGGGGACGCCGTCGAGGTCATCAGGGGTGATCTGCGTCAGCTTCGCCAGCGGATGCGCATGCGGCAGCATGCACACGCACTCATACGAGAACACCTCCATGTGCGAGGTCGGATAATCCAGCGGCAGCTCGGCGACCGCGAGATCGAATTGCTGCGTCGAGATCAGCTCGCGGACGGTCGCGGAATTGCGCGTGATGATCTTGATCTGCAGCTCGGGCTTGTTCCTGGCGAACTGCGACAGCAGGCGCGGCAGCAGGTTGATCGAAATGCTCGGATAGGCCGCGATCGCGAGGTGACCGCGCCGCCCGGACCTGATCTCGGCCGCGACGCGCGACGCGTTCTCGGCGGCTTCGAGGGCGCGCGCCGCCTCGACATAGAACAGCTTGGCTTCCGGGGTCGGTTGCAGGCGGCCGCCGCGGCGCAGGAAGAGATTGAGGCCGGTCTCGTGCTCGAGGCCCGCGATCATCGTGCTGATGCCGGGCTGCGACATGCCGAGCAGCTCGGCCGCCCGGGTCATGGTGCCGTGGAGCATCAGGGCGCGGAAGCATTCGAGCTGTCTGAGGCGCATGAGCGACTATACGAATCTGCTATAATGGACACAATTAATATTATTAGAATTACATGACGAGTGGTGCTCCAATGGCGCAACGAGCCATTGAGGAGGCACCACATGACCGCAGCAACCATCGATCTGACCCGCGCCCGTCTGATTCCGGCCCGCAATGGCGTGGCGGCTCGCCTCGATGCGGGAGAGACGGTCATGGTCGTCAATACCCATGGCAAGCAGGTGGTCGACACCTGGGCGTTCAATGCCCGCGACACCGGCGAGTTCATGTCGATGGAGCACAGCCGCGCATCGATGCTGCGGCTGATTCCGCGCGTGGGCGACACGCTGACCACCAACCGGCGCCGTGCGATCCTCACCTTCGTCGCCGACACGACGCCGGGAATCCACGACACGCTGATCGCGGCCTGCGACATTCACCGCTATCGTCAGCTCGGAGCCGTCGGCCACCACGACAATTGCACGCAGAATCTGGCGCACGCGCTCGAGACAGTCGGCTTGTCGGCTGCGGTGACGCCGGCTCCGCTCAATCTGTTCATGAATGTGCCCGTCGCCGACAATGGACAACTGGACTTCAAGTCGCCGGTCAGCGAGGCCGGGCAGTATGTGGCGCTGCGTGCCGAGATGGATCTGGTCATCGTGTTCTCCGCCTGTCCGCAGGACATGGTGCCGGTGAACGACATGCGGCCGACCGACGCTCATTTTCTCATCGCCTGACACGGGCCGCGCGGAGAACCAATCATGCGCAAGTTGCCGCCGCTCAACGCCGTCCGCGCCTTCGAAGCCGCCGCGCGTCACGAGAGCTTCACCGCCGCCGCCAATGAGCTCTGCGTTACGGTGACGGCGATCAGCCACCAGGTCCGGCAACTCGAGGCAATTCTCGGCCACAAGCTGTTCGAACGCTCCGGCCGCGCGGTCGTGCTGACCGCGGAGGGCCAAGCGGTGTTCCCCATGCTGCGCGACGGCTTCGACCGCATGGCGAGTGCCTTCGCTGTGATCCGTCCGCCGGCCGACGGCGATGCGATCACGGTATCGACCACACGCGCCTTCGCCGAGCGCTGGCTGATGCCGCGGCTCGCGCGCTTCAACGCGGCGTTTCCTCACCTCGTCGTCCACATCGATGCGACCGAAGAGGTGCGGACGCCGGGCGCAGACGGCGTCGATCTGGCCATCCGCTACGGACGCGCTGACCGTGCCGGCGAGACATCGGTGCTGTTCAGCGATCGCTACATTGCGGTCGCGGCGAGCGCAATCTGTCCGCCCGGTGCCCGTCTTGCCATCGACGACGTCCGTTCGCGCTCGCTGCTGGCGTTCCGCTGGAAGAACGCCGCGCTAGATTCGCCGGCGTGGTCGGCCTGGCTCGCGGGCGTAGATCACGATCCCATGCGGGACTTCCGCATTTCATGGTACAGCGAGGAGCCGCTGGCGCTGCACGCCGCCGAGCGGGGGCTCGGACCGCTGTTGTGCAGCGATGCGCTGGTGGACGAGCAATTGCGCGACGGCACGCTGCGCCGGCTTGATGGTCCCGCGCTTGCGGGCTTTGCCTATCGTCTCGTCGATGCGCCGAGCGCTGCCCGGCGCAAATCGGTGTCGGCGTTCATCGACTGGCTGCGGGCAGAGGCAGCCACCTTTCGGGCGGCTCCCGGACAGGTCATGACACGGGCCGCGTGAAGTAGGGCAGGGTCTCGACGCGGACCTGGTAGGTGCCTGCCTTGACCAGGCCGTCGAGATGCGCGGCGATTTCCTCGAGCGATGCGAACCAGACCTTGCGTTCGGCAACGATCCGCTCGAGCCAGCGCTCCACGACGTGCCAGCGGGCAAGCCGGCCGGTCAGGAACGGGTGCCAGATCCCCATCCAGAATCCGCCGGCCTCATAGGCGGCCTCGAACTCCTCGAACGAGGCGGCAAGGCCTTCGCTCGGCGATTTGACCGGCATCATGTAGCCGATCTCCGCGTAATGGGCGAAGGGCGGCCAGTCGTCCGATCCCCAGTGCGGCGGCATCTCGTAGAGCGATCCGCGCGCGGTGCGCATCTGGTACGGGATGTCGTCGGCCATCAGCGACGAATCGTAGACAAAACCGTGCTCGATCAGGAGGTCGATCGTGGTCTGGTTGGCGTTGTAGACCGGCGCACGGTAGCCGCGCGGCTTGCGCCCGGTCATCGCGACATGAATGCCGAGCGCGTGTTCGAAGGCTTCGCGCTGATGCGCCGAGGAAATCTCCGTCGGGTCTTCGTGGATGTAGCCGTGGTGGCCGATCTCGTGGCCCCCCTTCAGGATCGCCTCGACCGCGTCCGGATAGCGCTGCATGGTCCAGGCCGGCATGAAGAACGATTGCTTCAGGCCGAGGCGGCGATAGGTCTCCAGAATCCGCGGCACGCCGACGGTCGGCCCGTAGCGTCCCATCGTGATCGGATAGAGCCGGTCGAAGGAGTCCTTTGGGCGCGCGATGTGGATCAGGCTGTCGGCGTCGACGTCGAACGTGATCGCACAGGCGCAAAGCGCCCCGTTCGGCCAGGGGATGGGATTGCGGATCATCGGATCATCCTTGTGCAGCCGGCGGACAGCGGCGCATCATTCCGCCGCCACATTAACAGGCCCGTCGATTCCAAGACACTGCCGGACCAGCACGGGGATCGCGGCAAAGGCGTCGGCGAGCGAGCGCCGGTAGCGTTCATCGTTGAACTCCTGGTAGTCGACCGCGATCAGATGGCTCTCCTGAACCCCGAGATAGTGGGCGCAGGTGAAGATGTGGGTCTCCAGATGGTTCATGGTTTCCCGCACCCCGCCGGGGCCGAAGCCGAATTCGCCGCGCGAGCTCAGCACCACCAGCGTCTTGCCGCGCATGATCGGCTCAAGCGGAAAGTCGCCGCGGGCGAGATCGAAGCTGAAGGTCTTGTCGATGCGGATCACCTTGTCGAACCATGACTTCAGCGCCGCCGGCATGCCGTAATTGTGCATCGGTGCGCCGATCACGATCACGTTGGCGCGTTCAAGCTCGTCGATCAGCGCATCGGAGAGACGAAGCTCGTCGTGCTGCGCCGCCGTGCGCTCGCCGGGCGCGGTAAAGGCTGCGGCTACCCATGCCTCCGTGATGAGCGACGGCGGGGCGCGGCCGACGTCGCGCGCGATGATCGTGGCGCCGGGCTCGTGCGTCAGCCAGTGCTCGACAAACGACCTGGAGAGCTTCCGGCTGACCGAACGGTCGCCGCGCGGGCTGGCATCGATATGCAGGAGTGTCGTCATTCGGGGGACCTCGGCCGGTTGAGCAGCAATGCGTCGGCCGCACAATGACCCGGGCGCCTCGGTCGGCGTGATTGACGAATCCGGCAGCTGAGTTGAGAAAATCTCAACTATGAAGCGGGGTGCCATGGTGACGCGGTCTGCGAGCGTGATCGCGGCGGGATCTGTCGCCATTCAGCACACAAACTTCACTCTCGATGTCGTCTCAACCCGGTTTGAGGATTTCTCATTATCGCCTCACGGCTGCCTGCTGCTCTGATACCCCATCCCGGCCCAACCAATGCGCCGGACAAACGGGGGAAACATGCTGCTCAAACAGACACAGCTTCCGGCGCAGGATGAGGCCGGCTTCGATGCCCACGGAATCGAACCGGTGCCGGCGGCGCACCGCACGTCGTCATCATCAGATCAATTCTGGATCTGGACCGGCGCGAACATCGCGCCGATCAATTGGGTGCTGGGCGCGCTCGGCATCCAGCTCGGCCTGAGCCTGCTGCAAACGCTTGCCGTCATCGTTGTCGGCAATCTGTTCGGCGCGGCGCTGTTTGCCGCCTTCTGCCTGATGGGGCATCGCACCGGGGTGCCGCAGATGGTGCTGGGCCGGCTGGCGTTCGGCCGCCGCGGCGCCTATCTGCCGGCGCTGGCGCAAGTGCTGATGCCGATGGGGTGGGTCGCGATCAACACCTGGATCGTGCTCGACCTCTGCATGGCGGCGCTGGAGCGGATGGGCATTGGCAGCGGCATCGAGCTCAAATACGCGATCGCGGTGCTGGTGATGCTGTTCCAGATCGGCATCGCAGCCTGGGGCTTCAATGCCATCAAGGTGTTCGAGCGCTACACCATGCCGTTCATCCTGCTGATCATGGCGGTCATGACCGCGCTCGCCTTCCTGCGCGTCGATATCAGGTGGCAGTCGGCAACCGTCACCGGCATGCCGGCGTTCGCGGCGGCGACGCAACTGATGACCGCGATCGGCATCGGCTGGGGCATTTCGTGGCTGACCTATGCCTCCGACTATACGCGCTTCACCAGGCCCTCGCTCGGCGCCGCCAAGGTGTTTCGGGCGACATTCCTCGGCATGTTCCTGCCGACCGTCTGGCTCGCCTTCCTCGGTGCGGCCATTGCGTCCGCCGGCGCCGGTTCCGATCCGTCGAAGCTGATCATCGCAGCTTTTGGTGCGATGGCGCTGCCGGTACTGCTGGTGCTGCTGCATGGCCCGATCGCGACCAACATCGTCGTGATCTATTCGGCTGCGCTGTCGTCGCTCGCGCTCGATCTGCGGCGGCCGCGCTGGGTGATTTCGGTGCTGTCCGGCCTGATCGCCTCCGCGATCCTCTACGGGTTCCTGCAATCGGGCGATTTTGCCCACGCCTTCGACAATTTCATGGTCGCTCTGATCGTATGGATCAGCCCATGGGCCGGGGTGACGCTCGCGGATTTCTACCTGGTGCGACGCGGCCGCATTGATGTCGCCTCGCTCTACGAGGACCCGGGTCGGGATCGTGATTTCAACTGGGCCGGGCTGATCGCCTTTGCTGCCGGCTTCGTGGCGGCGTGGGCTTTCCAGATGGGCACGATCAAGGCCATGCAAGGTCCGCTGGCGTTGGCGACCGGCGGGGTCGACCTGTCGTGGCTCACCGGCATCGGCGTTGCGATGGCGAGCTACCTTGCGCTGCATCGGCTGCTTGAGCGTCCGCTGGCGCGGAGCGTCCCGTCGCCGGCTGCGGACGCAGCGTCGATCGAACCCGCACCCACATCGACCTGACAGGGGCACACCTTGCGCCTGTTCACTCCATCCGCGCGAACATCTCCACCAGCGTCTCGCGCAGCCAGCGCTGCGCGGGGACGGTGTCGTTGCGCTGGTGCCAGAACAGGCTGACGATGCGCGGCGGCGCCGGCAGCGGCACCGGCACCGCATGCAGATAGGGCGCGTGGCGGGACTGTGCGCTGAGATCGCGCGGCAGCACCGCGATCAGGTCGGACTGGCGCACGATCTGGGCGGGTGAACGCTCGTCCTCACGGCATCACGCGGAGGCAGGCCGGGCCGATTTGCCCGTTCACGTTACCGCTGGCGACGTTGACGCGGCCGGGCGGAAGCACGACATATCGCGTGCCGACCCCACCCGCCGCTCCGGAGCCAGCCATGAACGCGCCCCCCAACATCGATCACGTCACGCCGCAGTCCGACGGCGACGTAGTGAGCTGGCTGACCAACGAGACGCGCGACCAGCGCTTCATCGACAATATCTTCGCCGAGCTGTGCATCCGGCTGCAGCGCACGGGCATTCCGCTCAAGCGGGCGACCATGAACCTCCTGATCCAGCATCCGCAATGGCTCGGCGCCCGGATCATCTGGGCCGACGGGCAGCGCGAGGCCGAGATCACGCGGGTCGATTACGATGTCCAGCAGCGATCGGAATATATCGGCAGTCCGGTCTACGAAATCCATCAGGGTGCCGACGAGGTGCGCGAGAAGCTCGAACGTGACCCGTCACAGGGCCGCAAGCACGCGCTCTATGACGAGATGCGCGCGCAGGGCCTGACCGATTATGTGGCCTGGCCGCTGCTGCATACGCTCGGCAAGCGGCATGTCGTGACCTTCGCGACCGACCGTGCCGGTGGTTTCGATGACGCGCATCTCGCCAGCCTGAAGACGGTGCTGCCGGTGCTGGCGCTGGTCAGCGAAATCCGCATGAAGAACCGCCTGGCGCGGACGCTGCTCGAGACCTATGTCGGCTCGCACGCCGGCGAGATGATCCTGGCCGGTGCGACGCGGCGGGGCAGCGGGACCACGGTAAGCGCCGCGATCATGATCTGCGACTTGCGGGATTTCACCCGGATCTCGGACTCCTGGCCGCGCGATGACGTGATCGATCTCCTGAACGACTATTTCGACGCGATGTCGGAGCCGATTGCGCGGCATGGCGGAGAAATCCTGAAATTCATCGGCGACGGTCTGCTCGCCATTTTTCCGCTCAGCGAACCCAAGGCCTGCGCCAACCTGCTGCATGCGGTAGCCGAGGCGCGGCTGGCGATGGCGGCGCTGAGCGAAAGGAACGGCTTGATGGGCCGTGCGCCGATGAATTACGGCATCGGCGTCCATGTCGGCGACGTCATGTACGGCAATATCGGGTCGCGCAGCCGGCTCGACTTCACCGTCATCGGCCCCGCCGTGAACATGGCGTCGCGCCTCGAAGCTCTCACCAAGCAGTTGAAGAAGACGGTGCTGCTGTCCCGCGCCTTCGCGGATCTCGTCGAGCACGATTTCGCGCTCGAACATGTCGGCGAGCACCCCGTGCGCGGCTTCAGCGAGCCGATCGAGTTGTTTGCCTATAACGGCTGAAGAAATCTTCAGGTCGGCGTCGCCTTTTGCGCCGGCGAAGCCCGATCGATGAATCCCTTGGCGAGGGCGTGATAGACGCCCTCCTTGCAGATCAGGCGCGAGCTCGCATGCGCGATCAGGGCCGCGGCCATCAGCGGCACCACCATGGCGTGATTGTCGGTCATCTCGGTGACGATCACGAAGGCGGTAATCGGGGCCTGAACCACGCCGGCAAAATACGAGACCATGCCGAGCAGCATGATGGCCGCAAGCGGCGCGCCGTGAAACAGCGGCGCGATGTTGGAGCCGAGCCCGGCGCCGACCGCGAGCGAGGGCGCGAAGATGCCGCCCGGCATGCCGCTGATCGAGGCAAGCGTGGTGGCCAGGAATTTCCAGACGCCGAAGCTCGCGGGCAATTGCGATCCGGCTTCCAGCGCGGATTTGACCTGCTGATATCCGGTGCCGTAGATCGCACCGTCGGAAGCAATCCCGCAAATCGCCGCCGCAAATCCGCAGATCGCGGCGAAGCCGACGGGGTAGCGCTTGATCGCGCGTCCGACCGGGTTGGCAAATCCGCGCGCCATTGCGATCAGGATGCGGCTGAACAGGCCGCCCGCCAGACCTCCGGCCACGCCGCAGAGCGGGACGGCGAGCCAGTCGGTGCCGTTGCGCAGGGCCGTCGCGCTGGTGCCGAAGTAAGTGTAGTTGCCCATCAGAGCGAGCGACGTCAGGCCCGCGGCGATCACCGCGCCGATGATCAGGCTGGAGGTTCGCGTCTCGAAGGCGCGGCTCATTTCCTCGATGCCGAACACGATCCCGGCCAGCGGGGTGTTGAAGGCCGCAGCGACGCCTGCCGCCGCACCGGCAAGGATCAAGCCGGGTTGGCGCCGGGGCGAGAAGCGGCCGAGCGCAAACATGATCGACGCGCCGATCTGCACCGTCGGTCCCTCGCGCCCGACCGATGCGCCACACAGCAGGCCGAACAGGGTCAGCAGAATCTTGCCGGCGGCAATGCGCAGCGAAACCAGGCTTTCCCGCGCGGTCTGGTCGGTCAGATGGCGTGCGGCGATGGCCTGCGGGATGCCGCTTCCCTGCGCGTTCTGAAAAAAGCGATTGGTCAGGTAGACCGAGAGCGCGAAGCCCGCCGGCGTCAGCACCAGCGAGGCGTAACGGACATGCGACACCAGTGCGGAGAAGGCGGCCTGCGCCAGATCCGCGAGTTCTGCCAGCGCGACAGCCGCCGCACCGACCGCAATGCCGCCCAGCAGGAAGATGGCCCGGCGCTGCCAACGCGCGGAAACGATTCTGAACAGCCGCCGCTGGCGGTTGGAGGGGAAGCCCATTATGACGCAATTCCGGCTGATGTCGTGGTCCGGTCCGGACGGATCACGTCATTCCTAGCACGCGTCGGCGGTGGGTGAAGCTCAACAAATCAGCAAGGCATGCCCGCGCAGCCGCCAGATGCCAAAGCCGAAATCTGTGCTTTTCCGCGGGCAGCAGATAACCTGCCGTCTATCTCCGGCTCCGCTGCTTCCTTGGAAACAGCCGATCACGGATGTAGCGCGAGGTCGGCGTCAGGCGAATTCCGCGGGGCTTCTGCCAGGCGGCGCGATCGATCTCCTTCTTGTCGCCGATCGCCAGCCGTCCCTTGGCGTTCTTGGCGATGAAGATCGCGTCGCTCATCTTGCGGCCGGAACGCTTGTTCTTGGCCGTCACTTCCTTCCACAGGCTGAGCCTGCCGAGCTTGAGCTTCGGCAGCTCTTCCTTGATCTCACGCTTCAGGCAGTCCTTGCCGGTCTCGCGCGCACGCCTGCGTCCGCCGGGGAACATCCACAGCCCGTCAGATCGACGTCGGACCAGAAGGACCTTGCCGCGCTTGGCGGCAACCAGTTTGGAAGACTTCGTCATGTACTGCGCAATGATAGAAACAGAATCGTCCCCATCTTAATTTGTCTATTTGAGTAGACAAGTTGCAAGGGCGAATTGTTCCACAGTCATGTGTCGGCTGTTTGTCTGCCACGGATCGCCTGAACATTGAGAAAATCCTGACGACGCGCATCCTCGTACGAGGAGCGGCAAGTGAAGAGGCGGCCGGCTGTGACGGTCTGTCGCGGCTTCACCGCGGAAACGCCCGCACACGTTCGCCGTGAGCCCGGGCGTGGTCTCGCTTCATCGAACATCCTCACGTTGAGTTCGTGAGAATGAGGTGCTTCTGGTTCCCGTAGCAGGAACTGGCGGTGCCTTCGATGACAGAAGTCCATGGCAGGCAACTCTGCCGCTTGACTCAATGTTCTTGTTTTGTTCTAATTGCCCTCCACCGTGAATAGGAGGCCGCCATGGACAACCGTATCAGCGAAATTCGCAGGCAGATCAGGGCGCTGCGCGTCAGCATGCTCGAGGCCGAGGCCATCATGCGACAGCAGATCAACCGGGCTGAGGACTGCGCCTTCGTTGCGGGGGACCTCCTGAAGATGCGCCTGGTGATGAGCCGTCTGGTCGAAGAGCGGGGCATGCTGGGCGACCGCGAGCCGATCATCGTGCCCGCGAGCGTTGCTCCGCGCCGCCGTGCCGCGACACCGATCTTTCTTCGCACGGCGAAGCGAGAGCTCGTCGCCGGCGAAGCGCGTGCCTGATGACGCACCCGGGATGCAACGGCTGCGCGCCGAGTTGCGCGAGCTCGACGCATCCGTGAACCGGCCGAGGCAGGCCGGACGCGATAGTGCATCGGCGCAGCTTCTGCTGTCGCGCAAGCGCGCCGAGCTGGAGGACGTGATCTGCCGGAGGAAAGATGAGAGAGCCGCTTCGGTATTTCCACGACAGCGATGATCATGCGCCCTGGATCAAGGCGCTGGCCGAGGTCCGGCACATGGCGACGCGGGAAGGCTGGTGCTTTCACCACGTGCAGGCGATCATCGTGGCGATCGACCAGTATGCGGAGGCCGCGCTTGGCAACCGCGAGTTCTTCCTCAACCGCCCGCAGACCGTCGGCCCGCTGCGGCGAGGCGAGGTGCCGTAGCGGGCGGCATCGCGGGCGACAGCTTGCGAGCTGGCGCTGCCGTCATCAACGCCGTCTGCTGACCTGCTCAAGGCGATACGTCGGCGGGATGCTTGTCGCGATGCTCGACATATTCGACGCGCGCCTGGTCCGGATGCAACACCAGCATGTTGCGGCCGGTCGGGACCGGCCTGCCTGCCTGATCTGGCCGGGATGGCCAATCCGCTGCCGGCGACATATCGTGACGCTCCGCGGCCGAAGCTGGGGCGGATCGTTCATCGCCGGGTCATCTACATCAGGCCATCGTCAGCGCCGCGCCCGCGAGGGGCGGCGGCTCATTTTTCGGAGGAGGTTTCGGATGATCAGGGGCTGGCAGATTGCGACGTCGGCGCTCGCCATCGTCGTGATGGTTGCAACGCTGGGCGCAGAAGCGAACGCGGCGCAGTGCGGCAACGGGCCCGGCGGATTCGAAGCCTGGAAGGAGCAGTTTGCCGGCGAGGCGAGGGCCAAGGGCATCGGTGCCACCGCGATCGACGCGTTGATGCAGGCACATTACGCCAGTGCGACGATCGCCGCGGATCGCGGCCAGCGCAGTTTTGGCCTGTCGCTCGAGCAGTTCATGGCCAAGCGGGGATCTGCGACCATCGTGGCGCGCGGCCGTTCGCTGAAGCAGTCGCAGGCGGCGCTGTTCGCCTCGATCCAGCAGCGTTACGGCGTGCCGCCGGGACCACTGATCGCGATCTGGGGCATGGAGAGCGGCTTCGGCAGCCAGCGCGGCAACCAGAACATGCTGTCGTCGATCGCGACGCTTGCCTATGACTGCCGCCGCCCGGACTTCTTCACCGACCAGCTCTATGCCGCGCTGAAGCTGATCGACCGCGGTACTCTGTCCGGGAGCACGCGCGGCTCGATGCACGGCGAAATCGGCCAGACCCAGTTCATGCCGAAGAACGTGCTCGCCTATGGCACCGGCAATCTCGACGTCGCCGCCAACGCGCTGAGCTCGACGGCGAACTTCCTGCGCGCCCATGGCTGGCGCGCCGGCGCCGGCTATCAGCCCGGGGAACCCAACTTCGCCGCGATCGAGGCCTGGAACGCGGCGGGGGTCTACCAGAAGGCGATCGCGATCATGGGACGGCAGATCGACGGCGGCCAATGAGCGCAGGCCCAAGTTGCTTCACTCCAGGTTCCTTCATTCCCTGTTAACGCAACGGTGCCCAGATCGTTTGTGGTGAAACGGAGCCAGGCTCCATGCTCAAGAACGGCACCTATGCGGCGTGGTTTCGAACGTCGCTCGCTGACGGCACCGGCATCGTGCACGTGGCCGATGGCAGGCTGTGGGGCAGCGATGCCATCATGCTTTACGACGGCACCTATGAGGTCGACGGCGAGCGCTTCTCCGCCGTTCTCACGGCCAGGCGGCACTCCGACGGACATGCGACCGTGTTCGGCACCGACGATCTCGTGGTGCGGCTCGACGGCGTCTGGAGCGGCGCGATCGCGACGGCCGCGGGCAGGGCGGATGCCGTGCCCGATCTCGCCTTCGAGGTGACGCTGATTCCAAGCAATGGGGTGGCGCCCACACCGCCGCCCGATCCGCCGCTGCCGAAGTTCGATCCGAGCAAGCTGCCGAAGCTGCCGAAGCGCTCGAGTCGCTGAGCAACTTTATGCGTCGCTCGGGCCCGCGGTCTCCGGAAACGGCGCGCCGGGGATGTAGAGCTTCAGCGCGCGGATCTCGTAGACCGCCGACGGGTTGACGCTGCGCAGGTCGCGCGCCGCGGCGATCGCCTCGGCTTCATCGGCGCAATCGATCACGTAGAAGCCCAGCAGCTGCTCCTTGGTCTCCGAGAACGGACCGTCCATCACGATGCCGTGGCCGGGACCGCGAAGGGTGCTGGCGTTGCGGGTCTCGCCGAGCCGGGCAGCCGGGCCAAGCCGACCCTTCAACCGTTGATGGACCTCGCGCAGACCCGCCATGACGGCCGCGTCCTCATCGGCGCTCCACGACTTGACCTCGGCTTCGACGTGATAGGCCAGGATGGCATAAAGCATCTCGTGAGCTCCTCATTTCTGTTGCGGCAGGCGCAAGGACGGCTCAGAGCCACCCATGCCGACATTTCATGTCTAGTGAATCGGACGGTTTTTGTGCTGCCACAAGGTATCCCGCCGGCGGCATGGCGGCGGCGAACCGCGCGGCCCGAACAGCCAAAAAAGGCGCGGCGGAATCGCTTCCGCCGCGCCCCCGGATTTGTTGTCTCGCTGGTCCAGGGCTGAGAGCGCCCCGATGCCAAGCTGATTACTCAGCGCCTAGCGGGCGATCCCAGCGAGGTGACAGCGCTTGAGACAAGACACTGGATCACCTCCTTTCTTTGTTGATGGGACCAGCAATATAGGTGGCGAATCTGCCGCTGTTAAGGCCGCCGTCCGTCCGATCCGGGCCAGGAACCGGCCGCATTGCGCGAACATATTCTCGTTTACCGGCGCACGAGGACGCCCGCCGAGGCAGTTGAGACGGCCGTCCGGCCGTGTTAGGTGATCGCTCGATGCGGGTGTAGCTCAATGGTAGAGCAGCAGCCTTCCAAGCTGAATACGAGGGTTCGATTCCCTTCACCCGCTCCAATGTTTTCAATGGCTTATCGGGTTTCTTGATTTCCGTTCCGACAAGACGGCTGAATCCATTCCGACAAATGTTCACTTTCTGGCCGCCTGCTTGCGCCGCTTGATGCGCTTCATCTGTGCGTCCTGCTTGGCCTCGTCGTCGTGATGAAGGTAGTGCGCCATCGCTTTGGTCGATGACCATTGGCCCTTCTTCATGAGCCGCGTTTCTGTGAGGCCGGACGTGCTCGCCTCCGTGGTCCCGCCATGCCGTCCAAACGACGTGAAGGTCAGCTCAGGACGGAAGCCCGCGGCCAGAATGATCTTCTTCGAAATGCGCTCGACCTGAGTCAGCATTTCGCCCTTCCCGCTCCAAGGCAAACTACTACCATCCCGGCGCAGCATCAGGCCGCCCGTCGGCCGCAATGCCTTCATGGCGTCAAGCTCGGCCATGAGCAGGGGATAGAGCGGCTTACCCTTCTTGTCGAAGAGCGGCTCCCACGAGCCGGTGCTCGTCTTGTAGTTGATAACATAGACGTGGTTTGGCCGGCTTTCCGGCCGATAGTGCTCCGCCACCAATCGGATGAAGATATGAGCCTTGCGCTGCAGCCATTCCCAACCGATCAGGACACCCGTTGCCAATGACGGATAGCCCAACTCGATCGCTTTCGCACGGAACGCCGCCAGCTCGTCAAAATTAGCATGCGGTGTTTCGCGCGAGGTCGATTGCAGACCCATCTTCTCAAAGGGGTTCTTCGCCGGAAACAGGTGGGGTTGTGCCCTTGAGATCGTGTTCCATGCGCCGCGAGCAGTCTTCATCGCGTGGTTCACGGTCGTGCGGCGTTCGACCTTCTTGCCGTCGACATTTTTATAGAGCAGCTTCTCGAACAGGTCGTCCGCAAACGCCGTATCGATGCTCGAAACGCGCAGTGTGCCCAGCCGCCGTCCGTCCTTCAACAGGTATTCGCAGATCATCTTAATGCCGGTTTCATGCACGCGACATTGACCCGGGCTCAAAGGCTGCAAACGCTTCGCTGTTTTCTGTTTTCACGTTCGTCGATATTCGTGAAACATCCAGTCCAGCGTTCCGATCACTACTCCAATGCCCACGGGATTTGCATCATCGCCGCCCGTCAGCCAACTGTCGAACGCAGGCAGCAAGATCTTCTCGGCGCGCTGCACGGCCAACTCGTAATCGGTGCCGAGCGGCTCGTTCTTGACTGGACAACTTTTTTACGTGCCCACGTTGGCACGTCAAAAAAATACGCAAGGCTCCCTTTCTGAAGGCGTTTGCGCCTTCTGTAGCGAGGCAGCGGCAGAGCCGAACGTCCCATCCTCATCACAGCAAACTCCTGGATACCTCCGGATCGTCTTCAGGATCTATTGGAATCGATCTTTCTTCTTGTATCAACACGGAAATGCGTCCGTCAGGCCAAATCTCGACGCGCGCGACTTTGCCACCACTGTCGAGGACACCTCTAACAGCGCGTTTAATATCTGCCTCGGTAAATCTGGTCCGGGACATCCAATTGATGTGTACGCGATCGCTGAATCATTAAATCATGACGTTCAGTTGTGACTCCACTGAAACAAGGGAAAGCGTGGAGCACCATGGCGAAGATAGACGGGGCACAAAGCCTTTTTTCAACAAACAGATCGAAGGAGGGCATAACGATCATTTTCCGTTGATTGGGCGACGAAAAATCGGAAGGCGCGATTGCTGAATTATGACCTGGTTGTCGGAGCATCTTCAACCGATGAGTGGGCGACGATTCCATTCACCCCAAGTCGGTCTAGCGCCATCGAGCGGATTTGCGATGCGCGAACTTGCGCATGAATGAAAAGTGCACGTTTCTGGTGCGGTCGTCGCGCCGAGGTAACCAGAACACAGTATGATCTTGAATCTCTTGGTGGGCCCGGCAGGGCTCGAACCTGCAACCAGACCGTTATGAGCGGGCAGAATATTGGTCAGCTCCGTTGATCCTCCTGCGATTTTGTTCGAGCCCAATTGCTTTCGTCGCGTTTCGTTCACGCCGTTTCTGGTGCGAAACTGGTGCGCTGCTCCGAAACTTGCCTGAAGGCCCCAAGCCGGCGATCGGCAGCTTTTGGTGGCGCAAACCTTCGGATGAACACGCAAGTTGCAGAAGGGTCCAAGAGCGGACCAAATCGGCCATGATTGCTTTCACGATTGGCCGTTTGCGGTAGTTCGACACGGGCTCTGGGGCCCGATCTGATCCGCTCGTCCAGGCACGTGCCGGGCAACCGCGCGCGCTTAATGAGCGTTTAACGCTTTTGCGCAACAGATAGATCACCAGCGCGGAATTAGTCCTAGTTACGAGTGCGAGCCGAGCTCCCGAGGAGGGGAATCGGATGGGACTGCTTTTTGTAGGAGTGCTGGCAGGAGTCCTGATCGGCTTTGGCTGGTTCGCGCCTTCCCGAGGGGATTTCCTTGGGTGTGCGTCACGACCCTGTTTCGATAGGGTCGCAGTCGCCCGACCCGCGGAGCCAATGCCGACGGCATTGGCGCCAGATCCTGCGATCGTCAAATCGAATTCTGCAACGCCGGCAAGGTCCGGCAAGAAATCATCTCCGCAGAAACGCGGATCGGCCGATCTCGCCAAAGCCGCGTCCCCGCGGACGAGGATCCGCGTCCCGGCATCCGAACGGCCCGCGGAAGTATCAGATCCTGTCCTGGACAAGGCGAAGGTCACGATCTCGGCGAAGATGGAGGTTCCAGGATCGGCCGAATTCACAGCTGTGAAGCGCACAATGCGAAAGAACACGCTTGGACGCCTGGTGGATACGATTTGCGGGCGTGTGAAAGGAAGAAGCGCGTCAGGCGGCGAGACCGGAGAGAGACCGTTTCTTTATCTCGTGAAGGAGGATGAAGCATATGTCGTCGACGGCAAGTCGGGGTCGGCGGCGTCAACGGCGTATCGAAATATCTGCAATTAGGGGATGCGTCGACCGCGCACCGCGTGGTACGCGCCCAAATGAATTGAGCGGAAAGAATTTCCACCCAGGCGCCAAGTGATCCCCGCAGTGGATCGGCACTAACGGCGGCACTGCGCCGCTCTCGTGATGATGCATTTAGGATGAATGCGGCAGCGGGGGAGACGCAATACGGAATGGGAATATCGCGGAAGTTCTTTTCATCTCGAGGAAATCATGGACGAAATAACCAACTCCTCAAAGCGGCTCGATGAATCGCTTCACTTGCCGGTTCTGGTGATCGTCGAACCGCTCCTGTTGCCTCGCACGTGTATTCTGTCCGTCCTCAGGCGGGAATTGGCGGAATTCGAGATCCTCGACATGGCAACGGTCGAAAGCCTGGACTGCACGTCAACCCGCGATGTTCGTCTGGTGGTGCTGAGTATCGCAGACAAGCCCATCAGCGATCCCTCGGTTGAGGACAATCTCGCTTTCGTTGCGGAGTGCTGTCCCGGCGCTGCCATTGCAATCCTATCAAATCGTGATGACGAGCCGACCGCGCAGGCCGCGATGCAGCGGGGCGTGCGCGGCTTTCTTCCCACCTCGCTACCAATCGAAGTCGTCATAGCCGGCCTGCGCCTTGTTCTTGTCGGCGGCGTCTACAGGCCATTTCCTATCGGCGGGATGAACAGGATACCGGATTTCGACCCGCCGGATGTACGCGGGCTCGCGCCCGCATATCTGATGAACGAGGGAGCCAGAGTGGCTATCGACAGAAGCGTGACCGATCTCACGCCTCGTGAGCAACAGGTTCTGGCGGAATTGGAGCTCGGCCTGCCCAACAAGCTGATCGCCGCCAAATTGATCCTCTCGGAAAGCACAGTCAAAATGCACATCCAGCATATCATGAGGAAATGTGCTGCACACAATCGCACGGAAGCCGTCCTCCGCTGGCGCGGCCGGTTGCCCGCGCAGAGTCGCGACCACGCCCCCGGCGCGGCTCCAATGCTGGAAAACTAGTCCTCTCTGAATGCACCGCGGAAGCTGTCGAGCAGGGGCCTGAGCGCGTAAAGTGCGACGGTGCCGCGTCCCGTGGTGATGAACACTTGAACCGGCATACCGGGGACGATCTGGAGGTCGTTTGCGGCGATCTGCGCGTCGTCGATCCGGATCTTGGTCGCGTAGTATGGCTGGTCGGTACGCTTGTCGAGAAGCCGGTCTGCGGATACGTGCACGACGGTTCCCTTCAGGCGCGGCACGCGACGCTGATTGTACGGCACGAGATGCACCTCGGCATTGAGGCCGGGATGAACCACATCAATGTCCTCGGGCCTCAGGCGGGCGGTCACGATGAGGCGGTCTTGCCGGGGCACCAGGTCCATGAGCGGAGCACCCGCTCCGATGACGCCGCCGGCTGTATGAATCCGCAGGTCGGTTATCACGCCGTCCTCGGGCGCCTTGACCTCCGTTCGCGATAGCTGATCCCTGGCCGCAAGCAGCCGCTCGCGGAGCTGGAATATCTGGTTCTGTGCTTCACGATGCGACTGTGCGATCTCGTTCTGCCTCTCGCTCTCGAGCTTGAACAATGTGGCCTGCTGTTCGCTGATGACCTGACGGGCGCGGGAAATCTGCGCGACGATCTCGCCGCGGCGGCCCTCGACGTCGGCCAGTTCCCGTTGCAGGTTCAGAAGCCGCGGCCGCCGTTCGAGCCCCTTGTTGACGAGGGTCGCGACCATATCCAGTTCCTCCCGGACGATGTCGACCCGCTGCCCGGTGGCGCTCTCCTGAGCCTTGAGACCTTCGATCTCCTTCTCGACTTGACGCCTTCGTTCGCGAATGACCGCAAGCTGCGACTCGTGAACCTGCAGGCGTGCCTGAAAAATGAACTGCTGCGCCGACACCGCAGCGGCGGCCACCCCGTTCTGCTTGCTGTCCTGTTCCAGGGCGTCCGGAATTGCGATCCTGTCAAATCTCTGCTGCTCGGCTTGAAGCCGTGCGGCTCGAGCAACTGCATCCCACAATTGGCCTTGAAGGCTTTGCATCTCCGAGCCGGCCCGGGTGTCGTCCAGCGCGATCAGCGTTTGGCCGCTTCGCACGATATCGCCATCCGAAACCAGGATCTTCCTGACGATACCGCCTTCCAGATGCTGAATCGTCTTGCGGCTCGATTCCGATTCCACGACGCCGGACGCGATCGCGGCGCTCTCGAGAGGCGCGAGGCTCGCCCATGTCCCAACCCCCAGCATGAAGCAGAGCACCAGCAGATTGCCCGCGACGGTGATACCGCGAAGCCTTCCGCGTGGAGAGGTCGGCGTGGGCGTCGAGCACCATGGAAATTCCAGAGGCTCGAAATCGTCGATTGCGGTCACCACGACGCCAAATCGTCGGGCGGGCGGGGGGCTCGCCGGCGCTCGCATGAGCTGGTCCCAGATCATGGGAAATCTCAAGACGGCGGGAAGCTTCCAGATGGGGAGAGAGTTCCAGATCATGGCGCACTCTGCGAAGTAACCTGGGGTCGGCTCAGGTGCCGTTCAAAGATATCCTCGCTGTCGCCGAACGCGGCGACCGCACCGTCTTCCATGATGGCAATCTTGTCTGTGGCAGCAAGGAGACCCATCCGGTGAGTGACGACGACAAGGATGACGCCGGCGCGCTTCATGGGCTCGATGGCATCCAGGAGCATTCGCTCGCCCCCGTAGTCGAGGCTGGCGTTGGGTTCGTCGAGAACGATGAGGCGTGGACTGCCGAAAAAGGCGCGGGCAAGACCGAGGCGCTGCCGATACCCGCGCGAGAAGGTCGTTTCACTGTGAACCACCGTGTCGTAACCCCGCGGCAAGCGCATGATCGCCTCATGGATTCCGGCGAGCTTGGCCGCTTCGACGACCTTCCGCCGGTCGGCATCTTCAAGGCGTGCGATGATGTCGTTGATGGTGTCGCCGAGCAGGTTGATGTCCTGGGGGAGATATCCTAGACGGTCGCCGTTTCGGCACTCGCGAAGCAGCGAGACGTCGGTATTGTCGAGGAAGACACGGCCATGCGTTGGCATCGACAGCCCGGCGATCACCTGGCCGAGCAAGGACTTGCCTGACCCTGACGGACCGATAATGCCAAGGCATTCTCCGGGCATGAGGCTGAACGAGACGCCGTTCAGCAGAAGATGGTTGGTTCCCCCAAGCCTCACGCTAACATTATCGACGACGAGGCCGCTATGCGCCTGCGGCGGAGAAAACTCCGCGTTCTGCCGCCGCGTGACGGGGAATGCGGCGAGAAGTGCGCCAAGCCGCTGGCAGGCGCTCACGGCCGCCACGAGTGATTTCCAGCCTGCGACCGCACTTTCGACCGGCGCGAGCGCCCTGCTGAACATCAGCGTAGAAGCAAAGATGATTGCCGGACTCTTCCCGTGATCGAGGACGAGCCACGCGGCAGCCGCCATGATCAAGACCTGCGACAGCGCGCGAACCGGCTTGGTGGCCAGCATGACGATCTCGCCTCGCCGGAGTGCGACATCGTGCTCTCTGCGCGCGCGCTGCGCGTCACGGTGGATCATGCGTGCAGCGCTATCGAACATTCCCATGGCGCGGATCATGTGGATGTTGCCCGCGGCAGTCTGGAGGCGGCCGCAGCTTCTGGACAGCGCGGCGCCGGATCTGAGCAGAACGTCTTCCGTGACCAGCTCTCCGGCAACCGTGAGTGCGAACAGGAAGGCGACGCAGCAGGCGCCCACCACGCCAAGCAGGGGATGGATCAGAAAGAGGACAAGGAGGAACAAGGGCGCCCAGAGCGCGTCGAACAGCATCGTACATGCGCCGGACTCGACGAACTGGCGCAGCACGGTAAGATCCCGATATGCGCCCGACGCTTGCGTCCAATCGCTGCGAAACGCCGATTCGAGCCCGGCCGAAAGCACGCAAGGACGAAGGCGATCGTCGAGCCAGGCGCCAAGGCGTCCAAGGACGGCGCGCCGCAAGGCATCGAACACGCCGCCGACGACCACTGTGATCGCGACAATGAGCGTGAGCAGGAGCAACGTGTCGACGCTCCGGCTCGACAGCACCCGGTCATAGATCTGAAGAAGATAGATGGAGGGAGCAAACAGAAGCAGGTTGTAGCTGCAGCTATATGCGAATACGAGACCGAGCGGTCCCACGCAGGACCGGAGGGCTGCGTGCAGTGGCGTCCGGATCTGCGGCAGAATGGGCAACTGAATGGGCGGCATCAGCATGTCGTCACCGCCTGAAATCGAGGTCCGGCGCACTTGACCGATGGCCGACGTCATCTGCCAACGGTATCGGCGGGGTATTGGCTTGAACTGCAGGACCGGTGACAGCGATCACCGGTCCTGCCAGTCGGACGGGCCGGCGGTCAGAACGTACTGAGATGGAAGTCCACTTCGCCGCCCAGCGCGGCGTTGCCGTCTCCCCCATTGCCGCCGATGCCGGCAACGACCTCTTGATGCTGGTCCACCGAGAGCTTGTTGATCTGGGTCGCATCCGTATTGGCGTAGACCTTGGAGGTATCATAACCGCTGTAGGATTTCTGGCTTCCATTCGACTCGGCGTCTCCGCCATGGGCCTTCGAAAACAACGAGGCCTGCGCGTTGGCGCCGCCGGCATCCCAATCTGCCGTCTGTTTGACGTGATCGCCGGTGCTCACGTGCACGTCGGCACCTTCCGCCTTGTTGGTTGGATCGAAGTTGAGCGTCGGCTTGCTGATGATGGCTCCCTTGAAGGTGCCGTCGCCGCCATTTCCGACATTCTGACCACCGGTGCTGATCGATTTGAATTCGATCGAGTCCGAGATGTTGATCGCTTTGGGCATCATCTGAGCCTCCCTCCTTCTCTTTCTGTTGCTGTTGGCTTTCTCGCATCATCCATCCCGATCAGGCGGACGCGCGCGGCAACTCTGATCCGCCCACGCGCGATGGCGATAGATGTCAAATCGGACACCATCCGGCTTGGTCGGCCTACGTACGAAAGGATGACATTCGTCGCGCAACATCGGAGCTCGAAACATCGGGGGAAGCCGCCTCTGCGCGAGATTTGCATGCGCAGGACGGAGTCCGCTGCCCCGCGATCGGGCCTTGCGCGAGCGACACGATGTTTCGCTATGCCAACAGGTGAAGATCCGACAGAAGATGGGCGGAAAGATCGCCACCCAGCGCGAGATTGCCGTTGCCGCCGTCTCCGCCTATTCCGGCAATCTGGACCGCACTCTGGTCGATGTGCACGTTGTTGACCTGGTCGGCCACGGCCGTCGAATGGGGACCTGCGATTGCGATATTGATGGGTGCATAGATCGCGACGCTGACATCGATCAGACTGCCGGAAAAATAGCCGTTGCCGCCATTGCCTGCGCCGTTCGAGCCGGTCGCAATCGTGTCGGAGCCGCCCCACAAGCCGTGGGAAAGTAGGTCTGCGTGGCCGCCCGCCGCGGCGTTGCCATTGCCGCCGTGCCCGCCAATGCCGGCCATCTGAACTATGGATTGATCCACGTAGGTGTCATTCGTCTGGGCCGAATGAACGTTGGAGCCATAGGCTGCGACTGCGACGTTGATCGGGTCGTACACGACGACGGAAGAATGGACGAGACTCCCGTAGAACGCGCCGTCGCCGCCATTGCCGGCCTGGCTCCCGCCCGTTTGAACGTCCCAGGCGCTCCCCCCAAAGCTTGATCCCCAACTGGGGTCGAGCGTCATGATGCTGCCGCCGGCAGCCATGTTGCCATTTCCGCCACTTCCGCCGACGCCCGCGATCTGCGTAGCCGATTGATCGATGTCGAGTGTGTTTGATTGACTTGCATGCGCAGTGCCGCCTGAGCCCGCCACCGCAATATTGATCGGATGATAGATCGCCACGGGAGCATCCACCAACGCACCCGAGAAATAGCCGCTGCCGCCATTTCCGGCGCCGTTGTCGCCGCTCGCGATCACGCCGGAACCCAGGGAGGTGCTGATGCTGCCTCCCGATGCGACGTTGTCATTCCCGCCATGTCCGCCGACGCTGGCCATCTGAAAGGCGGATTGATCGACACTCAAATTGTTGGACTGGTTGGCCAGGGCGACAGAGCCGTATCCCAAACTCACCGAGATGTTGATCGGTTCATAGATCAACAGAGACGCGTGAATCATACTTCCGTAAAAGTAGCCGTCTCCGCCGTTCCCGGCCGTGTTCGACCCGCTCTCGACCGAAGCAATGCCCACCTCGGAATGGGATGTGCCGGCTATGGGCTTCGTTGCCGAAGCATCCAGGCTCGCCGCAGTGTGGTTGCCGACGTGGCCGCCGCTGCCGACCCCCGATGCGGTGGGATGGTCGGATTGAACCGGGAGGGAGTCATGGGGCGGGGAATTCGCGGTCGTGGGATGCGCATCGAGCCCTGCAAACGGGCCGGGACCATGGGCCGGGGCGCTGCCGCCGGCCGCGTCAGTCGGGAACGGGGCGCTCGGTGCCGAATCCGGTTCGTCGTCGCCATCGTACCCATCGTGGCGATGGGAGGCGTGATGCACCCGGATCCCATCCGACATCCGCGAAAAATCCATCGTAGCCTCCCTCATCGCAATCGCTCCGCGCGATCGGACGGGTTCTGCACTCCGGACAGAATGTCATCCTGGGAAGGTCGAATGCCCAGTCGTCAGTTCGGATATGGCGCTTCGTCTGGTACCCGTAACATCGGCTACATCCGTTCGGGTACAGTTACAGCCTTTGCAACTTTGCGCGCGCGCCGATGTTTGAAAGTGCGACCTTGAGGGGATGGCAAAAGTGGACGATCGAGCTGATGGTCGGGCCGTCGTAGGGACGGTAGCGGTCAATCCGCTCAAAACCGAGGACGAGCTTGGGTCGGCGCCCCTCCTTTTGCGTCGGGCCCCCGACTGCAGAACTGGTGCGGAATTCGTGCCTGCACCTTGCCTATGGCCAAAATGAATCCACTGCGTTGCCGGATTTAAGTCGCATTGCGACCTAGGTCACGGTCAAATCGGGTTTCCGGGCAGGGGCGCAACACCGGTGGTTTCCATGTCCGGTCATTTGCGATTTTGTTTTGCTGCTTTTGTGCTTCTTGCAGGTCTCTCGACGTCGTCTGCGTCTTCGAATCCCTTTTCCGGATTCTTCAATACCGGTCCCGCGGCAGCCCCTGCGCCCACTTCCGCGGAAGTGGAGTGCTTGCCGCGGCCCGGCAAGTCGACTGCCGACGGCCAGCACTGGGTCTATCGGGTGGAAGGCCGGCGCAGATGCTGGTTCCAGATCGCCGAAGGGACAGAGACGGTGAAGAAGCCGGTTCGGCATCGCGCCGCCAGACATCGTGCCGCCACGGCCGAAGAGGACAAGATCGCAGCGCGCAAGCGGATGGCGGTGGTGGATGCGCGCGCTGAGCTGCAGCGCTCCGCACTCGAGGATACGTCGCGGCCGAGCCCGTCCGCGCCCGTGCTGGTGGTTGATGCCGGTCCCGTCCTTGCTACCGGGATCGCGACCCCCGTGTCGCCGGCCCCCCTTTCCAGACGCGCGAACGACCGGCCCACGCCTGACGAGATCACGCCGCGGCAAGTCGACGTGGAGGCACTTCTGGCGGCCGCGCCGGCCGCCAGTGACGTGGTTGCCGCCTCGGCGCCGTCGCTCGCCTTTTCCACCGCAAAGGCGGGCGATGACGGGTGGGGCTGGACCTGGCTTGGCATGCCGCTGATGGCTTTGGGGCTTCTCTCCGTCTTAAGCGCGAGCCGAACCCAATGGGCCGTGCTGCTGCGCCAGTTATCTTTCGCTTGCCAGAGGCTGCTGCTGGTCAACCCGCGACCACGTCAGGCTTTCCGAACAAGCGTCAGGGCCCGATCTGAGGTTGGCGACGGCGAGCGTCGTGCTCACGGCAGGAGGATTGGGTACGCCTTCGACGATCATGATGCGAGGGGGCACGATGGAGAACGCCGACGCCCGCTTGATCTGGGTCAAAGCCGACCCTGCGAGACCGTGGCTCGACGCTACGTTGATCTTCTCACCTGTATCCAGATGACAGAATGGGTGAAGTCGCCGTCTACCGCGACACGGTTGAGGGGAGCACGCAAGAATCAAAATTCGTAGTGAACCGCCTCTCAAGTCGCTCGATAAGACCCATCATGCCGAGGCTGTCGGGCCGCAACGCGCTTCGTATACATCGCATCATTTACCTCAATCTCGTCAACTTTCCGCCTCCGCGCAATCATGCGAAGCCAATGCGAGCGGCGGACGGATTGCCGCATGTTGGCATGCGGCAGAGGTCTGCTTCCACGCATCATGGCAACTTTGAGGAGTGCATGGGTCTAGGTGGCGGCACGATAGTCGCGAGCGACCACTTGAACGAGATCTGTACCACACAGACGGCGATCGCACGTAGCAGCTCGGGCAGCTCTTGGCGCAAGTGGACCACTCTTCATCGGCCTCGACCTTCTTGGCCGTGGCTAGCTCAAACTTCCCCATGATGGATTGGAGCGAGAGTTCAAGTTTTTCAAGTAGATGGAGGGCGGCGTGTGCACCGGGAGATCAAGAAAAATCTATTGTCCGCAAATGTGAGCAGCCGGTCGGAGGCGTGGACGTCGGGCTCGACGCGATGGATGGACGAGAGCAGGGCTGAGGTAAAAGCGAGTTCTTCTGATCTCTGAAACATCAGGTCGCGGTAACAGCGATCTGGCCCATCGGTTTAGACCTACGTCGCCTAGCGGGGAGTTGCGCCTTGCTTACCGACTCTGGGCGGTTCGAGCGTGACCTCCTTCAAGCGATCACCACTGGCGATGACGACCACGAAGTTGAGTTTGCCATCCTGCTTTATCAGACCTCCGGCTAGAGCGCTTCCCTCTGTAGCTTTCTCGGCGATGCGTACGGCGTCCGACAGCTCTTGCTCAACTGACTTCAGGGCAATGATTTTGCCGAGATCCTCTCGGTCGAGTTCCTTCAGCGATGACGATATTTCCTTTTCCGTCACGTTTCCGGTGTTCGCATCTACGACATTTTCCCAAATGCGCTCGTTTCTTACCGTTCGCACGCGATAAATGGCCGGACCGGATATCTCAAAGCTGACATCCACCGGCCTTGAACCGTCATGTAGATGCTCGGCGATCGCTACCGCCTGACTGAGTTGTATCTTTATCGTGCGAAATTGCTCGATCAGGCGACGTATCGCTGCCTCATCGGCATAGCCTTGGGCGGCTACGCCGCTTTTTGCGGCGTCCAAAGGTGAGTGGGTGACGTCGGCTCTCGTGCCCGTAGCAGCAAACGTGGCGGACAAGACGATAATCGCTAACAATCGCTTCTTCGACATGAGGCAAATCCCGTGGCTGTCCGTGAAAAAACTGATCGGTGGTCTTATGGGTGTGCGAGGGTCCACGACGGGCCTATCGACACGAACCTTGGCTCAGTGAAGCGCACCGTTCGAGTGTGGTATCGAGACTCGAATGCCGACCAGGTCGCCGCCGCTTCCCGGACCGAGTCCGTGCGAAATTGCGTCGTGGTTCCGAGGTAAGCCCGACTGGCCTCGTGCTTGAGTCGGCTTGTTCGGAAAGTCCCAGCTTTAACTGCGCCAACGTTTCGCGGACATGGATGGGAATTGCGGGACTACCATCACTCGCATCGGCTTGCTCGGATATTGGCGCGTGCGGCTGTCGTACGGTATCGGCCACATCCGAGGTAAGCGGCGAAGGGACTGCAATCTCACTATCCGGAAGATCGGGCCGGAAACCGGGCTGGCTGGTATCGATGATGACTGCTTCCGGTCCCTTCAGCTCGGAGGCGATCCGGATCGGCGGAAGCGTAGAGTGCGATTCGATGTGCTTGTTTGGCGGGGGCAGCGGCAGCAGGGAATTGGCCGCAAAGAGCAGCACGAGCAACGCTCCGCCGACCCACATAAAGTAACCCCACACGGGAGCTTGAGTATCGACTGAACCGCGCGCACGCATTGACAAGACGGATGTTCTGCTCACAGCGCCCGGGTCCCGTGCTGAAGTCCTTTCGGCGCGATGCAGGACCGCTCGCCGGCGAATGCGTGCAGCTCGGCAAGCAACGCTATCGTAACACCCAGCAGCAGACTCAGGGCCACGAGGGACAGGGCCACGACCAGGTTCAGGGATGCGAGCGCAAGCCCCGGCCACGGATTTTCCTTTGCGAACGACCACAAGAGGGTTGACATTCTCGGCTCCTTAAATACACTAAACCGTATAGTTCATATACATCCCGGGCCGCGGGGTGTGTCAAGAGCGAAGACTCACAAGCTCGTGTTCAGACAGTTCGACGGGCAGGGAATCGGAGCATGATGCTGCGTTTCCCGTTCGAAAGCGCGATGCCTCGGCAGAAGAAGGGATTTTGTATGCTCAAGTACACATTAGTAATCATGCTGGCGGCGATGTTCGGCAACGGGACTGCCGTCGCGGAAGAGAACCGCGGCACTCCTGAACAGAGGGCAGCATGCGCGCCTGACGCCTTCCGGCTGTGCCTTGGCTACATCCCCGACGCCACGAACGTAGAGGCCTGTCTCCGGCAAAAAGAGTCAGCGCTCAGCGATGCTTGCAGGGCCGTCTTCGACCGTGCTGCGGAAACTGCGGCGGTCAGGACTATCGGGGCGCCCCGCCGCAGCGCGAGAGATGAGGACTGATCGCATGAACACGATTTATGCGCCCGCCTTTGCCGCGTTCGGCGGCTCGGCTTTCGGAGCGATCTCCACGATCGTGACAGGATGGGTGACCCGGCGCCGCAAGCTTCGCGAGCGCCATGATGCCCGGTCGATCGCCAAGCGCGAGCGGCTTTATAGGAGTTTCATTGAGGAAGCCTCTCGTCTCTACGCCGAGGCGCTCGTCAGCGACAGATCCGAGATTCCGCAACTGGTCAAGCTGTACGCGCTTATCGGGCGGATGAGGATTCTTTCTAGCGATGAGGTGGTTCAAGCCGCTGAGCGGGCAGGCCGCCTGATCGTCGAAACCTACCTTTCGCCGAACCCCGAACTGGTCGATTTGCCAGAGCTCATGAAGGAGATGGATCCCTTGCGTCACTTCGGCGAAACCTGCCGGCGTGAATTGCATTCGATCGCATCTCGCTGAGGTCGCAAGCGATGCAAGAGCGGATGCGCGAAGTCGAATTGTCGTGCATTCGTCGGCGGATCGTCCACGCAGCGATCCGATTGCACGGCGAGATCGGTTTCAGGAAGACCACCGTCGCCGATTTCGCTCGCGGGGCGTCGATGTCGCCCGCTAACGTTTACCGCTTTTTTCCTTCAAGGCAGGCGATCGAAGAGACGGTCGTGGCGGATCATCTCGATCGCGTGTCCGCGGCTGCAACGCTTGCGGCTCGCGGCGACTCCGCTCTCGAGCGCCTGACGGCTGCTTTGAGGACGATCTCGCAGCTGCACCAACATCGGCTGGAGCACGACACCAAGCAACACGAATTGGTCGCCGCGGCGGTACGCGAGAACTGGGCAGTCGCCCTGTCTCACGCAGACCGTATCCGGGGGCTTGTGCGCGCGACCATCGCTGCCGGACAGGCGAGCGGCGAGCTGCGACCGGGATGTGCAATGGCAATGGCCTGTTGCCTGCTTGAAGCAATGGAGGGCTATCTCAATCCGTCGCGGATCAATGCGGCTGCCGTTCTGCCCACATTCGACGAGATGATGGATTTCTGCGCCGGCGCTATGCGTCATGGACCGTGGGGGCGGCCGATCGGCCTGGCCGCCGATGTCCGTCCCAAAGTCGTGGCGCAAGGATAGCTGCAGGGCCTTCGGCTGGTTCACGGTCTCCAGTCCGCCTCGCAAGCCGCGAGAAAGAAATTGACCCGCTCGTGCAGGAACGTCGGCAGCTCCTTTTTGAGATCTTTCAGTTCTTCGCCCATCAGAGATCTCATCAGCATCGGAAGCAGAATGAGATCCATGAACATTTGAGCGGTCGCAACGCTCCGCTTTGCGCTGAGGGGGCCTTTGGCTGAGCGCGCGACCCTGTGCGTCGCCTCGTTCAAGAGCTGCGAAACCGCTCCAGCCGCGCGGTCGCGCGCCGCATCGTGAACATTCCGGCTCAACTCGGGAAATCGGCGCGCCTCGGCGATCGTTGCGCGCGTGAGGTCCAACGTGTCCTCGACAAATCTCTCCACGATCTCGATGCCGAGATTGGCGAGCTTTTCCTGGATGGTGCGGCCTGCCGGCGTGAACCCCTCGAAATCGGTCAATCCGTTGATGGTCCGCGCCACCACAGCCACGAACAGCGCCTCCTTGCCGGGGAAGTGGGCATAGATGGTCGGTTTGCTCGCAGGCGCCAACTCGGAGATGTCGTCGATACTGGCGCTCCGAAATCCTTTCTCGAGAAAGAGCTGCTGGGCTGCATCGAGAATCCGCGCCTGGACGTCGCCGGCCAGGTCTTTGGGTGGCCTGCCGCGTTTCGGGCTTTTGTTCTTTGCCATCAGGATCTCCTCACCACGAGTTTTTGCGTGTCTGGATTGCACTTGACACGTGCCGGCAGGAAATGCAATGAAAAGAAAATATACGGTATAGTATAGTTTAGCTCGTGCCTGCGCCGGCTGATCCGGCTGATCCGGATGACCGGTCGATCGCCACAGGCGCGTTCGACCGCCGCCTGTTCGGCGCAACTGAGGAGACCGTCGTGAGTATATGCAGCCCGGGTTCGCCAATAGTGCAGCAGGGCATCCTGCTGCGCGAATTGAATCACCGGATCGATGGTGGGCTCGCCTCGGCGATCAACCTGATCTCGGCCGCGGCCGTCCGGGTCGAGGGCGCGGAGGCCAAGCGCGCCCTCAGCGACGTCGTCGAGTTACTGCACGGTTATGCCGATCTGCAACAGACGCTGGCAGTGCCCAAGGGCAAGGCGCTGATCGACGCCGCGACCTACATTCGCATGATGGGCTGCGCCGTGCGCCGTTCGTTGCTGGATCGGATGGACATCCGGCTGGCACTCGCGACCGAATTTCTTCCGCTCCAACCCGAGCGATGCCGGCAGTTCGGATTGATCGTCCACGCGCTCGTCACCAATGCAGCGACGCATGCGGGCTTCGAGGCGCGGACCGGGGAAATCAAGATCAAGCTGACACGAATCGGCGCGCTGGTGAACTGCGTCGTCCTCGACAATGGATCGCGGTCGTCACGGAGCGCTGCGGGGCGCGGACTGCGGCTCAGCAATGATCTTGCCAGGGGTCTCGGCGGCCGTGTCGAGCATGGCTTTGGTGACGGATTCACGTCCGTCGTCCTCTCGTTTCCGTTGTCAGCGCGTGAGCGGCAGGCGACCGGGGCGATGGCGAAACGTCGCATCATGCGGTCGCCTCGCCGGTCAAACGTCGACCCTTCCGATGCCTCGGCACTTTGCACAGGAGCGAGCTGCCACGATCGGGAGAGCCGCCCCGTTGCGACCCGACCGGATCCGAATCCGGCTCACGGAGCCCCGCCCGTTTCTGCCCGTCCAGCGGCGGATGTGCTGGGCGCGCTGATGTCACCCCGCCACCGCATGGACCTGCTATGACCCTTCACGCTACGAACCACGGCGAAATCGACCAAGCTGCCCGGAAACGCAAGCTGAGGGGCCCCGGTGGCCTGGCGGCGGCGCTTGTCGCAATCGCGCTGAGTGGCTGCAACGATCGCGCCGCCGCTCCCGTCGCGCGCGCGGCGATCGTGCGTACGGAGATCGTGCAGCCACGCGACCGCCAAACCTCTGTCACCCTGACCGGCGAAATCCAGGCCCGTTTCCACGCTGACCTGTCATTCCGCGTCAGCGGACGTGTGCTCGCGCGGTATGTCGATGTCGGCGCTCACGTCGAGGCTGGAGAGATCCTGGCTGTGCTCGATCCAACCGAGCAGCAGGCCGACGTCGATGCCGCGACCGCGGCGGTGCTGGCCGCAGAATCTCAGCTGCGCGTGGCCAAGGTAACCTTCGAACGGCAAAAGGCGCTGATCGCAAGCGGTTTTACCACGCGGACGGTCTACGATCAGGCGCAGGAAGGGTTGCGAACCGCAGAAGGTGCGCTTGAAGCCGCAAAAGCGGAGCTCGGAACGTCGAAAGACGCCCTTGGGTATACGGCGCTGCGCGCCGAAGAGGCAGGCGTCGTCACCGCGCGCAATTTGGAAGTCGGCCAGGTCGTCCAGGCCGCACAACCCGTTTTCTCGCTGGCGCAGGACGGCGAACGGGATGCCGTGTTCGATATCTACGAATCTCTCTTGTTTGGCGATCTCGACGAAGGGCGCGTGTCGTTGGCGCTTGTCTCCGACGCAGGTGTGGCGGCGAGGGGGCATGTCAGGGAGGTGTCACCCGCGATTGACGCGAAGAGCGCGACCATCCGCGTCAAGGTTGCCATCCAGGATCCGCCGGCAGCGATGACGCTTGGAAGCGCCGTGGCGGGAACTGTCAAAGCGAAAGCCCAGCAGCAGATCGCGTTGCCCTGGAGCGCATTGGCGGCGGCCGGATCGAAGCCCGCGGTCTGGACCGTCGATCCGGTGACGAAAACAGCTGCGCTCAAGCCGGTGACGATCGGCGGTTATGAAGCCCGTGAAGTGCTGATCAAGGCGGGACTCAAGCCAGGCGAGCGCGTCGTGATCGATGGCGGCAAGCTGCTGAGCAACGGCCAGGCCGTCACATATGAGGGAGACCCGTCATGAAGAGGCGCGCCATGATTGCAGCCGGCACGTTTGTGTCAGCGCTCGCGCTGGCAGGATGTCAGCAGGACGCGAAAGCGCCCGAGCCTGTGCGACCCGTGCTGTCGACGGTCCTCGAGCCGAACCGCCCGGACGGCGTCGTCGCCGTTGGCGTTGTCGAGCCGCGGTACAAGACCAATCTCGCGTTTCGCGTCCTGGGACGTCTGACCGGGCGTCCCGTCTCTGTTGGCGACCTCGTCAGCGAGGGACAAACGGTCGGTGTCATCGATTCCATGGCTCTGGAGCTTGCCGTGCGCGCGGCGAAGGCTGAGCTCACCAAGGCCGAAGCGCTGCTGGCGACTGCCACGGCGACTGAGGAGCGGCAGCGAACCCTCATCACAACCGACGCCACCACAAAGCAGACACTGGACAACGCCGAGCAGGCGCGAGCCGGTGCCGCCGCGTCGGTCGCGCACGCACAGGCGAACTTGATCAAGGCCATAGAGCAACGGGGTTATGCCCAGCTCAAGGCCGATTTCTCCGGCGTCGTCACTGCGGTGGGCGCAGAAGTCGGACAGGTGGTCTCTCCTGGCCAAAATGTCGTGACGGTTGCGAGGCCCGACATCCGGGAGGCGGTGGTCGATATCGGAGAGGATTTCCCGGTGCCGCTTGAAATCGGCTTGCCGTTCACCGTCGGCTTGCAGTTGCTCCCCGCCGCCCGGGTCGAAGGCAAGGTTCGCGAGATCGCCCCGCAGGCAGACCCCGTGACGCGCCTGCGGCGAGTCCGCATCGCACTGAACAATCCGCCTGAAAGCTTCCGCTTGGGCACGACCGTTACGGCGAAGCTCAGCCAAGCGCAAACTCCAACATTGCGCGTTCCCGCCTCGGCGGTGCTCGCCAAGGATGGCGCGAACTTCGTCTGGGTCGTCGATCAGCCGTCGAGCACCGTATCGCTGCACAAGGTCGATCTCGCCGGGGACCCCGCAGGTGCCCGCGTCGCCGATGGGCTTTATCCCGGTGCGCGCATCGTGACCGCCGGAATCCACAGCCTCAAGCCAGGACAACACGTCCGTATCGAACAGGATCAGAACCCATGACGTCGTTCAACCTTTCCGACTGGGCGCTCCGCCACCGTTCGCTGGTCTGGTATTTCATGATCGCCTTCATGGCAGCAGGCCTCTTTGCCTATCTTCAGCTTGGTCGCCAGGAAGATCCCGACTTTACCATCAAGACCATGGTGATCCAGGCACAGTGGCCGGGCGCATCGCCCGAAGAGATGACCCGCCAGGTCACCGACCGGATCGAAAAGAAGCTCGAGGAGCTGGAGTCGCTCGACTACACCAAGAGCGTGACGGTCGCGGGCCAGACCACTGTGTTCGTCTATCTGCGCGACACGACAAAGGCGGCTGACGTCAAGCCGACCTGGGTCCGCGTCCGCAACATGATCGCGGATATCAAGGGCGAATTCCCGCAAGGCGTGATCGGGCCGGGCTTCAACGATCGCTTCGGCGACGTGTTTGGCAACATCTATGCCTTCACCAGCGACGGCTTGACCCAGCGTCAGCTCCGCGATGAGGTCGAAGGAATCCGCGCCAAGGTGTTGACCGTGCCGGATGTGGGCAAGGTCGACATTCTGGGAACGCAGGACGAGGTGATTTACCTTGAATTCTCCACCCGGAAGGTCGCCGCCCTTGGCCTCGACGTCCACTCGATCATGGCCTCCTTGCAGGGACAGAACGCGGTCGCACCGTCCGGGGTGTTCCAGGACGGGCCCGAGCGGATCAGCGTGCGGGTAAATGGCCGGTTCACGTCTGAGGCAAGCCTGAACGCGGTCAATCTTCGGATCAACGACCGCTTCTTTCCGCTGACCGACGTCGCGACCATCACGCGCGGTTATGCCGATCCGGCGAAGACCCTGTTCAGGTACAACGGCCAGCCCGCAATCGGACTAGCCATCGGCATGAAGTCTGGCGCAAACCTGCTTCACTTCGGCGAGGCTCTGAAAGAGGAGATGTCAAAGGTCATTGCCGACCTGCCGATCGGCGTCGGCGTTCACCTGGTCGCCGATCAGCCTGTCGTCGTCGAGCATGCGGTATCGGGCTTCACTGAGGCGCTGTTCGAGGCCGTGGTCATCGTTCTCGCCATCAGCTTTCTCAGCTTGGGCATGCGCGCCGGGCTTGTCGTCGCAATTGCGATCCCGCTGGTTCTCGCCATTACGTTCGTAGTGATGGCCTATGCCGGCATTTCATTGCAGAGAATTTCGCTTGGCGCATTGATCATCGCGCTCGGCCTTCTGGTCGATGATGCCATGATTGCCGTCGAAATGATGGTGGCCCGGCTGGAGGTCGGCGATCCCCTCGAAAAGGCGGCAACCCACGTCTATACGTCGACCGCCTTTCCCATGCTGACGGGCACGCTGGTTACGGTCGCGGGCTTCATCCCGATCGGGCTGAACAGCAGCAATGCCGGCGAGTTCACCTTCACCCTGTTCGTGGTGATTGCGGTCTCTCTGATCGTGTCGTGGGTCGTCGCGGTGCTGTTCACACCGCTGCTCGGCGTTACCATCCTGCCGGCAAAGATGAAGGGCCATCATGAGGCGAAGGGTCGGATGGCGCAGATGTTCTCCCGTCTGCTGCTCGTCTGCATGCATCACCGCTGGATCACGGTGGGCGTGACGGTTGCGGCGTTCCTCGTCGCGTTGTTCGGCATGAATTTCGTGCAGCAGCAGTTCTTTCCCTCGTCGGACCGCAGCGAACTGGTGATTGACTGGAATCTCCCGCAGAACGCTTCGATTGCCGAAACCAATGCGCAGATGGCGCGCTTCGAGCGCGAACAGCTGCAGGGCAATGGCTCCGTGGAGCATTGGTCGACCTATGTCGGCACAGGCGCGCCGCGGTTTGTGCTGTCGTTCGACGTGCAGACGGCCAATGCCTGGTTTGGCCAGCAGGTCGTCGTGACCAAGGGCGGCATAAAGGCGCGCGACCTCGTCAAGGCGCGCTTCGAGGAATATCTGAGGAAGACGTTTCCAGGTACCGACACCTACGTCAAGTTGCTCGAGGTGGGCCCGCCCGTGGGGCGTCCGGTGCAATATCGCGTGAGCGGACCTGACGTCGCGAAGGTCAGGGATCTCTCGCAGCAATTCGCCGGCATCGTCCGGAGCAACCCCGATCTCGGCAACGTCGTGTTCGACTGGATGGAGCCTGCGCGGGTCGTCAAGGTCGATGTGCTCCAGGACAAGGCCCGTCAGCTCGGCGTGACGTCGGAAGACATCGCCACCGCCGTGAACTCGGTGCTCGAGGGCACCCAGATCACACAAGTTCGCGACAGCATCTATCTCGTCAATGTCACGGGACGCGCGACCGCAGTCGAGCGCGGCTCGATCGATACGCTCCGGGATCTGCAGTTGACCGGACAGGGCGGACAATCGGTGCCGCTCGGAGCCGTGGCCAATCTGCGCTACGAAATCGAGCAGCCGACCATCTGGCGTCGCGCGCGGATTCCGACGATCACGCTGAAGGCCGGTATCGTCACCAACGTCCAGCCGAAGACAATCATGGATCAGTTGGCACCGAGGGTGGCGGAGTTCAGCAAAGCACTGCCAGCGGGTTATTCGGTGGCAATCGGCGGCGCCGTCGAGGAGAGCGCCAAGAGCCAGTCGCCGATCGTGGCCGTCGTTCCGCTGATGCTGTTCGTCATGGCTACGGTCCTCATGATTCAGTTGCAGAGCTTCCACCGCCTGTTCCTGGTGTTCGCGGTCGCACCGCTTGCCGTAATCGGCGTCGTCATGGCCCTGCTGCCGAGCGACGCACCTCTCGGCTTCGTTGCCATCCTGGGTGTGCTCGCGCTGATCGGCATCCTGGTCCGAAACTCGGTGATCCTGATCGTGCAGATCGAGGATTTAAGGAAGGAGGGGCGGCCGGCCTGGGATGCTGTTGTGGAAGCGACCGAGCATCGGATGCGTCCGATCCTGCTGACGGCGGCGGCCGCGAGTCTCGCGCTGATTCCGATCGCGCGCGAGATTTTCTGGGGCCCGATGGCCTACGCGATGATGGGCGGCATCATCGTCGGCACGATGCTAACGCTCTTGTTCCTGCCGGCGCTCTATGTGGCGTGGTTCCGGATCTACCCAGTCCAAGACGAGGGCCGGCCGATGTCTGAGACGGTTGACCCGGCGCCCGAGACTCATTCGCCGACCCCGACTCTTGCGCCGTCCGCGCAGGTGCCGGTCCTTGAAACGCAAATCTGAAACGGAGACTATCATGTCCGGGAAGAAGGCACTCTTGACGCTGTCCGTCAGCGTAGCGCTCGCAACGATTTCGTGGGCGCCGACTGCGGTGTTTGCACAATTCCCCGGTCCGCCTCCAATGGGGCCGGGCAGCCCTCCGCCGATCGCGGCCGGCGGTCCTCCGGCATTCGCAAGTCCACCTCCCATGTGGCCCGGCGGTGCGGCCCATGCCGGCCTTGGCGGTCCGGCTCCTCGGTTGGGCACCGGCGCTCGTCCTCGCGGCGATCTAAGGGCGCTTGGCGGCGTCCCCGCCGGCGGTCGTGACGGACCCGCGGTTGCAGGCTCGGTCCAGGCTCGCTCTGCATCGGTCAGCTACAGCCGTTCCGGAAGCTTCAGCCATGGCTATGGCGGGCGGCGATACGGCTATGGTGCAGCCTACGTCGCTGGAGGCTCTGCAGGCTATGCCTATGGCAGCTCGAACAATGGCAATTATTCCGATAGCGATTGCTACTACGCCTACGGCCGCCAGCGACGCGTTCTGATTTGCAACTGACAATCACGAACTCGGGGCTGACCTTGACGGAGATCGGTTGTTAATCCCTGCTGCGTGACGTCGAAGCGGACCTTGGCATTGCGCCATCGTGTCGAGCTGGTTGGGACAGTCGACACAGGGTCGGGCGCAGTGGGTCTCAATCAGTTGCAGCACGAGCTTGTGAACGCGCACGGCTTGACCAGTAAATAAACTAAACGGTATATTTTATTAAGCCGGATGCCTTCGACGACCGCGATCCGGATAGAGGGCGGGCTTGAGCAACCGCAAACCAAGAGCACACGAACCATGAACTTTCAGCCTCGACCACATCTCGCGACCGCCGACCGGCGTCTGCCATTCGATTGCATCGCGTTGCTGTTGCAAGGCGGCGGCGCTCTGGGCGCTTACCAGGGAGGCGTCTACGAGGCCCTGGCGGAAGCCGACATCCATCCGGATTGGATTGCCGGCATTTCGATTGGAGCGATCAATGCTGCAATCATCGCGGGCAATCCGCCCAATTCCCGCGTTGACCGCCTTCGCGAGTTCTGGACGCAGGTGACGCTGGACACGCCGTTCACCGATCTGATGAATAGCGATCACACCCGCAATTTTCTCAATCAGGTGAATGCGAGCTTTGCGGCGATGTTTGGCGCGAGCGGATTCTTTTCTGCGCGGCCACTGGCGCCATGGCTGCAAGCGGGTGGAACGCTTGCCGCCACGAGCATCTACGACACGAGCGCGCTCAAGACGACACTCGAGCGCCTTGTCGATTTCGATCGCATCAACGCCGGCCTGACGCGGTTCAGCGCAGGGGCCGTCAATGTGAGAACCGGCAATTTGGTCTATTTCGACACGGCCACGCATACGATTCGGCCCGAGCACATCCTGGCGAGTGGGGCGCTGCCGCCGGGCTTTCCGGCGGTCGAAATCGATGGCGAACACTATTGGGATGGCGGCCTCGTATCCAACACGCCTTTGCAGTGGGTGATCGAGTGTGGCGCCCGTCAGGACACGCTTGTGTTTCAGGTCGATCTCTGGAGCGCGCGCGGCCAGATCCCGCGCAACATGGCCGACGTCGTCACGCGGCAAAAGGAGATTCAGTATTCGAGCCGCACGCGGGCGAGCACAGACCAGTTCAAGAGCCTGCACCGGTTGCAACGAGAGCTGGCGGCTCTCTTGAGCAGGCTGCCTGAAGATCTGCGCGAGCAAGAAGACGTCAGGCTGCTCAGGAGTGCTGGCTCTCACAACGTGCACAGCCTCGTCCACCTGATCTATCGCGCGCGGGGCTACGAAGGCCACTCCAAGGACTACGAGTTCTCCCGCCTCTCGATGCAGGACCATTGGCGCGCCGGATATCACGATGCGTTGCGCACCCTCCGTCATCCCGAGGTGCTGGCCCGCCCGACCAGTGCGGACGGCGTCTCCACCTTCGATCTTGAGCAGGACGGTCGCGAATAGGCCAGCCAGCCGGTTATTCCCAGTCACAGGAGAAATCGAATGCACGAGAATGAAGTGGTGAGCCGCGCATTTGCGATGCCGCTCACCAATCCGGCCTATCCGCCGGGACCATATCGCTTCGTCGATCGCGAATACCTGATTATCACCTATCGCACCGATCCGGCGAAGCTGCGATCGGTCGTTCCGGCTCCGCTCGAATTTGATGAACGCGAAGCGCTGGTCAAATACGAGTTCATCCGGATGCCGGATTCCAATGGTTTTGGCGACTACACCGAGAGCGGCCAGGTCATCCCAGTGTCGTTCCGCGGTCGCAAGGGCGGCTACACCCACTGCATGTTCCTGAACGATGAGGGGCCGATCGCGGGCGGCCGGGAGCTCTGGGGCTTTCCGAAAAAGCTCGGCCAGCCCACGTTGCGGACCGAGATCGATGCGCTGATCGGCACCCTGGATTACGGACCGTTGCGGGTAGCAACCGGCACGATGGGATACAAGCACCGCGAAGCCGATCTGGCGCAAGTCAAGGCCGCTCTCGAAGAGCCGAACTTCCTTCTCAAGATTATTCCGCACGTCGACGGCAGTCCGCGGATCTGCGAACTCGTCGAATATCACCTTGAGCAACTTGTCTTGAAAGGGGCGTGGACCGGACCCGCGGCGCTCTCCTTGATGCCTCACGCGCTGGCTCCGGTGGCCGATTTGCCGGTCCTCGAGGTCGTGTCCGCGATTCACATCCGCGCAGACCTTACGCTAGGGCTGGGCAAGGTCGTTCACGACTATCTGCAACAGCCGGTCCGACGCCCGCTCCGGAGCTACGAGAGAACTCTGGTCACATGATGGACGGCTGCAATCGCCCGCGCGCGTCCAGAAACGCTTGCGGCAACGAGCCGGAGGACCGGCACAGATCAACAAGGAAAAGCAATGAGTATCTTGAAAGGTAAAGTCGCAGTTGTGACCGGCTCGACCAGCGGCATCGGCCTCGCGTATGCGCGGGCCTTTGCGGACGCCGGAGCCAGCATCGTGCTCAACGGAATTGGGGCACCGGCTGATGTCGAAAAAACGCGGATCGCAATCGAGAGCGATTTCGGGGTGAAGGCCATCTATTCGCCCGCGAATATGGCCGAGCCAGTGGAAATCGCCAACATGATCTCGTTTGCCGAGAGGACATTTGGCGGCGTGGACGTGCTCGTCAACAACGCCGGCATCCAGCATGTCTCGCCAATCGAGGATTTTCCGGTCGAAAAGTGGGACGCAGTCATCGCAATCAATCTCTCCTCCGCATTCCATGCGATCCGTGCCGTTACTCCTGGCATGAAGAGGCGCGGCTGGGGCCGTATCATCACCACGGCCTCGGCGCATTCGCTGGTCGCTTCGCCCTTCAAGTCGGCCTATGTCGCGGCCAAGCACGGCATCGTGGGGCTCACCAAGACGGTGGCGCTGGAACTCGCCCGGTCGAAGATCACCTGCAACTGCATCAGCCCCGGCTACGTCTGGACGCCGCTGGTGGAGAAGCAGATCCCGAACACGATGAACGCGCGCAACATGAGCAGGGATCAGGTAATCAACGATGTCCTGCTCACGGCCCAGCCGACGAAGGAGTTCGTCACGGTCGAGCAGGTGGCGTCGCTGGCGCTGTTCCTGTGCAGCCAGGACGCCGCGCAAATCACCGGTGCCAACCTTTCTATCGACGGCGGCTGGACGGCTGCGTAGGGCCTGCCGAAATGCGCACCGGCTCGTGAAACGCGCGGTGAAAGAAGATGGTCTACGCACGGCTGCGATAGATCAACCCAAGCACATACGACTGCCTACTGAACATCCACCAATTCCTCTGGAGAGAAGATCATGAACAAGCGACTGATGGCTAATTTCATTGGCTGCGTCTGCCTTACTCTGGCGACGGCTGCCGAAGCCAGAACCTCTTACGACGGTCCCTGGAATCTCACCTTCGTTACACAACGCGGAAGCTGCGATCCGACCTACAATTTCTCAGTGAACATAAATGATGGCGTCGTGACGCATCCCAATCTGGTGAAGTTCAGCGGCTATGTCGGAAGATCGGGTGCGGTTCGCGCGTCGGTGACGGTCCACGACAAATACGCATCCGGGTCGGGAAAGCTGACGCAAGACACCGGCCGCGGGACCTGGAGCGGCCACGCAGGAGGTGGGCGCTGCTCGGGATATTGGACCGCACAACGAAACAATTAGGACGCGATCACCGGATTTAGCTCCTTGAAAGAGCGACGGGTGCGACGTCCTCACGCCGTACCAACTTGCGTCGCCGTTCGACCTCGTTCGACGACACTTCCTTAGGTTACCCCAAACTAGCCCATGATGGATTGGAGCGAGAGTTCAAGCGTTTCAATTGGTTAGGAGGCGGCGTGTGCACCGGCAGATCAAGAGAAAGCTTGCGAGAGCCAATGTGAGCAGACGCTCAGAAGCGGGGGCAGGGCACGTGAACTTGGCCGACGTGCGCGACTAGAGACTCGCCAGGGCGCGGGAGCTACGGGCGCGGGGACGAGCGAACGCTGTTGTCGGCGACGAAAAGCGTCGCCTCTTTTGTCCAGCTCTGCTGGTCCAACTTCAAAACGATCAAAGCAGACCTCGAGCGTCCGTTCTCCGCAGACCCCGAGCATTGTTCTCTCGGCGGGTTTCGCGGGTTCGTCAATCCAATGTGGGAAATCTGCATCGAACTGGTCCGGTCGCGAGAGCTTAGCCTTGTGCGAACTCCGCATCGCCGATCTGGCGCACTACAATACCTCGCTGTTCCGGACCGATTGCTCGATCTTCATCGTGACCAACTGGGTCAGCTCTTCGAGCCAGGGCCTCTCAAGACGTTCCAAGCGGCCTGATTGGCTTGGTCGAACGCCTTGCGGATTTCGCCAACCCGGCACTGAGCACTGCCCGGGAATCGTTGCCTGCCTGCTTGAGCTTTTGCAGACGTGCTTCTGCTTCAGACGCATCGGACTTCAGTTGGTTGAGCGCGGCGTCGAGATCGGTGGTCCCGGCCTCGGTCACTTTGCCCGCCGCCTTCCGGAATTGATCCGCCGCCTCACGCCAGGCCTCCGCTTGCGCCGCTGCTATGTCCTTGAACGTGGCCTGCTGCTGCTTGATCTGCTTGCCGGCGCCTTCGAAGTAGGTCTTCATCTGCGCGCCTCGAAACCGGTCCAGTTCTTTTCCAGATCCGCCTTCGCGCGCGCCCAGGCGGCTTCTGCGGCTTCCGCTCGGGTCTTGAGCCGCGCCTGAAATTCATCGCGCAGTTTCTTCAGATCCGCGACGATCTCGTCGGCCTTGACCCTGGGCTCGGCTTTGGCCTCCGTCGCGCCGGACTGTCCATCGCTTACGCGACGGCCGTCACTGTGTTCGGTGGCACCGCCCAGGTCGTCGTGACCTGGCTCATCGTCGCCACCGGAAATCCGCTGTCACCGGCCTGGTACCTCATTGCCAGCAGCGTCGCCGGCATCGGGGCCATGTTCTTGATGCATGAGACCGGGAAACGTCGCGTGACCTGAAAGCCGGCTGGGAGGTCACCAGTGGCGTCCAGTACAGCCACGGGCACGACGGTGTAAGGGATGAAAAAAGCCTTCGCACAGATCGCAACTTGAATTGAATGCCGGTATCGGTGGTTGCGACTCTATACCCACAGACTCGATTGCCCGACATCTGTTTTTTGGCGGAAGGCGAACCCTTGTTTCAGCCCGCCCGACTTCAGCTTGTGTCCCGTCGCTGAAGTGGTCGAGTCGCTCGCAGTAGGCACCGGCGAGGCCCTATTCGACCTAACCCAGTCGTCCGGCTGCGAGAACCGCAACCGGAACGATTGGCAAACGTCACGCTGGCGTGGCTCTCGTCAGAAACTGCAAGCTGCGTAGCTCCTGCGAGCCAAACGGTAGCGTGATCCAACTTCGACAAAGTCGACATCGAGGCACTGATTGCCCTTGCGGAAGCTGCGGGCGAGCCCTGGGCAATTGAGGTATTCGATGTTTATCCGCCAGCGATGCTCCTGCGGGTTGTAGGTAGCGAAATCCTGTTGCGCTGCGGCCGGTCCCTTGCAAAGCGCGGCGATGTATTGCCGGACCTCCGGGGGCAAATCGGAAATATGGTGCGCGTCCCATAGGTCGTGCTTGTTCATCGAGGCGGCTCGAACGGTCGATCCTTGACACAGGAGAAAAAGAGCCAATAGGCAGTGACGCCAAAACATCAGAGCCTCCTTAGATCATTTGGCAAGGAGATAGTGTCCGCACTGTCAGATTTCGATGCCGTTCGCGTTGTCGCCGCTGGCCCGCTCCCGGGGAAGAGTTGAGGCCAGCGGCGCAAGAGCCCAGCACGTCCGCTTCTTCGTTTTCCGAACGATAGTGAGAGAAGCTGACCGTGGACTGACGATCGGCGCGGTGGAGTGTCGCAGGTGGCGGATCTGCAGCATCGCTACTATGTCTGGCTTTCGCCTATCGTCGCCGCAACAACGACGGCAACCGTATTGGTGGATGTGCATTGTGTCCACGGTGCTGACTATTCCATGGTAGATAGCGTTCGAAGGAAGCCAATCAGTCAGAGGAGCATGACGGATGCAGACATGTGCCGAGAAACACGACGCCATCATAGTCACAAACATGGTTCGAACTGCGGACACGCTGCGCTTCGCCTTGGCGAGCGCGTGGACCGTCTGCCACGATGGCCAGCTCCATCATATGCACGAAGATGAGCACGTCGTCGCCGCGGGTTAGGAAACTGCGATGTTGCGGCGGGATGACGCTATTCAGTCGCTCTGTTACAACGCTGGACGAGTTTGGAGTTGGGGCATCAGCGTTTGATCGCGGCGTTGACTTTCGCCGGAGGGGCCGAGCATGAACTCGCTTGCCACTTAAAAGTCGTCTCCCCAACCCTGAGGAAGCATTTACTCTGCTAAGGTGCCTTTCGGTGCTTTCGGACCATTTCCTCCAGCGATCCCTGTGCGATCACTTGGTCGCGACCGTTTGCTCTGCGGCAATAGGAAGTTGGAAGGGCTTTTCCTTGCTTACTGATCTCCCAAAACCCTCCGGGACAGTTGCCTTTCAACAACCCTTCGCTGACGAGGTCGATCCGGACCCAGCAAACGGCGTTCCACCAACGCGGCTCGCCGCTGGAAACACGCGCGTAATCGCTTTGACTAAGCCGCGCAGCCAACATTGGCTCCATGTGTTCTCGAACCAATTTCGCGGGCGCTACGCCGTCAAGGTCGAGCAGCGCAACAAGGAGCGGAACGCGGAACTCCCGGTGCGGTAAACTTGGGACCAGCAGTGCCCTTCTCCGGGGCTGCCGAGAGCACAGGCTCAGGCCGGCCGGAAATCCCATCAAGAGCTGTGAGCGCCCTGCCGATAACCGCGTCGGGCGTATCCTCAAAGGGCGTGGCGTACTTCTTCAGCCGAGCGTAGGTCGTCTCGGAAACTCGGATGACTGGCATCGTTCCCGCCTTGGCTCCGGTCTGGTCCACGTCAAAATCATAGTAATCCCTCAAGATGATAGTTCACGCCCGCTTTAACTTGGTTGACCCCGGATTCCACGGTTACGCTGTTGCCGAACGGGTTCGTGAACGTCAGGGTTTTGCTGCCGAAAGCAAGGTGATCATATTCGAGCTTCGCCGACCAGTGAGACCCCAACATGTATTCCAGGCCGCCGCCGGCGATCCATCCGGACCTGGTCGTGCTGGCCACGGTCGAACCGTCGAGCCCGCTGTTCACCTCCATACGGTAGTCGGCGTTCATCCACGCCGCGCCGCCCTTGGCGTAGAGCATCAGCGGCCCCGTGACATAGCCGACCCTGCCGCTCAAAGTGTCATACCAGTTGTGGTCGCTGGCAATCGAGAGCGATGCGGTCCCGGCGGGATCAACGAGATTGGTCTTGCCCTGCGCCGACGTCCAGCCGAGTTCTCCTTCGATGCCGACCAGCCAGTTCGGTGCAAGCAGGTAGTTGTAACCGAACTGCAGACCGCCGAGCGCGCCGCTCGGATTGGTCGCGCCCCAGCCAATCGGCGTGAGCACGTGCTCGCCGGCGCTGAACGCGCCGCCGAAATTGGCGCCGACATAGGCGCCGTTCCAATAGTAGGCGATCGGGGCCGTGGCTGGGGCCTTGGTGTAGAAGCTGGGCAAGACACCGGTAGTTTTCTCCGGAGCCCCGAGCTTCTGCGACACGCCAAAATAGTATCCGCGCCGCGGTCCGTATTGCGGTGCGAACACGCCGATGCCGCTGCCGTTGCGGATCTGGTAGATGTAGTCGGCGACGTTGACCACATCGAACCGGACCGTAACGGGCAATCCGTTCCAGCCATGGTCAAACTCATGCGAGACGCCGGTGTTGACCTGCCAATAGGATGGGAGGTGATCACCGTTCGGAACAACGGTGCCGTCTGGATTCTGAAGATCAGTACGCAAGCCGCTGCCGTAGATGAAGGTTGCGCTCACGGTGGTCCCGTCCAACCAGCTATGGGTATCGAACCATCGGTATGCGATCCTCCCCGAACCCGTATAGAGTTGTTCGTGGTCGGTGTGGATCCAATTGTTCTGGATGTAGACCAGATCGTCCGGGCCAAACAGAGTCTGGTTTGACACGACCTTCTTCGCGCGCTGAACCCCGTAGGCCCAGCTGGTGTCGGCGGAGAAGCCACCGTATCTGAACCTGAGCGACAGCTCCGCACCATAATTGTAGGCCTTGTCGTAGTTGAACGCCGTAAGAGCGTAAGCTTGGCCGAACTGCCCATCGTCGAGCAAGTCCCTGGCGTTTTTGTAATAGATGCTGCCGGCGAGCTCGAGGCTCGGACAGTTTGCGACCGCGGTCGGAGCCTTGGTAGGCATTCCGCCCGGCCCGGTCGGACATTGCGGCAGCAGTTGCTGCTTGAAGCCGGCGTCATACACATCCGCCCGCTCGGGTTGGATCGCACCGACATTCTGGAGGGGCTGGCCGGCCACCTGGCCGGCCAGTACGGCGGCCTGATCGGGAGTGACGGTCGGGGTACCTGCGGTGGTCCCGTTGAAGATCTGGGTTGGAATTGTCCGACCAAGCACCTGCGGTGCCGGTTCGAAAGTCCGCATGTAGCCGATGTGTAGTACGGTCGACCACCATGGCTTATAGGTTAGGCTCGCGCGCGGACTGAACTGGTTGGCGTCGACATATTGGTAGATTTGATCGAACCGCAGGCCGTAATTGAGTGTGAGTTTGTCCGTCAGCCGCCACTCGTCCTGGGCGTAGGCTCCCAGCTGCCAGCCAAATAACTTGCTGCTGTCGAGAATGTTGAACGGCGTGTCGATCGCAGTCATGCCGTTCGGATCGTTCGGATCGAGCGGCTGCACCGTGCTTGTTGTTGCGATTCGGGTCTGTTCGCCTTGGGTGTAGAAGCCGGCCCGTAAGGTGTGCGCGTCGTTCAAGCGGTAGGAGAAATCGCCCGAGACGCCATTGAGGAATGAGCTGCGGAAGACATCGGACGCAACGTTGTTGATGAAGAGATCGCCCACCGGGTCGGGCACGAAGTGCAGATCGCTGTAGCGTGAATAGTACGAGAGCTGGGCATCGAAATTGCCCTCGGATTTCTGCCACGCGATAACATTGTAGGCGTTCTTTTCGTACTGGTTCTGGTTGAGGGTGGCAGAATCGAAAGCGCCTTTGCCAAAGGCCGTATAGGCGGGAGCAGTCGGATTGGGGGTACCGTCCGGGTTGAGGCAGGGGTTCGCGGGGTCGAAAGGACCACCGCAGAAACCTCCCGCGTTGCCCGGCTGCCCGGGGTTATTGGGAATCTGGTAACGTGTCTCAGCGAAACCCGTAAGGGTGACTACCCGCGTCGTTGGATCGAGGACCGTGGATGTGTAGGCGAAGAACCTGCCCTGTTCAGAATGATCGTGAATGGCGTTGAGGGAAGCTATGGGATTTTCAAGGCCGAGGCCGGTGCTGAGATAGCGGCCGGTGACGTAATAATCGGTCTTTCCCTCGACTCCTCCATATTCGAAGCTGGGCGTGATGGTCTGACGGCTGCCGCCGTAGAGGCTGACGCTACCGCCGGCAAGCGCCGCGCCGGTCTTGGACGTGATGTCGATGACGCCAGCCGTATGCAGGCCGTATTGCGCCGGCAGCGCGCCTGTGAGCAGCTGCATGTTGCCGATGAAGGACGTCTCGAGGATCTGCGAGAAGCCGGAAACGCCATCAGGCAGCAGAATTCCGTTGATCCGGTACTGAATGTTGGCGTGCTCGTTGCGGATATGAAAATCGCCCGCGCTCGTCGAGTCTTGCGAGACTCCCGGAAATTGCAGCGCGAGGTCGCTGAGCTGGACGGCATTTCCCTGCGGAATATTCTCGATGTCCCTCTGAGTGAGTTCATAGGTCGTCGCGCCAACCTTGGGCAGAATGACATTGTCGCGGCGCTGGTCGAAGTTCTGGGTCTGCTGGACGACCTGACGATTGGCCGCTGCCTGGACCTGCTCTGGGGTAGGCGCCGGCTGCACCGGCGCGGGCTGCGCCGGTGCGGGCTCACGCCTTACCACGCGCGGCTTCTGCTTGGGCTTGGCCGGCTGCTTCGGCGCTTCCACCTTGGTCTCGGGAAGCACCTTGGGTGTATTTTCCGCAGGAGGTGGGGTCTGCGCGCGAGCCGTGGCGCCGAGGCCGCAGATCATGAGCGAGGCCACTCCGCTCGTTGCTAACATTCGCTTGAGAAAAACTGACATTATTCCGATTCCTGGAACGCGCGAGCGGAGTCGGCGCTGCGGGCGAATTCGCAAGCGCCTGCAGTCGGTTGCGACGGACTGAATTCATTTCATTCGGGAGATCGCCTGGTGCGATTCTCGCGATACCAAATGGATGTCAGGAAATCGGAGGTGCGCGTGACTGAAACGCACGCCAGGCAGATGCCAGGCGAGCGAAATTGCTCTCTGTAGTCAGAGCCGAGAATGCAACAATCTGCGGGAGCGGCAACGATGGCGGCGTGGCAAACAGCGCCGTGTTAGCCATGGCCATCACAGCGCAGATGGCGCAAATGTCACCCGAGTGCTCGCCCGAGTTGTGATTGGAGACAGGTTGCGGCTCATGCTGACTGCTGGCGGTCTGAGCGGCGAAGGAAAGGTCAGATGCGGCCAAGCTCAATTCAGGAGCGGCGGTCGCAGCAGAGGCAACGCCGTGGAAATGGCCGAACGACAACGCGAGCTGGATGCCCAGCGCCAAAAACGCCAGCCAAGACACGCGCCTGATGTTGGATCGGAACCACTTCATGCTGAAACGTGCCTTTCGTCGAAAGGTCCAACATTCAGACCTAATCGACGCCGATGAGAGTTTCGCGAACTTAATTGAACGCTGTCAACAGCGGTCAAGCAGAGCGTCGTCAGAATCAGGCACTCTGTGGGATTTTCGCAACGCCAATCAATGCGGATACGTTCAGTCGACGCCCCCATGTGCCTTGTGAGATAGGCGCGCCTCGCGCATTCGCTCTAGCGGATAGGTCTCTCGCCTACGAGCGCAAAAGCTAGTGCCCGAAATTGACGGGCGCGATGAAGCTGTCCTGCGTGCCGGGCTTGGCCGCGGGAAAGGCCGGGAATGGGCTGGCGCGGTGGAGGATGTCGAGCGCCTCCTGATCCAGCACGCTGTTACCCGAGGATTTTGTCACCTTGCTGGCGACCACCTCACCTGCGCGGTTCAACTCGAAACGCACCATCACCGTGCCCGATGCTCCGTGCGCAGCCAGCGGATAGCGCTTATAGCGCTGCAGATGCCCGAAGATCAGCGCATTGTAGGCGTTCGAGCTGGCCACGCTGAACTCGGCGACGCGCTCGTTCTTGGGAAGAGCGCGGGTCTCCGGCGCGGGGGTCATGAGTTGAGCCTCCGGCTTCTCGACCTTCTCCTCCTCCCGTGGCAGCGTGACCTCCGCCTGCGGCTGCGGTGGAGGCTGCTCGACCTGCTCGACCGGCTTCTCCTCGACTTTGCGATCCTCTGTCGGTACGGCATCCGCTTGTTGCATGGTTGGGCCAACCGCGATGTCCTGATTTTGAATCTCGGGCGAACTGGCTTCGACCGGCGCGAGCGTCACGGTGATGGCGGGAATGATGTTGGGCTCGATCGGCTCGCGGGCATACCACTCCACGAGCGAGGCAACGATAGCTACATGCGCGGCGAGGATCGTCACGCCGGCCAGCGTCCAGCGGGACAAACCGCGCCTCTCCGGAAGATACAGCGCGAGCGAATTCATTGCTTGGTTGCCGGCGTTTCGAGCCCGACCAGGGCGAGCTTGAGATATCCGGCGTCACGCAGGATGTTCATCACACTCATCAGGTCGCCATAGCTCACCGACTTGTCGGCGCGGATGAAAATTGTCTCGTCCCGGTGATCGTTGGTAGCCGTGTCCAGCGCGGCCGGTAGCGCCTCGCGCGAAATGATGCTTTCGCCGAGCGCGATCGCGAGGTCCGGCTTGATGGTGATGAACACCGGCTTGTCAGGCCGCGGCTGCTCGGGTGCGGTCGAGGCGGGCAGGTTGACACCGATGTCGACGGTGGCAAGCGGAGCTGCCACCATGAAGATGATGAGCAGCACCAGTATGACGTCGATGAACGGCGTGACGTTGATCTCATGCAGGACCTCTAAACCGTCATCGCCTGATCGCGTGCCGAGACGAAACGCCATGCCACTCACTCCGCCGCCGCGCGCGGCAGGATCGCGGTGCGGCTGCTCTGGCTGCGGCTGATCAGGAGCAACAACTGCGCCGAGGCGTCGCCAAGCAGCGTGCGGTAGCCAGCAATAACACGCGCGAGATGGTTATAGATAACGACCGCCGGAATGGCAGCGACAAGTCCAAACGCCGTGGCAAGCAGCGCTTCCGCGATGCCGGGAGCCACCACCGCGAGATTGGTGGTGTGGGACTCGGAAATCCCGATGAAGGAGTTCATGATGCCCCACACCGTGCCGAACAGGCCGACGAACGGCGCGGTGGCGCCGATCGTCGCAAGGATGCCGACCCCGCGCGAGACCTGCCGCGTCATCGCCGCTTCCACGCGCTCCAGCCGCAGGGCGACGCGCTCTTTGAAACCGTCGTCGATGGGGCCTTCGGATAGCTCCGCCTCGCGCGCGGCGGAAGAGATCAGTTGCGCAATCGCGTCTCGATCGTCACGGCAGGCGCGCACCGCGTCCTGGAGACTACCGTCCGCCTCGAGCATCCGTATTCGCCGTCGCGCAAGCCGTGTCGCGATGCTGAGCTCGACGGTCTTGGAGAGCCAGACCGTCCAGGTCACAAGCGACGCAAAGGCAAGCCCAACCATGACAGCCTTCACCACGATGTCGGCATTGAGGAACATGCCCCATGGCGACAGGTTGTGCGGCAGCAGAGGGTTCGGAACTTGCGCAAGCGCGGGCCCTGTGAGCATCGCAAGTGTCGAGCAGACGATCGCGCTCCCCAGTCTCGTTCCGCGCCAGGGTTTCACGGACCACACGTTGCGCCCGCCTATCGATGATATGTCGTCGTGCATGGTCCTCACGGCCTCTGCCAGGTGTTCGGCGAAGTATCCGCAGCGCTGCCCAGACATCGGGCGAACATGCTGATATCGAAACCGACCTGATACTTCTAGTTCGTGTCCATACGTCGGCCACGAATTCTGCTTCAGGCCGACGAAAACGCGAACATGCAAATGAAAAGACTCCGCCCCACTGTCGCCAGCGTGGCCGTGCACGCGGTCCCACAGCGGGAGGAAAGCGTAAGGTCAGGAAACCGGTGGGGCGCGCGATTGAAACGCTACGCGAGGCTTTTCGACAAAAGCAACGGCCAGTTCCACAGCCCGATCGAGGGAGACGTAGACAAACGGAACGGGCAATACCGGCGGGACGGCAGTCGAAGCATTGGCCAAAGCTGCGACGGCGAAGCATATTGGACAGCGATCGTCCAATGCCCCATGCTCGCGATCGCCGGTTCGCCTCTCATCGGACGGCACGACCGCTGCAACCAGCGCTCGGGGCTCATGCCTCCCGATCGCATGCATATGACCAAAGGACAGCGCAAGGTTGAAGCCGAGCGCGATCAACCCAAGACAGGAAACAAGCCCAATGTAGTCCCGAAGAAGACGCATCTAGAGCAAAACCGCCCTAACCATTGGTCAACAGCACGAAACAAGCTTATCTGAGCTTGCGGTCAATTGAAAGTCGCAACGGCTTGTTTTGACTTTAGATTCCTCCATGACAGTGTTCCGGTTCGGCCTCGGCGATCTAGTGCTGACGCGAGCCATGCCAGGCTCCAGCAAGGTAGTCCCGCCGGCAAGCGCAACTCGAATTAGAGCGGAGCCCGCGAGAGGTCCCAATCGAGTGGAGCGACTGCGCGGGGAAACTGCCCCTCCGGATGGGTCGTTTATGTCGTCCGATCGTTTCTTCTCAAGGAACAGGCCCATTCTTGCCCAGCTTTGTAAGTTGGCTGGCTTGACCTTCTGGCCGCTCGCAAACAACGTCAGCCGGCGGGAAAATACTGTCGTATATCGCGCGAGCCTCCCGAATTAAACGAATCCGCTCAAGCTCGGATTTTGGAACAAGTTGAACGATGTCACCCATGGGCAATGCAACCTTGTTTGTACGTGCGTTCAATGAATAGATGCAGACGGGGAGGACGCCCGTTTACTCTGTGTCGTCCGCGTTGCCGCCAGCGATAGATGAAGGAGTGCTTGGGTTCTCGCGACCACCCAAGTCTTGGCGGATGCCTCACGGCCCCAGCTCCTGGTCAAGCGCGGCAGGCCGCAAAGCCTTGCCTCAGAAGGTCCACTGGTAGATCGCGGCCGATGAAGACAAGCCGGCTTTGGGGCGCTTCGTTCTTCTTCCATGCGCGCTGACTGCCGCCCTCGATCAGCATGTGAACGCCCTGCACGACAAACCGCCGGTCATCATCAGCCATTGCGATAATGCCCTTCATGCGCAGGATGTCCGTGCCGTAGCGCTGAGTGGTGTCCTGAATCCAGGAGACGAACCTCGCCGGGTCCATTGGCTCGTCGGTGACCAGTGACAGGCTGGCAATCTCGTCGTCGTGCTCGTGAGCATGCTCCTCGGTGAGGAATCCCGGCTCGACTTCGAGGATACGATCGAGATTGAAGGCGTCTCGCCCCAGTATCTGGGTGAGCTCAAGGCTGCAACGCTCAGTCCGGTGGATCGTCGCGTAGGGGTTGATCTTGCGGATGCGGCGTTCGACCGTGGCCAGGCCGCTCTCATCGACAAGATCGACCTTGTTGAGGAGAACGACGTCGGCAAACGCGAGTTGCTCTTGGGCTTCGGGAGCCCGGTCGATCTGTTCGATAAGATGTTTGGCGTCGGTGACGGTCACGATGGCATCAAGCTTGGTCTTGCGGCGGACCTCGTCGTCGACAAAGAATGTCTGTGCAACCGGCGCGGGATCTGCGAGCCCCGTGGTCTCCACCACGATGCCGTCGAACCCGCGGCTACGCCGCATCAGCCCTGCGATGATACGAATAAGATCGCCGCGAACGGTGCAGCAAATGCACCCATTGTTCATTTCGAAGACTTCCTCGTCGGCGCCGACGATGAGATCGTTGTCGATACCGACCTCGCCGAATTCGTTGACGATCACGGCAAACCGCTTGCCGTGGGTCTCGGTGAGAATGCGGTTGAGAAGCGTGGTTTTCCCCGAGCCGAGATAGCCGGTGAGGACCGTGACGGGAATCTGCTTCGCAGTTTCAGGCATGGGGCGAGTCCTTGCGTCAGTGATGGGCCCGTGGGGACCCGCCATTGGATGTAATGTTATAACATTACATTAACGATGGCGAAAGCGCAACATCGTTTGGGCGCAGTGGAATGCCCGGCTCCGTCAACTTCTGTCACCTGCGCGGATCAAGAGGTTGGCTCCTTTTGGGTCTCGATCGACGGCAGTGGCTCCCCGTGGAGCTTTGCCTCAAAACTCCGCAGTCGCTGATAGATCGAGATCAGTTCGACGATCGTGCTCCACGCGTTGACGAGATACTGAAACGAGGTTCGCACTTGCGTGAACGCGTTGAGGATCTGATTCATCGCGCCGAGGGTGATCTTGCCTGCGATGATCGTGGGCGCGAGCAGGACGTAAGGAAAAATGACGTCAGTCTGCAAATAGACGATCCGGCCGATATTGAAGTACATGAAGTTCAGATAGAGCCGGAAGTAATTTCTTTGAATGTCGCTAAACAGCACGCTTAATGTCGGTGCATTGGCACGCGCTGGATCATCCTCGCCGAGCACGAGCTCCTTGCGATAGGCCGCTTCGACCCGCTGGTTGAGAAATTCGATTCCGGGCAGGCGGATGCCGATAAGCGCGAGAATGCCGGTGCCCAGGATCGACCAGATGACCGCGGCGAACACCAGCGGATACGGAATTGAGCCCAACAGAGGCAGCTCAGTGACGTTACTGGACAGCCTCACCAGAACCGGCAGGAACGCCAACAGCGTCAGCACCGCGCTGATAAGATTGACGCCTAGACCTTCCACGGTGCTGGCAAAGCGCATGGTGTCTTCCTGGACGCGCTGGGAGGCGCCTTCGATCGTGCGCAGCCGTGGCCAGTTGGCGACATAAAAATCGTTCATCGCCGTGCGCCAGCGGAAGATGTAGTGGCTGACGAAAAATCGCGTCAACACGCCGACCACGACGGCCACGAGTGCGATGCCGGCAAAGGTCGATAATTCGCCGTAGAACTGCTCGACCGTGACGGGCGCCGACCTCGAAAGCGCAGCCTGGATCATGTCGTAGAAGGGTCCATACCAGCTGTTGATCGCGACCGAGACCTGGACCTGAAAGTAAGACGTGAACAGGATCAGGGCGGAGCCAAGAATGGACCACGTTGCCCAGGCATGCGGGGCAAGAAACATCCATGCAGCCGCGAAGATCGCAACGGCCAGCGCAAAATAGAGATCGAACCACAGGGCCGGCGCCGACCAAAACGTTGCCAGCCCAACCGGTGTTTCCGGGCTCTGAAAGAGATTGCTGGCAAACCCATACCAAACCGCCATCGCCAACGCCGTCCAAAGAATTGACGATGGAAAGAACAAATTTGGTCGGGGGAAGAATGAAACGAACATGCTAGCTGTCCTGTTCGACTTAGAAATTCAACTCGGAAAATGAACTCACCGCGGTGGCCAATGGTAGGAGCGGCCTGAGGTCGACGCTAACCTTTGCCGAAACCGGCCAGACATGATGACCAGGACAATCCAGGAAATCAGGATTTCAGCAACTGATTGCCCTCAGCTCTATCCCGTGAACATCCAGAGTTGTTCGCTCGCCATGTAACCTGCCAACAGCAGGGTGCCGAACGCGACGATGAGCGCCGCGGCGCCGACCTCGATAGCTCTCATCACGAGCATGCCGAATCCGGCCCGGGTCTTGGCGACGCGGCTCGCGATCTGTCGCGCGCTCATTGCGAGCGTTGCGATCGCTGCAACCGTCACCGCTGTGCCAAGCCCCATGATCAAGGTGGCGCCGACGCCGGTCCAGAACAGGTCCTGAGCCAGCGCGAAGATGAGGACGATGATCGCGCCGGAACATGGCCGCAATCCAACCGCGATCACCGCCGAGAGTCCTCGGCGCCAGCCGCCCGGGCCGGCGAGTTCAGCGGGCTCTGGCCCGTGGGCGTGGCCCCAGGCCGACTCGTGATGGTCGTCGTGACAGTGAAAGCCGTGCTTATGATCGGCGCATCCATCGACCATGCATTGCCCGCCACGCATGGTCATCGCGCCAAGGCGTGGCGCGGGAAGCGAAAGCGTCTCGCCGCGCTGGCCTGCCGAAAGGATGAGGACGGGCGCTGGGGTCCACGTCAGTTCACGGCAACCGAGGAGAAAGCTGCGGCCCTTGACGTACAAGAGCCGCAGGCCGATCAGGATGACCAGACCATAGCTGACCATCTCGACGAGATGGACGGTCAGCCCGATTGCCTTCGCCGTCGCGCCGAGAACAACGGCGGCGATGGCCACCACGACTATGGCAACGGCGGATTGAATGCCGGCGGATGCGAATGACAGGACAACGCCGCGACGCCAGGTCTCTTCATTGGCGACGAGATAGGAGGAGATCACGGCCTTGCCGTGCCCTGGTCCCACGGCATGAAAGACGCCGTAGAGGAACGAGATGCCGAAGAGACTCCACATCGCGGCACCATCCTCATTGCTCGCCCGGATGAAGCCCGACAGCGAACGATAGAAGGCCGCTTGCTGCGCAAAAATCCAGCCCGTGAAGCCCGCTGTCGACATGGCACCAGCAGGATGGGAGGCTCCGAATGGTGTGGCCTGCGCCGATACGACACCAATTACGCAGAAGACGAGAACCGCCAGCGGCACGGCCAAGATAACACCGCGTAATCTGGTCATGGGCACTTCACCAGGATCTTGTTGGCAAAGTTTTCTCCATAGGTGCTGGAGATGCCGAGCGGGTCGCTATCGAGCTGACCGAGCCGCAACTGTTCTGCCGGTGTCGGCTGATGAGGCAAATCATAGGTCAACAGGCATTGCGGCGCGCCGCTCAAGGAGACCGGCTTGTCCTTGGCAAATTCGAAATCAATGAAGATGGTGGGATCGTAGACCTCGATCTGCATGGCCTTTGCCGAGACAGCTTCCTTCAACGGCAGAGTGAAATGCAGAGTGAGTGTGGCGTTCCTGTATTCGAGCCAATAGTCGACGGGATCCAAAAATTTCAGCTTCTTGCCGTCCGCGCGTGCGAAGGTGAAATAGCCATACTCTTTTAGCGATTCCACGTTGAGTTGGGCGAGCGAAGCCAGTTCTTCCCGCGTGTATTGTCCCTTCTTACCGTGGGCGATGCCTTGAAGCGCGTAGGCGGCAAACATGTCATCGAAAGTCCAGGCGTGGCGGACGCCTGTCATGCTGCCGTCGGCTGCGTAAAGAATCTCGCTGTGGAAGGTGACCCAGACATGGGGATGGGCCTCCGCGCGATCGAAGGATAGAAGGAGCAGAAGCACTGCGCAGGTGCAGGAGCATGCGTGTTTCATCATCATGGCGTCGTTCACCGGTCAGGAATTCGGGGGCGTAAGCGTCCGCAATGAAGCGGACGGCAAATCTGGCGTGATTGCGGGTCAGACCCGGCGCGGCAGCATCTCAAGACGTGAGCCGACTGCGTCGCTTCTGCCCCCGTGCCTTATGGGGATCGATGCGGCGCGCAGCGCGACCACCAGCTCCCGTTCAGCGGGAAATGCCGACCCCAAGCTCAACGTGGCCACAGGCGCATGCTGCACCCTCGATTGGCTGTCAGGCGAGCGGTGGTGCGCGCGATTGAAATGGCGCACGATGAGTTTTCAGGACGCCATCGAAGGTAAGCCGGAAAGAGTGTCCAGCATGCTTGAAGTCAACTGATGGCGACGGCTGCGCGACATCGGGGATGAAGGAAGTCGCGAGCAGAAAGCCCGAGAAGCAGATCGGACAGTCCTCGTCGTCGTCCGCCAGCTTTGCCGGAAGGCCTGCCGCAGATTGCCGCTTCATGGGACCGTGCCACGCGCGGGCTGCATCTGCTGTCGAGTGGTAGATGCCCTGGCCGGTGAAGTCTCGGGCATGGATATGTCCGAACGACATCCCGAGCTGCAGCGTCACGGCAAGCAGCGCAAGGCAGGTCCCGCATCGCCGCGTGAGGATACGCCACAACTTTAAGCAGGTCGGCAGCAAGCTGCGCACCTCTCGTTAGACCCCTTGAGCCGCGCCAACAGCACGAACCTCTCCATTGGCCTGTCCAAAACAATGGAAAGGCGTTCGTTTTCCAGCCGTGCCTTGCTCCAGCGTCGCGAATCCCGATTGTCCGCCAGCGTTCGACCGAAGCAACCCGACACATCAACTTGACTTTTGTTGGGCTTGCAACGTTATAACATAACGAGCGGGATCTCCAAGACGATCGCAGCGAGCTAGGCAAGAGTAGAAGTGTTTCAATATCTCGTAAGTAGAGGGCGTTTCGACCGAAACCGAGCCGAGCGCGCGGGATATCGCAACGATCATCGCGCAGATCAGAAAAGAGAGAATTCCGGCAGTCTTTCTGGAAAACGTCAGCGATCCCGGAATAATGCGCCAAATTGCGTCCGAGACCGGCGCGGTGATCGGCGGAACGCTGTATTCGGATAGCCTGACTAATGAGAAGGGCGAGGCTCCTACCTACATCGCGATGGTCAGGCACAATATCAGCACTATTGCGAGCGCCCTTGCGAACTAGTATCCGGCCTGTCGTCTGCCCTGAGCTCCGGCTACATGGCGACGGAGCAACTCTGGATGTTCTCGCGCTAGTTTGATGCCCGAGACGACGGAACGAAGAGATTACGGCTTGCAAGTCGGCACCGGACTCGCGGCCGGTTCAGGAGCCCGGCGGTAACGAGCGAGGATCGGCTCGAGGACCTCTCTTGCCCAGAACTTCGGGGCGCCGATTTGCCTCAAGCAAAAGGCGTTCCAATAAGGGCTGCTCGACGAAGGCGACCGGCGAGCCGCAACGGCTTGTGCGGCCGCCTTGATGTCCTGCGATTCAGGGTAAATATAGACCGTCGTCGGTTCCTCGAGCAGTGGAATGATCTTCTCTGCGTCGGATCGCGCCCAACTCGTGCATCCATTGCTGCGTGCGCTCGCGTAGTCCACGAGGGTTCCGACCGGAACGCAACCATTCACATTGGCATAGGGACTGCGCGCCATGCTTCGATAATGGATGCCCTTCAGGACAACGGCTGGATGCCCGCCGATCGCACGCTCTCTGGCGTTGGCGGTTTCTCCCTCGCCATCGAACTGAACGAACGATCGCATCAGGACGGACTCCTGTTTCGCGGCGTTACGAAAGTAACCCTTGAAGGAGGACTTCGTCTCGGCCGTCACATAGGCGCCGCCGGTCGTCAGATTCGAGTCCAGTGCATTACCAAAATTCTTCGCACACTCCTTACCGTTCGCGAAATTCACCGCGCCCTTGATATTGCGGCCGCTGCCGTGCCCCGCGGACATCGCGCGAAAGGACTGGTCGGCTTCGCAGATCTCGTAGAAGCGCTTGCCCAATCCGCCATCGCTCGGCCGCGTCGCATCCATGGCGAAATAGCAGGGATTTTTGACGACGCCTGCTGCGACCTTTCGCTGGTACAGAGCGCGCGCCCTCTGCAAGACCACTGGGGCGATCTGCCCCTCGCCGTCACCGACATGACTCTTCAACCAGGCCGGTATCCCCGACGGCTGTTCCGCCGCAAAGGCTCCAGTCGCCAGCGACGCGGCTATCGTCACGCCAAGCGCGAACCGCCTGCGAAAGGGCAATCCAGACCGCAACGGATCGCCTCCACAACTGCCGTTCAGCCGGCTTGATCGGCACGACACCATGCTGGAAATGGATCTGGCAGCTTTGCCCATTCGGCAACATCCATTGCAGGCCTGCCTGGCACGAGGCAGGCATCGAGCCGCGCTCGGATCGCCCCTTCGTCCATGCCGACGCCGATGAATACGATTTCCTGGCGGCGGTCGCCATAGATCTCGTTCCAGTGCTTCCGCAGATTTTTGCGCCAGAGAGGATCGTCAGGCCAGCGCTCCGCAGGAACGGCCGCCCACCAGAAGCCCAATGCTTCGGTTCGCACGATCGAGCCCGCTTGGCTTATTTCGCCGAGCCATTACACAGCTTCGCGAGCATCGCCAACGATCTTGGCTTTACCGAGGTGACCATCGCGGCGCTGGTCGGCCATGCCAAGGGTTCGGTGACAAGCAAGTACATCCATACGCTTGACACAGCGCTCATCATGGCTGCGGACGCGATCGCGGGCTACATTCAAGGGCTGCTTGATGGTGTCGAGTTCAAACAGACTGCATACGCGCTGGACGGCGATTCACGAAAAGCCGCCTTGGCCCGCTTCCTGAGAAGAGCTTCGGAGCGTGACCTCGATGATGCCGACGAGAGGTCCCGTCTAGCAGCTTAGGTCCTGGCAGCGCCTGTCGCCTTGCCTCAATGGTGGTGGTCAACTCCTGAAGGCTGATCAGGTGTTGAGCGAGCGTTGAGGGGTGGGGGCGTCCAATGTTGTCCACCAGGACCGTGATTTCGAGGCTCTCGACCGGCTGGATCATCGCGGGTACGCCTCACGTTTGCAGACCTCAAGGTTTCGGCTGCATGCCCTGCAAAAGGCGAAGCGGGTTGAGCGGGCCAATGGGGATCAGTTCGAAGCTCATCATGTGTGCCTTGCCCAAAGGCAGCTTTTCGAGCATTTCGTGGGCGACGGCCGGATCGGTGGCGTTGATGATGAACGCCACGCCCCGCTTTCCGCCCTGTAGGGAGTACCACTGCTCGATTTTGCCATCGAGGTAGAGGTCGACCGTTTCCCGAACTTCGTCCGGTAGGACAGCAAACACCTGCGATTGTTCGAAACCGGGATTGATGGTCCCGATGGCGAGAATCTTGGTCGTGGGCGTCGTTTTCATGGCAGTTCCTTGTGCGTTTGCGGAGTTGAAGCCGACAAGGCAGCCAACGATTGCCAATGTGGCGGCAGAAACGAATTTCATTTTCATGTTCATTCCAACTTAGCTGACCTGATATTGCGATCATTCCAGCTGTATGGGATATCCGGGCCGTTACATGTCTGATGCCCCGGCTATACCGTCCGCTTGCGCGGCGGTTAGATACAACTCACCAAATCGATCTTCGAATTTCTCCCACATCAGGCGAGAGAACAGTAGCGCTGCATCAAGAGGATAGTGGTGTATCAACACCGAGTCTGCTTCACCAGAAGCGTCCATATGAACAAGGAGTGAGCATTCGATAGAAGTGCCTTGAATGCTTGAGCGATAAGACTCCACGAAGAAGTCGCCCAAGTTGCCGTAGTAGGTATAGTCTTGGAATTCGTACAACGTGCGGGCATGCTGGATGAGCGCAAGAATGTTCTCCTTGCCATGCACTGCGCGTTTCAGAACGGCGCCTTCGAGCGTGGCATCTTGGGCCAGTTTTCCAAGCCACGGTGGCGGTCCATTGGGACGTGGCAACGTTGGCGCCGTCTCAGTAAATTTCATGGTCAATTCCAAGTGAGATTGATGGAGTGATTTGGCGATGGCTTCAACTGCGCGTGAACTTGGCGGCATGCTCTTTCACGAACTCTCGCATGCCCATTGGCTTCTGGCCCGTGAGCTTGAGAACGTCGTCGGTCAGACGGTCGAAGCGGCCCTGTTGGTGAAGCTCGGCCAACACCGTAAGGTGCTTGATCACGTGCTCCGGCAAGCCGACCTGGCGAATCTTTTCGGACCATGCCGAGATGGGAACGCTGCGGTAGACGATCGTGCGGTCGAGTGCTTCCGAGAAGGCGCGAGCGTAGTGGTGTAGATCGGCCGACTCGGGGCCGGTGAGGTTGTAGATCTGGCCGATATGCGGCGCTGGATTGTCGAGGATCTTCGCCACGACCCGAGCCACATCCATGGCCGCGATAGGCGAGGTCTTGGCGTCGCCGAGCGGCAGCACTAGTTCGTCCGTTTCGAGGACGCCATTGCCGGCAATTTGCAAGAAGAAGGTCTCGATGAATCCGGTGGGACGCATCGTGACTACTGGCAAGCCAGACCACGCCAGCGCTTGCTCCGCGAGCCAATGCTGCTTGTGCTGCGGACTGTCCGTGGTCTCGGTGATGCTCATCCCGGTGACAGTCATCTGCGACATGTTTACGAAGGCTTCGACGCCGTGGTGACGCGCGACCGCAGCAACATTCACGGTCGCTTCTAAATAGGCCGGCGACAGGGACATGCTGAAGTAGATGCGCTTGCAGCCATCGATTGCGCGATGCACCGACCGGAGGTCGGTGAGGTCACCATCGACGGTTTCGGCACCGAGCAAGCGCAGCGCTTCGGCGCGCTCGTCCTCGCGACGCACCATTGCACGCACCTTGTGGCCCTTTGCAATCAGCATCGCCGTAAGATGGCGGCCAATGGAGCCAATCGCCCCGGCCGCGCCAGTGACGAGGATGGGGGTATCGCTAGAAACACTCATGGCTATCTCCTAACGGGCGAGGTGCGCCTATAGAATTTCGGTGCAACGCTCGGCATCAATGGCCGGATGCCCTGCGCGATCATGGATGTGCCTTGTTGGTGTGCGGTCGATCATGAGGCTGAGCAGCTCCGGACGGGCGTAGTGGCCGCGCGAGTCCATTTGCTGCTTGCGCTTGTAGATCAGCTTGAAATCGAGGTCGGCAATGACTTCACCTTCGCCGGACCGGAGCGGTTCGCCCAGCAGCGTACCGTCGGGTGCGACGATGGCGGTGAAGCAACCGCCGGAGATCGGGCCGATCTGGCAGCCCGTGTCCTTCATGATCTGCGCTTGCTGATCGGCTCCAGGCGGTCGCGTTCACGACGAAGGCGCCGGACTCCAGGGCATGCTGACGGATGTTGATCTCCATCCTCATGGCAAATCCGTCGCCGAAGGCGGAGCCTGGGTACATGGCCGAGTGGATCTGCTCGCCGTCGGCCATCAGCGCGTAGCGCGCCAGGGGGTTGTTGTGCTCAAAGCATGCGAGTTGGCCAATGCGGCCGACCTTGCTGTCGACGGCGCGCAGACCCGACCCGTCGCCCTGGCCCCAGATCATGCGCTCGAAATGGGTGGGCGTGATCTTGCGGCGACGCTGGATCAAGGTGCCATCGGCATCGAAGAGCAACTGTGTGTTGTAGATGGTGCCGCCGTCACGCTCATTGACGCCGATCGAGACCACCATGTCGGCCTTCCGAGCAGCCTCGCCAATTGCGTCGGTAGCCACCGACGGCACCGTCACGGCCTGATCAAGCAGCCTCAGATACTCTTCACCGAAAAGTTGCGTCATCGGGGTCTGGACGGCCGAAAAGTACGGGTAATACGGCACCACGGTCTCGGGGAAGGTGGCGAACTGCACGCCCTTCTGGCCCAACTCGTGGATCTTCTTCACGACCTTCTCGACGGTCCCCTGGCGGCTGTACAGCACGGGGCTGATCTGCACGGCGGCAGCTTTCACGATGGTGCTCATGGCATGTTTCTTTCAGCTTGAGGCTCCGAAGGCGTTAAATTGGGACGGATGCAACGGTGGTGACCGGGCCGAGACCCGTCGCGGATGACATTCGCGCACAAGCTGGACAACTCCCAGTTAGGCAATGTTAGGAGACGTTAGCTGTTGTGGGCCGCGGTTAAACGGCTCCCATCGTCCAGATAGGAGACAGATCGCCGCGTGAGAATGCGCGGCAAACGCGATATAGTCTTCCGCTGAACGGGAGAATATCGATGAACCGGCTCGAAGACTACCAAGCGCTTACGGCGATTGTCGAGAAGCGGAGCCTCACCGCGGCTGCTCGCCATCTCGGGCGTTCGCTGCAATCGGTGAGCCGCTCTCTGGCTGCTTTGGAGCAGGAGGTGGGTGTCGAGCTCATTCGCCGCACGACGCGCCGTTCGAATCCGACTGACGCCGGGCTTGCGTTCTATCGAAGGCTGAACGCGGCGCTTTCCGAGATCGAAGCCGCCAAGCTTGAGACTTCCAACCGCCGCGCCGAAGCTACCGGGCTCTTGCGCATTTCCGGCTCGACGAGCTTCGTGCCGCTTCACATTGTTCCGGTGCTGCCGGAATTTCTTGCAAGGTATCCCGGAGTCGAAGTCGAGCTCGAACTGTCTGATGGCTTTGTCGATCTTGTCGGCGAAGGAATAGACCTCGCGATCAGAATCGGCGACCTGCCGGACTCAGGCCTGAAGGCAAAGCGGCTGGCAAGTTCGCGGCGTGTTGTCTTTGCCGCCCCAAGCTACCTCGCCAAGTTCGGCCGGCCGCGAAGTCCCGACGACCTCAAGCGTCACCAGTGCATCGTCCGCACCACAACCCGATTCGGCAATGACTGGCCGTTCCCAGCGAAGGGACGGATGAAGGCCATCAAGGTTGCGGGGCGGGTTCGAACCAGCGGAGCAGCCACCGCGAATGCGGCCGCCGTGCAGGGTCTCGGCATTGCCGTCGGGCCACTTTGGCAAGTCCGTTCGCTAGTTGACCGCGGCGATGTCGAGCTGTTGCTCACGCGCTTCGAGCCGCCGCCCGTGCCAATTCACGCGGTTTGGCCCGCGACCAAGGTACTGCCAGCCAAGACTCAGCTGTTTGTTGAATTCTTGGCCGCCCGTCTGCAAAAGGAGCAGCTCTAAGCAGTCATTATCGCTCCGGGTTCAGAATGGTTAGTGGCCGGCAGCACCATTTGTCGCAGCCTTCGACTTGCTTGTGGCCAGAATAGCGAGACCGGCCAGAAACGAGAACCACGCCGAGCACCATAAGGGTGTCGCTAAAGCCCTGCACCAGAGCCTGCTGCTTCACGACTTTGCCCAGCGCGATGATGGCCTGCTGGTGCGCGGCGGCGGTATCAGCCAAGCCATGGTTCAGGAAGGACTTGGTCAGTCCTGCGATCCGGCTGCGCACTCTTTCGCGGCCGAGATCAACCGATTGGCCGATGAAGTTGGAATAAAACTGCTCGCGCTTGGTAACGATGGTCGCCAGCACCGCGGTGCCGATCGCGCCGCCGAGCGCGCGGCTGTCGGCTTTATTCCTGAGATCAAGGACCGCGTCCTCAACACCGAGGACGTGCTGGCAGGCATTCAGTCCTTTATCGAGCGAAGGGCGGCCTCTTTCAAGGGGCGCTGACCGCAGGGACCGCGAACCAATGGTCGACACTCCGGCCACGCCGGAGGTCCGGCCTGGTTGCGAAGTTGGAGCCTCAGAAGCTTCTGTCGTATGCCGCTGCCGCGATCGAGCCACAATCCAACATGAGGCGGCGGCGCCGCCTTAAAGGATCGGCACCAGCGCAGAGGTCAGATGGATCTGGCGTTTCAGGGCAAGTGATTCCTGATGGCCTTCTACTGTCGAGGCGGTTGCCTCCGCGGCCTTGATCACGCTCCGTCGCTGAACTCTCGACTCTTAGGTTGAGACGCCGGCTCAGATCGGCCGGCTGCGGTTCTGCCGGCGCAGAGCTAGCCATAGACTTCGGCGATGAAATCAATGAAGGCCCGGAGCTTCGGCGTCATCCGGCGGTTCTTCAGCCAGACGATATGGCGTTCGCGCGAGGCGGTTCTGTATTCCGGCAGGAGGGGCACCAGGCGGCCGGCCGCGACGTCGTCGACCAGAAGCTCGTCCCGCATCAGCACGATGCCGGCACCCGCGAGCGCGGCATATCTTATCCCGAACGCACTGTTGATGCTCAGGCGGCTCTTGACCTCGACCTCCGTTTCGCCATCCGGTCCGAAAAAGGTCCAGCGTTGGCCTTCCGCCCAGCCGGCATAGCGCAAACAGTCATGGTGGGCGAGATCTTGTGGGCAGGTCGGTATGCCGTGCTCGGCAAGATAGTTCGGCGCGGCACACACCAGCCCCTGGTAGGGCGAGAGCGCGCGCGACATCATCGTCGAGTCGCCGAGCTTGCCGACGCGGATCGCAGCATCGATGCCGTCCTCAAGCAGGTCAATCATCCGGTCGCTAAGGACGATCTCAACGCTGATCTCGGGGTATTTCTTCATGAACCGCACCACCGCCGGCGCCAGGCTATAGGAGCCGAATGCTACCGAGGTTGCGATCCGCAGCCTGCCACGCGGCGCCTTCAGGGCGTGCTCAGCGAGAACGTCACCGGCTTCGGCCTCCTCCAGCAGATGACGGCAATGCTCAAGATAATGCTGGCCAAGCTCGGTGAGGCCCTGGCGCCGGGTCGACCGATTGATCAGTTGGGAGCCCAGCCGCTCCTCGAGAAAGCGGATGTGCTTGCCGATCATGGTCGGCGACAGCCGCAGTTCCTTGGCGGCCGCAGCAAAGGACCCGAGGTCAGCCACCCTGATGAACACCGCCATGCTGGTCAGTCGGTCCACGTGCAACAGCCTGATCGTCGGTAGGCGCGCGGCAAGCGCGTCCGATGAGCCACAGTATCATTGACGAACGGCAAGCAATCAAGCCGCGCGCCGGTAGTAGGGACAGTGATCACAGGTCGAGGAGGGAGTCGTGACCGCGATGCAATACCGACGATTCGTTCACGCAGAAGCAACTGCGTCCGGCTTTATCGGATACGAGTTGGTCGCTATCCAAAGCATGTCCGTCGGCCGTATCCGCCAAGTGCTCCGGTGTCTGCCGCCGCGGATACGTCTTCCGACTTAGCCTGCCGGCATCCGCCGGCAGGCAATTTTTTTATCAAACAACTTGGAGAGCGGCGGATCGGTCTCATGTCGGTCTCACGATTTGGCGCCTCAATCGATGCGCGTCTCGGCCAGCTCACGAAAACCGAAACTCGCTCAGATCGATCGATACCATCAGCGGATCCAGGATGACGCGTTCGTCCTGGTCGCGCTGATAGGCGCGACGTCTTGTCGGAAAGCGAATGCCGCCGGCCTCGGCGTAGTCATAGACGAGCTGCGCCGCCGGGAAAGATCCGGCAATATCCACGGCATAATCATGCCGGCGCAGCCGGAGTGCGCTGTCGAAGAAGAAGTCCTGCACCGGGCTGTGGGTGGCAAGTCCGGCGGGAAAGCGCGCGCGCAGCCTGTGCCAGCGCTCCGGCCCCTCGTGCCAGTGGGGCATCTCGGTGATCTCGACCCCTTGCAGGCTCAACAGGAACGGCGTCGTCAGATAGGTCCACAGGGCATAGCCGTTGAAATAGGCGCGGTGAAGCCCGTCCCAGGGCGTCGTCTTTTGATGACCCGCGAACGAGGCTCTCGGATCCTCCCGCTCGGCGACGAGCGTGCCGTCGGTTTTCTCGATCGCAATGCGGGATGGCGAGTAGGCCGTCCTCTGATCCGGTGCTCCGAACGGCAGGACCGACGCACGCTGTTCGTGCAACCACACAGTCATTTGCCGCGAGTTTTGGTCCTGAATGAGTCCTTTGATGCCCCAGAGCTCGCCTCCGGTCACGATGGTCGCCGTCACTCTGGAGAGTGCGTTCCATCTTGCAAGGCCTCCGTGGGCGTCAAGGATGTCGTTGAGCAAAGCGAGCATGGCAACTCCGAAAGGGGCCGGTGATCGGCTGTTGGACGGTGGGCTCAAATACTTAGCGCTCGGCTGCACGCGTTTGGCGTGCGGCCTGGCCTGTCCCAGCAGCGCCGCGCGTCCAGTCTTCAAGCGAAATGTTAGGCAGTTCGAACCGGGCCGTCGTGCGTGCGTACCATCCGCCTTCCATGCGTCCGATCAGATCGAGCTTCTCGGCATCGATATACTTGCGGTCGGGGTCGATCACGGCTGCGTCCGCGACATGCATGCAATGGATACGCCCCAGCACCAGGCTGAACGAACCGAGCGCGATCTCCTGCATGAAGCTGCATTCCATCGCGACCGGTGCTTGCGCAATCCTTGGAACGGTTACGAACTCGCCGGGCGCGAGCGTCAGGCCCGCCTCGGTCGGTTCCTCGACGCCGTTCGGGAAGGCGATCGACGTGATCCGCATCTGCTCGGCCAGCGAATAAGGGACGAGGTTGACCACGAACTGCTCGTTGGTTCGGATATTGAGCCGGGTGTCCTTGGGCTCGCCAGGAGAGCGGCTTCCAATTCCAATGCCAACGGTTGCGGGATCCGAGCCAAAAACGTTGAAGAACGAGAACGGCGCGGCGTTGACGGCGCCCGCCCGATCGTGGGTCGTGACCCACGCGATCGGCCGGGGCAGCACGGTGGCCAGCAGTAGCTTGTAGCGTTCGATTGGCTCGAGACGGTGAAAGTCAAAGATCATGAGGCAGGTCCTTAACGGGAGATGAACGATCTGGCCGGCACTGCAATCACGCGCCGCGCCGGGCCTTTGGAAAATAGTCAGGCGATATCGGCCAGGCGGTTGCCGCCGTGCGGGCAGCGATCAGCTCGTGAATTTCAGGCTGGCTGTAGCCGAGCTCGGCCAATACCTCCTCGGTATCCCTTCCGGGCTTTGGCGCCGGCGCCAGCAGCGCGGGCGGCACGATGGCCGAGCGATACCATGACGGAACGGGCAGGGCGACGCGGTGGCCACTTGGATGCTCGCGTTCGATCATCAGCAAGGCGCGTCCGTCCAGCTGTCGATCGGCTTGCGATGCTTCCGGAATCAGGATGGCTTCGCGCAATTTATCGAGCCGGGTCACAGCGGTCGCACTGGCCGACGTGATCGGGCTAATGCGCCTGGAGATCTCGAGTGTTGACAGCTTTGCGATCGCCGCGCTCACTGCCGCTTCGGAGCTGTCGCTGCTCTCGAGGAGGCCTGCGATCCTGTCGAGCTCGGACGGACGGCTGCACAATACGATCCAGCCGTCGCTGGCGCGGTAGAGCCGATAATGAGCGCCGTAGCCATGGGTCTCCTGGCCGGAGGGCACCTGCTGTTCAACACCGTGCGCCTGCACCATGAAGGGAAACTGGACGAGCTGCGCCCCCATGGCGAGCGAGGTCCTGACATGGGACGCACCGCGGCCAAGCTTGCGCGCGATCAGGGCGTGCAGCATGCCGAGCGTTGCTGAGAAGCCGGTGATATAGTCGACGCAGGAGGCGAGGCCGTGCATCACGGGGGCCCCTGGCGAGCCGAACCGGGTTGTAATGCCCGTCGCGGCCTGAAGCACGGGGTCATAGGCCGGAAAATCCTTGAACGGACCTCCGTCGGGACCGCCCCACGCGCTGATCTGGCAGATCGTCAGCTCGGGGTTGATCTGGCGCAGTTGCTGTTCGCAGACGCCGATCCCCTCGAGCGATCGATCCAGGAAGTTGTGCACGAGAACGTCGCAGTCGCGCACCAGCCGATGGAAGGCGCGCTGCCCCCGCGCGGATTTGAGGTCGAGGATGATGGCGCGCTTGCCCTGGTTGACATCGATCCCGAACCACATCGTCATGCGTGGCCCTGCCTGGGGGTGGACCGGGTCGATGCGGATGACGTCGGCGCCAAGTTCGGCCAGCGTTCGTGCCGAGACCGGGCCTGCTATCACGTTCGACAGATCGATGACACGCAGACCTTCGAGGATATTCGCGCCGGCGGCTTTCACTGCGCCGGCCGGGGCTAGTTGCGATCGCAACCATTCGCCATGGCCCTCGCTGCGAGCGCGCAGCCTCGGCGAATGCAGGCCTTCGCCAGCGATGGTCACGAAACGGCCCGCCTGCCGCGTCGTGCCGAACCGCGGATCGTAGAGCGTGCTGACACAGCCTGCCTCGAGTGCCGCGGTCAAGTTCAACCACTCTTCAGTGCTCCGGACCACCGTGACGGGAACGCCGGCGGCCTGCAGCGCAGCTTCCCACTCTGCCGCGGTTCTGCTCAGCAGCCGTGCTGACATCAGTGCGAAGATGCGTTTTCTCCAGGCAACCGACAGGCCGCCGGAATCACTGATATTGCTGCCGGCGGTCGCGACGTCGTAGGGGCTTGCCACGGTGATGCCCTCGGCGATCAGATCATTGAGGAGGCCGAGCGCCTCAAGACAGGCCCTCGGCTGATGGACATGGCCGATCGCATTGATGAAGATGAAGCGGTCATCCTTGCAGCGATGATTGGCAAAGAAGGGCGGCCCTCCCTCGGCAAGATGGGATCTGACCGCGGCGCGATGCTCTGGCGCAAGATGGGCCTCGAGATCGCGCAGGATCGGCAGGGCAACCTCGCTCATGGACTTGTCGATCGGCGGCAGGTCGAAATATTGCGGTTGGTTCTCGATCCTCATGATCAAAAGTGCCATTGCCGACAGCAGCGCGTCCTGCAGGGGGACTTCAACGTGAGCGCCTCGCCCGGTGTTCAGCCGGTGCAGGTAGGCTGCGGACGCGGCAATCGCGCCGTGTACGCCACCGTAGGCGGACGCCATCGGCAGCGCGGTAAAGTTCGGCCTGCCTCCAAGCACCGGCCCCAACGCATGGATATCGGTGAAGACCCCGACAGATGCCGCAATCGCTGCCTCCCACTGGCCATGTTCAGCGGAGGGAGCGCCCGACGCAATGGCGGGCATCGAAATATAGACCAGTTGATTGTTGGCACGCTTCAGCGTCTCGTACTCGAGCCCGAATCTGGCACTTCGGCCGGCGCCGAGATTGTCGATGACGATATCCGCAGTCTCGGCAAGGCGCAGGGCATGACCGCGGCCGCTCTCGCTGGCGAGGTCGAGCTCGAGCTCGCGCTTGCCGCGAGACAGAAGCGCCCGCGCAGGGACGTCCGCGCCGGCCGGCTTGTTGATGTCAATGACATCCGCGCCCTGGTCTGCAAGAAGCATCGAGGTGACCCGCCCAGCCCAGATGCCACCAAGGTTCAGGACACGTACACCTTCCAATGGGGCGAGCACAGTTTGCCGGTCGGCCTTCTGATGTTCCCCAAGCGATTTCACGGCCATCGTTCCTTACTCCCTTGTGTGCGGCCTTGCTTGCGCCGGATTGCTTGCGCTTGATTGCTCGTGCCGGGCTGTCTTGCGGCTCAATCATCGTGCCGAATTGCGCCTAGTTCGGACTGTTCGGAGCAAAGTGAGATAATCCTAGCGATTGCCTTTGCGGCATAAACCGGCTTCGGGTTGTTTCAATCAACACCATTCGTGCATGATCGAGGACCTCAAGGCTTCGCCGGCCGGTTCTTGCGTAGCTGTGCGGGGCGTTGCGCCAGATGCTCTGGCGTCGTCCTTGTGTGCGCATCGAACCGGCCGGCCGGCCGCCGCCTATCGCGAAACCACCACGGGCTTCCGGATCGCTCGCGGACCAGGAAGCGCGAGCGCAGCGCCCGGCAAGATGGCGCTATATCAGGCGTCGACGCGCCCGTCGGATGCAGTTGGGACCACCGTTTCGTGCAGCCGCCGGGCTCAAACTTCGGCCACTTGCGCGCGGGGATGGCTGATCAGCACGCCGGCCGTGGCTAGCCGCGCCAATTCCGCCTCGCTGACGCCGAGCTCGCTCAAGACCTCGATATTGTGCTCGCCCTGAAAGGCGGGGGGACCTGGCGGCGCCAGCTGTTCTTCCGAGAACCGCCACGGACGGCCGGGCAAGCGATATTCGCCGCCGCTGCGATCCGGGACGCGCTGCACCGCGCCCCAATATGCGCTCCAATCCGAACCGGCGAGCGCCTTGACCGAGCGGACTTCACCCATCGCGATCTTGGCTTCGTCGAACTGGGCATCGAGACTTGCCATGTCCGGGAAGGTCAGGATCCAGGTCTGGATGATCTGATGCAGGGCGCCGAAATGGATCCGCCGTGCCGCCGCGGTCCCAAATCGCGGATCGTCCGCGAGATCGGCGCGCCGCATCGCTCGGAGCCAGGACGGAAACGTCCGGCTCCCGACGATGCTCGTCGCGACGGTGAAATGCTCGCCCTCGGGCCCCGTGAAAAAGGCGCAGTCGGTCGCGCCCAGAATAGCGGGCTCCGCCCCGATGTCATCGTCCGACAGGTCGAGATGGGCGCGCTCATTGATCGCCATCAAGGTCGCGGCCATTGCCACGTCGATGAATTGTCCGCGTCCCGTCCTTTGCCTGCTGTTCAGGGCGGCGAGGATCGCGATCACCGCTTGCAATCCGGTGTAGACATCGCCGTGGGAGAGGCTGTCGGTTCGTGGCTCGCGCAGCGCCTCGCCGTAGTGACGAACACTGTTCGCGGTGAAGCCCACTTCCGCCTGCACCGTCGGCGCGTAGGCCATCCGGCTGCGCCACGGGCCACCCTGACCGTAGCCCGTGATCGACGCATAGATCAGTCGCGGATTCCGCTTTGCCAAAGTCTCGTAGTCAAGGCCGAAGAAGCCGAGCGTTCCGGCTCGAAAGTTTTCCACCACGATATCGGCCGTGTCGCACAGTTTGAGCGCCAGCTCGCGGGCGCCCGGCAGATTGAGGTTGATGCTGATATTGCGTTTGCCGGCGTTCTGCTGCGCGTAATAGCCGGACATCCCCTCGCTCGAGGGGAAGGCAAACCGCGAAAGGTCCGGTCGCGGCGGCTCGATCTTGATGACCTCGGCGCCGAGGTCCTGCAATGTGCGGGCACAGAGCGGCCCGGCAAGAACACGGGAGAAGTCGACGACGCGCAATCCCTTCAGAGGCCCGCTCATGGTCAGCGCCCCGCAAACCTGGCCAGTCCCGGCCCGTTCGCCCGAAACGAGGCAAGGCCGGCCTTCAGGTCCTCTGAGGCCCATATCGGCGCTTGAACCCGCGCCATGGCCTGATCGGCCGCGTCAACTCCCTCGTTGACCGCAATATGGACCAGCTCTTTGGTTGCGGCATGCGCGAGCGTCGGACCCTGTGCGAATTCTTCGGCGATTGTCATCGTCACCTGCTCAAGCGCTTCTTCGGGCACGGTCAGGTTGATCAGGCCCCATTTCTCGAGGGTCGGCGCATCGTAGCGGCGCGCGAGCATCGACATCTCCTTGGCCCGCGCCGCGCCGATGCGCTGGACCTGCCGCTGGATGCCGCCGAGCAGCGGGTGCAGCCCAAGCGTCGCCTCGACCGAACCGATCTTGGCAGAGGCGGCTGCGACGATGTAGTCGCAGGACAGGGCGAGCTCGAGCCCGCCGCCGAGGCAGGCACCATGGACGCTTGCGATGACCGGGATCGGCAGCAATTCCATGAAGTTCAGGAATTCAAGGCCGGTCATCCTGCGGCCTTCGCCGCCGGTATCACCGCCTGCAACGCGCTGGTCGAGAATATCAAGATCCGCGCCGGCGGAAAAATGCCGCAACCCGCTGCGGATCGTAATCGCGCGGCTGCCGGCATCGCGCGCGGCCTCGATCTGCTCCACCAGGGCATCGATCAGTTTTGGCCCGATCAGATTGTAGGGTCGATAGACCATCGTCAGCACGGAGACGCCGCCGTGGGCCTCGCGTGTTACCAAAGCATCGTCAGACAAGGTCGGCGCTCCGTTGGGTTCAGTTTGCTATCTGGATACGGGCTGCAAGAGATGCACCGTGCGGCTGGCGAGCTTGTTCTTCACGCGCTCGGCATAGGCTGCCATGTGCGGGGAGCGGGCATGCGCCTTCAGCGCCGCAACGCTTTCCCATTTCTCGACGATGATGAAGGTGTCGTCGCCGTAGGCGGTCTGCGGAGGACCATAGTCCTTGAGGTCGGTAAACGCTGTATACTCGATGCAGCCGGCCTCGGCGTGAACGGCAGGAACGTTGCGCTGGAAAATATCGAGTACCTCGGCTCTCATGCCGGGCTTGGTCACAATCACGACAATGCCTTGTATCATTCGAATTGATCCTTTAAGCGGGTTTGCACCGTTCAAACCTAGCGTGATGCAGCGTGAGCAAGTAGCCAGTGAGCGGTGATTAGTCAGCACACTCCTGGTGCATAATGCCGGCGCTTGCCGGCCAATCGCAGATCATATGCTTGAACGGGCTTGGGAAGACAAAGTAATGCCGCGCCGGGGAAACAGGTGAGTCGGCAATGCCGCGGGCCCCTTCAGATGCTGGATCAGTGCTTCTGCCGATCGATCCCTAGTTCCCACCCGACACACCGAGCAACTCGCCAAACTCCTCCCATGCCCGTCCGCTCCAGCGGCGCAGCTTGATCTGGGTAATGGCCTGGTTGACCGTCGGGCTGGTGTTGACTCGGACGCCGTCCAGAAATGTCGGCAACGCGAAATTCCTGATATTGTGGGCTTGCCGGTTGATGTTCTCCCGGGAGAGATCGTCGCCGCATTGCCGTAACACCTGCTCCAGGAGCTCTGCCTGCTGGGTTCCCGCAAGGTAGAGCGTGTCGTCTATGTCGGCGCCCGCCAGATACTTGGCAAAATGCGCCCGGTACGATCTGATGGCTGGATCGTCCGTCCACTTTGGATCATTCGGATCCTTGTAGAACGATGACGAGACCACGCCGATTGAGGCCTCGAGCCCGGCCGGCACCAATGTCGCCGAGACCGAGCTTGCAACCGAGGGGATCGCAATCAGCGCTTTCCAGTTCAACTCATGCGCCTTGCGGATCGCCTGTGCGGCGAACTTGGCGCTCCGGCGATAAATAGCGCATTCGCTCCTGCGGCCTTGAGTGTCAGGATCTGGGACTCGATCGTAGGCTGCGTGACCTCAAACTGCGCCGCGACCACCTGCTTGTCGAAGGCCGCGCCAAGCGCGTCCTTGAAGGCGCCGAGGAAGTCCTTGCCGAGATCATCGTTCTGGTAGAGCACGCCGATCCTGGCGTCGGGCAGGCTCGATGCGATGAAGCGCGCGATGACCTTGCCTTCGGTCGCGTAGCTCGGCTGCGAGGTCGTTGTGTAGGGGAATTCCTTGGCATGGGTGAACTTTGCCGCGCCACTGACCACAAATAGGTGAGGGATCCTGTTCGAATTGAGGTAGCGGACGATCGCGGAATTGGTGGCGGTGCCGAGCGGACTGAAGATGACGGCGACCTCATCGCCTTCGACAAGCCTGCGCGTCTGCTCGACCGCCTTTGGCGGACTATAGGCATCGTCAAGCGCGATCAGGTTGACCTTTCGGCCGTTGATTCCGCCCCGATCATTGAGGGCGTTGATATAGGCGATCACACCCTTTCCATAGGCGCCGAATTGCGAAGCCGGACCGCTGAACGGGAACGTGGCGCCGATCTTGATCTCGGCTGCCGTAACACCCGGCAGGTCGGCCGCATCAGTGTGGGCCACTGCAATCGCCGCGGCAAAGATAAGCGCGTGTTTCAGCCTGACGAACATCAGGATCCCTCCAAACCAATAAGACGTAGGGTAACAAACCGGTGGCGCCCCGACAGACGGTGAGGGTGCGTTCTGTCTGAACCCGTGGTGTCGAACGCTTGGCAGCGAGTCGGCCAGCACCGACCAGGGAATGCGTCGCGCGGGCGAAACGGGCTGTGAGCCTGCATGCGGGAAATACGCGCCGACCGCTTGCCCAAGCCGGAATCGTGAACCCCACTTCAAGAGGACGCGTGACGCGATCGTTGCGGTCAACGCATGCGCAAGCCTACGCCAACCGCTTGAGGCGAGCATGTCCTGAAATTACGGCGCATTTGTCCTTTACGGCGCGGCGGCGATTTCGAATCTTTGTCGAGATATCCCGTGGGTCCCGCTGGCGAGCGAGCGAAGCATCTCGCGGGGCGGGCTTCGAGGGACCAGTATGGCAATCAACTTGAACATCATTGGCAGCAATCACACGATAGCGGCGGACGGCGACCATTCGGATCCTACCGAAGAATATGCGCTGGACGGCTACCGGTCGCGGGAGCTGACTCGGCCGCTGCCAGGGAATCTCGGCACCTGCCATTCGATACGTTGGGTGGCAGCCTCACCTCGTTTTCGGTGGCTACTTCAGGCTTGCGATTGCCGACGCCGCATCGGACCGCACCGTTCTCTGGACTTTTCACGCTGGGCGTCATCGTAACAGCGCCGGACGCTGAGGCTTCTGCGGATCGAAAGGTGGCGATCAGATGCAAGGGCTAGGCTCCGGAAGTTCGAATGCGGCTTGCATGAGAAAGCCTGTTTGCGTTCTCGACATCGGACATTTGCCCGATATTGTTTCGTCGTCGGTTATGATGCTCTTGGTCGTGACGTCTCTCAGGTCAAAGAGACGATTCAATCAGGGGAATCTCAAGATGATCAAGAAAATCGCGGCGCCATCGCCAGTTGCTGGCTTGAGTTCCGAAACATCTCTATATTTTCGGCAAGCCATTGCTCCAGTGTTCTTGGGGACGTGCCAGTCAATGTCTCGAAAGTCGACGTGATCTCGCTAAGAACGGACTCGCGGATCATCTGATCCAACCCGACCAGCAACTCCGCGACCAATGGTGTGAGGCCGTCAGCCAGAAGCGCGGCTCGCTGTTGCTCGGCCGATCGATGATTGTAGACGACCGGGCGGCCGAGCAGCCTCGACAGCTGCTCGGCAACCTGCTGCATGGTCCAGGCCCGTGGTCCCGTCAGATGATAGGCGCGCTGCGATTCCGGGCTGAATTCCTCGAGCAGGGCCGCGCGTGCTGCGTCGGCGACGTCGCGCGTATCGATAAAGTTCACACGTCCTGCGGCTGCCGCGCCTGCCCAGGAGCCTGCAGCGATTTGGCCCGCCGCGCGCTTGAGAATGTCGGCGTATGCCGACGGCCGCAACACGGTCGACGCCACCGGCTGCTGGGCCAAGTGCGTCTCGATTTGCATATGCCAGGCAAAAGGATTGAGACGGGATGCTGGACCCAGGGCGGAAAGTTTGACGATATAGCGGACGCCGGCAGCGACGGCGGCGTCGATCAACGCGATCTCGTTGGCCACTTGCTGCGGCGACGTACCGTGCGAGATGAACAGCCGGTCGGTGCCACGAAGCGCCTCCTTAAGCGTATGGGGCTGGTCGAAATTGACCGCAGCGACGCCGACACCCTTGGGCAGTTGAGCTGTGTCGGGCCGCCGGGTCAGAACCATGATATCGACCGGGTCGGGAGCGAGGAGGCTGACTAGCACGGAGCCGACGCGACCGGTGGCACCAGCGATGGCGATCCGCTGCCGTTGCGACGCCCCTTGGATTTGCTTGGACACGGCGAAACCTCCCTTGTATCTTGGAACAATCGGTCCAACATAATTGGAACGAACGTTCCAAGATGTCAAGCGAGGTGTTGATGAGCGGCAAGCCGCAATTCGATGACGTTGCCGTGATCGCGGCGGCAATCGAGGTCTTCTGGCGCAACGGCTATGCCGCCGCTGCCATCAGCGATCTGACAGAGGCTACGGGTTTGTCTCGATCCAGCCTCTACCAGCGATTCCACGACAAGGATGGCTTGTTCCAGGAGGCCCTTGCAGCCTATACCCAGCGCGTGTTGCGGCGCATGAACTCAGCCAAGGCTGATACGGCGCGCGGGCGGTTGAGGGCATTGCTGTGCGCATTCCTGCCGGACAGATCTCGGCCCGCTGGCTGCCTGATCGGGCGCAGCTGCGCCGAGCTCTCGACACTGTCGAAAGAAGGACAGGCCGCCACGCTGGCAGCAGCAGCACGTCAACGTGAGATTTTGGCTGGCCTTCTGCGCGAAGGCGTGGCGGCGGGTCAGTTGGCGGAAGATACCGATCTCGATGCCATGGCTTGGTACTATCTCGGTGTGCTGCAAGCCGTATTAAACTTCCCGCAAACGGGTGCTGATCAAAGCATGCTCCATCGCATGATCGACGTGGCCATGTCGGTCTGGCCCGACACGCTGCGCGCCGATTCATGACCTGATACGGCGGCATTCAAATCCAATCCGGTTGCCAATGCCCCGCTGTGGGTAACTCGGGACCAGGCACGACAGGCGCCTGTTGGCGCCAGAGACAGGCCGGTCAGAAATGGTGCGTAAAGGTGAGGCACGAATGACTTTGGCTTAGGATCTATCGCTCCTGTAAAGCGTCCGCGATCGGTGGATTGGGGGAGAACCGTCGTGCCTATTTACCTTGCCGGGCGATCTGGAGCAGCGTCATGCAGGCATCGAGACAGGCTGCGGCGATCGTGCGGCCGAGCGGACTCGGCTTCTTGTTCAACAGCCGATGCATTACCACGCCGTGCAGCATCATCATGACCGGATAGGCCACGTGCGCGGCTCTGCTTTCATCGACGCCGGCGCGCACGAGATGGCTGGTGTATCGTGCGATCTCGCTACCCTGCGCATCCGTTGTGACGCGCTCCATCCAGCCGCGCCCGTAAAGCAATTCATAGTCGCGGGGATGGCTGGTGCCGAACTCAAGATGTCGCACGCAGGCGTCGCGGAAGTCGCGCGATTTCGCGAGGTAGGCTGAGAAGCGCTGAAAGGCAAGCGCGCGCAACGCCGTCAGCAGGGCCTCCCGGTCGGCGTAGTAGCTATAGACCGTCGGCGTCGTCGTGCCCGCTTCGGCCGCCACGCCGCGGATCGTCACGGCCTCCTCGCCACCCGACTGCCAAAGGGTGTCGGCGGCCTTCAAGATTCTGTGAGGTAACTCCGGATCGGCGGTTCGCGGCATCGGGCCTATTGCTTCTACACCGTAAAAGTTATACGTCGTCTAATTAATAGACCCGTTTCCAGGAGCAAGCAAATGGTCCTGCCCCCGAAATTGATCGGACCGGCGATTTCCATGATCACCGGCCTCATCACCTCGACCAGCATGTCGTTCGTCGGTCTTGCCATGAACTACGGCTTTCAGCCCGATTTCGCCGCGCGCTGGCTGCGGGCCGCGGTAACGAGCTATGTCGTGATCGTGCCGATGCTGGTGATCGTCATCCCTCGAATCCAGCGCTTCGTCATGCGGCAGGCCGGAATGCCGCCGTGTTGAGCGGCGGAAGCCGAAGGCTCCGGCGAGAAGCGGGGCCGTCAATCCACTTCTTCGAAACAAGCGAGGAGCTTGCGAAATGGCGACGAAACAGAAGCACGACAGCCCGATTCTCGTGACTGGCGCAGCCGGCACGGTCGGCGGCATCGGTCGCAATCTTACCCGGTTCCTTCTGACCAGAGGGCATAAGGTGCGCGCCTTAGTTCGCCGCGAAGACAAGCGCGCCGAGGCCTTGCGGCAGCTCGGCGCCGAGGTCGTACAGGGCGACCTGACGGATCTCGCCTCGATGCACCGCGCCATCGAAGGTTGTCGGCGCATCTATTTCGGAATGTCTGTCTCGGCGGCATACCTGGAAGCGACGATCAACACCGCCGCAGTCGCGCGCCACCACGGTGTCGAAGCCTTTGTGAATATGTCGCAGATGACGGTCTCGCAGATGAGCATCACCGAGACCACCGACAGCCCTCAGCACAGGCTGCATTGGCTGGCGGAGCAGGCCCTGTCCTGGTCGGGATTACCGGTCATCACAGTGCGGCCGACGGTCTTCCTCGAGGGCTTCTTTCTGATGCTCGCCGCTGCCGGCGTGCGGGCCTCCGACGAGTTGGCGCTTCCGATGGGCGACGGCAGGACCTCGCCGATCTCGGCGGTCGATGTAGCGCGCGCGGTCGCGGCGATCCTCGACGATCCCACGCCGCATATTGGACAGGTCTACGACCTGACCGGGCCGGAATCCGCCGATCTGAACCAACATGCGCGTGCCTTCTCGGAGGCGCTCGGCAGAACCATCCGATATCGCGACGTCCCGCGGGCTGCGTGGAGCGAAGGCCTTCGGCGGGCAGGCTTTCCGGAGCACGTCGTCAACCATCTCTCGGCCATTACCGAGTTGAACAGGCAGGGGCGTTACGACCGCATGACGGACACCATGTACAAGCTCACCGGTGAAGCCCCCGTAAGCACGCGCGATTTCGTGAAGCTCCATGCCGCCGAATTCAAATAGTATGGATCGGCGCTTTGACTCTCGGTACATACCAAAAACGGAATCCGACAGTTGAGGCGCCATGGTCCGCTCTGGATGGAGGCTGTACAATGGCCCGGCCGCCCGAAACTCCAGCGTCATAAACTGCCCGCGGCCACGCTCTGTCGCCGGTCTGGCGCAAGGCGTCTCGGGGCAATCCGACGCGGGCAGTCCAATGAGACCTATTAGGGAAGGGCAGGCGCTTCTGGCACGCTTCGTTCTGCTGCTCTTTTTGAGCGGCTGTGGAGAAGCGGACCAAATGGCGGGCCAGGCGTGTCGTTCTTTGGATGCTCGCAGTTCGGTACTCAAGGTGTTTTCGGACGATCAAAATAACAAGCTGGTGACCTTCACTCTCAAATATTCGAGCTCGCTTGACGCAATGATGAACGCTGCGAAATCGGAAACTGAAAAGTCCGCGATTTTGGAAGGTGCAAAGAAAAGCGCTGTCTACAGCCTGGATGCCACGATACTTGTGAAGTCAGAGGACAAAGCGACGCGAGAAGTCACTTGCATTGGGATACTGTCTGTTTCCGTTTTGGACACGAGCGCAGAAAAAGAAATAGAATTTAGAGTGAAGCAAACGCCCGATGGAAGGCCGCTCGTTTCAGTCAGCCCATTCCTTTTCAAGGTACAATAGTTCTGAGATGCCGGCGGCTGCGTCGCATACAGGGCCAGGAGGCGATCTCACACTCGCTGTTCGCTCATACTAGCAGCGCGGACCAGCAGGATCGGAGCGACTGCGCGTCCCGACATCGCAGCGAATGGCACAGCTAATCCACCGAACTTCCAATTTGAATATTCCCAGAAATCGTCTGGAATGGAGCTTCCGACGGCAGCCCGCATGGCACCTCGGAAAAGTTTCGCTGCGGGCATTGGTCGAAAAGAAATTGTGCGATCGACGATGAGGCCCTGTCGTTTTCTTCGATCGACGGCCCTCAACAAGCCGTGAGCCAAAGTTCCTGATTGGTATTTGCAGCTTGCTTTTACATCGTATAAGTTTTACAACGTAAAACTAATAAATGACAAGTGCGCCGGCGGAGGGACACGTCAGCCCCTTCAATGACAGGACAACAGGATGAACGTTCCTAGAATATGGATGGCGGGCCTATCTGCAGCCGTGCTTTCGGTATCGGGTGCTTATTTGTGGCGCGAAGGCATTCCGTCCAGCGTCGTGAAAGCGACCGCGAATACCCCGCCTGTCCGGCCCGTTCCGGTGACGGCCGGCCCAGTGAAGGATCAGGAATTCGCGATTTCGCGCGTAGGTCTCGGCATGGTCCAGGCCTACAACACCGTGACCGTGAAAGTGCGCGTTGATGGCGAGGTGCAAAAGATCGCCTTTCGCGAAGGCCAGAATATCCAGGCCGGCGACCTGATCGCGCAGATTGACCCGCGACCTTATCAGGCGCAACTGCATCAGGCCGAGGCCGACAAGGCGCGCGACGAAGCGCTGCTCGCAAATGCCAGGCTCGATCTGGAGCGCTACAGCAAGCTTGCCGTAAAAGAGTACGCCACTCGGCAGAGCGTCGATACCCAGGAGGCGCTGGTCGCCCAGTATCAAGCTGCGATTGCGCATGATCAGGCCGTGATCGACAATGCGCGACTGCAGCTAGGGTACACGACGATCGTCTCGCCACTCGCGGGACGCACCGGCATCCGCCTGATCGACCAGGGCAATATTGTTCACGCCTCCGATTCCGGCGGACTTGTCGTGGTCACGCAAATGGCGCCGATCAGCGTGATTTTCACCTTGCCGCAGAAATATCTCCCGGAGATTATCGAGGCGATGCAGGGCAAGACGCTTGTCGTGTCGGCGTACGATCAGGACGACCGCGTCAAGCTTGCCGAAGGCCATCTCGAACTGATCGACAATCAGATTGATCAGGGCACAGGCTCGATCCGGCTCAAGGCGATCTTCCAAAATCTTGACGGGCGGCTTTGGCCCGGCCAATTCGTTAGTGCTCGCCTGTTGCTTGGCGTCCACCACGGACCTGTCGTACCGGAGGCAGCCCTGCAATCGGGATCAAACGGAAGCTACGCGTTTGTCGTCCGCAACGATTCCACGGTGGAGCCTCGCCCCGTGCGGATCGCCGCAAGCCGCAACGGCGAGGCGCTGATCGAGAGCGGCCTCGTCGCCGGTGAAACCATCGTCGTCGACGGACACTACAAGCTCCGGCCCGGCGCGCGCGTCGTGACCGTGCCGGTGGCTCCCGCCCGGGAGCGCGCCGCCTCCACGGACCAAGGTCGAGAATAAGGCGGCGCGAGATGAATATTTCCGAACCCTTTATCCGACGGCCGATCGCGACCGCGCTGGCGATGGCGGGCCTCGCAATCGTCGGCCTTGTGGCCTATCTGCTGTTGCCGGTCGCGCCCCTGCCGCAGGTCGACTTTCCGACCATTCAGGTGACGGCCCAGCTACCAGGCACGAGTCCGGAAACGATGGCTTCCTCGGTCGCAAGTCCATTGGAACGGCAACTGGCGCAAATGTCTGGCGTGACCCAACTCACCTCCGTGAGTGGCATCGGGATATCTGTGATCTCGATCCAGTTCAATCTAGCCCGCAATATCGACGCCGCCGGACAGGACGTGCAGGCCGCGATCAATGCGGCCGGCGGTCAATTGCCGAAGAATTTGCCATCGCCCCCCACCTATCGGAAAGCAAATCCGTCGGACGCGCCCGTGATGGTGCTGGCGATGACCTCGGAGACGCTGCCGATGACGACGGTAAGCGACTTTGCCGACAACATCTTTGCGCAGCAGCTCTCCCAGGTGGACGGGGTTGGCGCCGTGCTGATCGCAGGTGCGCAAAAGCCGGCGGTACGCGTCGAGGCCAACCCGCTCGAACTTGCTGGTCGTGGTCTGAGCCTTGAAGATCTGCGCTCGGCGATCGCGGCCGCCACGCTGAATGGCTCCAAGGGCACGCTGAACGGCGAACGCCAGGGCCTTACCCTCGAGGACAACGATCAGCTCTTGAGCGCAGCCAGCTATCGGCCGATCATCGTGGCTTGGCGCAACGGCTCGCCCGTGCGGCTCGGTGATGTCAGCACGGTGGTGGATGGCGCCGAAAACATCCGAGGGTCGGGGACCTTTGACGGACGGCCTTCGGCCATCCTCATCATTCAGCGGCAACCCGGCGCCAACGTCATCGACACCGTCGAGCACATCAAGGCGGCGTTGCCGCGCCTAAAGGCGTCGATCCCGTCTGCCGTCGACGTTCATATTGTCACCGATCGTACCCAAACAATCCGCGCTTCGGTCGAAGACGTTCAGTTCACGCTGATGCTCACCATCGCCCTGGTCGTGATGGTGATCTTCCTGTTCCTGCGCAACGGATGGGCCACGGTGATCCCCGGCATCACTGTTCCGCTGTCACTGATCGGTACTTTCGCGGTGATGTATGTGCTCGGCTACAGTCTCGACAACCTTTCGCTGATGGCGTTGACGATCGCGACAGGATTCGTAGTCGACGATGCGATCGTGATGGTCGAGAATGTGGCGCGTTACCTGGAGCAGGGCTACTCGCCGTTTACGGCGGCACTGAAGGGTTCGCGCGAAATCGGCTTCACCATCATCTCGATGAGCCTGTCACTGATTGCGGTGTTCATTCCGGTATTGTTGATGGGCGGCATCATCGGGCGGCTGTTCCGCGAGTTTGCCGTCACCGTGAGCGTGGCGATCCTGGTGTCGACCATCATCTCGCTGACGCTGACGCCGATGATGTGCGCGCAACTGCTGCAGGACGAAAGGCGTAAGCGGCACGGCCGCCTCTATGCTCTCAGCGAGAAGTTCTTCGACGGCATGCTCACGGTTTACGAAACCGGTCTGCGCTGGGTACTGCGTCACCAGCGGCTCACGCTGACCGCGACAGTCGCAACTATCGTCCTGACCGGCTATCTCTACGTCCTCATTCCAAAGGGCTTCTTTCCGCAGCAGGATACGGGGTTCATCGTCGCCGTATCGGAATCATCGCAGGACGTTTCCTATCCGGCTATGCTGGAACGGCAGGCGCAACTGATACGTGTCCTGATGGCTGATCCCGGCATCGATGGCGTGATGTCAGCGGTCGGCGTCGGCGGTGTCAATCAGACCATGAATAACGCCCGCATGTTCATCAATCTCAAGCCGCGCGACCAGCGCGACGCCAGCGCGAGCCAGATCATCGATCGACTGCGACCGAAACTTGCCGCCGTCCAAGGCATTGCCCTATTCATGCAAGCGTCCCAGGACATCAATGTCGGTGGACGTGCGAGCCGCACCCAGTATCAGTTCACGCTCCAGGATAGCGATCTCGACGAGCTCGACCACTGGGCGCCGATCCTGCTGCACACCCTGCAGGGAATTCCGCTGCTGCGCGACGTTGCGACCGATCAGCAGATCGCCGGTCCGACCCTTCGCCTCGAGATCAATCGCGATACGGCATCGCGGCTCGGAGTCGCCACGCAAGCGATCGACGACACGCTCTACGACGCATTCGGACAGCGCAAGATCGCGCAGTACTTTACACAGCAAAACAGTTATTGGGTGATCCTCGAGGTCGATCCGCAGTTCCAGCTTGATCCAAATGCGCTTGATCTGATCTACGTACCGTCAAACAGCGGGCGGCAGGTACCGTTGAGCGCACTAGTCGAACAAAAGCGCACAGTCCGGTCGCTGTCCGTGAGCCATCAAAGCCAATTTCCCGCGATCACCCTGTCGTTCAATCTGGCATCAGGCGCAGCGCTCGGGCAGGCCGTCGAGGCGATTGAGAAGGCTAAGAGGGACCTCAACGTCCCGGCCACCCTGATCACTACGTTCGAAGGTAACGCCCAGGCGTTCCAGGACTCGCTGAAGACACAGCCACTCCTGATCCTCGCCGCGCTGATTGCGGTTTATATCATTCTGGGTGCACTCTATGAAAGCCTGATCCATCCCATCACCATCCTTTCGACCATCCCGTCGGCTGGCGTCGGCGCGCTTCTCATTCTGATGGCATTCAAGCTCGAGCTCACCGTCATTGCCCTGATTGGCATCATCCTGTTGATCGGCATCGTCAAGAAGAACGCAATCATGATGATCGACTTTGCGATCCAAGCCGAGCAGACGAGCGCGATCAAGCCGACGGAGGCGATTTTCCAGGCGGCGCTAAAGCGCTTCCGCCCGATCATGATGACGACGTTTGCGGCACTGCTGGGCGCTCTGCCGCTAGCGTTCGGGCACGGGACCGGCGCGGAGATCCGTCAGCCGCTTGGATACGCCATTGTCGGCGGTCTGCTCGTGTCGCAATTCCTCACGCTCTACACCACGCCGGTGGTCTACCTCGCGTTGCATCGCTTCAGCCGTAGCCGAGCGCGCAAGGTCGTTTCGCGCCCGGGCGACGCAGCAATGGCGGCCGAATGAACAGTCGTCAACGCACTCAATGGCTGTCGCGCCTACGGAACACGGGCGCTATCTGGTGATCTTTCCATGCGTCGCGGAAGTTCTAAAAGCTGTGCCGGAGACGGCGTCTCGTTCCGGCTCATGCACCAGAGTCATCCGCGTCGGAGAGAAGGTGAAGTGTGTGCGCGGCGGCAAATGGCCGTCCACTCGCGGATCCTGCATTTGCAATCTGAGCTGCGCGGAGAAAGGTCACCGCCGTCCCTAGCGCGCGTTCCTGTCAAGGCGTACTTATGATTTGGCTTTCTGAGCTACATCGAGTATCGCCTCGGCGAACGCACGGGGCGCTTCTTGGGGCAAATTATGCCCTATGCCACCCGTAATCGTCCTATGTGAATACCTGCCCGTGAATCTCCCGACGTAGTCGACCGGCTGCGGATGCGGTGCGCCGTTGGCATCGCCTTCCATTGTGATGGTTGGCACACCAATGGTCGGTACCTTGGCGAGCCGGTTCTCCAACTCGTCATATCTGGCCTCGCCACTGACCAAGCCCAGGCGCCAGCGGTAATTGTGAATGACGATGGCGACGTGGTCCGGATTGTCGAAGGCCTGCGCGCTGCGCTCGAATGTCATGTCATCGAACGCCCATCTCGGCGAGGCAAGCTTCCAGATGAGCTTCGAAAACTCCTTCCGATACATGTCATACCCTGCGCGGCCGCGCTCGGTCGCGAAATAGAATTCGTACCACCATTGCAACTCGGTCGACGGTGGGAGCGGGGTTCTCCCAGCCTGCTGGTTGCCGATCAGGTACCCGCTCACCGAGACCAGGGCGCGGACCCGTTCAGGCCAAAGCGCGGCCATGATATTCGCCGTGCGCGCGCCCCAGTCGAAGCCGGCGACGAGTGCCTGTTCGATCTGAAGTGCATTCATCAGATCGACAACGTCGACCGCCAGGGTCGCGGGCTGGCCATTGCGCAGACTCGTTTCCGAGAGGAAGTGCGTGCTTCCGAAGCCTCGCACGTAGGGCACGATCACACGGTAACCGTGGCGGGTCAGGATCGGCGTAACCTCGGCGAAGCTGTGGATGTCATACGGCCAGCCGTGCAGCAGGATCACCACGGGACCCGACGTGGGACCGCCGTCGACGAAACCGACATTGAGAAGTCCCGCATTGACTTGCCTCAGCGGTCCAAACGGAACGCCTGCCGACTGCGTACTCGTTGCGTTGACCGGATTCGTCTGCGCAGCGGCTATGCCGACGGGAGTGAAGCGCAACGCAGTTAGCAAAGCCGCCGCGCGTATGAGCTTGCGACGTTCGTGGCTGATCTGTTGCGACATGCCATTTCTCCAAGGCCGACCCGGGCTTGCATCCGGATGATGAAGCCAGGTTAGCTCTCCAGAGGTTAGGATATGGACGCTTCGGGCGGCCGCGGCTTGGCCCGAGTTGCTGATATTTTGTCATTTGTTGCTGTGACGCCGTGCCGACGCCGCCCGGAGGACATTCGCGCGACATACCCACAAAGTGGCTCCGGGAATCCAGGAATGCACCGCGTCGAAAGGTCAGTGATCGACGAACGGCGATGACATCTTCACCAGCATGGTCTGCTTGAGCATCCGTTGGGGGTGAGGCAAGCGATCGCCACGGCGCTCGCGCATGGTAACCCGTGCTGATCGACGCTGCGGTCAACCGAACCGAGTTCGCATGCCGCCGTCCAACACGATGGAGATGGCCAAGGGGCATATCGCCACTGATGAAGGCGATCGCCGGCGGTGGAGCGAACGAGGTCACCGTCTACGCAAAGAGGAATCTCCGGCTACGAAGATTTAGTTGCCGGTACCGGTCCGCACCGGCTCGCGCAGGGTTGCCCCACGTGGGGTCAGAAGCATGCCATCGGCCCCGCGCGTCAGAAGCTCGTCACCGAACAACTCGCGCAACCGGGCCAGGTTTTGGCTCATCGCGGATTGGCCAATGCCCATGCAGGCGGCCGCCCTCGTCACGCTCCGTTCGGTCAGCAACGCGTCGAGATGAACCAGTAGGTTCAAGTCGATACGACCCAAATTGGCGGTATCGATGGCTATTATCGATCCTATCTATTTGATCGATGATTATAGCCTGACCATCTCCACCGGCAGGGGAGCACACGGGCCGCCGCCCAAGTCCACACCCAAGCCAACGGAGGATCCCATGTCGATCCGCAGCACAATTCCTGCCGCCGCTTTCACCATGGCCGCCTCGCTGGGGGCCGCGCACGCAAGCCCGCTCAAGCCAATCGAAGGCCAGAGCATCCGCCTCGGCGATCTCTCAGGCGCGGCGCATCAGGGCACACCTACAACTTCACGCGCCGTCCCGATGGCAGCACCGACATCGATGTGATCGTGGTGCGCGACGGCAAGAACCTAAAGGGATGGATCCTCGGCCTCGTGTTGCGCACCGTCGGCAGAAGTGCGCTGAAGAAAGCGTTCGACAACTCCGTCAAAGCCATCGAGCAGCGACACGCGGATGGGCCTCGGTGGGGCCGGATTGCTGCCTAAGGCAAAGCAACGAGAGTATTGCACCGAGAACAATGTTTATATTGTACCGAGTAATGTACCGGATCATATTCAGATCAATGAACGGATTGCACTGGTCCAAGCCCTGCAATCCAGATGGAGGCAACTGAAATGCACATCCATTATCTCGATACGTTCCTGGCATTCCTCGGAATGACCTTAGGACTGGTCTCGGTGGTGCCTGGCCTGTTCTTCCAACCCAGGCCCGAGGCACACAGGGCGACAAGGTTGGCCTCAAGGCGCGACTGACTGACACGCGGACGTGCCTCGTGCGCGCCGGGAGATCCACATCGACGTCAGAGTAGAAGGATTGCTCCATGTCGCCGCACAGCGCCCATCCCATCGGGGAGAGCCGACAAGAACCACAGCCTTATTGCGATTTTTGGAATAGCCGCGGGCCGACGAAGCTGCTGTTGTCTTCGATCGACAGGGGCTGGTCAGGCCTGTCAGCCGAGGTGCGGGCACATGGCAAGAGCGTGATACCTTGGAGGGGTACACAATCCGACACCGAAATCTGCGTCGATGTCCACGGCAATGGATTCCCTGTCACGCGGCGTGCCGCAGGAATCTCGGATCGAACCATCACTGGCCGCGATACGGTCTGGCTTACCCCCGCCCGCTGGCAGGAAGGTTCGATCGATATCGGCGGCGATCTTCCCGGGATCGCGCACATCTATCTTGCTCCGAGCCAGTTCTCCCCGGGCAAGCTCGGTGTCGACGTCGATGCTTCCGCGGTCGGCGCGCTGAGATACGACAGCGCCTTCGAGGATCCACTGCTGGGGGAGATGGCACGCGCCATCGCGACGGAGCTGCAGACCGAGACCTCTGCCGGCGGGCTGCTGGTGCAGTCGTTGGCGAGCGGCATGGCGATGCGGCTTGTTCAAAAGTACACGAGCGGCTCGGCCGCACGGTCGGTTGCCGCCTCTGCAAGAGAAGGGCTCGACCGCCGCCGGCTTTTCCGCGTGCTGGACTATATCGAAGCGAATCTGGAGGGCGATCTCACGCTCGATCGCTTGGCATCGATAGCATATCTCAGCCGATTTCATTTTGCTCGTGCGTTCAAGCAGGCCGTCGGAGAGCCTCCTCACCGTTACGTCGCCGCCCGGCGTCTTGAACGCGCGAAAGCCCAACTGATCCAGGGTGAGCGGTCGTTGGTCGACATTGCGCTGGCGCTCGGCTTCTCCAGTCAGGCCAATTTCAACCGCGCATTCAAGCAGGCCGCCGGCGTGGCGCCGGGCCAGTATCGCCGCGGCTTCGGATCGCAACGGCCAGCCTTGTCGCTGGCTGATATCAGGCAGGCCATTCCGATCCTGGCGTGATTTTGCTTGGCCGCGGTCTCCCCGCGGCTTTCAGCAACGAACGACAAAACGACGGCATTCCGCGCAAAGCGGTCGGTCAGATGGATCGATATCTTGACCTTTAGCAAGCAGTGAAGTGCGCAGCTGCCGCGGGAGAGCGGACGCGTCATCGGACTCGCTTGTGCAATTCCCAAACGAGATGAACGTCATGAATCTGACCAGCCTTCAAACAGTAGCGACGATGCTCGGATCAATCTTCGGCATGGTGTCGCTGCTAACCCATCGGTTGCCGCACATCGGCGCACTTCGCAAGGTGTCGACGATGTCGGCCATTCGGCCTCGACAGCAAGAAATGACAACATCACGGCAATCCGAGCAAAGCCACGAGAGGCTGGATGTTCGATAAGTCGGGTTGAGGCGGCAACTTGCCAGTCCGGCAAATGCCAGGAGGATCGCATGCCCACCGTTGCACGTGCTCACGACTACGATGACCAGACGCTGCTGCGCGCGCTAACGCACAGGATCCACAGTGACCTCGTCTCGTCGATTGATGCGGTTTCTGCCGCGGTGCTGCGTACGGACAACCCCGCCGTCAAGCTCGCGCTCGCCGGCGTCATTGAGCTGCTCGAACAACATGCCGGCGTTCATCGCGTGCTGGCTATGCCGGATCGCGACGGCCTTGTCGACGCCGCCGAATCCGTCCGCAAACTCGCCCTCGGCCTTAGCAGGTCCTCGCTGGAGCCGATCCGGATTCGTCTCGCGCTGAGCGCCGACAGCTTGCTACTCGAGGCAGATCGGTGCTGGCGCCTCGCTTTGGCCGTCCATGAGCTCGTTACCAATGCCGCGCGACACGCGCATTTCGGCGGCCGGGATGGTGCGATCAAGATCAAGCTCTCAGTCGTCGGCGCCGTCGTCAACTGCATCGTCGCCGACAACGGATCGCTCTCGGAGCGCTTGAGGCCGGCGCGCGGCCTGAAGATGGTGAGGGACCTGGCCGATAGCCTCGGTGGCCGGATCGAATACGGGTTCGGGCCACAATTCTCGTCTTTCCTTATCGTGTTTCCGCTCAGCGCTCGCGAGCGTCGCGCCAACCGGATCGTCGCATCACGACGTCTGAAGGGCGCACGCAGGGCTATGCCGCCGCGATCGAGGCCGCAACCGGTGCGCGCGCCCGCCGTTCCCGTGCCGGCCCCCCTGCGGAGTGATGTCCTCACCACAACAGAAGGTGCGCTGGAGCCGACATGAAGGTGGGCGGCTTCACGCGGCTTCTCATTCCAACCCAAGCCAACAATGGATCAGGAAAGAACTATGACCATCGGCGCGACTAACGAAATCATCGACCCCCGTCGCCGCCGCCTTTTGGGTACGGTCGCGATGGGCATCGCTGCCGTCGGCGCGGCAAGCGTGCTGCCGCAGGGGATACGTCCCGCTGCGGCGGCCGGTGAGGCCATCCGTCCCTTCCGCATCGATGTGCCGGAAGAGCAGCTTCTCGACCTTCGCCGGCGCGTCGCCGCGACGAGATGGCCTGACAAGGAGACGGTCAATGATCAGTCCCAGGGCGTACAGCTCAAGACTGTGCAGCAGCTCGCCCAATATTGGCAGGCCGGGTACACCTGGCGGAAGGTCGAGGCACGGCTCAACAGCCTGCCGCAGTTCATCACCGAGATCGATGGGCTCGACATTCATTTCATTCACGTTCGTTCGAGGCACGCCAACGCGTTGCCGACGATCGTGACGCATGGCTGGCCCGGCTCGGTCATCGAGCAAATGAAGATCATCGATCCGCTGATCAATCCGACCGCGCACGGCGGCACCGCGGCGGATGCGTTCGATCTCGTGATTCCGTCGCTGCCCGGTCATGGCTTTTCCGGAAAGCCGACGGCGCCCGGCTGGACGCCCGTTCGCATCGCCCGTGCCTGGACCACCCTGATGCGACGCCTCGGATACAAGCAATTCGTGGCGCAAGGCGGCGACTGGGGGAATGCTGTGTCGGAAACGATGGCCCTGCAGGAGCCGGTCGAGCTGCTTGGCATCCACACCAATATGGCCGCGACCGTCCCCGCCGACATTTCGAGGGCGCTCGCGTTCAACCTGGCACCACCCACCGATCTCACGGAGGAGGAGCGCAACGCGTGGCAACAGTTGCGGGCCTTCTATGACAAGGGTCTCGGCTACGCCAACGAGATGTCAAACCGCCCGCAGACCCTGTACGGGCTTGTCGATTCGCCGATCGGGCTCGCCGGCTGGATGCTCGATCACGATTTTCGCAGCCAGGACATGATCGCCCGCGTCTTCGACGGGAAGACCGAAGGGCTTTCGCGCGACGATGTCCTCGACAACGTTACGCTCTATTGGCTGACCAACACCGCGATCTCCTCAGCACGACTCTACTGGGACACGCGTCAGGTGTCGACCGGCGGCTTCTTCGATGTGAGAGGCGTCAAGATCCCGGTCGGCGTCAGCGCGTACCCGGACGAGATCTACACCGCGCCCCGGCGCTGGTCAGAGCAGGCCTATCCGAAGCTCATTCACTACAACAAGCTCAGCAAGGGCGGTCACTTCGCTGCCTGGGAGCAGCCCGACCTCTTCGTCGCGGAAATGCGCACGGCATTCCGCTCGCTTCGAAACGCCTCGTAAGGCAACTGGCGGCGCGCCGACATCGCGCGCCAGTGGCGTTGTCACCAATATGGAGCTGCGTCCGGGGACTTATCTTACCCCCGGCAAGGCCGTGATGGCGTTGCTCGATTCAGACACGCTGCGCGTCGAGGGCTATTTCGAGGAGACCAAGCTGCCGCGCATTCATCTCGGCGATGCAGTCAACGTGCGGCTACTGGGCCGCGACCACGTGCTTCGCGGCAGCGTGGAGAGCGTCGCGGCCGGCATCGAAGATCGCGATCGCAGCGCCGGCGCGACCCTACTTGCCAACGTCAATCCGACCTTCAACTGGGTGCGGTTAGCACAACGCGTTCCGGTCCGGATCGCACTCGATCAGGCCGCGCGAAGCGAGCTCGTTGCCGGAGCCACCGCGACCGTCGAGGTGCTCCGATCGCCGCTGCACGGCGACCCGCGCGCGGCGCAGGGCCGGCGCGACACCTCGCAGCCACGCGTATGCCGGGCGGTGCAGGCCGCCTTCCGAATTCCGCCGCTGTGCGACTAATCGTGCTGCCATGCGATGGCATTCCGATGAGGCGATACCACAATGGCATAATTGTACCGAGGACAATGTTTCTATTGCTCCGAGACAATTGCCAGATCATTGTGTCAATATCGCCTTGATTGGACGACGCGACCGACCCACCGCGCAGATGCGCGGGAGGCAACGCGGCCTTGTGGAGCAACGCACATGGAGTTGACGATCACCACGATCCTGGTCGCTTTCGCCGGCGTATTCCTCATCTGCTTCATGAAGGGCGCATTCGGCGGCGGTTTTTCCATCGTCGGCATTCCGCTGTTGTCATGCGTGATGGACCCTGTGACAGCCGGCGGCCTTCTTGCACCACTGTTCATCGCAATGGATCTGTTCGCGTTGCGCTACTGGAAGCCCTCGACCTGGTCGAAGCCGGATCTCGTGCTGCTGTTGCCCGGGCTCGTGATCGGCATCGGGCTCGGCTATTTGCTGTTCCGCGTGATGGACCATCGAGCCGTCTCGATCGTGATGGCGACGGTCACCTTGATCTTTGTCGGTCTGTGGCTGGTCAGCGGGTCGAAGGTGACGATCCGCCCGCGGTCGACGCCGAAGGCAATCACGGCCGGTCTCGCCTCCGGCATTACCACGATGGTCGCGCATTCCGGAGGCCCGCCGCTTGCGATGTATCTGCTGCCGCTCGGCCTCAGCAAGGAAGTCTATGCGGGGACAACAAGCATGTTCTTCACGGTCGGCAACGCGACCAAGGCGGTGCCGTGGCTCTTGCTGGTGAAGCCGGCGGGCGACGTTTGGGCGTTGATGGCGATTTGCCTGCTCGCCATTCCCGCCGGCGTTTGGCTCGGGTGGCGGCTACATGGGCGACTGGACCAAGGGCAGATATATCGCGCATGTTATGGATTGCTGGTCGTGACGGCCCTGAAGCTCTTTTGGGACGGCGTCTCCGGCTATCTCGCCTGAACTCGGACGCGCCGGCTTCGCGCGACAACTCCACGATGGTTCACCGGGTCCCGGTCGGTGGTCGAAAGGAGAAAGCTCATGACGACGATCGAATGGTTTGATGACCTTACTGTTGGAATGCAATTCAAGTCCGGTGAGACTTTGATCACTGCTCCTGAGATCAAGCGCTTCGCGGCCGAATTTGATCCGCAGCCGATGCATTTGGATGAAGATGCCGCCGCCAGAACATTCTTCAAGGGATTGGCGGCGTCGGGGTGGCACACAGCTGCAATTGCAATGCGATTGTTGGTTGAAAGCCGCCCGTTCGGGGATCATCCAATTATCGGCATTGGGGGTGGCGTCCGCTGGATGGCCCCAGTGCGCCCAGGCGACGTTCTGCGTCTGGAAGGCGCGGTCGAAAGTCTGGCTCCCTCGAGTTCCAAACCGCAAGGTACTGTTGGCATGAAATGGACGATGTACAACCAGCATGGCCAAGCAGTTTATGAGTTTACGCCAATGACTCTCGTTCCGCGTCGCCCGTAAACCAAGACTGCTGCAACCGGACGTTCAACTGAATGGCCGCTATGCGCTTAAGAGCTATCGAACATCGCTTATGGCGTCCGGAGTGACGTTTGCGGGCGTCACACTGACCCAGGGGCGCGGCGATACTGGCCCGGCGCCATGCCGGCGGCCTGCTTGAATGCGCGGTTGAAATTGGCCTGGCTGGAGAAGCCGAGCGCCAGCGCAATGTCGACCAGCGGTCGATCGCCCTGGATCAGCAGGGCTTTCGCGCGCTCGAGCCGCCGTGCGCCGACGTAGCGGTGGGGCGGCTGTCCGACGGCCTGCCTGAAGGCGCGAGCGAAGTGATGTTGGCTGAGAAATGCCACCGATGCCATGCGATCGACCGTGAGATCACCTTCCAAATTTGCTTCGATATAGTCCAGCACGCGGAAAAGCCGACGCCGATCGAGCCCCTCTCTTGCAGTGACGGCAGCCAATCGTGCGGCCGAGTTGCTCGTGTACTTTTGAACAAGCCGTATCGCCATGCTGTTCGCCAGCGACTCCACCAGCAGCTTGCCAGCGGAGGTTTCTGTCTGCATCTCCGATGCGATAGCGCGTGCCATCTCGCCCAGAAGCGGGTCCTCGAAGGCGCTGTCGTATTTCAGCGCGTCGAGCGCCGAAGCATCGATCTCGGCGCCGAGCTTGCCTGGCGAGAACTGGCTCGGAGGAAGGTAGATGTGCGCGATCCCGGGCAGATCGCCGCCGATATCGACTGAACCTTCATGCCAGCGGGCGGGGTAAGCCAGACCGTATCGCGGCCAGTGATGGCTCGATCCGAGATTCCTGCGGCGCGACGCGTGACGGGCAATCCATTGCCGAAGACATTGACGCAAATTTCGGTGTCGGATTGTGTACCCCTCCAAGGTATCACGCTCTTGCCATGTGCCCGCACCTCCGCCGACAGGCCCGACCAGCCTCGATCACTTGAGGACAGTAGCAGTCTGTTTGGACCTCGGTTCTGCCAGAAGTCGAGATAGAGCTCGTTTCGATTTGCAGACAATTGCTCTGTTCGCATCTCCATGTGGCGCTCCTCGTCATTCTCACGACAATGGGGTGTTACCGACGCGCGGCTTACGCACGCGTTCGGCGAGCCAGGCGTCGCAATCCGAGGCTTTCCCGTAGCGCAGCGCAGGCAGCTCCATCGCGATGGATAAGAGCCCGCTCATCGCAACATGGACCAGAGCGTGTTTTCGAGAAGCTCTTTCGAATGCATTTTGTCAGGACAAACACTTGCCACAAGAAATCGCTTGGCAAACGAAGAGGGCCTTCTCACGATGCCATGGGCATCAGCTGTCCTTGGTGCCAGTCCATCCCCAATGATGTACGTTCGGGCCAGAGCTATCTCGGCCGGCGGGATGCGAGCTCTCGATCGACAAGGCTGCCCCCCGTTTGCTATCCGGACAGGTGTGAGGTAGAGGTTAAACCAGCTGCCGGCTGCAACCGACCATGCAATGACCGTCCCGTACAGGAGCATGCCGCTTGCATAGACAACAAGCAGCAGCGATGTCGAACCCGTCACGCGCAGCACGATCCACCCACCGCCCACGGCCACGATCACCCGGAGTAAGCCGCCTATCAGGGGCCAACTCAATCTGCCCGCGCCCTGGGAAGCGAAATACATTGAGATACCGAGCCCAAAGAAGCCATAGATGGGGCCGACCGTCCTCAGGTATGCCGTGCCGATAGCGACGATGTGCGGATCGTGTGTGAAAAGGGTCAGCCAGGCATGCGGCCAGATCGCGGCGGTTGCGCCGATTGCTTCTGCCACGGCAAAGCCGACGGCTCCGCCAATCAGCGCGATCTTCAGTGCACGCGTGTTCTGGTTTGCACCGATATTCGTACCAACCAGCGCAACCAGTGGAGCACCAAGCCCGAATGAAATTGGCGGCATCAGATATTCGAGCCGATACCGAATCCGGCAACAGCGTCCGGTCCCGCGTAGGCCGCCATGAACCCCATCGTGACTGCGATGGCGAAGTTGATTTGAACCGTATTGACGGCGGCTACCGCGCCCACCGAAAGGATCTCCTTCACGAGCTCCCAGCGAATGCGGGTCATCTGGAACGAGGCGAGATTCCGGCCGCTTGTCACGTACCGAGAATGACCGTCCCGATGGCGTAGTCAGAAGGGCAAATCCGCCACCTGCGATTCCGAGCGGCGGAAACGGACCCCAGCCGAATATCAAGGCGGGCGAAAGTGGGATCAGCGGCAGGGCACCGCCGCAAATAGCGATGCCGGGGACAAGCAGCGCGTCGGATCCTAAGCGGGCGATAAACCACATCTCAATCAGTCCGGTGCCTGATTGGGCCACCATCACGAGGATATTTGGCCATGCCAGCCGCAGCAGTGCTGGCAGTACCGGTTCTGCCAACAAAGCTTTGGTGCGCGCGTCGAGCCGATCCGATCTTGACGGCTCGGCTACCAACAAAGGTCTAGCTTCACAGGCCCCCGACATTTAGGGATTTCCTCTCTTTCGAGGCGACAGATTCGAGAGCAGCACTAGCCGTGTACTGTGTGCCTCCTAGCCCACTCATCGACGATGCTAGGCGCGAACTGCTCCTAGCTCGTCGAGGCTCGGATAGTCAGTGTAGCCACGCGCGGCGCCGCCGTAGAACGTCGATCGATCGGGCGCGTTGAGCATGGCCCCGAGGGCGATACGCTTCGGGAGATCGGGATTGGCGATGAACGCCCGCCCGAAGGCCACAAGGTCCGCGGTCCCATCCACGAGGGTCCCCTCGGCCAGTTCGACGGTGAAGCCGCCCGATACGATCATCGGTCCCGGAAACAGCGGACGGAACAGCGTGGCGACAGATTGCGGCGCGGCATCGTTTGTCTGATCCACCAGGCCGGCGCGGGCTCGGGCCTCGATGAGATGCAGGTAGCAGATGCCGCGGTCGGCCAATTCCTCGATCACAAACTCGTACAGTTTCGCCGGATCACTATCGCCGGCATCGCCGACGTCGCTGTAGGGTGAGATCCGGAGGCCGATGCGGTCTACGGGCCAGACCTCCGAAACGGCATCCAGCACCTCGAAGAGGAGCCGCGCGCGGTTCTCGATCGAGCCACCGTACCGGTCACTTCGGCGGTTAGTCTTGTCTTCCAGAAACTGCTGCAGCAGGTATCCGTTTGCGGCGTGAATTTCGATTCCGTCGAACCCTGCTTCCTTGGCGTTCTCTGCGGCCTTGCGGTAGTCGGCCACGATCTGCTTGATCTCGTCGAGTTCAAGCGCATGCGGCGTTTCGTATGGCACGCGCTGAAAGTCGCTTGCGAAGGCGTTGCCGGCCGGTCGGATCGCGGAAGGCGCCACGGGCGGAGCACCGTCGCGAAAGGACGAGTGCGAGATCCGGCCCACGTGCCAAAGCTGCAGGAAGAAGATTGCACCGCGATCTCTAACCGCCCGCGTAACTGTTCGCCATCCGGCGACCTGTTCCGGCGTGTAGATTCCAGGCGTCTGTGGATAGCCCTGTCCCTGTTGCGAAATCTGTGTCGCCTCTGCGATTATCAGGCCGCCTTTGGTCGCCCTCTGCGCGTAGTAAGCGGCGGCAAGAGGCGAGGGGACCAGGTCGGTTCGCCCGGCGCGCATCCTTGTCAGCGGCGGCATCACCACGCGATGGGCGAGACGGAAAGGTCCAAGCCGGAAGGGGGTCGAGAGTTTCATTGTGCGCTCTAAGATGACCGGTCATCTTAAAATTGACCGCTGACCGGGTGCGGCTCGTGTAGATTCAGTCGAAGATGCTCGCGAAAATCACGCGTTCGAATTGCTCCAGGGGCGCATTGCTCTGCTCGACCTTGGATCTCAGCACGACGCCTTCCCATGCGTTCAACAGGAACGTTGCGATCACGTCTGCCGGCAGGCGCGTGCGCACGCGACCTAGCTTCTCGGCTTCCCGCACGCAGGTCTCGATCGAACGCGACCAAGCGGCAAAGATTTCTGCGAGGCGTGCGCGAATCTGCGGGCTCCGAACAGCCATCTCCGAACTGAACCCTCCAACCATGCAGCCTTTTTCAAATTTCTGACGCACTACAAGGTCGGAAAGTGAACGGAAATAGCGGCGGAGGCGCTCGACGGGATCGACCTTAGGGTCAGTCAGAAGTGCGCGCCGGTCGACGCCGTTCTGCCAGTATCGCTCCAATGCTTGGAGAGCCAGATCTTCCTTGCTCTCGAAGTGATTGTAGAACGATCCTTTCGGCACGCTAGCGCTGTCCGTGATGTCCTGCACGCCACTACCGTTGAAGCCGTTCCTGTGCAAGATCTCGAGGCCGGCCTCGATAAGCTGTTCGCGCACGTTCGGTTTTGCCATGGTCCTGTCTCCCAATCATCAAATATGACCGGTCGTCTCAAGGTCAACCGCCGTCACGGAATCGTGTGACGATCAGCGTAATGGAACGGCAAGGATGAACTCGAGATCGATCCGGATGCCGCGTGACTCCTTCGGCGCCGCGCTTGGCAGTTGCGCCAACGATTTGGCCGCAGCGAACCAGCCCAGCGTCGAGACGGCGATTCTGCGGTCCCGGGCGAAATTGCGTTGCGGCGGCGGGCGATCGCTCGGTCTGAGCCTGTCTTGAATGGACCTAGTATGACGCAAGAGTTGCAAGGAGACCTGTATCGGGGGGCGACTAATCGATCCACATAAGTCCCTTTACGTTGATCACTTCGATGCCGCACCGACCAACGCGCACAAGTTTTCTGTCTTCCAACAATTTCAGATTCTTGTTTGCCATCTGGCGAGACATGCCGGACAGCGAAGCGAGTTCTTCTTGCGTAATAGTCAGCTGGTTAGAGGCCTTCGGCGAGAGGATCGGCTGCCGGCGCCGCGTGTGCGGCTCTCGACCGGCGCGATGGCAATAAGACGGCTAGTGCTCAGACGATGAAATAGAAGCGCGATCGACGGTTCGCCGGTTAGCTTGGCGGCCTCATCGCGGTATTCGCTGATCCGGGTAATGTCGACGTGCGCGATGAAATAGTCCGGATCGGCGCTGCGGAAGACGAGGACCTTGACGTTGGTATCGGCCTCGGCGCGCTGAATGAGCGAAACCAAGTCGCGAACCGGTCCAATGCTTTCAAGAAGTGATCTCGTTCAAGCTGCGAATTTGCGATCAATGTGCCAAGAATTCTAATTGTCCGACAACACGATCAACAAGGCCCTGCGGATCATGGGCTACGACACTGGCCCCGGTGGCGACCACTACGCGCATGGCTTCCGGTCGAGCGCCTCGACCTTGCTCAACGAAGAAGGCGCATTCGATGGCGATGTGGTGGAAGCTCAGCTCCGCCCATGAAACGGACGAAAAAGGAGGCGGCGCCGCGACGAGGTGGTGCGGCGCCAGCTTGCAGCCGGCTCGTCCGTGCATGTGTATTGAGATTGCAAGTGTAAGCCTCGCCACCGCGATCAACACGATATGAAAAACCCCGCAGTCTCAATCGACTGCCATTTTTCGTTTTGAGAGTACAACTTGCCGGGAGCCCACAGCCGATCTGAACTATCCACTGCATTCAATTCGGCATCTATTTTTTCGAGTAGACGATCGATTTCGCCCCGCTCGTCCGGGCCTTGGAAATTCTTCCAGCCGGCTGAGCAGTTCCTGCTTTCGCGTCAGGAGCGTCGCGATGTTCGTCATCGCAGGTGTGTGCTTTTGATTTTCCAGCATGGTCGACACCTGATGTACTTTCGCGAGCTCCGATCCTCCGAAACCGGAACCGCCGCTAATATGCCGAAATCCCGGTATCTGCGCAGGCAAAGTCCAGTGCTCAAGGGCTTTATGCCTGCCACTGTGAAGCCAAACGCAAACCTCGCGACATCAAACTGGGCAAACTACCAGTTCCGACGCTGCTCCAGCGGTAAGGATAACACGATTGCCATGAGCCATTCTGTAGCAATGGCCGCCCGTCGCACGCGGCGGCAGGGGACCGGCCCTTTACCCGCACGTGATTCTTCCCTCATCCAAAGTCCATTGCGCCGGCGCTGGCGGGGTCGGTTTGGCCGGCTCCATTCTTCTTTTTGGGCGCTTCGGCCACCATGGCCTCTGTGGTGATTAGGAGCCCGGCGATTGAAGCTGCGTCCTGCAGCGCGGACCTTACGACCTTCGTCGGATCGATGATACCTTTCGCAAACAGATTACCGTATTCTGCGGTCTGCGCATCGAAACCCCACGCGTAGTCCTTGCTCTCAAGCACCTTTCCGACCACGATCGATCCATCTTCTCCCGCATTCTCCGCGATCTGCCGCGCAGGCCAGGTGAGGGCCCGCTTGACGCTTTCCAGTCCGTGGCGCTGATCGTCGTTTGCGGGCTTGAGTTTCGCAAGCGCGCCCGTCGCGCGCAGCAGCGCCACTCCACCGCCTGGGAGAATGCCTTCTTCCACGGCTGCGCGCGTCGCATGCATGGCGTCGTCGACACGGTCCTTCCGTTCCTTGACCTCGACTTCGGTCGCGCCCCCGACGCGAATGACGGCAACTCCGCCGGCAAGCTTTGCCAGCCTTTCTTGCAGCTTTTCCCGATCATAATCCGAAGTCGTCTCTTCGATTTCGGTTCTGATCTGTTTAATGCGCGCCTCGATGTCCGACTTCTTACCGGCGCCGCTGACAATGGTCGTGTTATCTTTGTCGATCGTGACCTTCTTGGCGCGTCCCAGCATGGCGAGTGTGACGTTCTCAAGCTTCGTGCCGAGTTCCTCGGAAATGAAATTGCCGCCAGTCAGGATCGCAATGTCCTGCAACATGGCTTTGCGCCGGTCACCGAACCCGGGTGCCTTGACGGCCGCGACCTTCAATCCGGCCCGCAGCCTGTTCACGACAAGCGTGGCAAGCGCCTCGCCTTCCACGTCTTCTGCGATCATAACCAGCGGCTTGCCGCTCTGTACGACCGATTCCAGCAGGGGCAGCATCGGTTGCAACGCCGAGAGCTTCTTTTCATGGATAAAGATGTATGGATCGTCTAGTTCAACTCGCATCTTTTCCGCATTGGTGACAAAATAGGGCGAGATGTAGCCGCGGTCGAACTGCATGCCTTCGACCACCTCCAGTTCGGTCTCGAGTGACTTGGCTTCCTCGACCGTGATCACCCCTTCGTTGCCAACCTTTTTCATTGCGTCGGCCAGGAAGCGTCCGATTTCCTTGTCACCATTGGCAGAGATCGTCGCGACCTGCGCAATTTCGTCATTTGAACTTAGCTTCTTCGTATTCTTCTTGAGTTCATCGACGACGGCATCGACCGCGAGATCGATGCCACGCTTAAGATCCATAGGATTCATGCCCGCTGCGACCGCCTTTGCCCCTTCGCGGACAATTGCATGTGCGAGAACGGTAGCAGTCGTCGTGCCGTCGCCCGCCTGATCGGACGTCTTCGACGCGACCTCGCGGACCATCTGCGCTCCCATGTTCTCGAACTTGTCCTCGAGTTCGATTTCCTTCGCAACGGTTACGCCGTCCTTGGTGATGCGAGGCGCCCCAAAACTCTTCTCAAGCACAACGTTGCGACCCTTCGGTCCCAGCGTCACCTTGACGGCATTGGCTAGAATGTCGACGCCACGGAGCATCTTGTCTCGGGCGTCAGTCGAGAATCGTACCTCCTTTGCGCTCATGATCATTCCTCCGAAAAACATTTGCCAGCGACTCTCGACCGACCCGAGGCAAAGCGCCCCCTCAGTTGACCTGAATGGCTCGCGGCTTAGCTTTCTCTGCCAACGGCAGCATGAGCGACAGGACGCCGTCCTTGAGCTCGGCTGCGATCTTGCTCTGATCGATCTTGCCGAAAAGCCGGAAGCTTCGCGAAAAGTGACCGACATTGTACTCGGTGTACAGCGGCTGTAGGCCCCGGTACTTGGAGAAGTCGAGCTTTCCGTCGATCTTGAGCACGTCGTCCTCCACTCGAACGTCGACGCTACTCTTTTCGACCCCCGGCATTTCGAGGACCACGTTGAGCCCATCCTTGGTCTCGTAGATGTCCGCGTTCGGCACGAATATTCGCGCCGGGATGGTGGTCTCCTCCTTCTTCTCCAACTCCCGCTTTTGGGTGACCTGCAGTTCCTTCTTAGAAGCCATGATTGTATCTCCTCAAAGCTGCTGCGCTGCACTGATCCTGCCCCCTAGGGACGAACCAGTGGCGACAAATTGCGGTCAGGATATATTGATGGTGCGTGGCTTGTCGCTTTCCGCACGCGGCAGGAATAGCGCCAAAATGCCGTCCCGATATTCGGCCTTGATGCCATCCGGCTCGATCTGCACGGGAACCGAGAGCGTTCGATCGAACTCGCCGGAGACGCGCTCGCGTCGATGCAGGCTCGCCTCCTCGGGGTAGTCGACTTTCTTCTTTCCGAAGATGCGGATGGTGTTTTCCTTCGCCTCGATCTGTAGATCGCTCTTGCTAACACCCGGCAGCTCTATGATGGCCAGGATGTTGTCGCCCTGCTGGAAAACGTTGATCGGTGGGAATGGCCCGCGGCTGGTGGTGAGATCTTGCAGCCAGTCGCTGGCCAAGGTCGCCTCAAGAGACCGTTGTAGGTCGAGCAGTGCATCGAACGGATCAGCAAATCCTATGACCATGTTTGCAACCCCATGTACTTGTTGGCGGGGCGAGAAGGGATCATGGTCGCCCCTCGAAGCTTTGATTTGGGATGACGGGTGGCACTGTCAAGAGGCGAGTGCTAATTCACAAAAGCGTTCGCTGGATCCGTGTAATATATTGATTGTACAGGGGGAATTGTCTTGGGCGACTTAGGGTGCAAGCCGCCGCTCTATAGTCTGCGGCCCCTCGCCGCCAGATTCCAAGGAGGCAATGGACCGTTAGGGAGGCACCCCGTATCGAGCCGCCAATCCCGGCAATTCACTCCTGATGCCAGTCATGATGAAATTCACGCCGATCGCGGCGACGATGAGCGCCATCACGCGCGTCATGACGTTGATGCCGGTTCTGCCGAGAAGCCGCTCGATTGCTGCGGCCATCCACAGCGTCAGTCCAATCAGGAACGCTGCGAGCAGCGAAGCAATTGCAAGCAGTGCTTTGGGAAGCCATCCCGGATTGTCGTTGGACAGAGTGATCATGATGCTGAGCTCGGCCGGCCCCACAAGCAGCGGAATAGCAAAGGGTGTGATCGCTAGCCCATGAATATCCACTTCGTCGCGGGCCGTTTCGTCAGCCACTTGTATGAATCTTCCATACTGCGCCTGAAACATCTCGAAGGCGATCAGCAGCGCCAGTAGGCCGCCTGCGATGCGGAAGTCATCGAGTCCGACATTGAAGAAATTTAGGATCTGCTTGCCAAGCAGCGCCGAGCCCATGAAGAAAATCGCGACGGCCGCGGAAGCCAGAACGATGATGCGGTGTATCTTTACGCTTTCTACCTTGCGCGTCATCGCCAAAAAAAATCGGAACGGCTCCGACCGGGTTGGTTCTAGACAGTCCCCTTCATTAAGTAGAAAAAGCGCCTTGCGGCCGTCTCCGACAAGACCCGCGTTTCGTGTCCATAGTCAATTGCCTCCGACCGAAGATCCGTCAACAATGTGAAGCTTGCTAACAAAAAGATAGGAGCAAACTCGGGCACTTTAAGATTTCTCAGAAGGCGTCAGCCTGGAGAGCTTGTCGCGGTACGAGCGCCCGGCTGTCAGGTCATCGATCGCAATGGCGCGGCTGCCGTGCCAATGCCGCACGAGTAGTACGCCCGGCAACTCTGTGTTCGCTATTTCCGCAGCCTGTTCACGGCCGGCGCGCTCGCCGTGATCCGCTATGCCAAGATCCATGGCAGCGATCACCGGCCCTGGCTCACGCGATCGTTGGCCCGGCGTATCAGCAAACAAGGGGATCGCTATTTAGCGCGTCGATTGAGCGTCGCCGAAGTCGTGCGCTCACTTCAGAAAACCAAGAGGTCAAGGATCGTGGCTGTCGAGCTGAACAGGTGGTCCGAGGCCTTGTCGCCACTCCGCGGCCCACTCGAATGCCATTCTGACAAAAGCAAATTCTGTAGCGATCTCAACGAGCAAAAAGGCTGTGAATTGTCAGAATGCGCTTTGAACGAGCGGAGGAAATTCGAAGACTTCCAAGCTGAATACGAGGGGTCGATTCCCTTCACCCGCTCCAATCACCCATCCGTAAAAATAACGACAATACAATGTGTTGCGTGTAGACGCGGCTGCAGTCAAAGCTGCGTGGGAGGCTCGTTTGATGTGCTTTCGGGCGCACATTGCGCGCAAGTTCGCGAGACCCATTTGATCCGTTGAGCGTGCACTAACCTCGATATTCCAAATCGCCGGATTGGAGAGAAGCGGGCGGGTGCCAGTGCCTTCGCGGTCCTGCGGTCGCCGTCCTGCTCTATTGGAGGGTGCCGATTGTCACGTGAACCTTCTGCCCGGATGTGTAGACGTAATAGCTACCGGGATTTTGCATTCCTTCCTGGGGCTAGAGCCGACGCCGTCCGCATGTATTTTAAGCGGGCGGTGTTGGTGCTGATGTGAACCACCGCCCCCGGCGCAGCATCCCGCTCCCGCACGCGGAGGCGGCACATGAAGCGTATGCCCACGAGCGAAGCGATCATCACCGTCGCCTTGTTGGTGATGTTCGCTCTCGTGATCTGGTTTGGCGCCATGCCGTGAGACCAGGGCACCCGGCGCAACGAGCCCGAGAAAATCCGGATGGCCCGGATGCGTAGGGCGTCTGGGACCGCGGAGCCGGGCGTTGGCTCCGTCAGGGGAGCGAAACAACTCGCAGGTTGTTCGTGCTTCCCGCCTGCCCGAAGGGAATGCCGGCGACGACGACCAGCAGGTCCCGGCTTGATGCAAACTGCTCTGCATGCGCGAGAGCCGTCGCGCGCTCGACCATCTCCTCATAGCTCTGAACGTCGTCGGACAGGACGCTGTGCGCGCCCCAGAGCAGGCACAAGCGGCGCGACACTTCGCGGCTTGGGGTGATGGCGAGGATCGGCAGGCTCGGCCGCTTGCGCGCGACGCGTGCGGCCGTGGTGCCGCTCGACGTGTAGGCCACGATGGCCGCGGCGTGAATGACGGAGGCGAGGTCGGCGGCGGCCGTTGCAACGGCATGCGGCGGCGTCTGCTCTTCGCCGGGCTGGGTCGCCTCGACGATCGAGCGGTACATCTTGTGCTGTTCGGTGCTGCGGATGATGCGATCCATCATCTCGACGGCCTCGCGCGGATAGCGGCCCGTCGCGGATTCCGCCGACAGCATCACGGCATCTGCGCCATCATAGATCGCCGTCGCAACGTCGGAGACTTCCGCGCGCGTCGGTGTCGGCGCGGCGACCATGGAGTCCAGCATTTGCGTGGCGACGATCACCGGCTTCACCGCGAGACGGCAAGCTCGCACCAGCTCCTTCTGGCGCCCGGGCACGTCCTCATGCGGAATTTCGACGCCGAGATCACCCCGCGCAACCATGATGGCGTCGCACAACTGGATGATGTCGTCGATCCGCTCGAGTGCTGCCGGCTTCTCGATCTTGGCCATCAGGCCGGCGCGGTCGCCGACGAGGCCTCGCGCCTCGATGATGTCGGAGGGCTTCTGCACGAATGACAAGGCGACCCAATCGACGCCGAGCTTCAGGCCGAACTCCAGATCGAGGCGGTCCTTCGCGGTGAGCGGTGAAAGGTCGAGCACCGTCCCCGGTAGATTGACGCCCTTGTGGTTCGAGATCGTGCCGCCGACGATCACCTTGGCTTCGATGAAATCGGCACCGAGCCCGGTGACGCGAACCCGCACCCTGCCGTCGTCGATCAGAAGGTCGTGGCCGGGGGTCACGGCGGCAAAGATTTCCCGATGCGGGAGGGGAATTGCGGTTCGGTCGCCATCCGATCCGGACAGCACGAACCGGATGGTCTCGCCGGCCGTCACGGCAATCTTGCCATCGCGCAAGGTGCCGACGCGGATCTTGGGACCCTGGAGATCCATCAGAATGCCGATCGGCCGGTTGACTTCTTGTTCCAGCTTTCGGATCGCGGCATGGATGCTTGCGTGGTCGCTCTGGGTTCCGTGGCTGAAGTTCAGACGGAACGTATCGACGCCGGCCAGCAGCAGCGCCTTGAGCATCTCGGGGGAACTGCTGGCGGGGCCGATGGTTGCGACGATCTTGGCCCGTCGATGACGACGCATGGGTCACCTCATTGCTGGCTTGCCGGACGCAATTAGCACGGCACGGATATCGTTGACATTGGTAAGTGTCGGTCCGGTGCGCACGAGGTCTCCAAGGTGGTCGAAGAACGTGTAGCTGTCATGGGCTGCCAGATAGGCCCGTGCGTCGAGACCATTCGCGGCGGCGCGCCGCAGCGTATCCGGACTGATCAAAGCTCCGGCCGCATCTTCCGTTCCATCAATGCCATCGCTGTCTCCCGCAATCGCCCAGATATCGGACGTACCGGACAGGGCGATGACAAGCCCCAGCAGGAATTCGGTGTTGCGGCCGCCGCGCCCCGCCGGCCCACGTCCGATCGTCACCGTCGTCTCGCCGCCGGAGAGCAGCACGGCAGGGGCAGGGCCGGGCTGCGCATGCGCCGCGACCGACCGGGCGATGCCCGCCATCACGGTTCCGAGTTCACGCGCCTCGCCTTCGATCGCGTCTCCAAGGATGATCGGGGTCAGGCCTTCATCCCGCGCGGCCCTGGCCGCAGCATCAAGCGCGTGGAACGGCGCGGCAAGGATGCGGACATCGGCCTCGATCTCGCCGGGTTTCGGGGTCTCGCCGGCTTGCTCGAGGACAAGCCGCGCCGCGTCCGGCAGGTCGATCGCAAACCGGCGCACGATCTCCCGCGCGTCGGCTTTTGTGCTGCTGTCCGGCAGCGACGGACCGGAGCCGATTGCCGCGGGATCGTCGCCGGGGATATCCGAGATCACGAGGGTCGTGACGTGGGCGGGGCGGGCGGCGAGCGCCAGCCGTCCGCCCTTGATCGCGGACAGATGTTTGCGGACGACGTTCATCTCGGCAATCGTTGCGCCGCTTGCAAGCAGGGTACGGTTGACCGCCTGCTTGTCGGCGAGGGTCATCGGGGATGCGGGAAGGGTCATCAGGGCCGAGCCTCCGCCGGACATCAGGGCGATGACGAGATCGTCCGCTGAAAGTCCCTGAACGGCATCGAGCATGCGAAGGGCGGCGGCCTTGCTCGAGTCGTCCGGCACGGGATGAGACGCCTCGATCACTTCGACGCGGCCCGCGGGGACGGAATGGCCGTGGCGCGTCACCACGACACCTGAAAGGTCGATATCAGGCCAGGCCGCGTCGAGGCCCGCTGCCATCGCCGCCGAAGCCTTGCCCGCGCCGACGACGATGCATCTGCCCTTCGGCTTTGCCGGCAGGGCGCGTGCGATGGTTAGCCTTGGATCGCAGCTGGCGATTGCAGCATCGAAGATTCTCCGGAGCGCCATCCGAGCCCGCAAGTCCGTCCAATCAGTGTTCAATCGCCGCACTCCGGCCAGGTACAGGCGCGATCGCGGCCTTTGCTGTCGTCTCACTGCCGAGAATGAAGCCGCGCCGCATCGGCTTGATCACCAGCAAGGCCGTGAGGGCTGCGGTGGCATTGAGCGCAACCGCGACGATGAACACGGCCTGCCAGCCGAGCTGCGAGGAGATGATGCTTGCGAGCGGCACGAGCAGCGCGGCCGTGCCCTTCGCCGTGTAGAGCATGCCGTTGTTGGTGGTTGCGTATTTGGCGCCGAACGTGTCGCCCGACGTCGCCGGAAACAGGCTGTAGATTTCGCCGAAGACGCCGAAATAGATCGCGGTGGCCAGCACGAAGACAACCGGAATGTGGCCGTAGGTGGACAGCGTCAGCAACATCAGCGCCGCGGTCGCGAACGCGATGAACATCGTGTGCTCGCGGCCGATCGTGTCGGAGACCCAGCCAAAGAACGGACGGCCGAACCCGTCGAACACACGATCGAGCGAGATGGCAAAGGTCAGCGCCGCCATCTGGAAGCCCGCCAGGGTGACCGGCGTGTCCGCGATCTTGAAGTCATGGGCGATCGGCCCGATTTGCGCCGCGGTCATCAACCCGCCGGAAGCCACCATGACGAACACCAGGTACATGACCCAGAAGATCGGCTTGCGCAGAACCTGGGGCGGCGTGTAGTCGATTGCGCTCTGCGGCAGATTGAGCTGCTTCTTCCTGGGCGCCTCGATGCCATGCGGCGGGCGGACGAACCAGGCCAGCAGGATAACGATCAGGCCTTGCCCGATTCCGAATGTCAGGAAGGTGCTCTGGTAGCCGCTGGCGGCAATCATGTTGGCGATCGGCACGACGGTGAGGGCTGCGCCGGCGCCAAAGCCTGCGGCGGTCGCGCCCGCGGCCAGGCCGCGCCGGTCCGGAAACCATTTCAGCGCGTTGCCGACGCACGTGCCATAGACGGCGCCGGCGCCGATGCCCGCGACAATAGCCGCCGCATAGAGCATGACGAGCGAAGAGGCGTACGAGTTCAGCACCCAGGCCAATCCGATCATCAGCCCGCCGAACATGATGACGATGCGCGGGCCGTATTTATCAACGAACCAGGCTTCGACCGGCACAAGCCATGTCTCGGTCATCACGAAGATCGTGAAGGCGAGCTGGATGGCGGGACGGCCCCAGTGAAACTGCGCGTCGATCGGATCGACGAACAGCGTCCACCCGTATTGCAGGTTGGCGATCATCGCCATGCAGACGATGCCGATCGCGAGCTGGAGCCACCGGAAGCCGCCGGGCGACGATGCCGCTTTCGTGCTGGAGATCATGTGCGCTCCCAAAAGAGGTGTTGGTCGTTTGGTCCGGCTGCGTCGGGCTGTCGTCCTGCCGCCGCCTACTGACGAAATTCGTTGGTCAACTCGCCGATTCCGTCGATCGCGACGGTGACCGTATTGACGGGCTCCTTCATCACCCCGACGCCGATCGATGTCCCGCAGCAGATCAGGTCGCCCGGCAACAGCGTCATGTCGTGGGAGATCTTGCTGACCAGTGCCTGCGCGCTGAAGATCATGTCGGCGATCGGGTAGTTCTGGCGCTCCACGCCGTTGAGGATGGTGCGCACCACAAGGCGTGCGGGGTCGAGGCCCGAGGCAATCACGGGACCGAAGGGGCCATATCCGTCGAAGCCCTTGGCCCGCGCCCATTGCGGGAAGGTCGGATCGCGATTGAGAATGTCGGCGGCGGTGACGTCGTTGGTGCAGGTGTAGCCGAAGATGAAGCCGTCGGCCTGTTCGGGGGCTATCGCGGTGCAACTCTTGCCGATGACAATGCCGAGTTCGCCTTCGTAGGTCGTCTTGCCGTCGTAGCCCGGGGGGCGCGTGATGACGGCACCGGGCGCGGTCACGCTGGTCTGCGCTTTCAACAGGTAGAGCGGTTCGGCCGGCTCAGGCGATTTCAGCTTCGCCGCCAGCGCGTGGAAATTGTTCCAGAGCGCGATGATCTTGCTCGGCTCGGTTGGCGCGAGCAGCTCGACATCGTCAAGCGCCAGCGTCTGTCCGGTCGGTCGTGTGTCGCCGAACATCTCTCCTGCGTGCACGGAGATGCCCGACGGAGTGAGTTGCCCGAAGCCGATCTCGGCATCGTGGCAGAAGCGGACCCAGCGCGTCACATTGGCCATCGCGATCACGCCACCGCAAGCGATTGGGCCTCGACGCCGGCCGCCCCGTCATAGAGGCCTGCCAGTCTGCTGCGCTGCGCGACCAGCGCCAGCACCGCATCGAGGGCGGGCGTCGCAATCCCCGTCATCCGGCCCATCTCCTGCACCACGGTGATCAGCGGATCGATCTCGACGGGGCGTCCGCGCTCGAGGTCCTGCAGCATCGAGGTCTTGTGCGCGCCGACCTTGCGTGCGCCCTCGATGCGGCGTTCGACATCGACCCGGAACTTGACGCCGAGGCTTTCCGCGATCGCCTGGGCCTCCAGCATGATCGCCCTGGACAGCGCCCGCGTGCCGGGATTGGTGCAGATCACGTCGAGGGTCGCGTGGGTGAGGGCGCTGATCGGGTTGAAGCAGACATTGCCCCACAGCTTGAGCCAGATCTCGTCGCGGATGCGGTCGAGCACCGGCGCCTTCATGCCCGCTGCCGCGAACAGGGCGGCAAGCCGCTCGACATCAGGTGTGATCTCACCGGAGGGTTCGCCGAGCGGAAAGCTGTTGCCGTAGACGTGGCGGATCACGCCGGGCGCCTCGATTTCGGTGGCGGGATAGACCACGCAGCCGATGGCGCGCGCGGGGTCGAGTTCGTTCCACTGCCGTCCGCCGGGATCGATGCTCTCGAGCGCCGATCCCTCGTGCCGTCCGCCGTGCTTGTAGAAATACCAATAGGGAATGCCGTTGACGGCGGTGACGATGCGGGTCCGCTCACCCAGCAAGGGGCGCATCGGTTCGATGACGCCGGTGATCGAATGCGCCTTGAGGCAGATGATGACGAAATCCTGCTCGCCGAGTTCGGCGGGGTTATCTGTACAGCGAGGATGTACCACGCGCTCCTCGTCGCCGATCAGGAGCTTCAGGCCATTCTGCCGCATCGCGGCGAGGTGCGCGCCCCGCGCGACCAGGCTGACATCGGCGCCAGCGCGCATTAATTCGACACCGAGATAACCGCCGATAGCGCCGGCGCCGTAGATGCAGACCTTCATGAAATCCTCTCGAGCAGAGTGGGGGCACAGCATGAGCCGCAACGGCTCGAACCAAGTTGCGTGGCAATGGCCTTGGAAGAATCCGTCAGGCCGCGCAGGCGGCTTCCTCCAGGGCAAAGCCGATGTCCCGCATGCTCACGACGCCGACGAGCCGGCCGTTGTCGATGACGGGGATGTGGCGGATGTCGTGACGGACCATCAGACGCTCGACATCGGTGAGCGCGTCCTGCGAAGTGCAGGACACCAGCGGGCGCGGCGAAATGAACTGCGCCACTTTCGCGGCAAGACCGCCCGTGCCGCGCTCGGCGATCACAGCGACGACGTCGCGCTCGCTGAACATTCCGACCACGGCGGCCTCGACGCTGCGCGAGGCGTTTCTGACGACGAGTGCGCCGACATTGCTCGCGTACATCAGGTTCGCTGCAATGCTCACGGTTTCGCTCGAGCCGATCGTCACCACGTGCGCACTGTTGGCGCGAAGGATGTCCCCGACATACATGGCATGGTCCTCCCGGTTGCATCATTGATTGGATCGTCGAGAAGCAATCGTGGTATACATTATCCCAGAAGTCAAACAAAAGAATCACCACGTTCTGCGAGATAAATGGCAAAAATGCTTACCTATTGTCGAATTTCGTGCCCTTGACTTAGAAGCGTTTTGGCATGCCATATGCCAATCCTGACGCTCGTTATCGGCGAGCAATTTCGTTCTGAACCGCAATCGGTTAGGGCAGGTCGTGATGAAAAGAGAGCCGATCCGGCGCAAGCCGTCCGATCCCGATTTTCGCGCGCAACCGGATCAGGACGCGCGAGACGGCGGCGTTCAATCGGTCGATCGCGCGCTGCAAATCATGGAAGCGCTTGCAGAGGATGACGAAGGCTATCGGCTGACCGATCTTGCGATCCGCATCGGCTTGCCGCCGTCGACGGCTCACCGGCTGCTGACGACGCTGGAGAACCGCAGGTTCGTGCAGTTCGACCGCGAGGAGTCCAAATGGCACATCGGCGCGCAAAGCTTCGTGGTCGGCTCGACCTTCATGCGCCGGCGCAATTTTTCCGCGCGGGCATTGCCCTATCTGCGCAAGCTGCGCGACCAGACCAGGGAAACCGCCAATCTTGCAGTGGTCGATGATGATTCCATCATCGTCGTATCCCGCATCGAAAGCCGGGAGATCATGCGTTCGCTGACCAAGGTCGGCGGACGCGTGGCGCTGATTGCCTCGGGCGTGGGGAAGGCGGTGCTGGCTGCGTATTCCGATGCCGATATCAACGCGATTATCCGCAGGCGCGGCATGCCGCGCCTGACGGAAAAGTCGATCATTCGGCCGGGCGAGCTGTTTCGGGAATTGGAGACCGTGCGACGCCAGGGCTATGCGGTGGACGATGAAGAGGCGCGGCTTGGCCTGCGCTGCGTGGCCGCGGTCGTCTTCAACGATTGCAGCGAGCCGTTCGCCGCGGTTTCGGTATCGGGGATGGCGGATCGGCTGACCGACGAGCGCCTGCCGGAGATCGGCGCTATCGTGCATCAGATCGCAGCCGAGCTCTCCGCAGAGCTTCGCGGGAGCAGCCGCACGCAACCGTAGCAGGGCGCAAAGCCCGCGGCTGTTCTCGCCTGTGCCGGTTTCCATTCCTTCGCAGGCGCTAATCACCTGGAGACATGCAAGAAATCGCAAGCGTTGCCATAGCGCGGAAAATCCAATCGTTTGCGTTGAGATCGCTGATCGCGGGCCTGATGATCATGCTCAGGCCAACTCATAGCGAAGCGGGATCATCAGATGAAAATGCGAGCAGTGGATGCAGCAGTGCGCATTCTCGAACACGAGGGGATCCCCTGCGCGTTCGGCGTTCCCGGCGCCGCGATCAACCCGCTTTACTCCGCGCTGAAGCGCAATGGCTCGATCCGGCACATTCTGGCGCGCCACGTCGAAGGCGCCTCGCATATGGCGGAAGGCTACACCCGGGCGAAGGCGGGCAATATCGGCGTTTGCATCGGCACATCGGGCCCCGCCGGAACCGATATGATCACCGGCCTCTATTCGGCGATCGCGGATTCGATCCCGATCCTCTGCATCACCGGTCAGGCGCCGCGGGCGCGGCTCTACAAGGAAGATTTCCAGGCCGTCGACATCGAGGCGATCGCAAAGCCGGTGACGAAATGGGCCGTCACGGTGCGCGAGCCGGCGCTGGTGCCGCGCGTGCTCAGCCAGGCCTTCCATGTCATGCGGTCGGGACGGCCGGGACCGGTGCTGATCGATCTTCCCCTCGATGTGCAGCTGGCCGAGATCGAGTTCGACGACGAGACCTATTCGCCGCTGCCGGTCTACAAGCCTGCGGCGACGCGCAAGCAGATCGAGAAGGCGCTCGAAATGCTCAACGCCGCGGAGCGGCCGCTGATCGTGGCCGGCGGCGGCGTGATCAACGCCGATGCGTCCGAGCTGCTGGTCGCCTTCGCGGAAGCGGTCAACGTTCCCGTGGTCCCGACGCTGATGGCGTGGGGCGCCATTCCGGACGATCATGCGCTGATGGCCGGCATGGTCGGCTTGCAGACCAGCCATCGCTACGCCAACGCCACGATGCTCGAATCCGATTTCGTGCTCGGCATCGGAAACCGCTGGGCCAACCGGCATACCGGCTCGATCGAGACCTACACTAAGGGTCGCAAATTCGTCCATGTCGACATCGAGCCGACGCAGATCGGACGGGTCTTCAATCCGGACCTCGGCATCGTGTCGGACGCCAGGGCCGCGCTGGAAATGTTCGTGACCATCGCCCGGGAGTGGCGGAAGTCCGGCAAGCTGCGCGATCGGCAGGCCTGGCCCGCTGCCTGTCGCGACCGCAAGCGCTCGATGCTGCGCAAGAGCCACTTCGACAACATCCCGATCAAGCCGCAGCGCGTCTACGAGGAGATGAACAAGGCGTTCGGCCGCGATACCTGCTACGTGACGGTGATCGGATTGTCGCAGATCGCGGGTGCCCAGTTCCTCAACGTCTATCAGCCGCGCAACTGGATCAACGCCGGGCAGGCCGGTCCGCTCGGCTGGACACTGCCCGCCGCGCTCGGCGTGCGCGCCGCCGATCCGGACCGCGACATCGTCGCGCTGTCGGGTGATTACGACTTCCAGTTCCTGATCGAGGAGCTCGCGGTCGGGGCGCAGTTCAATCTGCCCTACATCCACGTCGTCGTGAACAATTCATATCTCGGGCTGATCCGGCAGGCGCAGCGCGGCTTCGACATGGACTATCACGTCCAGCTCTCGTTCGAGAACATCAACGCACCCGAGATCGGCGCCTACGGTGTCGACCACGTGACCGTGGCGGAAGGGCTGGGCTGCAAGGCGATCCGGGTGACGGATCCGAACGAGGCACAGGCCGCGTTCGCGACCGCGCGCGAGCTGATGGCGAAGCACCGGGTGCCCGTGGTGGTGGAGTTCATTCTCGAGCGGGTCACCAACATCGCGATGGGAACGGAGATCGACAACATCGTCGAATTCGAGGAGGTGCTCGATCTTCCGCTCGATGACGTGCCGAGCGCACAACGATCCGGCACGCTGTTGCCGGCCTAATGACATCATTCAGCGCTGCCCCAAGCGGAGATACCACCCGTGCCTCAATTCGCCGCCAATCTCACCATGCTCTTCAACGAGCTGCCGTTCCTCGATCGGTTCGCAGCCGCCAAGGCCGCCGGCTTCAATGCAGTCGAATATCTCTTTCCATACGACTTCGAAAAGAGCGCGTTGCGGGAGGAACTGGCGCGCTGTGGGCTGACCCAGGTGCTGCATAATCTTCCGGCCGGCAATTGGGCCGCCGGCGAGCGGGGCATTGCGATCCTGCGCAACCGGGTCGATGAATTTCGCGACGGCGTGGTGCGCGCGATCGACTACGCGAAGGCGCTGGATTGCCGGCAGCTGAACTGCCTGGTCGGCATCGCTCCCGCCGGTGCTGATGCGGCAGAGCTGCGCGAGGTCCTGGTGTCCAATCTGCGCTTCGCCGCCGGCGCGCTCGGCCAGCACGGCATCAAGCTCCTGATCGAACCGATCAACACGCTGGATATTCCCGGCTTCTTCCTGAACGGAACGGAACAGGCGGTGCAGCTCATTTCCAACGTGGGCTCATCCAACCTGTTCATCCAGTACGACATCTATCACATGCAGATCATGGAAGGTGATCTGGCGCGGACCCTGCAAAAGCATCTCGGCCGGATCGCGCATGTCCAGCTCGCCGACAATCCTGGTCGTTACGAGCCGGGGACCGGCGAGATCAACTATCCCTATTTGTTCAAGCATCTCGACAGCATCGGATATCGCGGCTGGATCGGATGCGAATACAAGCCGCGGACGACCACGCTCGAGAGCCTTGCCTGGCACGCCGCGCAGACCTTCGTGACCTAGAGCTGTTGCGTTCCGATCGAATCGGAACCGAGCTCGGAATTCTTGTTTCGATGCGTTTTCTTCACGCGAGGCGGTATCCGCTTCGCTGGAATAGTTTCCAATCCGGCTGACAGGAGCGACGACAAATGAAGGACATAGGATTCATCGGGCTCGGCACCATGGGACGCCCGATGGCGAGCCACCTCCTGGCTGCCGGCTATCGCCTGTTCCTGCACGACGTCGCACCCATTTCGCCAGAGCTGGTTACGGCCGGCGGCATCGCTTGCGAGTCCGCCAGGCAGGTGGCGCAGGAAGCAGACGCCGTGATCATCATGGTGCCGGACACGCCGCATGTGGAAGCGGTGCTGTTCGGTCAGGGCGGCGTTGCGGGGGGTGTCTCCAAAGGCATGATCGTGGTCGATATGAGTTCGATTTCCCCGCTGGCGACGAAGGAGTTCGCACGCAAGATCGATGCGCTCGGAGCCGACTATCTCGACGCGCCGGTTTCCGGCGGCGAGGTGGGTGCAAAGGCGGCGAGCCTGACCATCATGGTCGGTGGGCGGGAGCGGGCGTTCAACGCGATGAAGCCCCTGTTCGACGCGATGGGGAAGAATGTCACGCATGTCGGCGGCAATGGCGACGGCCAGACCACCAAGGTTGCGAACCAGATCATCGTGGCGCTGACCATCGAGGCGGTGAGCGAGGCCCTGCTGTTCGCGTCCAAGGCGGGCGCCGATCCTGCGCTGGTGCGCAAGGCGCTGATGGGCGGCTTTGCCTCGTCCCGGATCCTCGAGGTGCACGGCGAGCGCATGCTGAAGCGCAATTTCGATCCGGGCTTTCGCATCGAGCTGCATCAGAAGGATCTCAACCTTGCGCTGGAAGGTGCGCGGGCGCTCGGGCTGTCGCTGCCGGGCACCGCGGCGGCCCAACAGCTGTTCAACGCCTGCACCGCGCTCGGCGGCAAGGCCTGGGACCATTCCGCGATTCTGCGGGCGCTGGAAGTCATGGCGAGCCACGAGGTGGCGGCCGCCTGAGCTTCATGCAAGGATCACGGTGCCGAACTGCAATGGCCGGTCCTGATGACGAGACCGACGGCCCGGCACCCGTATCTCAAAGACCGATCTCCGGCGCCTTGGCACGGTAAGTAAAAATATTATTACATACCGTGCTTGGGAGAGACGGCTGATGTTGCAGACAAAACGAAGCTATGGTGGCATGGTGACCGCGCCGCACCACCTCGCGGCGCAGGCGGGACTCGCGGTCCTGTCGGAAGGTGGCAATGCGATCGAGGCGATGATCGCCGCGGCCGCGACGATTGCCGTGGTCTATCCGCACATGAACGGCCTTGGTGGCGACAGCTTCTGGCTGGTCGGCCGCGCCGGTTCGATGCCGGTCGGGATTCAGGCTTGCGGACGGGCTGCGATGGCAGCGGATGGCAGCTGGTATCGCGAGCGTGGCTGCAGCATTCCCGGCCGCGGCCCGCTCGCCGCGCTCACCGTCGCCGGCACGGTCGACGGTTGGCAGAAGGCCTATGAGCTCAGCCGCGATCGTCATGACGGTCGGCTGCCGATGGCGCGGCTGCTCGAGCCCGCAATCCGGCATGCCGAGGAGGGCGTGGCCGTCACCAGCACGCTGCACGAGAACATCCGCAAGAAGCGGCATGAGCTCGAAAACGTGCCCGGCTATGCCGAGGTTTATCTGCCGCAAGGCACCCCACTCGCGCTCGGTGCGCGGCTGCGGCAGCCGCGTGTCGCCGCGACGCTGCGGCGTCTGGCCAAGGCCGGGCTGGCTGATTTCTATCGCGGCGAACTGGCGCGTTCGATGGCGGCCGACCTCGAGCGGGTAGGGAGCCCGCTGCGGCTCGCTGATCTGGAGCGACATCAGGCATCGCTGGTGACCCCGCTCTCGGTCGAGGTGTCCGGACACAAGGTCTTCAACATGCCTCCGCCGACGCAGGGGCTGGCCTCGCTCCTGATCCTGGCGCTTTATGCCCGGCGCATCGCTGGCGAAGCCGATGGCGTCGATCATCTGCACAGGCTGGTCGAATGCACGAAAGCTGCGTTCCGTATTCGCAACGGCCACGTGACCGATCCCGACTACATGAAGCGCCCGGCCGCCGAATTCCTGTCCGAGCAATCGCTCGCCGCGCTTCACGAAACCGTCTCCGACCGCCGCGCCGCGCCGTGGCCCGATCCGTCCAAGCAGGGCGACACCGTGTGGCTCGCTGCGACCGATCGCAGCGGGCTCAGCGTCAGCTTCATTCAAAGCGTCTACTGGGAATTTGGCTCCGGCGTCATCCTGCCCGAGAGCGGAGTCACCTGGCAAAATCGCGGAACGAGCTTCAGCCTTGGCGAGACCGATACCAATCGGTTGGATCCAGGACGCCTGCCGTTCCACACGATCCAGCCGGCGATGGCCGAACTCGGCGACGGGCGGCTGATCTCGTTCGGCACGATGGGCGGAGAAGGGCAGCCGCAGACTCAGGCCGCCATCTTCTCCCGCTACGCTATGCACGGCCAGGAGCTGCAGTCGGCGATTACGGCGCCGCGCTGGCTGCTCGGTCGCACCTGGGGCGAGGAAAACAACAATTTGAAGCTCGAATCCCGCTTCGATCCCGCGATCATCGATCGGCTACGCGCGCTCGGCCACGATATTCAGGTGACCGGCCCGTTCGAGGAGGTCATGGGACATGCCGGCGCAATCGTCTGGCATCCGGATGGCCTGATGGAAGGGGCCAGCGATCCGCGCAGCGACGGCGTCGTTGCGACCCGCTGAGGGGTATCGCTGCTCTCGATCCGCACGATATTGCGTCGTGCGGCTTGCCCCGCTAGCGGGACGGCTTGCCGAGGCGGGCCGTCGCCTTCGATCCTGCCGACTTGTCCTTGCGATCCCCGACAGGGGCCGTCAGCCAGGTCAAGACTGCGCATGCTTGCGGCGCAGCTCCAGCCAGTCCGGCGCGCCGAGATCCTTGTCGAACATCGCCGACAATGTGTACCGGTTGGAAACGTGGAAATAGCTCATCGCGGTGATTGAGACATAGAGCTGGATGGGATCGACGTCATCGCGAAACAGGCCCGCCTCCACGCCTCGCCGCAGAATGCTTTTGATGCTTGCAACCAGGGGCAAAGTGAGCTCGGCAATCTTGCGCGACTTGCGCATATTGCGTCCGCGCTGAAGGTTCTCGGTGTTGATCAGGGCGATCTAGTTCTGGTGCTGCCCGAAGAACGTGAACGTGAAATCGATCAACCCGCTCATTGCGGAGATCGGCTCGAGATCATCCAGTTTCAGCCGCTGTTCGGCGGCGCGAATTTCGGTGTAGACGTCCTCGAGGACGGCTATGTAGAGCCCGTTCTTGTCGCCGAAATAGGCGTAGAGCAGGCGCATGTTGGCCTTGGCGCGCTGCGCAATGGCCTCGACACGTGCGCCGCCGAGGCCATTGTGACAGAACTCGAAGGTCGCGGCGCGCAGGATCGCTTCCTTGGTGAGCGCGAGGCCGCTTTCCGCGTGTGGTGGTGCGGGTGGGGCTTGTCGGTGCTGTCGTCTCTGTCACGGCGTCAACCTTGCCTGGGCTCGGGTACTCACGCAGGGCACGTCCGCATCAGGCCACATCGGGCATCGGACCGGTTCCCGGCGCAAGCAGTTGGGATTGAGATCGGCATTACGACTGTTCGTCAAGGGCGATTCCTCCATGTTCACTGCTTCCGGGCGCCGGCCGCCACCATCGCGCCGTTGTGCGCGACGAGCCGGCCAGCCTTGTAGACATCGCGCGGCTTGGGACGAGCGACCACGGCCTCCTGGACATGCCGGGCATCGAGCACGACGAAATCCGCCGTCCCGCCGACGGTGAGGCCGTAGTCCTTGAGGCCAAGCGCGCGCGCTGCGTTGGTCGTCACCATGTCAAAGGCCGCGGCCAATTGATCGTCAGTGTTGAAGCCGGAGCGATAGCCGACCATCATTGCGCGTTCGAGCAGATCGCCGTCGCCGTAGGGCCACCAGGAATCGCGGATGTTGTCGTTGCCGGAGAACACGGTGACACCGGCATCGCGGAGCAGCAAGACGGGCGGAAATGCGTGCGCACCCGGGGCATTGGTGAAAATGGCGACGCTGGCCTCGGCAAGCTGCTGCGCGGTACGGCATCGGCCTTGGCGAGCCGTTGCCGGGCAGTGGCGCGCGTGTGCTGCAGATGGACAGCTGGGCCGCGGCCGTTGTCGATGAATTGAAGCAGGAACCCGGGGACATTCACGTCGACAAGTACCGGATCAGCGGCTTCTGGGACACGCCGCTGGATAGCATTCTGCGCAATCTCGGAACCAAGACGATCCTGTTTGCCGGCGTCAACACCGATCAATGCGTGCTGCATTCGCTCACCGACGCGAACTTCCTGGGCTACGGTTGTCTCCTGGTTGAAGACTGCTGCGCAACGACCTCGCCGGGCTACTGCGTCGAAGCAACCCTGTTCAACGTCAAGAAACGCTTCGGCTTTGTGACGCATTCGTCAAACGTCATCGAGGCCACTTCAGGAGTAGATCCAACGCCGTGACGGATCGGTCGCGCTCCGAGTGCACACACTAGCCTTGTGACGCGGCTTGCGATTCTCGTCCACCGGATCCCAGGCGCGGCTCGGTCCCGGCAAGCAGCCGCTGGATGTTCGCGCGGTGGCGCGCGATCACGTAAAGGCCACCTGCGATGACCAGCAGCCGATAGGGCAATGGCTGCTCCAGGGCGCAGACCAGTGCGATCGCAATGAGTGCCGCCGACATTGAGCTCAGGGAAACGATCCGGGAAATTGCCAGCACAACGCCAAAGGCTGCAGCGGCGCCGAAACCGACCGGCCAGGACAGCGCCAGCAACACGCCGAGCCCCGTCGCGGCGGATTTGCCACCCGTGAAATTCAGCCAGATCGAACGGCTGTGCCCCAACAATACCGCAAGTCCGGCCAGGCAGACCGCCCAAGGCAGCAAGGTTTGCAGATCGATCGCCGTCGGTGGCGTGACCGACGGTAATGTCCCGAGCCAGGGATAGAACCAGCGGGCAAACGCGATCGCACCGGTGCCCTTCAGCACATCGACCAGCAGGACCGCCAACGCGGGCCACTTGCCCAGGGTACGCAACACGTTTGTGGCCCCGGTGGACCTGGAGCCGTGTTCCCGGATGTCGATGCCCTTGAGCAGTCTCCCCGCCAGATAGCCCGCGGGTATAGAACCGAGGAGGTAAGCCGTCGCCAATCCAGCCGCGCTCGCAATCCAAAAAACCATCAGCTTCTCCTCGATACGCCAGTGTCGGGCAAGCGTCATCCGGAGTCTACCTCCATGCGACGGCCGATATCGTGGATACGAGGAGGTGATTCCCTTATGCGCTCCAATCCCCTTTGGAATAGGTTGGCCTTGCGATAGATACCGCGATCGACATGCCGATCGATCGGCGATGCTGCCGCGACGGAGACAGGACACGTGACGACGCAATCAATCGAGATTCGCCGCCTCTTGCCTGCGGACGCTGTGCTCTATCGCGACATCCGTCTCGAAGCGCTGCGCTTCAGTCCGGAGGCTTTCGGCAGTGCGTATGAGACGGAGAGCGTGCATCCCGTCGAATGGTTCGCGGACCGGCTCACGCGCGGTGCGGTGATCCTCGGGGCGTTTCGCGACGGCGAACTTGCCGGGATCGTCGGCTTTGTCGCGGCCGAGGGGCCAAAGCGGCAGCACAAGGGCGCGCTGGTGAGCATGTATGTGCGTCAGGCGGCGCGACGCGGCGGTGTCGGCCGGCTTCTGGTCGAATCCGCCCTCGAGTTCGCCGTGCAATCGGTCGAACTGGTGCATCTTGCCGTGGTGAAGGGCAATGAGCCGGCCGTCCGGCTCTACCGGAGCATGGGCTTTGTGGAGTACGGGCTGGAGCAGCACGCGCTGAAGATCGACGGCCGCTACTACGACGACATCCTGATGGCGAAGGACCTGCTCGGGCGCGACTGACGTCGCACAAAGTGAACCGTCACAATTCCGGCGGCCCGTTGCGATAGCTCCAGATCCACGCTTAGGGCCACGCATTCGTTTGCTGTCATCGCCCCCGGGGACGCTGCCATGCCGAAGATCGATCTGACAAAAGTGCCGGAACGCAAGGGGACCGGCTATCCGGCCGAGTTCGCCGCACCGTGCGCGGAACGAATCCGTCAGCGGCTCGGCGACGCCGGCGGGCTCGCCGATTTCGGCGTCAATCTGATGCGGCTGCCGCCGGGCAATTGGTCGAGCCAGCGCCATTGGCATTCGGACGAGGATGAGTTCGTCTATGTGCTTGCCGGCGAGGTGGTGCTGATCGAGGACGGCGGCGAGACGGTGCTGCGCGCCGGCGATTGCGCGGCGTTCCCGAAGAATTCCGGCAACGGGCACCACATGATCAACCGGTCGCAGATGACGGCGACCTATCTCGAGGTCGGCTCGCGCTCGCGTGCCGACGTCATCACCTGTTCCGACATCGACATGATGAGCCCGAGCTCCGACGGCCGCTTCCTGCACAAGGACGGCCGGCCATACGAATAGGCCCTGGACCGCAGGCCGGCGAAAAATCCGGCGTTGCGGATTGGCCGGCGAAGGACCAATCTTCCGGCCAGGGAGATTTGGTCGCGTCCATGACGGAATGGTATTTCATCTGGATTGATGGTCCGCGCGGACCCGAGCCGCAGAAATGGTCGTCGGACGCGCTGTGGGGCCAGCTCGCGCGCCAGGACATCATTGTCCGCTTTCCCTTGACGGAGCGCGAGGCCGGGTTGTCGCTCGATCAGCTGGCGCGGCTGCATCCGGTGCCGCAGTGAGCTGCGCCGCAAGAGCGTGCGGCCGCCTCACACCACCAGCCGGCCTTCGCGGTCCGCGACCGTGATCCGGGCTTCCGTTCCCGAGTTGAAGTCGAGCCGGTCGGCCTCGATGCCGTCGCTGAAGATGACGCCGTTGTCGGGCATCAGCGAGCGGATGCTGAGGCGCTCGGCGCGTTCGAGGCTGCCGCAGACGAGGGTGACCTGCGAGGTGCGGCTTGGAAACGGCTCGCGCACCGCAAAGCGCAGCGCGCCGGCGTCCCAGGCCTGGGGCAGATAGGGCGGGCTGCCGGCGCCGCCGCCGAAGCTGCCTGCGAGCGGCCGCTGTCGCCGACGAGCGCCAGATTAACCAGCGGATCGGTGCGATAGGTGGGTTCCCAGCCAATCATCCAGAGCCCGTTGCCGTCGAACAGGATATTGGCGGGAAACGAGCCGTTGTGGCCCGAGACCGAGTTCGCCTCGTGAGCCGAACAAGGAGCTCAAGGACATGACCGACGAGACCCGGATCACGATCCGCCGCGCGGGGTCGTAGGAACATCGATTGGACGCGTTTGCGCCGCGTAGCCCGCCCGGTCTCAGGTCTCGACCGGCGCCGCGTCGGTGTCGATCTGCGGCAGCAGGCCGGGCGACTGGCGCTCGACGAGCTCGCGCATCTTGCCGATGATCGCCTTCGCCTCCGCGGAGATGATCGAGCCCGGGCCGGCGACGGTGATGACAAGCGGCGGCGTCTGGTCGGTCTCGGTCAGTCGCATTGCGATCGCGCTCAGGCCGGGGGTTCCCATGTCGCGCGTATAGGCGAAGCCCTGCCGGCGGATCGTCGCCAGCGCATGCTGGATATCGCCGAATCGGACGGCTGATGACGGGGCTTCCTCGGCGTTGATCCGCTGCACGATCCGCCGGGCGTCCTCGTCATTCATCAGGCTCAGGAACACGCGGCCCGGAGTTGAGTGGGTCAACAATCGCCGTGCGCCCGGCTCGAGATAGTAGCGCACCGGCGTCGTGCCCTGCAGCACGCGGATGTATTGGCTGTAGAGCTGATTGCGCGCCACGACGAAGGTGGTCAGCCGTGTCGCCTCGTGCAGCTCGCGCGTGATGGCATCGAGCGTGCCGGCGGGGAGCGTCTGGCTCTTGAGCCAGCCGCCGAGCAGGGCGACGCGGACCGTCGGCAGATAGCTGCGCGCCTGCCGGTCGTGCTCGAGATAGCCGAGTTCGACGAGGCTCTTCAAAAGCGCCGACGTGCTCGACGGCGGATAGTTCAGCCGGCGCGCGATCTCGGTCATCGCCGCGGGCCGTTCGATCTCGGCGAAATACTCGAAGATGCGCAGCACGCGGTGCGCCGATTTGACGACGGACGGATCGGAGCTGCCGTCGGCAGCACGAAACAGCTCGTCATGCCGGTTGGCCTCGATGATCGTGGCCGAAGGATCGTCGAGCTGCGCGCGCACCCGGTCGGCGACGATGCGCCTACGGCCCCGCCGCGGCGAGGGCTCGGTATCGGAGCGAACTCCCTTCATCTCTTGCCGTTCGGATCCCTGGGCTTCGCTTGGTGCGCCGCAACATGCACGTGATCGCGGCTCTGCTGGCGAGTGTGCAGCGAAACCGACCGGGGTCAAGAGTCCGCGGTGCAGTATCGACCCGCGCGCGACCTACATTTCCTCCACGTATCTGAAATTATTCGCGCACGGCTGGCAGGCGGTGGACATCGCCGTGACGGTTCTCGATGTTGCACGCCAAGTTTGAACGCCGAGCATGACATCCCGCACACCGGCATAGCCCGTGCGACGTCAGCCCAGACAAGGGAGAGCCCCGATGCAGATGAGTGCGCGCGACCTTCGCAGCCCCGACAATGCCGCGGAGCCGGCCGATCCGGCCCGGCACATCTCGCATGATTGCGTGGGTCTCAACTTCTACGATCTCGATCGCGGATTGCGCGGCCTGCTCGGCCTGTATCTGTCGCGCGCGGATCGCGAGCGGCTGGAGCCGCATTTTCACCGCCTCGGCGCACTGGCGGGAGGCCGGCTCGATCAGCTGGCGCGGACCGCTGACAAGCATGCCCCGGTGCTCAATCCGAGGGACGCCTTTGGCCGCGACGAGGACTGGATTGACTATCATCCGGCCTATCGCGAGATGGAGGCGATCGCCTTCGGTGATTTTCAGTTTCACGCCATGAGCCATCGCGCCGGCGTGCTTGGCATGGACCGGCCGCTGCCGGCGGTCGCCAAATATGTGTTTCAGTATCTGTTCGTGCAGTCCGAGTTCGGGCTGATGTGCCCGATCAGCGTCACCGACACCTCGACGCACCTGATCCGCAAGTTCGGTTCCGACGAGCTCAAGGCCTATTTGCTGCCGAAAATGCTGTCGGACGACATGGCGACGCTGTGGAAGGGCACCCAGTTCATGACCGAGCGGGCGGGCGGCTCCGATGTCGGCGCGATCGAGACCGTTGCGCGCCGGGATGGCGACATCTGGCGTCTGACCGGCGACAAATGGTTCTGCTCGCACGCCGATGCCGACGTCGCGCTGATGCTGGCGCGGCCGGAAGGGGCGCCCGACGGCACCAGGGGGCTCGCGCTGTTCGCACTGCCGCGCCGCCTCAAGGACGGCCGGCGCAACAGCTACCGGATTGTCCGTCTCAAGGACAAGCTCGGCACCAAGTCGATGGCATCAGGCGAGATCCGGCTCGACAACGCGGTCGCCTATCTCGTCGGTGATCCGGCGCAGGGCCTCAAGCAGATGATGGAGCAGGTCAACCTCTCGCGCCTGTCGCACGGCGTGCGCGCCGCCGCGATGATGCGCCGCTGCGTCAACGAAGCTGTCGTCAGCGCCTCGTCGCGCGCGGCATTTGGCCGGCGCGTCATGGATTTCCCGCTGCTGCGCCGTCAGCTGATGAAGCTGATCGTGCCGACCGAGCAGGCGCTGTCGATGATGCTGGTGGCCGCGCGCGCGATCGACGATGCCAATGCCGGTTCGGCGCAGGCGAGGGACCTGCTGCGCATCCTGACGCCGCTGTTGAAGTACCGCGCCTGCCGCGACAACATTCCGGTCGCTACCGGTGCGATGGAGGTGCGCGGCGGCAACGGCTATATCGAGGAATGGGTGCAGCCGCGGCTGGTGCGCGATGCCCATGTCGGCGTGCTCTGGGAGGGCACCAGCAACATCAACGCGCTCGACATCATCTCGCGGGCTGTTGGCAAGAGTGGCGCGCACCGGGCACTTGCCGCTGTCCTTCAGGCGCGCCTCGAGGAGGCGAAGGCGTTGCCGGAGCCGTTCCGCCAGCGCCTACGCGTTGCGCTCGACCGGGCGATTGCCTTTGCCGAGCGGCTGGCGGCCGATCGTGAAGCGGAGCATGCAGCCCGGCTTGCGGCAAGCGCGCTCTACCACGCGGCATCGGCGATCACGCTAGCATGGGAGGGGTGCCAGCCCGAGGTCGACGCAAGGCGGCTGTTGCTGTCGCGATTCGTGCTCGAGCATCGCCTGTCAACGAAGGATCCACTGGCCCCGGCCGACGACGCGTGGGAGCGCGACGCCATCGATCTGATGCTGAGCGATGCGCCGGTCACATTCGGTCAAGCGATCAGGTCCCTGACCGCCTGACCACAAGAGAACAAAAAACATCGCGGGGAGGTCTCTATGCGATCGATTGCGGCCGCGCTCACGGCGGTCTTGTATCTGGCTGCGGTTGGGTCCGTGCGCGCGCAGGTGTCCGGCGACGTGGTGCGCATCGGCGTCATCAACGACATGTCGGGACTTTATTCCGATCTTGGGGGCGAGGGGTCGGTCGAAGCGGCCCGGCTCGCGATCGAGGATTTTGGCCCGACTGTGCTCGGCAAGAAGATTGAGCTGATGTCCGCCGACCATCAGAACAAGCCCGATATCGCCTCCGGCATCGTGCGTCGTTGGATCGACGAGAACGGTGTTGATCTGATTGCCGATGGCGGCAATTCGGCGACGGCGCTGGCCATTCAGGCCATCACCCGCGAGAAGAAGCGCATCTTTGTGATTTCTGGGCCCGGTAGTTCCGATCTTACCGGAAAGCAGTGCTCGCCTTATGGGTTTCATTTCACCTATAGCACTTACGCTGAAGCCTCCGCCGTCACCAAGGCCATGCTCAAGAAGGGCGCGGATACGTGGTTCTTCCTGACCGCGGACTACGCCTTCGGCCATGCGCTGGAGCGTGATGCATCAAGCTTCATCACGACCGCGGGGAGCAAGGTCGTTGGCTCGGTTCGCCATCCGCTCGGTGCGTCGGACCTATCGTCGTTCCTGCTTCAGGCACAGAACTCGAAGGCGAAAGTCATTGCATTGGCGAACGCGGGCGGCGATACGGTCAACAGCCTAAAGCAGGCTTCGGAGTTCGGCATCGGAAAATCTGCCGACCAGAACATCGTCGCTCTTCTGATGTTGATCACGGACGTGCATTCGCTCGGCCTTGAGGCGGCGCAGGGCATCATCTATGCGACGTCGTTCTCGTGGACCCAGAACGAGGCAACCCGGACCTTCGGTCATCGCTTCATGGCGCGTCGGCACGGGCAGGCGCCGACCATGATCCAGGCCGGCGTCTACAGTGGAGTGATACATTATTTGAAGGCAGTGCAGGCGGCCGGAACCGACGATGCTGGCGCCGTTGCCGCCGCCATGCGCAAGCTTCCGGTCAACGATTTCATGACGCAGAATGCACAGATCCGCGAGGATGGGCAGGTGATGCGGTCGATGTATTTGGTCCAGGCCAAATCACCATCCGAATCGCGCGAGCCTTGGGACTACGAAAAGGTGATTGCGACGATTTCGCCGGGCGAAGCCTGGCGGCCGCTCGCGGATGGAGGTTGTCCGTTTGTGACGAAGGCTCAGTGATGTTTGCGTTCGCACCGTTAGCAAGCAGTTGAAGAAGTATTCCATGGCCTCGCGGTGAAGTCAGCTTCGTCGCTGCCTCGGAATACGTCTTCAATAGCCTACTAGTGCCGCGCCAGCAGCACCACGATGATCAGGGCCAGGACGGCGCAGAGCACCTTCCAGAAAGTCACCGGATCGCGGTCGTGCAGCGATTTGCGGGCCGTGACGGCGGGCCCAGCCCAGGTCGCGCCGTTCTCCAGTTCGTGGGCGAACTCGATGGCGTCGCCAAACCGCTGCGCGGGTTCGACGCTGAGCGCCTTGCCGATCACGGCGTCGAGCCAGGCCGGCAGGTCCGGCCGGTAGCGCGACAGCGGTGCCGGCTTGCCGAACCGTGGCCGCGAGAACGGCTCGATCTCGCCGAACGGATAGTTCGCGGTGAACATGCGGTAGACGGTGACGCCGAGCGCGAACAGGTCGGAGGCCTCATCGCCGGCCTTGCCGCCGAACAGCTCGGGCGCCATGTAGCTCGCGGTGCCCGGAATATCCTCGGCCGGAAAATCCTCCAGCAGTGGCACGCGCGCGACGCCGAGGTCGACGAGGCGCAATCCGCCGTCTTTCAGCAGGATCACATTGTCGGGCTTGATGTCGCGATGGATGATGCCGGCGCGATGCAACGCCGTGACCGCGCGCACCAGCTTGGTTGCGATCGCGATGCCCTCGGTGAGCGACAGCCGCGGCGCGCGGCCAAGCCGCTGCTCCAGCGTTTCGCCCTCGTAGAGCGGCATTGCCGAATAGAGCCTGGTCTGCCGCTCCGCCGGCACCTCGATGATCTCGCCGATCCAGAGGCTGCGGACGCGCGCGGCCACCCAGGCCTCGCGCACGAAGGCGAGGCGGTAGGAGCCTTCGCTGGCGACCCGCGGATGCGGAAACTTCAGCACGACCTCGCGGCCGGCGCGCTTGTCGGTCGCCTTGAACAGGCGGCTGTAGCGCCCGTCGGACAGCACGTCGTGGAGCGCGAAATCGTCGATCGTGTCGCCGCTCTCCGGCAAGTCGAGGATCGGCAGCGTCGCAATCGCGTGGGTGAGATCGTCGCGATCCGCCGGCGGCAGGTCGACGACGTCCAGCACCAGCGCGGTGGTGTTGTCGCTGCTGCCGGCCGTGAGCGCGGCATCGACGATGCTGCGCGCCGACTCGTCAGGCGGCGTGCGCTCCTCCAGCAGTTGCTGGAGGCGGGAATCGGAGAGCGCGCCGTGGACCCCGTCGCTGCAGATCACGAGACGGTCATGCTGGCGCAGTCCGACCGAGGTGTAGTCGAAGCGGGCGAACTCCTCGAAACCGATGGCACGATTGAGCATGTGGGCGAGGTCGCCGCGGCCGGCGATATGGTCCTGCGTCAGGCGCTCCAGCCGTCCGTCGCTCAGGCGGTAGGCGCGGGTGTCGCCGATATGGATCACATGGCATTGCCGACGCGACAGGATGATCGAGGAGAACGCGCACGCCATGCCGCTGCGCGCGGCATCGACGCGGCCCTGACTGTGGATCCAGCTGTTGGCGGCTTCCAGCGCCCGCGCGGCGCGGCGGCGCACGCCGAGCGTCTCGGGCAGCGAATAATAGGCGTCGATGAAGCTGCGGACCGCGACCTCCGCGGCCTCGCGTCCGCCCTTGTGGCCGCCGACGCCGTCGGCGACCGCGGCCACGACGTCACGGTGCACTGAGCCCGGCTGGCCGAGGCAGGCGGCGACGTAGTCCTCATTGGCGGCGCGCTTGCCGGTTTCGCTGGCGAAACCGACGCGGACGCCCAGATCCGGTTGCGCGCCATTCGCCACGTCCGAGCCATCCTCTCCCCGGGGGACTAAAGCCCCGTTCCGATTCAATCGGAACAGGGCTCTAGATTCTTGTTTCGGCGCGTTTTCTTCACGCGAACCGGCGTCCACTTCGCTCGAAAACGCTATGTCCGTCAGACGCGCGCTCCCGACACCGCGCCCCAGGTGGTGCGCCAGCGGACCTTGACCATCGCAAGTCCGATGAAGCCAAGCAACGCCAGCGCGCCGAAGAACAGGAAGCCGGCGCCGAAACCGCCGGTCATGCCCTTGGCGAAGCCGAGCGTCTGGGCGAGGAAGAAGCCGCCGATGCCGCCGGCGCAGCCGACAAGCCCGGTCATCAGGCCGATCTCGTGGCGGAAGCGCAGCGGGATCAGCTGGAACACCGCGCCGTTGCCCATGCCGAGCGCCAGCACGCCGATCGAGAACAGCAGCACCGAGATCCACGCGATGCGCGGCAACTCGGTCAACGCCCAGCCGCCCGCAGCCGGCGCCGTCGGGCCCTCCGGCATGAAGGCGATCACGACATAGGCCGCGACGACCACGCCGAACAGGATCGACAGCGAACGAATGCCGCCGATGCGGTCGGCAATCATGCCGCCCACGGGGCGGAATCCCGAGCCGAACGCGACGATCAACGCGACCAGCATGCCGGCCGCGACACCCGAGACGTGATACTGCACGGTGAAATAGAGTGGCAGCGCGTTGGCGAGGCCGACGAAGCCGCCGAAGGTGATGAAGTAGAAGAACATGAACCAGCGGCTGTCGGAATCCTTCAGCAGCGCGCCGTAGGCTTTCAGCGAGATCGGCTTGCGCTCGCCCGGCGCGTCCTTGGCTGCGACAGCGTAATAGGCAAGCACCATCAGCATCGGAATCAAGAGGCAGCCGAACACGGCCTGCCAGCCCCAATGTTCGGCAATGCTTGGTGCAAGCAGCGTGTCGAGCACGACGCCCATATTGCCGGCACCGGCAATCCCCATGACGACGCCCTGATATTGCGGCGGATACCAGCGGCTCGCCTGCGGCAGCGCGACCGCGAACGAGGCACCGCCGACGCCGAGCGCAAGCCCGAACAGCTCAATCGCGAGCTTGCTGGGCAGCCCGAAATGCCAGACTGCCGCGGTCGCGGCGATCACGACGAGCTGAGCGATGATGCCGGTGCGCTTGGCGCCGATGATGTCGGCGAGAATGCCCATCGGCACCCGCAACAACGCGCCGGCGAGCACGGGAATGGCGACCAGGGTGAACTTCTCGTTGACCGCCAGATTCATGTCGCGTGCGATATAGACGATCAGCGGTCCGAGCGCGACCCACGCCATGAAACTGATGTCGAAGTACAGGAACGCGGCGAGCAGTGTCGGCCAGTGACCGGCTTTCTTGAACTCGGCTAGCTTCATCGCAATCGTCTCGCAGTGATGCGGCGGAGCAGCCGCAGACGCGCGGCCATCTCAGGCGCAGATAAATCGAATGTGGGTGAATGCGTGTGCGCGCTCGTCGTTGAGACGCACTCCGTCAAGAGTTCAGGTCAGCAATTTGCGTGCCATCGAATCGATTGCGTCGCTTTGCCTTGCAGTCGCAAGACGTTGCCGCGAGATCCCGAACCAAGTTCGGCGATCGGAATTGGCGCGGCTTGGAGCGAGTGCCGCCGCGCAAACGCGCACGCTGATGCTTTCTTGTGCGACGCGCCACGAGCGCGCGATGGCGTATCAGTGGCGGGTTCACGATTGCCATCGCGGCCGGCGATGCTGTGCTGCACAAGAGATCATCGCCGTGGCTAAAAATTCGGCCAGCCGGCCGCGCGACGCATCATCAGGCACATGCGAGGTCACGGAAAACCTGTTGATTTTGCAAAGAGATTCGTTCGTGCCGAGTTGGCACGCGTTTTGAATATCAACCGACAACGGAACATCGGTCGTCATCGAAGACGGTCTGCGCCCGCGGCTGGGCTTCCTACAACTCCAACCTTTATCGGTGCCCATCAACGACGCACATCGCGTCGCTGCGCAGCGCCGTCGGAATTGAAAGGCAGACCATGCTCGACAAAGTGACCAAGCAGAAGCTCGTGGTGATCGGCAACGGGATGGCCGGCATCCGTACGGTGGAGGCGCTGCTCGAGCGCGCCCCCGATCTCTACGACATCACGGTGTTCGGCTCCGAGCCGTACGGCAACTACAACCGCATCCTGCTGTCGCCGGTGCTCGCCGGCGAGAAGACCGTCGACGACATCATGCTCAATACCGTCGACTGGTATGAGGACAACAACATCACGCTGCGCAAGGGCGAGACGATCAGCATGATCGATCGCCGCACCTGCGAAGTCGTCACCGAGGCAGGCGCGCGCGTACCCTACGACCGCCTTTTGATCGCGACGGGCTCAAATCCGATCATGCTGCCGCTGCCGGGCAAGGACCTGCCGGGCGTGATCGGCTTCCGCGACATCTATGATGTCGACCGCATGATCAAGGCCTCGACTGACTATCGCAACGCGGTCGTGATCGGCGGCGGCCTCTTGGGCCTCGAAGCCGCCAACGGGCTGATGAAGCGCGGCATGAACGTCACGGTGGTGCATCTGCTCGACACCTTGATGGAGCGCCAGCTCGATCCGGTGGCCGGCGGACTGCTGCGCAAGTCGCTGGAAGAGCGCGGCATGGTGTTCAAGATGCCGGCACAGACCCAGGCAATTCTGGGCGAGGACCGCGTCACCGGCGTGCGCTTCGGCGACGGCACCGAGCTGCCGGCCGATCTCGTGGTGATGGCAGTCGGCATCCGCCCGAACTTCGAGCTCGCCAAGAAGGCCGGGCTTTACTGCGAGCGCGGCATCGTCGTCTCCGACACCATGCAGACCTATGACGGCCGCATCTACGCAGTCGGCGAATGCGTGCAGCACCGCCGCCAGACCTACGGTCTCGTCGCGCCGCTGTTCGATCAGGCCAAGGTCTGCGCCAACCACCTCGCGATGAAGGGCTTTGCCACCTATGACGGCTCGGTCACCTCAACCAAGCTGAAGGTCACCGGCATCGACCTGTTCTCGGCCGGCGACTTCGCGCCGGGCCCGGACAAGGAGGAGATCGTGCTGCAGGACGCCAATCGCGGCGTCTACAAGCGCATCATCCTGAAGGACAAGAAGATTGTCGGCGCCGTGCTCTATGGCGACACCGTCGACGGCCCCTGGTACTTCCAGCATTTGCGCGACGGCACCGACGTCTCGCATATGCGCGAGCGCCTGGTGTTCGGCGCCGCCAATCTCGGCGAGGGCGGCGTCAGCGGCCAGAACTCGGTTGCCGCGATGAGCGACGAGACCGAGATCTGCGGCTGCAATGGCGTGTGCAAAGGCGCGATCGTCAAGGCGATCTCCGAGAAGAAGCTGTTCACGCTCGACGACGTCCGCGCCCATACCAAGGCCTCGTCGTCCTGCGGCTCCTGCACCGGCCTGGTCGAGCAGGTGCTGGCGTTCACGCTCGGCGGCGACTATTCGGCGGCGCCGAAGGTCAAGCCGCTGTGCAAATGCACCGATCACAGCCACGACGACGTTCGACGCGTCATCGTCGAGCAGCAGCTCAAGACCATTCCCGCCGTCATGCGCTTCATGGAATGGAAGACGCTCAACGGCTGCCACTCCTGCCGTCCGGCGCTTAATTACTACCTGCTCGCGACTTGGCCGGGCGAGTATCGCGACGACCAGCAGTCGCGCTTCATCAATGAGCGCGTCCACGCCAACATCCAGAAGGACGGCACCTATTCGGTGGTGCCGCGGATGTGGGGCGGCGTCACCACGCCGAGCGAGCTGCGCGCCATCGCCGATGTCGCGGAGAAGTTCAACATCCCGACGGTGAAGGTCACCGGCGGCCAGCGCATCGACCTGCTTGGCGTCAAGAAGGAGGACCTGCCGGCGGTGTGGGCCGATCTCAACGATGCCGGCATGGTGTCGGGTCATGCCTACGCCAAGGGCCTGCGCACGGTGAAGACCTGCGTCGGCTCCGAATGGTGCCGCTTCGGCACTCAAGACTCTACCGGTCTCGGCGTCAAGCTCGAGAAGTTCATGTGGGGCTCGTGGACGCCGGCCAAGGTCAAGCTCGGCGTCTCGGGCTGCCCGCGCAACTGCGCGGAGGCGACCTGCAAGGACGTCGGCGTGGTCTGCGTCGATTCCGGCTACGAGATCCATTTCGCCGGCGCCGCGGGCTTGCACATCAAGGGCACCGAGTTCCTGACCAAGGTCGAGACCGAGGACGAGACGCTCGAGGTGATCGTGGCGCTGACCCAGCTTTACCGCGAGGAGGGCTGGTATCTCGAGCGCATGTACAAATGGTGCGACCGCGTCGGTCTCGAGCAGATCAGGAAGCGGGTGGTCGACGACATCGCGAACCGCAAGGCGCTGTTCGCCCGCTTTGCCCACTCGCAGCAATTCGCGCAGACCGATCCATGGGCCGAGCGCGCCAGCCGCGGCGTCGACCGCAACGAGTTCGCGCCTCTCGCCGAATTGGAGCTCGCATGACCAGCTGGATCGAAATCGGCGCGCTCGACGACATTCCGCGGCTCGGCTCGCGCGTGGTGCGCACGCCGGGCGGCAACATCGCGGTGTTCCGCACCGAGAGCGACGAGGTGTTCGCGCTCGACGACCGCTGCCCGCACAAGGGCGGGCCGCTGTCGCAAGGCATCGTGCACAACAAGCGCGTGACCTGTCCGCTGCATAATTTCGTCATCGAGCTGGCCAGCGGGCAGGCGGTCGCGCCCGACGAAGGCTGCACGCATACCCATCCGGCCAAGGTCGAGAACGGCGTTATCTGGCTGTCGGTGCGGCAGGCGGCCGCGGTGAGCTGAGCGGGCAAGGATCGGCCAGCCATGTCCGTCAAGACCACGTGTCCCTATTGCGGTGTCGGCTGTGGCGTCATCGCGTCGAGGGACGCGGCGGGCGCCGTTCGGGTCGAGGGAGACAAGCAGCATCCGGCCAATTTCGGCCGGCTCTGCAGCAAGGGTTCGGCGCTCGCCGAGACCATCGATCTCGACGGGCGTCTGCTCGCGCCTGTCGTCGACGGCGCGCCGGCGGGCTGGGATGACGCGCTCGATCGTGTCGCCGATGGCTTCAGTCGCGTTATTCGCGAGCACGGGCCCGACGCCGTCGCGTTCTACGTCTCCGGCCAGCTCCTGACCGAGGACTATTACGTCATCAACAAGCTCGCCAAGGGCTTTGTCGGCACCGCCAATATCGACACCAATTCGCGGCTGTGCATGGCCTCCAGCGTCGCGGGGCACAAGCGTGCCTTCGGCAGCGACACCGTGCCGGGTTGCTACGAGGATCTCGAGCAGGCCGACCTTCTGGTGCTGGTCGGCTCCAACGCTGCGTGGTGCCATCCGATCCTGCATCAGCGCATGCTGGCGGCGAAGGAGAAGAACCCGGCGTCCAAGATCGTGGTGATCGATCCGCGCCGCACCGCGACCTGCGAGGGCGCCGATCTGCATCTGCCGCTGCGCTCCGGCAGCGACTCCGTGCTGTTCAACGGGCTGTTCGCGTTCCTCGCCGGCAGCAATGCGGTCGATCGCGGCTTTGTCGGCAATTGCACGACGGGGATCGTCGACGCCCTCAAGCAGGTGGCCGGCCAGACCCTGGCGCAGACCGCGGCGACCTGTGGCCTGACCGAAGGCGCGGTCGGGCTGTTCTTCGACTGGTTCACGAAGACCGAGCGCGTCGTCACACTGTATTCGCAGGGCATCAACCAGTCGTCGAGCGGCGTCGACAAGGTCAACGCCATCATCAATTGCCATCTGTTGACCGGACGTATCGGCCGTCCCGGCATGGGGCCGTTCTCGCTCACCGGCCAGCCCAACGCGATGGGCGGCCGCGAGGTCGGCGGTCTCGCCAACCAGCTCGCCGCGCATATGGAGATCGAGAACCCGGCGCATCGCGAACTGGTGCAGCGGTTCTGGCGCGCGCCTGTGATTGCGGAGAAGGGCGGGCTGAAGGCGGTCGACATGTTCGATGCGATCGCCGACGGCCGCATCAAGGCGGTGTGGATCATCTCGACCAATCCGGTGGTGAGCCTGCCCGATGCCGACCGCGCGCGCGCCGCGCTCGACGCCTGCGAGCTCGTGGTGGTGACGGACTGCATGCGAGACACCGACACCACGCGTCATGCCGACGTGCTGCTGCCGGCGCTGGCGTGGGGCGAGAAGGACGGCACCGTCACCAATTCCGAGCGCCGGATCTCGCGGCAGCGGCCGTTCCTGTCAGCGCCGGGCGAAGCGCGCGCCGACTGGCGGATCATCTGCGATGTCGCGGTCCGCATGGGATATCCGGGCTTCGACTACGCCTCGGTGGCGGAGGTGTTCCGCGAGCACGCCGAATTGTCGGGCTTTGAGAATAACGGCCGGCGCGATTTCGACATCTCGGCGCTGGCTGCGCTCGATGACGACGCCTACGACGCGCTCGCGCCGGTGCAGTGGCCGGTGACATCTGACCATCCGGCCGGCACGCCGCGGATGTTCGAGAGCCAGAAATTCTTCACGCCCGACGGCAAGGCGCGCTTCGTGCCGGTCGCGCCGCGCGCCGCGCGCCATGCGACTAGCCGCGATTTTCCGCTGGTGCTCAACACCGGCCGCATCAGAGATCAGTGGCACACCATGACCCGGACCGGGAAGACCGGTCGGCTGCTGTCGCATATCTTCGAGCCCTATGCCGAATTCCACCCCGAGGATGCGCGGCAGGCCGGGCTGCAGAATGAAGGGCTGGTGCGGCTGACGAGCAGCTGGGGCGAGATGATCGCGCGCGTCGTGGTCAGCGCCGATCAGCGCCGGGGCTGCGTATTCGTGCCGATGCACTGGAACGAGGAATTTGCCGGCGAGGGGCGCGTCAACGCGCTGGTCAATCCGGCGGTTGATCCGCTGTCCGGCCAGCCGGAGTCCAAGCACACGCCGGTCAAGGCCGATCCGTACGCGCCGAAATGGCACGCCTTCATCCTGAGCCGCGATGCGATCAAGCGTCCGGCAACCGGCTACTGGGTTTACGGCAAGGCCGGCGATTGCACGCGGCTGGAGCTCGCGCTCGACGTTCGCCCGGAGAGCTGGCGCGACTGGGCGCGGGCGCAGCTCGGCCTCGAAGGCGTCGAGATTGAATGGATCGCCTATCGCGATCCGGCCGCGGGCCATTTCCGTTACGCCGCGGTGCGCGACGGCCGGCTCGAGGGCTGCGTGTTCATCGCGCCCGATCACGCGCTGCCGTCGCGGGCGTGGCTCGCCGGGTTGTTCGCGGAGCAACAATTGTCGGCCAATGCGCGGATGGCACTGCTCGCCGGGCGGCCGTTCGGCGCGGGCGAGGATGTCGGTCCGATCGTCTGCTCCTGCTTCAGCATCGGACGGCACCAGATCACGGCCGAGATCAGGAAGGGCGCCGGCAGCGTCGAGGCGATCGGCCGTTGCCTGAAGGCCGGCACCAATTGCGGCGGCTGCAAGCCCGAGATCAGCAAGCTGATCGGCGCCACCGCGCAGCCGCGACAGGCGATCGCGTCCTGAGGCCCGGCGCCGGCTTGAGCCGAGTGAATGGACGCATGATCCGAAGCGGCTGTATTCATTGCGTATTGCCGGAAGACGTGCAATAGTTTACCCAAGAAACTTCAGATAGCGTTCATTCCGATGGAAGTCGCAATAAAGGATACGGTTTGCAGTATCTGGCGCTGCAGTTGCGATTCCATCAATTTTCGGTTGATTCCGCACAAATCATTCATCAGTTTTCCGGCACTTCGATCGAAGTGCCACGTTGCGTGCGCCAATGATTTAAGGCTGAAGGCCGGCAGGTGACCGAAAGTCGGGCCGGCCTGATGAAGCTCCCGCTGCAGGCGATTGTCGAGCTACGAAAGCAGCGGCGCACAATGGGATTTTACTGCAAAGGATTTTGAAACCAATTGGGATGCGACCATGGATGTCGAGGGATGGTTGCTGGAGCTGGGCCTCGAACAATATGGAACGCTGTTCCGGGCGAACGAAATCGATGCCGAAGTCCTGCTTGAGCTGAACGAGATCGATCTTGAGAAGCTCGGCGTGCCGTTGGGGCACCGCAAGCGCCTCCTCAAGGCGATCGCGAAATTGAGCGCCACGGAAAAGGCTGAGGTATCGCAACCGACGTCGGCCGAACCGGGCCCGCGGGACGCCGCGGAGCGTCGTCAGTTGACCGTCATGTTCTGCGATTTGGTTGGCTCGACCGCACTGTCGGCGCGGCTCGATCCCGAGGACATGCGCGAGGTGATGCGCTCCTATCAGGACGCGTGCTCGGGCGTCATCGCGCGCTATGAAGGTTTCGTCGCCAAATTCCTGGGTGACGGCATCGTGGCCTATTTCGGCTATCCGCTCGCGCATGAAGATGATGCGGAGCGCGCCGTGCGCGCCAGTCTGGAAATCGTTGCCGTCCTTGCCGGCCTGGAGACGCGGGCCGCCGACCTGCTGCAAATCCGCATCGGTATTGCGACGGGGGTCGTGGTGGTCGGCGACCTCATTGGACAAGGCTCCGCGCAGGAGCATACGGTGGTCGGCGACACACCAAACCTCGCCGCGCGGCTGCAAGGCGTAGCTCAACCCGGCAGTATCGTGGTGAGCGAGCAGGTGCGCCGCCTGGCCGGAGGCGCATTCGATTACGAGGATTTGGGTGAGCTGGCGCTCAAGGGCATCGCGCCCCCCACGCATGGCTATCGCATCCGCGGCATAGGCAAGACGGCCAGCCGCTTCGAAGCCGCCACCTCCGCGGGACTAACGGCCCTGGTGGGGCGGCACAGCGAGGTTTCGCTGCTGCAAGACCGCTGGGCCCAGGTGGTGGAAGGAACGGGGCAGGTGGTCTGCCTCAGCGGCGAGGCCGGCATCGGCAAGTCGCGCCTGGTCCATATGCTGCGCGCCCATGTGTCGGCCGGTGACGCCCTGTGCTTCTCCGCCAGCGGCTCGGCGTACCACCAGAACACCGCGCTACACCCGGTCATCGATCTCCTGCAAGGGCTGCTGGGATTTGAGCCCGGCGACGATGCGCCGGCACGCCTGGCCAAGCTGCATCAGGGCCTCGCCTTGCATGGTCTCGGCGACGCCCGCATGGCGAGCGTGTTCGCCGCCTTGCTGTCCCTTCCCAGCGAAGCTGGCCAACCCGCCGCGACGGCCGGCACGCAGAAGGAAACGCTGGAAGCGATCCTCACTCTGCTGCTGGCGCTGGCCGCACGCAAACCGGTCCTGCTTGTGGTCGAAGATCTGCATTGGCTGGATCCTTCCACGCTGGAACTTTTGGGCTTGCTGATCGATCAGGTGCCCACCGCCAACATCCTGCTGCTGACCGCGGCCCGACCCAACTTCCAGCCGCCCTGGGGGGCGCGGCCGCAGGTCAACGCGCTGCGCCTCGGCCGGTTGGCGCGCAGCGAGATCAGCCAGCTGGTGCTCCAGGTGACGGGTAGCAAGCCGCTGCCGGCGGAGGTGCTGGAGCAGATCATCAAGAAGACGGATGGCGTGCCGCTATTCGTCGAGGAATTGACCAAGACGGTGATGGAGCTTGGTCTGCTGAGGGACCTTGGCGAGCGCTACGAACTCGTGGGGCCGCTTACCCCGCTGGCCATTCCTGCCACGGTGCATGACTCGTTGATGGCGCGCCTGGACCGTCTATCGACGGCCAAAACTGTGGCCCAACTTGGCGCCGTGCTGGGTCGCAGTTTTGCCTACGACCTGTTGCATGCGGTGGCGAAAATGGACGAGGCGACGCTGCGCCAGTCGTTGCAGCAGCTTGTCGTCGCCGAGGTGTTGCAGCAACACGGCTTGCCGCCCAGCGCCACCTACACCTTCAAGCACGCGCTGGTGCAAGACGCCGCCTATGGCTCCCTGCTGCGCAGCACGCGCCAGCTGTTTCACCAGCGCGTCGCCCAGGTACTGGTGGAAAGCTTCGCCCCCCTTACGCAGGGGCAACCCGAGGTGCTGGCCTATCACTACACCGAGGCCGGCCTGGCCGCACAGGCCATCCCGCAGTGGCAGCGCGCGGCGCAATTGTCAGTAGGGCGCGCGGCGCATCGCGAGGCAATCAGCCAGTTCAATGCGGCGCTGGAATTGTTGGCCGGCCTACCCGCAGGGTCCGAGCGGTCCAGGCAGGAACTTGAGGTGAGGCTCGGTCTCGGACCGGCGCTGATGGCGGCGCGCGGCTATGCGGCGCCGGAGGTTGAGCGGACCTATGAGCGGGCACGCGAACTCGCGAACGAACTGGGCGAGGCCGAGCAGCGGTTCACCGTCTTGTTTGGACTGTGGCGCTACTACTTGAACCGTGCCCGCCTGGCCACGTCGCGCGGTCTCGCCGAGCAACTCATCACCTCGGCTGAGGAATCGAACGTCGACACACAGTGGTCGATGGCGCGTTATGCGATGGGCACCACTCAGTACTACCAGGGCGAGATCGAGCCCGCCGCCGCCAACCTGGAACAAGCCGTGGCGCTGTACGACCCGCGGCAGCATGTCAGTGTAGCGGCGAGCGACCCGCGCATCACCAGTCTTTCCTGCGGCGCCTGGGCGCTGTGGCATCAGGGCCTCGCCGAGCAGGCCTTGGCGCGCAGCGAGGAATCGGTGCGCCTTGCGCACGAGTTGTCGCATCTGCCGAGCCTCGCGCACGCCTTGTACTACGCGTCGCTGCTGCATCAGTTCAGGCGGGCCGCGGATCAGGCGCGTGATTGCCTGCAGCAGTTGATGGCCTGCTCCACCGAGCGCGGCTTCTCCTACTGGGAAGCGCGGGGCTCCGTGCTTCAGGGCTGGCTGTTGGGCGAGGAAGGCCACACGGCCGAAGGCATCCGCACCATGCTGCGCGGCATCGAGGCGGTGCAGGCGACCGGTGCCGAACTGGCCCAGCCCAACTACCTGGCCATGCTGGCCGAGCTGTATCTCAAGAACGGCGAAGCGGCCGCGGGGTTGCGCGCCGTGAACGACGCATTGGAGCGGATCGAGCACACCCTCGAGCGCCGCTGGCAACCTGAACTGCTTCGCCTGAAAGCCGAACTGCTGCTCGCCGAAGACGCCGGCGCGGCGGATGCCGCTCGGGACAGCCTGCACCAGGCGCTGGCCCTGGCGCGCCGGCAGAATAACCGGTCACTCGAGCTGCGCGCGGCGATGAGCCTTTATCGCCTGGAGCGCCATCACCGGGGACGATGCGACGGGCATCAACTGCAAACCGCCTGTTCCGCTTTCACCGAAGGGTATGACGAACCTGATCTACGCGAAGCCCGTACGCTGCTCCAAGCATCATAAAGGGAAATAACGCCATGGAAGAGTCGCTGTTGCATGATCTGGGCGATGAGGCGCTGGACCCGATCATCAAAGAGTACGTCCAAATCGTCCAGCGGGGATTGCCGCGACCGGCGCGCCCGCAGGACGTGATCATTGTCGGCGCCGGCATGGCCGGCCTGACCGCGGCGTATCTTTTGCGCAACGCGGGCCACCACGTGCGCATTCTGGAAGCCAACAATTATGTCGGCGGCCGCGTGCATACCTTTCGCTCCTTCAGCGGCGATCTCTATGCCGAAGCAGGCGCGATGCGGATCCCGAGCCAGCACCAGCTTGCCAGCGCATTCGCCGACCTGTTCAAGTTGCCGCGTGAACCCTTCTTCAACGTCGACATCGACCCCGCGACCCGCGACGCTGCCGACCCGGTGTCGCGCAACAATGAATGGCTGTTCGTCAACGGCGTGAAGATCAGGCGTAGCGCCTACACCGCCGGCCAGTTGAACTTCCCGCTGCCGCCGGGCGAGCAAGGCCTGACCTCGCAGCAAATGCTGGACGCCGCGCTGGCGCCGCTGCGCGATTTCATCAAGGCCGATCCGGCGTCGCGATGGCCGGTGGTGATCGAACGCTTCGGCGAATTCTCGGTGCGCCGCTTCCTGAAGGAGCAGACGCTGTATTCCGAGGAAGCGATCGAGATGATCGTCGTGCTGAACAATTTGGAATCGCGATTGATGACGTCCTTCGTGCAGGCCTTTATCGAGCTTGCCATCATCAATGACAAGGTTCGTTATTGGCAGATACCCGGCGGCAACGACTTGTTGCCGCGAGCCTTCCTGCCAGCGCTGAAAGACAGCATCAGCTTTGGCCAGCGCCTGAGCGCGTTGAGCTGGGACGGTAGCGGAGTCAGTCTGCGTACAACCAGTGGCGAGACCTTCAAGGGCGACTCGGCCATTGTCGCGATCCCGTTTTCCAGCCTGCGATTCGTGCGCACTGACCCGTTGTTCGTGCCGCAGCGCCGGCGTGCCATTCGCGAATTGCACTATGACGCCGCCACCAAGGTCTTGCTCGAATTCAGCCGCCGCTTCTGGGAGCAGGACGACGACATCTACGGCGGGGGCTCCACCACCGACCTTGCCAACCGCTACATCTACTACCCGAGCCACGACATGGGCTCCGACCGGGGCGGCGTCGTGCTCGCGAGCTACGTCTGGGGCGAGGACGCCTTGCGCTGGGACTCGCTGACGGAGCCCACGCGCCTGCAGTTTGCGTTGGACGGCGTCTGCGCGTTGCACGGCGAGGGCGTGCGTAAACTATATGTCGGTGGCACCAGCAAGAGCTGGATGCAGGATCCTTTCGCGTGCGGCGAGGCGGCCATCTTTGCGCCGGGGCAGTTCGAGATGTTGATGCCCTACCTGCTCGAGCCGGAAGGCGGCAAGGTTCACTTCGCGGGCGAGCACACCTCGCTCAAGCATGCGTGGATCGAAGGCGCCATCGAGTCCGGCGTGCGTACCGCGCTGGCGGTCAGCGAGGGACGCAAGCCGGCCGCAGTCCAACTGGGTATGACGCTATGAACAAACCACCCAACGCTATCGAATTCGTGCTCGGCGCGCTCAAGCAGGAAGGCATCAGCCATGTCTTCATGGTGCCCGGCGGATTGATCGACGGCTTCCTCACCGAGTTCGGCGACGTCACCGGCGTGAAAGCCATCGTCGCCGCCCATGAAGGCGGCGCGGGCTTCATGGCGGACGGCTATGCGCGGGCAAGCGGCCGGTTCGGCGTATGCCTCGGCATCGGCGGGCCGGGCGCGGCCAATCTGGTAGCGGCGCTCGCCAATGCCTATGCCGACGAGTCGCCGATCCTCGCCGTGACCGGTGAAGTGCAAAGCGACTGGGAAGGCCGCGGTTCATTCCAGGACGGCAGCGGTACGGGCATGAACGACGTCGCCCTGATGCGGCCGGTGACGGCGTTCGCTCAGGAAGTGCCGGCGGTCAGTCTGCTGCCGCATCATTTGCATGTGGCATTGCGCACCATGGTGGGGGACTCGCCGCGGCCGGTCTTCCTGAGCCTGCCGCAAGATCTGCACGAGCGGCCCGTGACCGAGGCCTACCGCCCGCTGCAATACGGCCTGGCAACGCCGCCGCGTGTGCTGGACCGGGAGACCGCGGCCGCCGCGCGAGCATTGCTGACGGCAGGCCCGCGCATCGCCATTCTGGCCGGAAACGGCTGCGTGAGATCCGGCGCCACGGAGGACCTCGTGCGGCTTGCCGATAGCTGCGGCATTCCGGTTGCCACCACGTTGCGCGCCAAGGGCGTAATCCCGGAAGACCATCGCCTGTCGCTGGGCGTGTTTGGCTATGGCGGGACGCGCCATTCGACACTGGCCTTGACGCCGGAGGACGACACCGGCCCCGACTCGCCGCCGGCGGCCGACGTGAAGGCCGACGTGCTGTTGATCCTGGGCTCGGGCCTAAGCCAGCGCGACACCATGTCGTGGAACCCGAACCTGCCGGCGGTCACCGTACAGGTCGACATCGACGCTTGCGAGTTCGGTCGCGACTATGCGGTGACCGGGTCCGTGGTGGGCGACGCGCGCGAGTTTGTGCGCTGGATGTTGGACGACGAGCCCGTGCGCAGCGCTCTTGCCGGCACCCGGGCGGCGCGCGACGCATGGACCGCGCGTATACGCGCCATGCCGCGCCTGTACGATGTGGCCAACACCCGGAGCAATGCGGTGCCCATACATCCGGCGCGCGCCGTTGCCGACCTGCGTCAGGTGGCCCCGCGCGACTGCGTGCTGCTGGTCGATTCCGGCGCGCATCGGGTCTTTGGCGGGCATTACTGGCAAAGTCATGGGCCCAGCGCCTATCTCACCGCCACCGCCATGGCGCCGATGGGTTGGGCCATTCCCGCGGCAATCGGCGCCAAGCTGGCGCGGCCGGAACTGCCGTGTGCGGTTATCACCGGCGATGGCTGCATGCTGATGCACGGCATCGAGATCCAGACCGCGGCGCGTCACGGTCTCGCGATCGTCTACGTCGTCATCAACAACGGCGCCTTGGGCAATGTCTACCTGCGCGCCAAGCAGATGAGCCCGGCCGCAGCCGAACTGTCCCTGCTTCGCACCCACGACTGGGTGCAATTTGCGCGCTCGCTCGGTGCCGACGGTGTGGTGGTGGAGCAGCCCGGCGACCTGGTCGGCGCCTTCGAGCACGCCTTTCGTTCGGGCGGCACGTTCATCGTCGATGTGCGCTGCGACCGTGACGCCACCACGCCCGTGGGCCCCTGGAACCGCGCCAAAGTGGCGTCGCTGGACTGAAGCCATGGCACAATTGCCCGACCCGACGCCGGATCTGGACGACGAGGGCCGCGCCATCTACCGGCGCCTGGCCGGCCCGCGCGGCGGGCTTCATGGCATGTATTTGGCGTTGATGAACAATCCCGTGCTGGCTGAGCATATCGGCAATCTCGGCAGCTATCTGCGCTTTCATGGCCTGCTCAGCGCCGACGTGCGCGAACTCGCCATCCTGGCGACGGCGCGCGGCCTTGGCGTGGCCTATGAATGGGAGCAGCATGCGCCGATCGCTCTCGCCGCCGGCGTGCCCCAGGCGGTGGTGAACGCATTGCAGGCTGGTGATTTCGCGGCTCCGCCCATGAGCGCTCTCTACGTCGACATTTGCAGCGCGGCCCGCCATGTCGTGGCGCAAGAGTCTCTGCCCGACCTCCTGCAGCAGCGCTTGCAGCAGGCGTTGGGCTTGAAGGGCGTGGTCGAACTGGTGGCGCTCTGCGGCTTCTACCGCTGCATCGCTACCGTCGTCACTGCCTTCGACGTAGCCCTACCCAATCCCGGACCGCCGCCGTTCTGAGCGGTCCCGTACAAAGCCGCAGATGCCGAACCTCGGGAGCACTTGATTAACTCCCGGAAGCGCGATGACGATTCAACCTGATCTCATCGCGCTTTAGCAGCCGCGGCAGATGCTCTTCAGCTTGTTGTTGAGCAGGCGGTCCTCCTCTTCGGAGGCTGCCTTGGTGTAGGGGTCGTCGGCGTGGCGTTTGTCGGCGGCAAATCCGCCGCCGCGACTTGCGCCGCCGGCATGCATGCCGTGCAATCCGCCGCCATGGCCATGGCCGCTGCGCGCATCCGCCGGCGGCGTTGCGGCCGCAAGCAGGGTCAGCAGCAGCCCGGCTGTCGTGATCGTCCGCATGATGTCCTCCTCGTCGCGGTAAAATGCCGCTGATGCTGCGGCAAATCGGTGTCGGCCAACTTCACAATTTCGCGTGGCGGCAATCGGCCCGATACTCGCGGCCGGTTCCCGAAGGGTCCCCGCCGTTGCGCCACACGGGGATGGCTTCATGCCGACAATGCAGTGCTCGCGGCAGCAAAATGGTGTATCGCCAAGCTCTGGCGCGCCCAGGAGACGGGCAAGAAACGGGCAAGACACGGTCCGGCGCCGGATAATCAAGATTTAGCGAGATTTCGGAGGAACGTTCATGTCGGCTCTGCCACTTTCGGGCATCAAGATTCTCGACCTCACGCGGGTGCTCGCGGGCCCGCTGTCGGCCCAGATGCTGGCGGATCTCGGCGCCGAGGTGATCAAGATCGAGCGGCCCGGCGGCGGCGACGACGCCCGCGCCTTTGGCCCGCCCTATCTCAAGGATCCCGAAGGCAAGGCGAACAACAACAACTCGTTCTACCTCTGCGCCAACCGCAACAAGAAGTCCGTCACCGTCAACATCGCCAAGCCCGAAGGGCAGGCGATCATCCGCGAGCTGGCCAAGTCGGTCGACGTGATGATGGAGAATTACAAGGTCGGCGATCTCAAGCGCTACGGCCTCGACTACGACACCATCAAGCAGCTCAACCCCGGCATCATCTATTGCTCGGTGACCGGCTTCGGCCAGACCGGCCCCTACGCCACGCGCGCTGGCTATGACGCGATCCTGCAGGCGATGGGCGGCCTGATGAGCGTCACCGGCCATATCGACGGCGAGCCCGGTGCGGGCCCGATGAAGGTCGGCCCCTCGATCGTCGACTACATGACCGGCATGAACACCTCGATCGGAATTCTGTCGGCGCTCTACCATCGCGACGCCAACAATGGCGAAGGGCAGCATGTCGACGTCTGCCTGTTCGACACGGTGATTGCCTCGCTGTCGCACTGGCTGCAGATCTATCTCGTCAACGGTACCATGCCGCCGCGCCGCGGCACCTGGGGCAATGGCGGCATGCCGGCCGGCGTGTTTCGCTGCACCGACGGCGAATTGATGCTGGTGGTCGGCAATGACGGCCAGTTCCAGCGCACTTGCGCCGTGCTCGGCGAACCCGAGCTCGCCAACGACAAGCGCTTCATCAAGAACAACGACCGCGTCGTGCACGGCAAGGAGATCATGGCGATCTTCGCCGGCCTGTTCCTGAAGCATCCGGTCGCCTACTGGCTGGAGAAGCTCGAGGAGGCGGGCGTGCCGTCCGGCCCGATCAACAATTTCGAGCAGGTGTTCAGCGATCCGCATGTGCAGTCGCGCGGCATGCGGGTCAAGGTCGATCACCCCTTCGAGCCGAACCTGTCGCTGATCCGCAATGCGCTGACCTTCTCGGGCACGCCGATCACCGACTACCGCGCCCCGCCGCTGTTAGGGGCCGACACCAAGGACGTGCTGGCGACCATCGGCTATGACGACGCCAAGGTCGAAGGACTGAAGGCGCAGGGGATTCTGTGACGCTGACTTCGGAGCCGCGGGCGGTCCGCTCTTCCCGTCATCCTGAGGTGCGAGCGGAGCGAGCCTCGAAGGATGAATCGGCCACCAGCCGGGCCGCGCATCCTTCGAGACGCGCTTCGCGCTCCTCAGGATGACGGGGAGAGGGCTGGTTGGTCGGCTACAACACTTCGACCTGCATCGAATCATCATTGACACGAGCCTGCTAGATTGGCGCCATCGATCCCTATCGAAGGTGCCAATCATGAAACGGGAAGTGGTCCGCGTCGAACCGATCTCGAGCTGGCTGGAGCGCTGGAATGCGCCGGCCTCGGCAGTCACCCGCGCCGGCAACATGATCTTCGTCTCCGGCCTGCCGCCGTTCGATCCGGCAACCGGCGAGATCGCCGCCAGCGCCTCGATCGAGCGGCAGAGCGAGCTGGTGATGGAGCAGCTCAAACAGTGTCTGGAGGCGGCCGGCGCGTCCTTCGACAGCGTGATGAAGTGCAACATCTTCTGTACCTCGGCAAGACACTTCGCGACTTTCAACGCGATCTACCGCAGATATTTCGCGGATGACCTGCCGGCGCGGATCTTCGTCTGCATCCCGGAATGGACCGGCCCGTTCGACATCGAGATCGACTGCATCGCGATGGTGTGAGGCGAGGCCTCACAAATCCTGGCGCGTCAGCCTGCCGTGCACCACGACCGGCCGCAGCGCCGGCTTGCTCGGCGCGTCGCTCATCGTCAGCGCCATCACCGAGACCGTCACCACGCGATCGATGATTGCGCGGACGTCGTCGAGGTCGCATTTGCCTTCCGACAGCCGCAGCAGGCGTTCCTTCTCGCGGATGGTGTGATGCGCCATCGCGAGCGCGAAGTGCAGGCCCCAGTACAGCTCGGTGTCGTCGCGGCCCGGCAGCGCGCGGCGCATCGCGGCGGCGAATTTGCGCAAGTGATCGACCTCGCGATTCTTGATGCGGCGGATCGGCGGCACGGATTCGATCGAGGCGCGGATCATGAAACGCGCCGCGGTCGAGCCCTCGCGATCGGGCCCGAGGCAGCCGCGCAAAGTGGGGCCGACGAGGGCGCGCATGATGTCCTCGATCGAGGCGCGTCCGCCGCCTGATTCCTCGGCCGCCTTCAATTCATTGAGACGTTCGCGGTTGGTCTGGATGCTGCGGGTGACGAACAGCTCCGCGATCAATTCGTCCTTGGAGCCGAAATGATAGTTCACCGCCGCGAGGTTGACGTTCGCCTCCGCGACGATGTCGCGCAGCGTGACGTCGCCGAAGCCGCGGTCGGCATAGAGCCGCTCGGCGGCGGCGAGAATGGCGGATCGGGTCTGGTCGCTGGCCATGGTCTTGAGCCTTTCCGTTATTCCGCGGTGCGGCGGGGAATGACGAAGACGACGGGGAGTTGCATTTCAAACATTTGTATGAAACTATCGTTTGAAGAGCCGGAAATGTCAATCCGCTGATCGCGGGGCGGCGTTCTGGCACACCACCGCCGCCGTTTCCGTGAACGCCCTTGCCGGCCGCGGAGGCGAGGTCAACAATGTTGCCCAAGAGGCCAAGGCCCGAGTTCAAGGCCGAGGTCCGCGGCCCATGTCCAAAGCCCAAGTCTAGGAAACGAGGAGCGTCCCATGGATTTCACGATGTCGGCCAGGCAGAAGGAATGGCTTGAGCGCGTTCAGGCTTTCATGAAAACGCATGTCCGCCCTGCCGTGCCGATCTACGACAAGCAGGACGCCGAAGGCCCGCGCTGGAAGGTGATCCCGATCCTTGAGGATCTGAAGAAGAAGGCGAAGGCCGAGGGCCTCTGGAACATGTTCATGCCGCCGTCCTCGCACGAGGATGACGAATTCCACGGCGCGGGATTGAGCAACCTCGAATACGCGCTGCTGTCGGAAGAGATGGGCCGCATCTCCTGGGCCTCGGAAGTGTTCAATTGCTCAGCCCCCGATACCGGCAACATGGAAGTGTTCATCCGCTACGGCACCAAGGAGCAGAAGCGCAAATGGCTGCGCCCGCTGATGGACGGCGAGATCCGTTCCGCCTTCCTGATGACCGAGCCGGCGGTTGCGTCCTCTGACGCCACCAACATCGAGACCCGCATCGAGAAGGACGGCGATCACTACGTCATCAACGGCCGCAAATGGTGGTCGTCGGGCGTCGGCGATCCCCGTTGCAAGGTCGCGATCCTGATGGGCAAGACCGACTTCAACGCCGCCAAGCATCAGCAGCAGTCGCAGATCCTGGTGCCGCTCGACACCCCCGGCATTAAGGTCGAGAAGATGCTGCCGGTGTTCGGCTTCGACGACGCGCCGCATGGCCACGCCCAGGTGCTGCTCGAAAACGTCCGCGTGCCGAAGGAAAACATCCTGCTCGGCGAAGGTCGCGGCTTCGAGATCGCGCAGGGCCGTCTCGGCCCGGGCCGCATCCATCACTGCATGCGCACCATCGGCCAAGCCGAGGAAGCGCTGGAGAAGATGGTGAAGCGGCTCGCCTCGCGCACCGCGTTCGGCAAGAAGATCATCGAGCACTCGGTCTGGGAGCAGCGCATCGGCGAGGCCCGCACCGATATCGAGATGAACCGTCTGTTGTGCCTCAAGGCCGCCGACATGATGGACAAGGTCGGCAACAAGACCGCGCAGGCCGAGATCGCGATGATCAAGGTCGCAGCTCCGAACATGGCGCTGAAGATCATCGACCAGGCGATCCAGGCCTATGGCGGCGGCGGCGTCTCCGACGAGGCCGGGCTCGCGAAGGCCTATGCCCACATCCGCACGCTTCGCCTGGCGGACGGTCCGGACGAGGTGCACAATCGCGCCATTGCCAGACTTGAACTTCGGAAGTATGCAAACACGTCGCACTGAGCATGACGCGGAACGCATGGCGTTGGCGCTGACATCGTGCTCAGAATGAAAAAGAGAAATCAGGCTGGCGTGCCAGCCTGATTGAAGGAGCGTCCGACGGCGCTCCCGAAAAAACTGAATTGAGGGAGCGTCATCGTGGCGGACGGCGTCAGGAAAGACGAAGAATTTTCCGGCACAAGGGAAGTCGAGGAGCGCCATCGTATCAACGAGGCGAACCTCGCGGCCTGGATGCAGGAACACGTCGAGGGCTATCAGGGCCCGCTCAAGGTCCTGCAGTTCAAGGGTGGCCAGTCCAACCCGACCTACAAGTTAGAGACCCCCGGCCGCAATTACGTGATGCGCCGTCGGCCGTTCGGTAAGTTGTTGCCGTCGGCCCATGCGGTGGATCGCGAGTTCCGCGTCATCGCGGCGCTCGGCAAGCAGAATTTCCCGGTCGCGAAAGCCTACGCGCTGTGCACCGACGATGCGGTGATCGGCTCGGCCTTCTACGTCATGTCGATGGAGGAGGGGCGGGTGTTCTGGGATCCGACGCTGCCGAGCCAGGAGCCCGACGCGCGCCGCAAGATCTTCACCAGCAAGATCGAGACGCTGGCGAAGCTGCACATGCTCGATCCCGAAAAGATCGGCCTCGGCGATTTCGGCAAGCCCGGCAATTATTTTGCGCGCCAGGTCGACCGCTGGACCAAGCAGTATCGCGCCTCCGAGACGCAGCACATTCCCGAATTCGAGAAGCTCGCGGAGTGGCTGCCGAGGACGGTGCCAGAGCAGAAGCGCGTCTCGGTCGTGCACGGCGACTATCGCCTCGACAACATGATCTTCCACGCCACCGAGCCGCGAGTGCAGGCGGTGCTCGACTGGGAATTGTCGACGCTCGGCGATCCCATGGCCGACTTCACCTATCTGTTGATGCAGTGGACCATGCCGGGCCTCGCCAATGCCGACCTCAAGGCGTTGAACATTCCGAGCCAGGACGAGGCCGCGCAGATCTACTGCGACGTCACCGGCATGGCTGTGCCGGATCTGAACTGGTACTTCTCCTACAACCTGTTCCGCCTCGCCGGCATCACGCAGGGCATTGCGGGCCGGGTTCGCGACGGCACCGCCGCGAATGCCAAGGCCCTCGAGTCGGCCAAGCGCACCGTGCCGCTGTCGCAGGCGTCCTGGGAATACGCGCAGAAGGCCGGCGCAACCTGATCCGAGAAACGCGGCGCGATCCTCAGGGCTCGCGCCGCTTTTTTCTTAACCTCGCCCCGCTTGCGGGGAGAGGTCGGATCGCATCGAAGATGCGATCCGGGTGAGGGGGAATTCCGCAAATCGTCTGTTGCCGATTGCGCGGAGACAGCCCCTCACCCCAACTCTCTCTCCCCGCAAGAGCGGGGCGAGGGGGCAAAGGGCAACCGCTTCTGCGAGCTGCGGCATGTTTCCGCATTGTAGCCATCTGTGACTTGAGTTCGCTGCGCCGCTTTGGCAAGTCAGTCCGGTCAACGCGCGCCCTGGTCCTGATCGGACATTTTCACCTTGGCCCTTTCCTCGAATCTTCGCGGCAGCCTGTTCATGGCGGCCGCCATGGCCAGCTTCACGGCCAACGACGCCATCACCAAGGCGGTGTCGGCGGAGCTCAACATCGGGGAGATCCTGCTGGTCCGCGGTCTGGTCGCGATGGTGCTGGTCGCGGCACTCGCCTGGTACCGCGACGCGCTCCGCAGTTTTGGCGCGCTGCTGATCTGGCCGGTCGGATTGCGCGTGCTGGGCGAGATCGGCGGCACGCTGACCTATCTCTCGGCGATTTCGCAGATCCCGCTCGCCAATGCCTCGGCGATCTTCCAGGCGCTGCCGCTCGTCATCACGCTGGGCGCGGCGCTGGTGTTCGGCGAGCCGGTCGGCTGGCGGCGCTGGCTTGCGATCGCCGCCGGCTTCATCGGCGTGCTGGTCATCGTGCGGCCGGGGGCGGAGGGCTTCAGCCAGGCCTCGCTTCTGGCGCTGGGGTCGGTCGGCTTCTGCGCGGTGCGCGATCTCGCCACCCGCCGCATCCCGAAAGCGCTGCCGACCGTGTTCATCACGCTGCTCACCACCATGACGGTGACGACGGCCGGCGCTGCCGTCCTGGTGCCGCTTGGCGGCTGGAAGGCGCCGTCGGGCCACGCCCTCGGCCTGCTGGTATTTGCCGCGGTGCTGATCCTGATCGGCTATCAATGCATCATCGTGTCGCTGCGCACGGGCGACATCTCGGCGGTGGCGCCGTTCCGTTACTCCGCATTGCTGTGGGCGATGCTGCTCGGCTATCTCGCCTTCGGCCACCAGCCGGACGTTCAGATGCTCACCGGCGCTGCGATCATCGTCGCCTCGGGCCTCTACGCCTTCTACCGCGAGCGCAAGCGCGACAAGCTCCGCCCGGCCGCGACGGGGCCCGGCCTGCCGCCGGACGGGTTATGATGCTGTGAAGGCCTAACCCGGCCTGCGCTCTGAACATCAGTGAATGCCGGTGAACAGCCGGTCCCAGCGCACCGAGGACGGCCAGCGCCACACCTGCCATGCCGGCGCTTCGTTGCCGATCGAGAAGAAGATCACCTTGGCTTGCCCGATCAGGTTCTCGAACGGCACGTAGCCGACGCCGCCACGCGCGGGCGGCACGCGGCTGTCGGCCGAGTTGTCGCGGTTGTCACCCATCGCGAAGAAATGCCCGGGCGGCACCACATAGACCGGCGTGTTGTCGTATTCGGAACGCTCGATGCGATCGAGCGTGTCGTAGCTGACCCCGTTCGGCAGGGTCTCGCGCCAGCGCTTGACGCGGACCGGGCGCGGCCCCTCGTCGCGATCGACATAGTCGTCGACCCGCTCGCGCTTCACCGCGGTGCCGTTGATGTACAGCTGCCCGTCGATCATTTGAATGCGATCGCCGGGCAGGCCGATCACGCGCTTGATGAAATCAACGGAGTCGTCGCTCGGCAGCCGGAACACCACGACGTCGCCCGGCCTGGGTTCGGAGCCGAAGATGCGGCCGGAGAACAGCGGCGGCGAGAAGGGCAGGGAGTAGTGCGTGTAGCCGTAGCTGTATTTCGAGAGAAACAGGTAGTCGCCGACCAGCAACGTCGATTCCATCGACTCCGACGGGATGTTGAAGGACTGGAACAGGAAGGTGCGGATCACCAGCGCGATGATCAGCGCCTGCACGGCCACGCGGAAGGTTTCCGCGGTTCCGCCTTGCTGACGTTGCTTTTCGGTCGACATGGTCCCGGGTTCCTGTTTCACGCCCTACGCATGACCGCATCACTTCGCGCAATGCGCGATCAGCCGCGCGACGAACTCTCCGCAAGCCGCGAGCTGCGACATCTCGACGAACTCGTCCGGCGTGTGCGCCTGCGCGATCGAGCCGGGGCCGACCACCACCGACGGCACATTGGCCATGCTGACGAACAGGCTCGCCTCGGTGCCGAACGCGACCTTGGCGTGGTCGTTGCGGCCGGCGAGCTGCTTGGCGAGCGTGACGATGGGCGCGTCCGCTGCGGTGTCGAGTGCGGGGTAGTCGAGGATTTCCTCGAAATCGACGCCGCACTCCGGATGCCGCTTGCGCATGGCAGGCTCGATCTCGGCCTTGGCCCAGGCGATGATCGCGTCCGTCACCTGCCGGGACTCGGTGATGCCGATGCCGCGGCATTCGAATTCCACCACGCAACTGTCAGGCACGATGTTTAGCGCGGCGCCGCCATGCACGATGCTGGTGAGCAGGGTCGAGTGCGGGACGTCGTAGAGGCTGTCTCGCTCGGCATCCGCGGCCAGCAGCGCGGCGCGGCGGCGGATTTCGGTGATCAGGTCGGCCGCGTATTCGATGGCGTTGACGCCATCAGGCGCGATCGAGGAGTGGCGGGCGAGCCCGCGGAACGTGGCGCGCACGCCGTGCTTGCCCTTGTGGCCGATGATCACCTGCATCTGGGTCGGCTCGCCGACGAAGCAGCCGAGCGGCCTGATCGGCTTGCGTGCGACGTCGCGCAGCATAGGGCGCACGCCGACGCAACCGATCTCCTCGTCATAGGAGATCGCAAGATTGATCGGCGTCTTCAGATCGGCCGCGAGCATTTCCGGAACCATCGCGAGACAGACCGCGACAAAGCCTTTCATGTCGGTGGTGCCGCGGCCGTACAGCCGCCCGTCACGCTCGACGAGCTCGAACGGGTTGTGGCTCCAGTCCTGTCCCGCAACCGGCACGACATCCGGTGTGCCCCGACAGAACCAGCCCGGCCTTGTCCTCGGGGCCGATCGTGACCCACAACGAGGATTTCCGTCCGGTGTCATCGACGATGCGCTGTCCGCTGACGCCAAGCGAGGCGAGGTAGCGCTCGATGTAGTCGATCAGGGGCAGGTTGCTGCGGTCGCTGATGGTGTCGAACGCGACGAGGTCGGCCAATAGCTTGCGGATACGGTCGGGGCGTTGATGTTGCATTGCCTGTTCGTGTGCGAGGGAGTGTGCGAGGAATTGCTGATGTACCGGCGATCCTGCCAGCAAAGTATAACAGCTGGTTTGCCTGCCGGGGCCAAGCAATATTAGGGCCGCTGCGGGACGTTATTGCGGCTCCGCTTCCGTCGCCCGGCTTTCCCTGCGCCCTCTTCAAGGGAGCGGGCGGAACGAAGAGCAAAGCTCGGACAGAACATGTCGCAAGAATGCGGAAGTTTCACTCACAAGCCGCGCAGCATATTTGGTGTCGTCCCGGCTTTCGCCCATAGGCGCTAAAATAGGATTTGCGCGTTGAATTTGTATGTGATTCCAAGAAGGGATGAGACACGAATCGCTTGTGAACGAAGACTGGGCGCGTGTTGTTGCTCGGCTTGGTGGGGCTAAGGCTCTGGAGGTTGGCGCGCGCGAGACGAAGGCGTTTGTTCGTCCGCGCGAGATCACCAATGCGGTTGATTTGCTGCGGCTGATCCTTGCGTATTGTCTGGGCACGCGGGGTTTGCGGCTGACGGCGGCGTGGGCGACGTCGGTGGGCCTTGTCGACATCTCCAACGTGGCTCTGTTGTATCGCTTGCGTCAGTCCGGAGATTGGCTGGCGCAACTGATAGGTCAGGCACTTGCGAGTGGTGCGCCGAAGGCAAGCCGCGGTCGGCTGATCCGCATCGTTGACGCCACGACGGTCCCCAAAGCCGGAACCGAGGGCAGGCAAAACAACGCAGTGTGGCGTATCCACAGTGCGTTCGATCTTCCGCAAGAGCGCTTTGGGCACTTCGAGCTGACCGATGAGGGCGCAGGCGAGACACTGGATCGGATACCCGTGACTGCCGGCGAGATCCGTCTTGCCGACCGTGCCTACCTGCAACCAGAGCGCAAGGCGCATCTGGTCGATGCCGGCGCGGACTTCGTGATCCGCGCGGGCTGGAAGAGCGCGCGTTGGCTGGATCGCAACGGCAACCTTGTCGATCTCATCGCAGAGCTGCGCAAGGCCTTGGCAGGCGGCATGATCGATCGACCGATCTGGATAGAGCGCAAGTCCGGTGCGCAACCGCTTGCTGTGCGCTTGGTCGCGGTCAAAAAGCCGGCGCATGCGGCCGCGGAGGCGCGACGCAAGGCACGCAGGACAGCCCAGAAGGGAGGCCATCAACTCTCCAGGCAAACGCTTGAGGCCGCAGATTGGGTAATCCTGGCGACCTCGCTCAAGGGCGAGGACTTCACGGCTGCTGACGTCATTGCCCTCTACCGGTTGCGATGGCGGATTGAGCTCGGCTTCAAGCGGCTGAAGAGCTTGATTGGCTTGAAGGGACCTCCCGGAACTGACCAGCGGTCCGCTAAACCCCATATCCTCGCTCACCTGCTGATCACTCTACTGCTCGAGCCGCTGGTCGACGAACTCGAGGACTCTCCCCGCTTGGACGAAGCCGCCTGACCAGACCTTCCGCATGGCGCCTGCTACGTCAGCTCATCGCCTCATTGCTCCAAGCCGTCATTCCCCAACCCACGATCGCTTGTCTGCGCAGAGCAAGCCGTGCTCTCCGGCGACATCTGCGCGAGCCCCCCAGACGCAAGCGCCGCTATCAGGCAATGATCAAACTATCTTAGCGCCTATGGGCTTTCGCCGGGACGACGGTCGTGAATGTGGAGTCATCCGGGCGGCCGGGACGACGGTGGTGGATGTGGCGCCGTCATCGCACCATGCAGACTCGCGCCGCGAACGGAGAATGCCGTTGCTAGATCGGCTTGCCCGTATACGGCATCGACGCGGTGAGGCCGCCGTCGACCGGGATGGCCTGGCCGTTGACGTAGGACGCCTCGTCGCTCGCCAGGAACAATCCCATCGCGGCGAGTTCGTGCGGCTGGCCGGGGCGCTTTAGCGGATTGAGCTGGCCGATCTTGTCCTGGGTGCCGCGCTCCTTGGCGCGATCGAACACCGGCTTGGTCATGCCGGTCTCGATCAGGCCCGGGCAGACCGCGTTGATGCGCACGCCGGTGCCGGAGAGCGAGTAGGCGGTGGTCTGCACCAGGCTGATCACGCCGGCCTTGCTCGCGCCATAGGGATGTCCGCTGGCGCCGGCCTTCAGGCCTGCGACCGAGGCGGTGCAGATGATCGAACCGGAGCCCTGCTTGGTCATGTGCGGGATCGAATGCTTGATCGCGAGGAACGGTCCGATCAGATTGATGCGCAGCACTTCCTGCCAGTGTTCCACGGTCTGGTCGGCGAGCGGCACGAGGCCGCCGCTGACGCCTGCATTGGCCCAGATCCCATCGAGCTTGCCGTATTTCGAAACCGCCTTGTCGATGAAGGCCTTCACGTCGCTCTCCGAGCCGGCATCGGCGGTGACGGCTTCGACCGTGCCGCCGGCATCGCGCACCAGCTTGGCGGTCTCGTTGACGCCCTCGGTGCGATCGACCGCGATCAGCTTGGCGCCTTCCTTGGTGAACAGCAGCGAGGCGGCGCGGCCGATGCCGCTTCCAGCGCCGGTGATGATGACGGATTTGCCTTCGAGGCGGCCCATGGTTTTTCTCCCTGTTTACATGGTCCGTGGCGCGTCTGCCGCGCGACGGAATTCAAACAAAATTTCAAACGTCCGAAGCACTTGAGACGATGTGCGGCGTGACGTACAGCGACGGGGGACAGTATTGAAGGGCTCATCCGATGTCCAATCCAGACAAGCCTAACGTGACGGTGACGCGGTGGTGGTGGGTTCGCCACGCGCCGGTGCGCAGCGACGGCGGCAACATCTACGGACAAGAGGATATCGACTGCGACACCGGCGACATCGAAGTGTTCGAGGCGGTCGCCAAGATGCTGCCGCGCGATGCGGTCTGGTATTCGAGCAATCTGAAGCGCACGCACAAGACCGCGGAAGCGATCTGGGCCGCAGGTTTTCCGAAACCGGCCAACATGACGCAGGAACGCGACTTCGCCGAACAGCATCTCGGCCAGTGGCAGGGCATGAACCGGGCGGCACTGCTCGCGCGCCAGCCACCCGGCAGAAGCTGGTTTGCCGACGTCAACGAGCCCGCGCCCGGCGGCGAGAGCTTCATGGATCTCTATACGCGGGTCTGCCGCACGATCGTGCGGATCACGGCTGCGGAGCCGGGCAAGAACATCATTGCGGTCGGCCATGGCGGCGTGATCCGGGCCGCGGTCGGTCTTGCGCTCGGCGGCCAGCCGGACCGGGGCCTGTCGTTCGACATCGACAACGTTTCGGTGACGCGGCTCGATCACATCGCAGGCATCGGCCTGTCGACCTGGCGGCTGCCGATGGTGAACCAGCAACCCTGGATCGCCGATCCGCGCCACGCCGCGATGCATCAGCCGTCCGGACCTGAAGTCCGGCCGGCGAGCAAGCTTGCGTGATTTCCGCTATCGCAACTCCGGAACGCTGCCTAAGCTGAACTCAGAATTCAAACGCCTTACATCAGGGAGAGAAACATGACCTTGTTCGACATGAAGGGAAAAGTCGCCGTCATCACCGGCTCGACGCGCGGCATCGGGCTCGCCATTGCCGAGCGCATGGCCGAGCACGGCGCCAAGGTCGTGATCTCCTCGCGCAAGGCCGATGTCTGCGAGCAGGTCGCGGGCGACATCAACGGCAAGTTCGGCAAGGGCACCGCGGTCGCGATCGCCGCCAACATCTCGTCGAAGGAAAACCTGCAAAATCTGGTCGACGAGAGCAATCGCGCCTTCGGCAAGATCGACGTGCTGGTCTGCAACGCGGCGTCGAACCCGTATTACGGTCCGCTTGCCGGCATCTCCGACGATCAGTTCCGCAAGATCCTCGACAACAACATCGTCGCCAACAACTGGCTGATCTCGATGGTGGTGCCGCAGATGATCGAGCGCAAGGACGGCTCCATCATCATCGTGTCCTCGATCGGCGGCCTCAAGGGCTCGACCGTGCTCGGCGCCTACGCGATCTCGAAGGCCGCCGACATGCAGCTCGCGCGCAACCTCGCCTGCGAATATGGCAAGCACAATATCCGCGTGAACTGCATCGCACCTGGCCTGATCAAGACCGACTTCGCCAAGGCGCTGTGGGACAATCCGGACACGCTGAAGGCCTCGACCGCGCGCTCGCCGCTGCTGCGCATCGGCGTGCCTGACGAGATCGCCGGCGCCGCCGTGTTGATGGGCTCGCGCGCCGGCGACTTCATGACCGGCCAGACCATCGTGATCGACGGCGGCGCGACGATCAGCTGACGCGAAGCGTCATCCCCGGGGCGCGCGTCAGCGCGAACCCCCGATGCGCAATTGCGCATCGGGGATCTCGAGCCGCAATGACTTCACTCGACCGCCGCGTAGACGCCGTTGCGTACCAGCGAGCGGGTATATTCGCGCTGGCCCGGGCCCTGCATCATGAAGACCGCGATCAGCTCTTCGCGCGGATCGATCCAGAAGAACGTCCCGGCCATGCCACTCCAGAAGTACTGGCCGACCGAGCCGGAGAACGGGGCGATGCCCTGCTGCATGCGCACGGCAAAGCCGAGGCCGAAGCTGTGGCCGGGCGACACCAGCGTGCCCTGGACCTTGACGCCGGCGCCGAGGTGGTCGGAGGCCATGAATTCGAGCGTCTTGCGGCCGATGATCCTGACACCGTCGAGCGAGCCGCCGCCCAGCAGCATCTGCGCGAAACGCGCATAGTCCATCGTGGTCGACACCAGTCCGCCGCCGCCGGATTCCATCGCCGGCTTCTCCAGCATGTTGAACAGCTGCACCTTCTCGTTGGTCCAGGGATCGTTGGCAAAGGCCTCGGCAAGCCGTCCGGCATTGGCCTCCGGGGTGTGGAAGGCGGTCTCGTTCATTTGCAGCGGTGAGAGGATGCGCTCGGTGAGGAACGCGCCGAGCGTCTGGCCGCTGACGACTTCGATGATGCGGCCTAGGATGTCGGTGGAGCGGCTGTAGTTCCACTCGGCGCCGGGCTGGCAGATCAGCGGCATGCCGGCGAGCATGGTGGCGTGCTCGGCATTGGTGATCTTGCGGCTGCGCAGCCGCGACTGCTGGTAGAGCTGCTGCACCGGGCCATTGCCGGTGTGGTCGTAGGTCAGGCCGGAGGTGTGGCGCAGCAGGTCCTGGATCGTCATCTGCCGCTGGACGGGGACCAGCTCGAGCTTGCCGTTGTGCTCGACGCCGACCTTGGTCTTGGCGAATTCGGGGATGAATTTCGCGACGGGGTCGTTGAGCAGGAAGTGGCCGTCCTCCAGTAGCATCATGATGCCAACCGAGACGATCGGCTTGGTCATCGAGAAGATGCGGAAGATCGTGTCATGCGTCATCGGCGCCGACGCCGCCGGGCTTTGCCGCCCGATCGCATCGAACCAGCCGATCTGGCCGCGCCGCGCCACCAGCACCGTGAAGCCGGGTGCGGTTCCCTTGTCGACCTCGCGCTTGAAGGTGTCGGACAGCGCCTGCAGCCGCGCGCTCGACAGTCCGATCGATTCGGGTTTGGCGAGGGGGAGGGACGGGGTGGTTTGGCTGGCGGCGTGCTTGGTGGCAGTCTGGGCGTTCATGGTCTCTCCCGGGTTCTTGATTCTTGCGGCGGAGCGCCGACGTGGGGTGATCTTGGAGTGATGGCCGAAGTCTGGCGCAGAAGTTTTGCAATGAACAGAAGCTTCACCGCTTCGCCCTTGCAATCCGGCCATGCCCTGTGCTTGAAACGGCGCGAACCGGCGGCGACGCAGGTTCCCTGCAGGAGTGTAGCTCAATTGGTAGAGCACCGGTCTCCAAAACCGGGGGTCGCAGGTTCGAGCCCTGCCACTCCTGCCAGTAAAATCAATGACTTAGCTTAGCTTTTCACGGCGCTGCCCCGGATTTGCTAACCGGTTTGCTAACAGGGGGCGGGCGCCCGATTCAACCAACCTTGAGAAATCCGGCGGTCAAGCCCGCGATAGCGTCCGACAGCTTCTCGTCGGCCTTCTTCAGCCGCTTTCGTTTGGTGTAGGCCCGCAACAGGATGGCGGGATCGTCGCCGATCCGCTGGGCCACGGTATGCACCGGAATGCCTGCGTCAAGCAGGGCGGTGCTGTGGACGCCCCGCAGGTCGTGAAACCGCGTCCTACCGAATCCGAGGGTTTCGGCGCGGTCGGCGAAGTCCCGCGAGAAGTTGCGTGGGTGACGCGGCGCAGTGAAGGACACCGAGATAGCCGGAAACATCAGCGCATCAGCGGGCAGCCGGATCAGGGACAGATCAACCTCGGCACCGTCAGGAACGCCAGCATAGAGCCGCAGGTGCCGCTCCTTCTCCTTGAGTAGCATGGCAATCACGGCGGCATCCAGATCGACAGTCCTGATCCCGCGCTTGGTCTTCGGCGGCTTGACCCGGATTCCGAATTTCTTCGTGTGCTCTAGAGCCCGCTCAATCCGCAGCGTCTTCTTGTCGACGTCGAGATCAGACCACCGCAGCGCCAGCAATTCATTGCGCCGAGCGCCGATGGCTGCTGCTAGCACAACGGTAGTGTAGATGGTCGACGACCTAAACCCGGCAATCAGTATTGCCAGTTCGGTTTCCGTAAGACCCTCGCCGATGTCATCGATCCGTTCATCGTCATCGGGATCAAAGTCAAAGGCCTCCGGCGCGGGGATTTGCTCGACCCGCAGCATGGGATTGGCGGCGATGAGTCCCTTGCGATGCGCCGTCGCCAAACAGGACCCGAGAACGGTGTGGACATGATGCTGCGTGCGCGGCGAAATTGCCTTCGCATCCGCCATCTTCGCATAGAGCCTGTCGATCTCTGGTGCACGCAGTTTCTGTAGTAATCGGTGGCCGAGCGCTGGCTTGACATGCGTCCGGAGCAGTTGCCCGTAACGCTCTAGCGTCCGCTGACTGACCTTCTTCCGCCGTCGTCCTGGCGCGCCACTCTCAATCCACTGGTCGACCCATTGGCCGACTGTCAACTTTGAGGCCTCCACATATTTGTCGTCGTCCAACTCCGTGATGAGCCGAGCCAATTCCTTCTCGGCCTCGCGCTTGGTCCCCTTGTAGGTGACCCACTTTTGTTTGCGCTTCTCGCCGCGCTCGCGTGGCAGATCGATGATCAGCGAGAACGAACCTTCCGAACGTTGCTTGATGCTGCCTGCCATCACTTATCCTCCTGCTCGATAAATCCACTGCGCGGCAGCGGATAGCCCGGCGGCAGCCAACCGTCGCCGTATCGCGTTCGGACTTTCACGTACCCAGCCTTGCGAAAGGCCGCCTCGATGTTGCCCTTCTCGATTTCGGCCAACGTCGCCCGCATGGCTTCGAGCATGAAGTACGGCGCTAGCGCATGCTCGATTAGCGCCTCCGCTTCCTGACTCTGGGTACGGCCGGACTTTTGGGCGGCTTCATCGATCTTTTTCTTCACCTCCGGCCGCACCTTGAGGCCAAGGCTGACGCGTGTGCCCTTCGCCGCAGGTTTGATCGGTCGCCCAAGGCGCTTCTCTTCCTTCTTTGTCATCTCATTTCCCTTTTCATCCCTTTTCTTATGATCGCGAGAAATACTTGTCAACACGGTCGGGGAGGTGTAAGGAATCGGAATGATTTCTCACGATCCGAAGAAAGGAGACGTGATAGATGGCCAAGAGTGCAAAGAAGCGTGCCACGCCCGTCGCAGCGCCGACCACTGCGACTATGACGATTGACGAGGCCGCGAAGCGGTTACGGATTGGGCGAAACCAAGCATACGAAGCCGTGCATCGCGGCGATCTGCCGGTCATCAAAATCGGCAAGCGATTGCTTATTCCGACCGCTGCGCTGGATCGTATGCTCGGTGAGATCGCATGAAAAAGCCCCGGCCTCTCAGCCGGGGCTTGCTCTTTTTATGGAGCGGGCAGGGTCGCGAAGGTCATTGCCTGTCAAGCTGATCGACCTTCGGGAGTTCAAGTCTCCTCCGCTCCACCAATCCGCAGCGCCAACTGCGGCAAAGCATCGAGGAGGATGCAATGGGAAGTCCCAATACGACGGCCGCTCTGGCTGCGCAAGTCTCGCCTCGTCAAACCGCTTATGTAGCTAGCGACATAAAAAAGCGGTCCAGACGGACCAAGGCAATCGTCACCGGCATTCGAGACGGCATCCGGCAAATCCTGGAGCAGGATAATCCCCAGACAGTGCGGCAAGTCTTCTATGCTCTAACCGTTCGCGGCCTGATTAGAAAGCTGGAGATCGAATACCAGAGGACTGTCATCCGTCTGCTGGTGGACATGCGCGAAAAGGGAGAAATCCCGTTCACCCTGATCGCGGATAATACAAGATGGATGCGTAAGCCAACAACGTTCACCGGCCTTGATGCCTGCCTCAATGCCACATCGAAATTCTATCGTCGTGATCTGTGGGCCGCGATGCCTGTTTACGTGGAAGTGTGGTGTGAGAAGGATGCCCTCGCTGGCGTTCTCATGGAAGAGACGGACAAGTACGATGTGCCGCTGATGACCGCACGCGGATATGCCAGCTTGACCTTCCTGCATAGTGCAGCAGAAGCCATCAAGGCGAACGGCAAGCCTGCGTGGATTTATCACTTCGGCGATTTGGACCCGAGCGGACGCGACGCGGCTCGCGACATCGAAGCGAAACTTCGGCGCTATGCTCCGAACGCCGAAATTCATTTCGAATGTCCGGCGGTGACTCGCGAACAAGTCGCGCAATGGCGTCTTCCGACCCGTCCAACCAAGATGTCTGACTCCCGCGCCAAGAAATTCAACAACCGCGAGTCGGTAGAGCTAGACGCGATCCCGGCCGCGACACTCCGCGACTTGGTTCGCAACTGCATTGAACGGCATATCGATCAGGAGCAGCTAGCGATCTTGCGGGTCGCGGAGGAGTCCGAACGTGAGACACTGGGGAAATGGGCGAAGTACGTCAAGGGCGGCACGAAATGAGCGATAGCGGCGCCACATGAATGTGCAGTCAGCCGGGCACGCTAGAATGTTGGAAGGTGTGCGTACCAGAAGGTATTCGCAAACGTCATTACCCGGGTGTCCGGCCGCACCTGGTGACGGAATTGATAGCGTTGCGCACTGGATCATACACCGCGCGGCTGTGCAGAGACTGCGCGCCGCTTGGCGGTAGTTATCCGGGCGGCCCATGGTGGACCCGAACGGGCTTGTGTGCGGTTTGCGGGGTCGAGGTCTATCTAAATCCGTCCGAACGGATGAAGCATGAGCGCAACAAGGTAAAGCTGCTGTGCTCGACAAAATGCGGTCGCCAGCCGTGCGTCTTCTCACGCACCGCGATCCGTGCTGCCAAAGAGGCTGAACTGCGGGCCGAACGGGAGCGAGTCGAAGCCAAGCGCAGGGAACGGCGGCGCGTCGATCGACTCATCGAAGAGCTTTGGCCGGAGGATGAAGCTTTCGGTGCCGGTAACCGCAAGCCTCTCCCCAGGCGAGGAGCACGCTCATGAGCGACGATGATTTCACTGGTCGCATCTTCGCGTGGCTGCGACAGGTTCATGGCGACCGCACGCTGCACCCGACAGCTTTCAAGCTCGCTTTCACGATCAGCCAGTTTGTCAACCGGAAGACGGGCACGGCGTGGCCTAGCCTGCCGACGCTCGCCGCCGCGATCGGTGTCACTGAGCGGGCCGTGATCGATCTGATCACCCGGCTGGAAGCGAGTGGCCATCTGCAGGTCGAGCGGCATCGCGGCCGCAGCAGGTCGAATACCTATCGGCTGATCGAGAATGAGGACGACGAAAAGGTGCAGTCGACTTCACCTTTTCAGGATGAAAAAGATGAAGTCCAGCGCGCTAAAAGGTGCAGTCCAGCGCAGAAAAAGGTGAAGCCCACTTCACCCGATTCAACCTTAGAACCATCCTTAGATGGTTCTAGGGAGGGAGAGGACGCCTCCCGGCGGCGCGCGGCTGGCGCCGCGCCGCCTGAAGAGGGAGGGGTTGCGTGGGTCGAGTTCCAACAACTCTGGCAGCGCGGCCACTCGGACGATCCGGTGAAGGTGCGCCAAGCATTCACCAAGGCGGTCGGCCAGCACGGCGCCGAGGCGATCCTTGGCAGCGCTCGGGCATGGGCTGCGGTGCGGGAGCCGCAGTATCTGCCAAACCCGGTGAAGTGGCTCGCAGGCGGCTGGCAGGCAGCTCCACCCGCTGGGACCGGCGCCACCGCCGTGCAACGCACCAGCCGCAAGCGCACCGCCGCCGAGGTCGGCACCGCCTACTACGCCGACGCCAAAGCGAGGGGGCGGTGATGGGCAAGAAGCTGACCGTCATCCCGCCCGCCGCACCGCCTGCACCGTCGTCGCCATGGCCGAGCGCAAAACAGTTGAAGGTGCTCGGCGACAAACTCGACACGCTGGACTTCTACTTTCGCCGAATGTGGGACGTCGCCGAACGGCTCGGCGAACTGCGACGCGAGGGGGAACGCTTGCCAACACCGGACGAGCTGGCGCTGGCGCGGAACTGCATCGTTGAATACGAGCAGTCAGCTGTTCGCGCCGCGCTGCTGAATGGTGATCTCGCACGGATGCACGATGAGCGCGTGCCTGCCGATTGGTGGAGCGACGACGAGGTCCGCGAATCCGCCATCGCTCGGTTCGTCACGATCTTGATCGCGAGCTTTCCGAATGGCGTCAAGGACCCTGAGGTGTTCGTGCCGCAGATGATCGAGGATGTGGTCGAGTGGGCGCCGCATTTCTTCAGCATGCAGGATGCCGCCCGCGAGCTGCGCAACACGCAGACGTTCGCACCCTCCACGGCCGAGCTGAAACAGGCCTACGATACGGCGATGACGAAATGGCAAGCACGCTGGGACGCGGAGAACTGCGCCGAGACGACCCGCGAGGAATTGCTGCGGGAGATCGCCATGGCCGAGGCCAGGATCGCCGATGCAGAGCGGCGCCAAAAATATTTCGAGGCGAAGCGCGCTCCGCTGGCCGTCGGCGATCGGGTTCGTCACAGGCAGCACGGCCCCGGCGTCATCGTCGCCCATCCGGATAAGCTGAATGTCTGCTGGGTGTGGTGGGATGCGCTGGACCGATCATGGCTAGTCCGGTTCGATGGCGATGCCGATCCGCAATGTGTGTGGGCGGGTGATCTGGAAAAGCTGGTGGAAGGCGACGAGGGTTTTGCACCATCGAGCGAGGAGTGAGAGGAATGGCAGGCCACAAGATCAGTCGTCGGCAGCGTGAGGCGATCCGGCGCGGCCAGACCGTCCGCCTGTATCGCGGCTTCCGCCGCAACGAGCCACCGCCGCGCCCGGCCGGACCATGCAGGAAGATTGATCCGGTCGACGGCACGACGGTAATCGTGTTGCACGGCCTCGGCGCCAAGGACCTGCGAACGCGGCGGGCGCGGATCGGCTGGCCGCGATTGGGGGACCCGCCATGTTGAAGCGCAGCCCAACCGGTGCGGCGCCGGAGATCGCCCGGCCTGAGACAGCGGCGCTCGCGCCGACGCATCAGCGGGCTTGCCACGGGCTCGGCGCGACGTCACTGGTGACCGGATCGGCCACGCTCGATAGCAAGCCACGCTAATCTACCCCGCGAGGGCCCCTCTCGTGCCGCACCGAGGCGCGCGGTCCACGGCCCATATCGTGATAAGCTGCGACGACGAGGCTCGCGCGAGCCAGCCACATATCGTGGAGCGAGGGCACCAGAGCCTCGGTCGTAAGCGAGACACGCTCAATGAGGCGTTCACATCGCACCACTAGTTCTGAGCGACGGCGCCTTCTCACACGCAGCCGTATGCGCCACTTGCGCGAGCGTGCGAAACAACATCGGCGCGACCCACTCAGCTATTTTCAAGTTCCGCTTCCTGAATCTGTGATCCACAAACTCGCTTCCGATTTGACGCTCGAAAACGCTGATGATGTGCCGGTCAATGACCGCACGTGGCGCACTTTGATCGGCCTCGTCATCGCCAGCCTGGTCAAGTCGGCCATCGCAAAAAAACGGTGACGCGTCACGCTCTAATGGCCTCTTGTTGCGTATGATCTCCCAAATGAAAAATCAACCACTTTGGGAAAACGCACGATGCGTAAGCTTGCGGATATCGTCGACAGCGTCGCGCCGCGCGATGTTGTCGTGAGCAACAACGGCGCGAGCATTAATTCCACGGACGAAATAGACCATCTGGTCCGCGCCCTTGGTTCTATAGTGGTCGCGGCGCGTGACTTGTCCGACGAGGATCATGCCAGACTCAAGCGGCTCATCCTCGCTGCGGGCGACCTGATGTCGTCGAGGGATCGGCTTAAATCCGCTGATCGGCAGCTGTTCGAGACCGCGTTGCTTGCCGCCACAGCGCGAAGGCAAGGATAAAGATGAGGCAATCATACTGATCAACGGAGACACCATCGCAATGAGTATTGAGGACCGGCAAGGCGGAGAGACGACGCTCGCCGAGCGGATCGCGCGCTCGCGTCGTGCCACTCGAAGGGCAAGGCTGATCCTCGCTGCGTCCGAATCCGCTCGCACGAGATCACGCGTGGCTACTGCAAAGGCGCGAGCGTTGCTCGACCGTGAGTCAAGCCACACGCAGCCATCAACAACTTGGCGCGGTGAGGACATGACGCTCAAATGGCGCGGGCAGCGAATTCCCCTCTCAAACTGGCGTTGGGACAAATAAATCGGCCGGGGGGCGATGCGTTTTATTGCGCCCCGTCTAACGACCGACCGGTCGATGGCATCAAAATCAAAATCGTCCAGAATTCCTGAGAATGGACTATGCGGCAACGCGGCAGGAAATCGTGCTCGGAATTGTCAAGCGTAGTCATTGACGCAGGGCCACACACGCCTCCAACACCGCCTTCCGAGTTGTCGGATGCACAGGGAAGTGTCTGGCGTCAAGTCGTTGGTTCACTGCCCTCTGATTGGCTAGCTCGGGCTACACATCCCATCCTGGTGGCGTACTGTCGTCATGTCTGCCGCGCGCGGTTGCTCGAAATGCAGATCGCACGATTCGAAATTGAGTGGACTGGCGTCGACGGTGGCCTTGAGCGGCTGGATCGGCTCTTAGCAATGGCGGAGCGGGAGACCAGAGCAATTACCGCATGTGGTCGCGCCCTGCGGCTGACCCCGCAAGCGCAAATGCACCCCCGAACTGCAGGTAGGGCCATCAGCAATCTACCTGTCGGTCCGCGGCCTTGGGACCCGATATCTTAAACCGGAAGTGCTCACCAGGTGCCTGCCCTCATCTATTGAGCGAGATCAAGCAGCGGTCATTTTTAGCTTCTCGGATGTTCTACATTGGCTGCGACATCGGTGCGTCGGGGTGTCCGCCCCGCTGCTTCTCAGCTTCGTACTGATGCTGACAATTCGCAATCAGCTTCTGGATATTCTCGTTGAACATTGGAATCTTAATATACAACGTGCCACGCGAAGTTTCGATTTCGGCCAGCACTCGCCATGTCGTTTCCGCTGCTTCCAAACCGTCGTGATCAAAAACGAGCCGCGCAACGGTTATTCTATTTCTCCATTTCTCGGCTTGGAAACTGATCGATTCGACCGAACCGTCATTGATGCGCTTCTTGCCGACGATGCCGTTATCAAAACGCGAGGTGATGAAACCGAGCGAGGCAGCTGGTTCGCGGTCGTTTTCCAGCGTCGCTTGGAACGGCACGTGATCTCTATCGCAGAATCCCTCCACGCTTGCGACCGCACCTGTGCCATTGGTTTGTCTAGATAGTACCGTGTATTCCATCTCCTCAGTCATAGGGTTCATGTGTTCTCGCAACGTCCATTTCACGTCAGACACTTTGGCCGCGTACTCCGGTCCCTTTCTTTGGGCCTCATCAACTTGTTGTCGCCACTCGGCGGCTCTTGCTGCGTCCTCCTCCAGCCGCTTTCTTTCTCGCTCCTCTGCTTCTTGTTTAGCCCGTTCCTCCGCGCGTCTTGCGAGCTCTTCAGCCAGCTTCTGAGCGTCGATCGCCGCTTGTTTAGCCTTGGCTTCGGCTGCAGCACGTGCTTCGCGAGCTTCTATCTGTTCCGGACTCTCAAGGACAGATACACGTTGCTGATCAGATAAGTAACCTGTCGGACTTGCGCCGATACTTCGTTGATAGTCGCGGATTGCCGCCCGGGTGTTTGGACCAAATTGGCCATCTGGAGTCGCGCGGTATTTCTGCACGCGGTTGCGCAGCAATCCTTTGATGATCAGTGCTTGTTGAATTTCGATGTGCTGTTCTGGGGTAAGCTTTGACTCGAGGAGAGCGTCACGGCTGAGCCTTGCCCTCAATATTGCTGTGCGCGCGTTGAACGCGCTGATGACGCAGTTTACTTGCGATTGAGTGATCGGCTGTATCGGTGGCGGTGGAAATCCGTAAACTCGATCAAGCTGCGAGGGTTGCGGAGGAAGCCCGCATCGCCAGCTTATTGATTGGTTGAATGCGTTCTGTTCACTTTCGTCTTGAACGCTCTTCGAGGCTGCCCAAAATGCCGAACTCATATTCCAGTCCGCGCTGGCGGCATCTGAATTACTGCATAATATCACTGCTAGAGCGGTGTTCACGCCATGACTGCAGTCGAAACTCGGTCCATCGATAGCGCGTACTGATCCTGCGCTCAAAAGCAGGGCCGATGCAATTCCGGTTGCGAGCTTGGTTATCCAAATGACTTTCTGAGGCATGTGGAAACGTCCTCTGCACGTCGGATAATTTTCTGCTCTTTGCAGCCCCACTCCGTTGATTCGTATCAATTGCTGGAGCTGCTGTTCAGCGCCACGACGTCGCAAACAGAACCTAATCGTCGCGCGCCTCACGAAAGCGAGCGGTCGCGTTGGCGGTTGCCAATCGTGAGGTCAAAGGAAATCGCCCAATAAACACTCGCCCGGGGCTAATATTCCGCGCAGTTGCATCAGCGTCGTCTCTCGCCCTCTGGTCTTCGTCCTGCGGATCGCTAGCCTCGCTAATCAAAGAGGCGTGGCTAGCCGAACGCGAAACGCAACTTGGTTGCCGTCCTTGTATTCTGTAGCGCGACACAATACGGTGGCTCTGAATTGCACCACTTGTGGAACGGAGTTTTGCGTGGACGCTGGAGAAGACGCCCCTCATCCGGGAGCCAGAATTAAGGCGGACGTCATTCCGATCGGTATGTCAGTCACGAAAGCCGCCAGATTAATGGGCGTAGGCCGCCCGGCCTTGTCGAACCTGCTCAACGGCAATGCCTCCCTGTCGGCTGACATGGCGGCGCGCTTAGAAAAAGTGTTCAACTACCCTCGCAGGGACCTGATGGCGATGCAGGCGAGGTACGAAGAAGCGCACGCAAAACAGATAACTCCTCCTGTTGAAGCGAAGGCGTACGTGCCGCCCTTTTTGGCAATTAAGGCCAACGACATCGAAAGTTGGGTTGCGCACAACATCCCGGCTCGAAGCCGCTTGGCAGTTTTCTTACGTACTCTGGTGCACTCGACAGGCAGTGGGCTGAAGAAAGTAGATTTTCCAGGCAACGACGATGCTGAACGACCTGGCTGGGATGGGTTCGTGGATGCCAGCGAAGGAACGCCTTGGGTGCCTGCCGGACGTTCCGGCTGGGAGTTTGGCACAAACGATGATCCCAAGGCGAAGGCTGACGGCGATTTCGACAAGAACGTGAAAGCTCTTGAGAGAGACGAGCGCGTCGGAATTGCTTTTGTCTTCGTGACACCCCGCCGCTGGCCAGGAAAGGCCGCCTGGGTGACAGCAAAGCAGGCGAAACGACTTTGGAAAGAGGTTCGTGCCTACGACGCCAGTGACCTAGAGCAATGGCTGGAGCAGTCGCTACCAGGGCAGGCGTGGTTTGCCAATGAGACGAACATCCCCGCGCAACATGTTCGTTCGCTCGACAAGTGTTGGGCCAACTGGGCTGATGTCTCGATACCCTCCCTAACTGGCGCGCTGTTCAGTTCGGCGATCGAGGCGACCAAGCGTACAATGCTTTCGCGCCTGACCAAGCTCCCCGAACGACCAATCCTGATAGCAGCGGACTCGACCGAAGAGGCGCTTGCATTTCTCGCTCAACTGTTTAGTGAGCGCGGCGGCGAAGAACTGGCCTTGTATCGGGACCGCGTGCTGGTGTTCGACCAGCCTGGGGTCCTCCCGCGCTTGGCGACAGGCGCGCAGGCCTTCATTCCGGTCGTGTTCACACGGGAGGTCGAGCGCGAACTCGCACCGTACGCGAATTCAATGCACTGCATTGTCGTCTACCCGCGCAATGCGGCGACCACCGAGCCTGACATTGTTCTCGATCCGGCGAATTACGACACTTTCAACAAGGCGCTCGAAGAAATGGGTAAGGACCGCGATGAAACCTCGCGCCTTGCGAACGCTTCGGGACGATCGCTGACCGTTTTGCGGCGTCAACTTTCCACGGTGCCTGCAGTGCAGACGCCAGAATGGGCGGCGGATCGACTGATTGCGGCAAGGCTTGTGCCCTTCCTCTTCGTCGGCGCGTGGAACAGCCAGAATGAGACCGACAGGCTGGGTCTCTCGCTCCTGGCCGGAGGCAGACCTTATGACGATCTTGAGAAGGAGTGCCAGAGCCTCACTCAGCTAAACGACGCGCCGATGTGGTCGCTCGGCACCTACAGAGGCGTAATCTCAAAAGTCGATCTGCTGTACGCGGTCGCCCACGCGGTAACACCTCAAGACTTAGGCCACTACTTCTCCATGGCGCGGATGGTCCTTGGTGAAGACGATCCAGCACTCGATCTTGATGAAGATCAGCGCTGGGCTGCACCTATCCACGGAAAGACGCGCGAATTTTCCTCCCTTTTCCGCGCAGGCATCTCGGAGACTCTGGTGTTGCTAGCCGTGCATGGCGGGCACTTGTTCAAGCGGCAGCTTGGCGTTGACACCGAGATTGAAGTGGTGCGCGTTGTGCGTGATCTGCTCCCGACACCGTTGACCACGCGGATATTGGAGGCCAACGACAGAGACCTTCCAACCTACGCGGAAGCAGCACCCGACGAATTCCTTTCGATCATTGAACGCGATCTCCGGTCTAAGGATCCTGCGGTGCTTGGCCTTCTACGCCCGGTTGATACAGGTGTGTTCGGGCATAGCCCCAGCCGCACGGGTCTGCTGTGGGCATTGGAGGGCTTGTCGTGGAGCCCGGTGACGTTGCCTCGTGCCGCCTACATCCTAGCCCAGCTCTCGCAGGTTGAGATCAACGATAATTGGGTCAACAAGCCAATGCACTCGTTGGAATCAATATTCCGAGCATGGATGCCGCAGACAGCGGCAAACGCGCGAGAACGAGTGGAACTGATGAAGAAGCTGGCGCAAAAATTCCCGGACGTCGCATGGAAAATTTGTGTCGCGCAGTTCAGCATACATAGTCGCGTCGGTGATTACAGTCATAAGCCGCGCTGGCGTCCAGACGGTTATGGGTTCGGCGAACCTTTCCCGACGTGGGAACCGATTAATGAGTTTGTGCGCGAGATGGTCGAGATGGCGCTGACCTGGAATGATCACTCGCGCGGAATGCTGTGCGATCTGGTGGATCGTCTTCCGGGCCTGATTGAGGCCGACCAGAAACGCGTATGGGCGCTGATCCAAGCATGGGCCAAGAATAGGGCTAGTGATGACGATAAAGCCGCCATGCGCGAAAAAATTCGGGTCGCAACGTTATCGCGACGTGTTGCGCTTCGCGCGAAGAAAGGCGGCGCTCCGTCAAACTTCGCTGTGGCGGGCAAGGCCGCATATATGGCGTTGGAGCCGAGTGATCTCTTAAACAAGCATGCTTGGCTCTTCCGCAACACTTGGATCGAAGAATCCGCTGACGAGATCGAGGATATCGAAAGTGTCAACTACACCGCTCGCGAAGAGCGTATCCAAAGTTTGAGAGCCGAGGCATTACGAGAAATCCTAGAGCAGCGTGGGCTCGCCGCGCTTCTGGAACTTGCTAAGCGTGGAAATGCCGCATGGTTGATCGGAGTGATCGCAGCTAGTGCCGTGCTGAGCCAACAAGAACTTGAAGAAGTGCTCCGACTCGCCCTCGGTCCGATCGTTGCAGGCAAGGAAGAGGCTCACACCTACCGGAATGTTATTGGCGGCGCGCTCCGTACCTTTGTCGGAAATGACGATAAACTAGAGTCGGTTCTCACGAGCGTCGCGGCGGGATTGTCCGACGACGAAATCGTTCCGCTGTTTGTTCTTGCGCCGTACGGCAGGAAGACCTGGGAGCTGGTTAATAGGCTGAACGAGGCAGCTAAGGCCAAGTATTGGAGCAGTGTGGCGCCTTACTGGATTCACAACTCGGATTCAGAAAACAACCAAGGCGTCGAGCTACTGTTGAAGGCGAACCGGCCGCGAGCCGCGTTCTCATGCATTCAGTTAGAACCAGGCAAGCTCGATGCTCAGGTTCTTTTCAACCTAATGTCGGCGATGGCGCAGGGTGGCGATGACCAGCCAGGCCACTACTTGCTCGAGCATTATCACGTTGAAGAAGCATTCAAGCACTTGAACAACGGCCCAACGCTAACGCTTGAACAGAAGGCAGGTTTAGAATTTGCCTACATCGACGTGCTGGCGCGACCGTGGGATAGCCGGGACGGCTATGGCATTCCCAATCTCGAACGGTACGTTGAGGCGCATCCTGAACTCTTTGTACAGGCAGTTTCGTGGACCTACAAACGGAAGGACGGCGCGCCTGATCCAACCGAGTCCGAGGTCCCGCCGGATCGTATCAAGACTCTGGCGGAGCGCGGTTACAAGCTATTGGATGGATTCGATCTTATCCCGGGTCACAACGACCTCGGCGAATTGGAAGTAGATCGCCTTGCGAAGTGGATCGCGACCGTTCGTCAACAGTGCGCTGAGCTAGATAGAGGAGAGATTGCCGACATTTGCATTGGCAAATTGCTGTCGCATGCGCCGGTCGGCAAGGACGGCGTCTGGCCATGTGAGCCGGTTCGCGATGTAATGGAGGACATCCAGTCCGAGCCAATGATGAATGGCGCACATACCGGCGTATATAATTCGCGCGGCGTTCACGCGCGAGGTGAAGGCGGCGATCAGGAGCGTGGTTTGGCGGAAAAGTATCGCAGGTGGGGATCCACCATTCAGATTTCGCACCCGTTCGTCGCCTCTAGGCTTTTGATGACGCTGGCGAAAACCTATGATCATGAAGCTAATCGGGAAGATACGGAGGCGAAGATCAGGCGTCGCATGCTTTCCGGACGGTGAGCATTCGAATGGCGCCGCGAGCGGCCCCAGCAGCCTTTTGGGGGCCATGGGAGGCTGGCTGCTGGGGCCATCTACCGGCCCGGATGGAAGCGTGCGGGCCAGTTTGAGTAATGAGGGAGAGAGATACCGTTACGCTCTCAGCGTGGCGGCGTCTTTTCGAAAAGCGCGATCGGTTTCCGGCTGGTTCTCCGCCCCCTCGCAATGTGTGCATGACATGTGTCCCGCACTCCGCCCTTTTGGTGGGTGGAAGGTCAAGGGCTTGTGGCACTTCGCGCAGGTGGGCCACTTCGGCAGCTTCGTCATGAACGGTAGAATTGCGGACGGCTCAGTGCGAGGATTGATCTCGGTCAACGGTGAGCTGGATTTTTTACCTTAGTTATCTTTCAAATTGAATGAGGCCGCCAACTGAGGCCGACCTCATTCCTCAAAAACATGTTTCGTCCAATTCAACGCTCAACAATTGATGACCTCAACCGCTGCTCCTCTTCTTTCGATATGCGTTGATTATCCGAAGCGGCGGTCACCGGCGCTGCGGCAGTTGCGGCGGCCACGGCAGCATCAACACCGCTAACGTTCTGTCCATCCTGTACGATCACACGGGCAATCACCGCCGGAATTGAAACTGGATTGCCAAATATGGCTTTATACGTTTCGATCCCAACGAAGCCACCCCACAACCGAACAATATCATGTTCAAGGATGCGCGACTCGGAGGCGGAAGCCTTTGTGTAGAATACAAGAACTGTATCCCTCCAAGAATCGAACTCAATGTCCTTAGTCACGTTGACGCGCAATATGACGTCCAATCCGTCTTCCATCACTTGCACTACTTCGCCACGAAATGTGACCACCGCGCCAAGCCAATTGTGGGGGTCGCGTGCCAGCGATGAGTAAGGAATGTCTTGCGCCTTCGCCTTAACATCGGCGACTGACATTCTAATGGTTTTTAGCGCCGCATCCCTGTCAAATGCGGCAGCGGGTTGCAAGAAGAAGGTTAGAGCGAGCGCTATTACAGACAATCGAGGTTTCAAAAATCCGTTCAGCATGACGCACCTCGTGCACAAATAAAGCCATGTTATTCGTGGCACATTGCGCCCAATTTGGTTTGATGAGAATCAATCCCTCGATGTCGGACAACTGTTGCTGCCGTGGTTGTTCGCTCGCGGCGGTGCAGAAGCCCTGCTTTGGACGGCGCAATTTCTAGCCCAGTCCGCCTCTCTCGCCTGTAGTGGGGCCGTGGCAGCAAGGATAATGCCGAACAGCGAAACATATGAGTAGCGTGATAGGCCCGTCGCTCGTTTGGCCCGGACGCGGTCTAGAACAGTCTGCCAAGTATATGTTTTCCCGACGCCCCATGCTCCTGTAATGCACAGAACTTCTGGTTCGGGTGATTTCAAAAATCGTTCGATCTCGTTTTTAACCGCCTCCGCTGAGGTCATTTGAGTTTCGCTCTCCCTCCAAGTGGTTGCTGGATCACTCGCCTTCCTTGGTCTGTTCAGGTTGGGCAAGAATTCGGTGCGTGGAGACTAGAACGTGGCCGCTTCCATGCGGGAGCTTGTGCGTCACCGGTTCGATGCGGTAGCGGCGGTTCTTGGCAACGAAGTCCTCGATCCAATCCCCATCATCGCGGAAGAAGATCATGTCCTCCGCGCAACGCACTAGCAGGCGATTGATTTCGAGGACTTCGGAGCGCCTCAAATAGCGGTGCGTGGCGTTAAACTTTGCAAAGGTGATGTCGGGCTTCACGCCTGACAGGTTAATGTCCGGCTTGATCCGCACGGCGATGTCCGGCGCAAGAGGTACGATGCGGTTAATCGGGGTATTGATGTCGAACGCCTCGATGGCAGCCGGGTAGTCGCTAGTGAAGAATGGACTTTCATTTTCGCCGTTGTGCAGGATTTCCCACGGCGAATTTCCGAAAACAGAAGTGTGGTGCAGAATGTTGGCAATCGCGATGGCCTGCGGATATTTGGGATCAACCGTAAACTTCACGGTACCATCAGCCAATAGTTCGGTGATCGACTTTCCGCCGAGAATTTCCGGCGCTTGCGGGATTGCGCCCTGGTTGTCGAGCATGACCGCCGTTGCCTCAAGCTGGGCTTTGAGGGGGCCGGAGTGCAGACGCATCGCCGTAGGCGAGCACGCCACGATGTAGGCGGCAAATCCCGCAAGGCTGGCGATAGCTTCCTGATCCATCTTGTTTTCGCGCAACTTCGCGACCGAAGCGTTGTAGCGCGGCTCAACATCCTTCAGGAACTCTTCAACGGCACGATCCTTCGTGAGGTATGCGTTGGTACTGCCCTCCTCAATGCGGCACACGTCCTGCGATTTGGTCGGGAACCGCTTCAGGTCCGATTTGCGGATGGCGTACATCAAGCCATCCATCGCCGGAGAGTAGAAGTTTTTCAGGTGAACCTGCGAGACGTAATGATCGAGCGCCATGGGTTTCTATCTACGGCGTTCTGATTAGCAGGCAGCAACAAGAGGCGACATAACGATAGTGCCATCCAGCGTCCGGTAGAGATACTGGACTTGGCCGCCCAATCTGACGAATGCAGCCATGACATCCAAGCTGCAAACGGAGTTCTTTGTCGCAATATCCATCTTCGAGGCCAGATCGGCCACAGTCGTATTGTTTGCTTTTAACCGAGCATCGAACTCGGCTTTGTCGATGTTCCAGACTGCAGCGATTATGACCCGTGGCCCTATGGCAATCGCGGTGGACATCGTGATATTTGCGTTCATCTTCATTGGAAGCGTCGCGGCCAAACCGGCCTGGGCCTCTCGCGCCTTTTCTCAGACGTTGAACTTTGTGAATTTCGAGAAGCACTCCGGGCCATCTTCCGCTGCTACTGCGCTCGCATTGCACGCCAGCGCGGCCCCCAAGATTACGATCGACAAAAGGCGCACCAACCGGCCCCCTAAAACCAGAAGGAGAGTATTTCGCGGGCACACGCTAAGCGCAAGGGGCAGACCTGTTGCTTCGTGCGAGGAGTGGCAAGGGACCGGACGGGCTAAGAGAGGGCGGCAGGAAGGCCGCACACGCGGCCGCGCCACGCACACTTAGCCCGCTCGTTGGAGTGTTTAGCTCACGGTGCGCAGAAGAAGCTGCTCGCTGCCAATTGAACCGGACATTACCGTCGCTAGTCGGGGCAGATCGCGAACGAGCTGCTAACGGTTTTGCTAACAAACCACCTGAAACAGGACGGGATTGAACGAAACTAGAACGGCTTCGAAGGGCGAAAAGGCCTAATAGAACAGGATGATCTGTGCGCGGCAGGGACGAGAAGGGAAGCACCTAGCCGAACTCCAAAACCGGGGGTCGCAGGTTCGAGCCCTGCCACTCCTGCCAGCTTTTACCCAATTATTTGAATATGTTGGCCGAGGTCCTGGGCCCCGGCCATTATCGTATTCACTCACCTGATGAGCGGGCAGCCGCCGTCCTTCAGCGGACGGAACGCCTGGTCGCCGGGCACCTCGGCGAGCACCTTGTAGTAATCCCACGGCGCCTTCGATTCCTCGGGCTTCTTGACCGCGAACAGGAACATCGAGTGCACCATGCGGCCGTCCTCGCGCACCACGCCGTTGTCGGTGAAGGCGTCGCGCACCGGGGTCGCGCGCATCTTCGCCAGCACCGGCTTGGTCTCCTTGGTGCCGGCGGCCTTCACCGCATTGAGGTAGTGCAGGGTGGCGCTGTAGGTCGCGGCCTGGTTCATGGTCGGCATCCGCTTCATGCGCTCGAAGAAGCGCTTGCCGAAGGCGCGGGTGCGGTCGTTGAGATCCCAGTAGTAGGCCTCGGTGATGATCAGGCCCTGCGCGAGCTTCAGCCCGAGGCTGTGGATATCCGAGATGAACATCACGATCCCAGCCAGATTCTGTCCGCCCGCGACGATGCCGAACTCGGCGGCCTGCTTGATCGCGTTGATGGTGTCGCCGCCGCCATTGGCGAGGCCGACGATCTTGGCCTTCGACGATTGCGCCTGCAGCAGGAAAGACGAGAAGTCGGGCGTGTTGAGCGGATGCCGGGCGCTGCCGAGCACCTTGCCGCCGGCGGCGCGGACCACATCGCCGGTGTCGCGCTCGATCGAATGGCCGAACACGTAGTCGGCGGTGATGAAGAACCAGCTGTCGCCGCCGCTCTTCACGATCGCGCTGCCGACGGTGTGGGCGTTGGCGTAGGTGTCGTAGGTCCAGTGCAGCGTGTAGGGCGAGCAGGACTTGCCAGTGATGTCGGAGCTCGCCGCGTCCGTCACGATCATGATCTTCTCGAACTGCTTCGACATCTCCATGCCGGCGAGCGCGGTCGCCGAGGTCGGCATGTCGATGATCATGTCGACGCCTTCGGCCTCGTACCATTTGCGGGTGATGGTGGCGGCGACGTCGGCTTTGTTGAGGGCGTCGGCGGTGACGAGCTCGATCGGCTTGCCGAACATCGAGCCGCCGAACTCCTCGATCGCCATCTTGGTGGCCTCGACATTCCCGGCGCCGCCGATGTCCGAATAGACCGACTGGAAATCGGTCAGCACGCCGATCTTGAGCGGCGTCTGCTGCGCGAGCGCGGGCCCCGCCAGAACGGCGGCGATCAGGCCGGCGGCGGACAGACTCGTGACGATGGATTTCATGGTGATGCGCCTCCCAGGATGTTCTTATCGGTTTGTCCGACAAAGCTAGATTTGCCCGGTTCCGCTGTCAATTCGTGCCGGGCGGGTGCGACAATCCGGCCAAGAACAGCCAGTTTGACGCTCCAAATGCCTTCGCCTATTCTTTGTCCGACAAACGACAATCGGGAGCCTCCCGGAGTGAAGATGCCCGCCACGCCGCTGTTCCGACGCATCGATGTCGCGCCGGCCTACCAGAAGGTCGCGGACGCGATCGAGCGCGAGATCATCAACGGCCGGATCAAGCCGGGCGAGCCGATCGGCACCGAGCAGCAACTGGTCGCGCAGTTCGGCGTCAACCGCTCGACGGTGCGCGAGGGCATTCGTGTGCTCGAGGAGGGCGGGTTGATCCGCCGCGATTCCAGTCGCCGCCTGCAGGCCTGCCTGCCGCGCTACAACAAGCTGGCCACGCGGCTGTCCCGCGCGCTGATCCTGCACGAGGTGACGTTCCGCGAATTGTTCGAGACGTCGATGACGCTGGAGGTCGCGAGCGTCGAGGGGGCGGTGGAGCGGGCGACCGAGGCGAACATCGCGGCGCTCGCCGGCAATCTCGACCGCAGCGCGGCTGTCGTCGGCAATCCCGCCGATCTCGCCGAGCTCGATGCGGAATTCCACGTGCTGATGGCCAAGGCCTCGCAGAACCGCGTGCTGCAGCTCGCCCGCGAGCCTGCCGCACAGCTGTTCTTTCCGACCACCGAGATGATTGTCGGCGGCGTGCCGGAGGGCGGCGCGCGCCTTGTCGAGGCGCATCGCCACATCCTCGATGCGATCACGCGGCGCGACAAGGAGGCCGGCGTGCTGTGGACGCGGCGGCATTTGCAGGACTGGCGGCGCGGCTTCGAGAAGATCGCCTCGCTCGATCGCTCGGTCGAGCACACCTACATGGAACACGCCTACGCCGCCCGGCAATAGCGACTACGCGGCGAAGACAAGACAACGACAAAAAGCACATTCGGGAGGGACTTCATGAGCGGAGACATCGCAGCAACCATCCAGCGCGCCCGCGAGCACAGCATCGGCGATCTATTGCGCCGGTCGGCCAAGCGCTACCCCGACAAGACCGCGCTGATCTGCGGCGAGGTGAGCTGGACCTTCGCGGAGCTGGACGCGATCTGCAATCGGCTCGGGCGCGGCTTGCTCGCGCTTGGCATTGCGAAGGGCGATCGCGTTGCAGTGCTGTCGCGCAACTCGCACGGCTTCGCCGCGCTGCGTTTCGCAGTGGCGCGGATCGGCGCGATCCTGGTGCCGATCAACTTCATGCTCAATCCCGACGAGATCAATTTCATCCTCGCCAACTCCGGTGCGAAGCTGCTCGCGGTCGGGCCCGATTTCGTGGAGACGGCGCGCGCTGCGGCCGCCAAGGGCTCGGCGGTCGAAACCCTGATCTGGCTGCCCGGCGAGGATCCGGCCACCGCGCCCGACGGCATCACGACGTTCGACAGCCTGCTGCACAGCGACGCCTCGGCGCCGGAGGTCTCGGTCGACAGTCGCGATCCCGCGCAGATCATCTACACCAGCGGCACGGAGTCGCTGCCGAAGGGCGCAATCCTCACCCATGAAGCCGTGATGTGGCAGTATGTCAGCTGCATCATCGACGGCGGCATGGCGACCGACGACACCGTGCTGCACGCGCTGCCGCTGTACCATTGCGCGCAGCTCGACGTCTTCCTGGGACCCGCGATCTATCTCGGCGCCACCAGTCTCATTACCGGCAAGCCGGTGCCCGACAATGTCCTGGCGCTGATCGCGGCCCACAGGATCAACGCGTTCTTCGCGCCGCCGACGATCTGGATCGCGATGCTGCGCTCGCCCGCGTTCGATCGCACCGACCTGTCGTCCCTGCGCAAGGGCTATTACGGCGCCTCGATCATGCCGGTCGAGGTGCTGCTCGAATTGCAGCGCCGGCTGCCCGACGTGAAGTTCTGGAATTTCTACGGCCAGACCGAGATCGCGCCGCTCGCGACCGTGCTGGCGCCGGAGCACCAGCTGCCGAAGGCAGGCTCGGCCGGCAAGCCCGCGATCAATGTCGAGACGCGGGTGGTCAAGCCGGACATGACCGACGTCGGGGTCGGGGAGGTCGGCGAGATCGTGCACCGCTCGCCGCATCTCTTGTCCGGCTACTACAACGATCCGGTCAAGACCGCGGCGGCGTTTGCCGGCGGCTGGTTTCATTCCGGCGATCTCGCGACCGTCGATGCCGACGGCTACATCACGGTCGTCGATCGCGTGAAGGACATGATCAAGAGCGGCGGCGAGAACGTCGCGAGCCGCGAGGTCGAGGAGATGATCTACCGGCTGCCCGCGGTGTCGGAGGTCGCGGTGGTCGGGCTGCCCGATCCGCGCTGGATCGAGGCGGTGACCGCGATCGTGGTGGCCAAGGCGGGCGAGAGCCTCGATGCCGAGGCCGTGATCAAGCACTGCGCGGCGTCGATGGCCCATTTCAAGGTGCCGAAGCGGGTCATCTTCGTCGACAGCCTGCCGAAGAACCCGAGCGGCAAGCTGCTCAAGCGCGAGTTGCGCCAGCGCTATGTCGGCGGTGCCACGCTGGATCAGGCGGTCCAGAAGAGCTTTGCCGGGTGATCCAGCCGGCCGCCGCGGTGGGCGGCCGGGGCAACGGACCTCGCACCATCAGCCTAAGTCCTTGATTCGAGGGGCCCCGTTCCGATCCGCCGCGGGCGCGGCCGGGGTGGGGCGCGACCCCGCCGACCTTGACCTTTGGCCGGTCTCGCAGTAGATACCCGGCACTCGCAGCCGGCCCGCTTTGATCGCGGATATCCGGCGCGGCCTAATTCCCCGAACATTCGAGCTCGTTTATCGGCTCAACCTTCCAAACGAGGGCTGGGTCCGCAAGGTCGGCTGTTCGGATTCCTTGAAACGTTGCAAATCGTCCGGAGACGGGCGCGGATCTCACGATGGCTTTCAGCCCGTTCAAATTCCTGCAGGAAGTGCGCTCGGAGACCGCCAAGGTCACCTGGCCGACGCGCCGCGAGACGACCATCACGACCATCATGGTGTTCGTGATGGTGGCGCTGGCCTCGATCTTCTTCTTCGCCGCGGACCAGGTCATCCGCTACCTCATCACCCTGATACTGGGCATCCACTGATGAGCATGGGAACTCAATTGATGGACAAGCGCTGGTACATCGTTCACGCCTATTCGAACTTCGAGAAGAAGGTCGCGGAATCGATCCGGGAGCAGGCCAAGCAGCGCGGGCTGGAAGAGCTGTTCGAGCAGGTGCTGGTGCCGACCGAGAAGGTCACCGAGGTGCGCCGCGGCCGCAAGATCGACGCCGAGCGCAAGTTCTTCCCGGGCTATGTGCTGGTGAAGATGAAGCTGACCGACGAGGCGTTCCATCTGATCAAGAACACCCCGAAGGTGACCGGCTTCCTGGGCGCTGAAAACAAGCCGATGCCGATCTCGGAATCCGAGGCGATGCGGATCCTGCACCAGGTGCAGGAGGGCGTGGAGCGTCCCAAGGCGTCGGTATCGTTCGAAATCGGCGAGAACGTGCGCGTGGCCGACGGCCCGTTCGCCTCGTTCTCCGGCGTGGTGGAAGAAATCGACGAGGCGCGCTCGCGCGTGAAGGTCGCGGTGTCGATCTTCGGCCGTGCGACCCCCGTGGAACTGGAATTCGGTCAGGTCGAAAAGGTGGTCTGACCGGACGGCGTGGGGTATATGCCCCGCGTCAAGTGAGAGGCCGTGGGAGGAAGGAGGCGGTCGCCAGCCCCTTCAACCGAACCACGGAACCTGAAACCGCCGGCACCGTCCGGCACAACAGGAGCGATAAATGGCAAAGAAAGTGACCGGATACCTGAAGCTTCAGGTCCCGGCCGGTGCGGCGAATCCTTCGCCCCCGATCGGCCCCGCGCTTGGTCAGCGCGGTCTCAACATCATGGAGTTCTGCAAGGCGTTCAACGCGCAGACCCAGAAGGAAGAGAAGAATACCCCAATCCCGGTGGTGATCACGATCTACGCCGATCGTTCGTTCACCTTCGAGATGAAGACGCCCCCGATGTCGTTCTTCCTCAAGCAGGCTGCCAAGATCCAGTCCGGCTCGAAGGCGCCGGGCCGCGACAAGGCCGGCCAGGTGACCAAGGCGCAGGTGCGCGAGATCGCCGAGAAGAAGATGAAGGACTTGAATTGCGACACCATCGAATCGGCCATGAAGATGGTCGAGGGCTCTGCCCGTTCGATGGGTCTGGAAGTTGCGGGGTAACTGGCCATGGCAATCGGAAAGCGTTTGAAGAAGGCCCGTGAGGGTGTCGATCGCGAGAAGCTCTACCCGCTCGCGGACGCCATCAAGATGGTCAAGGAGCGCGCCAAGTCGAAGTTCGACGAGACGATCGAGATCGCGATCAATCTCGGCGTCGACCCGCGTCACGCCGACCAGATGGTCCGCGGCGTCGTCAACCTGCCGAACGGAACCGGCCGTACGCTCCGCGTCGGCGTGTTCGCGCGCGGCGCCAAGGCTGAGGAAGCCAAGGCCGCCGGTGCCGACGTCGTCGGTGCCGAAGACCTGGTCGAGAAGGTGCAGGGCGGTGCGATCGACTTCGATCGTTGTATCGCCACCCCCGACATGATGCCGCTGGTCGGCCGCCTCGGTAAGGTGCTCGGTCCGCGCGGCATGATGCCGAACCCGAAGATCGGCACCGTGACCATGGACGTCACCAACGCCGTGAAGGGCGCCAAGGGCGGCTCGGTCGAGTTCCGCGTCGAGAAGGCCGGCATCGTGCAGGCCGGCATCGGCAAGGCCTCGTTCTCCGAGGACAAGCTGGTCGAGAACGTCAAGGCGCTCGCGGACGCGGTCTCCAAGGCGAAGCCGGCGGGTTCCAAGGGCACCTACATCCAGCGCGTGGCGGTTTCCTCCACCATGGGCCCGGGCGTGAAGGTCGAGCCGGGCACGATCCTCGGCTGAGGTTTTCGTCGTGACGAAATAAAGAGGGGCGGGATCGGGCAACCGGTTCCGCCCTTTGTTTTGCCGGAGCGTTTTCGCGCGAAGTGGCCACCGGCTCGCATCAAGAAGACGCGCCAAGACAACAATCCAAAGCCTCGTTCCGATTCAATCGGAACGGAAAAGGCTCCAGGTGAAGCCGCTCGCAGGAAACAACAACAATGCCCGATAAGGTGCTGGTCTATTCGCGCTTTCCGAGAAACGAGCTGGTGCGCTTCGGCGAGCGCTACGAGCTGCTGAATGCCGCGGGCAAGCGGCCGACCGAGATGTTTTCGGCGGCGGAGCTCGGCGAGATCCGGGCGATGGTCACGGCGGGCGGGACCCCGCTTGGCGGCGAGGCGATGGACATGCTGCCAAAGCTTGGCGCGATCATCTGCTACGGCACCGGCTATGAGGGGATCGATCTTGCCGCAGCGGCGAAGCGCGGCATTGCGGTTGGCCACAGCCCCGGCGCCAATGCCGCATCGGTTGCCGACATCGCGGTGACGCTGATGTTGGCGGCGGCCCGCCGCCTGCCGGTCGCCGATAATTACGTCCGCAGCGGTGACTGGATCGCCGCCAAGCCGTCGCCGATGATGCGGCCGCAGGCCGGCATGCGCGGCCGCAAGGTCGGCGTGTATGGTCTTGGCGAGATCGGCCGCAAGATCGCGGCGCGGGTCGCGGCGTTCGAGACCGAGGTCGGCTATTTCAGCCGCTCACGGCAGGACGTGCCGTATCAGCACTTTCCGAGCCTTGAGGCGCTCGCCGACTGGTGCAGCGTGCTGATGATCGCGGTGCGCGCCGGCGCGGACACGGTCCATGCCGTCAATGCCGATATCCTGCGCCGGCTCGGCAGCAGCGGGATCGTGGTCAATATCTCGCGCGGCTCCGTCATCGACCAGAAGGCACTGGTCGCGGCACTGACCGATGGCGCAATCGCCGGCGCCGGCCTCGACGTGTTCGCCAAGGAGCCGCATGCGCCGGACGAACTAACGGCGCTGCTGAACGTCGTGCTGTCGCCGCATATCGGCGGCCACACCCTGGAATCGCACGTGGCGATGCAGGACTGCGTGCTCGCCAATCTCGACGCGTTCTTCGCCGGCAAGCCGCTGCCGTATGAGGTAAGGGGCGCCTGAGCGGCTGGCGGTTCCGGTCTCGAAACCGGTTCCCCGGCCGCAATGTGAAACTGGTCTGAAATTTGCTCTTGGCAAGCAGGGCGGGACCGGTTACATAGCGGCTTCCGGGCGTGCTGGCACTTGCTGGCATGTCTGTGCTCGCATTCCGAAAACCTGAGATGATAGGAGATCATTCCTTTCCGCATGCCCGCAAGGATGCTCGAAAGGAAGGAGACCCGTCGCCTCCGATGGAATGAGAGCAGGGCATTCGGCCCCGGCCGATAGCCCGATCCTGTCCGAGACTGCAGGCGCCCGCGAGAACTTCGTGTTTTCAATGGCTTAATCGCATGGCCTGCATAGACGGGTGAAGACCGGATTTTGTGCTCCACGCCGCGGCCTGTTCGCGGCTCGGAGGCTGGTTTGGTTCGAACCTCGACAGCCCATGGCCGCAAGGCTCTGGGAGGGCAGGCTTCTAGATGTCGTCTTGCCCGGCATGTCCGAAGGGTCTTGCGCCCAACGGATCAGGTTTAGGGCGGGACGATGGGTGCAACCCGGCGGTCCTGCCTTCGCGGAAAGGCCGCCAACCGGAAAGAGCTTGCTGTGGAACGAGCGGCAAAAAAAGAGTCGGTCGAACAACTCAACGAGGTCTTCAAGACCACGTCGGTTGCGATCGTTGCTCATTATTCCGGCCTCACCGTGGCCCAGATGCAGAAGCTGCGCATGCAGATGAAGCAGGCGGGTGCGTCGGTGAAGGTCTCGAAGAACCGTCTCGCCAAAATTGCTCTTGAAGGCACTGACGTCGCTGCCATCGGCTCCCTGCTGAAGGGGCCGACCGTGATCGCTACTTCGAACGATCCGGTTGCGGCGCCAAAGGTTGCCATCGAATTCGCCAAGGCGAACGAGAAGTTCGTCATCCTCGGCGGCTCGATGGGTAAAACCGTCCTGAATGTCGACAGCGTGAAGGCGCTTGCCTCACTGCCGTCGCTCGACGAACTGCGCGGCAAGATCGTTGGCCTCCTCGTGGCGCCGGCGACCAAGCTTGCTCAGCTGTCCAACGCGCCCGCGGCCAAGCTCGCACGCGTCATTCAGGCTCATGCCTCAAAGAGCGAAGCGGCCTGACCCCTTCGCTAATCTCAAACCTGGTTCGAACCAAACGTTTAAGGAAACAGATCAATGGCTGACTTGCAGAAAATCGTCGACGACCTCTCGAGCCTCACCGTGCTCGAAGCCGCCGAACTCGCCAAGCTCCTCGAAGAAAAGTGGGGCGTGTCCGCCGCTGCCGCCGTCGCGGTTGCCGGCCCGGCTGCCGGCGGCGCTGCCGCTGCTCCGGCTGAAGAGAAGACCGACTTCACCGTCGTGCTGGCTGCCGCCGGCGACAAGAAGATCGAAGTCATCAAGGAAGTCCGCGCCATCACCGGCCTGGGCCTGAAGGAAGCCAAGGACCTCGTCGAAGGCGCTCCGAAGCCCGTCAAGGAAGGCGTCAACAAGGACGAAGCCGACAAGATCAAGGCCCAGCTCGAGAAGGCTGGCGCCAAGGTCGAACTCAAGTAATGCGCGATCCGGGAGCGCCACGCGGCGCTCCCGGGCCATGCAAGCGGCGTGCGACAGGTTGTCGCGTGGCGCGCCGGACACAAAAAAGTGTGGGGATGCGTGGACTTAACCCTCGAATCTCCTTTATTGCCATCCCATATCGGGTCGGCAGCGGAAAAACACGGTAGGCGGCGGGGGCGGCAGGGCCCTCGGCGGAAGCCGTTGGGAGACAGTCAGATTTCGGGCTTTTTCAGTCCGTAAAGCGGAGCGTTTGGACGGGCGGGTGCAGTGATGCGCCTCGCGCGTCGTTTTGCGTTTTGGAGGTGATGGGGCCGGGCCGGGGATTTAATTCCTGACTTTGCGCTTTGTTCCTTCGGGACGATTCGAAATTCAACCCGGGGGCGATGGCAATCGCGTTCCGGAAGGTTCGCCCCACAAAGGCGACGAAAATGAGAGGCCACGATGGCGCAGCAGACATTCACCGGTCGCAAACGCGTACGCAAGTTTTTCGGTCACATCAAGGAAGTCGCCGAGATGCCGAACCTCATCGAGGTTCAGAAGGCGTCCTATGACCAGTTCCTGATGGTTGACGAGCCGGCCGGCGGTCGCCTCGACGAGGGCCTGCAGGCGGTGTTCCGCTCGGTATTTCCGATCTCGGATTTCTCCGGCACCTCGATGCTCGAATTCGTCCGCTACGAGTTCGAACAGCCGAAATATGACGTCGACGAGTGCCGCCAGCGCGGCATGACCTTCGCTGCGCCGCTCAAGGTGACGCTGCGCCTCATCGTGTTCGATATCGACGAGGAAACCGGCGCCAAGTCGGTTAAGGACATCAAGGAGCAGGACGTCTACATGGGCGATATCCCGCTCATGACGATGAACGGCACCTTCGTCGTCAACGGCACCGAGCGCGTCATCGTCTCGCAGATGCACCGTTCGCCCGGCGTGTTCTTCGACCACGACAAGGGCAAGACCCATTCGTCCGGCAAGCTGTTGTTTGCCGCGCGCGTGATCCCGTATCGCGGTTCCTGGCTCGACATCGAGTTCGACGCCAAGGACATCGTGTTCGCGCGTATCGACCGCCGCCGCAAGCTGCCCGTGACCTCGCTGATGTACGCGCTCGGTCTCGACGGCGAGCAGATCCTGTCGACCTTCTACAAGAAGATCACCTACAAGCGGACCAAGGACGGATGGCGCGTGCCGTTCGATGCCAACCGCTTCCGCGGCTATTCGACCGTCAACGACCTGATCGACGCCGACACCGGCAAGGTGGTGCTCGAGGCCGGCAAGAAGCTGACCGTGCGCAGCGCGCGTCAGATGCAGGAAAAGGGCCTCAAGGCCCTGCGGATGTCGGATGAGGAGCTTGTCGGCAACTATCTCGCCGAGGACCTCGTCAACCCGAAGACCGGTGAGATTTACGCCGAAGCCGGCGAGGAGATCACCGAGAAGTCGCTCAAGGTGCTGAACGAGCAGGGCTACAAGGACCTGCCGCTGCTCGACATCGACCACGTCAATGTCGGCGCCTATATCCGCAACACGCTGTCGGCCGACAAGAACTTGACGCGTGAGGACGCGCTGTTCGACATCTACCGCGTGATGCGTCCGGGCGAGCCGCCGACGCTGGATTCGGCGCAGGCGATGTTCCAGTCGCTGTTCTTCGATGCCGAGCGCTACGACCTCTCCGCGGTCGGCCGCGTCAAGATGAACATGCGCCTCGAGCTCGATGCGCCCGACACCCATCGCACGCTGCGCAAGGAAGACATCCTGGCGGTCATCAAGACGCTGGTCGACCTGCGCGACGGCAAGGGCGAGATCGACGACATCGACCACCTCGGCAACCGCCGGGTGCGCTCGGTCGGCGAACTGATGGAGAACCAGTACCGGATCGGCCTGCTCCGCATGGAACGCGCCATCAAGGAGCGCATGTCGAGCGTCGACATCGACACCGTGATGCCGCAGGACCTGATCAACGCCAAGCCGGCGGCTGCCGCGGTGCGCGAGTTCTTCGGTTCCTCGCAGCTGTCGCAGTTCATGGACCAGACCAACCCGCTGTCGGAGATCACCCACAAGCGGCGCCTGTCGGCGCTTGGCCCGGGCGGTCTGACCCGCGAGCGTGCCGGCTTCGAAGTCCGCGACGTGCATCCGACGCATTACGGCCGTATCTGCCCGATCGAAACGCCGGAAGGTCCGAACATCGGCCTGATCAACTCGCTGGCGACGTTCGCGCGCGTCAACAAGTACGGCTTCGTCGAGACGCCCTATCGCAAGATCAAGGACGGCCGGGTCACCGACGAGGTGGTCTATCTGTCGGCGATGGAAGAGGGCCGCTACCGCGTCGCGCAGGCCAACGTGCCGCTCGATGCCAAGGGCCGCTTCACCGACGACCTCGTGGTCTGCCGTCATGCCGGCGAAGTGCTGCCGGTGACGCCGGACAAGGTCGACTACATGGACGTGTCGCCGAAGCAGCTGGTTTCGGTCGCCGCGGCGCTGATCCCGTTCCTCGAGAACGACGACGCCAACCGCGCGCTGATGGGCTCGAACATGCAGCGCCAGGCGGTGCCGCTGGTTCGCGCCGAGGCGCCGTTCGTCGGCACCGGCATGGAAGGCGTGGTCGCCCGTGACTCGGGCGCGGCGATCGCCGCGCGCCGCTCGGGCGTGATCGACCAGATCGACGCCACCCGCGTCGTGATCCGCGCCACCGAGGATCTCGATCCGACCAAGTCGGGCGTCGATATCTACCGGCTGATGAAGTACCAGCGCTCCAACCAGTCGACCTGCATCAACCAGCGTCCGCTGGTGAAGGTCGGCGACATCGTCAAGAAGGGCGACATCATCGCCGACGGTCCGTCGACCGATCTCGGCGAGCTCGCGCTCGGCCGCAACGTGCTGGTCGCGTTCATGCCGTGGAACGGCTACAACTTCGAAGACTCGATCCTGCTCTCCGAGCGGATCGTGAAGGACGACGTGTTTACCTCGATTCATATCGAAGAATTCGAGGTGATGGCCCGCGACACCAAGCTCGGTCCTGAGGAAATCACCCGCGACATTCCGAACGTTTCGGAAGAAGCGCTGAAGAACCTCGACGAAGCCGGTATCGTCTACATCGGCGCGGAAGTCCGCGCCGGCGACATCCTGGTCGGCAAGATCACGCCGAAGGGCGAGAGCCCGATGACGCCGGAAGAGAAGCTGCTCCGCGCCATCTTCGGCGAGAAGGCCTCCGACGTCCGGGACACCTCGCTGCGCGTGCCTCCGGGCGTGCAGGGCACCATCGTGGAAGTCCGCGTGTTCAACCGCCACGGCGTCGACAAGGACGAGCGTGCGCTGGCGATCGAGCGGGAAGAGATCGAGCGTCTGGCCAAGGACCGCGACGACGAGCAGGCGATTCTGGACCGCAACGTCTACAACCGCCTCGCCGAGCTGCTGGAGAACCGCCAGGGCATCGCCGGCCCGAAGGGCTTCAAGAAGGATACCAAGATCACCCGTGCGGTGCTCGACGAGTATCCGAAGTCGCAGTGGTGGCTGTTCGCCTCGCCGAACGACAAGCTGATGGCCGAGATCGAGGCCATGCGGAAGCAGTACGACGAATCGAAGAAGGGCCTCGAGCAGCGCTTCCTCGACAAGGTCGAGAAGCTTCAGCGTGGCGACGAGCTGCCGCCCGGCGTGATGAAGATGGTCAAGGTCTTCGTCGCGGTGAAGCGCAAGATCCAGCCCGGCGACAAGATGGCCGGCCGTCACGGCAACAAGGGCGTGGTGTCGAAAATCGTGCCGATCGAGGACATGCCGTTCCTCGAGGACGGAACGCATGCCGACATCGTGCTCAATCCGCTCGGCGTGCCTTCGCGCATGAACGTCGGTCAGATCCTTGAGACCCATCTCGGTTGGGCCTGCGCTGGCCTCGGCAAGCGCATCGGCCAGACCATCGACGCCTACTATCAGAAGCAGGATCTCAAGCCGCTGCGTGAGACCCTGAAGAAGATCTATGGCGAGGATGAAACCATCAAGTCGCTGAACGACAACGAGCTGGTCGAACTCGGCCGCAACCTGAGCCACGGCGTGCCGATCGCAACGCCGGTGTTCGACGGCGCCAAGGAAGCCGACATCGAGGAGATGCTGAAGCTCGCGGGCTTCGACGCCTCCGGCCAGTCGACCGTCTATGACGGCCGTACCGGCGATGCGTTCGATCGCAAGGTGACGATGGGCTACATCTACATGCTCAAGCTGCACCATCTCGTGGACGACAAGATCCACGCGCGTTCGATCGGTCCGTACTCGCTCGTCACCCAGCAGCCGCTGGGCGGCAAGGCGCAGTTCGGCGGCCAGCGCTTCGGAGAAATGGAGGTCTGGGCGCTGGAAGCGTACGGCGCCGCCTACACGCTGCAGGAGATGCTGACGGTGAAGTCGGACGACGTCGCCGGCCGTACCAAAGTGTACGAGGCGATCGTGCGCGGCGACGACACCTTCGAGGCCGGTATTCCGGAATCGTTCAACGTGCTGGTCAAGGAAATGCGCTCGCTCGGCCTCAACGTCGACCTGCACAATTCCAAGGTGGGACCGGCGCCGACGTCGGAAGCGGCCGAGTAACGCGTTGATTTACGCCCGGCGCGAAAGCGCCGGGCCTTCGCGCTCCGCTCGGACGTTGAGTGGGGCGCGCGTTGAATGAAAGTTTCGAATTTGCTGCCGGTGACGATCGGCACGCGAGGAGAAGACCATGAATCAAGAGATTATGAATCTTTTCAATCCGACGACGCCGGCTCAGGTCTTCGACCAGATCCGGATTTCGATCGCGTCTCCGGAGAAGATTCTGTCCTGGTCCTACGGCGAGATCAAGAAGCCGGAGACCATCAACTACCGCACCTTCAAGCCGGAGCGTGACGGCCTGTTCTGCGCGCGCATCTTCGGGCCGATCAAGGACTACGAGTGCTTGTGCGGCAAGTACAAGCGGATGAAGTACAAGGGCATCATCTGCGAAAAGTGCTCGGTCGAAGTGACGCTGTCGCGCGTCCGGCGCGAGCGCATGGGCCATATCGAGCTGGCCGCGCCGGTCGCTCACATCTGGTTCCTGAAGTCGCTGCCGTCGCGCATCGGCCTCTTGCTCGACATGACGCTGAAGGATCTCGAGCGGATCCTGTACTTTGAATACTACGTCGTTCTCGAGCCGGGCCTGACCGCGCTGAAGGACCGTCAGCTGCTGTCGGAAGACGAGTATCTGAAGGCGCAGGACGAGTACGGCCAGGACAGCTTCACCGCCATGATCGGCGCGGAAGCGATCCGCGAGCTGCTCAAGGGGCTCGAGCTCGAGAAGCTCGAGGCGACGCTGCGTGCCGACATGGCGGAGACTGACTCCGACATCAAGCACAAGAAGCTCGCCAAGCGTCTGAAGATCGTCGAGGCCTTCCGCGTCTCCGGCAACAAGCCGGAATGGATGATCATGACGGTCGTGCCGGTGATTCCGCCGGACCTCCGCCCGCTGGTGCCGCTCGACGGCGGCCGGTTCGCGACCTCCGACCTCAACGACCTGTATCGCCGCGTCATCAACCGCAACAACCGCTTGAAGCGGCTGATGGAGCTGCGTGCGCCCGACATCATCATCCGCAACGAAAAGCGCATGCTGCAGGAGGCCGTCGACGCGCTGTTCGACAACGGCCGCCGCGGCCGCGTCATCACCGGCGCCAACAAGCGCCCGCTGAAGTCGCTCGCCGACATGCTGAAGGGCAAGCAGGGCCGGTTCCGCCAGAACCTGCTCGGCAAGCGCGTCGACTATTCGGGCCGTTCGGTGATCGTGGTCGGTCCCGAGCTGCGCCTGCATCAGTGCGGCCTGCCGAAGAAGATGGCGCTCGAGCTGTTCAAGCCGTTCATCTACTCGCGGCTCGACGCCAAGGGTCTGTCCACCACGGTGAAGCAGGCCAAGAAGCTGGTCGAGAAGGAGCGTCCGGAGGTCTGGGATATCCTCGACGAGGTGATCCGCGAGCATCCGGTGCTGCTCAACCGCGCGCCGACGCTGCACAGGTTGGGCATCCAGGCGTTCGAACCGGTGCTGATCGAGGGCAAGGCGATCCAACTGCATCCGCTGGTCTGCGCCGCCTTCAACGCCGACTTCGACGGCGACCAGATGGCCGTGCACGTTCCGCTGTCGCTCGAAGCGCAGCTGGAAGCGCGCGTCCTGATGATGTCGACCAACAACATCCTGCATCCGGCGAACGGCCAGCCGATCATCGTGCCGTCGCAGGACATCGTGCTCGGCCTCTACTACGTCTCGATCATGCGCGAAGGCCTGCCCGGCGAGGGCAAGATCTTCGGCGACATGGCCGAGCTCGAGCACGCCCTGCATTCGAAGGTCATCCACCTCCACACCAAGATCAAATACCGGTGGGAAGGCCTCGACGAGGAAGGCAAGCTGTCCAAGCGGTGGATCGAAACCACCGCGGGCCGCGTCATGCTCGGCAACCTGCTGCCGAAGAGCGCCAAGATCTCGTACGACATCATCAACAAGCTGATGACCAAGCGCGAGATCTCCGGCGTGATCGACCAGGTCTACCGTCACTGCGGTCAGAAGGAGACGGTGATCTTCTGCGACCGCATCATGGCGCTTGGCTTCTACAACGCCTTCAAGGCGGGCATCTCGTTCGGCAAGGACGACATGGTCGTGCCGGCGTCGAAGTGGAAGATCGTGGACCAGACCCGTACGCTGGCGAAGGATTTCGAGCAGCAGTACAATGACGGTCTGATCACCCATGGCGAGAAGTACAACAAGGTCGTCGACGCCTGGTCGAAGGCCGGTGAAGAAGTCGCCAAGGCGATGATGAAGGAGATCTCGTCGACCAAGAAGACGGCGACGGGCGCCGATGCCGACATCAACTCGATCTACATGATGGCGCACTCCGGTGCGCGTGGTTCGCCGGCCCAGATGCGCCAGCTCGCCGGCATGCGCGGCCTGATGGCCAAGCCGTCGGGCGAGATCATCGAGACGCCGATCATTTCCAACTTCAAGGAAGGTCTGTCGGTGCTCGAGTACTTCAACTCGACCCACGGCGCCCGCAAGGGCCTCGCGGACACCGCGTTGAAGACCGCGAACTCCGGCTACCTGACCCGCCGTCTGGTCGACGTCGCGCAGGACTGCATCATCACGCAGACCGACTGCGGCACCAAGCTCGGCATCAAGATGCGCGCCATCGTCGATGCCGGCACGGTCGTTGCCTCGCTCGGCTCGCGCATCCTGGGCCGTACGGCCTGCGATGACGTGCGCGATCCCGCCACCAACGAGGTCATCGTCAAGCGCGACACGTTGATGGAGGAGATCCATGTCGACGCGATCCAGCAGGCCGGCATCCAGGAGGTGAAGATCCGCTCGGCGCTGACCTGCGAGCTGATCAACGGCATCTGCGCCAAGTGCTACGGCCGCGATCTGGCCCGCGGCACCCCGGTCAACCACGGTGAGGCCGTCGGCGTCATCGCGGCGCAGTCGATCGGTGAACCCGGCACGCAGCTGACGATGCGCACGTTCCACATCGGCGGCGCAGCCCAGCTCAACGAGCAGTCGTTCGTCGAATCGAACTTCGACGGCAAGATCGTGATCAGGAACAAGGCGATCGCCCGCAACAGCGAAGGCAACCTGGTCGCGATGGTGCGCAACATGGTCGTTGCGATTGTCGATGCCGACGGTACCGAGCGCGCAACCCACCGTATTCAGTACGGTTCGAAGATGCACGTCGACGAAGGCGACATGGTCAAGCGCGGCCAGCGCATCGCGGAATGGGATCCCTATACCCGCCCGGTGCTCACCGAAGTCGAGGGCACGATCGGGTTCGAGGATCTGGTCGAAGGCCAGTCGATCTCGGAAACGCTCGACGAGTCGACCGGTATCGCCAAGCGCGTGGTCATCGACTGGCGCACGACGCGCGGCGGTTCGGACCTGCGTCCGGCCATTGTGGTCAAGGGCAAGGACGGCAAGGTGATGAAGCTCGCGCGTGGCGGCGATGCCCGCTACATGCTGTCGGTCGACGCCATTCTGTCGGTCGACATCGGCGCGAAGGTGATGCCCGGCGACATCCTGGCGCGTATCTCGACCGAGAGCGCCAAGACGCGTGACATCACCGGCGGTCTGCCGCGGGTGGCGGAACTGTTCGAGGCTCGCAAGCCGAAGGATGCGGCGATCATCGCGGAGACCGCGGGAACGATCCGCTTCGGCCGCGACTACAAGAACAAGCGCCGCATCTCGATCGAGCCGTTGGACAAGACCGAGGAGCCGCGCGAGTACCTGATCCCGAAGGGCAAGCACATCCACCTTCAGGACGGCGACATCGTCGAAAAGGGCGACTTCATCGTCGAAGGCAACCCGGCGCCGCACGACATCCTGGCGATCAAGGGCATCGAGGAACTCGCTGCCTATCTGGTCAACGAAATCCAGGAGGTCTACCGGTTGCAGGGCGTGCTCATCAACGACAAGCACATCGAGGTGATTGTCCGTCAGATGCTGCAGAAGGTCGAAGTCACCGATCAGGGCGACACCGACATGATCTCGGGCGAGCAGGTCGACAAGATCGAGTTCGACGCGCTCAACACCAAGGCCAGGGAGGAGGGCAAGAAGCCCGCCACGGGGACGCCGGTTCTGCTCGGCATCACCAAGGCGAGCTTGCAGACCCGGTCCTTCTTCTCGGCGGCGTCGTTCCAGGAGACCACGCGCGTGCTCACCGAAGCTGCCGTCAACGGCAAGGTGGACCCGCTCGAAGGCCTCAAGGAGAACGTCATTGTCGGCCGCCTGATCCCGGCCGGCACCGGCGCCTCGATGGCGCGGATTCGCGAAGTCGCGGTCAAGCGCGACAAGCTGATCCTCGACGAGCGCGAGAAGCAGCAGGCGGCGATCGTGCCGACGGCTCCGGAAGCGGAGCCGCTGGCGCTGCCGCCCGCGGAATAGGCATCCGCAAGACTACGGTAGTCAGCGAGAAGGCCGGCGTTCTGCCGGCCTTTTTGTTGCTTTCTTGCCTTGCTGCGGTGCAGACACGCAGTTTGTTCATCTTCCCTTCAGGCAAAAAAGTGCCTTTGCTAGGGTGACTTAGACCGGCTGTTTGGCTCGTGCCGGAGACGACGGAATCGATATGCTCGACTTGGCGATTGTAGGCGGCGGCCCCGGGGGGCTGATGAGCGCCTGGTATCTGAAGCGTAAACTCGGCGACCTCTGCCGCATCACCATCTTCGAGGCGTCGAACCGTCTCGGGGGCAAGATTCTCACGCGCAAATTCGACACCGCGCCCGCGATGTACGAGGCCGGCGTCGCCGAGATCTACGATTACTCGATGACGGGACCCGACCCGCTGCGCGAGCTGATCCAGCATTTCGGCCTGCAGACGATCCCGATGGATGCCGAGCAGGTGCAGCTCGACGGCGAACTGCTGGCCGACGTTCCCGGCATGCGCCGCAAATACGGCGCGAAGACCGCGGCCGCGATCGAGGCGTTCCGCAAGCGCTGCACCGAGCTGGTGTCGCCGATCGAGTATTACGAGGGCGTCGGCGCCCACGACAACGAACATCCGTGGGCCTACAAGACCGCCGAGCAGATCCTCGACGAAGAGGTCGAGGACGTGACCGCCAAGCGGTTCTTCAAGGTGATGGCGCGCTCCGACCTCGCGACCGAGAGCCACAACACCAACGGCCTCAACGCGCTGAAGAACTACGTGATGGATGTCGACGGCTATATCGGCCTGTATTCGATCCAGAACGGCAACGAGCAGCTGATCGATTGCCTGCGCTCGGAGGTCAGCGCCGACATCCAGCTCAACCATCGCGTCCTCAAGGTCGGCAAGACCGCAAGCGGCCGCTACCAGCTCAACATGATGAACGGCAAGGGGCCGGAGACGCGCGACTTCGACCTCGTGCTGGTCTGCCTGCCGCACTCCTGGCTCGCGACCATGCGCTGGGACGGCGAACAGCTGCGCAAGTCGATGGTCAAGCACGTCGCCTATTTCGATCGCCCGGCGCACTATCTGCGCGTCTCGATCCTGTTCGACGAGCCGTTCTGGGGCGAGAAGATCCCGGGCGCCTGGTTCATGTCGGAGGCGTTCGGCGGCTGCTGCGTCTACAATGAGGGCGCGCGCCACGATGTCGGCAAGCACGGCGTGCTGAACTGGCTGATCGCCGGCTCCGACGCGCTCGCCTTCGCCAATCTCAGCGACGAGGAACTGATCGACGCCGCGCTGAAGTCGCTGCCGGCATCGCTCGGCGATGCGCGTGCGCATTTCCTCGAGGGCAAGACCCATCGCTGGCTGTCGTCGGTCAACGCGCTGCCGGGCGGCCTGCCGGTGCGCGACGTCATGACCAACCACCGTCCCGATCCGAAGCAGCACCCCGGCATCGTGGTGGTCGGCGACTATCTGTTCGATTCGACGCTGAACGGGCTGCTCGATTCCTCCGATGCCGCGACCGACATCATCGTCACCGAGATGATGCGGCTCCGCCGCGCCCGTGCGCAAGACGAAGGCGCGCTGTCCGACAAGATCGACCGCACCTATTTCGAGAATTATCGCGGCGCCGGTCCCTACAGCGAAGTCTGGCGCAACTTCACCGACCCGGCCTATCTGACCGACCTGATCAAGACGGTGTGGGGCAGGGCGAAGGGCTACAAGCTGCTGATCGCCGGCTCCGCCAGCGGCGAGCTGATCGGCGCGTTGCGCGAGCGCGGCATCGATGCCTGGGGCATCGAGAACAACCGCTACATCCACGGCAAGACGCCGAAGGCGCTCATGAAGTACAACAAGCTCGGCTCGGTCGCCGATATGCCGTTCAAGGACAATGAGTTCGACTTCGTGTTCGAGACCTCGCTGTGCCATCTCGGCGAGAAGCAGGTTGTGCGCGGGGTGCGCGAGCTCAACCGCGTGGTCAAGACCGGCGTCGTATTCGCGTCGGTGACCTCGGACATGGCGCCGGCGGTGATCGATCGCTACGACCTGCTGCGCGGCGTGAAGAAGCTCGGCACCTGGTGGGAATGGTCGGAATTGTTCTTCGGCAACGGCTTCGACCTGTCGATGCACCGCCGCGACTGCACCGATGCGCTGTGGACGTTGACGCTTGCCGCCAACAAGGGGCCGGGGCAGTGGTACGCCGACTCCGACAGCCTGCGCTATTCCTTCTTCGACAAGGTCGAGGCGGATCACGACGACTAGCGGCAACGACTGACGGCACCGGCTCGCGGTCTTGCGCAAGGCGAGCGGCCTCGCGTCACCCAATCGTCAAACGGCGGCCGTGCCGTGATCCCGAATCCACGGGACCGCGCGCCACGCCGTTCCAAACGCTTTGCCGAATTCATTGTGATCGCATAGGATTGTACCAGCAGCGTTCGCCGCTGCGGTTTCGATTTGCGGTCATGCCGGCCGTGGAGCAACGGTTGGTTTCATGGCGCCAAGACCTCCTGCATCAGACGATCCCGAGCTGAAGAAAAAGTCGGTCGCGGCCGGTCCGCCTGCGGCTACCGCCTCCGCCAAGCCCGCCGCCGCGCCGGCCGACGACGACGATGATGAGGACGAGGACGACGAGTTCGAGCTCGACGACGATGATGACGAGGACCTCGTCGTCTTCACCGCCAGGGAAGCCGCCGGCGCGCTCTCCACGATCTTTGGCTTCGTCAAGCCGATCCTGATCAACTACAAGAAGCCGCTCGCTTTCGTCGCCATCGGCGTGCTGGTCGAGACGTTGTTCAACGTCTTCATGCCGCTCAGCCTGAAATTCCTGATCGACGACGCGCTCGGCGAGGAGGATTTCCAGGCCCTTTACAAGATCCTCGGCGTACTCGCGGTCGCCGGCATCGTCACCTCGATCATCGCGGTCTGGTACGAGCGCTGGGATGCGCGGCTTGGCGCGGGCATCATCGCCGACGTCCGGACGCGCATCTTCGACCACGTCCAGAACCTGCCGTCGGCCTATTTCGCCCGCACCAAGCGCGGCGAGATCCTGTCGCGTTTCTCGATCGATCTGTCGGCCTTCGAGGGCTCGGTCAAGACCTTCGCCAACAGCGCGGCGCTGCCCGGCCTGGAATTGGTCGCCGGCATCATCCTGATGCTGTTCCTGAACTGGCAGCTTGCCGTGGTCGCCTTGCTGGTGTTTCCGATCACGCTGATCGGGCCGCGCATCCTGACGCCGAAGGCGGTGCTGGCCAATTACGAGCAGAAGCAGAATGAAGCCGCGCTGCTCGGCATGGTGCAGGAGAACGTCGCTGCCCAGGCGGTGGTCAAGGCGTTCAACCTGCAACGCCGGGCGCTCGGCTGGTTCACGCTGCGCAACCGCGACGTCCGGGCCAAGGCCGCCTCAGCCATGTTTCTGTCGACCATGGTGGAGCGCACCGTCACCATTTCGGTACTGCTGCTTCACCTCGTGGTGCTGGCGATCGGCGCCTATCTCGCGACCAAGGGGCAGATCACGGTCGGCACCTTCGTGACCTTCGAGAGCGCATTCTGGGAGGTGTCGTACAACATCGCCCATCTCATGCATTTCATCCCGGTGTCGATCCAGTCTGCGGCGGCAGTGCGGCATATCCAGGAGCTGCTCGACGAGCCGACCCGCGGCGCCGACCGCCCCGGTGCGCCGGATCTGCCGCGCATCACCAACGACATCTCCTTCGACCGCGTCACCTTCCAGTATGAGGGGGCGCAGACGCCGGTGCTCGACAATCTCAGCCTCAAGCTCAATGCCGGCAAGAGCATTGCGATCGTCGGTCCCAGCGGCTCCGGCAAGAGCACGCTGATCAACCTGATCCTGCGGCTCTACGTGCCGGATGAGGGCCGCGTCGCCATCGACGGCGTCGACATCCGCCGGGTGACGCGCGAGTCGCTGCGGGCCAGCATGGCGGTCGTGTTCCAGGAGAACATGCTGTTCAACATGTCGATCCGCGAGAACATCCGGCTCGGCAAGGAAGGGGCCAGCGACGCCGAGGTCGAGGACGCCGCGAAGAAGGCCGAGATCCATCGCTACATCATGAGCCTGCCGCAGCGCTACGACACGCCGGTCGGCGAGCGCGGCGATACCTTGTCGGGCGGCCAGCGCCAGCGCATCGCGATCGCGCGCGCGATCATCCGCAACCCGTCCGTGCTGCTGCTCGACGAGGCGACCTCGGCGCTCGACCAGACCACGGAGGCGGCGATCAACCGCACGCTGCTCAAGGTCGCCGAGGGTCGCACCATGATCTGGTCGACGCACCGACTGGCCTCGGTGGTCGAGATGGACGAGATCATCGTGATCTCCGGCGGCAGGGCGATCGAACGCGGCTCGCACGAGGAACTGCTGGCCCTGAATGGCGTCTACCGCAAGCTGTGGGACGACCAGGGGCATGTCCATCACGACGCGGACGACGAGGATGACGACGACGCGGACGATGATGAAGATGACGAGGATGAGGACGAAGACGAGGCGTGAGTCCCGCGCCGCGTCGCCGGCGATGGTCGGACGCTGGCTTCTTTTTGACGCGTTTTCTTTCCACTTCGCGCGAAAGCGCTTTTGCTGATCGCGCCTCTACGCCCTGTCGGCGGCGTGCGGACGTTGCCGGAAGTGATTGGCGGACCGTGCCGTTGACGTTGCCTGCGGGCGGTGCAGCCGGCGCAGCGTGCCCCGGCCGAGATAACCGAGGAAGCGCGCCCAGCGCTGGGCCTGCCAATAGGGCCCGCTGCCGATCGACACCTCGCGGAAGTTGAATGCCTTGGCATTCGACCAGGCGTCGCACTCCGTCTTGACCGGATCGTCGTAGAACGCCGTGATCTTCTCCTCGCCCATCCCGTCGGTCGCAAGCCAGGCCGGGATATGGACGTTGCAGAGCTGGGATACGTCGGTGAACACCTTGTCGGTCCCGGTGCCGGTGACCGGGCAGGTGCTGGCGAAGGCGTCCCCGACCAGCACGACGCCGGCCTGCCGATAGCCGGTGCTGACATAGACGTCGGCGGGCCTGATCTTGATGTCGCCGGCCACGTCGAACTCACCGGTGAGCCGGCGCAGCCGCGGCAGCGCAGCGTTGAGCGTTTCGACCGGATTGCGCCGCATCGCCCGCAGCCACGGATCGTCGGCCGGGCGATAGGTGAACAGGTTGGCGCGCATCCGGTTTCCGACCGGAAACAGCGTGATGTAAGGGATGCGGTCGCTCGGCCGCTCCGAGAAGTAGGTCATGGCCGCGAACGGGAAGGCGGGTCGGCCCACGGGCACGAAATCGAAGCCGATCGAGATCGAGTGGCAGAAGCTGGTCACCAGCCGCTCGATGCCGAGCATCCGGCGCAGCCCGACATTCAGCCCGTTGGCGAGCACCACGAGGCGTGCCGAGATCTCCCCGCCGCCCGAGAGCACCAGCCGCTGCCGCTCGGAGCTGGTCGCGACATTGACGACCTTGTCGCAGATGAATTCCGCCGGCCCGGCGATTTCGGTTCGAATCGCGGCGATCAGCGCGTCGTACATGATGCCGTATTGCCGGCTCGGCTGCCGGTCGAGCAGATGGCCGAATCGCGCGATCCAGTTCTCGCCGTCGAGCGTCGCCGCACGCAGCACGGATTCGGCAATCCCGGTCCGGGCGAATCGCGCGAGTTGGAGGTCGCCGCCGATCTTTTCGACGCGGAAGTCGAACGGATAGACTTGGTGGGGGTCGATCAGGACGGTCGGTATCCCGGCACGGCCGAGCATTGCGGCCGCGGTCGAGCCCGCAAGACCGCCGCCGATGATCGCGATGTCGGTGTACCGCATGACGTTTTCCGTGGCCGTAGACCGTAATTTTTGCGCTGCGAATGGCAAATAAAGGCTTAGTTTCGAAATTGGCCTTCAGGTCCAAGTTGGGGAGAATTGTTTCTAATCATATTTTATCCGGGTATAATGCGATTCCGCAGACGTGCCGGAGATTCGGATTGAGGCGAGGGGAGGCGCGGACGCTGTCAAATTTCGTCGCCCGCCGAGCGCCGCGAAATGCGAAATATGCAAGCGCCAGAGGCGTTTCTTTGCTTGTCGTTTTGCTTGACTTCACTATCTCTCGATTATACAAGGCGCTCACTTAACGACAGGCGGTGAGCTACGCCAGCGTCGGAACGGAACACCCCAAGGCCTTTTTCAGCGCCGGACGGGCACCAACCTCGACGAATGCCGCTCAAACGCTGTCGATGATAGCTAGGCAATGCCAGGACGATTTTAGTTCTCTTGAGCGCGTCCTCTTGAGAGTGAATTCGGATGCATGACCTCGGTGGCGGATCGGACAGCGAACGCTGAACGGTTCGGGATCGCGGTCCTCTGTGGCGTCGATGCGCTTTCCGCTCAGCGATGAGTGGTTGGCGCGATTTCGCTTTGCGCGGGTGTTTGCTCCGCGTCGGGCGGGCCGTACGGGACGGCTAGTCCTGAGAAGAAATTTGCGGAGCCATTCAAGGTTTCCGCGCGAACTAAAGGGTGAAGGCTGCATGCCGACGATCAACCAGCTGATCGCAAATCCGCGTGAAGTGCAGAAGTCGCGTAAGAAGGTGCCGGCGCTGCAGCAGTCGCCGCAGAAGCGCGGCGTGTGCACGCGCGTCTACACCACGACCCCGAAGAAGCCGAACTCGGCGCTTCGTAAGGTCGCCAAGGTGCGCCTGACCAACGGCTTCGAGGTGATCGGCTACATCCCGGGTGAGGGCCATAACCTGCAGGAGCACTCGGTGGTCATGATCCGCGGCGGTCGCGTCAAGGACTTGCCCGGCGTGCGCTACCACATCCTCCGTGGCGTGCTGGATACCCAGGGCGTCAAGAACCGTAAGCAGCGTCGTTCGAAGTACGGCGCGAAGCGTCCGAAGTAAGCGGGAAACGATCAGATGTCGCGTCGCCATTCTGCTGAGAAGCGTGAAGTTCTTCCGGATCCGAAGTTCGGGAACGTCATCATTACGAAGTTCATGAACTCGGTGATGTACGCCGGGAAGAAGTCGGTCGCCGAAAACATCGTCTACGGTGCGCTCGGCATGATCGAGGCCAAGACCAAGCAGCCGCCGCTCGGCGTGTTCGAGCAGGCGCTCGAGAACGTGATGCCGACCATCGAGGTTCGTTCCCGCCGCGTCGGCGGCGCGACCTACCAGGTGCCGGTGGAAGTCCGCTCGGTGCGCCGTCAGGCGCTCGGCATCCGCTGGCTGATCTCGGCCGCCCGTGAGCGCAACGAGAAGACCATGACGGAGCGTCTGTCGGCGGAGCTGCTCGACGCCTCGAACAATCGCGGCAACGCCGTCAAGAAGCGTGAAGACGTGCACCGGATGGCGGAAGCCAACCGCGCCTTCTCGCACTATCGCTGGTAAGGCGATCAACGGAATTTAAGGAACAGTCTCATGCCCCGCCAACATGCCATCGAGGACTACCGCAACTTCGGTATCATGGCGCATATCGACGCCGGCAAGACCACGACCACCGAGCGCATCCTGTATTACACCGGCAAGAGCCACAAGATCGGCGAAGTGCACGAAGGTGCCGCGACGATGGACTGGATGGAGCAGGAGCAGGAGCGTGGCATCACGATCACCTCGGCTGCGACCACTGCGTTCTGGAACGGCAAGCGCCTGAACATCATCGACACCCCCGGCCACGTCGACTTCACCATTGAGGTCGAGCGTTCGCTGCGCGTGCTCGACGGCGCCGTTTGCGTTCTCGACTCCAACCAGGGCGTCGAGCCGCAGACCGAGACCGTCTGGCGCCAGGGCGACAAGTACAAGGTTCCGCGCATCGTCTTCGCCAACAAGATGGACAAGACCGGTGCCGACTTCTTCAAGTGCCTGTCCGACATCGTCGACCGCCTCGGCGCCAAGCCGATCGCGATCCAGCTGCCGATCGGTGCCGAGAACAACTTCAAGGGTCTCGTCGACCTCGTGAAGATGAAGGGCATCGTCTGGAACGATGAGTCGCTCGGCGCCAAGTTCGACTATGTCGACATCCCGGAAGACCTGGTCGAGCAGGCCAAGGAATATCGCGAGAAGATGGTGGAAGCCGCCGTCGAGCTTGACGACGACGCTTTGGCTGCGTTCCTTGACGGCAAGGAGCCGGACGAGGCGACCCTGAAGCGCCTGATCCGCAAGGCCGTGCTGACCGGCGCGTTCTATCCGGTGCTGTGCGGCTCCGCGTTCAAGAACAAGGGCGTGCAGCCGCTGCTCGACGCCGTCGTCGACTACCTGCCGTCGCCGATCGACGTGCCCGCGATCAAGGGCACCGATGAGGACGGCAACGAAGTCGTGCGTCATGCGGACGACAAGGAGCCGCTGGCTCTGCTCGCGTTCAAGATCATGGACGACCCCTTCGTCGGCACCATCACCTTCTGCCGCATCTATTCCGGCGTCCTGCAGTCGGGCACCGGCGTCATCAACTCGACCCGCGAGAAGAAAGAGCGGATCGGGCGGATGCTGCTGATGCATGCGAACAACCGCGAAGACATCAAGGAAGCCTATGCCGGCGACATCGTCGCGCTGGCTGGCCTGAAGGAAGCGCGCACCGGTGACACGCTGTGCGATCCCAACAAGCCGGTGATCCTCGAGAAGATGGAATTCCCGGAGCCGGTGATCGAGATCGCGATCGAGCCGAAGTCGAAGGCCGACCAGGAAAAGCTGGGCGTGGCGCTCGCCAAGCTCGCCGCGGAGGATCCGTCCTTCCGCGTGTCGACCGATCACGAGTCCGGCCAGACCATCCTCAAGGGCATGGGCGAACTCCATCTCGACATCAAGGTCGACATCCTCAAGCGCACCTACAAGGTCGACGCCAACATCGGCGCGCCGCAGGTGGCGTTCCGCGAGCGTGTCACCAAGCGGGTCGAGCACAGCTACACCCATAAGAAGCAGACCGGCGGTACCGGCCAGTTCGCGGCCGTGACCATCATCGTCGAGCCGAACGAAGCCGGAAAGGGCTACGAGTTCGAATCGAAGATCGTCGGCGGCGCGGTGCCGAAGGAATACATCCCGGGCGTCGAAAAGGGCCTCGAGAGCGTGCTGTCCTCCGGCGTGGTCGCGGGCTTCCCGATCGTCGACGTCAAGGTCCAGCTGATCGACGGCAAGTATCACGACGTCGACTCGTCGGCACTGGCCTTCGAAATCGCCACGCGCGCCTGCTTCCGCGAGGCGCTGCAGATGGGCAAGTCCGTTCTGCTCGAGCCGATCATGAAGGTCGAGGTGGTGACCCCGGAAGACTACACCGGTTCGGTCATCGGCGACCTGAATTCCCGGCGCGGCCAGATCCAGGGCCAAGACATGCGCGGCAACGCCAACGTCATCAACGCGATGGTGCCGCTCATGAACATGTTCGGTTACGTGAACAACCTGCGCTCGATGAGCCAGGGGCGCGCGACCTTCACAATGCAGTTCGATCACTACGCCGAAGCTCCGGCGAACGTGTCGGCTGAAGTCCAGAAGAAGTTTGCCTGATTGTCGTTGATGGCAGTCAACGATTGAACGGAGAGTCAAATGGCCAAAGCTAAATTCGAACGTAACAAGCCCCACTGCAACATCGGCACCATCGGTCACGTCGACCATGGCAAGACCTCGCTGACCGCAGCGATCACCAAGGTGCTCGCAGAAACCGGCGGCGCGACGTTCACCGCCTACGACCAGATCGACAAGGCGCCGGAAGAGAAGGCGCGCGGCATCACGATCTCGACCGCTCACGTCGAGTACGAGACGAAGAACCGCCACTACGCTCACGTCGACTGCCCCGGCCACGCCGACTACGTGAAGAACATGATCACCGGCGCTGCGCAGATGGACGGCGCGATCCTGGTCGTGTCGGCTGCTGACGGCCCGATGCCGCAGACCCGCGAGCACATCCTGCTCGCCCGCCAGGTCGGCGTGCCCGCGCTCGTCGTGTTCCTCAACAAGTGCGACATGGTCGACGATCCGGAGCTGCTCGAGCTCGTCGAGCTCGAAGTCCGCGAGCTGCTCTCGAAGTACGAATTCCCGGGCGACAAGATCCCGATCATCAAGGGTTCGGCGCTGGCAGCCCTCGAAGACAAGGACAAGAAGCTCGGCCACGACGCCATCCTCGAGCTGATGCGCAATGTCGACGAGTACATCCCGCAGCCGGAGCGTCCGATCGACCAGCCGTTCCTGATGCCGGTTGAAGACGTGTTCTCGATCTCGGGCCGCGGCACCGTCGTCACCGGCCGTGTCGAGCGCGGCGTGATCAAGGTCGGCGAGGAAATCGAAATCGTCGGTATCCGCGACACCCAGAAGACCATCGTCACCGGCGTCGAAATGTTCCGCAAGCTGCTCGATCAGGGCCAGGCCGGCGACAACATCGGTGCGCTGCTCCGCGGTACCAAGCGCGAGGAAGTCGAGCGTGGCCAGGTGCTGTGCAAGCCCGGTTCGGTCAAGCCGCACACCAAGTTCAAGGCTGAGGCTTACATCCTCACCAAGGAAGAGGGCGGCCGTCACACCCCGTTCTTCACCAACTACCGTCCGCAGTTCTACTTCCGCACCACCGACGTGACCGGTGTCGTGCACCTGCCCGAAGGCACCGAGATGGTGATGCCGGGCGACAACATCGCGATGGAAGTGCACCTGATCGTGCCGATCGCGATGGAAGAGAAGCTGCGCTTCGCGATCCGCGAAGGCGGCCGCACCGTCGGCGCCGGCGTCGTCGCCGCCATCATCGAGTAAGGGTGGATCAGTCAGTTTGCAGCGGGTGGGTTCGCCCACCCGCCGCTCACCACTCGCTATTCGCTAATTGAGCGACGAAGAAAGAGATACGGCAATGAACGGCCAAAACATTCGCATCCGTCTCAAGGCGTTCGACCATCGAATCCTCGATACGTCGACCCGTGAGATCGTGAACACGGCGAAGCGCACCGGTGCGCAGGTTCGCGGACCGATTCCGCTGCCGACCCGCATCGAGAAGTTCACCGTCAACCGTTCGCCGCACGTTGACAAGAAGAGCCGCGAGCAATTCGAGATGCGCACTCACAAGCGCCTCCTCGACATTGTCGACCCGACCCCGCAGACCGTCGATGCGCTGATGAAGCTCGACCTGGCCGCCGGTGTCGACGTCGAGATCAAGCTCTAAGGTTTTGGATTTTTACGTCCGCCGCTTGCGGACAGAAAGACAGGAAGCACGCCGATGCGCTCCGGAGTGATCGCACAAAAGGTCGGGATGACGCGGGTCTTTACGGAGACCGGCGAGCATATCCCTGTGACCGTGCTGAAGTTGGGCAACTGCCAGGTGCTGGGCCACCGCACGACCGAGAAGAACGGCTATGTCGCTCTTCAGCTCGGCTCGGGCGCCCGCAAGACGGTGTACATGCCGAAGGCCGAACGCGGCCAGTTCGCGGTCGCCAAGGTCGAGCCGAAGCGCAAGGTCGCCGAGTTCCGCGTGTCCGAGGACGCGCTGATCCCGGTCGGCGCGGAAATCCAGGCGGACCATTTCGTGGTCGGCCAGTTCGTCGACGTGACCGGCACCTCGATCGGCAAGGGCTTCGCCGGCGGCATGAAGCGCTGGAACTTCGGCGGTCTGCGCGCCACCCACGGCGTGTCGATCTCGCATCGTTCGATCGGTTCGACCGGTGGCCGTCAGGACCCCGGCAAGACCTTCAAGAACAAGAAGATGCCTGGTCACATGGGCGTCGACCGCATCACCACGCTCAATCTGCGCGTGGTTTCGACCGACGTCGAGCGCGGCCTGATCCTCGTCGAAGGCGCCGTTCCCGGTTCCAAGGGCGGCTGGATCTCGGTGCGCGACGCCGTCAAGAAGCCGCTGCCGAAGGAAGCCCCGAAGCCCGGCAAGTTCAAGGTCGCCGGCGGTGAAGCTGCCGAGGCTGCAGCCGAGAAGGAGGGCGTGTGAGATGGAACTGAAAGTCACCACCCTTGAAGGCAAGGACGCCGGTTCGGTTCAGCTGTCGGACGAGATCTTCGGTCTCGAGCCGCGCAAGGACATCATCCAGCGTTGCGTGCAGTGGCAGCTCAACAAGCGCCAGGCCGGCACCCACAAGGCCCAGGGCCGCGCGGATGTCTGGCGCACCGGCAAGAAGATGTACAAGCAGAAGGGCACCGGCGGCGCCCGTCACGGCTCGGCCCGCGTGCCGCAGTTCCGCGGCGGTGGCCGTGCGTTCGGTCCGGTGGTTCGCTCCCATGCGACCGACCTGCCGAAGAAGGTGCGAGCGCTCGCGCTGAAGCATGCGCTGTCGGCCAAGGCCAAGGACGGCGGGCTGATCGTGATCGACAATGCGCAGCTCGAGGCCGCCAAGACCAAGGCGCTGCTCGGTCACTTCTCGGGTCTCGGCCTGACCAACGCGCTGATCATCGACGGTGCGGAGCTGCACAACGGTTTCGCGACCGCGGCCCGCAACATCCCGAACATCGACGTGCTGCCGATCCAGGGCATCAACGTCTACGACATTCTCCGCCGCCACAAGCTGGTGCTGACCAAGGCTGCGGTTGATGCGCTGGAGGCGCGCTTCAAATGAAGAACATCGATCCGCGCCACTACGACGTCATCATCTCGCCGGTCGTGACGGAAAAGGCGACGCTCGCCTCCGAGCACAACAAGGTGCTGTTCAAGGTCGCCGGCAAGGCGACCAAGCCGCAGATCAAGGAAGCGGTCGAGAAGCTGTTCGACGTCAAGGTGAAGAGCGTCAACACTCTCGTTCGCAAGGGCAAGACCAAGGTGTTCCGCGGCAATCTCGGCTCGCAGTCGGACTCCAAGCGCGCGATCGTGACCCTTGAAGAGGGCCACCGCATCGACGTGACTACCGGACTATAAGGCGCAACGACGATGGCATTGAAAACCTACAATCCCACGACGCCGGGCCAGCGGCAGCTGGTCATGGTCGATCGTTCGGCGCTCTACAAGGGCAAGCCGGTGAAGACCCTGACCGAGGGCAAGCTCGGCAATGGCGGTCGCAACAACACCGGCCGCATCACCGTGCGTTTCCGCGGCGGCGGCCACAAGAAGGCCTACCGCACCGTCGACTTCCGCCGCGACAAGGTGGACATGCCCGCGGTCGTGGAGCGGCTCGAGTACGATCCGAACCGCACCGCGTTCATCGCGCTGATCAAGTATCAGGACGGCGAATTGGCCTACATCCTGGCGCCGCAACGTCTGGCGGCGGGCGACACCGTCGTCGCCGGCAACTATGTCGACGTGAAGCCGGGCAACGTCATGCCGCTCGGCAACATGCCGGTCGGCACGATCGTGCACAACATCGAGCTGAAGATCGGCAAGGGCGGCCAGCTGGCGCGCTCGGCCGGCACCTATGCCCAGATCGTCGGCCGCGACCAGGATTACGTGATCGTCCGCCTGAACTCGGGCGAGCAGCGTCTCGTGCACGGCCGCTGCCGCGGCACGATCGGCGCGGTGTCGAACCCGGATCACATGAACATCTCGATCGGCAAGGCCGGTCGTACCCGCTGGCTCGGCTGGCGTCCGCACAACCGCGGCGTCGTCATGAACCCGATCGATCACCCGCACGGCGGTGGTGAGGGTCGTACCTCGGGCGGTCGCCACCCGGTTACTCCGTGGGGCAAGCCGACCAAGGGCAAGAAGACCCGCACCAACAAGTCGACCAACAAATTCATTCTCCTCAGCCGCCACAAGCGGAAGAAGTAAGGAACGCCGGACATGGTTCGTTCAGTCTGGAAAGGCCCGTTCGTCGAGGGTTCTCTGCTCAAGAAGGCAGATGCCGCGCGCGCGTCCGGCCGTCACGACGTCATCAAGATCTGGAGCCGTCGCTCCACCATCCTGCCGCAGTTCGTCGGCCTGACCTTCGGTGTCTACAACGGCCAGAAGCATGTGCCGGTGGCGATCAACGAGGAAATGGTGGGTCACAAGTTCGGCGAGTTCTCGCCGACCCGGACCTTCCACGGCCACTCGGGCGACAAGAAAGCCAAGAAGGCTTGAGGAATAGACGATGAGCAAACCAAAGCGCGAACGTAGCCTCGCGGACAATGAGGCCAAGGCCGTCGCTCGCATGCTGCGCGTCAGCCCGCAGAAGCTCAACCTGGTGGCGCAGCTGATCCGCGGCCGCAAGGCTTCGGCTGCGCTCGCCGACCTGCAGTTCTCGCGCAAGCGGATCGCGGTCGACGTCAAGAAGTGCCTGGAATCGGCGATCGCGAACGCCGAGAACAACCATGACCTCGATGTCGACGATCTCGTCGTTGCCGAGGCGCATGTCGGCAACGGCATCGTGATGAAGCGTTTTGCTCCGCGCGGCCGTGGCCGTTCGGGCCGTGTGTTCAAACCGTTCTCGCACCTGACCATCGTGGTTCGTCAGGTCGAGGCCGAGGCAAGCGCCTAAGAAGGGCGCAGGAGAAGACGATGGGTCAAAAGATCAATCCAATCGGGCTGCGTCTCGGCATCAACCGGACCTGGGACTCCCGTTGGTTCGCCGGCAAGCAGGAATACGGCAAGCTCCTGCACGAGGACGTCAAGATCCGCGAGATCCTGCACAAGGAGCTCAAGCAGGCGGCTGTCGCCCGCATCGTGATCGAGCGCCCGCACAAGAAGTGCCGCGTGACGATCCACTCGGCCCGTCCGGGCGTCGTGATCGGCAAGAAGGGCGCCGACATCGACAAGCTGCGCAAGAAGGTCGCCGACATCACCTCGTCGGACGTCGTGATCAACATCGTCGAAATCCGCAAGCCGGAGCTCGACGCGACCTTGGTCGCCGAATCGATCGCCCAGCAGCTCGAGCGCCGCGTTGCGTTCCGCCGCGCCATGAAGCGCGCCGTGCAGTCGGCGATGCGTCTCGGCGCCGAGGGCATCCGCATCAACTGCTCGGGCCGTCTCGGCGGCGCCGAAATCGCGCGCATGGAGTGGTATCGCGAAGGTCGCGTGCCGCTGCACACGCTGCGCGCCGACGTCGACTACGGCGTTGCCACCGCGTTCACGACCTTCGGCACCTGCGGCGTCAAGGTCTGGATCTTCAAGGGCGAGATCCTCGAGCACGATCCGATGGCCCAGGACAAGAAGATGGCCGAGGGCGACAACACGCCGCGTTCGCGCCGCGACGCCGCTTGAGGCAAAGCAGGAATTTGAGGGCTTAAAGCCATGATGCAACCTAAGAAGACGAAGTTCCGGAAGGCGCATAAGGGCCGTATCCACGGCGTTGCGACCTCTGGCGCGACGTTGGCGTTCGGCCAGTTCGGCCTCAAGGCGATGGAGCCTGAGCGCGTCACCGCCCGTCAGATCGAAGCCGCCCGCCGCGCGCTGACCCGTCACATGAAGCGCGCCGGCCGCGTCTGGATCCGGGTGTTCCCGGACGTGCCGGTGTCGAAGAAGCCCGCCGAAGTCCGCATGGGCTCCGGCAAGGGTGCGCCGGAATTGTGGGTGGTCCGGATCAAGCCGGGCCGCGTGATGTTCGAAATCGACGGCGTGCCGGTGCAGACCGCCAAGGAGGCGCTGTCGCTCGCCGCCGCCAAGCTGCCGATCAAGACGCGCTTCGTTGCGCGCATTGCGGAGTAATCGCCATGGCCGAGATGAAAGTTGAAGACATTCGCGCGATGAGCGACGACCAGCGGGAAGACGCGGTCCTTAACCTGAAGAAGGAACGCTTCAACCTGCGTTTCCAGCGCGCCACCGGGCAGCTGGAGAACACGTCGCGGATGCGGGAAGCCCGCCGCGATATCGCTCGTATCAAGACCATCGCCGCGCAGCTGCGCGCGAAGAAGAAGTAAGGGGCCAGCTATGCCGAAACGTACTCTGCAGGGCGTGGTCGTGAGCGACAAGCAAGCCAAGACCGTGGTGGTGCGCGTCGATCGCCGCTTCACCCACCCGATCTACAAGAAAACGATCCGCCGTTCCAAGAACTACCACGCGCACGACGAGGACAACCAGTTCAAGCCGGGCGACATGGTCTGGATCGAGGAATCGAAGCCGATCTCGAAGCTGAAGCGCTGGACCGTGGTCCGGGGCGAACACAAGAAAACGGCCTGATTACTTCGGCCTGGCCGAAGACATTCAGGGAAATTTTGGGCGCGCTAAAGCGCAGAAAGAGGACGAGGTGCATCAATGATTCAGATGCAGACCAACCTCGACGTGGCCGATAATTCAGGCGCACGCCGTGTCATGTGCATCAAGGTTCTTGGAGGCTCCAAGCGCCGCTATGCCACCGTGGGCGACGTTATCGTTGTGTCGATCAAGGAAGCCATTCCGCGTGGCAAGGTGAAGAAGGGCGACGTGATGAAGGCCGTCGTGGTCCGGGTCCGCAAGGACATCCGCCGCGCCGACGGTTCGGTCATCCGCTTCGACCGCAACGCCGCCGTGCTGATCAACAATCAGTCCGAGCCGGTCGGCACCCGTATCTTCGGGCCGGTGCCGCGCGAGCTGCGCGCCAAGAACCACATGAAGATCATTTCGCTTGCGCCGGAGGTGCTGTGATGGCTGCCAAGATCCGCAAGGGCGACAAGGTGATGGTGCTCACCGGCCGCGACAAGGGTCGCACCGGCGAGGTGTTCGAGGTGCGTCCGGACGAGAACAAAGCTCTCGTTCGCGGCATCAACATGGTGAAGCGTCACCAGAAGCAGAGCCAGACCCAGGAAGGCGGCATCATCTCCAAGGAGATGCCGATCGACCTGTCCAACATTGCGTATGTCGGCAAGGACGGCAAGCCGACCCGCATTGGGTTCAAGATTCATGCCGATGGCAAGAAGGTTCGTGTTGCCAAGAGCTCGGGAGCAGAGATCGATGGCTGATACAGCTTACACGCCGCGCCTGCGCGCGGAGTATGACAAGAAGATCCGCGGCATGATGACCGAGAAGTTCGGTTATGCCAACGTGATGCAGGTGCCGCGCCTCGACAAGGTCGTGCTCAACATGGGCGTCGGCGATTCCGTCAACGACCGCAAGAAGGCCGAGACCGCCGCTGCCGAGCTGAGCCAGATCGCCGGCCAGAAGGCGATCGTGACCTATTCGCGGATCGCGATCGCGACCTTCAAGCTGCGCGAGAACCAGCCGATCGGCTGCAAGGTCACGCTGCGCAAGGCCCATATGTACGAGTTCATCGACCGCCTGGTGAACGTGGCGCTGCCCCGCGTCCGCGACTTCCGCGGCCTGAACCCGAAGAGCTTCGACGGCCGTGGCAACTATTCGCTCGGCATCAAGGAGCACATCATTTTCCCCGAGATCGACTTCGACAAGGTCTCGGAAGCGCGTGGCATGGACATCACGGTCTGCACCACCGCCAAGACCGACGACGAGGCGCGCGCCTTGTTGACCGCTTTCAATTTCCCGTTCCGGCAGTGAGTAGCTGAGCCAAAGCCACTCAAACGCGGATACCCAGGAGCCAAGCATGGCAAAGAAGAGTTCGATCGAGAAGAACAACCGGCGCAAGCGGATGGCGAAGAACGCCGGCCCGCGCCGCGAGAAGCTGAAGGCGATCATCGCCGACAAGACCAAGCCGATGGAAGAGCGCTTCGCGGCGACGCTGAAGCTCGCCGAGATGCCGCGCAACTCGTCGCCGACGCGCATCCGCAACCGTTGCGAGCTGACCGGGCGTCCGCGCTCGAACTACCGCAAGAACAAGCTCTCGCGCATCGCGCTGCGTGAACTCGGCTCCAAGGGCCTGGTTCCCGGCCTCGTGAAGTCGAGCTGGTAAGGGGAGGGTCGGAACAATGTCTACGCACGATCCGATCAGCGATCTCATCACCCGCATCCGCAACGCGCAGATGCGTTCGAAGTCCAAGGTCTCGAGCCCCGGCTCGAAGATGCGCGCCAACGTGCTCGAAGTGCTGAAGTCCGAGGGCTACATCCGGGGCTACGCCAGCGTCGAGCATGCCTCGGGCCGCAGCGAGCTCGAGATCGAGCTGAAGTATTTCGACGGCGAGCCCGTCATCCGCGAGATCGAGCGGGTGTCGAAGCCGGGCCGCCGGGTTTACGCCTCGGTGAAGAACCTGCCGCGCGTGAACAACGGTCTCGGCATTTCGGTGTTGTCGACGCCGAAGGGAATCATGGCTGACCACGAGGCGCGCGACGCCAACGTGGGCGGCGAAGTTCTCTTCACGGTGTTCTGAGGAAGGATTTTACGATGTCACGTATCGGCAAGAGGCCGGTGGCGATCCCGTCGGGTGTGACGGCAAGCGTCGAGGGCCAGACGGTGAAGGTGAAGGGGCCGAAGGGCCAGCTTCAGTTCGTCGTGCATGACGACGTCGAGGTGAAGTTCGAGAACGGCCAGGTCAAGGTCGCCCCGCGCGTCAAGACCAACCGCGCGCAGGCGATGTACGGCACCGCGCGCGCGCAGGTCGCCAACCTCGTCGAGGGCGTCACCAAGGGCTTCGAGAAGAAGCTCGAGATCACCGGCGTCGGTTACCGCGCCGCGATGCAGGGCAAGAACCTGCAGCTCGCGCTCGGCTACAGCCACGACGTGGTCTACGCGATCCCGGAAGGCATCACCATCGCGGTGCCGAAGCCGACCGAGATCACGATCACCGGCAACGATCCGCAGCGCGTCGGCCAGGTCGCCGCCGAGATCCGCGCCTACCGTCCGCCGGAGCCCTACAAGGGCAAGGGCGTGAAGTACGCCAACGAATTCATCTTCCGCAAGGAAGGCAAGAAGAAGTAACGGAGCCGGTCATGTCACTCAAGGTTACGAATGCCCGGCGCAAGCAGCGCGTCCGCCTTGCGCTTCGCCGCTCGGCAGGCGGCCGTCCGCGGCTGTCGGTGTTCCGCTCGTCCAAGCACATCTACGCCCAGGTCATCGACGACCAGAAGGGCGAGACGCTCGCGTCCGCCTCGTCGCTGGAGAAGAACCTGCGCGACGCCGGCAAGACCGGCGCCGACATCGATGCGGCGAAGGCCGTCGGCAAGCTGCTGGCGGAACGCGCGGCGCAGAAGGGTGTCAAGGAAGTCGTGTTCGATCGCGGCGCCTACATCTATCACGGGCGCGTCAAGGCGCTCGCGGATGCGGCGCGCGAAGGCGGATTGAGCTTCTAAACTTTACGAACGATTACCAGGATAGAGGCGTCAGGCCTCCTAGAGATTGGAAAACACCATGGCAGGTGAACGCGAACGCGGCGGACGCGAACGGAGCAGGGATCGCGAGGAGCGCGACAGCGAGTTCGTCGACAAGCTCGTCCACATCAATCGCGTGGCGAAGGTCGTCAAGGGCGGCAAGCGCTTCGGCTTTGCGGCGCTGGTCGTGATTGGCGATCAGAAGGGCCGGGTCGGTTTCGGCCACGGCAAGGCGCGCGAAGTTCCGGAAGCGATCCGCAAGGCGACCGAATCGGCGAAGCGCAACCTGACGCGGGTCGCGCTGCGCGAAGGCCGCACGCTGCATCACGACATCGCCGGCCGTCACGGCGCCGGCCGCGTCTACCTGCGTGCCGCTCCGGCCGGTACCGGCATCATCGCCGGCGGCCCGATGCGCGCGGTGTTCGAGACACTCGGCATCCAGGACGTGGTGGCGAAGTCGATCGGCTCGTCGAATCCCTACAACATGGTTCGCGCGACCTTCGACGCGCTGAAGCATCAGGATTCGCCGCGCTCGGTGGCTGCGCGCCGCAACATCAAGGTCTCCACCCTGCAGTCGCGCCGCGTCGGCGGTGACGCCGAAGTGGTGGCGGAATAACAACGCTCGCTTCTCGAAGCGCTATTCGGAGTTACTGTCATGGCCCAGGCCAGCAAGACCATCAAGGTCGAGCAGATCGGCAGCGCAATCCGCCGCCATCACTCGCAGCGTTCGACGCTGATCGGCCTCAAGCTCAACAAGATCGGCCGGGTAGCCGAGCTGCAGGATACCCCTGAAGTTCGCGGCATGATCAGCAAAGTCCAGCATCTCGTCCGCGTCGTCGGCGAGTAAGCAGAGATAAGGAGAAGGGCGATGAAGCTCAGCGATATCGCCGACAACGCCGGCTCGCGCAAGAAGCGCATGCGTGTCGGCCGTGGCATCGGTTCCGGCAAGGGCAAGACCTCGGGCCGCGGCGGCAAGGGCCAGACCGCGCGTTCGGGCGTCCGCATCAAGGGTTTCGAAGGCGGCCAGATGCCGATGCATCGCCGTCTGCCGAAGCGCGGCTTCAACAACATCTTCCGGCTCGACTTCGCCGAGATCAATCTCGACCGTCTGCAGGAAGCGATCGACAACAAGCTGGTCGATGCGAGCGCGACGGTGAACGTCGAGTCGCTGGTGAAGGCCGGCGTGCTGCGCCGCGCCAAGGACGGGTTGCGGCTGCTCGGCCGCGGCGAGATCAAGACCAAGCTGACCATCGAAGCGCACGGCGCCTCCAAGTCGGCCATTGCTGCGGTCGAGAAGGCCGGCGGCTCGGTCAAGATCCTGGCCCCCGCCAAGGACGAAGGCGAGGCGGCGTAACATCTGCGTCATTGCCCGCGGCCTGCGCGGGCAATCCGCAGATCGAATGATGGACTTATCGAGGCCGCGCACCAGATAATGTCCGGTGTCTGCCGACGGCCCGAGAGAACGAGTTTCTTGGGGCGTCGGCGAAGCGGGCTCCGGGAGAAAGCCGAACATGGTCTCAGCAGCCGAACAACTTGCCGCAAACCTCAATTTCGGACAGCTGGCGAAAGCCGACGAGCTGAAGAAGCGCATCTGGTTCACCCTGGGTGCGCTGCTTGTTTATCGGCTGGGCACCTATATCCCGCTGCCGGGCATCGATCCCAACATCTGGGAGCAGGTGTTCCGCAGCCAGTCCGGCGGCATCCTCGGCATGTTCAACATGTTCGCCGGCGGCGGCATCCACCGCATGGCGATCTTTGCGCTGAACATCATGCCGTACATCTCGGCATCGATCATCGTTCAGCTGCTGACCACCGTGTCGCCGCAGCTCGAGGCGCTCAAGAAGGAAGGCGAGGCGGGCCGCAAGACGCTGAACCAGTACACCCGCTATCTGACGGTGATCCTGGCGCTGTTCCAGTCCTACGGCATCGCGATCGGCCTCGAAGGCGCCGGCAATGTCGTCAGCGACCCCGGCATGTTCTTCCGGATCTCGACCGCGATCACGCTGACCGGCGGCACCATGTTCCTGATGTGGCTCGGCGAGCAGATCACCTCGCGCGGCATCGGCAACGGTATCTCGCTAATCATCCTCTCCGGCATCGTCGCCGAGCTGCCGTCGGCGCTCGCCAACATGCTGGAACTCGGCCGCCAGGGCGCGATGTCGACCGGCCTGATCCTGATCGTCATCGTGATGGCGGTCGCCGTGATCGCCTTCATCGTGTTCATGGAGCGTGCGCAGCGCCGGTTGCTGATTCAGTATCCGAAGCGCCAGGTCGGCAACAAGATGTTCGAGGGCCAGTCCTCGCATCTGCCGCTCAAGCTCAACACCTCGGGCGTGATTCCGCCGATCTTCGCCTCGTCGCTGCTGCTGCTGCCGACCACGGTTGCGAACTTCAACGCCGGCAAGGGGCCGGAGTGGTTCCAGTGGCTCACCACCCAGCTCAGCCATGGCCGGCCGCTGTTCCTGCTCTTGTATCTCGCGCTGATCGTGTTCTTCGCGTTCTTCTACACCGCGATCGTGTTCAACCCGACCGAGACCGCCGACAATCTGAAGAAGCATGGCGGCTTCATCCCGGGCATCCGGCCCGGTGAGCGCACCGCGGAATACATCGACTACGTGCTGTCGCGCATCACGGTGCTCGGTGCGATCTATCTCGCGATCGTCTGCCTGATCCCCGAAATTCTGATTTCCTACGCCTCGGTCCCATTCTACTTTGGTGGCACCTCGCTTTTGATCGTCGTCAGTGTAACGATGGATACGGTGTCGCAGGTTCAGGGCTATCTGCTCGCCCATCAGTATGAAGGGCTGATCAGGAAGTCGAAGCTCAGGGGAGGCCGCCGCCGCTGATCGCGGCGCGGCTCCAAACTCAAAACACGGGTGTGCGGACGTCGCCCACCTAGCCGGGGGGCGAAACAGATATGAGATTGATCCTTTTGGGGCCGCCGGGCTCGGGCAAGGGAACCCAGGCGCAGCGGCTGGTGCACCGGCATGGGATCGTTCAGCTCTCGACCGGCGAGATGCTGCGCGCTGCCGCTGCCGCGGGCACCCCGGTCGGCTTGCAGGCCAAGGAGATCATGGCCAATGGCGGCCTGGTTCCCGACGAGGTCGTGGTGGGAATCATCGCCGACCGGATCGAGGAGCCCGACGCGAAGAAGGGCTTCATTCTCGACGGCTTCCCGCGCACCGTGCCGCAGGCGGAGGCGCTCGACGAGTTGCTCCGGAAAAAGCACCTCAAGCTCGACGCCGTCGTCGAGCTGCGCGTCAACGAGAGTGCGCTGCTCGCCCGCGTCGAGAAGCGCGCCGAGGAAACCCGCGCGCGCGGCGAGGAAGTGCGCCTCGACGATACGCCGGAAGTGCTGACCAGGCGCCTGGCGCAGTACCGCTCGATGACCGAGCCGCTGATTCACTATTATTCGGAGCGGCGGAAGCTCCTGACGGTCGATGGCATGATGACCATCGAGCACGTCACCCGCGAGATCAACCGGATCCTGACCGCGCTCGGCGCGCTGGAACCGAAGGAGCACGAGGAGCACAAGAGCGCCTCGAAGGCGTCCAGGACGGCTAAGAAGACCGCGAAAAAGGCGACCAAGAAGGTCGCCGAATCGGCCAAAACGGCCGCCAAGCCGGCCCGGAAGGGGGCCAAGGCGGCCTCAAAGCCGGCCTCCAAGGTCAAAGCCGCCAAGAAGGCTGCCAAGAAAACGACCAAGAAAACGGCGATGCAACCGGCCAGGAAGACCGTGAAGAAGGCCGCAAGGCAGGCCGCCCGTACCGCGAATGCCCGGAAGGGGGCAAAGGCCACCAAAAAGGCAGCAAAAAGGCTCACGAAAAAGCGAGCTAAACGCTAGGAGCGGTTGACGAAACCGACATGAATCCTTTAATAAGCCCCGCATCCAAGTTGGATAGTTTTATGACGATGCCGGGCCCCGAAGGACATCAGGGGAAGGGCGTCGTGTTCGCGTTTGCGGACACAAGCCCGCAGAGAGCAAGAACTTGAGAAGCCCGTATCCGTGATGGATCGGCGACAGGAGAGAAGTCCGTGGCCCGTATTGCCGGCGTCAACATTCCTACCAATAAGCGCGTGCTGATCGCGCTTCAGTACATCCATGGTATCGGCCAGAAGAACGCGGCCGACATCATCGAGAAGGTCAAGATCCCGGCGGACCGTCGTGTCAGCCAGTTGACCGACCAGGAGGTCCTGCAGATCCGCGAAGTCATCGACCGCGACTATCTGGTCGAGGGCGACCTCCGTCGTGAGGTCGGCATCAACATCAAGCGGCTGATGGACCTCGGCTGCTATCGCGGCCTGCGTCATCGCCGTGGTCTGCCGGTGCGCGGCCAGCGCACCCACACCAATGCGCGCACGCGCAAGGGTCCGGCCAAGGCGATCGCCGGCAAGAAGAAGTAAGTTTCGCGAATTGCAGGTGGGGAGTAGCGAATCAAAATTCGCTGCTCGCCATTTGCGTTTTGAGGTGTAGCCGCTGGCACTACGGCGGCGTTGAGATCACAGGAAAGGTTTGAAATGGGCAAGGAAGCCACCCGCGTACGCCGCCGCGAACGCAAGAACATCGCCTCCGGCATCGCGCACGTGAATTCGTCGTTCAACAACACGACCATCACCATCACCGACGCGCAGGGCAACACCATCGCCTGGTCGTCGGCTGGCACGATGGGCTTCAAGGGCTCGCGCAAGTCGACCCCCTATGCCGCGCAGGTCGCGGCCGAAGACGTCTCCAAGAAGGCGCAGGAACACGGCATGCGCACGCTGGAGGTTGAAGTGGCCGGCCCGGGTTCGGGCCGTGAGTCGGCGCTCCGTGCGCTGCAGGCTGCGGGCTTCACCGTCACCTCGATCCGCGACGTGACCACGATCCCGCACAATGGCTGCCGTCCGCGCAAGCGTCGGCGCGTTTGATCTGTAAATCGCGGGCGGCCTCCAGCCGCCCTGCGATCGTTTTTGGAATTGACCGCGCGGACTGTTCCGCGATCTCCAACGCCAGGTTCGGCCATTCGACGGGCCCGACGACTGGCACATGGGTGAACAAGTGACGATCCAGAAAAATTGGCAAGAACTTATTCGACCGAACAAGCTGCAGGTGACGCCGGGCTCGGACGCGAGCCGGTTCGCCACCGTGGTCGCCGAGCCGCTTGAGCGCGGCTTCGGCCAGACGCTCGGCAACGCGCTGCGCCGCATCCTGCTGTCCTCGCTGCAGGGCGCGGCGGTGCAGTCGGTGCATATCGACGGCGTGCTGCACGAGTTCTCCTCGATCGCCGGTGTCCGCGAAGACGTCACCGACATCGTCCTCAACATCAAGGACATCTCGATCAAGATGCAGGGCGAAGGCCCGAAGCGCATGGTCGTGAAGAAGCAGGGCCCGGGCGCCGTCACCGCCGGCGATATCCAGACCGTCGGCGACGTCACCGTGCTCAATCCCGACCTGCAGCTCTGCACGCTGGACGATGGTGCCGAGATCCGCATGGAGTTCACGGTCGCGACCGGCAAGGGCTATGTCGCCGCCGAGCGCAACCGGCCTGAGGATGCGCCGATCGGCCTGATCCCGGTCGACAGCCTGTTCTCGCCGGTCCGCAAGGTCTCCTACAAGGTCGAGAACACCCGTGAGGGCCAGATCCTCGACTACGACAAGCTGACCATGACGATCGAGACCAACGGCGCGATCACGCCGGAGGACGCGGTGGCCTATGCGGCGCGCATCCTGCAGGATCAGCTCAACGTGTTCGTCAACTTCGAAGAGCCGCGCAAGGAAGTCACGCAGGAGATCATCCCCGATCTCGCGTTCAACCCGGCGTTCCTCAAGAAGGTCGACGAGCTCGAGCTGTCGGTGCGTTCGGCAAACTGCCTGAAGAACGACAACATCGTCTACATCGGCGACCTCGTGCAGAAGTCCGAAGCGGAAATGCTCCGCACCCCGAACTTCGGCCGCAAGTCGCTGAACGAGATCAAGGAAGTGCTGGCCCAGATGGGCCTGCACCTCGGCATGGAAGTGCCGGGCTGGCCGCCGGAGAACATCGACGAGCTCGCCAAGCGCTTCGAGGATCACTACTGATCCGAATTCACCGTCGTGGCCGGAGCATCTCCGGCCACGATTTTACGCAGCATGATCCTGGAAAAGTGCGGAGCGGTTTTCCGCGAGGATCATGCTCAAGCGAGATAGCAAAAGCGCGCCAAGGCGCTTTTGCGGGCGAACGCAGGATGCCCACCTGCAAAACTTGTCGCTGAACCACCGCGGCAGAATTGAAGAAGGAAGAAGTCAATGCGTCACGGCAAGGTTCATCGGAAGCTCAACCGCACCGCCGAGCACCGGCGTGCGATGTTCGCCAACATGGCGGCCGCGCTGATCAAGCACGAGCAGATCGTCACCACGCTGCCGAAGGCCAAGGAGCTGCGGCCGATCGTCGAGAAGCTCGTCACCCTCGGCAAGAAGGGTGGCCTGGCCCTGCGCCGCCAGGCGATCTCGGAGCTGCGCGACCTCGACCAGGTCAAGAAGCTGTTCGACACGCTGGCGACCCGCTACAAGGACCGCCAGGGCGGCTACACCCGCATCATCAAGGCCGGCTTCCGCTACGGCGACAACGCGGCGATGGCCGTGATCGAGTTCGTCGATCGCGACGTCGATGCCAAGGGCCAGGACTCCGGTCCGGCCCAGGGCAAGGAAGCCGAGGCGGCGTAACGCCGCTCTCGCCGAGGCGGCTAGACCGCTCTCGAGCCAGGTTTTGAAGACGGCGCCTTCGGGCGCCGTTTTTATTTTGCGCGGCGCTCCATCCCAGTGGTCGTCCTGGCTTTCGCCAGGACGACGAGATGTCTTCAAGTTTCTCACGCGTCGGTGAGGTGCAATTGCTATGCGTGATCCCACGCCCGATATCTCCATTCACATCAATGGAGATGACAAATGAAAATCGACCTTTCCGGAAAGACCGCGCTGGTGACCGGCTCGACCGCGGGCATCGGCAACGCCATCGCCAGGGGGCTGGCAGAAACCGGCGCCGATGTCGTCATCAACGGCCGCAGCGAGGCCAAGGTCGATGCAGCGGTTGCCGCGATCGAGAAGGCAGTGCCAGGCGCCAAAGTCCGCGGCATCGCCGCCGACGTCTCGACATCGGCCGGGTGCAAGGCGCTGCTCGCGGCTCTGCCCGAGGTCGACATCCTCGTCAACAATGCCGGCATCTTCGAGCCGAAGCCGTTCTTCGATATTCCCGACGAGGACTGGAGCCGCTTCTTCGAGGTTAACGTGATGTCGGGCGTGCGGCTGTCGCGCGGCTACATGCAGGGCATGCTGAAGCGCAATTGGGGCCGCATCGTCTTCATCTCCTCGGAATCCGGCCTCAACATCCCGACCGAGATGATCCACTACGGCACGACCAAGACCGCGCAGCTCGCGATCGCGCGCGGGCTCGCGCAGCTGACCCGTGGCACCGCGGTCACCGTCAACTCCGTGCTGCCGGGGCCGACGATGTCCGAGGGGGTCGAGACCTTCGTCAAGGATCTCGCCCAGCAGAACGGCCAGTCGGTCGAGGAGGCGGCCTCCAACTTCGTCAAGCAGCACCGGCCGACCTCGCTGTTGCAACGCTTTGCGAGCACCGAGGAGATCGCCAACCTCGTCGTCTATGTCTGCTCCAAGCAGGCCTCCGCGACCAATGGCGCCGCGCTGCGCGCCGAGGGCGGCATCGTCAATACCATCGCCTGAGGCGCGGCCATGTCAGCCTATGTGATTTCCGAGGTCGACGTGAAGGATGCCGCAGGCTTCGAGGCCTATCGCGCCATCGCCGCCAAGGCGATCGCGCAGTATGGCGGGCGCTATCTGGTGCGCGGCGGTGCTGCGGAGGCCGTCGAAGGCGGCCCGCCGCCGAAGAGCATCATCGTCGTCGAATTCCCGTCGATGACGCGGCTGCGCGAGTGGTACGCATCGCCGGAATATGCCGAGGCGCTCAAGCATCGGCGGACCGCGTTGGACCGCCGGCTGATCTTCGTCGAAGGCGTGCCGCCGAGCTAACCCTTGCTAACCCTTGGCGCCGTCGAGAAACTCGCTGAAGCCGGCCGGACGGTAGGGGCCGAAGCATATCTGCTCCAGGACGCCAATACCCGTCCGGTCGCCCTGGCGGGCGCGCACCACCTGTTGCACGTGCACGTTCTCGCGGGCCAGCGGATCGAGCGTGACGGGATCGAACGACTCGCCGCCGATCTCGAGCTCGCCCTTCCACATGCCCTGGCCCCATTGCGGATGACCGTAGCCGAGGCCCTTCATCTGGAATTTCAGGATCGGGTCGAGCGCGATGGTCGAGGTGTGGCCGTCGATGTCGACCAGGTCGATTTCGGCTGACTGCGCAAGGCGCGTGTTCGGGACGTATTTGACGCGGTGCCGCGCGGTTGCCATGCGGCGGTCGCGCCCATCGACGACGCCGGGAATCTCGGCTTCGCTCCGGTACAATGGCGCGGTGATGCCCTCGCGGACCAGGGCCTCACCCTGTGTCCCGTCGAAAAAGATGGCATGCGAGATGTGGTCGTCCCAGACCAGCGGGGCCCAGAGGAAGAACACGCTCGGCGGCGGCATCGGCGCGCCGCCGACATCGCGTTCGCCGACATTGCGAACCCCCCAGGAGCGATCCTTGGTGCCGTAGCAGGCGTGATCGTCCACCTTGATCTCGCCATCGGGGTGGCGCACGACGCCGCTCCAGCGGCCGAACTGGTCGAACCGGGTCGAGTCCACCGCGCGGCGGTCGCCGGACCAAAGCGTTTGCCGCGCCTCCTGGATCGCGGCCGTGCGTGCGGAGAAGGTCAGGTCGCAGGCGAGACCCGTCGCATTGTCGTCGAGCACGACCCGCGTCCGCCGCATCGGTTCGATGACCTCCAGCCTGAACGGGCCGACCTGCATCTCGGTGCGCTCGAGCGGCGCCCGCCGCGAACCGTAGAAGCAATGCTGCCGTCCGCCACGCTCCACGACGCTGAAGGCGCAATCGAGGATCTTGCGGTGCGGGTAGATCGCGATGCCGATCCCGAAATAATACGCGCCGTCGGCGGTGTAGCCGTTGAACCAGGTCCGGTCATAGACATTGCGGTCGCTGGTCGAGGGAACCGCGATCGGCTCCGGCGTCTGGTGGATGGGGAAGTCGTCCAGTTTGTTGAGCACGCCGATCCCTTTCGCTGTCTTGACGCGTCATCTTCACGGCAGCCATTTCGCCCGATCGCGCGTCAGTCCTGCCAGTATGAAAAACTGTCGTGGTCCAGCGCTTGCGCGCAGGCGCCACGGGTCATTTTCAGGAACAGCGCGTCGCCCCGCTCGGAGCGCTGGACGCTGAGCGCCGAGACGACGCCCATCATGATGCCATGCAGCGTGTAGCGCCGGTAATCCCGCCAGCAATCATCCCAGCCATAGTCCCGCACGCCGCGCCGGATCAGCTCGGAATGATAGAACCGCACGAGATCGGCTTCATGAAGCCGCCGCTCGGACGGATCGACACCGGCCGACAGGAAATAGGCGACGTCGACGATGCCTGGCCCCACCGTCAGCGTCTGCCAGTCCAGCGTCGCCATCGGACGGGTGTTGCCGCGCACCTCGAAAAGCATGTTGTCGAGCCGGAAGTCCGCGTGCTGCAAGGTTCGCGGCACCGATCGATCGGACTGGTAGCGCGGTATCGCGTCTGGCAGCCGGTCGATCAGATCCAGGAATTCCGGCTCGATCACGCCGTGATAGCGCTCCTTGTAGTGACCGATGATGGCGGGCAGCACCGCGCGAAGATCCCTGCGCCGGCTTGCGGCGACCACGAAGCATTGCACCGCGTCGAGCGTCGGGTCGTTCCATCGCGGCGCATGCAGCGCGGCGGCCTCACGCATCGCCGTCAGGCAGTCCGCGATCGCGCATCCGGCGAGCTGGTCTCCCGGGCGTGCGGGCGCCAGGTCTTCCAGGATCAGCGTGAAGTCGTCGGTCGCAAGATCGATTTCGGCGAGGATCGGCCGCGGGGTGTGAATGTCGACGGTGGCCGCCAGTTCGCGATAAAAGGCGACCTCGCGGATGTAGAGCGTGTGCGCGGAACCGGAGCGGCGGCTGTCGGGATCTGCGGCCGGGAATTTGCCGATGACGCTTGAGGGCGCGTTCGGCTCATCGCCGTCATAGGTCAGATGAAACCGATAGCTGTCGCCGACGAGGCCATTGCCGACCGGCTTGCAGACGAGTTCGATGACCTTCGCCTGGTCGATCGCACCGGCTGCGCGCAGCGCCCGCGTCATCCACTCCGGATCGATCCGCGACGGATCGGCCGTGAGCAAACTCATCGGTTTCCTCCCATCCCCGTGTATCCCCTTGGGGCGTCACCACCGTTCCGGCCGCGTCTCGCGCGGCCGGATTGAGGACGGGGTGATCGTTGCGCAAATCATACAGGCGATGTCATGGCTTTGGCAAAGCCACGCGCCGGCCTGTGGGGATATCTCGCGAGTTGGTAGGGCGGGTTAGCGTCAGCGTGACCGTCGTTCGCAGAGCGAAATACGCTGGGCTAACTCACCCTGCGCGTCGGGGCTACCAGCCCTCCAGCACGATCTTGCCGCGCGACTTGCCGCTTTCCAGCAGCGCATGGGCGCGCTTCAGGTTGGCGGCGTTGATGGTGCCGAAGGTCTGGTCGAGCGTGGTGCGCAGCACGCCCTTGTCGATGAGGTCGGCAACGTCGTTGAGCAGATGATGCTGCGCGATCATGTCAGGCGTCTGGAACGAGGAGCGCGTGAACATCGATTCCCAGTGCACCGACACCGCCTTGCCCTTGAACACGGCGACGTTGAATTCGGCGGGATCGTCGATCAGGCCGAACTTGCCCTGCGGCGCGATGAAGTCGGCGATCGACTTGTAGTGCTGGTCGGTGAAGGTAAGGCTGGCGACGAGGCCGACCGGCGGCAGCCTCAAGCTCTCGATCTGCTCCTTCATCGGCTGCGAGTGATCGATCACCGCATGCGCACCGAGATCGCGGCACCACTTCTGAGACTCCGGCCGCGTCGCGGTCGCAACCACGGTCAGCCCGGTGAGGCGGCGCGCGAGCTGGATCAGGATCGAGCCGACGCCGCCGGCGCCGCCGGTGATCAGCAGCGTGCGTGGATCGAGGCTCTTGCCCGGCACCGCGCCGAGCCGGTCGAACAGCAGCTCCCAAGCGGTGATCGAGGTCAGGGGCAGGGCGGCGGCCTGCGCGAACGACAATGAGGCCGGCTTGTTGCCGACGATGCGCTCATCCACCAGATGAAATTCCGAGTTGGTGCCCTGGCGCAGGATCGAGCCCGCGTAGAACACCTCATCGCCCGGCTTGAACAGCGAGACGTCGGACCCGACGGCGTCGACCACGCCGGCCGCATCGAAGCCGAGGATCTTGTAGCCACCGTCGGTCGGCGCGGCGCGTTTGCGCACCTTGTAGTCGACCGGGTTGGCCGAGATCGCCTTCACCGCGACGCGGATGTCGCGCCCCTTCGGTTCGGGCTTGGCGATCTCGAAATCGACGAGCGAATCCGCCGCCTCGATCGGCAGCGATTTTTGGTATCCGACGGCCTTCATGCCTGGTCTCCGTGGTGGTCGATTGCCTGCCGTGTTACCTGTCGCGCTAGCGCCCTTTTGGCAAGTACTGTAAAAACAGGGAACTAGTCCCCGTTTGTATACTATTGGGAAATTCTCGATGAAACGGCAGAACTTCGCGCGCCGGCCGGGCTGCGCGGTCGAGGCGGCGCTCGACCTGATCGACGGCAAGTGGAAGGGCGTGATCCTGTATCATTTGCAGGCCGGCACCCAGCGCTTCGGCGAGCTGCGGCGGCGGATGCCCGGCATCACCCAGCGCATGCTGACCAAGCAACTGCGGGCGCTGGAGGACGACGGCCTCGTGATCCGCAAGGTCTACGCCGAGGTGCCGCCGCGGGTCGAATACACGCTCTCCGAACTCGGCGAGAGCCTGCGTCCGGTGATCGATATTTTGAAAGCCTGGGGCGAGGGCCATCAGGAACGGCTGTCCTGCGCGCCGGTGCCGGAGGTCGTCGTGAAGAAGTCGAAGCGCGCGGCCTGACAATCTGGAATGAAGAAGGCCGGGAGCGGCGTGTCGCTCCCGGCCTTTGTTGTCGGCGCTGATCAGATTGCGTCAGAACGCTACTTGCGTGCGCAGCGCGACCGCGTCGAACTTCGAGCCGGCATCCACAGGCGAGGTCGCCGAGGCCTGCTTGGCGACGTCGCCGTGCAGGTAGTTCAGCATGAAACGGACGTTGTTGTTGACGTACCAGTTCAGCCCGGCGGTGTAGACCGTCTGCCGCCCGCCCGCGATGCCGACGGCCTGGCCGACCTGGTCGTTGAGGTTCATCGTGCTGACGCGGCCGGCGATTTCCCAGGCGCCAATGCCACCACCGGCGAGCGAGAACGGATCGTGCGGCTTGATGCCGCCATAGGAGGCCGCTGCCGGATTGTAGGCGTGGTTCTCGCCGGTCAGCACATAGCCGACCTGCGCATATCCGCCGTCGAATTTCAGGCTCGGCGCGCCGAACGGCGGCAGCCCGGTATTCGCGGAGCGGTCGACGTTGAACCAATAGTACTCGCCCTGTGCGATGAACGGGCCGTAGGTCGCAGCCGCCTCGACGCCGTAGACCTGCGCGCCGGAGACGTTGGCGATCGCACCGGTCGAGGTCAGCGTCGTCGGGTCGATGCGCAGCTCGGGCCGGTCGTTCAGCGTGAGCGTCTGCGCCTGGGTGAGCTGGTTGCGCGGCGGCTGGACCAGCCATTCCGCATCGGCGCCGATATGCACCGAGTAGTTCTTGCCGCTGATCGGATTGCCGGCGACGCGGATGACACCGCCATACTGCTCGGACGTGCCGGCCGGCGCGGCTGACGACGCGGAGTGAATCGCGCCCGTCGTTGGTCCGGTGACATAGCCGCCGATCCAGAGCTGGTCGTTCCACCAGCGGGTGCCGGCGCCGGAACGGAAGTCACCGGCCGCGATGTTCTGTGCGATGATGCCGGCCGAGGCGCGCTCCATGAACAGGATGTCGTTGGAGCTCGTCGCTTCGTCCAGCGTCCACGGGATGTCCATGATGCCGCCTTCGATCGCCATCTTGCCGCCGAACGGCTTGAAGCCGGTGTAGCTCAGATAGGCATTCTCGACGCCGGAGGTGCCGCCGCCGGGCAGCGATCCCGGTGCCGCGCCGCCGAAGCCGTCGGACGAGCCGCCGAAGTCGTAGATCAGCGCGTAATTCCAGTCGCCGAAGAATTTGCCGATGATGCCGATGCGGGCGCGGCGGAGGTTCTCGCCGCTGTCGAGCTTCTGCGGCGAGGTACTTGCGGTGTTCGGCCGATAGTCGTAGCCGCCGACATCCCAGTGCACGCGGCTCGTGATCGCAACGCAGTTCTGTTCATCCGCAGTGCAGATCGTCGGCCGGTTGTTCGGCATCGTCACCACGACGCCCGACGGCGCGACCGGGCCCTTGACCGGGATCGCGGCGTTGGCGCTTGCGACCCGGGCGGCCTTGGCATCCGCCGCCTTCGCGTTGGCATTCGCGCTGGCTGCGGTCGCGGTATTGGCATTGGTCTGCTTCTGCAGCTTGTCGAGCTTCTGCTCGAGCATCTTCAGCTGCTGCTTCAGCAGCGCGATCTCCGCGTCGCTGCCGCTTCCGGCCGATTGCGAATAGGCCGGCGAGGCGGCGAGCGCCCCTGCCAGCCCTATGGCGATTGCACCTACTTTTGTCGCACCCATTGTGCACCCCTGTTGTGTTTGAATTCCCCACTCACTCACTGAAACGTCCTAGGAGTTGATCGTGACTGACGCACGACAGCGCCGCCTGGCATCGCAGTTCCGCTTGTTGTCCGCAGGCAACAAGCGGAGCGGCGCAGTGAGATGACAGTCATCATAGGGGCTTGGCGGCGCGCTTCAACGCGGCTTCCGGCGGTTTTGCACCGGTCCGGCGGGGGCCAGTTATCCGGCCGGGCGCCCTTCAATTGCCCGGCGAACACGCCTATATTCCGGCGTTTCCACGAGAGGTGAGAATGCTCCGACCCGTCCGCTTTGCTGCCATATCCGCTCTGTGCACATTGGCCTTCATGGGGAATCTGTCCCCAGCCGCGGCCCAGGACCGCCGCGTGCCGTCCTCGCAGGCCGAGCTCCAATTGTCCTATGCGCCGATCGTGCAGCGGGTGCAGCCGGCGGTGGTCAACGTCTACGCCGCCAAGACGGTGCAGAACCGCAATCCGTTTCTGGACGACCCGATCTTCCGCCGCTTCTTCGGCGTCCCGGGGCAGCAGCCCGAGCAGATGCAGCGCTCGCTCGGCTCCGGCGTGATGGTCGATGCTTCCGGCCTCGTGGTCACAAACAATCACGTGATCGAGGGCGCCGACCAGGTGAAGGTCTCGCTCGCCGACAAGCGCGAATACGAGGCCGAGATCGTGCTGAAGGACAGCCGCACCGACCTCGCCGTGCTGCGGCTGAAGGAAACCAACAGGGAGAAATTCGCGACGCTCGACTTCGCCAATTCGGACCAGCTGCAGGTCGGCGACGTCGTGCTGGCGATCGGCAATCCGTTCGGCGTCGGCCAGACCGTGACGCACGGCATCATCTCGGCGCTGGCGCGCACGCAAGTCGGGATCACGGATTATCAATTCTTCATTCAGACCGACGCGGCGATCAATCCCGGCAATTCCGGCGGCGCGCTGGTCGACATGACCGGCCGGCTCGCCGGCATCAACACCGCGATCTTCTCGCGCTCCGGCGGTTCGCAGGGCATCGGCTTCGCAATCCCCGCCAACATGGTGCGCGTAGTGGTGGCCTCCGCCAAGAGCGGCGGCAAGGCAGTGAAGCGGCCATGGCTTGGCGCGCGGCTGCAGGCCGTCACGCCGGAGATCGCGGAGACGCTCGGGCTGAAGCTGCCGACCGGCGCGCTGGTCGCCAACGTCGCGCCGAACAGCCCGGCGGCGAAGGCCGGGCTCAAACTGTCCGACCTGATCGTCGGGATCGACGGCACGCCGATCGACGATCCCAACGCGTTCGACTATCGCTTCGCGACCCGTCCGCTCGGCGGCAGCGCGGAGATCGAAGTGCAGCGCGCCGGCAAGCCGGTGAAGCTCACCGTGCCGCTGGAGACCGCGCCCGATACCAACCGCGACGAGATCGTGCTGACCGCGCGTTCGCCATTCCAGGGCGCCAGGGTTGCCAACATCTCGCCGGCGCTGGCCGACGAGCTGCATCTCGACGCCGGCGCGGAGGGCGTCGTCGTCACCGAACTCGCCGATGACGGCACAGCCGCCAGTGTTGGCTTCCAGAAGGGCGACATCATCCTTGCGGTCAACAATGAGAAGATCGTGCGGACCAGCGACCTCGACAAGGTATCGAAGGCGGGGTCGCGGATCTGGCGCATCACGCTGGTGCGCGGGGGCCAGCAGATCAACGTGACGCTCGGCGGATGAACCCCAAGCAACCGCGGGACGCGACGAACCTGTTCGCTGCGGCGGGGATGGAGCAGGACGCGCCGCACCCGCTGCCGGACCGGCTGCGCCCGCGCACGCTGGCCGACGTCGTCGGTCAGGATCACATCCTCGGCCCAGACGGCGCGCTGACCCGCATGCTGGAGACGCGCACGCTGGGTTCGCTGGTGTTCTGGGGACCGCCCGGCACCGGCAAGACCACCGTGGCGCGGCTTCTGGCCGACGCCACCGAGCTGCATTTCGAGCAGATCTCCGCGGTATTCTCCGGCGTCGCCGACCTGAAGAAGGCGTTCGATGCCGCGCGGGCCCGGCGCGAGACCGGCAAGGGCACGCTGCTGTTCGTCGACGAGGTGCACAGGTTCAACCGCGCGCAACAGGATTCCTTCCTGCCGGTGATGGAGGACGGCACCGTGGTGCTGGTCGGCGCCACCACGGAGAATCCGTCGTTCGAGCTCAACGCGGCGCTGCTGTCGCGCGCCCGCGTGCTGGTGTTTCATTCGCTCGACACGGCCGCGATCGAACGGCTGTTTGCCAATGCCGAGAAGATCGAGGGCAAGGCCTTGCCGCTCGATGCGGAAGCGCGCGCCGTGCTGGTGCGGATGGCCGACGGTGACGGCCGCGCCTCGCTGACATTGGCCGAAGAGGTCTGGCGCGCTGCGCGCAAGGGCGAGGTGTTCAACGCCGAGCAGTTGCAGGCCATCCTGCAACGCCGCGCGCCGATCTACGACAAGTCGGCCGACGGCCACTACAATCTGATCTCGGCGCTGCACAAGTCGGTGCGCGGCTCCGATCCGGATGCGGCATTGTATTATCTCGCGCGCATGCTCGATGCCGGCGAGGACCCGCTGTTCCTGGCGCGCCGCGTGGTGCGCATGGCCGTCGAGGACATCGGCCTTGCCGATCCGCAGGCATTGGCGGTCTGCAACGCTGCCAAGGATGCCTATGATTTCCTGGGCTCGCCGGAGGGCGAGCTCGCGATCGCACAGGCCGTGGTCTATCTCGCCACCGCGCCGAAATCGAACGCGGTGTACACTGCGTTCGGCGCTGCGATGCAGACCGCGAAGCAGGGCGGCTCGCTGCTGCCGCCAAAACACATTCTGAATTCGCCGACGAAATTGATGAAGTCGGAGGGCTACGGCTCCGGCTATCAGTATGATCACGACGCGCCCGACGCGTTCTCCGGCCAGGACTATTTCCCGGAAGCGCTGGGCCGCCAGACCTTCTACGATCCGCCCGACCGCGGTTTCGAGCGCGAGATCAGGAAACGGCTCGACTACTGGCAGCGGCTGCGCAAGGAGCGTGGCGGGAGCTAGAGCGTATACTCGTAAATCCGGTACGCACGTGCGCGGGATGCAATGTCCGAGTTGCCCTCAAAAGCAGACATCGACGATGCCAAATTGAATGTCAGCAAAGGGCCCACAAGCGGAAATCCCAATTTGCTCCAAGTACGGTGCGATACACTTCGACTTCGACCGCCTCTGGCGCTTTAGCTGCATACCGGCGGCTTGAATAACTTGATCTAACGCAATGATTGGATTGATCCGCCTGCCAAGCTTTTTCCCAAAGCTCTTGGAGGAGGCGTCAATGATGCGTACGGCAATAAGGTTTACGCTCCTAGCATGCAGCCTCATGGGTTCCTGCGGATTGGCATACGGACAGGGTACGAAGCCCAACATTGTGGTCATCTTGGCCGATGATCTAGGTAATGCCGATCTAGGCTATCGCGGCAGCGACATCAAAACGCCGAACATCGACCAGCTAGCCAAGGAAGGCGTGCGAGCGGAAGCATTTTATGGAATGCCGGTTTGCACGCCATCGCGAGCAGAGCTCATGACCGGTCGCTACGCCATGCGCTATGGCTTGCAAACGCTCGTCATATTTCCGAGCCATGCATACGGACTGCCGACGGACGAGCGCACGCTTCCGCAGGCGCTAAAGGAAGCTGGATATCAAACGGCCATGGTCGGCAAATGGCACCTTGGTCATGCCGACAAGAAATTCTGGCCACAGAACCGCGGCTTCGATCATTTCTACGGCAATCTTGTCGGCGAGGTGGACTATTTCACCAAGGAGCGGGGTGGACTGGTCGATTGGCAGCGGGACGGCAAGTTCCTCAAGGAAGACGGCTACTTTACGACCCTGATCGGGAATGAAGCCGTCAACATAATCAAGACCCACGACACTTCCAAGCCGCTGTTCCTCTACGTGGCATCCCTCGCACCGCACGCACCTTATCAAGCCCCTAAGCAGGACATCGATGCCTACAAGAATGCGGCCGGCGACGTCCATCGGCACACCTATGCCGCCATGATCACCGATTTGGATACCCAAGTTGGGCGGATAGTTACTGCGTTGAAGCAGAAGAACATGCTCGACAACACGCTCATCGTATTCAGCAGCGACAATGGCGGCGCCAAGAGCGCTCTGTTTGCAACAGGGGCCCGGTCACCTGAGGAGCGTGCGGAAAGTGGGGGCGTAGAGCTTGGTGCGAAGCCCCCAGCCTCGAATGGTGCTCTCCGCAGTGGCAAGGGGTCCCTTCACGAAGGTGGTGTCCGGGTTCCGACCATCTTCTATTGGCCCACCAAGCTCAAACCGAGCATTGTCAATGAACCATTGGGTATGGTCGATGTGATGCCAACGGTGCTGGCACTCGCCGGAGCAAAGGGCAGCCCGGACCACCCCTTCGATGGCAAGGATATTTGGCGGACCTTGGCGGAGAACCAGCCTTCGCCTCATGAAGACGTCCTGATCAATGTCGAGGCTTTCCGCGGAGCCATCCGCAAAGGCAATTGGAAGCTGGTCAAGATTGCGCTGCTTCCGGGCAAGACCGAGCTATTTGATCTTGCAAAGGATCCAGGGGAGAGGAATAACGTCGCTAATCTGTTTCCCGAGGTCGCTAACGATCTGCAAGCGCGCCTCTTGACCTACGCAAAGGAAATGAAGCCAAGCGAGTGGATTAAGGCCCAGCCAGCCTTCCTCGGCGCACAGGGCAAGACGCTCTTCGACCCAGACTTCGACATCGACGATAGCGGGCTGCCGCGAGAGAAGGTCGTGCTTCCGAAGTGATCGGATCATAGGACTTGCGTGAAAGCCGATCTGCGGTGGCACTCCTATTCTGTCGTTAATGTCTCTTGTGGGTCAAACTCGGAAGTCGGAGGGTGCAACCGTGACGTCCGGTTTTCCTCCGTCACCGGACTTTCGATGGCCGGCGCTGCACTTCCGAAACGGGCCACAAACAAACCTTACTAGTTCCCTCTGGTTTGACTTCGTAGACGCCAAATCGCTCACACAGGTGTGGTTCAAATGCTGCCGTGCGATTGCCATGCGTAGGCAAGCCAGATGGCAGGAAGCGGAAACGTAATGATGAACGAGCCGAAGAAGGCTGAACTTCGGGAGGGTTCAGCATCGCTAAAGCCACTCCGGATGAGAACTATCAGAACCGGGATCGCATACACGGTCAAATTGAACAGCAGAGCTTGGCCTGCGGTTGGATTGGCCGGCAGGCTGGTGAAGATATCTCGAACGCCGAAATAGAGGCCCGCAAAGGCGATAAGCTGAATGAAAGCCGAAAGGCCTCCGACTATCGCACCGGCAATAAGGCCCCCAAGGCTAGCGGACGAATACATTTACCTTAAGCTCCATCTCCGGTTCGCACCGGATGTTGGCGACAGCTCTCTAAAGTTTAGTAGCAGGATCCATACAATCGTGCGACCGAACTTCTCGAAGACATGGAACAAGCAGCCAAGGTTAACGAGCGAAGGGCCCACATTGGCCGCGGTTTGATATCCGGTCCGGGTCACAAGGCGACATCCCGCGGTCGAGGCCGCGTGTCCGCTTACCCCTCGAACGCGGACGGTCCCGGATTTATGAGTACACGCCCTTAGAGGTTCACCATATGTAGCGATCGTAGTTCGGTCACCACGTTGTCCAACGAACGCCGGGAAACAAAGCGGCGAGGACATGGATCTGCGCAATATCTTATCCTCAACAGATCTTTTTGGCGATCTTGCCAACCAGGAGAGTGAATTCGAGTGACTGCTGCAGAAACCGATCCAGCGAGGCAGGGCGAACTATTGCGCCGAGCCTTGGCTGATCATGTTCGTTCCGCACAGAGTAGCGAGCGCATCCGATGGGGCGGACTTCGCGGCTTCATCGATATTGACGAGCTCATCGGGCAATACATCCCGGAAGGAAGTTCGTTTGACACCGCTGAAGGTGTCTTGCGCAGCGCTGGTTTCACTCTGGATCCTCGACCATCTCCCGATGTTGCACCGAGATTCCCCGGAAGCGAGGAGGAATTCGATGTGCAGGTGGGTCTGGGATATGGCCGTGATCACTTCGAAGGCGGCGCTCAATGCGCGGTCAGCCTGCGTCCAAAGAGGCCATACGACTACAGCGTTGTTTTTCGCGTCGTAACTAACTGCATGTTCTTGACTAAGTAGGGTTGGCAGGTGGCGAAGCTTAGTCTGGTGTTCACTCCCATGGTCGTTCCCAATCCTAGATGAGATTGGGCTGCGGCCGCGAACAGCGCGCGGTCCGTTGTCTGCGGCGTGGAAGCGTCAGTTGCAGACGCAAGCAAATGCCATATGCAACAGCCTTGGGCGAGGAGTATTTGCGCAATTTCGGAATATTAGAAGAATATCCCTGAGTTGCCCGACGTGTCAAGTTGCTTTGTCGAACGCCGCCCGCCGGCTCCTTTGCATGGGGTTGTTTTCGATATTTTGCCAGCGCCTCCTGCGATCGACGCGGCCGAGTTCCAGCAGCTTCTAGGCCAGGTCTTCCGGCATCGGGTCCTGCGGCGTCGGGCTTTGCTGGGCCAGCGCCGGGCTGGAGAGCATCAGGGCCGCCGCCAAAGCCGAAATCGCCAGTCTCATTCCAAGGGTCTCCGTCGATTGCCTGATGCGGCCGACTTGACCAATGTTGTGCCGGATTCGTACCGATTTCGCCGTGACGATTCGCGGCATTTGCGCTACCCACGGGCTTAACTTCGGAGTTGCAACCCCATGAGCCGCCGCGTCAAGAGACCTCTCCGCCCAGCCGCCGACCGCGCCAAAGGCGCGCGTCCCCATCGCGGCCCGGCCGCCGAGCGGGGGTCGGCGCATCGCGCGGGCGGCAAGCCGGCGGTGCGGCTTGGCGACAAGCAGCGGGCGCCCAAGCCATTCGTGCCCGAGCCGGAGAAGAGCGTCGCCGAGCCGCCGCCGCTGCCTACCAAGGTGCAGACCGTGGTGGTGACGGCGGACGAGGACAACATGCGCGTCGACCGCTTTCTCGAGGCGCGTTTCCCCGGCCTGTCGTTTTCCCACATCCAGCGCATCGTTCGTAAGGGCGAGTTGCGCGTCAACGGCAAGCGTGCGGACAGCAAGGACCGGCTGGAAGAAGGGCAGAGCGTCCGTATTCCGCCGCTGCGGCTCGATACGCCGAAGGCGGCCACCAGCCTGTCTGAAGCGGCGAAGAAGACCCTCCAGGATCTCAAGGACATGATCCTGTTCGAGGACGCCGACGTGATGGTGCTGAACAAGCCCGCAGGTCTGGCGGTTCAGGGCGGCTCCGGCATCACGCGCAATGTCGACGACATGCTGGAGGTGATGCGCGACGCCAAGGGGCAGAAGCCGCGGCTGGTGCATCGGCTCGACCGCGAGACCTCGGGCTGCCTGCTGATCGCCAAGACGCGCTTTGCCGCAACCGCTCTGACCGGCTCGTTCCGGCATCGCTCCGCGCGCAAGATCTACTGGGCGCTGGTCGCCGGCGTGCCGAAGCCGAAGCAGGGCCGCATCTCGACCTATCTCGCCAAGGAGGAGAGCGAGGAGGACAGCATCATGCGGATCGCGGCGCATGGCGACGAGGGCGCCAGCCACGCCGTGACCTACTACGCCGTGGTCGAAACCTCGGCGACGAAGCTCGCCTGGGTCTCGCTCAAGCCGGTGACCGGCCGCACCCATCAATTGCGCGCCCATATGGCGCATATCGATCACGCGATCGTCGGCGATCCGAAATATTTCAACAAGGAAAACTGGCAGCTGCCGGGCGGCCTGCAGAACCGGCTGCATCTGCTCGCCCGCCGCATCGTGATTCCGCACCCGCGCGGCGGCGTGATCGACGCGACGGCTCCGCTGCCGCCGCACATGCTGCAGTCATGGAATCTGCTCGGGCTCGAGGCCGATCGCTTCGACCCGATCGAGAACGCGCCTGAGGAGTGACGGCGGACGCCGCCTTCCGATATCCGTCGCGGACAGCAAGAACGATCAAAGCGGCTCATCGCGCCGCGGCTATGTTGCCGCGCGCCGGTCGTTGCCGGCATGCACCCATCAAAGAGGCTGTCCATGATCCGGACCTGGTTACGCATTGCGCTTTTTCTCATTGGCTCGGCTGTCGGCTCCGCGGCGGCGCATGCCGAGACCGTGGTGCTCCGCGGCGGCACGCTTTACGCATCGGCCGATGCGGCCGCGCTGCCGGATGCGGCGATCGTGATCACGGACGGCGTCATCAGTGCGGTCGGCAAGTCCGGCGACGTCAAGCTGCCATCGGATGCGCGCCTGATCGATTGCAGCGGCAAGACTGTTGTTGCCGGGTTCTGGAACAGCCACGTCCATTTCACGGAACATGTCTGGCACAACGCCGGCGAGGCGCCGGCCGCACCGCTGACGCAGCACATGCACGAGATGCTGACCCGATGGGGTTTTACCACGGTCTGGGATCTAGGCTCCGATCCACGGAACACGCTGCCGCTGCGCAAGCGCATCGCAGCAAATGAGGTCGCCGGTCCCAACATCCTGCTCGCCGGCAACGTGTTTCCCAAGGGTGGGCATCCCGTCTACCTGCCGCCCGAAATTCAGCTTCCAGAGGCCGCGACGCCCGAGGAGGCGGCGAAGTGGGCGCGCGACTGGCTCGCGATGGGCGAGGACGGCATCAAGCTGTTCACCGGCGCGTTCATGGGCGACAAGCCCGTCATCAACATGGACCCGGCGATCGCCAAGGCGGCCGTCGATGTCGCGCATGCGCAGGGCAGGCCGGTGTTCGCGCATCCGCAGAACAAGATCGGCGTCGAGACGGTGATCGCAGCAGACGTCGACGTGCTCGCGCACACCACGCCCAGCGAGCGAAGCTATACCGATGATCAGCTGGCGCGGTTCAAGGCGCACGGGACTGCGCTGATCCCGACGCTGTCGCTGTTCACGACGGTGGTTCTCGACCCCAACGTCACCAACCGCCTGGTGGCCGCGACCGTCAACCAGCTCAAGCAGTTCTCGGAGAACGGCGGCACCGTGCTGTTCGGCACCGATGTCGGCTTCACCACGCTGTATGACACCACGCAGGAATTCCAGCTGATGCACCGCGCGCTGTCGGAACGCCAGGTGCTGGCCTCGCTGACGACCAATCCGGCGCGGTTCTTCAAGGCCGAGAAGAAGGGCAAAGTGGAGCAGGGCTTTGACGCCGATCTCGTGGTGCTCGACGGCGATCCGCTCAGCGACGTCGCCAATCTTGCGAAAGTGAGCACCACCATCCGCGCGGGTCAGGTGATCTATCAAAAGCCGTGACGGCCGGCCGAAGGCGAAATCGGGAGGATGTCGTCCCGGGTCTATTTGGCGGGAATACGCAACGTCGCGAGATCGGAGCCGACGATCGTCGTGCCGGTGAAGCCGCCTGCCTCGGCCGCGGCGCGGTAGTCCGCCTCGGTCAGCGCACCTCCGGGCACCTTGTAGGGGCCGTGATGCGTCGCCCCGACCTGCGGCGCAAGGTGGGTCAGCATCAGGAATTTGGCGCCGGTGCGTTTTGCCATGGCGCCGAGGTCAGGCGTCAGGCTCTGGCGGTAGAAGACCGGAGGCGGCATGCCGCTGTCGCGCTCCGGACCCATGATCGGGTGCATGGTCGAGTGCACGATCACGTCGGCGCCTTGCGCCAGCTTCTCGACCTCTGCCGATGTCGAGGTCGGACGGGGCGGCGCAGGGCTGTCGTTGCTGGCATCGCCGCCGATCACGACGCTGCCGGCAGGCGTATCGACGCGATAGGAGGCGTGGCCCGCGACGTGGGTCGAGCGGATCGCGCTCACCTTGACGTCGCCCTTCGTCCAGACCACCTGTGGCTCGTCGCTCGGCTCGAATGTGATGAGGTGCGCGAGCTCGGCGGGTCCGCCAGCCAATCGTCTCTTGTCCTCCGAGATCCGTTGCGCGATCTCGCCGGACTGGACAAAGGCGTCACCGATATGCGCTACGAACTTGCCGCAGCTCATGGTGAAGCCGAGCGGTGAGGGTGCATCGCTGCTGCAGACGACATCGACTCTGGCTCCGCTGGAACTCCAGTTCCAGCGCGCCAGCAGCAGGTCGACGAAGCCCTCGGTGTGGTCCGAATGCATGTGGGTGAAGAAGACCGCGTCGATCTGCGCGGGATCGACGTTCAGTTGCGACAGCCGCAAGACGGTGCCACGGCCAGCGTCGAACTGCAGCTTCAGCGTATTGCAATCGGCGCTGTCGTCCCCGTAGCGCACAAGTGTGCCGGCGCCCGCGACGCCATTGCGCAAGGCGGGACCGCTCATGGTGCCGGTCAAGGTGACGAGCAGGCAGGGCGCCGATTGGGCGGGAAGCGGCAGCAGCAGCCAGATGGCGGCCAGCAAGGATGTCGGAAGAATGAAGTGCCGCATGCCGTCGGCTCCCGCGTCGTTCCGGTGATCAGGGAGACTGCCAAAGCCTGCGCCATATCACAACGGTCGGCCGCGCCGCATCGAGGTGTTGTGATCGCGCGGCCGATCGGTCTCGCCGCGCGGTGCGGCAAGCTTAAAGCATCAGCTTGTAGCCGAGATGGCTGCCGACGAATCCCAATCGCTCGTAGAAGCGGTGCGCGTCAGGGCGGGCCTTGTCGGTGGTCAGCTGCACGAGATCGCAGCCTCTCGCTTTGCATTGCGCGATCGCCCATTCGAACATCTGCTGGCCGACGCCCGAGCTGCGGTGCGCCTCGGCGATCCGGACCGCCTCGATCTGTCCGCGCCAGGCACCAAGCCGCGCCAGTCCGGGGATGAAGGTGAGCTGCAACGTGCCGATCACATTGTCATCAAGCGTTGCCACCAGCTGCAGCTGGTTGGGATCGGCGAGGATGGCCTGGAAGGCGTCGACGTATCGGCGGTTCGGCGGCGAACTCGCATCCTCTCGCTGCTGCCCCAGCACATCGTCAGCGAGCAGGGCGATGATCGCGGGAAGGTCGGCGACTTGAGCCGGGCGGAACGCGATTGAGGGCATTGCACGGGATTCCAAGGTGGCGGGGTCGGCGTCGCCGGCGACGTTACTCGCGCAGGTGATGGACATCCAGCTCGGCAAAAACGAAATCCGCCGGCCTTTCGGGCCGGCGGATCGGTATGTCGCGAAGTGCGGTGGTCAGTGATCCCAGCCGCCGTCATGATGATGGCCGCCGTCGTCGAAGTCGAAGACGTCGAACAGATCGCTGAGCGCCGGGCTGTTGACCGGAACGTAGGGATTGCCGGGCGCCGCGACCGGGTTCGGGAAGTTGTCGCGGCTGCGGTTCGTGATCGGCTCCAGGCGCCAGTTCCGCTCGATGAATTTGATGATCGAGACGTGATCGGCATATTCATGCGAGATGTGGCCGTGCCGCGCGAACGGCGACACCACGATCAGCGGAATACGCGTGCCGTCGCCGAAATAGTCAAGCGGCTGTACGTAGCCGGAGTCGAAGTAGCCGCCGCCTTCGTCGAAGGTGATGAAGATCGCGGTGTCCTTCGCATAGTCCGAGGCCTGCACCTGGTCGACGATCTTCTTGGTGAAGCCCTCGAACAGATTGAGCTTGGATGACGATGGGTGACCGTCGGTGAAGCCGCTCGGCTTCACGATCGAGACCGCCGGCAGCGCGTGCTTGGAGAGGTCGGAGTACAGATCAACCGAGTCCTTGATATGGGCTGCGACCTGATCCGGGTGCGACATGATCGAGGTGTCGTACTGGAACGGATTGCAGATGTTGCAGTACTCGTCCGCGGTCGGACCGGCCACGCCCCAGTTGAGCTGGTAGGGATCGTTGACGTAGTTGTTCCACTGGTCGCCGTAGTACTTCCAGGAGATGTTCCGCTCGTTCAGGCTGTCGCCGATGCTCTTGCGGGTCGACGGCGGGATCGTGAACGGCGTGTTGGACGGATTGGTGTCGGTGTAGGCGTTCTTGCCGTTGCCGAAGTAACCCGGATTGTAGTTGTTCAAGAGATAATAGTGGCCGGGTTCGCAGTTCGCGTTGATGTGTATCCCCTTCAGATAGTCCAGGATCGGCTTGACGCCGGGCTGGCTCGGATCCGAGCAGTCGCTGTAGGAGCCGCCGCCGGACACCGGGCTCGTCTGGTAGGGCGGCGGGTAGCCGCCATTGCCGCCGGCGCCGTAGCCGTCCTCGGTGTACCAGTTGTTGGTGCCGGCAGCCGGATTCGGATTCTCGATCTGATGCACGATGCCGGCGTCGGGGGTGCCGCCGAACACCTGCGTGCCGTTCGGCGGCACCGCGGCGTTGCCGTAGGTGTCGCTGAAGTAGAGCATGTCGGCATGACCGAACATGATGTGGTTGGCACCGGTGCCGCCATTGACGGACTGGTGGAAGTTGTCGCTCATCGCGTATTTCTGCGCGAGCGAGGTGAAGTAGGGCACGTCACCCTTCTGCACGTTGTAGAAGCCGAGCGCCGTCGAACCCTCGCCCGTGGTCGTTGCCGTCGGCGAGTAGTCCGTCGAGAAGTTGGAGGGCTGCGCCGCGCCGTTGGCGCCGGCGCCGACGGTCACTTCGACCCAGGCGAACAGGTTGCCGCCGCAGCCCGACGGATTGTCACGGCTGGCCGCCGAGTGGTTGCAGTTCAGCTGTTGCCACATCTGGTAGAAGCGATGCACCGGGCTTGCCGAATAGGTGTCATAGGGCATCGCATCGCTGTTGGTGAGCTGGAACGGACCGGCCGGCAGCGCGCTGACATTGGTGATGCGCTGGTCGGGGGTCTGCGAGGTCTGACCGGTGCCGCCGCTCAGGAGGAACTGGTAGTACTCGCTCGGCAGGCCGGATTCCGACTGCTGCGCCAGCACAAGCGACGCCTCGCAGGTCGTGATCGGCGAGCTGCCGCATTTGTTCGGGATGTAGGAGACCTTGGGGCCGCCGACCAGTGGAGCCGGCAATTGATCCTTGGGGAAGTTCTGCTTCGGCGGGCTCAGCAGGAACGCATCGTTCAGGCCGGTATCGGTCGCCGCCTGCTGATGCGCCTTCTCGAAGTTCGGCCCGGGGATCGCGTTCTTGTTGTTATCGAGCTTGACGATGCCCTGCGAGAGCAGATTGAACACGCTCTGGTCGCGCCGTTCGGGCACGTAGGTCGCGAACACATGGTCGAAGCTGCGGTTCTCGCCGATGATGACGATCACGTGCTTGATCGGCGACCGCGTCTCGTGTCCACCGTGGTGATTCCAGTCCTCCGCTAGCACCGGGCCGGCGGTGAACTGACCTAGCGCAAGCGCGCTGAGGGTGAGGCGGCAACCTTGCAGCCAACGTGACCTGTGCTTGTCGCGCATTAAAGCTCTCCTTTTTGCTGGTTGAGCGGCTTGGTGGAACTTGCGGTGTCTCGCGGCACGACCCTGATCCGTCCCATCATGCCGCCGTCCTCGTGCTCGAGGACGTGGCAGTGGTAGACGAAGGTGCCGACGATGTTGGGATCGCGAAAATCCATGCGCAGGCGCACGCTCGGATATTTCAGCATCCGGGTGTTGTAGTAGGGGACGTTGACGGTATCGCGCAGGAACGGCTCGTTGACGGCGACGCCGGACCAGTCGAGCAGCTGGAAGTGCAGCTGATGGATGTGGAAATCATGCAGCTCCATCGAGCGGTTCTCGATGATCCAGTCCTCGACGTCGCCCTGTCTCGCGGTGATGTCGGGAATATCAGATCGCGGATCGAACGGTTTCGGCGTCTCTCCGTCGACGGTCATGAAGAATTTGGTCGGGCTGTTCGGGTCGTTCGGGTTCTCCGGCTGCTCGGAGAAGAACAGCTTCCTGACGCGCACCGGCGCGACGGTCCCGACCCACGGCCGCTCCGGTCGCGGCAACGGCTCGGCATGAGCGGGCAGCACGGCCTGCGGCTCGCTTGCATTGACTGAAGACGTGATCGCCACCAGCGCGCGGTTGGGATCGTTCTCGCCGGCAGGCCCAGTGTCGACCGCGCGCGTCACCAGCAACGCCGATGCGCCGGCCGGCGGTCCCTCGACGATGAATTCGGCGCGCGAGCCCGGCGGCAGGCCGATATGGTTGACCCATTGCACTGATGGCGAGGGGCTGCCCTGGAATTGCAACGGCACCCCATCGAGACCGACGATGCCGATCTGTTGCGGCGTGCGGCCGACCAGCAGCGCGAGGTTGAGATAGGTGATCGCGGACGCGTTCAGCACCCGCCAGAGCTGCCGCTCGCCCGGCTTCATCGTGAGCCGGGCCGGCGGATAGTTCGGATAGGGTACCGGCACGAAATTGACGGAGAGATCCTTCGACGGCTTGCCGAAGCCGGTGCCGGAGTTGGCGACGTCGCCGTCATTGTCGAGCTGGCTCTTGGTCATGACCGGCTCGGATTTCGACGGCAGCGCGTCGGGATTGACGAGATCCTGGTCGCGGATCACGAGCACGCGCTCGGGCAGGCCAGCGAGCTGTGGATCGGCGCGCTCGATGCCTTCGATGATGATGGCGCCTGAGGCGCCGCCGAGCACCTGCGTCTTGCTGAAGCCGTGCAGATGCGGGTGATACCAATAGAGGCCGGGTGGCGCGTCATCCGGAATGCGCAGGCGGTACTCGAACGGCGCGTCGTCGGGCTGGATCGAGGTTTTCAGCACGTCATCCTGATGGCAGACCGGCGGCACCGTCAGCCCGTGGAAGTGCAGATTGGTCGAGATCGGCGTCATCGCGCCGCTCTCGCAAACATCGGCCTGCTTTCGCGCAGTGCAGATCGGCGCGCCCGCGAGCGGGCGGTCGATCGCAGGTGTTGCCGTATCGAGGTCGACGAGGTCGTTCTTGAAATGGATGACCAGCTGATCGCCCGGCTTCAGCCGCAAGGTCGGCGACGGCTTGCCGTCCGGTGTCAGATAGCAATAGCGGCTCGTTCCATCCGGCAGCTTCTGATCGTGGATACTGAGGCCGGTTTCGAGGATACCATCGCGGCTGCGCAATTCGGCAGATTCCTCGATCGCGCTTCCAGGCTCGGGCCGGGCACAAACGTCATGTTGCGCTTGCGGCGCATTCTGCAGGCCCGTTGCGCCGAGCCAGGCCGTCATGCCGCTCACGGCAAGCCCGAGGCACGCCGCGGCGATGGCACAACAAACGGTCGAAAGTCGTCGTGCCACGGCGCCCCGCCAATACGCCGCCATCGGCGCGCAAACGCGTACGGACGCCACGCGTGACGCCGGTTCACGTCTTGCGACCGCAATGGTCGACCAATGCTTCTGTTTGGTGTCGCGAGGCTAGCCGCGCGTTGTTGCCGGAATCTGGCAGGTTTTTAACGCGCAGATGACAGCGCCTTGCGGCACTTCGACGCGGAAGTGCGCGCGACGTTCAAGCCTGCTGAGCGATCAATCGGATGAACCATTGGCGTACCGAATTGCGGAGAAAGCAGGACGCGCAGGCAACCGTCAGATATTTTTCTCTTGCGCGTCGCCGATCGCAGCGCGCGCTGTCGTCTTGACGATCGGGATTAGCGCCTGAACTGCGCGAGAAACATCCGCAACGAATCGTGCGGGCTCTCGACGTCCGCAATCACCCAGCCGTCGGGTCCGTTGACGACGATGAAGTTGAGCGTGACCGCGCGGCCTTCGTTGTCGAATGTGACCGTCACGTCGGTCTTGTCGAACTGCCGGCGCGGAATTGCGATCGAGATCGGGCCGAGTCGCCACGTCGGGCCCTGCACCAGGAAATCGTAGGGGGCGTCGTGCAGGGCGGTCCAGGCGCCGCGAAGGCTGGGATCGAAGAATTGGCGGGCGGTTTCGTCGTCGCGCGGCAGGCCATTCGAAAATGCGGCGCTGCCTTTGCCATAATGGGCGTAGACGTTGCGGATCAGTGATTCCGGTGTGCGGAACCCGGCGTCGGTGGCGGCGGCTCCGAAAACCGTCGCCACCAGTGAAAGACCCGCGAGGAATTTGCCGCGTCCCATCAGCTTTATTTGCCGTTGCCGCTGACGTATCTTGCAGGGAAATCCTCCCAAGCGAAAGCCGGCCGGCGCGATGCGCGAACTCTTCGACGACGTCCCAGACCAGTCCCCGCTCGACCCGCAGGAGGCGGTCCGCCGCCACATCCGCAGGCCGCAGCGCAAGCGGTTCTACACCAGCGCCGGCGTGGCCGAGGCTGATGGCGGATTTGCGATCACGCTCGACGGCAAGCAGATACGCTCGCCGTCCGGCAAGCCGATCGTGGTGCCGAGCCGCGCCATTGCGGATGCGGTCGCGGCCGAATGGAATGCACAGGGCGAGACCATCGATCCCATGGCCATGCCGCTGACGCGCCTGGCCAACAGCGTGATCGAGGGGGTGATCGACCGCGTCGACGAGGTCGCTGACGATGCGGCAAAATTCCTCGGCAGCGACCTGCTGTTCTATCGCGCCGGCTACCCCGAGACGCTGGTGGCGCGCGAGGCCCGGCACTGGGACCCGATCCTGTTCTGGGCCGCCGATACGCTCGGCGCACATTTCGTCATGGCCGAGGGGGTCATGCATGTCGGCCAGCCCGAGCCCGCGATCAAGGCGGCGCGTGCGGCGTTCCCGACCGATCCATGGTCGGTCGCGGCGCTCCATGTGGTGACGACGCTGACCGGCTCGGCGCTGCTGGCGCTGGCGCTCGCCCATGGCGTCCGCGACGAGGACCAGGTCTGGGCCGCCGCCCATGTCGACGAGGACTGGAACATCGAGAAATGGGGCGTCGACGAGGAGGTCGCCGCGCGCCGCGCCGCCCGGCAGGTCGATTTCAGGGCCGCCGCCGGCGTCCTGAGGGAGTTCAGGTCGGCTGCCGGTTAACGAGACCTTTACGGCGCCAAGCTAGCCTGCGGCTTGATCCTGCCGCCTGGCCGAGACCTCCGACATGGCTATCGCCGTCAATCCCGTGCTGCCGGTGCTCGCCTCGAAGGAGGCGGACAGCGCTGCGCCGGACCTCACGCTGGAGGCCGGCAGCGTCGTCAATGCCCAGGTGCTGAAGGTGCTGTCGGCCGATCTGGTGCGGATCGCGATCGCGAGCCTGTCGATCGACGTCCAGACCGAGGTGCCGCTGCAGCAGGGCCAGAACCTGCAGCTTGCGGTCTCGCAAACCAATGACGGCATCCGCCTGCAACTGGTCGGGCCGGGCGCCGACACGGGCGATGCCGTGCAATTGTCGCCGGAGGCGACCAACGCCAGCGCGGCTCCGCAACCCGTCGCCGCGGCGCCGAAGGCCGTGCTGTCGCCGCTCGAGCGCATCACCATCACCGCGACCGCGCAGCATGCGGCGGCGCTGCAGGGCAGCCAGGCGCCGCTGTTTGCCAACCTCACGGCGGTCGCCGCGGCCAATCTGCCGCCGAAGCTGCAGGCCGCGATCGCGCAGGTGCTGGCGCAGCAGACCGGCCTCGACGAGAATTTGAGCGGCGATGCCGTCAAGGCCGGCTTCCAGAAATCCGGACTGCTGCTGGAGGCGACGCTCGCCTCGGGCGTTGCGCCGGCGAGCGGCAGCGTGCCCGATCTGAAGGCCGCGCTGATCGTGCTGCGGCAGGCGCTGACCTCGCTCGGCGCCGGCGATGCCACAAGGCCCGCGTCCACGCCGCTGCAGCAGCCGGCGCTTGCCAGTGCCGGCACGGCCCCGGGCATTGTGCCGCCGGCAATGCCCGAGCTCGAGGTTCAGGAGATATTGCTGCCGCAAGCGCGCGTGCCGGTAGCCGAGGATATCACCCGCGGTGCCACCCACCTTGCCGGGGCGCTCGCGGATGCGCTCGATGCCGGCCCGTCATCCGGCGGCGCGCTCAATCTCATTCAGGAAGCGCTGCATGAGCTCGGCAATCCGGCACGGCAGGGCGCCGCGCCGAGAGAGATGCTGCCCGGCGACGTGCCCGCACGCGGCAGCGCGCCGCCACCGCCGTTTCACGGCGCGCTGCCGTCGGCCCAGGCTGTTGTGGAGCCGTCGATTGCCCCTGGCACGCCGCTTGCGACCGCCGCGCATCGCCTCTTGGAAAACACCGACGCGGCACTGGCGCGGCAGACGCTGCTGCAGATCGCCTCGTTGCCGGATCGTGGCGACGGCACGCGTCCGCAGCTCGACGCAATGGTGCCGCGCTGGAATTTCGAGATTCCGTTCCTGACCCAGCAGGGCACGGCGATGGCGCAGTTCGAGATTTCCCGCGACAGCGGCGGCAACGAGGTCGAAGCCGCCAAGCGGGTGTGGCGTGCGCGCTTCACGCTCGACGTCGAGCAGGCCGGGCCGGTGCACGCGCTGGTCTCGCTGAACGGCGAGCGCACCTCGGTGCGGATGTGGGCCGAGCGTCCCTCGACCGCCGCGCAGCTACGTGCCGGCGCTTCCGAGCTGAGCCAGGCGCTGACCAGGGCCGAGCTCACGCCCGGCGATATCGAGATCCGCGACGGCAGTCCGCCGCAACCTGCGCCCGCGCGCGCCGGCCATTTCCTGGACCGCGCATCATGAGCGAGATGCAGAACCAGCTCGCGGTCGCGCTGCATTACGATCACGCCGGCGCGCCGCGCGTGGTCGCGAAAGGCAAGGGCGCGATCGGCGCCAAGATCATCGAGGTCGCCAAGGCCAACGACATCCCGATCGAGGAGAACGAAGTCTTGGCCGGCGCGCTCTCGAATGTCGAGCTCGGCGACGAGATTCCGGCCGAGCTCTACAAAGCCGTCGCCGAGGTGCTGGTGTTCGTGCTGCGGCTGTCGGGTCGGGCGCGGTAGCGATGGCGTTTTCAGCGAAGCGGGCACCGGCTTCGCGTGAAGAAAACGCGTCAAACAAGTGAGGCTCATTGCCATCCTTTCACCACGATGGCATCAGCATCGTCGTCAACCCGAACCAGATCAGGTCCCGTCGTGATCCATCGCCGCCATGCGCTCGGTCTGCTTGCTGCCGCGAGCATCCTGCCGTCGCGCAGCTTCGCCAATGTGTCCTACCAGCGCAGCGAGTTTCGTGAGGACCTGCAAAAGCGGTTCTTCGATCTCGGCACCGAGGGCACCTTCGTCGGCTACAAGGTCGACGACTATCTGATCATCGCGAGCGACAAGGTTCGCTCGGGCGAGGGCAGGCTGCCGGCCTCGACCTTCAAGATCCCGAACGCGCTGATCGCGCTCGAGACCGGCGTGGTGCAGGATCCCGACAAGGACGTCTTCAAGTGGGACGGCACGACGCGCAGCATCGAGGCCTGGAACAAGGACCACACGCTGCGCTCGGCGATCGCGGTGTCGGCCTTCCCGGTGTTCCAGGAGATCGCCCGCCGGATCGGCACGGAGCGGATGCAGAAGTATCTCGACGTTATCGACTACGGCAACCGCGACATCGGCGGCGGCATCGACCAGTTCTGGGTGACGGGCAATCTGCGGATCGATCCGGTGCAGCAGATCGATTTCCTCGACCGGCTGCGCCGCGGCGTGCTGCCGGTCGGCAAGCGCAGCCAAGAGCTGGTGTGCGACATTCTCCCGGTCACGAAGGTCGGCGAGGCCGTCATTCGCGCCAAGACTGGCCTCACCGACAAGGAGCACGGCTCGCTCGGCTGGCTGGTCGGCTGGGCCGAGAAGGGCAGCGACATCACCGTATTCGCGATGAACATGGACTGCAATACCCAGGCACAGATCGATGCGCGAATGAGCGTCACGCAGCAATGCCTCACCGATATCGTCGCGCTGTGACGGGTTGATCGCTACGCAAGCGCTTTTGCGTTTGTCGTCCAGGCAAACGCCTTGCAGCGCTTCAGCGCCCGATCGCCCGCAGCAAGGCCGGCATCAGCTTCGGGTCGCGGCACTGCGCGACGTTGAAACGCATGAAGCCGGTGGCCGATTGCGTGGTGCTGAACACGTTGCCCGGCGCCAGCACGATGTTGTCGGCGAGCGCAGCGCGCGCCACGTCGGCGGAGTCGCAACCGTCCGGCAAGCGGCACCAGAGCTGGAAACCGCCGCGCGGCATCAGCCAAGGCTCGATGCCGATGCGCTGCAGCTTCTCGCCGACGTCGCGGCGGGCGCGCGCCAGCCGCCGGCGCAGCTCCTCGACATGCTTACGGTAGAAGCCGGTCGCCAAGACGCTCGCGATGATTTCGGTCGCGACCGCACAGGGGCCGCCGAATCCGGTCGCGACCTGCAGATCGACCAGCTGCTCGATCCAGTCGGCGCGCGCCGCGATGAAGCCGCAGCGCAACGACGCCGACAGCGTCTTGGAGAAGCTGCCGATCCGGATCACGCGGTTCAGCCCGTCGAGGGCCGCAAGCCGCGCCGACGGCTCCGGCTCGAAATCCGCGAAGATGTCGTCCTCGACGATGGTGAGATCGCAGGCTGTGGCGGCATTCAGCACGCGGTGTGCGGTCTGCGGCGACATCGTCGCCCCGGTCGGATTGTGCAGCCCGGACACGGTGATGTAGAGCCGCGGCCGCTCGGCGTCGAGCACCGCCTCGAAGCTTGCGACATCGGGCCCCGATGGGGTGTAGGGCACGCTGACCAGCTTGACCTGATGGGCGCGCAGCAGCGCCCGGAAATTGAAATAGCAGGGATCGTCGACCAGCACCGTGTCGCCGGGCCGCAGCAGGAAGCGGCAGATCAGGTCGATCGCCTGGGTGCCGGACATCGTGAGCAGCACCTGCTCGGGCGACACGTCGAGGCCCTCGTCGGCGAACCGCGCCATCAGGATCCGGCGCAATGCCAGCGAGCCGCGCGTCGCGCCATAGTCCGTGAGCGCGGCATCATCGGCACGCGCCAGGCCGCGGAACGCGCGCCGCAGCGCCTCGGTCGGCATCCAGTCGGCGGGCAGCCAGCCGCAGCCCGGCTTCAGCGCGCCACTCGCGGCGTCGAGCGATTGCCGCGACACCCAGAACGGATCGACGGCGCGGTCGTGCTGCGGCTGGTCGTTGGCCAGTGCCAGCGGCGGCAGCGCTGCGGACGAGACATAGAAGCCCGAGCCCGGCCGCGCCCGGATCAGGCCCTCGGCGGCGAGCCGGTCATAGGCCTCGACCACGGTCGAGGGCGAGACGCCCATGGTCGCGGCAAAGCTGCGGACCGAGGGCAGGCGGTCGTCGGCGGCGAGCGCGCGGCTCGCGATCCTGGCGCGGATCGCGTTCATCACGCCGGCGGTCCGGGTCGCCTTTGGCGCATTGGATGGTTGCCGCAAGTGTATGCCTACCTTTACCCATACAGTTTGGCGATATTGTATTGATCCGTAACTGCCTTGGCCAGCCCGTCGCCGCTATCCTCGCCTGCGAGCGTGAGGTGTGCGATGAGCGATTCGAAGACATTGTCGGGGAAGTCTTGGTCGGGGAAGTCTTGGGCGGGTGAGGGGCGCAGCAGTGCTTCGCTGGAGGGCTGGGGCAGCGGCCTGCTCGGCGTGATCATCTTCAGCGGCTCGCTGCCGGCCACCCGCGTCGCCGTCGCCGGGTTCTCGCCGCTGTTCCTGACCTCGGCACGTGCGGCGATCGCAGCGCTGCTCGGCGCGGCACTGCTTGCGCTGCTGCGGCAGCCCTGGCCCCAGCGCAAGGATCTGGTGTCGCTGACCATCGTCGCCCTCGGCGTCGTGATCGGCTTTCCGCTGCTGACCGCGCTGGCGCTGCAGCACATCACCTCGGCGCATTCGATCGTGTTCATCGGGCTTTTGCCGCTATCCACCGCCGTATTCGGCGTGCTGCGCGGCGGCGAGCGGCCGAAGCCGCTGTTCTGGCTGTTCTCCGGCATCGGCAGCGCGACGGTCGGCGCCTTCGCATTGTCGGGCGACGGATCGGCGTCGCTGACCGGCGACCTGCTGATGGTTGCTGCCATCATCGTCTGCGGCCTCGGCTATGCCGAGGGTGCTGCGCTGTCGCGTCGGCTCGGCGGCTGGCAGGTGATTTCCTGGGCGCTGGTGCTCTCGGTGCCGGTGGTGCTCGTGATGACCATCATGACGCTGCCGCCGAGCTGGCAGGGCATCGGCGCGGCGGCCTGGCTCGGGCTCGCCTACGTCTCGATCTTCAGCATGCTGGTCGGCTTCGTGTTCTGGTATCGCGGCCTTGCGCTCGGCGGCATCGCCAGCGTCGGCCAGTTGCAGCTGTTGCAGCCGTTCTTCGGCCTCGCGCTGGCCGGGCTGCTGTTGCATGAGCAGGTACCCTGGTCGATGATCGCTGCGACCATGCTGGTTGTCGCCTGCGTCGTGTTCGCGCGCCGCTTCGCGTGACGAGCGCGGCTAGCCGAGCTTGAACAGCGTTTGCAGGAAATCGCTGACCGCCTTGCGGGCCTCGAGCGCGGTGGCCGGGTTGCCGCCGACGTGCGGGCCGAGCTCGACGCAGGCATCCTTGTAGCTGAACGGCGCCTGCGTCGCCGCGTTCATCAGCACGCCGCCTTCGCCCTCCTTGATGGTGCAATGGCGCACGGTCTGCGATCCCGTTGCCTCCACCACGGTGTTGTTGCCGATCAGGCCGACATCAAAACCGTGCGCGGAATCCGGATATTCGGTCAGCACCACGTCGCGCTTGGCGGCCTCGAGGCGCGCGACATAGGCCTTGCAGCTCGCGACCGGATTGTAGTCGTCGGGCGTGCCGTGAAAAATCCGGATCGGCCGCGCCGCGACCTCGGTGTCGGTGAGATAGCTGGTCGAGCAGTCCGGATAGAACGGGATGTAGGCGGCGAACTGCACGCCGGACTTGTTCCAGAGCTTGTTGAAGCGGTCGAGGCTCGCATAGAGCGTGGCCTGGCCGCCGCGCGAAAATCCCATCAGCACAATGCGCTCGGGATCGACCCGCGGATGCTTGGCGAGGATCTCGAGCGAACGGTAGATGTCGACGATCAGGTTGAGCCGGCCGAGCAGCGCCTGGTTCGGCCCGGTGGCGGTCAGGCCGCGGCCGGAGAAGCCGTCGATCACGAAGGTCGAGATGCCCATGCCGTTGAAGTGGCGGACCCATCCGTCCATCGCGGCGCCGACGCCGCTCGAGCCGTGCATCAGCACCACGACCGGCAGCCGGCCGGTTCCCTGCGCGATGCGGAATTCGCCGCCGACGGTGACCGGCTTGCCGTTGCTGTCGCCGGTGAGGAACTGGTGGTCGGAGATCGTCAGCGAGGGGATGGCGTAGATCTCGGTGCGGGCCGCGATCTCCTTCGGGATCTGCTGCGCGCTGGTCTCAATGCAAGCGAGCAGCAGCGCGCTGAGAAGCGCCGCGCCGATGGTGGCCGAGCGGCTGTAGGTGAGCATGATTTCCCCCTGTGACTCGGCCGAATTGTAAAGCGCGCGCTAACCATGCCAAGCGGTAATTCGTGCCGCGGGCCGCGCCGGCCCGCACTGTTACGGATCGGGTTTCAGCGATCCTTAAGCGGAGCTGCCCACCTTGCGCGCTGACGCGACATCAGAGGGGCAGATGACCTTCAGGTTCATTGCGCCTGACGCGATCAGGTCGCCAAGCCAGCGCGCACTGTTGGAGCAGTGGGATCAACTGGCCGCCGGCCGGCCATTTCCCGCATTCGCCGAGTTGAAGCCGGATCCCGCGATCCACGATCCCCGGCAGCTCGTCGCATGGGCGGTCGAGGGCGAGGGGCGGCTGCGCAAGTTCCGCGCGATGTATCAGGGCGAGAATGTCGCCGAGGCATTCAATTCCGCCTGGGCCGGCAAGACCATGGAACAGGTGGTCTCGATGTCGCTCCGGCGCATCACGCTCAGGCCGGCGAGGGAATGCGCCGAGAGTGGATGCGCGGTCTACATGGTGTTCTCCACCATCGATGCGAACGACCAGCAGGTCGATTGCGAGCGGCTGCTGCTGCCGTTCGGTCGCGGCGTGAAGGTCGAGCATCTGCTCGCGTCCCTGCAATTGACGATAGTCGGCAGCAGGCCCCGCATCGTCAAGCATTTCGACATGCAGGCGGACGTACGGCTGCAGGGCAGGATCCGTTCCGGCTTCTCCACCGGCGCGACGAGCGTTGCAGCTGGCGACCAGCGCAGGGCATCGCGGCGAAGCGTCGCGCGGGCGGCGCGGATCAGCTTCGCACGGCGCAGCATGACCTGCATCGTCCGCAACCTCTCCACGACCGGCGCTGCGGTCGAGACGACCGATCCCTCCGCCATCCCCGAGAGCTTTCGCCTCGTGCTGGAGATGGAAACGACAGAACGGCATTGCCGCGTGGTCTGGCGCAGGAAAGGCCGGATCGGCGTCCAGTTCAGCTGAGCTTGCCGATCCGCCCGAGATGGGTGAAGCCAAAGCCAGAGGAATATTTCAGCCCGTAGCCGAGCGCGCGGTCGATCCCGATATGGGCGAGCCAGATCATCGCGATCGAGAGCACCAGCGGACCTTCGCCGGCAAAACCCAGCGTCATCAGCGCCACCGGCGCCAGATAGGTGTGGGTGGCGTTGTAGGCGATGGCGCCGGCCCGCGGGCTGATCAGGTAAGCCGCAAAGCTGATGTCCGGCACCAGGAACAGCAGGACGTAGACCAGCCAGGAGCCCTCCCACTTGTAGTAGAGCACGGTCATCCCGAGGAACAGCACCAGCCCCTCCAGCCGGAGCAGGGTGCGCACCCCGCCGGTCGCGGCGCCGGTCTCGGCCGTGGTCGTATCAGTCATCGCTGTCTCCCCAGAGGTCGGAAAATCCTACCGTTTTTGCGCCCGAACCCGCCCACAAGCGCCTTTCCGGTTCCGAAATGACCGTGCTAAAGCCATTCCGAACGAAGCGGACCGGCACCTCGCGCCGGGACGCGGACTGTAGCTAACACGGGCGGAAACAAATGAAAGACATCCTCGACACCCTCGAAGAGCGGCGCGCCGGCGCCAAGCTGGGCGGCGGCGAAAAGCGCATCGAGGCGCAGCACGCCCGCGGCAAGCTGACCGCCCGCGAGCGGATCGAGCTCCTGCTGGACAAGGGCTCGTTTGAGGAATTCGACATGTTCGTCGAGCACCGCTCGATCGAGTTCGGCATGGAGAAGAGCAAGATCCCCGGCGACGGCGTCGTCACCGGCTGGGGCACGGTCAACGGCCGCAAGACCTTCGTGTTCGCCAAGGATTTTACGGTGTTCGGCGGCTCGCTGTCGGAAACCCATGCGCTGAAAATCACAAAACTGCAGGACATGGCGATGAAGGCGAGGGCGCCCATCATCGGCCTCTACGACGCCGGCGGCGCGCGCATCCAGGAGGGCGTCGCTGCCCTGGCAGGCTATTCCTACGTGTTCCGCCGCAACGTGCAGGCCTCGGGCGTGATCCCGCAGATCTCCGTCATCATGGGCCCCTGCGCCGGCGGCGACGTATATTCGCCCGCCATGACCGACTTCATCTTCATGGTGAAGAACACCAGCTACATGTTCGTCACCGGCCCTGACGTCGTGAAGACCGTCACCAACGAGGTGGTGACGGCTGAGGAACTCGGCGGCGCCTCGGTGCACGCGACGCGCTCCTCGATCGCCGACGGCGCGTTCGAGAACGATGTCGATGCGCTGTTGCAGATGCGCCGGCTGATCGACTTCCTGCCGTCGAACAACACCGACGGTGTGCCGGAATGGCCGAGCTTCGACGATATCGGCCGGGTCGACATGTCGCTGGATACGCTGATCCCCGACAATCCGAACAAGCCCTACGACATGAAGGAGCTGATCCTCAAGGTCGTGGACGAGGGCGACTTCTTCGAGATCTCGGAGACCTTCGCCAGAAACATCGTCACCGGCTTCGGCCGCATCGCGGGCCGCACCGTGGGCTTCGTCGCCAACCAGCCGATGGTGCTGGCGGGCGTGCTCGACAGTGATGCCTCGCGCAAGGCCGCACGCTTCGTTCGTTTCTGCGATGCCTTCAATATCCCGATCGTCACCTTCGTCGACGTGCCGGGCTTCCTGCCGGGCACGAGCCAGGAATATGGCGGCTTGATCAAGCACGGCGCGAAGCTCCTGTTCGCTTATTCGCAGTGCACGGTGCCGCTCGTCACCATCATCACCCGCAAGGCCTATGGCGGTGCCTTCGACGTGATGGCCTCGAAGGAAATCGGCGCCGACATGAACTACGCCTGGCCGACGGCCCAGATCGCGGTGATGGGCGCCAAGGGCGCGGTGGAGATCATCTTCCGCTCTGACATCGGTGACCCCGACAAGATCGCCGCGCGCACCAAGGAATACGAAGACCGCTTCCTGTCGCCCTTCATTGCCGCCGAACGCGGCTACATCGACGACGTCATCATGCCGCATTCGACGAGGCGCCGGATCGCGCGGGCGCTGGCAATGCTCAGGGATAAGAAGGTGGAAATCCCGACGAAGAAGCACGACAATCTGCCGTTGTGAGGAATGCGTCGGGCGGATTAGCGACTTGTCCGCCGTAGCTCGACGAGCGAAGGCGGAAGCGTAACCCGCCATCTTCGTTCCGCGCGATCCGCGGCGGCTTACGGCTCCGCCTAACCGGCCCTACAGGTTCGAACCTGATGACTGAAGACGAGCCGACCGACGACATCTCCGAGATCGAGGCGCAGATCGAGGAACTTGCCGAGAGCGCCGAACGGTCTCGCAGAATTATTCTCGGTTCGAAAGTGGCAATCGCCGGCGGGTTCGTGTTGTTGTTCGCTGCGCTGCTCGGCCTGTTCAGTTCTGGTGAGACCGCAGCACTCGGATCGATCGCGCTGGTGCTTGGCGGCATCGTGTCGCTCGGATCGAATGTCAGCACGCTGCGGCAGACCGAGGCCGCGATCAGCAGCGCCGAGGCACGCCGTGCGCGACTGATCGGCAACATCGATCTTCGGCTGGTGCACGACGCGCCGCTGAAGCTGATGTGAGGCTATGCTTCGTAGCCGGATGAGCCAACGGGTCGCGCGAACGCGCGCCCGATGACAGGCTCCGCGACATCCGGGGCCGCTTTATCCGTATGGCATCGTTCCCACATATCGCTCCGCTCATGCGGGCTACGCGGCTAGCTTACCAATCGCGCAAATCAAGCCTGCTCGCGCCGGCTGCGGCATAGCAACCCGACGAGCAATGCTAGTTCCGTTCGACGGTTCTCGAAACCGGCGGAATGGGCATGACGGGTGGAACGCGAGGAAGCGGTGGGCGTCGTGCTGGTGGTGCGACGTCACGCCATTGCAAACGCGGCCGCGCGGCGTCGAATTCCCTCGAACGTGAATGCGCGGTTCAGCGAGCATTCAGGTCGCGGCGAAAAAACTGGCTGACGCAGTTGGTCCAACTCGCAATAAAGGGAACTCTGATGGAACGCCGGGATTTTCTGAAGATGGCCTTCGGTGTCGCCGCCGGTGTGGCGACTTTTGCGGCGACCGCCCGGGCGGCGCCGCTCGCGCCGCTTCCCCTCAACGGGGATGCACGATCGCCGACAGGCAATGATGCACATCCGGCGGTGACCACGGGCGACGAGGTCGACCGTCTGAAGCCCCAGGAGGTGCGCTGGCATCACGGTCACGGACGCTGGCATCATCGGCACTGGCACCATAGGCATTGGGGCTGGCGCCACCGCTATTGGCGCAGGCATCACTGGCGTCATCATCACTGGCGCCGCTGGTGACATCCACACTACGATAGAAAAGAAAAACCCCGCGCGAGGCGGGGTTTTGTTTGCGCAGGTGTGCCGCGATCAGATCGGGCGGCAACGGCCGTAGCGCCAGGCGAAGCCATAGGGGCAGGCGCGGACACGCGGCGCAACCACGACGGGGCCGGGTGCGACGACAACGGGACGCCCGACCACGACCGCACCGGGAGCGACGACGACGGGGCCGCGGTTCCTGACGCAGCCGCCATAGGGACCGCGGTGCCAGCCGGGGCCGCAGCCGCCAGCCGCGTCAGCCGCGCTGATGCCGGCGAATGCGGTCGTCACCAAAACTGCTGCCGCAAAAAGATACTTCATGTCTTCTCCTCTTATTTGGGCCGCGCTGCGGCACCGCAACAAACTTTAGATTACCGATTCGCCCGGCTGGATCATCGCAGAAGCCGTGCCCGATGTCGTCGAAGATAGTGTTGCGGGCTGAATGCGACATGAATGTTGTAGGTCACGCCTGCGTCAGTGCGCCGCAAGCACGCCCAGCATTGATCTGAAACATTTCGCAAGCGCGACCACGACGAAGCACAGCGGCGAGGCGCGAAATGTATCGGAGAGCGAGACAAGCGAACCAAGGAGTTCGCGAATGGCCGCGCCGATGCCGAATTCAACGCGCGATATTACTCGCCCGCGCCGAACAGCGCCGCGAACCGCTTCTCGCCGTTGCGCGAGAAATTGACCACGCGGCTGCCCGGTGCAGCATCGCGCGCGGCCCATTTCAATTCGGTGAAGCGGTCCATCATCGCAGCGCCCAGCGTACCGGCGAGGTGGTGGCGCCGCTCGCTCCAGTCGAGGCAAGCCTTGCACACCGGACGACGCGGATGCGTCAGCGCATCGGCGTCGATCTGCAGCTCCTCGGCCATGAAGCGCTTGCCTTCGCCGGTGAGTTCGATCGCCTGCTTGCTCTGGCGCACCAGCTTCTGCCGCCTCATGCTGTCGAGCATCTGCACGCCGAGATCGCCGGCGAGATGGTCGTAGCAGATGCGGGCACGGCGCAGCGCCGGATTTCCTTCGGCCCGGTGCGCACGCGCATATGGCCGGCGCGGGCGGCGATGCCCTGCAGCCCTTCGAGCACATCGGCGACGTCGGGGTCAGAGAGCCGGTAGTAGCGGTGGCGGCCCTGCTTCTCGGGCTCGATCAGCCCGCCGGCCTCGAGCTTGGCGAGATGCGAGCTCGCCGTCTGCGGCGTGATGCCGGCCTCCTGCGCCAGCTCGCTCGCGGTCAGCGCGCGGCCGGTCATCAGCGCGGTCAGCATGTTGCAGCGTGCGGGGTCGCCGACCAAAGCGGCGATCCGGGAGATGTCGGGTCCTGCTTTCATAGTTCGATGATAGCCGAAGCATCGAGGTCGGGCAAGGCGGTAGTCTTCGGCATCGGACGCATGTCGTCATTGCGAGCGAAGCGAAGCAATCCATTGTGCCGCTCGCCGAAGCATGGATTGCTTCGCTGTCGCTCGCAATGACGGTGCCAACAGGAGAGGTTCCAAATGACCGTCACCGTCTTCATCCGTTACCAGCTCGATCCGTTCAAGCGCGCGATGTTCGAGGAGTATTCGCGGAACTGGCTTTCGATCATCCCGCGCTGCGGCGGCGATCTGCTCGGCTACTGGATGCCGCACGAGGGCACCAACAACATCGCCTTCGCGCTGATCTCGTTCGAAAGTCTCGCCGCCTACGAGGCCTATCGCGCGCGGCTGCGCCAGGACAGCGAGGGCATGGCGAACTTCAACTTCGCGGAACAAAACCGCTTCATCCTCGCCGAGGAACGAACATTTCTGCGCAAGGTCGAGCTATAGTTACTCCACAACAATGCGCGGAGGCGCCCATGATTGCCGTGATCTTCGAAGTCTGGCCGAAGGCTGAGCACCGGGAGCTCTATTTTGACCTAGCCGCCGAGCTGAAGCCGATCCTGCAGCAGATCGACGGCTTCATCTCGGTCGAGCGGTACGAGAGCCTCACCGAGAAGGGCAAGTTCGTGTCGCTGTCATTCTTCCGCGACGAGGCCGCGGTAGAAGCCTGGCGCAACACGATCGAGCACCGCCGCACCCAGGCCAGGGGCCGCGCGCGGATCTTCGAGAATTATCGGCTGCGGGTCGCGAGCGTGATGCGTGACTACGGCTTGAACGAACGCGATCAGGCACCGAAGGACAGCCGCGCGGTGCATGAAGCGAAACTCTAGCGCTCGCATATATGCGTGCCTATCTCTGCGCGGCCAACGACTTTAGGGAGCGACCAATGCCACTGCCAACTGCTGACAAACGAGCCGCCTTCAAGAAGCTGCACGACAGCGGGTGCTTCATCATTCCGAACCCGTTCGATGTCGGCAGCGCCCGCGCCTTGCAACATCTCGGCTTCAAGGCGCTGGCCTCGACCAGCGCGGGCTTTGCCTGGACCATCGCAAAGGCCGACAACCGCGTCACCGTCGATGACGTCTGCGACCACCTCACCGCGGTGTGCGCGGCGGTCGATATTCCCGTCAACGCCGATTTCGAGGGCGGCTTCGCGGTCGAGCCGGACAAGGTTGCGGTCAATGTTGCGCGCGGCGTCAAGACCGGTGTTGCCGGCCTCTCGATCGAGGACTCCACGGGAGACGCGGCCAATCCGCTGTTCGAGCACAAGCTCGCGGTCGAGCGCATCAGGGCGGCGCGCAAAGCCATCGATGCCGACCACAGTGGCGTGCTGCTCACCGGCCGCTGCGAGGCGTTCCTGTGGGGCAAGAAGGATCTCAATCTGGTGATCGAGCGGCTGCAGGCCTATTCGGAAGCCGGGGCTGATGTGTTGTATTCGCCGGGCATCTCGACCAAAGAAGAGATCTCCGCGGTCGTGAAGGCGGTGGCGCCGAAGCCGGTCAATCTTTTGATCGGCGGCGCGTCCGACCTGACGTTGCAGGCGGTCGCCGACCTCGGCGTGCGCCGGATCAGCGTCGGCGGCGCACTGGCGCGGATGGCCTGGGCCGGCGTCATGAAGGCGGCCAAGGAGATGGCCGAAAAGGGCACCTTCACCGAATTCGCCAACGGCTATCCCGGCGGCGAGCTCAACAAGATGTTCAAGTAGTCGCCACAAAAAAGCAGCGGGCCGTGGGGGCCCGCTGCTCGCGCCTGGTCAATGTCGTCACGCGTTACTTCGCATTCTGCGCCGGCGGGGCCGCCGGCTTGTTCATGTCCGGCTTGTTCATGTCAGACGGCGGGGTCGACGGGTTGGCCGGCGCCGCGCCCGTGGTTACGCCGGGCTGGCTGTTCGGCTTCGGCGTCACGTCGCGCATGCCGGGAGGCGGCGCCGCTGGGTTAACCGGTTGCGTCTGCGCGGTCTGCGTCGACGGCGTCGTGCCGGCCTCGTGCACCGACGTGTTGTTCAACCCGTAGAACAGCGCGCCGAGCACCACGGCCACCGCAACTGCGAACATCGCGATCTTGGTGCTGCTGGCCGGTCCCTCCTGGAGTTCCGGATCCGGCTGCAGCTCGTTGTCCAGGCTGTTGAAGCGCGCCTGACGGCGGATTTCGTCATCGGTCAGGTTGGCGCGATACGGATCGTCAGGGTTGTAAGCCATTTCAAAGTTCCTCCGTTAGCCCCCCAAGGCTAAGCGCTAGGCTAAACGCTGGAGACAATGGCTGGCGCGCGCGGATGTTCCGCGCCAATGTTGCAACCTGTTCATGCTGGAACCGCCGATTCCGTGGGTTCCGAACCTGTTCCATGAGGCTTTTTCAATGTGGACCATGCCGCCCACCGATTCGGTGCTGCACGTGCTCTCGTTCATTGCCGTTGCGGCGCAATCGATGACGGCGGCGCTGGCGGCGGGCAGACGCAGCATGGATTGGGCCGGCGTCTGCATGCTCGGGGCGATCACCGCGCTCGGCGGCGGCACCATCCGCGACGTGCTGCTCGGGCATTATCCGCTGCTCTGGGTCGCGCAACCGATCTACCTTGCGATCGCGGCGGCGGGCGCCTTCGCCACCATCCTGCTGGCGCGGCTGGTGGTCAGGCTCAATCTCGCATTCCTGGTGCTCGATGCGATCGGGCTCGTGGTGTTCACGATGGCCGGCTGCGACGTGGCCTGGCAGGTCGACGCCTCGCTGCCGATCGTGATCGTCGCCGGCATGATCACCGGATGCGCCGGCGGCGTGCTGCGCGACATCCTCTGCAATGAGGTGCCGCTGCTGTTTCGAAGCGAGCTCTACGCCAGCGTCTCGGTGGTGACCGGGCTGTTCTATGCGACCGCGTTCGGACTGAACCTCAACCCACCGGTTTGGACCCTGCTGACCTTCGCCCTCGGCCTGACGTTCCGGATGCTGGCGATCCGCTACAAATGGGAGATGCCGAAATTCGTGTTCAGCGACGAGGAGCGCTGATCGGCTATTTCGCCGTCCGCACCTTCGCGACCTCGTCCGCGCTCACGGCCGGCGCAGCATTGCCCCAGGCATTGCGGATATAGGTCGCGACATCGGCGACCTCCTGGTCGGTGAGCTTCGGATAAGACGGCATCGATCCCGCGTTCGGCGCGCGAGGCGTGGTCAGGGTCTGCGCACCGTGAAGGATGATACGCAGCGTGCTTGCGGGATTGGCCGATTGCAGATTGGCGTTGCCGGGCAGCGGCGGATAGATCCGTGGGCTGCCGGAGCCATCGAGCTCATGGCAGGCGATGCAGGTCGCGCGATAGATGCGCTCGCCGTTGCTCATCTGCGTGGGCGAGGGCGGGATGACCTGCGGCTCCGGCGCGCCGGCGGGCAGGCTCTTCAGATAGACCGCGATCGCGCGCACATCGGCGTCGCTCATCTTCGAGGTCGAATCGACCACCACCTCGGACATCAATGGGCCGGCATGGCTGTGCCCGTTGCGGCCGCTCTGCAGATATTCGGCGATGTCGCCTGCGCTCCAGGACTTCAGCCCACTTCGCTCGGCGCCGTCGAGCCTGGGCGCGAACATGCCCTGCACCATGCTGCCGCCGAACGCCTGGTCGCGTTTGTCGGCGCCGAACGCATTCTTCGGTGTATGGCAGGCGCCGCAATGGGCGAGGGCCTCGACGAGGTAGCGGCCGCGATTCCATTCCGCGGTCCTGCTCTGGTCCGGCTGGATGATGCCCGGCGTGAAGAACAGGGCGTTCCAGGCCCGCATCAGCCCGCGGTAATTCAAAGGCCAGTGCAGCTCCGGCGGCGGCGCCTTGTTGCTGACCGGCGCCAGCGTCGCGAGATAGGCGCGTATCGCCAGGATGTCGTCGCGGATCAGCTTCGTGAAATACGGGTAGGGGAAGGGGGGGTAATAATGCGCCCCGCTTGGCGAGACGCCCATCCGCAGCGCGCGGACGAAATCGTCGTCGCTCCAGCCGCCGATGCCGGTATCGCGATCGGGCGTCAGGTTCGGCGAGAACACCGCACCGAACGGCGTGTCGATCCGCTTGCCCCCGGCGAAGGGCTTTGCCGGGTCGGCGGTGTGGCAGCTCGCGCAGTCGCCGGCGATCGTGAGCGCCCGGCCGCGGGCGATGATGTCTTCGGTTGACGCAGCGGTGCATTCGCGAGCCGCGAACGCGCTGCACAACAGCACACCGGCCAGAATCGCACCGGTCGTTCGAGGTCGTCGCCGCATCCATTCACCTTCCGGTCCACACGACGCGTCACGCCGTTTCGCCGCGGGCCTGTCCTGCGACAGAAACCGAAACGGCCCTGCAATATTCCCGGCACGAAATTGCGATTTTCGAGCGACGGGCTCGGTCGCCCAGAATTGTGCTGCGCGGGCTGGAAAATCCGACATAGACTGGTTCTAACAAGTTCGGATGACTAGCTAAAACGCAGGCGTCGCGACCAACGCAAAGAGGGCTAAATGGGAATCAACCAAGGGCCTATCAGCCTCGACCAAAAATACACCCAAGGCACCGGCCACGTCTTCATGACCGGCATCCAGGCACTGGTCCGCCTGCCCATGGCGCAGATCAGACGCGACCGCGCCGCAGGCCTCAACACGGCAGGCTTCATCTCCGGCTATCGCGGTTCCCCCCTCGGCGGTTACGACCAGCAGCTGTTCGCCGCCCGCAAGCATCTCGAGCAGTACAACATCAAATTCCAGCCCGGCGTGAACGAGGACCTTGCGGCCACCGCGATCTGGGGCTCGCAGCAGCTCGCCCTGTCACCCGGCGCCAAATATGATGGCGCGGTCGGCATCTGGTACGGCAAGGGCCCCGGCGTCGACCGCTGCGGCGACGTCTTCCGCCACGGCAATGCGGCGGGCTCCGCCAAGCACGGCGGCGTGCTTTGCCTGGCCGGCGACGATCATGGCGCAAAGTCCTCCACGGTCCCGCATCAGTCCGACCACGCCTTCATCTCCGCGCTGATGCCCTACCTCTACCCATCCAGCATCCACGAAATGATCGAGATGGGCCTGCTGGGTATCGCGATGTCGCGCTACTCCGGCTGCTGGGTCGGCATGAAGGTGATCACCGAGACGGTCGAGACCACGGCCGAGATCGACCTCACCGACGAGATGACGCCGTTTATCATTCCGGCCGATTTCGAATTGCCGCCGGGCGGCCTCAACATCCGCTGGCCCGACGACCGGTTCGAGCAGGATCGCCGGCTGCAGGACTACAAGGGCTTTGCCGCGATCGCCTTTGCCCGCGCCAACAAGGTCAACCGCGTCACGATGGATTCGCCGAACGCGCGCTACGGCATCATGGCCTCGGGCAAGAGCTATGAGGACATCCGCCAGGCGCTGCGCGAGCTCGGCGTCACGCCCGAGATCGCCGCCAAAATCGGCATCCGCCTCTACAAGATCGGCATGCCCTGGCCGCTGGAGCCGGAAGGCGTACGCAATTTCGCGGTCGGCCTCGAGGAGATCTTCATCGTCGAGGAGCGCCGCGAGATCGTCGAGAACCAGGTCAAGCAGGAGCTGTTCAACCGGCGCGACGACGTGCGCCCGCGCATCGTCGGCAAGATGGACGATCACGACAAACGCTTCCTGACCTTCGCCGCCGAGCTCAGCGTGGCCTCGCTTGCGAGCTCGCTCACCGAGCGGCTGCTTCGACTTAATCTCAATCCTGAAATCGCCGAGATGCTGCGCGCCAAGGCCGACTGGTTCAACGGCCGCCAGTCGTCGCAGATGCAGGCGACCGCACCCGTCAGCCGCACGCCGTATTTCTGCTCGGGCTGCCCGCACAACACCTCGACCAAGGTGCCGGAAGGCAGCCGCGCGCTCGGCGGCATCGGCTGCCACTTCATGGCGCTGTGGATGAACCGCTCGACCGAGACCTTCACCCATATGGGCGGCGAGGGCGTACCGTGGGTCGGCATCGCGCCGTTCACCAACGAGAACCACATCTTCGCCAATCTCGGCGACGGGACTTACTTCCACTCCGGCATTCTGGCGATCCGCCAGTCGATCGCCTCCAAGGCCAACATCACCTACAAGATCCTCTACAACGACGCCGTCGCCATGACCGGCGGCCAGCGCCACGACGGCGACCTGTCGCCGCAGCAGATCACCTTCCAGCTCCACGCCGAAGGCATTCGCGAGATCTACCTGGTGTCGGAAAACCCGGGTTCTTATCCGGCCGACACGATTGCGCCCGGCGTCAAGCTGTTCCATCGCGACGAGCTCGAAAACGTCCAGAAGATGTGCCGCGACACCAAGGGCACCTCGGCGATCGTGTTCGTGCAGACCTGCGCCGCGGAAAAGCGCCGTCGCCGCAAGCGCGGCCTGATGGAGGATCCGGCGCGCCGCGTGCTGATCAATCCGGCCGTCTGCGAAGGCTGCGGCGACTGCTCGGTGCAGTCGAACTGCATCTCGGTCGAGCCGCTGGAGACAGAATTGGGGCGCAAGCGCACCATCAACCAGTCGACCTGCAACAAGGATTATTCCTGTGTGAAGGGTTTCTGCCCGTCCTTCGTCACGGTCGACGGCGGCACCCTGAAGCGGCGCGCGCCCACCGAGCTTGGCGATATCGGCGCCTTGCCGGAGCCGGCCTCGAAGCCCGCGCTGGATCGTCCCTACAACATCGCGGTCGGCGGCGTCGGCGGCACAGGCGTGCTGACGATCGGCGCGCTGCTCGGCATGGCCGCGCATATCGAGGGCAAGGCCTCGATGATCCTTGACATGTCTGGCCTCGCGCAGAAGGGCGGGGCGGTGCTCAGCCATGTCCGGCTCTCCGAGCACACCGCCGACGTGACCTGTTCGCGCATCGTGACCGGCACGGCCGATCTCGTCCTCGCGGCCGACGAGGTCGTGGCGGTATCGAAGGACACTATCACGCTATGCGATGCGAGCCGCACCGTCGGCATCATCAACAGCCACATCATCCCGACCGCGGATTTCATCCTCAACCGCGACTTCAATTTCCAGAGCCGCAAGGTCAACAGCGTGCTGGAGACCGAGCTGCGCAAGGACTCTGCATTCTTCGACTTCACCAAGCCGGCCGAAGCGCTGCTCGGCGACTCCATCGCCACCAACATCATGATGATGGGCTTTGCCTATCAGCGCGGGCTGCTGCCGCTGTCGGCGGAATCGATTCAGCAGGCGATCGAGGTCAACGGGGTCTCGATCAAGATGAACACGCAGGCGTTCCAGCTCGGGCGCCTGGCCGCGGCCGATCCGGCGCGGCTCGCCGCGATGATGAAGGGGCAGGACGACGACGTCGCACCGGTCAAGTCGCTGGATGCGATGTCGCTCGATGAGATCATCACCCACCGCATGGCGCTGCTGACCGGCTATCAGAACGCGCGTTTGGCAAAGCGCTACCGCAAGCTGGTCGACCAGGTCCGCGACATCGCCACCAAGGGCGGCTATGGCGAGGCGCTGCCGCGCGCGGTCGCGATCAACTACGCCAAGCTGCTCGCCTACAAGGACGAGTATGAGGTGGCGCGGCTGTTCACCGACGGCCGCTTCGAGAAGCAGCTGCGCGATCAGTTCGAGGGCGACTTCAAGTTCAACTTCAATCTGGCACCGCCGATCCTCGGCGGCGGGCTCGATGCGCAGGGCCGGCCGAAGAAGCGGGCGTTCGGTTCGTGGATGATGTCGGCCTTCAGGGTGCTGGCGCGATTCCGCTTCCTGCGCGGCACGCCGCTCGACATCTTCGGCTACAACGCCGACCGCAAGCTCGAGCGCGATCTGATCGCGGGCTACGAGAAGGATGTCGCGACGGTGCTGACCCTGCTGTCGCCGCTCAATCACGACATCGCGGTCGAATTGCTGTCGCTGCCGGATCGCATCCGCGGCTACGGTCCGGTCAAGGACAAGGCGATCAAGGAGGCGAAGGTTCGCTACACGCAACTCGCCGCCGACCTCGCCAACCCGCCGCCCGCGCCGCGGCAGATGGCGGCGGAGTAGATACCACGTATTCAGCTGCGATGGCGGTTAGCGAAGCGTAACCCGCCATCGCGTCCACGCGCTGATGCTTCGATGGGGCACGACTTGGAAATGGATGCGAGTCAGAGAATCGTCACGCAGACACCGCTCGCGGAACTCTGGGACAACAACGGGGCGGTGAACGCGCGTCGGATTGAGCCGATAGGCGAGGCAGAAATTGTTCGGCTTCTGCGCGATGGTTCGGTCTTTGTGGTCGCCGACGTAGGTCTTCTGCTGCGGTGGATAGCGGCAGACGATTGCTTTGCGTTCTGGAAGGATGAAGTGAAGTGTCGTCTGGCGGATCCAAATGTGGATCGCCTCGATCTCAGCGATTATCCGGCCAACTACTGCTATGCCGCATCGATGTGGTCATGCGCGTCGCTTGGGGCGGTGATCGTTCTGGAAAAGCATCACTAGCCTGCCGGCAAACGCTACATATTCAGTGTCGTCCCGGGCAAGCGAAGCGCGACACGGGAGCCACAACCACCGCATTTCATTGTAGCGCGATGCTGGGGCCACTGCCTTATCTCGGAGCGCAGCCTAGTGGCTATGGGTAGGTCCCGGCCTTCGCCCATAGGCGCTAAAATAGGATTTGCGCGTTGAATTTGTATGTGATTCCAAGAAGGGATGAGACACGAATCGCTTGTGAACGAAGACTGGGCGCGTGTTGTTGCTCGGCTTGGTGGGGCTGAGGCTCTGGAGGTTGGCGCGCGCGAGACGAAGGCGTTTGTTCGTCCGCGCGAGATCACCAATGCGGTTGATTTGCTGCGGCTGATCCTTGCGTATTGTCTGGGCACGCGGGGTCTGCGGCTGACGGCGGCGTGGGCGACGTCGGTGGGCCTTGTCGACATCTCCAACGTGGCTCTGTTGTATCGCTTGCGTCAGTCCGGAGATTGGCTGGCGCAACTGATAGGTCAGGCACTTGCGAGTGGTGCGCCGAAGGCAAGCCGCGGTCGGCTGATCCGCATCGTTGACGCCACGACGGTCCCCAAAGCCGGAACCGAGGGCAGGCAAAACAACGCGGTGTGGCGTATCCACAGTGCGTTCGATCTTCCGCAAGAGCGCTTTGGGCACTTCGAGCTGACCGATGAGGGCGCAGGCGAGACACTGGATCGGATACCCGTGACTGCCGGCGAGATCCGTCTTGCCGACCGTGCCTACCTGCAACCAGAGCGCATGGCGCATCTGGTCGATGCCGGCGCGGACTTCGTGATCCGCGCGGGCTGGAAGAGCGCGCGTTGGCTGGATCGCAACGGCAACCTTGTCGATCTCATCGCAGAGCTGCGCAAGGCCTTGGCAGGCGGCATGATCGATCGACCGATCTGGATAGAGCGCAAGTCCGGTGCGCAACCGCTTGCTGTGCGCTTGGTCGCGGTCAAAAAGCCGGCGCATGCGGCCGCGGAGGCGCGACGCAAGGCACGCAGGACAGCCCAGAAGGGAGGCCATCAACTCTCCAGGCAAACGCTTGAGGCCGCAGATTGGGTAATCCTGGCGACCTCGCTCAAGGGCGAGGACTTCACGGCTGCTGACGTCATTGCCCTCTACCGGTTGCGATGGCGGATTGAGCTCGGCTTCAAGCGGCTGAAGAGCTTGATTGGCTTGAAGGGACCTCCCGGAACTGACCAGCGGTCCGCTAAACCCCATATCCTCGCTCACCTGCTGATCACTCTACTGCTCGAGCCGTTGGTCGACGAACTCGAGGACTCTCCCCGCTTGGACGAAGCCGCCTGACCGGACCTTCCGCATGGCGCCTGCTACGTCAGCTCATCGCCTCATTGCTCCAAGCCGTCATTCCCCAACCCACGATCGCTTGTCTGCGCAGAGCAAGCCGTGCTCTCCGGCGACATCTGCGCGAGCCCCCCAGACGCAAGCGCCGCTATCAGGCAATGATCAAACTATCTTAGCGCCTATGGGCCTTCGCCGGGACGACACCTGTGTTGTGGGTGCGCGCACTGCGCATAAGGGCAGTCTCGCCTGACGGAATATTTCCGCGCTTGCCAAGGTCGCGCCGTCGGTTCAGAAAAACGCTGGAGCGAGAAACGTCAGCGGAGAGCGATTTGACCATCAAGGGCAAGGCCTACATTGCCGGGATCTACGAGCATCCCACCCGGCATGCACCCGATAAATCAACAGCACAGCTGCACGCCGAGGTCGCCAAGGGGGCGATCGAGGATGCCGGGCTCACCAAGGACGACATCGACGGCTATTTCTGTGCCGGCGACGCACCGGGCGGGTTGTGGCCGATGGTCGATTATCTCGGTCTCAACACCAAGAAGCTGCGTCACGTCGATTCCACCGAGACCGGTGGCTGTTCCTATCTGATCCATCTCGGTCACGCCGCCGAGGCGATCGCGGCGGGCAAGTGTTCGGTCGCGCTGGTTACGCTCGCAGGCAAGCCGCGCACCGGCCCGATGCCGCCGCGCGCCTCCGGCGCCGAGGCGGACTTCGAATTGGCTTACGGGGCTACCACGCACAATGCCTATGGCATGTGTGCCATGCGCCATATGCACGACTACGGCACCACCTCCGAGCAGCTCGCCTGGATCAAGGTCGCGGCCTCGCATCACGCGCAATACAATCCGCACGCGATGCTGAAGGAGGTCGTGACCGTCGAGGACGTCTTGAGCTCGCCGATGATCTCGGACCCGCTGCACCGGATGGATTGCTGCGTCGTCACCGACGGCGGCGGGCGCGATGATCGTTACCACGCCGGAGATTGCCAGGAGCCTGAAGAAGCCGCTGGTGCGCCTGATCGGCCATGGCGAGGCGATGAAGGGCCCGCGCGGCGGCAAGGATCTCGATCTCACATACTCCGCCGGCGTGTGGTCCGGCCCGCGTGCCTTCGAAGAGGCAGGCGTGACGCCGAAGGACATCAAATACGCCTCGATCTATGACAGCTTCACCATCACGGTGCTGATGCAGCTTGAAGACCTCGGCTTCTGCAAGAAGGGCGAGGGCGGCAAGTTCGTCGCCGACGGCAATCTGATCTCGGGCGTCGGCAAGCTGCCGTTCAACACCGACGGCGGCGGCCTGTGCAGCAACCATCCCGTCAATCGCGGCGGCATGACGAAGATCCTCGAGGCGGTGCGCCAGTTGCGCGGCGAGGCGCATCCGAAGGTGCAGGTTAAGAACTGCGACCTCGCGATCGCCCACGGCACCGGCGGTCTGCTCGGCGTTCGCCACGCCGCCTCAACCTGCATTCTGGAGCGTGCGTGATGTCTGAAGCCAAGAAGTACAACGCCCCGGTGACCAATCCGGAGACCGCGCCGTTCTGGGAAGCGGCGAAGGCGGGCAAGTTCATGATCAAGCGCTGCACCACCTGCGGCGAAGCGCATTACTTCCCGCGCGCGATCTGCCCGTTCTGCTTCTCCGACAAGACGGTGTGGGAGGAGTCGAGCGGCGAGGCCACAGTGTACACCTACAGCCTGATGCGGAAATCGCCGACCGGTCCGTATGCGATCGCCTATGTGACGCTGAAGGAAGGTCCGTCGCTGCAGACCAACATCGTCGATTGCGATCTGGAGACGGTGAAGATCGGCCAGAAGGTCAAGGTGGTGTGGAAGCCGACCGACGGCGCGCCGCTGCCGTTCTTCACGCCGGCCTAGCTTCAAAGTACCTTCCCCCTTGTGGGGGAAGGTACGTAGGCGGCCTTCGGCCGCCGTACTAATTAACGCCGATGCTTTGCATCGGCTATGGAAGCTGCCGGAAGAGGGGTGTCTCTCCGCGAGAGACGTGTTTGTGGAGATAACCCCTCTCCCAAACGAGTTTGCGTTTGATGCCGGTGCAGCCCTCTCCCGCAAGGGGAGAGGGCGCTTCAATAGGGCACCGTCGACAAGAGAGTTCGGGGAGAAAACAACAATGCCAATCGTGTACGAACAGCTGATGGCCCTGAAGAACCTCGGCCAGAAATACAGCTACAGCGATCGCGACGTGATGCTCTATGCCTATGGCATTGGTCTCGGCGCCGATCCGATGGACGAGAACGAGCTCGCCTTCGTCAATGAGGGCGTGCTAACGCCGCGTCCGCTCAAGGTGGTGCCGACCTTCGCGTCGGTCGCGGCTTGGGGGGCCGGTCCCGGCGAGATGAATCTGAACCGTGTGATGGTGGTCGACGGCGAGCGCGACATCACCTTCCACAAGCCGTTCGCGACGGCGGCCCACATCACCGCCGACTCGACCGTGCTCGACGTGTTCGACAAGGGCAAGGACAAGGGCGCGGTGATCCGCCACCAGACCGTGCTGAAGGACGAGAAGGGCGATAAGCTCGCCACGCTGGTCGCCTCGCGCTTCGCCCGCGGCGATGGCGGCTTCGGCGGTCCATCTGACGGCCAGCCCGAGCCGCACAAGGTGCCGGAGCGCGCGCCCGACAAGGTTGTCGACATCACGACGCGGCCCGACCAGGCGCTGATCTACCGGCTCTGCGGCGACCGCAACCCGCTGCACTCCGATCCCGCGTTCGCCAGGAAGGCCGGCTTCCCGCGGCCGATCCTGCACGGCATGTGCACCTACGGCATCACCTGCCGCGGCGTGCTGCAGACCTACGCCGATTACGATCCCACAGCCTTCAAGCAGCACGCGGCGCGGTTCTCCTCGCCGGTGTTTCCCGGCGAGACCGTGACGATGGAGTTGTGGAAAGACGGCAACGTGGTGTCGTTCGAGGCCAAGGTGAAGTCGCGCGGCGTCACCGTGATCAAGAGCGGCAAGACGGTGCTGGCGTAGCCACACGCCGAGGCCGTCGGCTCCCTCGCCCCGCTCTTGCGGGGAGAGGGTGGGTGAGGGGCTTCTCCGCGAACTGTGACAGCGGAGAGACCTGTACCCCCTCAACCGGATCGCGAGGGCGATCGACCTCTCCCCGCAAGCGGGGCGAGGTGAAGAAGAAAGAACAAAACGGAGAAACGACCATGGGATTACTCGACGGCAAGGTGGCGCTGATCACGGGCGCCGGCGGCGGACTTGGTGAAGCCTACGCGAAGCTGTTTGCGCGCGAGGGCGCAGCTGTGGTGGTCAACGACCTCGGCGGCCCGCGCGACGGTTCAGGCTCCGACAAGTCGATGGCCGACAGAGTGGTCGATGCGATCAAGGCCGAAGGCGGCCGCGCAGTCGCCAACGGCGCCGACATCTCGACCATGGCCGGCGGCCAGTCGGTGTTCGACGACGCCATCAAGCATTTCGGCCGCGCCGACATCCTGGTCAACAACGCCGGCATCCTGCTCGACGAGACCTTCCACAAGGCCAAGGAAGCCAACTGGGACAAGGTGATGAAGGTGCATCTGAAGGGCACCTTCTGCTGCACCCAGCCGGTGTTCAAATGGATGCGCGACAATGGCGGCGGCGTCATCGTCAACACGTCCTCGACCTCAGGCCTGATCGGCAATTTCGGCCAGAGCAATTACGGCGCGGCCAAGGGCGGCATCTGGGGGCTCTCCAACGTGCTGGCGATCGAGGGCCGGAAGTACAACATCCGGATCTGGACGCTGGCGCCGGGCGCCCTGACCCGCATGACCGCGGACCTGCCCCGCTACAAGGAGAATCCGAGTGCTGCGCTCGGCCCGGACGGCATCGCGCCGGCCGTGCTCTACATGGTCAGCGAATTGTCGGGCGACCAGACCGGCAAGGTTCTCGGCGTCTCGGGCCCGCGCGGCGTCCGCGAAATGCGGATGATGGAAATGGAGGGCTGGAAGCCGCCGTTTACCGGCTGGAAGGCCGAGGACATCGCCTCCCACGCCAAGGAGATCTTCTTCTCCGAGGAGCAGATCAAGATGGGCGCGCGGCGGTTCTGATGTATACCGTCATTCCGGGGCACGCGAAGCGTGAGCCCGGAATCCATAACCACGATCGGGAGTATGGATTCCCCGATGCGCCATTGCGCATCTGAGGCCTGCGCCAAGTGGCGTATCCCGGAATGACCCTGTATAGAGGCGGAGACAGATGAGGCACCCATGACCAAACTCACCGCCCAGGCCGCAGGAACCTTTGCGATCGCGCCGACCCCGTTCCACGACGACGGCCGCATCGACGAGGCATCGATCGACCGGCTGACCGATTTCTACACCGAGGTCGGCTGCGACGGCGTCACGGTGCTCGGCATCCTGGGCGAGGCGCCGAAGCTCGACGCCGCGGAGGCGGAGCAGGTCGCGCTGCGCTTCGTCAAGCGCGCCAAGAAGCTGCAGGTGATCGTCGGCGTCTCGGCGCCGGGCTTCGCCACGATGCGCTCGCTGGCGAAGAAGTCGATGGATGCGGGCGCCGCCGGCGTCATGATCGCGCCGCCGCCGCATCTGCGCACCGACGACCAGATCATCGGCTACTTTAAGCAGGCGCAGGAAGCGATCGGCGACGATATTCCCTGGGTGCTGCAGGACTATCCGCTGACGCTCACCGTGGTGTTCACGCCCGCGGTGATCCGCAAGATCGTGATGGACTCGCCGTCCTGCGTGATGCTCAAGCACGAGGACTGGCCGGGCCTCGAGAAGATCTCGACCTTGCGCAACTTCCAGAAGGACGGCTCGCTGCGGCCGCTGTCGATCCTGGTCGGCAATGGCGGCCTGTTCCTCGATTTCGAGATGGAGCGCGGCGCCGACGGCGCGATGACGGGCTATGCATTCCCCGAGCTCCTGATCGACGTCGTCAATTTGTCGAAGGCGGGCAAGCGCGATGCCGCGCATGATCTGTTCGACGCGCATCTGCCGCTGATCCGCTACGAGCAGCAGCCTGGCGTTGGCCTGACCGTGCGCAAATACGTGCTGCAAAAGCGCGGCATCATCTCCTCCAGCGCCCAGCGCAAGCCCGGTGCTGTCATCACGCCGCAGGCGAGGGCGGAGGTCGACTATCTGCTCTCCCGCGTGGCGCGCGTCGACCGTCGCGCCAATCTGCAACCGCAATCCAGTGCAGCAGGCCAGTAATGACCGAGATCGTTGCCCCGCGCCTTGCGTCGACCGTGCTGCTGCTGCGTGACGGAGCGTCGTCCGAAATTGAAGTCTTCATGATGGTCCGCCATCATCAGATCGAATTCAACTCGGGTGCGCTGGTGTTTCCGGGCGGCAGCGTCGACAAGAACGACAAGGAGATCGCCGCCGATCCCGCGCTCTATTCGGGCGGGGAAGGGCTCGACGGCGATGCGCTCGGTTTCCGCATCGCCGCGATCCGCGAAACCTTCGAGGAGAGCGGCATCCTGCTGGCGCGGCCACGGGGGTCGAAGGATCTGGTCGACGCCGGGCGTGCGAACGACATCGCGACCGCGCATCGCGCGGCGCTGAATGAAGGCAAGATCACCTTCCTCAAGGTGCTCACGGACAACGGAATGGTGCTCGCACTCGACGAGCTCGTGCCGTATGCGCACTGGATCACGCCGGAAGGCATGCCGAAGCGCTTCGATACCTGGTTCTTCCTCGCCGCCGCGCCGCCCGAGCAACTCGGCGCCCATGACGGCAAGGAATCGACCGACTCGATCTGGGTGTCGACGCGCGAGGCGCTGGAAGGCGGCGAGACCGGCCGCTTCAAGCTGCCGTTCCCGACTACGCGCAATCTGATCAGGCTCGGCAAGCAGCCGAACGTCGGCGCCGCGCTCGCCGACAGCAGGGGCAAGCCGATCGTCACCGTGATGCCCGTGATGACCAAGACCGCCACCGGCCGCCAGCTCCGGATCCCCAGGGAAGCCGGCTACGACGGCGAGGTGTTCGACGTCGGCGCGATGGGCTGAAGTCGCTCGCGCCGGCGCTGCGAAACTTCGGCGAGTATCGAAGTATCGCTACCGGAAGCTCGCTATAACCACGTCGGTCACCGCGCTGGGCCAATTGCCCGGCGCAAAAGGAGCGGACGTGCGAGCATCTTTCGAAGCGCAATTATCTGACGAAGTCCATCTGACGTTGCCCGGCAGCGACGACGCGCTGCTGCTGCGGCACTGGCCGGGCGAGGGCGACCCCGTGCTTTACGTTCACGGTGCGACGTTCCCATCGTCGCTGTCGGTCGGCTATCGCTTTGGCGGACGATCCTGGGCAGACGATCTCAATGCCGCCGGCTTCGACGTCTGGGGTTTCGATTTCATCGGCTTCGGCGGCTCGAGCAGGCCGCGGCCGATGTCGATGCCCGCGAGCGGGGTCCTGCCGCTCGGCCGTGCGCCGGAAGCCGCCAACCAGGTCGGTGCGGTGGTCGATCACATCCGCAAGGTGCGCGCCGGTGCGCCGGTTCATATCGTCGCGCATTCATGGGGCACGATGGCGGCCGGTCGTTTTGCAGCCGATCGTCCGGATGCCGTCGGTCGCCTCGTGCTGTTCGGGCCGATCGTCCGGCGGGAGCTGCAGGGGCTGCCACGACCCGAGAGCCTCGGCGCATGGCGCGAGGTCACCATCGCGGACCAGTTGAAGCGATTTGTCGAGGACGTCCCGCCATCCCATCCGCCGGTGCTGATTGAACCTGACCTCGCTGAGTGGGGGCCGGCCTATCTGGCGAGCGATGCCGGCGCGAGCAGACGCAATCCGCCGGCGGTCCGGATTCCAAACGGGCCGCAGGCCGACATCATCGGCGCGATGTCGGGACGGCTCCCCTACGACCCGCGCCGCGTCGAGGCGCCGACGCTGATCGTCCGCGGTGAATGGGACAACCTTTGCCAGGATGCCGACGCCGCCTGGCTGACACATGCGCTGGGCGGGTCGCAGAAGGCCGATGTCGTCGTGCCGAGCGCTACGCATTTGATGCATCTTGAACACGGGCGGGAAGGCTTGTTTGCGGCAACCACCGCTTGGCTCGCAGGGAGCGCGTCCTGAGCGGCCCCGCGACCGGCGACGTGCGCCAGCCCCCTATAGGCTTCGAGCTGGCTTTGCTGCTCGCGCTCGCCACCCTCTGGGGTGGCTCCTACACCTTCATCAAGCTCGGGATTGCGACCATTCCGCCGATCACGTTGATCGCGGCGCGGACCGCGATCGCGGGGCTCTTGCTGCTCGTCATCATGCGGATGCGCGGCGTGACGGTGCCGACGGATGGCCCGACCTGGGGCCGTTTCATCTTCCAGGCCTGCGTCAACAGCGTGATCCCGTGGACGCTGATCGCCTGGGGCGAACGCTTCGTCGATGCCGGCCTCGCCACCATCCTCAATTCGGCCTCGCCGATCTTCACCTTCCTGTTCACAGCCGCGATCACCCGCCATGAGGCCGCGAGCACGCGCAAGCTGTTCGGGGTGATTGCCGGCATGGCCGGCATCTGCCTGATCGTCGGCGTCGATGCGTTCCGCGATATCGGGGAGGGCATCGTGGCCGAGGTCGCGATCGTCGCCGCCACCATCTGCTACGCCTGCGCCGCGATCTTCAGCCGCGGCTTCGAGGGGCTCGATCCGATGGCGCCGGCCGCGGGCTCGCTGATCGCGGGCGCGGCGGTCCTGATTCCGCTCAGCCTCGCCGTCGAACGGCCCTGGACGCTGACGCCATCGACCAGCTCGCTGCTCGCCTTGCTGGCGCTTGCGGTGTTCTCGACCGCGATCGCCTTCGTGATCTACTTCCGCCTGATCCAGACACTGGGGTCGGTCGGCACCACCGCGCAGGCCTATCTGCGGGTGCCGATCGGGGTTGCGCTCAGCGTCGCCTTTCTGGGCGAACGGCTGAGCCCGACGGCGTGGATCGGGCTCGCCTGCGTCGTGATCGGCGTCGCCGCGATGACGATCCCGGCACGAAGGACCACCACGGCCTGAGGTCATCGCCGCGATGGCGATCCCGGAGCGGAGGACCGCCGCGGCTGATGTGCTGTCTCCCGAAACCGGCCGCCGGCTGGATGTCCCCGGATGTATCAAGGAGGCCGGCATCCTGCCGGCCGAGGCCTGACCTCACCCTGTGCCGGAATCGGCCACCGGGCGGGTGACACGGGTCACACCGCCGGCCGGCGAGGGACTTCAGCATGTTTCCCCAAAGCCCGTAATTTCCCTTATATTGGGGCGCATTGGACCCCGGCCTTGATGACATGACCGCTGAATTGCCGCCGAATTCGCAAGCGCCGCGTGCGTTCTCCCTCTCCATTGGCCAGCTCACGTTCGGCAGCTTCCTGCTGGTGCTGGCTGTGATCATCATCACGTCCACAGCCAGCGTGATCGCGATCCGGCACATCGATACGACCTTCGCCGAGCTGCAGCGGCTGCAAAGCGTCGGCGACATCGCCGAGGATATCGATCGTCGCACCAACGAGCTGCGGCTGGCGGCGCGGGACTTCGTCACCGAGCCCGGCAACCAGTCGGCGCAGGTCGCAGAGGCAGCCCAGTCGCTGAGCGAAATCCTGAAGAAGACCCGGATCGAGCTGGCGCCCGAGCAGCAGGACATGATCGACGGCGTCACCCAGCGGCTGGCGACCTATCGCAGCGGGATCGAGCGTATCTCGGCGCTGCTCAGCCGCCGTGCCGAGATCGTCGTCGGACTGCCGGCGCTGCGCGACGCGTTCGACAAGGCGGTCGCCGCGAGCAACGATGCGGCGCTGGCCAACACGCTGCTGCAGGCGCAGAGCCGCATTGCCACCGCGCTGTTGGCGCACAACACGTCGGCCGCCGAGCAGGCCGCGCAAAGCATGCGGGCGATGACCATCGCCGAACCCGCCCTGCGCGGCGCGGTCGACAATTATGCCGAGGCGATCAGCGCGATTTCGGTGCGCGAGGGCCAGATCGCCGACATCGACCGCGAGGTGCTTGGCGCCGAAGGCCGCCTGATCCAGAAGGTCACCGAGCTGTTGCGCGAGCTCAGCTCGCGCCGCGGCCATGTGCTGGCGCGCGATTTCGCGCGCACGCTGTCGGAGGCAAAATGGCAGAGCATCGTGCTCGGCACGGCGGGGGTGCTGATCGGCCTGTTCGCTTCGGTGCTGGTGGTTCGCCGCACCGTTCGCCCGCTCGCCCGGATCGCCGGATCGATCCGCAAGGTCGCGGGCGGTGAAAAGAGCGCGTTCATTCCGGGTGCCGATCTCGACAACGAGATCGGCGACATCGCGCGCGCCGCCGAAGTGTTCCGCCAGACCCTGGTCGACGCCGACAGCGCGCGCGAGGCGGCACTGCGCGCGCTTGCCGAGCAGCGGCTCGCCGAGGAGAGCTACCACAAGCTGTTCGAGGCGTCCGTCGACGGCATTTACGTCACGACGCCGGGCGGCGCGCTGCTCAATGCCAATCCGGCGCTGGCGCGGATGATGGGCTATGCCACGCCGCAGGACCTGATCAACGGCATCGGCGACATCGCCTCCACCGTCTATGTCGATCCGGCGGCACGGGAGCAGTACCAGCAGCTGATGCTGCGCGACGGCACGGTGCGCGACTACGAGTATCAGGTGCGCTCGCGCGACGGCACCGTGCTGTGGCTGTCCGATTCCGCGACCGTCGTGCGCAACGACGAGGGCGAGGTGATCCGCTACGAGGGCACGGTGCGCGACATCACCGACCAGAAGCGCGCCGAGGACGCCATCGCCGAAGGCCGCCGGCTGTTGCAGATGGTCATCGACACGGTGCCCGCCGTCATCAACGTCAAGGACCGCAATCTGCGCTACGTGCTGATGAACCGCTACATGGCAGGCATCTTCGGCATCGAGCCGCAGGACGCGATCGGCCAGACCACCGGCGAGCTGATGTCGCGCTACGGCGCGGCCAAGACCGATGAAAACGACAAGCGGGTCCTGTCGGCACGCCGCGAGCTCGGCTTCTACGAGGAGGAGTACAAGGACGTCGCCGGCAACATGCGGCAATGGCTGGTCAACAAGCTGCCGATCCTCGATGCCCAGGGCGACATCGAGAACATCGTCACGGTCGCGCTCGACATCGGCGAGCGCAAGCGCTCTGAACAGGAGATGCGTAAGGCGAGGGATTCCGCGGAGGCGGCGCTGCGCAATCTGCGGGAAACCCAGAATTCGCTGATCGAGGCCGAGAAGCTCGCAGCGCTCGGCCGCCTGGTCGCCGGCGTCGCCCATGAGGTCAACAATCCCGTCGGCATCAGCCTCACCGTGGCCTCGGCGCTGGAGCGCAAGACCGCGAACTTCGCGACCCAGGTCGAGCGCGGCGACCTGCGCCGCTCGAGCCTCAACGACTTCCTGAACACGGCGCGGGATGCCTCCTCGCAGCTGGTCGCCAATCTGAACCGCGCCGCCGAGCTGATCCAGTCGTTCAAGCAGGTCGCCGCCGACCGCAATTATTCGGACCAGCGCACCTTCGATCTCGGCGATCTCACCGAGCAGGTGGTGATGAGTCTGCGGCCTGGCCTGCGCAAGCACAATCTGACGCTCAACGTCGATTGCGAGCCGAACCTGATCATGAATTCCTATCCGGGGCCGTATGGCCAGGTGCTGACCAATTTGTTCCTCAACGCGGTCGCGCATGCGTTCCCGAACGGCAAGGCCGGCGAGGTCGAGATCCAGGTGCACGCCTCCGGCAACGACTATGTCGAGGTGGTCTTCGCCGACAATGGCTGCGGCATGAGCCTCGACGTGCGCCGCCGCGCCTTCGATCCGTTCTTCACGACGCGGCGCGACCAGGGCGGCACCGGGCTCGGCCTGCACATCGTCTACAGCATCGTCACCACGCGCCTCGGCGGCCGGCTCTCGCTCGATTCCGCGCCGGGCAACGGCACCCGCATTCAGATGATCCTGCCGCGCGTCGCACCGCTGGAGCAGGCGGCGGAGTAAATGAGCGATGAGTGGGTGGCGCCAGCTTTAGCTCCGTCATCCCCGCGCAAAGGCGAAGCCTTTGTCGCTGAGGTGCGAGCCTCTTCGGCGAGCCTCGAAGGACCGATGGCCACCGCCGGGCCGTGCATCCTTCGAGGCTCGCTCCGCTCGCACCTCAGGATGACGGGTTGGGCAGCTCAAGGGCAGGCCCGAGGATATCGACGGCGTCATGGTGTTCGGCCCGCAGGGCAAGCCGCTCGGCTTCATCCGCCTGCCGGGGCGCTGCGAGAACCTGACCTTCGGCGGACCCAACAACAACCGCCTCTACATGGCGTCATGCCATTCGATCTACGCGCTCTATGTCGAGGCACACGGCGCGACGTGAGACGGCGTTTCCAACGGCATCATTGCGAGGAGCGGTGGCGACGAAGCAATCCATCTCTCCGCTAGCGGCCCGCTGGATTGCTTCGCTTCGCCATCCTGAGGAGCCGTGAAGCGGCGTCTCGAGGGATGCACGGCCCGACTGGTGGCCGTCGACCCTTCGAGACGCGCGCAAGGGCGCGCTCCTCAGGGTGACGGATCTAGCAGCGAGTCTCGAAGAGCTAATCGATATCCGCGAGCTTGTGCAGCGTGGCGCCGAAGATCAGGCTCGCCTTGCCGACCAGCGCGGTTCCACTCATGGTGCCGCGGGTGTCGGTGAAGGTGCCGGAGACGCCGATGCCGACCGGCGCGGGCCCGCCGAACAATGGGTTGTCGGTCTCGCGTGGCGTGGTGTGGCGCTGCACGAGGACCTCGCCCTTGAACGCGTCGCCCTTCACCGTGTAGCTGCCGGTGTAATAGAGATAGGCATCGCCGCCGAGAATTTGCCCGTCGCGGAAAAGAATCACTCCGCTGCCCTTGCCGACGCGTCCGTCCAGCAGGGTCACGTGGATTGAGTACAGCCCGTTCTTCATGACGTCCCATGGTCCGGCTGCCGCGCCCGCAGCAATCCAGATTGGTTTTTTATGCCAAAGCGAGCAACCTCGTGCAATGAGGCAGGTTGATTCCGGGGGTATCCGGAGTGACCGTGAACCCTCGGTTCCTGCCAGGCGGTGTGACGGCGCGATGACAGCGGACCGTGCGCGCGAATCGAACTGGCCCGCGAAATGCATAGCTCTGATTGCACTGGCCGGTGAGTGCTGGAGCAAACACATGTCGGACTGGATTGAATCGGGCGGCCGTTTGGCGCGCCCTCGCAATGCCAATGGAACTTGGGCCCGTCGTGCGGGCCGTGTGATGGTGTCTCTCGGGCTGATGATGCTGGTGTTGGCGGCGGCCGTACAAATCGCGCGGGCGCGCGATCCCGACGGCCGCTACGCCAATTCGCCCCTCAAGGAATGGTTCGACGGTCTGCGCAGCGGCAAGGGACCGTGCTGCTCGGACGCCGACGGCAGCGCGGTCAGCGACGTCGATTGGGAATCGAAGGACGGGCACTACCGCGTGCGCCTCGATGGGGCCTGGGTCGATGTTCCCGACGAGGCCGTGGTCACCGAGCCCAACCGGGTCGGCCGCGCGATGGTCTGGCCGATCAAGAGCTACATGGGCGTGACGATCCGCTGCTTCATGCCCGGCAGCATGACGTAGCGGATCGGTCGTCGCTCACGCGTATTTCTGGTCGCGCTCGAGCAGTTCGATCGAGATGCCCTGCGGGCCGCGGATGAAGCAGATCCGCACGCCGGGGCGGATCGTGGTCGGCTCCTTGGTGAACTCGACACCCTTGGCCTTGATCTCGGCCGCGACCGCGTCGATGTCCTTCACGGTCAGGCCGAAATGATCGAGCCCCTGATACGGCGTCACCGGAGGGGCGTTGACGCCGTCGCCTTGCGTGACCTCCGCGATGAACACCTTGGCGCCGCCGAGCTGGACGTCGATGCGGCCGGGGCCGCGGATGATCTCGCCGCCGAGAATGTCGCGCAGCCAGGTCGCGGTGGCCTCGGGATCGGGACTGCGCAGATGAACGTGATCCCAGGTGACGACGGGCATTGCGATCTCCTTGTTGTTCTCGCGCGCGCTTGGGCGCGCAGCACTCGCTCTCTGCCGGCGCAAATCTAGCGAGCGGTCCGTTGGGATACCATCCCTCCATGATGCCAGCCGCAAGATTGTCGTCCCGGAATGAAACCATTCCGGCCGTCGGTGATTGATCTCGCGTGGCCGCTCGACCTGTGGCCGTGGCGCATGCTGCGATGCCTGCGGCTTCTGTGCTAGGTGGCGGCTTGATCGGGCGTCGAGGATGAGGGCACGACGATGCGGATCGGCTTGGCGTCGTTTCGAAGGTTTGCCGCCGGACGTCTCGGTGAGGGCGGCCTTTACGCCAGCCTGCTGGTGTCGGTGATCGTGGTCGCCGGAATTGCGGCGTGGTTCATGCTCCCCGAGCCGAGCGATGCCGGAAACCAGGATGTCTGGCCGGCGTCTTCCGCCGTCATCCGCACCGCGCAGGATGCATCGACCGGGGCGCAGCCTGCCCAAATCACAAATCAAGCCGCGAAGGATGCCCCGGCCGCGCCGGCGAGCGAACCGGCCACGGTCGGCGTGGCGACCGCCGCGCAGCCGGCCGAGGCCGCCAAAGCATCCGAGGCGGGTACTGAAAGATCGCCGCTGGACGGGCTGCGGATCGCCTCGCAATCCTGGCGGCGCGGCGGGCTGGGTTCGAAGGTGCTGGTCACCCTGACGCTGCGCAATGCCAATGATTTCGCGGTGAAGGATATCGAGATCGCCTGCGCCTTCGTCCGCGGCGACGGTAGCCCCGTGACCGAACGCAAGCGGCTGATCCCGGACACCATCGCCATGAAGAGCCGCAAGACCTACCCGCGGATGCTGATCGGGTTCGTAAATGTTAACGCAAACAAGGCGAAATGCACGGTCGTGACCGCCAGCCGCGCCTAAACCCAGCATCCCGAAAAAGTGACCAGGAAGTGACTTGTCGGGTGAACCGTAACGGCCGGGCAGGAACTAACTAATAAGCCGACCGTTAGAGAACGACCCGGGAGCGCGGATGGCGTCTGTCCGGGTGATCATGCGCAGACGATGAATTCGTTGCGCGATGAGAAGATGTCATCGCGTCGAGTTGAACCGCGCCCGTAGCGCGGGGGGAGCTACCAAAATGCCTGTGGCGCGTTATTTCCTGTTCGTTGGTGGCGTGCTGCTTGCGCTGCTCTTCGTCGTCAATGCCATCATTCCGCAGGAGGCCGTGGTCGCCAGCCAGGGCCTGTCGTCGCCCGCCGTCGACAGCAAGACCATGGTACGCATCAAGTCGACCCAGAAATTGCCGGAGCGGGTGGTGTACGACACCAACCTGCCGACCATCGTTCCGTCGCAGGTGAACGCGGTCGCCGCAGCGAACCCGGCGGCTGCCAGCGATGCGTCGGCGCAGGCCCGCGTCCGTGACACGTTCGCCCAGTTCATTCCGCCGGAGAAGGCTGACGCGCGCAAGGGGCCGGTCGTGGCCGAGGCGAAGCCGGCCGAGCAGCCGGTGCAGGCGCCGAAGAAGCGCAAGATCGCGCGCAGCCATACCCATTCCCAGCAGCCGATGCGGCTGGCCCAGCCCGGCATGTATCAGCCCTACCGTGTCGCGCAGCAGCAGCCGCGCATGGGCTTCTTCGGCGGTTTCGGTACCTGGTAGACAAGGACACGCCGCAACCGGCAATCGATGCGCCGCCGCAAACACTTGCGGCGGCATTTTCTTGTCTGCGATGCCAGCCGGGTAACCGGTTGGCGGCCGCTGCCCGGGTGGCCCGAAGTGGTTAGCGCGGCAGGCGCGGAATCTTGTCGGCGAAGCCGTTGTAGCAGGTCAGCCGCTCGTCCTCTTCCTTGACGAACCGGCATTCGGCGACGCCCTTGGCAGGGGCGGCCTTCGGCTTGGGCTGCGGCTTGAAAATCTCATCATAGCACATCAGCCGCTCCTTGGTGGCGTCGTCGATATCCTGGCAGGCCTGGAGCTTCTGCGCGACCGATTGCGGCTTGCCGGGCGCTGCGGCCTTCTCGCCCTTCTTGGCCGCCGACTTCTTGCCGACCTGGACCAGCGGCTTGTCGCCGACCATCGGCTGCGAGGCCGCCGCCGGCTTGTCGGCGGCGGGAGGTGGCGTGGTGGCTGGAGCGGTGCCTTGAGCAAGCGCGGCAGCCGGGCAGAGGAGCGCCAGCGCGAGGATGATATGTCTCATGGTGAAAATGTCCGAAGTGGCGTGATGACCGGAAGGATGGCGCCGGGGATCGGAAAAGTCCGGCAAGCGCCGAGGCTTATCGCAAGTTCTGCCCGAATCCTACCCCGGAGGGGGCCCGCCCGGCACCGATCCACCGGCAAAAGCAGGAGCAATTCGTCGCCGGTTCGGCCGCAAGCGAGCGTGATTTGCGTTTGCCAGGCCGGGCGGCTATGACGGCGCATCTGCGCGACTGGCGCTTGGATGGACCACCATCGGGGAGCGCAGAGACTGAACGCCGCGCGCCTGGGCACCGCTTCGAAACGGAGGTGCCATGACGGCGAACATTCTTGATGGGCATGCACATGCCCAAATTGTCATCGACAAGGTTGCGAGCGAACTGGACCGGCTGCCCCCGCGCGCCCGGCCTCACCGTCGTGCTGGTTGGCTGTGACCCGGCGAGCCATATCTACGTACAGAGCAAGGTCAGGATGGCCGAGCGGCTTGGCCTGCGCGGCGAGGTCGAACGCCTGCCGGATGACGCCAGCGAGGCCGATCTGCTTGCCAGGATCGACGCGCTCAACGCGCGCGACGATATCGACGGCATCCTGATCCAGCTGCCGCTGCCGGCGCATATCGACGCCTTGCGCGTGATGGCGGCGGTCGATCCTGCCAAGGACGTCGACGGCCTGCACGCGCTGAATGCAGGCCGGCTGTTTCACGGCGACGATGCCTTGGTGCCGTGCACGCCGCTCGGCTGTCTCCGGCTGATCAAGTCGATCCGGCCAGATCTCACCGGCGCTCATGCCGTGGTGATCGGCAGCTCCAACATCGTGGGCAAGCCGATGGCCGCGCTGTTGCTGCAGGAGCAGGCGACCGTGACGCAGACCCACATCCACACCCGCGGCATCAGCAAGATCTGCCGCCAGGCCGATATCCTGGTCAGCGCGGTGGGGAAGGCTGGCCTCGTGCGCGGCGACTGGATCAAGCCGCAGGCCATCGTCATCGACGTCGGCACCACGCGCGTCGAGAAGCCGGAAGGCGGCTACGCGGTGCGCGGCGACGTCTTCTTCGACGAAGCGGTGCAGGTCGCCGGCGCGATCACGCCGGTGCCGCGCGGCGTCGGCCCGATGACGATCGCCTGCCTGATGGAGAACACGGTGAAGGCCGCGAAGGCGAGGGCGGCGCGGCTGCAATAGCCGCGGGGGCTTGCAGCGCGACGCGAGCGGCCGGCGTCGCGCGCGCGTCTCTTCTTTGCGCGCGCAGTACGGTGCGCGAAGAACTTGACCCCGGAGGTCATGGAAAGCCCGCAGCATTGGTCTATCGTCGCGCGACAGACGGAGGCGCGCGTTGCTTTATGCGGAAGATCTCACCGAGGGCCAGACATTCCAGCTCGCCACCTACACGATCGGCGAAGCCGAGATCCTGGAGTTCGCCGGCAAATATGATCCGGTGCCGATCCATACCGATCCCGTCGCGGCTGCGGCGGGCCCGTTCGGCGGCCTGATCGCGAGCGGCTTCAACACCATTGCGATCTATCAGCGGCTCGTCGTGGACGCGATCTGGACCAAGGTGGCGGGTATCGTCGGGCGGAGCTTCGAGATCCGCTTGCCGAGCCCGGTTCGCCCGGGAGCCACGCTCACCGGCCAATCCCAGATCCAGAAGATTACCATCAGGCCGGAGCGGCGCGACGCCGTCGTGATCTTCAAGACCGAGCTCGTCAACGACGAGCAGCGTCCGGTTCTTGTCCTGGTTCTCGATGCGCTGATCCACATGCGGCCGGCGGAGCAGGGGCGGACGTAAACCTCCGCCCGGATCGATCTGGCCGCCCGGCGATGCTGCGGCTACCATGGTAAGCGCCAAAGCGTATCAATGACTTCGTCTTGATATGGCCGGGCTGCCGGGCGGCAAGTTCGTCGGTGCAAGACGGATGGTATGAGCGTGAAGCGCAGCAAGCAGACGCGGGGCGAGATCGAAGCCAAGCAGCGCAAGGTCGAGGAATGGCGTCGCACGCTGACGCAACGCGCAGCCGAACGGCAGCGCTTGCGCGACTACAAGATCGCGCTGGCGTGCGACGAGGTCCCCGTGGTCACGAGCCAGCTCGCGCCCACGAACAGTTATTCGATTCCTGATTTCGTCGAACGCGGAACCTATCGGCCCGAGCCTTTCGTCTGCAAGGATTGCGGTGTTGCCGAGGTCTGGACGCCGTTGCAGCAGAAATGGTGGTACGAGACCGCCAAGGGCGACGTGTTCACCAAGGCCGTGCGCTGTCGGGCCTGCCGCACCAGGGCGCGCGCACGCAAGTCCGCCGCGCGCCGCGTGCATCTGGAAGGGCTCGCCAGAAAGAAGCCTTCCGCCTCGTAGAGAGCGGGTGCACCCGACGTCGCGCCACACTTCACATAGCGATGGATGTGGAACCCGCACGCACGCGGTCAATGCATCGCGCGTGCGGAACGTTTCGTTGCCAGATCGGTTCGAGACTTCGGAGCCCCCGGCGAGGGGTGCGGGCGGGGAGGAACCAGCCAGGGAAACATCCAAAGGCCGGAACCAACAAGCAGGAGCAGCGGATGAAGCTTAATTCCACGCAAGTCAAGCAGACCATGACGCAACTGAACGCGCAGGTGCTTCCGGATGATCATCCGGCGGTGGCGCAGCTGAACAGCGTGTTCGGCGAGCACACATTCTTCGTCGACACCACCGGGCTCAAGGTGCTCGAACCCGCCCAGACCTCCGACATGCCGGGGCAGACCGGCGAGGTGGTGAGCCTTGCCGAGTGGAGCGATCCGGAGCTGACGTCGCTGCGGCCGCACGAGCCCGAACCGACCGGCGTGCTCATCACGCTTGAACCCAGCAAGCACTAGGAGTGTTTTCGTAATCGGCCTTCTTGATGCTGACAGTCTCCAATGTCACATCAAGAGGTGCCGAAAGTCACATGGCAAATCAGCGTCGCCCGCGTATGCATCGGTTCGAGATGGGGTACCAGGCGGTGAGGGCCAGATGGGGATCGTGCGGCGCTGGAGCTCTGACGAGGACGAGAAGCTCAGAGAACTCGCCAGGGCCGGTAAGAACGCTCTCGAGATCAGCAACGAACTGACTCGCAGCGCTTCGGCCGTGCGCCGGCGCGCCGAGGTGCTGTCGGTCCTCATCATGGCCAAGGCGTTTCGCGCGCGTCCCTCGCATGTCGCCACCCATCTCGAGCGGGTCGCAATTGACGCGATCCGAAATCGCCGGCCGTTTCCCGCGGGTGTCGGCCCGAGCACCATTGCCGGAATGATCGAGAAGGGCTGGATCCTACCGGAGATGGGACGGAAATATCGCGTCACCGGCGCCGGCGTGGAGGCTGTCCGCCGGAAGATCCCGAGCGGGTGAAAACCGGCGGCGGCAAGAATCTCCGCCCGGGATGCGCTTGCGCCGTTGAGGGAGGGAGCCCGACCTCGGTCTCATCGACGGCGATCACGGCCTGCGCGGTGCGATGCAGGATCAGCTGCTGGTGCGCTACTACGCTAGCGTCATCGTACATCCCGACATCCACTCCCAAGCCTGTCCGGATACGACGCTGCTTTGGAAGGCGCTGAAGGAATTCGAAGCACCTGGCTTTGATACGTTCGAATTCATCAGGCAGTATCCGTCGGTGAACGGCTCGTTCCTCGGCATCGGCGCGATGAAGCGGCGGTCCGTCGCGATCTAGCACCGGAAGCCGGGCGACATCCGCAATCACGAACTTGCCGGCCGCTCGCCCAGATTGAGCTTGCTCTTGTCGCCGCCGGCCCACGCCAGCGTCTTGGGGTCCATCACGCGGAACCAGAGCGGCGGGATCGCAGCCAGGCCGAACATGCCGGTGTAGCCGTTCGGCAGCCGCGGGATATCGTCGAAATCGCGCAGCGACTGGTAGGGGCGCATCGGGTTGGCGTGGTGATCGGAATGACGTTGCAGATGGAACGTCATCAGGTTCGAGACGATGTGGTTGGTGTTCCAGGAGTGGCGCGGCTCGACCGCCTGGTAGCGGCCGTTCGGCAGCTTCTCGCGCAGCAATCCATAGTGCTCGACGTAGTTGGCCTGGGTCAGCGCGTACCAGCCGAGGAAATGGTGCGCGACGATGAATGGCGCGACCTTCCAGCCGAACAGCGCAATCAGAATGGCCGCGACGACGAGCGTCAGCGCAAAGCCCTGCAGGATCTCGTTGTTGACCGACCAGACCGGCTCGCCGCGCCGGGTCAGCCGTTCGGCCTCATTGCGCCAGCCGCGCTTGAACGCGCCCGGCAGTTCACGCGTCGCGAAGGCATAGATCGATTCACCGAATCGCGCGCTGGCGGGATCCTCCGGCGTCGCGACCCAGGTGTGATGGCCGCGATTGTGCTCGACGCGGAAATGGGCGTAGCCCACCGCGCAGTTAGCGAGCATGCCGAAGAAGATGTTGAGCCGGTCAGCCTTGTGGCCGAGCTCGTGCCCGATCAACAGCGCGCCGCCATTGATGGTGCCGACGCCGAGCAGCAAAGCGACGTAGGACCACCACGGCAGCTCCTGCGTGCCGAAGAAGGCGATCAGGGCAACGTAGTTGATCCATGGAAACACCACGGTGATACGCGCCAGCCGCAGATAATAGGGATCGGCCTCCATCGCGGCGACCACTTCCGCCGGCGGATTGTGGGTGTCCTCACCGAACAGGACATCGAGCAGCGGGATCAGGATGAAGATGAAGACGAAGGGAATCAGCGTCACCAGCGGATTGTGCGTCCGCAGGAAGAGCCAGTAGGACAGTAGAGGGATCAGCGGCGGGATGAACGAGAGCATCCACAGATAGCGCTTGCCGTCCCGGTAGGTGATCGTTTCGCCAGCGGCATTGGTGCCCGTGAAGATCATCGCATTCCCCTCCCAGCATCTCTTTTCGAGGCGGCGTTCGCCGTTGTTATGCTGAGGATGCCGCGAGGCGGGCCTGCGCCGCCAGTTCCCAATGGGCCAATTTTGTGGCATTTTGCGCCAAGCCGGTTCCACCGGGTGTGTTCGGCTGCTCGCGAGGGAGGGCGCCAAGGCAATGCAGGGGTCGGAGGCCGATGCCCTTCGCACGCCGGTGTCCGTGAGCTATGCGCGGGCGCTGGTGCGGGCGTTCGGCAAGACGCGGGGCGAACGCGACGAGCTGCTGCAGGGCACTGCAATCCAGCAGGACGTGCTCGACCAGCCCGGCGCTCACATGCCGGTGTCGTCGCTGGTGATCCTCGCCGCCAACATCACCCACCGACATGGCGAACTGTGGCCGTTGTCGGCCGCGGCGGTTTGGTCGACGTCGCTGCAGGGGGCGCTCGACGTTGCGACCAGGACGGCGCCGACCATCGCGGATGCGCTCAACACCGGCGCGCGCTTCGGTTCGACCCGCGCGCCCTTCATCCGCAACCGGCTGCGCACAACGCCGCGCTCGATCCAGATTGAAATCTCTCCTGCAGTGGCGATGGATGGCGCGCTGTGGCGCGCCGTTGCGCTGGCGGTCAGCCTCAATGTGCACGCGGTCTATGCGCAGCTGCTCGAGGATGCGATCGACCAGGCGACGTTGCAGTTTCCCTGGCCGCCGCCTGCGGGCGCGGAGCGGCTGATGCAACATTATTCCTGCGCCGTGAGGTTCAATGCCGCCGCCTTCATCTTCGACGTGCCGAAGGCGTTGTGCGCGCGGCCTTCGCCGTTTGCCGATCCGGAATTGCACGCCAAGGCGATCGAAGCGCTAGAGGAGATCGAGAGGCCGCGCTCGGACACCGCGGCACTGGCGCGGATCGTCGAGAGCCTGATTGCGGCGCGGCTGCCGCAGCGGCTCGGTGAGGAGGAGGCCGCGCGCCTCGTCGGCACCTCGCGGCGGACGTTGGTGCGGCGGCTGGCGGAGGCGGGCTGCGCCTTCCGGCCGCTGCTCGACGGCGTGCTGCGCGAGCGTGCCCGGACAATGCTCGCGACGGGCGCCCAATCGCGCGACGAGATGGCGGCCGCGCTCGGCTACACCGACGCCACGAGCTTCAGCCGCGCCTGCCGCCGCTGGTTCGGCGAGAAGGGTTTGCGCAGCTAAAGCGCGATGAGAACAGGTTGAATCGTCATCGCGCTTTAGCTCCTTGTTTGAGCATGATCTTTTCGGAAAACCGCTTCGCACTTTTCCGGATCATGCTTTAGCTCAGCGGCGCGCTCTGGCGCGGCTGTGCAGGCGCTCCACCTTGCGACAGAGGTTGGACGCCGGACGGATCGTCGCGCTTGCGCTTGGAGGTCCACGCGACAAACGGGTAGGCCAGAAGCGCCAGATAGCTGGAGGGCATTGGATGATCGACGCCGAATGCCTTCGGATACTGCCCCTTCGGAAGGTAGGCGCTCCCGAACAGCACATCGTAGAACGAGAACAGCCCGGCGAAGTTCTTGTCCCTGGCTGCCGTCTCGCTGCTGTGGTGCCAATGATGAAATTCCGGCGACACCAGGACGTGGCGCAGCGGTCCATAGTTCAGGCGGACATTGGCGTGAACCAGCCAGGCCTGCCAGTAGTAGACGAGCAGGTAGGTCCCGATCGCTTCGGTGGAGAAGCCGAGCGCGTAAAGCGGAAACAGCGCGCCGGCCTTCATGAACATCACGTCGAGCGGATGCTGGTGAATCGCGGCGAGCCAATCCAGTTCCTCGACCGCGTGATGAACGGAATGGATCTGCCACATGGCGGGCACGACGTGCAGGATGCGGTGCGTCCAGTAGACGCCGAGGTCGGCGATCAGGATCACAAGGGGCACCTGAATCAGATAGGGAAGATCGCCGATCGTCTGCGTCACTGCCGCAGGCAGGATCGATTGATTGACCAGAATGGCCGCCGTCATGATGGCGAGCACGCCGGCGAGCACCAGCCCCCCGTTGATGAACAGGAAGGCCATGTCGGTCAGCAGGCCATGCCTTAAAATCTTCTGAGGCCTCGCGGCGAACAGTCGCTCGAAAGGCACGAAGACCAAAACCGCCAGCAAAAGCTGAGTCAGTCCAAATAAATCGCGCATTGAAAATGGCCGCCTGAAATGGCGGTAGCCTATCATCTCGGCTCCCAACAGCGTCAATAGGAAGGAAAGCCCAAGCTGAAGGAGCGTTAATCGGCCCGGTTCGCATCAACTCAAAAAGTCGATTGAGCTCGCTCAACCGCAACTTGGTACCGGCCTGCATGTCGGCCGCAAACTGGCGGGCGACCTCCCGCCGGATCTCGATCGGCTTTCGGGGCTTTCGTCGATAGTTGCGGGTCGGCGAAAGTTGTTGTGGCTCGCCACAAGACCAGCCGTGCCGGACCTATCTGCCGGTCAGTGCATGAAAGCCACGATCAGCGCAATCGTGACCAAGACGTATGTGCTGGTAACGGTAATGCCCAGGTATAAGCGCTCCATAACGGCCTCGCTGCCTTTCAAGGTGAGGTGCAGCCCTCTCGTTGTTCATCGTAGCGCTTGCTGCGCACCGAGAACTTGGTATTTCGACTTACGGGGGCTCTACGGGAAAGCCATCGGGATTAGTCCTTGCGGACGACGGTTTTGCGTAGATCCCGCCTGTCGCTGACACGCGCGATGGGCTAATTCAGCGACGGTGCATCCAGGGCACCACGACTTGGAAACTGTTGCTTGCTTGCATCAAGGATCAGGACGTTCGGGATAGTCATTGGCTGGCTAACGCTGGCCTTTATTGCGTTCGCCACATTGTCCCCGATCCAGGACCGCCCCTCGTTTGCTGCTGATCCGCACGTCGAGCATTTCGCCGCGTTCGCGGTGATGGCACTGGCCCTTGTGGTGGGTTATCCCCGGCGCGCCATGCTGGTCGCACTCTTGGTCGTTTTCAGCGCGTTCACGCTCGAAGCGATGCAATTGCTAACCCCTGACCGGCACGGCCACCTGGCCGACGCAATCTTCAAGGTTGCGGGAGGCCTCGCCGGTATCGGGGCGGGCCAGCTTCTACTGCTGCTCGTTCTGCGCAAGCTGTCCAGCCGGTGACTTCAACCGATGAACTTCGGCCAAGCAGCTTCTCCAGGGGGCGAGAAGGGGCGCGCCTTGCTGAAGCGAGCATGACAGTCAGACGCTGACGGCCTCCGTTCAAATGAGGCATTCGTTCGGAGTTTGATGCCGCGTCTACGCTCGTCCTAGCTTCGTTTCAGACGAGCGATCCTCTTGTAGTCGATCCACAACTCGACGAATTCGTGCTCGTCCAAAAAACTCTCAGCTCGGCGCTTTGCCTCATCGTCGTCACTGCAACGAAGTTCATACGTTGCGCGTGCGACGCCGGCCGGGTCTACTCCAAATGCTACGTAAGGTTTGCGTTCTTCAATCATCTTGTCCCCATGACCTAAAGGCAGTCCGATTGACGCAGCTTGGCGTCGAAGATGTCATTGCAATCGATGAATCTCAAATAACGATAGAGGCCGCTGGCCGCTGAACAGCGGCCTCCTGGACCCGATTTCAAATGAAAGTCTTGGCAACAAAAATCGCCGCCGAAGGTCCGATATTAGTAGAGGGCAAATGCGCAATGCAGTGAAGTCCAAACACGCTCATCCACACAGGGAATTGTTGTGACGTTGCGAGCGCGACACACTTCTGTGACCTTGGAGCGATCTACATCGCCCGCCAATCTCGGTCAGAGCCCGGACGGATTATCGATTTCGTGAGCGCCAGTACGATCATTGCGCCGACAAAAGATCGCAAGAGCTTTTGTCGGCAATTTGGAATTGCGTTCGCAATCAAGTTTATGAGGATTTCGAGTGGCTCGTGCAAGACGGTCGTCCGAACCGCGGAACCATGGTCGATGTAAACGGTGATCGCGGGCTCGTTAGTTTTACGAGCTTGCGCCGATGGCGATTGGAGCGAAGCGGAACGCACGGGGCGTTCGGCGCGTGTGTGCGAGTTCACAAAAGCATCGAATGCCAAGTGCTATACTTAGCAAGATATTGCGGTCGTTCATATTGCTGAAGGAGTTTGCGGTGAATTACACGGCACCGATACAGCCAAGGTTCCTGGTTCGAAAGGGAAGCACCGACTGGATGGTTTACGATCGACAACGCAAGGGGGCGGCCCAATTGAACGACTACAGTTTGGCCGAGAAACTGACGAAGGAGCAGGCCGAGCAGATCAAGCAGAGGCTGGCAACTTGGAACTCTCAGCCTACTTGGACCAGCCCGAAACGCTCATCGCGAAGTTGATGACCTCGCCCGGTCCTGCCGAGTATCGACCCACCGAACCTTGTCGCAGGAAAGTGCGTTTGAGGTGCGCCGAGATGTCGTACCAGTCTCGGTCGGGAAGGTCGGAAAGCTTCGGCCGGCCGTTGTGGTGTTGGCAGCCGACGCAGAACACCGGCACCGAGAGGAGCCGGCGCCAGGGCCTGTACGCCAGCTCCTCCGAAACGGAGACCGTCAGACGTTCCCCAAAACGGTCCCGTCCCTCTGAGAAGCCTGCGCCGACCTACTTGCTGATTTGCTAACGGCCTCGCTCGGCTAGTTCTCGACAAGCGGCGAATAGATATCGTTTTCCGGCAGGCTGGGCGGGAGTAACGCTTAATGGCGATGCTTAGGGGCGGAACGAGCGGCGATATCAAAGGTAGTCTGTGGGCTTCCGACCCTTACAGCTTGCTCGCAGCACGAAAACGATCATCCAAGAACGAAACCGGTTCGTCCCAAGCCATTGTACGATCGATGAAAACGATGGCGCGCTCGGAGAGATTCGAACTCCCGACCCTCGGAATCGAAATCCGATGCTCTATCCAGCTGAGCTACGAGCGCGTTGCGGGTCGATTATCAGACTTGGGCTGTCGGGGCCAGCAGGGACGGCACGGCGTCCACGCCTCCCGCCGGCCTTTGGTTGAGCTTCAGAAGCAGGGATGCCGGCGATGATCCTGGCCGATATAGGCAGCCGAGCCCTGGTAGCATTTGTTGGTCGACGGGCCGTCATAATAGGCGAAGCTACCGGCGGCCGGGCCTGGGCCGTAATTGTGCAGATAGCTGATGTGGTAGGGCAGGCCCCAATAAGCGTGGTGGTGGTGATGCCGGTGGTGGCGCGGGGTGACCGAGAGGTCGGCCGCTGCCGCCGGGGTGAGGGCCGGGATGGCCAGGGAAACGGTCACGGCGAGGGCGGCAAAAAGCTTGGTCTTGGTCATTGGCGGCCTCCTGGTAGTCACGTTGGAATCGGCTTGCGTAGCCGGTCCAAGTTCCTCTGGCGCTTCATTTAACCCGGAATCCCGCCAAAAGCTGCGGGAAATCAGCCACAGCGCGCCAAATTTTGCCTTTTTGGGGATGCTTAACGGATTGCCAACACAGTCCGGCCAGAGTCTTGCGGTCAGGTCCGCCCGGGCCGCCTTTCCCTCGGTTTCGAACATTCCATGCGCATCACGCCCCTTGTTGCCCTGCTGCTCTCGGTTCTGGCGGTCACGCCAGCGCGGGCCGTTCTGCACATCACGCGCGACCATGGCGGTTATGTCGAGGAGTACAAGGCCAAGTACAAGCAGATCCGCGACCGCCGCGAGCGCGTCGTGATCGACGGCATCTGCAATTCGGCCTGCACGCTGGTGTTCGGCATCGTGCCGCTGAACAAGATCTGCGTGACGCCGAAGGCCAGCATCGGCTTCCACCAAGCCTATTACGACAAGGCCTTCACCTTCGGCATCAAGGTCACCAGCCTCGAGGGCACCTCCGACCTGATGTCCTACTATCCCGATACGGTGAAGGACTGGATCCGCCGCAATGGCGGGCTCACCACCGAGATGAAGAAGATCAAGAACGGCGTCGATCTCTGGAAGATCGTCGATCCCTGTCCGGAAGAGTGGTAGGCGCGGACGCTCGCGCGCTCCGGACCTTCTTCCAGCGCGGCTTTGCGTGCTTGCCGCGCGCGGCCAGCGGCCGCGAACCGAAACCCTGCGCTCGGAATTTGGAACCAGCATCACGGTCCACTCGTTTTGCTCATGATGCGTTCATCCTCATGATGCGATGGTGGTCCGAGCAGCGAGAGCGAGCCTCACCGCCGGAACGGACCGGCCTCAGTTCGCACGCGCAGGAGGTTGTGATGGCAACCAGGTCCAATCTTTCGAAGGCTGAACTCGCCCGCGGAGTTGCCGGCGCCGCGTCAGCGTTGGTGCTGAGCGCGCTCGTCCTGTTCGTCGCCGCGCATCACTTGAGCGGCGGGTAGACCGGGCGGCGCCTCCACCAAGCCAGTCATGAAAACAGGAAGGTCCCGATCAGGAGGCCGGCCGCAAATGCCCAGAGTCCGAGGGTGCAGGCCGAGATGACCCGAACGAGATTGCGCAGATCCACGTCCTGCCAGCTGCTGTGGGATCGATACGTCAATTGCCGGCACCCCCTGCGGTGGCCGCCTTTGCGTCCTGGTTCCGCAGCCTGTTCCCGATACGTGCCCAAATGAAGGCAACCGGCAGTGGCGCCTGATCACGCATTTGCGATCTCTAGCCGGCGATAGGCGGCCGTCCTTGCCAGAAAGGACCGCAGACGGAGCCCTTCAGGCGGCAAAAGTCCGAACCGCCGCCTTGCACGACGTCGCTGAGACATTTCGCGGCGGCTTGCCGAGCGCCTTCTTGAACATGGTGATGAACGCCGCCGTGACGAGCGCGGTCGAGACCTGCTGAACGCTTGCGCCGGCCGACAGCTCGCGCAACGCGACGACCAAATCAGCTGTTGGCGCCAGCGGCCGAACGTCAGGCCGATTTCGCTCAGGACGAGACGTGCGAGGGAGCCGGAGCGGCCTTCATATTCGTCAGCCTGCGAACTGCGCGCAGCCATCAGGCGGCGGCGCTGTCAGGCATGGCGCAATGCCTCGGCTTGGCAACTTCGCCGGACGCGCGTCCACGATCCGACGCTTGCTCTGTGCGGACATGCGGCCTGTCAATTCGGCTTCCGCACCGGCGGCATACCGGTAGCGGATGCCTGTCGGTTGTATGCGATGGACCCGCGCGCTATGGAGACGCCTGGCGAGCAAGAGCCCGGGGAAAGTGCCGTTGAAGATATCCGCCAGTACGCGCATCGTGATCGGATCGACGCTTTTTGCCCTGGCGTCGAGTGCATTGCTTTATCTGGTTCCGGCGAGCCCGATCGACCGGCAATTGCTGCGCGGCACCTTTCACTTTTATCAGGGGCACGCGTTTCTCGTCCCCGTCAAATACGTGGATGGCGAGATCAAGACTGCCCGGCTGTATGAAGACGACAGGCTGCTCGGCCCGGCGAACAGCACCCAGGAGGAGATCATCGACAAGGGCGCCGGCCGATTTGGACTTTACCGGGATCGCTGGGGCTATTTCGGGCCGGCCTTGATGTTCTCGACCAGCGACAATACCGACCCGAACACGAACGGCAGGAAGTATCACCTCAGATGACGGCCGGCGCCATGCGACGGTCGAATCGAGACCCGCGCGGGTCACATGAAGCCTGGATTGCGCGGCAGATACTGGCCCCAGTTGCCGAATTCTCGCGAGGACATCAGCAGCATCGGACATTTGATCCGCATTCCGTGCGCCATTGCTGTATCAAGCGCCGCTTTGCTCGCACCAGGCAGGAATGCCGATATCCTTGACGCTCCGCCCCCGGCCGCCAGGTACAACGCCGTTCTCAAGGCCGGAGCGACCGCGTGCGGCTCCATGACCGCGAGCGGTCCGATGTGACCACCGGCGTCCACATAGAGATAGCCGATCCAGTCGTTTCCATCGTGGAGATTGAACCCGGTCGCCGCGCCCTCCTGGAGCAGATAGCGATGGTGCTTTTCGCGCGAGACACCAAGGGTCCGCTGGTCTGCCTGCGCGAGGCGGCGCAGGGTCGAGGCCTCCGGCTTGAGAGGTGAGACGTCGTATTGCGGACCGTGCAAATGACCGATCAACTGCTCGCGCGGTGCGCTGACACTGTAGATGGGAAATCGCGGAAGCAGTCCGTGTCGAATGTAGAGCCCCTGCGATACCGTGTTGAAGCTGAAGGTGATGAGCACCCGGTTGGACGCGCCCGATTTCCCGGCGTGCGCGATGGTCCGCTTGATCAGTTCGTTGCCGATGCTCCGCCCCTGCTGATCGGGCGACACGAACAGCTGCGCCAGAAACCACATGTCGCCGCAGACCCAGCTCCAGGCGAAGCCGAGGATCCGCTCGTTCTCCTCCGCCACCCAGAGACCGTCGGGATCGTCCCTCATGCAAAACAACTGGAAATTGGGTGGAGACGACACCGCCATCGGGCCGAAGCCGTGCCGTTCCGTGAGATCGTTGATGCTGGAGACGACGAGGGCGTCGGCGAATTCCAGATCCTGCGCGCGTGCCGGCCGGCAAACCACTGACATGGGCAACTCCGTTGGTGGCCGGATGATGGTCAAAACCTCGCCGTGCCGGGATCGAGCCCAAGCGCCAGCCGTCCGGCGGTGACGTAATTGTTCGGACTCATCGCGATATGCTTCGCCGCGGCGCGGACATCGCCGACCGCACGCTCCAGGGCGCAGGTCTCGAAGATGGCGACGGCGCCCGCGCTGGCGGCCAGCATCTCGGTGACGGACGTCGCAATCTCCGCCGCATGTGCGTTGGCGATCCGAATGTCCGCGCGCGCCTCAACCAGCCGTTGGCCGCCGGTGTCGGTTGCGGCCATCAATTCGGTCATGGCATCGACCAGAAACGCACGGGCGGCGCGAAGCATCGCTCTGGTCCGCCCGACCGTCGCCTGAACGATCTCGCGATCGCTGAGTGCGGCGCGGTTTCCGGAGCGGCCTTTGGCGAGCTCCGTGAACGAGGTCATGGCGCCGGACGCGATGCCGAGTGGCACCCCGCAGATGCTCCACGCGAACACCGATGACGGCGGCATGCGATAGAGCAGTCCGGGCTGGGTTGGTCGCAGCCCGAGAAAGGGATGGGCGTGAGCGGCCGGCACGAAGATATCCCGCGCTTCGAAGTCGCAACTGCCGGTGCCGCGCAGTCCTGACACATGCCAGTTGTCGAGGATGGTCACATCCGCCCGCCCGGGATAGCAGCAGAGAAGCGGCGAAGCCGGATCGTCGGGCCTGACGCTCGCCAGCACCATGAAGCGCGTTGCGTGATGCGCGCCGCTGCCGAACGGCCAGCGCCCGGAAAGGCGATAGCCGCCTGCGACGGCGCTCGCCGTGCCGACCGCACCGGTCGCGCTTGCGACAAAGGCGCGCGGGTCGGCATACCACTCGCGTGCGACGGCCTCATCGAGGTAGCCGCCGATCCGGCTCATACCGGCGCCATTGCCGACCAGCCAGCCGACAGAGCCATCGAGTGCCGAGGCGGCTTCGACGACCCGCATAAACGCGAAAGGAGACAGTTCGGGTCCGCCGAGCGCTTGCGGCAGCCACAGGCGGAACAGGCCGGCATCGGCCAGCGCGGCGAAAACCGCGTCTGGCAACCGCCGTCCGCTGTCGAACGCGTTGCGCTGCGCAGCGATGAGCGGAGCCAACGCCTGGACGGCCTCGAGCACGCGGCAAACGTGGGCCGGGTCACCGACGTTCACTTCCGGACCGGGACGGGCCATCGGACCGTCCGCTTTCGCCGCATGGCCTGGATCGCGCATCGGGTTCTCCTCGAGGTTCGACACCGCTGCAGAAGCATGATCGTCCGCTTCCCCGAGGTCCTGAATCCATTCCGAAAAAGTTGCAAAATATGTAGTCTCCGGAGCCATGCCGACGATCCACGAGTTCGGTCCCTTCCGTCTCGACGCCGGGGCCGAGATGCTGTTCCGAGAGTCCGAACCGGTCGCGCTCGGACGGCGCGCCGTGGTGCTGCTTCGGCTGCTTGTCGAGCGGGCGGGATCGCTGGTTTCCAAGGATGCATTGATGGAGGCGGCCTGGCCGGGGCTTGCGATAGAGGAGAGCAACCTGACCGTGCAGATCGCCGCCTTGCGGAGGGCATTTGCCGACATCGACGGAGGCCCGGCCTGGATCGAGACGCTGCCTCGTCGCGGCTATCGGTATGTTGGCCCGCCGGTTGCGACCGTATCCGAACCGAGCCCTCCCGTATCACCCACGCCGGCGCTGTCCGACAAGCCGTCGCTCGCGGTGCTTCCGTTGTCGAATCTGAGTGGCGATCCCGCGCAGGACTATTTTTCCGACGGGATCACGGGAGACATCATCGCCGAACTGTCGCGGTTCAGGTCACTATTCGTCGTCGCCCGTCACTCCAGCTTCGCCTACAAAGGCAGGACACCCGAGATCAAACGGGTTGGCCGCGAACTCGGCGTCCGCTACGTGGCCGAAGGCAGTGTGCGCAAGATCGGCAGCCGTGTGCGGGTGACCATCCAGCTGCTCGATGCTGCGAGCGGCTACAATCTCTGGACCGAACGCTACGACCGCGATCTCGACGACATCTTCGCTCTGCAGGACGAGATTGTACGGGCGATCGTCGCGGCCCTGCCGGGCCGGATGGAGGACGCCGGCCGGGAGGTCGCCAGACGCAAGCCAACCTCCAGCATTACCGCCTATGATCTGGTCCTGCTCGGAAACGAGCGATGGCGTCAGTTGACCGTGAATGCCATGGCGCAGGCCCGAGAATATTTTCGAGGCGCCGTCGCGCTTGACCCGCAATATGCCCGCGCCCACGTCAACGTCGCCTGGACCATCGTCTGTGACGTGTTTCTCGAATCACCCACCACCGCTACTCTGGACGAGGCGCGGAGCGAGATCGAGAACGCGCTTGATATCGAGGACGGCGACGCCTGGTCTCATGGCGTCTTCGCTCAGCTGCTGTTCCTGCTGAAAGATGACGCCAAGGCCGAAATCCATTTCAGCCGCGCACTCGCGCTCAATCCAAATGATGCCGATGTCGCCGCCGTTTTCGCCAACATCCTGGTCTACTGGGGACGGTGGCGCGAGGCACTGATGTGGATCGGGACAGCCAAGCGGCTCAATCCGTTTCCGCCCAACCTGTACCACTGGTATCACGCGCTTGCCCTTTATTCAGGGCGCGAGTACGAGCAGGCGGTCAAGGCGATAATGGAGGCGCGGTCGTTCGACAGGTGGTCGCACGGCCTCCTTGCAGCCTGCTATGCGCAGATGGGACGACTCGGCGAGGCGCAGGCCGAGGCTGATGCGTTCGTCAGCCAACGGTGTCGCGAACTGAATGCGAATGGCAACACCGCGCCCGCGAGAACTCTCGACCTCGCCCAGGCCAGAGCCGAGCGGTACCGCAATCCCTCGGACCGCGAACATTTCCTCGATGGATTGCGCAAGGCCGGTCTCACGGGTTGACGCTCACGGCCGCTTGTTTCTCGAACGGCGAGTTGACGTGCGCCTTCTCCGGGTGCTGTCACGTCTTCCGTATCACGCCCAGTTCCTTCGAGCGCTGGAGAAGAGCCGGCCGGTAAGGCGGCGAGGGATCGTTGTCGTCGTCGTCAGGGATGGCTCAATAGCCGAACTCCTGCTGAATGCGGTGGATCTCCATGACGCGATCGTTCAACCGCTGCAGATGCTCGATCGACCTGACCTTCCAGGAGCGGAAAGTATCGAACGTGATCGGCACGAAGGCGGTGCCGAACAGCGTTGCATCGGGCACGATGGTCCGGCCGAGCAGCAATAGCGGTCGTGACCGACGAGGACGAGGGTGGCATACGGCTGCCCTTCACTCACCCTGAGGCCCTTCAGCGATAGTTCCCGCATGCGCGCGATTAAACCGTTCTTCGGGGCGCACCCGGCAACGCCATGGAAATTCGCGATTGCCCGCTGCCTGATCTTCAGGCAATGACGGCCTGCAATGAACAAGAGCTTCGAGGAAACTGCCGCTCGTCTGGCGCCGGCGATTTTTGTCGTGCTGTGGAGCACGGGATTCATCGGCACCAAATACGTCATCAACGATGCTGAGCCGCTGACTTATCTGGCGGTCAGGATGGCGTTCGTGGTGGTGGTGATGACGGTCATCGCCGCGGTCGCGCGGCCGAAATGGCCCGACCGGACAGGCGTTTTCCACAGTGCGGTGGCCGGCATCATGGTGCACGGCTTCTATCTCGGCGGCACCGCGATTGCGATCGCGCATTCGATCCCCGCGGGCCTGTCGGCGTTGATCCCGGGCCTGCAGCCGATCCTGACCTCGACCATCGCCAACCGCTGGCTCGGCGAGCGCGTCACGCCGCTGCAATGGGGCGGGCTGCTGCTCGGCCTCGCCGGCGTCGTGCTGATCCTGCACAACCGGCCGATGACGGGCGATGCGGGGTGGGGCTGGCTCGCCTCCGGCGTCTCGCTGATCAGCATCACGCTTGGCACGCTCTACCAGCGCCGCTACTGCAACCAGATCGACTGGCGCGCCGGCAATCTGGTGCAATACATCGCGGTGACCATCTTCTTCGGCATCGGCGCCTGGCTGTTCGAGACCAATGTCGTGCATTGGACCAGCGAGTTCGTTTTGGCGATCGCGTGGCTGGTCTTTGCGCTGTCGATCGGCTCGATTGGGCTATTGTACTGGCTGATCCGTCACCATGCCGCGACCTCGGTCGCGAGCCTGTTCTATCTGGTGCCGGCGGTGACCGCGCTGATGGCCTACATCCTGTTCGGCGAGCGGCTCGATCCGGTATCGATCGCCGGCATGGCCGCCTGCGCCGCCGCGGTGCTGCTGGTCAATCGCCGCGCTTGATCCTTGCTACGGATTCTTGTTTTGACGCGTTTTCTTAACGCGAGCCGTGTATCCACTTCGCTCGAAAACGCTCTAATCCTTGCTGCGGATTTTTGCATAAGCCGCGAGCGCACGTTCGCGGGCCTGCTTGTGATCGACAATCGGCGGCGGATAGGTCTTGCCGAGTTCGACGCCGGCGCTCGCGAGCTCGATCGGCGTTGCGGTCCAGGGCTGATGGATCAGGTCGTTGGGGAGCTGCGCCAGCTCCGGCACCCAGCGCCGGACATAGGCGCCGTCCGGATCGAACTTCTCGCCCTGCAGGGTCGGATTGAAGACGCGGAAATAGGGCGCGGCATCGGCGCCGGACCCGGCGACCCATTGCCAGTTCGCCGGGTTGGAGCCGGCATCGGCGTCGACCAACGTGTCCCAGAACCATTGTTCGCCGGCGCGCCAGTCGATCAGCAGATGCTTCACCAGGAATGAGGCGACCACCATCCGCACCCGGTTGTGCATCACGCCGGTGCGCCAGAGCTCGCGCATGCCGGCATCGACGATCGGGTAGCCGGTCAGGCCGCGCTGCCAGGCTTTCAGCGCACGGGCGTCGCGCTTCCACGGAAACGCGTCGAACTGCGCCTGCAGATTCCGATCCGCCATGTCGGGGACGTCGAACAGCAGATGGCGGCAGAACTCGCGCCAGCCGAGCTCGCTGAGGAATTTGTCGGTGTCGCCGGCAAGGCGCGGGTGCTCGGCGGCGGCGAAGCGGGCGGCATACCAGACCTGGCGCGGGCTGATCTCGCCGAAGCGCAGATGTGGCGACAAGCGCGAGGTGCCGTCGCGGTCGGGCCGGTCGCGGTCGTCGCTGTAGCCGCGAATATTCTCGTCGAGGAACGCCTTCAGCCGGGCCTGCGCCGCGGCTTCGCCCGGAGTCCAGGTGTCGCGCAGGCCGCCGGCCCAATCGGGCCGGGTCGGTTCGAGGCCCCAATGGTCGAGGGCTTCGCGCGCGTCGCCGCTGACGGATGCGAGCTTCTTCGGTGCCGGCAACGGCTTGGGCGGATCGCCGAGCGCCTGCACGCGCCGCCAGAACGGCGTGAACACGCGCAAGCCTCGATTATCCTTGTTGCGGATGGCCTTCGGTTCGACGAGCAGGTCGCCAGGGAAAATTTGCGAAGAGATACCGTCGCTTGCGAGCGCGGATGCAACGTCTCGGGCAATTGCCTGATGCGGCGCCTGCGCGATGTCGTTCCAGAACACGGCGTCCGCATGGATGTCGCGCGCCAGCGTGGTGATCACGGAAGCGGCCGGTCCCGTGCGCAGCACCAGCGTTCCGCCGATGGCCTCAAGACTCCTGCCAAGTGCGCGCAGCGACTGCGCCAGCCACCAGCGCGTCGCGCCCCCGAGGGAGCGCGCGGCTGGAGGTTTCAAGGCACGGCTTTCGTCGTCGCGGACATAGAGACCAACCACGGGCGCGCCGCGGCTGGCCGCTTCATGCAGGGCCGGGTGATCCGACAACCGCAGATCATCGCGGAACCAGACGATAACAGGCTGTGCGCGGGCCACCCGGACGCTGCGTGCCGGCCGTTACTTCGGCTGCGGCACGATGCGGATGTAGGGCTTGGGTTCTTTCCAGCCCTGCGGATAGATCGTCTTGGCCTCGTCGTTGCTGACCGAGCCCGCGATGATCACGTCCTCGCCCTGCTTCCAGTCGGCGGGGGTGGCGACGCGGTGCGTGGCGGTGAGTTGCAGCGAGTCGATGACGCGCAGGATTTCCTGGAAGTTCCGGCCGGTGGTCATCGGGTAGACCAACACCAGCTTGATCTTCTTGTCGGGCCCGATGATGAAGACGTTACGGACCGTCTGATTGTCCGCCGGCGTGCGGGTAAGGGGGTCACCCGAGGTCGAGGCCGGCAGCATGTCGTAGAGCTTCGAGACGTTGAAATCGGTGTCGCCGATCATCGGGTAGTTCGGCGCCGCGCCCTGGGTTTCCTTGATGTCCTCGGACCATTTGGCGTGACGGTCGACCGGATCGACCGACAGGCCCATCAGCTTGACGCCGCGCTTGTCGAATTCGGGCTTCAGGCGCGCGAGCGTGCCGAGTTCGGTGGTGCAGACCGGGGTGAAGTCCTTGGGATGGGAGAACAAAAGCACCCAGCTATTGCCGATCCAGTCGTGGAACTTGATCTTCCCTTCGGTGGTCTCGGCTTCGAAGTCGGGGGCGACGGCGCCAATCTGAAGTGCCATGATTTTACCTCATCTCTTTGAAGTTGCATCTAAATTTGTATTTGAGGTGATTTGTTCCAGTATAGGACGCAGAAGGGCTTAAGTGAACGGGTTCTGAAAAAAGGTGAGACATTTCTCCTTGAGGATGGAATTCCAAGCAATTTGTTTTGATCCGTACTCCTGCGACGAAATATCAGCGGCAGCACAAAAGCTCGGAAATGCCCAGATAAAGCCGCTTATCGCGGTCATCACGCCGGCCCCGGCTGCTATAGGACTGAACCGTTACAGCGTTCAAAGCGACCGAATAGCAACCATCTAAAAATCTCGGAACCCAAGTTCCGAATCATTAACCACTCGTTTACGCCCGCATGGAAAAGCTGGCCTCAGATAGGAATTGAAAGCTCCCACAATGTCTACCCCAAGTACCAAGACCGCTGAGGCTCTCAGCGGTGCGTTGCATCCATCCTGCCACAAGACCGCCGCCCATGCGCTGACCATCGTCCGCGACGGCGTGATCACCGGCGAAGGTCCCACCACCAAGGGCCGTATCCATTTCTCCCGGTCACTCGATGCCGATGACGCTGCCTGGTGCGCGCGCATCCTGACGGCGGCCGCGGTGGAGCATGAGCCGGTCAGCCGGGCCGAGATCGAGGCGCTGTTCGCGATCAACGAGGCCGCTGCCGAGCGCAGCGATGGCGGCCGGTTCGACGACCTGCTCGCCAAGGCGATCGCCCATCATGCCGCGTCCGAGTCGGGCCTGCCGGTGCCGCCGCGCACGGTGGCGCTGTCGCCGGACACGAACATCGATCGCTGGGCGCCGACCCAGGGCACCAAGATGGACACCAAGGTTCTGGAATGGATCGCGGGCCGGATGCGCGGTCAGCGCCGCACCGGCCGTGCGCTCGCGGCGATGGTGGCGACGCTGGTCGGCGCGACCGCGCTGCCGCTCGCGGCGCAACTGCCCAACGTGTTCGACATCGGGATGATGTGATCATCCCGAACCAATGGTTTCAGGCGAGAGCGGCGGGGATCACTTCCCCGCCGTTTTCTGTTTGCCGCCGGTCTCCTCGAGCCCGAGCGTCCGCCCCGGGAACCCGGCGACGTCGAAATAGCGGGTCGAGAGCACGCGCTGGAATTTCAGCACGGTGCGCAGGCCGTTGGCCGACGGCTTCTTCGACATGATGGTGCCCTCGGCCATCTTCGGCACGATGCCGTTCGGCAGCGCCTCCGACATCACCCGGCCGATCAGCCCGCCATTGTTCGGTGCGCGCAGCCCGAGCAATTGCGCCGCGGTCATGCCGACATCGGCGTTGCTGACCGGCAGCGGATCGACATAGCCCGCCTTGAAGTCGGGGCCGATCGCCACGGTGAAGTTGAAGGTGTCGCCGCGGCTGAAGCTGCCATGCATGCCCTGGCCCTGGCGCAGCACGGTGTCGGCGATCTGCACCGAGCAGTTGGTCGGGCTCTCGCAACCGCTCGACCAGGAGCGGAAATTGACCACGATCGACGGGTTCGGCGTCACCGCCTTGCCCTTCAGATTGAGGTTCGACATCGGCAGCGTGCCGGGGAAGGTGCCGAGCTTGTCGTCGACGAACAGGCCGCTGACATAGTCCTGCTCGAGCAGCGCCTTGATGACGCGGTCGGCGAGCTTCTTGTCGCGGTTCGGCAGATAGATCAGGTCCGAGCCGCCATTGGTGGCGATCACGACGTCAGGCTTGGCCGGGTCATGGCCGAGCACGCCGTTGCCGGCCTTCGGATGGGCGGTGTCGGCGACCTTGGCGTTCTTGTCGTTGGGGTCGAACAGCGGGAGGTTCAGCGCCTTGGCGAGATCGATCGCCAGAAAGCCCATCGGCAGGAAATCCTTCGGCGTGTCGTCGTAGGAGATCTTGGCCGAGGGGCTGGTCTTGCTCTCCTTCGAGATCGTCGAGAAGCCGTGGTCGGAGGAGACCATGATGTTGGTGCTGGCCGAGAGCCCGAGCTCGTCGAGCGCCTTGCGGAGCTGGGCGAGGTTGTTGTCGGCGTTCTTGATCCCGGCCATCGAGGTCGGGCCGTTGATGCCGGGGGTGATGGTGTTGAGGCTGTCGCCGGTATTGTGCTGGCTGCCGTCCGGATCGCGCGACCAGAACACCAGCACGAACGCTTGTTGCGCGCCTTGAACATCGGCAGCACGACCTTGGTCGCGACATCGGCCATGTAGGCCTGCTGGGCAACGTTCGCCACCGTCGTGCCCGGCGTCTTGGCATCGCCGGCCTTGGCATTGTCGCCGCGGCCCGGGGTGGCGAGCGGCAGGCCGGCCTTGGTCAGCGCGTCCTTCATCTCGTCGGAGAGCGGCACGCCGGTCTTGCCGCCGGTGGAGTCATCGACCACGATCGTGTTCTTGCCGCGATCGGTGTGATCGAACAGCAGGGTCGGGCCGACCTTGCCGATGGCCGCGGTGCTGAAGCCCTGGCCGCGGGCCATCTTCAGCAGCGTCTCCTCGTTGAGGTAGTCGCCATTGAAGTGATCGTCGATATCGGCGAGCACGGCGTCGTTCTCGATGAAGGGGACCACGGTGTCGCCGGCAGGCACCGAGGTGTAGCCGGTATAGATCGTGTTGGAGAAGGTTCCGGTGTCGCCGAGATAGTGGCCGGTCGAGAGCGCCGAGCTGTTCGCCATCGTGAAGGTCGGGAACAGCGAGTGCGAATTCTTGAAGTGGACGCCCTTGTCGCGGATCTCGGCCATCGCAGGTGCCGTCTCCGCGTTTACGATGCCGCCGCGCAGGCCGTCGGGGACGAACAGGATGAGGTTGCGGGGTCTTGCATTTTGCGCGGAAGCGGCGCCCGCCGAGAGCGCGATGATGCTCGCGGACAGTAATGTAATGGCACGGCGCATTTGGTTATACCCCTGATGAAGCCCCGCGGCAGCCCGCCGCAGCTTTCGTTTAGTTTTGCCATATGACAGAAATGTTACAGCGCCTGCCGAGCGCTGCAACTGCCGGATTTTTCTTGGCGACGGCCGGCCAGCAGGCCGTCATTCCGCGGGCTGAACCGCGGTTCTCTCATTGCGCGCAGCGCTGCCGGCATGCCCGTACCGTGCATAGAGCGCGGGCAGGACGGCAAGCGTGAGCAGCGTCGCGCTGATCAGGCCGCCAATCACGACAGTCGCGAGCGGCTTCTGCACCTCGGCGCCGGTGCCGGTGGCGAATGCCATCGGCACGAAACCGAGCGAGGCGACCAGCGCGGTCATCACCACGGGCCGGAAGCGGGTGAGGGCGCCTTGCTCGATGGCCTCCCGGATCGGCACACCGCGCAGGCGCAATTGCCGGACGAAGCTCAGCATCACGAGCCCGTTCAGCACCGCAACGCCGGACAGCGCGATGAAGCCAACCGCCGCCGAGATCGAGAACGGCATGCCGCGCAGCCACAGCGCCGCGACGCCGCCGGTGAGCGCCAGCGGCACCGCGCTGAACACCAGCAGCGCATCGCGCGCCGAGCCCATCGCCGCCAGCAGCAACAGGAAGATCATCGCAAAACAGGCCGGCACCACGACGGCAAGGCGCTGGCGCGCCGCGGCGAGATTTTCCGATTGGCCGCCCCAGGTCATCCAGTAGCCGGGCGGCAGCTGCACCGATTGCGTGACCTTTGCCTGAGCTTCCTCGACCACCGAGCCGAGATCGCGGCCGCGCACATTGGCCGTCACCACGATGCGGCGCTTGCCGTTCTCGCGGCTGATCTGGTTTGGCCCTTCGGTGAAGGAGAACTGCGCGACGCGGTTGAGTGGCAGGCTCTGCACCGGCGAACTCGGCGTTGCCTTCGGCAAGGCGACCGGCAAATTGCTCAACGCCTCGAGATCGGAGCGGACGCTCTCCGGCAAGCGCACCACGATGTCGAAGCTGCGATCGCCCTCGTAGACGACGCCGGCATCCTGGCCGCCGACCGCGGCACCGATCACGTCCTGGACCTCGGAAACGCTCAGACCCCGCCGGGCGATCGCCGCCTTGTCGACCTTGATCTCGAGCACGGGCAGGCCGCCGGCCTGTTCGACCTTGACGTCGGTCGCGCCGCGCACGCCGCGCAGCGCTGCGGCGATCTGGTTGGCGGCCTTCTGCATCGGTTCGAACTCATCGCCGAACACCTTGACCGCGATGTCGCCGCGAACGCCGGCGAGCAGTTCGTTGAAGCGCATCTGGATCGGCTGGGTGAATTCATAGACGTTGCCCGGCAGCCGGCCGACCGCCTTCGAAATGTCTTCGATCAACTGCTCCTTGGTCAGCGACGGATCCGGCCACTGCGCGCGGGGCTTCAGGATGATGAAGGTGTCGGAGGCGTTCGGCGGCATCGGGTCGCTCGCCACCTCTGCGGTGCCGGTCTTGGAGAAGACGAACGACACCTGCGGGAAGCGGCTGACCGCCTTCTCGACCGAGAGCTGCATCGCCTGCGACTGCGACAGCGCCGTGCTCGGAATTCTGAGCGCGTGCATGGCGATGTTCTTCTCGTCGAGCGAGGGGATGAATTCCTGGCCGAGCCGGAAGAACCCGAACAGCGCGGTCGCAAACAACACGACCGCCACGGCGATGACGGGCGGGGGCGTTGCAACCGCGCGCCGGAGCAGCGGACTGTACCAGCGCTTTAACGTGGCAACGAGCCAGTTTTCCTTCTCCTGCACGCGGCCGGCAATGCCGATCGCGATCAGCGCGGGAACCAACGTCAGCGACAGCACGAAGGCGGCAGCGAGCGCCAGGATCACGGTCATCGCCATCGGCTCGAACATCTTGCCTTCGACGCCGGTGAAGGTGAGGAGCGGCACATAGACCAGCAGGATGATGGCCTGGCCGTAAAGGCTCGGCTGCACCATTTCCACGGCGGAGGCCCGTACCGTCGCCAGCCGTTCGTCGCGGGTCAACACGCGGCCAAGCGCATGCTGCTTCTCGGCAAGATGACGCAGGCTGTTCTCGGTGATGATGACGGCGCCGTCGACGATCAGGCCGAAATCCAGCGCGCCGAGGCTCATCAGATTGGCGCTGATGCGGCCCTGCCACATGCCGATCGCGGTCATCAGCATCGCGATCGGGATCACCAGTGCCGTGATCAACGCCGCGCGGAAATTGCCGAGCAGCACGAACAGCACCGCGATCACGAGCAGCGCGCCTTCGCCGAGGTTGCGCGCCACCGTGCCGATGGTCGCATCGACCAGCTGGGTGCGATCGAGCACCGTCTCGACTGCGACGCCTGCCGGCAAGGACGGCGTGATCGCCCGCAGCTTGGCGTCGACCGCGGCCGATACCGTGCGGCTGTCGGCGCCGATCAGCATCAGTGCGGTGCCGACCACGACCTCGCGGCCGTTCTCGCTGGCGCTGCCGGTGCGCGTCTCGCCGCCGATCGAGAGCGAGGCGAGGTCGCGGATCCGGACCGGGACGCCGCCGCGGGTGGTGACGACGACGGCGCCGAGCTCCTCGATGTTTTCCAGGCGACCGCCGGACCGCACCACGAATCCTTCGCCGTTGCGCTCGATATAGCGCGCACCGCGGCTGACATTGTTGCTCTGGATCGCCTTGGCGACGTCGGCGAAGGTGAGGCCGAGCGCGATCAGCTTCGCCGCATCGGGTTGCACCTGGTACTGCTTGAGATAGCCGCCGATCGAATCGACGCCGGCGACACCCGGCACCATCTTGATCTGCGGCTTGATGATCCAGTCCTGCACCGTGCGCAGATAGGCGTCCTTTTCGACCTCGCTTTGCAGCGCCTGGCCGTCCGCCGTGAGGAAGCGGCCGTCGCTCTGCAGGCCCGGCGCGCCGTCGCTCTGCACCTTCTGGCCGGAGTAATGGACGGTCCACATGTAGATTTCACCAAGACCGGTCGTGGTCGGGCCAATGCGCGGCTCGATGCCTTGCGGCAGGCGCGCGCGAACTTCGGTCAGGCGCTCGCCGACCTGCTGGCGGGCGAAATAGATGTCGGTGGCTTCACTGAACACCGCGGTGATCTGCGAGAAGCCGTTACGCGAGAGCGACCGCGTGCTCTCCAGCCCTGGCGCGCCCGCCAGCGCCGTCTCGATCGGGAAGGTGATCTGCTTCTCGATTTCCGCCGGCGACAGCGCCGGGGCGACGGTGTTGATCTGGACCTGCTTGTTGGTGATGTCGGGCACTGCGTCGATCGGCAGCTTGGTCAATGCGAGGCCGCCGAGAAACATCAGGACCGCCGCCAGTGTGATGACGACCCAGCGTCGCTGGATCGCAAGACCGATGATACGCTCAATCATGGCCGTGCTCCGCTTCGTCCTTCTCGACCTCGGCCTTCAATGTGAAGGTGTTCTGCACAGCGATGGTCTCGCCGGCGGCAAGACCCGCGACGATCTCGGTGTCGTCATCGTCCTCGCGACCGGTCCGCACCGACCGCGCCTCGAAGCCGTCGGCATCACGCACGAATACGGTCGGCGTCCCCTTGATGGTTTGAATCGCCTTCTTCGTGACCATCACGGTGGACGGCGCGCCTGACAGCGGGACCTCTGCGGTCACGAAGGTGCCCGGTTTCCAGCGGTGGTCCTTGTTGGGCAGGGTCGCGATCACGCGGGCATTGCGGGTCTCGCGGTCGAGCAGGGGGCTGACGAAGATCACGCCGGCACTGGCTTCATCCTCGGTACCGATGGCGCGGATCTTGACCGACACGCCTTCGCGAACTGCACTGATGTCCTCCGGCGAAACCGCCAGATCGACCCAGATGTCGTCGAGATTGACGATGACGTAGAGCTCGCTTTCCTGGCCCTCGCGCCCGATCAGTCCGCCGAGGTCGACGCGCCGTTCGGACACCCGGCCTGAGATCGGCGCGCGCAGGAACTGCGTCCGCAGGCTCTCGGGCGGCTGGCTGGGCAGATCGGCGGTCTCGCTTTCCGACAGGCCGAGCGCAAACAGCTTCTGCCGCGCGCCGTCGAGCTTGATCTGGGCGTCGTTCGCGGTCAACCGCGTGCGCAGGAACTCGTTTTCCGAGACGATGCGGGTTTCGACCAGCGCCTTCTGTCTGGCATAGAGGGTCTGCTGCAGGTCGTTGGTGAGCCGCGCGGCGAGGTATTCGCTCTTGGCGTCGGCCACCTCACGGCTTTCGATCGCAGCGACGATCTCGCCTTTCTCGACCACATCGCCGAGACGCTTGCGCAGTTCCGTGACCGTCGCGAGCACTCGGACCGAGACGCGGCCGATATGATCGGCATCGGGGATCAACGACCCCGGCGCGAGGAAATGTCGCTTCAGCATGCCGCCGCTGGCCGGTGCGAGCGTGATGCCGGATTCACGAATCTGGTCTTCGCTAAGCTCGATATGTCCGGGGGCCTCATGCCTGGCCTCGGCCCGCGGTGGATCTGCGGTCGCAGTCTCCTGCATCGTGGCCGGGAACTTGACCGGCCAGCCGATCCATCCGGCCGCCAGAATGATCAGTGCAATGCCGGCAGCTATGCCGGCGAAAAATAGAACAACCCGTTTCATATGCGCCTCTCTGCAGCGCATGCCGATGGGCCCTGCGCTGTCGCGACATCGATCTGTGCGGAAGCGTGCGCGCTGCCGGATGGCAGCGGCGCACGGCCGGTCATGCCGACCGGATCAGGCGCGGGGTGGTTTGAAGGGGGAGAGGCGATCGGCCGACGCCGCCAGCCCGATGCTGCTGTCGCCATAGCGATGCGGCGCATAGGCGATCGGGAATGCCGTCTCCTGCGGCGCCACGGAGGCGACGTGGGTCAGGCAGTGATCGCCGTGCAGTGAGGCCGGATGCGCGGGAGCCTTGCCGCCGGTGTCGTTGATCGACTGAGCGATCGAGAAGCCGGGAGCTGCGTCGTCATCGCTGTCGAAGGCCCAGCCGTGGAAGAACGACAGCACCAGCGCAAGCGAAATCAGCCCCGCAAGCAGGCTGCGCCAGCGGCGCGATCCTGCGGCATGGGCGGAAGACTGTATCATGGTGCGCAATGCGTCCATGGGGCCTAGTTAGCGCCGTGACCGCGCGCATTCAAGTTCGACGCCGCGACAGAATTGCCGCGGATACTATAACGTTACACGCTCTCAGCGGTTCGGCGCATCAGCCAGCGGCGCGCTGCGACGACGGCCCAGATCGCTTCGACCAGTCCGAACGGCCAGGCGCCCTGCAGGAAGCCATAGGCCGAGCCGAACGCGCAGGAGACCGCGAAGGCCAGGATGAACCACGGGCTGCGATCTTCGGCTGCGTAGCAGACGAGCATCATCGTCACGGCGAACAAACCGAACAGCGTGAGTGCATCCATTCCGCAGCGGGACTCCTGTTGTAACGCTGTTGATATCTGAGCATGCTTGGGCTGAAATATCCATCCAGCGTCGCCGCCCGAAAGGATTGCCCCCATGAAGCGCATGCATGTTCACGTCGCCGTCAAGGACATCCACCAATCGGTCGGCTTCTACTCGGCGTTGTTCGGCGCCGAACCGACCGTCGTGAAATCCGACTATGCCAAATGGATGCTCGACGATCCCCGCGTCAATTTCGCGATCTCGACCCGCGGCCGCGAGCCGGGGCTCGATCATCTCGGCATTCAGGTGGAAAGCGCCGAGGAACTCGGCGAGGTCTATGGCCGGCTGCGCAAGGCGGGCGGCGAGGTGATCGAGCAGGGCCAGACGGTGTGCTGTTATGCCAAGTTCGAGAAGTCTTGGATCGACGATCCCGCGGGGATTGCGTGGGAGACCTTTCATACGACGGGTGAGAGCATCGTCTACGGCGACGGCAGCGGCGAGCGGACCGCGCGTGTCGCGCACGAGAATCTGGACGGGCAGCAGAGCGCCTGTTGTGCGCCGCAGCCCCTGGCCGCGCCGCCCGAGGCTTCGGCCTGCTGCAGATCGTGAGCTCGGGGCGGTCGCGCATACCAACGCCAGGATGTCGCCAGGCAGTCGTCATGTCGGCGCAGCCGGCTACCGCCGTAAGCAAAGGCTTAATGCCTGCGACATATTATCCCAGCGACGACTCCCCTCCGAGCTAACAGCCCCTTAACCATGCGGCTTTTGCCAATCAAGGATCCTGAGCGATCCTGGCGTCACATCAAGGCACAATGGAAGAAGGACGCTGAAGGCGTCGGAGAGGATTTTGCCACCTTTGGCGGCATCGGTGCCTTTGAAGCGCTGACTGCCAGGGAAGGTGACAGTCAGGGGCTGTATCACCTGACCGACGGCGAACGGGTCCACGCGGTCTGCCAGGTCAGGCGTCTCCTGATGAGCCGATATACGTCGCCGGCTCTCAGCGCGCGTTTCATCAACGTGTCTCCGATTTATGATCTCGGCCTCGCTGACGTCAGCGATTACGCGCAGATGCTCGTGGCGCTGTTCTCCGGCGTCGTCTGGCTGTCGCGTGATGCGCTGGCGGCCAGCCACATCCGTTTTCTCCTCAAGAGCCCGGGCGACTCGCAATTCTTCGCCGCGCTCAAGGCCGCGACGCCGTTCTCTCCATTCTCGAAATTCAGTATTGAGGGCGCGTTGATCGAGTGCAGCCTGAAGGAAACGACCGGGATCGCCTGATACGGTCGCGTCCCGAGGATTCCCGTGCTGATCGCGCTCGGCTACTCATCCGCCTTAACAGTCCGATAACTGATTTTCCTAACGACCCCTTGGGTTGTGCTCCCGTAGAAGGGCACCCGCAGGGGCAGGAAAATGTCGGTTATCTCAACGAACAGCGTGAAGCCGGAGTACCGGCGGCTGTCGATCAAGGGTGTGCTGCGCGCCACCAGGATGGGCGCCATTCAGTGGCTCGTCCTGAGCGCCGCGCTGCTGGTGCTCGCCATCACGCTTGGCACCGGCTATCTCGCGCTGCAGTTTCGCGAGCGCGCGCTGGAGATGTCCGAACGCGAGCTCAACAACACCGCGCTGCTGCTGTCTCGGCATTTCGATCAGCAGCTCAGCGACCTCCAGCATGTCCACGACGACATCGTGAACTATCTGCGGTCCGAGCAGATCGAGACCGCCGATCAGTTCGAAAAGAACATGTCGCTCCTGAGCGCGCACGAGATGCTGCGCACGCGGCTGGCCGCGCTGCCGCATGTCGGCGGGCTCAATCTGTTCAATGCCAAGGGATGGCTGATCAACTCGTCCGAGATGTGGCCGGTGCCCGACGTCAGCATTGCCGAACGGCGCTATTTCCAGGAGTTCACCTCGGGACGGCCGACGTCGCCGGTGATCGTCGAACCTGCGATGAGCAAGGTGACCGGCAATTGGACCACGATCTTTGCGCGCAAGATCACCGGGCGCAATGGCGAGATCATCGGCTTCGCGAGCCGCGGCGTCGAGCCCAGCCATTTCGAGGACTTCGTGGCCTCGCTGGCGCTGGACGGCGACACCGTGATTTCGATGATTCATCGCGACGGAACGATCATCGCGCGCTATCCGCAGGATGCCGGCGTGGTCGGCCGCAACATCATCGACCAGCCGGTGTTCCGGAAGGTCATCAGCCTTGGCGGCAACCTGTCGGGACGGTTCGTCGGCGCCTCGGGCGAGGAGAATGTCGGCGCGGCCAGGTCGCTGTCGCATTTTCCGATCCTGATCCTTGCCACCACGAGGACCTCCAGCGCGCTGGAGGACTGGCGCGCCCAGACCAAGCTGCAGTTCTGCGCCGCTGTGCTGGCGGTGCTGATCGTTGTCATGACGATCTTCCTGATCGTCCGCCAGCTGCAGCGGCAGCACGATGCGGCGCAGCGCCGGCTTTCCGAAAAGAGCCAGCATCTCGACACCGCGATCAACACCATGACGCAGGGGCTCCTGCTGTTCGACGCCTCGGCGCGGCTCGTGATCTGCAGCCAGCGATACATCGACATGTTCGGCCTGTCGCCCGATGTCGCCAGGCCCGGCTGCCAGCTGCGCGACCTGATCCTGCATCGCCAGGCGCTCGGTTCATTCGTCGGCGATGTCGATGAATATTGTGCGCGGTTCACCAATCCCAGGGGTGATGAAATCCGGGACTCGGTGATCATGACGCCCGACGGCCGCAGCATCCGCCTGATCTACAAGCGCGCACCCGACGGGGGCTGGGCTACCACGCTCGAGGACGTCACCGACGGGCGGCGTGCGCAGGCGCAGATCGAATATCTCGCGCATTACGATGCCCTGACCAATCTGCCGAACCGGACGCTGTTCCAGCGTCACGCGGAAGACTTGTTGCGTGAAGCTGCCGTCCGCGAGTTCGCGATCCATTACATCGATATCGACGAGTTCAAGCGGATCAACGACACGCTGGGTCATCCGATCGGCGATGAATTCCTGAGGCGCGTGGCCGACAAGCTGCGCCAGTCGGTCGGGTCGAACGACTTCATCGCACGCCTCGGCGGCGACGAGTTCGCGATCGTCCAGCATGACATCATGTCGGACGACGACGTCAGCGATCTGGTCGCGCGCGTCTATCAGTCGCTTCGTACGCCGTTCGACTGCCACGGTCATTGGCTGTCGAGCGACGCCAGCATCGGCATCGCGATCGCCCCGCGTCACGGCTCCGACCTGTTCGGCCTGCTCAAATGCGCCGACCTCGCCATGTACGCGGCCAAGGCCGCCGGTCGCAGGACCTATCGCTTCTTCGACCCGGCGATGGAGAAGCAGGCCAATCTGCGCCGCGCGCTGGAGGCCGATCTGCGAAGTGCGTTGGCGGAGGACCGCTTCGAGCTGCACTATCAGCCGCTGGTCGATCTGCGCAGCGACGAGGTGACCGGCTGCGAGGCGTTGCTGCGCTGGCGCCATCCGGTGCGCGGCATGATCTCCCCGGCGGAGTTCATCCCGGTCGCCGAGGAGACCGGGCTGATCGAGGAGATCGGGCAGTGGGTGTTGCGCACCGCCTGCATCGAGGCGGCGGCCTGGCCGGCGCATGTGCGCCTTGCGGTCAACGTCTCGCCGATCCAATTCAAGTCGGAGACGCTGGCGCTGAAAGTTGCAAGCGCGCTCGCCGAAAGCGGGCTCGACCCGCGTAGGCTCGAGCTCGAGATCACCGAGGCGGTGCTGATCGCCGACGATGATGCGGCGCTGGTCACGCTCGGCCAGCTGCGCGCGCTCGGTGTCCACATCGCGCTCGACGATTTCGGCACCGGCTACTCGTCGCTGCAATATCTGCAGCGCTTCCCGTTCGACAAGATCAAGATCGACCGCAGCTTCGTCAAGGAAGTGACCCGCAACAGCGGCTCGGCCTCGATCATTCGCGCGGTGGTCTCGATCGCCGCCGACCGCAACATGATCACGACGGCCGAGGGCGTCGAGACCGATCAGCAGCGCGACACGGTGCAGATGCTCGGCTGCACGCAGATGCAGGGCTATCTGTTCAGCAAGCCGGTTCCTGCGCAGGACCTCCGGACGCTGCTCGCGGCCGATAGCGTCGAGGACGCCGCCTGAGCGGCTCTCGCTGAAAAGTGCCAAAAAATTGACCCTGCCGGCCGACCGACGCGGAACCGAAATCGTGGAACCGCGTTCCATTGCGGGGCTCGACCAGCAGGCAATCAATGAAGACCGCAATAACGTCCGCGGCCATGTTGCTGTTTGCCTCAAGCATGGCAAACGCGGAAAGTGGCTTTGCATCCTATTATCGTGGCATCGGCAGGAGCGGCGAGATGACCTGCGCGCATCGCAAGCGGCCATTCGGCAGCATGGTCACCGTGTCCTACCACGGGAAATCGATCCGGTGCCGGGTCAACGACCGCGGGCCGTTCGTTCGCGGACGGATCATCGATGTCTCGACCACGGCGGCGCGCGCGCTCGGCATCCTTCAGCTCGGCGTCGCGCATGTGGTGATCGAGTAGCGCGCAGCCGGCGACGGGATCAGGGTCTTGAGGCGGTCGCCCGCTGCTCGGCGATCGCCTTGCGGAGCGTGCGCGACAGCGCCTCGACCGAATAGGGTTTCTGGATCAGCTCGAAGCCGCTATGCGCACTCTCGGCGAGCACGTTGCTGTAGCCGCTGGTCAGGACCACCGGCAGGCCGGGAAAGCGATCGCGGATCACGCCGGCGAGCTCGACGCCGTTCATGCCGGGCATAATCACGTCGGAGAACACGAGGTCGGCGGCGAACTCGTTCTCGGAGAGAATCGATAGCGCGGCGTTGGCGTTCGCCGCGCGCTTGACCGAATAGCCGAGATCCTCGAGCAGCTCGGTGGAGAACTGGCCGACATCGTCGTTGTCCTCGACCACGAGGACGCGATAGCCGCGGCCGATCGAGGCCTGCTCGATGCCGGCGCTGGCCGCGACCTTGGCGTCCGCCGGGCGCATCGCCTGCGGCAGATAGATGGTGAAGGTTGCGCCGTGCCCGGGCGTAGAGGTGACCTCGATGTCGCCGTCGGATTGCTTGACGAAGCCGAACGCCTGGCTCAGCCCGAGGCCCGTTCCCTTGCCGACCTCCTTGGTCGTGAAGAACGGTTCGAAGATCGCGTCGAGATTTTCCGGCGAGATGCCGGTGCCGGTATCCTGGATCGAGACCGTCACGAAATCGCCGCTGCGCGAGGCCTGGGCGCGCAGGGCAGGGATGTGCTTGACCTTCCTGACGCCGATCGTCAGCTGGCCTTCGCCGTTCATGGCATCGCGGCCATTGACCGCAAGATTGATCATCGCGGTCTCGAACTGGCCGATATCGGCGATCGCAAAGCAGTCGGGATCGTCGATCCTGACCTCGATGTGAATCCGCGCGCCGACCAGCGGACGGATCAGCTGCACCACGCTATCGACCTGTGCTCCGACATTGAACACTTCGGGATTGAGCGGTTGCCGGCGCGCAAACGCCAGGAGCTGCGCGGTGAGCTTGGAGGCCCGCTCCACGGTCTCGGAGATCGCGTCGATGTAGCGGCGTCGCCGTTCATCCGGCAGCTCGCGGCGGCGCAGGAAGTCGGTCGCCGAGCGGATGATGGTGAGCAGATTGTTGAAGTCGTGCGCGACGCCGCCGGTGAGCTGGCCGACCGCTTCCATCTTCTGCGACTGCCGCAGGGCTTCCTCGCCGCGGCGCCGCTCGGTGATGTCGACCGCCTCCGGCACCGCGCCGACGATCGTGCCGTGCTGGTCCTGCAGCGGCCGCATCGCGAAATCGAAATAGCGCTCGCCGATGGGGAGCTGTAGCCGCAGCTCGATCTTGACTTCCTCGCCGCGCATCGCGGTCGCAAAAGCATTCTGGATCACGCGCGGCATGCCGTCGGTCGCAGTGAACCATGGCGTGTCCCAGAACGGTTTGCCGACGACGTCGGTGGCCGCGGCGCGGATGCCGGCCAGCGCGGTCTGGTTGGTGTAAAGCAGATCGCCATCCCGGTTGAGCAACATCTGATATTGATGGCTGGTTTCCAGGATCGCGCGGGTCTGCGCTTCGCGGGATTCAAGCTGTGCGGTGCGCTCCAGGATGCGCCGCTCCAGCGACTCGTTGAGCTTGCGCAGCTCGATCTCGGCTTCCTTGGCCGCCGTGATGTCATGGGCGACGCCGATGAAGCCGATATGCTTGCCGTTCGGGTCCCAGCGCGGTTGCGATTCCGAGCGCAGCCAGCGCCAATCGCCCGCGGCATTCCGATAGCGTGCCTCGAGCACGAACGGCTTGAGCGACAATTCGCCGGTGATCTGCTCCTGCAGGATTTTCGGCAGATCATCCGGATGCAGCGCCTTGCGCCAGTCGAACACGACTGCTTCCTCGAACGGCAGGCCGAGGAAATCCAGATAGGCCTGGTTGGCGAAGGAGCGGGTGCGGTCGAGCTTGGTCACCCAGATCGGCACCGGCGCGCTGTCGGCGATCAGGCGGAAGCGTTCCTCGCTCTCGCGCAGGGTTTCCTGCGCGAGCATCTGGTCGGTGACGTCGAGATCGGCGCCGATCAGCCGCAGCGCGCGGCCGTTGCGGTCGCGGTCGATCTTGGCGACGACACGGATCCAGCGGCTCTCGCCGTCGTTCGGGCGGATGATGCGGTACTCGGCGGTGTAATCCTCGCCTCCGGCCTTGAGCACGCCGAACAGGTGGTTGATGGTTCGTTCGCGATCGTCGGGGTGGATGCGCGCGACCCAGTTCTCATACGTCTCGTTGACCTCCTCCGGCGGCAGGCCGTGCACCAGCAGATATTCGGGGGAGCGGCGGTTGCGCACGCCGTCGCGGAAATCGATCTCGAGCCCGCCGACCCGCGCGATACGCTGGATCCGCGCCAGCTCGGCCTCGCGCTCCTGAAGCTCGCGATGGGCGCGATCGCGTTCGCGCGCGATCTCCTCAAGGTGCTGCCGCAGCCGTTCGGCTGCCGCAGCCTCGGGGAGCACATCAGCGGGATCGGGTGGGGTCATACGCGCCGGCAACCTCTCGGCGCAGTTTCACACAGGACGAGGCGGCTTTTCCAGCGTGATTTGCGGCGACCGCTTGCCCTTCATTTGCCTTTGGCCGGGCGGCAGTTATAGGCCCTGCGGAACCCGGCGGCCTGCGCATCCTCCTCGGAGCAGAACCAGCGATCCGGATTGCCGAGGCCGGGGTAACTGCGGCACGCCTGCAGGTGATAGATGCCGACATTGCCGGTGACGCGGGCGCGTACGGCATACTTGCCCTTGATGTTGCAGCTTGCCGGCATCGGCAGGTCGTCGGGGAAGAGCGCATTGCGGATCTGCGTGTCGCGGTCGGCCGGGCAGGCGTTGCCGAGCAGGGCGCCGTCCTTCTTGCCGAGACGAAAATCGCGCGGCGCCACGAAGCAACCCTTCCAAAGTCCGGCACGGTTGTCCTTCGCGGTGGCTTGATCCGGCTTGAATCGGCCAGTGGCCGATGTCTCGACGTTGAGGGCGTAGCCCTTCTGCACCATCACCTGGCTGAGGCTGGTCGGGTCGCCCTCGAGCTTGCAGACGCCGAGGCGGCGCTTCTTGAAGGTCGGATCGACGCCGATATCGTCGCAATGAATCGGCTTGCCGCCGATCACTCTGGTCAGCTGTTCGCGCGCTTCAATCCCGCAGGTCCAGACGTCGGCGTGCTCGTCGATGCAGAGCTGGTCGGCCGCCGGCGCGTCGATGCCGTCGAGCCGGTAGACCGTGTTGCCGAGCTGAATTGTGCCGGCGTCCTTGACGATCGCCGTGGCGGCGGGGCCACCGGTCGCAGACAGCGCAGCCGTCGCAGACAGGACAGGGCTTACGGACAGGCATGTCAGGAGAAGCGTCGTGATGACCGGATTCCGAAACCGCATTTTCTCACTTCAGGTCTTTGGCGGGCAGCCGAACTTCTAGCACAGGCAGGTACGATCCAACCAAGGACTGTTCGCGAAAGATGCGTGCGCGCCGTCACATCCCGATCGGCATTCCGCGACGTAAAACGGCCGGACATTGCCATCGAAGGGATGCTGGCATGGCCGAGTTCATCATCACCATCATTGCCGATGTCATCACCGACATCTGGACGGTGCAATGTCTCGCGCACTGGCGGCACAAGCGAAGGGCGCCTGAGCAGACAGCTTCCGAGCAAAGATCCGATTGACTTCATGAGAACAAAATAGGAACATGATGTGCCACCTGAATCCCGGATGCCCCATGATGTCTGCACGGCCCGAATCTGCTGACGATGACGGGCTGGAAGCGGCTGTCGATCAGGCCATTTCCGCGTGCGGCGGCAATTTGCGCGCGACCATCCGGGCGCTGATCGTGGCCAATGAATTCCTGGAGAACGAGGTCAGCGAGCTGATGAAGGCCGTCGCGAAGGCCCATTCGCGCGGCCGCTTCAAGACCTATTCGGGCTGAACGACCCCTCAGGCTACCGCCAAGGACTGGCCAAGGATCAGCCAAGCGCCGGGCCGGGGTCTGCATTAGACCGTTGCCTCCGGGACAATTTCCTGTACCACGGAGTGGTTACGCCCAATCGCCCGTGCCGGATTGCGCGGGGAGGAATCCTGCCCAAAGCCCAAGCAAGAAGAGCATGTTCAAACGAATCCTGATCGCCAACCGCGGCGAGATCGCCTGCCGGGTCATCAAGACTGCGCGCCGTATGGGGATTGAGACGGTTGCCGTCTACTCCGAGGCCGACCGCGACGCGCTGCATGTCGAGATGGCCGACGACGCTGTGCTGATCGGCCCGCCCGCCGCGGCCGAGAGCTATCTTCTGATCGACAAGATCGTCGACGCCTGCCGCAAGACCGGCGCGCAGGCCGTGCATCCCGGCTACGGCTTCCTGTCCGAGCGCGAGGCCTTTCCGCGCGCACTGGAAGCCGCCGGCATCGTCTTCATCGGCCCGAACCCCGGCGCCATCGCCGCGATGGGCGACAAGATCGAATCCAAGAAGGCCGCGGCCAAGGCCAAGGTCTCGACCGTGCCCGGCCATCTCGGCGTCATCGAGGACGACAAGCACGCCGTCCAGATCGCCGACGAGATCGGCTACCCCGTGATGATCAAGGCCTCCGCCGGCGGTGGCGGCAAGGGCATGCGCATCGCGCATTCGAAGGCGGAGGTCGCCGAAGGCTTCAACCTCGCCAAGGCCGAGGCGAAGTCGTCGTTCGGCGACGACCGCGTCTTCATCGAGAAATTCATCGTCGATCCCAGGCACATCGAGATCCAGATCCTCGGCGACAAGCATGGCAACGTGATCTATCTTGGCGAGCGCGAGTGCTCGATCCAGCGCCGCAACCAGAAGGTCATCGAGGAAGCTCCGTCGCCGCTGCTCGACGAGCAGACCCGCCGCAAGATGGGCGAGCAGGCGGTCGCGCTGGCCAAGGCGGTGAACTACGATTCCGCCGGCACCGTGGAATTCGTCGCCGGCCAGGACAAGAGCTTCTACTTCCTGGAGATGAATACCCGCCTGCAGGTCGAGCATCCGGTCACCGAGCTGATCACCGGCATCGACCTCGTCGAGCATATGATCCGCGTCGCCGCCGGCGAGAAGCTTGCGCTCGCGCAGAAGGACGTCACGCTGACCGGCTGGGCGGTCGAGTCCCGCGTCTATGCCGAGGATCCGTTCCGCAACTTTCTGCCGTCGATCGGCCGCCTGGTGAAATACCGTCCGCCGGCTGAGGCCAGCCATGACGGCATCACGATCCGCAACGATACCGGCGTGCAGGAGGGCGGCGAGATCTCGATCCACTACGATCCGATGATCGCCAAGCTCGTCACCCATGCCCCGTCGCGCGCTGCGGCGATCGAGGCGCAGGCGACCGCGCTCGACGCCTTTTATGTCGACGGCATCAGGCACAACATCCCGTTCCTGTCGGCGCTGATGAACCATCCGCGCTGGCGTGAGGGCCGGCTCTCGACCGGCTTCATCGCGGAAGAATTCCCCAAGGGATTCTCCGCGCGTGCCCCCGAAGGCGAGATCGCGCGGCGGCTCGCGGCAGTCGGTGCCGCGATCGATCACGTGCTGGGCGAGCGCAAGCGGCAGATTTCCGGCCAGATGGGCGGCCGCGTGGTGCAGCGCGAGCGCCGCCGCGCGGTGTGGCTCGATCGCGCCGAAATCGCGCTCGACATCGCGCGCGAGGATGACGCCATCGCGGTGCGCTTCATCGGCGCCGACGGGCTGCCGGGCAATCCGCACAATCTGGTGTCGATCTGGGCGCCGGGCGAGCCGGTGTGGCAGGGCACCATCGACGGCAATTTTGTCGCCGTGCAGGTGCGGGCCATCAACAACGGCTTCCGCCTCGCGCATCAAGGTTATGAGGTGCCGGTCTATGTCTTCACCGAGACCGAGGCGACCTCGGCGCGGCTGATGCCGGTGACCTCGGCGGCCGACACCGGCAAGAAGTTGCTGTGTCCGATGCCCGGTCTCGTCGTGTCGATCGCGGTGACCGAGGGCCAGGAGGTCAAGGCCGGCGAGACGCTCGCGGTGGTGGAAGCCATGAAGATGCAGAACGTGCTGCGCGCCGAGCGTGACGGCACGGTCAAGAAGATCCACGCCGCCGCCGGCGCCACGCTTGCGGTCGATGCACTGATCCTGGAGTTCGCCTAGACTCGTCATTGCGAGCGCAGCGAAGCAATCCATCTCTCCTCGTTAACAATGGATTGCTTCGTCGCTTCGCTCCTCGCAATGACGTGGATGGAGAGGAATACATGGCCTTCCGCAAACGCCGCGAAGCACTGCGATCAATTCTCAACGGATCAACCTGCATCCGTCCGGGCTCGGTCTATGACGCGACCTCGATCCGGATTGCGGAGGATCTCGGTTTCGAGCTCGGCATGTTCGGCGGCTCGGTGGCATCGCTCGCCGTGCTCGGCGATCCTGATATTGCGCTGATCACGCTGACGGAGTTCGCCGAGCAGGTCCGCCGGATGTCGCGTGCATCGACGTTGCCGGTGCTGGTCGATGCCGACCATGGCTACGGCAATGCGCTCAACGTCCGCCGCACGGTCCAGGAGGTGGAGGCCGCCGGTGCCGCCGGCCTCACCATCGAGGATACGCTGCTGCCGCAGGCGTTCGGCCAGGCCAAGGCGCAGCTGATCTCGCTCGAGGAAGGCGTCGGCAAGATGAAGGCCGGGCTCGACGGCCGCAGCGATCCGTCGCTCGTCATCCTGGGCAGGACCGGCGCCGTTTCGATCACTGATCTCGACGACGCGATCGCACGCGCCAGGGCCTATGAGGCAGTCGGCGTCGATGGACTGTTCTTCACCGGCATCACGTCGCGCGGCGAGCTCGAGGCGCTCTCGGCTGCGACAACGCTGCCGATCGTGCTTGGCGGCGCGCCGGAGGAGATGACCGCGCTGGATTATCTGGCAAGCCAGCGCGTCAGGATTGCGCTGCAGGGCCACGCGCCGTTCGCGGCCGCAACCCAGGCCGTCTACGAGACGCTGAAGGCGCTGCGCGAAGGCACCTCGCCGAAGAATCTGAAAGGCATCGCCTCGTCCGAACTGACCAGCCGCGTGATGCGAGAGGCGGAGAGCAGGGCGCGCAGCGGCGAATTCCTCGGCTTGAAGAAGTGAGCGGCGTGATCCGCCAAGTCACGATCAGCGGACGCGTCCAGGGCGTCGGCTATCGCGCCTGGGTTCACGAACATGCGAACGCGCGCGGCCTCGAGGGTTGGGTCCGCAATCGCCGCGACGGCAGCGTCGAGGCGGTGTTCGCTGGCCCCGAGGCCGTCGTCGTCGACATGATCAAGGCGTGCGGCCGTGGCCCGATCTCAGCGCGCGTCGACCGCGTGCAGGCCGATGACGGCACGCCCGATCTGTTGAATCTGCGCGGGGCAGGCGAGCGGTTCGCCTTCCTGCCGACGGTGTGACGCACGGCTACGCCGCCGAGATCACCAGCGCCTGGATCTTTCCGTCGATAGGGCCATTGCCGAAGCGGCGCGCCAGCGCCTCGGCCACGCGCTCTGTTGCGGCCTCGAGACTCGGTTGACCCTGCGCCTCGATCTCGCCGCGCGTGGGCGTGCCCTGGCAGTAGGCGACGGCGGCATCCTGTGCCGAGGCAGCGGGACTCCGTTTGGTGACCGACTCGATGGCAATGTCGCGAAAGCCTGCGGCGGTCAGGTCGGCGCGTATCCGCGCGGGATCGTGATAGCCGTGCGGCGTTCGTGCCATGAACTGCGGCGGGTTGCCCGGAAACACCTCAAACATCGTCCGCTGCATCACGTCGGCGAAGTCATTCTCCTCGATCCTGTCCCAGACGTTGAAGAAGTACCGCCCGCCGGGCCTCATCACACGCCGCGCCTCGGTGTAACCCTTGACGCGGTCGGGGAAGAACATCGCGCCGAACTGGCAGGCGACGATATCGAAGCTCGCGTCGCCAAACGGCAGTGACAGCGCGTCGGCCTGCTGCCAGCTGATGTTCGCCTTGTCCGCGAGGTGCGTCTTCGCCTGCGCCAGCATCGGCTCGTTGAGGTCGGTCGCGGTGATATTTGTGTCCGGCAATTCCGTCGCCAGCACCGTGGTGACGGCGCCGGTGCCCGCCGCGATCTCCAGCAGGTCGCGCGGCCGGTGGCCCTTGATGCGTTGCGCGAGGTCGCGGGCATAGGGCGCAAAGATCATCGGCACCATCAGCCGGTCGTAGAGCTGCGGGACCGAGCCCGCGAATACCTTGTCGGAAAGAGGGGCCGTCATGGCGTGTTCCTTCGAAAGCGGAGTCGACCTTGGCCGTTACGGGCCGAGGCTTCGAAGTATGAACGAGCGATCCGCCCCCGCCAACGCCTAGAATTGTGCGGTATCCCCAATTTGGCGGAGCCGCTGCGGCACTTGACTTTTGCTCCGAATAATCTGATAATTCTGTCATGACAGAAATAACCGCCAAGAAAAAACTTCCCGCCGCCGTCGAACGCTTCATCCTGCATTGGGGCGACATGGGCGACGAATGGGGCGTCAACCGCTCGGTCAGCCAGATCCACGGGCTGCTCTACCTCGCCGAGGCGCCAATGACCGCGGAGGACATCGCCGACACGCTCGGCATGGCGCGCTCCAACGTCTCCAATTCGATCAAGGAATTGCTGTCCTGGGGATTGATCCGGCGGGTGCCGATCCTCGGCGACCGTCGCGACCACTTCGAGGCCGAGACGGATATCTGGGAGGTCGCTGCCAAGATCGCGGCGGGTCGCAAGGAGCGCGAGATCGATCCCGCGCTGGCAGCGCTGCGCGCCTGCGTCGCCGACGCGGCCGACGATCCCGCCATCAGCCCGCTCGCCAGCAAGCGGCTGAAGGAGATGCTGACATTCACCGAGCTCGTCGACCGCTGGTACACGCAGATGCTGAACGTGCCGCGGCCACGTCTGGTCGCGCTGATCAAACTCGGCGAGAAGATCGTGAGTTTCCTGCCGACGGGCAGGGCCAAATAGCGGCGGCGTAGCGGGAGTGTGCGATGGCGACAGCAAGGATATCCACCTCAACGACAGCGCCGGCTTCCGATACGAAACTGCTCGACGACCATCGCTTCCGCGCATTGCTGTCCGACGAGGATTGGGGCCGCCTCCCGGTCGCGATTTGGCGGCGTTTCTCGAAGCGGTTCGAGGACGGCAACACCGTCGTCTATGTCGGCGAGGTCGAGGAAGCCTCAAGCAGCCGCGCCGGCTGGTGGCTGGCACAGGCCGCGCGGCTGATCGGCGGGCCGCTTCCGACCGGCACCGAGACCGGCGTGCCGATGATCGTCACGGTCACCGAGGACGCCGCGAGCGGCGGCCAGATCTGGACCCGGATCTGTGCGCGCCGCGATGGCTTCCCGCAGGTGATTCATTCCGCCAAGCGCTTTGCCGGACCCACCGGGCTCGAGGAGTATGTCGGCTTCGGCGTCAGCCTGGCGCTGCGAATCGCGGTCGAGCACGAGGCGCTGGTGTTTCGCAGCGTCAGCTATTCGCTGCGGCTCGGTCCGTTTCGCCTGTCGCTACCCGAATGGCTCAGGCCCGGCGATCTCACCGTCACCCATTCCGATCTCGGTTGCGGCGACTTCCGTTTCACTTTGGAGATCATCCACCCGCGTTTCGGCCGGCTGATCCGTCAGTCCGCCGTGTTCAGGGAGGCCTCGTCATGACGCCGCTGCTGTGGACCCTGGTCGCCATCCAGATCGCGATGGGCGCATTCGACACCTTCTATCACCACGAATTCACCGAGCGGCTGGCCTGGCGTCCTTCGCAGCGCCATGAGCTGCAGCTGCATAGCATGCGAAACATGCTCTATGCGCTGCTGTTCCTCGTGCTCGGCTGGCTGGAAGTGCACGGCATTCTTGCGGTCGGCATCATGGCCGTGCTGGTCGTCGAGGTCGTCATCACGCTGATGGACTTCGTCGAGGAGGATCTGAGCCGAAAGCTGCCGCCGAGCGAGCGGATCAACCACACGCTGCTGGCGATCAATTATGGTGCCATCCTCGTGCTGCTAGTGCCGGTGCTGATCGGCTGGGCGATGCGGCCGACGGCCGTCGTGCCGGCCTATGCGGGTCTCTTAAGCCTGTTCGCAACCGCCGCGGCCTTCGGCGCTGCGCTGTTCGGTGCGCGCGACTTCGCCGCCGCCAGGCGGCTGGGACGGATGGCCAGCGGGCCGGCCGCCACCTTGGTCGAGACATTGCCGGCGCGACAGACGGTGCTCATCACCGGCGCGACCGGTTTCATCGGCAGTCGCCTGGCCGCAAGCCTTACCGCATCCGGCCATCAGGTGGTTGCGCTGATCCGCAACCCGGCGAAGGCGGAGATGCTGCCGCCGCCGGTGACGCTGATCACGAGCCTCGACCAGCTGCGCGCCGACTCAAGGATCGACGCCGTCGTCAATCTGGCGGGCGAGCCGATCGGCAACGGCCTTTGGACTGAAGCCAAGCGCCGCAAGATCGTCGCCTCGCGTGTCGACATGACGGCCGAGGTCGTCAGGCTGATCGCGCGGCTCGAACGCAAGCCGGCGGTGCTGGTGAGCGGCTCTGCGATCGGCTGGTACGGTCTTTGGCAGGACCAGGTGCTGACGGAGTCGGCGAAATCCCATGCCTGCTTCAGCCACGAACTGTGCGAAGCCTGGGAGAATGCGGCGAAGGCGGCTGCCGATCACGGCGTGCGCGTGGCGTATTTGCGGATCGGTCTCGTGGTCGGCACCGACGGCGGCTTCATCACGCGGATGCTGACGCCGTTCGAATTCGGTCTTGGCGGCCCGCTCGGCTCGGGCAAGCAGTGGATGTCATGGATCGAGCGTGACGATCTGGTGCGCCTGATCGCGCATGTGATCGCAAGACCCGAACTGTCCGGACCAGTCAATGCAACCGCGCCGATCCCGGTGACCAACACGAAATTCACCGAGGAGTTGGGGCGCCGCCTGCACCGGCCCGCGATCTTCCGCGTGCCTGCCGCGCTGTTGCGGACCATCGGCGGCGACTTCGCCAACGAGCTGCTGCTCGGCGGCCAGCGCGTGCTGCCGAACAAGGCGCTGAGCAGCGGCTTTGTGTTCCGCCACGAAACCTTGCGAAGCGCGTTCGAGGCGATCTTGTGAGGAGGTTGGGATAGCCGGTGGTCTCGCGCGTGCTACGCCGCGGCGGCAACGCTCCGGAACGTCGCCGCCAGCGTCCGCAACGCCGCCAGCTTGGCGGGATCGCTGACCTTCGAATGCAGCATCACCTTTGACGCGCCGAGCCGCGGCAGCTGGTGCGTGGGCCCGATGTCGATCAGGCCCGGCGGCGCGATGCGGCGGACGAGGGGGGCGACGGCAAGGCCGGCGAGCGCGGCTGCGACCACCGCCGTGACGCCGCCGCCGACGAAGCTTTCGGTCCACGCGATGCCGGCCTTGTCGAGCGCGCGCACGGCAAGGGCACGCACGCCGCAGGGCGGTGCGAGCGTGGCGAGCGGCAGTGCGTCGCCACGCGGCCAGACGAAGCGCTTGGCTGCGAACCAGCCGAATTCGTCCTCGGCCAGTTTCTCGCCGCCACGCCGGCTGCCTTCCTGGCGCACGATCACGGCGTCGAGCACGCCTGCATCGTAGGCGTCGAGCATCTCGCGCGAGAAGCCGATGGTCACGGCGAGCGCGAGCTGGGACGCCATCGCATGTAGCCGCTCCAGCAGCGGCACCAGCTCCGGCCCCGTGGCGTGATCGCTGATCCCGAGCGTCAACTGCTGCCGCGCTGGTGTCTCGCCCGACAGTGCGCGGTCATGCACCTCGATCAGCGCGCGAGCGTGATGCAGGAAAGCCGCGCCATCGGCGGTCAGCCGCACCGCGCGCGGCGAGCGCTCGACCAGCCGCTTGCCGAGCACGGTTTCCAGCCGCTGCAATTTCATGCTGATCGCCGCCTGTGTGGTGCCGAGCGCCTCGGCCGCGCGGGTGAAGCCCTGCAGCTCGGCGACGAGGAGGAAGGCCTGCACGGTGTCGATATCGAGCGTCGCCCTCATGATCAATAGTCGTTATCATTGCTATCTATCTAGATAAGATACCAAGATGATGCACAAAGGTCTAGCTAGGGCAGGCGCGATTGACCCGCGCCAACCGAATTCAAGGAGACCGATCATGCCGCTCATCACCGTCACCTATGCGACCTCCCGCGAGAGGCCGTCGCTGAAGTCCGACATCGCCGCTGCCGTCTCGGAGCTGACCGCAGGGATTCTGCACAAGGACCCCAAGGTCACGGCAATCATCGTGAAGTCCGATGCCGCCGCCGACTGGTTCGCCGGCGGCAAGTCGCTCGCCGAGCAGGGGCTCGCGAGCTACTGGCTCGACATCCACGTTACCGAAGGCACCAACACCAAGGACGAGAAGGCGGCCTATCTCGCGGCGCTGTTCAAGCGGATGGGCGAGCTGCTTGGGCCGCTCCACACCGAGAGCTACGCCCATGTCGATGAGGTGAGGGGCGATGCTTACGGCTTCGGCGGGCTGACCCAGGAGCGCCGCTACATCGCCGGCAAGCTCGAGGTGGCGCCGCAGAAGGCGGCGTGAGCCTTACAACGTCGCTTCCGGCAGGCGCGCTGCGGTGTCGCCGAACACCTCGGAAAATGCCTGCCGGAGCGCGATGTCGACATCCGCCATCGTGACCGGCAGTCCGAGATCGACCAGCGAGGTGACGCCGTAGCGCGGGTCGACCACGCCGCAGGGCACGATCGCCTGGAAGTGCGAGAGGTCGGGCTCGACATTGATCGCGATACCGTGGAACGAGACCCAGCGGCGCAGCCGTACGCCGATCGCGGCGATCTTGTCCTCATGGCCCGGTCCCTTGTCCGGGCGCCGCACCCAGACCCCGACGCGGTCCTCGCGGCGCTCGCCGCGGACGTTGAAGGCGGCGAGCGTGCGGATGATCCATTGCTCCAGCGAGGCGACATAGGCGCGCACATCGGGCCGGCGCCGCTTGAGGTCGAGCATCACATAGGCAACGCGCTGGCCCGGGCCGTGATAGGTGACCTGGCCGCCGCGGCCGCTCTGGAAGGTCGGAAAGCGTGGAGCCAGCAGGTCGTCGGCCTTGCCGCTGGTGCCGGAGGTGTAGAGCGGCGGGTGCTCGAGCAGCCACACCAGTTCAGGCGCCGAGCCCTCGGCTATCGCCGCCACCCTTGCGTCCATCTCGGCGAGAGAATCGGGGTAGGGCACGGGACCGTCCGAGATCCGCCATTCGACCGCTTCGCCGCTCGAAGGGCGTGCAAAGGTCGTCAAATCGAGGCTTTGGCGGTCGTTAACCATTAGCTAACCCTAACGTGGTCAGGTGCACCCACAATTTAGTTCCCGTTCGGTGGTTCAGAAGTGCCCACGCTTGATAAAGTCAGCGTAGATCTCATGGTGGTCCTCGGCACGACCACCATGCCGATTCACCAGGTCATGCGGCTGTCCCGTGGCGCCATCATCGAACTGGATGCCACCGAGGCCGACGAGGTCAAGATCCTCGCCAACAACCTGCCGGTGGCCAGCGGCGTCGTCCTGGTCGACCGCAACCGGATTGCGGTCGAGGTCAAGCAGATGCTGCCGAAATCTCCCGGGGTTCGCAGTTAATTCACGCATCAAGCGCCTTGTCCCTGCATCCGTGATTTGTTACATGGCCCCCTCGATGCGGCGGCGCCTTAGGGTTCCATCCGACATCCTTAGCGCTCGTGGCGGAATTGGTAGACGCGCTGCCTTGAGGTGGCAGTGGGTAACACCGTGGGGGTTCGAGTCCCTCCGAGCGCACCACACCTCAGTTGATCCTTGAAATCGCTGGACTTTTCGAAGCATGGCCGCGCACTGGCCGTGCCGGCCCCGCCCCGGGGCAGGTCCGACGAACGCCGGCGGGTGACGTGAAGGCGCCGGTCGATGCGGTCCTGTAACACCGGTCAGGTAGATTCGCGGATGCATGGCCTTGCCGGTGTGGCGCTGCCGACCGGAGGCGGCCGCGTCTCCCGACCGCGCGGCCGCAAGCCTGCCCCACCCGGAGACCTCGATGATCTTTGCCAGCTACGCCTACCGTGTCCTCTCCAACTTCGTGTTCCTGGGACTGATCTATTTCACGCTGAACCTGCTGGAGAAGTACGAGCAGCGCGCGACGGTCGCCATCCTGGTCCTGGTTTATGCAACGATGCATGCCCTTTCCGGCCTGCGCTCGTTCTATTTCTTCCAGCGCATCGAGCGCCTCGAGGGCGAGACGCGGCGGCTCGCCGCTGCGGCCGGCGAGGGGCCCAATGCCGTGGCCTCGCGCAAGCAGATCGTCGCCGACGTCACCGCGCTCAGGCATGCCGGCGAGATCAAATCCTATATCGACATCTTCTTCCTGGCGCTGGTGATTCTGCTCTGCGTCGCCAAGATCGTGGTCAGCTAGATCGCGCTCTAGTCGGCGAAATGGGCCAGGCGGGACACCCGAACGAAAGCTGAGCAGAATTGACGAGGGCGATCGATATGCTGCCGCTCATAACGGTCTGGTTGCAGGTTCGAGTCCTGCAGGGCTCGCCGGTGGTTTCAGAGGGCGGCAGACTAAGCCCAAGCGCAGCCAGAGCCGGTGGCACCGAATCCGCCGGCCGACTTTGCCAACCATTATAGTTTTTGATGGAGGCATAGTTGTCGATAGCTCGATCGGCCCTCGTTAAGCTTTTGCTCATTCAAAGTTTACCCAATTTTGATTCTCTTGTTCACGACAACGGCCTGCGTGTCCGGCACAATTGGCGATGAAAACGAATTCATTGGAAGATACTGAAGAAGGTTGCCGGCCGACCAGGCAAGCGGTCTGCCGGGTTTTCGATCCTTGTCGAAAGATTCGTATCCGCGACGACCGTGGACCCTTGCTGAAGCGACGGATGGGGCAGGCTTCGCGAATGGGAGCGGTCGCGCTCTTCGCCGTCGCATCCGGTTATCAAACGTCCGCCCAGGCCGGCACATCGACCGCGAATTTGACCGTTCAGATCACCATCACGGCGGCCTGCACAATCAACGCTGCAACGCTCAATTTCGGGAGCGTGTCCGGAACAACGCTCGCGACCACCTTGCAGTCGGGCAGCACAACCGTCTCGGTCACCTGCACCAATGGCAGCCCGTACTCCATCGCCATGGACAACGGAGCAAATGTGTCCGGCAGCCAGCGGCGGATGGCGAATGCGGGGAATTTTATCAACTACGATCTTTATACTGATGCAGCCCATACAAATCCCTGGACCACGGCTACCAGCAGCACCACCTGCACGACCACGAACGGCTGCTTTCTCGGCACCGGTGACGGATCGGCGCAGACGATCAACATTTTCGGCACCGTTCCCGCTACCGGCATCGCACCGAACACCGGCACCTACACGGACACGGTGGTCATGACCATCACGTATTGAAGTAGAGACCGCGGCCGCGGCTCGCTGTTCTGTTGCTTCGCGTATCGACCAAATGCCTTCCGGCGCACGTTCCAGATCGATCGGGCATCGCGATGCACCAAAATTCGACTCTGCTGGCCGCGTTTGTCGCGTGCCTGACATGCATGGACGTTGCACAGGCCACCGCCCTTCGCGTTGAGCCCGTTCTCCTGGAACTGAATGCCCCGGCGGCTGCGGCTTCCCTGACACTGCGCAATGACGAAGATGCTGAAGTCGAAGTCCAAACCCGCGTGCTTCATTGGTCGCAGTCCGATGGCAAGGAGAGGCTTGAACCGACGACCGATGTGGTGGCGTCACCTCCGGCCGTCAGGATGGCGCCTCATTCAGATTATGTCGTGCGGGTTGTGCGGGTGTCGAAACAGCCGGTCGATGGCGAAGAAAGCTATCGTGTCATCGTCGACCAATTGCCGCGAGCAGGCGGCAGGCAAGGTCGCAGCGTCAATCTTTTAATACGACAGTCGATCCCGGCGTTTTTTCGTGGCCGCGAGCTCAGCCGGCCACAAATTTCCTGGGCGCTCCGTACTGACGCTGGCCAACTGACCGTCGTGACCAACAATGCCGGCGACGAGCGGCTACGCATCGCCAACTTGCGGCTTAAGGATTCTTCGGGAGCTACCTTGTCCTTTGGCAACGGTCTCCTCGGCTATGTCCTCGGACATTCGTCCATGAGTTGGGCCACGCCGAAATATCCTCGCAGCTTTGGATCCGGCGGATCCATCGCCGTTACGGCGGACACCGACAAGGGCCAGACTCATGCGATTATTGAGTCTCCGGCTCGTCGGTAGAAGAGGCTCTTCACTTGTGTCAGTGATAGCGCTGCTTGGCATAGTCTTCTGTGCCGGGCGTTCGCGTGCGGGGGAACACCAGACAAATCTGCAACTCGATGTCGTGATCAACGCCGTGCCCGCCCAAACGATCGGATCATTCGTGCGGTTCGATGACGGTCGTATCGGCGGAACGGTGGAGGAACTGGAAAGCCTCGGCCTGCGGCCGGGCCGGCCGCATCGACCGGGCGAGATCATCGCGCTGGATGATATCCCGACCCTAAAGTATCGATATGAGGAGAGAACACAGCGGATATTCATCGCCGTCGACGAAGCCGGACGCAAACCGCAGCTGTTTGACGCGGGCGGCTCCAGCGAGAACCTGCCAAGGGCGCGGGGCGATCCCGGCGCGGTGCTGAATTATGACCTGTTTAGTTCAACGAGCAACGCAGCTACCCCGGGATTGATCGGGCTCGGTAGCACATCGCTTTTGCTCGATGCCCGGGCGTTTTCGCCTTACGGCACCGCCGAACAGTCGGCGATCGTCCGCGCCGGTCCGCAGCAGCCTGTGCAAGCGATAAGGCTGAATTCGTCTTTCCAGTATTCCGATCAGGACCGGATGATCGGTTACGTTGCGGGGGATACGATCAACGGCGGACTGGCCTGGTCGCGCCCGGTCAGGATAGGGGGCGTTCAGGCGCAACGCGATTTTGCCCTGCGGCCCGATCTCATTACCTCACCACTCGCAACGATCGGTGGCAGCGCGGCAGTGCCGTCAACTGTCGATGTCTATGTCAACAACATCAAGACATTTTCTCAGAATGTCAGCTCCGGCCCTTTCAGTGTGAACAACATACCGCTGATTTCCGGAGCCGGCACAACGCAACTCGTGGTGCGGGATTCGGCAGGTCACGAAACCCAAACGTCGGCGCCGTTTTATGCGGCATCGAGCCTGCTTGCGTCCGGGCTGAGCAGCTGGTCGGTGGAGGGCGGATTGCCGCGGTTGTCCTACGGCTCGAGCAGTGACGTCTATGTCGGCTCGCCGGTCGGGTCTGCAACCCTGCGACGCGGTATCTACGAGGGCTTGACGGCGGAGGCACACGTCGAAGGCGGAGCCGGTGTCATCAACGGTGGTATCGGTGGTGTCTTCAGGACCGGAACGATCGGCGTCGCGGCCGTGGCCCTGGCCGGCAGCGCAAGCGGCACGAACCGCGGTCTGCAGAGCTACGCTTCCTATGAGACCCGGCTCTTCGGTGTGAGCATTTCGGCGAGTTCGCAACACACCTTCGGGACTTATGACGACCTTGCCTCGGCGACCGCAAGATTGCAAAATATCGTGGTGTTGAACGGCGGCCTGCAAAACCTGAACGGTCTGTTCAATTACCTGCCCGGCAGTATCGCTTCATTGTCGAACTCTTTTGCCTATGTGACCGGCATCTATGGCAGCGCCCGGGCGCCGGTCGCACTCGATCGCATCACTTTCAGCGCTCCGATGCCGTTCGACCCCCGGGCCAGCCTGAGTGCAAGCTTTGTCGATCTGCGCGATGACTCGGGCCATCGGTCCAATATTGTGACGGCCTCTTACTCGCGTTCTTTGCCGTACAATGCTTCGATATTCTCTACCGTCTTCCACGATTTCCGTACCAAGAAGAATACCGGCATGTTTGCTGGTTTGAGCATCCCTTTTGGCGACTCAGCTTCGATCACGACCGGAGTTTCGAGCGGACGGAGCGGTACGACCGGTAGCGTTGATGCTGTCAAGTCGCTTGGGCCGGAGCCTGGCAGCTACGGCTGGCGCGTCCACGATTCCGAAGGCTCATCGAAGTACCGGGAGGCAACAGCTTCCTACAAGTCGAGCTACGGCACCATCCAGGCAGGCGCAAGCCAGGCCGGAGCCGGCAGCGTGGGATCGCTGGAATTGCGCGGTTCGATCACCACCATGGGAGGTGGCGTTTTCCTTTCGAACTGGATCGACGACAGTTTCGCGGTGGTCGCGACTGGCGTGCCTGATGTCGAGGTCCTCAGCGAGAACCGCCGGGCTGGCGTCACCGATTCCAGCGGAATGCTGCTGATCCCGACGCTCCGGTCCTACCAGAAGAACAAGATTGCGATCGACCCGACGAACCTTCCGGTCGACGAAGAGGCAGCAACGACGCATGACATCGTCGCTCCGGCAGATCGTGCCGGGATGCTCGTCAGATTCGATGTCCGCAAGGAGACGGCGGCCGCGCTGGTCACCTTTGTCGGGCCTGACAATCGCGTTCTGCCGGCCGGGGCTGTCGGCCATATGACCGGTGGAGTAGAGTTTGTCGTAGGCTACGACGGACAGGCCTATATCAAGGGGCTCTCGTCAATGAACGAAGCCGAAATCGAGTTTGCCGACGCACGCTGCCGCGCAATGTTTGCGTTCATTCCGCGGCCGGGCGAACAGGTCCGGATCCCCGGGGTCGCGTGCCGATGATGCAGTCATTCCGACGTAAAACAGTGCCTTCGTACGTCAATTTCCTCGATCATCCCATCTGACCAACCCACATTGCGAGAGCGAAATCGTGGTCATCGGCTCAAAGCGAACCCTGCTCTTCGCCTTGCTTCTGCAATTTGCGGCATCGTTTTCGGCCCACGCTCAAAGCTGCTCCGTTACCTCGGCGTCCGGCAACTACGGATCTGTCGACATTCTGGCCGGCAGCGCCGTCGATACGACCTCGACATTTACCGTAACATGCAGCGGCTGTGCCCTCGGCTGCACGGTCAATGCGTGTGTGCAATTCAACCAGGGGGCGCCCAACAGCAGCAGCTCGGTTCGATCACTGGGAAGTGGAGCGAATGCGGCAATACACGAGCTCTATATGGATTCCGGGCGCACGCAGGTCTGGGGATCCTGGGGATACGGGACCACCGGGTATGGCACCGGTGGTGTCAGCATCAATCTCAGCCTTCCTCTTTTGGGCGGACCCGCGCAACAAAGTCTGACCGTCTATGGGCGCTTCCTCGCCAATCAGCAGGCAACGGTACCTGGGACCTACGTCTGGAGTACGACCTCTCCGGTCGTCGCCTACGCGGCCTATCTTCTTGCAAGCCCGAATTGTTCGTCGAACCCGGGAACGACAACAAATGCAGGCTCCTCGCCCTGGACAGCGACAATCGCCGGAAATTGCATTGTTTCGACCACGCCACTGAACTTCGGTAACGCTTCGCTGTTGACGTCGAATGTTGACGGCGTTGGGACGATTTCAGTGAAGTGCACCAATACGACCCCGTACTCGATCGGCCTCGACAATGGACTACACGTAAACGGCAACCAGCGGCGCATGCAGGCAAGTTCCAGCTTCATCAATTACAATCTCTATACGGACGCGGCCCGGACCAGCGCCTGGACAAGTACGACATCCGCTACAACCTGTACGTCCGGTGCCAACACCTGCGTGCTTGGCACAGGAACAGCGTTGAACCAGAACGTTTCAGTCTATGGGCGCGTTCCGCCGCAAACCTCGCCCCCTCCAGGAGCCTACGCCGACACCATCATCGTCACCGTGACCTTCTAGCCCGATCTTGCCGGATTAGCGGTTTGAGAATCCGAAAATCAAAATCGACACGATGCCGATCGCCGCAAATGTCCAACTCTTTCAATTTCGACAGCCGATGACCGCACCGGCTTCGGAGCAGAAACGAGCTCACCGAAACGCAACGAACGCAATCAAGCTCGATCGAAAGCGGCGCCAAATCAATCCAAGCCGATCGTTATCCCGCCGCTCATAACGGACTGGTTGCAGGTTCGAGTCCTGCCGAGCCCACCATGAGATCAATAGCTTACTCCGTCCTCATTGCCCGCAGCGCGACCACAGCACCAGATACGTGCACTTTTCGTTCGTGCGCGAGTTCGCACCGCCGGCCAACGACATGACAACCTCACTGCAAAAGCCCTGTTCGAAGGCTTCAACGCCGAGGCCGTGGTGGCCGACAAGGCCTACGACAACAACGATCTACGCACGACCATCGCAGACATGAACGCCGAAGCGGTAATCCCCTCAACCCGTTCTCGTAAGGTCCCCATCCCACACGACGAGACGATCTACAAGCTACGCAACCGCATCGAGCGCTGCTTCAACAAGCTCAAACACTTCCGCCGCTTCGCCACGCGATATGACCGACGGGCAGACGACTTCCTCGCATTCGTCTACCTCGCCGCAATCTGCATTTGGCTCCGCTGAATCTGGATTCGTCCTAGTCAGGCACGCGCTTGCTGGCCGCCGAGGCCTCGGCGCGCGGGGTGCGCCTGGCGACGTGGACCGACGCATTGCTTGCGGCCGGCGGCGCGACACGCAGCGGCGCGGCGTGAAGCCGGCCGTGAGCCGCAGCGGGGATCTGATGCGCGGCCTGCTTCGGGTGGCTGGCCTGGCGCGCCGAGATCGCCTGCGCACGCGGTGCGCCAACTCCGGAGGCCGCTGTCGCGTGCTGTGCGAGACGGCGATCGGCCGCCGAGCGGGCCGCGAGCAGGGTCAGGTCCAGCGCTTCGGGAACGCGAAACACGTCAGCCGCTGGGATCGGCAATGTCGAAACTGACGCGAGTTGGATGAACTGCGGCTGCGGCCACAGCGTGCGGACGGATGCGCCGACGCGCGCACGCTGCGCGTGATCGAGGATGTCGGCATCGCGCCAGTCCATGTCGGCAAACACCGGGGCCGGCAGCGTCCGCGTCGCGGTGAAGACGAAGTTCGGAATTTTGGGCCAGCGCGTGATCGCGACCGTCTCGGTCGGCGGACGCATGAACCATTGCTGAGGCTCGGTCGGCGTCGCCGGGCGGTCCGCTGTCGCGGGTACGACATGGACGATGCGGTAGCCGCGCTCCTTCAGCGTGTTGAGGATGAGCGGCAGCGCCGCGACGGTGCGCGGCTGGATGTCGTGCAGCAGCAGGATGCCCTTGTGCTTGGCCTCGATCCGCTGGATCGCGAGGTCGTAGACCCGCTGCGGCGAGACGTGGCGCCAGTCGTCAGCCAGGAAGTCGGCGCTCCAGACCTGGATGCCCTGTGACGCCAGATAGGCTTCGGGGATCTCGGCACGCATCAGGCCGGGGATTCGGAAGAACGGCGCCAGCTTGCTCTTGTCGCCGTTGAGGGCGGCGAGCGTCGAGGCGATGCCGTCGTCGACTTCCTGCCGCACGCGCTCGAGCGGCATCTTGTTCATCGTCAGCGGATGGTTCTGGCTATGCGTGCCGACGGTATGCCCGGCGGCGACCAGCTTGCGCACGCCCTCCGGATTGAACCGGGCCTGGGAGCCGATGGTGAAGAAGGTCGCCTTGACGCATTGGCTGGCGAGGATCGCCAGCACCTGGTTGCTGTATTTCGGCAGCGGCCCGTCGTCGAAGGTCAGCACCACCTCGTGATCGGCGAGCGGCAGCGTCTCCGGATACTGCATGGTGCCGATCCGCGGATGTTCCCGGGGATCGACGACGATGGTCCGCGAGGTGCCGAGGGCGTTGGGGTTACCCGGGCAATCCGCAGCGAGGCCGGCCTGCGACGCCGTCAAGCAGCAGCCCAGCAGCGCCGCGCCGATCACGGTCCGCGACCGCTTCCGGATCATCACCAGGACGTCTGCAATCATCAATCTCGGCCGTATTCCAAACGCACTGACGAATCCTTAGGTGCGGCCCCATGAATGCCGCCTTAACGGTCTGTAATCCACCTTGGGTCCCGGGTTCAATGTGCCCGGTCGGACACGGTCCGCATCGCCACCGGGACGATGTGGACGACGTGATAATTATGCTCCTGCAGGTACCTTAGGAAGGCAGGCAGCATCTGCGCTGTTCGCATCTGCGGGTCATGCAGCAGGATAATTCCCTTGCGATGGACCTCGAGCCGCCCGGTGAGCAGCTTGAGTTCCTCCTCCGGGGTCATCTTGTTCCAGTCGCTGGCCCAGAAATCGGCGCCGAATACCGCGATACCGCGCTTTTCCAGGCGCTCGAGCAGGGCGGGCGTCGACTCGAAATAGGGGAACCGGAAGAACGGCGTGCTCGGGACGGTGCTCGCGATGCCGCGCAAGGCCGTCTGGACCGCTTCGATCCCCCGATTGATGTTCGCTTCGGCCTGATCCGTCGAGAGTTTGTTGGAATGTGGATGGTCCCACGTGTGGTAGCCGATGGTGTGCCCGAGGCGCGCGATCTTGCGGACCATGTCGGGATGATCGGCCGCATTGCGGCCGACCATGAAGAAGGTGGCCTGCACGCATTCGGTTGCAAGTGCCGTCAGGACCTTGTCGGTGACGCCAGGTGTCGGCCCGTCGTCGAAGGTCAGCACGACCTCGCCATCCCGAAGCGGCAGGGTCTGCGGAAAGCTCTTCAGCCCGACGCGCGGATAGGTCGCAGGATCGACCTCGAGCACACGCGAGGTGCCGAGCGCATCCTTGCGCGGGCATTCGGCAGCCTGTGCCGAGCCGATCAGCGCAAGCGGCGCGGTCGGGATCAGCGCAACAGGCGCAAGCGTGAGCAGCGTCGCGAGGACGGTGACGATTGACCGTGGGCCGCTCGACATGTTTCTCATTGCAATATTTTTCATTGCACTCGGCACCGTCGATTAGGTAATCCGTTCCGCACTCATCAGAGCATTTTTTCCCCTCCTGTCAAACCGGCGAATCACGGCATGGCCGAGAATATCGACGTTGTCGAACCCGCCGAGGCCGACCCGCTCGCCCGGATGCCGATGCGGGACGAGGAGGGCCAGCTCAGCCCCGAATTCGTCGCGGAGATCACCCGGGCCATTCGCGCCGCCGACCGGCCCCTGCTGTGCGAGGTGGTGGCGGAACTGCACGAGGCCGATCTCGGCGACCTGATCGAGGCGCTGGAGCCGGACGACCGCGTCACCCTGGTCGAAATCACCGGCACGGACTTCGACTTCTCGGCGCTCAACGAGGTCGACGAGACGGTCCGCGAGGAGATCCTCGAGGAACTCGAGCCGGAGACCGTTGCCGAGGGCGTTCGCGAGCTTGAATCCGACGACGCCGTCGAGCTTCTGGAAAGCCTCGACGAGGAGGACCAGGAAGAGATCCTGGAGAAGCTGCCGGCGGCCGAACGCGAGGACATCGAGCGCAGCCTGCTGTATCCGGAGAATTCCGCCGGCCGGCGGATGCAGACCGAGTTCATCGCGGTGCCGCCGGACTGGAAGGTCGGGCAGGCGATCGACTACATGCGCGACACGCCCGATCTGCCGGACCGCTTCTACGAGATCTATGTGGTCGACGCCGACAAGCACTTGCTGGGCGCGGTGCCGCTCGACGCGCTGCTGCGCACCCGCCGCCCGGTTCCGGTCAAGGACCTGATCGATGAGGACCGCCGCCGGGTCTCCGCGCTGGAAGACCAGGAAGAGGTCGCGCGGATGTTCGGCAAGTACAATCTGGTCGCGGCTCCCGTGGTCGACACCACCGAGCGGCTGGTCGGCGTGATCACCATCGACGACGTCGTCGACGTGATCGAGGAGGAGGCTGACGAGGACCTCAAGGCGCTGGGCGGCGTTACCCATCCTGAAGAGCTGTCCGACACGGTCTGGACCATCGCCCGCGGACGCTTCAACTGGCTCCTGGTCAATCTCGCCACCGCGTTCCTGGCTTCCTCGGTGCTTGGCCTGTTCGAGGGCCAGCTCGAGAAGATGGTGGCGCTCGCGGTGCTGGCGCCGATCGTGGCGAGCCAGGGCGGCAATGCCGCGACCCAGACCATGACCGTCGCGGTGCGCGCGCTTGCCACCCGCGAGCTCGGCGCGTTCAACGCGACGCGCGTGGTTCTGCGCGAGACCATGGTCGGGCTCGTCAACGGGCTCGCCTTTGCCGTCATCACCGGCATCGCCGCGGTGGCCTGGTTCAAGATCCCCGGCCTCGGCATCGTGATCGGACTTGCCATCATCTGCAACCTGGTCGCCGGCGCGCTCGGCGGCATCCTGATTCCGATGGTGCTGGAACGGGTGCGCGCCGACCCCGCGGTCGCCTCCGGCACCTTTGTCACGACCGTCACCGACGTGGTCGGCTTCTTCTCGTTTCTCGGCATCGCCACGCTGTGGTTCGGCTTGAAGTAGTCCGGCGCCGGCGGGCGCGTTTATCGTTAATCGCGCCTTAACGGGGTTGGCGGATGATGCTCCTATCTCCAGAGGGGCCATCACGGGGGCCATCATGCAGCGCTTGCGGCTCAAGGCGGACGGACGTATCGTCGAACTGCGCGACGGGCAGGAAATCCCGCTCGTGCCCGCACATCCGGCCGAGGCGGTGATGCGGCCTGTGGCCTCGCAACCGGCCGTGCGCGATCTGCGCCGCCGGGCCCAACTCACCCAGCTCGAATTCGCCGCCAAGCTCGGCGTGCCGGTGGAAACCATCCGCAACTGGGAGCAGGGCAAGCGCGCCCCGCGGGGACCCGCCCGCGCGCTGCTCGCCGTGATCGCCCATTCGCCGGAGACGGTGTTCGCCGCGCTGTCGAGCGAGCCGACGGCCGCGTGAGCTGATACGCAGCGCGCGGCGTTCATTGTCGGCCAATTGATCGCGCATGCCGGCCACAACACCGGTGTCGTGCGGGGAGACGGCAACGGGGCCCTCGCTCCCGGCACGATCTCACGGGACTTGCCAGCAAGGCGGTTTGGCCGCTTTAATCAAAGCATTGCAGTACGTTCCCATTTTGAAACGTGGATTTCCCATGAAGGCCATCGAGCAGATCATTGCCGGTTACGTGTCGCTGAAGAATCGTCGAGCGCTGGAACAGCTCAGAGACCATCGCCAACACCTGCTGGACGATGTTCGAACCCACAGCGTCCCAGGTTTCAGGCCATCGGTCGTAAACGAGACCCTCGCCGAGGAGATCGAGCTCATCGACGGAGCATTGGCTCGCTTCGACGAGCCCGGATAGCTTGCGACCGGAACGTCAGGCCGGCTGGTCGCCTGACGATCTACCGCAGCACGGCTGCTTGGTCTTCGGCGCGCAGCAGGACTGCTGTTCCTGCAGCCATCGGTCGCGCGGCTTGCAGCTCGACGGGCGCGCCGAAAGATAGACGCGGATCGCGGCGTCGCCGGCATCCATGCGTTCCGCGCGATAGATTTGCATCGGCCGAACGCCGTCGCTGACCTCGAAGGTCAGCTTGGCCTGCGGATCGAAGCCGACCGCCTCGTCGACCTTGCGGATGATCGCGAGGAACTTTCCGGCCGGCATGTGGCCCCGGTTTTCCTCCTCGATGTCCCAGAGCTGAATGAAGGTCTCGCTCCAGCTCTCGGGGTTCGCGCCGCAATCGAGCCCTCTGAATGAGCCTGTTTTGACCTCGGTCACGTGGTAGCTGGGGCGGACATCCCGGCCGTCGTAACTGAAGATCAGCGGCTTCTCCTTGTGCGCCTCGAGGCTGGAAAGCAGCGTTGCGGACGAGAGCTCTTCGACCGGCAGCAGGGCGCCGACGGTCGATCGGGTATTGGCAAGCGTATCCATGGCTGCTATCCTCATTTGAATGATTCTTGAATTGTAGGATTATCGAAAGATGGAGGAGCGTCAAGCCCGAACCGCCTTCGCCGCGCTGTCGCAGGAAACGCGGCTGCGGATCGTGCGGTTGCTGGTGCAGGCCGGCCCGGATGGCATGGCGGCAGGGGCGATTGCCGAGGCGGTCGAAGTATCGCCATCCAACGTGTCGTTTCATCTGAAGGACCTCGAGCATGCGGGCATGATCGTGCCGCGTCGCGAGGCGCGTTCGATCATCTACTCGGCGGATTTCACCGGCTTGAGCCACCTCATTGCCTTCCTGATGAAGGATTGCTGCGCGGGCCACCCGGAAATCTGCGCGCCGGCGCTCGCCGATGCCTGGTGCGGGCCGTCCACCGCCAAGAAGAAGGCGCATGTCTGATGCGCGGCTTCGACCTGCCGCGGCGCCTGATGGCCGAGGGCCTCGGTACGTTGCTGCTGGTCGCGACCGTCGTTGGTTCCGGCATCATGGCCGAGACCTTGACCAAGGACGTGGCGTTGGCGCTGCTCGGCAACACGCTTCCGACCGGCGCCATCCTGGTGGTGCTGATCACGATCCTCGGACCGATATCCGGCGCGCATTTCAATCCGGCGGTCACGCTGGTGTTCATGCTCAAGGGCGAGCTCCGGCCGCCGCATGCGGTGCAATACATCGCGGCGCAGGTGCTCGGGGGAATCCTCGGCGGAATGGTCGCACACGCCATGTTCGGCCTGCCGCTCCTGGAGTTCTCGGCCAAGGCAAGGACGGGATTTCCGCAATGGTTTGCCGAATTCGTTGCCGCGTTCGGACTGATCGCAACGATCATCGGTGGCCTCCGGTTTCGTGAGGCCGCGATTCCATGGCTGGTCGGGCTTTACATCACGGCGGCCTACTGGTTCACCGCATCCACGTCTTTCGCCAATCCGGCCGTCGCCATCGCGCGATCGTTCACCGACACGTTTTCCGGCATCCGCGCGCAGGACCTGCCGGGATTCATCGTCGCCGAGGTTCTGGGAGCCATGGTCGCGGCGGCGTTCATGACGTGGCTCCTGCGGGGCGCCGAAACCACCAAGGAAGCAGTCCGATGACGATCACGATCTACCACAATCCCGATTGCGGGACGTCGCGCAATACCCTGGCCATGATCCGCCAAAGCGGGGAGGAGCCCGAGATCGTCGAATATCTCAAGACTCCTCCCTCGCGCGACAAGCTGATCGCGCTGATCGCTGCCATGGGCATGGCACCGCGAGCGCTGCTCCGCGAGATAGGCACGCCCCATGCCGAGCTTGACCTTGCCAATCCGAAATGGAGCGACGACGAACTGATCGATTTCATGATGGCGCATCCGATCCTGATCAATCGGCCCATCGTCGTCTCGCCGAAGGGCGTGAAGTTGTGCCGGCCGTCCGAGGCCGTCCTCGATCTCCTCGCCGTTGCCGACATCGGCCGGTTCGTCAAGGAAGACGGCGAAGTGATTCCGCCGAGGACGCCGGGTGCGCACGCTGGATGAGCCGCCGTGCAGATAATGGTTTGATCGTCGCGCTCGGCACCACGCAAACCTTGGCCTGGGCGTCGAGCTATTATCTGCCCGCGATTCTCGCCGACCCGATTGCGCGGGACCTCGGCATATCCACGAACTGGCTGTTCGCCGCGTTCTCGATGGCGCTCGTGATATCGGGACTGCTCGGTCCGCGCGTCGGCCGCCAGATCGACCGCATGGGCGGGCGCGAAGTGCTCTGCGCGTCCAATCTGATTTTTGCGTCCGGCCTGATCCTGCTCGGGCTTTCGCAAGGCCGCGTTCTGATGGCCGCAAGCTGGCTGCTGCTCGGCGTCGGCATGGGCCTTGGCCTGTATGACGCGGCCTTCGCGGCGCTCGGGCGCATCTATGGCAACTCCGCCCGCCGCTCCATCACCGGCATCACCTTGATCGCCGGGTTTGCCAGCACGATCGGCTGGCCGCTCACCGCGTGGGGCCTCGCAACCATCGGCTGGCGCTGGACCTGCTTCGGCTGGGCGGCGGCGCACATTCTGGTCTGCCTGCCGCTCAACGCCTTCGTGGTCCCCAAACTGAAGAGCGAGCATCGGATCGCGGCCGACACGCCAAAGCCGCATATACCGATCGACCGCGCGATGGTGCTGCTCGCCTTTGCCTTCGCGGCCGCCTGGAGCGTCACGTCGGCGATGGCGGTGCATTTGCCGCGACTTCTGGAGGCGTTGGGCGCGACGCAAACGCAGGCGATCGCGGCGGGCGCGCTGATCGGCCCGGCGCAGGTGGCGGCACGGATTGTCGAAGCGAGCCTTCTGAAGCGTTTTCATCCGCTATGGTCGGCGCGACTGGCCTGCATCACGCACCCCTTGGGCGCCAGCGTCATCGGCCTGTTCGGCGGAGGCTTCGCCGGCATCTTCGCGCTGCTGCACGGTGCCGGCAACGGCATCCTGACGATAGCGCGCGGCACGCTGCCGCTGGCGATATTCGGTCCCAAGGATTACGGTTACCGGCTGGGGCTGCTCGGCGCGCCGTCGCGGCTGTCGCAAGCGATCGCGCCGCTGGTATTCGGATTTCTGATCTCACCGCTCGGCGGCTATACGCTCGCGGTCACATCGGCTCTCAGTCTGGCCGCACTCCTGGCGTTGTTCGCCCTCAAGGCCGAACGGAAGAGCCCCTCGCGGTAGCGTCACGACCTTTCATCCGCCGAACCGTATCGATGAACGCCTTGATGATCGGCGAGTGGCCGCGGCCGCTCTGATGGGCGATGCTGTACTGGGTCTTGATGGTGCGGTCGCTGATCTCGAGCGCGCGCAGGTTCGGATGCGGCACGAACTCGAAGTCGGCGACGACGCTGATGCCGAGCCCGCGTTCGACCGCCTTCCACACGCCTTCGCGGCTTTCGATCTCGAACACCGGCTCGATCCTGATGCCCTCGGCCTGCATCGTCGCCTCGAAGGCGCGCCGGGTGGTCGAGCCGCGCTCGCGCAGCACGATGGGCTGGTCGGCAAGCTCGCGCAGCCTGACCGACTTCCGCTTGAACCAGGGATGATCCCGGTTGACGAACACGATCACGCGGTGCGTGCGATAGGGGATCATGGTGACGCGCGGATCTTCCGGCACCTCCGCCAGGATCGCGACGTCGGCCTCGAAATTGACGATGTGACGAAGAGTGCGTTCGGTGCGACTACAGGAATCGAAGTGGGTCTCAACATGGCGCGTGCCGGCGTCGTTGAGCTCGCGATCGATTCGATGACATCGATCCAATATCCGTTCACGCGTGCCGCAACCGGCGCGTGAAATCGAACGCATCACGATCGCGTCGCGATGACGCGTCAATCGCAAAACCGACACAGAGCTGTTACGCGCGCTGACTAATGTGTCGCATGTCGACGTCATAAATCCTTAAAAATGGGGCAAGAAGTGAAGGCGAAATTCCTTTCGACGGTCGGAGTCTGTCTGGTCGCTGCTGCTGCAGTGGTGTGCAGCGCCGCCGCTCACGACGATGATAGAGATCACGATCATCGTCATCCGCACGACATCCACACCGCAACGCCGATCAAGCATCTCGTCGTGATCTTCAACGAGAATCGCTCGTTCGATCATTATTTCGCGACATACCCGAATGCGGCCAATCCGACCGGCTCGATTCCGTTCATAGCGAATCCACATACGCCGAAGGTCAACAACCTCGCCAACGCCAATTTGTTGACTAACAACCCGAACACCAATCCGGCCAACGGCACGGGCGCGACCAATCCGTTTCGGCTCGATCGCACCCAGGCCAACACGCGCTCGCAAAACCACGCCTATACGCCCGAGCAGCAGGCGGTCGACAACGGCAAGGAAGACCTGTTTCCGAAATTCACCGGTCGCGGCACAGCCGGCGGCGTCGGCGCCTTCGGCACCAACGGGCAGGTGATGGGTTATTTCGACGGCAACACGGTCACCGCGCTTTGGAATTACGCGCAGAACTTCGCGATGAGCGACAATAGCTGGACCGACACCTTCGGTCCGTCGACGCCCGGCGCGCTCGAGGTGGTGTCCGGCCAGACCAACGGTGCGCAGAACATCGCCGGCACGTCATCGTCGATCGCCGACGGCCAGGGCGGCCTGACGCTGATCGGTGATACCGACCCTGCCTACGACGCCTGCTCGAGCACGACCAGCCAGGTCCTGATGACCAGCAGGAACATCGGCGACCTGCTCAATGCCGAGCACATCAGCTGGGGCAGCTTCATGGGCGGCTTCGACCTGACGCTCAAGAACAGCAACGGCACCACAAATTGCGCACGCAGCACCTTCTCGAGCAACGTCAACGGCAGCATCGTCGACTACATCCCGCACCATGCCTGGTTCCAGTACTACAAGTCGACCGCCAACCCGACCCATGCGCGGCCGAGCTCGGTCGACGCGATCGGCCACACTTATGTGCCCGGCAGCAAGACGCTCGATCCGGCCAATCACGCCTACGATCTCGAGGACTTCTACGCCTCGGTGAAGGCCGGCAACTTCCCGGCCGTCTCCTACATCAAGATGCCGGCCTATCAGGACGGTCATCCCGGCAACTCCGATCCGCTCGATGAGCAGGTTGGCAATGTCGAGCTGATCAACTTCCTGCAGAAGCAGAAGGAGTGGCGCGAGACCGCGGTCATCATCACCTATGACGACTCCGACGGCTGGTACGACCACCAGTACATTGCGCCGATCAGCGCCTCGTACGATCCGACCGCCGACCAGGTCAACGGTCCCGGCCAGTGCGGCCGCGGTATCGGCAAGCAGACGCAGCCGAAGGGCCTGAACGGTCAGCCGGTGAACGGCCGCTGCGGTCCCGGCACGCGGATCCCGTTCCTGCTGATCTCGCCTTACGCCAAGAAGAACTTCGTCAGCCACACGCGCATCTCGCAGGCGTCCGTGGTGCGCTTCATCGAAGACAACTGGCTTCACGGCCAGCGTCTCGGCGGCGGCGCGTTCGACGACAGCGTCGAATCGATCACGGACATGTTCGACTTCGATCATGGCCACGATCACGATCACGATCACGACCGCGACGATCAGCAGAACAAGCTGTTCCTCGATCCGACGGCCGGCACGGTCATCGTCAGCCCGCCTGATGATCATCCCCATCACTAACGCTCTGGGATCACTGGACGTCATATGAACGGCCGCATGTTGTGGCTTCTCGGCGCCGGCCTGCTCTGCATGGCCGGCGCTGTTGCGGCAGTCGAGACCCAAGGACTTCCGGGGACAAATCCGAGCCCGGTGCAGCTCAGGCGTCCGCCGATCGCCCCGTTGTCCGGCATGGCGCAGCTCGGGCAGAAGATCTTCTTCGACGCGTCGCTGTCCTCGTCGGGCGCATTGTCCTGCGCCTCCTGTCATAGTCCGGATCACGCCTACGGCCCGCCCAATGATGCGCCAGTCATGCTGGGCGGCCCCGCGCAATCGCGGCAGGGTACGCGCGCCGTGCCAAGCTTGACCTATCTCGAGCGGCAACCGAATTTCAGCATCGGGCCGGAGAAGGACGAGGACGACAACGTCGTCGACTTCGCGCAGCTGGCCGCGGCAGGCCAGCAGGCTGCGCGTGCGAAAAAGGTCGCGACCGGGACCGCGGCGTCGGCGGTTGACATCGTGCCGCAGGGCGGACTGTTCTGGGATGGCCGCGCCGATACGCTGCAGGACCAGGCAATCTTCCCGCTGCTCGATCCCAATGAGATGGACGGCGGCAGCATCGAAGTGGTGGCGCAGAAGCTGCGCCAGGCTAGCTATGCCCCGCGCTTTGCCGAACTGTTCGGCGTTCAGGTCTTCGACGACACGCGGCTGCTGGTCGCGGAGGCGATGTTCGCGGTCGCGCGCTATCAGGTCGAGGAGCCGAGCTTCCATCCCTACAGCAGCAAATTCGACTACTGGCTGGAAGGCAGGGCGCGGCTGAGCGAAAGCGAGTTGCGCGGCCTGCAATTGTTCAACGATCCGGACAAGGCCAATTGCGCCGGCTGCCACACCTCGGCGCCGACCCGCGACGGCCTGCCGCCGTTGTTCACCGATCACCAGTATGAGGCGCTCGGCGCGCCGCGCAACGCCGCGCTCGCCAGCAACCGCGATCCCAACTATTTCGATCTCGGGGTCTGCGGCCCGTATCGCACCGACATTGCCGAGCAGACGCAATATTGCGGGATGTTTCTGACGCCGACCTTGCGCAACACCGCGACCCGCCGCGTGTTCTTCCACAACGGCGTCTTCACGAGCCTCGAGCAGGTGCTGGATTTCTATAACTTCCGCGATACCAATCCGGAGAAGGTCTACCCGCGTGCAGCCGACGGTACGGTGCGGAAATACGACGATCTGCCGGAAAAGCATCACGGCAATGTCGACGTCGCCGATCCGCCGTTCGAGCGCCATCTCGGCGACACACCCGCGATGACCGCGCAGGACGAAGCCGATATCATCGCCTTTCTGAAGACGCTGACCGACGGTTACCAGGCGGAGCGCTGAGCGGTCGCGACGGCTCATCGTGGAACCCGTGCGTGAGGTGGCAGGTCTTCGTCATGCGCGCATAATGGGTGCATGAATATGGTCGAAGGCAACGGTGCCAGAATTCCCGCGATCGGGCTCGGCACCTGGGAGCTGCGCGGGCGGACCTGCGCCCGCATCGTCGAGCAGGCGCTGCGGCTCGGCTACCGGCACATCGACACCGCCCAGATCTATGACAACGAGCGCGAGGTCGGCGAGGGGCTGCGCGCCTCCGGCATCAAGCGCGACGACGTGTTCCTGACCACCAAGGTCTGGACCACACATTTCATGGCGAAGGATCTCGAACGTTCGGCCAAAGAGAGCCTGGCGCGGCTGCGTATGGCCGAGGTCGATCTGTTGCTGCTGCACTGGCCGCATCCGCACGTGCCGCTTGCCGAGACGCTCGGCGCGCTGGCGCGGGTCAAGCAGGCCGGGCTGGCGCGGCATATCGGGGTCTCGAACTTCAACGCGGCGCTGATCGAGGAGGCGGTGGCGGCGTGCCCCGAGCCGCTCGCCTGCGATCAGGTCGAGTACCATCCTTATCTGAGCCAGGCCGACGTGATCGAGGCGTGCACACGCCATGGCATGGCATTCGTCGCCTACAGCCCGATCGCGAAGGGACGCGTCAAGGGTGATCGCGCGCTGGCGCGGATCGGCGATCGTTACCGCAAGACGGCTGCCCAAGTCTGCCTGCGCTGGTTGGTGCAGCAGCGTGTCTCGGCGATCCCGCGCACCTCGAAGCTCGAGCGGCTTCAGGAGAACATCGAGATCTTCGATTTCGAGCTGTCGGACGAGGACATGCGCACGATTTCGGCGATGGGGAGCGCCGTCGCGCGATGATTGGCCGAATGCGCATGGCTGCGTGCCTGCATCGCCTGGCTGGTTATGACCCCCCAGTTGCATTCCCCCGGTTCCAAAATAGCTTGACTTCGAAACCCGTTTCCGTTCGCCTTGCCGCGGCCGATCTCTCTCGTTCCATTTTCCCGGCCGACATTTTCAAGGGAGGTTTCGATGAAAATTATTGTCGTTCTCTTGAGTATTCTCTTCGTGGGTGCTGTAGCGACGCCGCTTTTCATTGCCGAAGCGGTGGCGCAGCAGAATCCACCGGGCGCTAAAGCCAAAAAGGGCGCGGCTACCCAGGGTAACCAAAATCGTCCCTGCAGGTCACGCAACCGCGCGTGCTACTGAGACATTGCAGTGACGATCACCACCGTCACCGCGCTTCCCGCCGGCTGTCCGGAAAACTTCAAAGCGAGGTGGAGACCGCCGGATGATGGCACGAATCGTGGCGGAGCGCCGACGATCGGCGGTGGCTCCCGACCGGGATCCGCCGTTCAGATCAGAATGGGATTGAGGCCGGTCCTGATTGCCCGCTATGGTGCCGAGCGGGGAGACATCACGACGTGATCGAGTGGGATGAAGTTTCGGCCAAACGCGGATCTGATGGCATCGGTGTTCGTGCACCTGATGCTGCTCGCGCTGATTTTCCTGTATTCGGAGGTGCATCAGTTCGATCCGGTTGCCGCTGACACCGTGCCGGTCGAGATCGTGACACCGCAGGAGGTCGCCAAGGCCGAAAGCGAGCCCAATCCGGTGCCGAGCCCGTCGCCGACGCCCGAGCTGCAGTTGCCGTCGTTCGACAAGCCTGTCGACACAGCCAGGCCCGAACCATCAGCGCAGACGCCAGCGCCACAGCCGCGGCAGACCCAGCAGCAACCGCCGCAGAAGCAGGCGATGCCGCCGGAGCCCAAACCCAGCCCGGCTCCGCAGCGTGCCGCGGCCGAGCCACCGGCATCGCAGACGCCGGCACCCCAGACGTCGCCGATGCCCCAGCCATTGGCGCAGCAGGCGGCAGAGCCGTCGCCACCCGCCTACGTGCAGCCCGAGCCGGACCTGTCCGTCAAATACAATGTCATGCTCGGTCTGCCGCCCGATATCCCCATCAAGCCGCCGGCCGAAGCTCCGCACGGCCCCGGTCCCGGCAAGGACAATTTCGACGCCGCCGCCACCGAGCAGGCCGACGTCGGCTCCAGCGTGGTCGCCGAGTTCCGACGTCATCTGAAGAGCTGCATGAAGCTCCCGGCGACTCTGAGCACCGGCGATGACGTCAGGATCAAGCTCAGGGTGTTCATGAAGCCGGACGGCAAGCTCGGCGCAGCGCCGTTGCTGATCGAAGCCACCGCATCGGAAAAGGGGCCTTTGCTGCTCAAGAGCGCGACCGAGGCGCTGCAGGCCTGCCAGCCCTATGCGATGCTGCCGCGGGATCGCTACGGCGAATGGAAGGTGCTCGACCTCGACTTCACGCCGCGAGATTTTGCATCGTGAGCCGAGGCAAGTCTCAGCTTCCCATCGCCTGCCAGGCGTTCGAGGCGAACTGCCGGCGCCAGATTACGACGACGACCGCGGCGGTGGTGGCGAACAGCACCCAGGGGCTGACGAACCAGCCGAGATAGCCGAGCGCGAAGAAGAACGCGCGCTGGCCGCGGTTGAAGTGCCGGCCCGCGGTCTCGAACAGCCGCGTGGTGCGGATCACATGCGCCTCGGCCTCCGGCGTATCGCGCTGGCCGGCCGGCGGCATCGCGCCGAACAGGATCGCAACATAGTTGAACAGGCGATAGGCCCAGGCGAATTTGAAGAACGTGTAGATGAAGATCAGGATCAGCCCGATGCACTTGATCTCCCACAAAGCGGGCGAGGGCGTCAGGTTGACCGGAAGCGCACCGAGCACCGCGAGCGCGTCACTGGTCGCGCGCAGCAGCGCCAGCGCGCCGCCGATCGCGATCAGGCTGGTGGAGGCAAAGAACGCGGTGCCGTTCTGCAGGCTGGCCATGATCTGCATGTCGACCATCCGCGCATCGCGGTTGAGCAGATTCCGCACCCAGATCTCGCGATAGACATGCATCCGCGCCGACAGGCTGTCGCGTCCGTAGGCGGTGTGCTCCAGTGTGATGGCGTAGACCAGCCATTCCAGCGCAAAGAAGCCGACGGCCAGGATGTCGACCCAATAGCCGGTCATTGGTGCCTTCCTTCGTCAATGCGCGGCAGGTCCGCGTCGCGCTGCATCCGCATCCCGCGTCATGTACAGGTTGAACGCGTGCAATGCACTATGGCAAACTGAGGTGGCAACAGGATTCCAGGACATGCTCAAGCTCGTCATCGGCAACAAGAACTATTCGTCATGGTCGATGCGGCCCTGGCTGGCGCTGCGCGCCAACGACATCCCGTTCGAGGAAATCTTCGTTCCGCTCTACACCGACCAGGCCGACAAGGACCGCATCCTCTCTTTCAACAGGGCCGGCAAGGTGCCGACGCTGATCGACGGCGACGTCACGGTGTGGGATTCGCTGGCGATCATCGAATATCTCGCCGAGAAGTTTCCCGAAGCGAAGCTCTGGCCATCAGATCGGGCCGCGCGCGCGCATGCCCGCGCGATCTCGGCGGAGATGCACTCCGGCTTCGTGCCGCTGCGCAGCGAATGCGGCATGAACCTGCACCGGCCGATCCGCGCCGTCGCGCTGTCGGACGATGCGCGGGCCAATGTGGCGCGGATCGAGGAGATCTGGGCCGATTGCCACGCGCGCTACGGCAAGCAGGGTCCGTTCCTGTTCGGCGCATTCTCCGGGGCGGATGCGATGTACGCGCCCGTGGTGCATCGTTTCCGCACCTATGCGATCCCGGTGAAGGCCGAGGCGCAGCATTATGTCGATGCCATGATGCAGCTTCCGGCGTTCCAGCAATGGACCCGCGACGGCCTGGCCGAGACGCTGCGGATCGCGCGATTCGAGGACGCATGACCGGTCCTGCGCTGCCGAATTGTGACAGCGACGGCAAAGATCGCGGCTTGACGCCACGGGGCCGAAGGCATCGAATCCGAAAGACCGGTTTTGCAAGTCGTGAAAGGACTTAGACCATGGGCATTCTCGATTCCCTGGAGAACTCACCGGAGCTGAAAGGCATGCTTGGCCAGCTCGGGGCGGCCGTCATCCCCGCCGTGCTGGGTCAGGTGATGGGCAATGGCGGGCAGGGCGGCCTGTCGGCGATCGTGGCCAAGCTCGAGCAGGCCGGCCTCGGCGAGCAGGTCAAATCCTGGATCGGCACCGGCCAGAACCTGCCGATCACGGCCGAGCAGCTCCAGGAGGTGCTAGGCAGCGACACCGTCAAGCAGCTCGCCGCCAAGTTCAACATTCCGGTCGACCAGCTGTCCAAGGTGCTGGCCCAGCAGCTTCCGGCTGCGGTCGACGGCGCGAGTCCCAACGGAAAGTTGCCACATACCGCCTGAGGCCGTGGAACCGGGTTCCGGCCGAGGTCGGCGGGCAATTTCCGGCTGGCACGTAAATCGCTGCCTATCGCCCTGAAAAACCTGCAAAATCGCACCTTCGCCATGCCCCGATCCTGCTGGATTTGGGGCGGTACGATGTGCTAGGTTGCCGCAGGGTTCTCAAAATGCCGGCTTGAGCTATCGGGACTGTCAGCTCAGCCAGCAATCTCTAAGAAAATGGAGAGGGCGTTGAAGCATAAGTACTCGATTGGCGAGATCGTCTATTTCACGGCCAGCAACGTGGCGCGCCCCGCTGCGAGCGGCACCTATGAGGTGATCCGCCTGCTGCCGACCGATGGTGACGATTGCCAGTATCGCATCAAGAGCTCGACTGAAGCTTTCGAACGGGTGGCCAAGGAGAGTCAGCTCGCGCTGTCCTGAACGTCGTGCGCAAGCCGGTGGCTGGAGCGGGTTCCGCGCCGTCGCCGTCAAAAGGCCCTGTTCGCAGACCCATTGTGCTGAAGGTTGGACGCCGGGATGGCGGCGTTCGCCGTGGCCGGTTGTGCTTTCGCCGCGTTGAGGGACATCGCGCATGAATTGGGCTTCCTCGCTGGATCAGATCTGGCGCTCACCGACCTTCCCGATGTGGCTGACGCTGGCCGCGGCGGCCTTCTTTGGGATTGTCGTTCTGGTCACGCTGCTGCGCGCGGAAAAGTCCGTCGCCAACGGTGCGCTGACCGTCATCACGCTGCTGTCGATCGCGGTTGCGGTCGCCGCCACGATCCGCGGCTTCGGGCCGGGCGGGCAGGCGGCGCCCGCCGATACACGGACGGCGCAATTCACCAGCCAGACCGCGCCGGCGCTGGCCTGCGTCGACGACCTCGCTGGAGATGCCGTCCTCAACGCCTGCGAGAAGGTGCTGTTCGGTTCATCTGACACAGCCGCGGCGGCGGTCAGCTATGCGGCGGCGCAGATTTCGCGCCTGACCGCGCTCGGCGACCTCGCGACCGCGGAGCGCAATTCGACCACCGAGTTGCAGGCGCTGCGCCGCGCCATCGAGCACGACCGCTACGGTCTGGTGGCCTACGCACTGATGGCGCGAGACCACTGCACGCCGACCGCGTGCCCCGCGTTCCGCTCGCTGGGCGACAACCATCAGATCATCAACAACATGAACGAGCGGACCTACGAGAACCTGGTCACCCGCTACGCCGCGTCCTGGAAAGCACCGGCGTCGGCTGCCAACGGCCTGATCGCAGGGTTGCCGCCATCGATGCCTACCGGCAAGCCGACCAATGCGGAGTTTCCGAGCGCGTCCTCGACGCCGCCGGTCAGTATCATGACGCCCGAACCGGCGAAGCCGGCCGCTGCGGCCCAGCCGCCGGCTGCACGCGCCGCCGCCGCGCCGCCCGCTGCCCCGAAGCGGCCGCCTGTAGCAAAGCGTCCGGTCCAGATCGCGCCGGCTCCTGCGCCGGCGGCGCCGCCGCCTGCCGCGGCAAGCGCGCCGGCGGCCGCGAACCAGGAATGAGCGTGACGATGGCGGCTTGAGCCGCCGTCCTTGCACCGTTCCGGGCAGTAGATCCCGATATCCACTGCCGCTGCTATCGCTCCCTTTCCAAAGCGCGCGCCGGCCGCTACATCCGGCGCATGCCGCTTCATCTCATCAAGCTTGCCGTCGGTTGCGACTCGGTCAAGGAACTCAAGGGCTGGGTCGCCGAACGGATGGCGACCGCGAAGAAAAAGGGCCTGCCGCTCCGTCACATCCACATCACGCGGATGACGCCAAAACGCGAGGAGGAGATCCTCGCCGGCGGTTCGCTGTATTGGGTGATCCGTGGCGAGATCGCCGCGCGCGAGAAGATCATCGCGATCGAGCCGTTCCGTGACAAGGACGGCATCGGACGCTGCCGGCTGGTGATGCAGCCCAAGGTGATCGCCGTCTCGCCGCGGCCGATGCGGCCGTTCCAGGGCTGGCGCTACCTGACCGCGGACTCCGCGCCCGCAGATCTCACCAAGTCGAGCGCGGCCAGCGTGGCGTCGATGCCGGAACCCATGCGCCGCGAGTTGCGCGACCTCGGGTTGCTGTGAGCAATCGGAAGACGGCTGCCGCGGACGGGCGCGGCGCAAGCGCCGCCCGGGCCGCGCTCATTAGCCGCTCGCATTGTCACGGTGCATGAACGGCGTCACAGTTTTCCGGATCCTGCCTTAGACCGCGATGTTATCGATCAGGCGCGTGTTGCCGATCCTTGCCGCCACCAGCATCCGCATCGGACCGTCCTTCAGTGAGCCGATCGGTGCCAGCGAGGCGGCGTGGCGGACCTCGAGATAATCCAGCACGAAGCCGGCCTTGGTGATCTGCGCGGCGCCGTCGGCCATTGCGGTCGCGGCGTCCTCGCCGGCGCGCAGGCGGCCTGCCGCTTGCTTCATCACACGGTTGAGCTCGGGGGCCGCGCGCCGTTCCTCCGTCGAGAGGTAGACGTTGCGCGAGGACATCGCGAGGCCGTCGCGTTCACGCACCGTCTTCGACCCGATCACCTTGACGCCGAGGTCGAGGTCCGCGGCCATCTGGGTTACGACCCGAAGCTGCTGAAAGTCCTTCTCGCCGAAGATCGCAACATCGGGCCGGACTTGGGTGAACAGCTTGCCGACCACGGTGGCGACGCCGCCGAAGAAATGCGGCCGGAAGCGATCCTCGAGTCCGGCGATGGCCGGTCCCTCGGGCACGATCCGGGTGGCGAAGCCGTCCGGGTACATCGCCTTCACTTCGGGATGCCAGATCAGGTCGACGCCTTCGGCGGCGAGCTTGGCGACGTCTTCCTTCCAGGTGCGCGGATACGAACCGAAATCTTCGGTCGGCGCGAACTGGGTCGGGTTGACGAAGATCGAAACGACGACTCGCTTCGCGCGACGCTTGGCGAGCCGCACCAGCGACACATGGCCGTCATGGAGGGCTCCCATGGTCGGGACCAGCGCGACGGTCGCCTTCTTGGCGCGCAGGGTGTCGACGGCGCGACGAAGGGCGGGGACGGTACGGACGACGGTGGGATTTCGCGGCATCTGGTCTCGACTCGTGGGGCAAGCTGGGTGGGGGAATCCAAGTGGAACGTTTGGCGTTCGGCAGGTGGCGGAGCTTACCAAGTCCGAACCGCAATCGGCAAACCGCCGCGCAAGCATTAACCGATCTCGGACGCGCATGGATCGCAGGCCTCGTGCCGCCAATCGACGCAGCGGCTTGCGCGTTCGATTCATCATTAAGGACAGCTGCAATTGATTTCCTGTCGCAGTGATGCATTTCACTTGACCGCAGCCGTGCGCGATTTGAAGATCATTTTGCGGGGATTGAATTATGTTGGTGCAGGCTAGTCAGGGTCAATCCGGCTCCGCACATGTCGTGGTGCTGGGCAACGAGAAGGGCGGTTCGGGCAAGTCGACCACCGCGCTGCATATCGCCGTTGCGCTCCTGAAGGCCGGACAGCGCGTTGCCAGCATCGATCTCGACTGCCGCCAGCAGAGTTTCACCCGCTACATCAGCAATCGCCAAGCCTGGGCGCGGCGTTCCGGGCTCGATCTCGAACTCCCCGCGCATTATTGCATCAAGTACGGCGAGACGATGCAGATCGAGGAGAACGAGAACGCCGAATTCCAGCAGTTCATGGCCGCGGTGAGCGCGGTGGAACGTGGCTATGATTTCATCGTCATCGATACCCCGGGCTCGGACAGCTACCTGATGCGGCTCGCGCATTCGATGGCCGACACGCTGGTGACGCCGATCAACGACAGCTTCCTCGATTTCGACGTGCTGGGCACCGTCGATCCCGCGACCTATGCGGTGACCGGCGAGAGCCATTACGCGGAGATGGTGCGCGACACCAGGCGCAAGCGCCGCCAGCTCGACGGCGCCTCGACCGACTGGATCGTGGTGCGCAACCGGCTGTCGATGCTCGGCTCGCGCAACAAGCAGCTGGTCGCCGATGGCTTGAAGCAGCTGTCGCTGCGGCTCGGGTTCCGTTGGGTCGACGGCTTTGCCGAGCGGGTGGTCTACCGCGAATTCTTTCCGCGCGGGCTGACGGCGCTCGACGACATCGACGAGGCGACGCTCGGCACCCGCCCGAGCCTCGGGCACGTCACCGCCCGTGAGGAGGTGATGGGCCTGTTGCGCCAGCTCAAGCTGCCGCTCGACGAGCGCGGCCGCCGCCGCGCCGCCAACCGGGCCGAATGGTTCAGCCAGGTCGACAAGCCGCTGGAAGTCGACGACATCATCGGCAGCTAGACCCGCAAGGCGGGCAATCCCGGTGGCGGCCCGGCATCAGGCAGAATCTCCAAACGATTAGTGTGGCGGTCGCGAGGCGACCAACGGAGGATCGAATGGAACGGCGCCAGTTCATGTCGCTTCTCGGAGGAGCTGCGTTGGCACCGCTCGCCACCTCGCCGGCCTAATCGTCATCGCGCTTTTGATGCTCATTTCAGCCTGATCTGCGCGCAGACGCTTCGTCGACCTGCTGGCGAGGCTCCGCCAAGGCTGTTCTGAGTTCGATGCCTGGTGGGGAACCCATGAATGATGTGAGCGGCAGCGTCGCCGGGCGGAAGGTGCTCAGCCACCCCAGGCGCGGCAGGGTCAATTTTGAGTACGCCAGTTTCCAGGCCAACGACGGATCCCGGCCTGAGGCTGATCATCTACACCGAAATCGGTTGAAATCCGTGGTTTTCCGGTGATTTCGGCCACACCACGGCCAAAAAGCCGGAACAAAGCAGCCGAAATCCCGTTTCTCCTCAGCGTCGATCTAAGGAGTGATCCAAGGTGGGTCCAGGCTTGAACGCGACCTTGGGAACTCACGTCGAAGAGGAGAAGGAGAGCGAGCCGTCGCGGTGAGGCGTGTGCATCTGCACAAACTATAGGTGCGGCGCACAACGATATGCCACCGAAGCCACAATATTTGGACTTCCTGTCACGCCGCTGTGACATATATTCTTAAAAGGAGGCCGAAGAGCCTCCGGCCAAAATCGCCCTCTAAAAGGCGGGCACCTCGAGGACGTCATGAAGCGTGGAATTCTCGTTCTGCTTTCGCTCTCCGTAGTGATCACGGGTGCGTATTTCACCGCGAGCAAGTGGGCGATCCGTCACGAAACTCTCATGTTCAAGGATCCGACCCGCGATGAGCGGCCGGTCGCGGTCGACGTCGCCGTGCGCTTCGACAAGGAGATGCAGGCCGACGCCGGCATGATCAAGCTCCCGGTTGCGATCCTTAATCATGGCAATACCGTCAAATTTACCGAATATTCCTTCCTCGCGAACGTGTTCGCGGCGCGCGGCTATCTGGCCATCAGCATTCAGAACGACCTGCCGTCGGATGGACCGATGGTGACCAAGGCTGGCGAGCTCTATGTCGGGCGCCTGCCGCAGTATCAGCGCGGCATCACCAACATCAAATTCGCGATCGAGGAGATGAAGAAGCGTCAGCCGAACGCGGACTACAGCAAGCTGACGATGGTCGGCCATTCCAATGGCGGCGACATCGCGATGTATTTCGCCAAGCAGTATCCGGACGAGATCAAGAAGGTCGTCACGCTCGACAATCTGCGCGTGCCGTTCATGACCGACGGCAAGTTCAAGATCCTGTCTTTCCGCTCGCATGACTCGCAGTTCAAGCCCGATCCCGGCGTGGTGCCGGACGAGGAGCAGTGCGAGAAGGCCGGTATCACCGTTGTGAACACCAACTTCCAGCACAACGACATGCGCGACACCGGACCCGAGAAGGCCAAGGACTCGATCCAGGCGATGCTCGATAAATTCCTGGCCGACACCGACAGCGATGTCGCGCCGGTCGATACAAGGAATGCGCCGCCGAAGATTCTGGAGCCGGGTCCCGTCTCGCTCTACGTGCCGGTCGAGAAGCCTCAGACCTTCGGCGAGAGGGTCAAGAAGTCGCTCTCGCTGACCAAGACCGAGACCAAGAAGGGTCCGTCGGTCACGAACTGACAGGGCCGCCCGGGATCCGGGCCGGCGGGCGCGTCACGTTGACCAATCCGATGCCGCGGCCCACATAGTGTTTGCTGTACGAGGCAAGCGCTGATGGCTGGCAAGACGATCAAACCGACATCCGGAAGCGACGTGCGCCCGGCCGATGCGCCTCGCGTGCCGGCGTCGAGCGCCAATGACATCGCCGCGTTCGTGGCCAAGGCGCGCGCGATGTCGCCGCATCGCGCCGGCGCACGCGGCAGGCTGGTGTTCGCGCTCGACGCCACGATGAGCCGGCAGCCGACATGGGACATGGCATGCACGCTGCAGGCGGACATGTTCCGCGAGGCCGGCTCGCTCGGCAGCCTGGACATCCGTCTCGTCTACTATCGCGGCTTCAACGAGTGCCGCGCGTCGGGCTGGATCTCCGACAGCGCGCAGCTCGCGCGGCTGATGAGCAAGATCGGCTGCCAGGGCGGCAATACCCAGATCGGCAAGGTGTTGTCGGAGACCCGCCGCGAGGCGGTTGCGGCAGGCGTGCGCGCGCTCGTGTTCGTGGGCGACGCGATGGAGGAGAACGCCGACGCGCTGTGCGCCAGCGCCGGAGAGCTCGGCCTGCTCAAGGTGCCGGTCTTCATGTTCCAGGAGGGCGCGGACGCGACGGCCGAGCAGACGTTTCGCGAGATTGCGCGGCTGACCGGCGGCGCATGGTGCAGGTTCGATCCCGGGGCGGCGGCACAGCTCCGCGAGCTGCTGCGCGCCGCCGCAGCCTATGCTGCCGGCGGCCGCGAGGCGCTGCTGCAGCTGGCGAAGACGACGAGCGGCGCGGCCAGGCTGATCGGCCAGATGAAATAGGCCGCTTGGCGCGTCAGGCTCCGCCCGACGTCACGGTCTTGGCAATAGCGCCGAGCAGCGCCGACATGTTGGCCGTGACCTGTCCGGTCGCTTCCGCGACGCCGTGCCGTTCGGCGAGCCAGGTCGGATCATTGTAGGAGAACCAGCAGTCGCCGGTTTCGTCCTGCCAGACCAGCGCCTTGAGCGGCAGATCGATCCCGATGGTCTGCGCGGCCTGCATCAAGGGCGTGCCGCCTTTCGCATTGCCAAACACGAACAGTTCGGTCGGACGGAGCGCAAGACCGGCGCCGGCGGCGCCCGCGGCATGATCGATCCGGGCGAACAAGGTCAGCCCGCGCGCCTGCAATTCGGCCTTGAGCCGGTCGGCCGTTTGCTTCGGCCCGACATGGCTGCGAAGGCTGATCAGTCCGTCAATCGCCATCAAGCTTCCTCCAGCGCGGTTGCCGCAAGCTACTCGATCGCCCGGGGCCGCGCCACGCGAGGGCGCTTCGCGCTCCAGTGAGACGAAGCTTCGCATGCTTTTTGCCGCCGGGCCGCCTATATTCCGCACATGCCAACCCTGATCGCCGGCGTCGTCGCCGTTGTCATCCTCTATTCCGCGCTGCAGATGTTTCGTGCGGCCAATCCGGCCGTGCTTGCGCGTGCGATCAAGATCGTGGGCGGGGTGCTCGCGCTTGCCGTTGCGGCCTTCACCGGCGTGCGGGGCGAACTGGCGGTCGCAATCCCGCTCGGCATCTTCGGCGCCGGATTGCTCGGCTGGTCGCCGTTCGGGAGCACCGGCTTGCCCAATTTCGGCGGCATGTTCGGCAGCTCGCGCAATCAGGGACAAAGCTCGCGGGTGCGCTCGCAATATCTCGACATGAGCCTCGATCACGACAGCGGTGTGCTCAAGGGCCAGATCGTGGCGGGACCGCAGGCCGGCCGCATGCTCGACGAATTCGACCTGTCGCAGCTTCTGGCGATGGTCCCGAGCTTCGACGCCGAAAGCGTCGCGCTACTTGAAAGCTATCTGGACCGCCGCTTTCCCGCCTGGCGTCAGGACGCACAGGGCGACCGGACAGGGGGGCAGGGCCGCGCGGCGGCGACCGGCAAAATGACGAACGAGGAGGCCTATCAGATCCTTGGCCTGCAGCCGGGAGCGTCGCGTGACGACATCAGCCGGGCTCACCGCACCCTGATGAAGAAACTCCATCCCGACCAGGGGGGCTCGACGTATCTCGCTGCCCGAGTGAACGAGGCCAAGGATACTCTGCTTCGCACGCATCTCTAACTCCGGCTACGCTACTGACGCCACAGCCGAGAGCTGCCTTCCATTTCTCTGATTGATGCCCCGTCTGGCCTGCCGCTGTCCGGCGTCGCCGATCGTTCTTTCGGGAAAACTTAACCGTAAAAGCTTGACGAGAAGTTTCATGGTTGCGCCGCGCGCGGAAAGGCCGGTCGTTCGCGCGGCGGCTCGCAAAGCAAAAGGGCCGGCGCTTGCGGCGCCGGCCCTTTTGAAATCCGCAGATCGCGTCGATCAGTTGCGAACGGTGATGCAGGATATCTCGGCGCGCTTCAGCGTCTTGCACGCCGCTTCGGCCTGATCGCGCTCGAGGCCGGCAAAGCGGGCGCGGTAGAGCTTGCGATTGTCCTTGGCCACGACCTCGGTGAACGGGTCCGCCTTGCTGAGGAGGCCGCGGGCCGAACTGCGCGCGAGGTCGATGCGCTTGTTGGCCTCGCCTTCGGACTCGAGCGCGCCAACCTGGATGATCCAGCCGGAATGCGCGGCACCCGGCTTGACGACGCTGGTCTGCGCTGCGGCCTGCAGGCTGCGGGTCGGTTCGATCGAGGCCACGGCCTGGGGGGCCGGGGCGGCGGCGGGTGCATGGACGGACGAGGCCGGTAGCACGCCGAGGATGCCGTTGCCGGTGCCGAAATTGGCCGGCTGCGGCGGCATCTCGGGCCTCGAGGTCTCGGCGGCCCGCGCCATCATCGCATTGGAGGTCTCGGGAACTTCGCCGCGCGACGGGATGGTGCTGGTGATCGGGGGCGCGGACTGTGCCGGGCCGGCGGCGGCAAGCTTGATCGGGCCGGCCTTGACCTGGACGGTCTTCACCTTGACCGGCTTCATCGGTTCGGCCGAGCCGGGGATCGCGGCGATCGGCTGGGTCTGGATCACGCCTGAGGTCAGCGGCGCCGGCTCGGGCTTGGCCTGCGGCTCAGGCTTTGCCGGGGGCGGCGGCAACGCGGCGGCGACGGCCGCCATCAGCGAGGGCTTGCTGGCCGGGCGCGGCGCCTGCACCGCGACGGCTGCCGCGGCGGGCTCAGACGCAGCGACCGCCGCAGTGTCCGCGTTGCGGGCGTTGTCGGCATCGGCAACCTCGACATTGGCGTCGGCCGGGTTGCGTTCGGTGATCGCGGCGACCGTGCGGGTGGTCGCGCCCTTGCCGATGTTCTCGGCCAGGAGGTTGCGCATGATGGCGTCGCGGGAGCCGCCGCTGCGGCCGCCGAGCACCACGCCGACCAGGAAGCGATTGCCGCGGTGGATCGAGGTCACGAGGTTGAAGCCGGAGGCGCGGGTGTAACCGGTCTTGATGCCGTCGACGCCTTCGACGTTGCCGAGCAGGCGATTGTGACCGGTGATCGTGTGGCCGCGGAAATTGAACGCCGTGGTCGAGAAGTAGCGATAGTAGCGCGGGAAGCGATCCTGGATGGCGCGGCCGAGCGTCGACTGATCGCGCGCGGTGGTGATCTGCTCGTCGTTCGGCAGGCCGGAGGCGTTGCGATAGGTGGTCCGGCTCATGCCGAGCGCGCGGGCCTTGCGGGTCATCATCCGCGCGAAATCTTCTTCGCTGCCGCCGATCGCCTCGGCGATCACGACCGCGGCGTCATTGGCGGAGCGGGTGACGAGACCCTTGATGGCGTCTTCGACCTTGATGGTCTGGCCGGGCCGCAGGCCGAGCTTCGTCGGGTCCTGCTCGGAGGCATGCTCGGAAACCGGCATCTCGGTGTCGAGCTTCATCTTTCCGGAATCGAGCCGCTCGAACAGCAGATAGAGTGTCATGATCTTGGTGAGCGAGGCGGGGTGCCGCAGGCCATCGGGACTGTTCGACGTCAGCACCGAGCCGGTGTTGCCGTCGACGATGATCGACGCGAATTGCGGGCTGTAGCTTTCGCGCGCGGCCTCGCTCTGATGGTGACGGGCGGTGTGGCGCCGGTGACGGCGCGCCTCCGCGCTATCACTGGTGATCAGGATCGCCGTCGTGACGGTAACGAGCCCAAGAACGCCAACTCGCAGCGCCCGCGAGGAGGCCAAGGTTGTTCGAAGCATCTACTTCCCCGTCCCAATTTCTATCTAGATCACCGGCTCGTGAGGCGAAATTGTGCCCGGCGGCCGTCGATCCTTGCCTGCGCAACAGACCACTTCGGGCAGAACCATCGGCCCTCGTGGCGGCTCAGGTCGCTCTTCTAGCTAAGGTGTTGTTCACAAACAGCTTTCAAGGCTGCCCGTCGGAAGGCGAACAAAGTCCGGGAATCAGGTTAGGCGGACCGAGTTTCCAAAAGATTAAGCAACCGTTGCGCAGTCCCCCGGGGTTTATCGCAAATGCTCAGGATTCGGGCAAATGTCATTGTGCGCCGCACAAAATTCATTGACTTTATTGTGCGATGCGATATTGCAATCGTTGTCAGGGGGGCCGCGAGCTTCCCGGCAATGGGAATTTGCGCCTTCAAGTCTGGGAAAAGGAATTCCAATCCATGGTCAAGATCGAAGACATTCAGAACTACGGCAAAGAGCATTTCGAGTCCGTCACTGCGTCTGCGAACAACCTGCAGAGCGGCGTCCAGGCGATCGCCACGGCCTATGGCGACTACGCCAAGAAGTCGTTTGAGGACACCAAGTCGTTCGTCGAGAAGCTGTCGGGCGTGAAGTCGCTGGACAAGGCGCTCGAGGCGCAGACTGAGTACCTGCGCTCGTCCTATGAGACCTTCGTCGCGGAATCGCAGAAGATCGCCGGCCTGTACAGCGACTGCGCCAAGCAGACCTTCAAGCCCTATGAGGGCCTGGTCTCCAAGTTCGCGCCCGCTCAGTAAGCGCTACTGACCAAGACAAACGAAAAGCCCGGCCGTTTCGGCCGGGCTTTTTTGTTGCGCCTGAAGCAGGCGGCTATTTCGCCAGCCGCAGCTTGCTGAGAGCGGTTCCGATCGTATTGAACGTCGTCAGGATCTGGGTCGAACTGGTCAGCATGTAGAACTTGTCGGGGCTGCTGGCGCAGTTCTTCAGGACGGTCGAAGTCGGATCGGCGGGCGTGCTGGTGTTCACCTGGATCGCGTAGATCGTGTACATCGGCGCACCGTTGGTATCCTTCGCGTTCTGCAGATTCTGGCACTGCAGGGCCTGCCTTGCATCGATCGGATTGCCGGACGCCTGCGAACTGCCATCGCCGTAGTCGGGCCAGCGGTCCTCGGTGTTCAGACCGTCGGAGAGAATGATGATGACGCGGTTGTAGGTGGTGTTGGAGTCCTCCGCCGGCGCGTTCAGCGGACCGCCCACCAGAAGCGACTGCCACGCCCAGGCGAGGCCAACCGACTGGTCGGTACCGCCGGTCGGCTGCATGGCGTTGACCGCCGACTTGAGCGCGCTCCAGTTGTAGCTCAGCGGGATGATCGGCTCGAGCGGCGTCGAGACGCTGCTGTTGCAATAGGCCGTGCTGTTTTCATAGTACTCGTTGGCTGGAAACAGCGTGGTAACGTCGGACGTCGACGGCAGCACACCGGTCGCATCGTTCGGTTGGGTGCGATCGGTGATGCAGCCTGTCCATGTGCTGATGGGGTTGGTGGAGGGCTGCTGCCAGTTGTTCACCACGGTTGGCGTCTTGTTGGTCGAGGTCCATTGGTTGTTGGTCCATCCGACGACGGCGGTGACCCGCGGCTGGTTCTTGTTGTCCACGGTGTCGTTGGGGCCCGGCTGCGTCCAGTCGTGAGTGTACAGATTGCCGGAGCAGGATGTGACGCCGCCGGTCGTGGTGCAACTGCAGCCGGAGACGTTGTTGCCGGACGAATTCTTCGGGCAGCTGCAGGACGACGAACCCGTACAGAATACGCCGGTGCCCGCCGGCGTGCTGACCCAGCAGCCATTGTACTTCGTGTGCGAATTGTAATCGACGCTCGGGCAGATGTAGCCCGAATAGGTCCCGCTCGAGGGGATGTAGGTCGTGTTGGACGTGCTGGTCGGGCCCTTCGTGCAGGTGAAACCGCCGCTGCTGTTGGTCCAGGGGCATCTCGCACCTGGTCCCACCGCGTGCCAGTTCATCGGCAAGCTCGCCTGCGTGCTGCCGTTGTTGGGCTGCGCAGTCGGCGGATTGAGCCAGTCGGTCCAGTCGATCCAGTTCTGGCTATAATTGCTCGAGCCGAGGTTGACGACCTTGGCGAACGGGATAACGGAAATATAGACGTCGCCGTTGTTCTTGCTCAGCGCGCTGAGCTGGTCGATCAGGCCGCCGGTTCCGGCCACCGCGTTTCGCAGCGCGGTAATCTTGCCATCCTGAGCCATCGATCCCGTGTTGTCGAGGGCCAGCGCGACGCGCATCTTGACGTTGCCCCAGGTGGTGGTGGTCGAGGTGCCGAAATTCATCTTCTGGAAATTGCCGCCGGACAGATCGGCAAACTTCATGAAATAGGTGTTGATATAGCCGGACCCGCTCAGGAGAATGGTCGCGGCTGCGCTCGAGGTCGGGGTCGTATAGGTGGCCGAGATGGCAATGCCCTGGCCGTCCTTGTTGGTGAAGAGGCTGTTGAAATAGGTCTGCGCCTTGCTCGGGATCTGCGCGGCCGTGATGGTGCCCATGGTCAGATCCTTGGACAGCATCAGCGCCGTGGAATCGAGCGCCGACTGCATCGCGGTGCGGGCGTTGTTGGCGCGGGTATAGTCGACCGCTGCTCCCACGAAGGCGAGGATCGGCAGCATTGCGAAGGTAAAGATCACCGCGACATTGCCGTCGGTTGATCCGGAAAACCGGCGGAGAGCCGCGCGGACGCGATTGGAAATGGCTGAACCAAGCATGGCACTCTCGTCAAAAATGGATTGCGCGGCCATCTCTACGTGCGCGGCTAAACAGATGGTGAATCCGGCCGTGGAAACCCTGCGGGCGGCCCGGCGGAAGCTCAAAAGCGGGCAAAAACGCGGGCTATCCTGAATGCCGTCTAAATTGGACGCCCTAGTCCTTTGTCAAATCAGCCAGAAATGATTAACCTTCCGAGGGTTGTCGCGCCGGGAATCGGACCGGTGGGCTGCGGCGGGTCTGCGCTTGCGGCAGGGCGTCGTGAGGCCCATATTCGGGAGGTCGATCCGGCCGCCGGATCGGACCGGGAGCGGCAATCTGGAAAACATTGCTGGGGGTTCCGCGATCAGTCTTGCGGCAATCGCGACCACCTTCCAATCGCCAACCGGTTTCCCCCGGGGAATTCGAACGCCTGAGCCATGCTGCGATACACGTTGACAGTCCCGATCTCCGAGCCGGTTTCGGCCATGCCCGCGGTGTCCGCCGCGCCGGTGCCGAAAATGAGCAATGACGACAACCGCAATGGAGCGGGCAGCGGCCCGTCGACCTCGGTCATCACCAAGGTCAAGCCGAAGACCAAGCGCCCGAACCTGTATCGCGTCCTGATCCTGAACGACGACTACACGCCGATGGAGTTCGTGGTTCACGTGCTGGAACGATTCTTCAACAAGGACGCCGAGGCGGCGACCAAGATCATGCTGCACGTTCACCATCACGGGATCGGTGAGTGCGGCGTGTTTACTTACGAGATCGCCGAGACCAAGGTGACGCAAGTCATGGACTTCGCGCGCAAGCATCAGCATCCGCTGCAATGCGTAATGGAAAAGAAGTAGTTCGCGGGAACGATTGACCTGCCGCGGGAAGCGGAACGGGTCTTGCATCGCGTTTTTGAAGGCAGCGAACGGCGTTCCCGTATGATCACGGGGCGCCGCCGGACAACGTTCCGGTGCCCCGAATTTAGAAGAAAACCATCATCGCGGGACCGGTCTTTCGCCACGATCCGTCGTAACTATATCAATGGCGATCACGAAGGTTGTTATTGCCTGACCCGGTAATGGCGATCATGATGGCCGGGGGCCATAGAGGACGCGAATGCCTACTTTTTCCCAAAGCCTAGAACAATCCTTGCATCGTGCATTGGCGATCGCGAACGAGCGTCACCATCAATACGCGACGCTCGAACACCTTCTGCTGTCGCTGATCGATGACTCGGATGCGGCGGCGGTGATGCGGGCCTGCAGCGTCGATCTCGACAAGCTGAGGACCAGCCTCGTCAATTATCTCGAGACCGAATTCGAAAACCTGGTGACGGACGGCGCCGACGACGCGAAGCCGACCGCCGGGTTCCAGCGCGTGATCCAGCGCGCGGTGATTCACGTCCAGTCGTCCGGTCGCGAGGAAGTGACCGGCGCCAATGTCCTGATCGCGATCTTCGCCGAGCGCGAGAGCCATGCCGCGTATTTCCTGCAGGAGCAGGACATGACGCGCTACGACGCCGTCAACTACATCAGCCACGGCATCGCCAAGCGGCCCGGCGTGTCCGAGGCGCGGCCGGTGCGCGGCGTCGACGAGGAAACCGAGACCAAGGGCAACGAGGACGCCAAGAAGAAGGGCGAGGCGCTCGACACCTATTGCGTCAACCTCAACAAGAAGGCGCGCGACGGCAAGATCGATCCGGTGATCGGCCGCAATGCCGAGATCAACCGTGCGATCCAGGTGCTGTGCCGCCGCCAGAAGAACAACCCGCTGTTCGTCGGCGAAGCCGGCGTCGGCAAGACCGCGATCGCCGAAGGCCTCGCCAAGCGCATCGTCGACAGCGATGTGCCGGAAGTGCTGGCGGCCGCGACCGTGTTCTCGCTCGACATGGGCACGCTGCTCGCGGGCACCCGCTACCGCGGCGATTTCGAGGAGCGGCTCAAGCAGGTCCTGAAGGAGCTGGAGGCGCATCCGAACGCCATCCTGTTCATCGACGAGATCCACACCGTGATCGGCGCCGGCGCCACTTCCGGCGGCGCGATGGATGCGTCCAATTTGCTGAAGCCGGCGCTGGCTTCGGGCACGATCCGCTGCATGGGCTCGACCACCTACAAGGAATATCGTCAGCACTTCGAGAAGGACCGCGCGCTGGTGCGGCGGTTCCAGAAGATCGACGTCAACGAGCCGACGGTGGACGACGCGATCGCGATCCTCAAGGGCCTGAAGCCCTATTTCGAGGATTACCATCGGCTGAAATACACCAATGAGGCGATCGAGGCGGCGGTGCAGCTGTCGTCGCGCTACATCCACGACCGCAAGCTGCCCGACAAGGCGATCGACGTGATCGACGAGTCCGGCGCGGCGCAGATGCTGGTCGCCGAGAGCAAGCGCAAGAAGACGATCGGCATCAAGGAGATCGAGACCACGATCGCGACCATGGCGCGGATCCCGCCGAAGAGCGTGTCGAAGGACGATGCCGAGGTGCTGAAGCATCTCGAGCAGACCCTGAAGCGCACGGTGTTCGGCCAGGACAAGGCGATCGAGGCGCTGGCTGCGTCGATCAAGCTGTCGCGGGCCGGCTTGCGCGAGCCGGAAAAGCCGATCGGCTCGTATCTGTTCTCGGGACCCACCGGCGTCGGCAAGACCGAGGTCGCAAAGCAGCTGGCGGCTTCGCTCGGCGTCGAGTTGATCCGCTTTGACATGTCCGAATACATGGAGCGGCACACGGTGTCGCGCCTGATCGGCGCGCCTCCCGGCTATGTCGGCTTCGACCAGGGCGGCTTGCTTACCGATGGCGTGGACCAGCATCCGCATTGCGTGGTGCTGCTCGACGAGATCGAGAAGGCGCATCCGGATCTGTACAATGTGCTGCTGCAGATCATGGATCATGGCCGGCTCACCGACCACAACGGCAAGCAGGTCAACTTCCGCAACGTGATCCTGATCATGACCACGAATGCGGGCGCGGCGGACCTCGCGCGGCAGGCCTTCGGCTTCACCCGCTCGAAGCGGGAAGGCGACGACCACGAGGCGATCAACCGCCAGTTCGCGCCTGAGTTCCGCAACCGGCTGGATGCGATCGTCTCCTTCGCGCACCTCAATGCCGACGTCATCGGCATGGTGGTCGAGAAGTTCGTGCTGCAGCTCGAGGCGCAACTCGCCGACCGCGACGTCACGATCGAGCTGTCGGAGCCTGCCAAGGCCTGGCTGATCGAGCACGGCTATGACGAGCAGATGGGCGCGCGTCCGATGGCGCGGATCATCCAGGAGCACATCAAGAAGCCGCTCGCGGATGAGGTGCTGTTCGGCCAGCTCAAGAGCGGCGGACACGTGCGCGTCGTCCTGGTCAAGGACGAGGCGACCGCCAAGGACAAGATCGGGTTCGAATATGTCGAGGGCCCGGTCACCCCGAAGCCCGAGAACCTGCCGCCGCGCAAGCGTAAGCCGCCGAAGGGTGGTCCGGGTGGCGGCGGTGGCGGCACCAAGGGGCCGGCCTCAAAGGGTCCGATGGTCAAGGTCTGAGGCGCAAGCGAACAACCACATGAAAAGGCCGGCTGAAAACAGCCGGCCTTTTTGTTGGATGACTGGGGGGCGCTGCCGCGCAGCGTTACTCGCCCTTCAGGCGCTGGCCCTCATGGACCCGCACCTGGTCGGCGCCGCGGCTGCCGGCCGAGGACAGCCGCAGCGTGCTGAGCACAGCGCCCACGACGGCAAAGCCGACGCCGACCATCAGCGAGATCCTGGTGCCGTCGGCTGGATAGCGCGCCAGCAGCATCGCCACCAAGGCGGCACCGATGGTCTGTCCGAGCAGGCGCGCGGTGCCGAGCATGCCGCTGGCGCCGCCGGAGCGTTCGCGCGGCGCGGCGGCGATCATGGTACGGTTGTTCGGGGTCTGGAACAGGCCGAAGCCTGCGCCGGCGAGCGCCATCCGCCAGATCACGTCGATCGGCGTCGAATGGGCGGGCATGAACGCCAACGTGCCCAGACCCAATGCGAACAGCAGCAGGCCGATGCCGCCGAGCAGGCCGGCCGGGTAACGCTCGACCAGCCAGCCCGCGATCGGCGCGGCGAATGCGACCGCGATCGGCCACGGCGTGATCAGCAGGCCGATCTGCACCGCCGAGTATCCGAAGTGGTTCTCGAGATAGAACGGCATCGCGACGAAGGCCAGCATCTGGCCGCAGAACGAGGCGATCGAGGTGCCGATCGACAGCGCGAAGATCGGAATCCGCAAGAGGTCGACCGGCAGCAGCGGCGAGGGCAGATGCTGTTGCCGCCGGTACAGCAGATGGGAAGCGACCGCGGCAATCGCGAATTCCAACGCGCAGAGATACAGCGCCTCGCCATGGCCGGCGCTGTCGATCGCGCTGATGCCGAATCCGAACGCGATCGCGCTCATCGCGGCGCTCTGCCAGTCGAAGGCGTGGACCGCGGGCCTGGTATGCGGCAGGAAGCGCCAGCCCAGCGCCAGCGTGACGATGCCGAGCGGGACGTTGATGGCGAACAGATAGGGCCAGGTCCCGACCGCCAGGATGAACGAGGCGATGGTCGGGCCGACCGCGGCCGAGATCGCGACGACCAGCGCGTTGACGCCGATGCCGCGGCCGAGCTGCGAATGCGGATAGATGAAGCGGACCAGCGCCGTATTGACGCTGAGGATTCCGGCGGCGCCGAACCCCTGCAGGATGCGGGCAATCGTCAGCAGCGGCAGCGTATGCGCCAGCGCGCAGAACAGCGACGCCAGCGTGAACAGCAACAGGCCTGCCAGATAGACGCGGCGATAGCCGATGATCTCGCCGAGCGAGGCGAGCGGCAGCAGCGAGATCGTGATCGCCAGCTGGTAGCCATTGACGATCCAGATCGAGAACGCGGGGCTGGCGTCAAGATCCCGCGCGATGGTCGGCAGTGCAACATTGGCGATCGAGCCGTCGACGACCGCCATGACTAGGCCGAGTGCGATCGTGAGAATGGCCCAATTGCGCTGCGGCTGCGGCAGCCCGTCGGGATGCTCGATGATCGCGGACGACATGTCGTGAAATGGCCTTTGGTTCCAGCATTGGCGGGCCTACCGGATGCTGGATTAACCTGGCCTTTGCAACCCCCGAAACGACAGATATCGGCCGCGATCCAAACGCGACCGGGGAGCCGCGGGAGGACGCTCAGCTCTGGCCGAGCAGTTCCTTGATCCGCCGCTGCAGCTGCCGTTTCTTGATCTCGCTGCGGCGGACCCGCTCGTCGAGATCGCTCACAGGGGTGTCCGAGGTCATGATCCGAAACGCGAGGCCGACCTTGTTGGCCTGGCGCCAGATCATGCGCGCCAGGAACGAGCGGCCCTTGCGCGCGACGGTGAGATTCATCTCTTCGGGCAGCCGCGTGGCATCGCCAAATTCGACGCAGGCGCCGCCTTCGCTGATGTTGCGGACGACGCAATTCATCGTCGAGCCACGCTCATTGATCTCCGCAACCGCACCGTAAAACACCTTTTCACGTGGGCTCTGGCGCCGGTCCTGCATGGGAAATCCTCCTAAATCAATGGCAGGACTGTACCGGTCCGGACCCGCGAAAAGAAGGCTACGAGCGGAACCCGTTGGAGTTAGTGTAAATTGTTTGCATCTAGGAAGGTCAGGATTCCCGGCTATTTTGCGCCGCAAACCCGAGAAAGTCAGTTCGGCACCCGGCTGTGCCGCCAATCGCGCGGCGACAAGCCGTAATGATCGCGGAACACGCGGCCGAAATGCGAGAGATCGTTAAAGCCCCAGGCGAACGCGACCTCGCCGATATGGCGATGCGCGTGTGCCGGCGAGGCGAGGTCGCGCTTGCAGCGCTCGAGCCGCTGCGCCAGCACGAAGCGCTGGAACGAGGTGTCCTCGTCGGCCAGCAGGCTGTTGACGTAGCGCGGCGAGATGCCGAGCGCCGCGGCGGTTTCGGTGAGGCTGAGGTCCGGATTCGGCAGATGCGCGAGCACATGCGCCTTCAGCCGGTAGAGCAGGGCGGAGCGGTGCGTCGAGGCCGGTAGCGTCGCGCCGCCGAGCCGCTCGCTGATCGCCATCGCGAGCAGGTCGGCGGCCTGATCAGCGAGACGGATCGCGTTATCAGGCTCGAGCTTGTCGGCGATCTCGGACAGCCCGCTGATGAACTGCCAGGCGAGCCGCTGCACCGGGCGATCCGATGTGAATGTGGTCGCCGTCAGGCCCTGGGTGCCGGCAAAGCGCCGGTGCAGCATCGCGCGCGGTACCTGGAAGATGGTCTGCGTGAAGTCGTCGTCGAAGCGCAGTTCGTATGGCCGGGTGGTGTCGTAGAACGCAAACTCGCCCGGCCGGATCACGGTCTCGCGGCCGTCCTGCACCACGCCGCCCGCGCCACTTTGGCCGAGCGCGAACAGAACAAAATCCTCGCTGGTGCGTGCGATCCGTGACGGTGTGCGCAGCACCCGTTGCCGGCCCGACGAGACGACGGAGCATTTCACCGCGCCGAGTTGCGCGCTGGTGATGGCGCCGTGGAAAGCGGTGCCGAGATCGGACTTGCAGTCGAGTTGCACGAACACGTCGCAGACGATGTCGCGCCAGAGCGCGAGGCGTCGATGCGTGGGCGCGCCTTCCGTGGTGAACAGGGCCGGCATGATTTCCTCCCTTCACGAGTGCAAACGCTGGCCACGCAAACAAAGCAAGCTTCGTACCGGGGACGGCCGGGGGAATCCCCTCCGCAGTCGAATTTTCCTTCCGTCCTGGTCGAACGGCGCTCCCGGTCCCGGGGCAGCATGATGTCAGAAGCGGCTGCGGCCGATCAAGTACGAACCGGCCAGAGCGGCCGGCCACGAGGAGGACATCATGGGCATCGAACATCCGAAATATCGCGTTGCGGTGGTGCAGGCGGCCCCTGCCTGGCTCGACCTCGACGCCTCCGTGGCCAAGAGCATTGCCTTGATCGAGGAGGCCGCCGCGAAGGGTGCAAAACTGATCGCGTTCCCCGAGGCCTTTATCCCCGGTTATCCCTGGTACATCTGGCTGGACTCGCCGGCCTGGGCGATCGGGCGCGGTTTTGTGCAGCGCTACTTCGATAACTCGCTGAGCTATGACAGCCCGCAGGCCGAGAAGCTGCGGCTGGCGGTGAAGAAGGCCGGCATGACCGCGGTGCTCGGCCTGTCCGAACGCGACGGCGGCAGCCTCTATCTGGCGCAATGGCTGATCGGGCCAGACGGCGAGACCATCGCCAAGCGGCGCAAGCTGCGGCCGACCCATGCCGAGCGCACCGTCTATGGCGAGGGCGACGGCAGCGACCTTGCGGTGCATGACCGCCCCGGCATCGGCCGGCTCGGCGCGCTGTGCTGCTGGGAGCATCTGCAGCCGCTGTCGAAATACGCGATGTACGCCCAGAACGAGCAGGTGCATGTCGCGGCCTGGCCGAGCTTCTCGCTGTACGATCCGTTCGCGCCGGCGCTCGGCTGGGAGGTCAACAACGCTGCCTCGCGGGTCTACGCGGTGGAGGGCTCGTGCTTCGTGCTGGCGCCCTGCGCCACCGTCTCGCAGGCGATGATCGACGAGATGTGCGACCGCGACGACAAGCACGCGCTGCTGCATGTCGGCGGCGGACACGCCGCGATCTACGGGCCGGACGGCAGCTCGATCGCCGAGAAGCTGCCGCCCGAGCAGGAAGGCCTGCTGCTCGCCGATATCGATCTCGGCGCGATCGGGATCGCCAAGAACGCCGCCGACCCGGCCGGGCATTATTCGCGGCCCGACGTCACGCGTCTGCTGCTGAACAAGAAGCCATCGAAGCGCGTCGAGCATTTCGCGCTGCCGCTCGACAGTCTCGAGGAGGTCGACGCGGCCGCGAGCTAATCCATCAAGGCAACATCCAACCGGAGGCGACTGCCATGGAATCCGCGATTCCCTCTCATCTGCAAACGGCGCGCTCCCGTCATCGTCGTGTGCCCGACGATTACGCGCCGCCTTATCCCTCGTTCGTCGCGCGGCACAAGCCCGCGGTCGCACGCGTCATCATGGCCTATTTCGGCGTGCAGGTTCGCGGCGAGCCGACCGCAGCAGTGGCCGAGGCGCTGGCATCGATCGCAACGCGCTTTGCCGGTGAGAACGGCCCGACGCATTGGGATCGTGCGCAATATGTCGACCAGGCCGGCTTCACCAACGCCGTCTCGGTCGCCTATTGGGACGATGCCGGGCGTTTCGACGCCTGGTTCGCCGGCGCGCGCGAGGCCTGGACCGGCAACGGCGCGGCGAGTGGCGTCGGCCGCTTCATCGAAGTGCTGCGGCCGCATGTTGCGCGCTACGAGACGCTGTTCTCGTCGCTCGGCCGTCCGGAGGGCGTCGCTGTTCTCGCCGACGGCATGAGCGGGGAGGTGCAGGAGCACGCCTATTGGGGCGGCATGCGCGACCGCATTCCGCTGTCGCAGACCGACGCGATGACGCCCGGCGGCGAGCCGCGGGCGATCCGCGACGGCGCGCGCATCCGCGTGGTCGCGCAGGACAATCTCTGCCTGATCCGCTCCGGCCAGGACTGGAGCGACACCGAGGCGTCGGAGCGCAAGATGTATCTCGACGATGTCGAGCCGGTGCTGCGCGAGGGCATGGATTTCCTGCGCGACGACGGCGTGCCGATCGGCTGCTACGCCAACCGTTACATGCGCGTCGTCGACGCGGATGGACGACTGACGGAAAAATCCTACGGCCAGAGCTGGTGGAAGAGCCTTGCGGCGCTGGAGCGCTGGGCGGAGTCGCATCCGACCCATGTCAGGATCTTCGGCGCGGCGATGAAGTATCTGTCGACGTTGGGACCGCGCCGCAAAGCTCAGGCTGTATCACGAGGTCACGGTTGCTGCCGCCGACGAGCAGTTCTTCGAATATCTCGGCTGCCACGAACGGACCGGCATGCTGAACGCGGTGCAACTCGCGGCGGCGCCATCCGCCTGACGCGGGCCGCCTGGTCCGAGCAGGGCCGCATCGAAGCCGCATTCAAAATATCGAAAACAACCCCATGCAAAGGAGCCGGCGGCCGCGGGCGTTCGACACGGCAACTTGACACGTCGGGCAAATCAGTGGCATCATTCTATTATTCCGAAATCGTGCAGACGCCCTCAGCTTGCGCGGTGTCATCACCCGCGCATGCGCATGCGGGTGATGAGTATTCCAGAGACCGCAGCACTTGAGCCGAAGGGCCGCGGCGTCAGACCATTCCAGCCAAACATCGCTGTACTTCTAAGGCCGCAGCCGGCCGCCGCGTTCCGTGATGGCCTGCGCCAGTTCGACCGCCGGGCCGCGCTTGGTCCGGCGGGCGGTGCGGACCACGAATTCGACGCTGCCGAGCGGCGGCAGGCCTGACGCCGACATCGCTTCGAGTCCATCCGGGATCAGGCCCTGCGCCTGCGGGGTGATGCCGAGACCGGCGAGCGCCGCGGCGTGCAGGCCGCTGAGGCTGCCGCTGGAGCAGACAATCCGCCAGGGCCGTCCGAACCGCTCCATCGCCTCCAGCACCACGCTGCGACTGACGCTCGGCGGCGCGTAGAGGATCAGGGGCAGCGGCTCGCCGGGATCGAGCCGCATGCCCGGCGCGGCGGTCCAAACCAGGCGGTCCTGCCACACCAGCTGCCCCAGCGCGTCGCCGGGCCGCCGCTTGCCCAGCACGAGGTCGAGCTCGCCGGCGTCGAGCTGCTGGTACAGCACGGCGCTGAGGCCGATCGTCAGCTCGAGATCGACCTGAGGATGGCGGCGGACGAAGTCACGCAGCAGATCGGGCAGGCGCGAGCTGGCAAAATCCTCCGCGGCGCCGAACCGGACTTTTCCGCGCACCTGCGACCCCGCGAAGTAGTCGCGGGCGCGAGCATTGACCTCCAGGATCGGGCGCGCAAAGCCCGTCATCGCCTCGCCGTCGGCGGTGAGCACGACCGAATGGGTGTCGCGCACGAACAGGCGGCGCCCGGCGGCGGCCTCGAGCTTGCGGATGTGCTGGCTGACCGTCGACTGCTTCAGGCCAAGGCGGCGGCCGGCCTCGGTGAAGTTCTGGGTCTGCACCACCGTGAGGAAGGTTTCGAGCTGGGCCGGGTCGAGCATGGCGGCGGTCCATCATTGCGTAACGTCATGACAATAACACCGGTAAGCGCGGTTCACAATCGACATGGGGAGAGCCATTTTCCGGTCAAGGAAAGGAAGCCACCATGACCTTCAGCCGCCTGCGCTCATTTGTGCCCGTCGACCCCTACATCGCCGCCATCGTCGGGATGGTCGGCCTTGCCACCTTGCTGCCGCTGCACGGGCAGGGCACCGCGATCGGCGGCTATGCCACCGATGCGGCGATCACGCTGCTGTTCTTCCTGCACGGCGCCCGGCTGTCGACCACGGAGGCGCTGGTCGGCGCCCGGCACTGGCGGCTGCATCTCGTGATCTTCCTGTCGACGTTTGCGCTGTTCCCGCTGCTCGGGCTCGCGGCCCATGCGCTGGCGCCGCATCTGCTGACGCCGGCGCTGTGGGCGGGCGTGATCCTGATCTGCATCCTGCCGTCGACCGTGCAGTCGTCGGTCGCCTTCACCTCGATCGCGCACGGCAATGTGTCGGCGGCGTTGTGCTCGGCGACCGCCTCCAATCTGCTCGGCATCGTCGCGACACCGCTGCTGGCGGGCTTCCTTCTGTCGAGCCATGGCGGGTTCTCCGGCAACGCCGCGCTCGACATCGTCGTGCAGCTGTTGCTGCCGTTCGTGGCAGGGCAGTTGTCGCGGCCGCTGATCGGCCGCTGGGTCGCCAGGCATCATGCGATGCTCGGCCTGGTCGACCGCGGCTCGATCCTCCTGATCGTCTACACCGCGTTCAGCGACGGCGTCAGCCACGGCATCTGGCATCAGGTCAATGCGACGCAGATGGCCATCGTACTCGGCCTCGATGCGCTGCTGCTTGTGATCGTGCTGCTGGTCACCAATTTCGGCAGCAAGCTGCTCGGCTTCTCGCGTGCCGACCGCATCGCCATCATGTTCTGCGGCTCGAAGAAGAGTCTCGCGAGCGGGCTTCCGATGGCGAGCGTGCTGCTCGCCGGGCAATCGGTCGGCCTGATCGTGCTGCCGCTGATGCTGTTTCACCAGATCCAGCTGATGACCTGCGCCGCGCTGGCGCGCCGCTATGCGGGGGCGGAGGAAACGAATTCTTGCGACGCTGTCCCTGCGCTTGTCGAAGCGCACTGAGTTAGAGGCGGTTGCGTCCGCTGTCGTCCCCCGGCTTGCCGCCTTCGCCAAGGCTTCGGCGCGCCCAGCACCCGTAGCCTCGTCGAAGCCTTGGCGAAGACGGGACCGGGGGACCCAGTACGCCGCGGCCTCTCCGTGACTGACCGGCGTCTCTGGAATACTGGATCGCCCGGTCGAGCCGGGCGATGACACCGTTGGTGTGGCGAGCGGTAGACGCAAACTGCGGCGTTACGCGACGCGCAGGCCCTTTGCGATTTCCTTCTGCGCGTCGAACTCGCGGCGCAGGCGGGCGAGTTCCTCGGCGCTCAGCGCATCGGCATTGCTGTAATCGCGCTTCCAGGACGCGTCCTCGCTCCAGCGCAGCGGCGATTGCACGGTGGTCTGCGGACCGGGAGCTTGCTCAAGCACACGCAGCGCCAGTTCCAGCGTAAACGCCTGCGAGGCCTCGTCATGCGGCTTGCCGGCGGAGTTGCCGAGCGGGAAATCCGAGAACAGGAAGCGGGGCACCGCGGCGTGCTCGACGATGTCCTTGGCGCAGCCCATCACGACGGTCGGGATGCCATTGGCTTCGAGATGCCGCGCCACCAGGCTGACGGTCTGGTGGCAGACCGGGCAGTTCGGCACTAGCACCGCGGCGTCGACCTCGTCGTCGCGGCACCGCTTGAGGATTTCGGGCGCATCGGTCTCGATGGTGACGCGGTGGCTGCGGTTGGTCGGGGCGCCGAAGAAGCGCGGCGCGACCTCGCCGATCTTGCCGGCCGCGGCGAGGCGCTTGAGCTGCGCCAGCGGGAACCAGGTGCCGCTGTCGGTCGCCGTGGTGTGGGTGCGGTCATAGGCGATGTGCGAAATCCGCAAATCGTGTGGCTGCGACGTGTCGCCGTCATAGACCGAATAGAATTTTGCCCCGCCATTGTATTTCGCGCCCGGGCCCTGGTCGCCCCGGGCGGGATCGAACGGTGCCGCCGTCGTGATGATGGCGACGCGGGACTGGCTCAGCGGCCTCTTCAACAGCTGAAACGGGGCGGACGTGTAGTGCGCCCAGCGGTAGGGGGTGGTGTAGCCGATCGCGGCGTAATAATCGCGGGTCCGCTTCATGTAGCCGATCGGGGCGTCGTCGTCGGGGGCAAAGCCTGTTTGATCGTCGGAGGCTGCGGCCATTTTGCGCTCCCTTTTGCGCGCCATGATTTCAGTCCATAGCTAGACCACGAGCCTGCGGTGTCAAGCCGCGCAGCGCGGGAACAGATTTGCGATGCGAACGGGTCTTTGCGCCGCATGGGTCATGCTTGTGTTGCTGGTGCCGCCGGCCGGCGCCGGCGCGGAGGACGCGCCTGCCGCGGTACCGGCGACGCCGCCAAGCCCAGAGCAGCCCGCAACGCCGCCTGCGGACAAGCCCGCCGAGAAACCCGCGGCCGCGCCGGCGGAGCAGCCTGCGCCGCCGCCGGGAGAGCAGGCCACACCATCAGCCGGGAAACCTGCCGCAACTCCGGCAGACGCGCCCGCGCCACCTGCCGAGAAGCCCGCAGCGGCAACCGACAAGCCTGCAGACGACGCGCGCGCGAGCGACACCCGCGAGGCGATGTGCCTGATGATCGAGTCGGCGGCGCGGGCGAACGATTTGCCGCTCGAATTCTTCGCCCGCGTGATCTGGCAGGAGAGCCGCTTCCAGGCCGACGCGGTCGGGCCCGTGACCCGGAGCGGCCAGCGTGCGCAGGGCATCGCGCAGTTCATGCCGGGCACCGCCAGCGAGCGCGGGCTGCTCGATCCGCTCGATCCCGTGCAGGCGCTGCCGAAGTCGGCCGAATTCCTCAGCGAGCTGCGCAACCAGTTCGGCAATCTCGGCCTCGCGGCCGCCGCCTACAACGCCGGCCCGCGCCGGATCCAGGACTGGCTCGCCGGCTCCGGCTACATGCCGCAGGAGACACGCAACTATGTCTCCGCGATCACCGGCTCCAGCGTCGACGACTGGGCCGCCGCCGGCCGCAACGGCAAGATGCCGCCACAGCGTGCGCCGACCACGAGTTGCCGCGAGTTGATGGCATTGTTGAAGCGCGCGCCCAATCCGTTCGTGGCCGGGCTCGAGCAGCACATCACGCTGTCGGCGGCCAAGGTCTGGGGCGTGCAGCTCGCCGCAGGCTTCAGCCGCGACAAGGCGCTTGCGATGTATGCCCGTGCCATCAAGCGGCTGTCGAACGTGATCGGCGATCAGGATCCGAGCCTGCTCGGCTCGCGGCTACGCAGCCGCGGCAGCGCGATGTTCTACCAGGTGCGTATCGGCGCCGACACGCGCCCCGAGGCCGACGGCCTGTGCAACCGCATCCGCAAGGCAGGCGGCGCGTGCTTCGTGCTGAAGAACAGGGCGTGAGGGAAGGGTTGAACTCTCCACGTCATTGCGAGGAGCTCGCGACAAAATTGCAAAGCAATTTTGCGCTGTAGCGGCGGAGCAATCCACCTGTCCGCTTATGTGGAGGAATGGATTGCTTCGCTTCGCTCGCCATGACGGCTGGGGCTGTCATCGTCGCATAGCAGCGCTGTGCCGTCCCTTGCTTGACCCTGCGTTGTTGCCGCAGGCTTCGTAGCGTTCATGCTGGCGAGGAAATCGATCTTCGCCGGCGTGATCGTGGGCGAAATCGTCATGCTGTCAGGCAAATACTGGCTCGGCTGATTGCCGCGACCGCATTATCCGTTACTCTCGTTCTCCAAGAAAACAATAACGGGGGAACGTCATGCCGTGGCGCGCATCATCGGGCTTCATCGTGGCTCTGGCTGCCTTGCTGGCAGCAGTGCTGCCTGCGGGTGCCGCGGACTATCCGTCACGGCCGATCAAGCTCGTGGTGCCCTACGCCGCGGGCGGCCCGACCGACGTGCTCGGCCGCATCGTCGGCGAATATCTCGGGCGCGATCTCAAGCAGGTGGTCGTGGTCGAGAACAAGGCCGGCGCGCAGGGCGCGATCGGGGCCGAAGCGGTGGCGCGCTCCGATCCCGACGGCTACACGCTGTTCGTGACGGCCGCCTCGATCTTCGTGCTCAATCCGCTGCTCTACAAGAAGCTGCCCTACGATCCGGCCAGGGATTTCCGCCTGCTGTCCGTGATCACGGACGCGCCGATGATCATGGAGGTGCATCCGTCGGTGCCAGCCAAGACGATCGCGGAGTTCGTCGCCTACGCCAAGAAGAATCCCGGCAAACTCAATTTCGGATCGGCCGGCACCGGCGGCACCGTTCATCTCGCCGGCGAGATGTTCAAGCAGATGGCCGGCGTCGAGATGACCCACGTGCCCTACAAGGGCGCCGGACCCGCGCTGACCGACCTCCTGTCAGGCAACATCCAGCTGATGTTCGACACGCTCGGCACCGCGCTGCCGCCGGTCAAGTCAGGCATGCTGCGGGCGCTCGCCGTCACCTCGACCGAGCGCATCCCCGACCTGCCCGATCTGCCGACGATTGCCGAGAGCGGCTATCCCGATTATGCGGTCAGCGTCTGGTATGGTATTGCAGCGCCGTCGAAAGTGCCTGACGAGGTCGCGGGCAAGATCAAGGCGAGCCTCGACCGGGCCTTGAACGACGAGGCGTTTCGCGCTTCGCTGGTCAGGATCGGCTTTCCGCCGCTGCGCGTAAAGAGCCAGGCCGAGATCGACAAATTCGTGGACACCGATCGCGCGCGGTGGGCGGGCGTGGTCAAGGCGCTGAACATATCGTTGGACTGACACATGGTACGTGAAATGGAACTGCGCCAGGGCGAGGTCGCCGTCGACATGCCGACGGCGCGCGACGCCGGGCTCGTCTTCATCGGTCGCATCCGCACGCCCTGGACCTCGCGGCTGGCGACGCCACGGCAGGGGCGGCATGACGGCCCGGTGTGCCGGCTCGAGATCTTCGAGCCCTGGGTCGCCGCGATCAAGGGCGTCGATTTCTACTCGAACCTCGAAGTGCTGTACTGGCTGCACCAGTCGCGCCGCGACATCGTGCTGCAAAGCCCGAAGAACAACGGCAACACCCGTGGCACCTTTTCGCTGCGCTCGCCGGTGCGCCCGAACCCGATCGGCACCTCGATCGTGAAGCTGGTCGGCGTCGAGGACAACGTCATCTGGGTGCGCGGCCTCGACTGCCTCGACGAGACGCCGCTGATCGACGTCAAGCCCGACCGTTGCGAGTTCACCCCGCTGGCCCCGCCGCAGGCCGGGGATTTCGAGACTGAGTGAAGTGTCACCGCCGTCATTGCGACGAGCGGAGCGACGAAGCAATCCATCGCTCCGCATATGCCGAACGATGGATTGCTTCGCTTCACTCGCAATGACGAAGACGAGCCGCTACTTCAACGCCGCGATCAGCTTCGCCGCATTCGCCTCCAGCACCTTGCCGTCTTCCTTGTGGCTGGCGGGCGGCGACAGTGGCACGCCGTCCTTGCGCGGCATCACGTGCATGTGGAGATGGAACACGACCTGGCCGCCGGCCGGCTCGTTGAATTGCTGCACGGTGATGCCGTCGGCCTCGAACGCCTTCATCGCCGCGGCCGCGATCTTGTGGGCGGCGCGTGCGACATGGGCGTAGTCGTCCGCCTTGATGTCGAGGATGTTGCGGGCAGGGGCCTTTGGAATGACAAGCGTATGCCCGGGCGCGAGCGCGGCATGATGTCGAGGAAGGCGAGTACGTGCTCGTTCTCGTAGACCTTGTAGGAGGGAAACTCGCCGCGCAGGATTTTTGCGAAGGGGTTGTTGTTGTCATAGGCGGCGGGCATGGCGGCGGCTCCCTGGATTTTGTGGTCTAATTTCTCGGTCGCGAGGCAAACGTCAAGCGTCGTCGTCGACGGTCTTGCGGAACGGACCGGCCTCGGTCAGCTCGCGGCCGACCTCGGCGACATAGTCGCGCTCGCGCTTGAGGTAATCGGCGATCGCCCGGCGCAATCCGGGATCGGCGATGAAATGCGCCGAATAGGTGGTCTGCGGCAGGTAGCCGCGCGCCAGCTTGTGCTCGCCCTGCGCGCCGGCCTCGACCACCTTGAGCCCGCGCTGAACCGCGAAATCGATGGCCTGGTAGTAGCAGACCTCGAAATGCAGGAACGGGTGGTGCTCGATCGCGCCCCAGTTGCGGCCGAACAGCGTGTCCGAGCCGATGAAGTTGATGGCGCCCGCGATCCAGCGGCCGTTGCGCTTGGCCATGACAAGCAGCACGTCCCGGCTCATGCTCTCGCCGATCAGCGAGAAGAACTCCCGGGTCAGATACGGCCGGCCCCATTTGCGCGAACCGGTCTCCATGTAGAACTCGAAGAACGCGTCCCAGGCGTCCTCGGTGATGTCTGAGCCGGTCAGCCAGTGGATGGTGATCCCGGCCGCAACCGCCTCGCGGCGCTCGCGCTTGATGCCCTTGCGGTGACGGGAGTTCAGCGATCCCAGGAAATCGTCGAAGCTCTTGTAGCCTTGATTGTGCCAGTGGAACTGCTGGTCGGTCCGTTGCAGGAAGCCGTGAGCGCCGAGGAACTTTGCCTCGTCCTCGCGGGCAAAGGTGACGTGCACCGAGGAGGCCTCGGTGGCGTTACAGAGTGCCCGCAGGCCCCGCGCCAGCGCCGAGCCGATCATCTCGCGGTCGACGCCGTCGCGGATCAGAAGCCTCGGCCCGGTCGCGGGCGTGAAGGGGACGGAGACCTGCAGCTTCGGATAATAGCTGCCGCCGGCGCGGTGATAGGCCTCGGCCCAACCGCGGTCGAACACGTATTCGCCCTGCGAGTGCGATTTCAGATAACACGGCACGACGCCGACGATCCGGCCGTCGAGTTTTGCCACCAGATGCCGCGGCCCCCAGCCGGTTCGCGGGCAGGCCGAATTGGAGGCCTCGGCGGCGGCGAAAAAGGCATGGGAAACGAACGGGTTATAGCTCGAACCTGCAGTCGTCTGGCAATCGCCTGCGGCAATGGGCGAGGCCAGCGTATCGAGGTTGTGGATGCTCTCCGCGTCGGCCTTCGGATTGGCGCAGGCGTCCCATTCGGCGGCCGGAATGCCGCCGATGTCAGCCACAGCCTCTAGGGTGATTTCAGACGACGCCATCGAGAGTGAAGACCGGTGCCTCTTTTGAGCATGATCTTTCCGGAACAGCTGGCTCCACTTCCGGATCATGCTCCGCATTCCGCCATCGCCGATGACGACCAACGCTTTGACCAACCCTTGCCAAGATCGTGCGTCGCAGCGACGAGTTCAAGACTGCAAAGGGCCTGTCTGGGACATGTCAGGTTCCCGGCACAAACCCCTCGAAGATCATCTGGTCGGCGTAGCGGGCCGCGCGCTCGCGCTGTTCCGCCGTCCGCACGGTCCAGGCCAGCAGCGGGCAGCCGAACACATTGCGGGCGATCCAGGGCGCCGGCGCCGGCAGCTGGTTGACCCAGAAGGCAACGAAATGCGGCTCGGTCTTGAAGCCGTGGCGCAGGTGCAGCATGCCGTCGCGCTGGGCCGGCGTCAGCTTGGTCCAGGAACTGTCGTCATAGGTGCGCTGGGCGGTGATGCCGCGCGGCAGGTTCGGCATGGTCTGACGCAATGCCAGCACCTGGTCGGGATCGAACGACATGCCGACGACAGGGCCGGAATAGGACGACAGCACCTCGGCCATCCGCCGAACCAGCTTGCGGTCGCCGTCGAAATGGCTCTTCACCTCGACCACCAGCGGGACGCGGCCGGCGACCAGCGCGCAGAGATCGCCTAGCGTCATCATCTGCTCGGAGGTGCCCTTGAACTTCACCGCCTTCAGCTCGGCTGCGGTCTTGGTCGACAGCAGGCCCGAACCCTCGGTGAGGCGGCCGAGCGCATCGTCGTGATGCACCATCGCCTCGCCGTCGGCGGTGAGCTGGATATCGCACTCGATCGCGAAATTGCCGGCGACCGCGGCACTGGCGGCGGCCGGCATGTTCTCGATGACGCCGCGTGACGCATCGTGCAGGCCGCGATGGGCGACCGGCCGTTTGGTCAGCCAATCAGGGGCGCGCATCGATCAGGCGACTTCGAACACGCCTTCGACCTCGACCGCGGCGTCCGCGGGCAGCGAGGCGACACCGACGGTGGTACGGGCATGGCGGCCCTTGTCGCCGAACGCTGCGACCATCAGATCGGAAGCGCCGTTCAGCACCTTCGGTCCGTCGAAGAAGTCCGGCGCCGAGTTGATGAAGCCGCCGAGCCGCACCACGCGCACGACCTTGTCGAGATTGCCGAGCGCCGCCTTGACTTGGGCCAAGAGGTTGATCGCGCAGCCGCGCGCCGCCTCGGTGCCTTGCTCGATCGTGACGCCGGCGCCGAGCTTGCCCTTGGCGATCAGCTTGCCTTCGGCGTTGAAACAGACCTGGCCCGAGACGAACAGCAGGTTTCCGCTGCGTACGAAGGGGACATAGTTCGCGACCGGGGAGGTCGGCTCCGGAAGTGTGATGCCCTGTGACGCCAGTTTCTGTTCGACGGTACCCGCCATTTTTTTCCCCAATTGGATTTGCACGAAGCCTGAAACGCGGTCAGGGCCAAGTTTGTTTCGATTGTTTCGCGCATCGTGCCGCCCGTTGCAAGCGAGGTTAAGGTGAGCGCGGCGCGGCCGTGACGCGAAATCGCACAGAAAAAAGCTACCAAAAACGGCGGCAAACTCGCGCCTTACATTGCTATTTTGTCAGGCTTGCCCCAGTTGCGGCGCAATAGCACCGTCACTATTGTGGCGAATCCCTGCCTCCTCGAGGAAAAACCATGACCTTGCCGTTTCGGAATCCGTCGCGCGCCCTGGTGCTCACGATCGCCGTTGCCGCAGGAACCGGTCTGGTGCATGGGGCGGCCGCTGCGGCCGGCGGGCCGTTTCTCGCGCATCAGGCGCTGTACGATCTTAGCCTCGTGAAATCGCGCGGCTCCAACTCGGTCAGCGATGCGCGCGGGCGCATCCTGTACAATTTCTCCGGCAGCGCCTGCGAAGGCTACACCTCCGAATTCCGCCAGGTGTCCGAACTCGACAGCGGTGAGGGCAAGGTGACGCTGTCCGATCTGCGCTCCACCTCCTGGGAGGACGCGTCGGGCAAGAGCTACCGCTTCAAGATCGACACCCGGATGAACGACAGTGAATCGTCGCCGGTCGACGGCATCGCCGAGCGCGTGGGCGATCATATCACCGTGAAGCTGACCCAGCCGGTGAAGAAGACGTTCAACCTCGACGGCAAGATCGTGTTCCCGACCGAGCAGATCCAGCACATCATCGCCGCCGCCCGCGATGGCAAATCGGTGCTCGAACAGACCGTCTATGACGGCTCCGACAACGGCGAGAAGGTCTACAACACGCTGACCGTGATCGGCCGGCCGATCGCAGGCGACCGCGCGCCGTCATCGCCCGATCCGTCGACCGCGAGCGACGCGATGAAGACCATGACGCGCTGGCCGGTGACGGTGAGCTATTACGACAGCGACGCGCGCGCCAAGGACGGCGAGCAGACGCCGGTCTATGCGATGTCGTTCGAGCTCTACGAGAACGGCGTCTCCCGCGCGCTGGTCCTGGATTACAACGACTTCGTGATCTCGGGCGCGCTGGACAAGTTCGACGTCAGGGATTCCAAGCCCTGCAAGTGAGGGGCTGATCCTCCTCAGCATACGCGGCCGGGACGGAGAAAGCCCGAGCCCTCTGCAAGACCGCACTGGCCGGAACCATCAGACACGAGTACGCTTCCCAAAACACGCGTGTCAGGGAGGCACTTCATGAGCAAATCAGACCATCTGCGCCCCAGCGGTCTGCATCACAATCCGGCTTACTCCCACGTCGTGGTCGCCTCGGGTGCGCGCACGATCTACATTTCTGGACAGGTTTCCACCGACGAGGAGGGACGGGTGGTCGGCGCCGGCGATCTCGCCGCGCAGACGACGCAGGTGATGCAGAATCTCGGCATGGCGCTGAAAGCCGCCGGCGCGAGCTATTCCAACATCGTCAAGATCACGACCTTCGTGGTCGGTTACAGACCGGAGCTTCGCCCGATCATCGGCAAGGCGCGCTCGGCGTTCTTCGAGGGCATGGAGCCGCCGGCCTCCACGCTCGTCGGCGTCACCGCGCTCGCGGCGCCGGAATGGCTGATCGAGATCGAGGCGGTGGCCGTCGCGGATTGATGAGCTCATCGTGACGCTGAAGGTATCGTCACCCTGAGGAGCGCGCATTGCGCGCGTCTCGAAGGGCGACGGCCCGAGTCTTTCCGCGCACCCTTCGAGGCTCGCTCCGCTCGCACCTCCAGCGACAAAGGCGAAGCCTTTGCGCGGGGATGACGTCAACTGAGAGCTAATCCTCCGCCGGCTTTCCCGGCCCCTCATAGGCAATGCCCCGGATCACGGCGGCGTTGCCGAACTTCTTGCGCAGATTGTCGATCGCGCGTTCGGCGTGCGCCGAGCGGCGGTCGAGCATGTCGGAATCGTTGGCCTGCGCGCCCGGGCGCAGCGCGCTGACGCCGGCGCCCATCAGGCGGAAGGCGGTGCCGTCGATCTCCTTCACCAGCATCTCGCGCGTCACCGCAAAGATCTTGGCGGCCAATTGGGTCGGCGTCTGGATCGATTGCGAGCGGGTGCGCTGGCGGAAGTCGGCGGTCTTCAGCTTCAGCGTGATCGTGCAGCCCGAGAGGTCGCTGCTCTTCAGCCGCGCCGAGGTCTTCTCCGACAGCTTCCAGAGCAGTTTTTCCAGGATTGCAAAATCGCGGATGTCGGTCTCGAAGGTGGTCTCGCTCGAGATCGTCTTGGCGCCGCGATCGGGCACCACATTGCGGTCGTCGATGCCGCGCGCCAGCCGCCACAGCCTGCGGCCTTCGCTGGCGAACTGCTTCATCAGCTCGTTCTCGTCGGCGCGCTGCAGGTCGGCGATGACGCGGAAGCCGCGTTGCACCAGCTTCTCCTGCGTCGCGGGGCCGACGCCGTAGATGAAGCCGACCGGTTTGCTGGCCAGCATCTCGCGCGCCTCGTCCTGATCGAGCGTGGCGAAGCCCCTCGGCTTGTCGAGGTCGGAGGCGATCTTGGCGAGGAACTTGTTGCAGGACAGCCCGACCGACACCGTGATGCCGATATCGCGCTCGACGTCGCGGGCGAATTTGGCAAGCACCTTGGCCGGGATCATGCCGTGGACACGCTGCGTGCCCGAGAGATCGAGGAAGGCCTCGTCGATCGACAGCGGTTCGACCAGCGGCGTCAGCGCCTGCATCGCCTGCCGCACCTCGCGCCCGACCCGGACATATTTCGCCATGTCGGGCGGGATCACGGTGGCGTCGGGGCAGAGTTCCAGCGCCTTGAACATCGGCATCGCCGAACGGACGCCGTAGGTGCGGGCGATGTAGCAGGCAGCCGACACCACGCCGCGCTTGCCGCCGCCGATGATGACGGGGCGGTCGGCGATCTCAGGATTGTCGCGCTTCTCGACGGTGGCGTAGAACGCGTCGCAGTCGATATGCGCCAGCGCCAGCACAGGCAGGGTGCGATGACGCACCAGCCGCGGCGAGCCACAATGGCTGCATCGCTTCACCTTGATATCGAGATCGCCGAGGCAGTCTCGGCAGAAACTGAGGGGGCCGTCGGAAGCTGGCGCTGCCGTCGTCACGGCACGTCGCGCTCCCATTTCGGGTCGCCCAGCACCTGGTGGGCGGCAGCTATGTTGGTCGGGTGCAGTTCGGAGGCGGCGGCGAACGCCTTCACGGTGGCATCGTCGCGCATCACGAAATCGAGCACGCTCGCAAGAAATTGAGGATTGGACGCAGCGTTCCGCAACGTCTCCGGACCGATTCCGGTTTCGGCCAGGAACAAGCCCAGCCGCTCGGGATCGCCGGCAATGAAGCCGAGCGCCTGAATCGCAACGATTTCAGCGACTTCCCGGGGGTTGTGAACAGGCTTTTTCAACGCGCCGGTTTGCCTTTCCGTTAACTTATGGTGTCTATTGAGAGGCCCATCATGCCCGAGTCTTCCGCGTGTGTTCAAGCAACGGAAACCACGCTGCGGAAGTTGGATATCGGGTTAACGGGTTAGAGCGATTCTGGCGCTAGTTTGAATTCACATTTTCGACGCGCTCCGCGCGCGGTGCGTGAGGTGCCGCAGCCGGGCCTGTTTCCTAAGTCTGGGAGGGACGGGATGGCCAAAACCGTCCTGATCGTGGAGGACAACGAGCTCAACATGAAGCTCTTTCGCGATCTGTTGGAAGCGCATGGCTATCAGACTTCGGGCACCAGCAATGGCTTCGAAGCGCTCGATCTCGTCCGCAAGCTGCGCCCCGACCTCATCCTGATGGATATTCAACTGCCCCAGGTTTCCGGCCTCGAGGTTACGCGCTGGATCAAGGACGATCCCGAGCTGCGCACGATTCCGGTGGTCGCGGTCACCGCCTTCGCCATGAAGGGCGACGAAGAACGCATCCGCGAGGGCGGCTGCGAAGCCTATTTGTCCAAGCCGATCTCGGTCGGCAAATTTATTGAGACTGTCCGACGCTTTATCGGATAGGGGAGTTGTGGTGCCATGTCCGCGCGTATCCTCGTCGTCGATGACGTTCCGGCGAACGTCAGGCTGTTGGAAGCCCGTTTGTCAGCCGAATATTTCGATGTGCTGACCGCGTCCAACGGAACCGAGGCGCTGGAGATCTGCACGCGCGCGGAATGCGACATCATCCTGCTCGACGTCATGATGCCGGACATGGATGGATTCGAGGTCTGCCGCCGGCTGAAGTCGAATCCGGCGACCCATTTCATTCCCGTCGTCATCGTCACTGCGCTCGACAGTCCCGCCGATCGCGTGCGCGGCCTTGAAGCCGGCGCCGATGACTTCCTCACCAAGCCGGTGTCCGACGTCGTGCTGATCGCGCGCGTGCGCTCGCTGACGCGGCTGAAGATGATGACCGACGAGCTGCGCATGCGGGCCATCACCTCGCTCGAGATCGGCATGCAGGCGCCCGAGCGCAGCGCGATCGCCGACCGGGGCACCGGCGGCCGTATCCTGCTGGTCGACGATCGGCCGTCGTCCTACGAGAAGCTGGCGCCGATCCTTTCCGCCGAGCACACCGTCGACGTCGAAACCAATCCGGCGGAAGCCTTGTTTCACGCGGCCGAGGGCAATTACGATCTCCTGATCGTCTCGCTCAGCCTCGACAATTTCGATGGCCTGCGGCTGTGCAGCCAGGCCCGCTCGCTGGAGCGTACGCGCCAGGTGCCGATCCTCGCGGTCTCGGACGCCGACAACAACACGCGGCTGTTGCGCGGGCTCGAGATCGGCGTCAACGACTACCTGCTGCGTCCGGTCGACAAGAACGAACTGCTGGCGCGGGCGCGCACCCAGATCCGCCGCCGCCGCTACACCGATCATCTGCGCGACAACGTGCAGAACTCGATCGAGATGGCGATCACCGATGCGCTGACCGGTCTCAACAACCGGCGCTACATGGAGAGCCACCTCGCGACGCTGGCAGAGCAGGCTTCGATCCGCGGCAAGCCGCTGGCGCTGATGATCCTCGACATCGACTACTTCAAGGCGATCAACGACACCTACGGCCATGACGCCGGCGACGACGTGCTGCGTGAATTCGCCGTCCGCATCCGCAAGTCGATCCGCGGCATCGATCTGGCCTGCCGCTATGGCGGCGAGGAGTTCGTGATCGTGATGCCGGAGACCGACCTGCATGTTGCGGGCATGGTCGCCGAGCGGCTGCGCCGCTCGATCGCGGGCGAGCCGTTTGCCGTCGAGAAGGGCGGCAAGCGGATCACGGTCACGATCTCGATCGGGCTCACCACGCTGGAGCGCAAGGGCGAGCAGGTCACTGACGTGCTCAAGCGCGCCGACACCGCGCTCTATCGCGCCAAGCACGACGGCCGCAACCGCGTGGTTTCCGCCGCGGCGTAGCGCGCGTCACGCTCTCAGCAGCATCGGTCGTCATACCCCGCGAACGCGGGGTGTCCAGTACGCCGCGGCCTCTCGTTCAGACAACACCGCCTCTGGAATTCTGGGTCACCCGCACGCGCGGGTGACGACAGGGTGGGTCACCTATCTTCCGCGCTTCACCGCGTCATAGGCCATGCGCTTGAACTCGAACGAGAACGGATGGACGAATGCCATCTGACGCTGCGCCATCATGACGCCGGCCATGCCGGTTTTAGGCGAAATCCACCACTGCGTGCCCGCGACGCCGCCCCAGTAAAACTCGCCGGCCGCGTCGGGATGATCGATCGGCGAGGGGGTGAGGATCAGGCCACCGGCAAGCCCGTGCGCCTTGCCGGGTTGCTCGCCCATCATCGCGAAGCGGATCCACTGTCCTTCGGGCAACTGGTTGGACATCATCATGGCGATGGTGTCCGGCTTCAGCAGCGTCGGTCCGCCCGGCAGCAGGCTGCGGATCAGCGCGACCATGTCCGGCAGCGTAGACACCAGCCCGCCGCCGCCATTGAGCCTTGCGACCGGGCGCAGATAGGCGCCGGGGAAGGGCGCATTGTCGGTGCGGGTGAGGCCCGGCTTCATCGGCTCCATCAGATCGGCACCCGCGTAATACGCGACAAGCCGCCCGTGATCCCGTTCCGGAACGACGAAGCCGGTATCGACCATGCCGAGCGGATCGAGGATGCGCGCCTTGATGAACTTGTCGAAGGTCTGGCCGCTGACGACTTCCACCAGACGCGCGATTACGTCGATCGCGAGCGAGTATTCCCATGACGTGCCCGGCTGATAGATCAGCGGCAGACCGGCGAGCACGTCGACCATCTCAGCCAAAGTCGTATTGGGATTGTGCACGCCGCGCTCGTTGAGCGCCTTGAAAATGACGGTGCCGGGATCGAAGAAACCGTAGCTCAAGCCGGCGCTGTGGCTCAGCAGTTGGCGGATGGTGATCGAGCTCTGCGCCGGCTCGGTGTCATCGATCGATGTCGCACCCGGCCGCAGCACCTTGCGGTTGCCGAGCTGCGGGATGAAGGTCTCGATCGGATCGTCAAGCCGGAACCGGCCGTCCTCGAACAACAGCAGCGCCGCGCAGGAGGTGATCAGCTTGGTGTTGGAGAACACCCGGAAGATGTGGTCGGTGCGCAGCGGAATCTGCGCTTCCTTGTCGGCCCATCCGACGCAGCCTGTGTCGGCGATGTCGCGCCCGACCAGAACCGACCAGGAGATGCCGGACAGCAGATTGTTGTCGATGTAACGCTGCATGGCGGCGCGCGCCGGCGCGAAATCGTAACCGGTGGCCGTCACCTTCAAATCTTCCATGGTCGTTCCCCAGTTGTGCCGCAGGTTGTCGCGCGGTCGCTGTCAATCTCGCCGGACGGAATATCCAATCGGGAATGCCGTCGCGTGCCGTCGACGCTACCAACCAAACCGGAGTTGTGTACGCAACCGGATTTATCCAGTGCGTTTCTTGTCCGCGGGCGCGGGGCCGCCGACCTTGACGCCCGCATTCGCCAGCAGCACGCGGGCGGCTTCCTTCGCCGCACGCGCCATGGCCGGATCGTCGCGCACCAGGTCCTGCGCGATCGAGCCGTCGACCAGGAGCGTTAGCTGGGTCGCAAGTGCCTCGGCATCCGTGACGCCAAGCTGCCGCAGCAGATCGCGAAACCAGACCCTGCGGCTTTCCTTGAAGGCGACAGCGATATTGCGGACGGTGCGGTCCTCGTCGTCCGGCCCGAGCTCGGCGACCGCGTTCACGAACGGACAGCCGCGAAAATCCTTCGCCGAGAATCGTCGCTCCAGCGCATCGAAGGTTGCGAGGATCTGCTCGGCCGGCGGCTTGTCGGAGGGGCGGGGCTGCGCGAAGCGGCGCTGCAGATAGGCCTCGATCAGCGCGTCCTTCGACGGGAAGTGATTGTAGAGGGTGCGCTTGCTGATGCCGATCTCGGCCGCGATGGTGTCGACGCCGATGGCGCGAATGCCCTGCAGGTAGAACAGTTTGTCGGCGGTCTCGAGGATCCGCTCTTTCATGGTCTGTTTGGGAGGCGGGGAAGCCATGCGCCGTCCGTGATCCTCTTCGCTTGACAGGTCGCCCCCTGTATAGCCTAAGTACACAGGTCTGTGTAACCAAAACATGCGTGAATCGCAGGCTGTGGCTATCGTGCCGCGCCGTCGTGGGAGAATAAGAACAATGCCCCTGTTGCAGGTCCTGCGTCCCACGCTTCCCATTCTGATCGGTGCCTCCATCATGCTCACGCTGAGCATGGGGCTGCGGCAGAGCCTTGGCATCTTCATGCAGCCGCTGACGCACGACGTCGGCATTTCGGTGTCCCATTTCACCCTGGCGCTGGCGGTGCAGAACCTCGCCTGGGGCTTCCTGCAGCCGCTCGCCGGCGCGATGACGGTGCGCTACGGCTTCCGCCCGATCATGGTGGTCGGCGCGCTGGCCTATATCGCGGGCCTCGTGCTGATGACGACGGCGAATGGGCTCGTCAGCATCATGATCGGCGCCGGTGTGCTGATCGGCATCTCGCTGGCGTGCACGGCGAACGCGATCGCAATGTCGGTCGCAGCGCGCGCGGTGCCGGAGATGGTGCGCTCGACCGTGCTCGGCATGGTCTCCGCCGCGGGCTCGCTCGGCGCATTGCTGTCGGCGCCGATCGGCCAGATGCTCAATGAAGGGTTCGGTTGGCGTGTCGGGCTTGCCGGATTCGTCATCCTGTCGATCGGGATGATTCCAGCCGCGTTGTACGCCGGTCGCGTCGACAAGGTCCCGCTGCCGAAGCCCGCGGCCGATGATATCGGCAATGCCACCGCGGCGACCGCGGCCAAGACCGCGTTCGGCAACGCGTCCTTCGTGGTCATGACCTGCGCCTACATGGTCTGCGGCATGCAGCTCGTCTTCCTCACCACCCATCTGCCGTCGTATCTGGCGATCTGCGGACTGGATCCGATGCTGAGCGCGCAGACGCTCGGCATGATCGGCGGCTTCAACGTGCTGGGCTCGCTGTTCTTCGGCTGGGCCGGCCAGCGCTGGAACAAGCTCGCGCTGCTCGGCGGCATCTACATCCTGCGCTCGTTGGCGCTCGCCTGGTACTTCATGCTGCCGGCAACGCCGGGCTCGACATTGCTGTTCGGCGCCATCATGGGCTTCCTCTGGATGGGCGTCGGTCCGCTGGTCGCGGGCGCGGTGGCCGAGATGTTCGGGCTGCGCTGGCAGGCGATGATCCAGGGCCTTGCCTTCATGAGCCACCAGGTCGGCAGCTTCCTCGGCGCGTACGGAGGAGGGTTGATCTACGACTCGCTCGGCTCCTACACCATGGCCTGGCGGATCGGCGTCGCGCTCGGTCTTGCCGGCGGCATCATCCAGGTCGCCTTCGCGTTGATCCGGCCGGCGCAGCCACCATTGCTCAAGACCGCCTAGCTTCCGATCCCGGCCAGACGGCGACTGCCCCGTGCGAAGGCAGTCGCCGGTTGCTGCCTATTTTTCCATCGATCGCGTGCTACGATAACGTGCAATGGAGCGCGAAGCCGTTCCGTATTCGGATCGAAGTCACAGCGTCTTCAACGTGTTACGCCGCACGCATCGGTGGCACGAATCTTGATAGAATTTGGCTAGAAATCGTGCCGGAAGCCGTCGCTTCGGTTCCGGCCTGGGGACCTATGGGAAGGGCTGGCCGCGATGAGGCTAGTCGCCGTCATTCTCCAGCCATCCGCGCACCACGGCCTCCGCCGCGCCGCCGAGCAGGAAGCGCTTGTGCCTCGCATCCGGCCTGATGCCGCGACGACTTCGCTGCATCGCACCGTCAGCAACGCGGCACTTCGAGATATCCCGACAACTGAGCGCGCAGGTGGCCCCTTCGCCGCTTATCCGCGGAGCGCGCTGCGCCCATTTCGAACGCCAGCATTTCTTGTGATGGGAGAACGATGATGGAGTCTGCGACACATACGCGCCGGAAGCTCGTGAGAATCGTGGTTGCCTTGCTGGGAGTGGCCGTTCTTTGCCTGCTGTTCAGCGACCTCGCGCTGGCCGAGGATGCGGCGGCGGCGGCGCCGCCGGCCTGCGGCGGCAAGATTCTCGAGAAGTGCACGCCGAACTCCGGCGACACCGCCTGGATGCTCACGTCCGTCGCGCTCGTCCTGATGATGACGATCCCGGGGCTCGGCCTGTTCTATGGCGGCATGGTGCGCAAGAAGAACGTCGGCGACACCGTGATGACCAGCTTCGCCGTCACCTGCCTGGTCACGATCCTGTTTGCCGTCCTGACCTACAGCCTGGCGTTTCGTGCCGGCACGCCGTTTATCGGCGGTCTGGATCGCATGTTCCTCAAGGATATCCTGAGCGACATCGGCAAGGGTGGCATCGGCAATCCCAATCCGCTTGCCGCGACCATCCCCGAGTCCGTTTACATCTGCTTCCAGATGACGTTCGCCATCATCACGCCGGCGCTGATTGCCGGCGCGTTTGCCGAGCGGATGAAGTTCTCGGCGATGCTCTGGTTCATCGGGCTGTGGGCGATCTTCGTCTATGCGCCGATCGCGCATTGGGTCTGGGGCCCTGACGGGATCTTCTCGGCGGGCAACGACGCCGCCTATGTCAAGGTTCTCGATTTCGCCGGCGGCACCGTCGTGCACATCAATGCCGGCGTGGCCGGCCTGATGTGCGCCATCATGCTCGGCAAGCGCGTCGAGACGGGGCCGGCGCACAATATGGTGCTGACCTTCATCGGCGCCTCGCTGCTGTGGGTCGGCTGGTTCGGCTTCAACGCCGGCTCCGCCGTCACGGCGGGAATGCAGGCGGGCATGGCCATGCTGGTGACCCAGATCGCCACGGCGGTGGCGGCCTTCACCTGGATGCTGGTGGAATGGGCGTTGAAGGGCAAGCCGACCGTCGTTGGCATCTGCTCGGGTGCCGTTGCGGGCCTCGTCGCGATCACGCCGGCCTCCGGTTTTGTCGGTCCGGTCGGCGCTTTCGCCATCGGCATCGCCGCCGGCGTCTGCTGCTACTGGGGATGCACCGGCTTGAAGCGCATGTTCAGCTACGATGATGCGCTGGACTGCTTCGGTGTCCATGCCCTCGGCGGCATCGTCGGGGCGCTGCTGACCGGGGTATTCGCGGTCGAGCAGTATGGTGGTACGGCCGGCGTTCTAGAGGGAAATCCCGGGCAGTTCCTCAATCAATGCATCGGCGTCGCGACGGTTTTCGTGTATGATGCCGTGGTGAGCCTGATCATCCTGTTCGTGATCAATCTCTTCGTCGGGCTTCGCGTGACGCGGGACATCGAGCGCGAAGGGTTGGATCTGGCACTGCACGGCGAGGTCGTGCAGTAGACTTTGGCGGCACTCCGCACGGCCGGCGATGTCAGCCGGCTGCGCGGATCAAAGCTGTTCGAGGTGATCCGATGAACTGGTTCTATTGGAACACAGCGTGGTCGCTGTTCTTCAGCCTCGTTTGGTTCATGACCATCACACACAATCCGGATGCGCGTATCGCGGACGCGCATCTGCGTGACGAGGCGTTCAAGGGCTAGCTCCGGTAGTAGCGCCACATCCTGACGAACGTCCGGTGGATCTCGTCGGGCGTCCGGTCGAATGGCTCCAGATTGACGCGGACCACGCCACGATGGTCCATGCGCCACGGCAAGCGCATCAGCAGCCGGTAGGCCGGCCGCTTGCGCCAATCGGCCACCAGCGCGCTGCCGAGCGGCCCGTTGAGCGCGATCTGCAACTCGTGAACGGTCATCGCGCGCTCGGCGATCTCGATGAGGTCGATGCGCGTGATGGCGCGCCAGCGGATCAGCCCGAAGGCCTGGATGAAAATGCCGTACTGGTTGGCGCCGATGGTCGGACGACCGGCCTCCAGCAGGGGGATGTTGTAATAGGTGAAGGCGCCCGCCGCCGCCGCCGGCGCCAGCCAATAGATCTCGCCGGTGATCCAGCTCGCGGTCAGGAAGATCGCGGCCAAGGCGGCCGTGACATAGACCGGAAAGTAGATGTCCTCGCGGCCGTAGGCGACCGAGTAGCCGCCTGCGTTTCCCTCGTCCAAGCTTGCGATCATCTGAGCCCTGCGCCCGGAACTTGTCCGGGAATCAATGCGGGATGACGCAAGCCTACAAAGCAAAAACGGGGCCGCGAGGGCCCCGTTCGAAACGTCGGAAGCAGACGATCTTACTTGATCTTGGCTTCCTTGAACTCGACGTGCTTGCGCGCGACCGGGTCGTACTTCTTCTTGACCAGCTTGTCGGTCATGGTGCGCGAATTCTTCTTGGCGACGTAATAGAAGCCGGTATCGGCCGTCGACACGAGCTTGACCTTGATGGTGACCGCTTTGGCCATGTGCAAAACCTCGAAACTGCAGGGATATCGGGAGCCGGCCAAATCGGCCCGCGTTTGGCCGGGAAACTAGCCAGAAACCGCCCAAAGTCAAGGATTTCCGAGCCAAAGCCATCCCGAATCCGGGCCTATTACCCGCCGAAGAACTGATTTTTGGGCCGCGGCAGGCCCAAATTCTCGCGCAGGGTCCGCCCTTCGTACTCGGTGCGGAAAATCCCGCGCTTTTGCAGTTCCGGGACCACCTTGTCGACGAACTCGAACAGACCCTGCGGCAGATAGGGGAACATGATGTTGAAACCGTCGCTGCCGCGGCCGGTCAGCCATTCCTCCATCTGGTCGGCGATGGTCTGCGGCGTGCCGACGAAGGCGAGCCCGCCATAGCCGCCGACGCGCTGGGCGAGCTGGCGCACCGTGAGCTTGTCGCGCGCCGCGACATCGACGAGGCGCTGGCGGCCGCTCTTGCTGGCATTGGTTTCCGGGATCGGCGGCAATTGCCCGTCGGGATCGAAGGCGGACGCATCGGTGCCGAGGATCACCGAGAGCGAGGCGATCGCGCTGTCGTAATGCACGCGGCTGTCGAGCAGCGCGCGCTTCTCCTTGGCTTCCTCGACGCTGTCGCCGACCACGACGAAGGCGCCGGGCAGGATCTTCAGGTGCTCGGGATCGCGGCCGATCTTCTCCATGCGGCCCTTGATGTCGGCAAAGAGCTTCTGTCCGTCCGCAAGGCTGCCGCCGCCGGTGAACACGGCTTCCGCCGTCTCGGCCGCAAGCTGCCGGCCGTCGTCGGATGCGCCGGCCTGCACGATGACCGGCCAGCCCTGCACGGGGCGGGCGATGTTGAGGGGGCCGCGCACCGAGAGATATTTGCCCTTGTGGTTGAGCACATGCATCTTGTCGGGATCGACGAACAGGCCGGACTCGACATCGCGTACGAACGCATCGTCGGCGAAGGAGTCCCAGAGGCCGGTGACGACGTCGTAGAACTCGCGGGCGCGCTTGTAGCGTTCGGCGTGCTCCATGTGATCGTCGAGGCCGAAATTCAGCGCGGCGTCCGGATTGGACGTGGTCACGATATTCCACCCGGCGCGGCCGCCGGAGATGTGGTCGAGCGAGGCGAAGCGGCGGGCGACGTGATAGGGCTCGTCGAAGGTGGTCGAACCGGTCGCGATCAGGCCGATATTCTCGGTGACGGCCGCGAGCGCCGAGAGCAGGGTGAACGGCTCGAACGAGGTCACGGTGTGGCTGCGCTTTAGCGCATTGATCGGCATGTTGAGCACGGCCAGATGGTCGGCCATGAAGAAGGCGTCGAACTTGCCGGCCTGAAGCTTTCGGATCAGCGTCTTGATATGGTCGAAGTTGAAATTGGCGTCGGGCCAAGCCCCGGGATAGCGCCAGGCGCCGGTGTGGATGCTGATCGGCCGCATGAATGCGCCGAGCTTGAGTTGACGCTTCGCCATTGCCCCGTTCCGTCGTTGTTGTCGTTAGCGGAACAGATAGGGAGGCCGGGCGGCAACGCCATGAGGGTCCTTAAGAAGAATCTTGCAATCTGGGCGACGAGCAGAGGATATTTTCAATCCGGCGCCTTTGTCATCGCGGAGGGGGACATGATTGATCCGGCAAGGCTGTTGCTGATCGCGGGGTTTCTGATTGCAATGGTGCTCTGTGTTGGAAGCCCGGCGCGGGCGCAGATCGTTGCAATCGGGGCAAGCAACGTCGCGGGAAAGGGCGTCAGCAGTTCGGACGCCTGGCCGGCCCAGCTCGAAGGGATGCTCGCCGCGAAGGGCCGGAATGTTCACGTGACCAACGCGGGGATCTCCGGTGATACCAACGCCGGCATGTTGGCCCGGCTCGATTCCGCGGTCCCCGAAGGGACCAAGATCGTGCTACTCGACCGCCGCGGCGGCGGCTGGAACGCGAGGCGACGCGGGCAGGGCGATCAGAATGCCGAACTGGCTGCGATCGAGGCTCGGCTTCGCAGCCGGCACATCCGCGTCATCCCGATGTGGTGGAATGAGGTCCTGCGCAATTATCTGCAGCCGGACCACATTCACTTCACGGCGGACGGACACAGGCTGGTCGCAGCTCACATGCTGCCCTCGGTGATCTCAGCGGTTCGCTGAGCTGACGCGGTGTCTTGCGTTGCGGCGGTCAAGCCCCCAGCACGTCCTTGTGCATCTTGCCGCCGTAGAAATGGAAGAACGGCACCGGCGCGTCGTGACAGAGCGGGCCGGTGGCGAGACGGCGGTCGAGCTCTGCGAGCACGTTCTTGGTCATGGCGTGCGCGTCCGCGAGCGGCTCGGAGCCGATCTCGACCCAGACGAGCTCGACCAGCTCGGCATCGGCATGCACCACGCCTTCGACACGATGTGCGATCGTCGAGGCATCGGCGGTGAAGAAGCGCGTGTCGAAGCGGCGGACGCGGCCGGGCGGTGTGATCGCGCGCGCAATCAGGAACAGGCCGGACGGATCGGGCAGAAGTCCCGCGTCGGCGAACGGCGCCCAGGGACCGTCGAGCTTCTGCGACTTCTCGACCTTGCGCCCGAGGCAGAGCCCGGTCTCTTCGCAGGCTTCGCGGATCGCGGCATTGGCGAGCGCGCGCGCGCGGCCGGGCGTGATCTTCGGGCTGCCCTTCAACAGATTGGCTTCGAGCTCCGGTGTGATCGGGGCTGCGACCGGCACGCGATTGTCGGCCTTGTCGACGCGGCCGCCGGGGAAAACGAATTTGCCCGGCATGAACACGACCTTGTCGTGGCGCTTGCCGACCAAGACCTTCGGCTTGGCACCGGAGCGATCGATCAGGATCAGCGTCGCCGCATCCTTCGGCCGGAAGTATGCGTGATGATCGGCTTCCTTTTCGCCCTGGTGGACGACGGCGGCAGGGGCGGCGGCTTCAGTCATTTCATCCCTTTCATTTCTTCTTGGTGCCCGGTTTAGCTAGACCGGCGGGATGTCGCTAGGGGGATTCTCGTCAAAGCCATGCATGCGCAGGGCCCATTGCAATCCGATCACGGCTCCCTTCACCGGCTGCAACAGCGCCAGCGATGCGAACAGCGTGAACGACAGATAGATCGCAAGTTGCAACCACACCGGCGGCGAATAGTTGGTCTCGATCCACAGCGCGGTCGGTACCACGATATGGCCGACAATCACGATGACGAGATAGGCGGGCAGATCGTCGGCGCGATGCGGTGTGAAATCCAGATCGCAGACCGGGCAATGGCCATCGCATTTGAGAAACTTGCGGAACAGCCTGCCTTTTCCGCAGCGTGGGCAGCGGCCTAGGAACCCGCGCTTCATCGCGGTCCACACGTCGCGCTTCTCGGGCTCAGCTACCTCGCGGGTCCAGACCACCGTCGGCGGTGTCACTTCCATGACTTGCCTCGCTTCGATTTGCCGGACTTCGGCTTCGCCGGCTTGCGGTCCTTCTTGTTGCGTGCCTTCCGTTCCTTGTGCGCTTTCTTGCCGGATCCCTTATTGGGACCCTTGCCAAATCCCGCGCTGCGGCGCTCGGTTCCGACGCCGTCGCGTTTTCTGCCGCGCGGAATTGTCTGACCGTCGGACAATAGCTCAAAGCGCAGTGCGCCCGCCACCGGCGCGGCCTCGACCAGCCGCACGTCGACGACATCGCCGAGCCGATACATGGTGCCGCTGCGCGTGCCGATCAGCGCGTGGCGGGTTTCGTCGTAGTTGAAATACTCGCTGCCGATGGTGCGGATCGGGATCAGGCCGTCGGCGCCGGTGTCGTCGAGCTTCACGAACAGGCCGGCTCGCGTCACGCCGGAGATGCGGCCCTGGAACGATGCGCCGATGCGATCGGCGAGAAAATGCGCGATCAGCCGGTCGGTGGTCTCGCGCTCCGCCTTCATCGCGCGGCGCTCGGTGACGGAAATCTGCGCGGCGATCTCGGCCAGCGTCTCCACGCTCTCGTCGGTCGGCAAGGCGCCTTCGCCAAGGCCGAGCGCGCGGATCAGCGCGCGATGCACGATCAGATCGGCGTAGCGGCGGATCGGCGAGGTGAAGTGCGCATAGCGGCGCAGGTTCAAGCCGAAATGGCCGTAGTTCTCGGCGGAGTATTCGGCCTGCGCCTGCGAACGCAGCACCACCTCATTGACCAGCGGTTCGTAATCCTCGCCGGCAACCTGCGCCAGCACGCGATTGAATTGGGTGGGACGCAGCGCGCCCTGCTTGGTGAAGGGCAGGTCGAGCGTCTTCAGGAATTCCTGGAGGTTGTGCACCTTCTCCTGGCTCGGCTCGTCATGCACGCGGTAGATCAGCGGCAGCGCCTTCTTCTCCAGCATCTCGGCGGCAGCGACGTTGGCGAGGATCATGAACTCCTCGATCAGCCGGTGCGCATCCAGCCGCTGCGGCACGATCACCCGATCGACGGTGCCGTCCGGTTTCAGGAGGATCTTGCGCTCGGGCAGATCGAGATCGAGCGGGTCGCGCTCGTTGCGTGCGAGCTTGACCAGTTCATAGGCCGACCACAGCGGCTTCAGGATCGGATCGAGCAGGGGACCCGTCGTGTCGTCGGGCCTGCCGTCGATCGCGGCCTGCGCCTGCGCGTAATTGAGCTTTGCTGCCGAGCGCATCAGCACGCGATGGAATGTATGCGAGCGCTTGCGGCCGTCGGCGCCGATCACCATCCGCACCGCGAGCGCGCCGCGCGGTTCGCCCGGCACCAGCGAGCAGAGATTGTTGGAGATGCGCTCGGGCAGCATCGGCACCACGCGATCGGGGAAATACACCGAGTTGCCGCGCTGCAGCGCGTCGCGGTCGAGCGCGGAGCCGGGCCGCACATAGTAGGCGACGTCGGCGATCGCGACATGGACGATGAAACCGCCCTTGTTGTTCGGATCGGAATCGACCTCGGCATGAACCGCGTCGTCGTGATCCTTGGCGTCAGGCGGATCGATGGTAACGAGCGGCACGTCGCGCCAGTCCTCGCGGCCCTGCAGCGTCGCGGGTTTTGCCTCTTCGGCTTCGCGTAGCGCGGAGGAGGAGAAGACCTGCGGGATGTCGTGAGTGTTGATCGCGATCAGGCTGATCGCCTTCTCGCTCGCGATCGAGCCGAGCCGCTCCTTGACGCGGGCGGAGGCGAGCCCAAAGCTGCGGGTGCGGATCAGGTCGACGCTGATGAGGTCGCCGTCCTCGGCGTCGCCGCTGTCGGCCTTGGCGATGTTGAGCTCGCGGCCGGCCTGCTTCTTGTCGACCGGGATCAGGCGCCCGCCGCCATCGGGGTTCCTGCGGAAGATGCCGAGGATGCGAGCGCGGCCGTGATCGATCACCTTGATGACGCGGCCGCGATAGGGCGTGCCGTCGTGCTCGTCGGTCACCTCGACGTGGAGCAGCGCGCGGTCGCCGACGCCGGCGGCGGTGCCGGGCTTCGGCCGCCGCGGCGTCTCGATGCGGATTTTCGGGGCGGTGCCGTCTTCCGAGTCCCACTCGGCCGGGGTGGCGATCAACTCGCCGTCGCTGTCGCGGCCGGTGATGTCGGCGAGCACGGTCGGTGGTAGCGCCGCCGGCTCGTGGATCTTGCGGCGGCGCTTGGCGACCGTGCCGTCGTCGGCGAGTTCGCGGAGGATCCGCTTCAACTCGATGCGGTCGGCGTTCTTCAGGCCGAACTCGCGCGCGATCTCGCGGGTGCCGACCTTGCCTGGATTGGCGCGGATGAAGGCGACGATGGCGTCCCGGCCCGGAAAGCCATGGTCGGGTTTTCGTTTCACTTATCCTCTTGCCTTGCCGGCGCTCTTCTTCGCGGGCGCTTTCGCTGGTGCCGATGACTTTGCAGGCGAGGTCTTGGCACCGGAGGCGACCGGCGCGCGCGCCTTGCTGGTCGCATCCGTTTTCGGCTTCGCCGCGGCCTTCTTCGACGCCGCCTTCTTGGCAGGCTTGGCCTCGGCGTCGCCGTTGGTCTCAGTCGTGTCGGACTTGGCTTTCTTGGCCTTGGCGGGCTTCTCCGCCTTTGCCTTCTTGACCTTCTTGCCGCCGCCCTTGGCCGCGCGCTCGTCGATCAGCGCGATCGCTTCCGCGAGCGTGATCTCGTCCGGGGTTCGGTCGCTCGGGATCGTCGCGTTGACGCCGCCGGCCGCGACATAGGCGCCGTAGCGGCCGTTCTTCAGCGCGACGGCGCCGAGCGTCGGGTGATCGCCGAGCGGCTTGCCCGGATCGGCACCGAAGCGGCGGCCGCTCGGGCCCTTCGCGATCTTCTCCGCGATCAGCGTGACGGCGCGGTTCAAGCCGATATCGAAGACCTCGTCGCCGGCCTCGAGGCTGGCATAGGTCTTCTCGTGCTTCACGAACGGCCCGAACCGGCCGAGGCCGGCGGTGATCGGCTGCCCGGTCTCCGGATGCTTCCCGATCTCGCGCGGCAGCGACAACAGCTTCAGCGCCAGTTGAAGATCGACATCGGCAGGCGAGGTGCCCTTTGGAATGCCGGCGCGCTTCGGCTTCTCGCCTTCGGCGTAATCCTTCTGCTCGCCGAGCTGGATGTAGGGGCCGAACCGGCCGGCCTTCACCGTGACGTCGAACCCGGTGTCGGGATCGGCGCCAAGCACCCGATCGGCGCTCTCGGCGCTGTCGGCCGCGAGCGGCCTTGTGTAACGGCATTCCGGATAGTTCGAGCAGCCGACGAAGGCGCCGAACTTGCCGGCCTTGAGGTTGAGCCGGCCGGTGCCGCAGGTCGGGCACTGCCTGACGTCGCCGCCATCCGCGCGCGGCGGATAGATGTGCGGGCCGAGCATCTCGTCGAGCGCATCGAGCACCTCGGCGACGCGGAGGTCCTTGATGTCGTTGACCGCACCGATGAAGCCGCGCCAGAAGTCCTGCAGCACCTGCTGCCAAGCGATCTCGTTGTTGGAGATGCGATCGAGCTGTTCCTCGAGATCGGCCGTGAAGTCGTACTCCACGTAGCGCGAGAAGAAATTCTCCAGGAACGCGACCACGACGCGGCCCTTGTCCTCGCCGTGCAGCCGCTTCTTCTCGAGCTTGACGTAGCCGCGGTCCTTCAACACCTGCAGGATCGAGGCGTAGGTCGAGGGGCGGCCGATGCCGAGCTCTTCCATCCGCTTCACCAACGATGCTTCCGAGAAGCGCGGTGGCGGCTCGGTGAAGTGCTGGGTGACGGCAAGGCTCTGGCGCTTCACCGCCTCGCCCTGGCTCATCGCGGGCAGGCGTCGGGAATCCTCGTCCTCTTCGTCGTCGCGGCTTTCCTGGTAGAGCGCGAGGAAGCCGTCGAACTTGATGACCTGACCGGAAGCGCGCAGCTCCAGCACGCGGGCGCCGGCCTTGGCCTCGATGTCGACGGTGGTGCGCTCGAGCTCGGCCGATTCCATCTGGCTCGCAATGGTGCGCTTCCAGATCAATTCGTAGAGCCGCGCCTGATCGGTATCGAGCCTTCGGCCGATGGTGGCCGGACGGCGCGACAGATCGGTCGGGCGGATCGCTTCGTGCGCTTCCTGCGCGTTCTTGGCCTTGGCCTGATATTGGCGCGGGGCATCCGGCACATAGGCGTTGCCGTAATCCTCGCCGATCACTTTGCGGGCCTGGGTGATCGCGGACGGATCGATCTGCACGCCGTCGGTTCGCATATAGGTAATGAGACCGGTGGTCTCGCCGCCGATGTCGATGCCCTCATACAGCCGCTGCGCGATGCGCATGGTGTGCGCCGGCGCGAAGCCGAGCTTTCGGCTCGCTTCCTGCTGCAGGGTCGAGGTGGTGAAGGGCGCCTGCGGATTGCGCCGGGCCGGCTTGGCCTCGACGGTCGCGACCTTGAACAGCGCGGCCTCGATCGCCTGCTTGAAGTCCTCGGCTTCCGCGCCGGAGCCGATGTCGAGCCGTGCGATCTTCTTGCCGTCGGCGCCGACCAGCCGGGCCTCGAAGGCTTCGCCGCGCGGCGTCAGCAGCGTCGCGACCAGCGACCAGTACTCCCTCGGCACGAACTTCTCGATCTCGAGCTCGCGGTCGCAGACCAGCCGCAGCGCGACCGACTGCACGCGGCCGGCGGAGCGGGCGCCCGGCAGCTTGCGCCACAGCACGGGGGAGAGGGTGAAGCCGACCAGATAGTCCAGCGCGCGGCGCGCCATATAGGCGTCGACCAGCGCGCCGTCGATCTGGCGCGGCGCCTTCATGGCGTCGGTGACCGCCTGCTTGGTGATGGCGTTGAACACGACGCGCTCGACCTTCTGGTCCTTCAGCGCGCGCTTCTCCTTCATCACCTCCAGCACGTGCCAGGAGATCGCTTCGCCCTCGCGATCAGGGTCGGTCGCCAGAATCAGGCGGTCGGCCCCCTTGAGCGCCTTGGCGATGTCGTTCAACCGGCCGGCGGCCTTGGCATCGACCTCCCAGATCATCTGGAAATTGGCGTCCGGATCGACCGAACCGTTCTTGGCCGGGAGGTCGCGAACATGGCCGAACGACGCCAGGACCTCGTAGGAGGACCCCAGATATTTGTTGATCGTCTTGGCCTTGGCAGGCGACTCCACAATGACGATATTCATGTCATTCCAATGGCTTACGGGAAATCTTGAGGGCGGGTTCCGCTAGACTCGCGGCCCGCCGTGTCGGGGCGAACATGGGTGCTGGGGCGGTCCCTGTCAAATCGCCAGATATTGAAGGGAGGGCTCAAGCTGTGGAGTTTTGATCCCAAGGGTTGAAAAATGCGTCCTAGAGTTGCGGCCGGAAAGGGCGTATCTTTTTATATATTGGGTGGGAAGCGGAATAGGCCTTTTGAGCAGCACAGGGGGCGGGCGGAAGCCCAAGCCGTCCGGCCGACGGCGACCGGAGGGCGACGAGCCAGGTAGGGAGGGCGGCCCGGATGACGCCTTGGTCCTGATCGCCGCGGCCGCGACCGAGCTCGCCAAACTCGCCCAGCGCCACAAATTCGAAGTCCTCGACCATTTGCTCGCGATGACCCGGCTGGAGGCCGACGAGCAATTGCGCGCGCGCAACCGAAGGAAGCTGTCGTGAGAGGCGCGGCTGAACTCTCGCCGCGTCGTCCCTACTTTCGCCGGGACGACCTTGAGGATGGTTTGCGATTCGAGACGTCAAACAGCACAATGTCATCACCCGCGCATGCGGGTGATCCAGTATTCCAGAGGCGCCGGTGCTTGAACTGAGAAGCCGCGGCGTACTGGATCGCCCGGTCGAGCCGGGCGATGACAGCTGAGAATGAGGACGCAGCTTCGCATTCTCGCGACATCATCTGTCCGAAGAGGGCGCAGGGAAAGCCGGGTGCCGATCGCACCCATCAGCCCCGAGCAATGGGAGCTACGCCAATACACGCCGCGCGCGCTTCGCTGCAGGCCGTGGCTTCAGCGCAGTATCGGCCGCATCAAGCACGCGTCCGTCCTGCGAAAGCAGTGCGAGCTTCTTCACCGGCTTGCCCTTGTCACGGTCGACCATGATGGTCGCGATCTCATCCGGATGGTCGTCGAATTCCTCGGTCCATTGCCGGAGTGCAACCAGGATCGGAAAGATGCCGCGGCCCTTCGGCGTCAGCACGTATTCCTGATAGGCGCTGCCGTCGGAGGCGGGGACCATCTTCAGGATGCCGCGCTCGACCAGCGTGCGCAGCCGGGTGGTGAGGATGTTCTTCGCGAGCCCGAGGCTGGCCTGGAATTCGCCGAAACGGCGCCGGCCGAGGCTGGCGTCGCGGATGATCAGGAGCGACCACCAGTCGCCGAACACGTCGAGCGCGCGTGCCACCGGACAGCTGTCGCCTGCAAGGCTGGTTCGTTTCACGACGCACGCTCCGAAAGTTGGGCCATCACGGTCTTGTGTGGTTGCAATATTAAACCTGATGCCATAGGTAGGCAACGAAGTTTAATAATGCAACCAACTGGAGGCGGACATGAGACTGGCAAACAAGACGGCGTTGATCACCGGCGGCAACAGCGGCATCGGGCTTGCGACAGCAAGGCTGTTCGTCGCCGAAGGCGCCAAGGTCGTCATCACCGGGCGCAACAAGGAGACGCTCGCGGCCGCGGCGCGCCAGCTCGGACCGAACGCGCTCGCGGTGGTGGCCGATGCCACCGATGTCGCGGCGCTGGAAGCCGCGGTGAAGCAGGGCGCGGAGAAGTTCGGCAAGTACGACGTGCTGTTCGCCAATGCCGGCATTCCCGGCCAGACGCCGGTCGGCGGCACCACGCTCGCCGCATTCGAAAATGTGATCCGTACCAATCTCACCGGCGTGTTCTTCACCGTGCAGGCGGTCGCGCCTTATCTCAACGACGGCGCGTCCATCATCCTCAATGGCTCGGTGATTTCGGTGCTCGGCAATCCCGGCTACTCGGCCTATGCCGCGAGCAAGGCCGGCGTGCGCGCGATGGCGCGGGTGATGGCGTCAGAACTGTCGCCGCGCAACATCCGCGTCAACGTGGTGGCGCCGGGCGCCGTGCGTACGCCGATCTGGGGCGCTGCGATCGCAACGCCCGAGGCCGAGAAAGCGTTCGAACAGCGGATCGGGAAGTCCACGCCGCTCGGACGTATCGGTGAACCCGATCACATCTCGAAGACGGTGTTGTTCCTGGCGTCCGACGACGCGGCGCATGTGCAGGGACAGGAACTGTTCATCGATGGCGGTGCAACGGCATCTCCCGCCGGCGCGCCGATCTATCGCGGATAAAGGTTGTTTCTCATTGTAACGAACGGCCGGTGTGAAGCGGTTCACACCGGCCGATTTCGCGCGCGACTATCATCGCGCATATTGAACCTTTGACGTACTCGCCGGACTCCTGAATAGGCGGGGATTTTTTTCACCACGGAATCATTTTGGAGTTCCTTCATGCCGAAAGCAGCCCGCATTTCGACGCGGATCCCGGTTTCGTCTACCTCCGAAAATGAAAACTCAGACTCAGCGCAGTTTGTGACGGTCGCGCTGTTCTCAGGTATCGGTTTGTTGATCTCGCTCGTCGCCGTCATCTTCGGCATTCAAGGCGCCTGGTTCTGACTTCATCCACCCGAAGCGGCCTGCCGCCACCGAGGTGACGGCAGGAATGTGACACGTCAGGCGGCGTTCAGGCTGCCGGCGGCCTGCAGCGCGCCTGCGACGGCCTTCTCGCGATGTTCGGGACCCACCTGGATGCCGTCGGCGGGGATCAGCTCGAGATTCGTGACGCCGATGAAGCCGAACACGCCGCGCAGATAGCTCTCGAGGTGCTCGAGCGCGGCCATCGGCGTGTCGGCGCCGTAATAGCCGCCGCGCGAGATCGCGATGATGACGCGCTTGTTGCCGGCCAATCCCTCGACGCCGGCGGCGCCGTATCTGAAGGTCTTGCCCGCGACCACAACGCGGTCGATCCAGGCCTTGAGCTGGGAGGGAATGGTGAAATTGTACATCGGCGCGCCGATCACGACGATGTCGGCGGCAAGGAACTCGTCGAGAACCGCCTGACCGGTTGCGATGTCGTCGCGCACCGACGGGTCCGGCGCCGCGCCCTGGCTGGCGGCGAGGTGCAGGCCGGAGAGGTGGGCCAGCGGGGTCTGGGTGAGATCGCGGTAGCTCACGACCAGGCCGGGATTGGCCTGGCGCAGCCGCCCGACGGCGGCCGCGGAGACCTGGCGGCTGACGGAGTGGGGGCCGAGGACCGAGGAGTCGATGTGCAGAAGTTTCATGGCAGGGGTCACCTTTGGTATAGGTTTGTAACTGGCGCTATATGAGTGACCGCCCTAAATGTCCGCAAGAACGCACATTTTTGAAACCCGAGCACAGCAATGAGACCTGAGAACATCCATGTGACTGCTCCGCCGCTGCGGCCGAGTCCCGACCACAGCGATTGCCGCGCGGTTGCCTCCGTATTGGCGCGGGTCGGCGACAAATGGAGTGTGTTCGTGATCATGATGCTGATGGAGGGGCCGAAGCGCTTCAACGAGCTGAAGCGGATGATCAACGGCATCTCGCAGCGGATGCTGACGCTCACGCTGCGCGGGCTGGAGCGCGATGGCCTGGTCACGCGCACGGTGTTTCCGACCATCCCGCCGCGGGTCGATTACGAGCTCACGGATCTTGGTCGCGGTCTGGCGAAACCGGTGAAGGCGCTTGGCGAATGGGCGTTCGCGCACCTGCCGGAGATCGAGGGCGCGCGGAATGATTTCGATGCGCGCAATGCAGAGTGATGAATTGGTGATCCGTCACCCTGAGGAGGCCGCAACGCGGCCGTCTCGAAGGGTCGAGGCCACCAGCCGGGCCGTGCATCCTTCGAGACGCCTGCTGCGCAGGGCTCCTCAGGATGACGGTGAGAGATGCGCGAGCAACTAGCGCCGACTAGATCATCGACACCAGCCCGCCGCCGTGACGCTCGAGCCTGCCGGCAAGCTCGAGCTCGAGTAGCACCGCGCGGACGACAGCGGGCGAGACATCGGCCATCCGGATCAGATCGTCGAGGCTGATCGGGCTCGGTCCGAGCAGATTGATGATGCGGACGCGATCGGGCGCATCGCTGGCAAAATCCAGCGGCTCGTCGTCTTCGCGCGCGGACAGCATGACGGGCCGCTCCATGATCGGCGTGACCGCGCTGATGACGTCGGCGGCCTCGGTGACCAGCGTGGCGCCTTGCTTGATCAAATCGTTGGCGCCGGCTGCGCGCGGATCGATCGGCGAGCCCGGCACTGCGAACACCTCGCGGCCCTGTTCGGCGGCCATCCGTGCCGTGATCAGCGAGCCCGAGCGGTGGGCGGCCTCCACCACCACGACGCCGAGCGATGCGCCCGAGATCAGCCGGTTGCGGCGGGGAAAGTCGCGCGCCCGCGGGACGTGGCCGAGCGGCATCTCCGAAATCGCCGCGCCGCGTTCGAGCAGGGCGGCCAGCAGATCCTCATGCTCCGGCGGGTAGATGCGGTCATGGCCGCCGGCCAGCACGGCGACCGTGCCGCTTGCAATCGTCGCGCGATGCGCCGCCTGGTCGATGCCGCGGGCAAGGCCGGAGATCACGACAAAGCCGGCGTCGCCGAGATCGCGCGCCAGCTGGCCTGCAAATTTCAGCCCGGCGCCGGATGCATTGCGGGAGCCGACGATCGCGATCATCGGGCGCATCAGCGTGTCGCGTGCGCCGCGCACGCCGAGCAGCGGCGGCGCGTCGTCGATGGTGGCAAGCCGCGCCGGATAGTGCGCTTCCTCCGGTGCGACGAGATCGATCCGAACTTGGCGCAGGCCGCGAGCTCCGCGGCGGCATCGGCTTCGCTCGCGATGCGCCCGGGTCCCGATGCGCCGCCGCGGCGCGCGAGATCCGGCAGGCGCTCCAGCGCGTGCGCCGCATCGCCAAAATGGCGGAGCAGCGATGCAAAGGTGCGCGGGCCGACATTGTCGGAACGGATCAACCGCAGGCGGTTGAGCCGTTCGGTGTCCGTGAGTTCAGTGGTGCTGGGTGACCGGTCATGCATGCGGGCTCTAGCTTCGCCCAACCTGGGATTGTGATCAACCGCGACATTGGCGGAGTAGGCGTGACGCGCTACAAGCGGTCGCCAATTCGCGGAAGCCGCCCATGATCTCACTTGCCGACCTCCAAGCGCGTATCGAACAAGGCGCGCTGTCGCCTGAAGCCGCCATCAGCCAATCGCTGCAGGCGATCGATGCGCAGGAGAAGAAGATCGGCGCCTTCGTCCGCCACGACGCGAAGGCGCGTGCGCAGGATGCCGGGCCGCTGCGCGGCATCGCGGTCGGCATCAAGGACATCATCGATACCGCCGGATTCCCGACCGAGATGGGGGCTGCGATCTATCGCGGCCATCAACCGCGCGCCGATGCGCCGGTCGTGATGGCGCTGAAGCAGGCCGGCGCGACCATCGTCGGCAAGACCACGACGACGGCGTTCGCGGCGAACGATCCGACCGCAACGCTCAATCCGCACAATCACGCGCACACGCCGGGCGGCTCGTCGTCGGGCTCGGCGGCCGCGGTCGCCGCCGGGATGATCCCGCTGGCATTGGGCACGCAGACCGGCGGATCGGTGATCCGGCCGGCCTCGTTCTGCGGCGTCGCTGCGATCAAGCCGAGCTACCGGCTGCTGCCGACCGTCGGCGTGAAGTGTTTTTCGTGGACGCTCGATACGGTAGGGCTGTTCGGTGCCGGCGTGCGCGATGTTGCTCTAGGCTTGGCGGCGATGACCAAACGACCTGATCTGGTGGTCCCGTCTGTCGTCGCGGCACCGCGCATCGGCGTCGTGACGCAGGCATTTGCCGGCGCGCCCGAACCATCCGGCGCGGAGGCGTTGCAGAAGGCGGCGCGGGCGGCGGAGCGGGCGGGCGCAACCGTGCGCGAGCTTGCGATGCCCGAGGTCATCGCCGAGGCGTGGCGGATTCATCCGGTGGTGCAGGAGTTCGAGGCGCATCAGTCGTTTGCCTGGGAATACGGCCAGAACTACGATGCGATGCCGCCGCTGCTGCGCGGCCGGCTCGACGAAAGCAAGGGCGGCACGCCCGCCGAGTATGATGCGGCGATGGACGTCACGCTGCGTGCGCGGCAGGCGCTCGCCGCGATTTTTGGCGAGGTCGATGTGCTGCTGACGCTGTCGGCGCCGGGTGCCGCGCCGAACGGCTTGGCCTCGACCGGCGATCCCCGTTACAACCGGCTCTGGACGTTGATGGGCGTGCCCTGCGTCAACGTGCCGACGCTGACCGCCGAGGGCGGATTGCCGGTTGGCGTGACCGTGATCGCGGGTTTTGGCAGCGATGCAAAGGCGTTGGCGGCGGCGAGCTTTGTCGAGGACGCTTTGACAAAATAGACCTCGTCATTCCCCGGTGCGCAATTGCGCACCTGAGGGCGCGACGTAGTCGCGATCCCGGAATCCATTTCACCGCGAAACATGCGGCCCAATGGATTCCGGGTTCGATGCTGCGCATCGCCCCGGAATGACGGTGAGAGTTATTTCTTCTCGCCGATCTTGCCTTCGGTGCCGGCCTGCAGCCGCTTGATGTTCTCGCGGTGCATGTAGAACAACAGCAGCGTCAGCACGGCGAACAGCGAGGCGAGCGCGTTGTGGCCGAACCACCACAGGAACAGCGGCGTCAGGAACGCGGCGACGAGCGCCGACAGCGACGAGTAGCGCGTGGTGGTGGCGGTGCCGATCCAGATCACGGCAAAGATCAGCGCCGCGGGCCAGAACAGGCCGAGCAGCACGCCGATATAGGTCGCGACGCCCTTGCCGCCGCGGAATCTGAGCCAGACCGGGAACAGGTGGCCGAGGAATGCGCCGAGCGCCGCCAGCATTGCCGCGTTCGGGCCGTCGATGGTGCCTGCGATGATGACGGCGACGGTGCCCTTGAGCATGTCGCCGATCAGCGTCGCCGCGGCGAGGCCTTTGTGGCCGGTGCGCAGCACGTTGGTTGCGCCGATATTGCCCGAGCCGATGGTGCGCAGATCCTGCGTGCCGGCGAGCCTGGTGAGGATCATGCCGAACGGGATCGAGCCCAGGAGATAGCCGATCAGGAAGGCGGCGAGCAGCAGCGCGTCAGCAGACATCGCGGTGGTTCCCTGGACGGTCGATCCGATCCATTTTTGGCAATCCCGTCAATGAAATATTAACCATCAATCCACACCATGGCCTTGGAAATGAGGGAGCTTATCATGGCTTCTGTTCGCAGGCGGCTGGAGCAGGTTTTCTTTGTGGTTTATGTCGCCGCCATCGTCGTTGGAACGACGATGGAAGCGATGTCGCAACTCGCGGTACGCTGAGTTCCACGCCAATTTAGACGTGTTCGTACACCGTCCGTCCGCCGACGATCGTCCGCGTCACGCGGCCCGAGAAGCGGGCGTCGTCGAACGGCGTATTCTTGCACAGCGACTTGAGATCGTCGCGATCGAGCACCCAGGGGGTGTCGGCGTCGATCACGATCACATCGGCGGGGGCCCCGGCGCGCAGCGTGCCGCCGGGCAGGCCGAGCAGTTCCGCCGGCCGCGTCGACATCGCCCGGATCAGCGTCTTGAACTCCATCTCGCCATTGTGGATCAGCCGCAGCGCCGCCGGCAGCATGGTCTGCAGGCCGACCGCGCCGCTCGCCGCTTCCGCGAACGGCAGCCGCTTGACCTCGACGTCCTGCGGATTGTGATCGCTCATCACGACGTCGATCAAGCCGGAGGCGAGCGCTTCGACCAGCGCCCTGCGGTCCTCCTCGGTGCGCAGCGGCGGCGCCAGCTTGAGGAAGGTGCGGTAGGGGCCGATGTCGTTCTCGTTCAGCGTCACGTGGTTGATCGAGACCGAGGCCGAGACGTTGAGGCCGTTGTCGCGGGCACGCTTGAGGATCTCCAGCGACTCGATCGAGGTCAGCGAGGCCGCGTGATAGCGCCCGCCGGTCAGCGCCGCGAGCCGCATGTCGCGCTCGAGCATGATCGACTCGGCGGCGGTCGGAATCCCGGCGAGGCCGAGCCGCGTGGCGAACTCGCCCTCGTTCATCACGCCTTCGCCCACCAGATGCGGGTCCTCGGTGTGATGCACGATCAGCGCGTCGAAATCGCGAGCGTAGGTCAACGCGCGCCGCATCACCTGGGCATTGGTGACGCTGCGGTCGCCATCGGTGAAGGCGACGGCGCCGGCGGCCTTCAACAGGCCGATCTCGGTCATCTCCTGGCCCTGCATGCCCTTGGTCAGCGCCGCCATCGGGTGGATGTTGACGATCGCGGTGTCGCGGGCGCGGCGCAGCACGAAGTCGACGGTCGCAGAATTGTCGATCACCGGCGAGGTGTCGGGCTGGCAGATGATGGTGGTGATGCCGCCGGCGGCCGCGGCCTGGCTCGCGGACGCAAAGGTCTCGCGGTGGCTGGCACCGGGTTCGCCGACGAAGGCGCGCATGTCGATCAGGCCGGGGGCCACGATCTTGCCGGCGCAATTGACGATGTCGGTGCCTTCGGGGACGCCGGCGGCGCCGATGCCGCGCTTGGCGTCACGGATCACGCCGTCCGCAATCAGGACGTCGCCCGGACCGTCGAAGTCGCGGGACGGATCGATGACGCGGGCGTTGGCGAGCAGGATGGGGCGGCGGTCAGTCAGCATGGCGTCACGCGTTCGGCAGGTTGCGGGCGAGCGCTTCGAGCACTGCCATGCGCACCGCCACACCCATTTCGACTTGTTCACGGATCAGCGACTGGGCGCCGTCGGCGACGAAAGTGTCGATTTCGACACCGCGGTTCATCGGGCCGGGATGCATGACCAGCGCATCGGGCTTGGCGTAAGCGAGCTTCTTCTGGTCGAGGCCGAAATAGTGGAAATACTCCTGGCTCGAAGGCACGAAGGAACCGTTCATGCGCTCGCGCTGCAGCCGCAGCATCATCACGATGTCGGCGCCGTTCAGCCCTTCGCGCATGTCGCGCGCGACCTCGACGCCCATCCGCTCGATGCCGCGCGGCAGCAGCGTGGAGGGGCCCACCACGCGGACACGGGCACCCATGGTGTTGAGCAGGAAGATGTTGGAACGCGCCACGCGCGAATGCAGCACGTCGCCGCAGATCGCGATCGTCAGCCCCTCGAGCCGGCCCTTGTTGCGGCGGATGGTCAGCGCATCGAGCAGCGCCTGGGTGGGATGCTCGTGGGCGCCGTCACCGGCATTGATCACGGAACCGTCAACCTTGCGCGCCAGCAGCTCGACCGCGCCGGAGGCGTGGTGGCGCACCACCAGGATATCGGGGTGCATCGCGTTCAGCGTCACCGCGGTGTCCATCAAGGTCTCGCCCTTCCGGGTCGACATCGATGACACCGACATGTTCATGACGTCGGCGCCCAGGCGTTTTCCGGCGATCTCGAACGAGGACTGGGTCCGGGTCGAGGCCTCGAAGAACAGATTGACCTGGGTGCGGCCGCGCAGACTGGCGCGCTTCTTGTCGACCTGGCGGTTGAGCTCGACATACTCCTCGGAGAGGTCGAGCAGGCCCGTGATGTCGTCAGCGGAAAGGCCCTCGATGCCCAGCAGATGCCGGTGACCGAGGACAAAAGTCGATTTTAATGATGGGGTCATTAAAGCGAGAGCTATAGGCGCGGATGGCCGGTGGGGCAAGCGCGAAGAGGGCCCGGAGGAGTTTTCCCCGAGTAAGATGGGGCCGGGTTTCTCCGCCATCATGCCCGGGCCTATTGCAAGCTGTCCGCGCCTTGCTTTTGCTGGTCTTTCCGGAACAAGAGGTGGACGACCGGGCTCGGGCGGAGCACAGGCGAGGTGGTGCCTTGGACGGCCATGCAGCCAGGACAGCGGAGCGAGGACTCGTGAAAACTGCCGTGATCGCATTATTGGCCATCGAGTTGATCTCGGGGTCGATCTCGTCCGCCTTCGCTCAGAGCCTGCCCGGCGACTTCATGTTCCTGCGCGACATCGATCCGACCATCATCCAGGACATCCGCTATGCGACCTCCAACAATTTCATGGGGCGGCCGATCGCGGGCTATGGCGCGGCGGAATGCGTGGTGAAGCGGGAGGTGGGGCTGCGGCTCAAGGCCGTGCAGCAAGAACTGGCGCGGCAAAGCCTGTCGCTGAAAATGTTCGATTGCTACCGGCCGGCCCGCGCGGTCGCCGACATGGTGGCGTGGTCGAGGAACGGCAAGGAGACCGCCGCCGAGCGGCGCTACAACCCGGCGTTCTCGAAGGCGGATCTGTTCCGCCTCGGCTACATCGCCACCCATTCCGGGCATTCGACCGGCGTCGCGGTCGATCTCACGCTGGTCGATCTTCGCGCCGACAATTCGCGGAAGTTCGATCCGGCCAAGGATTACGCCGACTGCACCGCGCCGGTCGCGGCGCGGGCCCCGGAGGGCAGCGTCGACATGGGCACCGGGTATGACTGCTCCGATGCCAAGGGCCATACCGCCTCGGGGGCCATCACGCAGTCGCAGAAGCGCTGGCGGACGAGGCTGGTTGCGGCGATGGCCGGGCAGGGATTTGTGAACTATTCGAAGGAGTGGTGGCACTTTTCGCTGCCGGGGGCGGGCGGACCAGCCTATGATTTCCCGATCGCGTCGCGCCGCAATTGATTCCTGACAGGTCGAGACACGCCCATGACGCAGGCATCCTTTACCACCCACGAAGTGCTGAACCAGTCGCCGCCCTTTGAGGACGTCGACCTCTTCACAGTGGACGCGCCGCTGGTTGCCGCAGTGTCCGCCAATGGCGGGGCGACGGCCAGCGCAGAGCTGGCGGATTTCGGCAAGCATTGGGGATCGGCCGCCATGGCGGAGCGCGGCCGGCTCGCCAACGAGAACACACCGAAACTGCGAACCTTCGATGCCAGGGGCAATCGCCGCGACGAGGTCGGGTTTCATCCGGCCTATCACGAGCTGATGGCGCACTCGGCCCATGCCGGCATGCACAACTCGACCTGGACCGCCGACGGCAAGCCGGCCGGCGGGGCCGCCGAGGTGGTGCGCGCGGCGAGGTTCTATATCGCGTCCCAGGTCGAGACCGGTCATCTCTGCCCGATCACGATGACGCGCGCCTCGGTCGCGGCGCTGGCCTCGCAGCCGGACATTCTGGCGAAGACGATGCCGGTGATCTCAGCGCGCGCATACGACCCCAGCTTTGCGCCATGGTGGACCAAGCGCGGCATGACGCTCGGCATGGGCATGACGGAAAAGCAGGGCGGCACCGATGTGCGCGCCAACATGACGCGCGCCGAGCGCGCCGGCGACGCCTGGCGTATCACCGGGCACAAATGGTTCATGTCGGCGCCGATGTGCGACGCGTTCCTGGTGCTGGCGCAGGCCGAGCAGGGCTTGAGCTGCTTCTTCATGCCGCGCTTTGCGCCCGACGGCACGGTCAATGCGATCCACTTCCAGCGGCTGAAGGACAAGCTCGGCAACCGCTCCAATGCCTCCTCGGAGGTGGAATTCCACGGCGCCCATGCCGAATTGATCGGCGAGGAGGGCAAGGGCATCCGTACCATCATCCAGATGGTGCAGCTGACGCGGCAGGATTGCGCGATCGCCTCCGCCGGCCTGATGCGCTCGGGGCTGGCGCATGCGCTCAATCACGCGCGGCACCGCAGCGTGTTCCAGAAGCATCTCGCCGACCAGCCGCTGATGCAGGCGGTGCTCTCGGACATGGCATTGCATGTCGAGGCGTCGATCGCGCTGGTGATGCGGCTGTGCCGCGCCTTCGATCGCGCGCCCATCGATGCAGGCGAGGCCGCCTATATGCGGCTGCTGACGCCGGCGATCAAATACTGGACCTGCAAGAGCGCACCCGGCTTCCTCTACGAGGCGATGGAGTGCCTCGGCGGCAATGGCTATGTCGAGGAGGGAATTCTGGCGCGGCATTATCGCGAGGCGCCGGTCAACGCGATCTGGGAAGGCTCCGGCAACGTGATGTGCCTCGACGTGTTGCGCGCGCTCGGCCGCGAGGCCGATGCCGCGCTCGCCGTCCTGCGTGCGCTCGCCGACGAGACCAGGGGTCTGCCGGGCGCCGCCGAGGCTATTGCGTCGATCGGACAATCGTTCCGCCGAGCGGACAGCGAGCGCATCGCACGGCTTGCAGTCGAGAAGCTGGCGCTCTTGGCCGCCACCGCGGCGCTCAACCAGGTCTCGCCGGGGAACGCCGAACTGCTCGCGGCGACACGGCTTGCCGAACGCCACGCCGGCATGTACGGCGCGGTGGACCTCTCCGATGCCGATCAGCGCGCGCTGCTGGCGCGAGCGCTGCCATGAAGGTTTGCTGATGGACGCACTCAATCCCGATACTCCGCCGACCACCATCGAACCGCCGCCGCGTCCCCCTCAGGTGTGGAAGTTCTGGGGCACCGCGCTGTGGGGCCTTCTGATCTTCGCCGCGATGTTCCTCGGCCAGGTCGCGGTCATCGCCTATCGCATCATCGCGCAGGGCGGCGAACTGTCGGCGGCCGGCATCACCCATGTGGTCGCCGACGGTCTGACGATCTCGCTCTCGGTCCTCGCGGGCCTGCCGATGGTGCTGCTGGTGCTGTGGTTCGCGATCCGCCGCACCGGGATCCCGTTCGCCGATTACCTCGGGCTGCGCGGGACGTCGTGGAAAAACGTGATCATCGGCGTCGTCGCGCTGATCGTGCTGGTCGGCGCCTGGGACATGGTGTCCCGCGCCGCCGGCCGCGAGGTGACGCCGGGTTTCATGGGTGACGTGCTGAAATCGGCGCAGGAGCACAGCGCGCTGTGGCTTCTGGTAATCGCCTTTGCCGTGGCCGCGCCGCTCTGGGAGGAGCTGTTCGCGCGCGGCTGGCTCTATCGCGGCTGGTCGGAATCCAGGCTCGGCCCCTATGGCGCGATCCTGCTGTCGTCGATCGTCTGGACCGTGATGCACCTGCAGTACGACTGGTTCTTCCTCTGTGAGGTGTTGTCGATCGGGTTGCTGTTCGGGTATCTGCGCTTCCGTACCGGCTCGACCTTGCTGACCATTCTGCTGCACGGGCTGAACAATTTTGCAGCGACGCTCCAGACCTGGTGGCTGGCGGGGTCGTAGACGGTCTCTCTCCGCCCTCATTGCGAGGAGCAAAGCGACGAAGCAATCCATGTCTCAGCGAACGGAGAGATCGATTGCTTCGCTTCGCTTGCAATGACGGGGATATAATAGGGGCGCTACTCCAGTACGCGTGCGCGTTTCGGAAAATGGACGATTGATGTCAAATCAAACCCCCGACGCGTTCAACGCGCACATGCTGACCTATCGCCACCATCTTCATCGCTTGAATCGCGACTTGGCTGAGGAGTACATAAGCCAGCACAGTCATTACCTGTCGATGGCCGTCGATGAGTTGGCCAAGGCGGCCCCCGTTGCCCTTGCCATCGCAGATCTTCACGATGCAATTCGTCGATCGCCCGCGAGAAATTTCTGGCCGATGATCCGCGAGGCAAAAGGCGCGCTCTACATTCGATCAACCGATGCTGGCCCGGAGTGCCCTTCGCCATGGCGGCGAACGCACGGCGGCACCATGCGCTACGATCTGCCGGGGTATCTGCTGTTCTCGCCATTTCCCGCAAATTTCCGTCGCATCGTGCACGCTGGCTTGCGTGGGCTTCAGGGGCTGACGGATCGTACTAGAGACCTGACAAGCGAGGCTGACGTTTGGGTCGCGGTCCTCGCTGATGCCATTTTTTGGAGAGTACTTGGGGTCAAGCACCTCATTCCCAAGATCAAAGCGTTTCAAGGGTTTGCGACGCCGGACAGTGTAGCGGCTCTGGATCGGTGGTCGAACGAACAACAGCGCGGTTCGAGTATTGTGTTACGGATCTCGCAAGGAATGCTAGTCTACAGCGACGGCGCAGATCGTTGCGAAATCGAAATCCCCGACGCGCTGAGCGCGCCGCTCTGTGTCCCTTCGGTGCCTGTGCGCTTTGAACGGCATTGGATCCGGGCTGGAGATCGAGCCTATTTATGAGGGCCTTCTAAAGCCCAACCGCTGCGACCACGATCGGCATCGTAGCGGCCGCCGTGATCGTCTGCAGCATGATGGTCCGGAACCCGGTAGCTGCGCGTCGCGGTCCGCTCAGGAGGCTGACAGAGGGGATGCCAGTGCCCCCTTCGAGTGCTATGATCCAGATCAATGAACGAGCGCGGGCCGGACTGAAACCAGGCAGCGGCGGCTGCCGTCGTGCGAGCTCTTCTCATGGCCATGTTGATCCGAACTCTGCTGGCCAGCGTCGTCGCGCTGGCGTCGCTCGGTGCCATCACGCAGCAGGTGCGCGACCAGGGCGCCACGGACACCGAAATCCGGATCGGCAATCTGATGCCGTACAGCGGCGCGCTCGAGATTTTCGGCCAGATCGGCAAGGCGGAAGCCGCCTATTTCGAGATGATCAACGAACGCGGCGGCATCGGCGGTCGCAAGATCCGTTTCATGTCCTATGACGATCTGTCGGATGTTTCCAACGCCATGGACCTCACGCGCATTCTCGTCGAGACCGACAATGTGCTTTTGATGTTCGGTTCGTTCGGCGCGCCGGAGAATCTCGCGGTGCGGAAGTATCTCAACGAACGGCAGATCCCGCAGCTTTTTGTTGCCTCCGGCGATCAGGACCTCAGCGATCCCTCGGTCTATCCGTGGACCATGGGCTGGCAGCCCTCGTATCGCGAGGAGGGGCGCATCTATGCCAATTACATCCAGGCTTTCTATCCTGGAAAGAAGATCGTGGCGCTTTGGGAGAATGACCAGTTCGGCCGGGAATTGTTCAAGGGATTGGTGCAAGGGCTGGGTGACGTCGCCCACAACATCAGGGTCGACATCGCCTATGATGTCGACGATCAGCATCTGGACGGCCACATATCGATCCTGAAGCAATCGGGGGCCGAGGTCTTTGTGTTTGCCGGGGTGCCGGAAAATGCCTCGAAGGTGATCCGGGCCGCGGCCGAGCACGGCTGGCGGCCGGTGTTCGTCGTGAACCAGATGGCGTCATCGATCGAGACGGTGCTCAAGCCGGCAGGCACCGAGAATGCGACGGGCGTCATCACCGCCGCCTTCCTGAAGGATGCGAGCGATCCGGCCTGGAGGGAAGATCAGGGCGCCTGGCGCAGCTTCCTTGACAAGTTTACGAAAGCCGGCGGCAAGGACGACGCTGCCGCAGTCTACGGCTATGCCGCCGCCGAAACGATGGTCCAGGTGCTCAGGCAATGCGGCAACGACCTGTCGCGTGAAAACGTCATGAAGCAGGCTGCGGCGCTGAGGGATTATCAGGCATCCGCCTTGCTCCCCGGCATCAAGATCAACACCGGTCGCTTCCGCCCGGTCGAGCAATTGCGGTTGCTTCAGTTTGACGGCCGCAGCTGGCAGCCGATCGGCGATGTGCTCGATACAGCGTTCACCGGTTCGAGCGGGAAGTAGCGACGATCAGCGCACCGCGCCGGCCAGCGCAGGCGCATGCCGTATGCTACGGCCCAACGGCGGCGATCACGATCGGCATCGTGATCGCGGCCAAAATCGTCTGCAGCGTGATGATCTGGGCGAGCAGGGGGGCGTCGCCGCCCATCTGGCGCGCCAGCACATACGCTGACGGCGAGGTCGGTACCGCGGCGCAGACCGCGACGATGGCGAGATTGGCGCCCGTGACGCCGAACCACACGGCGAGCGCGACCGTGAGCACGGGCATTGCGACCAGCTTCAGGACCAACGCGACGCTGGCGGCAAGGCTAGGGCGGAAGATGCCTTCCAGATGCAGCCCGGCGCCGGTGACGAGCAGGCCGATCGCGAGCGACGAGCCGCCGAGCGCGTCGGCGACGTCGTGCCAGATCTTCGGCAGCGGCACATGCGTGACGTTGATGGCGAGCCCGATCACGCAGGCCCAGATCAGCGGGTTCTTCACCACGGTCATCACGATGGCGCCCGCGGAGCGCTTCCCGGATGAGGCATATTTCGCCAGCACCGCGACGCTGAAGACGTTGACCAGCGGGATGATCGCGACCATCGCCACCGAGGCCAGCGCAAGTCCGACCTTGCCATAGAGATTGCCCGACACCGACAGCGCGACATAGGTCTGCCAGCGGGTGGCGCCCTGGAAGATCGAGGTGAAGGCGGGGCCGTCGACGCCGGCGCGGGCGAGTGGGCTACGCAGCGCGAGGCAGAGCAGGCACATCAAAAGCGCGGCGAGCAGCAGCGCGCCGCCGACACCCGCGACCGGCACTTTGGTCAGGTCGGCCTTCACCAGCGTCTGCACCAAGAGCACCGGGAACAGCACGTAGTAGGTGAGCTGCTCCAGCCCGTGCCATTGGGTGTCGAGCCGCATCAGCGTGCGTCTCAGGATGAAACCGAGCACGATCAGCAAAAACACCGGCAACAGCGCCGCGATCACCACGGCCATCGTCAGCGGTCTCCGCGTAGCTTCGCCAGCCGGTCGAGCGCGCCCTGCAGGATGAAGATCGCGGCGTGCTCGTCGATCACCTCGGCACGGCGGGCGCGGCTGACGTCCATCCCGATCAGCTCGCGCTCGACCGCGGCTGTCGACAGCCGTTCGTCCCACAGCCCGATCGCAAGCGCGGTGAGGTTTGAGAGATTGCGGGCGAATGCCCGGGTCGACTGTGCGCGGGGGCCCTCGCTGCCGTCCATGTTGATCGGCAGGCCCAGCACGAAGCCGACGGCGCTGCGCTCGGCCGCGATCGCGAACAGCCGCGCGGCGTCGGCCTTGAACTGCTTGCGCTGGATGGTCTCGACGCCGGTCGCGAGCCGCCGGTCCGGATCGGAGACGGCAACGCCGATGGTCTTGGTGCCGAGGTCGAGGCCGACCAGCGCGCCGCGGTCAGGCCAGTGCGGTGCGGCTTCGATCAGAGGAAGGATGGGGGCGGGCATGGCGCTAGCGCTTAGCATGCACCCGCGCGCCGAGGCAAAGCCCGGCTGCGAGCGGCCGTCCATGCGAAAACGCCGGTCAGGCGGCGATCACCCTATCGTCGCCGCCAAGGCATGCGGCAAGTCCCTGCAACGCGCTGGACTGGTGCGCGGCGCGGCGCTGGATGAACAGCGTCTCGACATGCGCATGCTGCGGATTAAGCTTGTGGATCTTGATGTCGCGCTGGACGTGGTCGCGCTCGACCACCGCGCGCGGCAGCAATGTGACGCCCATGTCGGCGGCGACGCAGCCGACCATGCCGTCGAGCGTGCCGAGCTCGAAGCGGGCGGCGGACGGCCAGCCGAACTCGGTGAACACCTGTTCGAGGCGTTGCCGGTAGGTGCAGCCGGTGCGGAACACGAGCGCAGTCGGGCCCGACTCCGGCGTGCCGGCGCGCAAGGCGGCGAGCGATTTCCAGCGCTGCGCGGTGACGAGCACCAGTTCCTCGGTGAAGGCGGATGTCGCCGACAGTTCGGCGTGCTCGATCGGACCGGCGACGAAGGCGCCATCGAGCGAGCCGTCGAGCACGGCCGCCACGAGGTCGGCGGTCGGTGCGGTGCGCAAGGTCAGGCGCACAGCCGGATAGCGGCGATGAAACTCGGCAAGCAGCGTCGGCAGCCGCACCGCGGCGGTGGTCTCCATCGAGCCGATCGACAGCGGCCCCTTTGGCTCGCCATCGTCGCGGGCGGCGAGCACGGCTTCGCGCGACAACGCCGCCATGCGCTGCGCATAGGGCAGCAGGCGGCGGCCGGCGCCGGTCAACGACATGCCGCGGCTGTGACGCTCGAACAGCGCCGTGCCGATCTCGGCCTCCAGCGCCTTGATGCGCTGGGTGACGTTGGACTGCACGGTATTCAGCTCGTCGGCGGCCCGGGTGATGCCGCCGAGCCTAGCGACCGTAGAAAAGGTGAGCAGGTCGGTCAATTCCATCTGGGACCACCGTTCCATTTTAGAGATGGTAGCGTTCTCTAGTATTCATTTTCCGAGAATGTTAGGTCCGCTTACGCTGCGAGTCCAGAACAGCAAGTCCAGAACAGGGAGCAACGCATGCCGATCGGCACCGAATTGACGGCTCGTCTGGGCATCGCGCATCCGATCCTGCTGGCGCCGATGGCGATGATCACGGGAAGCCGGCTGGTGATGGCGGTGAGCGACGCGGGCGGCCTCGGCATTCTGGGCGGCGGCTACGGAGACCGGGCCTGGCTCGAAGCGGAGACGGCGGTGCTCAGGAAATATCACCGCCCGTTCGGAATCGGTTTCATTACCTGGAGCCTCGCCAGGCAGCCGGAGCTGATCGAGATCGCACTGCAGGCGCGGCCGCGCGCGGTGATGCTGTCATTCGGCGATCCCGCGCCGTTCGCGCCCAAGATCAAGGCCGCGGACGCGCTGCTGATCTGCCAGGTACAGAGCGAGGAGATGGCGCAACAAGCGCTCGATTGCGGCGCCGATATCCTGATCGCGCAGGGCACGGAGGCGGGCGGTCACGGCGCGTCGCGCACCACGCTCGATATCGTGCCTGCGATCATCGACTTCGCGGCGGGGCGGGTCCCTGTCGTTGCAGCCGGCGGCATCGCTGACGGCCGCGGCCTCGCGGCGATGATGATGCTCGGCGCATCCGGCGTGCTGATGGGAACGCGCTTCTATGCCAGCGTCGAGGCTGATGCGCCCGAGCAGGCGAAGCAGCTGATCCGCGCGGCCAAGAGCGGCGAGACGGTGCGCGGCGTCGTGATGGACTGGTCGCGCAAATTGCTGTGGCCGGCGCCGTTCACCGCGCGTTCGCTTGCCAACGATCATCTGCGGCGCTGGTCGGGCCGCGAGATCGAGCTGATGCAGCGCGCCGACGAGGTCGCGGTCGAATACGCCGCCGCGAGGGAAGCGGCCAATTTCGACATTGCCGCGGTGTTCGCCGGTGAGTCCGTCGGGCTGATCCATGATATCGTTCCCGCGGCCGAGATCGTCGGCCGCATCGTCGCCGAGGCCGAGCAGAGGTTGCAGGGTCGGCGCAATTCTCTTTCCTCTTTGTCCTGAACAAGCGCGAGACAGACCATGTGGCCGGACCGTCGATTGATTGATCGTTTCAAGACCGAATTCCCGATCGTGCTGGCGCCGATGGCCGGCGTGATGGATGCGGAGCTCGTGATCGCGGTGGCGCAGGGCGGCGGGCTCGGCTCGCTGCCATGTGCGATGCTCTCGGCCGAGAAGGCGCGTGAGCAGGTCAACATCATCCGCCAGCGCGTGTCCGCGCCGGTCAACCTCAACTTCTTCTGCCACAAGGCGGTCGACGCCGATCCCGCACGCGAGGCGCAATGGCGGCAGCGCCTGGCGCCCTACTATCGCGAACATGGTCTCGATCCGGATGCGCCGATCAACGCGGCGAACCGCGCGCCGTTCGACGCGGCATTCTGCGCCGTGGTCGAGGAGCTGAAGCCCGAGGTCGTCAGCTTCCATTTCGGCCTGCCGGAGCCGAAACTGTTGCAGCGGGTGAAGGCCGCGGGCGCCATCGTGATGTCGTCGGCGACCACAGTGAAGGAGGCGATCTGGCTCGAGGAGAACGGGGCCGACGTCGTCATCGCGCAAGGCGCCGACGCCGGCGGGCATCGCGCCATGTTCCTGACCGATGATATCGCCGAGCAGCCCGGCACGTTCTCGCTGTTGCCGCAGGTGGTCGATGCGGTGAAGGTGCCGGTCGTCGCGGCCGGCGGCATCGCCGACGGACGCGGGATCGCCGCGGCCTTTGCGCTGGGCGCATCCGCTGTGCAGATCGGCACCGCGTTCCTGCGCTGTCCGGAATCCAAGGTCAGCGCGGCGGGCCGCGTGGCGCTGGCGCAGGCGAGCGATGAATCGACCGTCATCACCAATGTAATGACCGGCCGCCCGGCGCGCGGTGTCGCCAACCGCGTGATTCGCGAGGTCGGCCCGATCTCACCAGACGCGCCGGCGTTCCCGCATGCGGCGACAGCTCTCGGGCCGCTGAAGGCGGCTGCCGAAAAACAGGGCAAGGTCGATTTCACCAATCTCTGGGCCGGGCAGGCGGTGCGGATGGGCAAGGAAATGCCGGCCGCCGAGCTGACCCGCGCGCTGGCAGGCGCCGCGCTGGCGCGGATGGGCAAGATGGCGGGCTGATTTCGCCTCCGTCCCCGCAATTTCGGTGTATGCCCCGGACTGCCGCCTCGGATTTCCAGCTATGGAGAGGCGGCAGTTCACTTGTCGCATCACTTGGCACATCACCTGGCGCAGGAGCACCACGGCATGATCACCTGTTATCTGCGATACGAAGTTCGTGCGGACAAGCTCGCCGAATTCGAGGCTTATGGTGCGATGTGGCTGGAGCTGGTGCCGAGGTTTGGCGGCACTCATCACGGCTATTTCCTGCCGTCCGAGGGCGCAAGCGACGTGGCGTTGGCGATTTTCAGCTTTCCGAGCCTTGCGGCCTACGAACAGTACCGCAAGGACTCGGCGCTCGATCCGGACGTTCAGAAGGCGATCGCCTTCGCGAGGGAGACGCGCTGCTTCGCCCGCTATGAACGGTCGTTTTTTCGGCCATTGCTGCCGAAGCCGGCTTAGCCGACCGTGGAAAGCCGGGTCGCTCCGACGCTGGCGGGCGCCGCGCTGGCACGGATGGGAACTCTGTCTCAGGCCTGACGCGCCGGCTCGCTCCGGCTGATCTCCAGATGCTCGGTCGCGAGCCTGCGATAATGCGCGGCCATTTCCTTGTAATGCTGCCGGGAGATCGGATCCGTGGCGCTCTCGGCGCGGCGCTCGAACATCTCGGCCTTTTCCTGCAGGGCTTTCGCTTGGGACTTGGCCATCGCTCGCCTCGCTCAGACCAGGCAGGCGACGTAAAGGATCGCGATCCCCAGCACCGTGCCGATCGACCACAGGGCAGGATCCCAGCCCTCCGACCGGGGGCGGCTTTCCAGCGTTTGCATGACGCACTCCGAACTTTTCTATTTAGAGGGAGTAGGCGCCCTGAATGTTTCGGCACCACTTCGTGGCAGCCGCAAAGTGGTTTCGTCGCAGGCTTTTGCGGCCCGAATGCGCACCGGGACGTCTCGCCCGGGTGCCCGGCAGGGTGCCGAAGCGCCGGGCCGAGGGATTCGCGCGGTTGCGGCGCAAAACCGGCCTCTGCTATACGGCGGGCTGACCTTTCAGCCCCGAGGCCCTATATAATGTCCGTAGACGCCACGACCGTCCGCCGCATCGCGCATCTGGCGCGGATCGCGGTCAGCGACGCCGAAGTTCCCCATCTCCAGGGCGAGCTGAACGCGATGCTGGCCTTTGTCGAGCAGCTGTCGGAGGTGAACATCGACGGCGTCGAGCCGATGACCTCGGTGACGCCGATGGAGATGAAGAAGCGCGCCGACGTGGTCAATGACGGCGAGATCGCCGACGACATCGTCCGCAATGCGCCTGATACGACGAACCACTTCTTCCTGGTGCCGAAGGTGGTCGAGTAGTTCTCTGTTCTGGGACGGTCCCGATGTGTCTGCTCTGCGACGACGAGAAGGCCTACAAGGCTTATATGGACTTCCTCGATGCGATGGAGCGCAAGGGGAAAGTCGCCGACCCCAATGCGGCGATGGACGCGGTGCTCGACCATCTCGAGGCACTCGATGCCGCACGCGCCAGGGAAAATGCCCAGAGAAATATGAGCCCCCGGCAGGACGATCCCGCGAACGACAAGACCCTGTCTCCGTTCTTCTGCAGCCCGATCAATAAATGACCGATTTGACATCGCTGACGATCGCCGAGGCCCGCGAGGGCCTGGCGAGCAAGTCTTTCACCGCCCGCGAACTGACTGACGCGCATCTTGCCGCCATCGAGGACGCGCGCGTGCTCAATGCCTATGTGCTCGAGACGCCGGACCGCGCCCGCGAAATGGCCAGGGCGGCCGACGACAAAATTGCAAAGGGCGAGGGCGGGCCGCTGGCCGGCATTCCGCTCGGCATCAAGGACCTGTTCGCGACCCGCGATATCCGAACCACGGCGTGCTCGAAGATCCTCGGCAATTTCATTCCGCCCTACGAGTCGACGGTGACCTCGCAGCTGTGGCGCGACGGCGCGGTGCTGCTCGGCAAGCTTAACAATGACGAGTTCGCGATGGGCTCGTCGAACGAGACCTCGTGCTTCGGCCCGGTCACCAACCCGTGGCGGCGCGAAGGCTCCAACACCGCGCTGGTGCCGGGCGGCTCGTCCGGCGGCTCGGCGTCGGCCGTGGCGGCACTGCTCTGCATGGGCGCGACCGCGACCGACACCGGCGGCTCGATCCGCCAGCCCGCCGCGTTCACCGCGACCGTCGGCATCAAGCCGACCTACGGCCGCTGCTCGCGCTGGGGCATCGTGGCGTTTGCATCCTCGCTCGACCAGGCCGGCCCGATCGCGCGCACGACGCGGGATGCCGCGATCCTGATGGGCTCGATGGCGGGGCATGATCCCAAGGACACCACGTCGGTCGACGTCGCGGTGCCGGATTACGAGGCCGCGATCGGCAAGTCCGTGAAGGGCATGAAGATCGGCATTCCCAGGGAGTATCGCCTCGACGGCATGCCGGCCGAGATCGAGAAGCTCTGGAGCGAGGGCGCGCAATGGCTGAAGGCCGCCGGCGCCGAGCTCGTCGAAGTGTCACTGCCGCACACCAAATACGCGCTGCCGGCCTATTACATCGTGGCACCGGCGGAGGCCTCGTCGAACCTCGCGCGCTACGACGGCGTGCGCTACGGATTGCGCGAACCGGCCAAGAACATCATCGAAATGTACGAGAACACCCGCGCCGATGGGTTTGGCGCCGAGGTGCGCCGCCGCGTGCTGATCGGCACCTACGTGCTCTCGGCCGGTTACTATGATGCCTATTATCTGCGTGCGCAGAAGGTCCGGACGCTGATCAAGAAGGATTTTGAGGACTGCTTCGCCAAGGGCGTGCATGCGATCCTGACGCCGGCGACGCCGTCGGCGGCGTTCGGCATTGGCGAGAAGGGCGGTGCCGATCCGGTCGAGATGTATCTCAACGACATCTTCACGGTGACCGTGAACATGGCCGGCCTGCCGGGCATCGCCGTGCCCGCGGGCAAGGACACGCAAGGCCTGCCGCTCGGCCTGCAACTGATCGGCCGTCCGTTCGACGAGGAGACGCTGTTCTCGCTCGGCGAGGTGATCGAGCAGGCGGCCGGCCGGTTCGCGGCGCCAAGATGGTGGTGAGCGATGGCGGATTTCCGCGCCAGTCTCGCTGACGCTGCGCCCGATACGGCGCTGTCGCCGCCGCTCGCCGCATTGTGGTGGGCGAGGAAGGGCGACTGGGACCAGGCGCACAAGATCGTGCAGGACGAGAGCGACGCCAATTCGGCCTGGGTCCATGCCTATCTGCATCGCGTCGAGGGCGATCTCGGCAATGCCGGCTACTGGTATCGCCGGGCCGGCCAACCCGTCGCGAGCGATACTGTTGAGGCTGAGTGGGAGCGGATCGTCTCCGCACTTTTGGTCTGAACAACCGGTGCCAGGTACGGTGTCTTGTGCGGTGTCTTGGCACCGCGAGCATTAACCCTGTTTCGGCCGCCATGCCGCCGCCCAGATTGGCCGTGATAGGCTGGTGGAACCGGGCGGGGGCCAGCGGCAAAGAGAGTATTCGTGCGTAGGTCGGGCATAGGGGGATGGCTGTCAGCGTTGCTGGTGGCTGCGGTGGCGGTGGGCCTGGCCGGCTGCGCAACCGTCTACAATCTCCCGGGCAACGTGCCGCTCGGCGCCGCGGCTGCCGACGCCAACGGTGTCAGCGATATTCCGGCTTATGACGACGACCTGCTGCTTGCGCTGTCGTTCTCCGGCGGCGGCACGCGCGCCGCGGCGTTTTCGTTCGGCGTGCTGGAGGAGCTCGACCGTGTGCGCTCCAGCGCCGCCGGCACCAAGACGCTGCTCGATCGCGTCGACTTCGTCTCCGGTGTCTCCGGCGGATCGATCACCGCGGCCTATTTCGGATTGAAGCGGCGCGCGGCGCTCGACGATTTCCGCGAACGCTTCCTGCTGCGCAATGCCGAGGAGGGACTGAAGACCAGGATCTCGCTCGGCAATATCGGGCGCGCGCTGGGCGGCGGCGTCAACGACAGCCAGTTCACCGACTGGCTCGATCAAAACCTGTTCGACGGCGCGCGGTTCGAGGCATTGCCGGACGACCGCCGGCCGCGGGTGTGGATCAACGCGTCAGACATCTACAACCGCACGCCGTTCGTGTTCGGCAAGACGTCGTTCGACGCGCTGTGCAGCGACATCCGCTCCTATCGTGTCGCCGAAGCGGTGGCGGCGTCCGCCGCGGTGCCGTTGGCTTTCGCCCCGATCGTGCTGCAAACCTACCCCGGCGGCTGCGCTGCGCCGCTGCCGTCCTGGCTCGATCGGGTGCGCAACGATCCGAACGCGCAGCCGCTGCTGCGCTCCTATGCCGAGGCCCAGGCGCGTTACCGCGACGGCTCGATGCGCTACGTCAAGCTGCTCGATGGCGGCCTGGTCGACAATTACGGCCTGTCGGGGCTGAGCATCGGTCTGCTCGCCGCGCAACGCCCTTATGAGCCGCTGAGCGAACGGCAGGCGGCCAAGCTCAGGCGCATCCTGTTCCTGGTGGTCGACGCCGGCCGTGGCATCTCCGGCGATTTCGTGCAGACGCTCGAAGGGCCGAGCGGCGTCGAGCTGGTGTCCGCAGCCGCCGACACTGCGATCGATGCCAGCGTGCGCTCGAGCTACGCCGCCTTCACGGCGCTCGCCAACGACTGGTCCGGCAAGTTGAAGCACTGGCGCTGCGGCCTGTCGGCGGCGGATCGCACGAGGCTCGGCGTCGGCGCCGGCTGGAAGTGCGGCGACGTCGCAATCTATGTCGAGCGGCTCGGCTTCGACCGGCTCGGACCGGAGCGCGCCGGCATCCTGAATGCCATCCCGACGCGGCTTTCGCTGCCGGCCGAGCAGGTCGACCAGCTGATCACCGGCGGCTCGGACGCGCTGCGCTCGAGCAAGGCCTATCAGCAGTTCCGGCGCGGGCTCTGATCTCTGCCCCAATGCGCCGGTACGGGCTGCAAGGGGACTGCAAGGCGGCTTGACTGGCGCGATCGGTTGCGCGAAGCCCAATCCATCCCAGATATCACCTGTCCGGAAACCGAGATCCATGACCGCATCTGCCGCCCCTCACAGACTGATCAAGAGCGCCACCGGCGATTGGGAGGTTGTGATCGGCATGGAGGTCCATGCCCAGGTCACCTCGAACGCGAAGCTGTTCTCGGGCGCGTCGACCGCGTTCGGCGGCGAGCCCAACTCCCACGTCTCGCTGGTCGATGCCGCGATGCCGGGCATGCTGCCCGTGATCAACGAGGAGTGCGTCCGCCAGGCGGTGCGCACCGGTCTCGGGCTGAATGCGCAGGTCAACCTGCGCTCGGTGTTCGACCGCAAGAACTATTTCTATCCAGACTCGCCGCAGGGCTACCAGATCAGCCAATACAAGTCGCCGATCGTCGGCGAGGGCGAAGTGGTGCTCGAGCTCGATGGCGGCCGCAGCGTCACGATCGGGATCGAGCGGCTGCATCTGGAACAGGACGCCGGCAAGTTGCTGCATGATCAGTCGCCGACGATGTCCTATGTCGACCTCAACCGCTGCGGCGTCGCGCTGATGGAGATCGTCTCCAAGCCGGACATCCGCGATGCCGAGCAGGCCAAGGCCTACGTCACCAAGCTGCGCTCGATCCTGCGCTACCTCGGCACCTGCGACGGCGACATGGAGAAGGGCAGCCTGCGCGCCGACGTCAATGTCTCGGTGCGCCGTTACGGCGAGACCGCGTACGGCACCCGCTGCGAAATCAAGAACATGAACTCGATCAACTTCATCGGCCAGGCGATCGAATACGAGGCGCGGCGCCAGATCGAGATCATCGAGGACGGCGGCTCGATCGACCAGGAAACCCGGCTGTTCGACCCGAACAAGGGCGAGACGCGCTCGATGCGCTCCAAGGAAGAGGCGCACGACTACCGCTACTTCCCGGATCCCGATCTGCTGCCGCTCGAATTCAGCCAGGCTTTCGTCGACGAACTCAAGGCGCAGCTGCCGGAACTGCCGGACGAGAAGAAGTCCCGTTTTATTACGGGCTTCGGCCTGTCACCCTATGATGCGAGCGTGCTGGTCGCCGAGCGCGAGAGCGCAGAGTTCTACGAGACGGTGCTCGCTCGTCTCGCCGACAAGGCGCGCGACGGCAAGCTTGCCGCCAACTGGGTGATCAACGAGCTGTTCGGCCGTCTCAACAAGGAAGGCGTCGCGATCGCGGCCTCGCCGGTGTCGGCGGAGCAACTCGCCGCGATCGTCGATCTGATCGGCGAGGGAGCGATTTCCGGCAAGATCGCCAAGGACTTGTTTGAGATCGTCTGGCGGGAGGGCGGCGATCCGCGCGCGCTCGTCGAGGCGCGCGGCATGAAGCAGGTCACCGACCTCGGCGCGATCGAGAAGGTGGTCGACGACATCATCGCGGCCAATCCCGACAAGGTCGAGCAGGCGAAGGCGAAGCCCGCGGCTCTTCAATGGTTCGTCGGTCAGGTGATGAAGTCGTCGGGCGGCAAGGCGAACCCGAAGGCGGTCAACGAGCTCTTGAAGTCCAAGCTCGGCGTCTAAACGAACAGGACAATGATGTTGTCCTTGGCGCATGATCCAGTCGGATCATGCTCTCGCGCCGTCGCCATCGGCGTCGTCGCGCGCGCGTGAACGCGGCGTGATCTTGCCTCACACCCTCCCTCGACGGTCGCGCTGACGCCTTCCGCGCCGAATCGGCGAAGCTGCGATTCGTTCGCGAATCCGGTCCCGGTGACCTCAAACGAGGCAAAAGCGGTCTTACCCACGAAAATTTTTTCGTTGCCAGAAGTTACGACTCGGCGTTCGCGACGCGCCGCTTTTCGTCACAGCTTGCGACTCAACGCAATGACGATCGCGCGTCGATCGTTCGAATGCGAATTCAAGAAATGCCTGCAATACAGGCGTTTCCTGCAACGTTGACAAATGCCGATGTCGGCCGTTGCTGCATTTCTTGTATCGTCGCGTGAATGCAATGCCGATTTGATCGCCGCCGCGCGCTGTGCGCACTGCCACCGCTGCGTCAACACTTCCTTAAGCGGGACACTGTTTTTTTCGGTCTGTTGGTGTATTCGGGAAGTAGTGCATATCGATTTCCCGAGTGCACGCAGCGAGAGCCATCTCACATACTGGAGGGCAACATGGCTAAGAAGGCAAAGAAGGCGAAGAAGGCGAAGAAGGCGAAGAGCGCAGTGAAGAAGACTGCGAAGAAGACCCGCAAGGTCGCCAAGAAGAAGTAAGCCTCTCGCCTTGAGAGGATTGCCGGCGGCTTGATGCCGGCACGTCGCGAGAGCCAGCGGACGGACTGCTGAGAGGCACCTCCCACCCCAAGGCTCTGGCTGACGAAAGAGGGTGTCGGCGAGACATCAGGTCAAACGGCTGGATCGAATTTCGGAGAGGGCGACCTTCCCAAAAGCGGTCCGGCAGAAGAAACAGAGATTTCTTCGTTCGGTGCGGATCCCGCTTGGTTCCGCAATTTCACCGGCGGCAATGCCGAGCTGAAATCTGGTCCTGACGTGTTCGCCGACCCCCTCGTTCCGGCGGCCCGCGCAGTCCGCGCCCGGCAGCCACTTTCCACATCCCATTTTCTGGATCGACATCGGGCCTCACGGCCTCGCGTTCCTTTGCGCGCGCGACCGTACCGCGGCTCCGTGGACCGTCCGCCAGGCCTGCCAGCGCGCCATCAACTCATCGATTGACCACATGCGCCGGCGGCCGGGACCGGCCGGTGCCCGCGGCTATTGTCCGCGATGGTTATCGTTGTCCGAAACACCAGGGTAAACCGGCGTTCACGAATACCCGGAAATGCCTGCGGCACAGGCACTTCTGCGATTCCGGGGAACGTGCCAGGCGGGCCCGATTTACATCCCGTTCATCGCGATACTTAAACCGCTCTTCAAATTTGATGGGCCATGATCATCCCAACAAGCCGGCAAACGGCGCGCGGTGATCCCAGTGATCGGCGCGGGGCATGATCCCAGGGATCGGCCCGGGAATGACAGGGTAGCTTAACAGTGGACGGGGGCCGCGCTCGGGGGAGGGCGGCCAACAACAAAAAGGGAATGACGACAATGTTTCAGGGGGTCATCGATCAGGAAAGCGCTGTCCCGGTTGCTGCGACTGCAATCCAGGACGTGCTGTTCGAGCGCGGCATGTATTGGGCGAGCGGCCGCTCCGGCGTGGTCAACCTCGTCGCTGCGCACAAATGGTTCAACCTGGCGGCGCTCAAGGGACGTACCGATGCGATCGCGCACCGCCGCGAAGTCGCCGAGCAGATGTCCGACGTCGAGATCGCAGCCGCCCAGCGCGAAGCCCGCGCCTGGATGACGACGCACTAAGCTTTCGTTTTGACGCGTTTTCTTCACGCGAACCGGTGATCCACGTCGCTCGAAAACGCACAGCTCGAGCTGGGAGCCTCGGCTCCCTCGCTCCATCTAGAACCAGTATCGTGCTGCGTAGATCACGGTCATCAGCGCTCCGGCGGCGATGACGAACTGCCGGACGATGCGAGCCGGCAGGATCCGGATCAGGTGGCCTCCGGCATAGCCGCCGATCATGGCGCCGAGCAGCATCACAGAGGTCTCCGGCCACCGCACCGCTCCCTGCACGATGAAGATCAGTGTGGCGGCGAGCGACACGCAGGTCGCCAGCAAGTTCTTCAATGCCTTGATCGCCCTGATGTCGTTGGGTTCCGTGATCGACAGCACCGCGGTCAGGATGACGCCGAGCCCGGCACCGAAGAACCCTCCATAGACACACGCCAATCCGAGCACGGTACTGCTCGCGCCGGTCGAGGGCAGAGCTGCGGCATTCTGATGTCTGATGGTCCACGCCTGGATCTGCGGCGCGAAGGCAAACAGCAGCGTTGCGAATGCGATCAGGGCCGGCACCGGCAGGACGAACAGCCGCTCGGGAAGCAGCAAAAGGACGCCGGCACCGGCTGCGCCTGCGACCGTGGAGACGGCGACGAAGCTGATCGCGCGCCGTGTCGGCGGCGGCAACTTGCCGCGATCGGCGAGCGCTGCGATCAAATGCCCCGGCGAGATCGCCACCGCATTCGACGCATTGGCGATGACGGCGGGCAAGCCTGCGGCGAGCATCGCCGGAAAGGTGATGAGCGTCGCGCCGCCCGCCAATGCGTTGATGATGCCTCCCACGCCACCGGCCGCGAGCAGCAGAAGACTTGTTCCGGTATCCATCCTTCACCCCTTTTGCAGGGTGAGCAGGCTAGCGGGCCGAGCGCCGGCCGGTCTGGAACGTCTGTGACGCCGTTTCAATCGCGCCAGTAGACGCCCGGTGTCGTGCCGAAGGTGCGGCGGAACAGGCGGGTGAGATGGCTCTGGTCGGAGAAGCCCGCATCCGCCGCAACGGCTGCGACCGGCTCGCCGGCGCGCAGCAACTGTCGGGCAAGATTGAGCCGGGCGAGCAGGCGGAAGGCATGCGGCGCGACGCCGAGCTCGCGCCTCACCATGCGGCTGAACCCTTCGCGGCTTCGTCCGAAGCTGGCGGCAATCGCGCCGATCGGCTCGACGCTCTTCGTCAAGGCCGAGCCGAGCTTCGCCCTATCGATGCACCCGGCCGGGCGGGACGGCTCGCACGACAGGATGTCGTTGGCGATCTCGCTGATGTGCCCGGGCGATATCTCGTCGATGCTCCGCCAGCGGCTCCCGACGCTGACGATCCGCAGCGATGAGCTCGCGCAGGCCGCCCGAACATAGGCATTCAGGCAAACCGTCTCCGCGCCCGGTGTCGCCATCGATGCATGCAGCATTCCCGCCGGAATGAGCATGGCATGGCCCGCAGGCACGGTGACGGTCGCGCCGTCGATGAGAAAGGCGCGCGACCCGGACAGCACCAGCACGATCTGGCTCTCGTCATGGAAGTGCGGCCTGAGGGCGAGCGAGCCGGCACCGCGCCACGACGCCAACTCGACGATGTCATCGTTGGCGGCGCGCCGGTAGTTCCAGGCATTGGTCATGGCGAACTTGGGTGATCACAGAGGTTTCGAACCGATGGGTGGGTGATCCCCGAACGTAGCACGGGGGTCACCGACCGTCACCGCTGCGCGACTGAAGCCATCGGCGAGGCCGTTCGCATCGTCGCGACGGCGATGAGGGCGGCGACGAAGTTGGCGGCTGCGCTGATCGCCACCGGGATGAAATAGCTGTGGCTGACGTCGAACGCGAAGCCGGCAGCGCTCGGACCCAGCAGCGTGCCGACGGCGACGCTGGTGTAGAGGATGCCGATGATGCCGCCGACATTGCGGCCGCCGAAATGATCGGTGACCACGGCGGGCAGGATCGCCACCCAGCCGCCGTAGAACACGCCGAACAGCAGCGCGAAGACCGTGAGGGACCAGAAGCTGCCGGCGATCGCCCAGATCGCCAGCGAGACGGCCATGCCGAGATACATCGCGATCAGGAATGCATCGCGGCCGACCCGGTCGGCGATGCCGCCGAGGAAGAACCGGCCGGCGGTGCTACCGACGCCGATCATCCCGAGCAGCAGCACCGCGAGCGTCGGCGCCACCTGATGGTCGACGGCAAAGGGCACCAGGTGCACGAAGGGCACGAATACCCCGAACGCGCTGATCAGGCAGGCCGCATAGAGCCCGGCGAAGCGGGCGGTCTTGACCGCGCCGGGGATCGAGACGCCCTGGCTGAGCGGCGCGCCTGAAGCCGCTTCGAGCGCATCGCCATCCGGTCCGGTACCATGGCGGCGCGGATCGTCGGCGATCAGGAGCGATGCTCCGATCCCGGCGACGGCAGCGACAACGCCCAACACCACGTAGGCATCGCGCCAGCCGAGGCTCGTGATCAGCCAGGTCGCGAGCGGCGGCATCGCCAGTGTCCCGACCCCGATCCCGCTGACGGCGAGGCCTGACGCAAAACCGCGCCGCTTGACGAACCAGCGTTGCACGGCGCCCAAGGTCGGAACGTATGCGCAACCGACGCCGGCACCGATGCCGATGCTGTAGGCGGCATAGACCTGGAGGATGGTCTGCGCCTGTCCCGCCAGCATCATGCCGAGACCGACCAGCGCCATTCCAAGGCCAGCGAGCCTGCGTGCGCCCCAGCGGTCGGCAAGCGGGCCAGAGACGATACCGAGGCCAAAATACAGGAAGCCCGCAAACGAGAACACCAGCGAGACCGAGCCGCGCGAGGCGCCGAACTCCCGCTGCAACGACTCGACAAAGGACGAGAACGTGTAGGCGCTGCCGAAGCCGACGAACGTCACGACGAAGGCGGCTGCGACGACATACCAGCCATGGAACGGCTTTGCTCTCTGATGACCGGCGTGCATGACGGCGTTCCTCATGATCGTTCTCCCCGTGGTGCGCCGCCGGCGTTGGCCGTCGGATAGAGCAGCATCTGCGTGCAGCGAAACAGCGCGATGGACTTGCCGGTCGCTTCGCTCCGGATCTCGGCATCCCACACCTGGGTCGTGCGCCCGGCATGAACGAGGCGCGCCTCGCAGCTGACGCAGCCTTCGCGCGCGGCGCCGATGAAGTTCGTCTTCAACTCGCCGGTCGCGAAGCCGATCGCGCCGTCCGGCAGGGAGGCGAGGCAGCCGAATCCGCACGCGGTATCCGCCAGCGCGACGATGCTTGCGCCGTGCAAGAGCCCGTGCGGCGAGAAGTGCTTCGCGGCAATCTCGAAGCGGCCGCGGATGAGGCCGCGTTCGGCTTCGAGCCACTGAAAGTCCAGCAGGCCGGGCAGGCTGCCGGGTTGCGACGCGTTGATGCGGTCGATGCGTTGGACGGTATCGCTGCCTGCACCGATGCCGTGCAGGGCGAGTTTGTCTGGGAACTCGGTCATGTCCTGTCCTGGCTCCATCAGGCAACCGGGAGCCGCTGTCGCGAGCTGTAGAAAAGATTAGAAAAACTAACTTTATTGGCCCGGATTTCTCTGAGTTGACGCGACTCTCGGCGTTACGGTAGGCTGATTAGGTGCCGCGAAGGCCCCGTTGGCAAACCAGATTTGCTGCGCAATTTAGATTAGAAAATCTAAATCATGGAGAGCCGGCTTCCTCCCCTGAACGCGCTCAAGGCGTTCGAGTCCGCCGCCCGCCATCTCTCGGTGAAGCTCGCGGCCGAGGAGCTGTGCGTGACGCCGGGCGCGGTCAGCCAGATGCTCAAGACGCTGGAAGCCCATCTCGGCGTCAAGCTGTTCGAGCGGGTGCCGCGCGGCATCTATCTCACCGACGCCGGGCGCGACTATCTGCCGTCGATCCGCAATGCGTTTCGCCAGATCGGGGAGGCCTCGCGCCGCGTCGCTGCGTCGGTCGACGTCGGTACGCTGACGGTGAGCGTCACGCCGTTCTTTGCGTCGGCCTGGCTGGTGCCGCGCATGGCGTCGTTTCAGGGCGCGCATCCCGAGATCGATCTGCAGATCGTCACCAGCAACACGCTGGTCGATTTCTCGCGCAGCGGAATCGACGTCGCGGTGCGCCACGGCCTCGGCCGCTATCCGGGGCTGCGCAGTGATCGCGTCGTCACGGTCGAGATGGTGGCGGTCGCCTCGCCGTCGCTGGTTGCGCGTCTCGGGCGGCCCGCATCTCCCACAGAGCTTGCGGGCTGGCCGCAGGTGCATGATGCCGATCGCAAGGGGTGGAGCCTGTGGTTTCAGGCCAACGGCATCACGGAGGTGCGCACGCCGCGCGGTCCCTCGTTCGACGACAGCGGTCTGCTCCTGAAAGCCGTGCTGACCGGGCAGGGCGCAGGCTTGCTGCCGGCGGCGATGGTCTCAAATGAGATCGAAAGCGGCGAACTGATCCAGTTGCTTGAGACCGCGCATCTGGAGGAGTTCGCCTACTATCTCGTCTGCCCCGACAACCGGCGGGGGCTTCCGAAGATCGCGGCGTTCAGGGAATGGATATTGGGGCCGGTGGCGCAGTCAGCAGTTGGAGACCACTAAGCCGCGGCGGCCTACCGGTAGAACGCATTCGGCGGCACGCCAAAATGCTTGCGGAACATCGCGGTGAAGGCGCTCTGGCTGGCATAGCCGGCATCGAGCGCGACGTCGACCACCCGCGCGCCGCCCGCGAGGCGTTCCAGCGCGAACAGCCGGCGGGCCTGCTGACGCCACTCGCCGAACGTCATGCCGGTTTCCCTGGCGAACAGACGATGGATCGTCTTCGACGTCAGCTTCAGCCGTCGCGCCCATTGCTCCGCCGTGGAGGCATCGTCCGGGCGGGCCACCAGCGCCGCGCAGATCCGCGCGAGCCTTTCGTCGCGCGGCATCGGCAGATGCAGCGGCAGCACATCGATTTCGCGCAACTGGTCGAGCAGCACGCGCATCAGGCGCTCGTCGGACGTCGCAGGCGCATAATCCAGCGGCACACCCATCGCGGCGACGAACAATTCGCGCAGCAGCGGCGAGACCGTGAACACGCAGCTGGTCTGCGGCAGATTGGGGGCCGCGTCGCTGTCCACGAACACGGTGCGGATCTTGACCGCCCCGCACATCCGGACCTCGTGCGCGAGACCGGCCACCAGCCACACCGCGCGATTGGGCGGCACCACCCAGGTGCCCTCGGCGCAGCGCACGATCATCACGCCTTCGATCGCATAGAGCAGCTGGCCGCGCGGATGCGCATGCAGGCCGGTCGATGTGCCGCTCGGATAGTCGATCTCCATTGCCGCCATCGGCCGCGCCGTGGCGTGATAATCGAGGTGCCGTGTGATCAGCTCGTCCAACACGTCTTAGTCTCGCATGTCCCAATCTCGCTAGGTGAGGTCATTCTAGCGTGAGACGGACTTCGGCGCGACAGGTAGTTGCTGGTGCGTCCTTCACCAATGCGCTGCCGGATCATGCTCAGGAAGAATGCTGCACTTCTCTATCCCTTCGTTGCCATCGTGCTGTGGGCCGGCAACGTCATTGTCTCGCGTCTGTCGGCCCACACGATCGGTCCGCAGGCGATCACCTTCTATCGCCTGCTGGTCGCGGTGCTGCTGATGTCTCCGTTCGTGGCACGCGCCGCCTGGCGCAATCGCCGCGCGATCTGGCCGCATCTCGGGCCGCTCGCGATCCTCGGCTTCCTTGCGATGTGCCTGTTCCAGAGCCTGTCATATCTCGCGGCCGAGACCACGACTGCGACCAACATGGCCGTGTTCACCGCGCTGACGCCGCTACTGACGGTCGCGCTCAGCGCCGCGCTGCTCGGCGAGCAGCCGACGCTTGGCATGGTCTGCGGCGCGCCGCTGTCGTTCGCAGGCCTCGTCTATCTCGTCAGCGGCGGCGAATTGTCGTCGCTGCTGCAGAACGGCGTGCATGCGGGCGACGCACTGATGCTGCTCGCCGCGATCGTCTACGCCCTGTACGGCGTGCTCCTGAAGCGCTGGAATTTGCCGATCACCGGATGGCAATCCACCTACATGCAGGCGCTGTGCGCGCTGGCCGTGATGCTTCCCGCGTTCCTCGCGACGCCGGCGCCGTTGCGGCAGGTCAACGCGGAGACCTGGCCGTTGATCGTCTATGCGGGCGCGCTGGCCTCGGTGGTGTTGCCGTTCCTCTGGATCCGCGGGGTCGCGCAGCTTGGGCCGAACCGCTGCGCGATTTTCATGAACCTGTTGCCGGTGCTGACGGCCGCGGCCGCAATCGTGATGCTGGGTGAACCGGTCCGGACGTTTCACGTCATCGGCGGCGGCCTCGCACTGCTCGGCGTCGCCTGCGCGCAGGCCTTTCCGCGGCCGCTGTTGCGCGCGCAGCGTGCCTGAGCATGTCACCTATCGTCACAGCGATGTCTGATCTATCGCTCGCGGGCCGGCGTCGCGACATCGTGCCCGCATAACTGCACCGCGGTGCGGCTTGAGATCGACGTCGCACTGCCTGTCTGGAGTCCAACGGCCGTGTTATATTCGGCCTTGTACGATAGGGTCTTCATCGCGAACTACGTTGGAAGGGACATTGTCGTCGCCCTGGTTGAGCGTACGCCGTCCGGCGAGCTCACGCTGCGTGATCACGCGCAGGCTCTACATCGGCGATCTCGCGGTTTGATCACATGTGAAAGGCCGCGGTAGAATAGAACGCCGCGGTCGGCAGTCACTTGTTCGGTGAAACGGAGTGATCGCCATGCGTGTTGCCTTGGTCTTGACGTTGCCTCTTGTGATCCTGTGGAGTGCGGTTGCGGACGCGGCCACTGCGCATCACCGGCGCGTGCGACAGCACCTCATCATCCGTCCGAGCGAAGAAGTGGTCGTGCCTGGCGGGTACAGATATCCCGGCTTCGGGCCGATCCCGCCCGGCGAGAATCGAAATCTCGATCCATCCACGCGCGGTAGCGGCTGACGTCGGTCAGCGCCGCAGTTTCATCACGTCGATCACGCTGCCTGCCGAACGGACGGCAGGCGGCAGTGCTTCGGGGCGTAGTCAGGAGGCAGGGGCGTGCTTCTCGCGGGCCCTTTTGCTTGGCAGGGACGGAGAGATGCCTCTTCCATCGGACAGAAGGTTGGTCGAAGGATCGCGCTATGCCGCGTCGGTGACCAATTTGTGCTGAGATCGCTCAATGACACCTTTTTCGAGTGTGGCGATGGTTACCTTGAGATTGTCGTACCGCTCTTTGAGCGACCTTGCCAAGATCGGATACCTTGCGTCCGATTGGTCATAGATTCCCGCGCGCGCTTCTTCGGTCGCAATATCGGCTTCGATCTGCTGGCAGGCCAGGACAAGATCGGACAGCATCTTCCTGACCGTCGACTCTCGTCCGGTGCTTGCGCGAGGTGTCTCAAAACGATGATGCATGTTCATGTGCGTGCTCCGAATGTCCGAGTTCGGCACACCGCGAACAGCTGGCGTCCGAACTATTCACGGATACATCGCAAGTCGCCTGCCAGGAGCGGGTCCGTAAGAATACGAGCGGGACGTAAGTCTGATGGATCTCGCTATTCTCGGCGCCAAGCCGGAATGCAGGCGCCAAGCGTGACGCGCTGGTAGTCTCGAGCGGCATTCTGATCTCCGGATTGTTCAGCGAACCTGACCGCTGCCTCCATGTCCTGAGAGGCAGACGCGCTATCGCAGAACAGGCTGTGAATTTCAGCCCGGTATCGATATGCCCTGTAGTTCATCGGGTTGTACTGAAGCGCCATGGTGTAGTTGCTTTGCTCCTCAGTGGCGACTCGGCGCGCTTCATCCGATTGACTGTCGATGTTGGTCAGGCGATTGAGCGCCTGGAGTGTTCCGAGCTCCGTGTACCGTTGAGACATCGCGCCGAAACTTGCAGGAAGTGCTTCGGCCGAAGAAGCAGGCTGCTTCGCCGCGCTCTGCGCGCGTTCAATTTCGATCTTCTTGTATTTGATGGCGTTGTCGTAGTCGCGCAGGCTTTGGAAGGTGCTCGATATTTCGCTGTTGATCGGCGCAATATAGGCTGTCGACAGTCGTTGATCGCTCAGCAGGTTGAGGCATGCCTGTATCTTTGCCTGCGCGGGCAAGACATCGCGACATTCCTTGTCAACCACACGACGCGCGTCCGGCGGATGAACTGTTGGCGGCGTCTGAGCAGCAGGCAGGACAATGGCCAGTGCGAAGCAGACCGCTAACCTGAGACCGCGACCCGGGCCATCCATCTAATTTCTTCGCCTTCAGCCCGATCTCGACCAGCCAGCGGACATTTCGTGCAGGCTTCATGATTATTTGATGCCAAATAATCAGGCCGAGGGGAAGCTGCGACTTCCACCTATGAGTGCGCGGGGTCGATTTGACGACAGGTCGTCAAGACAAACGCTGCCTTGCTGCATTGCCAATCGCTGCCAAGCGCAGCGCTCGAGACGGGCCGTGGGGCGGCAACGATCGCCAGCACAACAACCATGCAAGCCAGCGAAGTTGCGATGAGGAGCCTGCCTGCCTTGGATGAGAAGTGCTGCCGTAACGTGGGACCTAGATCGGCAGATCGGCGAAGCTGGGCGTTACGCAAAACCTGGTCGATATCCTGGAATTGAATGCTGCTGTCCTGCTGCATGGCTTTACTCCGGAAATATTCAGGTGATGAAAAACTTAGGGGATGCTGCGCGCGGTTTGTTTCGCGCTCGCTTCAACGCACCGGGAATGATGTTTCGTTCACGCGGAGGTGACTATCGGTTCGGGCCAAAGGCGGCTTGTGTAGCCGCTCGTGCGCTGAACAGCGATTTTCCAGAAATTTCAATGATGTCAATGAGACTGGCGGAGACGGAGGGATTCGAACCCTCGATAGGCCTTTACAAGCCTATAACGGTTTAGCAAACCGCCGCCTTCAGCCACTCGGCCACGTCTCCAATGGCGCCGATATGCCCGAGAGGGCGCTAAGCCGCAAGCGGCAGATTCAGTTTGCGGCAAGGTGATTTGGTGGCAGCTCCGCCGCGGGGGGCCCCGGGAGCGCGCGCTGAGCCTTTATATTGCGCGATATTGCGCGCCGATTCCGGTGCGGTGGCTCGGGCGAGGGCAGGAAATGCAATATATAACAATAAGTTAGATCGAGGTCGGCGCAGAGCTAACGGTGGCCCCTCGCAAGGCTGTTGAAGACCGGCCGGCGCCTGGTCATTCCACGCTGGCGCCGCGGCGCAGGTCGGCGTCGATCTGCAATCTGGTGCCGCCGCCGAAGCGGGCGCGGTAGACCTGCAGGTTCTCCATGATCCGCTGGACGTAGTTCCGCGTCTCCGAGAACGGAATCAGCTCGACCCAATCGACCGCGTCGACCTTGGGATCGCGCGGGTCGCCATAGCGCTCGATCCACTTCTTCACGCTGCCGCGGCCGGCATTGTAGGCGGCGAAGGTCAGGATGTAGGAGCCGCGATAGTCCTCGAGCAGGCCGCCGAGCTCGGCCGCGCCGAGCATCGCGTTGTAGACCGGGTCGGTCTTCATCCGGTTGAGGTCGAAGCCGATGCCGGAGCGCTTGCAGACATAGCGTCCGGCGTCCGGCGTCACCTGCATCAGGCCGTAGGCCTGGGCGGGCGACACCACCGCCGGATTGAACGCGCTCTCCTGGCGCGCAATCGCGTAGACGACGCTCTGCTCGACCTCCGGTCCGACCTGGCGGAACGAGGGAATGCCGTTCACCGGGTAGGCGTAGTGGTCGAACGGCAGGCCGCGATTGAGCGCGGCCTTGCCCATCAGCAGCATGCCTCGGGCATCGCCGTGGCGCGCGGTGAGCTCGCCGAGGCCGGCGAGCGCTTCCGGATCGCCATTGTCGCCCATGTCGCCGAAGATCGGGATCGCGAGCTCGCGCGCGTTGATCTCGTAGAGCAGTCCGACCGCGCGCACGATTTCCAGCCGATCGGCGCCGCGGCCGCGCGGCGCGCTGTTCAATTCGATCTGCGGCAGGCCGAGCTTGGCGCGCGCGAGCTGGCCGTAATAGCTGGTCGACTGCTCGGCTGCGCGCGCGTAGGCGGCGCGCGCCTCCTGGCTGCGGCCGGCGGCCTCGGCTGCGCGGCCCTGCCAATAACCGGCACGCGCCAGCGCGGTCGGGTTGGCGCTGCCGACGCCGATCCGCGCGAAATGCTGGGCGGCGAGGGTGGGGTCGTTGAGAAAGCGCAGCGCGATCCAGCCCGAGGTGAATTCCTGCTCGGTCTTGTAGATGTCGCGGGCGGGCAGCGCCGCGTCGCGCGCGATCAGATAGGCGGTGCGAAACTCGTTGACGTCGATCATCTTGCGCGCCAGCAGGCGGCGCTCGACCCACCATTCGTCGACGTTGAAGAGCCGCGCGGCGTCCCTCGGCGCGCTCAGCATCAGCCGCGCGGCTTCGGCGAACTTCTCCTCGCGGCGGAGCAGCTGGATCTTGGCGAACAGATAGCCGGTGTCGCCGGAGAGCTCGCTTGGCACGGCTTCCAGCAGCGCGCGCAGGTTCGAGCCCTTGCGGTTGGCGGCGATCCGCGCCTTGGCGAGTGCCAGATAGCCGGAGCCGAGGCGCTTGGCCTCGCGGATGCCGGCGGCCTCGTTTTCGGTGCCGTAGAGCATGGTGTCCATGCGCGCCTTGTGGTCGCCGGCGGTCAGGAACGAGCCGAACAGATCGAGCGCGGTGGTTTCGGTGTCCTCGCTCATCGGATCGTTGCGCCAGGCCTCGCGCACCAGCCGCTCGGCATTGCCGCGGTCGCCGCGTCCGATCATCACCTTGGCGAGCGCGAGCCGGCCCTTGGCCGAGACCGGCGATTCATTCTGGAACCAGGCCCACACCGCGGAATCGTCGCGATGGTCGTCCCATAGCGATGCCTCGATGCGGCGGCGTAGGAAGGTCTGCGAGGGCCAGCTCGGGTTGGCGTCAAGGAAGGCGCGGTAGCGCTCGACCGAGGCGCCATTGTCCTCGCTGCGCAGGATCAGCCATTCGGCAAGCTTGCGCGCCACCGGATCGGAGATCGAGGCCTCGGCCTCGGTGGCGTCCGCCGGCTTGCGCTTGCGCAATAGCTCGACGACGCTCGCGAGCGCTTCCTTGTCGGATTGCGACGTCGACGATGTCGCGGCCACGGCCGCGGGCAGCACCGGCTTGCGCGCGATCGGCGCGGCATGCTGGCGGGTCGCCGGAACCAGCGCAGGGGCGGCGGCGCGGACGGGCGCGGGCTTGTTCGGCAGGCTTCCTGTCGCAGCCGGAGCAGCGGGCTTCGACGCCGTGGTCTTTGCAGCAGTGGGCTTCGTCGTAGTGAGCTTCGTAGTGGTCTTGGACGTGCTGCTCTTTGACGCGGCGGCCTTCGCAACCTCGGTCTTGGAGTGCGCCGCCCTGGCGCCTTCGGTCTTCGCCGTGCCGGACTTCGAAGAGGTCGTCTTGGCGGCCTCCGCCTTGGCAGCGCTGGTCTTGGTGTCGCCGTTCTTGGCGTCGGCTGGCTTTGAAGCGTGTGCCTTCGAGGTGCCGGACTTGGAAGCGTCGGTCTTGGAAGCGTCGGTCTTGGAAGCGCCCTTGGAAGCCGCATTCTTCGAGGCAGCCGTCTTGGAAGCAGCATCCTGGACAGCCGGCTTCGCGGCTGGAACATCCTCGGCGGCCCATGCATTGGCCGTGATGGCGGCAAGGCCAACAACGAGCGCCAGGCTCGTCGCCAGCGCCGTCGATCGCAATGTGCCTGCGCGGGCGGAACGGATCACAGAAGTCCTCTGCGGCCCCGAATCATCTGGTCGGTTGGGCCATGGGTTCTTATTTGATTGAAAACGTAGACAAAATACTAAGAAGCCTGCCGGTGCGGCTGTTTGCGCCAGCACAACGGCGAAATCGCGGCTGGAACCGGCTGGGAATAGGTTCGGTACGGCCCTTTCGCCTGCCGGTCAGACCCGATATGAATTGCCTTTCATGACGTTTCGCATCAACCGGGTGCCGGTTGCACGGACGTGAAGCACGACAATAACAAGGGTCCGTCGACCTAGCCTTTAGCCTGAAGCGTTTGGAGGAAGTCCATGGCAGCCAAGACAAAATTCCGGGGATCATTCACTGCCTTGGTGACGCCCTTCAAAAACGGCGCGGTGGATGAGGCGGCATTCCGCAGCCTCGTGAACTGGCAGATCGCCGAGGGCACGCACGGCCTGGTGCCGGTCGGCACCACGGGCGAGAGCCCGACGTTGAGCCATGACGAGCACAAGCGTGTGGTCGAGTGGTGCATCGAGGAGGCCAAGGGCCGGGTGCCCGTGATCGCCGGCGCCGGCTCGAATTCGACCAAGGAGGCGATCGAGCTCGCCGAGCACGCGGAGAAGGCCGGAGCCAATGCGGTGCTGGTCGTGACGCCGTACTACAACAAGCCGACCCAGGAAGGCATGTACCAGCACTTCAAGGCGATCAACGATGCGATCGGCATTCCGATCATCATCTACAACATCCCGCCGCGCTCGGTGATCGATATGTCCGTGGACACCATGACGCGGCTGTTCGAACTGAAGAACATCGCCGGCGTCAAGGACGCGACCGCGAGCATGGTGCGGGTGTCGCAGCAGCGCGCCGCGATGGGCGAGGACTTCAATCAACTGTCGGGCGAGGACGCGACCATCATCGGCTACATGGCGCATGGCGGTCACGGCTGCATCTCGGTGACCTCGAACGTCGCGCCGCGGTTGTGCTCGGAGTTCCAGATCGCCTGGCAGAAGGGCGATGTCACCACGGCGCTTAAGATCCACGACAAGCTGATGCCGTTGCACACCAACCTGTTCATCGAGAGCAATCCTGCGCCGGTGAAGTATGCGATGTCGCTGCTCGGCAAGCTGGACGAGAAGCTGCGCCTGCCGATGGTGCCGGTCTCTGAATCGACACGCCAGGCCGTCCGCAGCGCCATGGTGCATGCCGGACTGATCAACTGAAGCTCTTCAACCTAACCCCATCGCAGCCAGATTTTGGAAGTGACCGCCATGGCGCTACGTGACGCTGAACAGAAGGGCTCCCAAATGCTCAAGGAGTTCCGTGATTTCGCGATGAAGGGCAATGTCGTCGACCTTGCCGTCGCCGTCATCATCGGCGGCGCCTTCGGTGCCATCGTGACTTCGTTGGTTGGCGACATCATCATGCCGATCATCGGCGCGATCACGGGCGGACTCGATTTCTCCAACTATTTCACCGGGCTTTCCAAGGCGGTCACTGCGACCAACCTGGCCGACGCCAAGAAGCAGGGCGCGGTGCTGGCCTGGGGCAACTTCCTGACGCTGACGCTGAACTTCCTGATCATCGCCTTCGTGCTGTTCCTGGTCATTCGCGCCATGAACCAGTTCAAGCGCAAGGATGAGGCCAAGCCCGCGGAGCCGCCGAAGCAGTCCGACGAGGTCGTGCTGCTGACGGAAATCCGCGACCTCCTCAAGAAGGGCTAACGTGGCCGACAAGAACGAACGTCCGATCAAGGTTGTCGCTGAAAACCGAAAGGCCCGCTTCAACTACGCCATCGAGGATACGGTGGAGGCCGGCATTTCGCTGACCGGCACCGAGGTGAAGTCGATCCGCAGCGGCAAGAGCACGATCGCGGAATCCTATGCGGATTCCAAGAACGGCGAGATATGGCTGATCAATGCCAATATCCCCGAATATCTGCAGGCCAACCGCTTCAACCACGAGCCGAAGCGGCCGCGAAAGCTCTTGCTGCATCGCAAGCAGATCAACAGGCTGCTCGGCGCCGTCGACCGCGAGGGCATGACGCTCATTCCGCTGAAGCTGTACTTCAACGAGCGCGGCCGTGCCAAACTGCTGCTCGCGGTTGCCAAGGGCAAGAAGCTGCACGACAAGCGCGAGTCCGAGAAGAAGCGCGACTGGGGCCGCGAAAAGGGCCGCCTGATGCGGGCGCGGGGATAGGGTGTCCGGAGCGCCGCCACTGCGACGACGGCGGATGGAGATTGGTCCGATGAACCAGAGCAGCCTCACCGATGTCGACTGGAGCAAGATCCCGGCACCCACGGACGATGGCGGTGCGGCGCATCTGACCGGCATGACGATCCCGCCGGTCAGGTTGCGCGCCACCGACGACACCTCGGTGGCATTGTCGGCGCTCGAGGGCCGCACCGTGGTGTTCGCCTATCCGCGAACCGGAGAGCCCGGCAAGATCGGGCTGGTCGACGATTGGGACATGATCCCTGGGGCCCGCGGCTGTACGCCGCAGACCTGCGCCTTCCGCGACCTGTTCGCCGACCTGAAGGCGGCCGGTGCCGCCCAGGTGTTCGGGCTGTCGACGCAGAGCAATGCGTACCAGACCGAGATGGCGTCGCGCCTGCATCTGCCGTTTCCGGTGCTGTCGGACGAAGCGCTGGAACTGACGCACGCGCTCAGATTGCCGACGATGTCGGTGGCGGGCCTGACGCTGATCAAGCGGCTAGCGCTCATCATCGACGATGCGCGCATCACGCACGTGTTCTATCCGGTGTTCCCGCCTGACCGAAATGCCGGCGACGTGCTGGAATGGCTGCGGGCCAATCCGCGGAAAGATGAGAGCGCTTCCAAATAAAGTGGATATCGGTTCGCGAGGTGGATACCGGGCGAAGGGCTCTAGCCGAGCTCCTTGCGCACGGTCGCGAACACCTTGCGGAACATGTCGGTCGTCAGCACGCCGGTGTTCGTATTGTAGCGCGAGCAGTGGTAGCTGTCGTAGAGCTTGAACGTGCCCGCGCTATGCACGGCGCCGTGCACAAAGGGCGCGGCAGCCAGACGAATATCCAGGGCCTTCAACGTTGATTCGTGCGCGATTCGCCCGAGCAGCACGATCGCGCGCAGCTTCGGCATCGTGGCAATGGTGGCACGGAGGAATTGCCGGCAGGTGTTGATCTCGGCCGGCAGCGGCTTGTTCTGCGGCGGCACGCAGCGCACCGCGTTGCTGATCCGGCAGTCCACCAGCTTCAAGCCGTCGTCCGGCCGCGCCTGATAGACGCCGCTGGCGAAGCCATATTCGAGCAAGGTCGCGTAGAGCAGATCGCCGGCGTAATCGCCGGTGAAGGGACGGCCGGTGCGGTTGGCGCCCTGCATGCCCGGAGCGAGCCCGACGATCAACAGCCGCGCATTCGGATCGCCGAACGATTCCACCGGCGAGTTGAACCAGTCCGGGTGGAGCGTGCGGGCCTGTGCGCGAAAGTCGGCCAGCCTGACACAGAGCTGACAGTTGCTGTCGGGGCGCGTGGGTGCGGTGACGAGATTACTCGTCGAAATCGTCATCGGCTCCCCGGGGGGCCATCGTGGTCGCGCGCTGCAGGAATTGCGGGGAGTGGTGACGTGGTTCGCGCGGGGCCGGACGTTCGGACGGATCGCGGCCGAGCTTGGATTGCAGCTCGACGAGGTCGGTGAAGACGTCGGCCTGGCGGCGCAGCTCGTCGGCGATCATCGGCGGCTGGCTCGCAATCGTGGAGATGACGGTGACCCGGACGCCGCGGCGCTGCACGGCCTCGACCAGCGAGCGGAAGTCGCCGTCGCCGGAAAACAGGATCATCTGGTCGATGTGCTCGGCCAGCTCCATGGCATCGACGGCGAGCTCGATATCCATATTGCCCTTCACCTTGCGGCGGCCGCTGGCGTCGATGAATTCCTTGGTCGCCTTGGTGACCACGGTGTAGCCGTTGTAGTCGAGCCAATCGATCAGCGGACGGATCGACGAATACTCCTGATCCTCGATAATCGCCGTGTAGTAGAACGCACGGAGCAGGGTGCCGCGACTCTGGAATTCCTTGAGAAGGCGCTTGTAGTCGATGTCGAAGCCGAGCGTCTTTGCGGTTGCATAAAGATTGGCTCCATCGATGAAGAGCGCGATCTTGTTGGAAACAGGTGACGACATCAAAGTGTTCTCGCGTGGTTGTTAGTGTTCTTAGCGCGGCGGTGATCAACCGCGCGTAATTTCCGGCGTTGCTGCCTAAAGTACTGTGAATCTTTCCCCACGACAGTCACCACCGCAATTATGGTGAGGCGAGGGCAAAAAGCCTAGACCTTTGACATTGCAATGAAGAGATTTACTTGTCTGGGACAGCAACCTAGCCATGTCGTCAGACGCTCCGGCCCTTCTGGCCCCGGCAGAGGGGGTTATCAGAGCCTGTTGGGAAGGCAAATCACAAATTTTGCCTTGCGAAACGGGGGCTAGCCCTATAACTAACCCTCATAACCTACATGTTTGGTCCCTTTTACCACGGAGCGCCTCGAGATGGCTCGCGTCACCGTCGAAGATTGCATTGATAAGGTCGACAATCGTTTCGACCTCGTCCTGTTGGCCGCGCATCGTGCCCGGATGATCTCGTCGGGATCGCAACTCACGGTTGATCGCGACAACGACAAGAATCCGGTCGTTTCGCTGCGGGAGATCGCCGATTCGACGATCTCGCCGGAGGACCTGAAAGAGGAACTCGTGCACTCCCTGCAGAAGTTCGTCGAGGTCGACGAGCCCGAGCCGGACACCGTGCCGCTGATCGGCTCCGCCGGTGCCAGCGTGGACGCCGACGACACCGAGGTCGCGGTCGAGCGCATGACCGAGGAAGAGCTGCTGAAGGGCCTCGAGGGTCTGGCGCCCCCGGAAGAGCAGCCCGAGGAAGACGAGTAAGCTCGTCATTCGGCTCCGCATCTCGGATCAATTTGCCAAAGGCCCGGACATCGCTCCGGGCCTTTGCTTTTGTTGACAATTTTGCTGTTACGGTGCGTCCTATGCGGGCGCGGGAAATTGAATGGTTCCGGGCCCCGCGCGGGGTGCTGCTTCGTTCGAAAGCGCACTAGATTGAGGAAGAAGGGACGTTCCGGTCCCGCGAGAGGCAGCGAGTTCATGGCGTATCGACGCCGCAGTTCCATCCAGATGCAGGCTGCAACGGAAACGGTCGCGGTCGCGCCGGCGTCGTCCATGGCGGAGCGGCCGGCCAAGCCGCGGACCCGAATGATGCGACAATATGACCTTGTCGAGCGCGTCCGGTCCTATAACCCCGACACCAACGAAGACCTGCTCAACCGCGCCTACGTCTACGCCATGAAGGCGCACGGCACGCAGATGCGTGCCTCCGGCGATCCCTATTTCTCGCATCCGCTCGAGGTCGCCGCGATCCTCACCAACCTCAAGCTCGACGACGCCACGATCGTAGCGGCGCTGCTGCACGATACGATCGAGGACACCGAGGCGACGCGGGCCGAGATCGACCATGTGTTCGGCCATGAGATCGGCGCGCTGGTCGAAGGCCTGACCAAGCTGAAGCGGCTGGAGCTGGTGTCGCGCGAGGCCAAGCAGGCCGAGAATCTGCGCAAGCTGCTGCTGGCGATCGCCGACGACGTCCGCGTGCTGCTGATCAAGCTCGCCGACCGCCTGCACAACATGCGCACGCTGGAATTCGTGCCGCCGGCCTCGCGCCGCCGCATCGCCGAGGAGACGCTGGATATCTATGCGCCGCTGGCCGGCCGCATGGGTATGCAGGAGATGCGCGAGGAGCTGGAGGACCTGTCGTTCTTCGTGCTCGATCCCGAGGCCTATGCCGTGGTCAAGCAGCGGCTCGATTCACTGGCCGAGCGCAACCGCAACCTGATCGGCGAGATCGAAACCCAGCTCTCCAAGAACCTGCAGAAGAACGGCATCACGGCGCGGGTGTTCGGCCGCCGCAAGCAGCCGTTTTCGATCTGGACCAAGATGGAGCGCAAGTCGGTCGGCTTCGAGCAGCTCTCCGACATCTACGGCTTCCGCGTCATCCTCGACGATGTCGGCGCCTGCTACCGCGCGCTCGGCATTGTCCACACCACCTGGCCGGTCGTGCCGGGCCGCTTCAAGGACTACATCTCGACGCCGAAGCAGAACGACTACCGGTCGATCCACACCACCGTGATCGGACCGGGCAAGCAGCGCGTCGAGTTGCAGATCCGCACCGAGGAGATGAACCAGATCGCCGAGTTCGGCATCGCCGCGCATGCGTTCTACAAGGAGGGGGCGGGCTCGCCGCATGAGCGGCTGAAGCACGAGTCGAACGCCTTCGCCTGGCTGCGCCACACCATCGGCATCCTCTCGGAGAGCTCCAATCCCGAAGAATTCCTCGAGCACACCAAGCTCGAGCTGTTCCACGACCAGGTGTTCTGCTTCACGCCGAAGGGCAAGCTGATCGCGCTGCCGCGCAACGCCAACGTGATCGATTTCGCCTATGCCGTGCACACCGGTGTCGGCAACAGCGCGGTCGGCTGCAAGATCAACGGCAAGTTCGCGCCGCTGTCCTCGGAACTGCAGAACGGCGACGAGGTCGAGGTGCTGACCTCGAAGGCGCAGTCGGCGCCGCCGTCGGCCTGGGAAGCGCTCGCCCGGACCGGCAAGGCGCGCGCCGCAATCCGGCGTGCCACCCGCGATGCGGTGCGCGACCAGTATGCTGGCCTGGGCCGCCGCATCGTCGACCGCCTGTTTGCCCGCGCCAAGATCGAATATGCCGACGACAAGCTGAAGGGCGCCTTGCCGCGGCTCGCCCGCACCTCGATCGAGGACGTGATGGCGTCCGTCGGACGCGGCGAGATCAAGGCTTCGGATGTCGCGCGCGCGATGTATCCCGACTACAAGGAAGAGCGGCTGGTGCGCTATGGCGCCAAGAAGGGGCTCGCCGCCAAGCTGAAGACGCAGACCCCGCCGCATCCGGCGCGCGCTACCTCGGTGATCCCGGTGCGTGGCATCAATTCCGACCTGCCGGTGAAGTTCGCGCCGAACGGCGGCGCCGTGCCGGGCGATCGGATCGTCGGCATCGTCACGGCGGGCGAGGGGATCACGATCTATCCGATCCAGTCGCCGGCGCTGAAGGATTTCGAGGAGGAGCCGGAGCGCTGGCTCGACGTGCGCTGGGACATCGACGAGACCATGCCGCAGCGCTTCCCCGCGCGCATCCTGGTCCACAATGTCAACGAGCCGGGCAGCCTCGCCCAGATCGCGACCGTGATCGCCGAGCACGACGGCAATATCGACAACATCCACATGTCGCGCCAATCGCCGGATTTCACGGAGCTGACCATCGATCTTGAGGTCTATGACCTCAAGCATCTCAGCGCTATCATCGCGCAGTTGCGCGCCAAGGCCGTCGTTGCACGGGTCGAACGCGTCAACGGGTAAGGACGCATGCGCAGGGCATAGGCGAGCGGAAGCGACCCCTTCGGACGGTTACGCCCCCGCATGACAGGCTAGAATTGCAGGTTAGAGACATGTCAAAGGCTGCTCCGCTCCGTCTCGGTATCAATGTCGATCATGTCGCGACCCTGCGCAATGCGCGGGGCGGGGCGCGGCCCGACCCGGTGCGGCTGGCGCTAGCCGCGATCGCGGCCGGCGCCGACGGCATCACCGCGCATTTGCGCGAGGATCGCCGTCACATCCGCGACGAGGATATGGCGCGGCTCAAGGCCGAGATATCCAAGCCGCTGAATTTCGAGATGGCGGCGACCGACGACATGCTGCGAATTTCGCTCGCCACCAAGCCGGATGCGGTCTGCCTGGTGCCCGAACGGCGTCAGGAACTCACCACCGAAGGCGGCCTCGACGTGGTCGGCCAGCACAATGCCCTGGCGCCGTTCATCGCGCGGCTCAATGATGCCGGCATCAGGGTCTCGCTGTTCATCGCCGCCGATCCCAGGCAGATCGAGATGGCCGCGCAGCTGAAGGCGCCCGTGATCGAGATCCACACCGGCGGCTGGTGCGACGCCGTGGTCGACGGTCACAAGGACAAGGCGGAGGTCGAGTGGAAGCGCATCGTCGCCGGCGCCAAGCTGGCGCAGGCGGCCGGGCTCGAGGTCCATGCCGGCCACGGGCTCGACTATGAGACGGCGGAGACGATCTCCGCGCTGCCCGAAATCCGCGAGCTCAACATCGGCTATTTCATGATGGGCGAGGCGCTGTTCGTCGGCATCGCCGCCACGGTGCGCGAGATGCGTGCGGCGATGGACCGCGGCCGTGCCAGGGCGCAAGGCGCGGTCAGCGTATGATCATCGGCATTGGCTCCGACCTGATCGACATCACCCGGATCGCGAAGGTGATCGAGCGGCACGGCGAACGCTTCCTCGATCGCATCTTCACCGACGCCGAGCGCGCCAAGGCGATGCGCCGCGCCAACAGCGAAAAGATGGTAGTCGCGACCTACGCCAAGCGGTTCGCCGCGAAGGAGGCCTGCTCCAAGGCGCTCGGCACCGGTATCCGGCGCGGGGTGTGGTGGAAGGACATGGGGGTGGTGAACCTGCCGGGAGGACGGCCGTCGATGCGGCTGACTGGCGGGGCGCTGGCCCGGCTCCAGGAGCTGACACCCGAGGGTATGCAGGCGCAGATCGACCTTTCGATCACGGACGATTGGCCGCTGGCGCAGGCCTTCGTCATAATTTCGGCGGTTGCTCCCGCCAGATGAGCGCGTGGCGCCGGAATTTGCCAGAAAACTTCGGTAAACTAAAAAATCATTGACATTTCAATGAATTGCGAAGTTTTGAGGCGGCGATTGATTGCGCCCCTGCGAACAACCGTCTAAAACGCCGCAGGGTATCGAGCGAGACGCGGATTCCAAGTTTAGGCTGGAATTTGCCCTCAAGATCAGAATCAAGGCCATTTTCCTCACGCGGGGGTCGAACGCTTCGCGTGGAGAGAACGTTCTGCCACCGCGTGGGCATCAGGGCCTGCGGGAATTGGGAAAGCAATGAGCGCGACCACCGGGACCAAATCTGAGAGCGGCGTGGGCGAGACCATCCGCGTCGTCATCCATGCCCTTCTGATCGCGCTCGTCATCCGCACCTTCCTGTTCCAGCCGTTCAACATCCCCTCGGGGTCGATGAAGGCGACGCTTTTGGTCGGCGACTACCTGTTCGTCTCGAAATATTCCTATGGCTACAGCCACTATTCGATCCCGTTCTCGCCGAACATCTTCTCGGGGCGCATCTTCGGCTCGGAGCCGAACCGCGGCGACATCGTGGTGTTCCGCCTGCCGCGGGATGACTCCACCGACTACATCAAGCGCGTCATCGGACTGCCGGGCGACCGCATCGAGGTCCGGAACGGGCTGCTCTACATCAATGATGAGCCGATCAAGCGCGAGCGGCTGAGCGATTTCGTCGGCGAGGACCCTTGCGGCTCGGCGGATGCCACTGCCCGCGTCAAGCGCTGGAAGGAAACGCTGCCGAACGGCGTCAGCTATGAGACGCTCGACTGCACCGACAACAGCTACATGGACAACACCATCGTCTACACTGTTCCGCCCGGGCATTTCTTCATGATGGGCGACAACCGCGACAACTCCACCGACAGCCGCTTCCTGTCGCAGGTCGGATACGTGCCGTTCGAGAACATCATCGGGCGTGCCCAGATGATCTTCTTCTCGATCGCCGAGGGCGAGCAGGCCTGGATGATCTGGCGCTGGCCGTTCGCCGTGCGGTGGAACCGCCTATTCTCCATCGTGCGATGAACGACGATACCGCAGCCATCAACGACCAAGCGCCGACCGGCGAGCCGAGCCAGACGCCCGCCGCCGAAAGCACGGCCGCGCCGAAGAAGCGGCGCAGCAAGGCTGCCAAGGCGGCCGAAGAGAAGGCCGCGATCGCCGGCACCGAGGCGCGTATCGGGTATACGTTCTCGGATGCCGCGCTGCTGACCACCGCGTTCACCCACGTCTCCGCGCTGAAGCCCGCCACCCGCAACCGCGCCGACAGCTACCAGCGGCTGGAATTCCTCGGCGACCACGTGCTCGGGCTGATCGTGTCCGACATGCTGTTCCGGGCGTTCCCGAAGGCCGACGAGGGCGAATTGTCGAAGCGGCTCGCCGATCTCGTGCGCAAGGAAAGTTGCGCCGACGTCGCCAAGTCGCTCGGGCTGCTCGAGGACATCAAGCTCGGCATGGTGAAGGCGGTCGAGGGCGCACGGTTGCGCAAATCCGTGCTCGGCGATATCTGCGAGGCGGTGATCGGGGCGATCTTTCTCGACGGCGGCTACGAGGCCGCGCGCCAGTTCGTCGAGCGCAACTGGACCGAACGGATGCACAAGCTGCGCCGGCCGCTGCGCGATCCCAAGACCGTGCTGCAGGAATGGGCGCAAGGCAAGGGATTGCCGACGCCGGTCTATCGCGAGGTCGAACGCACCGGCCCGCACCACGATCCACAATTCCGCGTTGCGGTTGACCTGCCGGGCCTGGCCTCCGCCGAGGGCCTCGGGGGCAACAAGCGCGCGGCCGAGAAAGCAGCAGCATCCGCGATGATCGAGCGTGAAGGCGTCGGTACCAATGACTGACGAACCCAAAGGGCAGGGGGATGCGACGCGCTGTGGCTTCGTCGCGCTGATCGGCGCGCCCAATGTCGGCAAGTCGACGCTGGTCAACGCGCTGGTGGGCTCCAAGGTCACCATCGTTTCGCGCAAGGTGCAGACCACGCGCGCGCTGATCCGCGGCATCGTGATCGAGGGCAACGCGCAAATCATCCTGGTCGACACGCCCGGCATCTTCGCGCCGCGGCGCCGGCTGGACCGCGCCATGGTGTCGACCGCCTGGAGTGGCGCCCACGACGCCGATCTCGTCTGTGTGCTGCTCGATGCGAAATCGGGCATCGACGAGGAGGCCAATGCGATCCTCGCCAAGCTCGAAACCGTGGCGCATCCGAAGATCCTGGTGCTGAACAAGGTCGACCTCGTGCAGCGCGAGAAGCTGCTGGCGCTGGCGCAGGCCGCCAACGAGCGGATGCGCTTCGAGCACACCTTCATGATCTCGGCGCTGTCGGGCGATGGCGTTGACGATCTGCGCCAGGCGCTGGCCAGGCTGGTGCCCGCGGGACCGTTCCTCTATCCCGAGGACCAGATGTCGGATGCGCCGATGCGGCATCTGGCGGCCGAGATCACCCGCGAGAAGATCTACAGCCACCTGCATCAGGAACTGCCGTACCAGTCGACGGTCGAGACCGACAGCTGGACCGACCGCAAGGACAAGTCGATCCGCATCGAGCAGACGATCTTTGTCGAGCGCGAGAGCCAGCGCAAGATCGTGCTCGGCAAGGGCGGCGCCACCATCAAGTCGATCGGCGCGCAGGCGCGTGCCGAGATCGCCGAGATCATGGGCGTGCCCGTGCACCTGTTCCTGTTCGTCAAGGTGCGCGAGAATTGGGGCGACGATCCCGACCGCTACAAGGAAATGGGGCTGGATTTCCCCAAGGAATGAGCCGGCGCTTGAACGTGCCCAGAGCAATGAGCGTGCCCAAAGCAATGAATGTGCCCAGAAATGTGCTGCGGTTTGAGGTGCTGCTCTATCTGTCGCTGACGCTCGACGCGTTGTCGGTGGCGTTCCAGGACCGCACGCCGACCGACGTGAGGACCGATCAGATGATCACCGGCGAGACGCTGACCGCCGGCTGCATGATCCTCCTGCTGGTGTATTTCGTCCGGCTTGCCGCGCAGCACCGCAAGAACTGGCCGCGTTGGGCGCTGGGTGTGATGCTGGTGCTGTCGGTGATCTCGCTGGTCCAGGTGATCGGCGAAAAGGGCCTGGAGCTCGACAGCGCCATCGAGGTGGTGTCCTGCATCCTGACCGCGGCCGGGCTGTATTATTCCTTCACCGGCGACGCGCAGGGCTGGTTCAACGCGTAGGCTGCGTTGGGCGGGTTAGCCCAACGGGTCCGCGCCAGCGCGGCCCGATTGCAGGCTCCGGCCTAACCCGCTATGTAACTTCCTGGCGATATCGGCGGATTGCACTGCGCTGATCCGCCCTACGATGATACATTTCCAGCCATGGAATGGACCGATGAAGGCATCGTGTTGGGCGTGCGGCGGCATGGCGAATCCTCCGCCATCGTCGAGCTCTTGACGCGAGAGCACGGCCGCCATCTCGGCCTGGTGCGCGGTGGCGCCAGCTCGCGGATGCGCCCGTTGCTGCAGCCCGGCAACAGCGTCACGGCGGTGTGGCGGGCGCGACTCGACGAGCATCTCGGCATGTATGCGCTGGAGGGCACGCGGCTGCGGGCGGCGACGCTGCTCGCTTCGTCGCACGCGGTCTATGGCGTGACGCATCTGGCTGCGCTGGCCCGGCTGCTGCCGGAGCGCGACCCGCATCAAGACATCTACGAGATGCTGCAGGGCACGCTCGACGATTTCGACGATGCCGACGTCGCGGCGGTCCACTTGATCAGGTTTGAGCTGGCGATGCTGACCGAGCTCGGCTTTGGGCTCGATCTGGAAAACTGCGCGGCGACCGGAGAGACCACCGACCTGATCTACGTGTCGCCGAAATCCGGCGGCGCCGTATCCCGGGCCGCCGGCGAGCCGTGGCGCGACCGGCTGTTGCCGCTGCCGGCGTTCCTGCGCGAAGGCGAGGGCGGCGCCAACAGCTGGTCGGAGCAAGACCTGCGCGACGGCTTCCAGATCACCGGCCTGTTCCTGCTGCGCCACGTGCTGGAGCCCCGTGGTCAAGGCCATTCCGACGCCCGCGACGGGTTTATCAACGCCGTGACCAGGCCGCGAAGCCGAACAGCGGTTCCGTAAGGCCGATTCGGGCCCTAAATTCCCGGTGATTCGCGGCTTGCCCGATTCACCGTCAAGGTTTAACGCCTCCCCATGGGAAAACGACAGGTTCCGCCGGAAAAGCCGGCCGAAATTCACGACGTGCCGCTGCGTGATGCGCTCGAGGAGCGCTATCTTGCCTACGCGCTCTCGACCATCATGCATCGTGCGCTGCCGGATGCCCGTGACGGGCTGAAGCCGGTGCACCGCCGCATCCTCTACGGCATGGACCTGCTCGGGCTTGACCCGCGCGCGGCATTCAAGAAGTCGGCCAAGATCGTCGGCGACGTGATGGGCTCGTTCCATCCGCATGGCGATCAGGCGATTTATGACGCCATGGTGCGCCTCGCGCAGGATTTCTCCTCGCGCTACCCGCTGGTCGACGGCCAGGGCAATTTCGGCAATATCGACGGCGATAACGCGGCCGCGTACCGCTACACCGAAGCGCGCATGACCGAGGTCGCGCGGCTCCTGCTTGAAGGTATCGACGAGGACGGTGTTGAATTCCGCCTCAACTACGATGGCCAGTCGAAAGAGCCGGTGGTGCTGCCCGGCGGCTTCCCGAACCTGCTCGCCAACGGCGCGCAGGGCATCGCGGTCGGCATGGCGACCTCGATCCCGCCGCACAACGCCGCCGAGCTCTGCGACGCCGCGCTGCATCTGATCGAGAAGCCCGACGCCAAGTCGAAGGCGCTGCTGAAGTGGGTCAAGGGCCCGGACTTCCCGACCGGCGGCATCGTCGTCGATTCCAAGGAAGCGATCGTCGAGGCCTACACCACGGGGCGCGGCTCGTTCCGCACCCGCGCGCGCTGGACCCAGGAGGAGGGCGCGCGTGGCACCTGGGTGATCGTCGTCACCGAGATCCCGTGGCTGGTGCAGAAGTCGCGGATTGTCGAGAAGATCGCCGAACTCATCAACGAGAAGAAGCTGCCGCTGGTTGGCGATGTCCGCGACGAATCGGCCGAGGACGTTCGCCTCGTGATCGAGCCGAAATCCCGGACCGTCGATCCGGCGCTCATGATGGAGTCGCTGTTCCGGCTGACCGAGCTGGAAAGCAAGATCTCGCTGAACCTGAACGTGCTGATCAAGGGCCGCATCCCGAAGGTGGTCGGCCTTGCCGAATGCCTGCGCGAATGGCTCGATCATCTGCGCGACGTGCTGGTCCGCCGTTCCAATTTCCGCAAGACGCAGATCGAGCACCGGCTGGAAGTGCTGGGCGGCCACCTCGTCGCCTACCTGAACCTCGACAGGGTGATCAAGATCATCCGCACCGAGGACGAGCCGAAGCCGGTCTTGATGAAGACCTTCAACCTCACCGACGTCCAGGCCGACGCCATCCTCAACATGCGCCTGCGCAATCTGCGCCGCCTGGAGGAGATGGAGATCCGCACCGAGGACAAGGATCTGCGCAAGGAGCTGAAGGGAATCGAGGGCCTGCTCGGCTCCGAGACCGAGCAATGGGCCAAGGTCAGCGATCAGGTGCGCAAGGTCCGCGATATCTTCGGGCCGAAGACGCCGCTCGGCAAGCGCCGCACCACCTTCGCCGATGCGCCCGAGCATGATCTCGCCGCGATCGAGGAAGCCCTGGTCGAGCGCGAGCCGTGCACCGTCGTGATCTCCGAGAAGGGCTGGGTGCGGACGCTGAAGGGCCACGTCGAGGATCTCTCGGGGCTCGCCTTCAAGACCGACGACAAGCTCGAGCACTCGTTCTTTGCCGAGACCACCTCGAAGCTGCTGCTGTTCGCCACCAACGGCAAGTTCTACTCGCTCGATGTCGCCAAGCTGCCGGGCGGCCGCGGCCATGGCGAGCCGATCCGCATGTTCATCGACCTCGAGCAGGACGCCGCGATCATCTCGCTGTTCGTCAACAAGGGCGAGCGCAAGTTCCTGATCGCGAGCAGCGAGGGACAGGGCTTCGTCGTCAAGGAAGAGGACTGCGTCGGCAACACCCGCAAGGGCAAGCAGGTGCTCAATGTCGAGATGCCGAACGAGGCCCGTGCGATCACCACGGTGAACGGCGACACCGTTGCCGTGATCGGCACCAACCACAAGATGGTGCTGTTCGGTCTCGACCAGGTGCCGGAGAGGGCGCGGGGCCGCGGCGTCCGGCTGCAGAAATACAGCAGCGCGGAGCTGTCCGATGTCGCGGTTTTCGATGCCAAGGCCGGCCTGACCTGGAAGGACTCGGCCGGCCGCGAGCACAGCATGACCTTGAAGGAACTGGCCGACTGGCGCGGCAACCGCGCCGACGCCGGCCGGCTCGCCCATGGCCTGCCGAAGTCGAACAAGTTCAATCGCGGCGTGGAGTAGTTGCGGTTGGCGGGTTAGGCGCAAGCCGTAACCCGCCGTTCGACGGCCGCGGTGTGATAGTATCCACATTTCGCCGGGCTATAACCGTCGCCGACGATATCGGGCGACGGTTGCCATGGCGGACAATCACGACCACGACCACGACCACAGCGGTCATTCTCACGGGCATTCTCACGCCAGGCATTCCCATGCCGGGCACAGCCACGCGCCGGACAGTTTCGGTACGGCCTTTGCGGTCGGCGCGTCGCTGAACACTGCCTTCGTCATCGCCGAGCTGATCTTCGGCTATTCCGCCAACTCGCTGGCGCTGGTCTCCGACGCCGTTCACAATCTCTCCGACGTCATCGCGCTGCTGCTGGCCTGGGGCGGGGTGTGGCTGGCCGGCAGGCGCCCGACCGACACCCACACCTATGGCTATCGTCGTGCCTCGATCCTGGCGGCGCTGTTCAATGCCGGGCTGCTGTTGATCGCGGTCGGCGGCATCGCGGTCGAGGCGATCAACCGCCTCCGCGAGCCGGCCGAGGTCGCAAGCTGGACCGTGGTCTGGGTCGCGGCGCTCGGCATCCTGATCAATGGCGGCACGGCGCTGCTGTTCATGCGCGGCCGCGACGGCGACCTCAATGTGCGCGGCGCCTATCTGCATATGGCGGCGGACGCCGGCGTCTCGTTCGGCGTCGTGATCGCCGCGCTGCTGATCATGGCGACCGGCTGGCAGTGGCTCGATCCGGCGATCAGCCTCGTCATTGCCGTGGTGGTGCTGCTGAGCGGCTGGGAGCTTGCCCGCGACAGCGTCAACCTCGCGCTCGACGCGGTGCCGAGGGGCATCGATCTCAAGCGGGTGAGGGACTATCTCGGCGCGCTCGAGGGCGTCACCGAGGTGCACGACCTGCACATCTGGGCGATGAGCACCAGCGAGACCGCGTTGACCGCGCATCTGGTGCGGCCCGGCGGACATGACGATGTCTTCCTGCATCGGGTCTGCGCCGAGCTGTCGGAGCGGTTCAGCATTCACCACGCCACGCTGCAGGTCGAGATCAGCAGCGAGACCTGCCGGCTGGCGCCGGCGGAAATGGTCTAGCCGACGCGACCGCCACGCACTCGCATTCAATTGATCGGTCGACCCAGGTGCGCATCTTCCGCGGACGGCGACGACGCGGCACATTGCGACCGCGCGAATGGCGGGCGTGGCCAATGGAGGGCAACGTGAAGAAGGCAATCGGTCTTGCGATGTTGCAGACGCTGGCCACGATGCAGAAGATCGCCGACACTTTGACGAAGGAAAAGGCGCAGCTCTGGATCAACCACGACAAGGCCCAGCGCGACGGGCTGAAGCTGTCGCCGGACTTTTATGATTGAGCGGCTGCGGCACCGTTTCACTTTCGCCCAGCCCCGACCGGCCTGATCAGCTGTGCGGGGCAGACGGTGCGGTCACCGGCGGGGCGGGCGTGTGCTTCGGCTTCACGGTGCCGGCGTAGAACGACAGCGCGTAGACCAGGATGATGCCGGCCAGATAGACCCCATAGGATTGCGGCGGGGTGATCGCCCACTGCATGAGGCGTCGGATCGGGTTTGGCGTGCCAGCGTCGTTGTCCATGCGCTCTTGTGCGCGAAGGTCGCGGTAAAGGAAAGCGGAATCGCCACAATCCGGCGGCGGTGTTCCCACGCGAAATGGTGAATCGGACCGGCCTTGCAATGCCGCATTCGCGTCCGCATCTGTCACGCGACGACCAGCCCTTCCTCCCGCACCAATTGCCCGGCATAATCCTACGTATGGAACTGACGCCCCGATTGCGCCTGATGAATTGGCTGGTCCGCCAGGGGCTGACCGGCCTGCCGGAAAACGACCTGCTGCGCGGCTTCTGCGAGCGCTGCCGGGCCGCCGGCATGCCGTTGTCGCGGGCGATCGTCTTCATCGACACCCTGCATCCGATCTTCGAGGGCCGCGGCTTCCGCTGGAACGACGGCGAGAGCAACGAGGCCGACATCTTCGAATACGGCTCGACCAGCAGCGGCGAGGCCAGCCAGAACTGGCGGCGGTCGGCGTTCCATCACATGCTCGAAAGCGGCCATGACGAGATGGTGATCGATCTCAACGGCTCGCACGGTTTTTCGATGATCGGCGACCTCGCCGAGAAGGGCCACAAGCATTTCGCCGCGTTCGTGCACCGCTTCGGCGAGGCCGGCACGATCGGCGAGATGGACTGCTTCTATTCCTACTACACCACCCGCCGTTCGGACGGCTTCGACGAGAACCACATGTCGGCGCTGCGCGACCTGGTGCCGGTGCTCGGGCTCGCGATCAAGTCGGCCGCCCAGGTCGAGATCGCCCGCACGCTCGGTCGGGTCTATCTCGGCCGCGAGACGGCGGAGCAGGTGCTGCGCGGGCGCATGCAGCGCGGCATCACCGAGAAGATCAAGGCCGTGCTGTGGTACTCCGACGTGCGCGGCTCGACCGCGATCAGCGAGCGCATCGGTCCCGACGAGATCATCCCGTTCCTCAACGACTACGCGCAGGCTTCGATCGACGCGATCCATGATGCCGGCGGCGAGGTGTTGAAACTGATCGGCGACGGCGTGCTGGCGATGTTCACCAGCGAGAACATGGCAAGCGCCAGGCGCGCGGCGCTGCGCGCCGAGCACAGATTCCGCCATAACATCCGCGTGCTGAACGATCGCCGCGAGAACGAGAGCCGGCCGACGACCACGGCCTATGTCGGCCTCCATGTCGGTGAGGTCTTCTACGGCAACATCGGCAGCGAGGACAGGCTGGATTTCACGGTGGTCGGGCCCGCCGTCAACGAGGTCAGCCGGATTGCTTCGATGTGCGCCTCGGTCGACCGCGAGTTGCTGACCTCGACCGATTTCCGCACCGGCCTCGACGCCGCCGGCCGCAACTATCTGGTCTCCACCGGCCGCTTCGTCTTGCGCGGCATCAGCCATGCCCAAGATCTCTATACGCTGGATCCGGCCGTTACCGTCGACGAGGTCGTCGGCGGCAAATATGAACGGTACCTGGCGAGCTGATCTCTCTCCCCGTCATTGCGAGGAGCACAGCGACGAAGCAATCCATGTCCCCACAAGCGGGGGAATTGGATTGCTTCGCTTCGCTCGCAATGACGTTGAGGGGCGGTTCAGCACCGCACCGGTTCGCCGACCATGTCGGGCTGACGCCTGAGCGACACCGCGGGCGACATCAGGATGACCAGCGCCTGGGCGGCGAAGATCGCGGCCGCGAGGTAGAGGCAGGCTTCAGCGCCGTAGAGGCCACCGACGACGGCGCCGAGCGCGGAGCCGAGCGGGCGGGCGCCGTAGCTCATGATGTTGATCGCGGAGACGCGGCCGAGCAGCGACGGCGGCGTCACTGATTGCCTGAGCGTAGTGGTCGAGATCACCCACAGGATCGGGCCGACGCCGAGCAGGAAGAAGCCGAGGCCCGCGAGCAGCGGCGTCGCAATCCAGGTGGTCAGCGCCATCACGAGTGAGGCGACGAGGCCGGTGACCGGGCCGAGCCCGATCACGGTGCCGAACGCCAGCCGCTTCATCACGCGGGTTGCGAACAGCGCGCCGACCACCATGCCGACCCCGTACATCGCGAGCGTCGTGCCGACACCGGTGGCGCTGAGCCCGAGATGGCGCACCGCATAGGGCACGAACACGGCGAGCAGCAGGAAGGACGCGGTGTTGAAGATGAACTGGGTGATGAACACCGGCCGCAGCAAGGCGTGATGCATCACGAAGGCCGCGCCTTCCTTGATGTCCTGCAACGGATGGCGTCGCGCGGCGGGCTGGCGCGCCGGCTCGTAGATGCCCGCGAGCAGCACGACCGCGATCGCCGACAGCATCGCGGCAAAGCCGAATGCGGGCGCAGCGCCGACCCAGCCGACCAGCACGCCGCCAAGCGCGGGGCCGCTGGCGAAAGCGACCGTGCGGGCAAGTTCGATACGGGCATTCGCGGCCGGCAATTGCTGCGAGGTCACCAGGGACGGGACCAGCGCAGGAGCTGCGACGCTATAGGCAACCGTGCCGCAGACCGCGATGAAGCCAAGCAAGGCGAGCAGCGGCAAGGTCATCGCGCCGAACCACAGCAACAGCAGGATCGCGGCAAGGGCCGCGGCGCGCAGCGCCTCGGAGCCCGCCATCACCCAGCGCCGCGACACGCGGTCGGCCAAGAGGCCGGCGGGAATCGCAAACAGGATGAACGGCAGCGTCAGTGCGGTCTGCAACAGGCCGGTCTGGCCCTCGCCGACGCCGAGCACCAGCACGGCGACGATGGGCGCGGCCGCAAGCGCAATCTGCTCGGCCGATTGCGCGGCGAGGTTGGACCAGGCCAGGCGATTGAAGGTGGCGGGCAGGCGCGTCGTATCGGCGGACATGGCAGGATCCTCAGGGATATTCGATCTGGCCATAGTGTGTGGTTGGAAGACGCCCGATCCCACCCGTTTCCCGACAACGCCAAAAACAAAGGCCCGCCGGGAGGGCGGGCCTTGCCGATGCGACGTTCAGAGCCTGATAGGCCATCAAGGTTTGGCATCACAAGCGAGCGGCCCCGTGATCGTGCCTGCGCTGTGCTACGACCTCGGGCCAAGCGTCGCGTGGCCCGCTCCCGATATGCTGGTCGGCGCCGTTGCCGTGCTGTCGACGGACGGGGCCGGCACTTCCGCTTGAGTGGCACGCAGCGCACTCAATAGGTTGGTCATGGCGTCGGGGCCGTCCGGGAAGCCTGCCTCCGAGAGGATCTTGTCGATCATCGGCTTGAACGCCGAGACCGACAGCAGTTGCGCGGCGAGGCCGTCGCCGAGCCCGAGACCGCCATTGCCGTTGGCATGGCCATTGGCGCCGCCGCGGCCGAGCATGCCGCCGGTGTCGAAGATCCGGATGTCGGAGATCTTCTCGATCGGCTTCACCGCCTCGGCGAGCGCGCTCGGGATCACGTTGATTCGCGCCAGGTTGAGATCGTAGTCGATCATCTCGGCGCTCAACTTGTTGCGCGCCTCCGCCTTCATCGTCGCGACCTCGGCCTCGGCCTGGCCGAGCGCCTTGACGCCGGCGGCGCGCGTGGTGGCGGCCGCCGCATCGGCCTTGGCGAGCACATTGGTGGCCTCGGCCTTGTTGGCGGCGGCCTGACGTTCGGCCTCGGCCATGACCGTGATCGGCATCGCGTCGGTCTCGGCTGCCTTGCGCGCCGCGATCACGTTGATGATCTTGTCACGCTCGGCGATTTCGGTGGCGCGCGCCGTGGTGACCTTTTCCTCGGCGGCGATCGCGACCGCCCGCGCGGTCTCGGCGATGGTCTGGGCCTCCGACTGCTCCTTGCTCTTGGCCGCGACCGCGATCGCGCTTTCCTGGGCGACGATCTGAAGGTCGCGCTCCATCTCGGTGTTGCGGCGCTTGACCGCGAGATCGGCCTCGATCTTGCGGGTGTCGCGGGCCTGGTTGGCCTCGGTCTGCTTGTTGGCGACCGCGAGCTCCTGCTGGATGCGGTATTCGGCTTCGTTCTGCAACGCGGTCTGTTCGACCTGCGCGGTCTGAGCGCGCATCGCGGCGGTCTTGTTGGCGATGTCGCGCTGCTGTGCCAGCTCGGCCTCGCGCTTGGTGCTCTCGATCGTCAACGTGGTCTGCCGCGCCACCAGATCCTGCTGGGCGATATTGACCTCGGTCGTGCGGACGATCTGGTTGCGCTCCTGCTCACGCTCCTTGGTGATCTTGGTCAGCGTGGTGAGGCCGTGTGCGTCGAAGAAGTTGCTCGGGTTGAAGTGCTTGATGTCGCTCTGGTCGAGCCGGGTCAGCGACACCGATTCAAGCTCGAGACCGTTGTTCTGGATGTCGGCGCCGACCGCGTCCTGCACCGCCTTGACGAAGGTCGCGCGTTGCTCCTGCAACTCCTCGAGGTTCATGGTCGCGGCGACCGAGCGCAGGCCGTCGACGAACTTGGCCTCGACCAGCTCGCGCAGCTCGGCCGCGTCATTGGTGCGGTTGCCGAGCGTCTGCGCGGCCAGCGCGATCGACGAAGAGTCGGGTTTGACGCGCAGATAGAACTCGGCGCCGATGTCGACGCGCATGCGGTCCTTGGTGATCAGCGAATCGGGGCCGCCGCGCGCGACCTCGAGCCGCAACGTCTTCAGGTTCACCGCGGCCGTGGAGTGGAAGATCGGCAGCACGAGTGAGCCGCCGTCGAGCACCACCTTCTGGCCGCCGAGGCCGGTGCGGACATAGGCCTCATCGCGCGTCGAGCGCTTGTAGAGTTTTGCGAAGAGCAGACCGATAACGAGAATGGCAATGACGCCAATAACGACGGGTACAGCAAGTTCCCACATGTGTTATGCCCTGTTGGAAGATCGTTGTTCGACGAGGTCGGAAGGAGCGGCAATCGCAATGAAGCCCTTGGCGTCGCGGTCGACCAGCAGCACGCTGGCGCCGACCGGCAATGCCTCGGACTCCGCGCTGGCACGCGCCGACACGGTGTGCCAGTTGCCGAAGACATCCTTGAGACGGACCCTGCCGGGCATGCCCTGATCGAGCGGGCCGACCGACACGGTTGCGACCTTGCCGACAAAGTCGCTGTCGTTGACCGCATAGCTCTCGTCGCGCGGAATGATGCGGGCGAGGCCGCGGCTTGCATTTCTGATGACGGGGACGCTGCCGGCGGCAGCCACCACCGCCGCAATCGAGACCGGGATGGCGGTGCCTGCGGCATGCGCCAGTCCCTGAAGCAGGAAGCCTCCGATCGAGAATATGCCGAGTATCAGGATGATCAGGATCAGGAGGGGAAGCCGCCCGGCGTTGATCCAGAGAAACAGGCCACTGAGAGCGTTGTGGCTCTCGGCCTCGACCGCGAAATCCTTGCCGACGAGTTCGCTGATCGAAAGTCCGACCATGGTGGTCAGCAGCTCGATACCGCCAAGTGCCACCATGATCGCAGCCGCGACCGCGAAGGGCCGTACGTCCGGGGCGAGCAGAATGTCGCCAACTGCACTCATTTTTCTGACTTGATCCTTTCAAGCCGCGCCGCGATTTCCTTTTCGCGGTGCAGGCGATCGAGTTCGTCAAGCTCCTTGTCGCCGAGCACGCTGGAGGCGGGGACACCGGTGACCCGGGCAATCGCCGCCATGGCGCGTTCGGCACTCAATGTATTGGTCGTCGATGGGCCCCGGCTGGTTTCGTCCTTGGCCTCGCGGATCAGACTTTGTTCGAGATCGGCCAATCGCGCCTCTGCCTCGCGCCGCGCGCCGAGCATGGCTTGCAGCGCCTTGGTCTGCTCGTCGATCTCGAGCTCGATGAAATCCATCGCGCGTTCCAGCGCGATCACCTGCGACTCCAGGTCAATTTGCCGTGCGACACCGGCGCGCGCGAGATCCTCGCGACTTTCCGCAAGTGCGAGACGGATCTTCTCGTTGAGGTTCGCCGTTTCGGTATCCAGTTCTTCGCGGCGCCTCTTCAAACGGAATTCCTCGGCGCGCGACTTGCCGAGCGCATAGCGCGCTTCGTCGGCGCCGGCGTCGATCTCGCGGATCGCCTGTTTGACCAGGGCGACCTTGTTGTTGCTCTCGACGTTGTCGATGGTCTGGCTTGCGATGGCGGCAAGAAGCCGGCCCATGCGCGCAAGGATGCCTTCGTGAAGCATGGTCTTCTCCTCCGGTTGTGCTGATTTCGATTTGACGGCGATGTGGATTTCGTAGCCGCGTCCATCCGAGATCAAATGCGCGGGGAAGGGGCTTTCCCAGCCCGAGACATATCCCGGCACGTCGAACGGCACCAAGACGCGCCCGCTGACAGTGCTAATGGTCAGTGAAGTTGGGCCCTTGATTGCAAACAACTTGTCGTCGAGCGGTATCCGGCGGACGGCGGCGCCTGCGATGTAGTTGGCGCGGTCGCGCAGGCCGAGCGTCACAAGTCGCGCGGGCAGCCCCGTCTCCTTGCGGATCTTCTCGTAGGCCTGGGCGTGCAGCGAGACCAGATTGGCGCCGACGGGCGCGACCTCGGCGAGGATCGCCATCATTCGGTCATAGGCCGCAAAGGTCGCCTCGATCGCCTCTATGCCCGACGGGTCGGGGGCGAGGGCGTAGCGCAGCGTCGCGGTTGGCGTCTCGACGGGCAGCTTGATCATGCATTCAACGTAAAGCACTTCTTCAGTGCTTTACAAGCCAGATGGCTGGTATCATTTTCGTGAGCCTAGATGCAGTTGCAAATGAGTTGCAATAAAGGGGGAGATCGGTCATCCTTCTTGGATGGACGCTCGCACCCCTGAAATGTCTCCCGTTTCTGTTGCCGATACCGTGCCAGGCGGCTGGCGGGGCGACGCCGGCCATGCGCGGAGCCTGCCCGAGGTGAACGCAACCGTTGCGGTCCCGAGCACAGGCCTGTGGTGGCGGCGGCTGCTGGCCTTTGCCGGGCCGGGCTATCTGGTCTCGGTCGGCTATATGGACCCCGGCAATTGGGCGACCGATCTGGCGGGCGGGTCGAAGTTTGGCTACACGCTGCTGTCGGTCATCCTGCTCTCCAACCTGATGGCGATCCTGCTGCAGGCGCTCGCGGCGCGGCTCGGCATCGCGACCGATCGCGACCTGGCGCAGGCCTGCCGCGCGACCTATTCGCGGCCGGTGAATCTGCTGCTGTGGCTCGCCTGCGAGGCCGCGATCATCGCCTGCGACCTCGCCGAAGTGATCGGCACCGCGATCGCGCTGAAGCTCTTGTTCGGCATTCCCCTGATCGGCGGCGCGCTGCTTGCGGCGCTCGATGCTTTCCTGCTGCTGCTCCTGATGAACCGCGGCTTTCGCTTCCTCGAAGCCTTTGTGATTGCGCTCCTGATCGTCATCGCGGTCTGCTTCGGCGTCCAGATCGCCGCCGCCGCGCCGCCGATTGCCGCGGTCATCGGCGGCTTCATGCCCTCGCGCGAGATCGTCACCAATCCGGAGATGCTCTACATCGCGATCGGCATCATCGGTGCCACCGTGATGCCGCATAACCTCTATCTGCACTCCTCGATCGTGCAGACCCGCGCCTATCCGCGCACCGAGGAGGGCCGGCGCGATGCGATCAAATGGGCGACCACCGACTCCACCATCGCGCTGATGCTGGCGCTGTTCGTCAACGCCGCGATCCTGGTGCTGGCGGCCGCGACCTTCCACAAGAGCGGCCACTCAGATGTGGCCGAGATCGATCAGGCCTTCGAGCTGCTGTCGCCGCTGCTCGGCCTCGGCATCGCCTCGACGCTGTTTGCCGTGGCGCTGCTGGCTTCCGGCCTCAACTCGACCGTGACGGCGACGTTGGCCGGCCAGATCGTGATGCAGGGCTTTCTCGATCTCAAGCTGCCTGACTGGCTGCAGCGGCTGGTGACGCGCGGCATCGCGATCGTCCCGGTCATCGTGGTCGCCGCGCTCTATGGCGAGAGCGGCACCGCGCAGCTGCTCGTGTTCAGCCAGGTCGTGCTGTCGATGCAGCTGCCGTTCGCGGTGATCCCGCTGGTGCGCTTCGTGTCCGACAAGCGCAAGATGGGTGCATTCGCGATTTCGCGCCCCGTTGCGGTGGCAGCATGGATCGTCGCCGGCCTGATCGTCATCCTGAACGTGAAGCTGCTGATCGATACGATCTTCAGCACCTGGAGCGTCTGACCGAAAACCCGCTAGTCCTGCGGCTCGGCCAGCGCCTCGCCTGACGCGTCGACGCGCAGCCAGCCCGACGGCGCGAGTCGCTGCTGCGGCAGGAAGCGGCCCTTGTAGTCCATCTTCTTGGAGCCCTCGATCCAGTAGCCGAGATAGACGTAGGGCAGGCCCTGTCGGCGGGCGCGGGCGATGTGGTCGAGGATCATGAACGTGCCGAGCGAGCGGGCTTCAAGCCCCGGCTCGAAGAACGAATAGACCATCGACAGCCCGTCGCTGAGTACGTCGGTCAGCGCCACCGCCATCAGCTCGTCGCCGCGGCCGGTGATGGCGCTGTCGGCATTGCGCTTGCGGTACTCGATGATCCGGGTCTCGACATGGCTGTCCTCGACCATCATCGCGTAGTCCAGCACGGTCATGTCGGCCATGCCGCCGTTGCGGTGGCGGCGGTCGAGATAAGCGCGGAAGACCGAATATTGCTCAGAGGTCGGCACCGCCGTGCGCTGCTCGCCGATGATGTCGGCATTGCGGGCCAGCACCTTGCGGAAGTTGCGGGAGGGGCGGAATTCGTTGGCGACCACCCGGACCGAGACGCAGGCCCGGCAGGCGTCGCAGGCCGGGCGATAGGCGATCGACTGGCTGCGGCGGAAGCCGCCATGGGTCAGCAAGTCGTTGAGATCGCCCGCTTTGTCGCCGACCAGGTGCGTGAAAACCTTCCGCTCGTGCCGGCCCGGCAGATACGGGCAGGGAGAGGGCGCCGTCAGATAGAACTGCGGGGTATCACGCGAGTGCTGGGTCACGTCAGATCGTCGGGCTCCACAAACAATACAGGCAGCCGAGCTAGCATCGCCCCCCGGAGGCTAACGGTCAAATGGTTTAGGCGGGCCTAATAGGAGGCCCGCGCAGCCGGGGTGACCAGGGTCCGGACCGAACTGTTGATAATAACGGTTCCGAGGATGATGTCGTGCAGCAGCCGGCGACGGCCGTTGAGCAGGCCGACCAGGAGCACCAGCGGCGACAGGAACGAGATCGTCACCCAGAACAGCACCGCGTGGGTGGCGCCGAGCACGAAATAGCCGCGCGATCCGTACCAGGTGCGCAGTTCCAGGTCCATCATGCGCATGCCAATGGTGGCCGAGTGCTGGCCGCCGATCGAGGCGCCGTAATAGACGATCGCCCAGACGATCGAGGCCGGCGACACCAGCCAGAACAGCGCCCAGCCGAGACCGAGCGTGACGAGGCCGAACACGGCAATGAAGATCACTGCCAGGATCACCGGCACCGACAGTACGAAGAGGTCGATCAGGAACGCGAACACGCGCCGCGTCAGCACGCCGCGGAACAGCTCCGGCTGCATCAACGGATCGAACGCATGCGGGGGAACGCCGCCGTCGTTGCGCCAGGCTTCCCTGCGCCAGGTGCCACCGTCATTGCCGTCGGACATGACCAACCTCCGATGAAAGTCCCGCGCAGGACATGGGAGCACGAGGTGTGCCTGCCAAGGCTGCGCCAACATTAACTAGCCGAAATATTCCGGCGATTCGGCGGCCGAAAGCGCCTGCCTCGGTGTAGGCTGGAGGTTGCGTGACGGCGGGGGACATATGGGCATACAGATCGGGTTGCGCTGCCGCTGTGGGGAGGTTCGGGGGGTGGTCACGAACGCCGCGCCGGCGGCCGTCAACCGCGTCGTCTGCTATTGCGACGACTGCCAGGCGTTCATGCATCGGATCGGCCGGGCCGATCTGCTCGATGTCCACGGCGGTACCGACATCGTCCAGGTCGCCCCGGCGTCGCTCAGTTTCGTGCAGGGGCATGACAAGATCGCCGGGCTGCGGCTGACGCCCAAAGGACTGTACCGATGGTACACCACCTGCTGTAATTCGCCGGTGGGCAACTCGCTGACACCTGTCGTCCCGTTCGTCGGAATCGTGGCGCAGGCTTTCGACGGCGGCGCGGCGCGCGTGGACGAGGTGTTCGGCAAGCCAACCGGCGCAATCCTCGGCAAATATGCGATCGGCGAAGCCCCGAATGGATCGACCGGCTTCAACCTGCCGCTGATCCTGCGCGCGATCGGCAAGGTGTTGGGCTGGCGCCTGCGCGGCAAGGCCTGGCCGCATCCGTTCTTCAAGCGCGAGACAAAAGAGCCGATCTACCCGCTGAGCGTGCTGTCGCAGGATGAGCGCGAGGCGCTGCGCCCGCTCTGCGGTCCACGTCCAACCGCGCCGGCCGGGCCGGTGTAGCGCCCTTACGATTCCGCCTTGATCTTCTCGGCGGCCCGCGGCGCGAAATAGGTGAGGATACCGTCGGCGCCGGCGCGCTTGAAGCCGACCAGGCTCTCCATCATCGCGCGCTCGCCGTCGATCCAGCCATTGGCTGCGGCGCCTGCGATCATCGCGTATTCGCCCGACACCTGGTACACGAAGGTCGGCATCGCGAAATGGTCCTTCACGCGACGGACGATGTCGAGATAGGGCATGCCCGGCTTCACCATCACCATGTCGGCGCCCTCGGCGATGTCGAGCTCGACCTCGCGGAGCGCCTCGTCGGAATTGGCGCTGTCCATCTGATAGGTGCGCTTGTCGCCGGTCAGCGTCTTGGCCGAGCCGATCGCGTCGCGGAACGGGCCGTAGAAGGCGGAAGCATATTTCGCCGCATAGGACATGATCTGGACGTCGCCGAAGCCGTTGTCGTCGAGCGCCTCGCGGATCGCGCCGATCCGGCCATCCATCATATCCGACGGCGCGATCACGTCGCAGCCGGCCTCGGCCTGGGTCAGCGCCTGCTTGACCAGCACCGCGACCGTCTCGTCGTTGAGGATCTTGCCGCCCTCGATCAGCCCGTCGTGGCCATGGCTGGTGAAGGGATCGAGCGCGACGTCGCAAAGCACGCCGATGTCGGGAAATTCCTTCTTGATCGCGCGCACCGCCTGGCAGACCAGATTGTCGGGGTTGAGGGCCTCCGAGCCTTGCTCGTCGCGCAGGGCCGGCTCGGTGAAGGGGAACAGCGCGATGCAGGGGATATTGAGTTTTGCGGCACGCTCGGCGTCGCGGACGATCTGGTCGACCGTGAGCCGGTCGACGCCGGGCATCGAAGCCACCGGCGTACGGGCGTTGTGGCCATCGACCACGAACATCGGCCAGATCAGGTCGTCGGTGGTCAGCACGTTCTCGCGCACCAGGCGGCGGGCCCATTCCGATTTGCGATTGCGGCGCATCCGGATCGTGAGGTCGAGCGAGGGGGAGGCGAGGGCATCAGTCTGGCGCCGCGGCGCATCGCGCAGTTCGATCGGGCGCCCGAATTTGATCGCCATGTCTTGTTCTCCTCGACGGACGGCTGCTCTGGACTTGATATAAGTGTGCTTCTAGCACCTGTCAGTGGCGCCGTCATTGCGCCGCTATTGCACCCCTGTTGCATTCTTGGCGCCCTTGATTTGCCGCAACGGCGATTGATTTTGGGCCCCCGGCGGGCCAAGACTGTGCCATGAACCCCATTTTGCAGCCGCCATTCGGCGATTCGGATGTCTGACACCTCTGCACGCGATCAGGCGCGGGATAACGCCATCTCGGTGAGCGCGATCTCGTCCGACCGGATCGAGCCGGACGACAATGCGTGGACGCGGCGCCTCGTCATCTTCCTGCGCATCATGGCCGTCGTCTCGGTCGCCAAGGGCCTCTATCACTGGGCCCAGGTGACGGGCTTTGTCGGCGGTGAGGAGGAGGCCTTCGAGAACCAGTCGATGGCCTGGCAGACCGCCACGATCTATTTCGCCGTCATCGAGCTTGTCGCCGCCGTCGGGCTCTGGCTCGCGACGCCGTGGGGCGCCGTGGTCTGGCTGACCACCGTGGTGTCGATGGCGGTCATCGAGCTGATGTTTCCGGGCATCTATGGCGGCAGCCTCACCGTGGTCGGGCTCGAGGCCTTGATGCTAGCGGCCTATCTTGCGCTGGCCTGGATGTCAGCGCGCGAACGCCCGCCATAGGCCCGCGCGCCGCATGGCTCGATGCGCTGTTGCCTGGCTGCGACAGCGCGGCGATTAGCTCACGGTGACTGGTAATATATTGCAGTCGTGCGCGCAACGAGAAGACAGCGTCGCTGGTTCTGCTAGGTGGGTGCCACAGATCGCATCCCCATTTAAGGCGTCCCATCGCGGCAGCGCCTTTGCGGGACCTGCCGTCGGGACCCATTTTACCGGATCTCGGCGCGCGTGCCGGCCGGCTTTGCGCGGGTCGACGGCGGAACCGATCTGGCTGCGGCGACGAACGGGGCCCGCTTGCGCGCACCACGCGCGTCCCGCCCCGATGCACTCCCGTAAAATTTTCGAAGAATTTTCCGGTAACCGATCGGTCACCGTAAAGGGTTCCCTCATACCCGTTACGCCACCGTTTCGAATTCAGACGCTGCTGTTTCCGAATGTGACAGGTGAGGCACACGAAGCGTGAACAAGGGCCCGCCACCGTCAATGAACAGTTGCGAAAAGTCCTTGATCCATGGGCTTAATCCGCGATTCACTGTCTTAAATTCATGATCTCTTTATTCTCTTATTTAAGCGGATATTCAAACGGCCCCCTTACGTTGGACCTATCAGGCGGGACACAAGTTTCGTCGAAATAAAGTCGATAAAAACGACAAACAGGGGAAGTGTCATGATGAAAGCCGTTGCGACAACGGCGGCGGATGCCGCTGATCGCGCTGCCGGTCAAGCTCCGGTGCAGCCGCTCTATCTCGAAGCCCTGACTTTGGTGGAGCGGCTGCATCGCCGGCTCCTCGACGTCATCAAGGACGAATTCGATCGTCGTGGCCGCGCCGACATCAACTCGGTGCAGGCGCTGCTCCTCTACAATATCGGTGACAAGGAACTGACCGCCGGCGAGCTGCGCACCCGCGGCTACTATCTCGGCTCCAACGTCTCCTACAATCTGAAGAAGCTCGTCGAGCTCGGCTTCCTCGATCACCAGCGCTCGCGCGTCGATCGCCGCTCGGTCCGCATCCGTCTGACCCCGCAGGGCCAGGAAGTCCGCAAGATCGTCGACGCGCTCTATCAGAAGCACGTCAAGACGGTCGAGCAGGTCGGCGGCATCTCGAACGAGGAGTTCGCGAGCCTCAACAAGTCGCTGCATCGCCTTGAGCGCTTCTGGACCGACCAGATCCTGTATCGCCTCTGAGCCTCCCTCGTTTCGCCTGATGGCCAAGCCGGCCGCCCAGAAGACCGGCAGCCTCCCTCCAGTCGACGCATCGGTCATGCCCGGTCGATGCGCTTTTCATGCTGCACCTGCGAAAATAAATCGGTCCCGGCGAGGAACCAAGCCATTCCCTGCGCTTTATCCTGTCTCCCAATGGAGAGGCAGGACATGCTGGTCGAACGCGGGATTGAGGTGCTGAACGTCGAGGTCGTCGGTGACGCCTACGCGATCGCCTCGAATTATCTGCGCAAATCCGGCACCATTCCCGACACTTTCGCCACCAATGAGCGCCTGCTCGGCATCATCGTGAAGCTGTTCCAGCGCGGTGAGCTGAACCGACTCCGCCTCGCCAACAAGGCGATCGCGAAGTTCGAGGCCGAGACGCTGGTGGTCGCCTGAGCGTCAACCCGGAGACTTCAATGGAAGCCGCGATCGATCGGATCATGCAGACGTATGATCTGCTGCTCAACCGCACGTCCGCTGCAAGCGACGAAGCACGGGCGAAGGTGACAGAGTACGTGCAGACGCTGTTCGAGGCGGGCGAGCGCGATACGCATCGGTTGACCGTGTGCGGGCTGACCTATCTGCGCCAGCTCGACGGCAGCACCGACCATGTGAAGGCCGGCTATACCGGGCTGTAGGGCGTACTTTTTGTCGTCCCTGCGAGATTCAATTGTCAAACAGCCACTCGGTGTCATCACCCGCGCATGCGGGTGATCCAGTATTCCAGAGACGCCTGTGCTTGAGCCGAGAGGCCGCGGCGTACTGGATCGCCCGGTCGAGCCGGGCGATGACAGTGTCAGTGGGGACGTAGCTTCGCCGCTAGGGCGTCAGGACACACGACTTCGCCGTCCGCATCACGCGCATTCGTCGACCGCGCGATCAGCGTCCACCGCATCTCACCGCAACACCCGTGACGATGCGCTGCGCCCCTCGATCGGGAGAGACGGACAAACCATATACTGAATCGCATTTCTGATAAGGCGAAATCGCTTTGTGCGAGGCGATCGAGGGAGGGGGCCGCGCGAGTCAACCACGCGGCCTGGTTTCTGCGGCTCTCTGCGTGTCCCGGAAACGCCGCCGGCCTGGTTCCGCGGCCGGAACACCGTACTGATCCGGATTTTTTCAAAAGCCAGGATGGTCGTAATACAACTCTGCCGGCACTACCTTTATTTGCAGAGCATCTTTTAACTTTTGAGTTCTTACAGGTCCATTCCAACCGGCAGAAAAGGACCGCCCATGTGACGGTCCTTTTCGATTCGATTCCTCACCGCAGCAGAAGCCACGCCACGCTGGCAAGCAGGCCCATCAGCGACACCACCGCCGCGCAGACAAAGGCAAACTCCACGCTGTCGAAATGGTGATGGTTGCGGTGATGGTTCGCCTGCATCGTCGCCCTCCTAGATGGGCTTCCGTTGACCTGGGGACATCAGCCATTCCGACATGTGCGCGGCGGCGGATTTGTCCCATGCATTTTCCCTTTATCGGTTCCTGCCCGGAACAAGAGCCCGATTGTCGGGACACCGTAAGGTTCCAAGCTCAAAGCTCCTTCAGCAGCCATCCCATTGCTCCAATGCGCGCGGGAAGAGGATTGCCGCGCGTCGGCGCCCACCGGCAATCCCGTTTACCTGACCCCGGTTCGAGATCCGGCGGTTGTCCTCACGCTAGGTGGACCGCGGCGCGGATCTGGGGAGATACGCACCGGCGATGTGGCGAGCTCCGGTCCCGGCACGTCGCAGGCGGGGAAGGTATTCTTCAGCCATATCAATGCACGCGCCATCGAGGCTGTATGCCGCCTGATGGTTGATTCCCTTGATCTCAAAACGCTCATGTCACTTATCCCATGATGCCGCTTCGTCGGCATGCACGACCGTCTCTTCGCGATGCGAACGCGAATGAATGAAGCGACCTAGCTTTTTTGAATTGAAAGTTGCGGGGACGGAGTTTTCATCGCGCTCCCGACTATGACAGACAACTCTGTGCTTGCCGTTCTGGTTCCTGGCAAAGCGACGGTCGATGCGATCCGCCGTCACATTGGCGGGCTTCGCGCCGCCGCTTCGCCCTCGGAGTGGCGATCCCCGGCGCTGTAAAACCTCCGGCGCCCGGGGATTGTTGGTTTGCGGATCAAGCAAGCAATCTTGAAACCGATAGCACGTCCAAGGGGTGGTCGGTGGGTTGGTCGGTTGTCGCGTGTTCGTTGTCTTCCGCTAGGTCGTGTGGACACTTACCGCATCCAAAGGACGATGGCTGCGAGAGTGACGACGGCGCGATAATTTCGAGCGGTCTTTTCGAAGCGGGTTGCAACGCGGCGGAACTGCTTGAGCTTTGAGAAGCAGCATTCGACGAGGTGACGCTGGGTATAGAGGTGCTTGTCCAGCGGGTATTTGAGTGCGCGTGACGGGTTGTTGGGGATGACGGCGAGCGCGCCCTTGGCGGCGATGGCTTGACGCAAATGATCGGCGTCATAGGCCGTATCGGCCATGACGACCTCGGCAGGTAGTCCCTCGATCAATGCGGCAGCTTGCGGTGCATCGCCCTTCTGGCCTGCGGTCAGCGCGAACCGTACGGGACATCCCAAGCCACGAACGGCCATATGTATCTTGGTGCTCAGCCCCCCGCGCGAGCGGCCGATCGCCTGATCTTCAGACCCCCTTTTTTGGCGCCGGCGGCGTGCTGATGCGCCCGGACGATGGTTGAATCGACGATCAGATATTCGAAGTCCGGATCATCGGACATCGCCTCGAAGATCCGCCACCAGACGCCCTTGATGCTCCATCGACTGAAGCGCCGGAACACGCTGTTCCAATCCCCGAACGCCTCCGGGAGATCACGCCAGGGAGAGCCCGTGCGAACAATCCAAAGCACACCTTCCACGAACATCCGATTGTCGCGCCCAGTGGAGCCCTTCTGGTCGGGGCGACCTATAATCAGCGGTGCCATCCGCTCCCAAGCCGCGTCGCTCAATACCAAACGGTCCATCACACCCAAGACTGCCTCCCCAAAAGCAGTCTTGAATCTGATTTGCGCTTAAAAGGGAATCCTTAGAGTCCACACCACCTAGCGGTATCGTCATCAATGCGGGGAATCCGGCTTCACTGCCGCTTGTTCGCCCGGCGGCGGCGAAGTTCGAGGTGCAAGAAAAAGCCCCAGCGCGGGAATGCGCCGGGGCTCGTGTTTCCGCTTTGCTCGTTAACCTGCGTGATCGGCAATGCGTCGCCGAGCAGACGGATTTTCGGTGTTACTTGTTCTCAGGGATCCAGGTCGTACTGGCCCGATCGTACTTGAAGCCCGGTGCAGCCTTCAGGCTATCCTTGGTCTCGTCGAGCGTGAGCCACCACTTGTCGTCCTTCTTTTGCGATTTGACGGCCGTGTACGGCACGATCACGTCCTTCTCGCCGGCGCCGAGAAAGCCGCCGACGCCGATGACGAGGCCGGTCACCTTGCCCGCCTTGTCGACAAGCACGTCGTCGATCGTCCCGATCTTGGATTCCTTCGGATCATAGACATTCTGCTTGTAGTAGTTGGTGATGGTCCAGCTGTCCGTCGGGGCGGCGGGCATCGTGGTCGCCGCATGCGCGGCGGTAGCGAACGCCGCAGCCAAGATGCAGCCGATAGCAAACTTCTTCATAAGGGAAACTCCTCGCCTTCAGTGGAGATGACCGATCCGGCAGATGCCGTCACCCAGGATGACGACTGCCGGCGCGGCCCAAAGTATGGTGACTGGCGCGCTCGGCGCCCATTAGTCGGACGTGCAGACCTGGACAGTCTTCATGCCGGCCTCGGCTTCGGAGCGCGTCTTGTAGATCGTGCCCGACGGGCTGACGACGGTGGTGGTCGCATCGACCGGCTTCCGATCGACGATCGTGCACTTCTTCGTCTTCACGTCTTGCACGACGTAGAATTCGTCCGCTGCAAATGCCGGCGTGACAAAAGCGGCAAGCAACGCTGCCGCGACAATCGTTTTAGCGTTCATGTTCTCTCCTCCAATGCCGTATCTATCGGCGGAGGTGGAACGGGAAGAACTAGCAATGGTTCCTAGAGCTGAACAACCGGCAGTACCGTGCTGCGCGCCGCGCTGCCGCGACGGAATTTTTTGATCAGCGACATTAGCTATTCCGACTTCGAGCGAGCCGGCTGGCTCCCGGCTCGAATCAAGGCAAGGGAAAACCGACTGTCGAGGTGCGGCGATATGCAGCACGGTCTGGTCGCGCCGTCGGGCTTGCCGAAGGCTGTGGCGAATGGTCGCTAACAACGCGCAGACGCGAGCTCGGCGAGCGATTCCATAACCCGATGGGACCGCGCGTTTCGATTGGCGATGCGACCACGCGACTGGACGCGGCCAGCGATCGGCAGGCCGCGTCTGAAAATCCAGGAGGAAGCCTCATGATCTCGTCCCACATGCGCCTGTTCGGCGCGGTTGTCGCGCTGTTGCTTGGGGCGAACGGTCCGGCGTCCGCGCAGCAGCTCGAGCTCAAGCTGATGGCGCCCGCAGCGCCCGGCGGCGGCTGGGATCAGACCGCGCGTTCGATGCAGCAGGCGCTGGTCGCCGCCGGTGTCGCGCGCAGCGTCCAGGTCACCAACGTGCCCGGCGCCGGCGGCAGCGTCGGCATCGCGCAGTTCGTCAATGGCGCCAAGGGCGACGGCAACCAGATGATGGTGAACGGTTTCGTCATGGTGGGCGCGCTCGCCATGAACAAGTCGCCGGTGACGTTCGATCAGGTGACGCCGATCGCGCGCCTGACCGAGGAGACCCAGGTCATCGTCGTGCCGGCGAGTTCGCCGATCAAGACGGCGCAAGACCTTGCCGCCGCGCTCAAGGCGGATATCGCCAAGGTGACCTTTGCCGGCGGCTCGGCCGGCGGCGTCGACCACGTGATGGCGGCGCTGTTCGCGGGCACGGTCGGCGCCGACGCGAAGAAAATCAATTACATTCCGTTCTCGGGCGGCGGCGAGTCGCTCGCCGCCATTCTCGGCGGCAAGGTCACGGCCGGCATTTCGGGCCTCAGCGAGTACGAAGGCCAGATCAAGGCCGGCAAGCTGCGCGCGCTCGGCCTGACCTCGGCGCAGCGTCTGCCCGGCGTCGACATCCCGACCTTGAAGGAGCAGGGGATCGAGCTGGTGCTGGCCAATTGGCGCTCGGTAGTCGCACCGCCCGGCATCACGCCGGAGCAGCGCAAGGTACTGAGCGACGCCGTCGAGAAGATGGCGAAATCCGGTGCCTGGAAGGACATCCTGAAGCAGAAGGGCTGGGATGACGCCTATCTCGGCGGCGATGCGTTCGCCGATTTCCTGAAGAAGGAGATCGCGCGCGTGACCGAGGTGTTGAAGTCCGTCGGCCTCGTGAAGTCATGATGCCGGACACGGCTTCGGAAAATCTCCCGCGCGAGCCGGCGCGATGCGTCGATCGCGCAGGCGTCGCTATCGCCGCCGCGCTTGCTGTGCTCGCCGCCGTGCTTGTGTTGGACGCCAGCAAGCTGCCGTCCACCACGATGTACGGCATGGGGCCGGAGGCGATGCCGGTTGTCATCGCGATCGGCCTCGTCATCCTCGCGGCCGGCAATCTGATCGACGCGCTGCGCGGCAAGCTGCCGCCGCGCGAGAGCATGGATCCGAGGCCGGTGTGGCTGATCATCGGCGGCCTGGCGCTCCTGATCGTCATTATCGGCCTCGGCGGCGGCTTCATCCTCGCCACCTCGGCGCTGTTCGTCACCACGTCGGCTGCCTTCGGCCGGCGCGCCGTCGCGGCCGACACCGCCATCGCGCTCGTGATCACGACCCTCATCTATCTCGCGTTCGACAAACTGTTGACGCTGAGCCTGCCCGCCGGCCCGCTGGAGCGACTGCTGTGATGGACACCTTCGCCGCGCTCGCGCACGGCATGGCGGTCGCCATGCAGCCGATGAACCTGCTCTACGCCCTGATCGGCGTGTTCCTCGGCACCGCGGTCGGCGTGTTGCCCGGCATCGGTCCGGCGCTGACGGTCGCGCTGCTGCTGCCGGTGACCTACAAGCTCGATCCCGGCGGCTCGCTGATCACGTTCGCCGGCATCTATTATGGCGGCATGTATGGCGGCTCGACCACCGCGATCCTGATCAACACGCCGGGCGAGAGCGCGTCGATGGCGACCGCGCTCGAGGGCAACAAGATGGCCAAGGCCGGCCGCGGCGGCCCGGCGCTGGCGACCTCGGCGATCGGCTCGTTCGTGGCCGGCACCATCGCCACCATCGGCCTCGCATTCCTCGCGCCATGGCTGGTCGACGTCGCGGTTCGGTTCGGGCCGGAGGATTACTTCGCGCTGATGTGCGTCGCCTTCGTCACGGTGTCGGCAACCTTTGGCGACTCGCCGGTTCGCGGGCTCACCAGCCTGTTCATCGGTTTGACGCTCGGGCTGGTCGGCATCGACAAGCTCACCGGCCAGGCACGGCTTGCGTTCCGTATCCCCGAGCTGCTCGACGGCGTCGAGGTGACGACGCTCGCGGTCGGCCTGTTCGCGGTGGGCGAAGCGCTCTATGTCGCCTCGCGCCGGCATCACGCCGAGGAGAAGCTCGAGCCGGTGCGCGGCTCGCTGTGGATGACGCGGGAGGATTGGCAGCGCTCATGGAAGCCGTGGCTGCGCGGCACGCTGTTCGGCTTTCCGATCGGGGCGCTGCCGGCCGGTGGCGCCGAGATCCCGACCTTCCTGTCCTATTCAACCGAGCGGCGGCTGACCAAACATCCGGAGGAGTTCGGCAAGGGCGCGATCGAAGGCGTCGCGGGACCGGAAGCCGCCAACAACGCGTCCGCCGCGGGCACGCTGGTGCCGCTGTTGACGCTTGGGCTGCCGACCTCGGCCACCGCGGCGATGATGCTGGCGGGCTTCCAGCAATACGGGCTCAATCCGGGGCCGCTGTTGTTCGCGGAGCGGCCCGATCTGGTGTGGGGCCTGATCGCGAGCCTGTTCATCGCCAACGGCATGCTGCTGGTGCTCAATCTGCCGCTGGTCGGGCTGTGGGTGCGGCTGCTCGCGATCCCGCAGCCATGGCTCTATGCCGGCATCCTGGTGTTCGCGACCATGGGCACGATCGCGGCGAAGCCGTCGGTCGTCGAGCTGTCGATGCTGGCGGCGTTCGGCGTGATGGGATTTTTGATGCGGCGCTTCGATTTCCCGATCGCGCCCGTCGTCATCGGATTGATCCTCGGGCCGATCGCAGAAAGCCAGTTGCGCCGCGCGGTGGCGATCAGTCTCGGCGATCCCATGGTGCTGCTGCAAAGCCCGATGTCGGCTGTGCTGCTCGGCATCGCGCTGATCGCGCTGCTTGCACCGTTCGTGCTTAGGGGACTGGGACGTTTCAAGGCCAATGAAGATTAGGACGCGAATCCATCGGCCGCGTCGAGACAGACGGTAACGCTGCCAACATTTGCTTGATCCGGAAATATCCAAACTCCGATCTCGGTCTTCCTTTCAGCAACGCACATGCCTCGCCCGCGCGAGGCGCAATCAAGGCGGCTGAACGATGAAGATGATCTACCTTCTGGCGGCGCTCATGCTGGCGCCATCTGTTGCGACCGAGGCCTTCGCTCATGCACGGGCCGGCAAGGGCAGCGATCGAGCCCATGTCGGCACGGGACCGACAATTGGCAACGGGCTGCAGGGATACGGTATCGTCGGTCGTCAGATCGCGGCTCCGCCGTGGAGTTCGGCCTGCATGAACGACACAGGCCCACGACAAAGCGACGAGCCCCATGTGGGTCTATGGCAGCCCCGACTATGTCGCGCAGTTCAAGAGTGCATTCTGATATCGACCCGCGGCTAGGACAATTCGTCATATGGCCTGCCTGCAACACCGTCGCGCGATCGGTTGAATCGGCGGGCGCCGCGTTTTTTTTCGCTCTTGCGCTGTGATACGCGTGAGGCGGGGTATGAGATGAGGCGGTTCGTTCTCAGGCATCGTGTGGGCAGGGCGGCGGCGTTTGTCGCAGCCTACGCGCTTGTCCTCAACGTCATCCTGTCGAGCCTGCTCGTCGCCAGCATATCGCCTGCGGCCGCGGCGGCCGGCCAGATCCTCTGCATCAACAGCGCCGATGCCGATGCGGCCCGCGACGATGCCGGCAAGAGCGGGCGGGGCGGCACGATCCACTGTCCGCTGTGCATCGGACATCACGTCACCGGCGCGCTGCCGCCGCTGGAGTTCGCGCTCGGCGCGCGGCTGCCGGTCGCGGTCACCACGATCCGTGCCTTCGAAGCGCGGTTCGTTGCACGCTTCCGATCCTACGACCATCAATCCCGCGGACCTCCGGCACTGACCTGACCGCCGGCGCTTCGGCGCACCTCGTTCGTCAGTTCACATTCGGAGTCCAATCATGTCATCCGCCATCGCGCGGCTGCGAGCCTGTGCGCTCGCCGGCGCCGCCGCAGCATTCATCTCGCCTGCAGGCGCTCAATCTACCTCGCAATCGACACTGCCGTCCGTCACGGTCGATTCACCCCAACAGCGGCGCGACGCATCGGTGCGTTCGCAGCGGCGCGCCGCGCGCAGCGCCCCGGCGCGTGTCGCGCGTGTTCCTGCCGCGCCGGTGCAGGCGGCCAATGGTGAGGGCGGCGGCGGCGGCCGTGCCGCGCTGGCCGTGCTGTCGGCGCAGCAGGCGCTCACGGAAATCAACAACACCCCGGGCGGCGTCGCGCTGGTGCCGGCCGCCGCCTACCGCAACTCGACCGTGGCCAATACGATCAAGGACATCCTCGACTATGTCCCCGGCGTCTTCGCGCAGCCGAAATGGGGCGACGATACGCGGCTGTCGATCCGCGGCTCCGGCCTGTCGCGCAATTTCCATCTGCGCGGCATCCAGCTCACCATGGACGGCATTCCGATCAACACCTCGGACGGCTACGGCGATTTCCAGGAGATCGATCCGACCGCCTACAAATATGTCGAGGTCTACAAAGGCGGCAACGCGCTGCAGTTCGGCGCCAATTCGCTCGGCGGTGCGATCAATTTCGTCACGCCGACCGGACGCGATCCGAATCCGAATGGCGCATCGTTCGACTTCGGTGCCTTCAACACAAGGCGGCTACAGGTCAATACCGGTGGGGCGAACGGGCCGTGGGACGGCTTCGTCACTGCGTCCACGCAAGCCTCGGACGGTTTCCGCGATCACAGTTTCGGCTCGAGCAACAAGCTCAGCGCCAATGTCGGCTACCAGATCTCGCCCGACGTCGAGACCCGGTTTTACTTGAATGCCAACGAGGTGCGGCAACGCATCCCGGGCAGCATCGACCGGACGACGGCGCTGACGTCGCCGACCACCGCCGCTGCCGTCAATGTCGCCAATGACTGGCAGCGTAACATCGATACGGTGCGGGTCGCCAACAAGACGACCATCCGCCTTGATGACACCATGCTCGAATTCGGTGCGTTCGGGGTCGACCGGCACCTGATGCATCCGATCTTCCAGTGGCTCGACTATCGCTACAAGGACTATGGCGGCTTCGCGAAGCTGACCGACGACCGCATCATCGGCGGTTTCCGCAACCGCTTCGTCGCCGGCGTCAATATCCTCAACGGCACGATCGATGCCCAGCAATTCGTCAATGTCGGCGGCTTCAAGGGCGCGCCGACCTCGGCGTTGCGGCAGACGCCCGAGAACTATTCGGCGTTCGCAGAGAATTCGCTCTACTTCCTGCCTAACGTTGCCTTCATCGCCGGCACGCAATATCTGTTCGCGGTGCGCGACCAGCACGTCAACTTCTCGACCAATGGCGATCTCAACGGCCGCAGCAGCTTCAGCCTGTGGAGCCCCAAGACCGGCCTGTTGTGGCAGGTCGATCCGAGCTGGCAGGTGTTCGGCAATGTCTCGCGCAGCGCCGAGGTGCCGAGCTTCGGCGAGAGCGTCAGCCCGAACTTCCTCAACCCGGCTCTGCCGAACATCCCGTTCTTTTCGATCAAGCCGCAGACCGCGACGACCTACGAGGTCGGCACCCGCATGAAGCGGCCGGATTATGCCTGGGAGGTCGCGCTCTATCGTTCCGAAATCGACAACGAGCTATTGTGCCTCTACAGCGCGTTCGGCAATTGCAACGTCACCAACGCCAACAAGACGGTTCACCAGGGGATCGAGGCCGGGGCGGGCGCAGCAATCGTTCGCGACATCTTCGCGGGCGGACCAGCGCCGGACAAGATCTGGCTTAACGTCGCCTACACGCTGAACGATTTCCGGTTCGACAATGATCCCGTGTTCGGCAACAACCAGCTGCCGGGTGCGCCGCGCCACTTCGTGCGGGCGGAGCTGCTCTACAAGCATCCGACCGGGCTCTATGTCGGACCCAATCTGGAATGGGTGCCGCAGGCCTACTTCGTCGACAGCGCCAACACGCTGATGACGTCGGCCTATGCGATCTGGGGCCTCAAGGCCGGCTTCGACAATGGCGGTCCGGTGTCCGGTTATATCGAGGCGCGCAATATCGCCAACAAGGCGTATATCGCGAGCGCCAGCATCATCGACCGCGCCAATGCGGCGTCACCGCTGTTCGAGCCCGGAACGGGCAGGGCGATCTATGCGGGGCTGCGGTATCGGTGGTGAGCAGGATGCAGACTGGCAGTCGCGTGAAACCCTGTCATGCGCTCGGCATGTAAAAGGCCCGCTCCGGGGCTCGCAATTCGGAGCGGGCCAGTCTGGGCGCGGCAAGTGTAGCCGCTGTTCGAACCTAGCGCGACATGCTGACACCACCCTGACGGCGTCAAAAAAATGGAGAGGCGGCTGAATGCCGCCCCTCTGTCTCGATGATGGATTTGTGAACGGAATGTTTCGCGGCACGCTCACCATTTATAGGCGAGGCTTGCCGTGATGCGCCGGCGATCGCCGTAGTAGCAGGAGCTGATCGTCGCGCAGCTCGCGACGTAGATCTTGTCGGTGACGTTCACGACATTGAGCGCCGCGCGCCAGTTGTTGTCCCATTCGTAGTGCAGGGCGAGGTCGCCGAGCACGACTCCCGGGACGCGCGCGGTGTTCGCGGTATCGGCAAAGGACGAGCCGACATAGCGGACGCCGCCGCCGAAGCCGAAGCCGTTCAGCGGGCCGTCGCGGAAGGTGTAGTCGGTCCAGACCGAGGCGAGCTGCCGCGGGGTGTTGGTCGGCACGGTGCCGATCAGCGCGGGATTGAGGTCCTTGCTGACGAACAGCTCGTAATTGGTGTAGCTCGCCACCAGCTTGAAATCCCGCGTGATGTTCGCCACCGCCTCGAGCTCGACGCCGCGCGAGGTGACCTCGCCGTTCTGGGTCTGGAACAGCGTGTTGTTCGGATCTGTGGTCAGCGCGTTCTTGCGCTTGAGGTCGAACAGCGCGACGCCGAACCGCGCGTTGAGGCCGACCGGCTCGTACTTGACGCCGACCTCGGTTTGCTCGGAGGTCTCCGGCAGCAGCAACTGGCCCGCTGCACTGGTGCCGATGACAGGATTGTAGCCGGTCATGTAGGAGACGTAGGGCGCGACGCCGCTGTCGAAATTGTAGATCGCGCCGACCCGGCCGGAGAACTTGCTGTCGTCGCGGCCCTGGGAAGCGCCGATCCGGTTGTTGTTGGTCAGATCGACCCAGTCCTGGCGTCCGGACAGCACGACCGTCAGGCGGTCGAGCTTGAGCTGATCCTGCAGATAGAGCCCGGCCATGCCCTGGGTGAGATAGGCGTTCTGATACAGCGGGCCGCCATACGGCAGGTTGTTGCCGTAGACCGGATTGAACACGTTGAGATTCGTGCCCATGCCAAAACCCTGGCGGTCATCGATACCGTAATATTTCAGATCGACGCCGACCAGCGCGGTGTGCTGCAGCGCGCCCGTTGAGAAGCGATATTCGAGCTGATTGTCGAGGTTGAGCTGCGTGGCGATGCCGCGGGTGTAGAAATTGCCGCGGGTGATGTCGGCGGCCGCCGGTGTCGTCGCGTAGCCGAGCCCGTAGAGCCCGGCGTAATAGACGTCGACATGCGCCATGCGCGCGTTCTGGCGGAAGTCGACGTTGTCGGTGACGCTCTTCTGGAACTGGTAGCCGACCATCTCCTGGTCGCGGCGGAACTGGTCGACGCTGGGATCGCCGGCGAACAGGCTGGTCGGAATGCGGCCGAACGGCGCGTTGGTGACGGTGCCGACATAGGGCAGGAAGTTCAGCGCGCGGGTGTTGCTGTGCGAGGCCATGCCGAACACGGTGAGGCTGGTGTCGGCGTCGGGCCGCCAGGTCACCGACGGGGCGAAGAAGAAATTGTTGTCGTAGACATAGTCGGTCTGGGTGCCGCCGCCCTGGGCCTGGCCGACCAGGCGATACTGCACCTGGCCGCCGCCGGACTGGGCCGCCGCGCCGCCGATGTCGAACTGGGTGTAGGCGTTGCCGAAATTGTTGACGCCGGTCTCGATGTAGCGAATGGGCTCCGCCTGCGGCAGCTTGCTCACCGCGTTGACGAGGCCGCCCGGCGCCGAGCCGCCATACAGGATGCCGGTGGGACCGCGCAGCACCTCGACGCGCTCGAGATTGAAGGGCTGCGGCTTCCAGCTCGCATAGGAGGTGTAGAACAGCTGCAGGCCGTCGAGGAACAGCGACTCGTTCTGCGCGGGGAAGCCGCGGATCATGAACCAGTCGTTGCGGAAATCGGCGCCATAGGTGCCCCCGATGACGCCGGGCGTGTAGCGCAGCACCTCGTCGAACTTGCTGACGATCTTCTGGTCGCGGATCTGCTCGGCGCTGATCACCGTCACCGATTGCGGCGTCTGGATGATCGGCGTGCTGGTCTTGGTGCCGCTGGCGCTCTGCCGCGCCAGGTAGCCGGTGACCGGGCCGTTGGCGCGCTCGTATCCGCCGCCTGAGCCTGCAGCCTGCTGTGCTGCCTGTGGCTGCGCTCCCGCCGGGGCGACTGTTGCGCGGCGCGAGGCGCTGCGTGCGCGCGTGGTCCGTTGCGACGGCTGTTGCGATCGAACTGCTTGCCGGTGCGACGGCGCATCGACCGTCACGGACGGCAATTGCGTCTGCGCGAAGACCTCGTCCGCACCGGCAACCGAAAGCACCATCAGAGCCGAAGCGGCAAACCGCTGCGGCCGAATCCATCCGTCCGTCATTCAACGCCCCCAAAGAGAATTGTCTTCGGCGTCGTTATCACGGTGATTTTCGCGAACAGCCCGCGCGCCGTTAGAAGGTATCGAAGCTGTGCGCAAAGCCGGTGTGTGTGACTGAGAGACAACGGAGTACGACACACAATTGCACGCATCGCGTGAGAGCTTTGAATCGATCCAGTGTTGAACGATTCAAGAATTGAACGATTTGAAAATCATCGCGCGAGTCATCGCTCGTTTCATCGCGATCGAACGTGATCGAGAGCGCGGGACGTCGGCTACGTGGTGATTGAGTCGCTTGGAGGTCGAGGGCGCCGATTGCCTTAGCTGACTCGGTTGCTTTTCTCGATTCCGGAAGGGGCGTCACGTTGCCTTCGCCGTGGCCGCGTTACTGGGGCAGAAGCAACAACCATCGTGATGATGATCAAACATCAGCATGTCGGCGGGGACTTGGAGCGCGCGCCGCCGAATCCTAGACGAAAGCAGGTATTGCGATTGCCACCTACGGCTATGCAAAATGCGACAACCGGAAGTGGTGGAGCCGTTCTGGAAGCAAGCATCCTAACGCTTCGTCGAGGAATAAGCAGGCCGTGCCCCTCGCCGGAGCGGGAAATGCCCCGATTCGCCGTTTTTTGACGCGGCTGTTGGGTGGACTGCCGTTGGTTGGGATCGGCTCCTAGCCCGCTGGCAATCCCCGCCATCCCCACCATATCTGGCATAATTGACCGCCGGGGACCGCAACGGCTTGGCCATTTTGGGGTGATGTGATAACCCTCTGAAACCAGCTTCGACCGCCACTCGTGACCGTCCGCATCCCGTGTAAAGGCTTGCGGCGGTGGAGATATTTCGCCGATGACCTCGTCCTCCAAGACCGCTTCCGCGCCCGATTCCTTCTTCACGGCAACCCTTGCCGAGGCCGATCCCGAGATCGCCGCCGCGATCAAGGGCGAACTCGGCCGGCAGCGCCATGAGATCGAGCTGATCGCCTCCGAGAACATCGTCAGCCGCGCGGTGCTGGAGGCGCAGGGCTCGGTGATGACCAACAAATACGCGGAAGGGTATCCGGGCGCGCGTTACTACGGCGGTTGCGAGTGGGTCGACGTCGCCGAGAACCTGGCGATCGAGCGCGCCAAGAAGCTGTTCGGTGCCGGCTTCGCCAACGTCCAGCCGAACTCCGGCAGCCAGATGAACCAGGCGGTGTTCCTGGCGCTGCTGCAGCCCGGCGACACCTTCATGGGTCTCGACCTCGCCGCCGGCGGCCATCTCACCCACGGCTCGCCGGTCAACATGTCCGGCAAGTGGTTCAAGGCCGCGCATTACACCGTGCGCCGCGAGGACCAGATCATCGACATGGACGAAGTCCAGAAGCAGGCCGAGCAGGTCAAACCGAAGCTGATCATCGCCGGCGGCTCGGCCTATTCGCGCGCCTGGGACTTCAAGCGCTTCCGCGAGATCGCAGACTCGGTCGGCGCGTATCTCCTGGTCGACATGGCGCATTTCGCGGGCCTCGTTGCCGGCGGCGTGCATGCCTCGCCGGTGCCGCATGCGCACGTCACCACCACCACGACGCACAAATCGCTGCGCGGTCCGCGCGGCGGCCTGATCCTCACCAATGACGAGACGCTCGCCAAGAAGCTGAACTCGGCGATCTTCCCCGGCCTGCAGGGCGGCCCGCTGATGCACGTCATCGCCGCCAAGGCAGTCGCGTTCGCCGAAGCGCTGCGGCCGGACTTCAAGGTCTACGCCAAGAACGTGGTGGAGAACGCCAAGGCGCTGGCGGAGACGCTGCGCGGCCACGGCCTCGACATCGTGTCCGGCGGCACCGACAACCATCTGATGCTGGTCGACCTCAGGCCGAAGGGCCTGAAGGGCAACATCTCCGAGAAGGCACTGGTGCGCGCTGCGATCACCTGCAACAAGAACGGCATCCCGTTCGATCCCGAGAAGCCGTTCGTCACCTCGGGCCTGCGTCTCGGTACGCCTGCTGCGACCACCCGCGGCTTCGGCGTCGCCGAGTTCAAGCAGGTCGGCGGCATGATCGCGGAAGTGCTGAACGCGCTGGCGCAGTCGCCGGACGGCAAGGCGCCGCTGGTCGAGGCCGCGATCAAGGAACGCGTCAAGGCGCTGACCGATCGCTTCCCGATCTACCAGTAAAGTACAGGGTCGCTGTTAGAGGTCCCATCGGATGCGCTGCCCGAGCTGCAATTCTCTCGATACGCAGGTCAAGGACTCGCGTCCGACCGAGGACTCCGCGGTTATCCGCAGGCGGCGCGTCTGCATGGCCTGCAACTTCCGCTTCACGACCTTCGAGCGGGTGCAGCTGCGCGAGCTGACCGTGATCAAGCGCAATGGCCGCCGCGTGCCGTTCGACCGCGACAAGCTGGTGCGTTCGCTGCAGATCTCATTGCGCAAACGCCCGGTCGAGTCCGAGCGGGTGGAGAAGATGGTGTCCACCATCGTCCGCGAGCTCGAAAGCGGCGGCGAGGCGGAGGTCTCCTCGGAGGCGATCGGCGAGATCGTGATGGAGCATCTGCGCCAGCTCGACGACGTCGCCTATGTGCGCTTCGCCTCGGTCTATCGGAATTTCCGCGAGGCCAAGGATTTTGAGGCCGTGCTCGACGAGCTGACCGGCGAAGAGGACCCGCGGATCGCGACGTTGCGAAAATGATCTTCCGCATTCTGGAAGAGCAGCTCGGGCAGAAGGCCAAAGAGGCAAAGGAAACGGCAAAGGCCGCCGATCTGCGCTTCATGCAGCTTGCGCTCGCGCTCGGTCGCCGCGGGCTCGGGCGCACCTGGCCCAATCCGGCGGTCGGCGCGGTCATTGTCAAGGACGGCGTGATTGTCGGCCGCGGCTGGACCCAGCCCGGCGGCCGCCCGCATGCCGAGGTCGAGGCATTGAGGCGCGCGGGTGACGCGGCGCGCGGCGCCACGCTCTACGTCACGCTCGAACCCTGCTCGCATTTCGGCCGCTCGCCGCCCTGTGCGGATGCCGTCGTCGCGGCCGGGCTTGCCCGCGTGGTCTCGGCGATCGAGGACCCCAATCCGGAGGTCGGCGGCAAGGGGCACGCCAAGCTGCGCGCCGCCGGCATCGCGGTCGATGTCGGGCTGTGTGCGGCGGAGGCCGCGCGCGACCATGCCGGGCATTTCCGCCGTATCACGGACAAGCGCCCGCGCGTGATCCTCAAGCTCGCTGTGTCCGCCGACGACAAGATTGCAGCGGGTGGCCACAAGCCGGTAGCGATTACCGGCGAGGCTGCGCGGAGGCGCGTGCATCTGTTGCGCGCGCAGAGCGATGCGATCCTGGTCGGGATCGGCACGGTGAAGGCCGACGATCCGCTCCTGACCTGCCGGTTGCCCGGCATGGCAGCGCGCTCGCCGGTGCGGGTGGTGCTCGATCGCGCACTGCGGATCTCCGGCGACAGCCGCCTCGTGCATTCGGCGCGCGAGACGCCGCTGTGGGTGATGACATCGGATCTTGCCGAGGCGCCGGCCGCGATGAAGCTCGGTGCTGCCGGGGCAGAGGTGATCCGCGTTGCGTCCAGCGCGCGGCCGGGGCTCGATCTGCCGGCGGTGTTGCATGCGCTGGCGGAGAAGGGCGTCACACGGTTGATGGTCGAGGGCGGCGCACGCGTGGCAAATTCTTTCGTGGCAGCCGGCCTTGTCGATGAAATCTGGCTGTTCCGCGGACCTGAACCGATCGGTGCCGATGGCGTTCCCGCGCTGGACGCAATGCCGCTCGCCGCAATCACGCAGTCGCCCGCTTTCCGGGTTCGTGCTAGCGAAACCATCGATAACGACAGTCTCATGATCTACGAGCGTGCGTAATGTTTACCGGAATTGTCACCGATATCGGTGAGATCGTAAGCCTGAAGCCCGTGGCGCAGGGGCAACTGCACCGGATGCGGATTGCCTGCGACTATGACCAGACCACGATCGCCGACGGCGCCTCGATCGCCTGCAACGGCGTCTGTCTCACCGTGATCGCCTCCGGCACGGCTGACGGCAAGACCTGGTTCGATGTCGACGCCGCGGCCGAGACGCTCGGCATGACCACCGCCAGGCACTGGGCGCAGGGTGGCCGGCTCAACCTCGAGCGTGCGCTCAAGATCGGCGACGAGCTCGGCGGTCATATCGTGGCCGGGCATGCCGACGGGATCGCCACCATCGTCAAGCGGGACGATCTTCCGGACATGGCGCGCTTCGAGCTGCGAACCAGCCGCGAACTGGCGCGTTTCATCGCAGCGAAGGGATCGGTGACGCTGGACGGCGTGTCGCTGACCGTGAATACGGTCGACGATGTCACCTTTTCGGTGCTGATCATCCCGCACACGCTGTCCGTCACGACCCTGAGCGGCTGGAAGGCCGGCAGCGAGGTCAATATCGAGGTCGATCTGATGGCCCGCTATGCCGCGCGGCTGTCGGAGATGAAATAGCCCCGGCCTCGGCATTGCGGCCGAGACAGACGTCCTTATCTGCCTGTTCACCTCGGGCGGCTTCCAGCCGGATAGCCTATGCATTGCGGGCCAAGCCGACCTGAAAAATCAGGCTGATCGCGGTGACATCCGGGCCAGTATTGCCCTTGGCTTTACCGCCTGCTGCGCCTAAAACGCAGCACAACTCCTCCCCAAGTTCCGATTGGTATTGCAATGGCTGACGCGCGGCGCGCACCCCTCAAGGACCAGACCGACATCACCGGCGCACGCGTGCTGATCGTCGAAGCCCGGTTTTATGACGACATCCAGGATGCGCTGCTGGAAGGCGCGCTCGCCGAGCTGAAGACGGCGGGCGCCAGCCATGACGTGATCACGGTACCGGGTGCCCTGGAGATTCCGGCCGCGATCGCGATCGCGATCGACGCCGCGGCGGCAAACGGCAAGCCCTATGACGCGGCGATCGCGCTCGGCTGCGTGGTGCGCGGCGACACCATCCATTTCGAGATCGTCTCACAGGAGTCCTCGCGCGGATTGATGGATCTGGCCGTGAGCCGGAAATTCCCGCTCGGCAACGGCATCCTCACCGTCAACACCGAGGCGCAGGCCTGGGCGCGGGCGCGCGCCAGCGAGTTGAACAAAGGCGGCGACGCCGCACGCGCGGCGATCGCGATGCTGCGGATCAAACGCCGCTTGGCAAAGGCCTGACCATGGCTGACAACAAGAAGCCCGCGAAAGCCCCCGACAGGAAAGCCAACCGGCGCGGCGCAGCGCGGCTCGCCGCCGTGCAGGCGCTGTACCAGATGGACATTGGCGGCGCGGGCATCAACGACATCTTCGCCGAGTTTGAGAGCCACTGGCTCGGTAACGAGGTCGAGGGTGAGAAATACCTGCCGGCGGAAGCCGCGTTCTTCCGCGACGTCGTCTCCGGCGTGGTGCGCGACCAGGCCAAGCTCGATCCCCTGATCGACGAGGCGCTGTCGAAGGGCTGGCCGCTGAAGCGGATCGACGCGATCCTGCGCGCGGTGCTGCGGGCAGGGTCCTACGAGCTCGAGCACCGCCGGGACGTGCCGGGCCGCGTCGTGGTTTCCGAATATGTCGACGTCGCGCACGCCTTTGTCGAGAAGGACGAGACCGGCATGGTCAACGCCGTGCTCGACCAGATCGCACGTCAGTTCCGCGGCGACGAGTTTGTGCGGGGCTGAACCACGTATTCCGCCGTCATCACCCGCGCATGCGGGTGATCCAGTACGCCGCGGCGGTGATTGGCAACAACAGCTTGCGCGGCGTATTGGATCGCCCGGTCAAGCCGGGCGATGACAGCGGAGGGGAAGGCGCGCGATATGGCAGAGCGTCAGGACGGTCCATCCGGCGAAGACTCCCTGATCGCGCGCTTTTTCAAGCCGCTTGCGACTGACCCCGGTGCGTTCGGTCTCGACGACGACGCCGCCGCGCTGCGGGCGGCCGGCGAGGACATCGTGGTCACCACCGATGCCATCGTCGAGGGTGTGCACTTCCTCAGCGACGATCCGCCCGACACGCTGGCGCGCAAGGCGCTGCGCGTGAACCTCTCCGACATCGCGGCCAAGGGTGCGGTGCCCGCCGGCTTCGTGCTGACGCTGGCGCTGCGCCGCGCCGAGGAGACCTGGCTCAAGCCGTTTGTCCAGGCGCTCGGTGAGGACGCCAGCCATTACGGCTGCCCGCTGCTCGGCGGCGACACGGTCTCGACGCCGGGGCCGCTGATGATCTCGATTACCGCGTTCGGGCGACTGCCTCATGGCAAGATGGTGCACCGCGCAGGCGCAAAGGCCGGCGACCGCCTGTTCGTGACCGGCACGATCGGGGATGCCGCGCTCGGCCTCGATGTGCTCCGGGGCGGTCCGGTCGCGGCGGCACTGGCCGACGATGCCGCCGGCCGGGATTTTCTTGCGGCCCGCTACCGAGTTCCGCAGCCGCGCAACGCCCTTGCCAAGGCCGTCCGCAGCTACGCCAGCGCGGCGATGGACGTGTCCGATGGTCTCGCCGGCGATCTGGCCAAGCTTTGCGCAGCCAGCGGCGTGACGGCCGTGATCAACGTGCCGAGCATTCCTTTGTCGCCTGCGGCAGCGGGGCTACTTGCGCGCAAGGCGATCGGGTTCGAGACTTTGGTGGCCGGCGGCGATGACTATGAGCTCTTGTGCGCGGTCCCGGGCGATCGGGCGGACGCCTTTGTGCGCGAGGCAAGGCAGGCCAAGGTCGCGGTCACCGCCATCGGCGGCCTCATTGCAGGCTTGTCACCGCCAAGCTTTCTGGACGGACAGGGCAGGGAACTGGCGCTGAAGCGACTGTCCTACAGCCATTTCTAGAACGTCCGGCCGAAACGCGCCGACTTTCCTTCTAAATTGCTGCCGATATCGGCGTTTTCGGCCATAGGTGGCGTTGCACAGCGGTAACGATTTTGGCAAGGTCGCGCCCGATTTGAGGCAATCCGTTTTTGGGGAGGATTGCCCTCGCAAAATAAGCGCCTGCCGCCCCCTAGCGGCATAAAGAAGGCGCGGGGGTTACATCAAGGATCTGAGGCAACATTCAATGACAGCTTTATGGTTGATTGTGCTCTGCGGGGCGCTTTCCATCGTCTACGCGATCTGGGCGACGCAGTCGGTCTTGAACGCGGATGCGGGCAATGCCCGCATGCAGGAAATCGCGGGCGCGGTGCGCGAGGGCGCACAAGCCTATCTGCGGCGGCAATACACCACGATCGGCATGGTCGGTATCGTGATCTTCGTGGTGCTGGCCTACTTCCTTGGCCTCCTGGTGGCGATCGGCTTTGCGATCGGCGCCATCCTGTCGGGTGCGGCCGGCTTCATCGGCATGAATGTCTCGGTGCGCGCCAACGTCCGCACCGCGCAGGCGGCGACCACCTCGCTCGCCGGCGGCCTCGAACTCGCTTTCAAGGCGGGTGCGATCACCGGCATGCTGGTTGCCGGTCTCGCGCTGCTCGGAGTCACCATCTACTTCATCGTGCTGGTCAAGTTCATGGGGCTGGAAGCCGGTAGCCGCACCGTGGTCGACGCCATGGTGGCGCTGGGCTTCGGCGCCTCGCTGATCTCGATCTTTGCCCGTCTCGGCGGCGGCATCTTCACCAAAGGTGCAGACGTCGGCGGCGACCTCGTCGGCAAGGTCGAGGCCGGCATCCCGGAGGACGATCCGCGCAAACCCGGCCACCATCGCCGACAACGTCGGCGACAATGTCGGCGATTGCGCCGGCATGGCGGCGGACCTGTTCGAGACCTATGCGGTGACCGCGGTCGCCACCATGGTGCTCGCGGCGATCTTCTTCGCCAAGACGCCGATCCTGGTGAACATGATGACGCTGCCGCTCGCGATCGGCGGCATCTGCATCATCACCTCGATCATCGGCACATTCTTCGTCAAGCTCGGCGCCAGCCAGTCGATCATGGGTGCCCTGTACAAGGGCCTGATCGCCACCGGCATCCTGTCGCTGGTCGGCGTCGCGGCCGTGATCAACTGGCTGATCGGCTTCGGCAAGCTCGATGGCGTCGACTACACCGGCATGGCGCTGTTCGAGTGCGGCGTGGTCGGTCTCGTCGTCACCGGCCTGATCATCTGGATCACCGAGTACTACACCGGCACCGACTACCGTCCGGTGAAGTCGATCGCGGCGGCTTCGGTCACCGGTCACGGCACCAACGTGATCCAGGGCCTCGCGATCTCGATGGAGGCGACCGCGCTGCCCGCGCTCGTCATCATCGCCGGCATCCTGGTCACCTACAGCCTGGCCGGCCTGTTCGGCATCGCGATCGCGACCGCCACCATGCTGGCGCTGGCCGGCATGATCGTCGCGCTCGACGCCTTCGGCCCGGTCACCGACAACGCCGGCGGCATCGCCGAGATGGCCGGTCTGCCCAAGGAGGTGCGCAAGTCGACCGACGCGCTCGACGCGGTCGGCAACACCACCAAGGCGGTGACCAAGGGCTACGCGATCGGCTCTGCCGGTCTCGGTGCGCTGGTGCTGTTTGCGGCCTATAATCAGGACCTGAAATTCTTCATCGCAGACTCCGCCAACCACCTCTACTTCAAGGGGGTCAATCCCGACTTCTCGCTCAACAACCCATACGTCGTGGTCGGCCTGCTGTTCGGCGGCCTGCTGCCGTATCTGTTCGGCGCGATGGGCATGACGGCGGTCGGACGCGCCGCCAGCGCGATCGTTGAAGAGGTGCGCCGTCAGTTCCGCGAGAAGCCCGGCATCATGCAGGGCACCGACAAGCCGGACTACGGCAAAGCCGTGGACCTGCTGACCAAGGCGGCGATCAAGGAGATGATCATCCCGTCGCTGCTGCCGGTGCTGTCGCCGATCTTCGTCTACTTCGTGATCTATGCGATCGCGGGCGGCGGCGCGGCCGGCAAGTCGGCGGCATTCTCCGCGGTCGGCGCCATGCTGCTCGGCGTTATCGTCACCGGTCTGTTCGTCGCGATTTCGATGACCTCGGGCGGCGGCGCCTGGGACAATGCCAAGAAGTACATCGAGGACGGCCACTACGGCGGCAAGGGCTCTGACGCCCACAAGTCCGCGGTGACCGGCGACACTGTCGGCGATCCCTACAAGGACACGGCGGGCCCGGCGGTCAACCCGATGATCAAGATCACCAACATCGTGGCGCTGCTGCTGCTGGCGATTTTGGCGCACTGAGCGGTACGACAAGACTGAATGCAAAACCCCGCGGTGCAAGCCGCGGGGTTTTTGTTTTGCATGGACTTGGTTCGGTGTACTGCCGAATTGATCGGCTTTCCGCCGACGATATCCGCCGACAACCAGACGCGAACAAAACGGAGATCAATCGATGTCACTCTCATCCGCACAGAACTACGCGCTCCGCGCCTCCAAATCGCAGGATCAGAAGGAGGCCATCGAGCTGTTGTCGCAGGCGATCCTGGAACTGGCGATGTCGATGGAAGCAACCGACGCCAAGATCAAGAAGATCAACAAGTCCTCTTAGCCTTGGCCGCACCGTGCTCCGGAGTGATAGAATTGTAAGGTGGATTGGCGAAGCGTAATCCACCGATAGGTCTAACCGCCGCGGCGGATTACGCCTTCCGCCTTCGCTCGTTGAGCTACGGCGGACGTGGTCGGCTAATCCGCCCTACGGTGCTGTGACAGCGGCGGTTACTTGACCTCCATCTGCAAGCCTTCCTTCTCGATGATGGCGGCGAACTTTGTGGTCTCCGCGCTGACGAAGTCGGAGAATTGCTGCGGCGTGCCGTAGTCGGCGCGCGCGCCCATGCCGGCGATGTTCTTCTTGACGTCGTCGCGCTCCAGCATCGCCTTGATCTGACGGTTCAACTCGTCGACCACGGGCGCCGGTGCCGTCTTCGGCAGGAACACGCCGAACCAGGAGGCGACGTCGAATTTGGCAAGCTCCGGCGCACCCTCGCGCATCACAGGCAGATTGGGCGCGGACTCGCTGCGCTCGGCCGTGGTGACGCAGAGCCCGTTCAGCTTGCCGTCCTGCACCTGCGGCAGCGACGGATAGAGATTGTCGAACAGGATCTGGATATCGCCGGCGAGCCCGGCCTGCAGCGCGGGGCCGGCGCCGCGGAACGGCACATGCGTCATCTTCAGCCCGGTGAGTTGCAGGAACCATGCGCCGGTGAGGTGAGGGCTCTGCCCGGTGCCGGACGAGCCGTAGGTGAGCTTGTCGGGGTTCTTCTTGAGGTACGCGATCAATTCGGGGATCGACTTGATGCCGGTCGACGGATGCGCCGAGACGATGTTCGGGATCCGGATCATGTTGGAGACCGCCTGTAGCTGGTCGGCCTTGTAGGTCAGGTTCCGGAAGATGCTGAAGGCGATCGCGTTGGGGCCGGGATTGCCGATCAGGATGGTGTGGCCGTCGCCCTTGCTGCGCGCGACCTCCGATGTGCCGATGGTGCCGCCGGCGCCGGAGCGATTCTCCACCACGACCGACTGGCCCCAGAGCGGCTGCAAATGCGCCGCCAGCAGCCGCCCCATCACGTCGGTCGAGCCGCCGGCCGCCGCCGGCACGATGATCCGGACCGTCTCGGACGGCCGCCAATCGCCGGCACCGAGACTGGCACGCGGCAGGATCGCCGCCGCCGACAATGCGGCCGCGCCCGACAGTACCGTACGACGGGAAAATCTCCTGGCTCTCACGCGCTTACCCCCTGCTCAGGCTTCTTGTTGCGAGCAAGCGTAGGGGACCGCTTGCCCGTGGGGCAAGCGACAAACTGGCGCAGTCCTTCAGGCCTTATTTTTTGAGCATGATCTTTTCGGAAAACCGCTTCGCACTTTTCCGGATCATGCTCTAGTTGAAGCTCAGCAGCTTGAAGAGCGGTGTCAGGTAGGACATTTCCTGGCCCGACGTCGGCGTGGTCCGGCTGACGAAGTCGAAGATCTTGCCGTCCTTCAGGCCGTAATTGGCAAGCCGGCGCACCTGGCGGTTCTTGTCGAAATAGACCGCGATGACGCGCTGGTCGACCACGCGCTGGTTCATGAAGGCAACCGGCCGCGAGGTCCGCTGCGAGATGTAATAGAACACCTCGCCGTCCAGCGTTGCGACCGTCGACGGGGTGCCGAGCACGATCAGCACCTGATCCTGGCTCGCGCCGATCGGAATCTGCTCGAGCGCTCCGTCGGGCAGGATGTAGCCCTTCTGGAATTGCTCGCCGGCGCAGCCGCCGAGCGCGGCGGCGCAAAACAGACCAACGACCGCGATGGCGCGGAAGCGCATGAAGAACCCGCGCGCGGAAGCCGTGCGAGACTGTCTTGGAAGAGTGTGGTTCATCGGCGGAACTGATCCGTCCCCTTGCATTGGCCGGAGCATTGACGTACCGGGCAGCTCAATGGATTGCAATCATGCCGAGCTCCAATGGGCGAACCCTCAACAGGCGTCCTTTGGGGGGCCGGCAGCCGGAACCCGTCATGCTTTGGCCGTTCAATCACTTCAGAAGACCCCGGGTGCCCGCGCGCAGCACCATTGAGACCATCTATGGCATGATCGTGACGCAGGCGCGAGAACCGTTGTTTTACCGTGACTTGGGCGTTCCGGACACGGTTAATGGCCGTTTTGACCTGCTTCTGATGCATCTGTGGCTGGTGCTGCGGCGATTGAAATCCGCGGAAGGCGGCGTCGGGCTGTCGCAGGCCCTGTTCGATCATTTCTGCATCGACATGGACGACAATCTCAGGGAAATGGGCGTCGGCGATCTGACGGTGCCGAAGCGCATGCAGGCGTTCGGCGAGGCCTTCTACGGCCGCACTGCGGCCTATGATCTGGCGCTGACCGATGGTGACGAGGCCCTGGCCCAGTCGTTCTGCAAGAACATCCTCAATGGTCAGAACATCGACAAGGCCCGCGAACTGGCCGTCTATGCCAGAGAGGCGATGACGGTATTGGCGCGCGCGAACCTCGCGACGTTGACGAAGGGGGCGTGGCACTTCCCGGCGCCGCAGGCTGCGAGGACCACGGCATGAGCGGCGGCAGCACAGGGCGGCCCGATGCCGCGCGGGACCCTTGGCGCGTGCTGGTCAATGTCGCGCAGATCCCTGATACCGGCCTGCATCGCGAGATCGTGGCCGACGAGGCGACGCGCAAGGCGATCGCCGAGGTCGGCGAGTTGCGCGAGGTGGTCTCCGCGCGGGCGGCGTTCGATCTGCAGCCCAAACGCGACGGCAGCTGCCACGTCACCGGCCGGGTTTGGGCCAGGGTCGGGCAGACCTGCGTGGTGACGCTCGATCCGATCGAGAACGAGATCGACGAGGCGATCGACGTGATGTTCGCGCCGCCCGAGCAGATCCCGGAGATGGCCGACCTCGTCGACGACGCCGAACAGGGCGATGAGGAGACCCCGGACCCGCCGGAGCCGATCGTCGGCGGCTTCATCGACATCGGCCGGCTCGCCACCGATGCGCTGTTTCTCGGCATAGACCCCTATCCGCGCAAGGCGGATGCCGTCTTTGAACAACAGGTTGAAGCGCCTGATCCGGAAAATCATCCCTTCGCCGCGCTCAAGGCGCTGAAGGAAAAGGCTGACGGCAAGAAGCCCAAGGGAAGTTGAGGGGAGTTGAGGGAAGCTGACGGAATTTGAGGGCAGCCAGCTCCAACATTTGAGGGGATGGCTTGCCTGCAGGCCTGCGCGAGGGGGATTTTCGATTACTTCAAGTAAATGTCATAATAGTTTGAAATATCATGTATTTCTGGTATGTCTTGATGTGTTGCGTGACGGTTCGGCGCCTCGCTTGTTTGTGGTCAAGAGGTTGTGTCGGACCGCGGACACGCTATTGTCGCGGCCCGGCGTTTCGCCGCGCGCCGTTGACGGCGGTGACTTCAAGCTCGCGGTCTTCATCTGAAGGGCTGTGGGAGAGCAGGCTTCCGGGACGTTCATGCCTCATAAGGTTCGAATCGCGCTTGACGCCATGGGGGGCGATGTCGGCGCATCGGTGGTCATTCCCGGCGCCGCGATCTCGTTGAGCCGTCATCCCGACAGCGAATTCCTGCTGGTCGGAGACCGGGCCCAGATCGAGCCGGAGCTTGCGAAATATCCCGCGCTGAAGGCGGTATCGAAGGTGATCCATACCGACGTCGCGGTGAAGAATGACGAGAAGCCGAGCCAGGCGCTGCGGCGGACCCGCAGGGCGTCGTCGATGTGGCTGGCGATCGATGCGGTGAAGCACGGCGAGGCCGACGTTGCGGTCTCCGCCGGCAACTCAGGCGCGCTGATGGCGATGGGCAGCATCAATCTGCGGACGTTGCCGGGCGTCGACCGCCCGGCGCTTGCTGCGGCGTGGCCGACGCTGCGAGGCGATTCGGTGGTGCTCGATCTCGGAGCCTCGATCGGCGGCGACGCCCGCCATCTGGCGACGCTCGCGGTGATGGGCAGCGCGATGGCGAGCGTGCTGTTCAACCTCGAACGGCCGACCGTCGGCCTGCTCAATATCGGGTCCGAGGAGATCAAGGGGCACGGGGAAATCCGCGAGGCCGCCGAGATGCTGCGCGCGATGAACGCGCCCCAGTTCAACTACATCGGCTTTGTCGAGGGCGACGCGATCGGCAAGGGGCTCGCCGACGTGATCGTGTCGGAAGGCTTCAGCGGCAATATCGCGCTCAAGGCCGCCGAGGGAACCGCGCGCCAGATGTTCACGCTGTTGCGCGAGGCGATGTCGTCGAACTGGCTGGCGCGGATCGGCTATCTGTTTGCCCGCGGCGCGTTCCAGAAGCTGCGCGACAAGCTCGATCCCAACAAGTCGAATGGCGGCCTGCTGCTCGGCCTGAACGGCGTGGTGGTCAAGAGCCATGGCGGCATCAACGCGGAAGGCTTTGCCTACGCGGTGGATGTTGGCTATGAGATGGCCCACTACGATCTCCTCACCAAGATCAATCAGATGCTCAACCGCGATGGCGGCGCCCTGGTAAAGGCGCAGACCGCGCAGGAGGCTGTCTCGTGACTGCGATACGTTCGGTAGTGCTCGGCTGCGGCTCATATCTGCCGGAGCGGGTTTTGACCAATGCCGAACTGGCGAGCCGAATCGACACGTCCGACGACTGGATCGTGCAGCGCACCGGCATCAGCGAGCGGCACATCGCCGCCGATGACGAGTTCACCTCGCATCTCGCCATCAATGCCGCGCGCGCCGCGCTCGCCGATGCCAAGATCGACCCCCAGTCGATCGACCTGATCGTGCTGGCGACCTCGACCCCCGACAACACGTTTCCGGCGACAGCGGTCGCAGTCCAGCACGGGCTCGGCATCAACCACGGCGTCGCGTTCGATCTGCAGGCGGTGTGCTCCGGCTTCATCTTTGCGCTGACCACCGCGGACAATTTCCTGCGCGCCGGGGCCCACAAGCGGGCCTTGGTGATCGGCGCCGAAACCTTCTCGCGCATCCTCGACTGGAACGACCGCGGCACCTGCGTGCTGTTCGGCGATGGCGCCGGCGCGGTGGTGCTGGAAGCGCAGCAGCATTCCGGCACGACCGACGATCCCGGCGTGCTGACGACGCATCTGCGCTCGGACGGACGCCACAAGTCGAAGCTGTTCGTCGATGGCGGTCCCGGCTCGACCAAGACGGTCGGCCATCTCCGGATGGAAGGCCGCGAGGTATTCAAGCACGCCGTCGGCATGATCACCGATGTGATCGTCGATGCGTTCAACGCCACCGGCTTTACCGCCGACGACATCACCTGGTTCATTCCGCACCAGGCCAACAAGCGAATCATCGATGCCTCGGCCCACAAGCTGCATATTGCGCCGCAGAAGGTGGTCTTGACAGTCGACAAGCACGGCAACACCTCGGCGGCATCGATCCCGCTCGCGCTAGCGGCCGCCGTGAAGGACGGACGCGTCAAGAAGGGCGATCTGGTGCTGTTCGAGGCGATGGGCGGCGGCTTCACCTGGGGCTCGGCGCTCGTGCGCTGGTAGCGCATCGTCAAAGAGTATCGGCAGGTTGCCGGCATCTTTCCTGCACCCGGATGCTGGTCACTGTTGACCATTGCGCGCTAAGCTTTTAATTTCAGTCAAGAAATTGTTCGCCGAGAGTGCGGGGCAGGCGATGACCACGGGAACCGGAAAAACAGTGACGCGCGTCGATTTGTGTGAGGCGGTCTACCAAAAGGTAGGTCTGTCGCGCACGGAATCGTCGGCGTTTGTCGAGTTGGTGCTGAAGGAGATCACCGATTGCCTGGAAAAGGGCGAGACGGTGAAGCTGTCCTCATTCGGCTCCTTCATGGTGCGCAAGAAGGGCCAGCGTATCGGGCGCAATCCAAAGACGGGCACCGAGGTACCGATCTCGCCGCGGCGTGTGATGGTGTTCAAGCCGTCGGCGATCCTGAAGCAGCGGATCAATGGCCATTCCGTCGCCAATGGCGACGGCGGCAAGGCCGACTAGCGCGTTTTCAAGCGAAGTGGATACCCGGTTCGCGTGAAGAAAACGCGCCCAAACCCGAATGCGGAGCCCCGTTTCGATCGGAACGGAAAAGGCTCCAGGCATTGAAGCCAGAGGAGCGGGCATTTGGACAAGGCGCCGGATGCGTTCCGTACCATCAGCGAAGTCGCAGATGAGCTCGATATTCCCCAGCATGTGCTGAGATTCTGGGAAACGCGCTTCGCGCAGATCAAGCCGATGAAGCGCAGCGGCGGACGCCGCTATTATCGCCCCGACGACGTCGACCTGCTCAAGGGTATCCGCCGGCTGCTCTACGGCGAAGGCTACACCATCCGCGGCGTGCAGCGGATCCTGAAGGAGCACGGCATCAAGTCGGTGCAGGGCATCGCCGACCAGACCGCCGCCGTCTCGTTTGGCGCGGTCGAGGAGGCGGTCGGCAACAGCATGGCCGAGCCCGACGGTCTCGAGAGCAATGACGGCCTCGATTTCGACGGCGAGGAGGGCGACGGCGACGAGGGGGGAATCGACTACCGATTCGTCGATCCCGACGTGGATCCGATCCTGTCGACCTACAAGGCGCACGCCCACCCGGGCAAGGCGTCGGCTGCGCCGCCGGTGCGCCCGACCGTTCCGCCAGTCGATCGGGAGCGGCTCGAACGCGTGCTGCAGGAGCTAGTCGCCTGCCGGCAGCTGATCGATGCGGCGATGAAGGACGGCTGAGCCAAGGAAGCTGCCATGGGAACCGGGCCCGGATTGCAGCCCTTAAAGGGCTGCTCCGCCTTGCGCGAACGCAGGATCGCAGCTAATGGAACGGCATCGGAGCGTGGCGCAGCCCGGTTAGCGCACTAGTCTGGGAGACTAGGGGTCGGAGGTTCAAATCCTCTCGCTCCGACCATTTTTCAAAGCATGCGATTTTTGAGAGCATTCGGGCGATGTTTGCGCCCGATGCGGCAATCGTCAGGTCTCGTAATCCATCGCGGCGATCAGGCAGGCCTTTTCCAGGCGGTTGTTGAGCATCGCAAGCTTGGCCGTGAACTCGGCGAGTTCGGGCTCGCTGAATTCCTCGAACACGGTCTTCTTGAACGCCTTGTGCTGCTCGGAGAGACCCGCCAGATGCTTTCGGGTCTTGTCGGTCAGCGACAGGCGGACCACGCGTGCATCGGCCGGGGAGGGCGCGCGACGCAGCAACTCCTTCTGCTCGAGCAGCTTGGACTGCGTGGTCACGAACGACGGATCGACATGCAGCAGCTTCGACACCACGTTGATCGGCACGCCGTCATCCTTGTCGAGGTCCGAGATCGCAATCAGGATCATCCATTGCGGACCGCTGACGCCAAGCGCCTTGCCCCAGAGCTGGCGGACCCGTTCGAGATGCGAGTTGATGGACGAGATCTCGAGTGTAAAGCGTTTGATGATGTCGAGATTCTCGATGGCGCGCAGTCGCGCCTGATCCTTCCTGGTCACTGACACAGCTTCCCCTTCCCTAGGTGCCGACTCAGCTTTGTGCTGATTTATTTCTTGATTCCCGCGTCGACGGGACATTTTTTCTAGTAAGTCGCTCAGGAACGCAAGTGAACGTAAAGCAATTATGATGCGTATGTGACGGTTCGGCTATTTGGGGTGCGACAAATTTGCCAAAGCACGTAAGGGGCTTAAGTCGAGCGTTGCCGGCGAGACACAGTGTGGCCGCATTCGCATTCCTGACTTTATAAACTATTTTGATTGGGCAACTCGCCCATGCATATTGAACCCGGCGGTAGGGGAATCTCGATCGTCCCGTTGCGGTGATCGTTCAAGTCCGTCGCACACCACAGATTGATCTGAGGGTGCGGGGTTTGGGGAAAACGGTCTTGGACAATGCGGGAGGATCACGGGGCGCTCGCGACCCGGACTCTACGCATATGAGCAACTTGGAGGTTTACTATGAAATTGGCGAAGAGCCTTATTCTGGGCTCGGCCGCCGCGCTGGTCGCGGTCGGCGGGGCACAGGCGGCCGATCTTCCCGTTAAGGCCAAAGCGGTCGAATACGTGAAGGTTTGCTCGCTCTATGGTCCGGGCTTCTACTACATCCCCGGCACCGACACCTGCATCAAGCTGGGCGGCTACGTTCGTGCCGACGTCGTTGTGAACGGCAACAGCGTCTACGGCCCGAACGTCAACGGCGCCAGCGGTGCCAACAACCGTTTCACCAACGGCTACACCTGGCGTTCGCGTGAAGACTTCAACATCGATACGCGCACCGCGACCGAGTACGGCGTGGTCCGTACCTATTTCGATGCGGTGTTCACCTGGACCTCGGACACCTACACCGGTCAGGGCAATGGCGCGTCGGTCTATTCGGCGATCGGCAGCGCTGCGGCGCCGAACAACGCCAGCTCTGGCGGCGTTGCTGCCGGTACGGTCGGCGTCTACTACGCCTTCATCCAGTTTGCCGGCTTCACCATGGGTAAGGCGGTCTCGCAGTTCGCTGCTCCCTGGAACGGTTATCCGGGCAACAACTATGACGGTCTCGTCGGTGGCGTGAGCACCACCAACGGCATCAACCAGTTCACCTACACCGCGCAGTTCGGCAACGGCGTGTCGCTGGCCCTTTCGGCACAGGACCAGGTTGCGTACATGCAGGCTGGCGTGAACAATCTCTCGGTCGGTGGCGCATACGGTTCGAGCGACTATGCCGGCACGGTCGCGCCGGACTTCGTCGCTGCGCTCAAGGTCGACCAGGCTTGGGGTATCTTCCAGGCGTCGGTCGCCGCGCATGACAACCATGCTGCCTACTACGGCGGCACCGAGTTGACCGGTCATCCCGACGACAAGTGGGGTTGGGCTGGTGCACTGGCCCTGTCGATCAAGAACATCCCGACCGGACCCGGCGACACCATCAACATCCAGGGCGTCTACACCGACGGTGCGACCCGCTACAACATCCAGGAACTGGCCAGCCAGTTCAGCTCGGTCGCGATCTACAGCGGTTCGAACCTCCCGGGTGCGTATGGCAGCGTCGGCTTCGGCACTGCGCCTGACACGGTGTTCGGCCCCGGCGGTCAGCAGCAGTCGATCAAGACGTGGGGTATGCGCGGTGCGTACACCCACAACTGGGATCCCTACTGGAACACCGGCATCTACGGTGCTTACGCTGCGGTCATGTACAACGACACGGCCAAGTCGCTCATCTGCGGCGTTGGCGGCGTCGGTGGCACGTTCCGCACCGCCTTCGGTGGCGGCGCTGGCGTGACCAGCTGCAACCCCGACTACAACATCGCGCAGATCGGCGTGATCACCCGTTGGACCCCGGTCAAGAACCTGACCTTCTCGGCCGACGTGACCTACGTCCATCTCGATCAGAAGTACGCCGGCACGGTCACCACTTCGTCGGCTGGTATCGGCAAGCCGACCGCGACCTACGAGCTGAAGGATCAGGACACTGTCCAGATGCTCTTCCGCGCTCAGCGCAACTGGTAATACCGGTTGATCTGATCACGTTCTACAGAACCCCGGCAGGCAACTGCCGGGGTTTTTCTTCGACCGGAGTAGGTAGCGGACGCTTGGCTGCGTCATTTCGGTCCAGGCGAACAACGAAGACGTGCCATGCGATTCATTCGCGGCAAATTTATTTACTTAGCTGATCTACTAAACTATATACGTGACGGCCAACACATTGAATGATGGCTCTTAGCTCATGCTAAGCCTCCCAAACCTCCGGCAATGCCCTGCCGGAGGTTTTTGATTCAAGGCGCAGGCCGCCTCCGACGATCGTGCCGCGCGCGCAGCCGTCGCAAACAGCTGCTCGCAGCAGGGGCCGCACCGTCTCATCGATTCGATGTCGTCAAGATTTGACGGAATCGATCCGCAGTGCATTCTCGTCATTCATGGGACGCTTCAAGAACAGCCGTCTGGCTCGGATGAGCAGCGGCCATTACTGCTTGATCCGGGATCTCGGGCTAGTGAAAGGCGGCAAGGGATTGCGGCACCATGAGGTTGTCATCGACTTCTCGTGGCGCGGCTTGCTCAAGCTTGCCTTGAGCGTCCCCGGCGGCGTTCTGCGGCGTCGCGCGCCCGTGCGGATCGAGACGGCCGAATAGCGCGGAGTGGTCCCGCGCTCCGACCTGGCGTCACGGAGGCGCGGACAAGCGTTCGAGATCGAGCGACATCATCCCGGCATTTGAGAGCGCGCATGCGATGACGATGGATCGTGCCACGCCGCTTCTGCGCTGATCTGATCAGCGTGAGCCGTCGGCGCAGATATCGGATTGTTCGCTACCCGGAATGATTTCGTTACAGCGCCGGCTGCCTCGATCTGCCGCTGGCGGCACACTTGCGCGTGAAGGGCGAGCGCCGTTGCTGCGCGATAATTCGGTGATGTAGAGTGCCGCAGCCGAGCGGCTGGGATTTGCGATCCGCGCTCCAGCCGAAACCAAGAACAAGCAGGGCAAGAAGAATCAGGGAAGGAACGGATCTCACATGAAGGATTTCGCCGGAAAGATTGCCGTCATCACCGGTGGCGGCACAGGCATGGGGCGCGAGCTGGCGCGGCAGCTCGTTGCTGAAGGATGCAATGTCGCGATGTGCGACGTCTCGGCCGAGGCGATGGCCGAGACCAAGCGGCTCTGCGAGGTCGAGAAGCTGCCGCAGGGCCTGCGCATCACCACCCACGTTGCCGACGTCTCGATCGAGGATCACTACAAGCGTTTTCGCGATGAGCTGATCGAGCAGCAGGCGACCGACAAGATCCATTTGCTGTTCAACAACGCCGGCATCGGCGGTGGCGGCAGCCTGTTCACCAACACGCGCGAGCAGTGGGAGCGCACCTTCAACATCTGCTGGGGCGGCGTCTATCTCGGCGTCCGCACCTTCCTGCCGCTGCTGGTGAAGGCCGACGAGGCGCATATCGTCAACACCTCGAGCGTCAACGGCTTCTGGGCGTCGGTTGGCATGGGCGTGTCGCACACCGCCTACAGCGCGGCGAAATTCGCCGTGAAGGGATTCACCGAGGCGATGATCAACGATCTCCGCCTCAACGCGCCGCATGTCAAATGCTCGGTGGTGATGCCCGGTCACATCGGCACCTCGATCGTATCGAACTCGCGCAAGGTGCAGAATGGCGCCGACCAGCTCAATCCCGACGAGCTCAAGCAGGTCCGGCAGCGTCTGCAAGGGCAGGGCATCGACGTCGCCAAGATGTCGGATGCCGACATCCAGCAGCTCGCGCTCGACCGCGCTCGCATCTTCCATGACGAGGCACCGACCTCGGCGGCTGCCGCCGCCAAGATCATCCTCGACGGCGTGAAGGCCGATCGCTGGCGTATCCTGGTCGGCGACGACGCGCATCTGCTCGACGAGCGTGTGCGCAAGACCCCCGAGCAGGCCTACACGCCGGAGTTCTACCAGGGCATCGTGGCGGCGACCGGCTGGAAGGTCGGGTGACTTCGCGTGCAAATGACCTCGTCATTGCGAGCGACGCGAAGCAATCCATGCTCGGATAACGGAACGATGGATTGCTTCGTCGCTGTCGCTCCTCGCAATCACGGAACTGCACGGATCTACGCTCTGCGACGCAGTCGAAACTACCCGCGCATCGCGCGCTGGCGTGATCCCGCCTGATAGGCGAGGCGGTAATGCCCGGAGCAATAGGGCATGCCGCCGAGCGGCGTGTTGCCGCAAAAGCAGAAATCATCGGCGCCCGGCGTGCTGATCGGCCAGCGGCAACGTTGCTCGCTCAGCTCGAACAGCGAGCAGTTGTTGGCGCTGACGATCGGCGCATCGTCGGGCTCTTGTTCGTAGGCCGCCTGCAGCAACCGGAGCTGCTGCTTCGCGGTCGCCCGTTGCGCGGCGTGCGCGGTGGATTTCTTCCGCCTTGCCCGGCGTTCGTCCAGCGTCGTGCGCGTGAGGTTCAGCCGCGACAGCTTGCCGATCACCGCATTGCGGCTGACGCCGATATTGACGGCGATGTCGCGGCAGGAGAGACCGGCTTCAAAGTAGATCTTGAGCTGGTCGACGCGCTCCGGCGTCCAGGTAGGCTGAAGATTCGGTTCGATGGTCATCATCTGACGGTTCCACGTTCTGTGTTGAACCGCCGCGCCCGCACGCATGCACCTAGTTCCTGAGCATGATCCTTTCGGAAATCCGGATTCCATTTTCCGGATCATGCTCTCAGGGCGTGCGTCCGTTGTCGCGGATTGCAAGCAACCCGTCCTTGATGGCGAGCCGAATGCCTTCCTCGATCAATGTCCGTGCGACGCCCGGGACGCTCGTGCCGTGGGTGCCCTGTCTCACCAGCTTCTCGAGGTAACCAATGGTCGAGAGCGCCAACGTGACCGGGACGCGGTCGGTTTCGGCCTTTTCTGTAGCCATGAGAAAACGCTTAACCCTGAACGCATGTACTGAAAAGTATCTATTTAGAGTCTATTTAGGAATATAACGGTCCGTCAAGCCATGAGCTATGAAACTGGACGTGCACGCTCGCGCGCGCCGGAAGCTGGTTCCGACGCGACGCTGCGGTCAAATTAGATATATGAATCAGGTTGTTAGGATCGTAACTCGACCTTGACTGGGAACTTCTTGAGAAGCCGCTCAGCGGTTTCGGCCTTGTCCGCAGGCGCGCTCACGCTCAGGTACATCCCGCGGGACGGGTCGGTGATGGCCTCGACACTGACCTCGCCGGACAAGCCTTCCCGAGCCAGCAGCTCACGCGCGGCCTCGCCGGCGGCGATCTCGCGCAGCTTCGGCTTGAAGATCTTACCGACCGGTGTGACCGGCATCTCCGGGATCACCGAGACCACACGCGGCCGTGCCGGCGGCTCCAGAATGTTGTCCTGCACGAAGGCGGCGAGCGCGTTCGGATCGATATTGGCGCCGGGCTGCGCCGAGACGAACAGCATCGGCACTTCGCCGGCATAGGTGTCGGGACGCCCGACGGCCGCGGCCAGCGCCACGCCCGGAAACGCCAGCGCGGCATCCTCGATCGCCCGCGGGTCGATGTTATGGCCGCCGCGGATGATGACGTCCTTGGCGCGGCCCAGGATGTAGACGAAGCCGTCGGCGTCGATCCGGCAGATGTCGCCGGTGCGCAGCCAACCGTCGCGGAACGCCTCTTCGGTCTGCTTCTTGTCGACGTAACCGGCGAACACCTGCGGGCCCCTGGTCAGCAGTTCGCCGACCGGCGAGGGCCACGGCCCGGTGTGCAGCTTGCCGCCGTCGAGGATCGCGAGCTCAACCAGCGGATTGCGGGTGCCGACGCTCTCGGCGCGCGGCTTCACGCCGTGCACGTCGTGCGTGATGGCGCCGGCGAGTTCGGTCATGCCGTAGAGCTGCTGGATGCAGGCACCGCCCCAGGTCGCGAGATAACGCCGTTCGATTTCCGGTGGGCAGACCGAGGCGCCGGTGGCGGTGACGCGGAGGCTCGAGATGTCGCTGTCCGCGACCGGGATGTCGGCCAGCGCCCCGAGCGTGGTCGGCACGTTGCCGGAGATGTTGACGCGGTATTTCTCGACGATCTTCCAGAAATGCGTGATCAGCGCCGGATCGCGGGCGCCGGCCGGGCCGGGGATGAAAATCGTCGTGCCGGCGGAAAGGCAATTGGCCGTCGTGCAGAACAAGCCACCGACATGGAACAGCGGCAGCGTGATCATCGCGCGCTCGCCGCGATGGAAATCGAGCGCCATGCGCGAGGATACGGTGGAGGCGACCATCGCACGGTTGGTGAGCCGCGCCACCTTGGGATGACCTGTTGTGCCGCCGGTCGGCAGCATTACCGCGACGCGGTCGGCCTCGCTCATGTCCTTGGACTTGCCGTAGTCGTCGCGCCACGCAGGATCAGGCCGCAGCACCTCGCCGTCGAACGCAATGCTGCCGTCGAGCGGCACGATCACGATGCGCTGGAGCGACGGCACCTCGCGCTGCAGGCCCTCGACCCGCTCATAGAGCCCGCCCGGCATGCCCGGCGGCGGCGCCAGCAACAGCCTTGCCTTGATGGCGTTGAGCTGCGCGACAATCGCCTCGCGTGTGAACAGCAAATTGAGCGGCTCGGCGACACCGCAGGCGGCTGCGCCGAAGATCGCGACCACGGTCGCGGGGCAGGCCGGGAGCAGGACGGCGACCGCGTCGTCCTTGCCGATGCCCTGGCTGCGGAAATAGGTCTCGGCGGCCTTGATGCAGCCCATCAGATGATCGTTCGAGATCACGACCGGATTGGGATCGAGCGGCGAGCGTAGATAGATTGCAGCTTCGGCGTCCGGCGCGCCCTGCGGGCCGCGGGCAACGAGATCGAGGATGCGCGGGCAGGCGGCGAGCGTCTCCTGCATCTCCTTGTCGCGCGCAGCCTCGTCCGCCGGCGAAAGCCTGTCCTTGAGCATATCCGTCCCCGTCCATTTTTGTTCGTTGGGGCGGGGATTGTATCGAGGCGCGCTTGCGGAACACAAGTGCGGCTTATCGACCGGACGTCAGCCGTGAACGACCGATTTGGCGATCATGCAGTGAATGCCCTTGGAGCCGTTCACCGTTTGCGTGACGCGCAGGTCGGCGGCCAGGCTGCACAGCGTATAGGCGTCCTCGCGCGACAGATTGCGCTTCTCGCCGAGCAGCACGATCATGTCGCGCAGCGCCCGCACCACGCACTGGTCGAGATCGGGATCCATCGCCATGGTCATGTAATGGTCGGCGGTCTCGGCACGCGGATAGACGAGCTTGAGATCCTTGCGCAAGGTCAGGCGGAAGCGGCCGGTGAGCGCGGTTTCGATTGCGGTGACGCAGACCTCGCCGTCGCCCTGCACGCCATGGCCGTCGCCGCAGGAGAACAGCGCGCCCGGCACGAACACCGGCAGATACAGTTTGGCGCCGGCCCCGAGCTCCTTATTGTCGAGATTGCCTCCCATCGCGCGCGGGATCAGCGAGGAGATGCGGCCCCAGGCCGGCGGCGGCGACACGCCCATCACGCCGAAGAACGGCTTCAGCGGCAGATCGAGCCCCCATGGCATGCGGCCGACCATGCGCGCGCGATCGAGCGGAATGTTGAGGATGCGGGTCTCGTGGAAGTCGTCGGGCAGGGTGCCGGACAGCGGCTTGATCAGATTGTAGCCCCAGTCCTGCCGGAGCTGGATGTCGAGAATATCGACCTCGAGCACGTCGCCGGGTTCGGCGCCGCTGACCGCGATCGGGCCGGTCAGGATGTGCCCGGGCACCATCCGCTCGCTCTTCGCATGAATGTCGTCGAGCTCCGGAGGCACGATGAACTTGCCGCGGTCGGGCACCACGTCAGGGCCGCCGCTGACGGTCTCGATCGTGACCTCGTCGCCGCTCGCGATGGTCAGGACCGGTTTCAGCTTTGCTTCGAAGAAGCCCCAATGGCAGGTTTCGGGACTGGATTTCAGATGATGGTGGGTCATGTGACGGCTTTTGATTGCGCTTCGGGCAGCGTATGACGCTGTAGCAGAACTTCGCAGAGGCTTCGCTTGTTTTTTGTGCTCTCCAAGACGCTCGGCATCATACTGCTGCCGATCAATTTCCTGATCGGTATCGGCGTGATCGGCGCCGTTCTGCTGTTGACGCGGTTTGCTCGGCTCGGCCGCAGGTTGATGGTTGGCTCGCTGCTGCTGCTCGCGATCTGCGGCTTCTCGCCGCTCGGCAATGGCCTGATCTCCGCCCTGGAGCAGCGCTTCCCGCCATGGGACGCCTCGCGCGGCGCGCCCGACGGCATCATCGTGCTCGGCGGCTCGATCGATGCCGATCTGTCGGTTGCGCATGGCACGCCCGTGGTGCGCACTGCGGCGGATCGCGTCATCGCGGCGGCGGCGCTCGCGCGCAGATATCCGAACGCGCGCCTCGTGTTCACCGGCGGCAGCGCGAACCTGATCTCGAACGATGGGCGCGAAGCCGACTACGCCGCCGAGATGTTCGAGAGCCTCGGCATTGCCAAATCGCGATTGACCATCGAGCGCCGCTCGCGCAACACGGTGGAGAATGCCGAGTTCTCCAAGTCGCTGGTCGATCCCAAGCCGGGTGAGCGCTGGCTGCTCGTGACGTCGGCCTATCACATGCCGCGGTCGGTCGGGCTGTTCCGCAAGGCGGGATTCAATGTCGAGGCCTATCCGGTCGACTGGCGCGTCGGCAATGTCATGAGCTTCGCAACGCTTGCGATCGAGGGCCTGTCGCGCACCGATCTCGGCACACGGGAGTGGATCGGGCTGGTCGCCTATCATCTGGCGGGCAAGACCGATGATTTTCTGCCGGGACCGGCCGCGCGTTAGGCCCACCACGAGCTTATCGCTTCCACCGGCCAATCCGGCTAACATCAAATCAACAGGCGGCGCCAAGCCGCCGATCACGGGAGTTTTCGCCATGCAACAGCAGACACCGCCGGAACAGTTCGACCTCGCCGCGATCGTGGCCGACCTGAACAACCTGTTGCGGCTGAAGACCACGGTCATCGGCATCAAGATGTTCGCGCGCGTCGAGGAGATGGAGGCGGTCCCGAAAATCCGCCGCCCGTCGGCGGTCCACACCACGGACCAGATCGTCAGCATGGCCTCGCGGCTCGGCTGGACCGTCGGCATCACCGGCGATGATCTGGTCGGCGCGCAATGCCGCGCGGTGATCGGGCTCGCGCCGCAAGACGAGAAGTGGCTTGCCGGCGAGAATTATGTCGGCGTGTGGCACGGCACGGCAGAAGACGCACGCAAGCGCCAGGAGGCGCTCGACGTGGTGCCTTACGGTCAGTATCAGGCAATGGCGGTGAGCCCGCTGACCAGCGGACGCCTCAATCCGCCCGACATCTGCCTCGTCTACGCGACGCCGGGGCAGATGATCATCCTGATCAACGGGCTACAGTATACCGGCTACAAGAAGTTCGAGTGGGGCGTGGTCGGCGAAACCGCGTGCGCGGATTCCTGGGGGCGGGCGCTGAAGACCGGCGAGCCGAGCCTGTCGTTGCCGTGCTTCGCCGAGCGCCGCTATGGCGGCGTGCCCGACGAAGAGATGCTGATGGCGCTGCCGCCGGCCTATCTGGTGAAGGCGATCGCGGGAATGAAGCAACTCGCCAAGAACGGCCTGCGCTACCCGATCGCACCCTATGGCATCCAGGCCGACGTCCGTGCCGGCATGGGCGTGTCCTATGCCAAGAAATAGCGCAAGAAATAGCTGCAAGAAATAGCTGATTGCGTCGCCGCGCCCGCGATGACAAAAGGGGCGCCCATTTTGCTGCGCAGGGAGCCCGATCCATGTCCTCGTCGAAACTCGACATCGTCGTCTATGGCGCGACCGGCTTCACCGGCCAGCTCGTCGCCGAATATCTCGCCGCGCATTATCGCGACGACAGCCTGAAATGGGCGATGGCCGGGCGCAGCAAGGACAAGCTCGCCTCGGTTCGTGATGCGATCGGCGCGCCCGCCGACACGCCGCTGATCGTTGCCGAGGCCGGCGATGCCGCATCGCTGAAGGCGATGCTGGCGCAGACCAAGTCTGTCATCTCGACAGTCGGTCCGTATCAGCTCTATGGCAATGAGCTGATCGCGGCCTGCGTGGAAAGCGGCACCGACTATTTCGATCTCTGCGGCGAGCCGGTCTGGATGCGGCAGATGATCGACAAGCACGAGGCCGCCGCAAAGGCCAGCGGTGCGCGGATCGTTTTTTCCTGCGGCTTCGACTCGGTGCCGTTCGAACTCGGCGCCTTCTTCGTCCAGGAGGAAGCCAAGCGGGTGTTCGGTGCGCCGGCGCAGCGCGTCAAGGGCCGGGTGCGCGACATGCGCGGCACGCTGTCCGGCGGCACGGCCGCGAGCGCCAAGGCCACCTTCGATGCGGTCGCCAAGGATTTGAGCCTGGTCGCGATCCTCAACAATCCGTTTGCATTGACGCCGGGTTTCGAGGGCCCGAAGCAGCCCCGCGGCAGCAAGCCGGCCTATGAGGATGATCTGCACTCATGGGCCGCGCCGTTCATGATGGCGCTGATCAACACGCGCAACGTCCATCGCTCCAACATGCTGATGGGCTTTCCCTACGGCAAGGAGTTCGTCTACGACGAGATGGTCCTGACCGGTCCCGGCGAGAAGGGCGAAGCCAATGCAAAACGCGTGATGGCGCTGAATGCGGAGAAGACCGGTCCGAGCGCGCCGAAGCCTGGCGAGGGGCCGTCGAAGGAAGAGCGCGAGAACGGCCGCTACGATCTGCTTTATCTCGCGGTTGCGCCCGACGGCAGCATGGTCCGCGCCGGCATCAAGGGCGATCGCGATCCCGGCTACGGCTCGACCTCGAAGATGATCTCGGAATGCGCGATCTGCCTGTTGCGCGATACGCCCGACGTCGCCGCCGGCTTCTGGACGCCGGGAGCCGCGATGCAGCACAAGCTGATCAAGCGCCTGGTCGATCACGCTGGCCTGACGTTCGAGGTCGAGAAGTAGGTTTTCGCCGCTTACCCCGGTGTCATCGCCCGGCTCGTCCGGGCGATCCAGTACGCCGCGGCCCGTCGGCTCAATAATGACTGCCTCTGGAATACTGGATCACCCGCTTTCGCGGGTGATGACAGCCGGGACTACGCCGCCGCACGCGGATCATAGGCGTACATGAAATCCATTCCCTTGGACGACAGCGGCAGCAGCAGCTTTAGCATGTGATCGCGCAGCCAGGCGCCGGTCGGGCCGAACTCGCGCTTGCTGTTGCCGTTGCGTCGGGCGATCGCCACGATTTTCTCGGCACGCGGCCGCCGCTCGCGCTCGAACGCCTGGAACGTCATGCCGAGTTCCTGGCCGTCGCGCATCAGCATGCCGAGCCGCATCGCATCTTCCAGCGCGAGCGACGCGCCCTGGCCCGCATGCGGGCTGGTCGCGTGCGCGGCATCGCCGATCAGGAGCGTGCGCTTGCGCGACCAGGTCGGCAGCGTCGCGACGTCGAGCGTGTCGGTCACCACGATATTCTCGGCGGCCTCGATGATCTCGGGGATCGGGGCGTGCCAGCCGGCGTGGAAATCGCGCAGATGCCGCCTGATCGCGTCCTGGCTCTGCAGCCGGTAGGCGGCCGCGGTCATGCCGTGCGACGGCTGGGTGCTCCACCACATCGCACCCGTGTCCGGGTCGGGGCTGCACAGGCCATAGCCGAAGAATCCGCTTTGCCCGAACGTCGTCTCCACCTTCTGGCCGATCGGCAGGCGCTCGAACATGGCCCGCGGCACGAAGCCGCCGAAGCCGATCAGCCCCGTGTCGAACGGCGTCGGGCCATCCGGGATCACGTGCGGCCGCACCGCGGAATGCACGCCGTCGGCGCCGATCACGAAATCGCCCTCGGCGGTGGTGCCGTCGTTGAAATAGGCGATGACCGGCTGGTCGCCGCGATCCTCGATCCTCACGAGCTTCTTCTCGAAGAACACCGAGACGTTGGAGGCCCAGGCCTTGTCGATCAGCGTCTCGTTCAGGGTCGCGCGGCACATGTTCACCGCGGGCTGGCCGAAGCGCTGTTGCATGTTCTGATTGAGCGAGCCGAGCTTCTTGCCAGCCTGCGAATAGAAATCGAAGGACTCCGCGACCGAGCCGCTGCGGATCAGTTCGTCGGCGAGGCCGAGCTCCGCCAGCACATGCATGCCGTTTGGTGCGATCTGCAAGCCCCCGCCGATCCCTGTGGAGTAGGGCCATGCTTCATAGAGCTCGGCCTCGATGCCGGCGCGGGTCAGGAACATCGCGGTTACTGGACCTGCGATGCCGGCGCCGATGATCAGAGCTTTACGGGGACGTGAGGTCATGCCTTGCTCCATGCATCCCTGTGGGATACGAAAGGTCAGTTGCTAATTATCTTAGAGAATAAGATATTAGGCGACTAAGATATAGGAGCAGCTTTGTCAAGTGCGAAGTCGCGCGCAGCGCTGATGCAGGAACTCGAGGAGGCGATGCGCCGGTCATCCGCGCAGGGCGTGATGTACGGACAAGCCGTTGCAAACATGGCCGGAATTTCCAATTCCGACATGGAATGCATGGACATTCTCTACCTTGAGGGGCGGGTGACCGCGGGGCGCCTCGCCGAAGTCACGGGGCTGACCACCGGCGCGATCACCGGCGTGGTCGATCGTCTGGAGAAGGCGGGTTACGTGCGCCGCGAGCGGGACGAGAGCGACCGCCGCAAGGTCTTCATCTCGGTGGTGGAGGAAAAGGCGGCGGAGATCGGCAAGTTCTACGTGCCGATGCAGGAGGCGATGCTCAAGCTCTGGAGCCGCTACACCGACGACGAATTGCGGCTGTTGCTGCGCTTCGCCAATGACGGCTACAAGGGCGTGCTGGAAGCGACGGAAGCATTGAAGGCGGTGATCGACATGCCGCGGGAGCAGCGCGCCGAGCTCAAGCCGCCGCCAAAGGCTCGTCGCTGACCTCGGCCGGTGTCGCGCGGGTGCGCTCGGTCGCCGCGTACATGCCCCACATCGTGCCGAGCATCAGCCAGAAGTGCCGCCAATGGTCGGTATCGATGATGAAGCTCTCGCCGACGATGCCGAGGAATGCCGAGAAGATCGCCAGGTAATCGCGTTGCCACGGCACCCGCTTGTAGACGTAGCGGAAGCCGATGATCGCGCTGACGAACACCAGCGCCGGATAACAGATGCCCGAGATCCAGCCGCCTGACATGAAGGCGTTGAGGAAGGAGTTGTGGGTGTCCTCGGGGAAGTAAGTGTGGAATTGCAGCGGACCGATTCCGAACGGCAATTCGAGCGCCATCTGGGCGCCGAGGATGTGGCGGCCGAACCGGCCGAAGCGGCCTTCGTCATAGCTTTGGTCGAAGCTCGCGCGCTGCTTGAACATGTCGGCGACCGAGCCGATCGACAGCAGCACCGCGATGAGCGCAACGGCCAGGATCGCGGCGATCAGGGTCATCACGATGATGCGCGAGCGCTGCGCCTGCGATCGGCTGGTGAACACCATCAGCGCCAGCATGAAGGCCGCGGTGACGATCAGGCCGCCCCAGGCGGCGCGGGAGAACGACAGCAGGATCGCAAGCGAGATGATGCCAAAGGCGATCGCGTTGCGGAACGCCTTGCCGAAGCGGTCGGTGACCACGCTTTGCAACGTGAACAGCGCCGGCAGGATCAAGAACGCGCCGAGCACGTTCGGATCCTTGAAGGTGCCGCGGGCGCGGTCATACAGCGTCAGCAGATCATAGCCGCCGGGCACCAGATGAAAGTAGCCGGCGATGCCTGCAAGCGAGGCGATCATCGCGCCGACGATCAGGCCGCGGCGCAGCATGTCGAGCCGCGCTTCGGTATCCTCCGACATCACCATCGCGAAGAAGATGACGGTGACGGCCATGTACCAGGAGGTGAGGACCCAGTTCACCACTTCCGGCTTGTCGAGGAACGGCACCGCGCTGATGCTGTAGCCGACATTGAGCACGATCAGCGCGAACAACAGCGGCATGAACACGAGCTGCATGCGCAGGCCCGTACCAAAGAACAGCACGCAGGCGGTCAGCGTGACGAGTTCATACGGGCTCGGTTCGATGAACACGATGGCGATCGAGGCGCCGGCGAGCCACACCAGCGCCCGCTGCAGCGCCAGCACGCCTGGCGGCGCCGATGTCGGGGAATGGGACGTCCCGGCTGTCGCCGCATAGGCCATCGGATACTCACGCAACGCCGTACAAAACACACAATAACCGCTTCGTCATTGCGAGAAGCGAAGCGACGAAGCAATCGACCCTATCTCGAGCTACGATATGGATTGCTTCGCTTCGCTCGCAATGACGGTGGCTAGTTCAATTCTCAGTACGCGTTCTCGCTCTTGGTCAGCAGCGAGAACGGGGTCTTGAGCAGGATGTAGAGGTCGAACAGCACAGACCAGTTCTCGATGTAGTAGAGGTCGTATTCGACGCGCTTCTGGATCTTCTCGTCGGTGTCGACCTCGCCGCGCCAGCCGTTGATCTGCGCCCAGCCGGTGATGCCGGGCTTGACGCGGTGGCGGGCGAAATAGCCGTCGACCGCCTCGTCGAACAGGCGGTTTTCCAGCTTGCTCTGCACGGCGTGCGGACGCGGGCCGACCAGCGAGAGATTGCCCTTCAGTACGACATTGAACAGCTGCGGCAGTTCGTCGAGCGAGGACTTGCGGATGAAGCGACCGACGCGGGTAACGCGCGGATCGTTCTTGGTCACCACCTTGGAGGCGGTCGGATCGGCCTGGTGATGGTAGAGCGAGCGGAACTTGTAGACGTCGATCCGCTCATTGTTGAAGCCGAAGCGCTTCTGGCGGAACAGCACGGGCCCGGGGCTGTCGAGCTTCACCGCAAGCGCCACCAGTCCGAGCACCGGCAGTGCCGCAAGCAAGGCCAGGCCGCCGACCACGCGGTCGAACAGCCATTTCAGCACCAGATCCCAGTCGGTGATCGGCGCCTCGAACACATCGAGCGTCGGCACCTTGCCGACATAGGAATAGGAGCGGGGGCGGAAGCGTAGCTTGTTGGTATGGGCCGACAGGCGGATGTCGACCGGCAGCACCCAGAGCTTCTTCAGCATCTCCAGGATGCGTGTCTCCGCCGAGATCGGCAGCGCAAACAGCACGAGGTCGACGCGGGTGCGGCGGGCGAATTCGACGATGTCGTCGACCTTGCCGAGCTTCGGTGAGCCGGCGCAGGTGTCCATCGCGCGGGCGTCATTGCGGTCGTCGAACACGCCGAGCACGTGGATGTCCGTGTCGTCGTCGGCGTTCAGCGCCTCGATCAGCTTCTCGCCGTTCTGGTCGGCGCCGACGATGATGGTGCGGCGGTCGAGCCGGCCATCATGGGCCCAGGCGCGCACCATCGAGCGCAGCGCCAGCCGTTCGGCGATCAGCACTGCAAGGCCGACGCAGAAGAACGACGACAGCCAGACCCGGGAAACCTCGCCGCCGAGCTTGGCCAGGAAGGAGACGCCGATGAACAGCAGGAACACGAACGCCCATGACGAGATCATCCGCGTCATCTGGCGGAGCTGGCCGCGGAAGATCTGCACCTGATAGATGTCGGCGGCCTGGAAGCAGACCACCGCCGCAGCCGACATGCCGAGAATCGAACCGATGTATCCCCAGTGGATGCCGCCGGCGAGCGGCCTGACATAGGCGAGATAGAGCCCGACGCCGACCAGGCTGAGCAGCACGAAATCGGCAAGACGAACCACGCCGGCGATCACGACCGGCGAATAGGCGCTGCGAACTTTCTGATTGGTAACGGCGAGCGCTGCCGGCGACAGGCGGCGGCGGCGTTCGACCTTCGGCTGAGCTGCCGTCGCAGACGCAGCGGCATCCAGCATCGAGCGTGCGTTAAACGGTTCCACGAGTCCACGTCCATTCCTGTGCTTGCAGATGAGCATCCGCGCGCAGCAGTGAAATTCCCCCGGACGCGAGTTAAGGGGACAAATCGGAAGAAACGGTTACGTGTGCAAGAAATGGTTAATGTCTGGCAAACGCGTCGCGATAGCCGGCCAGCACGCCCTCGACCATCGCACCCTGCGAGAAATGTTCGGAAATCCGTTCGCGCAGTTGCTCGGCGCGCGCCGCGGTCGCGGCGGGATTGTCGAGCGCGGCCTTGATGGCGTCGGCCATCGCGCCGGCGTTGCTGGGCGCGAACAGCGCGTCGGTATGGGTATCGAAGATCTCCGGGATGCCGCCGACATTGGCGGCGATCATCGGAATTCCCGCCGCGCCGGCCTCGATCACGACATAAGGCATCGAATCGCCCCGTGACGGCACCACGAGAATGCTGCCCTTCGAGAAGCCGTAGCGCGCCTTGACGTGGCCGATGAAGCGGACGGCGTCGCCGAGCGATAGCCGCTTGACCTGCTCCTTGAGCCGTTCGAACTCCTCGCCGTCGCCGCCGAGCGTCAGCGTCACCGGCTTGCCGTCGGCGCGCAACTTGGCGACCGCGTCGATCAGGAGGTCGGCGCCCTTGATGCGCCGGAATTCGCCGACATAGGCCACGTCGGTAGCGTCGTCGGCCTTGGCGACCGGTTCGAATTCCTCCGACGTGACGCCGTTGAAGACGCAGCGGACGAGGCCCGAGGGCTTGCCCACGGTGCGCTGATAGGTATCGCGGGCAAACGCGCTCTCGAACAGGAACAGGTCGGTGCTGTTCATCAGCGTGCGCTCGAGCTGGCTGTAGAAGCGGCCCTTCCAGGTGTCGAGCGGATAGTGCAGCGAGCCGCCATGCGGCGTGTAGACCCGGATCACCTTGTTCGAGCGCCGCCGCAGCCGGACATAGGCGCCGGCCTTGGCGCCATGACCATGCACGACATCGGGCTTCAGTTTCCGGATCAGGCCGGCGATATGCGCCCAGACCATGAAGTCGGCGAAGCGCGGCTCGCGGCGTATCGCCACCCGGTGGACACCGAGCTTGAGGCGCGGTTCGATCTCGGCGAGGACCGCGTCAGCCCGCGTGCCGCCGGTCAGGCTGTCGGCGACGATGCCGACATGGTGACCGCGTTCGATCTGGCCGTTGGCGACATCGAGGATGTGACGGATGATGCCGCCGACCGGGGCGCGGACGACATGCAGGATGCGGAGCGGCCGTTCCTGATTTTGATTCTTTGCCATCGATCAGAACCAGCGTTCGCCGACGAAGACGGTGTCGCCGGGCCCGATCGGCGTGCCCAAGGGAACGACGAAGTGGCCGGCGCCCGATGTATCGGTCTGGGTGAGGGTGACCTGGTCGCGCCGGGCGCGCGGCGAGAAGCCGCCGGCGATCGCCACCGCGCTCTCGACCGTCATGTTGGGTACATAGGGATATTGGCCGGGGGCTGCGACCTCACCGAGGATGAAGAACGGGCGGTAGGTCTCGATCTCGACCGCCACCGAAGGCTCGCGGATGTAGCCGTTGCGCAGCCGGCCCGTGATCTCGGCGGCGAGCCCGGTAGGGGTGCGGCCGCGCGCCGGCACCGAGCCGATCAGCGGCATGGTGATCGCGCCGGCCGCATCGATCGCATAGGAATTGGTCAGGCCTTCCTGGCCATAGACCACGACACGAAGCTTGTCGCCGGGGCCGAGATTGTAGGCCTCGCGGGTCGGGGCGGGGTCGGCATAGGCCACGGCCATCGGCGCGGGTGCAGCGAAGGCCGGCTGCCCATACGCCATCGAATCGAAGGCCGGGTCACCGGCAACCGGCGACGTCCGGCCCATGCAGCCCGACAGCGCGAGCGCAGCAATCAGACAAACGAGGGGAGCGCGCAGATCGCGCATGTGAGGAATCCCGCAACAATATCGGCGTCGATTAACGGCACGCATGGTTAACAAACGATGACGGAGCGGTGGTGGCCGCCGCATCCGTCAACCGTGCCGATTAACCCAGCAGCAACCTTAATGGACTGTAATCGCCGCCATTGAGATGGAATCGCGGCGTCCGCGGGAGTTCGTTATGCGTTTTGCATTCTGGCGTAGAGGCAAGGAAAAGGCCGCGGTGCAACGGGCATTGCCGAAGTCTGCGCCCGTTGCCGCCGAAGCCGTTGCGAGGCCGGCTTCGCCGATATCAGCTCCCGACAAGCCGGCGCCTCCGGCGGAGGCGACCGATCTCGATCTGCATGTGCTCGGGCGCGCGCTGGCGCGCAAGCGAAGCTGGATCATCGTGCCGACCGTGCTCGTGTTTGCAGTGTCGCTTGCCGCAGTCAACGTCGTGACGCCGCGCTACAAGTCGGAAGCGCGAATCCTGATCGACAATCGCGAAAACGCCTTCCTGCGCCCGAACGGCGAGCGCGACATCGAGCGCACCTCGCTCGACGCCGAGGCCGTGACCAGCCAGGTGCAACTGCTGCTGTCGCGCGATCTCGCCCGCGACATCATCAAGAAGAACAAGCTCGCCGAACGTCCCGAGTTCGATCCGGTGCTGCGGGGCTTTTCCCCGTTGAAGTCGCTGCTGGCGCTGTTCGGCATCGGCCGTGACCCGTTCAGCCTGACGCCGGAAGAGCGGGTGCTCGATTCCTATTACGAGCGCTTCCAGGCCTATGCGGTCGACAAGTCGCGCGTCATGGTGATTGAATTCCAGTCGGAGGATCCCGAGCTTGCGGCGCGCGTCGCCAACTCGATTGCCGACGGCTATCTGGTGCTGCAGCAGGCGGCGCGGCAGGACCAGGCCAAGTCCGCCAGCACCTGGCTGCTGGGCGAGATCGACAAGCTGCGCAGCAAGGTCGCGGAAGCGGATTCGCGGGTCGAGGAATTCCGCTCCAAGTCGAGCCTGTTCGTCGGCACCAACAACATCCCGCTGTCGAACCAGCAGATGGGCGAGCTGAACACGCAGCTCAACAATGCCCGCGCGCTGAAGGCGGATGCCGAGACCAAGGCGCGCCTGATCCGCGAGATGCTTCAGGGCGGCAAGCCGATCGAGGCTACGGAAGTGCTCAATTCCGAGCTGATCCGCCGGCTCGCCGAACAGCGCGGCACGCTGCGCGCACAGCTCGCCGAGCAGTCGTCGACGCTGCTCGACAACCATCCGCGCATCAAGGAACTGAAGGCGCAGATCGCCGACCTCGACCGCCAACTGCGCGAGGAAGCCGGTAAGATTTCGCGCTCGCTGGACAACGACGCCCGCGTCGCCGACGGCCGGGTCCAGGCGCTGCAAGTGAGCCTGGATCAATCGAAGAAGCAGGCGTCGTCGAGCAACAGCCAGGACGTGCAGCTGCGCGGATTCGAGCGTGAAGCCAAGGCGCAGCGCGATCTGCTGGAAGCCTATCTCGCGAAATATCGCGAGGCGACCGCGCGCGAGAACATCGAGGCCGCGCCGACCGACGGCCGCATCATCTCGCGCGCCACGGTCTCGAACACGCCGGCCTATCCGAAGAAGCTGCCGATCGTGCTGATCGCGACGCTGGCGACGCTGCTGCTGTCGTCCGGCATCATCATCACCGGCGAGCTGCTGCGCATCTCCGCGCCCGGTGCGGTGGGCCGTGCCTTCGCGCCGGCCGCGGCAGTGATCCGGCGCCGCGAACCCGTCATGGAGACCGCAACTGTCGACGAGCCGGCACCGGCGCTGCCGCCCGAACCTGAACTCGCGTCGCCGCTCGCGCCCAGCCTGTCGCCCGAGCCTGATCTGAGGCCCGACCCCGCAGTTGCCTATGAGCCGGCCGTCAGCGAGCCGCAGCCTGCGCCCACCCGGACGGCCAATGAGATCGATGAGCTGGCCGAGCGTCTGATCGCGGCCGGTCCCGCCGCCCACATGGTCACGGTGCTCGGCCCGGCTGCCGCCGAGAGCGTCACACTGACCGCGCTGACGCTGGCCCGTCTGATGGCGCGTCAGGCCAAGGTCGTGGTGGTCGATCTCGTCGCGTCCTCGCCGGTGCTGACGGCGGCCACGGTCGATCCCGGCGCGCCCGGCCTTGCCGAATTGATGCAGGGCGAGGCGACGTTCGCGCAGATCATCACCAAGGATCGGCAATCGCGGGTTCAGATCGTCAGCGCCGGGCGTCCGGGCTTCGATCGTTCGCATCTGCAATCGCCCCGGCTGGCGCTTGCGATCGACGCGCTGCTCCGGGTTTACGACCACGTGCTGCTCGACGCCGGCACGGCTGTCGACCTGCCGGCCGAGCTGCTGACTGCAAAGGCGCAAGCGGTCGTCGTGCCCGACGCCGCCATGGCGCAGGATGCCCGCCGCTCGATGGTCAATCAGCTCAGGGCCGTCGGCTTCTCCGACGTGACCATGCTGAGCAAGCCGTGTGCGCCGTCGGAAACGGTCGCTGCAGGCCCGCGGGTGGTGGCGGCCTGACCGTCACCGTCAGCCGGTGGGGGTAAATCCGGTCGCCTGCACGATGCCTTTCCAGCGTTCCGATTCCGACGTAAGCAGCCGCGCGAAGTCGTTCATCGCGATGGCGTCGACGTCGACCGACAGTCCGGCCATGCCGGACTTGACCTGGTCGGTGCGCAGTGAAGCCTGGATCGAGTTGTTGAGTTGCGCGAGGACGGCCGGCGGCGTCTTCGCCGGCAGGAAAATGCCGAACCAGGTCACGTCCTGAAGCGTGGGGTAGCCGGCTTCTGCGACCGTCGGCACCTCGGGGAGAGACTTGAGGCGGCTCGGACCCGTCGTCGCCAAGGCGCGAAGCTGTCCGGACTGGACCTGGCCGAGCAGGCTGTCGATCGGCATCACCGCCGACGCGATCTCGCCTTTCAGGAGGTCCTGGACCGCTGCTCTGCCCTGGTAGGGTACGTGGAGATAGTCGAAGCCGGCGGTGCGGCCGAGCATCGCTCCGATGAAGTGAAGCGTGGTGCCGACGCCGGGCGTGCCATAGGCCGCCTGGGTCGGGTTGGCGCGGCACCAGGCGACGAAGTCGGCGAGACTCCTGACTTCGTTCGGCACCTTCGACCCCACTGCCAACAGTGTCGCGAACGAGCCGACGGTGGATACCGGCGTGAAGTCCTGTGGCGCGTATCCGAGCGTCTTGTAGGTGTGCGGGAACAGCGCGATGAAGCCAAGCGGCGCGAGCAGCATGACCGATCCATCGGGCTGGGCGCTCTTGACAGCCTCGACAGCAATACGGCCGCTGGCGCCGGGCCGGGTCTCCACGACGATGGTGTCGGCATAATCCTTCATCTGTCCGGCGAGGAGCCTGGCAACGGCGTCCGGCAGTCCGGGCGTGAAGCCGGTCAAGATATGCGCCGTCTTCAGGCGGGACTGGGCGGCAAGTGGCCGTGTCCGGCCCGTGGCGACGAGGGCGGCACCGGCGGCTGATGCGGTCAGGAAGTCGCGACGAGTCAACATGCATGCCTCCATGGTCTTTGAGCCGCGCCGTGGGGGCGCGACGATCTGTGTCATCGCACGCGGAGGATGCGTGAGGCGGGGATAAACGTCCAATGCTAGTGTCTGAGGCGTCGATAACCGTTTTGGTAAGGATGCTGATGCAGGACATCGAGCGTGCCCGACGCCGGATCAAGCTGCGCGATCTGCACATCCTGCTCGTCATCAGCCAGCGCGGCAGCATGGCGAAGGCCGCAGCCGAACTCGCCATGTCGCAGCCGGCAATCTCTCGCGCCGTCGCTGACATGGAGCAGGCGCTCGGGGTTCGGCTGTTCGACCGCTGCCGAAGCGGCATCGAACTGACGGCTTATGGCGCTGCTCTGGTCAGACGCGGAGTGTCGATCTTCGACGAGCTTACGCAGGGGCTCCAGGAGCTCGAGTTTCTTGCCGATCCGAGCGTCGGAGAGTTGCGCGTGGGCAGTACGGAGAGCATCGCAGCCGGCTTGCTTCCGGTGGCGATCGACCGGTTCACGCGGCAGCATCCCGGAATCCGCATCAACGTCGCGCAGACGGTTCTCAGCGACTTGCGTTACCGCGAGCTGCGCGAGCGCACCATCGATCTGTTGCTCGGATGGACGCCGACGCCGTTTAACGAGAAGGATCTGGCGGTCGAGCCTTTGCTGCATGATCCGCGCGTGGTGGTCGCGGGAAGGAGAAGCAAATTGGCGCACGCGTCCAAGTTGCAGCTGGCCGACCTTGTGAAAGCGCGTTGGGTGCTGCCTCCGCCCGATACCTTTCCAGGCACCGCGGTAGCGGACATGCTCCGCTGTGGCGGAATTCCGACGCCGGATGCGCCGATTGCGACACTGTCGCTTCACTTGTGCTGCCGGCTGGCCGCGACTGGCCGCTTCGTCACCGTTCTGCCGGGCTCGGTTGCGCAGTGGGCTGGCGCCGATCTCGGGCTGAAGATCCTCCCGGTTCAGCTCCCGCGCACGGCGGCCGTCTCGGCCGCGATCGTCACGCTGAAAGGCCGCACGTTGCGACCAAGTGCCGAGCGATTCATCGCATGCATCCGCGAGGTAGCGAAAATCGCGGCAAGCAAGACGGGTGCTCGCACGTGACGGGCAGTGCGAGCACCGCGCTCTTCCGCCGCAGGTGTCAGTGCGCCATCACCGGCGCGCGCGCGGCGCGTTCGAGCACGGGATCGATCCGCAGCCTGATCGTGACCAGCGCGCCGATCAGTCCCATCACGGCGAGCAGCAGCAGCCCTGCGGTGAAGCTGCCGGTCAGGTCCTTCAGGTAGCCGACGGCGAAGGGACCGGCGAAGCCCGACAGATTGCCGAGCGAGTTGATCGCGGCAATGCCCGCCGCGGCCGAGGCGCCGGTGAGGATGCTGGCCGGCATCGGCCAGAACATCGGCGGCACCGCCGACACGCCGATCTGCGCGAGGCAGAGCAGGCCGACGATCAAGAACGGGCTCGAGACCAGACCGGCGAGGCCGATGCCGACGGCTGCGAGCGTCAGCGCGCCGGCGACATGGTATCGCCGCTCGCCGGTCTTGTCGGAATGGCGGCCGAGCAGCACCATGCCGACCGCGCCGAACACGAAGGGCAGGGCCGCGATCAGGCCGGTCTGGGTGTCGGTGACGCCAAATGCCTTGATGATGGTGGGCAGGAAGAACGCGACGCCGTAGCTCGCCGCATTGAGGCAGAAATACACGAAGGCACAGGCAAGAACCCGCGAATCGGTCAGCGACTGCAACACGGAGATGTGCTCCACGGCCTCGGTTTGCTGCCGCTCGCGTTCGAGCGTGGTCTGGATCCATCTGATCTCGTCGGGATGTAGCCAGCTCGCCTGACGTGGGAAGTCGGGCAGGAAGGCGAGCACACCGAAGCCGACCAGGACCGACGGCAGCGCCTCGCAGATGAACAGCCACTGCCAGCCGTGCAGGTTGAACCCCGACAGGTTGAGGAGCAGACCCGAGATCGGCGCCCCGATGATGCTCGAGATCGGGATCGCGAGCATGAACAGGCTGATGACGCGCGCGCGATACACCGAAGGGAACCAGAGCGTCTGATAGAAAATGATGCCGGGGAAGAAACCGGCCTCGCAGGCGCCGAGCAGGAGCCGCAGGCAGTAGAACACCCACTCGCTCGAGATTCCGGTCGCCGCGGACATCTGCGGGATGAACGCAAATGCCGCCGAGACGATGCCCCAGCTGATCATGATGCGGGCGATCCAGCGCCGGGCGCCAAACCGTTCCAGAAGAATGTTGGAAGGCACTTCGAAGAAGAAGTAGCCGACGAAGAACAGGCCCGCGCCGAGCCCGTAGGCGGCCTCGCTGAGGCCAAGCGCCGTATTCATGTGCAGCTTGGCGAAGCCGACATTAACGCGATCGAGATAGGCCACGAAGTAACACAGGATGAGGAACGGAATCAGCCGCCGCATCATCTTTCCGATTGCGCGCTTCTCGACATCGTCACTCATCGTTCCCATCCCTTCCGGTTATTCGATTCGGCGCGCGGTGATCGCGCTGTCCGGGCGGCATCTTCGTGCAGCCGCAGGCCGTCGCCTTGCCCTTGCAAGTATTGCATTCATTGTTGTGTAATCGACAGCCGCGTGACTAATGGCATTTGGGAATGGAGCCACGGCGAAACTGTCATGATGCGCCGCGGTATAAGCGCGGGAACCCCAGAGTATTTTCCAGCGAAACGGACACCGGTTCGCGTAAGAAAAACGCGTCAAGACAGAATCTGGAGCCCCGTTCCGATCTAATCGGAACGAAGAGGCCCTTGCCGGGCAGGATGGTAGCAGGCCGTGATCAATAACCTGAAATTGCGCCAGCTGCGCCTGCTGGTCGCTCTCGACAATGAGCGCAAGCTGCAGCTAGCGGCCGAGCGGTTGAACATCACCCAGTCTGCGGCATCGAAGATGCTCGCCGAAATCGAGGCGCTGGCGCGGGTTCCCCTGTTTGAGCGGACGGCGCGCGGCGTCGAGCCCACCGCCTATGGCTCGATCCTGATTCGCGGCGGCAAGAGCGTGTTGGCCGATCTCGACCAGGTCACCGACGAGTTCGCGGGCTACAAGTCCGGCGAGCTCGGCACCGTATCCGTCGGAACAGTCGCCAAACCCAGCATCGACCTGGTCGTCGACGTGATCCAGTATCTCGGCGAGAAGCTGAACCGGGTGAACATCTCGCTCGATGTCAGCACCAGCCCGCCATTGATTACGCGTCTGCTCGCGCTCGAGTTCGACTTCGTCGTCGCCAGGATTCCGGCCGGCATCGATCCCCGGCAATTCGACTATTATGAGATCGGCGCAGAAGAGGCGGTGCTGCTGGTTCGTGCGGAGCATCCATTGGCCGGCCGCGAGACCATCGAGCTGGAGGATATGGCCGACCAGCAGTGGATTTGCCAGCCGCGGGAATCCTTCATGCGCCAGGCGCTGGAGAGGCTGTTCATGAGCCGCGGCGTGACGCCGCCGCGCCGGGTCATCAACACCGAGTCATTCTTTGCCTCGGTTGGAATCGCCGCCGGCATCGACGCGATCGTGCCGGTTCCCATGCTGGTGTTCGATCTGGTCGACCCGCAGCGATTCAAGATGCTGCGTCTTCGCGACCGGCTCCTGTTGGAGAATTATGGCCTGATCAAGCTGCGCAAGCGTGCGCTTTCACCCGCCGCGGCGCTGCTATTCGACGCGATGAGGCGGCTCGGCGTACCGAGTGGCGACGCAGAGCAGGGTGAAGCGGCGAGCTGAGGCTCAGCGGAACATGCTGCGCAGGTTCTGCGCAATCTCGAACAGCGCCGGATTTTGCTTCACGGCGCGCTTGGCGCGGCTGATGGCCGACAGCGCGCTTGCCGCCGGCTTGCCGCGCAGGCTGAGCGGAATGAAGCTGTCGACGATCGCTTCGTCGTTCTTGCAGAACAGCCGCTTGTACTCGTCCGAGCCGATGCCGAGGTCGAAGGCGCGGTAGTTTAGGCCGGCATGGCGATCGATGATGTCGCGCATCAGGATAAGGCCGGGGCTGAACTTGGAATTCGCCGACATCGTGTAGGTGTTGAACATCATCGAGAACCGATGACCGTCGGAGACGCCGGCGAAGATCGCAATCACTTCCTCGTCGCACTCCAGCGCGTGGATGTCGATCGCGTAGCCCTTGCCGTCGGCGCGCGGCGCGAGGCAGGCGCTGCGAATGAACTGCTCGACGCCGGGCTCGGCGAACACGTCGGGTAGCTTCTGCTCGGCCATGCGCTGCGGCTTGACGCGGAAGAACCAGTCGAGCAGGCGGCAGACGTCGGCGCTGTCGCTTGCGACATGGTAGCGGTAGCCGGGCAGCGCCTGCAGCTTGCGCTCCTTGCCCTTGAGGCGGCGGCGGAACGAGTTGCTGATCAGCGCCGCGGGTGCCGCGCCGGGCTCGATCACCAGCAGCGGGCAGTCGTTCACCGAAGCCTGGTGCGGTAGCAACGCCAGCGGATTGGGTTGGTCCTGCCAGCGCAGCGGCTGCTGACACAGCACGAGCGCGTCGACGCGAGACCGCTCGGTGATCGATCCGGTCAGGGCCGTGATGTCGGCCTCGGTTGCGTTGGCGGCGAAGTCCTTGTCGTACAGCGCCATGTTGAAAGTCGCATGCTTCCCGCCCATGAAGCCCGCGCAGTTCGCGCCGAGACGGGACTCGATGGCGAGCGGCAACAGCAGCAGCGGACGGCGTTCGCTGTCATGGGCGACGACGATGAAGGGCCGCAGGCCCTCGCGCTCGCCGACCTGGCGCTGCCAGTTGGCGAGGAAATCGAAGCGCTGATAGGGCGTGTAGCTGTGTTGCGGTGTCTCGAGGCTGCGCCAGGTCGCCTCGGCCGCAGTGAGGTCATGAAAGATGTCGACGCCGGCAACGCGGATCGCATTCGGCCATGGTCGCGTTCCCGCCGTCTGGCCTTCAACTGCCGCCGCCATGATCATTTCGGAGCCCAAATTTTTTAAAGGTATTGATTTACAGGTCTCGGCTGCGGCCGACCTTCGCAGGGAAATGTCAACAAAGAGTAATAACAATGCCGCGGCGGGCTGTGGGAACCGCCGGGCAGAGGCGGGGATTTTGACGCCGGACAGCGGGATTTTGCGGCGGGCCCGAATGGAGCTCGCCTATTTCAGCGGCGCCTTCAGGCTGCGGGAACACGAGGCCGGGGGCGCCGGAGTGATCCTGCGCTTCGCGCGCGTCCGGCCTCCGCGCCAAGGCCGGTTCCAGCCGCTGAAATCCCAGGAGATCACGCCTGCCTTCCTCGATCGCACCATCCGCGCGCTGAAGCGCTGGAAGTACGACATCGTCGGGATCGACGAGGCCTGCCGCCGCGCGGTGACCCTGCCGGAGCGCCGCCGCTTTGTTTGCCTGAGCTTCGATGGTGCGACCAGGGACATCGTCACACATGGCTATCCCGTGCTTGCCAGACACGGCGTCCCCTTCACCCTTTATCTGCCGACGGCCTTCCCGGACGGCGTGGGCACGGCGTGGTGGCTGGTGCTCGAGGACATCATCGCGCGCGAGAGCCGCATCAGCCTGATGATCGACGGCAGGGAACGGCACTTCGTGGTCTCGAGCCTGTCGGACAAATACGAGCTGTTCGATTTCCTGTCCGGCTGGCTGCGCAAGCTGTCGCCACGTGATCTGTCCTATGCGGTGAACGATCTCGGCCGGCGCTATTCGGCCGATGCGGCGCAATTGTCACGCAGTGCCTTGCTCGACTGGCAGGACCTGGCGAAGCTTGCGGCTGATCCGAACGTGACGTTCGGCAGCGCTACGGTGAACTATTCCGCCCTGTCGAGCCTCAGGGATGCCGACGCGCAGCGTGAGATCGCGATGGGAAAGGCGGTTGCCGAGAGCGCGCTGCGGCGACCGATCGAGCATTTCGCATTCCCCTTCGGGGACCGCGACGCGTTCCGCCGTCCGCATGTCGTGATGGCCGAGGAGGCCGGCTTCGCCAGCGCAGTGTCGACCATATCAGGTGTGGTCGAGGCGCAGGGGCGCACCAACCTTCACGCACTGCCGCGCATCGCATGGGACGGCCGCGTGCGGTCGCTGCGGATGATGCGCGTGCTGCTCTCGGGCGTGATGTTCGCGCCGGTGCGGCCGACGCGGCATGCGCGCGACGAGGGCGCGATCTAGGCGCGGTCAGGCCGCGACATCCAGGAGACGATCGGCATCGCCGGCAGCACCCAGCCGAGGCCCGCGACGACGTAGAAGATCGCCTGCAGCAGCCCCGAATTGGCGAGCCACGGGGTCTGGGCGACCGTCATGCCGAGCAGCGACCACACCACGACCAGGATGAGCAGGGCGATGGTTCCGAGCAATTTGCGGGTGCGTATGGCCATGGCGGATATGTATGACTCGTGATCCAGAGCGTTTTCGAGCGAAGCAGACACCGGTTCGCGCAAAGAAAACGCGTCAAAACAAAAGATTGCTGAGGCCTCGTTCCGACCGATCGGAACGAGGCCTCAGGCGGCGCTTGCGCCGCTTGCGGGCCGGACTATAAGGGGCCCGAAAATCCAATCAAGTCAGGGCGAAATGGCCGGCATTTCCGCACAACCATCGCAGCTCCGCGCCGTCAGGGTCTGGCTGATCGCGGTCGCCGCCCTGATCGCGCTGATGGTCTTGGTCGGCGGCGCCACACGGCTCACCGAGTCCGGCCTGTCGATCGTCGAATGGAAGCCGGTGACCGGCGCGCTGCCCCCGCTGACCGGGGCGCAGTGGATGAAGGCTTTTGAGGGCTACAAGACCATCCCGCAATATCGCGAGCTCAACGCCGGGATGACGCTCGCGCAATTCAAGACGATTTTCTGGTGGGAGTGGAGCCACCGGCTGCTCGGCCGGGTAATCGGCGCCGCCTATCTGCTGCCGTTCCTGTATTTCCTGTGGCGCGGCGCGGTGAGCGGCGAACTCGGCCGGCGGCTGTGGGTGATCTTCGGTCTCGGTGCGCTGCAGGGCGGCGTCGGCTGGTGGATGGTGGCGTCCGGCCTCTCGGAGCGCGTCGAGGTGTCGCAGTATCGGCTGGCGACGCATCTCGTGCTGGCGCTCCTGATCTTCGCGGCGATCGTCTGGACGCTGCGGCGCTTGACGGACCGTCCGTCCGTGATCGCGCCGCTCAGGCTGAAGATCACCAGCGCCGTGCTGCTCGTGCTCACCTTCGTGCAGCTCTATTTCGGCGCGCTGGTCGCGGGTCTGCGCGCGGGGCGGGTCTACAACACCTGGCCCGAGATCGACGGCGGCTTGATTCCGTCGGCTGACCGGCTGTGGTTCGAGACGCCGTGGTGGCGCAATCTGTTCGACAACACGCTGACTGTGCAGTTCGAGCATCGCATGACCGCTTATTTGCTGTTCGCGCTGGCGATCGCGCATGCGATCGATGCGGTGCGTGCACGCGCCGGAAGTGCGGTCATCGCGGGGGCCTGGTGGCTGGTGGCGGCGATCACGCTGCAGGCGACGCTCGGCATCCTGACGCTGCTGCATCAGGTGCCGATCGATCTGGCGCTAGCGCACCAGGCGGTCGCGATCGTCGTGCTGACATTGGCGGTGTTGCAGGCCGAGCGCTTCGCGGCGCGCCGGACCGAGCGCGACCAGCCGACCCTCGTTCCGGTCGGCCAGCCGCTTTGATCGATCAAGCCGGCTGATCCATCAGGACAGATAGTCGAGCCCGATATCGAGCGCGGCCGAGCTGTGGGTCACCCAGCCGACCGAGATCAAATCGACGCCGGTGGCGGCGATCGCCGCGGCGGTCGCAGCCGTGATGCGGCCGGAGGCTTCGGTGAGCGCCTTGCCGCGCGCCATCGCCACCGCCTGGCTGAGCTGTTCGGTCGTCATGTTGTCGAGCAGGACCGCGTCGACGCCGAGTGCCAGCGCCTCTTCAAGCTGCGCCAGTGTGTCAACCTCGACTTCGATCTTCACGAGATGACCGGTATTGGCCTTGGCACGTTCGATCGCAAGGCGGATGCCGCCGGCGAGCGCGATGTGGTTGTCCTTGATCAGCACGGCGTCGTCGAGCCCAAAACGGTGATTGCCGCCGCCGCCGGCGCGCACCGCATATTTCTCCAGCGCACGAAGCCCCGGCGTGGTCTTGCGGGTGCAGACGATCTGCGCGCGCGTGCCAGCGACAGCCTTGACGAGCGTGGCGGTTGCGGTCGCGACGCCGCTCAGATGGCAGAGAAAGTTCAGCGCGGTGCGCTCGGCGGTGAGCAGGCTGCGCGCCGGACCGTCGATGATCGCGATCACCTGGTCGGGTTCGACCGCGCTGCCGTCGGGCCGCTCGGCGCGCAGCTCGATCGCCGGCGACACCGTCTGGAAGGCTGACCGTGCGATGTCGAGCCCGGCGATCACGCCGGGCTGCCGCGCCCGCATCACCAGCCGGGCTTGCTGGCTCGCCGGCACGATGGCGTCCGCCGTGATATCGCCGGCGCGGCCGAGATCCTCGCGCAATGCGGTTTGCACGATCGGTTCATACAGCAGCGGCAACAGGGGATTGAGGGTCATGAGCGCGCACTCCTGGCTGGTAGCTGGGATTCAACGATGTCGTGCGCGGCGGCGAGCGCCTCGTCACGGGTGAGGGAAGACGGCGTCGCCGACAAAGCGGTGTGCGGGAAATCGGTGCGGAAATGACCGCCGCGGCTTTCCTCACGTCTGATGGCGGCAACCGCGATCATTAGTCCGACCAATGCTGCGTCGGATGCCGCACTCGGACTGCGCGCGAGCGGATAGAGGCCGCGGATCGCGCGTGCGATGCCGTCGCGGTCGCGCAGCACGCCGAGCCCCTGGGTGAGGATCGGACGCACGGCGGAAGCATCGGCGGCGGGCGACATCACCTCGTCGCTCAGCATCGCGCGTGGACCTGCGCTGACGCCTTCGATGCTCTCGGCGACCCAGCGCGCGCAGACGATCGCTTCCATCAGCGAGTTGCTGGCGAGCCGGTTGGCGCCGTGCAGCCCGGTGCGCGCGGCCTCGCCGCAGGCCCACAGGCCTTGCACCGTGCTGCGGCCATGCCCGTCAACCGCGATGCCGCCCATGTGGTAGTGAACCGCCGGCCGGATCGGGATCGGATCGCTGGCGGGATCGATGCCGGCCATCTTGCAGAACGCACTGATCACGGGATAGCGCTGCGCGAAATCCGCCCCCGGATGCTTGCGCGCATCAAGGAAGGTGCGATGTCCCGCGGCGCGATGGCGCCAGACGGCGCGTGCGACGATGTCGCGTGGTGCGAGCTCGGCGCCGGGCTGATCGGCCATGAAGCGCCGGCCGGTCTCGTCGATCAGGGTCGCGCCGTCGCCGCGGATCGCCTCGGTCAGCAGCGGCATCGGCCGCGACGGCCCGTCGAAGGCGGTCGGATGAAACTGCACGAATTCGAGATCCGACAGTTTTGCGCCGGCATGGGCCGCGAGCGCGAGCCCTTGGCCGAAACATCCGCCCGGGTTGGTGCTGTCTGAGAACAGCCCGCCGATGCCGCCGGTCGCGACCACGACGCGGTTGGTCGCGATCGTGAGCGTACCGCGGTCGCTGGCTGCGAGCACGCCCCTGACCGCATTGTCCTCGACCAGCAGCCGCCGCGCCTCGACGCCTTCCAGCAAGGTGATCGACGGCGTCTGGCGGACCGTGGCGATCAGCGCCCGCATGATCTCGCGGCCGGTGCCGTCGCCGGTGGCGTGCACGATGCGGTTGCGGCCGTGCGCGGCCTCGAGCCCGAGGCGCCAGCTGCCGTCGGCGCGCCGGTCGAAGGCGACGCCGAGCTCGGCCAGATGCTCCACGGCAGCAGGCGCGGCATGAACGATCCGGGATGCCGCGGCCGCATCACAGAGGCCGGCGCCGGCCGCAAGCGTATCGGCGAGATGGAGGGCAGGAGTGTCATCCGCACCGACCGGCGCGGCGAGGCCACCCTGCGCCCACATGCTGGATGCTTCGGCGCCGAGCGGCGATTTCGACAGCAGCACGACCGGCTCGGGCGCGAGTCGAAGCGCGGTCATCAGTCCCGCGGCGCCGCCGCCGATGATCACCGGGCGGCCGTTGAGATCGGAGAGATCGGTCCTCATATTGCCAGCATCCTTTCGACGCTCCTGCGCGCGCGATCGGCGATCGCGGGGTCGATCGTGACCTCGTGCTGATTGGTCTCCAGCGCGTGGCGGATGTTCTTCAGCGTGATCCGCTTCATGTGCGGACAGAGATTGCAGGGGCGGACGAAGTCGACATCGGGATTGCTGGCCGCGATGTTGTCGCTCATCGAACATTCCGTCAGCAGCACGACGCGCGGCGGACGTTTGGTCTCGACGAAAGACTGCATCGTAGCGGTCGATCCCGAAAAGTCCGCTTCGGCAACCACCTCGGGCGGGCATTCCGGATGCGCCAGGATGGTGACGTCCGGATAATTTTCACGCAGCTGGCGCACGTCATCGGTGGTGAACAGCTCGTGCACCTCGCAATGGCCCTTCCAGGCGATGATCTTCTTGCTGGTCTGCTTGGCGATGTTCTGCGCCAGATATTCATCCGGCAGCATGATGACGCGCTCGGCACCGAGCGATTCCACCACCTTGAGCGCATTGCCTGACGTGCAGCAGATGTCGGACTCGGCCTTCACCGCGGTCGAGGTGTTGACATAGGCGATAACAGGCGCGTCCGGATAGCGCGCGCGCATCAGCCGTACGTCCTGCGCCGTGATGGAATCCGCCAGCGAGCAGCCGGCCTTGAGATCGGGGATCAGCACCGTCTTGGCCGGGTTCAACAGCTTCGCCGTCTCGGCCATGAAGTGCACGCCGGCGAGCACGATGACATCGGCGTCGACCTTGGTCGCTTCACGCGCAAGCAGGAGGCTGTCGCCGACGATATCGGCGACGCCGTGGAAGATCTCCGGGGTCTGGTAGTTGTGCGCCAGCACCACCGCGTTGCGGCGGCGCTTCAGTTCGAGGATCGCATCGACATCCTCGGCGAAAGTGGCCCACTCGAACGGCGGGATGACGCGCTTGACGCGCTCATAGAGCGGCGCGGTGCGGGTGAGCAGGTCGGTATCGAGTGCAGCCATTTATACTCTCCTTGAGCATAAGATGGCTTATACTTATCCTGAGCATAAGGCGTGTCAAGTGCGCGAAAGCGGGAGCTTGGTGCCGACGAGGGCCCGTTCGGCCAACACGGCATGGCGGAAGCGGAATAGCTTGGCCGGCCGTCCGACGGTGTCGGCGGCCATTGCGCCAGTCTCTTCAACGAGTTCCTGCTGTTCGATGAGCCGGCGGAAGTTCTGCTTGTGGACCAGCCGGCCTGCGAGTGCTTCAACACTGCGTTGCAGTTGCAGCAGGGTGAACTCGGCCGGCATCAACTCGAATACCACCGGACGGTATTTGATCTTGGCGCGCAGCCGCGCGATCCCGGTTGCGAGGATGCGGCGATGATCCGCCGTCATCGGCTTGCCCGGCACGATTGGCGCCTCGCGGTCATGCGCGCGTCCGGCTTCCGGGATCAGCAACACCTCGTACAGCAATTCGTAGCGCTGCAACACGAGTTCTTCGTTCCAGTCGCGGTCATCGAGACCGAAGGTGATCGCGCAGCGCTGCCAGCGCTCGCGCTGCAGCGTGGGTGACGGGGCCGCCTTCGCCCACGTCTTCAGCTTCGGCGCGATCATCTTCGCAAGGCAGACCGGCGTGCCGGCGCGATGATCCTCCCAGGGGAAATAGTCGTACCAGCCGGACCAATGCGCCTCGAAATCTTCGCCGACCTGGTCCTCGCGGGTCAGGCCGAGATAGCTGATCGAGACGCTATGCGGCGTCCTGGCGTCGCCGGACCGGCCGCGGTCGGCAAAGGTGTAGAGCTGCTCGACATAGCCGAGCGGATGGCCGGTCTGCGCCTCGACCCAGGCCCGCAGCGCGGTCTGCAGCGAACGGTGGGTGAACTCGAACGGGCCGCTCGGCAGCGCTGAGCCGCCGGCGATGGTCATGATCTTCGGCGTGCCGTCGGTCACGGCGACCAGCACCGCGACGAGGTCGGCGGTCACCGCGTTGCCCGAAGCCGGTGCGCTGGTCTTCTTCTGCGGCGATCTGGCCACGCGCGCGTCCCGGGCTAGCAGTAGCCGTAGACGCCGCAGGCGTAGGGCAGGCGATCCCAGTAGTCGACATAGGCGCCGCCGTAATACGGGCCGAAATAGTTGTAGGAATGCCAGTTGCCGTAATAGCCGGGCAGCGACGATGACCCCGGCAGCAGCGGTTCGCCCGGCACGAACGGGATATACGGCTCTGCGTTGAGCGGGATCACTTCGGGCTCGATGACCACGAGCTGGCGTCCGCGCCGCACATAGGTCGGCTGCGTGATGGTGGTGCGGTAGGCGTAGTGCCGGCGCGGCAGGCCGGCCGGCAGCTGGCGCGCGGCCTTGACGGTGGCGCGTTTGGTGACGACAGGGCCGTCGGCGGCGTCAGCAGACGAGATCGCAAACAGCGCGATCGCGAGCGGCAATATCCAGCGCAGCATCAATGGTCTCCCGAATCATCCGGAGCCTATCACTGCCACTTTATGCCGGAATGAGCGTTAACGAGAGACCCGTCGGTATTAAGCGTTAACGAGACGGTCGTTTGGGCAAGGTCGCCGGAGCGATGCGGGCGCACCGCTCCGGAACCAATGTCGGGATCAGGCGCGCAGGGCCTGGTCGAGGTCCGCGATCAGGTCTTCCTTGTCCTCGATGCCGATCGACAGCCGCACCACCTCGGGCGCCGCACCCGATTTCACCTTGGCGGCGTCATCGAGCTGGCTATGGGTGGTGGAGGCCGGGTGGATCACCAGCGAGCGGGTGTCGCCGACATTCGCAAGATGCGAGAACAGCTTCAGGTTCGACACCAGGTTGACGCCCGCGTCGTAGCCGCCCTTGAGGCTGAAGGTGAACACCGCGCCGGCGCCCTTCGGCGCGTATTTGCGCTGCAGGGCGTTGTACCTGTCGCCGGGCAGGCCGGCATAGTTCACGCCTGACACGGCCGGGTGGGTGGAGAGGAACTCCGCCACCGCCTTGGCATTGTCGCAGTGCTTCTGCATGCGCAACGGCAGCGTCTCGATTCCGGTGAGGATCATGAAGGCGTTGAACGGCGACAGCGCGGGACCGAGGTCGCGCAGGCCGAGCACGCGGCAGGCGATCGCAAAGGCGAAATTGCCAAAGGTCTCCTGGATCCGGATGCCGTGATATTCCGGGCGCGGCTCGCTCAGCATCGGATATTTGTTGTCCTTCGACCAGTCGAAGGTGCCGGCGTCGACGATGATGCCGCCGAGCGAGTTGCCGTGGCCGCCGAGGAACTTGGTCAGGGAGTGCACGACGATGTCGGCACCATGGTCGATCGGCTTGATCAGATAGGGCGAGGCCAGCGTGTTGTCGACGATCAGCGGCACGCCGGCCTTGCGCGCGACGGCTGCGATTGCCTCGATGTCGGTGATGCTGCCGGCCGGATTGGCGATCGATTCGATGAAGATCGCCTTGGTGTGAGGCGTCACCGCCTGTTCGAAGCTGGCGATATCGTCGGGATCGGCCCAGGCCACGTTCCAGCCGAACGCCTTGAAGGCGTGGGTGAACTGGTTGATCGAGCCGCCGTAGAGCTTGCGCGCCGCAATCACCTCGTCGCCGGGCCTCATCAACTGCTGCAGCACGACGAGCTGCGCGGCGTGGCCGGAGGCAACCGCAAGTGCCGCCGTGCCGCCTTCGAGCGCTGCGACGCGCTCTTCGAGCACGGCGTTGGTCGGATTGCCGATGCGGGTATAGATGTTGCCGAATGCCTGCAAGCCGAACAGCGAAGCCGCATGGTCGGCGTCGTTGAAGACGAATGACGTGGTCTGGTAGATCGGCGTCGCCCGCGCGCCGGTGGTGGGATCAGGCTGTGCGCCGGCGTGCACGGCGAGGGTGGAAAATCCCGGAAGGCGATCGGTCATTCTTTGTGTCCTGTTGTGGCCTGGTCGAAACGCGCGGCATGCTGATGGCGACGACGCTCGCCGTCAAGCCGCGTCGGCGCGCGCGCCGCGGTTTGAAACGGGCATGCTGCGCTTGACCGGATGATCGCGACGATTATTCCGCTGAAACGTCAGCTCGTCTCGGTCTTGTTTTTTGCGGCGCGGTCGGATGCCGCAGTCTGGCCGCCCCCGACGCTCATGCGGTTGAGCGACAGCCGCATGCCCTGCGTCGGGATCGGCGCGCGCTTCGAACTCAGCGTGCGCGAATTGACGCCCATCCAGGAGATCTCCGACGACAGCCGGCCATACTCGATCTTCGGGCAGCGGTTCATCACCACCTTGAGACCGGCGGCTTCCGCCTTCTCGGCGGCGGCATCGTCGCGTGCGCCGAGCTGCATCCAGATCACCTTCGGCAGCGGCGACAATTTCAGCGCCTCCTCGACCACCGGCATGATGTGGCTCGAATTGCGGAAGATGTCGATCATGTCGATCGGACGGTCGACGTCCGCGAGCGATGCGACGAACGGTTTGCCCATCAGCGCCTTGCCGACATGGCCGGGATTCACCGGAATCATGTCGTAGCCGCGCTGCGCCAGATATTTGAATGCGAAATAGCTCGGCCGCACATTGACCGGCGAGGCGCCGACCATCGCGATCGATTTCACGTTGTTCAGGATGCTGCGGATGTAGTTGTCGTCGTAGGCGTCGTGATTCATTACCGGTCTTTTTCAGTTGCGTCATTGCGAGGAGCGAAGCGACGAAGCAATCCATATTTCCTGGTGGCGAGATGGATTGCTTCGCTTCGCTCGCAATGACGGAATGTCACTTGTCCTGCCACTTCGGGGCGCGCTTCTCGATGAAGGCGCCGATGCCTTCCTCGGCGTCGCGCGCCATCATGTTCTCGGTCATCACCTCGGCCGCGAAGCGATAGGCGTCCGCGAGGTTCATCTCGGCCTGGCGATAGAATGCCTCCTTGCCGAGCTTGACGGTGTAGGCCGACTTCAGCGCGACCTTCTCGGCCAACGCCATCGCGGCGTCGCGTTCGGTGCCGGCCGATACCACGCGGTTGACGAGGCCGATGCTCTGCGCCGTTGCCGCCGAGACCGGTTCACCGGTCAGCAGCATCTCCATCGCCTGCTTGCGCGGCACGTTGCGCGACAGCGCCACCATCGGCGTCGAGCAGAACAGCCCGATGTCGACGCCCGGCGTCGCAAACGCCGCCGCTTCGGAGGCGACCGCGAGGTCGCAGCTCGCGACGAACTGGCAGCCCGCCGCGGTGGCGATGCCCTGAACGGAGGCGACCACCGGTTTCGGCAGGTGCACGATCGCCTGCATCATCGCGCTGCAGGCGTTCATGATCTCTGCGAAATAGGCGCGGCCGCGGTCGGCGTCGGTGCGGCGCGCGGTAAGCTCCTTGAGGTCGTGGCCGGCGCAGAAGGCCGGGCCGTTGGCGGCGAGCACGACCGCACGGATGCTCTTGTCACCACCGATATCGTTCAGCGCCGCGTGCACCTCGCCGATCAGTCCCTCGGACAGGCTGTTGCGCGCCGCGGGGCGATTGAGCGTCAGTAGCGCGATACTGCCGATGGTCTCGCGCAGCAGGATCGGCTGGTGTTGCGGCGCTTCCGCGCGGGCGGCTTGGGAGGACATGGTGAAATTCCACGTTGGTCTGTATGACAACTTAATGTAACAGGCAGGCTGAAGCGAGGGCAGGGGCGGCATGGCGATTGCGAAAATGAGCGTGGCTGATCTGGAGGAGTTCCTGCGCAAGGAATTTCCGCAGGCGTTCACCCACGACGACATCAGGATCGAAAGCGCCGACGGCGAGACGGCCCTGCTGCGCCAGCGTTTCAGCGAGCGCATGCTGCGGCCGGGCGGCACGGTGTCCGGGCCGACCCTGATGGGGTTGGCGGATTTCGCGATGTATGTGGTGCTATTGTCGGCGATCGGGCCGATCGGCCTTGCCGTCACCACCAACCTCAACATCAACTTCCTGCGCAAGGGGCTGCCGGGGCAGGACGTGCTCGCGGTCGCCAGACTGCTCAAGCTCGGCAAGCGGCTTGCGGTTGGTGAAGTAAACCTGCTGTCTGGCACCTCGCCCGATCCGATCGCCCATGTTACCGCGACCTATTCCATTCCAAATCAATAGGCTTCTTAGCGGTATTATTACACCATATTTACAAGCTGTTGTTTTAGCTCATCTAAATCGCGCGCGTCTACGTTGACGTGCGGCCGCACCTTCTCTAGAAAGCCGCCAGTTCGGCGCATACGGCGCCGATTTCCTTTTCACGGATTTCACACATGAGCACGTTCTCGGCCAAGCCCGCCGAAGTGACGAAGAAGTGGGTCGTGATCGACGCCAAGGGTCTGGTCGTCGGTCGTCTCGCCACGCTCGTCGCGATGCGCCTGCGCGGCAAACACCTGCCCACCTACACCCCGCACGTCGATTGCGGTGACAATGTCATCATCGTCAACGCCGCGCATGTGGTGCTGACCGGTCGCAAGCGCGACCAGAAGGTCTACTACAAGCACACCGGCTTCATCGGTGGCATCAAGGAGCGCACCGCGAAGCAGATCCTCGAGGGTCGCTTCCCCGAGCGCGTCGTCGAGAAGGCGATCGAGCGCATGATCCCGCGCGGTCCGCTCGGCCGCATGCAGATGGGCAATCTGCGCGTCTATCCGGGTGCCGAGCATCCGCATGAGGCCCAGAGCCCCGAGAAGGTCGATATCGCTTCCCTGAATCGCAAGAACACGAGGGCCGCATAATGTCCGATACTTTGCAGTCCCTCGACCAGCTCTCGCAGGTCAAGCCGGCCGCTCCCGACGCGCCGAAGTACGTCAAGAAGGTCGACAAGTTCAACCGCGCTTACGCCACCGGCAAGCGCAAGGACGCGGTCGCCCGCGTCTGGATCAAGCCGGGCGCCGGCAAGATCTCGGTCAACACCCGCGACATCGAAATCTACTTCGCCCGCCCGGTGCTGCGCATGATGATCCAGCAGCCGCTGGTCGCTGCCGCCCGTAACGGCCAGTACGACGTGATCTGCACCGTCGCCGGCGGCGGTCTGTCCGGCCAGGCCGGTGCGGTCCGCCACGGCATCTCGAAGGCGCTGACCAACTTCGAGCCCGAGCTGCGCGGCGTCCTCAAGAAGGGCGGCTTCCTGACCCGTGACTCCCGTACGGTGGAGCGCAAGAAGTACGGCAAGGCCAAGGCCCGCAAGTCCTTCCAGTTCTCGAAGCGCTAATTCGGGTTGTCAAATTCGCGGCAATTGCCGCGAGCATCGAGTTGCAGAGGGCGCCGCAAGGCGCCCTTTTTGCTGCGCTCGACCGGGCGTGCTTCGGCGCGAATTAGCGTAGTTTTTCATGAAAACTTGCGTGTGCGTGCAAACGAAATTGGAACTCGGGCCTTTTAGCTTGCTGGCTCGCACTGGCGCTGCATCACCGTATTATTTGCGCCTGCGAACGTTGCATCACCGGGCTGGGGTGACACTATGTCGTTCGATCCATCGACGCTTTATCTGTTCGCCACCATGGTCGCGGGCATGCTCGGCGCCATGCTCTGGTTGTTCGGCAGGCAGGAGGACATTCCCGCGCTGAAATGGTGGGGCACCGCCTATCTGCTCGGTGCGGCTTCCGTCGCGCTGTGGACAGTCGGCAGCTCGACGCTCGATCCGATGGTTCTGCTGGGCCTCAATGCGATCGGCTTCGCCGCCTGCGGCATGGTCTGGAATGCTGCGCGCATCTTCCACGGCCGCAAGGCCAACCTGCCGGGTCTCATGCTCGGCCCGATCGTGTGGATCGGCGCCGTGACATCAATCGCGGATCCGGCGATGCGCCTGACGATCGGTGCCGGGATCGTCGCGATCTACGCCGCGCTGACCGCCTCCGAACTCTGGAGCGAGCGCCGTCGCGCGATGCAGAGGCGCTGGATTGCGATCGCGATCCCGGTCGCACATGGCTGCGTCCTGATGCTGCCGATCCTGGTCGGCGACGTACTGCGGCTGAACGGCCAGAATTTCGTCAGCAGTTTCTGGGTCACGCTGTTCTCGATCGAGCTCGTGCTGTACGCGATCGGCACGGTGTTCGTGATCTTCATGATGGTGTCGGACCGCGCGGTCGCCGTGCACAAGACCGCTGCGTCGATCGATCCGTTGAGCGGGATGCTCAACCGCCGCGGCTTCACCGAGGCCTGCACGCGGGTGATCGAGCGGGAGGCCGTTGCCGGCCGGCCGGTCACCGTGATGATCTTCGACATCGACCACTTCAAGTCGATCAACGATCGCTTCGGCCATCCCGCCGGTGACGAGATCCTGAAACTGTTCTCAGCCGTGGTGGTCAACAGCCTCAGGATCAGCGATCTGTCGGGCCGGATCGGCGGCGAGGAATTCGCGGCGTTGCTGCCGTGCTCGCTGGAGGAGGGCGTCTTGGTCGCCGAGCGCGTGCGTGAGGCGTTCGAGAACAGCAACATCACCTGCGAGGACGGCGCGGTCGACACCACGGTCAGCATCGGCGTGGCCGGCGGACCCGCCGGGACCGAGCTCGAGGTGCTCTTGGCCTCGGCCGACACCGCGCTCTATCAGGCCAAGCGCGGCGGCCGCAACCGCGTCGAGGCCGCGGAAGAATTGCCGCTGTCGCTGGAGAACTGGCGGCGCAAGACCGCGGGCCTGCCGGCATCGGCGCGGCAAAAGCCGGCGCCTGCCCGCGCGTGAGCGCGGTAACAGCTCGTTAACTATTCGATCCCATGCTTTCGGCATGGAGTCGATCAGCACTCGCAATCCGCAATTGGCCCTGATGTCGCTCGAAGCCGACGCGGCTTCGGCGCGCGGCGGCTTCGCCTGCCTGTTCTCGGACTCCGATGAGTACGAGACCGCGCTGATCGCCGAACGCCGCGCGCAGGGACGATACCAACCGGCGAGGCGCCGCTGGCCGATCGCGATGCTGGTCGGCGTGATGCTGATGGTCGTCGGTACTGTCCTGCTCTTCAACTGAGCTGCGGCACGTTCGACGGAGCGGGCGTCTGCGCCGGCGCCTGATCCTCCGCCTTGAAGTGGTCGATCATCACCTTGGCGATCGCCATCAGCGGCAGCGCCAGCGCGAGCCCCCAGATGCCGAACACGACCCCGAGCAGGATCTGGAACGCGAACAGTGTTGCCGGCGGGATGTCGAGCGCCTGGCGCTGGATGATCGGGGTCAGCACGTAGCTTTCCAGCGCGTGCACGCCGAGGAACAGGATGAAAGCCGACAGCGCCGCGATCCACCCGCTCGCGAGGCTCGCCAGCACCACGATCAGCCCGCCCAGGATCGCGCCGACCGTCGGGATGAAGGCGAGCAGGCCGGCCTGGATGCCGAGGATGAACGAGCTCGGAATTCCGATGATGGCAAGCCCGATCCAGGTGACGAGGAACACCGCGGTCATGGTGATGATTTGCGCGATCAGCCAGCGTTCCAGCGTCTCGCCGATGCGGTCGACGATGACGGTTGCCTGCGCGCGGTATTTGGCCGGCGCGATGAACAGCAGCCCGGCGCGGTAGATGCTCGGCTGGGCCGCGAAGGCGAGCCCGAGGAACAGCACGATGAAGAAGTTGCCGACGACGCTGACCGTGCCGAGCAGCACCTTCAGCGTCTGGCTGATGATCGCGCCGCCGCTGGAAGCCAGCGCGCCGGCGCCGGGGATGCCATGCGATTGGGGCGCTGCCGGCGTCGTTGTTGTCGTCGTTACCGCTTCCGGCTTTGTCTCGCCAGCGGCGTTGGTGAAATCGAGATAGCTGGTGTCGACACCATGCTGCTCGAGAAACTCCTTGACGCTGCCGAGCTGCGATTTGATCGTGTTGCTCAACACCGTGGCCTGCTGCGCGATGGTGGTGCCGCCGAGGAACACGATGCCGGACAACAGTCCCGCCATCGCCAGGCAGACGATCGCAAGCCGCAACGCGTGAGGCAGCCCGGTCAGCCGGCCGAGCAGGGTCGTCATCGCGTTCAGGCCGACCCCGAGCAGCATGCCCGCGAACAGCAGGAACAGGGTCGCGGCGAACTGCCAGGCGAACAGGAGCAGGGCGGCGAACAGCACGATGCCGATGCCGCCGACGGCGACCGCCCACGCCAAATCATTGCGGGCCTGCAGGCGATTGTCAGCCGAGTCTGTCACGGGTGATTCCCCCTTCGCGACGGTGTCTGGCAGTGTTTGGCGAAAATCCCGCCGGGATCAAGCTGGGCGGGCCGTGCCGGTTTGCCGCTGACGCGCCGTGGTCCGGGCGCGACCGTGGGGCGCCAGGCCGAATTTGGGGCCACGAGGGCTGCGAATCTGTGCAGGACTGCAAGGTCCCCTGTGCAGATATAGGCAGTTGATCCGGGGGGAACTCGAAGGCATGATCGTTTCCGCAAAGTCGCAAACTTAGAATAATCATTGCGCGAGACTTCAATAATGAGACGGCCCGTGGTCGGCGTGATCGGAAACGCCCATCGCATTGAAAATCGTTTCACAGTCCAGATGGTCGGAGAGCGCAACCTTCGCGCGGTTGCCGAGGTGTCGGGTGCCGTGCCCTTGATGTTCGCGGGCAGCCCCGAAATCACCGATGTCGGCGCCCTGCTCGACGTGGTCGACGGCGTGGTGCTGACCGGGGCCCGTGCCAATGTTCATCCGACCCGCTTCAACGCCGAACCTTGCGCGGCCCACGAGCCCTACGACATCCACCGCGACGACGTCGCGCTGGCGCTGTCGGAGGCCTGCGTCGCGCGCGGCGTGCCGATCTTTGGCATCTGCCGCGGCCTGCAGGAGATGAACGTCGCGTTCGGCGGCTCGCTGCATCCGGAGATCCGCGAGATCCCCGGCCGCATGAACCACCGGATGCCGCGGCTGGAGAACGGCGAGATCCATCCCGATCCCACCGTGGTGTTCGCCGACCGTCACGACGTCGCGCTGACGCCGGGCGGCGCCTTCGCAAGGATTCTCGGCCGCGAGACCATTCGGGTCAATTCGCTGCACGGCCAGGGCATCCTCGAGCCCGGCAGGCGCGTCGTGATCGAGGGCATCGCCGAGGACGGCACCATCGAGGCGATCCGCATCGCCGATGCGCCGGGCTTTGCGCTCGGCGTGCAATGGCACGCTGAATACGATCCGCAGCGCAATCCGATCAACCGCGCCCTGTTCGAGGCATTCGGCGACGCACTGCGCGAGCGGCGGCGGGCCGCGTAGGCACCTCCGCAGCGCTGCCGTCCCTGCGAAAGCAGGGACCCCATACTCCGCGGCGGTTGCTGTGGAAAAGACTCGTCGTCCCAACGCTGCTCAACGATGACCATCGGTGGTTATTGATCCCTGCTTTCGCTGGGACGACGCTGAATGCGCGGCACCGTTTATGAGGCACACTTCCGCATTCTCGCGATATGAACCGTCCGAGCTCTGCTGGCGTTCGAGCGGAGCGACTTAGGGCTTTGCTGGCCCGGATCGGTGCGTTGATGCCACAAAATTCATCTGAGACGCGACCCCGCCGGGCTCCGCGCCTAACCGACCTTTCTCCGTACTTATACGGATACGAAAGTGGCGGATTGCTGGGCCGGACTCGGCTAAGCAAGAAGCGGAAGCCACCCGATATTGCCCCGGCGCCGACGACCCTTTTCGATATTGTTTTGCTTTTCCATTTTCCGGTGCAACTGCTCACGGTGAGTTGGTCGGGATGAATTTGTCGGGCCGACTGGCGGCCGGGATGGTGCTTCCCGTCGTCACACTCCTGCTCGCGCTGGGCTTCATCCATGGCGTCGACTGGCCGGGCATTCTGCTCGCCGGTGGTGTGGTTTCGGTGGTGTTCATGACGGCTGAGATGATTGCGAGGTCGCAGTCCGGAACGCCCGCCCAGTTGGTGCGGGCTGCGGAGGCGCTGTCGCGCGGCGAGCCGGTCTCGATACGCCCGAGCGGCGACGACGAGGCCGCTCAGCTCGCTGCGACGCTTGCCGAACTGTCCGCGCAATTGGGCAGCAGGCAGCACCTGCTGGAGAAGACCGTCGAGAGCATCCGCGATCCGGTGGTGGTCGCGGACGAGCATGCGATGATCGTGATCGTCAACGCCGCGGCGCGGCGGCTGTACCATGTCGAACCCGGTTTTGACACCCTGACCGACGTTCGCACCTTTCAGAACTACTATGCTGACGGCACGACTGTGATGCCGATCGCTGAGACGCCGATGGCGCGTGCGCTGCGCGGCGATGACGTCGACGATTGCGAGCTGATCGTCAAACCCCTGCGGCCGGAACCGGCTGTCTGCCTTGTCGCCAACGCCAGGCCGCTGCGCGACGATGCCGGCAATTTGCGCGGCGCGGTCATCGTGCTGCGCGACGTCACCGCGGAGCGTCAGGCGCATCAGGCGCTGGTGGAGAGCGAGCAGATGGCGCAGGCCATCGTCAGGACCGCGCTCGACGCCTTCGTTCAGACCGACCAGGACGGCATCGTGCTCGACTGGAGCCCGCAGTCCGAGGCATTGACCGGCTGGACGCGCGCCGAGGCGGTCGGCCAGCGCGTGGTCGAACTGGTTTTTCCGGAGGAGTTGCGGGTTGCGCACCGGCAGCGCATCACCCGCTTCCTGCAGGAGACCGCGGCCGGCGGCATGGGCATGCGCTATGAAACCGCATCCGTGCACCGCGACGGCCACCGGTTCTATGTCGAGGTGTCGCTCAATGCGCTGCGCCGCGGCGATGGCTGGATCATCAATTCCTTTGTCAGGGACGTCACCCAGCGCCGGCGCGCCGAAGAGCAATTGATCCAGGCGCAGAAGACGGAATCGCTCGGGCGGTTGACCGGCGGCATCGCGCACGACTTCAACAACATGCTGACCGTGATCACCGGCACGATCGAGATCCTCGCCGACGGCGTCAGGGATAACCCGCAGCTTGCCGCGATCGCCAAGCTGATCAGCGATGCCGCCGATCGCGGCGCGCAACTCACCTCAAGCCTGCTGGCATTCGCGCGCAAGCAGCCGTTGCAGCCCGCCGAGACCGACGTCAACGACCTGATCGGCGAAGTGGTCCGGCTGCTGTCGCAGACGCTGGGGTCGCAGACCGAGATCAGGACGGAGCTCGGCCGCGACGCCTGGCTCGCCTTTGTCGACCGCAGCCAGCTCGGCGCCGCGCTGGTCAATCTCGCCATCAATGCGCGCGATGCGATGCCTGATGGCGGCACGCTGACCTTTGCGACCCGCAACATGCAGCTCGGGGTTCCCGATGCCGTCGCGCACGGCGTCGAGCGGGCCGGCGACCATCTCGTGATCGAGGTGAGCGATACCGGTACCGGAATTTCGCCGTCGCATCTGGAGAAGATCTTCGATCCGTTCTTCTCCACCAAGGAGGTCGGGCAGGGCACCGGGCTCGGGCTCAGCATGGTATTCGGCTTCGTCAAGCAGAGCGGCGGCGGGATCGAGGTCAAGAGCGAGCAGGGGCGCGGCACCATCTTCAGGATCTATCTGCCCAAGGCGGACGGCACGGTGCAGGGCGCGATCGAGGAGGACGATCTGCCGGTCAGGGGCGGCAACGAGACCATCCTGTGCGTCGAGGACGACCCCACGATCCGCGACTATGTGATGGGCCAGCTCGAAAGCCTCGGCTACAAGGTGCTGGTCGCGGCAAACGCAGATGCCGCGCTCGAGATCGTCAGCCGCGGCACCGGGTTCGATCTCCTGTTCACCGACATCGTGATGCCGGGCAGCATGAACGGCCGGCAATTGGCGGAGACGTTGATGGCCGGGCGCCCGGCGCGGGGCTGCGGGTGCTGTTCACCTCGGGCTACAGCGATGGCGCGCTGCCGGCGCAACAGGGCCGTGGCGGCCATGGCATTCCGCTGCTGACCAAGCCCTATCGGCGCGGCGAGCTGGCGCGGATGCTGCGGCGCTGCCTCGATCTTCAGGTCGACTTTCAAGGCGATCCGGTTCCGCAGCCTTACTCCGTGCAGCCCGATCTGGAACGCTTCCTGCGCGACAACCCTGAGAAGAACTAGTCCACAGCGTGGACCCATCGCTTTCGCAAGCCCCGGCTCGATAAGGCGGCAAGGTTGCGATCTTCGACGGCCATAATGACGCGGCTCAGCAGCTCGCTGAATACCGGGAAGGCGGGCGATGGCGCGCTCACGCCCGTTCTGTTGAAGGACGCAAGCCACCTCCCGAACTTGATCCAGGGTTTGCGCGCGGACGGCTTCGATGAGGTCACGTTGCGCAAGATCGCGTTCGACAATTGGATGCGGGCGTTCCGTCGAAGCTGGCGGTGAAAATCGCTGCACTCTTTCCGTCGATCGTGATCTATTGTCGGCGCACAACAACGACGCGGACGGTTAACGGCCCGATTCAGGGAGCATGGAATGCAGGACCGCGAATGGTCGAGACGCGACTGGCTCAGGGCGACGGCGGCGACGGCCGCGGGCATGGTGTTCGCCGAACCGCTGCGGGCGGCGCCGCCGCCAGCCGAGGCCGTGACGCCGCAGCTGATCGCGGCGGCGAAGGAGGAAGGCAAGATCTCGTTCTACAGCGCGCTCGAGCTGAACACGGCGGAGCGTCTGGCGCGCGACTTCGAGCAGAAATATCCCGGCATCAGCGTTCGGGTGGAGCGCTCCGGCGCGGAGCGCATCTTCCAGCGCATCGCGCAGGAGCAGGGCAGCGGCATCCATGCCGTCGACGTAGCCAACTCGACCGATCCCGCGCATTACCTCGACTGGAAGAAGAACGACTGGCTCGCGGCCTATCTGCCGGAAGACGTCGCCAGGCATTTTCCGGCCGATCAGATCGATCCCGACGGCACTTCGGCGACGTCCTGCGCCTGGTTCGAGGTGATCGGCTACAACACCGAGCAGGTGAAGCACGAGGAGGCGCCGAAGAGCTACGCCGATCTGCTCGACCCGAAATGGCGCGGCAAGATCGTCAAGGGCCACCCGGGCTACTCCGGCGCGATCTTGACCGCGACCTTCGTGCTGGCGCGCGATCTCGGCTGGCCGTATCTGGAAAAGCTCGCGCAGCAGCGGGTGATGCAGGTGCAGTCGGCGGCCGATCCGCCGAAGAAGATCCTGCTCGGCGAACGCGCGGTCATGGCCGACGGCAACGACTACAACCTCGTGCTGGCCAGGGATCAGGGCAAGCCGGTCGAGGTGGTCTACCCGACCGAGGGCGCGCCGCTGATCATCGTGCCGAGCGGCGTGTTCAAGAGCGCGCCGAACCCGAACGCGGCACGGCTGTTCCAGAGCTACTTCTTCAGCGCCGAAACCCAGCAGATGCTGGTCGACGAGTTCGCGCACCGTTCGTTCCACGCCAGGGTGAAGGAAAAGGCCGGGCACGTCCCGCTCGACAAGCTGAAGATGCTGAAGGCCGATCCGGCCCAGGTGCAGGCGCAGAGCGAGGAAATCAAGGCGCGCTACGCGAAGCTGTTCCGGGTGTGACGACCGGTCTTCGCTTCCCTCCATCGTGGGAGCGAAGTCAACAACGAGGAGCATTGGACAATGGCGATCGGGGCTTTGCGGACCGCGGATGCACGCTTTGATGGCCTTCCCGGCTATGCGTTCGCGCCCAACTATCGCGACGATCTTCCCGGCTATGCCGGTTTGCGCATGCACTATCTCGACGAGGGAAAGGGCAATGCCCGCGTTGCGCTTTGCCTGCATGGCCAGCCGACCTGGAGCTACCTTTACCGCAAGATGATTCCCGGCCTCGTCGCCTCCGGCTATCGGGTGATCGCGCCCGATATGTTCGGGTTCGGTCGCTCCGACAAGCCTGTCGAGGAGGCCGTCTACACCTTTGACTTCCATCGCGAGAGCCTGGTCGCCCTGATCCGCGCGCTCGATCTCGGTCGCATGACGCTGGTCTGCCAAGACTGGGGCGGCTTGCTCGGTCTTACCATCCCGATGGACATGACCGACCGCTTCGAAGCGCTGCTGATCATGAATACCATGCTCGCGACCGGCGACCGCCCGCTGACGAAGGGCTTCATGGATTGGCGCGCGTGGAGCAACGCAAATCCCGACATGGCCGTCGGCAAGCTGATGGCGCGTGCCTGCCCGCAACTCTCGTCCGCGGAAGCCGCGGCCTATGACGCGCCTTTCCCCGATGCCAGCTACAAGTCCGGCGTGTGCCGCTTCCCGAATCTCGTGCCGGACCAGCCAAATGCCGGTGGCGCGGCCCTGTCACGCAGGGCGCGCGAATGGTGGCGAAGCGAATACTCCGGCAAGACCGCGATGGTGATCGGCATGACCGACCCGGTGCTCGGGCCGGCCGTCATGGCGGAGATGCGGCAAACGGTCCGCAATTGCCCCGAGCCAGTCACGCTCACCGCGGCCGGGCACTTCGTGCAGGAATGGGGTGAGGATGTCCTGAAGGGCGCGCTGCCGCTTCTGTCCTGAACGCGCAGGGGGGCAGAGCCGGGCAACCGCAGCCGCGTCGCAAAGCTTGAACCGATGGGTAATCTCAGGCTGCACGCATCACCCGCTGCGCGCGATAGGCCTGCGGCGACAGCAGCGTCAGCTTGCGGAAGGCCTTGCGAAAGCTGCTCTCGTCCTCATAGCCGGTGGCGCGAGCGATCGCCTTGATCGGTTGCGCCGTCGTCTCCAGCAGCGTGCGGGCGTGCTCGACACGGCGTCGCATGATGAAGGCCTGCGGCGGCTCGTGGGTCAGTTCGCGGAAGCGGCGGTTCAGCGTGCGCTCGCTCAGGCCCAGCGCCTGCGCGAGGCCGCGCACCGTGATCGGCGCCTTGCCGGTGCGCCGCACCAGCATATCCGCCTTCATCAGCAGCGGGTCCTGGGCGAGCATGTAGCCGAGCGGCATGAAGATCGCCTGCGTGCGTTGCGCGGTGTCGATCACCGCATAGTCGGCGCAGACCTTTGCGACCTCCGGGCCTTCGACGAGCTCGATCAGCCGCAGCAACAGATCGACCCACGACATCGGGCCGGCGGCACAGACCAGGCGGTCGGCCTGGGTGAGCACGGCATCGCTGGCGAGGTCGATTCTCGGATGGCGGCGGCGGAGTTCGCTCTGCAGCCACCAGGTGATGGTGGCGCGGCGGCCATCGAGCAGGCCGGCATTGGCGAGCAGCAGCACGCCGCTGCAGAAGGCGCCGATCAATCGTCCACCAGCATGTTGCTGGCGCAGCCAGGCGCCGGCCCGGTCATATTGCGGTTGCAGGCGCTCGGCGGTCAGATGGTCGACCAGGCTGCCCGGCACGATGATCGCGTCGAACGCCGCCCGCTTGCTGACCGCGCCGTCCACGGCGAGCAGCTTGCCGCCGCCGGCGCGCACCGCCTTGCCGTCGAGCGAGAGCGTCTGCCAGGTGAAGCGCGCCTTGCCGCCGCGCAGTTCCATCACATGGTTGCCAAGCGTGAGGATGTCGGCGATGCCGGCGACTGCCGATTGCATGCAGCCTTCCAGCGCGAGGATCGCGAGCTTCATGGGACCTCCGGAATTTGCCGTCATCCTACCCGATCGACGCAGGCAGGCGGTGGCAGATATTGCCCGATCTCTGTCTGATCGGCCACTGCCTGATCGCACCGTGCCGGTCCATCTTCGTTGCGTTGTCACAACCTCAGCAATGGAGAGAGTCTATGCCTTACGTCACCATTTCCACCGTCCGCGGCATCTTCGATGTCGCGCAGAAGCAGGCGCTGCTGCAGCGCGTCACCGATCTCATGGTCGAGGTCGAGGGGCAGGGTAACCCCGACTTCCGCCGCAACGTCTGGGTCAAGATCGAGGAGGGCGAACCGGCGAGCTGGTCGCTCGGCGGCATGATCCCGACGCCCGACATGATCGCGGGCAATTTCGGGGCGCTCGACGCCGCCGGACGGCGGGTCGCCAAGGCGAAAGCTTAAGCGAAGAAACGGGGCGCGCGCGCCCGCCTTCACGGCATCGTCATTGCGAGCGAAGCGAAGCGATCCATCTCTGCGTGTACGCGGATGTGTGGATTGCTTCGTCGCTTCGCTCCTCGCGATGACGGAGAGATACGGAACCAAAAACAAAGGGCGCTTCCGGTGGAGGCGCCTTTTGCACGCGGCACGATCTGTTCAAGACGGTAGCTATGGCCGGCGCACCTCGAAGTAGGTCTTGCCGCCACGCTCAAAGCCCGCTTCCTCATAGAAGCGGAGCGTGGCCTCCCGTTTCGAGCCCGTCGCCAACAGAACCTTGTAGCAGTCGGCCTGCCAGGCAACATCGAGCGCGTGCGCAAGAATCCGTCGGCCAAGCCCTAGCCGACGGTAGTCGGCGTGGGTGACGACGTTCTCGATCACGGCATATGATCTGCCACCTCGCGACAGGTTGGGCACGATCGCGAGCGTGCACGAGGAGACAAGCAGCTCCGCTGCTTGCGCCACGATCACGGTCATGAAGCTGGATGAAAGCAAATTCGACCAGACCCGCTCGGCAGCGGCTGTCTCCAGCTCAGGATCGTGCGGGTGAAGGTGTCGGTAAAGCTCCAGCAGCTCGGGCAGTTCGTGCGCTGCCGCAGATCGGACGATCGCTTCGGTCATGGGCTGATTACCGGGATCATAGTTTCGCAACCCATCGCGCCGGTGCAAGCCTTGAGATGATGGATTTCGCTTCGCTCTACCCATCCTAGGCATCGTTCACCCAAAACGAAAGGCGCTTCCGGTGGAAGCGCCTTTCGCATTCGTGAGTGCCGCAGAACTTACAGCGAGTAGTACATCTCGAACTCGACCGGGTGCGGGGTCATTTCGAAACGGGCGACCTCGGTCATCTTCAGCTCGATATAGGCGTCGATGAAGTCGTCGTCGAACACGCCGCCGTTCTTGAGGAACGCGCGATCCTTGTCGAGGCTCTCGAGCGCCTCGCGCAAGCTGCCGCACACGGTCGGGATCTGCTTCAGCTCTTCCTTCGGCAGGTCGTAGAGGTCCTTGTCCATCGCCGGACCCGGATCGATCTTGTTCTTGATGCCGTCGAGGCCGGCCATCAGCATCGCGGCGAAGCCGAGATAGGGATTGGCCATCGGGTCGGGGAAACGCACCTCGACGCGCTTGGCCTTCGGGTTCGCCGTATAGGGGATGCGGCAGGACGCCGAACGGTTGCGCGCTGAGTAGGCGAGCAGCACCGGCGCCTCATAGCCCGGGACCAGACGCTTGTAGGAGTTGGTCGACGGGTTGGTGAAGGCGTTGATCGCCTTGGCGTGCTTGATGATGCCACCGATGTAGTGCAGGCAGGTCTCCGACAAATCGGCATACTTGTTGCCGGCGAAGGTCGGCTTGCCGTCCTTCCAGATCGACTGGTGGACGTGCATGCCCGAGCCGTTGTCGCCATAGACCGGCTTCGGCATGAAGGTGGCGGTCTTGCCGTAGATGTGGGCGACCTGGTGGATGCAGTATTTGTAGATCTGCATATGGTCGGCCATTAGCGTCAGCGTGTCGAACTTCATGCCGAGTTCGTGCTGGGCCGAAGCGACTTCATGGTGGTGCTTCTCGACCTTGACGCCCATCTTGGCCATCGCGCCGAGCATCTCGGAGCGCATGTCCTGCACCGAGTCCTGCGGCGGCACCGGGAAGTAGCCGGCCTTGGTGCGGATGCGGTGGCCGAGGTTGCCGCCTTCATATTCGGTGGCCGAGTTGATCGGCAGCTCGGAGGAGTCGAGGCGGAAGCCGGTGTTGTAGGGTTCGGCCGAGTAGCGCACGTCGTCGAACACGAAGAACTCGGCCTCGGGGCCGACGAACACGGTGTCGCCCACGCCCATCGACTTCACCATGGCCTCGGCCTTCTTGGCGATGCCGCGGGGATCGCGGTTATAGGGCTCGCCGGTGGTCGGCTCGAGCACGTCGCAGGTGATGACCATGGTGGTCTCGGCGAAGAACGGGTCGATCGTCGCGGTGACCGGGTCCGGCATCAGGCACATGTCGGATTCATTGATCGCCTTCCAGCCGGCGATCGAGGAGCCGTCGAACATCTGGCCTTCGGAAAAGGTGTCCTCTTCGATCATGCCGACGTCGAAGGTCACGTGCTGCCACTTGCCGCGCGGATCGGTGAAGCGCAGGTCGACGTATTTGACGTCGTTGTCCTTGATCGATTTCAGGACGTCTTTGGCGGTCTTCATGAATACCCCTTATGGATGTGCGGGTCGGTTTCCAGCGGAGAGGGACGTTATTCTCGCTTTTGGCGAGTTCGTGTGACTGCTGAAACGAAATGAGGCTGCCGAAGCAGCCCTTTTTCTCTTTTGCCGTCAGAAAATCCGGATAGCACCGGGCTCAAATAGCGTCCAGCCCGGATTCGCCGGTCCGGATGCGGATGGCTTCCTCGATGTTGGAGACGAAGATCTTGCCGTCGCCGATCCGCCCGGTCTGGGCCGCGCGGCGGATCGCGTCAATCGCCTTCTCGACCAGGTCGTCGCCGATCACGATCTCGATCTTCACCTTGGGCAGGAAATCGACGATGTATTCCGCACCGCGATACAGTTCGGCGTGGCCCTTCTGGCGGCCAAATCCCTTGGCCTCAGTTACGGTGATGCCTTGCAGTCCGACTTCCTGGAGCGCTTCCTTCACCTCGTCGAGCTTGAAGGGCTTGATGATGGCTTCAATCTTCTTCACTGAGCGCCTCCCGGGCATTGCAGATTGCAGGGTCGATTTCGATGCGCGTGGGGCGCAGTCTGGTTGGTCTTAAGCCTTCCGGCGGGTGGCCGGAAACACGCGCAATGGTCGCATCGAGCGGCATTGTACGCGGCTTCCTCAAAAGCAGGGTCTATGCCAAGTTGTTAAGGTCCCCGATTTCGGAATGTTATCAGCCTTTTAACAGGCAGTCGGCTGGTATCGAACCACATCGGCCATGATATCCAAGCTCAACAAATAGGCAAATAGATCAATCCGTATGCAGTCGGCCAGTAGAAACCCCGCGAACGTCACAGGAATTGCCTCTCGAAAAGGCGAAGCGATTGAGGATTCGGCATGGACGTTCTGACCACCACCGAGATGGAGCGCGCCGACCGGCTGACCATCGCAGCCGGTACGCCGGGCTTCGCGCTGATGATGAGCGCCGGCCAGGCCGTCGCTGAAGCCGCGATGGACCTGGTCGAGCAGGGGCCGATCGTCGTGGTCGCCGGCCGCGGCAACAATGGCGGCGACGGCTTTGTCGCCGCCGCCGAGCTCGCCGCGCGCGGCCGCGAGGTGTCGGTGATCCTGCTCTGCGAGCGCGACAGCCTGCAGGGCGACGCGGCGCTGGCGGCCAAGGGCTGGAAATATCCGGTGCTGCCGTTCAACCCGCAGGCGTTGGGCAAGCCGGCGCTGATCATCGATGCGCTGTTCGGCGCCGGGCTCAATCGTCCGGTCAAGGGTGACCCGCTGGAGATGATAGCGGCCATCAACGCCAACGGTGCGCGGGTGCTGGCGGTCGACCTGCCGAGCGGCATCAACGGCACGTCAGGCGCCGTCATGGGCGCGGCCGTGCAGGCGACGGAAACCGTCACCTTCTTCCGCAAGAAGCCGGCGCATCTGCTGCTGCCCGGCCGGATGTATTGCGGCCGGGTGCGCGTCGCCGACATCGGCATCGCGGCGCAGGTGCTCGACGAGATCAAGCCGCTGACCACCGAGAACCTGCCGCAGGCCTGGCGCTGGTCGTTCCCGGTGCCGCGGATCGACGGCCACAAATACGCAAGGGGCCATGCCGTCGTGGTGTCGGGTGATATCGCCTCGACCGGGGCGGCGCGGCTCGCTGCGCGCGCGGCGCTGCGGGCCGGCGCCGGCCTCGTGACGCTGGCCTCGCCGCGCGATGCGCTCGCGGTCAACGCGGCGGCGCTGACCGCGGTGATGGTGCGCGCGGTCGACAATCCGATCCAGTTCGCCGAACTGCTCGACGACAAGCGCCTCAACGCTTGCGTGATCGGGCCCGGTGCCGGCGTCAGCGCGCGCACCCGCGACTTCGTTCACACCGCGCTGTCGGCGCAGCGGCATCTGGTGCTCGACGCCGACGCGCTGACCAGCTTTGCCGGTTCGCCGGACCGGCTGTTCGAGGCGATCAAGGCCTCCGACGGTCTTGGGGTGGTGCTCACTCCGCATGAGGGCGAGTTTCCGCGGCTGTTCAGCGATATCTCCAACAAGCATCCCGGCCGCTCGAAGCTCGAGCGCGTGCGCGCGGCGGCGGAGCGCTCCGGCGCGGTGGTGCTGCTGAAGGGCGCCGATACGGTGATCGCGTCTCCGGACGGCCGCGCCACCATCGCCGCCAACGCGCCGCCATGGCTTGCCACCGCCGGTGCCGGCGACGTGCTGGCGGGCATCATCGCCGGCTTCCTGGCGCAGGGCGTGGCGGCATTCGAGGCGGCCAGCATCGGTGTGTGGTTGCACGGTGAAGGGGCCAGCGAGGCGGGGCCCGGCCTGATCGCGGAAGATCTCACCGAAGTGCTGCCGGCCGTGTTCCGCCGTCTCTATGACGAGTTCGGGATTGAGTATTAGGCGGCTCCAGCTTGCCGACATGGATGCCGCCGCACGCGTGCACCGCGCGGCGTTCGACGAAGCGTTGCCGTGGCTCGCGGGCCTGCACACGCCGGATGAAGATCGCTGGTTCTATCGCGAGCGGATGTTTGCGACCTGCACGCTGTGGGGCGCGTTCGACGGCGAGGCGATGAGCGGCGTCATCGCATTCGACGACGACTGGATCGAGCAGCTCTATGTGCTGCTGGCCGCGCAGGGCCACGGCATCGGCGGCGCGCTGCTCGAGATCGCACAGCAGGGTGCGGACCGGCTGCAACTCTGGACCTTCCAGCGCAACGCGCGGGCGCGCCGTTTCTACGAGTCGCGCGGCTTCGTCCAGGTCGAGGGGACTGACGGGAGCCGCAATCAGGAGAGGGAGCCCGACATGCGCTATCTCTGGACGCGCAGGCCGGCCGGCTGACCGCGTTCGGCGAATGTCGACTTGTCGACATTCAAATTCGCCGGTCGTGGGCTATACCGGAGCAACCCCCTGCAAGAGGAGCAAGCATGTCTCGGCAGCCGCTGACCCTTGGAAAGCCGTTTGAGAAGTGCCTCGATTGCCTGGGCGTTTCCGCGGCAGGAGGCCATCGTCGTTGAGCCGTGCAGCGAAGTTAAAGTCGCCGGTTGCGTCGGCGGAGGACGGCCTGTCGCCGAAATGGAGCCTCGCGCTCGCGGGACTGTCGGCGGCACAGCGCAAGGACATCCGCAGCCGAATGCGGACCATGACCCTGCCGCCACGCTCGATCCTGTTCCGGCAAGGTGCGCCCAGCGACACGATGGTCGTCCTGGAGGACGGCCGCGTCAGGCTGTTGCAGGCCCAGCCCAGCGGCGAGCAATTCACCTTCGGTGTGTTCGTTGGAGGCGCGATCCTCGGCCTCGCCGCGCTGGTACTCGACCGGCCGCGTATCCTCACCGCGGAGGCCATCGATGACGTTGTGGTCTCAGTGATGCCGCGGCGGGACTTTGTCGCCTGCACGCGAAGCGTGCCCGGTTTCCTCGACAACATCACGCGGCTGTTGGCGCTGCTCTCGGTCGAGAGCATCGAGCGCACCGGCCCGCAGGCCCTGGACGACGCCTGGGTGCGTCTCGGCAGCATCCTGACGTCGCTCGCCCGCAACGACAGCCGCAATTCATGCCCGACGATCACGGGGCTGACCCAGGAAGACCTGGCCAGCATGGTCGGCGTCAGCCGCTCCTGGATCGGTGCCGCCCTTGCCGAGTTCGAGCGGATGTCGCTGATCTCCAAGCGGCGAAGCAGGATCACGATCGCGCAGCCGGCGCGTCTAGCCGATTTCGTCGCATCAGCGCGCCGCCGCCGTCCGGACGGTATCGACGGCGCCAATCCACGCCATTTCAAAAATGAGGACCAGGAATGACCGTCTATGTGATCGCACTGGTGAAGTTCACGCAGGAGGAATACTACCGCCGCTATCAGTCCCGCTTTGCCGGCGTCTTCAAGGCGTTCAACGGCCGTCTGCTGGCGGCCGACGAGAGGCCGAAGGTTCTCGATGGGGAGTGGACGCGCGACAAGGTCGTGATCATGGAGTTTCCCGATGAGGCGGAGGCGACCCGCTTTCTCGACTCGCCCGCCTATCAGGAAATATCCAGGGATCGCATCGCCGGTGCGACCGTGCTGTCACTGCTGGTAAAGGGGCTGCCGTCGCCGCCATGAGCAAGCACGAATAGCCATACCGGCGCGTGGGCGGCGCTGATGTCGCTCAAGCAACGTCGGTGGAAAGCGAAATGCTCTTCCACGCATCGAATTCGGCTTGCAGCAGTTTCATTTTCTCCTCGACCAGTCGCACGGCATCGCTGCCAAGCAGCAGATGCGCCGGCGGATCGGCCGACAGTGCGAGTTTCAGCATCGCCTGCGCGGCCTTTTGGGGATCGCCGACCTGCCAGCCACTCAGCTCCATGCGGCGTTTGCGGATTGGATCGATGATAGCGTCATAGTCTCCGATCGACCGCTCCGCCCGTACCATCGATCGTCCGGCCCAGTCGGTGCGAAAGCCGCCCGGCTCGACCGCGGTGACCTTGATGCCGAGATGCCTGACTTCCTTGCCGAGGGATTCCGATATCCCTTCCAGCGCGAACTTGCTGCCGTGGTAGTAGCTGAGGCCGGGCATCGTGATGATCCCGCCCATCGACGTGATGTTGAGGATATGCCCGGCGCGCCGCTTGCGCATGAAGGGCAGCACCGCCTGGATCATCGCCACCGCGCCGAAGACGTTGACCTCGAACTGGCGTCGCAGATCGTCGATCGATGATTCCTCCAGAATGCCCTCGTGGCCATAGCCGGCATTGTTCACCAGAATGTCGATCGCGCCGATCCTGTGCTCGACGTCGGCGACGGCGGGCGCGATGGCCTCGGTGTTGGTGACGTCAAGAACCACCGCGTGTCCGCCGGCGCCGAGCGCTTCGAATGTCCGCTTGTCATTCTCGTTGCGCACGGTGCCGGCGACGCTATGGCCGTCGCCCAATGCTGCCTCGGCCAACGCGCGGCCGAAGCCGGACGAAACGCCCGTGATGAGGAAGGTCTTTGCCATAGGAGATGTCCTTTGGATCGAGATTGCGGGCTCGATATAGGCGATTTGATTAGTGCAATAATCGGCATAGAGTGGCATGACCTAATGCAGATAATAGAACAATGCAGCATGTTGGCCTTTTCGAGCTGAACGCCGTCGTCGCGATTTCAACGCACCGCAGCTTTCGCGCGGCCGCGACTGAGCTCGGCATTTCGCCCTCGGCGTTGAGCCATGCGATCGCCGTGCTGGAAAAGCGGTTGGGCGTGCGCCTCATCAATCGGACGACGCGCAGCGTCGCGCTGTCGGAAGCGGGGGAGCGTTTCCTCGCCAGGGTCAGTCCCGCGCTGCGCGAGATTGCCGGCGCGATGGAGGATGTGAACGAGTTCCGCGACACGCCCGCGGGAACGCTGCGCATCAACCTGAAGGAGCGCGCCGCGCACCAGATCCTCCGCCCGGTCGTCGCAAAGTTTCTGCGGCGCTATCCCGACATGAACGTCGAGCTGACCTTGGAGGGACGTCCCATCGATATCGTCGCGGAAGGTTTCGACGCCGGCATCCGGCTCGCCGAAGCCGTGCCGCAGGACATGGTCGCGATCCCCTGCGGCCCGGACACGCGCTTCATTGTCGTCGGCGCGCCCGATTATTTCGCGCGCTGTTCGGTGCCGTGGTCTCCGCTCGATCTGCTCGCCCATGAGTGCATTCGCAGGCGGATGCCCAGCGGCAAGCTTTATCACTGGGAGTTCGAGAAGCGCGGTGGCGAGCAGATGGTGGTGGACGTCAGGGGCAGGCTGACCCTCGACAATGACAGTCTGATGGTCGAAGCCGCGCTCGAAGGCGTGGGACTGGCGTTCGTCAGCGATTTTTGGGTAGCGGGGCATCTCGCCGCCGGCACTCTGCGCGCCGTGCTGGACGACTGGACGCCGCCATTTCCCGGCTTGCGCCTCTACTATCCGCGGCACCGGCACATGACGGCCGGGCTTCGTGCTTTCGTCGATATGGTGCGGGAGGAGACGAAAATGGCTGCCAGGGGCGGGGAGGTCCACTCGCCCCGGGCCAAACGATCGGGCGATCGTCGCAAGCGCGCTTGAGCCGTCGCGGCAACCCGGGTGTTCGGCCGATGGCTTCGCCGGCGTGGACGCGACTGCGTCGGTCCCGCCATGGCTGCGTCACGACACTTTTGGTGGACGCGTGGGAAGAGGCGGGTTAAAGCCGCATGACATCCCTTTGCATCCCGTGAATCTCCCTCGTGAGTGACAGGCAGAACAGTTTCCTCGCTCAGGCGCTGCAACAAGGCGCATCCGCGTTGCGGGCGCGGCAGTTTGCTGAGGCAGAGCGGATCGCGACAAGCATCCTGAAATCAAACCGCAAGGACAGACACGCGGCGCTTCTCCTGGCGCATGCCCTGATGGGGCAAAAGCGGGGAGGCGAGGCGATTGCACCGCTCGAGCGGCTTGCACGCCGCGGCGACGATGGCGAGGTGGAGACCTTGCTTGGCGCATTGCTGTGCGGTGCGGGGCGCGCCACGGACGGCCTCGCACAGCTTCGGCGCACGGCGGCACGCCGCCCACCATATCTCCCTTCGTTTCAGGAACTCGCTGGGCAGCTTGCCAAGGCCGGTCAATACGACGAGGCGATCAGCACGATCGAGGCGGGCCTCGCGCTGGCTCCCGAGAGCGTCGATCTGAAGCTCGATCTCGGGCGGCTGTTGCATGATACAAATGACTTCGCGCGGGCTGCGAGTGTCCTGACCGCCGCACGTGATGCTGCGCCGGGACGCCCGGACATTCTTAACCAGCTTGGGCGGGTCCTGATCCTTCATGGCGACTACGCCGCAGCCGCGGACGCTTTCCGCCGCGTGCTCGCGCTCTATCCGGACGATCGCTCGACCCGCGCCTACCTTGCCACATCCTTGTTCGAGCAGGGTGAGCGCGACGCTGCCGAAGCGGCGCTGCGCTCCATCATTCGTGGTCAGCCCCAGCTGCTGGGTCGCGCGGCATTCGTCATGGCCGCGACATCGCATGGTCGCTTCTTCTTCTCCCAGCGCGACGTTGCGAAATTCCTCGGCGGGGAGTGAGGCCGGGCGCATTGGACGAAATCTCGTCGCGCCTCACGCCCTGAAGTTTCTCCGGTAGAGGTTGGGCTGCCGCCTGAGCTCACTCCGGAACTGGCCGACGCGCTTGGCTTCTTCCGCGGTGAAGGAGGATGCCTGCGCAGTCCAGTCGTCTCGCTTGACCGGGATGCATTGCGCGATCGGAGTCCCCTTGGGGAGGACACCTCTGAAATTCCGGTCGTGCCAGTATGCCGGGAAATGCACCCAATTGTCGGTATAGAGGTCCGAATTGACCAGGCCGCTGAGCGTGGTGAACGGCAGGTCGAAGCGGTTGACGGGATGGGTGAAGTAGATCGCGTAGCCTTCGGGCGCCTCGACGGTCCACAGATTGTGGAATTTGAGAAAGAAGCGGCCCGCTTCGAACAATGGCGTGCCGCTGACCTGACCCGGATCGTGAAATCCGATCGGCGAGCGCGGAAATTCGGGTGTGCCTCCGGGCGGCAGGTCGTGATCCCAGGTGATTTCGCCGTTCTCGACCCTGAGATCGCAGACCAGTGGCAGCAGGAACCCGCAGGTCATCGCGTCCACGAAGGGCGGGCAGCGCTTGATGGTGTCCTCGTCGTGCAGGTTGATCGAGGAGAAGGCCGTCGCAGGCATTGTCTTGAGCCAATCGGGAACGCCCTGCGCCGCCGGGATGGGGGCCGGAATTAGTCCCTCAAGCTCCTTCGGACAGCGAAATTTGAGCGTCAGTTTGCTGTTGGTGGACATTGGGCGCTCCGATGTCGTGATGACCTACATGAATGCGTTGCAAAGGTGAAGCTCACGATCAGGCGCAAGATCGGCAGATTGCAAGAGCGGTCCGCAGGCTCCATCAATTGCGCACAAGGTAGAGCGGCGTTCTCAGCGTCAGCTGATAGGATGGCTTCGGCGCCCAGATGATTTGGGCCGTGACCCCGAACAGTCGATTGTCGTTGTCATCCATCCGGTCGAGGTCAAGCCGGAGGATGGGCTCGGTGAAGGACTGGATTGGCGTGAAGTTCAGGAGCTGCGCGCCGCCGAAATGCTGTACTCCGACCCGGCCGGTGAATTTCCAGTTGCTCGGCCACTGATAATAGCCGCCGACGTAGCCGATGATATTTGGATGGATCCGTGCGAGATCGGTCGCTACCTCGACGCGGGTGTCCTGGATGCCCGCCAGCATTCCGCGCGTTCCGTCCTTGTCGAAGGCATAGTCGAACTCGAGAATGTTGTTGAAGGTCGTCGTCCCAGTCGGCCCGTTCGGGATTGCCTGGGTGATTGTCGATTGCCACGTGATGGTCGGGATTGAGCCACCGTTCTGGCTGTAGAGGTCCGCCTGAAAGCCGACGTTCCAGCTGGTGACGTCGAAGGCCGACCACCCCTGCGCGGGGCCATAGGTCGTGGTGCCGGAAATGCCGGCATACAGCGAGACCGCATCGGTGACATCTACCGTCAATGGAAGATCGACGGCGAGGGATTGCCGGGACGGCAAGGAGACGCCGGTCGGAAGCGAGCTGCCGTTCGCGAGCGCAAGTGACTGCAGCGCGCTAAACAGAGCCGGGCTGCCGAAACCTACCGGCAAAGCGCCGGCCGGCACCGTTGCGTAGCTTGTCCGCAAATCGAGATAGATATTTGGCGTAGCCCCTGCCGGGTTCGGAGCGCCGCTGTCGTCGTCGCGATCTTTGCCGAACGCTGGTCCGGCCAGGCATGAGCCGATGAAACAGGCCAGCACAAGGCCCGGCAACGACGGAAAATCGCCGAAAGAGGGGGGCAGAATGCGCGAAGAAACTGGCACGACCCTTGGGCTCCTCCCTTGACCCCGCGAGCCGCTAGCTCACGAGATACTTCGCCACCGCCGGCTCGTTCCATTCGATGCCGAGCCCGGGACCGCGGGCGGTCACCGCGCCGTCTATGATCTCGGCGGGCCTTGCGAGGATCGCGCCCGCGAAGTCGAGGAACTCGAGCCAGTGCGCGGTCGGCGTCACCGCGAGCAGATGCGCGCTGACTTCCGCGAACAGATGACTCGACATCGGGATCGACGCTGCATCGGCCTGTCCCGCGACCTGCATCCAGCCGGTGACGCCGCCGACCTTCATCACGTCGGGCATGATGAAGTCGGATGCGCCGGCCGCGATCGCCTCGGCGAAGCCGCGCGGGAACCACCAGTTCTCGCCGGCCTGGATCGGTGTCGGCGAGGTCTCGCGGACCTTGGCATGGCCGGACAGGCTTTCCTGCGGCACCGGCTCCTCGATCCAGTGCAGGTCGTAGGGCGCAAGCCGGGAGATGCGACGGGTGGCTTCCGCCGGATCGAGCGACTGGTTGAAATCGATCATCAGCGCGACGTCGGGGCCGAGCAGGGCGCGCACGCCCTTCACGACGCGCTCGTCATTGGCGGCATCGCCGTCGCCGCCCTTGATCTTGATGCCCTTGAAGCCTTGGTCGAGCGAGCGGCGCAGCGCGCGCTCGTCGGCCACGGGATCGACCGCGCCGTAGCTGTCATAGGCCTTGATCGGCCTCGCCGAGCCGCCGAGCAGTTCGACCAGCGGCCGGCCGGCGAGTTGGCCGAGCACATCCCAGTAGGCCATGTCGAGGCCCGACACGGCCATCCCGACCAGACCTTGCGCGCTGAGCAGCCGAAACTTGGCGTCCATCGCCTTCATCAGATCGAACGGGGCGACCGGCCTGCCGATCAGCTCGCGACCGATTTCTTCGATCAGATAACAGAGAGGGTTAAGTGTGAGCTTGCTGTAGGCGAAGATGTAGGTGCGGCCGGTAACGCCTTGATCGGTCTCGACATCGATCAGCACCAGCGGACCGGAATCGATCACGCCAAACGCCGTCTTCACAGGACGCTTGAGCGGCACCACGACGCTTCGTGCCTTCACTCCGCGAATCGCTGCAACTGTCTGGCTCATCGGTCTTTCCTCAAGCGGTTTCCACTTCTTGTTATTGGACACCGTACCATCGCACGAGCCGCGGCGCGGCCCAATCGGTCGCGACCTGCTCGATCAGATAGCGGCCCGGATATTCGGCGAGGAAGGCGATGTGCTGGGTTTGGCCCGGTTCGACCGCGAGCGTGTCGAGCCAGAACGGCTTCCAGCCGTCGTCGAGCCGGTCGAGCAGACGGAAGTGGTGGCCGTGCAGATGAAAGACGCTGGCGATCACGCCCCGGTTGGTCAGGGCCAGCACGACGGTTCGGCCTGCCTTGGCCTGAAAGGCCGGGGCGGTCGACGGCTTGAAATCTGCCGGGCGGAACCACTCGGTGGGCGCGCCGAGCGGCAGATCGAATCGCGTAGCGCTCTTCAGATCGAGCTGGGCGGGCATGTCGTTGCCGGGCAGCGGTGGCGCCGGCGGGAACGGCGCCGTTCGGATCGGCGGTTCGTTCGAGACGGCGAGCTTGCCGACCGGGCGGGCTTGCTTGCCGTCGTGCAGCAGGATCGGGAAGCTCGTTCCGGCCGGACCGGCCGCATCGACAAAGACATCCGTGCGGCTTCCGGGAGCCAGGACCAGCGCGCCGTTGCGGGCCGGGAACGGTTCGGACGGCTGGCCGTCGATCGCCATCACCCGGACGTCGAGGTTGTCCAGCTTGACCGCCAGCACGCTGCGTTGGCTGCCATTGATAAAGCGGAGTCTGAGGCGGGCATTGGCCGGTGCCGAGATATTGTATGAGGCTTTGCCGTTAATCGTATGAATTTGCGTCGAATCTTTTGGATCGCTGCCGGGCGGGATCGCGGTTCCATCGGACTGCAGACGCCATTCCTCGATCAGCAAGACCTCGTCGCGATCCACAGCGACCGGCGAGGTGCCGGTCACGATCAGCGGGCGCGGGCGTGCCGGCGCCGTGCCGTCCCCGAACAACGGCTCGCACAGGAAGGTGCCGGCATGCCGAAGCGGCAGCTGGAAGGTATCCTTTGCCCCCGTGGCAAGGGGCGCCCGGGAGGCCAGCGGCTCCGCGGCCGGGACGCCATCGAGCCCGCGGCAATGGAGCGCGGCGGCAACCGGCAGCTCGTTGCCGAATGTCACGTCGAGCACCTCGCCGCGGTTGAAGCGGAGATCGCCGCCGCCGAGCGACCAGACCGGGGTCTCCGGTCCGTCGGGACGAAGCGAGATGCGGTCGGCTTTGGCCTGCAGCGCAACGGCCGTCCGGCCCTGCGCCGAGCCGGTGGCCGGCCAGGCGGGGCAAAGCGTCGCGGCGCCGAGGCCGGCGATCAGGTCGCGCCGGGTAAGGGAAAATCCGGGACTTGCTAGGGGGCTTGCCATCCGGCCGATGCGGACCATTTTCAAGTGTACCTGTCCAGTCGCGATCGGTCGCAGGGCGGGCTCTCCAGCGGCCATTTTTTTGCTGCGAACCGGTGGGCGCATGTTATAAGCCCGGCCGCCCGCGGCATCGCGGCCGGACTGGATGCTTTTCGCGCGGGCGTGGCGGAACTGGTAGACGCGCTGGATTTAGGTTCCAGTGACGAAAGTTGTGGGGGTTCGAGTCCCTCCGCCCGCACCAAGCGCTTACAGCGTTTGCATGACGAATTCTTGGAGAACCTTGGACCCCGAAGGGCACGAGGGTTCGCCGAACCCACAGACGTTAGGCCGCAAGGCTTACCGTCGAACAGATTGAACACTGCCACGGCCGCTCGGGCCGCGGCAAAAGCGGAAGAAGATTGATACTATGCAGGTCACCGAGACCCTCAACGAGGGACTGAAGCACGAATTCAAGATCAGCGTTCCGGCATCCGATCTCGATGCCAAGGCGGGCGCCAAGCTGGTCGACCTCAAGGACAAGGTCCGTCTCAACGGCTTCCGTCCCGGCAAGGTGCCGGTCGCGCACCTGAAGAAGATCTACGGCCGCTCTGTCATGGCCGAGACCATCGACCAGACCATCAGCGACACCAACCGGCAGATTTTCGAAGATCGCGGCTTCCGCCTCGCCGGCGAGCCGAAGATCACGATGCCGACCGAGAAGGATCAGGTCGAGGAATTGCTGTCAGGCAAGACTGACCTGACCTACACCGTCGCGATCGAGGTCGTGCCGCAGATCCAGCTCGCCGATTTCAAGTCGTTCTCGGTCGAGAAGCCGGTCGTCGATGTCTCCGACGCCGACGTCGACGATGCCATCAAGCGCATCGCCGAAGGCAGCCGCCCGTACAGCGCCAAGACCGAGGGCGCGGCGGAGAAGGGCGACCGCGTCACCATCAACTTCAAGGGCACCATCAACGGTGAAGCCTTCGAGGGCGGCACCGGCGAGGGCATCCAGGTCGTGATCGGCGCCGGCCAGTTCATTCCAGGCTTCGAGGAGCAGCTGATCGGCATCGGCACGGGCGAGACCCGCACGCTGAAAGTTGGTTTTCCGAAGAACTACCTGAACGACAAGCTCGCCGGCCAGCCGGCCGAGTTCGAGACCACCGCAACGCTGATCGAGGCGCCCGGTGAGACCACGATCGACGACGAGTTCGCCAAGACGCTCGGCCTCGAGTCGCTCGACAAGCTGAAGGAGGCCGCGCGCGAGCGCCTGACTGCCGAGTTCGCCGGGGCGACCCGTCAGAAGGTCAAGCGCGCGCTGCTCGACCAGCTCGACGAGAGCCACAAATTCGAGGCGCCGCCGTCGCTTGTCGCCGAAGAGTTCAACCTGATGTGGAACTCGATCAAGGCCGAGATGGACTCGACCGGCAAGTCCTTCGCCGACGAGAACACCACCGAGGATGCGGCCAAGGAAGAGTACCAGAAGATCGCCGACCGCCGTGTCCGCCTCGGCCTCGTGCTGTCGGAGATCGGCGAGAAGAACAAGATCACCGTGACCGACGACGAGGTCTCGCGCGCCGTGATCGAGCGCGCACGCCAGATGCCGGGCCGCGAGAAGGAAGTCTGGGATTACTACCGCAACAACGCCCAGGCGCTGGCCCAGCTCCGCGCTCCGATCTACGAGGACAAGGTCGTCGACTTCGTCCTGGAGCTCGCCAACGTGACCGAGAAGAAGGTCTCTAAGGATGAGCTGTTCAAGGATGAAGACGCCGAGCAGACTGCCGCCTAATTGCGGCACCTCGCGTTAATGATGAACCGCGAAAGCACGCCCGCGGCGGGTCCCCGTCGCTAGGCGTGCCGACGCGAATCGGCTTGAACTTCTGCGTCCTGCCCAGGTGGCTAGTACGGCCAGTGCCGGTCTTGTCGGCCGGAAATTGGTCCATATCTGGGTTAAGCCTTAACGTTCTGCATCACCCCTAACCCTTGGGTTCCTTCATGCGCGATCCCGTTGAAACCTACATGAACCTCGTGCCGATGGTCGTCGAGCAGACCAATCGCGGCGAACGCGCCTACGACATTTTCTCGCGCCTGCTGAAAGAGCGCATCATCTTCGTCACCGGTCCGGTGGAAGACGGCATGTCGACGCTGACCGTCGCGCAGCTGTTGTTCCTCGAGGCCGAGAATCCGAAGAAGGAAATCTCGATGTACATCAACTCGCCGGGTGGCGTGGTGACGTCGGGCCTTGCGATCTACGACACGATGCAGTTCATCCGTCCGCCGGTATCGACGCTGTGCACGGGGCAGGCGGCCTCGATGGGCTCGCTGCTGCTCGCAGCCGGCGAGAAGGACATGCGCTTCACGCTGCCGAACTCCCGCATCATGGTGCACCAGCCGTCCGGCGGCTTCCAGGGTCAGGCCACCGACATCATGCTGCACGCGCAGGAGATCCTGAATCTCAAAAAGCGCCTCAACGAGATCTATGTGAAGCACACCGGCCAGACCTACAAGGCGATCGAGGACGCGCTCGAGCGCGACAAGTTCCTCACCGCCGAGGACGCCAAGGCGTTCGGTCTCGTCGACAAGGTCATCGACAAGCGGCCGGAAGATCCGTCGGCGGCCAAGGCGGCCTAACAAAGCTGCCTGATCTGGACAGGCGACTCGAGGCGTCGGTGTGATCTCCACATTGACGCCTCACATAGTCGGCAAAGCAGGACGGCGGAGTACCCCGCAAGCGCATATGTGGGGCAGAAAGTTCCGCTTTCGTGCTCAATGCCCGGCGTGGTAATCCCGCAACGTTCCGTGGATTTCGACGCGTATTCCACGTGCGATCGTGGAAAATCACGGTATTGTCACGGTCTTGAGCCGGCCTCCCGATTAGCGAATTCTTGATAGTCGGGTGCCAGCATGGTTGGCTGTAATGCATCGGCTATGATCGCGGAGATTCGAATAAACCGTGATCCACACGGTCAGTATTGCGTAGGGTCTTTTTTGGTACGGAATTTGCTCTATCTACCCAAATACTCCGGTTTTGTGCCGGATTGGGTCGATCTGGCAAACGAGGTCGAACGGCGGACGGAGATAATGAATGAGTAAGGTCGGCACGAGCGACGCCAAGAACACGCTATATTGCTCGTTCTGCGGCAAGAGCCAGCATGAAGTTCGCAAGCTGATTGCCGGACCGACTGTCTTCATTTGCGACGAGTGTGTCGAACTCTGCATGGACATCATTCGCGAGGAGAACAAGTCCTCGCTGGTGAAGTCGCGCGACGGCATCCCGACGCCGAAGGAAATCTGCAAGGTCCTGGACGACTACGTGATCGGCCAGAGCCATGCCAAGAAGGTGCTCTCGGTCGCCGTCCACAATCACTACAAGCGGCTTAACCATCAGACCAAGCACAACGACGTCGAGCTGGCGAAGTCGAACATCCTGCTGATCGGTCCGACCGGCTCGGGCAAGACGCTGCTCGCGCAGACGCTGGCCCGCATCCTCGACGTGCCGTTCACCATGGCTGACGCGACGACGCTGACCGAAGCCGGCTATGTCGGTGAGGACGTCGAGAACATCATCCTGAAGCTGCTACAGGCCGCCGACTACAACGTCGAGCGCGCGCAGCGCGGCATCGTCTATATCGACGAAATCGACAAGATCAGCCGCAAGTCGGACAATCCCTCGATCACCCGCGACGTGTCGGGCGAGGGCGTCCAGCAGGCGCTGCTGAAGATCATGGAAGGCACGGTGGCCTCGGTTCCGCCTCAGGGCGGCCGCAAGCATCCGCAGCAGGAGTTCTTGCAGGTGGATACCACCAACATCCTGTTCATCTGCGGCGGTGCCTTCTCGGGCCTCGAGAAGATCATCTCCGCGCGCGGCCGTTCGACCTCGATCGGCTTCGCGGCGCAGGTGCTGGCGCCGGAGGATCGCCGTACCGGCGAGATCTTCCGTCACGTCGAGCCGGAGGACCTGCTGAAGTATGGCCTGATCCCGGAATTCGTCGGCCGTCTGCCCGTCGTTGCGACGCTGGAGGACCTCGACGAGACCTCGCTGAAGAAGATCCTGACCGATCCCAAGAACGCGCTGGTGAAGCAGTACCAGCGGCTGTTCGAGATGGAGAACATCGAGCTGACCTTTGCCGACGAGGCGCTTGGCGCGGTCGCCCGCAAGGCGATCGAGCGCAAGACCGGCGCACGCGGCCTGCGGTCGATCCTGGAGAGCATCCTGCTCGAGACCATGTTCGACCTCCCGGGCCTCGAAGGTGTCGAGGAGGTCGTGATCTCGCGCGAGGTCGTCGAGGGCACGGCGCGTCCGCTCTACATCTACGCGGATCGTTCCGACCGCGCCGTCGAGAGCAGCGCGAGCGCCTAGGGCGCAACTTTCTGTCGTCGCAATTCATGCGGCTGCCGGGCGATCCGGCGGCCGTTGCGGCGCAGCAGCAGGCCATTTTCGCGTCGCAGTAAATGCCTGTTTAGCCTACATTTCCCGGCACTTCTCAGACTTGACACCCCACCGCCTGATAGCCACCTAATGCTATCGGTGAGGGATCTCATGCGTTGAGATTCGTCGCTTTACGATGCGGAATATGCGGCTGCTGACGGCAATCTAATTCCGGATCACCAAGGCACCTTGTGGCGGTTGCGCAAACAGGCGGACTGCGAGCAAGGGGGCAAAACAAAAGGATAAGGCCATGACGACCTCAAAACCCCGGCCAACGATCGTCCACGGCGAAAGCCATTCCTATCCGGTGCTGCCGCTCCGTGACATCGTCGTCTTCCCGCACATGATCGTGCCGCTCTTCGTCGGCCGCGAGAAATCGATCCGCGCGCTCGAAGAGGTGATGAAGAACGATGCGCTGATCATGCTCGCGACGCAGAAGAATGCGTCCGATGACGATCCGGCTCCCGATTCAATCTACGAGACCGGTACGCTTGCCAGCGTTCTGCAGCTCCTGAAACTGCCCGACGGCACAGTCAAGGTACTGGTCGAGGGCCTCGAGCGCGCGCGTGTCGAGAAGTATTCCGACCGCAGCGAGTATTACGAGGCGACCGCCGTCGCGCTCGCCGACACTGACGCCAACTCGGTAGAAGCCGAGGCGCTGGCGCGTTCGGTCGTGTCCGACTTCGAAAGCTATGTGAAGCTGAACAAGAAGATCTCCGCCGAAGTTGTCGGCGTGGTTCAGGCGATCACCGATTTCGCCAAGCTCGGCGACACCGTTGCCTCGCATCTCGCGGTTAAGATTGCCGATCGGCAGGCGATCCTGGAGACGTTGTCCGTCACGCAGCGCCTGGAGAAGGTGCTGGGCCTGATGGAGAGCGAGATCTCGGTGCTGCAGGTCGAGAAGCGCATCCGCTCGCGCGTCAAGCGCCAGATGGAGAAGACCCAGCGCGAGTATTACCTGAACGAGCAGATGAAGGCGATCCAGAAGGAACTCGGCGACGACGAAGGTCGCGACGAGCTGGCCGATCTGGAGGAGAAGATCTCCAAGACCAAGCTTTCCAAGGAAGCGCGCGAGAAGGCCCAGCACGAGCTGAAGAAGCTGCGCCAGATGTCGCCGATGTCCGCGGAAGCGACCGTCGTGCGCAACTACCTGGATTGGCTGCTGTCGATCCCGTGGGGCAAGAAGTCCAAGGTCAAGAAGGACCTCGAGGCCGCGCAGGCGGTGCTGGACTCCGATCACTACGGGCTCGAGAAGGTCAAGGACCGTATCGTCGAGTATCTCGCGGTGCAGTCGCGCGCCAACAAGCTGACCGGGCCGATCCTGTGCCTGGTCGGCCCTCCCGGCGTCGGCAAGACCTCGCTCGGCAAGTCGATCGCGAAGGCCACGGGGCGCGAGTTCGTGCGCGTGTCGCTCGGCGGCGTGCGTGACGAGGCCGAGATTCGCGGTCACCGCCGCACCTATATCGGTTCGATGCCCGGCAAGATCATCCAGTCGATGCGCAAGGCGAAGACCTCGAACCCGCTGTTCCTGCTGGACGAGATCGACAAGATGGGCGCCGATTTCCGCGGCGATCCGTCGTCGGCGCTGCTCGAGGTCCTGGACCCCGAGCAGAACTCGACCTTCAACGACCATTACCTGGAGGTCGACTACGACCTGTCCAACGTGATGTTCATCACGACCGCGAATACGCTGAATATTCCGGGCCCGCTGATGGACCGCATGGAGATCATCCGGATCGCCGGCTACACCGAGAACGAGAAGGTCGAGATCGCGCGCAAGCATCTGATCCCGAGCGCGCTCTCCAAGCATGGTCTGGACTCCAAGGAATGGTCGATCGATGACGCGGCCTTGCTCTTGATGATCCGCCGCTACACCCGCGAAGCGGGCGTGCGTAACCTGGAGCGCGAGCTCTCCACACTCGCCCGCAAGGCGGTGAAGGAGCTGATGATCTCCAAGAAGAAGTCGGTGAAGGTCACCGAGGCGAACATCGAAGAGTTCCTCGGCGTTCCGAAGTATCGCTTCGGCGAGATCGATGACGAGGATCAGGTCGGTATCGTCACCGGTCTGGCGTGGACCGATGTCGGCGGCGAGCTGCTCACCATCGAAGGCGTCATGATGCCCGGCAAGGGCAAGATGACCGTCACGGGCAATCTGCGCGACGTGATGAAGGAGTCGATCTCGGCGGCGGCGTCCTACGTCCGCTCGCGCGCGATCGTCTACGGCATCGAACCGCCGATGTTCGACCGCCGCGACATCCACGTTCACGTGCCGGAGGGCGCAACCCCGAAGGACGGTCCGTCCGCCGGTGTCGCGATGGCCACCGCGATCATCTCGGTCATGACCGGCATTCCGGTCCGCCACGATGTCGCGATGACCGGCGAGATCACGCTGCGCGGCCGCGTGCTGCCGATCGGCGGTCTGAAGGAGAAGCTGCTGGCTGCCGCGCGCGGTGGCATCAAGACTGTGCTGATCCCCGAGGACAACGCCAAGGATCTCACGGAGATTTCCGATGCGATCAAGGGCGGCATGGAGATCATTCCGGTCTCGCGGCTGGATGAGGTCGTTGCCAAGGCGCTGACCCGCGTGCCTGTACCGATCGTGTGGGAAGAGGAGACCAGCAAGGTCGACGTCAAGCCTGACGCTTCGGATGAGGCGTCCGGTGGCCTGACGGCGCACTGAAGCAGTCTTCAATCTGAAACATCAAACGGCGCCTTCGGGCGCCGTTTTTGTTCTGGTCACGAGGAGCCGGGCAGGCGACTACTCTTTCTTCTCGATGACGAAATTGCCGATCGCCCCGAGCGCCATCAGCACGCTGGTGCCGAGGAACACGGCGCGCATGCCGATATGGCCGCCGATGAATCCGCCGGCGAGCGGGCCGATCACCTGGCCGGCATATTGCGCCGAGATCGAATAGCCCAGCATGCTGCCGGTGACCGTGTCGGGCACGTTGTGCCGAATCACGCTTGCGATGCAGGGCAAAAGGCCGCCGAGCGCGAGCCCCATCAGGAAGCGGAGCAGGATCAGCTGCCAGCCGCTGATCACGAAGGCCTGCGGGATCAGCAGCAGCGCCGAGGCCGCCAGGCAGATGGTGATGATCCGCCAATGGCCGACGCGATCGGCCAGCTTGCCGAGATGCGACGACGACAGCAGGCTGCCGAACGCCGCCGCCGACATCACGAGGCCGGCGACGAACGTCACCTGCGGCGCCTCGACCAGCTGCGCAACGTAGACCGTGATGATCGGCTCGATCGACATGTTGGCGATCATCAAGAGCAGGCCGGTGCCCCACATCGCGATCACAGGTCGCTTGTCCGGAACCAGCGACCAGCCGCCGCGCGCCTTGGCGCCTTTCGCCGTCTTCGGACGCGCCTCCTCGCGGATCAGGAAGGTCGTGCAGAGGAAGGTGATGAAGATGACGCCGCCGATCAGGAAGAAGGTCGCGCGGATGCCGATCAGGCCCGGCAGCACGCCGCCAATCAAAGGACCGACCAGGCTGCCGGCCATGATGCCGGCCGAAAGCACGCCGATCGCCCAGCCGGACCGCGCCTTCGGCGTCTGCGACGCGACCAGCACGGTCGAGCCCGAGGCGTAGCCGCCGAGCAGGCCGGTCAACAGCCGTAGGCCGACCAGCTCATAGACGTTGTGCGCCATGCCGATCAGCGACATGGCAACCGCCATGCCGAGGCTCGCGCGGATCAGCATCAGCTTGCGGCCATAGCGGTCCGCGAGCCGTCCCCATAGCGGCGCCGTCAGCGCCGCGCTGAAGAAGGTTGCGCCATAGGCCACGCCCGACCATTGCACGATGGCGGCATGGTCGGTCACGCCGAGCTGCTCGACATAGAGCGGCAGGAGCGGCAGCAGCAGCGTCATTCCCACGATGGTGGTGAAGGAGCCGAGCACGCAGACGATGAGGTTGCGCTTCCAGGGGCCGGCGTCGAGGGCCGCTTCGCGATCGATCTCCATGTTCATGTCAGCGCAGCCCGATGACGGCGAAGCCGCGCGCCCGCAGGCCGCGGCGATCCTCGTTCAGCGAACGGAGCAGGCGATCGCGGGTGTCGGTGATGTGATCGGCGGCCTCGCGCGCGGCGGCTTCCGGATCGTTGGCCTTGATGAAGCCGAGGATGCGCCGGTGCTCGCGCCAGGCCTGCTCGCGCGAGGGCTCGGTCCACACTTCGAGCCAGCGCGCCCGCGACAGCCGTGTCATGGCGCCCGCAATCGCCTTGACGATGAAGGGATTGCCGGACAGGCGTGCGATCTCGACATGGAAATCGGTGCCGACGCGGTGCCATTCCTCGCGCGGCGCGCCGGACTGGCAGGCATCCAGCATCGCTTCGACGCCGGCGATGTCGGCAGCGCTCGCCCGCGCGCAGGCGAGGCGGACGGCCGTCGTCTCCAAGGGAATCCTGAACTCGGCCAGCGCCTCCAGCTCACCGAGGTCGATCGGTGCGACGATCCAGTTGCGCCCGTCGCGGCGGACCAGCTCTTCGCCTTCGAGCCGCACCAGCGCGGCGCGGATCGGCGTGCGCGATCCCTCGAACCGGCTCTCGAGCCAGCGCTCGGTCAGGCGCTCGCCGGGGCCAAGGTCGAGAGAGAGGATCATCTCCCGGAGCTGGTCGTGGATCTGAAGCATCTGCGACATGGCGGTCTGCCGGTGGGAGGACGGTCTTGCTGACGTATCCCGAATTGGTATCCCAAACAATCCCGTTTTGGGATGCCAGTATTGTCCCAACGGGCACCCGACCGTGTTCCGGATACCTTGCGGGCCGCACCCCCGGGAACGACCTCTTGGCGACCGCCTTATTGAACGACGCCGAATTGGGAGAACGCAGATGCGGATCGACGGGCAATGTCATTGCGGGGCCGTGACCTATCAGGCCGAGATCGATCCCGAACGGGTGTCGATCTGCCATTGTACGGACTGTCAGGCGCTGACTGGTTCACCCTATCGCGTCACGGTGATCTGCGCCGCCGAGCAGGTCCGGCTGACCGGACGGGCACCGAAAGTGTATGGCAAGAAGGGCGATAACGGCCGAATCCGCTTCCAGCATTTTTGCGGCGACTGTGGTTCCCCCTTGTTCACGAGCGGCGAGGACGGCGGTCCCGACGATTGGGGTATCCGCTGGGGCAGCATTCGCCAGCGCGGCGAATTGACCCCGCGACGCCAGGTCTGGTGCCGCTCCGCCGCGCCCTGGATCAATGATCTCAAGGAATTGCCGGCGCGGCCCAAGGATTGAAGCCCAAGGATTGAAGCCTATCGATTGAGGCTTAGCGGCCTTGGCGACCTTGCGCCCGAGGGGCGGGCGAGGCTAAAGAGGCGCGCAGGTAAGGGCGGCTAGCTCAGCTGGTTAGAGCATCTCGTTTACACCGAGAGGGTCGGGAGTTCGAATCTCTCGCCGCCTACCAGCCTTCGCGCTGCGGGCTACGGCTCGGCAAGCCCGCCTTTGCGGATCAACTTATCCGCTTGTTCGGTCCGCAGGGCGAAGGCTGTCGCGCCGAAGCTCGAAGAGCGAAGGCGGACTGGTTCACAATCCCATCGCTGTTCCCCGCGAGCTACGAGCGGAGGCGGACCAAAGTATGATTCCCGTGCACGCTAATCTTGCCGCTCAGGTTTGATGCCGACACCGCTGCGATGCTATTCTCTCCGCCTAACCGGGAACTTGATACATGCGCAAACTCGCCGCGATTTTTCTGCTCACCATGATTGGCGGGCCTGTATTGGCGCAGCAGGACCATGTTCAGCGCTATCGCGAAGAGGTCGAGAAGTCGCCGGCGGATTTGGCCAACGAGGCGCGGCAGCAGCGCGCCTATCAGCGTGCGCTCAGCGGTGTGCCGGACCAGAAGCCGACCGACCCGTGGGGCATTGCGCGCCCCGGTGACGGGCAGGGACCCCCCAAGGCGAATGCCGCCAAGACAACCGCTGCGCCGAAGCAGGCCAAGCCCACGAGCGCAGCCGCCAAGTAACCCCCAAGCGCGGACCCGGTCGATGAAGTACTACGTCTGCAAATTGACCGGACCGCGTCCCACCTTTCCGCAGGACATGACGCCGCAGGAAGCCGCGATCATGCAGGCGCACGTCGCCTATTGCGGCGAACTGCTGCAAGCCGGCAAGGCGCTGATCTTCGGGCCGGTGGCCGATCCCGCCGGCGTCTGGGGACTGGGCGTGCTGCAACTATCAGATGATGCCGATCCCAACGAGATCGTCGCCAACGATCCCGTCAGCAAGGCGAATGCCGGATTCACCTATCAGGTCACGCCGATGTTGCGCGCTGCGACGCGCGAGACTTGCTAGGATCGGCGCCATCTCTCAACGAGGTTTTGTTCACATGGACGCAGGCCACCCGCAAAACGCCGATCAGATTGCATATTGGAACGGGCCGGGCGGTCAGCGCTGGGCCACGCGGCAGGCCGCGCAGGACATCGTGCTGCAGCCGGTGCTCGACCTGCTGATCGATCGCGCGGCGCCGAAGGCCGGCGAGCGCATCGTCGATGTCGGCTGCGGCAGCGGCGCCTCGACGAATGCGTTTGCGGCCAAGGTGGGGCCGTCAGGCCATGTGTTCGGCGTGGACGTCTCCGGACCGATGCTGGAGCGGGCACGGCAAAGCACGCCGAAGGACGCGCCGGTCACCTATGCGCTGGCCGACGCCACGGTCTATCCGTTCGATCCCGCAAGCTTCGATCTCCTGGCGTCGCGCTTCGGCGTGATGTTCTTTGCCGATCCGGCGGTGTCGTTCGCCAATCTGCACAAGGCGCTGAAGCCGTCGGGCCGGCTCGCCTTCGCCTGCTGGCAGGAGCCGCGCGAAAATCCGTTCTTCATGGCGCCGTTGCAGGCGGTCTACAAGCACGTGCCGAAGCTGCCGCAGCTTGGTCCCGAAGACCCCGGTCCGTTCTCATTTGCGTCCGAAGTCCGGGTGAAGCGGATCCTCGGTGAAGCCGGCTTCTCCGACGTTGCCATGGAGCCGTGCCGGGTCGAACTCGATGTTGCGACCGGGCGCGGCATCGATGCGGCGATCCAGGGCGTGCTCGAGATCGGGCCGGCCAGCCGCGCGCTGGAAGGGCACCCGGATGAGGTTCGCTCCGCCGCCATCGCGTCGATGCGCGAGGCGCTGGCGCCGTTCGTCAAGGGCGATTCCGTGCCGCTGCCGGGCGCGATCTGGATCGTGACGGCGCGGGCCTAGCTGAAGGCAGAGCGCATTGGCGGTGCCGTCATTGCGAGGAGCATGGCGACGAAGCAATCCATTTTTGCCGCGCGCGCAGATATGGATTGCTTCGCTTCGCTCGCAATGACGTAAGCGGACTGTGCGAGGCTTTACGCCCTTTCTTCCCAGATCATCGCCAGGTGGACGATGGTCTGCACGGCCTTCTCCATGTCCTGGCGGCTGACCCATTCGAGCCGCGAATGGAATGCGTGCTCGCCGGCGAAGATGTTGGGGCAGGGCAGTCCCATGAACGAAAGCCGCGAGCCATCCGTGCCGCCACGTATCGAGGTCTTCACCGGCGATAGCCCGGCGCGCTCGATCGCCTCGATCGCATAGGCGACGATCCGGGGGTGGCGATCGATCACCTCTTTCATGTTGCGGTATTGCTGCTTGACCTCCATGCGGTAGGTCGAGCGCGGGTATCCCTTCATGACGTCCTGCACGATCTTCTCGAGCAGCGCTTCCTTCTGCTTCAGGCCTTGCTCGGTGAAATCGCGGACGATGAAGTCGATCCGCGCATTCTCCAGCGCCCCAGAGATTGCGACCGGATGCAGAAAGCCTTCCTTGCCTTCGGTGGTCTCGGGCGAGCAGACGTCCTTCGGCAGGCGATCGACGATCGCGGCCGCGATCTTGATTGCGTGTTCCATCTTGCCCTTGGCGAAGCCCGGATGGGTCGCGACGCCTTCGATGATGATGCTGGCGCCGTCGGCGGAGAAGGTCTCGTCCTCGATGTGGCCCGCGGTCTCGCCGTCCATGGTGTAGCCGAAATCGGCCCCGAGCTTCTTGATGTCGACCTTGTCGACGCCGCGGCCGATCTCCTCGTCGGGCGTGAACAGGATCTTGATGGTGCCGTGCTTCACCTGCGGATTGGTCATCAGGAAATGCGCAGCGTCCATGATCTCGGCGAGGCCGGCCTTGTTGTCGGCGCCGAGCAGGGTGGTGCCGTCGGTCGTGATGATGTCGTTGCCGATCTGGTCGGCCAGCGCTTCGTGCTCGGAGGCGCGGATCACCTGCGAGGCATCGGCCGGGAGCACAATGTCGCCGCCGCGATAATTCTTCACGAACTGCGGCTTGACATTCTTGCCGGTGCAGTCGGGTGAGGTGTCCATGTGCGAGCAGAAGCAGATCACGGGCACCGTCTTGTCGGTGTTGGCCGGGATGGTCGCATAGACGTATCCGTGTGGATCGAGATGCGCGTCGGATATGCCCATCGCCTGCAGCTCGGTGACCAGCAGGCGGCCGAGATTCTTCTGCTTCTCGGTGGAGGGCGTGGTCGGTGAATCCGGGTCGGATTGGGTGTCGATCACGACATAGCGCAGGAAGCGCTCGGTGACGGTGTGCTTGAAGTCGAGAGCCGGTGCCAGCATGAAGACCGCGCAGGGATGGAGAACGGGAATAAGACGCTCAGGCGACGTTGGTTCGGGCAGCAAAGCGCATCGAGAGACAAGTCTACAACAGAAAAGCGCCATTCCGGGGCCGCGTCACGAGCCGGAATGGCGCCTTGGTATCAAACCGGGAAGGCTAAAGCCTTAGACGGCTTCCTTCAGCTCCTTGGCGGCGCGGAAGGCGACCTTCTTGCTCGCCTTGATGTGGATCTGCTCGCCGGTCGCCGGGTTGCGGCCCATGCGGGCGGCGCGCTTGCGAACCTGGAGGATGCCGAGGCCGACGATGCGAATCCGCTCACCCTTCTTGAGGTGCTTGGTGATCCGGGTGACCATGTCGGTCAGGATCGCCTCGGCCTGCTTCTTGGACAGCTCCTGCTCTTCGGCGATGGCCGCCGCCAGGTGCTTCAGCGTGATCGTCGCCGGGGTCGCTGCTTTCTTCGCCATGTGTGGCCTTCCTCGTTGCTGAATGGCTGGATTGCTGCTTTCACGCGAATGGCGCGCCGTTCGCGTCGGGAAAATGCGTCCGGAAAAGTCCTGAGACCGCGGGTTCCGGGCACGGGCAGCGCCGGGCCCGGCCACAGGAAACCCAGACGTATCAGGCCTTATTTGATTCGGGGCTTTGCTGACTACGCCGTTTCCGCTGAAAACAGGCGACAACTCGCGCCCGTGGCGCGCAAATGTCCGCGCTGTGCAGGGCTCCGCAACGTGCTTGACTATCGGGATGCGGGCCTTTATGCCCTCGATCCTGCGCGGATCAATCCGATGATCGGCATCCGCGGGAGTAGCTCAGTTGGTTAGAGCGCCGCCCTGTCACGGCGGAGGCCGCGGGTTCGAGTCCCGTCTCTCGCGCCATTTATTTCAATGACTTAGCAGAGATGTCGGTTCCCAAGAGTATTTCTTGGGAGGTTGCCGGAATGCGTTTTGAGCTTCGGGCAGGTCCGTCCTGATGAGCTGGGCGTGGTCGAAACGGCGGGTGCTCCCGACGTTTGCCGAACTGCAAGTTTCGCGCACCCTCTCGTTGTGATCGATCATGTTTGCTATCTTGTCGATCCTCCCCGTCGCGCCCCCGGTGTCACCCTCGACAGCGGCCATCAACTGGTTCCCGCGACGGTTGAGGTCTGTCGCTGCTACTCCTGGCGACGGCGGTCGCTCGTCCATGGCGCAAAAACGACATCAGCGGTTCCACCACCTTGCGGAACTCGCACGCGTTCGATGGGTCTTAAAGTTGCCGGAGTAAGCGAAGACAGTTCAGGACATTCAAACGACGCGAGCGTGGGCGAGGGCTGATGAAGCGAACCTGACACGGAGGCGTGCCGATGAACTGGAGTTCGTGGCTGAACGAATACTACAACGACGAACTGGAAAGAGCTGACGCTGCCTGCCGAAGGGGAGAGTCCGTATACGACGCACTCAAATGGATCGACGATCCGTATCTGTGGAACGTGCTGCTCTGGAAGGAATATGATGGCTTCAAGGCGATCCAGGCCGCCATTCCCGATCCGCCGGATGCCGGCACCCAGAAAAACTGGAGCGGTCGTTCCGGGATGGAGCTCGGCGCCGCCGTCATCGAAACCTATCGCCTGTTGCACGAAAAGCTCAGACGTCACCTGGATAAGCCTTTCGCCGAATGCGCGGTGCTGGACTATGGCTGCGGCTGGGGCAGTGTGCTCCGGTACTTCATGAAGGATGTGCCACTGCGCAATCTGCATGGGTGTGATCCGCACAAGGGCATCATCCAGGTCGCGCAACGCTCCAACCCGCGCGCCGATATCGTGTTGTCGGACAGCCTGCCGAGACGTCTGCCATTCAACCAGAAATTCGATGTCGCTTACGCGTTATCGATCTGGACGCACCTCTCGCCTGCCGCAAGCGAGACATGCCTGACCGCGGTTCACGACTCTCTGGAGAATCGCGGTCTCTTTCTTCTGACCGTTCGACCGCCGGCATACGCATTCTATGAGCCGATTTCCAAATTGCCTGGCTGGGATCAGCAAAAGATCGCCGAGACTGTGGCGCGGGACGGATTCTACTTCTATCCGCAAAGCTATCCGGTCGATGGCGAAATGACCTACGGCGAGACGATCATCAGCAAGCGGTACATCGAGACGCACTGGACCGACCGGTTTGATCTCGTTGACGTCGGCATGAACGGGATCTCACCGTATCAGAGCATCATCGTTCTCCGAAAGAAGTGAGGCCACAGGGGCGTATCGGCGTTGCTTGGTAGCGCCGCCGATCGCTTAGGCCGCAACGTCGTGCCGCGGTAGGGCGCAAGACATCAGGCCGCGACACCGACGGCATCGACGGGTCGCGTTGACTGTTGCTGATGCTGCGAAGCTTCCGCTCGCCATTCGGGCGTCAGCCACCACAGCAGGAACAGCAGCGCGATCCCGTTCGACATCAGGCCTGTCGTGAGCGGCACGTTCATGATGGCCTGAACCGCGATGCCCGACGACACTGCGATGAAGCGCGGTGACAGGTGCCGTGAGACCATCGACCCCACCGACAGGATCAGGCCGCATACGAGTGCCGAAACCGGCGTGAGCGCAAGACCGACCGACGCGATGCCCTCGGTTGCGAGGAAGGAGGCGTTGAAATTGCCGTCCCGATAGATCGCTCCGAGCGCGGGGCCGAGCTCGCCATACGGGCAGGTGGTCACCTGTCGCACGATCGATATCTGGCAGAAGCGGGTCAGGTCGCGGTGCGCGAAGAAGTCGGCATATTGATCAAGGGCGAGCGACGGGATTGCGAGGAAACGCAGATTGATGGCGCTGAACACGACGTAGTCCCTGTCGGCGCCGAGCACCGCGAACGCCGTCAGCCCAATGATCATCGGAATGAGGAACGCGAGCACCGTGGCCAGCCGCGGGGTGAACCGGCCGAACAGCCAGAACAGAAACGGCAGCCAGATCGGCAACAGCAGCACGGTCTTGTTGTTGACGACCGGATAGAAGCAAAGCGCAAACAGCAACACGCAAGCGGCCTGCACCCTTTGCCTGCGCGACGCGAAATGCGCGAACAGATAGGGCAGGACCGCGCCGATCATGATCCCGGTGAGATAATTCAACAGCGCCGGCCGTGTGACGGCGTTGCGGGCTGCGCCATAGGGACTGCCGAGATTGGCGCCGTACGAGATGTCGGCGATCAGCACGGCCAAGGACGACGCCAGCAGCAGCAGCGCTATGCGTTTGATCGCCGTTTCGGACAGGTCGGGCCGCCAAACCGGCATATTCTGGAACATCAGGGGGATCATCGCGGCGGCCAGCGCGGCGATGATGGCCCAGCGGGCGATGGCATGCGGATAATCGAACGCGCTGAAGAAGCTGAGCCAGACGAAGCCGAACACCGCTGACAGCAGCGCGAAGCTCACCAGATAACCGAAGCTGAAGCGGCCCGCGACGAACGCCGGGATGAAGACGGCCATGATGGCGGTGCCGAGGATGGCCTCGGCAGTAATGCCGGAGCGCCAGACATGCATCGCCGGGAACGCGTGCCCGCAGGCGATCATCGAGGCGGTGCCGAGGACGAAGAACCCGGGGATTGTGACCCCGACAACCAGGTCTTCGCGCGTCAATTGCATCAGCCCGTCCGATCGAAAGCTGTGCGACAGCTAGCCGATCGACCTCGGGCTGATCAAGTCAAGCAAGGTTAAATGACGTCTCGGTCTGTATTGTTGTGTTTCCGCCGGGCGATCTGTCACCGCCGCGCCGCATTGAATTCACAAACCGCAACCCGCCGCCTTGATCAGGCAAAGAATGCGGCGACCGCGTTGAGGTCGGATTGTCCCGGGGTGTCGCCGCGCAGATTCGCGTCGATGATACGGCGGCAAGCGTCAACCGTGTGGGTATCGCCCAGTTCGTTGGCGGCCTCGAGGATCGACCAGACCGTATCCAGGGGAATGTCGCTCTGCATGGTCGCGTTCGGTTCTGACAGCATCGGCGGCGCCGGGGCTAGAATTCGAACAGGTCGCGGCCGCGCCGCGCCAGGGTGTGCAGGTCCGCCACCGTGCCGCGAACGGCGTTGCAGCGGCGGCATTCGATGATGGTGTCGCCGGACGCGTGCGCGGGATCGGCGACCTTGATCGCCAGGCTGCCGCAATCCGTGCAGATGATCTTGAAGCCGGTCGAAATTACTTGCTGCTGCAAATTCATTGTGGGCCTGCGCCTCCGCTGACGCCGACCTTAACCGAACGATCTTTAAAACTGGGGTCGCGGAGCGGATTGCAATCGAACAACCGCGTTAGGAGGCGGTTAAGATTTCGCCACGGCTGCGCGATCGCGCGTCAGCCAGACCGCACATGCAACAACGAGCAGCGGATTGCGACGCAGGATCGAGTGCAGGTTCAGATAGAGCAGGTCGTCCTTGTTCAGGGTGCCGTCGAGGTTGAGCACCAGCGGCAGCGATCTCGCGCGCCCCGATCTCGGTGATCCTGCAATCGCCGTAGCCCAACCTGGCGAACGCCCGCACCGCCTTGATCGGAGCGTGAGACGATCAGGCCCAACAAAAAAGCCGCCCGAAGGCGGCCGCTTTGTCTGCCGTAGCCTGAATACGTCTTAGCGGACTGTCGAGGTGCCCGAGGAGGTGATAGCGACGGGCTTCCCGGCCTTGATGACCTGGTTGGTCTGGGCGGTCTGGGTGAACTCCGCGTTGTTCCGGGCCGAAATACCGAAAGCCGCAATCCCGATGGCCGCAACGAGGGCAACAACCACAATTTTGAGGTGGGTCGCGCGATCGGCTGAATGGATCGAGTGGTTCATGGTCGCCTCCGGGCGTCTCTGCGCCGTCTATGGCAGGTAGTGGTAAGCGCCATCTGTTTCCGGATCGTTTCGTGAGTTCCCGGAAATGGTTTCGTGCCACGGGCGGATTGGTTTCACCGTGCCTTGCATCACAGAGGGAGAGGGCTGAAACTGGCCATGGGCGCGGACTGCGCTTGGGAGAAAAACAATAATGAAAACAAGGAATATGACGCGTCGGCGGATGCTGGGAACCGGCTCCGTGGCACTCGCCGCCGCGATGTTTGGTAAGCCGTCTCTTGCCGCGGCCGAGTTCGACTTCAAGCTCGGCGTAAACACTCCGGAAACCCATCCGCTAACAATCCGTCTGGCCGAGGCGGCGAGGCTGGTCGGCACGCAATCGTCCGGCCGGGTCAACATCACGGTGTTCGCCAACAGCCAGCTCGGCGGCGATCCGGAGATGCTGTCGCAGGTCCGCGCCGGCGGTATCGAGCTATTGGCGGCACCGAGCATGACCTTGTCGACGCTGGTGCCGTTGTCGGGCCTGCCCAGCATCGGTTTTGCGTTCCAGTCCTACGACCAGGTCTGGCCGGCGATGGACGGCGGCGTCGGCGATATCGTCCGCGATGCGATCGCCAGGACCGGCGTCGTGCCGCTGAAGAAGGTCTGGGACAACGGCTTCCGCCAGATCACCTCGTCGTCGAGCCGGCAGCTCAACAGCGTCGACGATCTCAAGGGTTTCAAAATTCGCGTGCCGGTGACGGCATTGCTGACGTCGCTGTTCTCAGGACTTGGCGCGCTGCCGTCGAGCATCTCCTACAGTGAACTCTATTCGGCGCTGCAGACCCACATCGTCGAAGGGCAGGAGAATCCGCTGGCGCAGGTCTCGACCGGAAAGCTGTACGAGGTGCAGAAATACTGCGCGCTGTCGAACCATTGCTGGAGCGGCTACTGGATCCTCGGCAACCGCCGCGCGATGGCGGCTCTGCCGCCCGATCTGCTCGAGCTCATCAATGCGGCATTCGACGCGGCGGCGGTGAAGGAGCGCGCCGATCTGGTCGAGATGGACCGCTCGTTGCAGGCCGAGCTGACCGGGAAGGGCATGACCTTCAACAAGCCCGATCCCGTGCAGTTCAGAGCCGCGCTGGTGAAGGCCGGCTTCTACACGCAATGGCAGAAGACCTATGGCGCGGACGCCTGGGCGGCGCTGGAGAAATACACCGGCAAGCTAACCTGACGGTGTGAGCGCGGCGATCTCTGGCGTCGCGCTCCACTTATCCCTCTCGCGCGCGAACTCGCTTCGCGACGTTCAAATGAACCGGAGCAAGGCTTCCGGTCGACCTGCAAATCGCCGACGGGTCATTTCGGGACCTCACGGGTGCGTCGCCAGCCGCGGAAATCCGTCGTCGCTCCAGTCTCGCTGCAACCGATCCATCGCCCGCGAGCGTTGTGATCCTGTTGAGGAAGAACGATGTTGCCGAAATATCAAATGTGGGATTCACGGTCACGACGGTCGAATTCGAGATGCTGCCGCCGATCGACAGCGCCAGCGTTGCGCCGGAATTGATGGTCGTCGCGCCGGAATAGCTTTCCGCCGCCGTCAGGGTCAGCGTCCCAGGCGTCCGGCGAATTGGCGAGCGGCTCGCAGCAGACGACGTTCGATGCCATGAATCTGTTCATGGGGCTGCTCACCGATCCCTTCATGAACCGCACGGGCGGAGCGGGGGCGATTCCGGCCGCAACGGGCTATGCGGAAGAGGCCGAAGCGAGCGCCTATGTCGCGACCCGGAAGACCGATGCGTTCGCGATGTTCACCAAGGCGCCGCCGGTGCCGTTCGTGCCGCGCTGGAACGTCTGGGCCGCCGGCTTCGGCGGTTCGCAATCGACCAGCGGCAACGCCGTTGTCGGATCGAACGACACCACCAGCAGCGTCTATGGCACGGCGGTCGGGGCCGATTATCTGTTCTCGCCGAACACCATTGCGGGCTTTGCGATCGCCGGCGGCGGCACCAGCTTCTCGGTCGCGGGCAGCGGCAGCGGGCGGTCCGATCTGTTCCAGGCCGGCGCCTATGTCCGCCACAGCGAAGGTCCGGCCTATATCTCCGCCGCGCTCGCCTATGGCTGGCAGGACATCACCACCAATCGCACCGTAACGGCCGCTGGCGTCGACAAGCTTCGCGCCGAGTTCAACGCCAACGCCTTATTCGGGGCGGCTCGAGGGCGGCTATCGTTTCGTCGCGCCGTGGATCGGCGGTGTCGGCATCACGCCTTACGCCGCCAGCCAGTTCACGACTTTCGAACTGCCTGGTTACGCCGAGCGGGTGATCTCGGGCCTGTCGACGTTTGCGCTGACCTATGGCGGCAAGAGCCTGACCGATACGCGCAGCGAGCTCGGCCTCCGCGCCGACAAGTCCTTCCCGGTGCAGGACGGCATCCTGACGCTGCGCACGCGCTTCGCCTGGGCCCATGACTACGACCCCAACCGCTCGGCTGCCGCGACCTTCCAGGCGCTGCCGGGCACCAGCTTCGTCGTCAACGGCGCGGCGCAGGCAAGCGACTCCGCGCTGACCACGGCATCGGTCGAGATGAACTGGCGAAACGGCTGGTCGGCCGCCGCGACCTTCGAAGGCGAGTTCTCCAACGTCACCTCGAGCTACGCCGGCAAGGGCGTTGTGCGCTATCAGCGGTGAGACGGAAGCGTTTTCGCTTCCGTAAACTTGGTATCACGCGCGTGATTACCTGAGGCGTAATCGCGCGCGCGATCTCCCTTTGCGATGGTCGGTGCATCGGCGGCGATGTTGCCGATCGATCCGCAAAGGGAAACATATCATGGCCAGCCAACCGCTTTATGCGACCGCGAGCGACGGCACAAAACTGTTCGTGCAGGATTGGGGCGCGGGTAAGCCGGTGCTGCTGCTTGCCGCCTGGACGTTCAATTCCAGCGTCTGGGGCAGCCAGATCGTGGCGCTGAACGCCAAGGGTTTTCGTTGCGTCGCGCCAGACCGGCGCGGCCACGGCCGTTCCGACATGCCGATGACAGGGTACGATCTCGATACGCTGACCGATGACGTCGCTGCCGTGATCGAGCAACACGATCTGCACGACGTCACGATCGTCGCGCATTCGATGGGATCGATCGAGGCGGTGAACTATTTGGCTCGTCACAGCGCGGACCGTATCGCGCGGCTGGTGCTGGTGGCGCCGACCACGCCGTTCATCGTCCAGACCGAGGACAATCCGATCGCGGTGCCGAGGGCGATGGTCGAGGCGCAGAATGCCGCGATCGCGCAGGACTTCCCAAAATGGATGGGCGAGAACGAGGCGCCGTTCTTCATGCCCGACACGCCCGAGGCCACGCGGGCCTGGATCAGGGAGATGATGCTGAGCGTGCCGCTGCCGGTGGCGCTGGCCTGCCGCAAGACGATCTCCTTTGCCGACCTGCGCGCCGCGGCCCAAAGCATCGATCGCCCGATGCTGATTGTGCACGGCGACAAGGATGCCAGCGCGCCGCTCGAGCTGACCGGCGCGAAGACGGCGGCGCTGATCAAAGGCAGCAAGCTCGCCGTCTATGAAGGCGCGCCGCACGCTTTGCCGCTGACGCACAGTGCGCGCCTGATGGCCGACCTGCTAGCCTTCATGGACGCTTAGCTGGTGCGCGCGATATCGGCACGGATCCAGCGCGCCGCCCAGGCGAACAGCAGCGCGCCCAGCGTCGTCGTCACCGCGGCCGACAGCAGCGAGTAGCGAACCGCATCCGTGCCGTACGCGCCCTTCAGGGCGTCATTGATCATGCCGACGGCGAGGGGGCCGACGCCCTGGCCGAAGCAGGTCGCGGTGAGCAGCACGATGGCCGAGGCCAGCGCCCGCATGCTGGGCCTTGCGACCGTCTGCGCGATCGCAAAGATCGGGCCGAGATGGAAGCCGACCATGAACGAGGTCAGCGCCAGCGTCGCAACCATCAGCGTGAAGCTTTCCGTCAGCATGCACAGCGCAAAGACGGGACCGGCGAGGCCGGACATGATCGCGGGTGCCCACAGCTTCCAGCGGTGGTCGCGGCGGCCGATCTGCGCCACCACGAGGCCGCCGATCAGCGTGCCCGCCATGCCGGCGAGACCCTTGAAGGTGCCGGCATAGGTGCCGATCTCGGCGCTGGTCAGATGATGGATGCGCGCCAGGAACGGCGGGATCCACACCGCGGTGGCGTAGTTGGTGTAGGTCGTGAGACAGAAGCCCGCCAGCACGATGACGAAGCTCGGCTGCGAGATCAGGAAGCCCAGCGTCGGCCCGATCGGCTCGGCCTTGAAGGTCTCTGCCATCGCACCTCGCGTCGGCTCGGAGATCGTCAGCCACAGCACCGCGGCGAGCGCGATGCCGGGCAGGCCGGCGGTGAAAAAGGCCATCCGCCAGCCATAGTGCTGGTTGACATAGCCGCCGATGAAATAGCCGAGGAAGACACCGAGATAGGTGCCGATCGCGTAGATGCCGAGCGCGCGCGGACGTTCGTTCTTGTCGAAGAGATCGGCGATCATCGATTGCGAGGCTGGCGTGCCTGCGGATTCCCCGATGCCGACGCCGACCCGCGCCAGTGCCAGCGTCGCGACGCTGGAGGCCATGCCGCAGAGATAGGTCATCGCGCTCCAGAACGCGAAGGCCAATGCTACGATGTTGCGGCGGTTGAGGCGATCGGCCATCCGCGCAATGGGAATGCCGAGCAGCGAGTAGAACAGCACGAAGCCGAACCCGGCGAGCAGGCCCATCGTGGTGTCGCTGAGCGCGAACTCCTTCTTGATGGGCTCGATCAGGACGTTGAAGATCGTACGGTCGAGAAAGTTGAGGGCGTAGATGATGGTGAGCAGACCGAGAACGTAATAGCGGCGCGCGGAGGGCGTGGCAGCGGCCCGTGTGGCTGCAGCCGCTTGCGGTGCGACATCGACCATGACTTCCTCCCCCGATGATCTTTTTGTTCTTCTTGTTTGCTTGCGCGCGGGCCTTATGCCTCGCGGATGTAATTCCCCGCCTCGAATTCAACCGGCCCGGCACTGGCATCGAACGACACGCCGATCGGGTCGCGGCCAGCGGCCATGGCCTCGATCTGGTCAGAGAGCATCCGGCGGATCATCAGGACGCCGCGGTCGCTCTGGCCGAAATGCTCTTCCGAATGAACCGTCACCGGCCCCTGGCCGACCTGGGCCTCGTAGTCGCCGGGGAATTGCTGGTGCTCCTGCTCCGTCATGTCCCACCAGAACTTGCCGTTGAACTTCGAGCGCATGCGGCCGATATCGCCTGACTGCTTGACGCGGCCGGCGACATAGATGCGGAACGAGGTGTCGTCGATCGGCAAGGTCCAGCCGATCGATTCGACGCGGGCGAATTGCGCGACCCGCGGATTGGGCACGACGCGGAGCGTGGGGAGGGCGGCCTCGGTGACGCGATAGAACACCTTGCCGTCGTCCTGCTTGCGGATCGAGCGCACCGCGACGCCGCGCGGCGACATCTCGAACTTCACCTCGGGCATCGAGGCCATCATGGTGGTGAATTGCGGCCCCGAGAACGAGCCGTGCAGCACCGGCACATGATAGGGGTCGGCGACGTTCTCGAAATGCTGCAGCCAGTTGCACGGGATCACGGCGGGCCCGCCGCCGCCGATCGAGGAATCGTCGGCCTCGACGAATTCGCCGTCGTCCATATTCTCCAGGCACTCGTAGCGCGGCAGCACCGGCTTCTTATCCGCTGGGCCCATATAGGCGAAGATCAGGCCGTAGCGTTCCTGCACCGGATACCAGGGCTGGCGCACCTTGTCCTTGAACAGGCCGCCTTCGAGCTCGCAGGGCTGTTCAAGGCAGCGGCCCTCGGTGTCGAACTTCCAGCCGTGATAGCAGCAGCGGATGCCGTCTTCCTCGACCTTGCCGTAATAGAGTGTGGTGCCGCGATGGCAGCAGCGCGCATGCAGCAGGCCGGGTCGGCCGTGCCGGTCGCGGAACAGGATCAGGTCTTCGCCGAGCGCGCGGACTTTTCTGGGGATATCGGTGGCGTCGCCGCCGAGGCCGATCGGGTGCCAGTAGCGGCGCAGCAGCTCGCCCATCGATGTGCCGCGGACGACCGAGGTGAACTCGGTCCGGGTGGTGGACGGCTTCATCGCATAGGCAGTGCCGAGATCGCGGTCCCGCTGGGTGATGGTCATACTGGTTTCCTCCCGCCGCCGGATTCTTGCCGACGGTCGCTGTGTCGTTGACGAAGTCAATGATAGATCGATGACAATGTCAACGATCTCGATTAACTTGGCAGCGACAGGCTTTGTTGGCAGAGGTTGGCGATGACCGAGAAGCTCAGGACTGCGAGGGCCTTGCCGCCGGAGGCGGTGGTTGATGCCGAGCTGGCGCCGATCACCGCGATGATGTCGTCGCGGCTGATGGTGCTGGCGAATCTGCTCAGGCGCGGTGCGCTGCTGCGCTACAAGCGGCTGACCGGCCTGTCCTCGGTCGAGTTCGGCCTGGTCGCCTCGCTCGGTCGGCGGCCGCCGATGAGCGTGGTGCGGCTTGCCGAAGCCGTCGGCATGGACAAGGGCCAGATCAGCCGGGCGCTTGCCGAGCTCGTCGCGCGCAAGCTGGTCGCCAAGGCCGCCAACCCGCGTGACAATCGAGAAACACTTGTCTCCCTCACCAAGGCCGGGCTCGCCGCCCATGACGCCATCGTGGCCGGGGCGCAGGAGCGAAACCGGCGCCTGCTGGAACAGCTTGGTCCACAGGATCTTGAGCTGCTGCTCGGACATCTCGACCGCCTGACGCTGGCCGCGGCCGAGATGCTCGCTGCCGAAAGGGAGCTGGGCTGATATGGCGAGAGCGCAGGGCACCGGGTGGCCGGCGCAGCGTTACCCGTGAGGCAGCGCATCCGCCCGATGAGGCCATCAGCCCGCGGGAAGGGGCGGTAAAAGCGTCAAAATAGCTTGTCTTGCGCCCCCTGTTGCGCTGCGCTAAAGCCTCAAGAACAATTCCAATCAACGAATCTGCGGCACGTCCGAAACCGCAGCAAGAAGGCCTCGCCGATGACCGGCATCCTGCAGAATTATCTCCCACTTGTGGTCTTTATCGGGGTCGCGAGCCTGATCGGGCTGGCGCTCCTGATCGCGCCGTTCCTGGTCGCGTTCCAGTCGCCGGATCCGGAAAAGCTGTCAGCCTATGAATGCGGATTCAACGCTTTTGACGACGCCCGCATGAAGTTCGACGTCCGCTTCTATCTGGTGGCGATCCTCTTCATCATCTTCGATCTCGAAGTGGCGTTCCTGTTCCCGTGGGCAGTGGCGTTCGGAAAACTGGGCGCGACCGGCTTCTGGTCGATGATGGTGTTCCTGGCCGTACTGACGGTCGGGTTCGCGTATGAATGGAAGAAAGGCGCGCTCGAATGGGATTGAGCCCCACCGCCGCATCCTCGCAGCCGGCGATTGCGCAAGCTCCGAGAGGCATTCTCGATCCGTCGACCGGTAAGCCGGTCGGCGCCAATGATCCGTTTTTCCTCGAGGTCAATCACGAACTGTCCGACAAGGGCTTCTTCGTCGCGGCGGCCGACGATCTCATCACCTGGGCGCGCACCGGCTCGCTGATGTGGATGACCTTCGGTCTCGCCTGCTGTGCGGTCGAGATGATGCAGGTCTCGATGCCGCGTTACGACGTCGAGCGCTTCGGCTTTGCGCCGCGCGCCTCGCCGCGGCAGTCCGACGTGATGATCGTTGCGGGCACGCTGACCAACAAGATGGCGCCCGCGCTGCGCAAGGTCTACGACCAGATGCCGGAGCCGCGCTACGTCATCTCGATGGGCTCCTGCGCCAACGGCGGCGGCTACTACCACTATTCGTACTCGGTGGTGCGTGGTTGCGACCGCATCGTGCCGATCGACATCTATGTGCCGGGCTGTCCGCCCACGGCGGAAGCGCTGCTCTACGGCGTGCTGCTGCTGCAGAAGAAGATCCGCCGTATCGGCACTATCGAACGCTAAGGTTTCAGGCATGGACGACGGCAAGCTCGACGCCCTTGGGCAGACGATCGTGAGCGCGCTTCCGGGCGCCGCCACGGCGCACTCGGTCGCGTTCAATCAACTCACTATCGACGTCGAGATTGGCAGAATCGTGAACGTCGTCACTTTTCTGCGTGACGATCCGAACTGCCGCTTCGTCAACTTCACCGACGCGACCGCGGTCGACTATCCGAGCCGCGAAAAGCGCTTCGATATCGTCTATCATCTGCTGTCGCCGACGCTGAACACGCGCATCCGAGTACGCGGGCAGGCCGACGAGACCACGCAGGTGCCGTCGATCATCGGCGTCTTCCCCGGCGCCGACTGGTTCGAGCGCGAGACCTACGATCTCTACGGCGTGATCTTCATCGGGCATCCGGACATGCGCCGCCTGCTGACGGATTACGGCTTCGACGGCCATCCGCTGCGCAAGGACTTTCCGCTCACCGGCTTCGTCGAGGTGCGCTACGACGACCAGGAGAAGCGGGTGCTGTACGAGCCGGTCCGGCTCAACCAGGAATTCCGCAAGTTCGATTTTCTGTCGCCGTGGGAGGGGGCCGATTACCCCTTGCCGGGTGACGAAAAGGCGAAGGCGGAACCGAAGGCCTGATCATGAACGAACAGAATCTTCGTAATTTCACCATCAACTTTGGACCGCAGCACCCGGCCGCTCACGGCGTTTTGCGTCTCGTGCTGGAGCTCGACGGCGAGGTCGTTGAACGTGTCGATCCGCATATCGGCCTGCTTCACCGCGGCACCGAGAAGCTGATCGAGCACAAGACCTATCTGCAGGCGATTCCGTATTTCGACCGGCTCGACTATGTCGCCCCGATGAATCAGGAGCATGCGTTCTGCCTCGCGGCCGAAAAGCTGCTCGGCATCACGGTGCCGCGCCGCGGCCAGCTGATCCGCGTGCTGTATTGCGAGATCGGCCGCATCCTCTCGCATCTGCTCAACGTCACCACGCAGGCGATGGACGTCGGCGCGCTGACCCCGCCGCTGTGGGGCTTCGAAGAGCGCGAAAAGCTGATGGTGTTCTACGAGCGTGCCTCGGGCTCGCGCATGCACGCGGCGTTCTTCCGCGTCGGCGGCGTGCACCAGGACCTGCCACCGAAGCTGATCGACGATATCGAGGCGTGGTGCGATCCATTCCTCAAGGTCGTCGACGACCTCGACACGCTGTTGACCGGCAACCGCATCTTCAAGCAGCGCAACGTCGATATCGGCGTGGTGTCGCTGAAGGAGGCCTGGGAGTGGGGATTCTCCGGCGTGATGGTGCGCGGCTCGGGCGCGGCCTGGGACCTGCGCAAGTCGCAGCCCTACGAGTGCTACGCCGAGATGGATTTCGACATTCCGATCGGCAAGAACGGCGACTGCTACGACCGCTACCTGATCCGCATGGAAGAGATGCGCCAGTCGGTGCGCATCATGAAGCAGTGCATCCAGAAGTTGAAGGCTGCGGACGGGCAGGGCCCGGTCGTGGTCGAGGACAACAAGATCGCGCCGCCCCGCCGGGGCGAGATGAAGCGCTCGATGGAAGCGCTGATCCATCACTTCAAGCTCTACACCGAGGGCGTGCACGTGCCGGCCGGCGAGGTCTACGCCGCGGTCGAGGCACCGAAGGGCGAGTTCGGCGTCTATCTCGTCGCCGACGGCACCAACAAGCCCTACAAGTGCAAGATCCGCGCGCCGGGCTTCGCCCATCTGCAGGCGATGGATCACATCTGCAAGGGCCATCTGCTGGCCGACGTTTCCGCCATCCTTGGCTCGCTGGACATCGTGTTCGGCGAGGTCGACCGGTGATGATGTCCGCATCCGCACCGCCCGCAACGAGAGTTTGATCGATGTCCGTCCGCCGCCTTGCCCCGAAGGAATTGCAGCCCGCGAGCTTCACGTTCACGGACGAGAATCTCGCCTGGGCCAAGAAGCAGATCGAGAAATATCCGCCGGGCCGTCAGGCTTCAGCTGCGATCGCGATTCTGTGGCGCGTGCAGGAGCAGCATGACGGCTGGGTCTCGGAAGCCGCGATCCGCGCCGTCGCCGACCTGCTCGAGATGCCGCATATCCGCATGCTGGAGATCGCGACCTTCTACACCATGTTCCAGCTCTCGCCGGTCGGCAAAAAGGCGCATGTCCAGGTCTGCGGCACCACGCCGTGCCGGCTGCGCGGCGCCGCCGACCTGATCGAGGTGTGCCAGCATCGCATCCATCACGATCCGTTCCAGCTGTCGAAGGACGGCAACTTCTCGTGGGAAGAGGTCGAGTGCCTAGGCGCCTGCGTGAACGCGCCGATGGTGCTGATTTGGAAGGACACCTATGAGGACCTGACCAAGGAAAGCTTCGGCAAGGTGCTCGACGGCTTTGCCGCCGGCAATCCGCCGAAGCCGGGCCCGCAGGTCGACCGTCAGTTCTCGGCGCCCGCAGGCGGGCCGACGACGCTGAAGGAAACCACCTGATGCAGGGGTTTCAGGTGCAGGCAAACGAGACGGGAAGGGGCGCTGCGATGAAGGCCTGGCGCACGATCGCCCTGCATGCCGCCGTCGCGGCCGGCTTCATGTTCCTGCTGCAACGCTACGGGCTGAGCGCAACGCTGGAATCCAGCCTGTTGTGGGCCATCGTGTTCGGTGGCTGCGCTGCCGGGCTCGCTTATTCGCAAGCTAATCGGTGATGTTCGGAAAGTTTTGAGCATGCTCGACGACAAGGACCGCATCTTCAAGAACCTCTACGGCCTCCATGATTGGGGCCTCGAGGGCGCGCGCCGCAGAGGCGCCTGGGATGGCACCAAGGGGATCATCGACAAGGGCCGCGACTGGATCATCAACGAGATGAAGGCCTCGGGCCTGCGCGGCCGCGGCGGTGCGGGCTTCCCGACCGGCATGAAGTGGTCCTTCATGCCGAAGGAGTCCAAGGACGGCCGTCCGAGCTATCTCGTCGTCAATGCGGACGAGTCGGAGCCCGGCACCTGCAAGGACCGCGAGATCATGCGGCACGATCCGCATCTGCTGGTCGAAGGCTGCCTGCTCGCGAGCTTCGCGATGGGCGCGCATGCCTGCTACATCTACATCCGCGGCGAGTTCATCCGCGAGCGCGAGCGGCTGCAGGCGGCGATCGACCAGGCCTATGAGGCCAAGCTGGTCGGCAAGGACAACATCAACGGCTGGCCGTTCGACATCTACGTCGCGCACGGCGCCGGCGCCTATATCTGCGGCGAGGAGACCGCGCTGCTCGAGAGCCTCGAGGGCAAGAAGGGCCAGCCGCGGCTGAAGCCGCCGTTCCCGGCCAATGTCGGCCTCTATGGCTGCCCGACCACCGTCAACAACGTCGAGTCGATTGCGGTCGCGCCCGACATCCTGCGCCGCGGCGCGGCCTGGTTCGCCGCCATCGGCCGGCCGAACAATGTCGGCACCAAGCTGTTCTGCATCTCCGGCCATGTCGAGCGCCCCTGCAACGTCGAAGAGGCGATGGGGATTCCGTTCCGCGAGCTGATCGAGAAGCATTGCGGCGGCATTCGCGGCGGCTGGGACAATCTGAAGGCCGTCATCCCGGGCGGCTCGTCGGTGCGCATGGTGCCGGCCGAGCAGATCATCGACACGCCGATGGATTTCGACAGCTTGAGCAAGCTGCGCTCGGGCCTCGGCACCGCGGCCGTGATCGTGATGGACAAGTCGACCGACCTGATCCGGGCGATCGCGCGCATCTCCTATTTCTACAAGCACGAGAGCTGCGGCCAGTGCACGCCGTGCCGCGAGGGCACCGGCTGGATGTGGCGCGTCTTGACCCGCATGGCGGACGGCCGCGCCCACAAGCGCGAGATCGACATGCTGCTCGAAGTCACCAAGCAGGTCGAGGGCCACACCATCTGCGCGCTCGGCGACGCAGCAGCCTGGCCGATCCAGGGTCTGATCGCGCATTTCCGTCACGAGATCGAAGAGCGCATCGATCAGTATTCGCACAAGGCCGATCTCGACGATCAGGGCGTTCGTGATCCCGTCCACATGGTCGCGGCGGAGTAGAGAAGAGACATGAGCAAGATCATCGTCGATGGCAAAGAGATCGATGTGCCGCCGGAGTACACGCTGTTGCAGGCGTGCGAGGCGGCGGGCGCCGAGATTCCGCGCTTCTGCTATCACGAGCGGTTGTCGATCGCCGGCAATTGCCGGATGTGCCTGGTCGAGGTGAAGGGCGGCCCGAAGCCGGTCGCGAGCTGCGCCTGGGCCGTGCGCGACTGCCGTCCGGGACCGAAGGGTGAGCCGCCGGAGATTTCGACCCGTTCGCCGATGGTCAAGAAGGCGCGCGAAGGCGTGATGGAATTCCTGCTGATCAACCATCCGCTGGACTGCCCGATCTGCGACCAGGGCGGCGAGTGCGATCTGCAGGACCAGGCGATGGGCTACGGCGTCGACACCAGCCGTTTCGCCGAGAACAAGCGCGCGGTCGAGGACAAGTATCTCGGCGCGCTGGTCAAGACCTCGATGAACCGCTGCATCCAGTGCACGCGCTGCGTCCGCTTTTCCGCCGAAGTCTGCGGCGCGCCGGAAATGGGCGCGACCGGGCGCGGCGAGGACATGGAGATCACCACCTATCTCGAGCAGGCGCTGAGCTCGGAGCTACAGGGCAATCTCGTCGATATCTGCCCGGTCGGTGCGCTGACCTCGAAGCCCTATGCCTTCGCGGCGCGCCCTTGGGAGCTCGGCAAGACGCAGTCGGTCGACGTCATGGACGGCGTCGGCTCGGCGATCCGCGTCGACACCCGCGGCCGCGAGGTGATGCGCATCCTGCCGCGCATCAACGAGTCGGTGAACGAGGAGTGGATCTCCGACAAGACCCGCCACGTCGTCGATGGCCTGCGCACGCAGCGCCTCGACCGTCCGTATGTGCGCGAGAACGGCCAGCTCAAGCCGGCGACCTGGCAGGAAGCCTTTGCCGCGATCGCCGCCAAGGCCGGCCGGACCGACGGCAAGCGGATCGGCGCGATCGCGGGCGATCTCGCCGCGGTCGATGAGATGTATGCGCTCAAGGAGCTGCTCGCGAAGTTCGGCTCGGTCAACCTGGCAGTGCAGGGCGGCGACGCGTTCGACGCCAAGGCCGGCCGCGGCTCCTATATCTTCAACCCGACGATTGCCGGCATCGACCAGGCCGACGCAATCCTGATCATCGGCTCGCATCCGCGCAAGGAAGCTGCCGTGCTGAACGCGCGGATCCGCAAGCGCTGGCGCACCGGCGGGCTCAAGGTCGGCATGATCGGCGCCAAGGCCGATTTCACCTATGAGCACGACTATCTCGGTGCGGGCACCGACACGCTCGCGGACCTCGTGGCCGGCAAGCACTCCTTTGCCGACGTGCTGAAGAACGCCAAGAACCCGATCATCCTGGTCGGCCCCGGTGCCTACACAAGGCATGACGGCGCCGCGGTGCTGGCCCTGGCCGCCAAGCTCGCCGCCGATGTCGGCGCGCTGAAGGACGGCTGGAACGGCTTTGCCGTGCTGCAGGACACCGCCTCGCGCGCCGGGGCGCTCGATATCGGCTTCTCGCCTTCGGCCGGTGGCTTGACCACTGCGCAGATGACGACCTTCGGGACCCTCGACGTGCTGTTCCTGCTCGGCGCCGACGAGATCAAGGTCCCGGATGGCACCTTCGTCGTCTATCTCGGCACCCATGGCGACCAGGGCGCGCACCGCGCCGACGTCATCCTGCCGGGCGCCGCCTATACCGAGAAGTCGGGCATTTACGTCAACACCGAGGGCCGGGCGCAGATCGCCAACCGCGCCGCGTTCCCGCCGGGTGAAGCCCGCGAGGACTGGGCGATCATCCGCGCGCTGTCCGATGTGCTCGGCAAGAAGCTGCCGTTCGACTCGCTGCAGGCGCTGCGCCAGGCGATGTTCAAGACCTACCCGCATCTGATGCGGCTCGACCAGATCGAGGCCGGCAAGGCCGACGACGTCAAGGCGCTGGTCGGCAAGGGCGGCAGCGTCGACAAGGCGACATTCAAGCCGACCGTCGAGGATTTCTATCTGACCAACCCGATCGCGCGGGCCTCTGCCGTGATGGCGGAATGCTCGCGGCTGGCGTCGGGCCGAATGCTGACGGCAGCGGAGTGAGCGTGACCTGATGGCTGAATTCTTCGCAAGCGCGTTCTGGACCGGCTTCCTCTGGCCGCTGATCATCATGGTCGCGGAAAGCCTGTTGCTGCTCGTCGTGCTGCTGATCGCGATCGCCTACATCCTGCTCGCCGACCGCAAGATATGGGCGGCGGTGCAGATCCGCCGCGGCCCCAACGTGGTCGGCCCGTTCGGATTGCTGCAATCCTTCGCCGACCTCTTGAAGTTCGTGCTGAAGGAGCCGGTGATTCCGTCCGGCTCCAACAAGGGCGTGTTCCTGCTGGCGCCGCTGGTCTCGTGCATCCTGGCGCTGGCCGCCTGGGCCGTGATCCCGTTCAATCTCGGCTGGGTGATCTCCGACATCAATGTCGGCATTCTCTACATCTTCGCGATCTCGTCGCTGTCGATCTACGGCATCATCATGGCCGGCTGGTCGTCGAACTCGAAGTACCCGTTCCTGGCCGCGCTGCGCTCGGCGGCGCAGATGGTTTCCTATGAAGTCTCGATCGGCTTCGTCATCATCACCGTGTTGCTCTGCGTCGGCTCGCTGAATCTGTCGGCCGTGGTCGAGGCTCAGAACAGCCGCGGACTCGCGCACCTGATCGGCCTGCCGCAACTCACCATCCTGAACTGGTATGTGTGGCCGCTGTTCCCGATGTTCGTGGTGTTCTACGTCTCGGCGCTTGCGGAGACCAACCGTCCACCGTTCGACCTGGTCGAAGCGGAGTCCGAACTGGTCGCCGGCTTCATGACCGAATACGGCTCGACCCCGTATCTCCTGTTCATGCTCGGCGAGTATGTCGCGATCACCACGATGTGCGCGCTGGCGTCGATCCTGTTCCTGGGCGGCTGGCTGCCGCCGGTCGACCTGCCGCCGTTCACCTGGATTCCGGGCATCGTCTGGTTCGCCCTCAAAGTGTTCTTCATGTTCTTCATGTTCGCGATGGCGAAGGCGATCGTGCCGCGCTACCGCTACGATCAACTGATGCGGCTCGGCTGGAAGGTGTTCCTGCCGCTGTCGCTGGCGATGGTGGTGATCGTGGCCGGTGTGCTGCAATTCGCCGGCATCGCGCCGAAGTGAGGCCGTCATGAGTGTCAACGTCAACGCAACAGCCCGCTCGCTTCTGCTCTCGGAATTCGTCTCGGCGTTTGTTCTCGCCATGCGCTATTTCTTCAAGCCGAAGCCGACGCTGAATTATCCCTTCGAGAAGGGGCCGATCTCGCCCCGCTTCCGCGGCGAGCACGCACTGCGCCGCTATCCGAACGGCGAAGAACGCTGCATCGCCTGCAAGCTGTGCGAGGCGATCTGCCCGGCGCAGGCGATCACGATCGAGGCCGGCCCGCGCCGCAACGACGGCACCCGCCGCACGGTGCGTTACGACATCGACATGGTGAAGTGCATCTATTGCGGCCTCTGCCAGGAGGCATGCCCGGTCGATGCCATCGTCGAGGGGCCGAACTTCGAGTTCGCGACCGAGACCCGCGAGGAACTCTACTATGACAAGGCGAAGCTGCTCGCCAATGGCGACCGCTGGGAGCGCGAGATTGCGAAGTCGATCGCGCTCGACGCGCCGTACCGGTGAGGTGAGGGCATGATCCTTCCGGCGCTGTTCTTCTATCTGTTTGCCGCGGCCTGCGTGGCCTCGGCGGTCATGGTGATTGTCTCGCGCAATCCTGTGCACTCCGTGCTGTTCCTGATCCTGGCGTTCGTCAACGCCTCGGGCCTGTTCATCCTGATGGGCGCCGAGTTCCTCGGGATGATGCTGATCGTCGTCTATGTCGGCGCGGTCGCGGTGCTGTTCCTGTTCGTGATCATGATGCTCGACGTCGACTTCGTCGAGCTGCGCGAGGGCTTCATGCAGTACCTGCCGGTCGGCATAGTGATCGGCGGCATCTTCCTGTTCGAGCTGCTGCTGGTGGTCGGCGCCTGGGTGATCAACCCCTCCGTGACCAAGACGATCACGGCAGCGATCCCGACCAATGTCAGCAACACCGAGGCGCTCGGCCTCGTGCTCTACACCAAGTACATCCATTACTTCCAGCTCGCCGGCATGGTGCTCTTGGTCGCGATGATCGGCGCCATCGTGCTGACGCTGCGCCACAAGGCGAACGTCAAACGGCAGAACATCAACGTGCAGAATGCACGCACGCCCGACATGGCGATGGCGATGCGCAAGGTGGCGTCGGGGCAGGGCCTGCAAGATGCGGACGCGGCGGAGTGGGTGAAATGACGATCGGGCTGGGGCACTATCTGGCGGTCGGCGCGATCCTGTTCACGCTCGGGATCCTCGGCATCTTCCTGAACCGCAAGAACATCATCGTCATCCTGATGTCGATCGAGCTGATCCTGCTCTCGGTCAACATCAACCTGGTGGCGTTCTCGACCTTCCTCGGCGACATCGTCGGCCAGGTGTTCGCGCTGCTGGTGCTGACGGTGGCCGCCGCCGAGGCCGCGATCGGCCTCGCCGTGCTGGTGGTGTATTTCCGCAACCGCGGTTCGATCGCGGTTGAAGACGTCAATCTGATGAAGGGCTAATCCGGCGATGATACAGGCAATCGTATTTCTGCCTCTGCTGGGAGCCATTCTCGCGGGGATCATCTCGCTGGTCGGCGCGCATGCGCGCTGCCCGAGCGGCGACACCGTCGACCATCACGACGACGCGCATGGCGACGCCCATGCGTCGGCGGCCCATAATGATCAAGGTGGTGACGATCACGGCCATGACGACCATGGCCATGACGACCACCATGTCGCCGAGCCGGCGGCGGCGGGCTCCCGGCTGGCCGAGCTGATCACCACGGGCTTGCTGTTCGTCTCGGCAGCGCTGTCCTGGTTCACGCTGGTCGATGTCGGCTTCATGCATCATGACGCGCGCGTCGTGCTGCTGCCCTGGATCACCTCGGGCGACCTGCAGGTGGCCTGGACTCTGCGCGTCGATACCCTGACGGCGGTGATGCTGGTCGTGGTCAACACCGTGTCCGCGCTGGTCCACCTCTATTCCATCGGCTACATGGACGAGGACCCGAACCGGCCGCGCTTCTTCGGTTATCTCTCACTGTTCACCTTCGCGATGCTGATGCTGGTGACGTCGGACAACCTGGTGCAGCTGTTCTTCGGCTGGGAGGGCGTTGGTCTGGCGAGCTATCTGCTGATCGGGTTCTGGTACCAGAAGCCGTCGGCCAATGCGGCGGCGATCAAGGCGTTCGTGGTCAACCGCGTCGGCGACTTCGGCTTCGCGCTCGGCATCTTCGCGATCTTCGCGCTGGTCGGCTCGACCGACTTCGAGACCATCTTCCATGCCGCGCCTGGGCTGACCGGCAAGACCATCGACTTCTTCGGCTGGCACCCTGACGCGCTGACGCTGACCTGTCTGTTCCTGTTCATGGGCGCGATGGGCAAGTCGGCCCAGTTCCTGCTGCACACCTGGTTGCCGGACGCGATGGAAGGCCCGACCCCGGTGTCGGCGCTGATCCATGCCGCGACCATGGTCACCGCCGGCGTCTTCATGGTGGCGCGGCTGTCGCCGCTGTTCGAGCTGTCGCCGACCGCGCAGGCGGTGGTGATGTTCTTCGGCGCGACCACGGCGTTCTTCGCCGCGACGATCGGCCTCGTGCAGAACGACATCAAGCGCATCGTCGCCTATTCGACCTGTTCGCAGCTCGGCTACATGTTCGTGGCGATGGGAGCGGGGGCCTATTCGGTCGGCATGTTCCATCTGTTCACGCACGCCTTCTTCAAGGCGCTGCTGTTCTTAGGGTCAGGCTCGGTGATCTACGCGATGCACCACGAGCAGGACATCCGCAACATGGGCGGCCTGTGGCGCAAGATCCCGTACACGTTCGCGGTGATGTGCATCGGCACGCTGGCGCTGACCGGCTTTCCGCTGTTCGCCGGCTACTTCTCCAAGGACGCGATCATCGAGGCGGCTTACGCGGCGCATAATCCGTTCGCGACCTACGCGTATCTCTTGACCATCGTGGCTGCCGGCCTGACCTCGTTCTACTCCTGGCGTCTGATCTTCAAGACGTTCTTCGGCGAGCCGCACGACCAGAAGCACTATGAGGCCGCGCATGAGAGCCCGGTGTGGATGCTGGTGCCGATCGGCGTGCTCGCCGCCGGCTCGATCCTCGCGGGCCTTCCGTTCAAGGAAGTGTTCGCCAGCCCGCACGGCGTCGAGGAGTTCTTCCGCGAGTCCATCAAGATGAACCCGCATATCCTCGAGGATATGGAGCACATGCCGAGCTGGCTCGCGCCGCTGCCCACCGTGATGATGGCGCTCGGCCTGTTCGTCTCGTACCTGTTCTACGTCCGCAGGCCGTATCTGCCGGTCGAGCTCGCGAACCAGCAGCCGATGCTGTACCAGTTCCTGCTCAACAAATGGTACTTCGACGAGCTGTACGACTGGATGTTCGTGCGCCCGGCAAAGTGGCTCGGCTATACGCTGTGGAAGAAGGGCGATGGCTTCGTCATCGACGGCTTCGGTCCGGACGGCGTCTCGGCCCGCGTACTCGACGTTACCCGCAACGTCGTGAAATTGCAGACCGGCTACCTCTATCACTACGCGTTCGCGATGCTGATCGGGGCCGCCGGATTGATCACCTGGTTCATGTTCGGCTTGGGAGGCCAGTAAATGACAACCTGGCCCATCCTTTCCGTCACGACCTTCCTGCCGGTGGTCGGCGCGATCCTGGTCTACTTCTTGGCGCGGGGCGGCGACGAGACCGCGAGCCGCACGGCGCGCTGGATCGCGCTGTGGACCACGCTGATCACCTTCGCGGTGTCGCTGATCCTGGTCGTGCGTTTCGATCCCGCGCAGACCGACTTCCAGTTCGTCGAAAAGACATCCTGGCTCGCCACCGGCATCACCTATCACATGGGCATCGACGGCATCTCGCTGCCGCTGATCATCCTGACCACCGCGATCATGCCGCTCTGCATCATCGCGAGCTGGAAGTCGGTGACGCAGCGCGTCGGCGAATACATGATGGCGTTCCTGATCCTGGAAACGCTGATGGTCGGCACCTTCTCGGCGCTCGACCTCGTGCTGTTCTATCTGTTCTTCGAGGGCGGCCTGATCCCGATGTTCCTGATCATCGGCGTCTGGGGCGGCCCGCGCCGGGTCTACGCTTCGTTCAAGTTCTTCCTCTACACGTTCCTCGGCTCGGTCTTGATGCTGCTCGCCATCATGGCGCTGTACTGGAACGCCGGCACCACGGACATCCCGACCCTGATGCACACCGCGGTTCCGCGCTCGATGCAGACCTGGGCGTGGCTCGCCTTCTTCGCCTCGTTCGCGGTGAAGATGCCGATGTGGCCGGTGCACACCTGGCTGCCTGATGCGCATGTCGAGGCGCCGACGGCGGGCTCGGTGATCCTGGCCGCGATCCTGCTGAAGATGGGCGGCTACGGCTTCCTGCGCTTCTCGCTGCCGATGTTCCCGCTGGCCTCGCACGACTTCGCGCCGTTTGTGTTTACGCTGTCGGTCATCGCCATCATCTACACCTCGCTGGTGGCGATGATGCAGGAGGACATGAAGAAGCTGATCGCGTACTCGTCCGTCGCGCATATGGGCTTCGTCACCATGGGCATCTTCGCGGTGACCACGCAGGGCGTCGCCGGCGGCATGTTCCAGATGATCTCGCACGGCATCGTCTCCGGCGCGCTGTTCCTCTGCGTCGGCATTGTCTACGACCGCATGCACACCCGCGAAATCGCGGCCTATGGCGGCCTCGTCAACCGGATGCCGCTCTATGCGATGACCTTCATGGTCTTCACCATGGCCAATGTCGGTCTGCCCGGCACGAGCGGATTCGTCGGCGAGTTCATGACCTTGCTCGGCACTTTCAAGATCTCGCTGCCGACGGCGTTCTTCGCCACCACGGGCGTGATCCTGTCGGCCTGCTACGCGCTCTGGCTCTACCGCAAGGTGGTGTTCGGCGCGCTGGTCAAGCCGTCGCTGATGTCGATCAAGGATCTGACCTTCCGCGAATGCGTGACGCTGTTCCCGCTGATCGCGCTGACCATCCTGTTCGGCGTCTATCCGAAGCCGGTGCTCGACATGTCGGCCGCCTCGGTCCAGCAGCTCGTCAACAATTACAACACCGCCGTGACTGCCGTGAAGGCAGCCGCGCTGGTTACGCAGTAAGGCCTTAGCCCATGAGCTTTTCCAGTGCAGGTTATCAGTTGCAGCCGGTACTGCCGGAGCTGGTGCTGGCGGTCGGCGCCATGGTGCTGTTGATGATCGGAGCCTATCGCGGGCAGGGCACGACCCGGCTGATCACCGCGCTCGCGGTGTGTCTCCTGGTCCTGACCGGCGTGCTGGAACTCTGGCTGCCGGCCGGCAAGCTCGTCACCTTCGGCGGCAGCTTCATCGTCGACGATTTCGCCCGCTTCCTGAAGACCCTCGCCTTGATCGCCTCGGCGGCAACGCTGATCCTGTCGACCGAGTACCTGTCCCAGCCGTCGACCCGCAATTTCGAGTTTTCGATCCTGGTGCTGCTGTCGACGCTCGGCATGATGGTGCTGATCTCGGCCGGCGACCTGATTTCGCTCTATCTCGGCCTCGAACTGATGAGCCTTGCGCTCTACGTCGTCGCCGCCAGCCAGCGCGACAATGCCAAGTCGAGCGAGGCCGGCCTGAAGTATTTCGTGCTCGGTGCGTTGTCCTCGGGCATGCTGCTCTACGGCGCCTCGCTGATCTACGGCTTCACCGGCACCGTCAGCTTCGCCGGCATCGCGGCGGCCGCGACATCAGGCAGCATCGGCATCGTGTTCGGCCTGGTGTTCCTGCTCGCCGGCCTCTGCTTCAAGGTCTCGGCGGTGCCGTTCCATATGTGGACGCCCGACGTCTATGAGGGCGCACCGACGCCGGTGACGGCGTTCTTCGCCTCGGCGCCGAAGGTCGCCGCGCTCGCCGTGTTCACCCGTGCGACGCTGACCGCGTTCCCGGGCATCGTCACCCAGTGGCAGCAGATCCTGGTGTTCGTGGCGATCGCCTCGATGGCGCTGGGCTCGTTCGCGGCGATCGGCCAGTCCAACATCAAGCGGCTGATGGCCTATTCGTCGATCGGCCATATGGGCTTTGCGCTGGTCGGCCTCGCCTCCGGCACGGTCGAGGGCGCGCAGGGCGTCTTGATCTACATCGCGATCTATGTGGCGATGACGCTCGGCACCTTCTCAATCATCCTTGCCATGAAGCGGAACGGCCAGGCGCTGGAGCAGATCAGTGATTTCGCCGGCCTGTCCCGCACCAACCCACTGATCGCCTTCATTTTCGCGATGCTGCTGTTCTCGCTCGCCGGCGTGCCGCCGCTCGCCGGCTTCTTCGGCAAATGGTACGTGTTCGTCGCCGCGATCAAGGCCAATCTTTTCACGCTCGCGGTGATCGGCGTGCTGACCAGCGTGGTGGGCGCGTTCTATTATCTGTCGATCGTCAAGGTGATGTATTTCGACCAGCCGCTCGGCAAGCTCGACCCGGTCCGCGTCGAGCTGCGCACCGTGCTGGCGGTCGCAGGCATCTTCAATATCTTCTTCTTCGCCTATCCGGGACCGCTGGTGAGCGTGGCCACGGCGGCGGCGAAGTCGTTGTTCTAAAGTGTTTTCGTGCGAAGTGGACACCGGTTCGCGTGAAGAAAACGCGTCAAAAAAACAACTCAGGGCCGCATCACGCGGCCCTGACGCGTATGATTCCGGACACGGAGGCTGGCTTTCGGACCGGATCATGCGCATAACCTTAACATGAACTTCACGCTCGGACCTCGGGCCATTGCGGCGGGCTATAAGCTCGCCGCCTTCGATCAGATCGGCTCGACCAATGCCGAGGCGATGCTGCGCGCCCGCGATGGCGAACGCGGGCCGATGTGGTTCGTGACGCCGGAGCAGACTGCCGGCCGCGGACGCCGTCAGCGGGTCTGGGTCGCACCGCGCGGCAATCTCGCCAGCAGCATTCTCGAGGTGACCGACGTTCAACCTGCGGTTGCCGCGACGCTCGGCTTTGCCGCTGGGCTGTCGCTCGAAGCCGCGTTGCGGAAGGTCGGCATCGAGGCGGCGCTGCGGCTCGGGCCGGACAGCCCGAAATTCACCCTGAAATGGCCGAACGACGTCCTGGCCAACGGCAGGAAGCTCTCGGGCATCCTGCTGGAGGCCGAGGCGGTCGGCGACCGGCTTGCAGTCGTCGTCGGCATCGGCACCAACGTCATTGCGGCGCCCGAGGGTACGCCGACGCCAGCGGTATCGCTCGCTGCGCTCGGCATCCAGATCGGTGCGGAAGAGCTGTTTGTGGCGTTGTCAGATGCTTGGGTCGAGTTTCGCGGCATCTGGGACGATGGCCGCGGCTTTCCGGATATCCGCAGGCTGTGGCTGGAGCGCGCAGCCGGCCTCGGCGACAAGGTCGCGGTCCAGACCGGCATGGCGACCGTTGAAGGTACCTTTGACACCATCGACGACACCGGCTGCCTGATCGTCCGCACCGCGGCCGGGCAGCGCTTGCCCGTAACGGCCGGCGAGGTCTATTTCGGCACCGCAGCCACAGTGAGGGCCAACTGATGGCGCGACCTGACGAGCTTACCTTTGCACCGCTCGGCGGCGTCGGCGAGATCGGCATGAATTTGTCGATCTATGGGCTCGGCAACCGGCACCAGCGCTCGTTCCTCGCGGTCGATCTCGGCGTCTCCTTTGGCGACGAAGAGCATCTGCCGGGCATCGACCTGATCATGCCGGATGTCCGCTTCCTGGAGAAGGAGCGCAACAATCTGATGGGCCTCGTGCTGACGCACGCCCATGAGGACCATTTCGGCGCGATCATGGATCTCTGGCCGAAGCTCGGCTGCAAGATCTACGCGACGCAGTTCAGCGCGGCGCTGTTCGAGGCCAAATGCGCCGCCGAGCGCAATCCGCCGAAGATCCCGATCACGGTGATCCCGTCCGGCGGGCGCGTCGATATCGGCCCGTTCAATGTCGAGTTCATCCCGGTCGCGCATTCGATTCCGGAATCGCACGCGCTGGCGATCAAGACCGATGTCGGCACCGTGCTGCATACCGGCGACTGGAAGATCGATCCGACCCCGATCATCGGCCTGCCGACCGACGAGCGGCGGCTGCGCGAGCTCGGTGACGAAGGCGTGCTGGCGCTGGTCGGCGATTCCACCAACGCGGTGCGTGACGGGCGCTCGCCCTCGGAGACCGAGGTTGCCGCGACGATCAAGAAGCTCGTCAAGGCAGCCAAGGGCCGGGTCGCAGTCACCACCTTCGCCTCCAATGTCGCCCGCGTGAGGGCGGTGGCGGACGCCGCGAACGCTGCCGATCGCGAGGTCGTCGTGGTCGGCCGCGCCATGGAGCGCGTGGTGCAGGTCGCGCGCGAATGCGGCTATCTCGACGGCTCGCACAAGTTCCGCAGCGCAGACTATTACGGCCATTTCCCGGCCGACAAGGTGCTGGCGCTGTGCACCGGCAGCCAGGGCGAACCCCGAGCCGCGTTGGCGCGGATCGCTAATGACGACCATCCGCAGGTGACCCTGAACCGGGGGGACACCGTGATCTTCTCCTCCCGCACCATTCCCGGCAACGAGAAGGCGGTCGGCGGCATCATCAACGGGCTGGTGACGCAGGGCGTCGAAATCATCACCGACCGCGAGCATCTGGTGCACGTCTCCGGCCATCCACGCCGTGACGAGCTGCGCGACATGATCTCCTGGGTGCGGCCGCAGCTCCTGATTCCGGTGCATGGCGAGGCGCTGCATCTCGCCGAGCACGCCAAGCTGGCACGTGCCGCGGGCGTCCCCAAGGTCCTGACCTGCCGCAACGGCGACCTCGTCAAGCTCGGGCCCGGCGATCCCGGCATCGTCGGCGAAGTGCCGTCGGGACGGCTCTACAAGGACGGAACCATTCTTGAGGATTCCAAGTCGCGCGCCGTGGTCGAGCGGCGGCGGATGGGTTTTGCCGGCTGCGCCTTCGTCGCAATCGCCATGACCGCGCAGGGCGAGATGGTCGACGATCCCGAGGTTGATCTCGTCGGCATGCCGGAGAAAAATGCCGCGGGCGAATTGTTCGACGACATCGTGTTCGATGTCGTGGTATCGACGATCGAGGGCCTGCCCCGGCCGCGGCGCCGCGATCCGGACGCACTCGGGGAATCGGTGCGCCGTGCGGTGCGGGCCGCGCTGAACGAGCAGTGGGGCAAGAAGCCGATCTGCGTCGTGCACGTACTGACGGTCTGACATACACCTTCAAGGCGTGCGCAACGACAAAGGGAGAGAGATATGCTGGGCCGCCTCAATCACGTCGCCATCGCGGTCAAGGACGCCAGGCAGGCCGCCAAGATCTACGGCGCGGCCTTCAATGCCGAGATTTCCGATGCGGTGCCGCTGCCGGAGCATGGCGTCATCACCGTGTTCGTGACGCTCCCCAACACCAAGATCGAGTTCATCGAGCCGCTCGGCGAGGCCTCGCCGATCGCGAAGTTCGTCGAGCGCAACGCCGACGGCGGCATCCACCATGTCTGCTACGACGTGCCCGACATCATCGCGGCCCGCGACCGCATGATCGCCGAGGGCGCGCGGGTGCTGGGCGACGGCCAGCCGAAGATCGGCGCGCACGGCAAGCCGGTGCTGTTCTTCCACCCCAAGGACTTTTCCGGCGCCTTGGTCGAGATCGAACAGGCCTGAGCCCACATGGCGTACCAGATCTCCACCGGGCTTGCGATCTACTTCGTCCTTTGGTGGCTCGTGCTGTTCTTGACGCTGCCGTTCGGCATTCGCAGCCAGCACGAGGACGGCGTCGGCGCGCCCGGCACCGATCCCGGCGCGCCGATCCTGGCGCGTATGGGCCGCAAGCTGCTGTGGACCACGCTGCTGTCCGCCGTATTCTTCACGATCGGGATGTGGGCCTACTATGCCGGCTACCTCTCGGTCGATCGGCTCTCGAGGCTGATGGGGATGCCGGAGTTCCACAACTGACGCAGAAGAGGCCGCAAAGGCCCGATAGCGGGAGCGGGGATCAACCTCGCCTCGCCAACAGGCGGAGGAGACGACGATGAACCTGCAGGCCCAACCAGGCTCCGGGCAGAGCGCCTATCGAATCCTACGCGAGGCCGATCTGCGCGACTATCTCGCGGGCCTTCCGGCCATCGTCACGCAGCTTGGCGCGGCGCCGGCCGACTGGTCGATAAGTGAGGTCGGTGACGGCAATCTCAACCTTGTCTTCATCGTCAAGGGCAGCATGGGCGGCATCGCCGTCAAGCAAGCGCTGCCTTACGTGCGGTTGGTCGGCGAGAGCTGGCCGCTGCCGCTGTCGCGGGCGCATTATGAGCATCTGGCGCTGGTGCATCAGGCGCGGCTGGCGCCAAAGCTTGTGCCGGAGGTGCTGCATCATGACGCGCCGCTTGCGCTCACCGCGATGCAATTGCTCGAGCCGCACATCATCATGCGCAGGGGCTTGATCGGCGCCACGCGTTATCCGCGCTTTGTCGAGGATATCTCGACCTTCCTGGCGCAGACGCTGTTCTTCACGTCCGATCTCGCGTTGTCGGCCGCGGAGAAGAAACAGGGGATTGCCGATTTCGCCGGCAACCACGCGCTCTGCAAGATCACCGAGGACCTGATCTTCACCGATCCCTATCGCATCGCCGAGCAGAACCGCTGGACCGCGCCATATCTCGACGCGACGGCGGCGGCGTTTCGCGAGGATCTCGACCTCCATGTCGCGATCTCCAGGCTCAAGCTGAAATTCATGGCGAGCCCCGAGGCGTTGCTGCACGGCGACCTGCACACCGGCTCGATTATGGTGACCGACGGCGAGACCAAGGTGATCGATCCCGAGTTTGCCTTCTATGGCCCGATGGGCTTCGACATCGGCGCCGTAATCGGCAATCTCCTGATGGCCTATCTGGCCTCCGCCGGCCATGAACGCACGCCGGGCGAGCGCGCAACATTCGAGGCCTGGGTGCTCGAAACCATCGAGGGCGTCTGGACCGAGTTCTCGCGCAAGTTTCTCGCGCTGTGGCGCAGCGAGGCGAAGGGCGACGGCTATCCGGTGTCGCTGTTCGCGGGCGAGGCCGGCGCCGCGCGGCTGGAAGCCGAAAGGCAGGCCTACATGGCGCAGCTGTTCCAGGACACGGTCGGCTTTGCTGCGGCCAAGACCATCCGGCGCATCCTTGGCCTCGCGCACAACATCGATTTCGAATGGATCGCGGACGACAAGCAGCGCGCGACCTGCGAGGCACGGGCCCTCAAGCTCGCGCGCAACATGATGCTGGAAGCAGCGTCCTGCACGACGATCGGCACCGTTACCTACGCCGCGCGCGAGCTGCGTCACTGGCAGCCGGATTTTGCCAGGTAGTTGGACGCGCGGAATGTAGGGGGTTAGCCGAAGGCGTAACCCGCCGCCGATCCATCACCAGTCGATGAGCCGCGTTCGGAGCAACATTGGCGGGTTACGCTGCGCTGCTGCGAGAACGCGAAGCTGCCTCCCCACACTCATCGTCGTCCTGGTGAAAGCCAGGGGACCCATTACCCCAAATGATCGTTTTGTGTGACGCTGGAACGACGAATCCCATTCACAACTCCTGCTGCGGAGTATGGGTCCTGGCTTTCGCCAGGACGACAGCGGTGGATCTGCCACGATATCGACAACTGGAGAGGATGAGCGCCTCCATCACCATCTGAGCTGGCCTCGGCAAGCTCACTCCGCCGTCTGCTCCCGAAGCCGCTGCGCGTAGACGTTGATGATCAGCGCCGCGAGCAGGATCAGGCCGCGGATCAGAATCTTCAGGAAGCTGTCGATGTTGACGTGGTCGAGGCCGTTGTTGAGCACGCCGAGCACGAACAGGCCGACGATGGTGTTGCCGATGCCGCCGCGGCCGCCGAACAGGCTGGTGCCGCCGACCACCACGGCCGCGATCGAATCCAGCAGGTAAGTATCGAATTCGTTCTGTTGCGCGCTGCCGAAATGCGCGACGCCGAGCATGCCGCCGATCCCCGAGCACACCGCCGAGATCACCATCACGCTGCCGAGAATGAGCTTGACGTTGAGACCGGCAAATTCGGCGGCCTCGCGGTTGCCGCCGACCATGTAGACGTAGCGGCCGAACCGCGTGTAGGTCAGCACCAGATGGCCGCTGAGCAGCATCACCGCGGCGACGATCACGATCCAGGGGATGCCGCCGATCGAGCCCGAGCCGAGCGTCGTGATCAGCGGCGGCACCTTGTAGGCGATCTGGCCGCGGACCAGCAGCGCCGAGACGCCGGCCGCGATCTGCATCATGGCCAGCGTCATGATGAAGGAGGGGATGCCGATCACGGTCAGGCCCAGCGCGTTGACGAGGCCGAGCAGCGCGCACAGCGCCAGCGCCAGCAGGATTGCGGCAAAGCCCGGCATCGGGATATTGGCGATGTTGACGTAGGATTCCTGCAACGTGAAATAGGCCACGGCAATGCCGGTGACGTTGGCGATGCTGGCGATCGACAGGTCGATCTCGGCACACAGGATCACGAAGGTAAGGCCGACCGCGATGATGCCGGTGACCGACACCTGCGTCAGGATATTGCCCAGATTGTCGATGGTCGCAAAGGACGGGCTTGCGATCGCGAAGAAGCCGCTGAGAAAGATCAGCGTCAGGAACGGCGCGATGTTGCGCATCTGCGAGCGCAGGAACGGCGCCAGCCCGCGCGGCCGCTGGTGATCGGCCGGGCTCGTCGCGCTGTCACTGCTTGCCATCATGCTACTCCATTAGGCCGCCTCGAGCAGCCGATCCTTGCTGACCGCTTCGCCGGCGAATTCGCGCACCACCGCACCGCGCTTGAGCACCAGGATCCGGTCGGCCAGCGACAGCACCGTTTCCGGCTCGGTCGACAGCACGATGATCGCCAGTCCCTTGGCGCGGAGGTCGCGCACGATGTTGATCACGTCGTTCTTGGCGCCGACATCCATGCCGCGGGTCGGCTCGCACAGCACCAGGAGGCGCGGCGGGTAGGTGAGCCATTTCGCCAGCGCCACCTTCTGCTGGTTACCACCGGAGAGCATGCCGAGATCGAGGCCGACCACCGGCGGCCTGATCTGCAACTGCTCGACCTGGCGCTGGGCGATGGCGCGCTCGCGCACCGGCTTGAGAAGCAGCGCCGAGATCCGCTCGAGGATGCTGATCGAGATATTCTTGTAGACCGGCTCCTGGTGGAACAGCATGGCGCGGCGGCTCTCCGGCACCAGCGCAACGCCGGCCCGGCGCGCCGCCGCGGTGCTGCGGAAGGTTTTGGCTGCACCATCGACGACAAGCGTTCCGCCGTCCGGTCGGAGCTTGCCGAACAGGATGCGCGACAGCTCTAGTTGGCCGCAGCCCATGAAGCCGTAGATGCCGAGCACTTCGCCGGCGCGAGCCTCGAACGAGACCTCCTGCAGGCTGCGGCGGAGCGAGAGCTGATCGACCTTCAGCACCGTCGAACCGCCACCCGGCTGCGGGAGCATCAGGTCATCGGTGTAGCTGTGCTCCAGCGCCTCGCCGCCGCGGCCGATCATGGCCTCGATCAGCGCGCCCTTGGTGGTGTCCGTGGATGCGGTCTCGGCGATCTTCCGCCCGTTGCGGAAAACTGTGACCACGTCGGAGACCCGCAGGATGTCCTCGATGAAATGCGAGATGAAGACGATGCTGGTGCCTTCGTCCCGGAGCCTGTGCAGCGTCGTGAACAGGCGCTCGACCTCGGGCGGGGAGAGGGCGGAGGTGGGCTCGTCGAGGATGATGATGCGCGCGCCGGAGAACAGCACGCGGGCGATCTCGATCAGCTGCTGCAGCCCGATCGGCAGGTCGCCGAGCCGCGTCATCGGATCGACGTCGATGCCAAACCGGGACAGCTGCTCGCCGGCCTCGCGGGCCATCCGCCGCCATTGCACGAAGCCGAGGCGGTTGGTCGGCTGGTTGCCGAGGAAGACGTTCTCGGCGACGGTGAGATCAGGCGCGACGCTGAGCTCCTGGTGCACCATGCCGATACCCGCGGCGTGGGCGTCGCGGGTGGAGCGGAAGCGGGTTTCCTTGCCGTCGAGCACGAAGCGGCCGGAGTACTCCGGGTGCACGCCGGCGATGATCTTCATTAGCGTGCTTTTTCCGGCGCCGTTCTCGCCGACGAGACCGTGGATCTCGCCGGCGTGCAGCGCGAAGTCGACCCCACGAAGGGCTTCGACACCGCCGAAGGCCTTCGTGATCTGGTTCAATTCGAGGATCGGGGAGCGTCCCTGCGACATGGAGACCGCTCAGATCAGGAAGTGATCCTCCATCCATTGCATGCCGGCAGCATTGGCCTTGGTCACGACGGGACCATCGGTCACGACGTTCTTCGGAATGCCCTGGCCGCTCTTCTCGCCGCCGACCACGGCCGCGACGCCCGCCACGATCGCGCCGCCATGGATGCGGCAGGACGGATTGCGTACGGTTGCGAACATGCGGCCTTCGCTGACCGCCTGGATCGCCGGCGGCATGGCGTCGACGCCGCCGATCAGGATGTTGGTGCGGTTGTGCGCCTTCATGATGTTGGCGGCGGCAAGCGCCATGTCGTCATTGTGGAAGAACGCCGCGTCGATCTGCGGATACTTCGTCAGATAGGTTTCCCAGAGCCGGGCGGTCTTGGAGACGTCCCAGTCGGCGGGCTGGGTATCCAGCACCTCGATGTTCGGGAACTGCTTGACGACGGAGTTGAAGCCCTTGGCGCGGCCCTGCGCGCCGGTGTGGCCGAGCGCGCCCTGGGTCATGATGACCTTGCCCTTGCCGCCGATCGCGTTGCACAGCGCCTGCGTCACCGAGGCGCCCATGAACTCGTTGTCGGGGGCGAGGAACGAATGGACGTTGATCTGGTCGAGCGGCGCGATCAGCGTGTCCATGTCGATCACGGGGGTGCCGGCGTCGATCATCTTCTGCACCGGCTGGGTCAGCGTGCCGATGCCGAACGCCTGGATCGCGACGAAGTCCCATTTCTGCGAGGCCATGTTGTCGATCGCGGCGCGCTGCTTGACGGCATCGAGCTGGCCGTCGAACCAGGTCACCTCGACATTGAACAGCTTGCCCCAGAACTCGGCGGCCTGCTTGCCCTGTGCGCACCACGTCGCCTGCAGTCCGGCGTTGGAGAACGCGGCCTTCAGCGGCTTTTCCGAACGTCCCATTTCGGCCGCGAGCGCGGACGTCACGCCCATTCCACCGAACAGGCCGGCCGCGGCTCCGCCTGCCGCCGCCAATTGCAGAAGGTCGCGCCGCGTCGTCGACGCCTTGTCCATCCCCTTGTCGGTCCCTGGCATTGTTTGCTCCCTCTTCGTTTTTCTGACCGTCGGCGTCAGTTGCACGCGCCGCGGATAAAGGGAGTGTGTCACAATCGGAACGGTGACGCTACGCCTTCGCGTCCACGAGATGCTTCTATTGCAGCACGATGGCCTCGATGTCGCGGAGCAGCTTGTGCCACGCAGCATCGATCGCGTCAGACCATTGCTCACCGAGAATGTCGCGCAAGCAGTCCGCGATCACGGCAAAGAATGCGACGAACAATTCGCGCGGCGTGCCGCAGGCATCATGCGAGAACACCTCGGATTCGATCAGGCGAAAATGTCCGCGGCGCTCGCCCGCGAAATCGAGGATCGCTTCGATCGCGAGCGCCAGCATCGAGCCTTTCACCGGCTCGCTGCCTTCGGTGCGAAACATCGCCTGCGCCTCGGGATGTTCGCGAAACAAGCGCTGGTACACCAACGGCGTCAGATCATCGCAAGCCGCTGCTGCGAGTTCAAAACTGCGCTCGATTGGATTCGATGATGGAGTCATAGTGCTTCGCGATCATCACACAAAAAAAGAGCAGGGCTCTAAGCCCTGCTCCAAAAATTGTGTCGACCCTATTTGCCCCAAAAATTCGGTTTGATCTTGATTGATGGGGTGACGCTGCTTGTGCGCGTCGGGCTCCTCCCGAGACTTGGACCACCAGGACACACCTCGCGGCTGGCCTGAGCCCGAATTGGTAGACTATCTTTCCAGCCTTGTCATCATTTTCGGCAACGATCGTTCAAATTTCGAGCAATCTGCGAAATGATTGGGATGGTGCCACCGGCGGTTGCGAAAGTGAGCCGAAAACACGTGACGGGGTAAGGGGATACAAAGGCCTGTGGAGCGGCCGTGACGCAAGTATCACGCCCGGCAATTTCCGTCAGCCGGAAGAAACGAGGGATGTCGATGATCTCGACTTCCGACGGCTGAGGTGGTTAGTTCCGTCCGGGATGGGTTTTGCGATGCGCCGGCGGCTGAAGATTCTTCTGCCCATAGTTCTGGTTGCCCTGCTGGTGCAGATTTTCGCACCGATCGGGGCCTGCTGGGCGACGAGCCTTGCTGCGTCAGATCCGCTCGCGGCCGCCACCATCTGCCATGGCAATGCCGGCTCCGGAGGCGGGCAGGGTGACCAGACCGGTCATGATGCCCATGACGGCTGCTGCTCGGCATGCAGCGTGCTGCAGACCGGTGCGCCCGTTGATCATCCGGAGACGACGGCTCAGGCCGTCGAGCGGCCTTCAACGCGCATCGCCTGGCTTGATTTCGCGGGCGAATTCGATCGTTGGCAGGCGCGCCTCTCCGCGCAAGCCCGCGCGCCGCCGGTTTTTTCCTGACGACGTTTTCGCTGCCGGTGCGCGTCGCGCGCCGGCGAGTGCCTTAGAGCAAGCCGGCCGCAGAGCCGGTGTCAGGATTCATTCATGTTTCGATTTCATCCGCGGGCCGGAGCCAGTGCGCTTACGCTGGGCGTCGGGCTTTCCATGCTAACAAGTTGGGCAGAGGCCCAGACGACCCTGCCGTCCGTCACGGTCGATGCGCCGCAGGCCGCGCGACCGAAACCGGCAAGGTCCAAGCCGAAGATCCACGCGGTTGCCGCCCGGCGGCCCGCAAGGCCGCTGGCGCCCTTGGCCGTGGCGGCGGCCGGCCGTGCGCAGCGCATCACGCCCAGCGCGGCGCGGGACAGGCTGAACCAGGCGCCCGCCGGTCAGACGCAAACCACCATCGACCGCAGCCAGTTCGAGAATCGGCCGGCCTTCTCGGTGGCGGACGTATTGCGCGACAGTCCGGGCATCTCGATCAAGCAGGGCAACGGCCCGCGCGATTTCGGCATCTCGATCCGCGGGTCGAATGCACGCAATGGCTTCGGCATCCGGAATCTCGTGATCTTCGACGACGGCTTTCCGGTCACTCAGCCGGACGGCCTGTCTCGCAGCGACCTGATCGATCCGCGCGCCTATGGCGCGATCGACGTGATCCGCGGGCCATCATCGGCGCTCTACGGCAACTATGCGACCGGCGGCGCGCTGAATTTCCGGACCCGGCCGGGCGGCACGATCGACGGCGTCGAATACGGCGTCGACGGCGGCAGCTTCGGTTATCTCAACAACTATCTGGCCGCAGGCAAGAAGGTCGGGAACTTCGAGGGCTCGCTGTTCGCCAGCGACGCGCGTGGCGACGGCTATATCGGCAACAGCTGGTTCAATACCCAGACAGTCAATTTCCTCGGCACCCTGCAGGCGACGCCGGACGACCGTTTCACGTTCAAACTGATCAACAACGATCTGACGACGCGCCTGCCGATCCGCTCGTCGCTCAATCAGTTCTACCAGAATCCGTTCCAGCAGGGCTGCACCACCGGCGCTACGGCCGCGGCGGGATGCGGAACCGTCTCTCTGTTCAACAACGGCTTTAACGGAACCAAATCCACCGAGACTGCGCTTCAAGCTGGCCTCGGCCGAGATGACCGCCGGACGATCGTTGGGGGCCGCTGGGAACACGATTTCGACAACACGACTACGTGGCGCAACCAATTCGTCTTCGACGACCGGAACATCAATCAGCCGACGGGATCGACTAGCGCGCTGGGTGACTATCCGTCGTACAATTTCATGAGCGATTTGACCAAGCGCGGCGAATTGTTCGGAATGGATTCGACCACGATGGTCGGGGGTTGGTACAACACCCTCACGACGACCGGTACGACCTGGAACGTTTCGTCCGCAGGCAATGCGACACTCGGACTGCCACAGAGCAGGCTGTACCAATCGACAACCAACTATGGCGTCCGGGCGCGGGAAGAAATCAAGCTGATTCCATCGGTGACGGCGATCGCTGGGATCGGTTGGGAAACGACCACACTAAACGGTGTCAACACTGCGCTGTCCTATCCGGTCATCAACAATCCCGCAATCGTGGGAGCGACCGTGACGCAAGCGGCACCTGTGTTCACCAACACTGCGCCGGAGTTCGCGCTCGTCTACAAGCCGGACAACGAATGGCAGCTACGTGCTCGCGTGGCGACCGGCTACGGCACGCCGCAGGTCAGCAATCTGTTCGTTCTGCCGAGTGGGTCATCGGGCAACAACACGTCGCTCAAAACCCAGACCAACCTCGGTTACGACCTCGGCGCGGATTGGTCGCCCAACAAGAGCGTGAAGGTCAGCGCCACCGCCTTCTACGAATTCTTCAACAATGAACTTGTTTCTCAGGCGACGCCTGTGGCGGGAGTTACATACACCTTCAACGCACCGCGCTCGGAACATCGCGGCGTTGAGCTCGCCGCTCAATGGGGCTTTTATCAGGGGTGGCGGCTCACGGCGGCCTACACCTATCTAGACGAAGTATATACCGACTACACGGAAAGCATCAGCCGCTTCACATTCAATCGGGTCGGCAACAAGATTCCCGGCATTTCGCCGAACGAGCTGACGGCACGGCTTGGCTACGACCAGCCGTCGGGTCCGTTGCAGGGGCTTGGCGGCTTCGTCGAAGTCCAGTGGAAGGATGGCTTCTACATGGACAACGCCAATCTGCTGCGGGCGCCGGGTTACGAGCTGGTCAACCTCAACGTTCACTACAAGACCGATCTGATCTCCGACTATTTCAAGTCGCTGAATCTGTATCTCGAGGTGCGGAACGTGTTCGATCGAACCTACATCGCCTCGGCCAACAACATCGCCGATTCGGTGACGGCGGCGGGCGTTCAAAATCCTGCGAGCGTACTGGCGAACACCACCGGCTCGATCTATGCCGGATCGCCGCGGGCGTTCGTCGCGGGCATGAAGATCGCGTTCAAATGAGGAGCGCATCGATGACGTCTCGCAAGACTGCGGCTCGGATCGTGCTGGCGACGATCCTGCTCGGGGCTTTGCCTGATTTCGCCTGCGCGCAGATGAACCACCAGCACGCCTCGGAAGCGGCGTGCGAGGACACCGTCTTGCGTTGCGCGAGCAAGGTCACTCCGGCCTTCGCGCCGGACGGGACACTGTGGCTGATATGGATGGCCGGAGGTCAAATCTCCGTCGCGAGCTCGAAGGACCAGGGCAAGAGCTTTTCCGCGCCCGTGCAGGTGACCCGGGACCGGCTCAACCTTGATTGGGGCCCGGATGCGCGCCCGAAGCTTGCGATCGACGCCAAGGGAGACATCGCGCTGGCATTCTCGATCTTTCGCGATCAGGCCTTCAACGGCCAGGTGCTGACCTCGCGTTCGACCGACGGTGGACGCAGCTTTGATCCGCCGAAGCCGATCACCGCGAACAATGAGAGCCAACGCTTCGAGGCGATCGGCTTCGATCCAGGCGGTGCCGTGTTCGCGGTCTGGCTCGACAAGCGCAACCGCGTGCCGGCGCAACAGCGTGGCGAGAAGTATGACGGTGCCGGATTGTTCTTCGCGTCGTCGAAGGATGGTGGCGCGACCTATTCCGATGCGCGGCTGGCCGCCGACAACACCTGCGAGTGCTGCCGTCTCGCCCTGGCATTCGATGGCGCAGGCCATCCCGTGGTGGTGTTTCGAAACATCTTCGAAGGCGGTGTGCGCGACCATGCGATCGTGACGTTTACCGATCTGGGCACACCCGGCGAGGTGCATCGGGTGAGCCGCGACGACTGGCAGATCGCCGCATGTCCGCATCACGGTCCGAGCCTGACCATTTCGCGCGAAGGAACCTATCACGTGACGTGGTACACCAACGGCAAGGCGCGCAAGGGATTGTTCTACGCGCGGTCACGCGACGGCGGCAAAACCTTCTCCGATCCGCTTCCGATTGGTCAGCCGAACAGGAGCCCGTCACGGCCGCAGGTCATCGCAGGCCCGCAGGGGCTGGTGATGGCGTGGAAGGAGTTCGACGGCGAAAAGACATCGATCAACCTGATGACCTCGCGCGACGACGGAGCGAGCTGGTCGAAACCTGCTGTCATTGCTGACACCAGCGACAGTTCCGATCATCCGCTGCTGGTCTCGGACAGCCGGCAGACCTACCTGTCGTGGATGACGAAGGCGGACGGCTATCATTTTCAAGCGATCGAGGGCGAACCGTGAAGCGCCATTTCCTCGCGACTTTGATCCTGCTCGCAGCGTTGTCGCCCGCGCTGGCGGTCGAAGCGGGCGCACCCAAGCCGTTCGAACGCGGCAGCTGGCAAAAGCTGCTGCATGCGCACGCCGGCCATCCGACCCTGGTGCATTTCTGGGGTGTGACCTGCGGACCCTGCAAGGTCGAGCTTCCGCAGCTTGGCCAGTTCATGAAGGATCATCCCGGTATCGACGTCGTAACGATCAGCGCCGATCTGGTGCCGAACCTACCGGACGCGACCCGATCGATGCTGGATAAGGCAGGGCTCGCATCAGCCGAGAACTGGATTTTCGGCGATGGCTTCGCCGAACGATTGCGATTTGAGATCGATCCGGCCTGGCAGGGTGATATCCCGCGAACCATGCTGATTGCCCGTGACGGCACCATCACGACGATCGAAGGATCGGCCGAACTCGCCGATCTGAACAAATGGTCTGACGCCCAGGCCGCAGCAATCCGATAGCACGACCACTTCAACCTGAAAGGAAGCCGCCACCATGAAGACGCTCTCCCGTATCCTTGCTCTCGCAGCGCTGGCTGCGGTCATGTCCACCTCCGTGCGCGCCGAGGACGTCAAAGCCGGCGACCTCATGATCACCCAGGCGTGGACGCGCGCCACGCCGAACGGCGCCAAGATCGGCGGCGGCTATCTGACGATCGAGAACAAGGGGACTTCGCCCGACCGGCTGATCTCCGGCTCGGCCGACGTCGCCGGCAAGATCGAGGTCCACGAAATGTCGATGGATAACGGCGTGATGAAGATGCGTGCGCTCGACAAGGGACTGACCATCGAGCCGGGCAAGACCGTGAAGCTCGCACCCGGCGGCTATCACCTGATGATGTTCGACCTGAAGCACCCGCTGAAACAGGGCGACAAGGTGCCGGTCACGCTCGAATTCGAGAAGGCCGGCAAGGTCTCGGTCTTGCTGGACGTCCAGGCTGTCGGTGCGCAGGCGCCGGGTGGCGGCGATCACTCCGGCCATGGCGACCATTCCGGTCACATGGACATGAAGAAGATGTGAGGGAGCCATGCGGTCACACACCCTCCTCATTGCCACGGTGGCGCTGCTCGCAGCGTCGCCGGCGGTCGCTCACATCACGCTTGAGGGAAAACAGGCGCCGGTCGGATCGTACTACAAGGCGGTGTTCGCCGTGCCGCATGGCTGCGCGGGATCGGCGACGATCAAGATCCGCGTGCAGATTCCGGAAGGCGTGATCGGGGTGAAGCCGATGCCGAAGCCCGGCTGGACCCTCGATACGGTCACCGGCAAATATACGGCCCAATACGACTATCACGGTGCCAAGCTCGCCGAGGGCGTGAAGGAAGTGGCCTGGAGCGGTGGCAAGCTCTCCGACCAGAACTACGACGAGTTCGTGATGCAGACGTTTCTCACCGATACGCTGAAGCCGAACACCACGTTGTATTTTCCCGTCGTGCAGGAATGCGAACAGGGTGTCAGCCGCTGGATCGATGTTCCGGCCGAGGGGGAGGGCGGCGGGCACGACCATGGCAGCAAGACGCCGGCGCCCGGCGTCAAGCTGCTGCCGAAGTCGTAAGCCGTGCGGGCGGTCGCAAGCCTTGTTGTAACAGGCCTGGTTACGCTGCTGTTGGCGCTGTGCCTTGCGACCTCGGCCCATGCACATGCCGTCCTGATCGGAGCGGAACCTGCGGATGGCAGCGTGGTGACGGAGGCACCGAAAACGGTGGTGCTCCGCTTCAACGAAGCGGTGGCGCCGACCGCGGTCAGCCTGCTCGACGCTGCGGGCAAGCCGCGCGACGTCACGATCCGCGCCGTCGATCAATCCGTGATGGTGACCCTGCCGGCCGACTTGCCTCAGGGCACGCAGGTGGTCAGCTATCGCGTGGTGTCGCAGGACGGCCATCCGGTTGCGGGTTCGCTCTTGTTCTCGATCGGCGTCGTCACCGGCTCGGCGGCGCCGGCCGGTGATGGCGTGCTGCATGCGCTGATCTGGCTGGCACGGCTCGGGCTCTATCTCGGGCTGTTTGCCGGCGTCGGCGGTGTGTTCTTTGCCGCCTGGATCGGGCAGGGCCCGGCTGGCGAACGGCTGATCATGTGGTCGCTGGCGATCGGCCTCATCGGCGCGATTGCCTCGCTCGGCTTGCAGGGCGTCGACCTGCTGAACCTGCCGATCACGGGCGTCCTGACATGGGCAGCGTGGGCCAGCGCGGCCGGCACCGGCCTGTTTCCTGCACTGCTGCTCGCGATCGCTGCGATGTTGATCGCGGCGATCGGCTGGCGCAGTCCGTCGTTCAGCGCGGCCTTGATCGGTACCGCGATCGCAATGATCTGTGTCGGGCTGTCGCTTTCGGTCAGCGGCCATGCCGCCACCGCGTCACCGCAATGGCTGACGCGGACCGCGCTGTTCATCCATGGCGTTGGCCTCGCCTTCTGGATGGGTGCGCTCGCGCCGCTGGCCGTGCTGGCCTGGCAGCGCAAGGACTCGCTGCTGCGGGTGCTCGGGCGCTTTTCGACGCTTGCCGTGCCGGTCGTCGCGTTGATCGCCTTGTCCGGCCTGGTACTCGCTGTCGTTCAGCTCGAAAGCTTTGGCGCACTGATCGACACCGGATACGGCAACATCCTCCTCGCGAAACTTGCGCTGGTGTCGCTGTTGCTCACGCTCGCTGCGCTGAACCGGCTGGTGTTCACGCCGGCCATCGCGCACGAATTTCACCGCACGCGGCCGCTCCAGCGCTCGATCGCGCTCGAGTTCGTGCTGATGATCGCAATCCTCGGTCTCGTCGCGCTGTGGCGCTTCACGCCGCCGCCGCGCGCGCTGGCAATGTCAGACGACGTTCCGCTCGCGGTCCACATCCATACCGATGCCGCGATGTTCCAGGTGCTGATCGCGCCGGGCAAGGTCGGGCAGAATGACTTCGTGCTGCAGCTGATGAACGGCGATGCCAGCCCGTTCGCGGCCAAGGAGGCGACACTGACGTTGAGCCTGCCGGATCGCGGCATCGAGCCCTTGGAACGCAGCGCCGCGCTGGGTCCCGACGGCTATTGGCACGTGAAGAAGGTGCCGTTGCCGGTCCCGGGCCGCTGGCACATGCAGATCGACGCCCTGGTGACCGATTTCAGGAAAGTGACGCTGGAAGACGATTTCGAGGTCAGGTAAACGCACGATCAGCGCGCCGGGCACGTCGGCGGGACGCAAATCGCTCAAATGGCGGAAAATAGCCTGATTTGAAGGGCTTTTGTCATTTGGCGGCCTTGTGTTTTCACAGCCGATCCGGTTTCACTGCTGCTCTTCCCACGATTTCCTGATTCCCGAGTAACGCCATGCGATTGTCGCGGTTTTTCCTGCCCATCCTGAAAGAAAACCCGAAAGAGGCGGAGATTGTCTCGCATCGGCTGATGCTGCGCGCGGGCATGATGCGGCAGGAGGCGGCCGGCATCTATGCCTGGCTGCCGCTCGGCTTCCGGGTGCTGAAGAAGATCGAGCAGATCGTTCGCGAGGAGCAGGACCGTGCCGGTGCGCTCGAGCTCTTGATGCCGACGCTGCAGCTTGCCGATCTCTGGCGTGAAAGCGGCCGCTACGACGCCTATGGCCCCGAGATGCTGCGCATCCTCGATCGTCACAAGCGCGAGCTGTTGTACGGACCGACCAACGAGGAAATGATCACGGAGATCTTCCGCTCCTACGTCAAGTCCTACAAGAACCTGCCGCTCAACCTCTACCACATCCAGTGGAAGTTCCGCGACGAGCAGCGTCCGCGTTTCGGCGTGATGCGCGGCCGCGAATTCCTGATGAAGGACGCCTATTCGTTCGACCTCGACGAGGCCGGCGCGCGGCGCTCCTACAACAAGATGTTCGTGGCTTATCTGCGCACCTTTGCGCGGATGGGCCTGAAGGCAATCCCGATGCGGGCCGAGACCGGCCCGATCGGCGGCGACCTCAGCCACGAATTCATCGTGCTGGCGGAGACCGGCGAGTCCGGCGTCTACATCAACCGCGACGTGCTGGACCTGCCGGTGCCGGGCGAGGACGTCGACTATGATGGCGATCTCACGCCGATCATCAAGCAGTGGACCTCGGTCTATGCGGCGACCGAGGACGTCCACGAGGCTGCGCGCTTCGAGCAGGAAGTGCCGGAAGCAAAACGGCTGAACACCCGCGGCATCGAGGTCGGCCAGATCTTCTATTTCGGCACCAAATATTCCGACACCATGAAGGCGATGGTGGCGGGGCCCGACGGCGTCGACGTGCCGATCCATGGCGGCTCCTACGGTGTCGGCGTGTCGCGCCTGGTTGGTGCGATCATCGAAGCCTGTCACGATGACGCGGGCATCAAGTGGCCCGAGGCGGTCGCGCCGTTCCGCGCTGCGATCCTCAACCTCAAGCAGGGCGATGCCGCGGTCGACGGTGCCTGCGAGCAGCTTTATCGCGAGCTCTCGGCGAAGGGCGTCGATGTGCTCTACGACGACACCGATCAGCGCGCCGGCGCCAAGTTCGCCGCGGCCGATCTGATCGGTATCCCCTGGCAGATTCTCGTTGGGCCCAAGGGGCTCGCGGAAGGCAAGGTCGAGGTGAAGCGCCGCAGCGACGGTTCACGCGAGAACATGAGCCCTGCGGACGTGGTCGCGAAGCTCGCGGGTTAAAGTTTATTCACGCCGTATCTATCGGCGGGGTAATCCGGCCACATTTGACCCGAATCATGGGATTATCGAGAGATGGATGAGACCATGAACGAGCCAGTCCGTACCCCGCCTTTTGCGCCATTCGAATGGCTGCTGTCCGGACGCTATCTGCGCGCGCGCCGCAAGGAAGGGTTCATCTCGGTCATCGCCGGCTTCTCGTTCCTCGGTATCATGCTCGGCGTTGCCACGCTGATCGTGGTGATGGCCGTCATGAACGGCTTCCGCAAGGAACTGCTCGACAAGATCCTCGGCCTCAACGGCCACCTTCTGGTGCAGCCATTGGAATCGCCGCTGACCGACTGGAAAGACGTCGCCGACCGCATCAGCCAGGTGCAGGGCATCCGTCTGGCCGCGCCCGTCGTGGACGGACAGGGGCTCGGCTCATCGCCGTTCAACGCGGCCGGCGTCTTCATCCGCGGTATTCGCGCCGACGATCTCAACAACCTCACCTCGATCGCCAAGAACATCAAGCAGGGCACGCTCGAAGGCTTCGACGAGGGGCAGGGGGTTGCGATTGGCCGCCGGCTTGCCGATCAGCTCTCGCTGCATGCCGGTGACATGATCACGCTGGTTTCGCCGAAGGGCGCGGTGACGCCGATGGGCACGACGCCGCGCATCAAGCCCTACAAGATCACGGCGGTGTTCGAGATCGGCATGTCGGAATACGACTCGACCTTCGTGTTCATGCCGCTGGCCGAGGCGCAGGCCTATTTCAACCGCAACAACGACGTGTCCTCGATCGAGGTGTTCACCACCAATCCGGACAAGATCGACACCTACCGCAAGCTGGTGACGGAGGCGGCCGGGCGCCCGGTCTTCCTGGTCGATTGGCGGCAGCGCAATTCGACGTTCTTCAACGCGCTGCAGGTCGAACGCAACGTGATGTTCCTGATCCTGACCATGATCGTGCTGGTCGCGGCGCTCAACATCGTCTCCGGGCTGATCATGCTGGTGAAGGACAAGGGACAGGATATCGCGATCCTGCGTACCATGGGCGCCTCGCAAGGCTCGATCATGCGGATATTCCTGATCACGGGGGCCTCGATCGGCGTGGTGGGAACGCTGACCGGCTTTGCGGTCGGCATGCTGATCTGCCTGAACATCGAATCGATCAGGCAGTTCCTGTCATGGCTCACCAACACCGAGCTGTTCTCGCCGGAACTGTATTTCCTCTCCAAGCTGCCGGCTGAGGTCGATTTCGGCGAGACGCTCGCCGTCGTGATCATGGCGTTGACGCTGTCCTTCCTTGCGACGCTCTACCCGTCGTGGCGCGCCGCGCGCCTCGATCCGGTCGAAGCGCTCCGGTACGAATAGGGAGCGCACATGGCAGAGGGGGCGGAAGACGTACCGGTCGTCTATCTTCATGATATCAAGCGGGAATACAGGCAGGGCGAAGCGACGCTGACGGTGCTGAACGGCGCCAAGCTGGCGCTGTGGCCGGGTCAGTCGGTGGCGCTGGTGGCGCCGTCGGGATCCGGCAAGTCGACGCTGCTGCACATCGCGGGCCTGCTGGAGAGTCCCGATGAGGGTGAGGTCTATGTCGCGGGCACGCCGACCTCGCAGATGTCGGACGTCGACCGCACGCAGATTCGCCGCTCCGATATCGGCTTCGTCTATCAGTCGCACCGGCTGCTGCCGGAGTTCTCGGCGCTCGAGAACGTCATGCTGCCGCAGATGATTCGTGGCCTCAAGCGCTCCGAAACCGTGAAACGCGCGACCGAGATCCTGGCCTATCTCGGGCTTGGCGACCGCATCACCCATCGTCCGGCCGAGCTCTCGGGCGGCGAGCAGCAACGCGTGGCGATCGCGCGCGCGGTTGCCAACGCACCGCGGGTGCTGTTTGCTGACGAGCCGACCGGGAATCTGGATCCCGGAACGGCCGATCACGTCTTCAACGCACTGATGCAGCTCGTGAAGGCGACCCGGGTCGCGATGCTGATCGCAACCCACAACATGGATCTCGCCGCGCGGATGGACCGCCGGGTGTCGCTGTCGAACGGACAGGTCGTCGAGCTCGAATAGCGTTTCGCGCGAAGTGGGTCGCAGCTCGTGTGAAGAACATACGCTAAGCACAGGAGTCTAGAGCTTTTTCCGCTCTGCTTCAGTCGCAATGGAAAGGGCTTTTGAGCCCTCAATAAGCGGGGCGAGGTCGTTTGCCAGACTGGCTCGGCCGACGATCAATCGGCGGCCCGGCATAATACGGATTGGTGATGCACATCGCGGCGAGGCCGGACGCCGAGGCGCGGCACTGCTCCAGCGACGTGTAGCCGCAGTCGGTATCCTCGCCGCCCCATCGGTAGTTCGTCTTGCAGACCGGCGAGGTCGAATCGTATTTCTGGGCATTGGCTGGCGTGCTTGCGATCGTACCCAGCGCCAAGAGCGCCGGAAACAGTGCCAGAATCAGGTTTCGCATCAGAAGCTCCAATCGATCTGGCGCCGGCAACGCTCGCGCCGAACGTCCGTGCGAACAGTCCCCCGCGTGCGGGAGCGATCAACTCACATTCCCGCGGCGGCGACGCCGGGCGGGCGTCAGTGGAAGAACAGGTCGAAGAAATTGCCCTCACGGCGGTCGCGCGGGGCGACGTGCAGATAGGAGCGCGGGTCGTTGTCGCCGGCATAATAGGGGTTGGCGATGCAGTTCTGTCCAATGCCGGAGGCGGTGGCAAGGCACGCCTCATAGGACGGATAGGAGCAGTTGCTGAGACCTGGATAGCGGTCGCCCTGGATGCAGAACGGGTATCGCACGCCGACGGCATGCGAGGGCGCGGTACCAAACGTGGCGAGCGCGACCACCGACGCCGCAGCAGCAAGAATCATCGTCCGCATGTGCATTCCTTATCGCTGCGAAGATTCGATATCGGCGACGATCCAAATCGGACAAGCCGGTTCCGGTCAACACGATCTTGCGCGCAGCCGCGCAGGCGCTTTGAATTGTGAAGATTGTGCGGCAGTTATGTGGCGAAAGTTCCAAGAAGTGCTTGTAACGCAGCATTAACTTCAAATTTGAGCGAAGTCGTTTGGGCCTGCCTGTTGCAGCGAAGTTACAGCAATTCCGACGGGGGCTGCTATGACGGTGTCTCGCGGCCTTGGGGGCCTGTAGAAAAAGTTGGAACGGGAAAATGAAACAGATTTTGCTTGTCACCGCCAGCCTGCTCGCGCTCAGCGCGACCGCTGCCTCTGCGGCTGACCTCGCGGCTCGCCCTTACACGAAGGCTCCGCCGCCCATGGTTGCCGCTGTGTATGATTGGACCGGCTTCTACATCGGTATCAACGGTGGTTGGGGCCAGAGCCACGACAACCGTTCGGTCGACGGCATCGGTGGCGTCGGCAGCTACGATGCCAACGGCGGCACCGTCGGTGGCCAGGTCGGCTACCGCTGGCAGACCGGCGGCTGGGTGTTCGGTCTGGAAGCTCAGGGCAACTGGGCTGACTTCTCCGGCAGCACCGGCAACCTGCTCGTCCCGGGCGGCGTCGTTCGCTCGAAGACCGATGCGTTCGGCCTGTTCACCGGTCAGATCGGCTACGCTTGGAACAACGTCCTGCTGTACGCCAAGGGCGGTGCTGCGGTCACCGATCGCAACTACGAGTTCCTGGCACCCGGCGGCGCGCTGGCGTCCTCGACCGGCTACGACACGCGTTGGAGCCCGACGGTTGGTGTTGGCCTCGAATTCGCCTTCTCGCAGGGCTGGTCGCTCGGCGTCGAATACAACCACATCTTCGAAGACACCCACGGTGCGACCTTCGTGACCCCGGCTGGCGTCGGCGTGACCGGCTTCCACACCGGTGGCGACACCGACATGGTCCTCGGCCGTCTGAACTACAAGTTCGGTGGCCCGGTCATCGGGCGTTACTGATCGCTCGCTTAATCCAAGCGGCATCGAAAACCCCGGGCCTCGGCCCGGGGTTTTTTGTTGGCCTGGCGGATTAACCATCGGCGGTGAAGGCTGCGCGGGCATTCCTAGGCTCGCTTGACTCCTGGAACAAAAAAGGAACAATGTTCTGCATACGTTCCAGTTCAGGGAGAGCGGGCATGTTGAAGATTTTCGTGCAGGAAGCTGCAGCGCTGGCATCGATCACGCTGTTCGTCGGGATGATCGCGGTTTGGGCCCAGCTGATCACCCAGTTCTGAAATGTGCCCGCGGGGACAGGGACATAGGTTGCGTCTGGGGAAAAGCAGGACGACCCGGCGCCACGCCGCGTTCGGCGTGGACTTGGCAGGGCCGAGGCCCCACGATGGGGATGCGAGTCGGGTCTGATGCTTTCGAGCTCCGGCTTGGGCACTCGCGCCATCCCTGCCTTCAAGAGACCCCCGAGCAGCCATGCCGAATGCCGGATTCGTTCACCTTCACGTTCATTCCGCCTATTCGCTGCTGAAGGGCTCGATCAAGATCGCCAAGCTCGGCGAACTCGCCAAGGCCGACCGTCAGCCGGCGCTGGCGCTCACCGACACCGACAACATGTTCGGGGCGCTGGAATTCTCCGACAAGATGGCCGGCTACGGCATCCAGCCGATCGTCGGTTGCGAGCTGGCGGTGGATTTCGGCGATGTCGACCCCAATACGCGGAGCATCCTGGCGACGACGGGGCCGACGCGAATCGTGCTGCTGGCGGCCCGCGAGCGCGGCTACCGCAGCCTGATGCGGCTCAACTCGCGGGCGTTCCTGGAGACACCGGTCAACCAGACCCCGCACATCAAGCTCGACTGGCTGACCGACGACGCCGAGGATCTGATCGCGCTGACCGGGGGGCCCGACGGGCCGATCGCGCTGGCGCTGCGCGCCGAGCAGGCCGCGCTGGCCGCGACCCGCTGCGAACGCCTGGCGAGCCTGTTCGGCGATCGTCTCTACATCGAACTGCAGCGCCACGGCATCGACAAGGAACGCCGCACCGAGGGGGGCCTGATTGATCTCGCCTATGCGAAGGGCCTGCCGCTGGTTGCGACCAACGAGCCGTATTTCGCCAGCAGTGACGACTACGAATCGCATGATGCGCTGCTGTGCATCGCCGGCGGACACCTGATCGCCGAGACCAACCGCGAGCAACTGACCCCGGATCACCGCTTCAAGACCCGCGCGGAAATGGCGGTGCTGTTCGCCGATATTCCGGAGGCGCTGGCCTCGACGGTGGAGATCGCCGAGCGCTGCTCGTTCCGCCCGAAGACCCGCAAGCCGATCCTGCCGTTCTTCACGGTCGGCGGCTCCGCCAGTGCCGATGCGGCCGCCGACGAGGCGGCCGAGCTGAAGCGCCAGGCCGAGGAGGGGCTCGCCAACCGCCTGCGGGTGCACGGTCTCTCGCCGGGCATGACGGAGGAGGATTACGCCAAGCGGCTCGCCTTCGAGCTCGACGTCATCACTCGCATGAAATACGCGGGCTACTTCCTGATCGTCTCGGATTTCATCAAATGGGCGAAGGCGCAGGGGATTCCGGTCGGGCCGGGCCGCGGCTCCGGTGCGGGCTCACTGGTCGCCTGGGTGCTCACCATCACCGACCTCGATCCGATGCGCTTCGCCTTGCTGTTCGAGCGCTTCCTCAATCCCGAACGCGTCTCGATGCCGGACTTCGACATCGACTTCTGCCAGGACCGCCGCGGCGAGGTGATCCAGTACGTTCAGGAGCGCTATGGCCGCGACCAGGTGGCGCAGATCATCACCTTCGGTACGCTGCAGGCGCGCGGCGTGCTGCGCGACGTCGGGCGCGTGCTGCAGATGCCGTACGGGCAGGTCGACAAGCTGACCAAGCTGGTGCCGCAGAATCCCGCGGCTCCGGTGACGCTGGCGCAGGCGATCGAAGGCGAGCCCAAGCTGCAGGCGTTCCGCGACGAGGATCCGGTGGTGGCGCGTGCGTTCGACATCGCGCAGCGCCTCGAGGGCCTGACCCGCCACGCCTCGACCCACGCCGCAGGTATCGTGATCGGCGATCGGCCGCTGAGCGAGCTGGTGCCGATGTACCGCGATCCGAAATCGGACATGCCGGTCACCCAGTTCAACATGAAATGGGTCGAGCCGGCGGGCCTCGTGAAGTTCGACTTCCTCGGCCTCAAGACGCTGACGGTGCTCGATGTCGCGGTCAAGCTGCTCAAGCAGCGCGACGTTCATGTCGACCTCGCGACGCTGCCGATCGACGATGCGCCGAGTTATCAGATGCTGGCCCGGGGCGACGTCGTCGGCGTGTTCCAGGTGGAAAGCCAGGGTATGCGGCGCGCGCTGATCGACATGCGGCCGGACCGCTTCGAGGACATCATCGCGCTGGTGGCGCTGTATCGCCCGGGCCCGATGGCGAACATCCCGACCTATTGCGCGCGCAAGCACGGCGACGAGGAGCCGGAATATCTGCATCCGATCCTGGAGCCGATCCTGAAGGAGACCTTCGGCGTCATCATCTATCAGGAACAGGTGATGCAGATCGCGCAGCAGATGGCGGGCTATTCGCTCGGCCAGGCCGACCTGCTGCGCCGCGCGATGGGCAAGAAGATCCGCGCCGAGATGGACAAGCAGCGCGACATCTTCGTCGCCGGCGCGATGAAGAACGGCGTGTCGAAGGGACAGGCGGAGACGATCTTCGAGCTGCTCGCCAAATTCGCCGACTACGGCTTCAACAAGAGCCACGCGGCGGCCTATGCGCTGGTGTCGTACCACACCGCCTATATGAAGGCGCATTACCCGGTCGAGTTCCTGGCGGCGTCGATGACGCTCGAACTCAACAACACCGACAAGCTTTCCGAATTCCGCTCCGAGGCGCAGCGGCTCGGCATCAAGGTCGAGGCGCCCAACATCAATCGCTCCGGCCCGACCTTCGAGGTCAGCGGCAACACGATCTACTACGCGCTCGCCGCGCTGAAAGGCGTCGGCATCCAGGCGGTGGAACAGATCATCGAGGAGCGCAACAAGAAGGGCGCCTTCACCTCGCTCGCCGATTTCGCCGCAAGGGTGAGCCCGCGCGCCGTCAACAAGCGGATCATCGAAAGCCTTGCGGCGGCCGGCGCGTTCGACACGCTGGACCCGAACCGGGCGCGCGTTTTCGCCGGCGCCGATGCGATTCTCGCGGCGTGTCAGCGCAGCCACGAGGCGGCGACTTCGGGCCAGAATGACATGTTCGGCAGCGCTCCGGATGCGCCCAGCATCATGCTGCCGCAGGTCGAGCCATGGCTGCCCGCGGACCGGCTGCGGCGCGAATATGACGCGATCGGGTTCTTCCTCTCGGGTCATCCGCTCGACGACTACGCGACCGCGCTGAAGCGGCTGCGCGTACAATCCTGGGCGGAATTCTCCCGTGCGGTGAAGACCGGCGCGACGGCAGGCAAGGTCGCGGCAACCGTGGTGTCGCGCATGGAGCGGCGTACCAAGACCGGCAACAAGATGGGCATCATGGGCCTGTCGGATCCGACCGGCCATTTCGAGGCGGTGTTGTTCTCCGAGGGCCTCGCGCAGTACCGCGATGTGCTGGAGCCCGGGGCGGCCGTGCTGTTGCAGCTCGGCGCCGAACTGCAGGGCGAGGATGTGCGGGCGAGGGTGCTGCACGCCGAGCCGCTGGATCACGCCGCGGCCAAGACGCAAAAGGGCCTGCGGATCTTCGTGCGCGACACCAAGCCGCTGGATTCGATCGCCCGCCGGCTCAACATGCCGGATGCCGCGCCCGCCCCGGGCGCTTCCGCAAAGGCACCAGCGGTCAAGCCGGCAGCCGCGCCGCCGGCAGGTGCCGCCGACGGCGACGTCTCGCTGGTGATGATGCTGGACCTCGAGACCGAGGTGGAGATGAAGCTGCCCGGCCGCTACAAGGTCTCGCCGCAGATCGCCGGCGCGATCAAGGCGGTCGCGGGCGTGGTCGACGTCCAGACGCTATAGGGGCAGGGCGATCCCACAAGGCCTTGCCCGCGAGGCGTGCTTGCACGATTTCGGAATATTGGAAATGTGGCCGTGATTTGCCCGACGGGTCAAGCGGCTTGTCCAGCGCCGGTCGCCGCCAGCTCCTTTGCATGGGGTTGTTTTCGATATTTTTGCCGCGCCCACCTGCGATAGTCCTGGGGCCGCCAAACAGGGCCGTTTCGGCACGATTTGGGCCTGTCCGGCCGGTGGAACCGGCCGTATTTCCTTGCTTCTGGCGCAAATCAGGCTATATAGCGCGCCATCTCACACGGAAACATGGCTCTCAAAGGCCGTCCGGTGGCAACCGGGCCATTCAGGCTCGTTTGCTCACACGTTTCCGGAGGAACCAACCGGAGAACTAGATCTATGTCGCTGCCCGAATTCAACATGCGCCAGCTTTTGGAAGCTGGCGTTCACTTTGGCCATCAGGCCCACCGCTGGAACCCGAAGATGCAGGATTACATCTTCGGCGCCCGCAACAACATCCACATCATCGACCTCGCGCAGACCGTGCCGATGCTGCACCGTGCCCTGCAGGCGGTCAGCGATACCGTCGCCAAGGGCGGCCGCATCCTGTTCGTCGGCACCAAGCGCTCGGCCCAGGACGGCGTTGCCGACGCTGCGAAGCGTTCGGCCCAGTACTTCGTCAACTCGCGCTGGCTCGGCGGCACGCTGACCAACTGGAAGACGATCTCGGCCTCGATCAAGCGCCTGCGTCATCTCGACGACGTGCTGTCGTCGGGCGAAGCCAACTCCTACACCAAGAAGGAGCGGCTGACGCTGCAGCGCGAGCGCGACAAGCTCGACCGTTCGCTCGGCGGCATCAAGGACATGGGCGGTCTTCCCGACATGATCTTCGTGATCGACACCAACAAGGAAGACATCGCGATCCAGGAAGCCCAGCGGCTCAACATCCCGGTCGCCGCGATCGTCGACACCAATTCGGACCCCAAGGGCATCACCTATGTGGTGCCGGGCAATGACGACGCCGGCCGCGCGATCTCGCTTTACTGCGATCTCGTGGCGCGCGCCGCCATCGACGGCATCTCGCGCGCGCAGGGCGATTCCGGAATCGATATCGGTGCGTCGGCTGCGCCCGTGCAGGAAGACCTTCCGGCGGCTGCGCCGTCCGGCTTCCAGGGCCTCGCCGGTCCGCGCGGCACCGCCGACAACCTCAAGAAGCTCACCGGCGTGTCCGGTGCCATCGAGAAGAAGCTCAACGACCTCGGCATCTTCCACTACTGGCAGCTCGCCGAGCTCGACCACGACACCGCGCACAAGATCGGCGAAGAAGTCGGTCTGCCGAGTCGTGCCGATGCCTGGGTCGCCCAGGCCAAGACGCTCGCCGAAGCGGAATAAACGCTACGCGGCGTGGCCGGGTCTCGCCCGGCCGCCGCTTCTATTCCACGAACAACGATTCCCCTGTCGCTGACGGCGGCGCCAACGGGCGCCGCGGTTTCTGCACAGGCAAGAAGGACATTGAACGATGGCAACGATCACAGCAGCGATGGTCAAGGATCTCCGCGAATCGACCGGCGCGGGCATGATGGATTGCAAGGCGGCGCTGACCGAGAACAACGGCGACATGCAGGCTGCGCAGGATTGGCTGCGCAAGAAGGGCCTGTCCAAGGCCGCCAAGAAGGCCGGCCGCGTGGCGGCCGAGGGCCTGATCGGCGCGCTGACCTCCGGCACCAAGGGCGTGCTGGTCGAGGTCAATTCCGAGACCGACTTCGTTGCACGCAACGAGCAGTTCCAGGGCCTGGTCAAGATGATCGCCCAGGTCGCACTGCATAACGGTGCCGATGTCGAGACGATCAAGGCGGCCAAGGTCGGCGACGTCACCGTCGAGACCGCGATCTCCGACGCTATCGCGACCATCGGTGAGAACATGACGCTGCGCCGCGCCGCCTCGCTCGAGGTGAGCAAGGGCGTGGTGTCGAGCTACGTCCACAACGCCGTCGTCGAAGGCGCCGGCAAGATCGGCGTGATCGTGGCACTGGAATCCACCGGCAAGACCGACGAACTGGCAGTGCTCGGCCGCCAGCTCGCCATGCACGTCGCGGCGGCAAAGCCGCTGGCGCTCGATCCGGCCGGCCTCGATCCGGAGACCGTCAAGCGCGAGAAGGACGTGCTGGCCGACAAGTACCGCCAGCAGGGCAAGCCGGAGAACGTCATCGAGAAGATCGTCGATTCCGGCCTGAAGACCTACTACAAGGAAGTCTGCCTGCTCGATCAGGCCTTTATCCACGACAGCGGCAAGTCCGTTGCCCAGGCGGTGAAGGAAGCTGAGGGTAAGGTCGGCGGGCCGATCAAAATCGCTGGCTTTGTGAACTATGCTCTCGGTGAGGGAATCGAGAAGCAGGAAAGCGACTTCGCCGCCGAAGTCGCGGCCGCCAGCGGCAAGAAGTAACCGCTGACACCAGGGCGTCCGGCGTCCGCGCCGGAGGCCTGCCTGCGCGGGATGAGAAAGCGATCGCATCATGGCTGAGCCGATCTATCGTCGCGTGGTGATCAAGCTGTCCGGCGAATATCTGGCCGGCTCCCACGGGTTCGGTATCGATCAACCGACGGTCGACCGCGTTGCCGACGACCTGATCGTGGCCCGCAAGCTCGGTGTTGAGGTCGCGGTCGTGATCGGCGGCGGCAACATCGTCCGCGGCGTCGAGGTCTCCTCGCGCGGCGTGTCCCGGCCGACCGGCGACACCATGGGCATGCTTGCCACCATGATGAACTGCCTCGCGCTCGAGGCGGCGATCGAGCGCAAGGGGACACCGGCGCGGACCTTGTCGGCATTCGTGATGCCGGAGATTTCCGAGCTGTTCACCCGTAGTGCGACGCACAAATATCTCGCCGAGGGACGCATCGTCCTGCTCGGCGGCGGAACCGGCAACCCGTTCTTCACCACCGACACCACCGCCGTGCTGCGCGCGGCCGAGATCGGTGCAGAGGCGGTGCTGAAAGCCACCAATGTCGACGGCGTCTACAGCGCCGATCCGAAGAAGGACCCCAAAGCCAAGCGTTTCGACCGCCTGACCCATTCGCAGGCAATCGAGGGCGGCTACAAGGTCATGGACGCGACCGCTTTCGCACTTGCCCGCGAGACGTCGCTGCCTATCATCGTGTTCTCGATCGCGGAGCCCGGTTCGTTCGGTGCGATTCTGCGCGGTACCGGACACGGTACGGTCGTCGCCGGCTGATTGCCGCGCCTCCGGGCGTCGACAGCCGGTTTCTAGTAAAGGGGAGAAGCGTCATGGCCGCAGCTGGTTTTGACATCAACGACGTGAAGCGCCGCATGCAGGGCGCGACACAATCGCTCAAGCACGAGCTCGGCGGTCTGCGGACCGGCCGCGCCGCGGCCTCCATGCTGGAGCCGGTCCAGGTCGAGGCTTACGGCTCGCATATGCCGCTCAACCAGGTTGCGACCATCAGCGTTCCCGAGCCGCGCCTGCTCTCGGTGCAGGTCTGGGACAAGACGATGGTGAAGGCCGTCGAGAAGGCGATCGTCGACTCCAACCTCGGCCTTTCGCCGGCAACCGAAGGACAGGTGCTGCGCTTGCGGATTCCCGAGCTCAACGAGGAGCGCCGCAAGGAACTCGTCAAGGTCGCGCACAAATACGCGGAAGCGGCCAAGGTCGCGGTACGCCACGTGCGCCGCGACGGCCTCGACGTGATCAAGAAGCTCGAGAAGAATCACGAGATCTCCGAAGACGATCAGGAGCGCCTGTCGAACGAAGTGCAGAAGGCGACCGACGGCGTGATCGCCGAGGTCGATCAGCTGCTCGCCGCCAAGGAAAAGGAAATCCTGACGGTCTGAAGGCGCTACGGGAAAGAGTCGATGTCGAACGCTGCCGCCCCAGCAACCGACGGACCGGATCGCTCCGGCAGTCCGTTGCATGTGGCGATCATCATGGACGGCAACGGGCGCTGGGCCGCTTCGCGTGGCCTGCCGCGCGTCGAGGGCCATCGCCGCGGCGTCGAGGCCCTGCGCCGTGTGGTGCGTGCGGCCAATGAACTCGGCATTGTCTATCTCACGATCTTTTCGTTCAGCTCGGAAAACTGGTCGCGGCCGGCCAGCGAGATCGGCGACCTGTTCGGCCTGTTGCGCCGCTTCATCCGCAACGATCTGGCGACGCTGCATCGTGACGGCGTGCGGGTGCGCGTGATCGGCGAGCGCGCCGGGCTCGATCCCGACATCTGCGCGCTGCTCAACGAGGCCGAGGAGCTGACGCGGAACAACGTCAAGCTCAACCTCGTGGTCGCCTTCAACTACGGCTCGCGGGCGGAGATCGCCGCCGCCGCGCGGCGGCTTGCGCGCGAGGTCGCCGAAGGCAAGCGCGACGCCAACTCCATCGATGCCGATACGCTCGGGCACTATCTCGATGCGCCCGACATTCCGGACCCCGATCTGATCATCCGCACCAGCGGCGAGCAGCGTCTGTCGAACTTCCTGATGTGGCAGGCCGCCTATAGCGAGCTCGTGTTCGTGCCGATTCACTGGCCTGATTTCGACAAGGCGGCGCTCGAAGGCGCAATTGCGGAATACGGCAAGCGTGAGCGCCGGTTCGGCGGCCTCGCCGCGAAAACCGGCTCGTGAGCGAGCGCGAAGCCGCACCGGCGGCAGCAAGCGAGCAGTCGCCGGCGGCAGCAAGCGAGCAGGGGTCGCGCAACTTCGCGATGCGCGTGGTTGCGGCGCTGGTGCTGGCGCCGGTTGCGATCGCGCTGGCCTATCTGGGCGGCATCGCCTGGTCGCTGCTGGTGACGGTGGTTGCGGTCGGATTGTTCGCGGAATGGCTCATGGTCACCGGGCTCGGACGCGAACTCCGCGTCATGGTGCCCGGTGTTGTCGCGCTGCTGCTCGCCGGACTTTGCCTGATCGCCGGCCGCATCGATGCGGCGCTGGTGGTCCTCGCCGTCGGTGCGGTTGTCGTGGTGCTGACATCGGGCGTGCGGCGCAACTGGGCCATCGCGGGTTTGCTCTATGCCGCGGCCGCCGAGATCGCGTCGGTGCTGCTGCGCCTCGATCCGGTAAAGGGCTTTGCCGCGCTGATGTTCGTGTTGCTGATCGTGTGGGTCACGGATATCGGCGGCTATTTCGCGGGCCGCAGCATCGGTGGGCCGAAGCTTTGGGTGCGGGTCAGCCCGAAGAAGACATGGGCTGGCGCGGCCGGCGGTTTCGTCGCGAGCCTGTTGGTTGCGGCCTGCTTTGCAGCCTTCGAGATCGGCACGACCGGGCCGCTCCTGATGCTCGGAGCCCTGTTGTCGGTGGTCTCGCAACTTGGCGATCTCTTCGAATCCGCTGTGAAGCGGCGGTTCGGGGTGAAGGATTCGAGCCACATCATTCCCGGCCATGGCGGCCTTTTGGATCGCCTGGACGGATTTGTCGCGGCCGTCATCGTGGCGGCGATTTTCGGCTTTCTCCGTGGTGGCGCCGATGGCGTCGGACGCGGTCTTATGGTTTGGTGATGAGATGAGCGCAGTTCCGTTGCGTAACAACAAGGCCGCCGCGGCATCCGCAGCGCGGTCCGTGACCGTCCTCGGTGCCACCGGCTCGATCGGCGACAGCACGATGGATCTGCTGCGTGGCGCGCGCGACCGTTACCGGATCGAGGCGCTGACCGCAAACAGCAATGTCGAGGGACTGGCCAAGCTCGCCAGGGAGTTCGGCGCGCGGTTCGCCGCCATTGCCGATCCGGCGCGGCTTTCCGAATTGAAGGACGCACTGGCCGGAACCCGGATCGAATGCGGGGCCGGGGAGAGCGCCATCATCGAGGCGGCCGCGCGGCCGGCGGATTGGGTGATGGCCGCGGTCAGCGGCGCTGCCGGATTGAAGCCGGCGCTTGCCGCGGTCGATCGCGGCGCAACCGTCGCGCTCGCCAACAAGGAGTGCCTGGTCTGCGCCGGCGACATCTTCATGGAGCGGGCCAAAAGGGCCGGCGCCTGCATCCTGCCGGCGGACTCCGAGCACAATGCGCTGTTCCAGGCGCTGGCGTCCGGCAATCGCGAGGAACTGACGCGGGTGATCATTACCGCGTCCGGCGGGCCGTTCCGCACCTGGGCTCCTGCCGACATCGAACAGGCGACGCTCGAACAGGCCCTGAAGCATCCCAACTGGAGCATGGGGCAGAAGATCACGATCGATTCCGCCTCGATGATGAACAAGGGCCTCGAGGTGATCGAGGCATCCTACCTGTTCGCTTTGGCGCCCGACGAGATCGACGTGCTGGTGCACCCGCAGTCGATCATTCACGGCATGGTCGAGTTCTCCGATCGCTCCGTGATGGCCCAGCTCGGCACGCCCGACATGCGGATCCCGATCGCGCATTGCCTCGGCTGGCCGGACCGGATCGCGGGCCCATCCGCCAAGCTCGATCTCGCCAAGATCGGGCAGCTCACCTTCGAGGTGCCGGACTTCCAGCGTTTTCCGGGGCTGCGGCTCGCTTACGAGGCGCTGCGGCTCGGCAATGGCGCGACAACGGTCTACAACGCCTCGAACGAGATCGCGGTTGCGGCGTTTATTGCTGGCAAGATCAAGTTCGGTGCGATCGCCCGGCTGGTCGAGGCCACGATGAATGATTGGATCAGGTCGGGGAATCAGCCACCACTGAACTCGGCGGATGACGCGATTTCCGTTGACCATATCGCGCGAAATAAAGCTGCCGCCCTATTGCCTCAAATTGCCTTAAAGGCAACCTAGAGGGTTGGGGACGGAGCCTATGGCTCTTGTCGAGGGGAATTCGAATGCCCGAGTATTTTCTTCATAGTATCAATGCGTTGAGCCATGGGGTCCTCGGCTATATCGTTCCCTTTCTCTTCGTCCTGACCATCGTTGTTTTCTTTCACGAGCTCGGCCATTTCCTGGTTGCACGCTGGGCTGGCGTGAAGGTGCTGACGTTCTCGCTGGGGTTCGGGCCGGAGCTTGCCGGCTTCAACGACCGGCATGGCACACGCTGGAAGATCTCCGCGATTCCGCTCGGCGGTTACGTCAAGTTCTTCGGCGACGACAGCGAGGCGTCGACGCCATCGACGGAGGCGCTCGCCGCCATGACGGCGGAGGAGCGCGAAGGCAGCTTCCACCACAAGTCGGTCGGCAAGCGCACCGCCATCGTCGCGGCCGGTCCGGTGGCGAACTTCATTCTCGGCGCCCTGATTTTCGCGGGCATGGCGCTCTATTACGGCAAGCCCAGCACGATCGCCCGGGTCGACGGCCTGGTCGCCGAGAGCGCCGCTGCGAACGCGGGCTTCAAGGTCGGGGATGTCGTCGTCGATATCGACGGCAGCGCGATTCAGAGCTTCGCCGACATGCAGCGGATCGTAGCCTCGAATGCTGGTTCAGAACTTGGTTTCAAAGCGAAACGGGACGGCGCGATCGTTTCGCTGAAGGCGACGCCGGCGCTAAAGGAGGTCAAGGACCCCTTCGGCAACGCCCACCGAATCGGCGTGCTCGGAATCGAGCACAAGGCTCAGGTCGGCGAAGCATCGAGCGCTCCGGTCGGCGTCTTTGAAGCCATGAAGATCGGTGTCGAGCAGGTCTGGTACATTATTTCGAGCACCTTCAAGTTCCTGGGCTCGCTGTTCGTCGGGACCGGCAATCCGGCCGAGGTGAGCGGGGTCATTGGAATCGCGAAGCTGTCGGGTCAGGCCGCGAGCGCCGGGTTCCAGTTCGTTGTCAATCTTTGCGCCATCCTCTCGGTCTCGATCGGGCTGTTGAATCTGTTCCCGATTCCGCTTCTGGATGGCGGGCACCTGCTGTTCTACAGCGCGGAGGCGCTTCGCGGGCGCCCGCTTTCAGAGCGGACGCAGGAGGTGGGTTTCCGAATCGGGCTGGGTTTGGTTCTGATGCTGATGGTGTTTGCGACGTATAACGACATCCTCAGAATCGCAGGGTCCTGAAACGGGGCTTTTCTGTGGCGTTGCCAATGGGCAACGTCTTGGTATGAAAATGGAAATGTTCAGCTGTAGTAAGTTTGCCCCCTTGGCAAAGTTGGCTACAAGCTGAGCGGCAGGTTGGGAATCTGTCGGGTCGTTGGGGAACGGTCCGGCATTGCGAAAGATAAGGGCGCGTTGCGCATGATGTTTGGAATGCGAGTGAGGGGGGGGCTGTTTGCCGCCTTGGTCATGTTCGCCGCGCCGGTGGCGGCGACCTTGGCGGCCGTTGCTGTCTCTGCGCCTGCGCAAGCGCAGACCGTTGATTCGATCACGGTGGAGGGGAACCGTCGCGTCGAGCTCGAAACCATCCGTTCCTATTTCCATCCCGGACCAGGCGGTCGGCTGGGCCAGGCCCAGATCGATGACGGCCTGAAAGCGCTGATCGAGACCGGCCTGTTCCAGGACGTCCATATTGATCAGCGGGGCGGGCGCCTCGTCGTGGTCGTGGTCGAGAACCCGGTGATTGGCCGCGTTGCCTTCGAAGGCAACAAGAAGGTCAAGGACGAGCAGCTCACCGCCGAAGTCCAGTCCAAGCCCCGCGGCACCTTCTCGCGCCCGATGGTGCAGTCGGATGCCCTGCGCATCGCTGAAATCTACCGCCGCTCCGGCCGCTACGACGTCCGGGTCAATCCGCAGATCATCGAGCAGCCGAATAACCGCGTCGACCTGATCTTCGAGATCAATGAAGGCGTGAAGACCGGTGTGCGGTCGATCGAATTCATCGGCAACAATGCCTATTCGGCATCCCGCCTGCGCGACGTCATCAAGACCCGCGAATCGAACCTCCTGAGCTTCCTCGGCGGCAACGACGTCTACGACCCCGACCGGGTCGAGGCCGACCGTGACCTGCTGCGCCGCTTCTACCTCAAGAACGGCTATGCCGACGTTCAGGTCGTGGCCGCGCTGACCGAATACGATCCCGACAAGAAGGGCTTCCTGGTCACCTTCAAGATCGAAGAGGGCCAGCAGTACCGCGTCGCGGCCGTCAACTATACGTCGTCGATCGCAACGCTCGATCCGAACGCGCTGCGCTCGTTCTCGCGCGTCAATATCGGCTCGCTCTACAACGCCGAGGCGCTGGAGAAGTCGGTCGAGGAGATGCAGATCGAGGCGTCGCGCCGCGGCTACGCGTTCGCGGTGGTCCGTCCGCGCGGCGATCGCAATTTCGACAATCACACGGTGTCGATCACCTTCGCGATCGATGAAGGTCCGCGCACCTATATCGAGCGCATCAACATCCGCGGCAACAGCCGCACGCGCGACTACGTGATCCGCCGCGAGTTCGATATCTCGGAAGGCGACGCGTACAACCGTGCGCTGGTCGACCGTGCCGAGCGCCGGCTGAAGAACCTCGATTTCTTCAAGACCGTGAAGATCACCACCGAGCCCGGGTCCTCCAGCGATCGCGTCATCCTGATCGTCGATCTCGAGGAGAAGTCGACCGGCGACTTCTCGGTGTCGGGCGGCTATTCGACCACCGACGGCGCGCTGGCTGAAGTCAGCGTCTCCGAGCGCAACCTGCTCGGCCGCGGCCTGTTCGCCAAGGCGTCGGTGACCTACGGCCAGTATGCCCGCGGTTACTCGCTCTCGTTCGTCGAACCCTACCTGCTCGACTATCGCGTCGCGCTCGGCCTCGATTTCTACCAGCGCCAGCAGCTGTCCAACAGCTACATCGCCTACGGCACCAAGACGCTCGGCTTCAGCCCGCGCCTCGGCTTCAGCCTGCGGGAAGATCTGTCGCTGCAGCTGCGCTACTCGATCTATCAGCAGGAAATCACCCTGCCGTCGACGCTCAACAACTGTAACAACAATCCCTTCCTGGCTGACGGTGTAACGCCCAATCCTGCGTTCAATCCGAGCCCGGCCTATGCGAACCTGAACGGGATCAGCCTGGTGTCGACCAACGGTCTCGGCTGCTACAGCGATGGTGAAGCCTCGCTGCCGGTCCGCAAGGAGCTGGCGGGTGGCAAGACCCTGACCTCGGCGCTGGGCTACACGCTCAACTACAACACGCTCGACAACAACAAGAACCCGACCGACGGCCTGATCGTCGACTTCAAGCAGGACTTCGCCGGCGTCGGCGGCGACGTCAGCTACATCAAGAGCGCGATCGACGCGAAGTACTACACCCCGCTGGTGTCGGACATCGTCGGCGTGATCCACGCCCAGGGCGGCATCCTGAACAAGCTCGGCACCCAGGAACTGCGCATGCTCGATCACTTCCAGATGGGCCCGAACCTGGTCCGCGGCTTCGCGCCGAACGGTATCGGTCCGCGTGACATCAACCCCTACGGCACCATGGACGCCGTCGGCGGCACCAAGTACTGGGGCGTGTCGGCCGAACTGCAGATGCCGTTCTGGTTCCTGCCGAAGGAAGTCGGGCTCAAGGGCGCGGTCTATGCCGACGCTGGTGGGCTATATGACTACCAGGGCCCGACCTCGTGGGCGGCAACCGGCGAAGTCAACCAGCCCGGCTGTATCAAGCCGACGAACAACCCGCCGTCGCCGGGCACCTGTCTGGGCCTGTCGTATGACGACAGCAAGGTTGTCCGCACCTCGGTCGGTGTCGGCCTGATCTGGCAGTCGCCGTTTGGTCCGCTGCGCTTCGACTACGCTGTGCCGCTGACCAAGGGTGCGTATGACCGCGTGCAAGAATTCCGGTTTGGCGGCGGTACGACTTTCTAACACCGCTGCTCGACCGGACTGCGACGGATGGAATGGCGCAGCCGATCTTCTTCAAGAGTCCTCCTTCGTCATCGCTGGCTGAAATCGCCGCGCTGACGAAGGCGCAACTGGTCGACCCCGAAAGGGGTGCGCTTCAGATCAGGGGGCTGGCCTCGCTCGACGAGGCCGGTCCGATGCATCTCGCCTTTTTTCGACAATCTCAAATACGCCGACCAACTCGCCGCGACCAAGGCCGGCGCCTGCCTGGTCAGCCCGCGTTTCGAGGCGCAGGTGCCGAAGGGCACGGCTGTGCTGCGCGCTGCGAAGCCGTTCCAGGTGTTCGTCGAGCTCGCCCGCGAATGGCACGCCGATGCGCTGCGGCCGCAATCCTGGTTCGGGACCGAGGGCATCGCCCCGTCGGCGATCATCGATCCCACCGCGCGCCTCGAGGACGGCGTCATCGTCGATCCGCTGGTCGTGATCGGCCCGCGGGTCGAGATCGGCTCGGGCACCATCATCGGCGCCGGTGCGGTGATCGGCGCCGACGTCAAGATCGGCCGCGACTGCAACGTCGGCGCCAAGACCACCATTCAGTTCGCGCTGATCGGCAACAACGTGCTGATCCACCCGGCCTGCAATATCGGCCAGGACGGCTACGGCTTCATCTTCTTCGGGTCGGCAGGGCACGTGAAGGTGCCGCAGACCGGCCGCGTGGTGATCCAGAACAATGTCGAGGTCGGCGCGGCCTCGACCATCGACCGGGGTTCCCTGCGCGACACCGTGATCGGCGAAGGCACCAAAATCGACAACCAGGTCCAGATCGGCCACAATGTGACCATCGGCCGGCACTGCCTGCTCGCCGCCCAGATCGGGCTCGCCGGCAGTCTGACGATCGGCGACAATGTCGCGCTCGGCGCCAAGGTGGGCATCAACAACCACCTCAAGATCGGCGACGGCGCCCAGGTGACGGCGATGAGCGCGGTCAAGGACGACATTCCGGCCAATGGTCGCTGGGGCGGCCATTTCGCCAAGCCGACCAAGCAGTGGTTCAGGGAAATTATCGCGGTGGAGCGCCTGGTGCGCGACAACGAAGCCAAAGGCAAGGAACAAGAGTGATGGAGGAGGCACCGGTCAAATTCGAGCTCGTGGATATCAACGATATCCTGAAGACGCTTCCGCATCGCTTTCCGATGTTGCTGATCGACCGCGTTATCAAGATCCGCACCGACTACAGCGGTATCGGCATCAAGAACGTCACCTTCAACGAGCCGCCGTTCCAGGGGCATTTCCCGGATCGCCCGGTGTACCCCGGCGTGATGATGATCGAGGCCATGGCCCAGACTGCCGGCGTGATCGGCATCAAGTCGGTCGAGGGCACCGAGAAGCCGCGCGCGGTGTATTTCCTCACCATCGACAAGTGCAAGTTCAGGAAGCCGGTGATGCCCGGCGACACCATCGAATACCACATGCGCTCGCTCGGCCGCCGCAAGACGATGTGGTGGTTTCACGGCGACGCCAAGGTCAACGGTCAGGTTGTCGCCGAGGCCGATGTCGGCGCGATGCTGACGGACTAAAGCAGCTTCAAGTCGTCGGGGTCACGACGTCCTGCACGCATATCGGCCGTCGGCACCCGCGATCCGCAGGACGCGATTGAGGAAGACGCCCATCGATGGTGCGATCATTAGCGCGTCGTAGGTTTCGGCAGGCACGCCGCAATAATGCTGGTAGCTGCCTCTGACCGCGACCAGCAGCGTGCGATCGCTTGCGCTGTAGCAGACGCGCTGGACGATCGTGCTGCGGTTGATGTCGCGGCAGGCGAAGGCCGAGAGATCGACGCTCGTGCTGTTGCCGAGATCGACGGTCTCCGGCCCGATCGGCGCGGAGAACAGGCTGATGATCAGCGCGGCGGCCCGGACCATGGATCGGTTGCGACCTTTTCGTTTGCAACAGGCCGTCATCATACGTCACTGGACAGGGCGGGCAAAGTCGCGCTAACGACCGCCCAAATCGACTGCATAACGCCTTGATAGCGCCTTGGCGCCACTAACGAATTCCGGACCGTAACGACATGAGCATGATCGACCCCACTGCGCGGATTGCGGATGGCGCTGTGATCGGGGCCGGCACCGAGATCGGTCCGTACTGCATCATCGGCCCCAACGTCGTGCTGGGCGAGAACTGCAAGCTGATCGCGCATGTCACGATCAGCGGGCACACGACGATCGGCGCCGGCTGCGTCATCTCGCCGTTTGCCGCGCTCGGCGGGCCGCCGCAGGATTTCAGCTATCGCGGCGAGCCGACCCGTCTCGAAGTCGGCGAAGCCTGCACGATCCGCGAAGGCGTGACGATGAATGTCGGAACGGTCAAGGGCGGCGGGCTCACCCGCGTTGGCGATCGCGGCTTCTTCATGAACAACAGCCATGTCGGCCATGACTGCATGGTCGGCAACGGCGTGATCTTCGCGACGTCGGCGACGCTCGGCGGCCACTGCGAGATCGGCGACTTCGTCTATATCGGCGGCCTGTCGGCGGTGCACCAGTTCACCCGCGTCGGCTCGCAGGTGATGATCGGCGGCGTCTGCGGCGTGCGCGGCGACATCATCCCGTTCGGGTTAGCCAACGGTCAATACGCGGTGCTCGAAGGGCTCAACATCATCGGCATGCGGCGGCGGCAGTTCACCAAGGCGCGGCTGGCTGTGGTGCGCGCGTTCTATCAAAAGCTGTTCCACGGTCCCGGCGTCTTCGCCGAGCGGCTGGCTGCGGTGCAGCCGCTGGCGGGTGAGGATCCTGCGATCGCGGAAATCCTCGCCTTCATCGAGGGCGGCAAGCTCCGGCCGCTCTGTCTTCCCGCCGACGTCAATTGAGCACGGGATGGCCGCCAGCATGACGTCAGCGGCTCCTTCGCTTTCTTCGCCGGTCGGCGTGATCGCCGGCGGCGGCGCCATGCCGTTCGCGGTCGCCGATCAGCTCACCGCGCGCGGCATCACGCCGGTGCTGTTCGCGCTGCGCGGCGCCTGCGATCCGGCGCGCGCGCAGCGGTTTCGCCACCGCTGGATCTCGGTCGGCCAACTCGGACGCGCGACCCGGCTGTTCCGCGACGAAGGCTGCCGCGACCTGATCTTCATCGGCACCCTGGTGCGTCCCGCGCTGTCGGAGATCCGGCTCGACTGGGGCACGCTGCGGCTGCTCGGCCATGTCGTGCGCGCGTTCCGCGGTGGCGACGATCATCTGCTGTCGAGCGTCGGCCGCATCCTCGAGCAGCAGGGATTTCGCATGGTCGGAATCAAGGATGTCGCGCCCGATCTGCTGATGCCCGAGGGCGTCGTGACGCGCACGACGCCGGACTCGAGCGCGCTCGCCGACATTGCGCGCGGACGCGGCGTGCTCGATGCGCTTGGACCGTTCGACATCGGTCAGGCCGCCGTGGTGATCGACGGTCACGTGGTTGCGGTCGAGGACATCGAAGGCACCGATGGGCTCCTGGCTCGGGTGGCGCGGCTGCGCGCCGACGGCCGCATCCGCGCCAAGGCCGGCCGCGGCGTGCTGGTGAAGGCGCCGAAGAGCAAGCAGGATCTCCGCTTCGATCTGCCGACCATCGGTCCACGCACGGTCGAGGGCGCGGCCGCGGCGGGCATCGCCGGGATTGCCGTGATCGCCGGCAACACGCTTGCCGCCGATCCGCAGGCGCTGATCGAGGCCGCCGACGCCAAGGGGCTGTTTGTCATCGGACTGGCAGGCTGATGCAGGCGCGCAGTCCCAGCAGCGGCCGCAAGATCTTCCTCATCGCGACCGAGGAGTCCGGCGACCGCCTTGGCGCGGCGCTGATGAAGGTGCTGCGTCAGCGCCTCGGCGATGTCGTGCAATTTTCCGGCGTCGGTGGCCGGCAGATGACGAGCGAGGGCCTCGATCCGCTGTTTCCGATCGAGGAGCTCTCGATCATCGGCCTTGCCGCCGTCGTGAAGCAATTGCCGAAGATCCTGCGATTGATCCGGCGTACGGCCGATGCCGTGCTCGCCGATGCCCCTGACATGCTCGTCATCATCGACAGCCCTGACTTCACCCACCGCGTCGCCCGCCGCGTCCGCGCGCGCAACCCGAATATTCCGATCGTCGATTACGTGTCGCCGTCGGTCTGGGCCTGGCGGCCGGGCCGGGCGCGCGCGATGCGACGCTATGTCGATCACGTGCTGGCGCTGCTGCCGTTCGAGCCGGAGGAATATCGCAAGCTGCAGGGACCGCCATGCAGTTATGTCGGGCATCCGCTGACCGAGCAGCTTTCCTCGCTCCGGCCGAACGAGGAGGAGCAGAAGCGGCGCGATGCGCAGCCGCCGGTCCTGCTGGTTTTGCCCGGAAGCCGGCGCAGCGAGATCAAGCATCATCTGGCGCTGTTCGGCGCGGCGCTCGGACAGCTCAACAAGCAGACCCCGTTCGAGCTCGTGCTTCCTACCATGCCGCATCTCGAGGCCATGGTGCGCGAAGGCGTCGCGTCGTGGCCCGTGGCGCCGCGGCTCGCTGTCGGCGAGATCGAGAAGCGCGCCGCATTCCGCGTCGCCCGCGCCGCGCTCGCAAAGTCGGGCACGGTGACGCTGGAGCTCGCGCTGTCGGGCATTCCGATGGTGACGGCGTATCGCGTCGGCGCCGCCGAGGCGTTCATCCTGCGCCGTGCGATCCGGGTGTCGTCGGTGATCCTCGCCAATCTCGTGATCGGCAGCGATATCATTCCCGAGTTCCTGCAGGAGGACTGCACGCCGGACAAGCTCGCGCGCGCGCTGGGTGATGTCCTCGCGGATTCGCCCGACCGTCTGCGGCAGCTCGTGGCGTTCGCGACGATGGACGGGAAGATGTCGACCGGCGACCAGCCGCCAAGCGTCCGCGCCGCCGATATTGTGCTCGCGGAAATGAGCCGGCGCTCGGCCTAGCTACCGCTCATCACACGGGTCGCGGGACATCCGGTCGCACAGGTTCCGCTTGCGCCAGATATTTAGATGACGCTAATATTAGCGACAGCTAATATAGTGCGGAGCTGCCTATGAGGATCGATCCTGTCGCCTATGTCGGAGCCGTTATTCGTGAAGTCGCCGTCAGGGAACGCGATGGCAAGCCGGCGCGGGCGGTGATTGCGACGCGCAGCTACGACACCGACATCGCCGACCTCTGGGACGCGCTGACCAATCCCGAGCGCATCCCGCGCTGGTTCCTGCCGATCTCCGGAGACCTAAAACTCGGCGGCCGCTACCAGTTCGAGGGGCAGGCCGGCGGTCAGATCACGGCCTGCGAGCCGCCGCGTCGGCTCGCTCTGACCTGGGAGTTTGCTGGCACTGTCAGCTGGGTGACGGTGACGCTGGCTGACGACGGTTCCAGCGGAACCCGTTTGCAGCTGGAGCACCTCTCGGTCATCGAAGATGACTTCTGGGATCGCTACGGGCCTGGCGCGGTCGGGGTCGGCTGGGACCTCGCCTTGATGGGGCTCGCTTTGTACTTCGCGACGCCGCCGGGACAGCCATTCGACCGCGCGGCCGCGGCGGCCTGGCCTGCGTCGGCCGACGGCAAGGATTTCATCCGCCGCAGCAGCGCCGACTGGTGCCGAGCCTCGATCAAGGCCGGCACGGATGAGCCGGCCGCGCGCAAGGCAGAAGCCAACACCACCGTGTTCTATTGCGGCGAGCCTGAGCCCGGCGGCGGAGGCTAGCGCGCCGTGCACGCCTTCGACATCCTCGGCGATCCCGTCCGCCGGCGTATCCTGGAGTTGCTGGCAACCGGCGAGCACAGTTCGGGCGACGTCGTCGCGGTCGTGCAGCGCGAGTTCGGCATCACCCAATCGGCGGTCTCGCAGCAGCTGCGGATCCTGCGCGACGCCGGTTTTGCGTCGGTGCGCGCCGACGGCACGCGCCGCATCTATGCCGTCGAGCCGGGGCGGCTGCGCGAGGTCGACGCCTGGCTCGACCGGTTCAGGGCGTTCTGGCTGCCGCGTCTCGATGCGCTCGCGACCGAAGTCGCCCGCGGCAATCGAAAACGGCGCCATCAGGAATGATGGCGCCGTCTCGAACTTGACAGAGATGAAGCTTACTTGCGCTTGTCGATTGTCACGTAGTCGCGGCGCGCGACGCCGGTGTAGAGCTGGCGCGGACGGCCGATCTTCTGCTGCGGATCCTCGATCATCTCGCTCCACTGGCTGATCCAGCCGACGGTGCGGGCGACCGCGAACAGCACGGTGAACATCGAGGTCGGGAAGCCCATCGCCTTCAGCGTGATGCCCGAATAGAAGTCGACGTTCGGGTAGAGCTTGCGGTCGATGAAGTAGGGATCGCTGAGCGCGATCTTCTCGAGCTCGAGCGCAACCTTCAGCATCGGGTCATCGCCGTGGCCGGTCTCGGCCAGCACCGCGTGACACATCTTCTGCATGATCTTGGCGCGCGGATCGTAGTTCTTGTAGACCCGGTGACCGAAGCCCATCAGGCGGACTTCGCTGTTCTTGTCCTTCACCCTGGCGATGAATTCGGGAATCTTGTCGACCGTTCCGATCGACGACAGCATGGCGAGCGCGGCTTCGTTGGCGCCGCCATGGGCCGGACCCCACAGGCAGGCGATGCCGGCCGCGATGCAGGCGAACGGGTTGGCGCCGGAGGAGCCGGCGATACGCACCGTCGAGGTCGACGCGTTCTGCTCGTGATCGGCATGCAGGATGAAGATCTTGTCGAGCGCGTCCGCGAGCACCGGGTTGATCTTGTATTCCTCGCAGGGCACGCTGAAGCACATCTGCAGGAAGTTCTCGGCGAAGGAGAGCGAGTTCTTCGGATACATGAAGGGCTGGCCGATGGTGTACTTGTAGGCCATCGCCGCCAGCGTCGGCACCTTCGCGATCATCCGCATCGAGGCGATCATGCGCTGCCGCGGATCGTTGATGTCGGTGGAGTCATGGTAGAACGCGGCGAGCGCGCCGACGGCAGCAACCATGATCGCCATCGGATGCGCGTCGCGGCGGAAGCCCTGGAAGAAGCGCGCCATCTGCTCGTGCACCATCGTGTGGTGGATCACGCGATAGTCGAAATCCTTCTTCTGCGCCGGGGTCGGAAGCTCCCCGTAGAGCAGCAGATAGCAAGTCTCGAGGAAGTCGCCGTGCTCGGCGAGCTGCTCGATCGGGTAGCCGCGGTATTCGAGGATACCGGCGTCGCCGTCGATATAGGTGATCTTCGACTGGCAGCTGCCGGTCGAGGTGAAGCCGGGATCGTAGGTGAACACCCCGGCCTGGCCGTAGAGCTTGCCGATGTCGATGACATCAGGCCCAACCGTGCCGCTCAGGATCGGGAAATCGTAGTTCTTGTTGCCAATGGTGAGTGTGGCTGTCTTGCTGGATTTTGCGTCCATCGTGAGATCCCCGATGAAATCGTTGCGAAAACCGACCTTGCCCAGTCGCTAATTTGCGGCCCATGGCGGGGCGGAACGGCTTGTGGAGAAAGCGTCCGGCGATGGGTAGCTCATTGCAATGTGCGCTGCAAGATGGACCCTGGAGGGGGTCCATGCAGGATCACGCCGCCTGATCGGCGAGGCGGGCAAGACACTCCTGGCGTCCCAGGACGGCCAGCACGTCGAATATACCGGGCGACGTTGTGCGTCCCGTCAGCGCCACCCGCAGCGGCTGGGCGACGGCGCCGAGCTTCAGATTGTTCTGCTCGGCGAAATTCCGCATGGCGGTCTCGGTGGTTTCAGCGGTCCAGTCGTTGACGGCTTCCAGCGCGGTGCGCAGCCTGCCGATCAATGCGCGCGTTTCCGGCGTGAGCAGCGCGGCCGCTTTCGGATCGAGCTCAAGCGGGCGATCGGCGAAAATGAAGTAGGCGCCCGCGATCAGCTCGATCAGCGTCTTGGCACGCTCCTTCAGGCTCGGCATCGCCCGCAGCAATTGCGCGCGGGTGGTGTCATTGAGCTTGGCCTTCAGCGCGGCGCCCTCAGGAACATAATCCAGTACGCTCTCGAACTGGGTCACGAGGGATTGATCGTCGCTCTGCCGGATATAATGACCGTTGAGGTTCTCCAGCTTGGCGAAATCGAACCGCGCCGCCGAGCGGCCGACGCCCGAGAGATCGAACGCGTCGATCATCTCCTGAGTCGAGAAGATCTCCTGGTCGCCATGGCTCCAGCCGAGCCGGACGAGATAGTTGCGCAAGGCGGCCGGCAGATAGCCCAGCGCGCGGTAGGCATCGACGCCCAGCGCGCCATGGCGCTTCGACAGTTTCGAGCCGTCGGGTCCGTGGATCAGCGGAATGTGGGACATGCTCGGCAACTCCCACTCCAGCGCGTCGTAGATCTGCTTCTGGCGCGCGGCGTTGATCAGGTGGTCGTCGCCGCGGATGATGTGGGTGACGCCCATATCGTGGTCGTCGACCACGACCGCGAGCATGTAGGTCGGGGTGCCGTCGCCGCGGAGCAGGACGAGGTCGTCGAGGTTCTCGTTCTGCCAGACCACGCGGCCCTGGACCTGATCCTCGATCACGGTCTCGCCGGTCTGCGGCGCCTTGAGGCGGATGGTCGGCTTGACGTCGGAAGGCGCGGTCGCCGGATCGCGGTCGCGCCACATGCCGTCATACAGGCGGGTGCGGCCCTCGGCGCGCGCCTTCTCGCGCATCGCAGTGAGCTCCTCCGGGGTGGCGTAGCAGTAATAGGCCCGCCCGGCGGCGAGCAGGCCCTCGGCGACCTCGCGATGGCGGGCGGCGCGGCTGAACTGGTAGATGACATCGCCGTCCCAATCGAGCTCGAGCCATTTCAGGCCGTCCAGAATGGCGTCGATCGCCTCCTTGGTCGAGCGTTCGCGGTCGGTGTCCTCGATCCGGAGCAGCATCTTGCCGCCGAGCTTCCTGGCATAGAGCCAGTTGAACAGCGCGGTGCGGGCGCCCCCGATGTGGAGGAAGCCGGTCGGCGAGGGGGCGAAGCGGGTAACGACGGAATTGGTCATGATCGCGTGCGACGTATGCTGGAATGGGCGGTGGTGTATATCAGGTACCGAACATAACTAAAGCCCCGGCTGACCTTTTGCCGGCCGAACCAGGCTTGACCAAGCCTTGAGACCAGGCTTGGCCGGACCGCGCGAATTTGGCAGAAGGTTGAGCTGAATCCTCCAGGGAACCCTTTGATGACGATTGACACGACGGCAGAGGCAGGGCGCGACTTCATCCGCGACATCGTCCAGGCCGATCTCTCCTCCCACAAGCACAACCGGATCGTGACCCGCTTCCCGCCGGAGCCGAACGGCTACCTGCATATCGGCCACGCCAAGTCGATCGCCCTGAATTTCGGCATCGCGCAGGAGTTCGGCGGCCAGTGCAATTTGCGCTTCGACGACACCAATCCGACCAAGGAGGAGCAGGAGTACATCGACTCGATCCAGGCCGACGTGCACTGGCTCGGCTACGATTGGGGCAAAAACCTCTTCTTTGCCTCGGACTATTTCGAGCGCCTGTACGATTGGGCCGAGGGCCTGATCAAGGCTGGCCATGCCTATGTCGACGATCAGTCGCAGGAGGAGATCCGGCTGTCCCGCGGTACGCTGACCGAGCCCGGCAAGAACTCGCCGTTCCGCGACCGGTCGGTCGAGGAGAACCTCGACCTGTTCCGCCGCATGAAGGCCGGCGAGTTCTCGAACGGCGCCCGCGTGCTGCGCGCCAAGATCGACATGGCCGCCGGCAACATCAATCTGCGCGATCCCGTGCTGTACCGCATCCTGCACGCCCACCATCCGCGCACCGGCGACAAATGGTCGATCTATCCGAGCTACGACTACGCGCACGGCCAGTCCGACGCCATCGAGGGCATCACCCATTCGATCTGCACGCTGGAGTTCGAGGATCACCGGCCGCTCTATGAGTGGCTGCTCGACAAGCTGCCGGTGCCGTCGAAGCCGCGGCAGTATGAAATGGCGCGGCTCAATCTGACGTACACGCTGCTGTCCAAGCGCGTGCTGACCCAGCTCGTCCGTGACGGCCACGTCTCGGGCTGGGACGATCCGCGGATGCCGACGATTGCCGGCCTGAAGCGGCGCGGCGTGCCGCCGGCGGCGGTGCGCGAGTTCATCAAGCGCATCGGCGTTGCCAAGGCCAACAGCGTGGTCGATGTCGGCATGCTCGAATTCTGCATCCGCGAGGAGCTCAACCGCACGTCGCTGCGCCGCATGGCGGTGCTGCGGCCGCTCAAGGTGGTGATCGAGAACTATCCGGAAGGGCAGGTCGAGGAGATCGAGGCGATCAACCATCCCGACAATCCGGACGCCGGCACCCGCAAGATCGCATTCGGCCGCGAGCTCTATATCGAGCGCGACGACTTCATGGAGAACCCGCCGAAGAAGTTCTTCCGCCTCTCGCCCGGCAATGAGGTGCGGCTACGCTATGCCTACTTCATCAAGTGCACCGGCGTCGTGAAGAACGACGCCGGCGAGATCGTCGAGCTTCGCGCCACGTACGATCCTGCGACCAAGGGCGGCAACGCGCCCGATGGCCGCAAGGTGAAGGCGACGATGCACTGGTTGCCAGCGGCGCAGTCGAAGCCGGCCGAGATCCGCATCTACAATCAGCTGTTCGCCAACCCGAGCCCGAACGCCGCGAATTTCGCCGCCGACCTCAACCCGCAGTCGCTGGAAGTGTTGGCGGATGCACGGGTCGAGCCTGCGATCGCCGAGGGCAATTCGTACGACGCGATGCAGTTCGAGCGGCAGGGCTATTTCGTGCGCGATGCAGATTCGACGCCGGACAGGCTGGTGTTTAACCGCACCATCGGCCTGCGCGACACCTTCGCCAAGGAAGTCGGCGGCAAGGGTTAGCGTCGTTCGGCACAGACGACAGAGGGAGGCGATCGATGCTTGACGAAGCCGACGATATCGCCTCCGCCATCATCGGGCGATGGTCCGCGGGTTTCGGCAAGCTCGATGCGGATACGCTTGCTGCGCTCTACTCGCAGCACGCGTTCTTCTTCGGCTCGAACCCGACGCTCTATCGCGGCCGTAACGGCGTCAAAGCCTATTTCGCCGGCTTGCCGCGCTGGCATACGCCGCGCGTCCGGTTCAGCGAGGTCAGGACCGAACGGGTGAACGACGGTCTCGTCAACATGGCTGCTATCGCGTCCTTCTTCCTCGACGGCGATGTGCCCTCGCTCGCCGTCAAGATCACCTGGGTGATCGCACGCGAGGACGGCGACTGGAAGATCGCCTGCCATCACGTCTCGTCGCAGACGCCGCTGATCTAGGCTTCGCGCTGGATCGTGACACAAAAGTCGAGGGCCGGCGGGCCCTCGTAGTCAGGGAGAGTGCATAGGCGGTGCGTGGGGCCGAGCGTCGTGCGCCTCGCGGCTGCCGCTCGTCCAAGCGATCTTGCACCCAAGTTGCAGGCTATCCGGATCTCGCTGCATGGCGAGGAGGGACCAAGGTCGTGGGGAGCGATTTCCGGATGTTGGACCGCCCCCCCGACTGGACGGGCGACTCCGGTATCCGACGCCGTTGTGGCGGGAGGCGAGCCCCTTGATTGAGCACTCGGTTGGTCCGCACAGAGCGTGTGGTCGCCACTAGATGTCGTAGTACAAATGGAACTCGTAGGGATGAGGTCGCAATCTGATGGGATCGACCTCCTTCTTCCGTTTGTAGTCGAGCCAGGTTTCGATCACGTCCGCGGTGAAGACATCGCTGCGCAGCAGGAACGCGTGATCGCGTTCGAGCGCATCCAGCGCCTGTTCCAGTGACCCGGGCGTTGACTTCACCTCCTTGGCCTCGGCGGGCGGCAGGTCGTAGAGGTTCTTGTCGATCGGGCTGCCCGGGTCGATCTTGTTGTGGATGCCGTCGAGACCTGCCATCAGCATCGCGGCAAACGCCAGATAGGGATTGCAGGAGGGATCCGGCGAGCGAAATTCGACGCGCTTGGCCTTCGGGTTCGGCGAATACATCGGAATGCGGCAGCAGGCCGATCGGTTGCGTTGGGAATAGACCAGATTGATCGGAGCCTCATAGCCCGGCACCAGACGTCGATAGGAGTTGGTGGTCGGGGCGCAAAGCCCGCACAATGCCCAAGCATGGGTCAACAGGCCGCCGATATAGTGGCGGGCGAGCTGGCTCAGTTCGGCATAGTCGCCCCTGTCGTAGAACAGGTTGGTCTCGCCCTTCCACAGCGACTGATGAACATGCATTCCAGACGCGTTGTCCTCGAACAACGGTTTTGGCATGAACGTTGCGGTCATGCCGTTCTGGCGGGCGGTGTTCTTCACCACGTATTTGTAGATCATCAGATTGTCCGCCATGCGCGTGAGCGTGGCGAAGCGCATGTCGATTTCGTTCTGCCCACCGGTCGCGACTTCATGGTGATGGGCTTCGATCTGGATGCCAAGCTGCTCCATGGTCAACACCATTTCGGTGCGGAGCGCCTGCATGCTGTCCGTCGGGGGCACCGGAAAGTATCCCTCTTTCGGGCGCGGCTTGTGTCCCAGATTGGGCGCTTCGTCCGAGCCGGTGTTCCAGCTGCCCTCATCGGAATCTATTTCGTGGAAAGCGTAATTGATGCCCTGTCCGTAGCGCACGCTGTCGAACACGAAGAATTCCGCCTCCGGACCGAAGTAGCTGATATCGGCGTGGCCCGTGGCCTTCAGGTGGGTTTCGGCTTTCTGGGCGATGTAGCGGGCATCACGGCTATAGGATTGACCGGTCACGGGGTCGCGGATGTTGCAGATCAACACCAGGGTAGATGCAGGGGAATACGGGTCGAGGAAAGCCGTGGTCGGGTCCGGGACGACCAGCATGTCGCTTTCCTGGATTTCCTGAAAACCGCGGATCGATGAACCATCGAATCCAATCCCTTCGCTGAGGGCCTCGATGCTCGCCGCGCTCGGCGGGACAGAAAAATGTTGCCATAGCCCCGGCAAATCGGTGAAGCGCAGATCGATCATCTGCACTTTCTCGTCGGTGATCGCCTTCACGAGATCTTCGGCTGTTGCGCACGTCGGAAACATGGCTTCACTCCTGCTATGGAGAGCCGCGTCGTTGAAATTGTGCTGCCGTTCAGCCGCCACAAGGCGGCTTGAGACGGTTCCCGCTCCACGTTCTGCGCTGAGCGCTGGCGGCCTCAGCTTTGGTGTGGCCCGCGCATCAGCTTCATGGCGTCTTCGATATGCCGCCAGGTTCTGGCCAGCTCGGCCTCGCCTTTTGCTTCGAGCTCGATGGCGTTTTGGGCAGCTTCCGCAATGGCCCTGACGCCATGTGCCTCAAGCAATTGCCGCGCATAGTCGTGGATTTCGGTTTCTCGCATGGCGTCATACTCCTCTCGTCCTGGGCGCAACCGTGTGACACCGGTCGGGCCGCGAACCGCAGACGTTGACACCTAGTCAAGCGCGCACAGTGTGCATCCTGATGCCGCGCGATTGCAAGAGCGCTTTCCGGGCGGCGGCACGCCCGGAGGGACGTGGCTTTGCGGATCAACAGCGGCAACACATCGCAGGTCGGACCGATGCCTTTTTGTCCCGGCCGCACCATATGCTCGGAAGAGGGAGGTGAGGATTATGCGCATTCAACACTGGCAGGATGCTGTCAGCCTGTTGGTTGGCGTCTGGCTGGTCGCGTCGCCGTTTGCCCTGGGCTTCTCCGGGGCAGCTCTTTGGATCTCCATCGCACTTGGATTGGGCGTCGTGCTGTTTGCCATCGAGGCATTCATCATTCCGTCCTATCTGGAGGAATGGGGCGAGATGCTGATGGGGCTGGCCCTGGTGTTGGCACCCTGGACGTTCAGCTACGAACATGGATCGGCCACGACGAGCAGCGTGCTCGCCGGCATCGCGGTGATCGTGCTCGCTTGCTGGGAGCTGACGATGGATCGTGATTTTGCCATTTGGTGGCACGATCGCTGGCATCACCGGGCTGGCTGAGAGGGAGCCGACTGAAACGTTGGCCTGACCGCCAGTCACGGGTGGCCGGAGAGATAGGGATTGCGCAAAAACCGGATCCCCCGAGGCGCGTTGACCTCATGCCGATGCAAACTCCGCAGCGGAATCACGCGCGTACAGGACGAAGCGTCGTCCCGTACGCGCTGCAGGGCGGCCATGACCAGGTCCTGACTCTTGCTGCAAGGGTTAGTCGCTCCCTCAGCAAGGTCACTCGGTCACGATGCGGCTCTCGCCTCGATCTGCTCCCAAATTCTGGTCTTGCGTGTCTCCGGCATGATGACGAGGGCAATCACGAAGCACACCGCGGGAACGACAATCGGGTAGATCAGCGCGTAGCCGATGCTGCCGGTCGCTGCGAAGGCGGCCGATGTGATGAACGGCACCAATCCGCCGCCCCAACCGTTGCCGATATGATACGGCACCGAGACCGAGGTGTACCTGATCCTGGCCGGGAAGAACTCCGCCAGGAACGCGCCGACCGGCCCGTACACCATCCCGACGTAGCAGACGAGGATGAAGATGATGAAGACGGCGACCGGATAGTTGATGTGTCCCGGCTGCGTGACCATGCCGAGCCACAGATACAGCGGATAGTAGGTGAGCGCGGCAAGCAGCATTCCTCCGAGAATCACGGATTTGCGGCCGATCTGGTCCGACAGCCAGCCAAAGAAGATCAGGCTCGGCGTTGCGATCAGCAGTGCGGTTCCGACGATATAGGCCGAGGTAACCGGATCGACCTTGGAGACCTGCTGCAGGAAGTACAGTGCCCAGAATTGACCGCTGTACCAGACCACGCCCTGTCCGATCAGGACGACTATGGCGATCAAGATGTACTTGATGTTGGTGCTGAGGAAAGCTTCCCGCCAGGGATTCCTGGTCATCTGTCCGCGTGCCTTGATCTCCTGGAAAATCGGCGTCTCCTGGAGCTGGAGGCGGATGTAGATGGCGATCGCGACCAGCACGAACGAGACCAGGAACGGAACGCGCCACGCCCATTCGTCGAAGGCCTGATTGCCGGCCCAGGTCCGGGTCAGGACGATCACGGCCAGCGACACCACGATCCCAAGCGTCGGCGAGGTTTGCAGCCAGCCTGTGTAGTAGCCGCGGCGGTCGTCCGGAACATGCTCGGCGACATAGGTGATGGCGCCGCCATATTCGCCGCCCAGGCAGAGACCCTGGATCATCCGCAAGCCGAACAGAACGAATGCGGCCGTCAGGCCGATCGACTGATAGGTTGGGATCAGTCCGATCGCGCCCGTCCCCAGTCCCATTCCGCTCAGCGTAATGAGAAATGTATATTTGCGGCCGACCCGATCGCCCATCCATCCGAACAGGAAAGCCCCCAGCGGACGGATCAGGAATCCCGCGGTGAACAGCGCGATCGTGCTCAGCAGGGCTGCGACGGGGTGGGATTGCTCAAAGAATTTGACCGACAGAACTGCGGCCAGGCTGCCAAAAATGTAGAAGTCGTACCATTCAATGATGTTTCCCACTGACGCAGCGACAATCACGCGACGAAAATCGCTCGGTACTTGAATTGCCATGTGCTGCTCCTATCAATTGCAAACGCTACTCTTCGCGTTTTTCAGCGCTCGATCCGCTCGCGGCGTGCGCGTGGTGCGCGGCGTTGCAGGCGAGATTTGCGAGTTTGTCCGCAACGCCCGATCTCAGGGGAGTTTTGGGCCACCTGAGAAGAGCTCCAGCGGCCTTCAGTGCCGCGAGCCGTTGCCACCTCATCCCCGTCTGTCCGGGAGTGGAGGCATCAGCACAGTCTAGTCCCGATGGGATCGGCACCTAATGAGACTTTCGGCTCGATCGGTTTGACGCAGGCACCGGCGGCGGCCTGCCGCCGGGAGCCGTGACGCAGGTCGGTCCTGGTATCCCGGCTGGCCGGTCCCGTATTCTCGATCCGTTCCGCTAGCGATCAGGCCGCAGCTTCCGCTAGCCTTGCCCCCGGCAGGGATCGCAAGCGGAATGGCGGAGCAGGGCACGACGCCGGGCGGCAGACGCGGCTACGCGGGGACGTGGCCGCCACGCGCGGCTGCGCCGGTCGGTGGCTATATTCCGGTGCGCGCCAGCATCTGGCGGCCTCTCGTCGAGACATTGCGGCAATGGGCACATGCGGAGACGGGGGCTGGGCGGCTGTTGCCGTGGGTACCGGTGGCGTTCGGCACCGGCATTGCGTTCTATTTCGCGGCCGAGCATGAGCCGGTGCTGTCGGTCGCGTCCGTCGTCGCAATCGCGCTCTGCCTGGTGGCGCTCCTGCTGCGGCGGCGCAGCGTGTTTCCCGCCGTCGTGATGCTGGCGGCGGTCGCCGCGGGCTTTGCGATGGCGACGTGGAAGACCGCGCGGATCGCCCATGGCGTGCTGGCGCGGCCGATATTTTCCGTGGCACTGACCGGCTTCGTCGAGACACGCGACATCAGGGAGAAATCCGACCGCTTCGTGCTGCGCGTCGTGTCGATGGAAAGCCAGCGCGAGGTGCCAACACTCGAGCGCGTCAGGCTCTCGGTGAAGAAGGGCACCGCGCCCGAGGTCGGCAGCTTCGTCGAATTGAAGGCGCGGCTGATGCCGCGGCTCGGGCCGCAGCGGCCGGGCTCCTATGATTTTGGCCGCGATCTCTATTTCCAGGGTATCGGCGCATCCGGCTTCGTGATGGGCGCGGTGAAGGCCAGGGAGCCGCCGGCGACCGGCGGTCTTGCGCTGCGTTATGCCGCCTTCATGCAGTGGCTGCGCGATGCCATCGACGCGCGCATCCGCACCACGCTCGATGGGGATCAGCGCGCGATCGCAACCGCGCTGCTCACCGGCCGGCGCGATGCGATCACGACGCCGGTCAACGACGCGATGTTCATCTCGGGCCTCGGCCACGTGCTGTCGATCTCCGGCTACCACATGGCCGTGGTCGCCGGCGTCGTGTTCTTCACGATCCGAGCGCTGCTTGCGCTGTTTCCCGCGCTGACGGCCGGACACCCGATCAAGAAATGGGCGGCGGCGGCCGCGCTCCTGGCGGCGGCGTTCTACCTGCTGCTGTCGGGGGCGGAGGTCGCGACCCAGCGGTCGTTCTTCATGACGGCGGTGGTGCTGATCGCGGTGATCGTCGACCGCCGCGCGATCACCTTCCGCACGCTGGCGGTGGCGGCGCTGATCGTGCTCGCGATCGCGCCGGAAGCGCTGGTGCATCCGAGCTTTCAGATGTCGTTTGCGGCAACGCTCGGGCTGGTGGCGCTGGTGCAGATCGGGCTGCCGAACCTGCTGGCATCGCCCGATCATTCGGCGACCGCGCGCCTTGCGCTGTGGGGCGGGCGCGAGCTCACGATGCTGATGCTGGCCTCGCTGGTGGCGGGGCTCGCGACGACGCCCTACGCCGCGTTCCATTTCCACCGCGTGACGCCCTACGGGCTGCTCGCGAACCTTGCGGCGATGCCGGTGGTGTCGGCGGTCGTGATGCCGGCCGGCCTGCTCGGGCTGCTCGCAATGCCGTTCGGCTTCGACGGCGTGTTCTGGGCGATCATGGGGTTCGGCATCGACTGGATGATCCTGGTGACGCAATGGGTCGCAGCGCTGCCGGGCGCGGTCGGCCGGATGGCGGCGTTCGGGATCGGGCCGCTGATCGTCGCAAGCGCGGGCCTCGTCCTGCTCGGACTGTTGCGGACGCCGCTGCGCTGGTCGGGTGCGGTGCTGCTGGTGGCGGCATCGGTCTGGGCGTTGCGGGTGCCGCAGCCGGACGTGCTGGTCTCCGCCGACGGCCGCAATGTCGCGGTGCGGGGCGGCGACGGCCGGTTGCATCTGATGCACAGCGCGAAGGACGCCTTCCTCGTCAAGGAGTGGCTGGCGGCGGATGCTGACGCGCGGACTGCCACGGATTCCTCGCTCGGCGAGGGCGTCTCGTGCGATCCGAGCGGCTGCGTGACCCAAGGGCCGGGCGGCGCCTTCGTCGCGCTGGCGAGCCGGCCGGAGGCGTTGGCCGACGACTGCGACCGTGCGGCACTGATCGTGACCGCGCGGCCGGCACCGCGGGACTGCGCGGCCTCGGTGATCGAAGCCGAGCGGCTGCGGCGCCACGGCGCGCTGGTGCTGCGGCGCATCAGGGACGGCTACGCCATCGATGCGGTCAAGCCCGGAGGGATCGACCGGCCGTGGTCGCCAGCGGTTCCCGGCGATGGCGAGAGCGAGACGACGCTGCGCGCGCCCGCCAGCGCTCCGCGGCCCGCCGTCGATGCGACGCCGGCCGAGACCGATTTGCAGGGCGAGGATTAGCCGTTGTCGGGTGAGGGGCCGGTCGGCAGCTCGAACAGGCCGAGATGGTATTCGTCGGAGTCGGGGCCGGCGTCAGGCTTCTTGACGAGGGTGAAGGAAGCCTCGGGGAAATGCTCCCAGACCTTCAGGTCGTCAGCCGTCACCGTCAGCCAGCCGAACCGGAACATGTAGCGGCCCGGCTCCGTGACGCGTCCAGCCTTTTGCCATGTGACCTTGTCGACCACCACGCACGTCCTCCGTGCCCGATGATGCGCCAAGGCGCGCGCCGACGCAATTCTCCAACCGCGCCCCGGAACCCGACGTCCGGGGTCGCTCGAAATCGCTTAGGTCATCCGCCGCTGAACAGCTCATTCCGCGGCGACGATGCGCTCAACCCAAAAACAGCGACGCAAATGCGGAGGGCCGCCGCTCCACAACCTTCGGCTTCTGCTCGACCAGCGGATGCAGTGCCGGCAATTGCAGCACGCTGACACGTTGTCCCTCGACGAGCTGGGTCACCAGCACATGGCTGCCGTCGGGGAATTCGACCGCGTCATGATGGCGATCGGGAACGTCGGGCTCGACTTCGTTGAACACGCCGACGCGGAAGTTCATCGTCTTGGTCCAGATCCAGCGGCTGTCGTAGCGAACGTTCTCGGCGAAAGCGAGCTCGGTGCCCGGCAGCATGCAGACCGCGACAGTGGGATCGGTCTCCGAAGCAAAGCCGCGGGTCGACGTCCCGCGGAAAGTCGTGGTGATTAGCGTCTCTCCAACAATGGCGGGGCGCGACGCCACGGCGTGCAGACTGTAGTCACACATCGGATGGCTCCTCTAATCGAGGTAGCGACCAGTGCCTCTCCTTGAGGCATAGGGCCTCTACCAGAGTGGACGATAGCGAACGAGTGTCTCCTCGTTTCTGGGCGATTGTACGACTGGTCGCCCAACGCCTCCGATCACAAACACGCGACGCTGCGTGAGAGGTATCGGAGCGCATCGGGCAAACAGCACGTTACGCTATCATTCAAGGAACGATCCGATGTGTCGCTCGTTCCCGGCCGCCGCAAGTATTTGGAAATTCAGTATTTGCGATAGAGGCCGATCAGCTTGCCCTGGATGCGGACCCGGTTCGGCGGCAGGATGCGCACTTCATAGGCGGTGTTGGCCGGCTCCAGAGCGATTGATGCGCCGCGGCGGCGGAAGCGCTTCAGGGTGGCTTCCTCCTCGTCGATCAGCGCCACCACGATGTCGCCGGTGTTGGCGACGTCGTTGCGCTGGATCAGCGCCATGTCGCCGTCGAGGATGCCGGCATCAACCATCGAGTCGCCGCGCACTTCCAGCGCATAGTGCTCGCCGGAGCCTAGCATGTCGGGCGGTACGCTGATGGTGTGGCTACGGGTCTGCAGCGCCTCGATGGGCGTACCGGCGGCGATCCGGCCCATCACGGGGACCGCGACCGGACGGTTGCCGTCGTCCTCGGTGACCGGCGGCGTGCTGGTGCGCTTGCCGAGGGTGCCTTCGATCACGCTCGGGGTAAAGCCGCGGCGGCCGTTGCCGCCGCCGGCCGAGAGTTCTGGCAGCTTGATGACCTCGATGGCGCGGGCGCGGTTGGGCAGGCGGCGGATGAAGCCGCGCTCTTCCAGCGCAGTGATCAGGCGGTGGATTCCGGACTTCGAGCGCAGGTCGAGCGCATCCTTCATCTCGTCGAACGAGGGCGGTACGCCGGCCTCTTTCAGACGTTCATTGATGAAACGCAGAAGTTCGTACTGTTTGCGCGTGAGCATCTCGAGTATTCCCCCGGTTGGTAGCGTCGTTCGATTCCGAGACTTTTCAGGCGGGGCCAGTCCTCAGGAGCACGGTGCTCATCACAAGCGCTCCCTCGCGGCCTCCCATTTGTACACACCAGTACTCGAAACAAATCATGAACGGACACTATATGTTCGATATGTGTTCCGCAACCACTTAATTTCCGGTGAACGCATCCGGCAACGCACAATCCGCGGGCTGTGCGAGCCTCACTCAGGCAGCATCAGGATCTCGCATTCGCTGCCTTTGCCGGCGGCAGGCGCAAACGGCGGACGCACGAGAAGTGCCTGTGCCGCAGCGAGATTCCCGAGCAGCGACGAGTCCTGCTGCATCACAGGCGTTGCGATCAGCGTGCCGTCCGCGCGCTCCTCGAGGCGCGCGCGCAGATAGTCCTCGCGCTGGTCGTTGGCGGCGAGGTCGCGGCCGAGCAGGGCGCTGGCACGGACGTGATGGACGGTCTTTCGCCCGCTTAGCGCCCGAATCAACGGCACCAGAAACAGGAAGGCGCAGACATAGGAGGACACCGGATTGCCGGGCAGGCCGATCACCCGCATCGCGCCGAGCCGGCCATGCATCATCGGCTTGCCGGGCCGCATCGCGATCCGCCAGAACGCCATCTCGACGCCCTCGGCCTCAAGCGACTGCTTGACCAGGTCGTGGTCGCCGACCGAGGCGCCGCCGGTCGTGATCAGGATGTCGGCACCGGTCTCGCGGGCCCGGCGGATACCGGCGGTGGTGGCCTCCACAGTGTCGGCGGCAATCCCGAGATCGACGGTTTCGGCGCCTTCGGCGCGCGCCAGCGCACGCAGCGCATAGCCGTTGGAATAGACGATCTGGCCAGGGCCGGGCGCCGAGCCCGGCATCACCAGTTCGTCGCCGGTCGCCAGCACCGCGACCTTGGGACGGCGGTGCACCGCGAACTCCGGATGGTTCATGGCGGCCGCAAGCGACAGCGCGCGATCGGAGAGGCGGCTGCCGGCCGCGAGCAGCACGTCGCCTTCACGGAAATCGACGCCGGCCGGGCGGATGTGCCGCCCGGCGGTTGCGGCCTCGCTGATCGTGATGTGATCGCCGTCGACGGCGGTGTCTTCCTGGATGATGACGGCGTCGGCGCCATCGGGGATCACGCCGCCGGTGAAGATCCGCACCGCTTCGCCGGCGCCGACCGTGCGCTCGAACGGCCGGCCGGCGGCGACTTCGCCGATCACCCTGAGCCGGGCCTTCAGAACACCAGCGTCGGCCGCGCGCACGGCGTAGCCGTCCATCGCCGACATCGGCTGCGGCGGCTGGGTGCGCCGGGCGGCGAGGTCGCGGGCCAGGGTGCGGTGGTAGGCGGCATCGAGCGCGACCATCTCCTCCGGCAGCGGTTCGGCGCCGGCGAGGACGGCGGACAGGGCATCGGCAACCGGCATCAGGGCCACGCTCGGAGCTCCTTCAATCCAAATGTTCAATACCAAGTGCAGTCAGAGCCCTCGCCACGTCATCCGTCGATGTCACGTGGATGGCATGAAGGCCGCGCGCCCGCGCGCCCTCGATGTTGGCGGCCAGGTCGTCGAAGAACAGGATCCGCGACGCCGGCACACCAATCTCCCTTACCACATGATCGTAGGCCTCGGCGTCGGGTTTCCGAAAGCCGATCGTCGAGGACAGGAAGACGGTACGGAAATGGCTGAGCAGCTCGGCATGGATGACCGAGAAATGCGCGACGTGGGCCGGATTGGTGTTGGAAAAGGCGTAGAGCGGCATCCGCCTGGCGGCGGTGGCGAGCAGGGGGGCAATCCCCGGCATCTCGCCGGTGAAGATCGCATTCCAGCCTTCCAGAAACTGCGTATGGGTGAGGTTGATGCCGAGCGTCCGGCGCAGGTTTTCGAAGAACGCCGCATCGTCGATCCGGCCGATCTCGTGATGCTTGAAGCTGTCGTCGACGACAAAGCGCGTGGCGAGGTCGGCCGGCGCGCAGCCGGCATGCTGCGCCCAGTGCGCCATCACCTTCTCGAAGTCGATGTCGAGCACGACGCGGCCGATATCGAACAGCAGCACGTCGACGGAATCGGGGGAGAGTTGCGAGGTCATTGCGTGAAACCGTGTACGAGAATTGCGGGCGGGCGGCAATGTCCCCGATTTGTGCGGCAGGCACGCGACCAAGGTGCTGACGTTGGCCCCGCTCGGTCCATTCTCACGCAGTGTCATCACCCGCGCGCATGCGGGCGATCAAGTATTCCACAGGCGCTGGTGCTCGAGCCGAGAGGCCGCGGCGTAAAGGCAGAGAGCTCGGGGTATGACCACAGGTGTAACGGGAGCCGCTTCATGGGCACTCGTCAGTTGCACACTGCGCGTCCTCCGCATCTCGACCCACGTTCGTGACGATCGCGAAGCGCCCCTCGATCGGGTGAGACGGGCGAAGCATACAGTAGGCCGTACTTCTGAAAGAGCGAAACATCTTTATCGCGGGGCTTGCGCCGTCGGGCAAATCAATGATTGGACCTTGCGCGCTTTCGGTGCGTCAAGCGGCCTGCTGCTTGCCGGGCAGACCTCTCAGATCCTGGAAAGCGCCAAGCCGAGGTAGGCGATGAGCGCGCCGGTGCTGAGAATGACGACGACGAGCGCCTGCTCCGAACGTGCCTGCAGGGTTTTTCGGCTCACGGCGATGACGCTCCATCCTTCAAGATCATGCTCTCCAACTCACGTCGGCTGTTATCCGTTCCGGTTCCAGCCGGGAACTTTCCTCAATGTCAGCCCTCGCGTTCCAGGCCAGAAACGCGCAACGCCGCCCGCATTGAAATACGACGGGCGGCGTTGGTTCTAGCCCCAGGAGGAATGGCAAAATCCTGGCGTTATCGATACGCGCGAGCGAGCAATAAGGTTCAGTCTTCGATCCGTATGAATCCGGTACTCCAAAGGAGCAAAGGAAAGCGCCAGGGCGAGGTCTAGGATGGTGTGATCAAGTTGCTCTGGCCTCAGCGTGTACCCCCTCGCTGGGGCCTTTCTTTGCGCCGCGGACCCTGCGGCGCCGGGGCTGCGCGCAGCGAGTTTTCAGTCAACGACCTGACCCGGACAAGCACGCTGTCGAAGCGCCCGGACGGCGTCATCCAGCGGCAAAACGGAAACGGCTCCGGCGCGCTCGCGGAGGCTCACGGTGCCTTGTTGCGCCTCGCGCTGCCCGACGACGGCCACAATTGGGATGCTCGCCTCATGCGCGGCAACGATGCGCCGCGACAGGGTGTCGGCGCTGGCAAACGGGACGCCCCTGATGCCTTCCGCTTCGAATGCATCGCGGACCTTGACCGCGTAATCGGAGTAATCACGCGAGACCCGGAGCGACCGCAACCTGGTCGAGAGAGCGGCCCCGGATATCGCCGCGCCCATCCAGGCTGCGGTTCGTCGTCGGATGTTGTTTTCTGCGCCAAGCCGTCAATCCTTGGAACGGCCTTTCGCGCGCGCGGCGAAAAACGAAATAGCGTCTCATATACATCGGCGGGTTTTCTCTTAAGCTTGCGGCGTAGCGATTGCTGATCAGGAGCCTGCGCCGGTGACCATGCCATCCTCTCTCTCTCGACGTTCCGCGCTCGGCGTGCTCGCCGGAAGCTTGATTGCCGGCGGCGTGCGTGCGGAGACCGCGGCGGGTGGGGGCGCCGATCTCGGCGGCGTCACGCTGCGCGTGGCGTATTACAAGGGTGGCTGGCGTCCGCTGCTGCAGGCCGGCGGCGAGGACAAGACGCCCTACAAGATCGAATGGAAGGAGCTCAACAACGGCGTGCTCCACATCGAGGCCCTGAACGGCGATGCGCTCGACGTCGGTTCGGGCAGCGAGATTCCCGCGATGTTTGCCGCGCGCCAGAACGCAAGGGTGCGCTTCATCGCCGTCACCGATGAGGATCTCAACATCCAGGTCACGGTGGCGGCAAAGGATGCGCCGATCCATTCGATCGCCGACCTCAAGGGAAAACGCGTCGGCTATGTGCGCGCGACCACGGCGCATTACTTCCTCGCGAAACAGCTCGAGGAGGCGGGGCTCGCGTTCGGCGATATCGAGGCGATCAATCTGACGCCGTCCGACGGCTACTCGGCGTTCGCCTCCGGCAAGCTCGATGCCTGGGCGATCTATGGCTACAACGGGCAGCTCGCGATCGCCAAGCAGGGCGCGCGGCTGCTCAAGACCGGCGTCGGCTATCTCTCGGGCAATTTCCCGATCTACGCCAATCCGAAGGCGGTCGACGATCCGCTGCGCCACGCGGCCGTGAGCGATCTGCTGCTGCGGATCCAGCGCGCCTATGCGTTCGCCAACAAGAATTTTCCCCTCTATGCGGCGGCGCAGGTGGCCGAAACCCATCTGCCGTTGCAGGACATTCTCGACCAGTTCGGCCGCCGCAGCGGCGACTTCTCGCTGGCTGGTGTAACGCCTGATGTGCCGGAGACCCACCAGAAGGTCGCCGACACCTTCCTCAAGCTCGGCGTGCTCGACGCCCGCGCCGAGGTTGGACAATTCTGGGATACGAGCTTCAACGATGCGATCGCCGCGGGCGCAGCAAGGCTTGCGCGGAGTTGACGGCTGTCGTGACGATGTAGCCCATATGGGATAGGTAATGGACGGGCAGGTTCCCGCAGATCTCGCCATTCCGGATGAGAAAGTTCCAGCATGGCCGCGCGCGGCCGTGCTGTGCTGCCATGCGGACCGGAGAGCTTGCAGGCCGCGCCAGATCCGTACGATGATCATTTAGACCACGTTGAATCGAACGCAGGTCGGCCCCGGCAGCGTGTCCCGGGGCCAGTTTTGTTCCCAGCTGATAATTGTCGCTCATGCGGATTGTTGCTCGGAGCTGAAATTGAATCACGACACGCTGGCCAAGCTCACCGTCACCATCATCGTGCTGGCCGCGCTGCTGGTGTGGCGCGTTGCCGACCAGAGGAAAGGGATCGCATGCGGGGTCAACTGCCCGACGGATCTGTCGGCGAACCGCAAGCCCGCTCAATAGGAACAGCTCGTGGATGGATGTTGCCTCGGTGGTGCGCGCCACGCGCCCCTATCGGCCATCGCGCGGTGCGTATAACGTCGGCGGAAAATAGGAGATCGGTCCCGCGCGCCGGGTAACGACGTGAAGTGAGGAAGCGATGTCCGACATGCTGCTGTTTTCGCCGACGACCATCCGCGGCGTCACGCTGAAGAACCGCATCGTGGTGCCGCCGATGCATCAATATTCGGCCGAGAAGGGCTTTCCGACCGACTGGCATCTGATGAACGCAGGCAAGTTCGCCGCCGGCGGTGCCGGCCTCGTGATCGTCGAATCGACCAAGGTCGAGCGCCGCGGTTGCGGAACGATCGGCGATCTCGGCATCTGGGACGACAAGTTCATCGCGCCGCTCAGCCGGCTCGTCGGCTTCATCAAGCAGCAGAACGCAGTCGCCGGCATCCAGCTCGGCCATTCCGGCCGCAAGGCGCGCGCAAGCCGGCCCTGGGAGGGCGACCGTCCGCTCGAACGCAGCGCCGCAATCGAGGATTGGGATGCCTGGACGCCGGTGGCGCCGAGCGCGATCGCCCATAGCGAGCGCTGGCCGGTGCCGCGCGCGCTGGAAACGCAGGAGGTGAAGGACCTCGTCGCGGCCTGGGGGCAGGCGGCCCGCCGCGCGCACGAGGCCGGGTTCGAGGTGCTCGAGCTGCACGGCGCCCATGGCTATCTCGTGCACGAATTCCTCTCGGAGCGTTCGAACCTGCGCAGCGACGAATATGGCGGCTCGGAAGCCAACCGGATGCGCTTCCTGATCGAGGTGACGGAGGCCGTGCGTGCGCACTGGCCGGATCACAAGCCGCTGTTCGTGCGGCTGTCGGTCGAGGACAATGCCGGCTGGGGTCCGGAACAGAGCGCACGGCTGGCGGCGATCCTCAAGCCGAAGGGCGTCGATGTGATCGACTGCTCGTCGGGGGGAATCAGCGAGATGGCCCCGATCCTCGGCAAGGAGATCAAATACAACTATCAGGTGCCGCTGGCGGAATATGTCCGCCGGCATGCCGATATCATGACCATGGCGGTCGGCCTGATCATCCATGGCGACCAGGCCGAGCAGATACTGCGCGATAAACAAGCAGATTTGATCGCGGTCGGCCGGGAAATCCTCAATAACCCCAACTGGCCGATGGATGCCGCGCTGAAACTCGGGGTTGAAGGGCCATTTCGCCATGTTCCTCCGCAGTTTGGCTATTGGCTGGGCACCCGGGCCAAGCGCGGATTCGGGACCCGGCCGTCGACCTGGCAGAGCGGGTTGCGACAGGCCGGGCCAGAGGCCGACCGGGAGCCGACTTGAGGCTGACGTGGTGCTGACTAGATGCTGATTTTGGGGCTGACCAGGGCATCGTGACAGGACCGTAATGGTCCAGTGACCAGGCGGCCTTGATCCGACCAAAAAGCCGTTGTGTGGTGCCCCCTTCGGGGTGGGGCAGGCGAACGTTGCCGGCCGATAGCGAAAAGGATCGCGGATAATGCGCAAACATGTTGGCTTCTTCCTCGGGACGGTTGCGGGAGCGTGTCTCACCCTGCTCGTGGCCTCGCCGCAGGGGACGCATTTGTTCGCCGTCGCCAATGCCGCCGCGCATGCCGACAATACCTATTCGCAGCTCAACCTGTTCGGCGAGGTGTTCGAGAAGATCAAGACCGACTACGTCGAGAAGCCCGAGGACTCCAAGCTCGTCGAAGGGGCGATCAACGGCATGATCTCCTCGCTCGATCCGCACTCCCGCTACATGAACGAGAAGGGCTGGGCGGAGATGCAGGAGACCACGCATGGCGAGTTCGGCGGGCTCGGCATCGAGGTCACGATGGAGGACGGCTTCGTCAAGGTGGTGGCGCCGATCGACGACACCCCGGCCTCGCGCGCCGGCATCATGTCGGGCGACGTGATCACCTCGATCGACGATGAGCAGATCCAGGGCCTGACGCTCGATCAGGCCGTCAACAAGATGAAGGGCGCGCCCAACAGCTCGATCCGGCTGAAGATCGTCCGCAAAGACGCCGACAAGCCGATCGAGGTCTCGATTACCCGTGAGATCATCCGCGTCCGTCCGGTGAAGTATCACGTCGAGGGCGGCGACATCGGCTATATCAGGATCACCTCGTTCAACGAGCAGACCACCGAGGGCCTGCGCAAGGCGATCGGCGAGATCCAGAAGCAGATCCCGCAGGACAAGCTGGCCGGCTACGTCGTCGACCTCCGCAACAATCCGGGCGGCCTGCTCGACCAGGCAGTCTCGGTGACCTCGACGCTGATGCAGCGCGGCGAGGTGGTCTCGACCCGCGGCCGCAATCCGGAAGAGACCCAGCGTTTCACCGCCCATGGCGGCGACATGACCAAGGGCAAGCCGCTGGTGGTGCTGATCAATGGCGGCTCGGCTTCGGCCTCCGAGATCGTCGCCGGCGCGCTGCATGACCACAAGCGCGCGACCCTGATCGGCACCCGCTCGTTCGGCAAGGGCTCGGTGCAGACCATCATTCCGCTCGGCGCCGGCAATGGCGCACTGGCACTGACCACCGCGCGCTATTTCACGCCGTCGGGTCATTCGATCCAGGCGCTTGGCATCAAGCCCGACATCGAGGTGCTGCAGGACGTGCCGGATGAGTTCAAGACCCGCTCCGAGATCAAGGGCGAGGCCTCGATGCGCGGCCACCTCTCCGCCGAGGGCGCCGAGCAGACCGGCTCGCAATCCTACGTGCCGCCGGACGAGAAGAACGACAAGGCGCTGGCCGCGGCGCTTAACCAGCTGCGCGGCGTCACCGTGAACGCCGACGCCAAGAACGCCGATACCAAGACCGCCCAGAAGCGGCCGGTGCCGAACTAGGCCGATCTCTGCTTCGTCATGCCCGGGCCACGCTCGGGCATGACGCGTTATCGGTCGTCCACTCCTTCCGAAGTTTACGCCGCGCCGGCAACCGGTTTGCGCCGACGCGTGGCGATCGGACCCGCAACAGGGCCACGGCGATGCCCGGCCAAGAGCTCGCGGATCTGGGCGGCCGGCTTCGGCGGGCTGAACAGATAGCCCTGCATCTCCGAACAGCCGAGCTCGCGCAGCAATTGCTGCTGCTGCGCGGTCTCGACGCCTTCCGCCGTCGTGGTCATGCTGCGCTCGGCGGCGATGTTGACGACGGCCTCGACGATGCCGGCCGAACCTTGCGGATCGGCGATGTCGGTGACGAAGCAGCGGTCGATCTTGATCTTGTCGAACGGGAAGCGCTTCAAATAGCTCAGCGACGAATAGCCGGTGCCGAAATCGTCGAGCGCGATCCTGATGCCGATGGCGCGGAGCTGGTGCAGCGCGGCCAGCGCCGTCTCGTCGTCGCGGATCAGCACCGCCTCGGTGATCTCGAGCTCCAGCCGGCCCGCCGACAGGCCCGATGCCGCCAGCGCCGCGATCACCTTGAGTGCCAGCGTGCCGGTGCGGAACTGCACCGGCGAGACGTTGACCGCGAGCTTGACGTGATCGGGCCAGTTCACGGCTTCCTTGCAGGCCGTCATCAGCACCCATTCGCCGAGCTGGTTGATCAGGCCGGTCTCCTCGGCGATCGGCACGAAGTCGGCCGGCGAGATCATGCCGCGCACCGGATGGCGCCAGCGCACCAGCGCCTCGCAGCCGGTGATCTCGTTGCTGCGCAGGTCGACGCAGGGCTGGTAATACACTTCGAGCCCGCTGCCCGCGGCAATGGTCTGCCGCAGCTCCATCTCGAGCTCGCGGCGGGCGCGGGCGTCGGCGTCCATCGCCGGTTCGAAGAAGCGCGAGACGCGCCGGCCGGCCGACTTCGCCGCATACATCGCAAGGTCGGCGTTCTTCATGATCTGGTCGAGATCGGTGCCGTCCCTCGGCGCCAGTGCAATGCCGATGCTGGCGTCGGTCGTGACCTGGTGGCCGAGGCATTGATAGGGCGAGCGGATGACCTCGTAGATGCGCGCGACGAGGTCGGTGACCTCGACCTCGCTCTTCACGCCGGTCTGCACGATCGCGAATTCGTCGCCGCCGAGCCGGGCGACGAAATCGCCGTCGCCGATCACGCCAGATAGCGTCCGCGCAACGGACTTGAGCAGCTCATCGCCGACCATGTGTCCGAGCGAGTCGTTGACGCCCTTGAATTCGTCGATGTCGATATAGAGCACCGCAAGCTGGCTGTCGGGGGCGACATGCGGCAGCTCACGCTTGATCTCCTCGTGGAACAGCGCGCGGTTCGGCAGGTCGGTGAGAGCATCGTAGTGGGCAAGATGCGTGATGCGCTCCTCGGCGCGGCGGCGCTCGGTGACGTCCTCGTGGGTCGCAAGCCAGCCGCCATCGGCCAGCGGCTCGTTGACGATCTGGATCGAGCGCCCGTCGGGCGTCGCGATCACCATGGTGTTGCGGATGCCGACGTCGCGCAGCACGAGGTTGACGTAGCGCTCGACGTCGCCCTGGAACGAACCCGTCAGGTAGCGATGCACGATGACGTCGCGGAAGCTGCAGCCAGGCCGGATGACGTCCGCGGATAATCCGTACATCTCGATATAGCGCTTGTTGCAGATCACCAGCCGCTGCGCGGCGTCGAACAGCAACAGCCCCTGCGTCATGTTGTTGACGGCGGTGTCGAGCCGGAGCTTCTCCAGCGTCAGGCGCTGCTGCTGGGTGCGGTGCTGCTGCAACAGCTTGCGCACCACGAGCGTCAGCAGGATCGCGATCGCCAGCACCGATGCTGCGGTCACCGCGATCAGCATGCCGATCTGCTCGCGCCAGTTGGCGAGTGCCGCTGCCGTGGTGGTGGTGGCGACGACGACGATCGGGAATTTGGTGAGCGCCCGCGACGACACCAGGCGGTCCTTGCCGTCGACCGGGCTGGTCAGCCGCGAAGTGCTCTGCGGCAGCTCGAACACCTGCTGCTGACCGGCCGGGCCGGTGCGGAAGTTCTTCCCGATCATCTCCTCGACATGGGGATAGCGCGCCAGCAGCGTGCCGTCGCGGTGGTGCATCGAGATCGCGGCGCCTTCGCCGAGCGCAACGGTCGAGAAGAACTTCTCGAAGGTCGCCGGCTCGACGCCACGGACGAGTACGCCGAGAAACTCGCCACGTGGGCCGGTCACCTTGCGGGTGATGGCGGTGGTCCAGACTCCGCTGACGCGGCTGACCACCGGGGCGACCAGCATGTCGGGTGAGTAGGGGCTCGACTTGAATATCTGGAAGTAGCTGCGGTCGGCGATGCTGACCTGCGGCAACGGCCAGTCGCCTGAGCTGTTGATCAGCATGCCGTCGGCGTCGAACACGTTGAGTCTGCCGACATTGGACAGCGCGTCCATCTTGGACTTGAGCATCGCATGGATGTCCGCGGCCGACATCCGGCGCCGGTAGTTGTCCGGCGTTGCGATCCCGCTGTCGCGCATGAATGCGATCAGGTCCTTCTGGACGACCTCGAAATCCTCGAGCTGCTGGTCGAAATGCCGCGCCAACAGCAGCACAGTGTTCTCGAGCTCACGCTCGCTGTTGTGCAGGGCTCGCTCGCGGAAATTCTCGGCCATCAGGGTGGCGCCGATTGCGATCGCGGCCATCAGCACGGCGCCGCCAAGGATCAGCCAGCGGATCGGACCACTGCCGATCACCGAAGTGACGTTGAACGAGGCGCTGCCGTTTTGCTTCATCTGACGCTATCGCTTCCAGGCGTTACCACCCGGAAGCAGGTTTCGTGCACCTCCGGCCCGCGAAAGTCGTATACAAACGAAATGGAGCGCGGGTTAGCGAGATTGGTTAACGACTGGTTGTCCGGACTGGTTGAATTCGGCAGCTTCTGCGTTGACGCCGAAGACGGCCCTGCAATCGGGCGAATTGAGGAAACTGCCACCGCCGAATTGTTGGCGGCCATGATCTGGTCCCGGACGCCAGGACGCCAGGCTTGCTGCCGACGCGTCCCGGTCGCGTATGGCCCCAGGCCAGACACCTGGCGTTCTTTGCCAGCGGATTCATCTGCTGGCTACTTGTCGAGCCAGACATCCTCCATGCGCCAGCTGTTGAAGATGCTGTTGACCATGATCGTCAGACCCTTGACATATGGACGCTCGCACGTCCCGCCCCGCCGGTAGAAAATGATCGGCCGCACGCCGTCGTTGGCCAGCTTGCGTTCGATCGTCCATAGCATCTGCTTGCGCTTGGCCGTGTTATCCTCGCGAGATTGCGCCTCGATCATCTTGTCCATCTCGGGGTCGCAATAGCTGTCCCAGTTGAGGTTGGAGCCGCAGCCGTAGAACAACTGCACGGTCGGGTCGGGATCGGGCCCTGCCGTCTGCAGGTTGAGCGCGACCGTATATTCCTTGCGCTGGATCTTCGGGAAGTATTGCGCCGTGTCGACGAGGTCGAGTTGGCCGTCGATGTAGATCTGCCTCAGCTGATCAATCAGCAGCACCGCCGGGTCGCGGTATATCGACCAGTCACGCGTCGTCACCTTGATCTTGAGCCGGTTGTCGGGGCCGTAGCCGAGCTTTCGCATCAGGGTACGAGCCTCTTCGCGGTTCTTGTGCACGTCGACGCCGTAGCCCGGCAGCTTGGTGATCTCGTCCGGGGGCATGCCCCACAGCCCGGCCGGAGGCGGCTGCAAGATGCCGCCGATCTCGCCTTCGCCTTGTCCGATCGTGTCGACATAGGCCTTGCGGTCGATCGTCAGCGCCATCGCCCGCCGCAGATCTGGATGATCGAACGGCGGCTGGGCACGGTTGATCAGCAAATGGGTGTTGACGGTGCCGGGCGACAACTCGCACACCGCCTCCGGCACCCGCGCCTGCATGTTCTTGTAGCGGAGAACCGACAGTTCGAACGGGAATGTCATATCGAACTGCCCGGAAACAAACGCCAGGTCCGCGGTCGACGGCTCCTGGATGATGGTGTATTCGATCCCGTCGAGATACGGCCGGTCCTTCTTCCAGTAGTCCGGATTGCGGGCGACTTTGATGCGTTCATTGGGTTTGAACTCGACGAACTTGAACGGGCCGGTGCCGATCGGATGCTGGCGCATCTGCGTCGCCGTGATATGACAGCGATAGATCGCCGAGAATCCGGCGGCAAGCAGCATCGGGAAGGCAGCCTGCGGCCGCTTCAGTTTGAACGTGACCTCGTAATCGCCGTTGGTCGTTAGGTCGGCCAGGTTCTCATACGCGGTCTTGCGCGGGTTGAGCCGCAGCTTGTCGGGCACCTTATCGAGCAGCAGATCCCAGGTGCACTTGACATCGGCGGCGGTGAATGGCTTGCCGTCATGCCATTTGACGTCCTGACGCAGTTGGAAGGTCAGCGCGGTGTCATCCTCGTTCCACGACCAGCTCGTCGCCAGATCGGGAACGATCGCGTCGAGGCTGACCTGCTGCTTGTGCTGGTCGAACACGATGAGATTGTTGAACACGCCCATCATCGGCATCTCGGCAACGATCGTCGCTGCCTCGTGGATCGACATGTTGGCCGGGCTCGCAGGGCTCGCGAGCCGCAGGATGCCGCCGCGGTTCTGCGCGCAGGCCGGATGCCCGGCAGAAAGCGCCAACAGCAGTGAGGCCACTGCGCCCGTCCATGCGATGGAACGTCTCGTCGCGCGGAGTACATGAGTCATGTACCACTCCCACGAGAACTACTTCACTGCTTTCACAATAATGCATGAACAGGAAGGAGGCTTTCCGTAGTTCTCCGGTGCGAACGAAGTCCCGACGGCTTAAGTAGTAATCCTGAATTTCTCGGTCGGATCGGACGGCAGATTTATCGATTCACGGCCTGGGTCCATCACGACGCTCGACGTCATCGCCATCATTGCCGGCGCTGCGCGTCGGTCGCGATCACTTGCTCGCGCGATAGTGTCCGGACTTGCCGCCGATCTTCTCGACGAGGTGAATGCCTTCGATCCGGATGCCACGGTCGACCGCCTTGACCATGTCGTAGATGGTCAGGCAGGCGACCGAAACCGCGGTCAGCGCCTCCATCTCGACGCCGGTCGGCCCCGTCACCTTGACGCTGGCGCGCAAGATGCAGCCGGGCAGCTTGCGATCGGTGGCGATATCGATCGTGACCTTGGTCAGCGCCAGCGGATGGCAGAGCGGGATCAATTCCGAGGTCCGCTTCGCCGCCATGATGCCTGATATCCGCGCGGTCGCCAGCACGTCGCCTTTCTTGGCCTGTCCGGACTCGATCAGCGCGAGCGTTGCCTTGCTCATCAGGACGCGGCCTTCGGCGATCGCGGTCCGTTCGGTCGCCGGCTTGGCCGAGACGTCGACCATGCGCGCCTCGCCCTTGGCGTCGATATGGGTGAGGGCGGCGACGGGTCCCTTCGATCCGGCTTTGGTCTTGCGCGCCATCGCGTCAGCGCGTGCCGGTGGCGCGCGGTGCCGCCTGCCGCGTCAGCAAGGCGCGGGTGGCCGCGGTGACGTCCTGCTGGCGCATCAGGCTCTCGCCGACCAAAAAGGTCGACATTCCGACGCGCTCGAGGCGGGCGAGGTCCTCAGGCGAGAAGATGCCGCTCTCGCCGACCATCAGGCGGTCGGCGGGGATCAGCGGCGCCAGCGCTTCGCTGGTCGCCAGCGTGGTCTCGAAGGTGCGCAGATTGCGGTTGTTGACGCCGATCATCGGCGAGCGAAGTTTTAGGGCACGGTCGAGCTCGGCGCGATCGTGGATCTCGATCAGCACGTCCATGCCATAGTCGAGCGCGGCATCCTCGATCTCCCAGGCCGCCGCATCGTCGAGCGCGGCCATGATGATCAGGATGCAGTCGGCGCCATGGGCGCGCGCCTCCGCCACCTGATAGGTGTCGAACATGAAATCCTTGCGCAGCACCGGCAGATTGGTCGCCGCGCGGGCCGCGACCATGAAGTCGAGATGGCCCTGGAACGAGGGCGCATCCGTCAGCACCGACAGGCACGCCGCGCCGCCGGCTTCATAGGCTTTCGCGAGCACCGGTGGATCGAAGTCGGCCCGGATCAGCCCCTTCGAGGGCGAGGCCTTCTTCACCTCCGCGATCAGCGCGTAGTCGCCGCGTGCATGCTTGTCCTTGAGGGCGCGGACGAAGCCGCGTGGAGCTGAGGCCGCTTTCGCCTGTGCCTCGACCTCGGCGAGCGGACGCGCGCGCTTCGCGGCTGCGATCTCCTCGCGCTTGTAAGCCTCGATCTTGGTCAGGATGTCGGACATGTCCCGCGCTCTCAGCCGTTGGAAACCGCGACCAGGTGCTTCAGCCGCGCCGCGGCCGCGCCGCTGTCGAGCGACTGGGCGCCGATCGCCACGCCTTCCTTCAAATCCCTGGCGCGGCCGGCCACGATCAGCGCGGCGGCCGCGTTGAGCAAAGCGACGTCGCGATAGGCGCTCGGCTTGCCCTGGAGCACGCTCGACAGCGCGATCGCGTTGGCGTCGGCATCACCGCCCTTCAGCGCCTCGCCGCCGACGCGGCCGAGGCCCGCCTCCTCAGGCGTCACCTCGAATGTCCTGATCTCGCCGTTCTCGAGCGTTGCAACGAAGGTCGGGCCGGTGAGGGTGATCTCATCGAGGCCATCGGAGCCGTGCACGACCCAGACCTTGTCGGAGCCGAGGTTCTTCAACACCTGCGCCAGCGGCTGCACCCATTGCCGCGAGAACACGCCGACCATCTGCCGCTTGACGCCCGCCGGGTTCGACAGCGGCCCGAGCAGGTTGAAGATGGTCCGGGTGGCGAGCTCGACCCGAGTCGGGCCGACGTTCTTCATGGCCGGATGATGCGATGGCGCGAACATGAAGCCGATGCCGGCTTCCTTGATGCAGCGCCCGACTTGCGCCGGCGTCAGGTCGAGTTTGACACCGAGCGAGGCCAGTACGTCGGCGGCGCCCGAGCGCGACGACAGCGCGCGGTTGCCGTGCTTGGCAACCGGCACGCCGGCGCCGGCCACGATGAAGGCCGCGCAGGTCGAGACGTTGACCGAGCCCGAGCCGTCGCCGCCGGTGCCGACGATGTCGACGGCGTCCGCCGGTGCGGTGACCCGCAGCATCTTGCCGCGCATCGCGCTGACCGCGCCGGTGATCTCCTCGACGGTCTCGCCGCGCACCCGCAGCGCCATCAACAGCCCGCCCATCTGCGAGGGCGTGGCTTCGCCCGACATCATGCTGTCGAAGGCGGACGCCGCTTCTTCACGCGTCAGCGTGGCGCCGGTGGCGACTTTTCCGATGATCGATTTCAGGTCGTCCATTCGCTGGCTCAGGGTCTGTTGTTGGAGCTTGATCGCCGCGCAGCGCGTCGTCGCGCTGTCCCGATCATGCTCAATTATTCGCGCCTGTCACCTGTGCGAAGGCTGCCTGGTTGACGCTCACACCGATGTCGGTCTCGATCTTCGCGACATATTGCGCGACCTGCTCGTCGCTCAACGAGCGCCGCAGCGCCTCGCCGAGCTGCTTGACCTCGTTGGAGGCGAAGTCGACCGGGGGCACCGTCACATCGGTGACGCGGAACACCACCCACTGGCTGCCGCCGGCTGCGGAGGTCTGTCCGTCGCCGTCCTTGGCGGTGCGGAATGCCGCCGCGATCACGCCGGCCGGCACGTTGGGCAGCGTGGCCTCGCGGCGGAAGTTCGCAGCGGTCTCGACCTTGACGCCGGCCGCCGTGGCCTCGTCGGCGAGCTTGGCGCCGCTGTCGAGCTTCTGGACCATCTCGGTCGCCTTGGCGCGCAGCTTGGCGGAGATCTGGTCCTCGCGCCACTTGGCCTCGACCTGGTCGCGGACCTCGTCGAGGGTGCGCTCGCGCGACGGCGTGATGCCGAGCACGTCGTACCAGACATAGCCGTTGTTGAACTGGATCGGATCGTTGTCGACGCCGACGTCGCTGTTGAAGGCCTGCGACACCACGTCGAGGCCGCGCGGAATGTTTGACGCGACCTGGCCGTTCGGCAGACGTCCCGAGCGATCGATCGCGTCGATGGTGACGGCGGTCAATTTCAGCTTCTGCGCCGCGTCGATGACGCTGGAGCCGCCGCCGCGCTCGTCTTCCATCTTGTCGCGGAGCTCGGCGACCTTGGCGCGGGCGCGCTCGGTCGCGATCTCGTTCTTCACCTGCTGCGCAAGGCTCTCGTAGGTCGGGGTCACGCCGGGCTCGACCTTGCCGACCTTGACCAGCGCCACGCCGAAGCGGCCCTGGATCGGCTGGCTGACTTCACCCGCGGGCAGGGAGAAGGCGGCATCGCCGACGGCCGGATCGAGGATCGCCGACTTCGTGACCAGGCCGAGATTGACGTCGGCGGGATTGAGCTTGCGCTCCTTGGCGATGTCGTCGAACGAGGTGCCCGAGGCGATGCGGGCGCGGGCGGCCTGCGCCTCACCGGCGTCCGGAAACACGATCTGCGAGACCTCGCGCTTCTCCGGCGTGCTGAGCCGGTCCTTGCGCTCCTCGAAGACCTTCTTGGCATCCTCGTCGGACACGGTTTCCCACTTGCCGATTTCTTCCGGCGTGATCGCGACGAAGGCGATCTTGCGGTACTCGGGCGCGCGGAACTGGACCTTGTGGTCCTCGAAATAGGCGGCCAGCGCCTCGGGCGAGGGCGGATCGATGGTGCCGGCCTGCGCGGCGCCGAGCGTGACGTAGTCGATCGAGCGCTGCTCGTTCTGGAAACGGGTCAGCGCCTCGACCATCGATTTGGTCGGCTCGATCCCCGACGAGATGGTGCCGGCGATCTGCCGCCGCAGGCCGACGCGCCGCTGCTCGGCGATGTAGCGGCCCTCGGTGTAGCCGAAGTTGCGGATCACGGACTGGAAGCGCTGCGGATCGAACTGGCCGTTGAGGCCCTTGAAGTTCGGATCGTTGTAGATCGTGCGCAGCACCTCGGCGTCGGACTGGTTGAGGCCCATGCGGCGCGCTTCCTCGTCCAGCGCGGCCTCCGCGAGCGTCTGCTGCAGCACCTGGCGATCAATCCCGAAGGCGCGCGCCTGGTCGGGGGTCAGCGGACGGCCGAACTGGCGGCCAAGCTGCTGTAGCCGGTCGGTATAGATCTGGCGGAACTGCTCGGCCGAAATCTCGGTCCCGCCCACCTTGGCGAAGGTCGACTGGCCAAACCCCTTGAAGATGTCGGCAATGCCCCAAATTCCGAAACTGACGATCAAAACGCCCATCACCACGGCCATTATCGTCTTGCCGAGCCAGTTTGATGAGGCTTTCCGCATTCCTCGAAGCATGGGTCCAACTTGTTTTACAGGAGGGGAACCGGGTCGTACCCAAGTGGGACTAAAAGTCGGGACTTTTTGTCCGGCAGCGGGGCGTCACCGAATTGAAAACGCTTATAAAGTGGCTCGTGTCCCCCCGCAACGCTCGGGCGCGCGGGCGGAAGCGTCGCACGGCAGGCGCGAAGCCGCGCTCTGGAAGTCGCCGCCCGGCTCTGATAGCGCAGGGACACGCTTGAATGATGGGAAATCCGACATGACCGACGCCATCCGGCCGCTGATCGCCGGCAACTGGAAAATGAACGGCCTGAAATCCTCTTTTGTCGAGTTCGACGCGATGCTGGCCGGCGCCGGCGATGTCGCCGGGAAGGCCGATCTCCTGGTCTGCCCGCCGGCGACATTGGTCGCGGCCTTTGCCGACAAGGCGCGCGGCTCGAAGGTCGCCGTCGGCGCCCAGGATTGCCATCCGAAGGCGTCGGGCGCCCACACCGGCGACCTCTCGGCGGAAATGTTTGGGGATCTCGGCGCGGTCGCCATCATCGTCGGCCATTCCGAGCGGCGCGCCGATCATGGCGAGACCGACGCCTTGATTCGGCAGAAGGCGGAGGCCGTCTGGCGCGCCGGCCTGACCGCGATCGTCTGCATCGGCGAGACGCGCGAGCAGCGCGACGCCGGCAAGACGCTCGACGTCTGCGGCACCCAGCTTGCTTGCTCGCTGCCCGACGGCTCGACTGGGGCCAATCTGGTGGTGGCCTATGAGCCGGTCTGGGCGATCGGCACCGGCCTGACCCCGACCGCCAAGGATGTCGAGGAAGTTCACAGGTTTATCCGAGGTCAGCTCACCGATCGCTTCAAGGACGAGGGAAGCCGGACCAGGATCCTCTATGGCGGCTCGGTGAAGCCGTCGAATGCCGCCGAGCTGATGGCCGTCGCCAATGTCAACGGCGCGCTGGTCGGCGGCGCCAGCCTGAAGGCGTCGGACTTTTTGGCGATCGCCGCGGGCTGTTAGGCCTGCCCATCCACGCCGACCCGACCTCTCACACCGTCATCCTGAGGAGCGCGCTCTTGCGCGCGTCTCGAAGGATCGACGGCTCGGCTGGTGGCCGTCGACCCTTCGAGACGCGCTACGCGCTCCTCAGGGTGACGGGATTGGCAGTATTGCGAAGCCAGCCTTCATCGGCATATCTGCTTGGCTACGGAATCAGGCGACCTCAGCCGCGCCGATCCGCTTCCAGTAGATCATCGTCCCGGTGAGGCCGCCATGCGGCTTCAACGCGTAGTGGGGGATGATCCCGCTGAGCTGAAATCCCTGCTTTTCGTAAAGCGGCGCGGCGCCGTCGTCGACGGCGGTGTCGAGCACCAGCAGCGTGCGCCCGTGCGCGATCGCCAGCTGCTCGGCGGCGCGCAGCAATGCCGTCGCAACGCCGCGGTTGCGGTGGCTCACGCGCGTCATCATCTTGGCGATCTCGGCGCGATGCGGCTGGTTCGGCGGCAGCTTCAGCAGCAGCGTCACAGTGCCGATCAGGCTGTCGCCGTCGAACGCGCCGAGCACTACCCGCTCGCCGCGCGCCGCGGCGCCGAGCGAGTCCTGCCAGAATGTCTTCGCGTCATCTAACGGCAGCGGATGCATGAAGCTCACTGAGCCGCCGCTCGCGACGGTCTCGACCAGCAGCGCGCCGAGCGCGTTGCGCAGGTCCGGCCCGTCCTCGAGCGGCTTGATGGTGAAGTGCGACATGCATCAGCTCCGGGCCAGGGCGACCACGTAGGTGCAGCCGGCGTTGGTTTCGTTGGCGAAGGTGGTCTCAGCGGGCGGACCGAAGCCGAGGCAATCGCCGGCGCCGAGCACATGGCGCGCGCCGCCCTCGGTGATGACCAGGCTGCCGCTCAGCACCCAGACCAGTTGGCGGATATGGGCGTAGGACGAGGCGGGCAGGGTCACGGATTGTCTCGCCGGCATTTCCACCCGCACCAGCTCGACCGGATGATCGGGACGGCTGAACACCTGGCGGCGCAGATAGCCGGTTTCCGGATCGCTCCAGATCGGCTGCGCGGCCGCGCGCGACAGCCGCTCGCCCTGGCCCTCGGCGCGCAACATCAGGCCGGCCAGAGTGAGGTCGAAGGCCGAGGCGAGACGCACCAGCACGACCGCCGTCGGGCTGACCTCGGCGCGCTCGATCTTGCTGATCGTCGCCTTCGAGACGCTGGAGCGTTCGGCAAGCTCGGCCAGCGACCAGCCGCGGCCGTCACGCTCGAGCCTGATCCGCTGCGCCAGGCGCTGGCTCAGGTCGTCCACCAAAGTATCCATTTGTCTATTATAATGGAAAGAGCCGGTTCCGATCAAGGCCGGGGCAAGCGCAGCCGAGGCAACTTGTGATGTCAGCCATTGCGACTATCTCAGGGGTGACAATGCCCGGTCCAATCGTGTAACAGGGCGCGACTTCACGAAAAACCGCAAAGCCGATAGCGCCGTTTGTCTGGCCGCTTGGCGGCTTGTGACGGAAGGCTTGCGATGCAGACTGTCGTTATCATTATCCATCTCATGATCGTCGCCGTCATGATCGGCGCTGTTCTGCTACAGAAATCCGAAGGCGGCGGCCTTGGCATGGGCGGCGGCGCCGGCTTCATGTCGAGCCGCGGCACCGCGAATCTGTTGTCGCGGACCACCGCGATCCTCGCGGCGGGCTTCTTCCTGACCAGCCTGTTCCTGTCCTGGTATGCGGGCTACGACCGCAAGCCGAGCTCGATCATCGGCACCGGCGCACCGGCGCAGACCCAGCCGGCCGGCGGCGCGCCGATCACTCCACCGACCTCCGGTGGCATCCTCGATTCGCTGAAGAAGACCGACGAGCAGCAGGGGCAGCAGGCTCCGACCGGCCCGCAGGCACCACGGTCGCAATAAAGCAGGGGCGCCATGCAGGATGCGGCGCTGGCATCCTGCATCAGAAATCCCCATCAATGCTCTGAAATCGCTTCCAATTTAATGTAACCCACAGCCCGGTGGAATGTTTGCCGGGAACAGCCGATTCGTTTTGCGAATCGCTGGAGTCGGCTTAAAGGTAAAGTCCCATGGCGCGGTACATATTCATCACCGGCGGCGTGGTCTCCTCGCTCGGAAAGGGTCTGGCATCAGCGGCGCTCGGCGCTTTGCTGCAGGCCCGAGGCTACAAAGTCCGCCTTCGCAAGCTCGATCCCTATCTCAACCTCGATCCCGGAACGATGTCGCCGTATCAGCACGGCGAAGTGTTCGTGACCGACGACGGCGCCGAGACCGATCTCGATCTCGGCCATTACGAGCGATTCACCGGTCGCCCGGCCACCAAGGCCGACAACATCACGACCGGGCGGATCTACCAGGACATCATCACCAAGGAGCGCCGCGGCGATTATCTCGGCGCCACCATCCAGGTGGTCCCGCACGTCACCAACGCGATCAAGGAATTCGTGCTGTCGGGCAACGACGAGTACGATTTCGTGCTGGTCGAGATCGGCGGCACCGTCGGCGACATCGAGGGCCTGCCGTTCTTCGAGGCGATCCGTCAGCTCAAGAACGAGCTACCGCGCGATCACGCCGTCTACATTCACCTGACGCTTTTGCCGTACATTCCAAGTGCCGGCGAACTCAAGACAAAGCCGACGCAGCATTCCGTCAAGGAGCTGCGCTCGATCGGCATCCAGCCGGACATCCTGCTGTGCCGCACCGACCGTGAAATCCCGAAGGAAGAGCGGCGCAAGCTCGGCCTGTTCTGTAACGTGCGCGAGAGCGCCGTGATCGAGGCGCGCGACGTCGACAACATCTACGCCGTGCCGGAGGCCTATCACGCCGCCGGCCTCGACGACGAGGTGCTGGCCGCGTTCGGCATCACGGCGAAGATTCCGCCGGCGCTGCAGAGCTGGAACGTCATCAACGAGCGCGTCCGCAATCCGGAAGGCGCGGTGACGATCGCGATCGTCGGCAAGTACACCGGCATGAAGGACGCCTACAAATCGCTGATCGAGGCGCTCTCGCATGGCGGCATCGCCAACAAGGTGAAGGTCAATCTCGATTGGATCGAGAGCGAGGTGTTCGAGAACGAGGACCCGGCGCCATTCCTTGAGCATGTCAACGGCATCCTGGTGCCCGGCGGCTTCGGCCAGCGCGGCGCCGAGGGCAAGATCCGGGCGGCGCAGTTCGCGCGCGAGCGTGACGTGCCGTATTTCGGCATCTGCTTCGGCATGCAGATGGCCGTGATCGAGGCGGCGCGCAATCTGGTCGGCATCGAGGAGGCCAACTCGACCGAGTTCGGCCCGACCAACGAGCCGCTGGTCGGCCTGATGACCGAATGGCTGCGCGGCAACGAGCTCGAGAAGCGCTCGCAGAGCGGCGACCTCGGCGGCACCATGCGGCTCGGGGCCTATCCCGCGGCGCTGAACCGCGGCAGCCGCGTCTCGCAGGTCTATGGCGGCGCGACCGAGATCTCCGAGCGGCACCGCCATCGCTACGAGGTCAACACCGCCTACAAGGACCGCCTCGAGCAGCACGGCCTGCGTTTCTCCGGCATGTCGCCCGATGGCGTGCTGCCCGAGATCGTCGAATACGAGGACCATCCCTGGTTCATCGGCGTCCAGTTCCACCCCGAGCTGAAGTCGCGGCCCTTTGAACCGCACCCGCTGTTTGCGTCGTTCATCGAGGCAGCGGCGAAGCAGAGCCGGCTGATGTAAGCGGACATCAGCTGCGCCGTCACACGGCGGCGCAGTCCTTGCTGGCCCGGCGTTCCTTCTTGATCGGTGAGACGCCTGCATCGGCGGCAGGAGTGACGTCGCGCGTGATCAGCTTGTATTGCGGGCGTCGCGTCAGCCGGTAGACCGCGGCAGGCGGCACGTTGAGGATGGCGCGATCGACCAGCGTGGCGCGCAGACCGAGCCGGTCGAGGATCGGTCGCGGTACCGGGCAGCGCATGCCGTAGGTGAATTGATAGAATGCGCCATTGGGACGCATGTAGCTGAATGCGCCGCTGACGATCGAGATCACCTTGCGCGGCGACATGTTGAGCAGCGGCAGTCCGCTGACCACGGCGCCGACCGGCGCGCCCTCATACAGCCGTTCCGAGGCCAGCCGCGCGGCGTCCATCCACAGCACGCGCGCGCCGGGAAAGCGGAGCTGCAACAGCCGCATGAAATCCGAACCGTATTCGATCAACGTGAGATCCTGTTGGCGCACGCCGCGCTTCAGCAGCTGATAGGTGAAGGCGCCCGTTCCAGGACCGAGCTCCAGCACCGGACCGGTCTTGGCGCTGATGTCGCGCGTGATCAGTTCGGCGAGCGCTGCGCCCGAGGGCGCGATGGCGCCGACGCGGCCGGGGGCTGCCATCCACGCCGTGAAGAAAGACAGAAGATCATGTGCCATTGGGATTCCCAGCAAAATGTCGCCGCGCCTCGACTCGATTGCGCGGCGCGTTCTCTTCTTTGCGTGGCCTGCATTGCGACAACATTGCGCGATGTTGCTGAAGCCCGTTCGGATTGAATCGGAACGGGCTCCAGACTCTGGTCCGACCCGTTTCCTTCACGCGAACCGGTGCCCATCCCGGATCAAGTCCGGGACAAACGTCGCTCGAAAACGCGCTGGCATCACGATGCGAACGGTGCCGGCGGTAATGTGAGACGGAAGCTCGCGCCGCCCGTCGGGCCATCGAGCACGGAGACGTGACCGCCATGCAGTCTAGCGATCTCGCGCACCATGTTGAGTCCGAGGCCGGCGCCGCGATCGAGCGGCGCGAGCCGATAGAACGGATCGAAGATCCGCGTGCGCTCATCCTTCGGAATGCCGTTGCCTTCATCGGTGACGTCGATCGTCGCGGCGCTGCCGACATGGATGGTGATGGTGCCGCGGCGGCCGCCATGCTGGATGGCGTTCTGCACGAGATTGGTCAGCGCGCGCTCGAGCGCAGCGCGGTCGCCGATCGTTTCGACCCGATCGGCCGATGTATCGAGCGACAATTCGTAGCCGGCCGCGATCGCGAGCGGCGCGAGATCGGCGGCGACGTTGCGCGCGACCGCGACGAGATCGACGCGGCCGAACGGATTGCGGCACTGGTCGAAGCGCTGGATGTCGAGCAGCTGCTCGGCGAGCGTCGCAAGCCGTGCCGCATCCTCGAGCAGGCGGGTTTTCTCCGGCCCTGACGGCAGCGACTCCAGCCGCGTGTTGAGGATCGCGATCGGCGTGCGCAGTTCGTGCGCGGCGTCGGCGACGAAGCGCTGGTGGCGCGAATAGCCGTCGTCGAGCCGCGTCAGCGCATCGTTGACGGCGCTCACCAGCGGCGCGACCTCGAGCGGCAAATGGTCGGCCGACAGCCGGCTGCCGCGCTGGCGGAAATCGATCCGGCGGGCTTCGTCGGCCGTGGAGTCGACGCCCGCAAACGCGCGCCGCACCACCATCGGCGTCGCGATGAAGGTGGCGCACGCCATCAGCAACAGGCCGGGCAGGGCAATGGCAAGGAATGCCAGCGTCGTGGCGAGGGCTGTCTTGACGCTCGATGTCGGCCCTTGCGTGGCCGTGAGCACCTGCACGGGGCCGGCGTCGGAATTGACGCGTTTGAGCCGCGCCGGCGGCTTGCGCGGATCGTCCTCGAACATCTGCCAGCCGAGCCTGGCCTGGCTGATCTGGTCGAGTGCATCGCCGATCCTGGCGAATTCGGGCGGCACTGCGCCTTCCGCCAGCGAATGGCCTTGCCGGTCGCGCACCAGGAACCAGAGGTCTGGCGTGTTCTCGCGCAGCTGTTTGAGGTCGGCGGTCGGGCGCAACACCAGATTGCCCTGCGCATCGCGCGCGATCGCGTTCTGCACGATGGAGATGACGTGATCCTCGTCGCGCGGAACGATCAGGAAACCGGTGGCGCACAGCGCGCTGATCAGGCAGACGATCAGCATGGCGAGCAGCAGCGCCTGAAGCGTCACCAGCCGCCAGCTCAGCTTCGAGCGCAGGCAGTAGTGATCGGCGGGTTCGCTCATGATACCTGCTTCAGCAGGTAGCCCACGCCCCGGATGCTGTGGATCTCGACGCCGGCATCGGAGTCGGCGAGCTTGCGCCGCAGCCGCGAGACGTGAGCGTCGAGCGCGTTGGACTGGATCTCGTCCTCGAAATTGTAGACGGCTTCCTCGAGCGTCGCGCGCAGCACGGTGCGGCCCATCCGGCGCAGCAGCGTCTCCAGCACCAGCAGTTCGCGTCGGGGCAGTTCGAGCGGGCGGCCATTGACGCTGGCCTCGCGATGGCTGCAATCGAAGGCCATCCGGCCGGCCTTGATGATCTCGAACTGCACGCCGGCGGGGCGGCGCAGCACGGCGCGCAGCCGCGCCAGCAGCTCCTCGACCGCGAAGGGTTTTGCCAGATAGTCGTCGGCGCCGCTGTCAAGGCCGGTGATGCGGTCGGCGAGATCGCCGCGCGCGGTCAGCACGATGATCGGAACGCCGTCGGCCTTGGCGCGCAGCTTCGGGATCAGCGTGAGGCCGTCGCCGTCGGGAAGCTGGCGGTCGAGCAGGACGGCGCCATGCACGTCGGCGGAAATCGCTTCCTCGGCCTCGGCAAGGGTCGGCACATGATCGACGACCATGTCGTAGCCCTTCAGCGCCTGCGACAGTGCCGCCGCCATTTCGGCCTCGTCTTCAACCAGCAGTATCCGCATGTGCTTCTGGGTCCAGCTCCACTACGGCCGGTTGTAGGGCAAGTAACATTGCCACAACATTGCGGAAATGGCCGCCTGCCGCGAGCAGGGGTGCCATGTTGTCACTCCCTCAAGACAGTCCGGAAGGCGCTGGCTATAACCGCCCGCGCAACAATTGGGAGGACCGCCAATGATCTACGAGACCCGCGTCTATCGCTGTCTGCCGGGCCGGCTGCCGGCGCTGCTGAAGCGCTTCGAGACCATCACGCTGAAGCTCTGGGACAAGCACGGCATCAGGCAGGCCGGCTTCTTCACGACGCTGGTCGGCGAATCCAACCAGGAGCTGACCTATCTGCTGGCCTGGGAATCGCTCGCCGAGCGCGAGAAGAAATGGACCGCATTCGCGACCGATCCGGAATGGATCGCCGCGCGCGCCAAGACCGAGGAAGACGGCCAGATCGTCCTCAACATCGTCAACCAGCTGTTGGTGCCGACCGCGTTTTCGTCGGTCAAGTGACGCCGGCGCGGAGTTGAGCGGCGCGATGGCGAGACGTCGTCGCGCGCCCGACCCCGGTGCGGCTATTGCGGGCACCCCGAGGTCTGATCGCCCTCGCGGACCATCGGCTTGCCGTTGATGAAGACGCCGTGGCTGCCTGAAGTGGTCTTGCCGCCGCAATGCGTGCGATCGCCCATCACCACGGCCGGCTTGCCGTTGATCAGGACGTTGGGGACGCCCTCGACGAGCGGGCCGCCATTGCTGGTGGTGTCGCCGCTGCGCGCGGCCGGCTTGCCGTTGACGGTGACGCCGGCGGCGCCGCCGGTGACGACGCCGGGTTGGCTGCTGGTCTCGGCCTGCGCCAGGCCCGGCGTCGCCGATAGGACGGTCACAGCTCCGATCACAACCGATATGCGCATTTCGTTCCTCGTGGGAATCCATTCCGCGACAACTTTAGGAGCGGTTGGGGCAGGATTGTGATAGCAGGGCGCACCCACGGCGTCAGCGCAACCCCCTCATCGTGCGGGATGGCTTGATCCCTCCGGCGCGGGATTGCATGGTCGCCGGCAAAAAGGATGCAGCATTTTGACAAATCAGGTTTCCGCGCCAGCCGCCGCGCCGATCGTTGCCGTCGGATCGGCCAAATTCGGCAATGCGTTGCCAATCTCGATCATCGCCGGTCCCTGCCAGCTCGAGAGCCGTGCGCATGCGCTCGAAGTGGCGTCCGCGCTGAAGGAGATCGCAGCAAGGCTCAAGATCGGTCTGGTGTACAAGACCTCGTTCGACAAGGCGAACCGCACCAGCGCGTCGGCCGCGCGCGGCATCGGGCTGAAGCAGGCGCTGCCGATCTTCGCCGAGATCCGGTCTTCGCTCGGGCTGCCCGTGCTGACCGACGTGCATGAACCCGACCAGTGCGCTGAGGCGGCGCAGGCGGTCGATGTGTTGCAGATTCCGGCCTTCCTGTGCCGGCAGACCGATCTCTTGCTGGCCGCGGCCGCGACGGGGAAGGTCGTCAACGTCAAGAAGGGGCAATTTCTGGCGCCGTGGGACATGACCAATGTGGTCAGCAAGATCACCGGCGCCGGCAATGCCAATGTGCTGGTCACCGAGCGCGGCGCGTCGTTCGGCTACAACACGCTGGTCTCCGACATGCGCGCGCTGCCGATCCTGGCGCGCACCACCGGCGCGCCTGTGATCTTCGACGCCACCCATTCGGTGCAACAGCCGGGCGGCAAGGGCACGTCCTCGGGCGGCGAACGCGAATTCGTACCGGTGCTGGCGCGCGCCGCGGTCGCGGTCGGCGTTGCCGGCGTGTTCATCGAGACCCATCCTGATCCGGATCACGCGCCGTCCGACGGCCCCAACATGGTGCCGCTCCGCGACTTCGAATCCCTGGTCAAGCGGCTGATGCAGTTCGACGCGCTCGCCAAGACGGCAGCCTGACCGGCGGACGACGACATGACCGCAACGAGCGGCATGCCGCCGGCCCTCAACGTCATCACGCTGGCGACCTTCGCGGCGAGCCTGTCGGTGCGCGCACTCGATCCGGTGCTGCCGCATGTCGCGGAGGATTTCGGCGTCAGCATCGCGACCGCGGCGAGCTTCGCCGCAGTGTTTGCCTTCACCTTTGCCGCGGTCCAGCCGGCGATCGGCGCCGCCGCCGATTTGTTCGGCAAGGCGCGGCTGATGACGATCTGCCTCGGCCTGCTCGGCGTCGCCAACATCCTTGGCGCACTCTCGACCTCGTTTCCGATGCTGTTCGTGACCCGCATCCTCGCCGGCATCGGCTCGGGCGGCGTGTTTCCCGTAGCGCTGTCGCTGACCAGCGATCTCGTCGGTCCCGACAAGCGGCAGCTTGCGATCGGGCGAACGCTCGCAGGCTCGATGACCGGCAACCTGCTCGGCGCCACGGCCTCCGGTCTGATCGGCGATTTCCTCGGCTGGCGCGGTGTGCTCGCCGTGCTCGGCGGCCTCGTGATCATCGCAGCGCTGGCGGTTGCGGCCGGCTTTCGCGGCGCTGCGCTGAACCGTCCGCCGCGCACCAGCCTGAAGGCGCTGCGTCACGGCTATCGCACCATCTTCACCAATCCGAACGCGCGGATCTGCTATTCCGCGGTCTTCATCGAAGGCTGCTGCGTGCTCGGGCTGTTTCCCTTCATCGCCTCGTTCCTGTTCGAGCTCGGCGAGACCTCGCTCTCGATCGCCGGCATCGTGATCGCGGGCTTTGCAATCGGTGGATTGCTCTACACGCTGACGGTGGCGCGCCTGCTGCCGCTGATTGGCGTGAGGGGCATGATGGTCGTCGGCGCAACGCTGGTCGGCATCCAGCTGGTCGGCGTCGCCTTCGGGCCGCACTGGAAGCTGCAGATGGCGGGCCTCCTGGTGATGGGCCTCGGCTTCTACATGATCCATGGCTGCCTGCAGGTGTTCGCCAGCGAGCTGTCGGTCGAGGCGCGCGCCACCGCGCTGTCGCTGCACTCGTTCTTCTTCTTCTTCATGGGGCAGACCGTCGGCCCGATCGCCTATGGCTTCGGCCTGCAACATGCCGGCAAGACCGCGACGCTCGTCTCCGCTGCCGCCGTGATGGTCGTGCTCGGCTTCATCTGCGCGAGATTCCTGAAGCAGCGGCGACCGGCCGACGCCGACCTGCGCCCGGACGTCGAGCCCTAGCGATCCCACAGGGGATGTTCACGTATGCATCAAGGCATTGTGGCGGTCAGTCGCCGAAATGCCAGGTGCGGATACCATGACATCGAATGTCGCCGCAAAGCGGCTTTAACGGTGGTCTCGACCTTGAACGAACCATCCGCCGGTGTTCAGACCCAGATATCCACCGCATCGCCTTTGGTCGTGGCCCTATCGCTGCCAGCCGGATCGGCGTATGCTTTCCACATCGCCGCTCGGCCCGTGGCTTCTATCGGTGATGAGAACGCCGGTTGCGCTTTCGCCCCACTCAGGGAGCAGCGCAGCCAAATGATCAGTTTGCCGCATATTTCAGTGTATTTTTCCTGCGAGAGCTGTGGTGCCACGTATGAGGCCTCACAGGATCGCAATGATCGCAGTGGAAAGTTTCACTGCGTTCATTGCGCCAGATTGGTGCATCAATGGTCGGGCACCTTCAGCTATTTGGGCTGGCGATTGTTCCGCACGTCCGCCGAGCTGTCATGATCGGTCATTGCATCCTTTGTGAGGACACGCGCTGGGTCTGTGAGAGTCACGCGGACCAGCCATGGACAGGTCCCGGCGGCTCAGTTCCTGTTGGCTACGCAACAATCTCGCTTCGCCACGGCAGACGCGCCGGGCGGACGCGCTCGCGAGCCGCCCAGAGTGGGCGGAGCTGCGAGAGGAACCTTGCATCCCCTCGCAGCCCATTATGGGTTTGCGACCGCTAGATCAGATGGAAGGTGTGCATACCCATCGCGGCAAAGATCGCCGAAACGTCATGATCCACCTCAGGGCCGCCATGCGCCGTTTGAGAGACGTCGGACGCAAGCGCTTATTCCCACAACCGTTATTTCAGGGATGAGATGACCGGACCCGCAACCGGATCGGTTAGGCCGAGACCGTTGCCGAGATCTTCGAGCGTGTCGCGAAAGGAATTCAGAGTGGAAATCATGGCTGGCCGCGCCTCGATGCACGCGTCCATATCTTGCCACTCGGCGATCATGCAGTAGGAACGGTCACCGGTTTTAATAATGCTGGCGTGCAATAAACCCGGCCAGGTTGTTCCAATTGTCTTGTGAGCGTCCAAGAACTCTTGATCGCGCCCCGGCTTCACTCGAAAACGCACAGCATTGAAAGCGGTCACCGTCTTCTCCCAAAGCACTGAGACGCTCCCGTAGAGGAAGCGCGCTTACGTAGGTCGCGCAGCTTGAAAGCGGATGCATTCACTTCCGCTGCGCGGCGGTCACGGATCGATTGGCCCGCCTACTGGGTCTTTATCATCTTCGCCAATTCATGGCGCAATTCTGGACTATCATGATGGCCATGCACCGCGACAGCGTGTTGTACAGCCGCTTCCAGAAGTTCCTTTTGAGTATCAGCTGAAATCGCGATCGTGCAGTTCATCTCACTTGGGTAATCTCGGCAATCCAAAAACATTCTACCCAAATCTGCCTCCGTCAATACGAGTATACTATTCGCCGTGCTGAACTACTCCCACTCACGATAATGCCCGCGTCTGCTCACTATGCCTGACTTCTTCAAATGATAGCTCATGGCCGGCCAGCTTACCCGCCGCCTATAGCGAGCGTGCCAATCGTCTTCGATCGTGGTCGCTTCGGCCACATTGGCGCAGCCATTATCGGAGCAGCCATTATCGAACATATCACACATCGAAGGGAGCGCCACGTCAGTTCCTGGCCCAAGGCCGACATGCATGTCGGCTTCTGCGCCGGTTTCCGAAGATCAGCAGGCGTGGCGAACCGAAGGGGGCCCGACCTAACCCCGCCCGCGATACGTCGCCACACCCTGGTCGGGAACCCAGATGCCCTTCGGCAATCTTCCGGTCTGGAAGAACACGTCGATCGGGATGCCGCCGCGCGGGTACCAGTAGCCGCCGATGCGCAGCCATTTCGGCTTGACCTCGTCTGATATCCGCCGGCCGATCATGACCGTGCAATCCTCATGGAATGCGCCGTGATTGCGGAAGCTCGCGGCGAACAGCTTCAGCGATTTGGATTCCAAGAGCCAGCGGCCCGGCACATAGTCGATCACCAGATGCGCGAAATCCGGTTGGCCCGTCACCGGGCAGATCGAGGTGAATTCCGGCACCGTGAAGCGCACCAGATAATCGGTGCCAGCCTGCGGATTGGGCACGCGGTCGAGCCGCGCCTTTTCCGGCGCGTCGGGCCATTCCACCGCACGGCCGAGTTGCAGGCCGGGGGAGGTCGTTGATTTGCTGGATTTCTTCGCCATTCGGGGTCTCCGTGGGGGTCTCCTAGCCTATGATCGGGCGTCCGTCACCCGGCCTTTTCCCCCTCGATGCATTGCGCTAGAAGCACCGCCATCCGACACCCTCACTGCCACAAGAGGTACTCATGACTGACATCGTCGACATCATCGGCCGCGAAATCCTGGATAGCCGCGGCAACCCCACGGTCGAGGTCGATGTGGTGCTGGAGGATGGGTCAATCGGCCGTGCGGCGGTGCCGTCGGGCGCGTCCACCGGCGCCCATGAGGCGGTGGAACTGCGCGACGGCGACAAGTCGCGCTATCTCGGCAAGGGCGTGGAAAAGGCGGTTGCCGCCGTCAACGGCGAGATCTTCGAGGCGCTCAGCGACCAGGCCGTCGAGGAGCAGGTCGCGATCGACCAGATCATGATCGAGCTCGACGGCACGCCGAACAAGAGCCGGCTTGGCGCCAACGCCATCCTCGGCGTGTCGCTGGCCTGCGCCAAAGCCGCGGCCGAATCCTTCGACATGCCGCTGTATCGGTATGTCGGCGGCACCTCGGCGCGGACGCTGCCGGTGCCGATGATGAACATCATCAATGGCGGCGTGCATGCCGACAACCCGATCGACTTCCAGGAATTCATGATCCTGCCGGTCGGCGCCACGTCGTTTGCCGAGGCGCTGCGTTGCGGTTCGGAAATCTTCCACACGCTGCGCGGCGAGTTGAAGAAGGCCGGCCACAACACCAATGTCGGCGACGAGGGCGGCTTTGCGCCGAACCTGCCGTCGGCCGATGCCGCGCTCGAGTTCGTCATGAACGCGATCGGCAAGGCCGGCTACAAGGCGGGCGACGATGTCGTGCTCGGCCTCGACTGCGCCTCCACCGAATTCTTCAAGGAAGGCGCCTACGTCTACGGCGGCGAGAACAAGACCCGCTCGCGTTCGGAGCAGGTGAAGTATCTCGCCGATCTCGTCGGCCGCTATCCGATCGTCACCATCGAGGACGGCATGTCGGAAGACGACATGGACGGCTGGAAGGAGCTGACGGACGCGATCGGCAAGAAGTGCCAGCTGGTCGGCGACGATTTGTTCGTCACCAACGTCACGCGGCTTGCCGACGGCATCAAGAACGGCCGCGGCAATTCGATCCTGGTCAAGGTCAACCAGATCGGCACGCTGACCGAGACGCTTGCGGCGATCGAGATGGCCTACAAGGCCGGCTACACCGCCGTGATGTCCCATCGCTCCGGCGAAACCGAGGACTCCACGATCGCCGACCTCGCGGTCGCCACCAATTGCGGGCAGATCAAGACCGGCTCGCTAGCGCGCTCCGACCGCACCGCCAAGTACAACCAGCTGCTGCGCATCGAGCAGCAGCTCGGCACGCAGGCGAAATACGCGGGCAGGGCGGCCTTGAAGGCGCTGGCCTAGCGCCCCAACTGATCGGGACTGAACAAGACGCTAAAAAAGGGAGGTCGGGATGAGTGACGGCAAGAGCGGTCTGCAGCTGCGTTCGCTGCTCAAGAAGGACGGCGAACTGGAATTGTCGCTGGTCAATGTCCCGACCCCCGAGCCCGGTCCCGACGAGGTCGTGGTCCGGGTCGAGGCGACCCCGATCAACCCGTCCGACCTCGGGCTCCTGATCGGCCCGGCCAACATGGCGGCGGCAAGGGTCTCCGGCAGCAAGGAATTGCCTGTGGTGACCGCCCGCGTGTCGGAAGCGGCGTTGCCTGGCCTCGCCGCGCGGCTCGACGAGTCGATGCCGGTCGGCAATGAAGGCGCCGGTGTCGTGATCAGGACCGGCTCGTCGGACGCTGCGAAAGCGCTGATGGGCCGCACCGTCGCGATGATTGGCGGCGCGATGTATGCGCAATACCGCACGCTGCGCGTCAACGAATGCCTGCCGCTGCCCGACGGCACCACGCCGGCGGAAGGCGCATCCTGCTTCGTCAATCCGCTGACCGCGCTCGGCATGACCGAGACGATGCGGCGCGAGGGGCACAAGGCGCTGGTGCACACGGCGGCGGCGTCGAACCTCGGCCAGATGCTCAACAAGATCTGCCTCAAGGACGGCATCGGCCTGGTCAACATCGTGCGCAACAAGGAGCAGGCCGACATCCTGCACAAGATCGGCGCCAAACATGTCGTCGATTCCAGCGCGCCCGATTTCATGGACAAGCTCACCGGCGCGCTGGTCGAGACCGGCGCGACCATCGCCTTCGATGCGATCGGCGGCGGCAAGCTCGCCGGCCAGATCCTGGTCGCGATGGAAACCGCGATCAACAAGACCGCCAAGGTCTACAGCCGCTACGGCTCGAACGTGCACAAGCAGGTCTACGTCTATGGCGGCCTCGATACCCGCGACATCGAGCTGCCGCGCGGCTTCGGCATGGCCTGGGGCATCGGCGGCTGGCTGCTGTTCCCGTTCCTGATGAAGATCGGTCCGGAGGCTGGCAACAAGCTGCGCCAGCGCGTGGTGGCCGAGCTGAAGACGACTTTCGCCAGCCATTATACCAAGGTGGTGTCGCTGCAGGAGGCCCTGCAGCTCGACAACATAGCGGTCTACGGCAAGCGCGCCACCGGCGAGAAATTCCTGATCAACCCGAACAAGGGCGCGTGACGAACCGCGTCTGGAGCATTCGGTTCTGATTGAATCAGAACCGAAGCTCCTGCTTCTTGCATTGACGCGTTTTCTTCACGCGAACCGGCCCCCACTTCGCTCGAAAACGCTCTAGCAGTCTGCTGAAGAACTCCTCGCCACGGAGGGGGCTTGATGATTCACTTTATCATCTCGATTCGGTGGAGATGATGATGCGCGGCAGGTTTACGGATCAGGGCGGCCTGTTTTCGTACATTGCGCCGGATAAGCGTGTGCCAGCGAACCATCCGCTGCGGCAGGTTCGGGAACTTGTCCGGGACGTTTTGAGTGATTTGAACCGCAGCCTTGGGAGGCTCTACGCCAGCGAGGGACGCCCTTCGATCCCTCCAGAGCAATTGTTGAGCGCCTTGCTGCTGCAGGTGTTCTGGAACGCCAGTTGATGGAGCAACTGGACTACAATCTTTTGTACCGCTGGTTCGTGGGACTGTCGCCGGACGATCCGGTGTGGGACCCGACCACCTTCACCAAGAACCGGGAGCGGCTGCAGAACGGCGATGTGTTCACGAAGTTCATGACCAGGCTTCTGAACCATCCGCAGGTCAAACCGCTGCTGTCGGACGAGCACTTCTCGGTGGATGGAACGCTGATCGAAGCCTGGGCTTCACAGAAGAGCTTTCGCCCCAAGGACGGCAGCGGCGACGATGAGGACGGCGCCAACTTCCACGGCCAGAAGCGCAAGAACGACACCCATGCGAGCACCAGCGATCCGGACAGCAGGCTTTATCGCAAGGCGGCCGGACGGGAGGCCAAGCTTTGCTATATGGGCCACGTCACCATGGAGAATCGGCATGGGCTGGCGGTGGCCGGCAGGGTCACACATGCCGATGGCACCGCCGAACGCCGGGCTTCGGAGACCATGCTGAGGGCGAGACGCAAAGCCGCAGGCCGCCGTATCACCGCCGGTGAGGACAAGGCGTACGATACCGTCGATCATGTCGCCAATCTTCGCGCCATCGGCGTGACGCCGCATGTGACGCAGAACCAGGCCGTCACCAAAACCGGCAAGACCCGCAACAGCGCCATCGACGAACGAACCACGCGGCATCCGGGATATGGCATGTCGCAATCACGCCGGGCGATGGTCGAGTGCATCTTCGGATGGGGCAAGCAGCACGGCACCATGCGCAAGACCAAACATCGTGGCATCGGCCGCGTCGCCGCCGATTTCCTGCTCAATCTGATCGCCTATAACCTGATCCGCATTCCCAAACTGCTTGCCGCCTAGCCACCCCGCGTCAGGGTACACCCAACACCAGCCTGGAAAACTATAACCAACTCCACCGCGCCGACCCAACAACGGCCGCAACAACAAGAAAGCTCTCCATTTCAAGGTTTTTCAGCAGACTGCTAGTCGCGCTCGAATGCCAGCTTCCTGGAGCGTTTGTGACGCTCCAGGGCGTGGCCGATCAGGACATCCATCAGCTCGGATTGCGGCAGGCCGCTGGCCTCCCACAGCCGCGGATACATGCTGATATTGGTGAAACCGGGCAGGGTGTTTGCCTCGTTCACGAAGGCCTGCTCGCCGTGCAGGAAGAAGTCGATCCGCGCCATGCCCTCGCAGCCGAGCACGCCGAACGTCTTGATGGCGAGCTCCCTGATGGTTTCGGCAACGCCAGCCGGCACATTGGCCGGCACCTGCAGCAGCGCGCCGTCCGCATCGAGATACTTCGCGTCGTAGGAATAAAAGCCGTGCTTGTCGGACGGAACGATCTCGCCGAGCTGGGAGGCGCGGACGCGGCCCTCGGCGTCCTCGAGCACGGAGCATTCGACCTCGCGGATCGGCGCGACACCGCGCTCGACCAGGATCTTGGTGTCGAAGCGGAACGCCAATCTGCAGCCGGCCTCGAACTCCTCCGCGGTGCGCGCCCTCGACACGCCGACCGATGATCCCATGTTGGCGGGCTTGACGAAGACCTCCTGCGACCCCAGCGCGCTGACCGCGTCGTCATAGCTGATGGGAGCGGCTCTCGACATCGCGACAAAGGGGACGATCGGCAAGCCCGCTTCGCGCATCAGGCGCTTGGCGATGTCCTTGTCCATGCCGGCCGCCGAACCCATCACGCGCGAGCCGACATAGGCGACATCCGACAATTCCAGCGCGCCCTGCACCGTGCCATCCTCGCCGTTCGGTCCATGCAGGACCGGGAAGACGACGTCGAACGCCGGCAATTCCGCTGGTCCCGCCGCCGGTCCCCGAAGCACCACGACGCGGCCCTGTCCGCCCGGCAGCAAAGCGAGTTGCGGTCCCTGGTCTGGAATGGTCAGCGCGCCGCTCCCCGTGCCGGCGCCGTTTCCCGCATCGGTGACCACCCAGCGGCCATCGCGCGTGATGCCGATCGCCGTCGCATCATAGCGATCCGGGTCGAGTGAGCGAAGCACGTTGGCCGCTGATGCCCGCGAAACGTCGTGCTCGGCGGAACGGCCACCGAACAGGATCGCGACCCGGATCTTGCGCTCTGGCATTGTTTGGCCTCTCGACGTCGGCGGGTGATGTGGGAATCCGTGGCAGTATGCTCGGACGAAGATGTCGACAATTTGCTACGCATGGTCCGGGCCGGCGCTTCGGGACCTCCTGGTTGGGTGACGCCCCGATGTTCACGCAATTTCGCGAACGCTACGTTTCCGGAATTGGACGATCCATGCACTTGCATCGTTCTTGGCGTGCCGGTAGGTGAAGTGCACCGGTCTTACGCGTAACCCGAGGGGAATTTTGCAATGGCCTATAACATCGTCACCGTCGTCGGCAGTATCCGCAAGCAGAGCTTCTCGCTCAAGATCGCCAATGCGCTGGCCAAGCTCGCGCCAGCCTCGCTGAAGCTCGATGTGACGACCCTCGGGGGCATTTCGTTCTTCAACCAGGACCTCGAGGCGGCGCCGCCGGCGGACTGGCTGACCTTTCGCGAGAAGCTGCAGAAGTCGAACGGCGTGCTGTTCGTGACGCCCGAATACAACCGCTCGATCCCGGGAGTCCTGAAGAACGCGATCGACGTCGCCTCGCGGCCTTACGGCAAGAGCTCGTTCATCGGCAAGCCGGTCGGCATCATCGGCAACTCGCCCGGACCGCTCGGCGGTGTCAGCGCGGTGAAGCATCTGCAGAACATCCTGCCGGGCATTTCCGGCCCGATCCTCGGTCAGCCGGAAGCCTATCTAAACGGCGTCGGCGATGCCTTCGACGAGCAGGGCGAGCTGACCAAGGAGTCGCTCAAGGGCGTGTTGCAGCAGTACCTCGACGCCTTCGCGGCCTTTATCGAAAAGCAGAACCGCTGATCCAGTGGCTCGTTCCGATTGAATCGGAATGGGCTCCAGACTTCTTGTTTTGACGGGTTTTTCACGCGAACCGCTATCCATCCGGGATCAAGTCCGGGACAGGCTTCGCTCGAAAACGCTCTGGTTTAGCACTCCGTTAACCGCATGGCCGCATCTTCGCGGCCATGGTTTCCCGCACACGCCTCAAATCGATTCTGACCGGGCTTGCCCTCTACACGCTGGCGGCGCTGATGGTCGGCTATTTCGGCGTCAACGCCTACACCGGCAAATATGGCCTCAACGCGCGGCAGGAGCTCGACCAGGAAATCATCGCGCTGACCTCGGAGCTGGCGCGGCTGAAGAAGGAACGGGCCGAGGGTGAGCAGCGGGTGTCGCTGCTGCGGTCGGACCGGGTCGATCCCGACATGCTGGACGAGCGTGCGCGCTTCCAGCTCGATTACGCCAACCCACGCGATCTGGTTCGGATCAACAAGTCGAACTGACACCGGCAGTGGTTTTGGGCAGCGCTTGTCCGAAAATAACGCGCGGCCGTTCTTCAAATTTCAAAATTGATCAATCAACATCACAAAAATGTCGCGCCGCGTTGCAGTGCGGCATAGCAAAATTCCATCCGGCGAATGCAATCCTTCCAAGGCGATTTGAGTTGGGTTAGAGAGGGTTCTTCGACTTCTCTCACCCGGAATTGCCATGGCCACACCCAAGAAAACCGTCGCAAAGGAATCAGGGCAGGAGAAGGCTGGCTCTCCGCCCGAATTCTCCAGGGAGCAGGAGCTGAAGGCTCTGCGGGACATGCTCCTGATCCGGCGCTTCGAGGAGAAGGCAGGTCAGCTCTACGGCATGGGTGCGATCGGCGGCTTCTGCCATCTCTATATCGGCCAGGAAGCCGTCGTGGTCGGCATGCAGATGGCGCTGAAGCCGGGCGACGAGGTCATAACCGGCTACCGCGACCACGGCCACATGCTGGCTTGCGACATGGAAGCCAAGGGCGTGATGGCGGAATTGACCGGACGCCGCGGCGGCTATTCCCGCGGCAAGGGCGGCTCCATGCACATGTTCAGCAAGGAGAAGCATTTCTACGGCGGTCACGGAATCGTGGGCGCGCAGGTTTCGCTCGGCACCGGCCTTGCATTCGCCAACCGCTATCGCGGCAACGATAACGTCAGCGTGACCTATTTCGGAGACGGCGCGGCCAACCAGGGCCAGGTCTACGAAAGCTTCAACATGGCGGAGCTGTGGAAGCTGCCGGTGATCTACGTCATCGAGAACAATCGCTATGCGATGGGCACCGCGGTGTCGCGCGCCTCGGCGCAGCAGGACTTCTCCAAGCGCGGCGTCTCCTTCAACATTCCCGGCAAGCAGGTCGACGGCATGGACGTGCGCGCCGTGAAGGCCGCCGCCGATGAGGCCACGGCATGGTGCCGCGGCGGCAACGGTCCGATCATTCTCGAGATGCAGACCTACCGTTACCGCGGCCATTCGATGTCCGATCCGGCGAAGTACCGCACCCGCGAGGAGGTCGAGAAGGTCCGCCACGACCAGGACCCGATCGAGCAGGTGCGCAACCGCTTGCTGGCGGCAGGCGCGAGCGAGCAGGACTTGAAGGCGATCGACGCCGAGGTGCGCGAGATCGTCAACGCAGCCGCCGACTTCGCGCAGCACGATCCTGAGCCCGATCCGTCCGAGCTCTACACCGACATCTACCGCTGACCCCACCCGCGCAGAAGAATTTCAAGACCGATTTCGGGAGCTGATATGCCCATTCAAGTGCTGATGCCTGCGCTGTCGCCCACCATGGAGAAGGGCAACCTCGCCAAATGGCTGAAAAAGGAAGGCGAGACCATCAAGTCCGGTGACGTCATCGCCGAGATCGAGACCGACAAGGCGACGATGGAGGTCGAGGCGACGGACGAGGGCACGCTCGGCAAGATCCTGATTCCGGAAGGCACCGCCGACGTCGCGGTGAACACGCCGATCGCCACCATTCTGGCCGACGGCGAAAGCGCCGCCGATCTGGCCAAGGCGCCTGCCGCTCCCGCGCCGAAGCCCGCCGAGGCCGCGCCGGCTGCGGAAGCCAAGGCGGAAGCGCCGCAGCCCGCGGCGAAGGCGCCCGCAGCGCCCGTCAGTGAGGCGCTGCCCGATCCGGAAATTCCCGCAGGCACCGAGATGGTCACCCAGACCATTCGCGAGGCGCTGCGCGATGCGATGGCCGAGGAGATGCGGCGCGACGGCGATGTCTTCATCATGGGCGAGGAGGTCGCCGAGTATCAGGGCGCCTACAAGGTGACGCAGGGTCTGTTGCAGGAGTTCGGCGCCCGGCGCGTGATCGACACGCCGATCACCGAGCACGGCTTTGCCGGCGTCGGCGTCGGCGCCGCGATGGCCGGGCTGAAGCCGATCGTCGAGTTCATGACCTGGAATTTCGCGATGCAGGCGATCGACCAGATCATCAACTCCGCCGCCAAGACGCTGTATATGTCCGGCGGCCAGATGGGCTGCTCGATCGTGTTCCGCGGCCCGAACGGCGCCGCGGCGCGCGTCGCCGCCCAGCACAGCCAGGACTACGCCGCCTGGTACTCGCAGATCCCGGGTCTCAAGGTGATCGCGCCGTACTCGGCCGCCGACTACAAGGGTCTGCTCAAGGCCGCGATCCGCGATCCCAATCCGGTGGTCTTCCTCGAGAACGAAATGCTGTACGGCCACACCGGCGAGGTGCCGAAGCTGCCGGATTTCGTGGTGCCGATCGGCAAGGCGCGCATTGCCCGCGTCGGCAAGGACGTCACCATCGTCTCCTGGGCGATGGGCATGTCCTATGCGCTGAAGGCCGCCGATGAACTCGCCAAGGAAGGCATCGAGGCCGAGGTGGTCGATCTTCGCACCATCCGTCCGATGGACACCGAGACCATCATCAATTCGGTGAAGAAGACCGGCCGTGCGGTCACGGTGGAGGAGGGCTGGCAGCAGAGCGGCGTCGGCTCCGAGGTCGCCGCCCGCATCATGGAGCATGCCTTCGACTATCTCGATGCGCCGGTCGCGCGCGTCTCGGGCAAGGACGTGCCGATGCCCTATGCCGCCAACCTCGAAAAGCTCGCTCTGCCGTCCGTGGCCGAGGTGGTCGCGGCCGCCAAGGCCGTGTCCTACCGGTAACGCCGATGGCCGGTCCCAAGGAGCAGCCGCTGCCGCCTGACGTGATGGGCCGCGACGACGCCGTCGAGGTGCTACGCGCCTTCGTCGTCGACGGCGGCCTGTCGATCGCGTTCCAGCGCGCCTTCGAGGAGCCGGACATGTGGGGGCTGATGCTCGTCGACATCGCCCGCCACGCTGCGCGCGCCTATTCGCGCGAGAGCGAATACACCGAAGACGAGGCGCTCGCGCGCATCGTCGAGATGTTCGAAGCCGAAATCGCCCGGCCGACCGACATGGGCCAAACCAAACCGCGGTCGCAACAAGGTCACTGACAATGCCGATCAATATTCTCATGCCCGCGCTGTCGCCGACGATGGAAAAGGGCAACCTCGCCAAGTGGCTCAAGAAAGAGGGCGACAAGGTCAAGTCCGGCGACGTGATCGCGGAGATCGAGACCGACAAGGCGACGATGGAAGTCGAGGCGGTCGACGAAGGCACGATCGCCAAGATCCTGGTGCCCGAGGGCACCCAGGATGTGCCGGTCAACGACGTCATCGCCGTGATGGCGGGTGACGGCGAGGATGTGAAGGCGGCGGCCAGCGCCAGTGCGGGCGCTGCACCGGCCGCCAAGCCCGCCGAGGCCCCGAAGCCCGCCGCCCCGGCCGCGGCTTCCGCAGCGGCTGCGCCTGCACCACAGCCGGCAGCAGCGCCTGCAGCCGCGCCGCAGGCTGCTGCGCCGGCCGCGCAAGCCAATGGCCACGCTCGCGTGTTCTCCTCGCCGTTGGCGCGGCGTCTTGCGAAGGAAGCCGGCATCGATCTCGGCCGCATCACCGGCACCGGCCCGCACGGCCGCGTCATCGCGCGCGACGTCGACGACGCCAAGTCCGGCAAGGGCCTGAAGGCGCCGGCGGCTGCGCCGGCCGCCACAGGTCCCAGCATCGCACCGTCGATGTCCGACAAGCAGATCCTGGCGCTGTTCGAGCCGGGCTCCTATGAGGTCGTGCCACATGACGGCATGCGCCGCACCATCGCGCAGCGTCTCACCGCCTCGGTGCAGAACGTCCCGCACTTCTACCTCACGATCGACTGCGACATCGGCAAGCTGCTCGCCGCGCGCGAGGAGATCAACGCGGCTGCGCCGAAGGACAAGGAGAAGAGGCCGCTCTACAAGATCTCGGTCAACGACTTCGTCATCAAGGCGATGGCGGTCGCGCTGCAGAAGATCCCGAACTGCAACGTCAGTTGGACCGAGGGCGGCATGCTGAAGCACAAGCATTCCGACGTCGGCGTCGCGGTGGCGATGCCGGGCGGCCTGATCACGCCCATCATCCGCAAGGCCGAGACCAAGACGCTCTCGACCATCTCCAACGAGATGAAGGATTTTGCCGCGCGCGCCCGCGCCCGCAAGCTGAAGCCTGAGGAATACCAGGGCGGCACCACCGCGGTGTCGAACCTCGGCATGTACGGCATCAATCACTTCACCGCCGTGATCAACCCGCCGCACGCCTCGATCCTCGCGGTCGGCACCTCGGAGGAACGTCCGGTGGTGCGCGGCGGCAAGATCGAGATCGCGCACATGATGAGCGTGACGCTGTCGTGCGATCACCGCGCGATCGACGGCGCGCTCGGCGCCGAGCTGATCGGCGCCTTCAGGCAGCTGATCGAAAACCCCGTGATGATGATGGTGTGACGGGCATCAGCCATGTACGCGATCTACGGTCCGTACGTCCTGCTCGCCGCCGTTGCCGTCGCGTTGCTCGTCGCGGTCAACCGCGACCTGATATCGACGATCCAGTTCAGGATCATGATGGTCGGCGCCGCTGTGCTGGCGCTGGCGTGGACCGTGTTCCTCGGTGCGGTATGGCAGGAGTACGGATAGATGGCCGGCACGGCTCGCACGCGCTGGCCCTGGATCTCGCTGCTGCTGTCGGCCGCGCTGGTGTGCAATCCGGTCGGATTCGATTTTCTGCACTCCGCGTTTTTCGCCGGCGAACAGCTGGCGCGGAACATCGCCCAGCCGATCGTGCTGACGGCCCTGGCCACCATGGCCGTGGCGATCGGGCTCGAATGGCTGGTCAGGTCGTTGATCGCAAGAAGCCGCGCGCGCGGCGTCACAAATTGAGTTGAACGGGAGCCGCCATGGCCGACACATCCTTTGACGTCATCATCATCGGCTCCGGCCCCGGCGGCTACGTGACCGCGATCCGCGCCGCGCAGCTCGGCTTCAAGACCGCGATCGTGGAGAAATCCTATCTTGGTGGCATCTGCCTGAACTGGGGCTGCATCCCGACCAAAGCGCTGCTGCGTTCCGCCGAGATCTATCACTACATGCAGCACGCCAAGGATTACGGGCTGTCGGCCGATAACGTCTCGTTCGATCCGAAGGCCGTGGTGCAGCGCTCGCGCGGGGTCTCGAAGCGTCTCAACGACGGCGTCGGCTTCCTGATGAAGAAGAACAAGGTCGCGGTGATCTGGGGCGATGCCACGATCGACGCGCCCGGCAAGATCACGGTGAAGAAGTCGGCGGTCGAGGCGCCGAAGGGCGCCAGCGGCGAGGGCACCTACCAGGCCAAGCACATCATTGTCGCGACCGGCGCGCGGCCGCGCGTGCTGCCCGGGCTCGAGCCCGACAAGAAGCTGATCTGGACCTATTTCGAGGCGATGGTGCCGGAGCGGATGCCGAAGTCGCTGCTGGTGGTCGGCTCCGGCGCGATCGGCATCGAGTTCGCCTCGTTCTTCCACACCATGGGCTCTGACGTCACCGTGGTCGAGGTGCTGCCGCAGATCCTGCCCGTCGAGGACGCCGAGATCGCGGGGCTGGCACGCAAGCGGTTCGAGAAGATGGGCATCAAGATCATGTCCTCGACCAAGGTGACGAAGCTGGAGAAGAAGGCCGACAGCGTGGTCGCGACCATCGACGACGGCAAGGGCCAGCCGCAGACCAAGGAGTTCGAGCGCGTGATCTCGGCGGTCGGCGTGGTCGGCAACATCGAGAATCTCGGGCTGGAGAAGCTCGGCGTCAAAACCGACCGCGGCTGCATCGTGATCGACGGCCTCGGCAAGACCAATGTGCCCGGCATCTACGCGATCGGCGACGTCGCGGGACCGCCGATGCTCGCGCACAAGGCCGAGCATGAGGGCGTGATCTGCATCGAGGCGATCAAGGGCCTGCATCCGCACCCGATGGACAAGCTGATGATCCCGGGCTGCACCTATTGCAACCCGCAGGTCGCCTCGGTCGGCCTCACTGAAGCCAAGGCCAAGGAAGCCGGCCGCGAGATCCGCGTCGGCCGCTTCCCGTTCGTTGGCAACGGCAAGGCGATCGCGCTCGGAGAGGACCAGGGCCTCGTCAAGGTGGTGTTCGACAAGAAGACCGGCCAGCTGCTGGGCGCGCACATGATCGGCGCCGAGGTCACCGAGCTGATCCAGGGCTATGTGGTGGCGATGAATCTGGAGACCACGGAGGAGGAATTGATGCACACCGTGTTCCCGCATCCGACTTTGTCGGAAATGATGAAGGAAGCGGTGCTCGACGCCTACGGGCGCGTGCTGAATATCTAGTCTCTGCTCCGTCATCCCCGCGCAACGGCTTTGCCGTTGTCGCTGGAGGCGCTCGCGCAGCGAGCCTCGAAGGACGGACGGCCCGGATCGAGCAGCGGGGCTCGTCGCCCTTCGAGACGCGCTTCGCGCTCCTCAGGGTGACGGGTCTGGCAAAACGAACTCGCAAAGAACAGGAAAGAGCGCCTCTCGTGAAAGATAACGACAACCTCACCATCGAACGCCCGACCTTCGTGACCCACCTCGAATGCGCGATGGAGGGCGACCATTATGCGGCCGATCAGGTGCACAACCTATCGAAGGCCGGCAAGCCACTCCTGGTGCGCTACGATCTCGCCGGGGTGAAGAAGGCGCTCACGAAGGACGCGCTGGCCGAGCGCCCCGCCGACCTGTGGCGCTACCGCGAGCTGTTGCCGGTGCGCAAATGCATGGACATCGTCAGCCTCGGCGAGGTCACGACGCCGCTGATCCGGCTGCCGAGGCTTTCCGCAAGGCTTGGCGGCGGCGAGATCATCGTCAAGGACGAGGGGCGGCTGCCGACCGGCTCGTTCAAGGCGCGCGGCCTCGTCATGGCGGTCTCGATGGGCAAGGCGCTCGGCATCAAGCACATGGCGATGCCGACCAACGGCAACGCCGGCGCGGCGCTCGCGGCCTACGCGACCTCCTGTGGGATCAAGACCACGATCTTCTGCCCCGCGGATACGCCGGAGGTGAATGTCAGCGAGATCGAGCTGCAGGGCGCCACCGTCTATCGCGTCAACGGCTATATCGACGACTGCGGCAAGATCGTCGGCGAAGGAAAAGCAAAAGTCGGCTGGTTCGATACGTCGACCCTGAAGGAGCCGTACCGGATCGAGGGCAAGAAGACCATGGGCCTCGAGCTCGCCGAGCAGCTCGGCTGGGACGTGCCCGATGTGATCTTCTATCCGACCGGTGGCGGCACCGGCCTGATCGGCATGTGGAAGGCATTCGACGAGCTCGAGAAGATCGGTTTCATCGGTTCGAAGCGCCCGCGGATGGTCGCGGTGCAGGCCTCCGGCTGTGCGCCGATGGTGCGCGCCTATGAGGCCGGCACCGAGCATGCGGCGCGCTGGGAGGACGCTCACACCATCGCCTCGGGCATCCGCGTGCCGCAGGCGATCGGCGACTTTCTCATCCTGCGCGCGGTGCGCGAGAGCAAGGGATTTGCGATCGCGGTCGACGACGACAAGATCACCGCCGCCCTCAACGAGGTCTCGCGCGAGGAGGGACTGCTGCTGTGCCCCGAGGGGGCAGCGACCTATGCCGCCTACAAGCAGAGCCTTGCCGACGGCCGCGTCACCAAGGCCGACCGCGTGATGCTGTTCAATTGCGCCAGCGGCCTGAAATACCCGCTGCCGCCGGTGACCCGCGCGCTCGACAGGCACAAGCCGATCGACTTCTCGCAGTTCTGACGCCTCGTCCGAAGGGCCATCTTGTCGAAAGGTGGCCCTTCGAAAATGATACGACAACGAAGATTGAGGGGAGCGCGTGATGCGGAAGCTGGTTCTGGCCGTGCTGGCGATGTTGGCGTTTACCGGGAGCGTTTCGGCGGAAAGCTGGCCCGCGCACCCGATCACCATCGTCGTGCCGTTCGCCGCCGGCGGTCCGTCGGATGCGATGGCGCGCATCCTCGCCGAGCGCATGAAGCAGTCGCTCGGCCAGGTGGTTCTGATCGAGAACGTGACCGGAGCTGGCGGCTCGCTCGGTGTCGGCCGTGCGGTGCGCGCGGCGCCGGACGGCTACACTGTCTCGTTCGGCCATCTCGGCACCCATGTTGCGAACGGCGCGATCTACAAGCTCGGCTACGACCTCGTCGATGATCTCGAGCCGGTGGTGCTGCTCCCGAGCAATCCGATGATCATCGTCAGCAAGAACGCCGTGCCGGCGAAGTCGCTGAAGGAACTTTTGGAGTGGCTGAAGTCGCGGCCGGCGCCGCCGACCGCGGGCACCGCCGGCGCCGGCAGCGGCAGCCATATCGCCGGGCTCTATTTCGAGAACGTCTCCGGCATCAAGCTGCAATACGTGCCCTATCGCGGCACCGGGCCGGCGCTGAACGACCTCGTCGCCGGTCAGATCGATATCATCGTCGACCAGACGTCGAACTCGATCAACCAGGTCCGCGCCGGCAACATCCGCGCCTATGCGGTCACCGATTCCAAGCGGGTCGCGAACGCGCCTGAGGTCCCGACCGTCGACGAGGCCGGCCTGCCGGGCTTCCACATGACGCTGTGGTCCGGGCTCTGGGTGCCGAAGGGCACGCCGAAGGAGATCGTGGACAGGCTCAACGTCGCGGCGATCCAGGCGATGAACGATCCTGCCGTGAAGAAGCAGCTTGAAAATCTCGGCTTGCAGATGCCGCCAAAGGACCAGCTCAAGCCGGACGCACTCGGCGCCTGGCAGAAGGCGGAGATTGCAAAATGGTGGCCGATGATCAAGGCCGCCAATGTGAAGGTGGATTGAGGTTACAAGGGTGCCGTTGGATGGCTTGGCAGATGTTGCGCAACTACTTGCGAAGCGCTGTCCGGGTGGCCAATCTGATTGCCTACGGTCTCTCGATTCTTATTATTCATAAACTTCAGCCCGTCGCCGCAAAGGCCTACAACGACCTTTGCGCGAGCCAGGGAATGATGTTTGGCGAGGGACAATCCGTCAGAACGCTCGTCCTTGCAATGATCGTCATTGCAATGCCGGTTCTTCTCGCCCGCAGCAACACTCTTGTCGTATCGAACTTGATTATGGGACTGATTACCGTCGCGGGGGCCGCCGGATTGCTCTCAACCGCGGGAAACACACCATACGAATGCTTCACGACAAGCGGCACCTATGAGATCATACGTCAGGGTTAGACGGATTCGGCTTTTGGTTCATATTTGTCCTCGCCGTGTCGTACGTTCTCTTGCTTGTCGATTGGGCGATTTGGGCGTCGAGGATGGCTATCGCCCGGTGGTGGCCGATGATCAAGGAAGCCAATGTGAAGGTGGATTGAGGGGGCCCTCCGCGTCGTCCCGGCCTAGCTAGTGCGCAATTGCGCACAGAGGCCGAGATCCATACGCCGCGGCCGACGTAAGGGGCAATCGGCTCAACGATTTGCGAACAACTTACAATGGTGGTTATGCGCCCCGGCCTTCGCCGGGACGACGCTGCATTATTGCGGCGGCATTGCCTCACCCGGCGCCGCGTTGCTCTCCTGCGTCACGACGCGCTCGCCGCTCTTTGCCGCCAACGCCGTGCCGGCGTCCTCGAACCGCGCCTGATAGACCGCGAAATTCTCCATCACGCGCTGGACGTAGTTGCGCGTCTCCGAGATCGGAATCCGCTCCACCCAATCGACCGGATCGACCTTGGGGTCACGCGGGTCGCCATAGGCCTTGATCCAGTCGCGGACGCGGCCGCGGCCGGCGTTGTAGCCGGCAAAGGTCATGATGTGGCAGCCGCGATATTCCGCCAGCAGCGCGCTCAATTCGGCGGCCCCCATCTGGGTGTTGTAGACCGGATCGGAAACCATCCGGCTCCAGTCATAGCTGACGCCGAAGCGCTTGGCGGTGTCGCGGCCCGCTTCGGGCGTCACCTGCATCAGCCCGACGGCGTTGGCCGCCGACTTGTCGCGCTGGTCGAACGCGCTTTCGGTGCGCGCGATCGAGTAGGTCATGCTGCGCCCGATATCGGGGGCGATCGGGGTGTGCTTGGGAATGCCGATGACCGGGAAAGCGTAATGGTCGAAGGCAAAGCCGCGCGCCAGCGCGATCTTGCCGATCTGCAGCATGGTGCGGGCATCGTTGCGGCGGCCCGTGAGCTCGCCGAGCGCCTCGAGCATGCCGACGTCGGCGCTTTCCTCGGCGAGGTCGGCAGCGAAATAGAGCACGATGTCGGGCTCGCCGATCGCATAGAGCATGTCGGCGGCACGTACGCGCTCGTCGGCCGCCATGCTGCCGGCGCTGGCCGCCGGCGAGGGCGCGCGCAGCTCGACGCCGTCACGGCCGAGCCTGGCCAGCGCGAGCTGACCGTAATAGGCGGTCGGGTAGCGCGCCGCGGCCTGGTAGTCGGCCCGCATCGCTGCGGTGTTGCCGAGCGCCTCGGCGGCACGGCCGCGCCAGTAGGCGGCGCGTGCCAGCACGGTCGGGTTGGTCTGGCCCTCGTCGATATGGGCGAAATGCCCCGCGGCGGTGTTGGCATCATTGAGATAGCGCAGCGCGATCCAGCCGCGCATGAAGTGCATGTCGGAGCGGTAGTACGGATTGTCCGGCGGCGCCGCGCCGCGGATGACCTCATAGGCGGCCTGGTACTCACCCTGGTCGAGCAGCTTGCGGGCGAGGATGCGGCGCTCGCGCCACCACTGGTCGGTGTCCTGCTGCGCCATCGTCTCGGGCGCCGCGGCAATCGTCACGCGCGCCGCATCGTCGATCCGGTTCTTCGCGAGCAGCCACTGGATGCGGCAGAGGGTGTAGCCGAGGTCGCTACGGGCGTCCGCCGGCACGTCGTTGAGTGTGTCCTCGGCCTTGCTGGATTGCCCGCGGACCGCGCCGCAAGCCTTCACGATGGCCAGCTCGTCGCTGCCGAGGTGCTGTGCCGCGCGCCGCGCGCCGGCGAGATCCTTGGCGCCGATCCGCTTGTCCATGCGCGCGCGATGATCGTCGCGCGTGAGCAGGTCCTTGAATGCGTCGTAGGCGTCGCTCTCGGTGCGGTCGGACAGGTCTTCCGAGCGCCAGGCCTCGCGCACCAGCCGCGTGGCGCCGTCGCGATCGCCTTCGGCGAGCAGCGTGCGGGCGAGCGCGAATTTGCCCTTGGCGCTGATCGGCTGATCGAGCGTGAAGCCGTGCACCGTGGCCGGATCGCTGCGCTCCTGCCATATCCGCGCTTCAGCCCGCTTGCGCAACAGCGTGACGCTTGGCCAGTCCGGGTTGGCTGCGATGAATGCCGCATAGCGGCTGAACGGCGCATTCGACTCGGGGTGACGCAGCAGATACCACTCGACGAGCTTCCGCCCGACCGGGTCGGTGATCTTTGCTTGGATATCGGTCGCGTCGCTGGTCTTGCCGCGGCGCGCGGCGAGGATCGCGTCCCTGATCGTGGCGAGATCGCCCGACAATTGCGGCCCGGCGGGTTTCTCCGGCTCGGGCGCCTTCGAGGCCTCGGTGGACTTGGACGGCGCCGATTTGGCCTTCGCTGATTTGCGTTTGTCGGCGCCATGCCTGGCATGGCGCCGCTTGCCGGCGGCGCTCTCGCGTGTCGCCTTGGCGCCGTGCGCCTTCTTGTCCCCGTGGCCGCTCTTGGCCTGGTGCTGATGATGTGGTTTGGCGCCTGCCTCAAGCGGAAGCAGCGCGAGCACGGCCACCGTGGCGAGGCACGCCACCGGACGTAGGCAACGGTTCATTCCCTGGCCCCCCTGAAACGATCAGGCACAAACGGAACGCGTCGTACGCGGCACATCCGCCGCAGATTACCACCACCCTCGATTCTCGAGCGTTAATGCAGCTGCAACTCAACAGGGAAAACACGGCGAAATATGGAATAAGACGAGCGGAACCCGCGGGAACCGGGGTTTTGAGGGCGTTTTTGAAGGGCCCAAGACTCCGGTTTGACCGGTCCCAGCGGGGATATATTCTCATCAGACGTGGGGCGGGGCGCTTCTCATGTCAGATCTGTTCTTTCAGGCCGGTGCGTCATGACGGCTCGGCTCAGAACCATCCTGGATGGTGGGCGCTATTTCGAGGGCCCGCGCTGGCATCGCGGGCGGCTCTGGTTCGTCGACTGCATGGCGCGGACGCTGCTCAGCATCAGCCCGTCGGGCGAATTGCAGGAGCATGCCGCGGTGACCGGCGACACGCCGTGCGGTCTCGGCGTGCTGCCCGATGGAGACATCGTTGTGCTGACGATGTTCAGGAAGCGGCTGCTGCGATTTTCCGGCGGCGCGCTGTCGCTGTATGCCGATCTCTCCGGGATCGCGACCGGTACGATCGACGACATGATCGTCGACGGGCAGGGCCGTGCTTACGTCGGCGATCTCGGCTTCAATCTGCCGCCGCCGGAGGGCCGCGGCGCCGTCGGCCGCATCATCCTGGTAATGTCCGACGGCAGCGCCCGCGTCGTCGCCGACGGATTGCGTTTTCCGAACGGCATCGCCGTGTCTTCGGATCACCGACGGCTCGTCGTCGCGGAAATGGATGGCGCATGCCTTGCCGGCTACGACATCGCGCCGGACGGCGGCCTGAGCCTTCGCGGGCGGTTCGGTCGCGTCAACGATCCGGACGGCATCTGCCTCGATGGCGGCGCAGTCTGGGTCGCGTCGTTCACGGAAGATGCCTTTGTCCGGATCGATCGCAATGGTGTGGAGCGCCAACGCGTCACGGTGACCGGCCGCCGCGCGCTCGCCTGTGCGCTCGGCGGCGCGGACCGCAGCACGCTGTTCTGCCTGAGCGCGGAGACGTCCCACGAAGAGCTGCGGAAGGGCAAATCGGTGTCGCGGATCGACGTCATCGAGGTCGATACACCTGGCGACGGCTATCCCTGAGCCTTCTTCTTTTTCTTCTCTTTCTTCTTCAGGATCTCCGCTTGGCTCCTGAAGGCGCGGGCAAGGGAGCGCATCTGGTTGGCGACGACGGCGTCGGCCGTCGCCGACGCGACCCGTTCAGCGGTCTGCGCCTGCTTGCGAATTGCCTTTGCCATTTTCATGGAAGAGGCAATCGCGCTATGGCGCACCGGTTCCGGCGCGAGCGACGGCACCTTGCGGTCTTGTTGCGATCTTGATCTATGTTCTTGTTTCGTTCATATTCGGGTGCTCCCGGAGACCGCCGCCATGGATGCCGAACGAGACCGCGAGATCATCAGGCTCTGGAATGAGCTCCGCCGGCTGCAGCCCGAGGGACGCCCGACAACGGTCATGGTCCGCCGGATCGAGAAGGCGCTTGCAGAACGCGAGCGGGAGGCGGCCTGAATCGCCTGTTCTTGATAGGCTCAACCGCAGGCAATTTCGGAATATTAGAAGAATACCCCTGAGTTGCCCGACTTGTCAAGTTGCCCGGTCGAACGCCGGCAGCTGCCGGCTGCTTTACATGGGGTTGTTTTCGATATTTTGGTAGCGCCCTCTGCGACGGCCGCTCCAAACCTTCTGATTCGGTAAAATTAGCGTCCGCCGTCCGGCCCCATCACCAGATTGGGCAGCCAGGTCGAGATCTCCGGGAAGAAGCACAGCATCAGCACGGCGAACATCATCAGCAGCACGAACGGCAGCGTGCCCCAGATCACCTCGCTCAGCGGGATGTCGGGCGCGACGTTGCGGATGACGAAGATGTTGAGGCCGACCGGCGGGTGGATCAGGCCCATCTCCATCACGATGGTCATGACGACTCCGAACCAGATGATGTCGAACTCGGCGGCGCGGAGCGGCGGCAGGATGATCGGCGCGGTCATCAGGATGATCGAGACCGGCGGCAGGAAGAAGCCGAGCACGATCACCATCACGAGGATCGCAAACAACAGCTCCCAGCGCGGCAGGTGCATCGCGACGATCGCCTCCGCCGCCGACTGCGAGATGTGCAAATAGCTCATCACATAGGAATAGAGCAGCGACATGCCGATGATCAGCATCAGCATGGTCGACTCGCGGATGGTCGATTTCAGGATCGGCGACAGGTCGCTGGGTTTCCACACGCTGTAGATCACGGCGATCAGGCCGAGCGCCAAGAGGCCGCCGAGGCCGGCGGTTTCCGACGGCGTGGCATAGCCGCCATAGAGTGCGATCATCACGCCGGTCAGCAGCAGCACGAACGGGATCACGCGCGGCAGCGCGCTGAAGCGTTCGGCCATGGTGAATTCGTCGCGCTGCAGGATCGCCGCGTCCTTGCCGGTCGCGTCGTAGACGGCGCGGGCCGTCGCGTATTCCTTGCGGAAGCGGAACACGGCGTAGCAGCCGAACAACGACACCAGCAGCAGTCCGGGACCGATGCCGGCAAGAAACAGCCGCCCCAGCGATTTCTCGGCCGCGACGGCGAACAGGATCATCGTGATCGAGGGCGGCAGCAGGATGCCGAGCGTGCCGCCGGCGGCGATGATCCCCGCGGCAAAGCCGCCGGAATAGCCGCGCTTGCGCATCTCGGGGATGCCGGCCGAGCCGATCGCCGAGCAGGTGGCGGGCGAGGAGCCGGCCATCGCCGCGAACAGGGCGCAGGCGAACACGTTGGCGACGCCGAGGCCGCCGGGCACGCGGTGCAGCCAGGCATGCAGCGCCGAGTAGAGATCCTGGCCGGCGCGCGATTTGCCGATCGCAGCGCCCTTCAGGATGAACAGCGGGATCGACAGCAGCGTGATCGAGGCCATCTCCTCGTAAACGTTCTGGGTCACCGTATCGAGCGAGGCCGCGGGCATGTAGATCGCCATGAAGACGACCGCGACCGCACCGAGTGCGAAAGCGATCGGCATGCCGGAGAACATCGCAAACAGGGTGGCAAGCCCGTAGGAGACGCCAATACCAAACACGGTCATCGGCGCGCGCCACCGGTCAGCGGAATGAGGATTTGCAGTAGGAGCTGCACGCAGAGCAGGGTCATGCCGAGCGCCATCAGCCCATAGGGGATGGCGAGCGGCGGCGACCACATCGAGTTGGACACCTGGCCGTCCACATAGGCTTCATGCGCCAGGGTCCAGGACTTCCAGGCGAAGAAGGTGCAAAACGCGAAGCTTGCGACATCGACCAGCCACAGCCTGATGCCGTTGGCGCGGGCCGAGAGCAGGCCGACAAACGCCTCGATGCTGACATGGCCGCGCTGACTCTGCACATAGGCCGAGGTCATGAAGGTAGCGCCGACCAGCAGGAACACGGCGGCCTCGTCCTGCCAGTAGTTCGGACTGTGGAACAAAGCGCGGCCGAGCACGCTGTAGCTCAGGATCGCGCAGGCCGCGATCAAGGCGAGCGCGGCGAACACCACGATGATGTTGTTGCAGACGGACAGCGCCCGCCCGAGCAGCGCCACGGGTGTATTGCCGGTGGCGAGGCTTGGGGCTTCGGCTTGATCCGCGACCGGACCATGCATCATGCGGCGACGTCGCTTGCGAGCTTCAGCAGGTTGGCTGATGTCGCCGTCTTGGCGCCGTAGTCCTTCCAGGCGGTGTCGCGCGCGATGTCGCGCCACTTGCCGACAATGGCGGCGTCGAGCGCGCTGACCTTGGCGCCCGCCTTTTCGTAGACCTTGGTGACTTCAATATCGTCGTCCTGCGCCCCCTTGCGGCCGAACGCCTCGAGGTCGGCGCCGACGGCGAGGATGATGTCCTGCTGGCTCTTCGGCAGCTTGTCGAAGATCGCCTTCGACATCATCAACGGCTCCAGCATGAACCAGTAGGAGGCGCCGGCGCCCGAGGTCAGCGACTTCGCAACTTCCTCGAGGCGGAACGAGATCAGGCTGGTGGAGGAGGTGATGCCGGCATCGCAGGCGCCGGTCTGCATCGCGGCGTAGATCTCGTTTGAGGGCACCGACAGCACGGCGGCGCCGGCGGTCTGCAGCACCATGTCCATCTCGCGCGAGCCGCCGCGCACCTTGAGGCCCTTGGCGTCTTCGGGCGCCACGATCGCCTTGGAGCGGCTCGCGACGCCGCCGGCCTGCCAGACCCAGGAGATCAGCAGAATGCCCTTGTCGGCGAGGAAGTCGCTCAGCGCTTTGCCGACGGGCTCCTTCTTCCAGCGCAGGCCCTGGTCGTAGGTCGTCACCAGGCCCGGCATCAGGCCGATATTGGTTTCCGGCAATTCGCCGCCGGCATAGGGCATCGGATAGAGGCTGAGATCGAGCGCGCCCTTGCGCATCGCCGAGAACTGCGCGTTGGTCTTGATCAGCGAGGAGTTCGGATAGACCTCGGCAGTGAGGTCGCCGCCCGAGCGCTTGGCGACCTCGGCCGCGAACATCCGGCACAGCCTGTCGCGGAAATCGCCCTTGTCGATGGTGCCGCCGGGGAACTGATGCGAGATCTTCAGCGTGGTCGCGGCATGCGCGGTCCCGACACCCATCCGCAGGACGGCGGGTGCGGCGAGGGCGGAAGCGAGGATGTGGCGGCGTGTGAGCATGGTTCTCCCCCTGAAGAGCTTCTTGAGTGGCTGTTAGACCGGCGCGGAGCTTTAGCTTAGCCGGTCTTCGCGTGAAACTTCTCTAGTCTGATAGTTCGAGGCGCCCTGTTAGTGCGGGCCGGCAGGCGATCGCAAGTTTTGCCGTTGCTGCGGCGCACACTGCGCCGCCGCCCGATCCTCGCGCGATGAGCGATGGGCGTACGCGCCGGGATGCTTCAAGAATTTGTTATTGAAGGTAACAACCGGCGGCGCAAGTGCGTCGAGGAGAGAGCGGCAAGTCGTCGCGCTCACATTCGACCACACAAGGGATCATCATCATGACCACCAAGACCCGCCTCGGCCTTTCCGCCGCGCTGCTCTCGTTCAGCCTCGCGCTTGCGCCCGCCGCCTTCGCTCAGGACAAGATGGGCAAGGACGATGCGATGAAGAAGGAAGGCACGATGTCCAAGGATGCCATGAAGAAGGACGATGGCATGATGAAGAAGGACGATGCCATGAAGAAGGATGGCGGCGCGATGATGAAGAAAGACGACGGCATGAAGAAGAACTGACCGCCGCCACCGCTCATCCTTCACAGGCCCGCCGCCGTGGCGGGCCTGGTTGCGCCTCAGCGCTTCTTCTTGCCTCGCTCCTTGCGCGCCGCGTAGCGGGCGTCGCGCTTGGCCTTCTGCTCGGCCTCGAGCGCAGCCAATCGTGCGATTTCCTCTTCCTTCTCCCGCGCAATGCGGGCGGCCTCGGCTGCGGCGGCCTCTTCCTCGCGGCGCTTCCGTTCGGCCTTCTCGATTTCACGGGCTTCCCTGGCCTTGGCGCGGCGTTCGGCGATAGCCGCGCGCTCCTCGGCCCGCGCCTTCACGGTCGGATCGTCAGCGCCCGGCTGGGTGCGAAACTTGTTGAGGAGGTTTTGCCGCGCCTGCAGGGCCGCTTTCTGGCGGTCGGCAAAACCCGGTTCCTTGAAGCCACTCATAGAGGAAGCCTGCTGCTTTCTGTTCGTTGATGGATGGGGTTCGGTTCGGCGTTCAATAAGTGAATGGCAGCGAAAAGGCCAGTGGTGAACGAGGGGCTGTGGAGCAAAGGAGATATGAGCAGACGGCAATTGGCCGACGGCGGTGTTTGCGCCCGGCTGGCGGCCGGCGTGGTGAGTGGTTGGTCACCGAACCTGCCGACAGGCCTAGCCGCGCTGAAACTGCTCGCGCCGGCTATTGCCGAGCACCTTGGCGACCGTCTCGGCGGTCATTGCGCTCCGGTCCGAGGCGCGCTGCGCTTCCAGCCGGTCGCGCGCCTTTTCGGTGATCAGAAGGCTGATCAGCCGCAATCTGCTGGCCTCGTCGACAGCTTCCGAGAGCAGCTGCCTGTAATGCTGATAATCGTAACTCGCTTCTTGCTCGCTCACCGGCACGCCCCGCACACGCGCTCCACTCGGTGAGCAGTTTTTCGCGAGTCGCGCGAGCCCGCAATGGAATTGCAGGGCCGATCGCTGCCGGCGCGCATTTCGTTGTGCGACTGTTGCAGAATTGATCGCACGCAACCGTGCAAACGGTCATGATGCGGGCGATAGCGAGAGGGAACCGAAGCGGCCATGAGCGAATCCGAAGACGGAGGCAACCGCCGCGGGGCGCTGATCGGACTGCTGGTCGCGGTGGTCATGCTCGCGGTCGGTCTCTGGCTTGCGCATGACCTGACGGCGGCGAGCAAGATGCAGGACTGCCTGATGTCGGGCCGGACCAACTGTAATGTGATCGAGCCGGCGCGCTGACTCTGCCTTGCGGCAGTGCAATATGGCTCCCACATCGAGCCCAAAGACTCGGGCTGAACTGTTTGGTCCCGGTTGTGACTGCGGTCACACACGGGCAGGCGGGCTGCCTCGACTCCCAGAGATCGGCGGGAACCAAGGCCATGATGTCCAAGCTGTGGTCCGGAACGGGCGCGGCACTGGCTGCCGCAGCGGCAGCGGGTGCCGTTTTGGTAGCGTATCTATCCCTGACGCTGGCGTCGCCAGAACCGGTGTCGAGCGCGGCGCTCGGACCTGCGTGGCAATGCAGCCGGGTGGCTTTCGTGATGACCACCTGCACGCGGGCGGGCGAGGATGAACAAGAGGCCAGGGCTGAGCGCGAGGTCAAGGCTGAGCGTGAGGTCAAGACCGAGGGCGAGGTCAAGGCGATCCCGGTGCGGGCCAAGGACGATTGTCCCCCGGAACCCTAGATCTTTGTTTCTGACGCGTCGTCTTCGAGCGGATCGGTGCCCACGCGAGAGCGCTGCGGCCGCCGCGGTATTTCAAACTATTTCTTGGTGGCGCCACGCGGCTTGATGGAGAGGCCAAGGCGCATCGCCATCTTCTTGATTCGCTCCGGCGAACGGCCGGTCGCCTTCACGACCTCCTCAAGCGACTTGGAGGAGCGCGCCAATTCCATCAGTCGTCGGTCCTCCTTGAACGACCACCGCGGCTTTCGGGCCATCTTGTTGGTATCCTTGTGCATTGCTGGGCAACAAAGCCGCCAGGCGGGGTCGCCTGACGGCCTTGCCGGTGTGGGCCCGGACCTTGGGGAAATGTCCGGTGGATAAGCAATACTGCTTCCGGATCAGGTCGCAATTGAAACCGAAATTTAACCTAACCTATCAAGGTTACTTGCAATGATATTTGGATAGAGCGTGGCAGGAGGCCTTATGCGCAAGGTCGCCATTTTGAGTGCCGCAGCATTTTTACTGTCCGGTTGCTGGTCCGACCCGGAGATCACGGGATCGACCAACAGCTGCGCGGCCAATCTTTATAGTCAGTACAATCCCAAGGTCATGGATCAGTGCGTCAACGCCTGCATCAAGTGTGACCATGGCAGCGTCACGACCTGCACGACCTCCTGTACGCTGAAGGGCGCGCGGTAACCGATCCGCGCGATCGCCGACGCGAACAGGGCCCGGCGGTCGCATGCGCGCGCGTTCGCGTGATCGCGTAGCGTCGCGATATTGGCGCGCCTTGCGCAGCGTGATGAACGCCGTTATCGCGTCTAGTCAGCGGCGCCATCGCCGAGCCGGAAACCAAAAAGCGTGGAACAGAGCGCGATGAGCGGGCCTGCCTATGTCGCGGTCGATTGGGGCACCAGCAGCTTCCGGCTCTGGCTGATGAGCGCTGACGGCGAGGTGTTCGGCGAACGGCGCAGCGACGAGGGCATGACGGCGGCCGCCAGGACCGGCTTCGCGCCGGTGCTGCAATCGCATCTCGACGCGCTGGGCGCGGCGGCCAATCTGCCGGTCGTGATCTGCGGCATGGCCGGCGCGCGGCAGGGCTGGGTCGAGGCCGGCTATGTCGACACACCGGCGCATCTCTCCGATATCCTCAAAGGCGCCGTCGTGGTCAGCGGGCAGCCGCGCGATATCCGCATCCTGCCCGGGATTGCACAGCGCGATGCTGCGGCCCCTGATGTGATGCGTGGCGAGGAAACCCAGTTGCTCGGCGCGCTCGGTCTGGATGCGCCGGGTGAGGCCCTCGTTTGCATGCCGGGAACCCATTCCAAATGGGTGCGCCTGCACAATGGAACTGTCGAGCGCTTTGCGACCTTCATGACCGGCGAGTTGTTCAGCGTGGTTGCGCGCGACACCATTCTGTCGCATGCCGTCGCCGGTGCGGAAGAGGCCGCTGATGCCGATGCGTTCCGCTCGGCCGTCGTCGAGGCGTTCGCAACGCCGGCGCTATCGGCCAATTTGCTGTTTCGGGTGCGATCCCGGCAGTTGCTGTTCGGCGGCAGCGGGCAGGCCGCGCGTGAGGCGATCTCGGGCACGTTGATCGGTGCTGAGCTGGCGGCCGGCCTTGCGGAGCGGGAGCGAGCAACGCCGGTTACGCTGATTGCATCGGGCCGGCTGCAGCGGCTCTATCGGATCGCGCTCGAAAGCCTTTCGATTCCGCTCAACGTGATGGATGCGGAGGAGGCGGTTCGCCGTGGCCTCGCCGGCGCCGCGGCGGCGATCTGGACCAATTGAGGGATCAACGTATGAGCATTCCGTTTCCTCCGATGAAGCGTCCGCTGGTCGCGATCCTGCGCGGCGTCAAGCCGGACGAGGCCCTGGGCATCGTCAGCGCGCTGCTCGAGGCTGAAATGACCGCGATCGAGATTCCGCTGAACTCCCCCGAGCCGTTCCGTTCGATCGAGATCGCGGCGAAGCGGGCGCCCGCTGATGTCCTGATCGGCGCCGGCACGGTGCTGACCGCGGGAGACGTCGATCGTCTCCATGATGCCGGCGGACGCCTCATGGTGTCGCCGAACGTCGATGTCGACGTGCTGGCGCGCGCCCGGCACCACGCGATGATCACGATGCCTGGTGTGTTCTCGCCGACGGAAGCGCTGCTCGCCGCACGCGCGGGTGCCTCGAGCCTGAAGTTCTTTCCGGCAAGCGTGCTCGGCGCTTCCGGTATCTCGGCGATCCGCGCCGTACTGCCGCCGGATGTGATGCTCGCCGCGGTCGGCGGCGTCTCGGATCAGAATTTCGCGGAATACGTGAAGGCGGGCATTCGCGCCTTCGGTCTCGGCAGCAGCCTCTACAAGCCGGGCATGACGGCCGCCGATGTTGCGGTCAGGGCGAAAGTTACGATCGAAGCGTATGACAAGGTCGTGCAGAGCGCGCGCTAGGCCCGGTCCGTAATTGCTGAACGCGGGCTAATCGTCGCGCTTGCCGCCGTCGATCACCCTGAACAACGGGGCTGCCTCGCGAGGATTCTCGAGCAGCTCTTCGACCATGGCGATCGCGGCCGCGACGTATTTCCCGGTCGCGGCGTCCAGCGGCCGTTCGGCTTCGTCTGCCAGCGCGAGCTTGGCGCCTTCGAGCAGTTTGCGGGTGCGGATGGCGGACTCGTCGCCGGAGGTCAGGGCGGCGCGCGCGATCGATCGCAGCACGAACAGCTCGCCTTCCAGCCGCAGCAGGCGGTCGTTCAGCTTGCTCAGCACAGTATTCAGATTACGCATGTCGTCCTCTCCGGGCGTTGGACCCGTCTTCCATACACGGTCATTCCTGACGAAATTCTTGTGCCCGCCACGCACACCATCTGGCTCGTCGAACGGCATCGCCGGCCACCTTAAGTTCCTGGCGGCCCTGGCCGGCGTTGTCGTCTGGCGGAGCGATTTGTGGATCACGGCGCATAGCCCCAGTCGAGTGTCCGCGGTCCGGCGCCCCGGCCGGGCGCCGTGGGCGCATCCGCTTCATTCAAGACGACGGAACGCATATGGCTGGTAGCGGAAGCGGAGCGCCCGCAGGGCCAGGTCGCAGTTCCGTGCGAGAGGAAGGCATGATGCTGAAACGACCGCGCGACCACGCCGGCGGGGATTCGTCGCGAACTCGGCGCTGCCGGTCTGGCGGAGGCGTTCAAAAAGCGCCCGCCGTATCAACGCAACGACTATCTGCCATTGGATCGACCGCAGCGTGCGGGCCGTCGCCAAGCGCAAGCGGGTCGACCAGATGCTGGAAGAATTGAAAGCCGGCGGGGTCTATATGGGAATGGCGTATCGGCCGAGCAAACGGGCGAGGTGATCGTTCTCTCGGCGCGGTCGCGATGGTCGTCAGGAGCAAATGCGATGCGTTGTGTCTTGGCACTTGGCCTACTGGTCATCCTGTGCGTATCGGCGAGCGCCGCGACACGGCGTCACCCCCATCCACGCCAACCCGCAACCGTTCGTTCGCCCGCGTCTGCAACGCCGGCGGCGCGCTTCGCGGTTCCTGGCTGGAGCGACGAGTCGACACGCCAGTGGCTCGACCGCGCCTCGGAAAATGTCGGCCGAGGCGGATAGTGCGGTAGCCCCCGGCGCCAAACTCAATCGGCGCCGTCGTCTTCGGTTCCCCGAGAGTTCGATGCCGAGCGCCCGCTGTATTGCCGGGGAACGCCCGCGGCCCTGCTCGTGCTCACCTTCGCTTTCACGTAGTTCCTTCCGTGCGCGCCGCGCGGTCCGCATCGCTCGCTTGATATTTGAATCGTGCGAGTCCTCGTCGAAGAAGAGGACGATCTCGCAGCTCGGGCACTGACGCGGGTAACCGTGCTGCAGCCGCTTGGCGCGATCACGAAAGACGTTCTTGCAGCGTGTGCAACGGATCTGGACGGGGTCTTCCATATCGATCCCAAAATATCGACGAACAATGAGCGCGCTGGAACCGCTTTGACGAAGCAAATCCAGATTAAGAAATCGCGAAGCAGGCCGCCCAAGATCGCTGCGAGAATCGGAACCTGCAACGTGGCGAACAGAATACGATCGGCATCTCAAACGCCGTCGGAACTTTGTTCACGCACGGAGAGCTACGGAATCGTTTCGTGCGCTGAATGATAAAGAACACGACGCGCTTTCAAAGCAGACCATGAGCACGAAAAAAGAAAGGCCTCAACGCGTGGGCCACGCTGAGGCCAAGTTGACACTTTGGTCGTGAGGCACCGTCACCAGCGCCTCGGCGCTTAACCTACCTTTGTTTCTCTCCAGTCAAATAGCCCATATGGGCCATGATCGCTGGCACAGAACGTGCAGAGTTGGAGCTGTCAGGATTTTGCATCACCTTCCTGGGGCTAGGAGCAGCGCCGTCCGCCTATATTTCAAGCGGGCGGCGTTGTGCATTTCGTGCGCTGCGCCGAGCGATGAGCGATCTCTATCTTCGCCCGGTGCCGTCACAAGTTGCTGTTCTCGATGCCGCCGAACGGCGTGCACTATCTCCGACCTTTGGTCCGCGGCACGACAAACTTCATTGCATTGCGTACAAGATCGGCTCGTTGACGGTGCCGGTCTCGCGATTGCTCGATCTCGTTGAGAGCCCAGACGAGACAAGCGCCCAGGCAGCTACACAGCAGCATCAGCCAGAATGCTCGTCCGGCGCTTTCCATGATGTCACGGAATGAGAGCGCTAGGCATCGGCTGCGTGGGTAGCGGAACAAACGCGTTAGGCTGGCCCCGCGGCATTGCCAGAACAGCAAACACCGTTACGGTGACCGTCAAGAGCTTCGCCATGAAATTCGTCAGCGAATGGTTGTAAGAATTCTCGAAGCTTAGCACTCGAATTGCGATACGCCTGTGAACCCTCTCACATGAACGGAACGTACGTGAATTCAGGCGGCTTGTTGGATGAGGATCAAGCCGCAATTCTCGGCAATCTGCCGCTAGATTGTGCTCGCGTGCCTCTTGCCACGGAATGCCGCACCGACTTGCGCACCAGGAGCATCGGCGTTGTGCATTTCGGCAGCCGGTACGTGGCTTCGATCAGGATCAGCGATCCATCGGCCGCATTTCCAGGCTCTCGATCTTGACCGGGGGAGTCGAGAAAGCATCCTCGTTCAACGGATGCAGCGTGATTGGAGTATCCGTGCCACCGGTGAGGACATTGTCGCCCGCGCCGCTTGCGCGGATGTAACTGCCGGCGAGTTGGTCGAGCCCGAGCCACGGCACTGGCGCCATCACCTTCCAGATCAGCGCGACCTCCTCGTCGCCGATGAAAATGCCGAGGTTGGGAATGGCTGCGACGTAACGACTGTCCGGTGCGCTATCGGCATGCAGCACGCAATCGAGATTGGTGACCGCGCCGAGGACGAAACCGGTGTCGGGGCCGCCGCGACAGGCGAGCGTTCCGGCCTGCACCTGTTGTGCCTCAGCGGTTGCGATGGGCGTGGCGAGAACTGCCGCACCCCACAGCGCAACGATGACCCAATGACCCGTCGTACGCATGGCGCTGTACAACGCGAATGGACGCGCGATCGGTCCACGCTCTCGCGCGCGGCCTTCGTTGGTGGTTAAGAGAACCTTAGAATCGGGGGCGCCAACGAAACTACGCCGCCGGGCTCGAAATGAATTGTCCCGGCGGCGGTCTGTTTCAACCTGGGCCCGCAATCCCAGTGATGTTTTGTCTGCAAGACCGGCGCCAAGGTTCGAGGACCCCGTATTCATACGGGCGCTAGCGTCTCGCGACGGTCTGGTGTTGGCTGCTGACCTTCTTGTGCCCCGGCGGAGCTCCGATTGTCACCCAGACCACCGCGGCAATCACCATTGCCGTCAGGATGGCGCCGACCAAGGGCTGATCGTTGTCCATGCTCCGCGCCTGTTCAGATATGTTGCTCCAGCTTCCGCATCTCCTGCAGGCGAGCCAGGCAGAAATCCCGGTACAATTCGTTGATGAAATCCCACATGACCGAATCCCCTTTTGGTGCAATGACGGGACGATACCCCGGCTTTGTTTCCGGCCGGCTTCGCGGCTTCCGGAAAATGGCTTCATCGAAGGGGAGTGGCGTGGCGATCCCGGCAGGATTCGAACCTGCAACCCGCGGAGTAGAAATCTTTCGGGCATCGAGTGAAATCACGGAAGCGGCAGGTCTTCGATACGCCCAGGCGCAGCTCGATGAGCAGGAGAAGATTGCGAAAAGCGGCGACGTCAGCGTCACGTTGCTCGATAAAATACTGTCGGCGCTGCTGCAGAAGACAGACCATCAGGCAGACCATCAGGCACAGCAGAACGTCGACAAACTCGGCAAGTCGACGCCATTGTCTGGAAACAGGACTGAGAGCGAGAACCAGGGCGCCGGCTTCTGGGATGGTGTCAGTCGAACCGGCAGTCACCGAACCGTCGCGAGTGACCACGCAGACCCGAACGCTGGCCTACACTCGGTCGAGAGTGGCGCCAAGGAGCGCGGTCAGCGTTCAATTCACGAGTCACCGGCGCCGAGACTGAAGCAGCCTTGGCCGCATGAAGAGATAGCTCCGCACATCCGGAAGCCGCTCTTTAGCGATAAGCCCTATGACCCGCGAGAAGACGGACTAACAGAGCGTGATCTGCGGCGACTGCGAAATGCTGTGCCGTATGGCGGTCTCCCCGAAGACTTCGGCGGTACCTACGGTGATGACGGTCAATTCCACGGGCGTACGCAACAACAACCCCAACAGCCGCATGTGCCACTGCCCCAGCCGCGTCCGCCAGAAGCTGACCAGCAGAAGCAGGGAGCACTGCCAGATGCGAGCCAGCTTAATGGTCTGAGCACGGCCTTTGCCGGCTTCATCCAGGGCGTGGTGGAGGAGTTGAACAAGGGAAAGGCGCAAACCACGACGGGCACCGATGCGCAGCCGGTGCAGAGCGCCGATGCCCGTCAGGCGCCGAGCGGCGACACAGGCGACGACCTCGATCAATCGGCCGGTCAGGTTGACGACAGCCTCAAGGGGTTGGCGTCGGCCGTCGCCGAAGCCGCGAATAGCATCCGTGGCGCTGGAGCAGAGGCGGGACAGGAGCCCACATACGCGGCCACTGGCGGCCTGATCACGGGACCAGGCTCGACGGTCTCAGACAGCATCCCCGCGATGCTTTCGAACAAAGAATTCGTGGTCAACGCCGCATCCGCGGAGAAGCACATCGGGCTCCTGCACGCGATCAACAGCGGAAGGGACATCCTCCATTTTGCCGTTGGCGGACCCGTCGGAATCATGGGCAATGTTGGATTGCCGTCGATCAGTGGTGCGACGGTCGCGTCTTCATCTGCCGGCGGCGCCGGTCAGCATTTTGGCACGGTCGACCTCCGAACCGATCACGGTGACTTTAAGGTTACCACCGAGCGCGACACAATGCGCCATCTCAATTCTGCGGCGCAGAAAGCCAAGAGGTACACGACCGGGACCAAGCCGGGCTGGTACGGGGGATCGAAGTGACGATCGATCGTGATCAATTCCTGGAGATGTGGCGGCTGCTCGGAGAGCGCCTATACATTCTCAAGTCGCTAAGCCTGGCGCACCCCCGATGCGTTGCCGAGGCCTTCCTACTTGAACGCGAGCGAAGTGGATCGAAGGGACAGGAAGCCACGACGATCGAGGAAATCCGGCAGATCGGCGAAGCCGTAACAGCCGCCGCGGACCTCGTGCAATGCGCCGACAAGTTGGTGCGCGATATCGCCGAATGGTGTGACGCGGCACAGGCTAAACAGGTGGAGGAAGCGCGAAGTTCGCTGCAAGCGGCGACGCCGGCCAGGAATGCATGATTTCAGGCGCTGCGTCTCTCGCCAGCAACATCGTCACCCATGTTTCACTTTCCGCAGAATAAAGACCGTGGCAACAGCGGTAGCCAGCCCGAAAACGATATCAATGAGGTAGTGACCGCCGGCGGTGATCGCGGAGAAAATCATTGCGATGTTGAGCGGCAGGTAAAGCGGGAACAGGGGGGTTCGCCAGCTCGATAAGATTAGGATCAGTCCCATTGCAGCGTGGAATGAGGGAAACTGAATAATTCCGGTTATCCGCGACAGGTCGATGACCTGCATTGCCCCCGAACGGATGGCGCGGAAATCCGGCAGGTAGAAGCCACTCGTCAGATGCGACACCCCGTAATGGGCCCATGCGCCCTCGGCAGGCAATATCAGCGACAACGGCATGATGATGAGGAGCGAAACTGCGACGAGCCAGGACAGCAGGCGCATCTGATAAAGCCTGCCGCTGGCGCTCAGATTGGCTGCCAGAATCGCCAGCTGCGGTGCGAGAGACCAATAGACGATATTGAGGATCTTGCCGACGAGGGGATGCTCCAAGCTTGTCCAGTTGAAAACGGCTAGCCAGTCGAAGCCGATCTTTTGATCGACAGAAGCGAGAGCGTCATCGACCAACGGAAATCCGCAAGCCGCCGCCAGATAGCTCAGGACACCGGCCGCATTGGCGAAGGCGACGTACTGAGCGAAGGTCAGCAAGAATGAAGCCAGCCGCTTGTTCGGCCTCCATGCGGTCAAGGCAGAGCTTGCGGCGACGAGTACGAGCGTCACTGAAGGAACAGCCCAACCGATCGAGATGGTAATATCAGAGTAGAAGCTCCAGATCGCATCGATCGCGACGATTGACGCAATGACGATCCACATCGCCGTGTGATTTGCAGCCGACGTGGATATCTGAGTTGGCAAAAGATCTTCGGAAGAAGCGCTGGCTAGCGCACCGAGGCGCGCCCGCTCAAAAAAATTCATGGAAATGGCCGCCCGTACCTGAAATGGCGGCAGGTTATCATGACAATTAGAGCGTGCTCAACCGGTGGTTTTGGCAAACCGACCGACGTCATCGCAGCGGATCAGCGCCGTTCGTTCATCGCATCAGCTTGAACAGTTGGAGAACATCGGCCAGCCGCAGCTTGGTGCCGCGTGGCATGTTCTCGAGGAGCACGTGCCGTGTATCCGCAGCGATCTCGTCGCGCTTGAGCGGGCTCTTCTCCGCGTGGAACAGCTGCATCTTGGCCGCGAACTGGCGGGCAGCCTCCAGCGGGATCTCCAGCGGCTTTCGGGTTATCGACATGCCTGGGAGATAGGTATTCCGGGCCGGTTTGCGAGTTCCGCATAGACCAATGGCGCATTGTCCTGCGCAGGCCAGTTTGAAGAAACTCTGAGCACGCAGCGGCGACGCTACAACGCTTGCGGAACTACAGCACCAGCGCCGGGTATGGGGCGCTGGTGTTTTTTCACCGGGCTCAATCTCCGATGAAAGTGGCCCAGCACTAGGGGTAAAGCCTCGCAAGGGAGGAGGAATGTGGATTCTAACTGGCGCGACGGCCGGCGCTGCGCTCGGCGTCGCTTACGTCCTCGTTCGAACTTCCGGAATGTATAAACAGTCCGCCCGGCAGATCAGAGTCATTGCGGTTCTACTTGGCGCATTCGGTGCTGCCGTTGGTGCGGCTTGCGGCGAAATCATTGCCGTGATCGCGTCCTAAAGAAGCATGATCCTGCGGCGGCTTTCTCGGAGTCGGAGTAGGGGCGGTCGCCGACGTGCTTCATCAGTCTTCCTTTGATCGTCCGAACCGCCCTTTAGCCGCGTCCTGGGTGTGGTGCCAGAGCTCTATGCTCTTCCGGGTCAAGGCCAGCATAGAACCGTTCCCACGCCTCCCGGAAGCGGCTCTTGGCGCCTTCCAAGTCGGCTGCACCTCCGCTGCTGTATCACTTGTAGGCTGTCGAGTGTGACGTGCGTCACGGCGACCCTCGCTCGGAGTTCGTATCCATCCCGCACCGGTCGCAATGGAGCCGCCGGCAACAGGAGGGAAAGCAGATGAAGATGACGAGCATTCGTGAACTGTCAGCCGACGAACTGGGAGCAGTTTCAGGAGGCAAGCCGACCAGCCCGGTCAGTGTTCCCGGAAATGCGTTCGACAAGCTGCTGGCGGCGATCGACAAGAATCTTGCGATGGTGAAGGACCTGAAGCCGGGCGGCTACCTTCCGCCTGGCTAAGGCAATGAGACACATCGCGGCGCGCGCACGGCGTTACGTTACGGTTCGGCTCTCTCTATAGAGAGCCGTAACCCGTAACCGAACCTAGCCCGTGTTATTCACCCTCCACTGTCCGCCGTAGTCGCGATCGACGGGGCCGGTCCAGTACCGAAGGAATTGTTTGCGGCGCCAGGGCATGCGCCAATAATCGCGCCGATCGCGCGTTCACTGGCGCCGGGGAGGTTTGGGATGAAACCGGTAACCCGGAGGTTCAGCCTGAGCATGATTGCGGGCGCAGCGGCCGCCTCTACGCTTCGCGGATCAGCCGCGGGCAATGATCTGCCTGATCCAGCCTTGGCGGCCATTGCCAAACATCGTCAGGCGTCGGCCGATCATTTGTCATCAATCTACGCGGTCGATGACACCGATCCGCGCACGGACGAGCGTTACGACGCCGAAGACCACAACGAAGCATGCTGTGTCGCGGCGATGGATGCCGCATGGGATCTAGCCACAACGATCCCCGCGACGCTGGCCGGCGTCGCCGCTGTGCTTCGCTACGCCAACGAGTGCGAGGACAAGGGCGAGGAGTGGCCCGTCACCGACACGATCGGCAGCGACGGTTGGCACTACCGGCTCCGCCAGTCCGCAGCGAGAGCGCTGGAAGCGCTACAGGGGATGGTCTGATGGCAAAGGAGGAATCCTGGCATCGCCGCCAAGCCGTAATGTTGGCAAGCCAGCTTCCGGAGAAAACGGAGGACGCGTTGCTGGTATTGCGCTTGGCGACTCAGCTTGTGACGGACTTCCTCACCGTCGACGAGGAGGAGAAGAAGTCGGCTCCCGTGATCGCTCTGGTCGGTGGCAACGACTGCGCCTGATACGACGCCCTTAGGGCATCTTCTCTCAGCTCGCCGGTTCACAGCCGGCGAGCTCTTTGTTTTTGCGGCGAACGAGAACAAATGCTGAAGCGCCGTGTACGATCCGTGTACTGTCCACTCAGCGGGACCAAACGGGAAAGCTTGAAACTAAAGGGGTTTCTTCAATATGCGCTGAGACACGATATTTTAGAGAACGGAACGTCCATCGCGTTGAAAACATTGGCGATCCCGGCAGAACGAATACTGGCAGCAAATTCAACGTGATAGGGCGGCTAACCGGCCTTATGGCGACATTTGCCGAGCTTAGGTTTTCGGTCCAATGGATAACCGGCGCAAGAGCGCCATCTTGGTCCCAAGTCGAACCTGACCGCGATATAAACTCAGATCGTTGGATTGGGGGGAGGGACGCGATGTCGATATATGATCCTTTGAGAGATAAGCTGATCGCAAACACCTCTGCCTCGATCAAGATGACCTTCGCCGACATCGAGATGCTAATCGGTCGCTCGCTCCCGAAATCAGCCTATGAATATGATGCTTGGTGGGCCAACGAAGACCCGAACAAGACCAATCACAGTCACAGCCTTGCGTGGACCGTGCCAGGATATCAAGCCGAACCAAATCGATTGCAGCGGACGGTAACGTTTCGGAAAAAGGGATAACGTCCCGTGAACTTCACCGCCGCGATCGAACCCGTAGCTGTTTTGGCCCGGCGCTCCGCTCGTTGAGGCTGCTCGATATGCCGAATTGGAAACAATTCGATCTAGAAGCTGCCAAGGTTTACCCGCACCTTAAAAAGGAGCCGGGTGACTTACAGGCTATACTCGAACGATTTTCTGCTTTAGCGGCTGCAAAAAAATCAGCTGAAAAAGCGCATCATCGAGTTCCTAACCTCCTCGGGAAGGATTGCCTGGACGACTTGATCTGACCATTCTGCCGCCTTCTCGGTGATGACGAGTGTGGCCGAGACATCTACGGGGTCACGAAGGTTCGTTGCATCAACATGAAGTCGCATGGCTAGTCGTTTCGGCAAATCCGGGCCAGTCGCCACGAGGATGCTGTCGGAGTAAGTCCGCCGGGGCCGAAAATCGGCACACTGAAGTGCAGCTTGCTTGTGGTTTCGAGCCTCGGGACGTGCGACCCAGTAGAACGCTATCGGATCACGGGAAGGGGGCGAAACCTGCACCGGGATACTGCCTAACAAATCAAAGCGCGCGCGTGGTCGCTCTGGTGGTTCCGGCCTTTGCAGTCCAACATACTCGGCCACGTCATTTCTGTCGGCCAGCAGCAAGCCCTCGCCCTCGAGATCAAATTCGATGCGAAGTCCGTCAGCCGCGACGCCGCTATCATTTATCACTCGATAGGAAATCGCGGCGGCAGCACCCATGCGCCGAACATGATCGTGAAGTTCAGTGTAATAGGCTCGGATCGCCCTCTCGAAAGTTGCGTACTCGTTATAGTAACGATCGATGCGGACGCTTGATATTTCTAAAGCGTTGGAAACGGACGACCAGAAGGGGTCTCTAGGCGGATACCGTAGTTCGGCTCGCGGATGCTCGGCCAAGTACGCTGTTGCAAGCTGGTTCGCAATTTCAGAATCGAGTGGCCGGAGCACAGGTCGGATCACTTGGATTTCTGAGGTTGTCTCGTTTACGCCCTCAAGCGCAATGACTATGTTTGGTCTTGTCTCCTTTGCCTGGCGCTCTAGCTGTTTAATTCGTCGTTGATCGTCTGTCTGCTCCGCAGGCAAGAGCCAATCTTCGGCAGGCTTGTATGCTTCGACCCCCGCAACGCGCGCTCGAATTAACGGCCCCGTGTCGTGTGAAAACACGGCAGCCCCGTTGCCAAAAGACAAGGTCTCGGCAACGAGTTGGTGATCAGAGTTGGAGGGATCAAAATTTGGGTATGCCGACCAGTCGACGCGCGCATTGTTCGAGATCACGAGGCGCACCCGAACCGGACTGTCTTTCAAAACAAGTGCGAAATCGGGTTCTAGTGATGCCTTATCTATAAGCTGCAACGCCAAGCGCGCACGGGTGCGGCGCCGCTCGTTGGTGCTTGTCTTATGTTCATCCAATTCACGAACTACGGCGTCGGCAATCATTAGATCGACGGCGTCCGCTCTAGGAAATAGATCGCCCCAGGGGATATCCTTTAGATCACGAACCTGGATAAACGCATTCGTGTCGACGAACAGTATCTTGGTTTCGCTGGCCATGTCCCTGGAATTAACGCAGTTTCTGGCCAGAAAACAGAGCAATTGGGCGGCGCTAATATATACTCCTAGGAAAAAAGTCAGAACTAGTCATGCCGGGGGCGCAGGCGCGAACCGCGTTGTGCGTTGAAGCACAGTACCTAAATACAGTCGTTCCGCCGCCGCGCCCGAAGGGGCGGGAGTTGCGGCGCACTTATCGCGGTCGCGAGATGTCGACACGGAGCGTCCTGCTAGGGGTTGATATTGCTGTCGGCGCTCGTCTGCCGAGCGGAGATCAAATCGCACAACCGCTCGATCTCCATATGTGCGTCGTCGAATTGATCACCGCCCGCTTCAATCAAATCGCAGTATTGCTCTATCAATTCCTTCTCAGCTTTCAAGGCTGACAATCTGTCGAGCAGTATGCCGATCAATTCCATCTCGTGATCATCGAGTTCCCGCAGCCCGTCAGGTGCGGCTACGCGTTGTCGTGCCTGACGCACCGCAGCTAGGTCCACGATGTTGCTATAGTCGGATTTATTGCTCATTGCGGCTTTTTCTGCCGCATGAATTCGTCATACGCCGACAGCACGAAACTAATCTTCTCGATCTGATCGGCCTGCATCGCTCCGTCGAGCTTTCGAGCAGCATCGGTGTGGTGAAACCTTCCCGATTGCAGGTCCGCCAAATTGCTGCGGAGTTGCCTGATTTGCTCTTCAATTGTGATCATTTCATCACCTTAAACACGGGCGTGCCGCATCCCTCACCGAACAGCGATTGCCGTCCGACGCTCCGCAGGCGTTGCCCTCTTGCGATTTGGGGTGCTCGTCACGAGCGGCTTCGGTCGAGCGAGCTAATCCGAACACCGTCGCGCACCAAAAGCAACATTCTGACCGTGACAGTCACGCGGTTCTGTGGGTTCGGTTGATAAACCCCAATTTCTAACCCGTGAAACTACGGGGTTCGATCGCTGCTTTGTAAAGGCGCGAACCGCGTTGCTCAGAGGCTACAGCCCCTATGTTTGGGCCATTCCCTTCACGCAAGGCTCTTAGAGGGGAGATCGAATTATGTTCGGCACCAATAGCTTTTTGCCATTTTGGCCATAGGACACGACTACCGTTGAGAAATCGGTGCGGATAGCGGCGGCAACGCAATGCTCGCCGATCACGCCTTCATAACGCGGGACTTGCCGATGTAATCTGACGAGCGAGACTAGAAAATCGAGCAACGGGCGAGGATCAGCCTGACCTTGCAACGACTGTAGCCGTCGTTTTAGTTGCTTCAGGCCGCCTGTAATCGCAAGGTTGGAGGGGCCGACACAACCATAGACACCCCAGAATGCTTGAATACCGGGAGGTTCGCTGTCTTCGGCTGGCGTCAAAATGTACCGATCAAATTTCCCGTGCGGTGTGCTGAACCTCATGAACTGATTTTTTCTCACCGGATTAGGAGCGCCAATATTTGTGATGCAGGCGATGGCAGGTTGCCTAACTGAGTTAGGCGAGTGTCCGAGACCGATGATTGCAATCTCTAAGCCGTACTTTGTGAGGTTCGCGTCTTGATCCAGCGCCTTATTTAACTCGTCGCGAATACAGTTCGTAATTTCTTGAAAGACTTTTTCCCAAGCCTTGAACCCGTGGAGCTTCTCGACGATCCACGCATCAGTCTTGACGCCGCGAATTGATGCGAGACCAGTGAACGACATGAGCAACTTGGCGTCCACGCAATGGACTATAGCCATTTTGATGGTTTGGTCGTCTATGAGCTTACCGGATTTTGCATCAGTTACTCTCGTGTCTGCGACCTGAAATGCCGCATTCCCTGTGGCCGCTGAAATAATGAAAGTCACGTGTCTCCCTCGCATCGGCAGGGGCAGCTAAGTAGAAATCGAGATCGCTGGCTTATGTAAGGCGACCCCGCTCCCGCCGTCTCACTTGCCCAGCGACCATTTCGTGGGGCGCCGAACGGTCAGGGTTGAGGCCAGGCGCGTCCCCGGTCGAGTGCCGCCAGATCGGCCAGGACCGACGCAGGACGGCCTTTGCGGTTCGGGGCAGTTCAGTCAGATGTAGAGCGCCGGGCGCATCCAGCAAGCGCGGCGCGAAGCCAGCGAAGTAGCTTTTGAGACCGGTCGGCGATGGTCTCCGCAACGTCTGGTCTCCCGATCCGGCCACGTTGGCGTTGATGAACTCAGCGACGCCGCTGCCCCTCCACCGTGCTGTGGCCTCTCTCTCTTTGACAGTCCCGACGCCCCGAGCCCGATGGTGGATAGCGCACGGTGCTTCCAGCACCGCTGGTGCGCTTCCACCAGCCGGGGGGTTATAGGGGGGAGGGATGGAAGGGTTGGTGGAAGCCGGTGGAAGCATGGTGGAAAGCTGGTGGAATAGGTTGGTAAATCGTGACAGCAGCCTTAAACTGCGCCATTCGGCGCAGTCGGCGGCTACGTCGCAACGATCCGCGTCCGCTGGCGCGACGGCGGCCCCTCGGTCACCACGCGGATTTTCAAGCAGCGGAACAGGCGCAGCATAGCGTCGGTGAGCATATCATTGGACAGCTTGTGGGCCCTGGCTTCCGGCTCCTTGGAAAAGGAGGCCGGAGCGTAGGTCGTGCCCTTCTTGTCCGAGACGTTGCGGCCCTCCTTGGTAAAGCGGTCGAGCAAGGTCAGAAACACCTGTTCGGCGCGCTGCCCGGCAAGCTGTGGGTCGAGCGAGCCGCCGCGCGGCTCCGGCACGAAAACGCCGTTCCGGTAACGCAACGGCACGCTATCGCCGAGCGGGCCATACTGGTTCTTTTTGAATTCAAGAACACGGAGATCAGGATCGGCCGTGCCGCCGCCCTCGTTCTCAGTCGCAGCGCGCAGGTACATGCGGCCACGGACCTTGCCGTGCCACGCCGTCGATCCGCTGAGGCCGGAGCCGCTGTTTGTGCCCGCAAGCGAGGGGTGCGAGTTGACGATGACCGCGCAGTCCGACGCCATCGCCAGTTTGCGGAGCAAGCCAACGAACAAGGACACCTGCACCCGGTCGTTCTCGTTCCCGCCGAAGATGTCGGACAGCGTATCGAGTGCGACGATGACCGGATGGATGTCGCAAGCTTGTTCGAGCAGTCGGTCGTAGCGCAGCGTCGGCTCGATGTTGCCGTGCCGGTCGAACCGCGCCAACGTCATATCTTCGCCCGCGTATGAAGCGGCATACAGTCCGTTGACGACCAGTTCGGAGAACGGCTCGTCGTAGTGGCGGGCAATGGCATCAAAGCGGCGATGCAATTCGTCCGCGTCGTCCTCAGCGCCCATGTAGATCACCGGCCCTGGCTCAGGCAGGCTGCCGATCCAGTCGCGACCGAGCACGGCGGAGCACAACAACTGCTTCAAGAGGAGCGACTTGCCGATGCCGCCTTCGCCCGAGAGCAGCGTGACCTGACGCCCAGGAACGCGGTCGCGCACGGCCCAGATACGGGGCGGCGGCGGTTCGTCGTCCCAAGGCGTCATATCCATGAACCTGATCGGCTCCGACGCCGCGAGGGCGATCGGATCGGACGGATCGGGGATGCGGGTTTCGTTTCGTGCGGCGGCGATCAAGGCGTTGATGACCGGCATATAGCCACCCTGGGCGATCCCAGCGGCGGTGATGCGATCCCGGATTTCCTCGTCGGTGTGGTGCAGGCGCATCGCCCGCTTGATCATGCTGATCAGTTCCGCTTTCGCCTGAGCGCCGTTGCGGCGAGAATGCCAATTGTTGTTCATGGGCCTGTCCATGGCTTACACCTCGCCGGTTTCCGAGAGGCCAAGGGCCTCGGCGAGGTCTTCCCAGAAGGTCGGCGGCGGCTCGGGCGCCGGCGAAGGCGCGGACGCCTTGGGCTCGACATTGCGGCTCAGGTCGATGCCGCGTTCCCGGGCCCAATTCGCGAAGAAGCCCTTGTCGTCGTATTCCGTCGCGGGCGGCTTGATCCGCGTCGCTGTCACGTGGTCGCGCGCGACATGCCAGCCGCGCTCGGCCATCCTCGCGGCAACGTCGTCAAAGTAAACGCCGATCCAGACGTTGCGCGAGCCCTCAAACGTCGGAACGCAGGCAAAGCCAAGCTCAAACGCGGCCACGATGACGGCGCCGGTGCTGATGTAGCGGCCAGCCCAGTTCTCGATCCAATGCTTCAGGTCGGACGAGACCGGGGAGCTCAAATTGCGCGCCCAGCGCGAGCGGCGGCAAGGATCAAAGAAGTCCTTGGCGATCTCAACTTGTTCTCGGCTCACTGGCCTGCGCTCGGCACCCTGCACCGCAACGATCCGCGAAGAACCAACTTTGTGTGAGCCAACGGTGCGGTGCCCGCCAACCAGACCATTGGCGCAGATGGGCCAAGGACCGATTTGGGTCGGCCCGCTCGTGGACAATTCCACGTGTGAACTATACGATGGGGATCTCACTGATTTATCTCCTGTTCTAATCCTCTCTCGGCCTGATCCGCCGAGGGAGGGTTGCTGCACAAATCTGTATTACGCACTTGCGTAACATTTGTTGTCGTGTTACGCAATTGCGTAATGGCAGATTATGAAGCAAAGCAGTTCGATATGGAGACCGTTGCCAAGGCTGCGGGCTGCCCTTTTCCGACGCTGGCGTCGTGGCGACTGCGCGGCAAACTCTTCAAAGAGACCGTCACGGGCACGAAGCATTCGAAATACTTTTCGTTGACCGATGTCTGCATTGCGCGCGCGGTCAAGATGCTCACCGACCGGGGCATCAGCACCAAGGACGCGATCGATACTGTCGATCATTCGTCGGTGCGTGTGCAGATCGTCGCGCTCCTGAGCGGCGAAAAGGTCTCATCGATTTTCGGCTATCACCTGAACTCCAAGGGCCGCGACGAGAAGCGCCGTTTGGACAGCTACTTCTTCGAACCGGACGATTTCCGCAACATGTTGAGCAAGGCTGGCGGCGTCATGATCACGATCGATCTGGCCGCCGTTATCGATCATGTGCGCAACGCTCTCAAAATCAAGGAACCGTAATGAATATCCAAGGCGAACAACTCACGATCGCTGAGCTTGCCGACGCCCTCGGCAAGCCGATCAGCTTGGTCGGCGATATTTTCCAAGACACCCTGTCGGGCTTGCTCACCAGCAAGACCGTGTGCGAGCACGTCAAGACCGGGGCCGCTATGTCGAAGCTGCGCCGCCAGATCAAGCGTTTGCGCGTTCGCGTCGACGGCGATGACGAAGTGACGCTCGCCGAGATCGCGGACGTATGCGGTATTCCTGTCGAACACGTGTCGACCTATTTCTTTGTGCGCCTGCACCAGCGCACGCCCATGATCCGTGCGGCGGCGTCGTAATGAACGTCCTCCGCCGCACACGCAACGCTTTCCGCGCTTTCACCCGCGCGTTCAGCGGTTACGACATCACCGGCGGCTCCGGCCGCTGGCCGACGCAATACGCATTGCATTCGCCGATCAGCCAGCAGCTTGCCGCTGGTCGATTGGCGTCGCGCAAGGTCGCGCACCAAACGGAAAATAACGCTTTGGTTGCTTCGATCGTGCAGCATGCGGTCACGGCCATCATTGCCGACGGTCCGACCGTGCGCGCCGCGCATCCCGATCCCGAGATCGCCGCGCAATTGCACCGCGCCTGGAACAGCTTCGTTCAGGATTGCACCGTTGAGGGCGGCATGGCGCTCGGCGGCTATCTGTCCCGCGTCGCTCGCGGCTTCTATGTCGATGGCGAAAGCTTTACCCAACTCGTCACCGATCCGGTCACGATGCGGCTGAAGCTGCGCTTGTTGACCGCCGATCAAGTCGATAGCTCGAAGACAATCCCGTCGCTCGGCATGACCGGCGATTTGCCTATGATCGTTGCCGGTGTCGAGTTCGACGGGGAAGGGCGCCGCGTCGCGTATTGGGTCTTCAAGACGCCGCCGGACGCGCCCTGGGCTAGCATCGAGCCCGCCGTACGCATCTCGGCGCTCGATATCTGCCACGTGTTCGAGCCGCACTTTCCGGGCGTGCCGCGCGGTATCTCGCCCATGACGGCCACGGCGCCGCTCGCAATGCAACTCGATAGCGCGGTCGACGCGGCGATCATGAAGGCGCGCGTGTCTTGCTTGGTCACGATGATCATCCGCGATCCCAACGGGGAGTTGACCCTTGACGGTCAGACCGATCCGGCCAGCTTGTATCTAGACGCGGGCAGCACGATCACGCTGCCCCCCGGCGCGGATGTTTCCTTCCCGCCGGTTTCTGAGATGTCGACCGTCACGGAAGTCATGTCCTACATCTCGCGCCAAATCTGCGCGGGCGCAGGCGTACCGCCGTTTATGGCGACGGGCGATTTCGGCGCGATCAATTTTTCCGCTGGCAAGCTCGGCTTGGCGACGTTCCAGCGCCGGGTGAGGGCGATCCAGCAAAATCACATCGTGGCGCAGTTGCTGAACCCGATTTGGGATCGGTTGGTGCTGCTCGAAGTGCTGTCCGGCCGGATGCGCGCGCCCGACTACGAAACCAACCCGGAGCGCTATAGCGCGGCGTTCCTGTTCCCTGGCTGGCCTGCCATCGACGAGTTGAAGAAGGCCAAGGCGGACACGCTCGCAGTCGCTGCCAAGCTGCGCTCGCGCCAGGAGATCATCAGCGAAGGCGGGCGCGATCCCGCCGACGTGGATGCCGAAATCGAAGCCGATCCGTTCGCGGCGGACGATCTGTCCGCGAGCGCCACCAATATCACCAACCAATCCGAAACGGAGACGCAGAATGCGTAACTCAGCACTCTTGCTGCGCGAAAGCGCAGTTGATCTTACCCGTCGCGACGCGATCCCGCGCCCGCGCACCTTTGACGCCGAGGCCATGACCATCGAAGCCGTCATTGCGTCGACCACGCCGGTTCGGCGTCGTGACGTGCGTGGCGATTTCATGGAAGTCCTCGATCCCGCAGGCTTGGACCTCGGCGTCACCCGTGGCGCGTCGGTGCTCGATAGCCATCAACAGGGCGGCATCGACAACGTGCTCGGCACGATCGACGATGTGTGGATCGATGGCAGCGAAGTGGTCGCCCGCCTGCGCTTCTCGTCGCGTCCCGAGATCGCGCCGGTCGTGACCGATATCCGCAACGGCATCATCCGCAATCTCTCCGTTGGCTATCAGGTCGACGAGTGGCGTGCTGGCAAGGATGCCAGCGGCCAGCGCACCATGACGGCCGTCCGCTGGTCGGTCCGCGAGGCGAGCTTCGTGGCGGTGCCTGCCGATCCGACCGCGCGCACCCGCGCGGCCAACGATGATCGCGCCATCCGTGAACTCGGTCGGCGCGTCGGCGTCCCTGTCGATCGCGTCAACTCCATCATCGAGCTTGGCGCGAGCATCGTCGACGCGCGCCGGGCTTTCCTCAACGACGTGCTGGACCGGGCTGTCACCGTTCGCAGCGGGAGCAACAACATGCATAATTCGACTACCATCGATAACCCGGACGTGTTCCAGCGCGCTGCTGCTGAAGCGCTCTATCTCCGGATCGCTCCGAATTCGACGCCGTCGCCGCAGGCCCGCCAGTATGTCGGCATGTCCTGCGCCGACGTTGCACGCGAATGTCTGCATCGCGCAGGCATCTCGACGCTTGGCATGGCCGCGCCGTCCCTGGTCACTCGCGCGTTGCAGACGACCTCGGACTATCCGGCCTTGCTGGCGAACCTCATGAACAAATCGCTGCGCGACGCGTATCAGGTCGCGCCGAGCGGTATCCGCCGCATTGCGCGGGAAACGACTGCGCCGGACTTCCGCGCCAAGTCGCGCATCCAGCTTGATCATTCCGGCTTCACGCTTGCCGAGGTCAACGAGGCCGGTGAATTCGAGCGTGGCTCGTTTGTTGACACGGCAGAAAGCTACCGCATTGCGACGTTCGGCAAGATTTTCGCGATCTCGCGGCAAGCGCTGATCAATGATGATCTCGGCGGTGTGGGCGACATCACACGCCGCCTTGGGCTTGCGGCGGCGGAATTCGAAAACCAGAAGCTAGTTGACTTGCTGCAATCCAATTCGGGCCTCGGTCCGACGATGAGCGACAGCATCGCGTTGTTCAATGCGGCGCACGGCAACATTGCGAGCGCGGCGGCGCCGAACGTGACCTCGCTGTCGGAGGCGCGGCTCTTGATGCGCTCGCAGACCGGCCCTGGTGGCGGCATCATCTCGGCTGTACCTGCTTTCCTGCTCGTTCCGAGCGCGTTGGAGACAACCGCCGATCAACTGGCCGTAACCACGAACCCGATCACGTTCACCGACGTGAACCCGTTCACCAAGTTGACGCCGATTGTTGAGCCTCGGTTGACGAGCGCGACGCGCTGGTATCTGGCCGCTGATCCAGCGCTGTTGCCGTGCCTCGAATACGCTTACTTGGCCGGTGCTCCCGGCCCGCAGATTGAGACGCGTGTCGGCTTCGATGTTGATGGCGTCGAGACCAAGGTCCGATTGGATTTCGGCTGTGGCGTGATTGAGCATCGCGGCCTCGTCACCAACGCTGGCGCGTGATTATGGCCGATCTCGCTGCATTGCAGACGCAACTCGACGCGCTGAAGCGCGCATACCGCTCCGGCGTGCGTACGGTCGAGTACGACGGTCGCTCGACTTCATACGTTACCGGGGACGAGATGCGCGCGGCCATCGCATCGCTTCAGAGCGAGATCGCGCAGATTGAGGGCACGGCGGCGCCGACGATTGGCGTCGTGCGCTCGACGAAAGGTTACTGACGCTGGGATGATCGAGAACGATCAACAAATGAGGGCGATGCGGCCAGCCCAATAACGACAAGTCGATCTCCCTGCCTGCGTCAGGTTCTTCATGACGGGGTCAAGGTCGGCAAGGCCGCCAACATCTCGACGATATCCGTCGAGCCACGCAGACGGTGGTGAGAGGCAGGAGATCATGGGCAGCAGCAACGACGCCTGGGAAGCGTTCTGCGATTTCGGGAAGCGCGGTCTTACCGACGGCGAATACCGGGAGCGATGGGACATCAAGACTTTCCCGCCCAAGAAAAAGCGTGTCCGCAAGCGGTCCGTGACGCTCGCGCGCGCGATGCGTCAGGCAAACGAGGCTGGACTTGCGGTCAGCAGCGCGACCTTGAATGCGGACGGTAGCGTGACGTTGACGTTTGGCGAGCCGGTGAGCCGTACGGGTGGGCAGTCCAACGAATGGGATACGGTGCAATGAGGCCCAACAAGTTGCCGCGCTATACGCATGGTTACATCGACCGCCATGGTCACGCGCGGTTCTACTTTCGCCGGGCAGGGCAGAAGTCGGTTGCGCTTCCCGGCCTGCCGTGGTCGCCGCAGTTCATGGAAGTGTACGAACGCGCCTTGAAGGAGGGCGCTGCGATCGAAATTGGCGCCAAGCGTACAAAGGTGGGCTCCGTTAGCGCCGCGCTCGTCAGCTACTATCAGTCGAGCGCGTTCGCTGATGGGTTGGCGAAGAGCACGCAACAAACCCGCCGCGCCGTGCTTGAAGTGTTTCGCTCAGAGCATGGCGAGAAGAGCGTCGCGCAGATGCCCGCGACTGCGCTACAGAACATTATCAACAAGAAGCGGCCCGCCGCTCAACGCAACTTTAAGAAGGCGATGCGCGGTTTCATTGAGCATTGCATGAGCCATGGCTTGATGAAGAATGATCCGTTGGTTGCCCTCAAACTCTCGAAGATGAAGACCAAGGGGCACCACACTTGGACAGAGGAAGAGATCGCGCAATATCGAGAGTGTCACGCGCCGGGTACCAAGGCACGATTGGCGCTTGAACTGTTGTTGCAAACCGGCCACGCTCGCGCCGATGTGGTTCGCATGGGGCGGCAGCACGTGCGGGGCGGCAAGCTGTCGATGCGTCGGCAGAAGACCAATGTACAGTTTGATATTCCGATGTTGCCCGATTTGGTCGCTGAGATCGAACTGCATTCAAAGACCGATCTTGCCTATTTGGTCACCGAGCGGGGCAAGCCGTTCACCGCTGCCGGGTTCGGCAACAAGTTTCGGGAATGGTGTGATCGGGCCAAGCTGAACCATTGTGCGGCGCATGGGCTCCGCAAAGCCTCTGCCGTTCGTCACGCTTTGAACGGTGCAAGCGCGTTCGAATTGATGGCGTGGCACGGTTGGAAGACGATCGGGGAGGCTCAGCGGTATGTGGACGAGGCGAACCGCATCCGATTGGCCGAGAGCGCTGGGGCCAAAATGCGAACAACGAGTGGCTAACCTACCGACTTGGTTAGCCAATTCGGACGAAAAGCGTTGTGAAATCAATACCCGATTTTGGTGCTGGTGATCCCGGCAGGATTCGAACCTGCAACCCGCGGAGTAGAAATCCGCTACTCTATCCAGTTGAGCTACGGGACCGTGGCCGCCTTTTAGCACCCGCATTATGAAAAATCCGCCTTTCCGCCAAGTCCGTCCGAACCGATTTTTGTGGTCAGACGACAAAGGCGAGCAGGGGTCCCGTCCTGCGTTGGCCAGACCCGCCCGCCGAGCCGGCATGACGCTGCCGCCGGGGCAGGTCGAAGGAATGTCGGCAATGCAATCTGCGACGTTTTCGTCCGTTCATGTCAGCGCCTTCACTCCGTCACCTTTTCGCGCATTTTTTAGCCCCAACGCGGCGTTCGACCGCGGGGCGTTCAGGAGCTCCATCATGATCGGATTGGTTCGTGCGGCCGCAATTTGCGCCACGTTGGCGCTCGGCCTGGTGAGCGCCCAGGCCGCGGACAAGGCCTTCAGGCGCGACGACCTCGCGGATTCCGCGATCAAGCTGGAAGCCCAGATCAAGAGCGAGGCGGGCGCGGTCAACAAGTCGGCCGCGACCTTGCGCACCGACGCGGACGCAGCCTTCAAGCGCAATGATTTCCGCGGCGGGCTCACGATCCTCGGCCAGATCGCGGCAACCGCGCCCGAGGATGGCGCCAACTGGCTGCGGCTTGCCAAGACCGTGTTCCAGATCCGCTCGGCCAGCTCCAGCGAACAGACCTTCCTGATGGAGCGCGCCTCCACTGCCGCCTACATCGCCTATCAGCGCGCCGGCAATGCGGGCGAGGAGGCCGATTCGTTGGCCGTGCTCGGCAAGGCGCTCGCGGAGCGCAAGCTGTGGCGTCCGGCGCTCGACGCGCTGCGGCTGTCGCTCGACCTGCGCGAGGTCGCCGATGTCCGGGGCCAGTATGAGAAGATGCGCGACGAGCACGGCTTCCGGCTGCTCGATTATACCGTCGATTCCGACGCGGCCTCGCCGCGGGCCTGCTTCCAGTTCTCCGAGGAGCTGGCCAAGCGCGTCGACTTCGCGCCGTACCTCGCGCTGGCCGGCACCGACAAGCCGGCTTTGTCGGCGGAAGGCCAGCAGCTCTGCGTCGACGGGCTGAAGCACGGCGAGCGCTACAACATCAATCTGCGCGCCGGCCTGCCGTCGACCGTCAAGGAGACCCTGCCGAAATCCGCCGAGTTCAACATCTATGTCCGTGACCGCAAGCCGTTCGTGCGGTTCACCGGGCGGGCCTATGTGCTGCCGCGGACCGGCCAGCGCGGTATCCCGGTGGTCAGCGTCAACACGCCGGCGGTCACGGTCAACGTATTCCGGATCGGCGACCGCAACCTGATCAACACCGTGATCGACAGCGACTTCCAGAGCACGCTGAACCGCTATCAACTCTCCGATCTCGGCGACCAGCGCGGCGTCAAGGTGTGGTCGGGCGAGCTCGCCACCGCCACCACGCTGAACCAGGACGTCGTGACCGCATTTCCGGTCGACCAGGCGCTCGGCGACCTGCAGCCGGGTGTCTATGTCATGACCGCCGCGGCCAAGGGGCCGGGCAGCGATGACGATGGCACGCTGGCGACGCAATGGTTCATCGTCTCCGACATGGGCCTGTCGGCCTTCTCCGGCAACGACGGTATCCACGTCTTCGTCAATTCGCTGGCCTCGACCGAACCGGTCGCCAATACCGAAGTGAAGCTGGTCGCCCGCAACAACGAGATCCTGGCCACCCGCAAGACCGATGCAGGAGGCCATGTGCTGTTCGAGCAGGGGCTGGCGCGCGGCGAGGGCGGATTGTCGCCGGCACTGCTGACGGTGACGGGCGAGAAAGCCGACTACGCCTTCCTGAGCCTGAAGACCAACGCTTTCGACCTCACCGACCGCGGCGTCGCAGGGCGCGCGATCCCGGCCGGCGCCGACGCCTTCGTCTACGCCGAGCGCGGCGTCTACCGCTCCAACGAGACCGTCTATCTGACCGCGCTGCTGCGCGATGGACAGGGCAATGCCTTGACCGGGACGCCGCTGACCATGGTGATCGAGCGGCCCGACGGCGTCGAATTCCGCCGCACCGTGCTGCCCGACGAGGGCGCCGGCGGCCGCATGCTGGCGGTGGCGCTGAACTCCGCGGTGCCGACGGGGACCTGGCGGGCGCGTGTCTTTACCGATCCCAAGGGCTCGTCGGTCGGCGAGACCACCTTCATGGTCGAGGATTACATCCCCGAGCGGATCGAATTCGACCTGACCAGCAAGGAGAAGGTGATCAAAGCTGAAGTTCCAGTGGAACTTCAGGTATCCGGCCACTTCCTCTATGGCGCACCGGCCTCGGGGCTGCAGCTCGAAGGCGACATGCTGGTCGCGCCTAGCGCGGCCGGCCGGCCCGGCTATGCCGGCTACCAGTTCGGCGTCGACGACGAGCAGACCGCGAGCAACGAGCGGACCCCGATCGAGGACCTGCCGGAGGCCGATGCCAATGGCGCGGCGAGCTTCCCGGTCAAGCTCGAAAAGGTCCCGGCCTCGACCCGTCCGCAGGAAGCCCAGATCTTCATCCGCATGGCGGAGACCGGCGGTCGCTCGGTCGAGCGCAAGATCGTGCTGCCGGTGGCCCCGGTGGCCTCGTTGATCGGCGTCAAGCCGCTGTTCGGCGACAAGAGCGTGGCCGAGGGTGACAAGGCGGAGTTCGACGTCGTGTTCGTCGCGCCCGACGGCAGGCAGCTGCCGCGCAACGGACTGCGCTACGAGCTGTTGAAGCTGGAGTCGCGTTACCAGTGGTACCGGCAGAATTCGTCCTGGCAGTATGAGCCGGTCAAATCGACCCGCCGCGTCGCCGACGGCGACGTCAATCTCGCGGCCGACAAGCCGATGCGCCTGACCTTCCAGCCGCAGCCCGGCCGCTACCGGCTCGATGTGAAATCGACCGATGCCGATGGTCCGGTGACCTCGGTGCAGTTCGATGTCGGCTGGTATTCCGACGGCAGCGCTGACACGCCCGATCTGCTCGAAACCTCGATCGACAAGCCGGAATATCAGTCCGGCGACACCATGACGGTGTCGGTCAACGCGCGCACCGCCGGGAAGCTCACGGTCTATGTGCTGGGCGACCGCCTGTTGACGACCCAAAGCGTCGACGTCAAGGAGGGCACCCAGCAGGTCAAGCTCCCGGTCGGCAAGGACTGGGGCACCGGCGCTTACGTGATGACGACGCTGCGCCGCCCGCTCGATGCCGCCGCCGGGCGCATGCCGGGCCGCGCGATCGGGCTAAAATGGTTCGGCATCGACAAGAAGACGCGCACGCTTGCCGTCGAGCTTTCGCCGCCCGCCTTGGTGCGGCCGGGCACGACGCTGAAGATTCCGGTCAAGCTCGGCGGGCTCAATCCCGGCGAGGACGCCAAGGTGGTGCTGGCTGCGGTCGATGTCGGCATTCTCAACCTGACGAATTACAAGCCGCCGGCGCCGGATGACTATTATCTCGGCCAGCGCCGCCTGACGGCGGAGATCCGCGACCTCTACGGCCAGCTGATCGACGGCATGCAGGGCACCCAGGGTCAGATCCGCAGCGGTGGTGACGCCGCCGGCGCCGAGCTGCAGGGCTCGCCGCCGACGCAGAAGCCGCTCGCGCTCTATTCCGGCATCGTCACGGTCGGACCCGACGGCACTGCCGAGGTGAGCTTCGATATCCCCGAATTCGCCGGCACGGCGCGGGTGATGGCGGTGGCGTGGAGCGCCACCAAGCTCGGCCGCGCCAATATTGACGTGATCGTGCGCGATCCCGTGGTGGTGACCGCGACATTACCGCGTTTCCTGCTGACCGGTGACAAGGGCACCATCAGCATGGATATCGACAATGTCGAAGGCGCCGCCGGCGATTACGCCGTCAGCGTCAAGGCGAGCGGCCCGATCAAGGCTTCGGGCAATCCGACCACGACCGTGAAGCTTGCCGCCAAGCAGCGCACGTCGCTGTCGCTCGGCCTCGAGGCCGGCGGCGCGGGGCGCGCCGATTTCGACGTCGACATTTCCGGGCCGAGCGGGATGACGCTGGCGCGGCACTATGCGCTCGACGTCAAGCCGGCGACCCAGGTGCTGGCGCGCCGCTCGATCCGCACGCTGGCGAAGGGCGAGAGCCTGACGCTGACGTCCGATATGTTCTCCGATCTGGTGCCGGGCACCGGCAGCGTCTCGATCTCGGCGAGCCTGTCGACCGCGCTCGATGCCGCGAGCATCCTGAAGGCGCTCGATCGCTACCCCTATGGCTGCTCCGAGCAGATCACGAGCCGCGCATTGCCTCTGCTCTATGTGAACGATCTCGCCGCCGGCGCCCATCTTGCGATGGACACCGCGGTCGACCAGCGCATCCGCGACGCGATCGAGCGGCTGCTGGCGCGACAAGGCTCGAACGGTTCGTTCGGCCTGTGGTCGGCGGGCGGCGACGACGCCTGGCTCGACGCCTACGTCACCGACTTCCTGACCCGGGCCCGCGAAAAGGGCTTTGCGGTGCCGGACGTGCTGTTCAAGAACGCCCTCGACCGCGTCAGGAACTCGGTGGTCAATGCCAACGAGCCGGAGAAGGACGGCGGCCGCGATCTGGCCTACGGCCTCTACGTGCTCGCCCGCAACGGCGCCGCGCCGATCGGCGACCTGCGCTATCTTGCCGACACCAAGCTGAACAATCTGGCGACGCCGATCTCCAAGGCGCAGCTGGCCGCGGCGCTGGCCCTGGTCGGCGACAAGGCGCGGGCGGAGCGGGTCTATGGTGCCGCGCTCGATGCGCTGAACCCCAAACCGGTGATCGAGTTCGGCCGGGTCGATTACGGCTCGGCGCTGCGCGATGCGGCGGCGCTGGTTTCGCTCGCAGGCGAGGGCAATGCACCGCGCACCACGCTGACCCAGGCCGTGCTTCGGGTCGAAGCGGCGCGGGGGCTGTCGCCTTACACATCGACACAGGAGAATGCGTGGATGGTGCTGGCGGCACGCGCGCTCGCCAGGGAGACGATGGCGCTCGACATCAACGGCCAGCCGGTCAAGACCGCGGTCTATCGCAGCTACAAGGCCGAGGAGATGACGGGCCAGCCGCTCAAGATCACCAACACCGGTGACGCGCCGGTACAGGCGGTGATCTCGGTGTCGGGCTCGCCGGTGACGCCGGAACCCGCGGCCTCCAACGGCTTCAAGATCGAGCGCAGCTATTTCACGCTCGACGGCAAGCCGGCCGACGTCAGCAAGGCGAAACAGAATGACCGCTTCGCGGTTGTGCTGAAGGTGACGGAAGCGAAACCGGAATTCGGTCACATCATGGTGGCCGACTATCTGCCGGCCGGGCTCGAGATCGACAACCCGAACCTGGTGTCGTCAGGCGATTCCGGCACGCTCGAGTGGATCGAGGACGGTGTCGAGCCGAAGAACACCGAGTTCCGCGATGACCGCTTCACCGCGGCGATCGACCGGGGCGCCAACGACAAGTCGGTGTTCACGGTTGCTTACGTGGTGCGTGCGGTGTCGCCGGGAAAATACGTGCTGCCGCAGGCCTATGTCGAGGACATGTACAATCCCTCGCGCTACGGCCGCAGCGGCACCGGTGCGGTCGAGGTGAAGCCGGCGAAATGAGTGATCGTGGAATGAGCAAGGACGCGCGCTCAAAGCTTGCCTCGTTATCCCCGGGGGAGCCCGGGCATGACGGCGGCAACAGACGGGCGCTTCGCGTCGTTGCCGTAATGGCCGTCGTGCTCGTTGCGATCGCCGGCGCGTTTGCCGCCTGGGTGGTCTCGCTCGGGCCGCTGCCGCTTGCGCAGGCGCAGCGGGTCTCGACCACGGTCATCGACCGCAATGGAAAACTGTTGCGCGCCTATGCAATGGCGGACGGACGCTGGCGGCTACCGGTCGATGCCAAGGCATCGGTCGACCCCACCTATCTGAAGCTGTTGTTCGCCTATGAGGACAAACGCTTCTACGAGCATCACGGCATCGATCCGCTGGCGCTGTCGCGCGCCGCGCTCCAGCTGCTCACAAGCGGCCATATCGTGTCGGGCGGCTCGACGATCACGATGCAGCTGGCACGGCTGATCGAACCGCGGCACCAGCGCTCGGTTTACGCCAAGCTGCGGCAGATGGTGCGAGCCGTCGAACTCGAGCAGCAGCTGTCGAAGGACCAGATCCTGGATCTCTATCTCGCGCTGGCGCCGTTCGGCGGCAATCTCGAGGGCGTGCGCGCCGCCTCGATCGCCTATTTCGGCAAGGAGCCGAAGCGGCTCTCGCTCGCCGAGGCCGCGCTGCTGGTGGCGCTGCCACAATCGCCGGAGCGGCGGCGGCTCGATCGCCATCCGGAAGCCGCCCACGCCGCGCGCGACCGCGTGCTCGACCGCATGGTCGAGGACGGCGTGGTGGCGAAGGAAGACGCCGCGCAGGCCCGGGCCACGCCGGTACCGAAGCTGCGCAAGCAGATTCCGATGCTGGCGCCGCATTCCTCCGATCAGGCGATCGCGACGATGAAGGATGCGCCCGTCATCAAGCTGACGCTCGATGCCTCGCTGCAACGGAACCTGGAGGCGCTGGCGCGCGACCGCGCCATCGCGCAGGGATCTGACGTCTCGGTTGCGATCGTGGTGGTCGACAATGAGACGGGCGACGTGCTCGCGCGGGTCGGCTCGGCGGATTATTTCGACGAGCGGCGCGCCGGGCAGGTCGACATGACGCGCGCGGTGCGCTCGCCGGGCTCGACGCTGAAGCCGTTCATCTATGGTCTCGCCTTCGAAGACGGTTTTGTCCATCCCGACAGTCTGATCGAGGATCGGCCGATCCGCTTCGGCTCCTATGCGCCGGAAAATTTCGACATGACGTTCCAGGGCACCGTGCCGATCCGCAAGGCGCTGCAATTGTCGTTGAACGTGCCGGCGATCGCGCTGCTCGACCGGGTCGGCGCCAGCCGGCTGTCGTCGCGGCTGAAGCAGGCCGGCACCAACCTCGTGCTGCCGAAGGACGAGGCCCCGGGGCTTGCGATGGGCCTCGGCGGCGTCGGCATCACGCTGCAGGATCTCGCCCAGCTCTATTCCGGTTTGGCGCGGCTTGGCGCGACAAAGCCGCTGCGCGAGATCGTGCAGCCGAATGACGGCCGAGAAGCGATGCGGCTGATGGATCAGGCCGCGGCGTGGCAGGTGGGCAATGTCCTGCTCGGCACACCGCCGCCGGAGAACGGCGTGCATAACCGGATCGCGTTCAAGACCGGTACCAGCTACGGCTATCGCGATGCCTGGTCGGTCGGCTTCGACGGCCGCATCACCATCGGCGTCTGGGTCGGTCGCCCGGATGGCGCGCCGGTGCCGGGGCTGGTTGGGCGCACGGCGGCGGCGCCAATCCTGTTCGATGCCTTTGCACGCACCGGCAAGATCCCGGCGGCGTTGCCGAAGCCGCCGCGCGGCGTGCTGGTCGCCTCCAACGCAAAACTGCCGCCGCCGCTGCGCCGGTTCCGGCCGCTCGGCGAACTGGTTCGCAGCGGCAACGACCAGGCGCCACACATCCAGTTTCCACTGAACGGCTCACGCATCGACGTCGATCAATCGGAGGGCGGCAGTCATGCAGCGATGCCGGTCAAGGTCGCCGGCGGGGTGCTGCCGCTGACGGTCCTCGTGAACGGTGTCTCAGCCGGGGACATCGACAGCCGGCGGCAGCGCCTGATCGACCCGCCGGGGCCGGGCTTCGCGCGGCTCACCGTCATCGACGCCACAGGGGCAGCGGATACCGTTGTGATCCGCGTGCAATGATCGCGCGGGAAAGCGGAACAGCACGGTTGTTTGCGCTGCGGTTTCATCGTATGCGAAACCTATGGTGGATAGCCTCCAACCCCGGCGCTTCGGAGCAGGGCAACAGTCTGTAAAACCTGCGCATTCGAGCCGCAGGCTGTTCATGGCGTTCGAGTTCGCGACGGCCAGCCAATGGCGTTCGATCCTGTTCCTGACGCTGACCTGCCTGGTGCTGTTCCTGCCGGGCTTCTTCACCATCCCGCCGATCGACCGTGATGAGGTTCGCTTTGCCCAGGCGACCAAGCAGATGGTCGAGAGCGGCGATTTCGTCGATATCCGGTTCCAGGACGACGTTCGCTACAAGAAACCGGTCGGCATCTACTGGATGCAGGCGGCGGCGCTGAAGACGATCTCTGCGCTCGGGGTGCCGCGCGCCCAGGTCCGCATCTGGGTGTACCGCCTGCCGTCCCTGATCGGCGCCGTCGGCGCCGTTTTGCTGACCTATTGGACAGCGCTTGCCTTCGTGACGCGACAGGGGGCGGTGCTGGCTGCCTTGATGATGGCAAGCTGCGTGCTGCTCGGGGTCGAGGCGCGGCTCGCCAAGACTGACGCCATGCTGCTGCTGACGGTCACCGCGGCGATGGGCGCGATGGCGCGGGTGTATCTGTCCTGGCAACGTGGCGAGGATCCGGCGCATCCATCATGGGGGCCGCCTGCGATCTTCTGGACGGCACTGGCGGTCGGCATCCTGCTCAAGGGCCCGCTGATCCTGATGTTCGTCGGCCTTGCCATGGCCGGGCTTGCGATCCTCGATCGATCGGCGGCCTGGTTCTGGCGCATGCGCCCGGTCTGGGGCCTGATGTGGACCCTCGTGCTGGTGCTGCCGTGGTTCGTGCTGATCTTCCTGCGCGCCGGCGAAACCTTCTTTGCCGACTCCGTCGGCGGCGACATGCTGAGCAAGCTTGGGGCGCAGGAGTCGCACGGCGCGCCGCCCGGGCTCTATCTGCTGCTGTTCTGGATCACGTTCTGGCCCGGCGCGCCGCTCGCTGGACTGGCGGCGCCGGCTGTCTGGCGCGCGCGGCGCGAGCCGGGTGCCCAGTTTCTCCTGGCCTGGTTGATCCCGTCCTGGATCGTGTTCGAGGCGGTGCTGACCAAACTGCCGCACTACGTGCTGCCGCTCTATCCGGCGATCGCGATCCTGACCGTTGGCGCGCTGGAGCGGCGTGTGCTGTCGCGCTCCCCTTGGCTGTTGCGCGGCGCTGCGTGGGTGGTTCGCTATCCCCGCATTCGGCGCTGTGCTGGTGATCGTTGGCGCCATCAAGGCGATCCATCAGCCGGTGTTTCCGGCCTGGCCGTTGTTCGCGGTGGCGATGGTGTTCGGCCTGATCGCCTGGTGGATGTTCGAGGATAGCCGCGCCGAGCGCTCGCTGCTCAATGCGGTGATCGCCGCGGCGCTGATGGCCGGCGCCACCTATGGCGTGGTGCTGCCGCGGCTCACCACTGTGTTTCCGAGCCAGGAGGTCGCACGCGCGCTGCGCAACGTGACCTGCATCGGCCCGAAGGCGGCGGCTGCCGGCTTCCACGAGCCGAGCCTCGTGTTCATGACCGACACCTCGACGCTGCTCACCGACGGATCGGGCGCCGCGGATTTCCTGAGGCAAGGCTCCTGCCGCTTTGCGCTGGTCGAACAGCGCTCCGAGCGCGCCTTCGTGCAACGCGCCGAGGCGATCGGCCTGCGCTACAACGCGCCGGTGCGGATCGAGGGCTACAACATCTCGCAGGGCAAGGCCGTTTCGATCGCGATCTTCCGTTCCGAAGGGACGGAGTGACATGGCGGCGCCGCCAGCCACGGCGGAATCCGCCAACTATTTCGGACGATTGCTGACGCTGGTGTGGCTGTCCTTCGCCCAGCTGGTGCGTGCACCGTCGCATTCGCGCCGGGCCGAGGCGGCGCGACGCTCCGGGCGCCACGCGCTCCTGCTCGTCGTCGGCGTTGGCGCCGTGATCATCACGCTGATGTATGCGGTCGATGTCGCCGAGATCAGCCTGATGCCGCCACGCGGTACGCCGGGTCTCTGGTGGGTGAAGATACTCACCGATTTCGGCAAGGACGAATATGTGCTGTGCGCGCTTGGCTTGCTGCTGATTGCGGTCGCATTGGCGGCACCTGCGCTGCGCGGTGTGCCGCGCGCGACACTGCTCGGCCTCGGAACGAGGCTGCAATACCTGTTCCTGTCGGTCATGTTGTCGGTGGCGGTCGGTGAGCTGATCAAATGGATCGTCGGCCGCGGGCGGCCTTTTGTCGGCGGCAAGGCCAACGCGTTCAACTTCCAGCATTTCGCCGACACCGAGGCCTATTCGAGCTTTCCGTCGGGACATTCGGTCACCGCGTTTGCGCTGGCTTTCGCCGTGTCGGCGGTATGGCCACGCGCACGGGTCGCGATGCTGGTCTATGCGCTGATCATCGTCGCGACCCGCCTCGTGCTGCTGGCCCATCATCCGAGCGACGTGGTGGCCGGCGCGCTGGTCGGCGTGATCGGCGCAATGGCGGTGCGCTACTGGTTCGCCGCCCGCCGCCTTGGTTTCGCCATCGATCGCGATGGCACCGTGTTGGCGCTGCCGGGACCGTCGGAAGGGCGCCTCAAAGGGGTTGCGAGGAGCGCTTTCGCCCCATAAAAGCGGTCGCCCGGCGGCCGGATCGGGCGGGTTCCAGCCGCTGCCAACACCAACCACGAGAGCCGATTTGCCTGCTTCCGACCAGACGCCGGTCGCCGTTTCCATCGTCGTGCCTGTGCGCAACGAGGCGGACAATATCGCGCCGCTGATCGCCGAGATCGCGGCAGCGCTCGACGGCCGCTGGGCCTACGAGATCGTCTACGTCAATGACGGCTCGACCGACGCCACCGGCGAACGGCTGAGCGCGATCATGGCGCAGCGGCCCAATCTCCGGCAGCTTCGCCACGCAGCCTCCTCGGGCCAGTCGGCCGCCGTGCGCAGCGGCGTGCGCGCCGCGCGCGGCGCGATCGTGGCAACGCTTGACGGCGACGGCCAGAACGATCCGGCCTTCCTGCCCAACCTGATCGCGGCGATCGAGAGCGGCAATGGCCGGGTTGGCCTCGCTGCGGGCCAGCGCGTCGGACGCAAGGACACCGGCTTCAAGAAGCTGCAATCGCGGATCGCCAACGCCGTGCGCGGCATCATCCTGCGCGACGGCACCCGCGACACCGGATGCGGCCTGAAGGCGTTTCCGCGCGAGGTGTTTCTGGCGATGCCCTATTTCGACGGGCTGCATCGTTTCCTTCCGGCGCTGGTCCGCCGCGAGGGGCTCGCGATCGCCTATGTCGATGTCGTCGACCGCCCGCGCCATTCCGGCGTGTCGAATTATGGATTCTTCGACCGGCTCTGGATCGGGATCATGGATCTCGGTGGCGTGTGGTGGCTGATCCGCCGCAAGAAGCCGACGCCGGTCGTCACTGAAGTGACAGGCACTGACGTGCCTGATGTGACCGAGGTGAAGTGATGCTGATTCAGTTCGGCCAGGCGCTCAGCGCCTATTTCTACGAAGTGTTCGTCGCCAAGTTCGACTTCTGGCTGGCGTTCGGCCTGATCGCGCAATTGTTCTTCACCGCGCGCTTCCTGGTGCAGTGGATTTCCAGCGAGCGCGCCGGCCAGAGCGTGGTGCCGATGGCGTTCTGGTTCTTCTCGATGGGCGGCGGCTTGATGACGCTGATCTACGGGCTCGCCAAACGCGAGCCTGTCATCATCATCGGGCAGGGCCTCGCGACGCTGATCTACATCCGCAACATCATGCTGATCGTGAAGAACCGCGGCAAGGCGTCGAAGACGCTCGACAGCTGATCGTCGTGGTCGTCAGTGCGGCGAGCGGTATGCTGGGCCTCCTCGATTATCTCGATGGAGTCCGGCACCGGGCTCCGCTCGACATTGTGATCGAAACAGAGCGACGGTCAAACAATCGCCCCAAGGCGTATGGCATCTACGCTTCGTTGTGGGCGTGGCTGCATCCCGAGACCATGCGCCAAGGGATGAGGGGCGTTGATGACCGGCCGTGGCGAACCGACCAGAGCGCGTGGTTATCCATCGAGCGTCCGTGATGTCCCGGTGCTCGACGAACCGCCGCTGACCGGCGAGCGCGGCCTGCCGGACCGGCGTGCAGTCAGTATGCGCTGGATGGCCGGGACGATTCTGATCGGGACCGCGGCCGTCGCGCTCCTTGGTGGCGCGCTGCGCGGTGCATTCGGCTATCGCACGCGATTCGCAGCATCGCCGGTCGTTTCACTTCCACGCTTCACGGGGCAAGTGGTTGATGAGGCGCGGCGCGGCGATCGTCTGGATCGGAGACCAGGCTCGCAAGGCAGTCCCTCGGCGCTCAAGATCGAGCAGCTGAGCGATGCCGGCTCGGTCCGTCGATTTACCCGCGTGTCAGCGCGGCTCGCGGAGATCGATCCCGAACCACAACAGGACCATCGTCGCGAAGCACCGGCAGACGGCAAGGACGAGCAGCGAGCGAACCCGCAATTGCTGTCGGAGTTACCAGCCATCATACGGGCGGGTCCATCACGCCGCGGGCTGCCGGGCCGCATCAGCTCCTATGCCGACAGTGAAGATGTGCCGCAGCCGCATTCTCCGATCGGGGAGGCTGTCAACGTAACCAACCTTCCGAAGTCGCCTTCCTCGTCGCGTTACCATCGACATGTCGTCATCGCGAGGAGCGGTGACACACTGTCCGCCGTCCTGCGGGCGTTGGCCGCGGCTGCCGAGGACGCACCGGCGATCCTCGCCGCTTTCCCGTCGCCTGGCAGTCAAGAGACGCTGTCCGGTGGCGAGAAGATCACGATCATCGCACAAGACGGAGACACCGGGTCGCCGCGCGGCCATGTCGCGAAAGTGTCGATCGAACGGCCAGACTCAGGAGTGTCCGCGGTCGGTCGCACCGATGGCGGACAGTACCAGGCGATCGTGCCCGAACAGCCGGATGTCGTCGTGTCGAACGGGAGATTGTTGCGTCAGTCGATCGACACCCACTCCGTCCCCGGCGAGACGCTACGTGACGGGCTTAATGCGCTTGCACGCTCCAATCACGTCGACGAGGGGATCGTTGCCGAACTCTTGCGGCTTTGCGGCCGCGATTTCGATCTGGACGAGCCTCTCGGCGACGCCGACGTCGCCAACATCATCTATGCCCCCAACGAAATTGGCCAGCCGGAGCTTGTCTTCATCGACTTGACGGCCGGCGGGCAGGCGCGCCGCTACTATCGGTTCACGGCCCCGGATGATGGCAGCTCCGACTTCTACGATGAGGATGGTCAGTCCATCACCAAATTCCTGTTGCGCAAGCCGGTGGTCAGCGGGCGCCTCGGCGACGGCTTTGGTTGGCGCATCCATCCGATCCTCGGCGACCGCCGCTTTCACGAGGGCGTCGATTTTGCTGCGCCCTATGGTTCGCCGATTGCGGCTGCGGGCGCCGGCGTCGTCGAGACCGAAGGCTACGAGCACGGCTACGGGAAGTATATCCGCGTGCGGCACGATCGCGGCTATGAGACCACCTATGCCCACGTCGCGAGCTTCCCGCCCGGGCTGAAGATCGGAGACCGTGTTCGTCAGGGCGAGACGATTGCCTATGTCGGATCGACCGGGCTCTCGACCGGGCCGCATCTCTATTATGAGGTGCGGATCAACGGCCATAACGTCGATCCGCTGCGGATGAAATTGTCAGGCGGTCGGCTGCTGCAAGGCGACCTGCTTGGGGCTTTCGATCGCCAGCGGGACAGCATCAACCAGCTCGCGGCGGCCTCCGCGTTTCCGCAGCGGCCGCCTGGCTCCGAACACCGGCCGCCTACGTAGTCTTGGAAGCAAGTTTGATCACGGCCGCCCGGGCGCCGGAAGTTCGGCCGCCTCGACCGCATTCTCGCGATCGGCAGCGGTCACGCCGGCGGCGTCGAGCACCGGATAGGCGACCGAGCAAATATGCGAATGGATGCGGCGAAGGTCGCGCAGTACGTCGAGATGCAGCGAGGTGGTCTCGATGGTCTCGGGCCGGCCTTCGCGCAGGCGCACGAGATGGCGCTCGACGGCGGCAAGTTCGGCGGCGCGCAGCGCCACCTTTTCGGTGAGCAGCTTGCGCGCCTCGGCGGCGTCGCCCGACATGAACACGCCGAACGCGAGCCGCAGCGAGTCGATCGTGCGCTTGTGAAACGCCGACAATTCCTCGGCGCCTTCGGCCGAGAATTGCAGGCGGTGTTTGATCTTCTTGGTCGCGAGTTCGCTGAGATTCTTGTCGATGATGTCGCCGATATGCTCGAGATTGATCGCGAACGCGACGATCTCCATGGCGCGCTGACCCTCGCGCTCATCGAGGCTGCCGCGGGTAAGTTTTGTCACGTAGAGCTTGATCGCCTCGTTCAGCCGATCGACGGTGTTGTCCATCTTCGACACCTGGTCGACCATTGCGCGATCGTTGGTCAGCATCGCCGCCATGACCTTGCGCAACATCGCCTCGGTGTGGTCGCCCATATGCAGTACTTCGCGCGCGGCATCGGCCAGCGCGAGTGACGGCGTCTCCAGCGCGCCCTCGTCGAGATAGCGCGGCCGTGACGGATCGGTCTCCTGCGCCCGCTTGGGCAACAGCCGCTCGAGCAGACGTGCCATCTGGTCGAGCACGCCGATGAACAGCAGCGCTGTCGCAACATTGAAGGCAATGTGGAACAGCGCGGTCGCCTTGGCGAGATCGGGCTGCCAGGCGTAAACATGCTCGGTGATCGGGCGCAGGAACGGCGCCACCAGCAGGATACCGACGATACGGTTGACGAGGTTGCCGACCGGCAGCCGGTAGCTCGCCGGATTGTCGCGCCGCGCCCCCTCCATCAACGGATTGATGGCGCTGCCGAGATTGGCGCCGAGCACGAGCGCGAACGCGGCATAGGGCGAGATGAACTGCGAATAGGCCAGTGACATCACCAGCAGCACGCTGGCGACGCTGGAATGGACCAGCCAGGTCACGATTGCGCCGATCAGGATGCACAGCACGGGATCGCCGGTGATCGCGTTCAGGAACACGCGGATGCCCGGGGCATTCTCGGCCGGCACCATCGTATCGAGCAGGATATGCAGCGCGAGCAGCATCAGGCCGAGGCCGATCGAGACGCGGCCGAGATCCTTGATCCGGGAGCGCGGCCCGCTGCGGAATGCGACGAGACCGGTGATGAACAGCACCGGCGCCACGGCGGCGACGTTGAACGACAGCACCTGCACGATCAGCGTGGTGCCGATATTGGCGCCGAGCATGATCGCAAGCGCCGGCACCAGGCTGACGATCTCCTCGGCGGCGAAGGAACTGGTGATGAGGGCGGTCGCGGTCGAGCTCTGAAGCAGGGCGGTCAGGCCGAGGCCGGCGCCAAGGGCGGTGAAGCGGTTGTTCAGTGCCCGGGCCAGCAACAGCCGCAAATCGGGCCCGAAGGCCCGCAGAATCCCGCTGTGGACCATATGCAGGCCCCACAGCAGGAGCGCGACGCCCCCCATCAGATCAAGCAGAACAAGACTTCCCATACTTCCTGGATATCCCGGCAAATTCGAGTCGAAGGGGTCACGCTATCGCCAAATGACCTGGGATCAACCCCTTTTTGTTCCCCTTGGAACCGGCTTGTCGGAAGGGCCTATGACAAGCGCGGCCGCCAAATGAGGCACTGAGGTCACTGGAGCCGGTAAACGAATCTCGAACATGACCGCTCAATTGCGATTGGTTCCGCTAGGCAGTTTCCAATCTTTCCCCGTTATGACGGTAGGAACGAGAAGCTGTCCAGCCGAGAAGCTATCCAGAAAAGGGCTTGGGGATCAGGATGTTTGTCAATCGCCGCAAGAGCGAACGCCGTGAGTGCCGGAGCGTCGCCAAAATTCAGTTGGGCACAGGGTCGCTGCCTCGCGACTGCATGATCACCGATATCTCGGCTGGCGGCGTCAAGGTGATCGCTGAATATCTGGAGATTCCGCCGGAATTCACCATCATCCTGTCGAGCGGCAGTCCGCGTCAGTGCCGCCTGGCCTGGCGGATCGGGCACGAATTCGGCGCCCAGTTCGTCGACTAATCCAGCCGACAGGCTGGCGGTTCGCGCCACGTCCGGCACCGCTTCTGGGCCGGATGACGGCGAGATGATGGCATCCTTAACCGGAACTTAGGGTTAAGCTGTGAGCATCCCGGAACCTTCGCTGTTCCGAGTCTCCTTGATGTCTGACAAACTGCCCCGACCTTCAGGCCGCATGCACCGTCTCGCCGGCTCGGCATGTGCCGCGCTCCTGTTGATCGGGTTGTCCGCCTGTCAGACCTCAGGTCCGTCCGACATCACGGGGTCATTGGGCGATACGGCGGAATCCACGCCGGCCCCAGCCGACCCGCGGCGCGACATCGCGACCTACCACGAGCGCGTCCGCGCCAACCCCAAGGACACCGACTCCGCGCTGAAATACGCCCGGGCGCTGCGCGCCACCGGCCAGCGGGCGCAGGCGGTCGCGGTCATGGAGCAGGCGGTGCTGGCGCAGCCCAGCAACAAGGCGCTGCTCGCAGGCTACGGACGGGCGCTCGCCGACAACGGAAATTTCCAGCAGGCATTCGACGTGCTCGGGCGCGCCCACACCCCGGAAGACCCGGACTGGCGCATCCTGTCGGCGCAGGGTGCCGTGCTCGATCAGCTCGAGCGCCATGACGAGGCCCGCCAATATTACGCGAGCGCCCTGAAGATCGTGCCCGACGATCCATCGGTGCTCTCCAATCTCGGCCTGTCCTATCTGCTGTCGAAAGATCTGCCGAAGGCCGAGGAAACGCTGCGCCGAGCCCGGGATCGCGCGCCCGACGACATGCGGGTGCGCACCAATCTCGCCGTCGTGGTCGGCCTGCAGGGCCGCCAGGCCGAGGCTGAGACCATCATGAAGGCCGATCTGCCGCCCGATCAGGGATCAGCCAATGTCGCCGCGCTGAAGCGGCTGTTGACGCGCAGGGATGCGAGCCGCAGCGATACGGACAAGATCCCGGTCGCGGCCAGCCGCCGCGACTAGAGCGTTCTCACGCGAAAGTCTGGCAGGCTAGCCGGCGGCGCGGCGTCCATCGCTTCGACGCGACTGCAGCTTTCTGAGGATCGGCGACAGGAACGACTCGCGCGTCTCGGCGAGATCGGGGCGGCCCGTCAGGCGTTGCGCGATCTGCAGGAAGGTTTTTGTGGTGCGGTGACGCGCGGAGACTTCCGCGATCATCTGACCGTTGTTGGCGGCTTCACCGAACAATCTGCAATCGAACGGGATGGTCGCGATCGGCTGGCTCTCGATCGTCTTGGCGAAGTCCTTGACCTCGATCTCGGGGCGCTTCGACATGCCGACCTGGTTCAGGCAATAGAGCGGCGGGCGGTCGTTCGGACGCGCGGTCCGCAACAGGTTCATCATGTTCTTGGTGTTGCGCATGTTGGCGAGGTCCGGCTCGGCGACGATCAGGATATCGTCGGCGCCGACCAGCACGCGTTTGGTCCAGGCGGTCCATTGATGGGGAACGTCGAGCACGATGCAGGACGTTGTCATGCGCATCGTATCGAAGATGGCATCGAATGCTTCGGCGCCGAAATCGTAGACTTGGTCGAGCGTGGCCGGTGCCGCCAGCAGGCTCAGGTGATCGCCGCACTTTGCCAGCAGGCGCTCCATGAAGGCACTGTCCGGGCGCTCGGGCGAGAACACGGCGTTGGCGATGCCCTGCGTCGGATCCTGGTTGTAGTCGAGGCCGGCGGTGCCGAAGGCGAGGTCGAGATCGACCACGACCGAATCCAGCCCGAGGTCGCGCGCGATGGTCCAGGCGATATTGTGAGCGATGGTCGAGGCGCCGACGCCGCCCTTGGCGCCCGCGACCGCGATCAGCCTGCCCACAGAGACTGCTTCCGAGGACGAGAACAGGCCGCAGATCGAGCGCACGATGTCGAGCACCTTGACCGGCCCGATGACGTAGTCGTTGACGCCGCGCCGGACCAATTCGCGATACGGTGCAGTCTCGCCGCGCGTGCCGAGCACGACGACGCGGGTGCCGGGATCGCAGACCGTGGCGAGTTCGTCGAGACCGGCGAGCAAATCGATGTCCGGCTCGGTCTCCAGCATGATGACGTTGGGCGTCGGCGCCTTGTGATAGGCGTCGATGGCGGCGGCGATGCCGCCCATGTGGACCGAGAGGTGAGCCTTGGCGAGCCGGCGGTCTTCGGCGGCGGCGCGCGCCGTCGTGGCGGTCGCGACGCTGGCGCAGAAGGCCTGCACGGAAATCCGTGGCGCCGGCGCGATGTGGTCGTTGGCGTGCTGTGGCTCGTCTTGTGGTTCGGTCATTTCCCGGCGTCGCTCAGCTTGGCTCTATCGGCTTCGGGGTAGGTGGTCGCGGTGGACTCACCCTTGCCGTATTTCTGGAACGCGACCGACCGGCGCGGCGTGTAGGATGCGGTCTCGGTCCGCGGCTGCACGAGGTCGGACGGATTGGCGACCATCGCAGCCAAATTGTGCTGCGTGGCGCAGCCGAAATTGTCCCACTGCTTGTTCTCGTTGTAGCTGGGATTGTAGATCGAGGGACCCAGGTCGCTCGGCCACAAGCCGCAGGGTCCGGCGACCGCGGCCATCTTCGAATAGCTGAGGCGAATGGTCGGCAGCGCGCGTGGATCGTCGACGCGATAGAAACGCCTGACGATGGCGTGGGCGGGCACGCCCATCGACGCCAGCACGCCGCGGATATCCTGATACACCGCCTGCGCCGAGCGCGCATTCGAGGTGTCGGCCGGGACGTCGACCGCGATCGCGCCGGTGCCGTCGCGGCGCCAGGTGCGGGCCAGTCCCATGACATCGTCGCGCTGCGTTTCGGTGAGATTGCCGCGGGCGCGGCCCACGAACACGACGATCGACTGCTCGCCCTCGGTGATGGCGATCGGATGCCGCTGCCGGTAGTCGTCGGGCACCGTGCCGGTAGCAATATTGTCGCCGGTCAAATTGCAGCCGCCGAGCGCGATCGCGGTGGCGACGAGGGCGCCGGACAGCGACAGCATCCTCGCATGGCCGGCTCGTGTGTTGCGTGTCATCATGGCATCCCCCAACCCTTCAGCGCCTCAGTCGATGATGAAGCCGAAATTGACCGGCGTGGCGCCGATCGGCTCGGCACGGGCGGCAACGCCGTAGATGCGATTGACGCGCGCCAGCAGCGCCGACTGCGCGTCGGAGGCCGGGGCGAACCCGTCATCGGGACGCGACAATTCCTTCTGTGCGACCGCGCGCACCACATAGGGCGTCACGATGACCATGAGCTCGGTCTCGTTGTTGACGAAGTCTTGGCTCCTGAATAGCTGTCCGAGCACCGGGATCTGATCGACGCCAGGCATTCCGTTGATGGCCTGCTTGGTCTGCTCCTGGATCAATCCGGCCATCGCGATCGAGCCGCCGGAGGGCACTTCCAGCGTGGTGTCGGCACGGCGGGTCTTGATCGAGGGAATGGTCGTGCCGCCCTGGCCGCCGGTCAACGCGTTGTCCATCGAGACTTCGGACACCTCGGTCATCACCTTCAGGCTGATGCGCCCCTCGGACAGCACCACCGGGGTGAAGTTGAGCGAGATGCCGAACTTCTTGAAGCTGACGGTCTGGACGCAATTCCCGATCGTGCCTGTCGACGAGGTCTGACAGGTGACGCCGGTCGGAATGGGAAACTCGCCGCCTGACACGAAGGTCGCGGACTCGCCGGAGATCGCCGTGAGGTTGGGCTCGGCCAGCGTCTTCACCACGCCCGCGCTCTCCATCGCGCGCAGCGTCGCGGTGACGGTCGGCACGCCGAGCTTGTTCAGGGCCGCGCCGGTCAGCATGTTGTTGGCGAGCGGTCCGTTGTTGGCGGTGAAGGCGTTGGTGTTGTTGAAGACGACCGCCGCGGTGCCGTAGTTCATGTTGGCACTGAGATCGACGCCGAGCTGCTTGACGACGTCGCGCCGCACTTCGGCGACGGTGACCTTCAGCATTACCTGGTCGCGGCCGCGCACCACAATCGAGTTGACGACCTTGTCGGGGCCGCCGACGAGCTTGGCTGCGATGTCGCCGGCCTGCTGGGCCTCGACCGGGCTCGCCACCGTGCCGGTCAGCACCACGCTTTCGCCGACGCCCTCGATCTGGACGCCCGGCAGCATCTGCTTCAGCGCGGCACGCATGCCGTTGAGATCACGCTTGATCGCGATGTCGTAGGAGGCGACCTGGTTGCCGTCGGCGTCGAAGAAAACCACATTGGTCTGGCCGACCGCCGCGCCAATGATATAGGCGCGCTGGGCCGAGCGGATCACGGCGTTGGCGATCTTGGGATCGGCGACCAGGACGTCCTTGGCTTCGCGCGGCAGGTCGACCACCACCGACTTGCCGACGCCGAGCGAGACGAAGCGCGTCTTGGCGGCGATGCTGCTCGTCACCGCGACGTCCGCATTTTTGTCGGGATCGGTCGCGCTGGCGAGGGCAGGGATCAGCATCAGGGCGGCGACCGCCGAGACTGACAGCGAGCGGACCAGCGTGGTCCGCCTCGCCAGTTGTTTTGCAGCAATTGTCATATCGAAGCCCCCATCACTTCTGTGTCGTCTGAGAGCTCGGGATGCCGAAACGCACCACCCGAATGCTCTCGCCCCGCTTCGGGGCCTGATCTCTGGTCTCGTCGGTCTTCTCGTTGACGTCGGCGATGCTGCGCAGCGCCAGCGCCAGCGTGCCGCTCTGCCGTGCCCGCGCGAGCGTCTCGGCCTGTTCGGGCTTGAGCTCGAGGGTCACGGTCTTGCCGATGAGGGAGTTGTTGCCGTCCTTCTCTTTCGGCGCCTGGTCGATCGCCAGCACGCGGACGTTGGACAGCAGGATTTCGGTGGTGATGATATCGCGGCTGCCCTGTTGCTGATCGGGATTCTTGTCGCGTCGCGACAGGATCACGTCGACGCGGTCGTTGGGCAGGATGAAGCCGCCGGCGCCGGTCTCCGGCGAGATTTCCGTGGAGATCGCGCGCATGCCGGAGGGCAGGATCGCGGCCATGAAGCCGCTGCCATTGGCCTTGACCAGCTTCTGCTCGCGGATCGGCTCGCCGACGATGAAGGGAGCGCGTGCGATCGAGCCGATGACGTCGTTCATGGCGTCGGCATTGGTGTCGTGCCGGATGAACGCGCTGCTCGCGGTTTCGGCCGGCCAGCGCTGCCATTGCACGTCTTCGGGCTTGACCGACTGACCGAGCCCGATATCGGACTTCGCCACCAGCACCTCGACGGTCGGTAGTTGTGCCACTGGCGGCGCGACCGGCGCCGGTTTGCGATCGCCAACGCTCGCGAGATACATGGCCGCGAGGCCTGCGACGCCGGCAATGCCGAGGACCACGATGCGTGCCGTCTTCATGCGATTGTCTGAATGCCCTTAACGCAGGGCAGTCACGTCCTCGCGGCACTGACAGCCCTTCCCGGGAGCATCAGTACGGCCGCAAAAGTATAAGGGAACTTGCTGGAAGGTCCGGACAATTAAGGGATTGGTGGGGATGGTGAACGGCGAGTTATCGGCGGCGTCGCATCTCCGCAGAATCCCGGAGATCGTGCGTGCGCAACGCGTGCGACGTTAGTCGCAACGCGGCGGCGGCAGCGTCTTGGCCGGTCGGTCGTGGTTAATGTCGTCTAACGCAGCCGGCGTGGAAAGATCAGAGCGCGGCCTTCAACGCGGCAAAACCGCGATCGAGATCGGCCTTGAGGTCGTCGAGATTCTCGAGTCCGATATGCAGCCGCAGCGTCGGGCCGCCCGGCGACCATTTGGTCGCGCTGCGATAGTCGCTGCAGTCGAACGGGATGGCGAGGCTTTCGAAGCCGCCCCAGGAAAAGCCCATGCCGAACAGCGTGAGCGCGTTGAGCATCGCATCGACCGCGGTCTGCGGCACGGGCTTCAGCACGATGCTGAACAGGCCGGAGGCGCCGGTGAAGTCGCGCTTCCAGATCGCATGCCCGGGATCGGTCTCGAGGCCAGGGTGCAGCACACGAGCGACCTCGGGCCGCGCAGCAAGCCAGCGTGCGATCTCGAGCCCGGAGCGGTGGTGCTGCGCCAACCGCACCGACAGCGTCCGGACCCCGCGCAGCGCGAGATAGACGTCGTCGGGGCCGGCGCAGACGCCGAGCAGGCGGATCGCCTCCTGCACCAGCGGCCAGGCCCTTGCATTGGCCGAGATGGTGCCGAACATGATGTCGGAGTGGCCGCCGATATACTTCGTGCCAGCCTGCATGCTGATGTCGACACCCTGTTCGAGCGAGCGGTGATAGAGCGCCGTCGCCCAGGTGTTGTCGTCGATCATGAGCGCGCCGCGGGCATGCGCCACGGCCGAGATTGCGCGGACGTCGGGCATCTCGAAGGATTGCGAACCGGGCGCCTCGACCAGCACCGCGCGGGTATTCGGCTTGAACAGCGTCTCGATGCCGGCGCCGATCAGCGGATCGAAATAGCTGGTCTCGATGCCGTAGCGCTTCAGCATGTTGTCGCAGAAATTGCGGGTCGGCCGATACGCGTTGTCGCACACCAGCAGGTGATCGCCGGCCTTCAGCACGGCGAGCAGCGTGGTGCTGATCGCGGCGAGGCCCGACGGGGCGAGGCCGACGCCGGCGCATTGCGGGCCCTCCAGCGCCATCAGCACGTCCTGCAGCGCCCGCGTGGTCGGGCTGCCGTGGCGGCCATAGGTAAATTCGGCCCGATGGGCGTGGAGGTCTTCCGCGGTCGGATAGAGCACGGTCGAGCCGTGAAACACCGGCGGATTGACGAAGCCCTTCTGGGCCTTGGTGTCGCGGCCGGCCGTGACCAGGCGGGTCGCGGCGTCGTGCGGACGGGAGGGCGTGGAGCCGTCGGAGGAGGTCATGGTTTGCTGCCGTTAGATTTTAGACTTTTTGCCGCAGCCGTACCGCGTCGGGAAGACAGGGCCACGCCGGGAGGTGTTACTAACAAGAGGTAGAAGACGTGCGTCAACCCCTTGACCCGGCTCGTCAGTCGCTATGTGATGCGCCGCAACTACCAGTCGCCGCACGTTGAGGGGCCTGCCGCGACCTACGATCCGTTGCCTGGCCGGTTTGCACGTCAAACTGACTGTCAGATCAGCATCTTTTGCTGCAAGGGATCATTGGGATGGCCCGTGAACGCGAGGCGATCGCAAAGCAAAACGTCCAACGGACGACCCTGAAAGGCCTACCCATGAAACGCGTATCCCTGGCTGTCCTTCTTGCCGCTGCCGCTGCCTTGTCGGTTCAGTCCGCCTCGGCGCAAACCCTCAAGACGGTCAAGGACCGGGGCCAGCTGTCCTGCGGCGTCAGCCAGGGCCTGCCTGGCTTTTCATCACCGGACGACAAAGGGAACTGGACCGGGATCGACGTCGACGTGTGCCGGGCCATTGCCGCCGTGGTGCTCGACGACCCGACCAAGGTCAAGTTCGTGCCGCTGTCGGCCAAGGATCGCTTCACCGCGCTGCAATCCGGCGAGATCGACGTGCTGTCGCGCAACACCACCTGGACGGTGTCGCGCGATACCTCGCTCGGCGCCAATTTCACCGGCGTGACCTATTATGACGGGCAGGGCTTCATGGTGAAGAAGTCGCTCAAGGTCAATTCGGCGCTCGAACTGAACAGCGCGTCGGTCTGCGTGCAGACCGGCACCACGACGGAGCAGAACCTCGCCGACTTCTTCAAGGGCAACAACATGAAGTACGAGGTGATCGCATTCGGCAGCATCGACGAAGCCGTCAAAGCCTATGAGTCAGGACGCTGCGACGTCTTCACCGACGACGCCTCCGGGCTCTATGCCAGCCGTCTGAAGCTCGCCAACCCCGCCGATCACATCGTGCTCCCGGAAATCATTTCCAAGGAGCCGCTGGGACCGATGGTGCGCCACGGCGACGACCAGTGGTTCGACATCGTGAAGTGGACGCTCTTTGCGATGATCAATGCCGAGGAGCTTGGCATCACCCAGAAGAACGTCGACACGATGCTCAAATCGGACAAGCCGGAGATGAAGCGGGTGCTCGGCACCGACGGCAATCTGGGTGAGCAGCTCGGCCTGACCAAGGATTGGGTGGTGCGCATCGTCAAGGCGGTCGGCAATTACGGCGAGACCTTCGAGCGCAATGTCGGCACCGGCTCGCCACTCGGCATCGCCCGTGGCGTCAACAATCTCTGGAACAAGGGCGGGATCCAGTACGCGCCGCCGATCCGTTGATCGGTCCGGCCAACGGCTGCCGCGATGAGCATCGCGCCCCGCAAACCACCGCTGCAATTTGCTCTCAGGCTGAAGCGTGCGCTTGGCGGCAAGACCGGCTGGAACGGATTGGCCGCCCAGATTGCCTTCGCCGCGATCCTGGCCTGGATCGCCTACGAGATCGTGGCGAATGCGCGGACGAACCTGGAGACCCAGCACATTGCGTCGGGCTTCGGCTTCCTCAACTACAATGCAGGCTTTGACGTCAATCAGAGCCTGATCGCCTACAACAACTCCGACACCTACTGGCGGGTGTTCTCCGTCGGCTTGTTGAACACGATCCTGGTCTCGGTGATCGGCATTGTCTTTGCCACCGTGATCGGCTTCGTCGTGGCGCTGTGCCGGTTGTCGCCGAACTGGCTGCTGTCGCGGATCGGCGGCATCTATGTCGAGATCGTCAGGAACCTGCCGGTCCTGTTCCAGATCCTGTTCTGGTACCTCGCTGTGCTCGCGGCGCTGCCGGCGCCGCGGCAGAGCATCTCGATCCTCGGTACGTTCTTCCTCAACAATCGCGGCCTGATCGTGCCGCTGCCGGTCAGTGAGCCAGGCCTCTATCCGTTCCTGGCCGCGCTCGCGGTCGGCATCGTCGTGGCGCTGGGCTTGCGGCACCACGCGCGGCGCGCCCTGTTCCAGCGCGGCCAGATGATCCGGATCTGGCCCTATGTGCTGGGTTGCCTGATAGGTCTGCCGCTGGTCTCCATGCTGATCTTCGGTTGGCCGTTGAAGTTCGAGCTGCCGCAGCTGAAAGGCTTCAACTTCGCCGGCGGCGCGCGGGTCATCCCCGAATTCGTCGCGCTGACGGTCGCGTTGTCGACCTACACGGCGGCCTTCATCGCCGAGATCGTCCGCGCCGGCGTCATGTCGGTCCACAAGGGACAGATGGAGGCAGGCGCGTCGCTCGGCCTCAGCCGCGCCGCGACGCTGCGCCTGATCGTGGTGCCGCAGGCGATGCGGGTCATCGTGCCGCCGCTGACCAGCCAGTACCTCAATCTCACCAAGAATTCGTCGCTGGCGGTGGCGATCGGCTATCCGGACCTGGTCTCGGTGTTTGCCGGCACCGCGGTGAGCCAGACCGGGCAGGCGATCGAGATCATCGCCATGACGATGGGCGTCTACCTGCTGCTCTCGCTCGCGACGAGCGCGCTGATGAGCGTCTATGGCTGGCGCATCAACCGGAGCATGGCGGCATGACCGATCTGTCCGCCCCGTCCTTTGTCCGGCAGGATCTGGTCGCCGAGCGTGCGGCGCCGGCCAAGACCACCGGCTTCATCGGCTTCCTGCGAACGCGGCTGCTGAATTCGCCGGGCAACATCCTGCTCACGATCCTCGGGCTATTGCTGGCCTGGTACATCGTTGTCCCGACGGTCAAGTTCCTTCTGGTCGACGCGGTCTGGGCCGGCAAGGATCGCACCGCTTGCCTCGCCGAAAAGGCGGGGCACGAGGTCGGTGCCTGCTGGCCCTATATTGAGGCCAAGCTGACGCAGCTGATCTATGGCTTCTATCCGGAAGCGCAGCGCTGGCGGGTCAATCTGACCTATGGGCTCGGCGCCGCGTTGTTGCTGCCGCTGCTGATGCCGCGCCTGCCGGCCAAGGGCATCAACTCCGGCCTGTTCTTCTTCGCATTTCCGGTGGTGGCGTTCTTCCTGCTGCATGGCGGCGGCATCGCGGGCTTCGGCGTGAGTTGGACCGCCGGCGTGTTGCAGCTGTTCGAGCAGAGCGTAGGCGGCGCCGGCGATCTGCTGGTCAATCTCAGCAAGAGCTCGGCGATCGCCCCGCTGCCATGGGCACTGGGCAAGGTGCTTGTCCTGGTCGGCTTGCTGATCCATTGGTTGATCTTTCCGCTGACCTGGCTGCGCGACCAGTTGCAGCTCTCGTCGCTGCCGGTCTGGGGCGATTTCCTGGTCACCGCCGTGATCGTCTCCGCCGTGCTGTTTGTGCTCGAAGGCGGCATGCGGACCGGCCGCAGAGCGCTGATCGGCAGCCTGCTGACGTTTGCCGGGATAGCCGTTGGCATCAAGCTGATGGGGCTCTATCGCGGCGGCCTTCCCATCGTCGACACGCGACTGTGGGGCGGCCTCCTGGTGACGCTGGTGATCGCGATCACCGGCATCGTTGCCTCGATGCCGATCGGGATTGCGCTCGCGCTCGGCCGCCGCTCCAGCATCCCGCTGATCCGGATATTCTCGATCGCCTTCATCGAATTCTGGCGCGGCGTGCCGCTGATCACCGTGCTGTTCTTCGCGACCTACATGCTGCCGCTGTTCGTGCCGGGCAATTTCGCCGTCGACGGGCTGTTGCGTGCCCTGATCGGCGTGGCGATCTTTACCGGCGCCTATATGGCGGAGGTGATCAGGGGCGGCTTAGCTGCGGTGGCGCGCGGGCAGGCCGAAGCCGCATCGGCGCTCGGCCTGTCCTGGTGGAAGACGACGTCGCTGATCGTGCTGCCGCAGGCGCTGCGCTACGTCATTCCCGGCATCGTCAACAGCTTCATCTCGCTGTTCAAGGACACCTCGCTTGTGTCGATCGTGGCGCTGTTCGATCTATTGGGTTCCCTGCGGGCATCGTTCTCGGACCCGAACTGGTCGACGCCTACGACGGCCTTTACCGGCTTCGCCTTTGCGGGAATGATCTATTTCGTGTTCTGCTTCGGAATGTCGCGCTACTCGCTGTTCGTCGAACATCGGCTCAACGCTCACCGCCGCCACTGAACAAGGTCACCATGTCCACAACCCCGATCGTCAACATTTCCGCGCTCAACAAATGGTACGGCGACTTCCACGTGTTGCGCGACATCAACCTTGAGGTCGGCAAGGGTGAGCGCATTGTGATCTGCGGCCCGTCCGGCTCGGGCAAGTCGACCCTGATCCGCTGCATCAACGCGCTGGAGGAATTCCAGGAGGGCGAGATCGTGGTCGACGGCATCGAGCTCGGCCCGAACCTGCGCCGGGTCGACGAGGTGCGGCGCGAGGTCGGTATGGTGTTTCAGAGCTTCAACCTGTTCCCGCATCTCACCGTGCTCGACAATTGCACGCTGGCGCCGATCTGGGTGCGCAACATCCCGAAGAAGGATGCCGAGGCGGCCGCGATGAAGTTCCTCGAGCGGGTCAAGATCCCGCATCAGGCCAACAAGTTTCCCGGCCAGATGTCGGGCGGTCAGCAGCAGCGCGTCGCGATCGCCCGCGCGCTGACCATGAACCCGAAGGTGATGCTGTTCGACGAGCCGACCTCGGCGCTCGACCCGGAAATGGTCAAGGAGGTGCTCGACACCATGGTCGATCTCGCCAGGGAGGGCATGACCATGCTGGTCGTAACCCACGAAATGGGCTTTGCCCGCGAGGTCGCCAACCGCGTCGTGTTCATGGACGCCGGTCAGATCATCGAGTCGAACACGCCGCAGGAATTCTTCGCCAACCCGCAGCATGCGCGGTCGAAGCTGTTCCTGAGCCAGATATTGCGGTGATTTCCGCTGTCATTGCGAGCGGAGCGAAGCAATCCAATCATCCGCGTCGGAAGCATGGATTGCTTCGTCGCAATAGCTCCTCGCAATGACGTTTGCGGGGACGTCGTTCGTCAGACGAACGGCAGCTCGATCTTGCTGCGCTTTTCCAGCCATTCCGGGACCGGCAGATTCTTCGAACGCATGAAGGCCGGGTTGAACAGCTTGGACTGATAGCGGTTGCCGGAGTCGCACAGAATGGTGACGATGGTCTTGCCGGGGCCGAGCTGCTTGGCGAGCTGGATCGCGCCCGCGATGTTGACGCCGGTCGACCCGCCGAGGCAGAGGCCCTCGTGCTCCAGTAGCTCGTAGATGATGGTCACGGCTTCCTCGTCGGAGACCAGGAACGCATCGTCGACGTTCGCTGTCTCGATCACCGGCGTCTTGCGTCCGAGGCCGATGCCTTCGGTGATCGAGTCGCCCGGCGTCGATTTGACCTGGCCGTTCTTGAACAGCTCGTACATCGCAAAGCCGTGCGGATCGGCGCAAGCGGTGACGACGTCCTTGTTCTTTTCCTTCAAATAGCGGCTGATGCCGGCCAGCGTGCCGCCGGTGCCGACCGAGCAGATGAAGCCATCCACCTTGCCGTTGGTCTGCTGCCAGATCTCCGGTCCCGTCGAGTCGTAATGTGCCTTAGGATTGTCGAGGTTGTTCCACTGGTCGGCGAACAGCACGCCGTTCGGCTCGGTCTTGCGCAGCTGCTCGGCGAGACGCCTGCCGAGATGCTGATAGTTGTTCGGATTGGAGTAGGGCAGCGCCGGCGCCTCGACGAGCTCGGCCCCGCACAGGCGCAACATGTCCTTCTTTTCCTGGCTCTGCGTCTCCGGAATGACGATCAGGGTGCGGTAGCCCCGCGCACTGGCTACGACCGCAAGTCCGATGCCGGTATTGCCCGCGGTCGATTCGACCACCAGCCCGCCGGGCTTCAGATCGCCGCGCTTTTCGGCCTCCAGGATCATCCCCTTGCCGGCGCGATCCTTCACCGACTGGCCGGGATTCATGAATTCGGCCTTGCCGAGAATGGTGCAGCCGGTCAGTTCGGATGCGCGTTTCAGCTTGATGAGGGGGGTGTTGCCGATCGCTTCAATGACGTCTTTGTTGAATGCCATGTCGGGGAATTTCTTTGCCGGTCTGTGTCTTGCTTGCGGCGAACCTAGTGTGCTGATCGAAAAAGGGAAGGGCTTTTGCACTGCGGCAAATGGCGGGTCACCACGCTGAACCCGATTGGCGCGCACCATATGAGGAGGCTGTTTTGCCGCGGACCGGTCGTCTGGCAGAATCGTTCTGCGGCCGGCGCTTTTGCGTCAGTTGCGCGCGATCGACCAAGTCAAGGCCTGACGAGGCGTCGCCTGGCGCAGCGAGATCGTTGTCGCTCCGGCGCATGTTGCGGATTCGGAGCAACAGGGCCGAGAAATCCCCATGAAATCTTTGTAAGAATGACGCCTTCCGGCACCGGTCTGAAGCGCGCGGAAATGCCGTAAAAATAGGGAAAAGTCGGCATTCCGGGTAGCCGCGAATCGCTTGTGATGCGACGTCGCGCAATCGTGACAGGGCTGTCCGCCCTATCTTCCCAAGGGTAGGATGGGACAGCCAGGTTCCATTGGAAGCATTACCCCGTGCACGTCACCCAGACCATTGCTGACCGCGTCGTTCGTGCGCCACGGGCGAAGTCTGGCTTCGGCGGAGAATGGGTGTGACCCAGCCCGCGTCCGTGATGGTGCCTGGAGGCCGGTTCGGCCTCGCCGTCCGCATGCGACGGCTCGTGGGACGCTCGTTGGTCGCGCTCGGCCTGGTCGCGGCCTCCGCCGGCTGCATTCTGACCCAGGACATCCCCGATCCGGCGCTCGACGTACCGCAGGGCTACAAGGCTGCGCGGCTGGGCCGGCCGGGCGACGCGCTACCCACGCTCGACTGGTGGCGAGGCTTCCGCTCCAAGGAGCTGACGCAGCTGATGGAGGAGGCGCAGACCGTCAACCTCGACATCGCCGCGGCCGTGGCGCGCTTCCGGCAGGCCGACGCGCTGGCGCGGCAGGCGGGTGCGGCGCTGCTGCCGACCGTCAATCTCAACGGGTCTGAAACCTATTCACGCACCTCCGGCTCCAGCGCAAGTGGTCTCACCAACGGCGGGCGCGAGGTGGTGAACTACGGCGCATCGCTGAGCGCGAGCTACCAGCTCGACTTCTGGGGCCAGAATCGCGATGCCGCGCAGGCGGCGGAGGAGACCGCCGTCGCCAACCGGTTCGACCGCGAGGTGGTGGCGCTGACCACGCTGGCGAGCGTCGCCAACGCCTATTTCACGGTGCTTGCCACCCAGGACCGGCTGCGTACCGCACAGCGCAATATCGCCAGCGCCGAGCGCATCCTCAACGCGATCCGGGATCGCTTCAAGGCCGGTACCGGCTCCGATCTCGATGTCGCACAGCAGGAGAGCGTGCTGGCCAACCAGCGCGCGTTGGTGCCGCCGCTGCGGCAGACGCTCGACCAGAACATCAACGCGCTCGCAGTGCTGGTGTCGCGGCCGCCGGAGAGCGTACGCGTTGCCGGCGGCTCGCTCAACTCCGTCGCGATCCCGCGCGTCACGCCAGGCTTGCCCTCCGAATTGCTCACCCAGCGTCCCGATATCCGCAGGCAGGAGGCGCAGCTCGCATCCGCCACCGCCAATGTCGGCAGTGCGCGGGCGCAGTTCTTCCCGAGCATCCAGCTGACCGGGACGGGTGGCTATCAAAGCCAGGCGCTGGTCTCGCTGTTCCAGCCGCATGCGGCCTTCTTCAATCTGGTCGGCGGCATGACCCAGCCGATCTTCGACGGCGGCCGGATCCTCGGCAATTTCGAGAACGCAAAGGCGCGGCAGGATGAGCTGCTGCAGACCTATCGCAAGACGGTCGTGCAGTCGTTCACCGATGTCGACAACGCGCTGGTCGCGATCCGCGAGACCACGCGGCGGCTGCAGTTGCAGCGCGACGTGCTGTCGTCGTCGCGACGTGCCTTCGACCTGGCCGAGCAGCAGCTCAAGGCCGGCACCGCCGACATCGTAACTGTGCTAAACACGCAGCTGACCCTATTCCAGGCGGAAGACGCTTATTCCCAGGCCCAGCTGGCCCGGCTGTTGGCGATCGTGAGCCTGTATCAGGCCTTGGGGGGCGGCTGGGAACCGAAGATGGAAAGACCGGTCGATGCTCTTTAAGCCCGACTCGACGGACGACGAGAAAACCTCAGCCTCACGCAAGCGGAGCCTGGTCTCGCGCCTGCTTGGACGCATGGTGTCCCTGCTCATCACGCTCGTGATCCTCGGCGGGCTCGGCTACCTCGGTTGGCTCGCTTTCCAGCCCAAGCAAGGCGGAGGCGGCGGGCGCGGCGCGGGCGCGCGGCCCGATCTGCCGGTCCCGGTGCTCGCGGCCACGCCGCGTGTGCAGGACGTGCCGGTCTATCTCGACGGCGTCGGCTCGGTGAAGGCGCTCAACACCGTGACGGTGCGCTCGCAGGTCGACGGCAAGCTGCTCAAGGTGAATTTCGTCGAGGGCCAGGACGTCAAGAAGGACGACGTGCTGGGCGAGATCGATCCTGCGATTTATCAGGCGCAATACGACCAGGCGTTGGCCACGAAAGCCAAGGACGAAGCGCTGCTCGCTAATCAGAAGATCGACCTCACCCGCTACGAGCAGCTCGCTGCCACCAACGCGGGCTCCAAGCAGCAGGCCGACACACAGCGTGCGCTGGTCGCGCAGCAGGAGGCCGTCATCAAGGCCGACCAAGCCCAATTCGACAATGCGCGCGCCACGCTCGGCTACACCAAGATCGTCGCGCCAATCTCCGGCCGTGCCGGCCTGCGCCAGGTCGACCAGGGCAATATCATCCACGCCTCCGATACCACCGGGCTCGTGATCCTGACCCAGCTGCAGCCGATCGCGGTGTGGTTCAGCCTGCCGCAGCAGCAGATCATGCGGGTCAACGCCGCGGCGGCGAAGGGCCAGCTCGCGGTCGACGTGTTCGGCAACGATGGCGTCACCGTGGTCGATACCGGCAAGCTCACCGGCATCGACAACCAGGTCGATCCGACCACCGGCACGCTGAAACTGAAAGCCGAACTCGCGAATGCCAGCTACCAGCTCTGGCCCGGCCAGTTCGTCAATGTCCGGCTCAAGGTCGAGACCTTGCCGCAGGCAATCGTGGTGCCGACCTCGGCGGTGCAGCGCGGCCCGGCCGGGACGTTCAGCTATGTGATCGGCGCGGACAATACCGTCACCGCCAAGCCGGTCACGGTCACGCAGCAGAACGAGCATGAAGCCGTCATCGCCAGCGGCCTGACCACGTCGGACCGCGTCGTGACGACGGGCTTTGCCAATCTCGCTGATGGCTCCAAGGTCGTGGTCGGCAAGGACGACGGGCCGCCGGCGGCCGATCTCGCGCCGCGCACGCGCAGCCGTACTCCGGACGGCAAGCGCGGGGCGCAAGGCGAGGGGCGGAGCAAGGACCAGAGCAAGGACGCCAAGCAGGATGGGCAGGGCGGCGAGCATCGCGGCCGGCGCGACCACAGCGAGGGCGATCAGAAGGGGCAGACCGGACCGGCGCCCGCGCCGGCGGCGGGGAGCGAACAGTCGGGCGGCGCGCCGAAGGCGCAGCCATGACCGGAATCCTGACTTCGTAATGTCCGACCTAACAGCGAGCACGCAACCATGAGCGTCTCCGAACCGTTCATCCGCCGGCCGATCGCCACCTCGCTGCTCGGCATCGCCCTGATGATCGGCGGCGCGCTGGGCTATTGGGCATTGCCGGTCTCGGCGCTGCCGCAGGTCGACTTCCCGACCGTGCAGGTGACGACGCAACTGCCGGGCGCGAGCCCCGACGTGGTGGCCTCGCTGATCACGGCGCCGCTGGAGCGGCAGCTCGGGCAGATCCCGTCGCTGTCGTCGATGAACTCGACCAGCTCGTTCGGCGTCAGCCAGATCTCGCTGCAGTTCGACCTCAACCGCGACATCGACGGTGCCACGCAGGACGTCCAGGCCGCGATCAATGCCGCGGCCGGCATTCTGCCGAAGACGCTGCCGTACCCGCCTGTCTACGCCAAGGTGAACCCGGCCGACGCGCCCGTCATGACCCTGGCGCTGACCTCGGACACGATCTCGCTGCGGGCGATGAGCGATCTTGCCGATACCATCCTGGGTCAACGCCTGAGCCAGATTTCCGGCGTCGGCCGGGTCTCGATCCTCGGGGGATTGAAGCCCGCGGTGCGCGTGCAGGCCGACCTGGCGCGGCTTGCGGCCTATGGCATCGCGATGGAGGATCTGCGCAACGCGATCGCCGGCGCCAACGTGTCGGGGCCGAAGGGCTCGCTCGACGGCGCCCAGCAATCCTACACCATCGCCGCCAACGACCAGATCGCCGCGGCCGACGCCTACCGGCCGATCATCATCGCCTATCGCAACGGCTCGCCGGTGACGATCGGCGATGTCGCTCAGATCGTCGACGGGCTCGAGAACGATCGCACCGGCGGCTGGTACCAGGGCACGCCGGCCGTCATCATCGATATCCAGCGCCAGCCCGGCGCCAACGTCATCGACGTCGTCAAGCAGATCCGCGGCGAAATCCCGCGGCTGCAACGGGCCGTCCCGGCCGGCGTCAAGCTGACCGTCGTCTCCGACCGCACCGTGACGATCCGCGCTTCGGTCCACGACGTGCAGTTCACGCTGATCCTGAGCGTGGTGCTGGTGACGCTGGTGGTGCTCCTGTTCCTGCGATCGCTACGCGCGACCCTGATCGCCGGCGTCGCGCTGCCGCTGTCGCTGATCACGAGCTTCGGCGTCATGTATTTCGCGGGCTTCAGCCTCGACAATCTGTCGCTGATGGCGCTGACCATCGGAACCGGTTTCGTGGTCGACGACGCCATCGTGATGATCGAGAACATCGTCCGCCACATGGAAGGCGGCGAGACGGTGATGGAGGCCTCGCTGAGGGGCGCCAGCGAAATCGGCTTCACCGTGATCTCGCTGACGGTGTCGCTGATCGCGGTGTTCATCCCGCTATTGTTCATGTCCGGCCTGGTCGGCCGCATGTTCCGCGAATTCGCGCTGACATTGACGATCGCGGTCGTGACCTCGGCGATCGTATCCTTGACGCTGACGCCGATGATGTGCTCGCGGCTGCTCAAGAACATCCATGAGGAGATGGCGGTCCCAGGCCTTGCCGCAGTCAGCCGCTTCATCGACCGCATGGTGGAATTCTATCATCGCACGCTGCTCTGGGTGCTGCAGCGCCAGCGCGCGACGCTGCTGGTGACGTTCGCGACCATCGCGCTGACGCTCATCATGTATGTGCTGGCACCGAAGGGCTTCCTGCCGCTGCAGGACACGTCCTCGATCACGGCGGTGACCGAGGCCGGCCCCGACGTTTCGTTCGCCGAGATGCAGCGCCGCCAGAGCGCGGTCTCCGACCTCATCAAGGCCGACCCCGACGTGGTCGGCGTGGTCTCGGTGATCGGCGCCGGCTCGGTCAATCCGACCACCAATGTCGGCCGTCTGGTGATGACGCTGAAGCCGCTCGACCAGCGACGTGACGGCGTCGTCAAGGTGATCGAGCGGCTGAAGCAGAAGATCGCAACGGTCCCCGGCATGACCGTCTACTTCCAGCCGGTGCAGGACGTGCAGATCTCGACCCAGGCGAGCCGCTCGCAATACCAGTACACGCTGACCGCGACCGATGCCGCCGAGGTCTCGCAATGGTCGCAGAAGCTGGTCGCCGAGATGCGGCGCGATCCGATCTTCCGCGATGTCTCGTCGGAGGCGCAGGATGGCGGGCTGCGTGCGGCGCTCGACATCAACCGCCAGCGCGCCGGCCAGCTCGGCGTCAGCTTACAAGGCGTCACCGACACGTTGAACGACGCCTTCGCGCAGCGGCAGATCTCGACGATCTACGGCCAGGCCAACCAGTACCGCGTGGTGCTCGAGGCGTTGCCGATGTATCAGCGCGATCCCTCGATCCTCGACAAGCTCTATCTCTCCCCGGTGCGAACGGCGCGCAGGTGCCGCTGTCGGCGGTGGCGACGCTGGTCCGCACCACGGCGCCGCTTGCGATCTCGCACCAAGCGCAATTCCCGTCGGTCTCGCTCAGTTTCAACCTGGCGCCGGGCGAGGCGCTCGGCGACGCGGTCGAGGCGGTGAAGGCGATCGAGACCCGGATCGGAATGCCCGGCAGCATCGTCGGCATCTATTCCGGCGATGCCGCCGAATTCGCGCGCTCGCTGGCCGGACAGCCCTGGCTGATCCTGGCGGCGATCATCACGATCTACATCGTGCTCGGCGTGCTCTATGAGAGCTACATCCATCCGATCACGATCCTGTCGACGCTGCCCTCGGCCGGCGTCGGCGCCATCCTGGCGTTGATGCTGTGCGGGCAGGACCTCTCGGTGATCGGCCTGATCGGCATCATCCTCTTGATGGGCATCGTCAAGAAGAACGCGATCATGATGATCGACTTCGCGCTGGAGGCCGAGCGGCATCAGGGCATGTCGTCCTATGACGCGATCGTGCAGGCCTGCCTGTTGCGGTTCCGGCCGATCATGATGACGACGCTGGCAGCGCTGTTCGGCGCGCTGCCGCTCGCGATCGAAAGCGGCACCGGCGCCGAGCTGCGCTTCCCGCTCGGCATCTCGATCATCGGCGGCCTGCTGCTGAGCCAGCTGCTGACGCTCTACACCACGCCGGTGATCTATCTCGCGCTCGACCGGCTCAACCGCCGGATCGAGCGGGCCGTGCCTGAGCCCGGTCCCAGCGGCCCGCCGATCGCGGGCGCCACCGAGGGCATGCAGTGATCTCGATCTCCGAGCCCTTCATTCGCCGGCCGGTGGGCACCACCTTGCTGGCGATCGGGCTGTTCCTGGTCGGGATCGTCGCCTACGAATTCCTGCCGGTCTCGTCGGTCCCGAATGTCGACTTCCCGACCATCCGGGTGTCGGCGTCGCGGCCTGGCGCCGATCCCTCGGTGATGGCCGCGACGGTCGCGGCGCCGCTGGAGCGCAAGCTCGGCACCATTTCGGGCGTCGACCAGATCACCTCGACGAGTTCGCTCGGCACCACCAGCATCCAGGTGCAGTTCTCGATCGGCCGCAACATCGACCGCGCCGCACGCGACGTGCAGGCCGCGATCAACGCCTCGCTCGCCGATCTACCCAGCGACCTGCCGTCGCTACCCAAGTTCCGCAAGGCCAATCCGGCCGCGGCACCCGTGTTCGTGCTGGCGCTGACCTCGAAGACGATCTCGACCAGCGCGATATACGACGTCGCCGACACCGTGCTGGCGCAGCGCATCTCGCAGGTGCCTGGTGTCGGCGAGGTGACGGTCAGCGGCGCCGACCAGCCGGCGGTGCGCATCGCGCTCAATCCGGTGTCGCTGGCGAATGCCGGGATCGCGACCGACGACGTCCGGCTTGCGATCATCAATGCCAATCCGCTGGGCCCCGTCGGCATCTTCAATGGCGACCGGCTGAGCGAGACGCTTTCGATCAACAAGCAGATGCGCACCGCGGCCGAGTTCCGCGATATCGTCATCAAGAGTTCGAACGGCAATTTCGTCCGCCTCTCGGATGTTGCCGAGGTCGAGGATTCCGTCCGCAACTCGCGCTCGATCGCCTGGTTCAACAAGCAGCCCGCGGTGCTGATCCAGATCACCAAGCAGGGCGACGCCAACGTCATCGACACCGTTGACGGCGTTCGCAGGATGCTGCCGGAACTGAAGCAGTGGATCCCGGCCGGCGTCGAGATCTCGACCCTGGTCGATCGTACCGGAACGATCCGCGCCAGCGTCCAGGACATGCAGTTCACGCTGCTCGCGACCGCCATGCTCGTGATGGTCGTGGTGTTCGTGTTCCTGCGCAGGATCGTACCGACGATCGCCGCCGGCGTCTCGGTGCCGCTGGCGCTGGCCGGCACCTGCGCCGGGATGTGGCTTGCCGGCTTCTCGATCGACAATCTGTCGCTGATGGCGCTCGCGATCTCCGTCGGCTTCGTGGTCGACGACGCCATCGTGATGATCGAGAACATGTACCGCAATCTCGAGCAGGGCATGGCGCCATATCCGGCGGCGGTCGAGGGCGCCAAGCAGATAGGCTTCACGGTGCTGTCGATCTCGCTGTCGCTGATCGCGGCCTTCACGCCGCTGATCTTCATGGACGGGATCGTCGGCCGCCTGCTGCGCGAATTCTCGCTGACCCTGACGTTTGCCATCATCGTGTCGACCCTGGTGTCGGTGACGATCACGCCGATGATCTGCGCGCACTACATCAAGGAGGCGACCTCGGATCGCGCCACCTGGTACGACCGCGTCATCGAGGGCACGCTGTCGCGGGTCGTGGCGTTCTATGCGTCGACCCTGCGCATCGTGCTCGGCTATCCCTTCCTGACCCTGGTGGTGTTCTTCGCCACCGTCGCGCTGACGGTGGTGCTGTACGTCAAGACGCCGAAGGCCTATTTCCCGACCGACGACAGCGGCTTCGTGATCGGGGCGACCCGCGCTTCCGCCGACATCTCGTTCCAATCGATGCTCGGTTTGCAGCAGCGGCTCGCCGACATCGTGATGGCGGACCCCGCGGTCGCCGGCATCGGCTCGTCGGTCGGCTCCGGCGGCGGCCCGGGGGGCGCCACCTCCAATCGCGGGACCATGTTCATCAGCCTAAAGCCGCCGGACGAACGAGGAGGCCTGTCGACCGCCCAGGTGATCGACCGGCTGCGCCGTAATCTGTTCATGGTGCCGGGCATCCGCCTGTTCATGTTCGCCGCCCAGGACATCCGCACCGGCGGCCGGCAGAGCGATTCCGACTACCAGTACACGCTCGCCTCGACCGATCTCGACCTGTTGCAGAAATGGGCGCCGCTCGTCGCCAAGCGCATGGAGACGGTGGAGGGCATCACCGATGTCTCCGCCGACCGCGATCCCGGCGGACTGCAGCTCAACCTCGTGATCGACCGCAAGATCGCCTCCAGCCTCGGCGTCCGCGTGCAGGATATCGACAACGCGCTCAACAACGCGTTCTCGCAGCGGCAGATCTCGTACATCTACACCCAGCGCAACCAGTACGTGGTGGTGCTCGAGATCGATCCGAAATTCCAGAGCGACCCGTCGAATCTCGAGCGCATCTACGTCGCCGGCGCCAATGACGTGCAGGTGCCGCTGTCGGCGCTCGTGCACTACCAGCGCGGACTGTCGGCGCTCGCGGTCTATCACTCCGGCGGCTTCCCCTCGACCACGGTGTCGTTCAACCTGCTGCCGGACGTGCCGCTGGAGGTCGCGACCACGAACATCCAGCAGGCGGTCGACGGACTGCATATGCCCGAAGGCATTCGCGGCAGCTTCGACGGCAATGCCGGCGACTTCAACAAGACCAGCGGGCGGCAGCCGCTGCTGATCCTCGGCGCGCTGGTCGCGATGTATATCGTGCTCGGCGTGCTCTATGAGAGCCTGGCGCATCCGATCACGATCATCTCGACCTTGCCGTCGGCCGGCCTCGGCGCCTTGCTGGCGTTGCAGGTCACCAACACGCCGCTGACCGTGATCGCCTTTGTCGGCATCATCCTCTTGATCGGCATCGTCAAGAAGAACGGCATCATGATGGTCGACTTCGCGCTCGAGGCCGAGCGGCATCAGGGCCTGTCGTCGCGGGATGCGATCTTCGAGGCCTGCCGCGCGCGCTTCCGCCCGATCCTGATGACGACCATGGCCGCGCTGTTCGCCGGCATTCCGCTGGTCATTGCAACCGGCCCGGGCACCGAGCTGCGGCGGCCGCTCGGCATCACGATCATCGGCGGCCTGTTCGTGTCGCAGATCCTGACGCTCTACACCACGCCGGTGATCTATCTGCTGATCGACCGGTTGCGCGGGCGCCCGGCGCCGTCGGGCGTGCACGCTCCAGCGGAATAGGTTGGATTGAACGGCTCCGCACGCGTATAGCGAAGCGATGTCCGAACCGACCGAAGCAAAGACCGAACTTGCCACCGAGATCCCGGAGTGTTCGCATTGCGGCAAGCCGATGCTGCTGTGCATCTGCGACAGCGTCACGCCGATCAAAAGCCGGATTCAACTCCTGATCCTGCAGCACCCGCAGGAGCAGGACAGGGCGCTCGGCACCGCGCGGCTCACCGCGCGGCACTTTGAGGATGCCGTGGTGCGGATCGGGCTGTCCTGGCCCAGCCTCTCCAAGGCGCTCGGCCGGCCGGTGGCCGATCCGTCGCGCTGGGCGGTGCTCTATCTCGGCTCGGCCAAGGTCGAGGATCTCGATACCGACGCCGAGATCGTCGCGATCAACCGCAAGGGCGAGCTGGAGCCGCACCAGCGCGCGATCCTCTCCGACATCGAGGGCATCGTGCTGCTCGACGGCACCTGGAGCCAGGCCAAGGCGCTATGGTGGCGCAATGCCTGGATGCTGAAGTGCCAGCGGGTGATTCTCGGGCCGAAACGGCCCTCGCTGTACGGCAAGCTGCGCCGGGAACCGCGGCGCGACGGCCTGTCCACCATCGAGGCGGCCGCGATCCTGCTCGCCGGGCTGGAAAAGCGGCCGGATATCGCGGCAGCGTTAACTGATAGTTTCGAGCGGATGCTGGCGAGATTCCGCGAAGTGCAGGCCGAAATGCCGGAATTGGCGCCAAAACCGAAGAAGCGGGACTTCCGGAAGCGCCGACGTTAGCTGTCCGGCTTGGTTGCCTATCGCAGTGAGGGCGTATATGAAGTGCGCCGCAAGGGGCCACGTGGCGGAGTGGTTACGCAACGGTCTGCAAAACCGTGTACACCAGTTCAATTCTGGTCGTGGCCTCCACTCATCTCATCAATGGCTTGCAGCCGACAAATGAGAAGCCGCATTAGCTTGCGGCGTACCAGCCTTCAGGAAACGGAATCAGCGGCCACGGCGCCTGGTTGTCATTCGCCGCGCGCGGCGGCGGCTGAATACGGGGCGACGGTTGGGCCACGAAATCCTCCTGAGCAATAGGCGCGATCGCCGTTCGCACGACGTCCAGCAGCAGATCAAATTCGACTTCGCTCATCGCGCTCTCCGAGGTTCGAGAGCGCCATGATCGCAAAACTGTCTTCGGTCCGGATTGAGCGATTCGTTCGAATTTTATGAAAAGAACGATGGCGCCCGCTTTGGTAAACAAATGGCTGATGACCCCGTGGTGAACCTAGGTCGGCATGGCCGTACCTCGTGTGAGACAATTCACATCTTGCGAAAAACTCTTCCCGGGCTTCCCGGCAGTATTCATAGCCGTCAAATATCGCAGGAATTTTAGGGAGACGTGACAGTGGAGGCAAGCTTCGCAAGATGGTCGGCGAGGCCATGTCGCATCGATCCTCAGCTCTTTTCCGGCATGGTCCGCCAGCGGGACGCGTCGGTGCGGCGAGCCGCTCCCGAACGCGGTAGATCGTCGACGCCCGCTGGCTATCGCCTCGGCGCCGGGGAAATTCCCGACATCGGCGCGGCCGCGGTCATGCCAGCCCGGCGAGGTCTGCTGGCAACATGGTCTTGAACTGCATGAGCGCCTGTCGTGCCTTCCGCGGCGGCAGCGTGATCGCGTGACGCACGGCGGCTGCGATCAGCGTCATCGTCAGTCCCGAGAAGGTGGTGAGGCTGGCGGCCGGCAAGGTGGGCGCAACCCGCCCGACTGCGTCGGACAACAGGCCGGAGAGCACGGCCATGTCGTCCGAATCGAGCTTCTGCAGGGCGCGGTCGGCCTGCGTCGCCTGCCAGATGTCGCGCATCACAGGCTCGCGCATGAACATCTCGTAGTAACTATCGACGATCCGGCATAGCGCCGGGTGCAGGTCGCGCGCGGACGAGACCGCGGCCAGATCGCGCCTGACGCAATCGCGCCCGACCGCATTATGCCGTTCCGCCAGCGTGCCGATGATCGCGGCCTTGTCGGGGAAATATTGATAAAGCGAGCCGAATGCGACGCCGCTGCGTTCGACGATGTCGCTCATGCGGAAGGCCTCGCTGCCTTTCTCCGCCATGATCTCGGTCGCGCAGGCGAGGATGCGCTCGAACCGCTCGCGGCTGCGCTGCTGCGTCGGGGCAAGCCGCGCCAGCCCCGGCAGGGGCGCTTCCGCCCCGGGCGCGGCCCTTGCCGCTGCCCCAGGCGCGGCCTTTCGTCTCGCCATCTCTCTCCTCCGCAATCGAGGTTGACGTCTCAAATACGAGAGTTTATCGCATTTTACAAATACGAGTATCTCTCGCGTTTGGAGGTGGAAGTGGAGCGATGCGCAATATCCTGACCTCGGGCTTGCTGTGGTTTTCCGCGCTCGGCTGCGGCCTGCTTGCCGGGCTCTATTTCGCGTTCTCGGCGTTCGTCATGAGCGCGCTCGGCCGCATCGGCCAGGCCGCCGGCATCTCGGCGATGAGCGCGATCAATATCGACATCGTGCGCTCGCTGTTCATGCCGGTCTTCCTCGGCACCACGCTGTCTTGCGCCGTGCTGGTCGTGCTCGGCGGGCTGCGATGGCAGGAGCCGGGCGCGCTTGCAATGATCTGCGGCGGCGGACTCTATGTCGTCGGGATGTTCGTCGTCACTGTCGTCTTCAACGTGCCGCTGAACGATCAGCTTGCGGCCACAGATCCCGCGAGCACCGCGGCCGCGCCGGTCTGGGCGCGCTACCTGACCGACTGGACCTTCTGGAACCACGTGCGGACCATCGCCTCGCTTGCGGCGACGGCGCTGTTCATTGCCGCCATCGCCGCGCGATAGAGCGCTTCCGAGCGAAGCGCTTCGCATTTTGGGGCGTGCCGCGGAAGAATCGGCGGCGCGGCGGAATGGTCGCGCCGGCGGTGTTTCCAGGCGCCCGCGGCGCCAATAACAGGACAGCCGGGACAGGCCTGCATCGCCCTGGAACGCCGGCAAAGCCTTGCACCGCAGAGGTTTACCGTGCCTCGCTAAAGTTTCGCCGGAGGCCCATTTGGTTCTTTGCAAGGCCGAAAGGCTTTGTTATACGCTGCCCGCTCGCGAACGTTTGGTTCGCCTATTCCTCGGTAGCTCAGCGGTAGAGCATTCGACTGTTAATCGAATGGTCGCTGGTTCGAATCCAGCCCGGGGAGCCAGTTTTGGCCCCATCAAGACCCCGTCAACACCCATCACAAGCCTGTGGTCCGCTACGGACAGACAAGAAACGTCGTCAAATCGACTCAATAACCGTCGAGACTTCGTCCTGCCGGGTCTTGAGAGGTGATTTTGATGGCCATTAACCTGATCGACCTGTCGATGCCGCAGCCGACGCTTGTTCCGAGCGATGCTCCCGTCATGAGTGACGACGAGTGCGTTCGCCGGCTCGCGAGGGCCGTCGAGGAGCATGATTCCGAGCATCTCGATGAAGTGGTCCGTCTGATCGGCCGGCTTGCCGTCACGATCGAATAGGGCGCACCACGGCGCGCATTTTGCGGGCGCGTTTTGCGCGCCAACGGCGTGTTGCGTTTTGGCGGAGCTTGTTCCAAAAGATGGCCCTGTTTTAGCTTCTCCAGCGGCAATGCCGCGACTTGCAGGGTCCCGCCAATGACCGGTTTTTCGACCGCGCGCCAGTACATGGTGGATGGTCAGGTGCGTCCGAGCGACGTGACCGACGATCGTATTCTCGAAGCCATGCTGACCGTGCCGCGCGAGGTGTTCGTGCCGGCCGGCAAGCAGGCGCTGGCCTATCTGGACCTCGATCTCGACGTGACCGAGGGCGGAGCGGCCAGGCGCTGCCTGATCACGCCGGCGTTGCTGGCCAAGATGCTGCAAGCCGCCGAGATCAAGGCGACCGACCGCGTCCTGGTCGTCGGCTGCGCGACCGGTTACGCCGCCGCCATCGTGGCGCGCTTTGCCGGAGAGGTCAAAGCCACCGAAAGCGATCCGGCGCTGGCCGCAAAGGCCTCCGCGGCGTTCGCCCAGCTCGGCATCCAGAATGTGACCGTCAAGTCCGCGCCCGCTGCCGACGGTGATGCCACCGGAGCGCCGTATGACGTCATCGTTCTCAACGGTGCGACCGAGGTTACCCCGACCGGGCTGTTCGGCCAGCTCAAGGAGGGGGGGCGGCTGGTCGGGGTATTCAGCCTGACGCCACCGCCGCGTGCCACCCTCGTGACTCGCTCCCACGGGGATTTCGGGCATCGCGAGCTGTTCGACGCCACGGCCCCCGTGCTGCCTGAATTGGAACGGGTTCCGGCCTTCGTCTTCTGACCGCTACCGCGGCGCACTGGCTGATAAAATCCCATTCCGAATCAGAAGTGTGGCCCGTTTGCCCCACGTGAAGAGTTTCGACCGCGTTCCGTTGCGGGGTAGTTCCGTTGCCCTTAGCTGCGGACTAAGGTGAGGCGGGACTCACTTCGTCTGAAGCGACCGCCGGAACTGACTTGCGTGTGGAGACGGCGACTACAATGATTGGATTACCGGGGATGCGTGGGGTGAAGCTTATCACCGCGGCTGCGACTGCCGTCCTTCTGTTGGCGGAGATGGGCCCCGTGCCCGCGCTCGCCGATACTATCGAGGCCGCGCTGGTGCGGTCCTACCAGAACAATCCCCAGCTGAACGCGCAGCGCGCGCTGGTGAGGGCGACTGACGAGAACGTTCCCCAGGCGCTCTCGGGCTATCGTCCGAAAGCCGCGCTGACCGTGAGCGGCGGATATCAGTACACCGACCAGCAGCCGACGGGCATCAAGGCCTCGATTCACGGCACCCAAAATCCGGCCAGTGCGGGCCTGACGGTGAACCAGTCGCTGTACAATGCGCAGACCCCGCACAAGGTGCGCGCGGCCGAAAGTCAGGTGTCGTCGGCGCGCGAAGGTCTGCGCGTGCTCGAGCAGACCGTGATGCTGAGCGCCGCCACCATTTACATGGACTATCTGCGCGACGCTGCGATCGTCGAGGTCCAGCGCAGCAACACGCGGGTGCTGGAGCAGACGCTGAAGCAGACCCAGGATCGTTTCAACGTAGGTGAGGTGACGCGGACGGACGTCGCGCAATCCGAGGCCCAGCTTGCGGCCGGCAAGACCCAGCAGCTCACCGCGGAATCGAACCTGACGACGACGCGGTCGAACTTCCGCCGCATCATCGGCAACGAACCGCAGAATCTCGCGCCCGGCTCGCCGGTCGATCGTTTCTTGCCGACGACGCTTGCGGCCGCCGTCGAGCTCAGCCTGACCCAGAATCCGAACGTCACGTCCGCGATGTACGGCGTCGACGTCAACTTCCTGCAGACCAAGGTTGCCGAAGGCGCGCTGTTGCCCACGGTCGGGTTGCAGGCGACGGTGAGCGAAGGCTACCAGCAACAATTGTCGGTGAACCGCCTCTTCAATGCGGCGGCGCAGGTTCAGGTGTCGGTGCCGATCTATCAGGGCGGCGCCGAATACTCGCTGATCCGGCAATCGAAGGAATCGCTGGCGCAGCAGCGTCTGGTTCTCGAACAGACCAGGGATCAGGCGCGCGCCAACGTCGTCACCGCTTGGGGCCAGTTGGTCGCTGGCAAGTCGCAGGTCGCGTCAGCGCAGGCGCAGGTGACCGCGTCCGAAATCGCGCTGAACGGCGTGCGCGAGGAGGCCAAGGCCGGCCAGCGCACCACGCTCGACGTGCTCAACGCGCAGCAAGCGCTGGTCAATGCGCGCAACGCACTCGTCACCGCGCAACACGACCGCGTCGTTGCATCCTACAACGTGCTGAGCGCGATTGGCCGGCTGTCACCGCAGGTGATGGGCCTTTCGACCAACGTCTATGATCCCTCCGTGCACTACCAGCAGGTGCGCGACAACTGGGCCGGCGTGCGCACGCCCGACGGCCGCTAAACACCTTCACGTCAACGTCGCTTGTCGCGCCATGTTTGTCGTTCTGAGTTAATCAGGACCACAGACTGGCGCGTTTGCTTGCAATCGATAATTGGCCTGACATACCGTTTTGTCGGGCAGCAAGGCGATTCGCGGCGAGCCGGCGTTGCGTGATGGCAGGTGCGACGCCACCTGTGATTACGCTGCATTGGGCGACACGAAGCTTGCACAAAGCCTCGGGCGGGCTTGATCTGGGGACAAGTCGGGCGGGAGCAATGAAAATCTCCGCCCGCTTCATCGGAACCGGCGAATCCTCTCGGGCTTGATGTAAAATAAGTTTCGATGTGGAGTCGGAGATGACGCAACCTGCGAAGGTCCAAGAGCCCTCGATGGAGGAGATCCTGGCGTCGATCCGCCGCATCATTGCCGACGACGAGGCGAAGCCGGCCGCGGCCGAGAAACCTGCGGCCGCCGCTGCGCCGCCGCCGAAGGTTGAACCGCCGCCACCAGCAGCCAAGCCCGCGATGAAGAGCCCGCCGCCCGCAGCGCCCCCGGCCGCGAAGCCCGCCGCGTCAGCGCCGAAACCACCGCCGCCCGCGTCGGCACCGGCCAGCAACAGTCAGGACGACATCGACTCGCTGCTCGCCAGCCTCGAGGAGGCGACGCCTGCGGCCGAGATCCGGCCATCGCCGCAACCCGAAGCCGACGTATTCGAGCTCACCGACGACATGGCGCTGCCGGAGCCGGCGGCCACGCCGCCGTTCCGCAAGGTCGAGCCGCAGGACGACGTCGAGTTCACGGAAGCCCGCACATGGGGGGCGGAGCCAATGCGAGAACCGGTTCGAGAGCGAGAACCGCCGGCACTCGAAACCGCGCCGATGCAGCAGATCATCTCGGGAACCACGATGCGGGCGGTCGAATCCGCCTTCAACTCGCTGGCCAACACCGTGCTGAGCAACAATGCTCGGACGCTGGAGGATCTGGTCAAGGAGATGCTGCGGCCGATGCTGAAGTCTTGGCTGGACGACAATCTGCCGGGGCTGGTCGAGCGGATCGTCAAGGCCGAGATCGAGCGGGTCTCCCGCGGGCGATAGCCCCGCCGCGGGCGGTCGCTCCCGCCGCAGGGGGCTTGGCAGCCCTCATTCAGCCCCCAAATGCCCCGGAGTTGCGGTTCTGATAGGATCAGACCCGAAACGCCGGTTCCCTGTTTCGACCCGTTTCTTCACGCGAACCGGTGTCTGCTTCGCTCGAAAACGCTCTCAATACCGTTTTGACGTGCCGGTCCGGTTGACTCGGTGCGTTCTGGCGGCTTTCTACCCTTTCCCCCATGGTCCACAGCGCATTGTCATGATCGAGAAAAACTACCAGCCTGCCGATATCGAGCTCCGGATGGCCCGGCTCTGGGAGGAGAGCGGTGCGTTCAAGGCCGGCCGGCCCGAGCGCAAGGACGCCGCGCCTTTCACCATCGTGATCCCCCCGCCGAACGTGACCGGCTCGCTGCACATGGGCCATGCGCTCAACAACACGCTGCAGGACATCCTGTGCCGCTTCGAGCGGATGCGCGGTCGTGACGTGCTGTGGCAGCCCGGAACCGACCATGCCGGCATCGCCACCCAGATGGTGGTCGAGCGCCAGCTGATGGAACGGCAGGAGCCGGGCCGGCGCGACATGGGCCGCGCCAAGTTCCTCGAGCGGGTCTGGCAGTGGAAGGCCGAGAGCGGCGGCACCATCGTCAACCAGCTCAAGCGCCTCGGCGCTTCCTGCGACTGGTCGCGCGAGCGCTTCACCATGGACGAAGGCCTGTCGCGTGCCGTCGTCAAGGTGTTCGTCGAGCTGCACCGCCAGGGCCTGATCTACAAGGACAAGCGCCTGGTCAATTGGGACCCGAAGCTGCTCACCGCGATCTCCGATCTCGAAGTGCAGCAGGTCGAGGTCAAGGGCCATCTCTGGTATCTGCGCTATCCGATCGAAGGCCGCAGCTTCAGCCCCGAGGATCCCAAATCGTTCATCGTGGTCGCGACCACGCGTCCGGAGACGATGCTCGGCGACACCGCGGTCGCGGTGCATCCGGACGACGAGCGGTACACCGATCTGGTTGGCCAGCATGTCATCCTGCCGCTGGTCGGCCGCAAGATTCCGATCGTCGCCGACGACTATTCCGATCCGGAGAAGGGCTCGGGCGCGGTCAAGGTGACGCCGGCGCACGACTTCAACGATTTTGAGATCGGCAAGCGCCATGGCCTGCCGCAGATCAGCGTGCTCGACCAGGAAGGTTGCCTGAATCTCACCGGCAATGAGGACTATCTGCGCGGCCTGCCGGCGGGCGCCGACGAATTCGCGGCAGAGTTTCACGGCATCGAGCGCTTCGCCGCGCGCAAGAAGATCGTCGCAAGGTTCGAGGAGTTCGGTTTCCTCGAGCGGATCGAGCCCAACACCCACATGGTGCCGCATGGCGACCGCTCGAACGTCGTGATCGAGCCGTACCTCACCGACCAGTGGTATGTCGACGCCAAGACGCTGGCGCAGCCGGCGATCGCTGCGGTGCGCTCGGGCGAAACCAATTTCGTGCCGAAGAACTGGGAAAAGACCTATTTCGAGTGGATGGAGAACATCCAGCCCTGGTGCATCTCGCGCCAGCTCTGGTGGGGCCATCAGATCCCGGCCTGGTACGGGCCCGACGGCAAGGTGTTCGTCGCCGAAACCGAGGAGGAGGCGGTCGGCAACGCGCTCGGCTACTACGTCGAGCAGGAAGTCATCACGCCGGAGCAGGGCCACGACATGGCGGTCGACCCCGCCAAGCGCGAGGGCTTCATCACGCGTGACGAGGATGTGCTCGACACCTGGTTCTCCTCGGCGCTGTGGCCGTTCTCGACGCTGGGCTGGCCGGACGACACGCCGGAGGTCGCGCGCTACTACCCGACCAACACGCTGGTCACGGGCTTCGACATCATCTTCTTCTGGGTCGCCCGCATGATGATGATGGGCCTCCACTTCATGAAGGAGGCGCCGTTCTCGACCGTCTACATCCACCGTCTCGTCCGTGACGAGAAGGGCGCCAAGATGTCGAAGTCGAAGGGCAACGTCATCGACCCGCTCGGCGTGATCGACGATTTCGGCGCCGACGCGCTGCGCTTCGCGCTGACCCGCGAGGCGGCGCAGGGCCACGACATTCGCCTGTCTCCGCATCTGGTCGAGACCAACCGCAACTTCGCGACCAAGTTCTGGAACGCGTGCCGCTTCGCCGAGATGAACGAGTGCGTGAAGCCGGACGGTTTCGACCCGAAGGGCGCCAAGGAAACGTTGAACCGCTGGATGGCGCACGAGACCTCGCGCGTCACCCGCGAGGTGACCGAGACGATCGAGGATCATCGCTTCAACGATGCGGCCGGCGCGATCTACCGCTTCGTCTGGAACGTGTTCTGCGACTGGTATCTCGAGCTCGCAAAGCCGGTCCTGATGGGCGAGGAGGGCGCGGCCAAGGCCGAGACCCGTGCCATGATCGCCTGGACCCGCGACGAGATCCTCAAGCTGCTGCATCCGTTCATGCCCTTCATCACCGAAGAGCTGTGGGCCGTGACGGCTAAGCGCGACGGCCTCCTGGTGCTGGCGCCCTGGCCGCGCAAGTCGGGCGTGACCGGGGAGCAGCTGGCGGCAATCGCAACCGCAGGTCCGGTGGTCGATCCGATCATTCCGCCGGTGATTGCCGCGCTCGACGCCGACGAGTTCAGCGATCCCGCAGCCGAAGCCGAGATCGGCTGGGTGGTCGATCTCGTGACCGCGATGCGGTCGGTGAAAGCGGAAATGAACATCCCGCCGTCGACGCTGACGCCGCTAGTGATTGTGACCACCTCCGACGAGACGCGGGACCGCGCCCAGCGCTGGAACGACACCATCAAGCGCCTCGCGCGATTGTCGGAGATTTCCTTCGCAGACGCCGCGCCGGAAGGCGCCATGCAGCTGCTGGTGCGCGGCGAAGTCGTCGCGCTGCCGCTGAAGGGCGTAATCGATCTTGCGGCCGAACGCGCGCGGCTGGAGAAGGAGCTCGGCAAGGCCGACGCGGACATCAAGCGGGTCGACGCCAAACTCTCCAACGAGAAGTTCGTCGCAAACGCGCCGGAAGAACTTGTCGAGGAAGAGAAGGAAAAGCGCGCGGCAGCAACGGAGCGCCGCGCCAAGATCCTCGAGGCGATCGAGCTGCTGAAGCGGGCGTCATAGCGGCCAACGCTGTGACGCTCAGAACCGCTTGCTGAGGAATTTCGATCCCTTCAGCCCATAGCGCCAGGGCAGGTCGACGGCTTTCGTGATGCCGATCCGCAATCCGGTGACGATGTCGGGCGTCTCGGTCCGCGCGTGGAGCGCGATCGGCGGGCGGTCGAGCGGCAATTCGCTGTGCGCGATGGTGATGCCGAGCGCCTCGCAGAGCTTGCCCGGCCCCGAGCACAAGGCGCGCTCATCCTCCAGCCCGCGCCGCCGGCGCATCGCGGCCAAGCCATGGGTCGGCTCGAGCGCGCGGATCAGCACGGCGCTGGCCGAGCCCGGCGCTTCGCAGACGAAATTGACGCACCAATGAATGCCGTAGGAGCGGTAGACATAGGAGAAGCCCGGCGGGCCGAACATGATCTGGTTGCGCGGGGTCGGTCCGTTGAACGAGTGGGCCGCCGGCTCGGTGTGATGGTAGGCCTCGACCTCGGTGATGATGCCGCCGACGCCGCCGACCAGGAAGGTCGCGCCGATCAGATCGGGCGCGACCTCGTGGACGCTGCGATCGAAGAAGGCGCGTTTAAGAGCTTTGCCGAGGCGCGGCGCGGTCGCACGGGTCGATCGGGGTTTTTGAGCCATTTTGAGGTGGGAATCGGCGTGGAACGGACCGCAAGACTGCCAATATATGGGCTGATCTGCTAGGGTCGCAGGGCGGGTTGCGAGCCGCGTCAACACCGATTAGCTATGGCCTCTCGCGACTTGCAGGCACAAATGGTCACCATCGTCGACACCATCTCCACCACTCAGCTCCGCCCGCGCCACCCCGAAAAGGTGAACCGGCCGGATGCCGTGTCGCCGCCGAAGCCGGACTGGATCCGCGTCCGCGCGCCAAACACGCGCGGCTATGCCGATACGCGGCGGATCGTGAAGGAGAACGGCCTCGTCACGGTGTGCGAGGAGGCGGGCTGCCCCAACATCGGCGAATGCTGGGACAAGAAGCACGCCACCTTCATGATTATGGGTGACACCTGCACCCGCGCCTGTGCGTTCTGCAACGTCAAGACCGGCATGCCCGGCGCGCTCGATGCCCATGAGCCCGAATACGTCGCTGAGGCGGTCTCGAAGCTGGGTCTGACCCACGTCGTGATCACATCGGTGGATCGCGACGATCTCGCCGACGGCGGCGCCGAGCATTTTGCGCAGACGATCCGCGCCATCCGCGCGCGCTGCCCGACCACCACGATCGAGATCCTGACGCCGGACTTCCTGCGCAAGGACGGCGCGCTGGAGCGCGTGGTCGCGGCCAAGCCCGACGTCTTCAACCACAATCTGGAAACCGTGCCGTCGCGCTATCTGACGGTCCGTCCCGGTGCGCGCTACTTCCATTCGATCCGGCTGCTGCAGCGGGTCAAGGAGATGGACCCGACCATCTTCACCAAGTCCGGCATCATGGTCGGCCTCGGCGAGGAGCGGCACGAGGTGCTGCAGGTGATGGACGATCTGCGCTCGGCCGAGGTCGATTTCCTGACCATCGGCCAGTACCTGCAGCCGACGCGCAAGCATCACGCCGTGATGCGCTACGTGACGCCGGATGAATTCGCGGGCTACGAGCGTGTCGCCTATACCAAGGGTTTTCTGATGGTGTCGGCGAGTCCGCTGACGCGCTCGTCGCATCATGCCGGCGAGGATTTTGCGAAGTTGCAGGCGGCGCGCACGGCTCGCGGCCGCTAGATTTTGTAAATGGCGGTGAGCCGGCGCCAATACGCGCCGTTGCTTGATCGAGCCTTGGACTGGACCAATGCAACGCGTTCTGGTGATGGGATCGTCGGGGTCCGGCAAGTCGACCTTTGCGCGACGGCTGTCCGCCATGACGGGCATCCCGACCGTGTCGATCGACGCGCTGTTCTGGAAGCCGGGCTGGGTCTCGTCCGACAAGGATGAATTCGAGCGCCGTATGGTCGAGGTCACGCGAGCACCGCGCTGGATCATGGATGGGAACTACATGAAGAGCGGTGCAGGTGAACTGCGCCGGCAGCTCTCCGATACGATCATCTGGTTCGACCTGCCGCGGCTGACCTGCATGCTCGGAATCTTGGGGCGGATCGCCGGCAGCTATGGCCAGGTTCGCCCCGAGATGGCGGAAGGTTGCCCGGAGAAGATCGATCTCGAATTCTTCCGCTATGTCTGGACCTATCGCCAGCAGCAGCGGCCGAAGCTGATCGAATATTTCAAGGGCTTGCGCGCCGATCAATCGCTGGTCTGCTTCACCGATCGGACACAGGCGGACGATTATCTGAAGCGCCTCGCACTGAAGCAAAACCGTGCGAGTATCCACTGATGCCACGATTCTCAAGCAAGCGGCGGGTCCGCCACACCGCACCTCAAATGTTCGATCTGGTCGCCGACGTCGAGCGCTATCCGGAATTCGTGCCGCTGTGCCAGGCGCTCAAGATCCGCCAGCGGACGCCCAAGGACGACGGGACCGAGGTCGTGGTCGCCGACATGACGGTCTCGTTCAAGCTGGTGCGGGAAACCTTCACCAGCAAGGTGACGCTCGACCGGCCCAACCTGACGATCCTGGTTGAATATCTGCGCGGTCCGTTCAGCAATCTGGAGAACCGCTGGAGTTTTGAGCCGAAGTCGGAGACCGAATGCGATGTCGGCTTTTTCCTGAACTACGAATTCAAGAGCCGGATGCTGGCGATGCTGATGGGCTCGATGTTCGACGCCGCATTCTCGCGCTTCGCCGCCGCGTTCGAGAAGCGCGCCGACCAAGTCTACGGCAAGCCCCAGCTCTCGACCTAGCGACGCCGTCTCGTCCGCCGAGGAGGTTGTTTTTTCCCGGAACGCAAATGCCCGGCACGAAGCCGGGCATGACGGATGACGGTAGATGCGTTCGCTGCCGTTACGGGCAGGAACGCCGCACGCCGCCCGACGCGATGTAGGTGCCCGAAGCCGGGTCGTAGGAGCGGAAACGCTGGGAGCAATAGGCGTCGTTGTTGGCCTTGGCCTGGCTTGCCGCGATGGCGCCGCCGATGATCGCGCCGGCTGCAAGCCCGCCGATGATCGCCGCGCCGTTTCCACCACCGCCATGGCGATGACCGTAGTAGCCGCCGCGGTAGCCGTGACGCGGGCCGCCATGCCAGTGACGATACTGCACGTGCTCGACGGAGGTGGGCTGGCCCTGTAACCGCGCGGGCGCGAGCGGTGCGGCGAACGAGGGGGCAATCGTCGACAGCGTCATGGCGCCTGAGGTGATTGCGGCCACGACCAAAGTTCCCAACTTCATCATTTTCTCCTTGTTGTGGGATTTTGCTGCTTGGACAAACAATTCAAACAGCAGAGTTGGAACAATAGAAAACGGCGAAGCGACGTCGCAGTTTCACCTGAGATAGGCGGCACTGGGTCGCAGTTGACACAGGGGTGTGTGAGGTTGGCCTTCGCGCGATTCGACTCGCGCAGGCCTATCCGCGTGGCGGCCGCCGGCGTTTCGCGGCGTGGCTTCGCGGCGAACGGGCCACGCGCGGCCGTAACCGGCTGGTAGCCTCGCGGCGCGGCTTTGCGGCCTGCGGCGGCCGCGCGAGCTCCATCAGCATGCGCAGCGCCTCGACCACCGAGCGCTGCCGCACCGTGCTGCGGCCGATCGCGCCAAATCGTTGCTCCCGATGAACGATGCGACCGTCGCGCGCCGCGACGGCGAAGTGCACCAGGCCGACCGGCTTGCCCAGCGTCGCGCCGCCGGGGCCCGCGATCCCGGTGATCGAGACCGCAAGGTCGACGCCGGCCTTTTCCAGCGCGCCGATCGCCATCGCGGTCGCGGTTTCCTTGCTCACCGCGCCGAACGTTTCCAGCGTCGCCGCCTTGACGCCGAGCATCACCCGCTTGGCCTCGTTCGAATAGGTGACGAAGCCGCGATCGATCACGTCGGAAGATCCGGGAATGTCGGTGAGTGCGCCGGCGACCAGACCGCCGGTGCAGGACTCGGCGGTCGCGATGGTCAGCTTGCGCATCCGGCACAGGTCGAGCAGCGCGCGGGAGAGGGCTCGAGCGTCGCTGCCGCCCATGTCAGGCACTCCAGCCTTTATCGTCCCAACCTTTGTCATCCCAGGGCAAACGGACCGTGGCGCTCGCGGTCGCGGCGATGCCTTCCTCGCGGCCGGTGAAGCCGAGCCGCTCGCTGGTGGTGGCCTTGACCGCCACGCGCGAGATGTGAACGCCGGAGATCTCCGCGATCTTCGCCCGCATGGTGTCGCGCAGCGGCCCGATCTTCGGCCGCTCGCAGATTAGCGTCACCTCGAGATTGGCGATCCGGCCACCGCGCGCGGTGACGCGCTCGACGGCGTATTTCAGGAACTGGTCGGAGGAGGCGCCTTTCCACTTGGCGTCGCTCGGCGGGAAGTGCGAGCCGATGTCACCGTCGGCCAGCGCGCCGAGGATCGCGTCGACCAGTGCATGCAGTCCGACATCGCCGTCGGAATGGGCCAGGAATCCTTTGCTGTGCGGCACGCGCACGCCGCAGATCATGACATGGTCGCCGTCGCCAAAGGCGTGCACGTCGTAGCCGGTGCCGGTCCTGATATCGCCGAGCTGGCTCGCGAGCCGCGCTTCCTCGCGTACGAAGTCTTCGGGTGTGGTGAGTTTCATATTGGCAGCATCGCCTTCAAACGTCGCAACGGTCAATCCCGCCCATTCAGCAAGCGCGGCATCGTCGGTGAAATCGCTGCGGCCCTCGCGGGCGGCACGACGATGCGCCTCCAATATTACGTCGAAACGAAATGCCTGTGGTGTCTGCGCGATCCGCAAGCGGGCGCGCTCCGGCGTCGCCTCGACATCGCCGGTATCGCCGGTGAGCTTGATCGTGTCGGTGACGGGAATCACCGGGATCGCAGCACCGGTCCGGCCGGCCGCGGCGATCGCGCGCGAGATCACGGCCGCGGTAACGAAGGGGCGCGCGGCATCGTGGATCAGTACGATGTCGGGCTTCTCGCTGGCGAGCGCCTCGAGCCCGGCATGGACCGAGGCCTGCCGGGTCATGCCGCCCGGCGTCGGCGGTTGATAGCGGAGGCCAGCCACCGCTTCATCGAACAACGCGGCATCATCAGGATTGACCACCGGCTGCACCGCAAACACGTCGGGGTGCCCGGAGAACGCCTGCATGGCGCGGTAGATCACCGTCTGTCCGCCGATCGTCCGGTACTGCTTCGGACCGCCTGCGCCAGCGCGCAGTCCACGGCCGGCTGCGACAAGGATGGCTGCGGTACGCTCAGGCTTCGGCATGTTGAACCAGTGACAGACGAATCGGGGATGAGGGGGACGGCGGGGGACCGCCGCGCACAGCCCTTAGCATGACCGCTGCGCAAAAACAGAGCGTTTGCCGATGACTGTGGGAAAAGCGGATTTTGTTGCAGTGCACTTGCACTGATGGTAGGAATGTCTAAACCGTAGGCATGAGCCTTGACTGCACAAGAATTGTGCGCAGAATAGACGACGTCAGCTGCAATGGCGTGGCTGACAGAACGACGAGACGGCTGTGACCGGCGTGCAAAGTACTCCTCGTAACCCATTGAAGATAGGCGATATTGCGGTCGCCAACCGGGTTCTCCTCGCGCCCATGTCCGGCATCACCGACGCGCCCTTCCGGCGACTCGCTGCCACTTTGGGCGCCGGGCTGGTGGTCTCCGAGATGACGGCCAGCGACGATCTGGTGAACGGCAAGCCGATGTCGAAGCTGCGTTGTGAGGCAGCCGGGATCGGGCCGCATGTGGTCCAGCTCGCCGGCTGCGAGACCCATTGGATGGCGGAGGGCGCGCGGATCGCCGAGGGCGCCGGCGCCGACATCATCGATATCAACATGGGCTGCCCGGCGCGCCATGTGACCGGCGGCCAGTCCGGCTCGGCCCTGATGCGCGACCTGGATCACGCGGTGACGCTGATCGAAGCGACGCTGTCGGCGGTCAAGGTGCCGGTGACGCTGAAGATGCGGCTCGGCTGGGACGATCGCTCGCTCAATGCGCCCGAACTGGCGCGCCGCGCCGAGGCATCAGGCGTGCAGATGATCACCGTGCATGGCCGCACCCGCTGCCAGTTCTACAAGGGCGAGGCGAATTGGAGCGCGGTGCGCGCGGTCAAGGACGCCGTCGCGATCCCGGTCGTGGTCAATGGCGACATCACCTCGTTCGACAAGGCGCTCGGCGCGCTGGAGATGTCGGGCGCCGACGCCGTCATGATCGGGCGCGGCGCGCAGGGCCAGCCCTGGCTGCCCGGCCAGATCGGTCGCCGGCTCGAGACCGGCATCGCCGAGGCTGCGCCGTCGCTTGCCGAGCAGCTCAAGCATGTTCGCGCGCTCTATGACGAGGTCTGCAGCCACTATGGCCTGCGTATCGGGCTCAGGCATGCGCGCAAGCATCTCGGCTGGGCGCTGGAGACTGCTGCGGCCTATAGCTGCGCGCCGGCGGCAACGTTGAAGACCTGGCGGCAGGCGATCCTGACCTCGGAGCAGCCGTCCAGCGTGCATCGCGCGCTCGAGGACGCCTATGACGATTTTGCCTGGAGTGCTGCCGCATGACGTCAGCCATGGAATTTCGCCGGCCCGTGCCTACCGATGGCGAGGCCATCCTCAACGCGCTGCCCAATCCGGTGCTGCTGGTCGCACCCGACGGACGGATCGTCGACGCCAACATCGCCGCCGAATCCTTCTTCGAGATCTCGACGCAGTTCTTGCGCCGGCAGTCGCTGAAGGAGTTGGTGCCGTTCGGCAGTCCGCTGCTCGCGCTGATCGAGCAGGTGCGGGCGAGCGGCTCGCCGGTCAATGAATACAAGGTCGATCTCGGCACGCCGCGGATCGGCGGCGATCGTCAGGTCGACCTGCACGTCGCGCCGCTGACCGAGCGGCCCGGGCATATCGTGGTGATGCTGCAGGAGCGCACCATCGCCGACAAGATGGACCGCCAGCTCACCCATCGCAGCGCGGCGCGCTCGGTGATCGCGCTGGCCGCGATGCTCGCCCATGAGATCAAGAACCCGCTGTCCGGCATCCGCGGCGCCGCGCAGCTCCTCGAGCAGCAGGCTTCCTCAGAGGATAGGCTGCTGACGCGGCTGATCTGCGACGAGGCCGACCGCATCGTGACGCTGGTCGACCGCATGGAAGTGTTCGGCGACGACCGTCCGGTGGCGCGCGGCCCGGTCAACATCCACTCGGTGCTCGACCATGTGAAGCGGCTGGCGCAATCGGGCTTCGCCCGCAACGTCCGCTTCATTGAGGACTATGATCCGTCGCTGCCGCCGGTGCTCGCCAATCAGGACCAGTTGATCCAGGTGTTCCTCAACCTGGTGAAGAACGCCGCCGAAGCGGTTGCCGATCTCGGCACCGATGCGGAGATCCACCTCACCACGGCGTTCCGGCCCGGCGTGCGGCTGTCGGTGCCCGGCAAGAAATCGCGGGTCTCGCTGCCGCTGGAATTCTGCGTCAAGGACAACGGCTCAGGCGTCCCGGAAGACCTGCTGCCGAACCTGTTCGATCCCTTCGTCACCACCAAGCAGACCGGCAGCGGGCTCGGCCTCGCGCTGGTCGCCAAGATCGTCGGCGATCACGGCGGCATCATCGAATGCGAGTCGCAGCCGCGCAAGACCACCTTCCGCGTGCTGATGCCGATGTACAGCGCTGCGAAACAACACGATCACAGCAACCGCGAGGACGTTCCGGGTACGTCCTCGCCTGCCTCACGATGAGGAACACCAATGCCTGCAGGTAGCATACTTGTCGCTGACGACGACACCGCCATCCGGACCGTGCTGAACCAGGCGCTGTCGCGCGCCGGCTATGAGGTGCGCCTGACCGGTAACGCCGCCACGCTATGGCGCTGGGTCAGCCAGGGCGAGGGCGATCTCGTCATCACCGACGTGGTGATGCCCGACGAGAACGCGTTTGATCTGCTGCCGCGGATCAAGAAGATGCGGCCGAATTTGCCTGTCATCGTGATGAGCGCGCAGAACACCTTCATGACCGCGATCCGCGCCTCCGAGCGCGGCGCCTACGAATATCTGCCGAAGCCGTTCGACCTGAAGGAGCTGATCACGATCGTCGGCCGCGCGCTGGCCGAGCCGAAGGAGCGGGTCGCCAGTCCCGCCGACGACGGCGAGTTCGACTCAATTCCGCTGGTTGGCCGCTCCCCGGCGATGCAGGAGATCTACCGCGTGCTGGCGCGGCTGATGCAGACCGATCTCACCGTCATGATTTCAGGTGAATCAGGCACCGGCAAGGAGCTGGTCGCCCGCGCGCTGCACGATTACGGCCGGCGCCGCAATGGCCCGTTCGTCGCGGTCAACATGGCGGCGATCCCGCGCGACCTGATCGAATCCGAATTGTTCGGCCACGAGCGCGGCGCGTTCACCGGCGCCAATACCCGTGCCTCCGGCCGCTTCGAGCAGGCCGAGGGCGGCACGCTGTTCCTCGACGAGATCGGCGACATGCCGATGGAGGCGCAGACCCGTCTGCTCCGCGTGCTGCAGCAGGGCGAATACACCACCGTCGGCGGCCGCACGCCGATCAAGACCGACGTGCGCATCGTCGCGGCCTCCAACAAGGACCTGCGCATCCTGATCCAGCAGGGCCTGTTCCGCGAAGATCTGTTCTTCCGCCTCAACGTGGTGCCGCTGCGGCTGCCGCCGCTACGCGAGCGCATCGAGGATCTGCCCGACCTGATCCGGCACTTCTTCTCGCTCGCCGAGAAGGACGGCCTGCCGCCGAAGAAGCTCGACACCCAGGCGCTGGAGCGGCTGAAGCAGCACCGCTGGCCGGGCAACGTCCGCGAGCTGGAAAACCTCGCCCGGCGGCTCGCCGCGCTCTATCCGCAGGACGTCATCACCGCTTCTGTCATCGACGGCGAGCTGGCGCCGCCGGCCGTCACCTCGGGCAGCACCGCGACCGTCGGCGTCGACAATCTCGGCGGTGCCGTGGAGGCCTACCTGTCCTCGCACTTCTCCGGCTTCCCAAACGGCGTGCCGCCGCCGGGCCTCTACCACCGCATCCTCAAGGAGATCGAGATCCCGCTTCTGACCGCCGCGCTGGCGGCGACCCGCGGCAACCAGATCCGGGCCGCCGACCTGCTCGGATTGAACCGCAATACCTTGCGCAAGAAGATCCGCGACCTCGATATCCAGGTGTACCGGAGCGGGGGCTAGGGCTGACGGGGCGGGGCGCGAGCCTCGCCGCCGTTTTTGAGTAGTCACACAAATGGTTTGAGGACACGGCGCCACAACGGGGTTTGCGCCGCGGAAATGTCGTAATTCGGCAACATTGTGATATGATTGCATCAGTTCGCAATTCCCGCGGGCGATCGCACTCAGCTCAATTGCCGGTATGACCAGCGCAGAGACCACCGCTTCGACGTTACACGCGCCCCCGGCCGAGCCCAATGCAGAGGCGCGGGGCTTCCCGCTGCGGCGCTGGCTGGCGCCGTTCGCCGTGGCGATCGCGCTGCTGTCCGCCTTCCTGACCTTCGTGGTGCTGACCGGCCTGACCCCGATCGAGCCGACCTCAGACGTCGTCCGCTCCTTCCTGATGATCAACGCCGCCACGATCCTGCTGCTGGTCGGCATCATCGTCAGGGAAGTCTGGCAGATGGTGCAGGCGAGGCGGCGCGGCCGGGCGGCGGCACGGCTGCACGTGCAGATCGTCGGCCTGTTCTCGGTGATCGCGGTCTTGCCCGCCGTGCTGGTGTCGATCGTCGCCAATGTCACCATTGAGCGCGGCCTCGACCGGCTGTTCTCGGGTCCCACCAAGCAGGTGATCCAGAACTCGCTGACGATCGCCAGCGCCTACATGCAGGAGCACGCGCAGCTCATCAACGGCGACACGCTGGCGATGGCCAACGATCTCGCTCATGCGCGTCCGCTCTACGACCAGGATCGCATGACGTTCCTGCAACTCCTGACCGCCGGCGCCGAGGCGCGCAATTTGCCGGTCGCGGTTCTGATGGACAAGGACGGCAAGATCGTCGCCAGCGCGCAAACCGGCGTTCGCTTCAACTATGAAGCGCCGCCACCCGACATCCTCAAGGATATCAACGAGACCGAGCCGAAGATCTCGGTCTTTCCTGAAAACTACGTCGCCTCCGTGGTCCGCCTGCGGGCCTATGACGACATGTTCCTGTATGTGGCGCGTCTGCTCGATCCGGCTGTCGTCGCCCAGCTCAAGCAGACCCAGACCAGCGCCGCCGAATACGCCCAGCTCGAGACCCGCCGGCTGGGCATCCAGGTGGCGTTCGCGCTGATGTTCGCGGTGATCGCGCTGACCATCCTGATGGCTTCGGTGCTGATCGGCCTGAATTTCGCCAACGGGCTGGTGTCGCCGATCCGCCAGCTGATGGGCGCCGCGAGCGAGGTCTCGACCGGCAACCTCAATGTCCAGGTGCCGGTCCACAAATCGGCAAGTGACCTCGCGATGCTCGGCGAAATCTTCAACAAGATGACCCAGGAGCTGCGCACCCAGCGCAATGAGCTGGTCGACGCCAGCGAGACCATCGACAGCCGCCGCCGCTTCATCGAGGCGGTGCTGTCGTCGGCTAGCGCAGGGATCATCGGGGTCGACGCCTCCGGCACCATCGGCGTGCTCAATCGCTCGGCGGAGAAGCTGATCGGGCATGCCGAGTCGGAGACGCTCGGCCATCCGCTCTCGGACGTGCTGCCGGAGCTCGACGAGATGATGAGGACCGCACGCGAGGGCACCCAGCGCCTGGTGCAGGGGCAGGTCACGATCCTGCGCGACGGCAATGAGCGCAATCTGTCGGTTCGCGTCTCCGCCGAGCAGACCAGCCAGTCCCGCGACAGCTACATCATCACGCTCGACGACATCACCGAACTGGTCTCCGCGCAACGCACCTCGGCCTGGGGCGACGTCGCCCGCCGCATCGCCCACGAGATCAAGAACCCGCTGACCCCGATCCAGCTCTCGGCCGAGCGGATCCGCCGCAAGTTCGGCAAGACCATCACCGAAGAAAAGGACAAGTCGATCTTCGAGCAGTGCACTGACACCATCGTGCGCCAGGTCGACGACATCAGGCGCATGGTCGACGAGTTCTCGCGCTTCGCGCGGATGCCGAAGCCCGTGATCGAAGGCGAGGACGTCGCCGACGTGGTGCGTCAGGCGGTGTTTTTGATGAAGGTCGCGCATCCGGATCTCGACATCGAGGCCGACATCAAGCAGTCGCCCCTGCCGGCACAGTTCGACCGCAGGCTGATCTCGCAGGCGCTGACCAACATCATCAAGAACGCGACCGAGGCGATCGAGCAGGTCCCGCGCGAGGAGCTCGGCAAGGGCCGCATCGACGTCGTGGCGCAGCGCGAAGGCGACGACATCCTGATCGATGTCGTCGACAACGGCATCGGCCTGCCCAAGGTCGCCCGTGCGCGCCTGCTCGAGCCCTATGTCACGACGCGTGCGAAGGGCACCGGCCTTGGACTTGCGATCGTCGGTCGCGTTCTGGAGGACCATGGCGGTCGCATCGAACTCAAGGACGCGTCCGATTTCCGCGAGGGCCAGCGCGGTGCCTGGATGCGGCTGCGCTTCTCCGTCACGGGCCAGGCGGCCAAACCGGAGAGCAAGGAACAAAAGCCGGACGTGAAATCATCCGACCCCGACAGCGAAAAAAATCCGCCGCAAGAGCCGACCAACGGCCCGGCACAGGCGACCAACAATGAACCAAAAATCCAACAACTAATCCAAGAACCCGATCAGCAAGAACCAAGTAACCAAGAGCCAAATGCGCAAGAGCCAAGAAGCCAACAGCCACGAATCAAAGCCGCGACGGGCGACTGACAACGCAGGTGTAACCCATGGCAAGTGACATTCTGATTGTCGACGACGAAGCTGACATTCGTGACCTCGTTGCGGGTATCCTGGACGATGAGGGGTTCTCCACGCGCACCGCGCGCGACAGCGATTCGGCGCTGGCCGAGATCGCCAACCGCCGCCCGAACCTGGTCTTCCTCGACATCTGGCTGCAGGGCTCCAAGCTCGACGGCCTGCAGCTGCTCGAGCAGATCAAGAAGGACAATGCCGATCTGCCGGTCGTGATGATCTCCGGCCACGGCAACATCGAGACCGCCGTCGCGGCGATCAAGCGCGGCGCCTATGACTTCATCGAGAAGCCGTTCAAGTCTGACCGGCTGATCCTGGTCGCGACCCGCGCGCTGGAGACCTCGCGGCTCAAGCGCGAGGTGAAGGAGCTCAAGCAACTGGCGCCGGCTGCGAGCGTCCTGACCGGACGCTCGGCCTGCATGAACCAGCTGCGCCAGACCATCGACCGCGCCGCCAAGGCCAACAGCCGCATCCTGATCGTCGGTCCCTCCGGCGCCGGCAAGGAGCTCGCCGCGCGCACGTTGCATCATGCCTCCGGGCGCGCCGAGGGGCCGTTCGTGGTGATCAATGCGGCCGCGATCACGCCGGAGCGCATGGAGATCGAGCTGTTCGGCATCGAGGGATCGAACGGCGAGCAGCAGCGCAAGGCCGGTGCGCTCGAGGAAGCGCATGGCGGCACGCTGTTCATCGACGAGATCGCGGACATGCCGCGCGAGACCCAGAACAAGATCCTGCGCGTACTGGTCGATCAGACCTTCCAGCGCCAGGGCGGCACCGGCAAGGTCCATGTCGACGTCCGCATCATCTCCTCGACCGCGCGCAATCTCGAGGAGGAGATCGCGGCGGGCCGTTTCCGCGAGGATCTCTATCATCGCCTCTCGGTGGTGCCGATCCGGGTGCCGCCGCTGTCGGAGCGCCGCGAGGACATCCCCGAGCTGATCGACTATTTCATGGACCAGATTTCGGCGGCGACCGGCCTGCCGAAGCGGCAGATCGGACAGGACGCGATGGCCGTGCTGCAATCGCATGTCTGGCCGGGCAACGTCCGCCAGCTCCGCAACAATGTCGAGCGCGTGATGATCCTGGCCGGCGGCGGGCCGGAGGCGATCATCACCGCCGACATGCTGCCGCAGGACGTCGGCTCCATGGTGCCGGCGATGCCGACCTCCAACAATGGCGAGCACATCATGGGCTTGCCGCTGCGCGAGGCGCGCGAGGTGTTCGAGCGCGATTATCTGATCGCCCAGATCAGCCGCTTCTCCGGCAACATCTCGCGCACCGCGGAGTTCGTCGGCATGGAACGCTCGGCCCTGCATCGCAAGCTGAAGGCGCTCGGGGTCGGCTGACGCACGGGGTCGGCTGATCCCGATACGCCTGGGCGGGCAATCGCCGGCGGCTTGGCGCGAAGCCTCGGCGGTTACCGCCGGGGAAGCAGGAGCCAGGCTCGGGTCCGGGTGGGCGCGCGAGGCGAGGGCAGGGCCGGCACAACCCGGGGATTTATCCACTCTCCACGAGAATATTCGTCTCTTTCCCTGCGCTTTCTTAGAATTGCCACCGTGTTCCTACCGACTGCCGCGCGAACCGGCTTGCCTAAAAACCGCGCGTGGCCTCTAATCCTACCGCTACGCCTGCCAGAGGGGGATCTCAGGGAAGGCGGGCAGCCGGAGGAGGCTCCGTCAGAGAGCCGCAACCGGTTTAATAAAAAGAAGCACAAGCTTGCGGGACAAAAACAATGGCGGCAGACCGCGCACAAAATCTACAAGACACCTTCCTTAATCACGTTCGTAAAACAAAAACGCCACTGACGATATTTCTGGTCAACGGGGTAAAGCTGCAGGGCATTGTCACATGGTTCGACAATTTCTGCTTGCTGCTGCGGCGCGACGGTCACTCGCAGCTTGTCTACAAGCACGCGATCTCGACCATCATGCCCGGCGCTCCGATTCAGCTGTTCGAAGGTGGTGAGGACGCACCGGCTTGAGAGTGAATTGATTGGAACCCTTCAATCCTGAAGGGGGCGTCGACCGGACCAAGTCTAGGCCCGGGTCGGCGGGGGACTTGAGCACCGGGCGGGTGGTCGTCATCGGCCCGTACCTGCGCATGCGCCGTGGCGACGGCGATGCGCAAACGGATTCCTCTGTCCGCGACTTCGAAGCGCGGATCGAGGAAGCCGCCGGCCTCGCCGGTGCGATCGACCTCACTGTGGTGGAATCCGTCGTCGCGCCGATCAGCCAGATCCGGCCCGCGACCTATCTCGGCAAGGGCAAGGTCGAGGAGATCAACGGCCTCGTCGCCGGCGACAAGGTCGAACTCGTGGTGATGGATTGCGCGTTGTCGCCGATCCAGCAGCGCAACCTCGAGAAGGCCTGGAGCACCAAGGTGCTCGACCGCACCGGCCTGATCCTGGAAATCTTCGGCCGCCGCGCCAAGACCAAGGAAGGCGCGCTGCAGGTCGAGCTTGCCCATCTCAATTACCAGCGCAGCCGCCTGGTGCGGTCATGGACCCATCTCGAACGCCAGCGCGGCGGCTTCGGCTTCATGGGCGGCCCGGGCGAGACCCAGATCGAGGCCGACCGCCGCCTGATTGGCGACCGCATCACGCGGCTTGAGAACGAGCTGAAGAAGGTGCAGGCGACGCGGCGGTTGCATCGCGCCGGACGCCAGCGCGTGCCATACCGCGTGGTGGCGCTGGTTGGCTACACCAATGCCGGAAAATCAACCCTGTTCAACCGCCTGACGCGCGCCGACGTGCAGGCTGCGGACATGCTGTTTGCGACGCTCGACCCGACCCTTCGCGCGCTCGACCTGCCGCATGGCGGCAAGGCGATGCTGTCGGACACGGTCGGCTTCATCTCCAATCTGCCGACCCAGCTGGTGGCCGCGTTCCGCGCCACGCTGGAGGAGGTGCTGGAAGCCGACATCATCCTGCATGTCCGCGACATCTCCCACGAGGATGCGGAGGCGCAGGAGCGCGACGTCGAGGCGGTGCTGCACCAGCTCGGCATCGATCCCGACGCCGACGGCGGCCAGCGCATCATCGAGGTCTGGAACAAGATCGATCGCTTCGATCCGGAGGCGCGGGACAATCTGCGCAACATCGCCGCGCGCCGGCCGCCGGAGCGGCCGTGCTTCCTCGTCTCGGCCGTCACAGGCGAGGGGATCAATGAGCTCCTGGCCGCGATCGAGGACCGCCTCGCGGCCAAGCGCATCACGCTCAATCTTTCGATCGACGCCTCCGACGGCGCCGGCATCAGCTGGCTGCATCGCAATGCCGAGGTCCTGAACAAGGAGCTCAATGGCGAGCGCTTCGACATGACGGTGCGGGTCGACGAGACCAAGCGCGACATCGTCATGTCACGATTCGATGCTCTGCCGCACGGGATGTAGCGTCCCGGGAATCCGCGGGCGGCAAGGGGGAACGATGTTCAACCGTCGAACATTTCTCGGCGGCGGCCTGGCAAGCGCTGCGGTCGCAGGGATCTCAACGCGTGGCGTTGCCGACAACGCTGCTTTCGTCGACGCGCCCGCGCTCCGGCCGGTTCTTGCGCGTCCAGACCGCATGTTTCGTGTCACCGTATGCCTGCGTCCGTTCCGCGCCGCCGGTCCGCGCATCGAAGCGGAATGGATCGACAGCAAATATGTCGTCCACAATTACGGACACGGCGGCAGCGGCTGGTCGCTGTCCTGGGGCGCCGCGCAGGAGGCCGTGCCGCTCGCCCTGCAATTGAGCGCGCGCAACATTGCTGTCCTCGGCGCCGGCGCGATCGGTCTGACGACGGCGATCACCGCCCAGAGGATGGACGCGACCGTGACGATCTACGCCAAGGAGCGCTTCCCGCAGGTGCGCTCGGCGCGTGCGACCGGGGACTGGTCGCCGGATTCGCGTATCGCGATGGAAGCAGATGTCACGCCGGACTTTGCCGACCGCTGGGAGCGGGTGGCCCGGACGACCTTTGCCACCCATCAAAGCTATCTCGGCCTTGCCGGCAATCCGATCGAATGGACCGATCGCTATTTGCTGTCCGACGATGCGCCCGACGCCGACGGCCGCCCGCACAGGCGCCAGCATGCCTCGGGCGCCGGCTCAAAGAAATTCCTCGAATTGCGCGGCCGGATCAGGTCGCTCACGCCGCGATGGGACTTGCTGGCCGCCGGAGCAAATCCGTTTCCGGCGCCGTACGCGTGGAAGAGCGCCTCGCTGACCTACAACGTCACGGATCTCTACCGTCAGCTCGAAGCAGAGTTTCAGCGGGCCAGTGGACTCTTCGTCCCGATCGAACTGCACACGCCGTCCGATCTTTCGAAGATCCGCGAAACCGTCATTGTCAATTGCACCGGCTACGGCGCCCGTGCGCTGTTCCGTGACGAGAGCATCGTTCCGGTGCGCGGCCAGATCGCCTGGCTCATCCCCCAGCCGGATGTCAATTACGGCGTCTTCTACCGCAACCTCAGCGTCCTCGGCCGGCGCGACGGCATCGTTGTCCAGCCGGTCGGCGAAAACGACTATTTCGCCTTCAACGACGACAACGAAACGCCGGATCTTGCCGCCGCGCGCCAGGCGGTGGACGACGCCGCGAAACTGTTCGGCCGGGCCTGAGCGGCCCTCCGGGACGGCACCTCGCAATCTCCCGAAATGTGACGGCGCCGTGACGCGGCTTCACTCGACCGCGCCTGCGACGTGCCGCCGCACTTTCTGTTTGAAATCTGCGCCGCCTTGGTTCATTGCGCTGCTGGACGCAAAGCCGAGGCGGATCGATGCAGGACACCAGCGAAACCATTACCCACGACACGCTCGCCGGCCAGAACGGGGACCTTGCCCATGTGCGGGCGCCCGAGATCGTCGATGCCCTCAATGCCCGGGAGCCGGCGGATGCGGCGAAGCTGCTGCAATCGCTGCCGGCCGAGAAGGCGATCGAGGTGCTCGACCTGCCCGGGCTCGACAACACCTGCGAGATCCTGGCCGAACTGCCGAAGGACACGGCGGTGTCGCTGCTGTCGGGCGTCTCCGACGACCGCGCCGCCGACATCTTCAAGGAGCTGGTCGAGCCGCTGCGCACCACGCTGCTGAACGGCCTCAATCCGGATACCCGCAGCGTCATCTCCGGGCTGCTGGCCTATCCCGAACGCAGCGCCGGCAGCATCATGACGACCGAATTCGTCAGCGTGCCCTCGAACTGGACCATCGCCGAGGTCCTGCATCACATCCGGATGGTCGAGCGCACCCGCGAGACCGTCTATTCGATCTTCGTGATCGACCCGGTCAAGAAGACGCTGATCCAGGCCGTGCCGCTGCGCCGCCTGATCTCGGCCGATCCGCATGCCAATGTGCTCACCGCGGCACCGGCGCGGAAGCCGCTGATGATCTCGCCGGAGGCCGACCGCATGGAGGCGGCGCGGCTGATCTCGCGCTACGATCTGCTCGCGGTCGCCGTCGTCGACGGCCCCGGCCATATCCTCGGCATCGTCACGGTCGACGACGTCATCGACGCCATCGTCGAGGAATCGACCGAAGACGTCCAGAAGTTCGGCGGCATGGAAGCGATCGACGAGCCGTATCTGCGGATCGGCTTCCCCGAAATGATCAAGAAGCGCGGCGGCTGGCTGTGCGCGTTGTTCCTCTCGGAAATGCTGACCGCAACCGCGATGCAGTCGTACCAGAGCGAGCTCGAGAAGGCGATCGTCCTGACGCTGTTCATCCCGCTGATCATGAGCTCCGGCGGCAATTCCGGCTCCCAGGCCACCTCGCTCCTGATCCGATCGCTGGCGTTGCATGAGGTGCGGCTGCGCGACTGGTGGCGCGTCGCCTTGCGCGAACTGCCGACCGGCATCGTGCTCGGGTCCATTCTGGGGGTGATCGGCATCGTCAGGATCACGCTCTGGCAGACGCTGGGCTTGTTCGACTACGGCCCGCATTGGATGCTGGTGGCCATGACCGTCGGCGCCGCGCTGGTCGGCATCGTCACCTTCGGCTCGCTGTCCGGATCGATGCTGCCGTTCATCCTCAAGCGCATCGGTTTCGACCCGGCCAGTGCCTCCGCGCCGTTCGTCGCGACGCTGGTCGACGTCACCGGCCTCGTAATCTATTTCGGCGTTGCTGCCGTGATCCTGCACGGGACGCTGTTGTGAGGTGAGGGGACGCATCTGCGTATTTTGACGCGGCCACGTCCCACATACTCGATGTCGTCCCTGCGAAAGCAGGGACCCATAACCACCGGCCATCGTTGTTGAGCTCGGTCGCAGTTCCGCACCCACGACCGCGCCAGTTCATCACTCACGCGGTACTGGTACCGTCAGCCTACCGATAGATCACGCGGTATGGGTCCCTGCTTTCGCAGGGACGACAGCAGTGACGACAGTCTTCGCCTCGTTCCACAACGCATCCATCTCCTCAAGCGTCGCGCCCTCGAGCGAGCGTCCCTTCGCAGCGAGGGCCTTTTCGATATAGGCAAAACGCCGCTCGAACTTGGCGTTGGTCGCGCGCAGCGCGGTTTCGGGATCGGCGTCGACGTGGCGGGCGAGGTTGACCAGCGCGAACATCAGATCGCCGGTCTCCTCCGCGATCTCGGCTCTGTCGTTGCGGTCGAGCGCGGCCTCGATCTCATCGGCCTCCTCGCGGATCTTGGCGAGCACCGCACGCGGGTCGTTCCAGTCGAAGCCTACCGTGGACGCCTTGCGCTGCAGCTCCATCGCGCGCGTCAAGGCAGGGAGGCCCGCCTTCACGCTGGCGAGCAAGGATGCGTGCGCGGTCTCTTCCGGCGGTCGCCGAGCGGCGCGCTCGGCCTTCTCCTCGGCCTTGATGCGCTCCCAGGCGCTCTTGACGCCGGCGGGCTGGATATTGCCGTCCTTGTCGGCAAAGACGTGCGGATGACGGCGGATCATCTTCCTCGTGATCGCCTCGACCACGTCGCCGAACGCAAACGCGTTCTGCTCCTCGGCCATCCTTGCGTGATAGACCACCTGCAGCAGGAGGTCGCCGAGCTCCTCGCGCAAATCCTCGAAATCGCCGCGCGCGATCGCATCCGCGACTTCATAGGCCTCCTCGATCGTGTAGGGCGCGATGGTCTCGAAATTCTGTTCGAGGTCCCACGGGCAGCCGGTCACCGGCGTGCGCAGCGCAGCCATGATCTCGATCAGGCGGGAAATGTCGCGGGAAGGGGTCATCGGGCACCGGACTGTGAGCGGTATATGCCTTATGCCAAATCAGCCCCGTCGATCCCAGCAAAACGCGCCGGAATCGCGGCGCTGTCCACCGATTGGCCGTGGCGCCAAGGAGTGGTAAAGCGCGTTCCATGACCGATCAGACCAATTCCGACACCGCGCTGGTGCTGTTTTCCGGCGGCCAGGATTCCACCACCTGCCTGGCCTGGGCGTTGGACCGCTTCGCGCGCGTCGAAATGCTCGGCTTCACCTACGGCCAGCGCCACGCGATCGAGCTCGACTGCCGCGACCGCCTGCTGGACGGGATCAGGGCTCTGCGGCCGGACTGGGCAGCAAAGCTCGGCGACAGCCACACGCTCGCGATCCCGACGCTGTCGGAGATTTCGGATACCGCGCTGACCCGCGACGTCGCAATCGAAATGGGCGCGGACGGCTTGCCCAACACCTTCGTGCCCGGCCGCAACCTCGTGTTCCTTACGTTCGCCGGGGCGCTGGCCTATCGGCGCGGCATCCGCCACATCATCGGCGGCATGTGCGAGACCGACTATTCCGGCTACCCGGATTGCCGCGACGAGACCATCAAGGCGCTGCAGTCCGCGCTCAGCCTCGGCATGGCGAGGGACTTCGAGCTGCACACGCCGCTGATGTGGCTCGACAAGGCCGCGACCTGGCGGCTCGCGCACGAGCTCGGCGGGGCAGGGCTGGTCGATCTGATCCGCGAGCACTCGCACACCTGCTATCTCGGCGAACGCGGCGCGCAGCACGATTGGGGTTACGGCTGCGGCGAATGCCCGGCCTGCAGCCTGCGGGCCAAGGGCTGGCGGGAGTATGTCGCGCAGGGCGGCCCGTAACCGCGGGCGGACCGCCGTCCGCAGGGGCGCACTACCAAAATATCGAAAACAACCCCATGCAAAGGAGATCGCGAACCATCCTCATCGTCGTCCCGGCGAAGGCCGGGACCCATATGTGGACGGCCCCCGTGGCACAAGAGCTTTCTGGGATTGATCGGATCGCTTGCATCCATATGTCCGGCCTGTTGAGTGCGATCGAATGAATCGCTGGCCAAGATGGTTTGCGCGATGCGAGTTCCAAACAACCACGCGACCTGTTGACGGCCGATGGGTCCCACGGATTGTCTCGCATCGTTGCTCGATCGATCGCTCCATCTGCTCTTGCAGCTCCGGTCGGTCGGTCGGCGAGCGAGCCCGCCGGCCGGCCAATCTGTTAAGCGGTACCCGTCGTAGCGGCATTCAGCCGTGCGGCGTCATAACTCTCACCCGTCACCATCAGCTTCCAGGCGATGCGCGCCACCTTGTTGGCAAGCGCTACGGCCGCAAGCTTCGGCGGCTTGCGCTTGATCAGCGCCAGTAGCCAGCGCGAGTGATGACCGCGTCCGCGCCTGGCCTGCTGGATCACCGCCGTGGCCCCGACGACCAGCAGACGGCGCAGGTCCTCATCGCCCGCCCGCGTGATCTTGCCAAGCCTGGTCTTGCCTGCGGTGGAGTGGTCCTTGGGTGTCAATCCCAGCCAGGCCGCAAAGTGACGACCAGAGCGGAACGCGGCCGGATCAGGTGTCTTCATCACCAGCATCGTTGCAATGATCGGACCGATCGACGGAATCTGCGCCAGGCGCCGGCCCGTGGCATCGCCGCGGTGCCAGGCCATCAGCTTGGCCTCAACCGCCTCCAACTCGTCCTCGAGCCTGACGCACTCCCGGCCCAGCATGGCAAACAGCTCGCGCGCCAGAGCGGGAAGCGTCTCGTCCTGCGCGATCCGCGCCAGCAGCGGTTCGATCGCCTCCAGCCCCTTGGGCGCGATCAGGTCATACTCCGCCGCATGGCCGCGGATCGTGTTGGTCAATTGGGTGCGCCGGGCGATCAGTCCGTCGCGGACCCCCATCAGCATCAGCGCAGCCTGCTGCTCGGCGCTTTTCACCGGCACAAAGCGCATGCTCGGCCGGCTCATCGCCTCACACAGGCCTTCTGCGTCTCGCCCGTCATTCTTGTTCCGCATCACGTAGGGCTTCACCAATTGCGGTGCCATCAGCTTCACCTCATGGCCCAGCCTGGAAAGCTCTCGCGCCCAATATTGCGACGCCCCGCAGGCCTCCATCCCGATCACCGTCGGCGGCAATTTGGCGAAGAACTCCAGCACGAGTTTGCGCGAAAGCTTCTTGCGTAAGACCGGCTGCTCGGACGCATCAACCCCATGCAGCACAAAAATATGCTTCGACGTATCCATCCCAATGCGGATAATCTGGTTCACGGACGGCTCCCATGTCTGAGATTTGTAACAACCTCATTCTGGCACACTGATGCCGTAGGGGGCCGTCCACACCATCAACCACGAGTGGTTATTGTTGAGCGATGCTGGAACGACGAGTCGCGTTCACGCAATATTCGCCGCGGAGTATGGGTCCCTGCTTTCGCAGGGACGACAGCTGTGAATGCGGCGCGATCTGGGCGCACGGCGGAAACGCGCCGCTACTCAAAATCCGCCGCCGTCAGCTCGATCGGCTGGCCGTGCGGGGTGCGGTCGGCGGCGCGGTCCCAGGCGTCGCGGTAGCGGTGCAGCGCGTCCTTCGTCGTCACGCCCTTGGCGGCCACGAGGTGTTCGAGGGTCGCGAGCCAATGCTGGTAATAGGTGTCGCCGGTGTCGGGATCGCCGGCAGCCTGCGCGCGCTTGATCTCATCGGCGAGGGCGGCGGCCCATTCGGGCCAGGTGAACACGCCGCGGTCATGCAGCGTCAACGCCATGGCGAACGCCTGCGCCTCCCACGGTGCGCGGAACACCGGGCCGTCCTGATCGCGGGGAATGCTGGGCACGGCGCTGGTCGCGCGCGCGGCGGCGCCGGCATCCATCAGATCGCCTCCAGATACGGTTCGAACGCGTCGATCGAAACCTTGATGGTCGGATCGGAGTCCGGCCCCCACAGTTCGCGTCCATCGAACACGACGGTGTACAGCCATTGCGGATGCTCGCCGGCGTCGTTCGCCGCGGTATCGGGGAACACGTGACAGCCATGATCGCGCTCGACCACCCCGACATGACCGCGCACATAGCGCGGCAGCCGCGTGTGCGTGGCGGGATGGATGTTCTTCGCCCGCACCCGATCGCCGGCCTTGAACTTCGCCGGCGCCGGTGCGGCGCGGCCGAACTTGCCGCGCACCATGATGCGCTCGACGTCGGCGATCGAGAACTTGCCGTGCTTGAGCGATTTCGCCGGCGCGACGGAATGTCCGGCAGCGACGTCGTCCTTCGAGATAAAGCCCTTGTCGAGCAGCAGGGCTTCCAGCCCGAGCAGCCATTTCCTGTAGTAGGAGCTCGACAGATAGACTTCCGGGGGCAGGGTCTCGCGATAGAAGCGCGATGCATCGATGTTGAAGGCGCCGGCCGCGCCCATCGCGCGGACCATGGCGAGCACCCGCGATTCCCATTCCTGATGGAACATCGGCTCGTTCGGCTCGGGCTCGACCTTGCCGAACCCGTCCATGCCGCCCATGTCGTGGACGCCGTTCACGACGGTGCTCCCGGCGTTTTCGGGAATCCGGTGCCGATCATGGAATCGCGCGTCACGAGTTCGGCGAGCTGTTCTTCGCTCCAACCCTCGGTGCCCGCGGGCCGCATCGGCAGCACCAGAAAGCGCGTCTCTGCGGTGGAGTCCCAGACGCGGATTTCCGTCTCCTTCGGCAGGCTCACGCCGAAATCGGCGAGCACGCCGCGCGGATCCTTGACCGCGCGCGAGCGATACGGCGAGGCCTTGTACCAGACCGGCGGCAGGCCGAGCATCTCCCAGGGGTAACAGGAGCACAAAGTACAGACGACCATGTTGTGACGGCCAGGCGTGTTCTCGATCGCGACCAGATGGTCGCCGACCCGGCTGACATGGCCGAGGGTGCCGACCGCCTTGCTGGCGTCCTCGAGCAGCGCCTTCTTGAAGGAGGGATCGGTCCAGGCCTTGGCGACGACCCGGGCGCCGTTATGCGGGCCGATCTTCGTCTCATAAGCCTGCACGATGGCGTCGAGCGCGGCAGCCTCGACATAGCCTTTCTCGGTCAGGATCGATTCCAGCGCGCGCACGCGCAGTTCGGTCTCGGACAGTTCGGAATGGTCGTGATCGTGGTGGTGATGATCATGTTCGCTCATGCCTACAGAATAGGCGAAATCGCCGTGCTATGTCGAGGCAAGCAGTACACAACAATGCGAGCGGGGAGGTATGCGTGGTTGACGATGTGACGATCGAGAAGGGCCTCGGACCGGAGGGGCGCATCGCCGTGGTGCGGTTCGACCGTGGCGACGGTATCAACGCGCTGTCGCCGGAGGCGCTGCGGCAGCTGACCGATGCGGCGCGCAGCTTCGAGGACGATGGCGAAACCTCGGTGGTGGTGCTGACCGGCGGCGCCAAATCGTTCAGCGCCGGCTTCGACCTCAAGGATGCCGAAGGACGCTCGCGCCAGACCATGGACATGGGCGCACTGCGCCGTCACCTGAAGCTCGGGCCGCGGCTGACGCGCGCCTGGCACGAGATGGAGCAGGTCACGATCGGCGCGATCGAAGGGTTCTGCGTCGGCGGCGGCGTGGCGCTCGCGGTTGCGCTGGATTTTCGGGTCATGGCGCGCAATGCGCATCTGCGCGTGCCGGAGATCGCGCTCGGCATGAACATGAGCTGGCAGAGCGTGCCGCGCATGCTGCATTTGATGGGGCCGGCGCGCACCAAGCAGGCCGTGATCCTGGCCGACGATCGGATCTCTGCCGACGAGGCTTACGAATGGGGTCTTGTGGAGCAGGTGACTGATCCGGGCAAATCCTACGAGGCTGCGATGGCGCTCGCGGCCAAGGTCGCCGCCCAGCCGCCGATTTCGGTGGCGATGACCAAGCTGACGGTCAACCGGCTGGCCCATGCGCTCGACGATCTCGCCAGCCACATGGATCTCGACCAGTTCGCGCTGGCGAGCCTGACCGACGATCACAAGGAGGGCGTCGCGGCCTTCCTCGGACGGCGCAAGCCGCGCTTCCGGGGGCGCTGATAGGTGTCGCGGTCGACAAGCGCCGCACTAGCGTTTGGTGATGCGGCCGCGGCCGGCGAGGTCGGCCTCCCAGCCGAACACCGAGCGGCCGTCGAGATCCGGCGAACGCGCGCGCTCATTGGCCACGTAAGCATCGAAGGACGGACCGGTTGCGGTCAGCTCCAGCCTGCGGGCCTGGTCATCCAGCCGCTTCAGCGCCTGCAGTTCTTCGTCGCGGCCGAGCTTGGCCTGCTGCACCGCCGATTTCAGCACGCCGATGGTCTCGTCATAGACCTTGATCGGCACCGGAAACGGATGACGGTCCTTGCCGCCATGCGCGAGCGAGAAACGCGCCGGATCGCGGAAACGGTACGGCGTCCCGTGGACGACCTCCGCGACCATGGCGAGCGACTCGACGGTGCGGGCGCCGACGCCCGGCGTGAGCAGCAGCTCGGGGAAGTCCAGCGGCCCGCGCTCGGCCGCGGCGGCGAGGGTGCCGTGCAGGCGGCGGATGAAGACATCGCTCGAGCGCACATCGTGATGCCCGGGCATGATCAGGTGCAACAGATCGCCCTGCGCCGCCACCTGCTCGGTCAACTCGGCATATTCACGCGCGATGCCATCGGGACCGAGCGCGGCGAGCAGATCGAGCTGAGCCTGGCGCGAGGCGTCGGCGCGGTGATCGGTGAGATTGACGATCTCGCCCTGCGCTGGACCGTCGATCGCGCTGTGCGGCTCGTCGACGAAGCTGCGCAGCCCCTCGGAATGCCAGTGGTAGCGTCGTGCCTGCCGCTTGTGATCGTTCATGCCTTGCTGGACCACGGTCCATTTGCCGTCCGCGGTGACGAAGAAGCCGTGCAGGTAGAGCTCGAAGCCGTCCTGGACCGCGGCACTGTCGACCTTGGCGACCAGACGGCTGGCGCGGGTGAGGGCAATGCCATCGACGCCGGTCCGGTCGCCCAGCGCCGACAATTCGTCCGGCGTGCGCCGCGAATGCTTGCCGCGGCCGCCGCAGACGTAGATGCCGAGCTCGTCCTGCAGCGGCGCCAGCCCGCGCTTGAGCGCGCCGATGACGCTCGTGGTGATGCCCGACGAATGCCAGTCCATGCCCATCACGGCGCCAAACGACTGGAACCAGAATGGATGCGAGAGCCGCTGCAGGAATGCGTCACGGCCGTAATGATGGACCACGGCCTGCGTGATGATCGCGCCCAGCGTCGCCATGCGCTGCGCCAGCCACGGCGGCACGCGTCCACCATGAAGCGGGAGATCAGCGCTGCCGGTCCGTCGGGCCATTGGTCTCCAAGCCTCCACGAGGCGCCATTGAATCGCGGGCAGACTATCAGGCAAATCCGCAAACCCCGGCGTCAAGTGATACGGACGCCCATATCTGTAATTCGCATAAGGTATATTATGGAATATTTATATCTACAATTAGATCAGGTATTTAGTGGAAAATCTTCGCACAAGGCCGCAGCTTGTCGCCCGACGACCGCTGGTTCGACTGCTCGCGGCAGCACGACGATCCACCCAACCATCCTCTCGTCAGAAAGCCGATATTGCCGCCGCCTACGGACACTGCAATAAGCGCCAGCTGTGCAGAGATCGCTGGTGACCCCGCGGCGTCAGGTCCGTATAGGATTGGCATCTCAGAACAACAACAAGCCTCTCGAGGGAGAAACCGATGAGCTTTTCACGACGCACGCTACTGAAGGTCTCGGCCGCTTCCGCCGTCATGGGCGGCATTGGCGCGCCTTATGTCGCGCGCGCCCAGTCCGCCGAATTCTCTTACAAGTTCGCCAACAACCTGCCGGAATCGCACCCGCTGGTGGCTCGGGCCCGCGAGATGTCCGCGGCGATCAAGACCGAGACCAACGGCCGGTTCGACCTTCAGGTGTTCCCGAACAACCAGCTCGGCTCGGACACCGACGTGCTGAGCCAGGTGCGCTCCGGCGGCGTCGAGTTCTTCACGCTGTCCGGCCTGATCCTGGCGACCCTGGTGCCGGCGGCTTCGATCAACGGTATCGGTTTCGCATTCCCTGACTATCCCACGGTCTGGAAGGCCATGGATGGCGACCTCGGCGCCTATGTGCGCGGCGAGATCAAGAAGGCCGGCCTCGAGGTCATGGACAAGATCTGGGACAACGGCTTCCGCCAGACCACGTCGTCGACCAAGCCGATCAACGGGCCCGACGACTACAAGGGGTTCAAGATCCGCGTGCCGGTATCGCCGCTCTGGACCTCGATGTTCAAGGCCTTCGACGCCTCGCCCGCCTCGATCAATTTCAGCGAGGTCTATTCGGCGCTGCAGACCAAGATCGTCGAGGGCCAGGAAAATCCGCTGGCGCTGATCTCGACGGCGAAGCTGTATGAGGTCCAGAAGTATTGCTCGCTGACCAACCACATGTGGGACGGCTTCTGGTTCCTGATGAATCGCAGAGCCTGGGCGGCTCTGCCGGACGATATCAAGACCATCGTCGCCAAGAACGTCAACGCGGCGGCCGTCAAGGAGCGCGAGGACACCGAGAAGCTCAACGCCACCGTGAAGCAGGAGCTCACCGGCAAGGGCCTCGTGTTCAACCAGCCCGAGGTCGGGCCGTTCCGCGACAAGCTCCGTGCCGCCGGCTTCTACGCCGAGTGGAAGGGCAAGTACGGCGAGAAGGCCTGGGATCTGCTCGAGAAGTCCGTCGGCAAACTGTCCTGATCGATCAAGCGGGAGGCTTGCCATGGCGCATGTCGAGATGACACCGGCCGTGGCCGGCGAGGCGGCGTCACAGCCCCCTCGCCGCCGCTCTGTTCTCGGTTCTATCGAGGCGGCGCTCGGATGGCTGGTCGAAATCCCGGCGGCGATCCTTGTCGTCGCCGAGGTCGTCATCCTGTTCGCCGGCGTGGTGTCGCGTTATGTGCTGCATGCGCCGCTCATCTGGTCCGACGAACTGGCGTCGATCCTGTTCCTGTGGCTCGCCATGCTGGGATCGGTGGTCGCGCTCCGTCGCGGCGAGCACATGCGCATGACGGCGCTGGTGGCCAGCGCCGGACCGCGGCTCTGGGCCTATCTCGACGTCGTCGCGACCTGCGCAGCGCTGGCGTTCCTGATCCTGATCGTGCGGCCGGCCTATGAATACGCCTACGAGGAAAGCTTCATCACGACGCCGGCGCTGCAGATCTCCAATACCTGGCGCGCGGCGGCGCTGCCGGTCGGCACCTGCCTGATGGGACTGTTTGCGCTGCTGCGGCTGGCGCGGGTCGGCGACGTCAAAACCTTCCTGCTGGCCGCGCTGACGGTCGTCGCGTTGATCGGCGTGTTCTGGCTGGCGCAGCCGATGCTGCGGCCGCTCGGCAACCTCAATCTGATCATCTTCTTCGTCGGCGTGGTCGGCTTCTGCGTGTTCGCCGGCGTGCCGATCGGCTTTGCCTTCGGCATGGCGATCTTCGGCTATCTGGCGCTGACCACGCGGACGCCGCTGATGGTGCTGGTCGGCCGGATGGACGAGGGCATGAGCCACCTCATCCTGCTGTCGGTGCCGCTGTTCGTCTTCCTCGGCCTCCTGATCGAGATGACGGGCATGGCGCGCGCGATGGTGGCGTTCCTGGCGAGCCTGCTCGGGCATGTCCGCGGCGGCCTGCATTACGTGCTGGTCGGCGCCATGTACCTGGTGTCCGGCATCTCCGGATCGAAGGCCGCCGACATGGCCGCGGTCGCACCCGTTCTGTTCCCGGAAATGAAGGAGCGCGGCGCCAAGCCGGGCGATCTGGTCGCCCTGCTGGCCGCGACCGGCGCCCAGACCGAAACCATTCCGCCGAGCCTCGTCCTGATCACGATCGGCTCGGTCACCGGCGTCTCGATCTCGGCGCTGTTCACCGGCGGATTGCTGCCGGGCGTCGTGCTGGCAATCACGCTGTCCGGACTGGTGTGGTGGCGCTACCGCGGCGAGAACTTGAGCCACGTGCAGCGCGCCACCGGCAGCGAGATCGGCAAGGCGTTGATATTCGCCCTGCCCGCATTGGCTCTGCCCTTCGTGATCCGCTACGCCGTGGTCGAAGGCATTGCCACGGCCACCGAAGTCTCGACCATCGGCATCGTCTACGCCTTCGTCATCGGCCTCCTGATCTACCGCAAGTTCAACTGGCGGCGGCTATTGCCGATACTGATCGACACGGCGTGCCTGTCGGGCGCGATCCTCTTCATCATCGGCACCGCGACCGGCATGGCCTGGGGCCTGACCCAGTCCGGCTTCTCGCGGGCGCTGGCGGCGTCGATGACCGGGCTGCCGGGCGGTTCGGCGACCTTCATCGCGGTCTCGATCCTGGCCTTCGTGATCCTCGGCAGCGTGCTGGAGGGCATTCCGGCCATCGTGCTGTTCGGGCCGCTGCTGTTTCCGATTGCGCGCCAGGTCGGCGTCCACGAGGTGCACTACGCCATGATCATCATCCTGGCGATGGGCATCGGATTGTTCGCGCCGCCGTTCGGCGTCGGCTATTATGCCGCCTGCGCCATCGGGCGCGTCGATCCGGCCGAGGGTATTCGGCCGATCTGGGGCTACATGCTGGCGCTGTTGATCGGCCTGATCATCGTCGCCATCTTCCCCTGGATATCGATTGGATTCCTTTGAGAACCTAGCGGATTGGATAGAGCCATGAGTGCAGCTCAAAACCAGTACTCGATCGGGCTGGACAAGACGCCCGCCAATTACGTGCCGCTGACGCCGCTGAGCTTCCTGGCCCGCTCGGCCGCGGTCTATCCCGACCATGTCAGCGCGGTCTATGAGGGCCGCAGCTTCACCTGGAAAGAGACCTACGAACGCTGCAAGCGCTTTGCGTCTTATCTTGCAGGCCACGGCATCGGCCATGGCGACACGGTCGCGGCGATGCTGCCGAACATCCCGGCGATGAACGAGTTGCACTTCGCGGTGCCGATGACCGGCGCGGTGCTGAATGCGCTGAACATCCGCCTCGATGCGGCGTCGATCGCGTTCCAGCTCGATCATGGCGGCGCCAGGATCATCCTGGTCGACCCCGAATTCTCCGGCGTGATCGCGGAAGCCCTGACCCTGATGAAGGGCGCAAGGCCGTTCGTGATCGACGTTGACGATGCCGCCTTCAGCGGCGGCAAGCGGATCGGCGAGATCGAGTATGAGGCGGCGGTCGCCTCAGGCGACCCCGCATTCGTGGAGCGGCCGCCGGCCGACGAATGGGATGCGATCGCGCTGAGCTACACGTCGGGCACGACAGGCAATCCGAAGGGCGTCGTGACGCATCACCGCGGCGCTTATCTCAACGCCGTCAGCAACATCCTCGCCGGCAATCTCGGCCAGCATCCGGTCTATCTCTGGACGCTGCCGATGTTTCACTGCAACGGCTGGTGCTTCCCCTGGACGATCGCGGCGACCGCCGGCGTCAATGTCTGCTTGCGCAAGGTCGATCCGGTAAAAATCTTCGAGCTGATCCCGAAACACGGCGTCACCCACATGTGCGGCGCGCCGATCGTCTACAACACGCTGATCAACGCGCCCGACGCGCCGAAGGGCGGCAAGGCGAAGCCCGTCGTCGGCCTGATCGCTGGTGCCGCGCCGCCGGTTGCGGTGCTCGAAGGTGCCGAGCGCATCGGCATCAAGCTGACCCATGTCTATGGACTGACCGAAGTCTATGGGCCCGCCTCCGTCTGCGCCGAGCAGCCGGGCTGGGATGCGCTGTCGGCCGATCAGCGCGCGCAGCTGAAGCGACGCCAGGGCGTGGCCTACCCGCTGCAGGAAGGCGTCACCGTGCTCGACCCCGAGACCATGCGCGAGGTGCCGCGCGACGGCGAGACCATCGGCGAGGTCATGTTCCGCGGCAACATCGTGATGAAGGGCTATCTGAAGAACGAGAAGGCGACGCACGAAGCGTTTGCCGGCGGCTGGTTTCACACAGGCGATCTCGGCGTGCTCGATGAGCACGGCTACGTCATCATCAAGGACCGCTCCAAGGACATCATCATCTCCGGCGGCGAGAACGTCTCTTCGGTCGAGGTCGAGGACATCCTCTACAAGCACCCGGCCGTGCTGTTTGCGGCGGTCGTCGCAAAACCCGATCCGAAATGGGGCGAAGTGCCCTGCGCGTTCATCGAGCTGAAGGACGGCGCCAAGGCGACCGAGGCCGAGATCATCGCCTATTGCCGCGAGCATATGTCGGGCTTCAAGACGCCGAAGTCGGTGGTGTTCGGCGTGATCCCGAAGACCTCGACCGGCAAGATCCAGAAATTCCTGCTGCGCAACCAGGTCGGATCGGCCAAGGCGATTACGGCCTGAGCAGAAGCCGCCTTCAGTGTCGTGCAGTGCACTCTTGCCTCATAGACGCTGTCGTCCCGGCGAAGGGTCCCGGGTCAAGCCCGGGACGACAGCGAGTATGTGGCGCCGGCTCAGCCCTCTGCAAGGCGGCCGAGCAATTCGTACAGCAGTTGTTTCTGGTCGGCCTTGAGCGGCGCCAGCGTGGTCGCGGTGCATTCGATCTCGATCGGGATCAGCTGCTCGACCAGCGCCACGCCGGCCGCGGTCAGATCGATCAGGATCAGCCGCTTGTCGGTCGGGTCGCGCCGGGTCGCGACCAGGCGCCGCTTCTTCAGCCGCAGCACGACGTCACGGATATTGGCCGGCTCCATCGCGACCAGCCGGCCGAGCAGGTTCTGCGACAGCGCCCCGCGCTCGTAGAGCCGGGCCAAGGTCGCATATTGCGGCGCCGTCAGGTCGTAGGATCCGATCCGGTCGACCAGGTTCGACGAGGCGCGCTGATAGGCCCGCCGCAGCAGGAAGCCGACCTGGTCCTCCAGCCGGTAGTCGGACGCGACGCGCCGGACCGGCGCGTCCGCTTTAGTCGACATTCTCGGCATCCCGGTACATCACCTTGTGGCGCGTGGTCGACACCCATTCGTCGATCTGGGCTTCGGTCATGAAGTGCCGATCATCGAACCTGTTCCAGTTGCTGATGTCAGCAAGGCTCTTCTTCCAGCGCTTGTACGGCGGCTTGGCCGGCGGGCCGAAGCACATGATGTCGAGCACGGACAATTCATCGGGGATCCCGAGCAGCGGCTTCATCGCCTGCTGGGCCTTCTCCTGCCCGATCGCGGTCACCCACCAGACATTATAGCCGAGCGCGGCCGCCGCGAGATGCGCCGACATCGTCGCCGCCGCCACGCTCTGCAGCAGGATGCGTTCGGCATTCTCCTTGTACATCTTGTCGAGCTCGGAGCCGTCGTTGAGCACGGGAAACGCCTTGACCCAGCGGAAGTCGCTGGCGACGACGATGAAGCCGGGGGCCGACGCGAGGCCGCGATAATCGGGCGTCGGAAACTTCATCTTGAGCCGGGCGCGTGCGACCTGCTCCTCGCGGAAGTATTCCGTGATCCTGTTCTTGAGGTCCTGATCGGTGACGGCAATGAAGTGCCAGGGTTGCGCATTGGCGCCCGACGGCGCGTGCCGCGCGGCCTCCAGGATCATGTCGTAATGCTCCGACGGCATCACGTAGCTGGCGTCGAACGCCCGGGTCGTCAGGCGGTTCTTCACGACATCCATCAGCGCGTCATATCGCGTGCGGTCGGAGTAGTCCCGCACTGCCAAAGCTTCTGCCATTGAGGCCTCCCGATTTCGTTATGATCATAACAATATCGACAATGTGCAAAAGGTCAATGGCCGACTGCAGTGTCGGTCGATCACCCTGACGTGCGGAACCGCGCGTCCGCGGGAGGCGCGCCCAGGTCCGGCCAGCTCAGGACTATTGAGTTTTCAGCCTGCCCGATCGAGCGTCAGCCGCATGCCGTCATAGGCCGGGATCACTCCGGCCGGCAGGCTCTGCCGAAGCACCTCGTAGTCGAGGTCGGAATGCATGTTGGTGATGACCGCGCGCTTCGGCTTGAAGCGCTCGATCCACGACAATGCGTCGGCGACGCTGAAATGGCTGGGATGCGGCGCATAGCGCAGGCCGTCGACGATCCAGAGATCGAGACCTTCCAGCGTCGGCCAGCTCGCCTCGGGAATGTCGTGCAGATCGGGCGTGTAGGCGGCGTCTCCGATGCGGTAGCCGAGCGCAGGTATCTGGCCATGCTGCACCAGGAAGGCCTCGAGCTTCAGCGGACCGCCCTTCCCTTGGACGGTGTGGCTCTCGCCGGCCTCGATCGAATGCCGGGTCAGGATCGGCGGATAGTCGCTGCCTTCCGGCGAGATGAAGCAGTAGGAGAACCGCGCCATGATGTCCTTGGCGGTCGACTGGTTGAAGTAGACCGGGATGCGGCGGCGCTGGTGCAGCACCACCGAGCGCAGATCGTCGATGCCGTGGGTCTGGTCGGCATGCTCATGCGTCAGGAACACCGCGTCGATATGCTCGACATCGCTGTCGATCAACTGCTCGCGCAGATCCGGCGACGTATCGATCACGACCCGCGTGGTGCCGTGCTCCATGGTGCGCTCGGCCATGATCGAGCAGCGGCGGCGGCGATTCCTGGGATTGTTGGGATCACAGGCGCCCCAGCCGAGCGCCGGACGCGGCACGCCGGCGGATGAGCCGCAGCCCAGGATGGTCAGTGTCAGCGTCATGCAGCAGCCTTCGGCGCCGGCACCTTGGAGAACAGCCGGAAGAAGTTTTCAGTGGTCTGCCGCGAGATCTCTTCGAGCGAGACGCCGCGGGTTTCGGCGAGCACCTTGGCGACCTCGACAACATAGGACGGCTCGTTGCGCTTGCCGCGGAATTTTCCGGGCGCAAGATACGGCGCATCGGTCTCGACCATGATGCGGTCGGCCGGCAGCTCGGCGGCCAGCGCGCGCAGGGCGTCCGACTTCTTGAAGGTCAGGATGCCCGTGAACGAGATCGACAGCCCGAGCGCGATCGCCTTCATCGCGAGCTCGCGGCCGCCGGTGTAGCAGTGCAGCACGGCCTTGAACGGGCCCTTCGCGACCTCATCCTCCAGGATGCGTCCGCAATCCTCGTCGGCTTCCCGGGTATGAATGACGAGCGGCAAGCCGGTTTCGCGCGCAGCAGCGATATGCGCGCGAAAGCCGCGCTCCTGCGCCTCGCGCGAACCATGCTCATAGAAATAATCGAGCCCCGCCTCGCCGAGCGCCACGACTTTCGGGTGCTTGGTCAGCTCGATCAGTTCGCTGGCCGGGATGCCGTCCTCTTCGTCGGCATGATGCGGATGGGTGCCGACCGAACAGTAGACGTCGGGAAACCGCTCCGTGATCGCAAGCAGGCCGCCGAGCCGCCTCACCCGGGTCGAGATCGTAACGATGCGGCCGATGCCGGCCGCTTCGGCGCGTCCAACGATCCCGTCGAGATCGTCGGCGAAATCAGGAAAGTCCAGATGGCAGTGACTGTCGACCAGCATAACTTTCGAACCATTCACTCAGTCTTCGGTTCCACGTAGCGCGGGAACACGCCGACCGGCGCCGGCAGAACCGTACCCGGCTTGATCCGCTCGGCGATGGTGGCAAAGCTGCGCGCATCGGCTGATATGCCGAGGCTGTCGAGCATCTTGCCGCAGGATTCCGGCATCACGGCCAGAGCCATGATCGCGATCTGGCGCACGACTTCGGCGGTGACATACAGCACCGTCTTCTGGCGCGCCGGATCGGTCTTCGCCAAGGCCCACGGCGCCTCGCCGGCAAAGTAGCGGTTGGCCTCGGCAACCACGGCCCAGACCGTGTTGAGCCATTGATGGATCTGCTGTGTCGCCATCGCGGTCCGCGATGTCTCCAGCATGGCGTCGGCCTGTGCCAGGATCGCCCTGTCGTTGTCGCTGAACTCGCCGGGCTCCGGCAGCACGCCGCCGAGCTGCTTGGCGATCATCGACAGCGAACGCTGGGCGAGATTGCCGAAATCGTTGGCCAGGTCGGCATTGATGCGCGCGACGATGGCCTCGTGGTTGTAGTTGCCGTCCTGGCCGAACGGCACCTCACGCAGGAAGAAGTAGCGTACCTGGTCGACGCCGTATTGGTTCGCCAGATTGAAGGGATCGACCACGTTGCCGACCGACTTCGACATCTTCTCGCCCCTATTGAACAGGAAGCCGTGCGCATAGACGCGCCTCTGCAATGGGATGCCGGCCGACATCAGGAAGGCCGGCCAGTACACCGCGTGGAAGCGGATGATGTCCTTGCCGATGATGTGCACGTCGGCCGGCCAGTAGCGCCAGTGCTTGTCGCTCTCGTCGGGAAAGCCGACGCCGGTGATGTAGTTGGTCAGCGCATCGACCCAGACATACATCACATGCTCGGGATCGTTGGGGACCTTGACGCCCCAGTCGAAGGTGGTGCGCGAGATCGAAAGATCCTTCAGCCCGCCCCGCACGAAGCTCATCACCTCGTTGCGGCGCGAATCCGGGCCGATGAAATCGGGCTGGCTCTCATAGAGGTGCAAGAGCTTGTCCTGGTAGGCCGACAGCCTGAAGAAATAGCTCTTCTCCTCGACCCATTCGACGGGGGTGCCCTGCGGGCCACGGCGGACATTGTCCTCGCCGACTGTTGTCTCATCCTCGGCGTAATAGGCCTCGTCGCGCACCGAGTACCAGCCGGCATAGGCGTCGATATAGATGTCGCCATTGTCCTGCATGCGGCGCCAGATTTCCTGCACCGATTTGTGGTGGGCAGGTTCGGACGTGCGGATGAAGCGGTCGAACGAGACGTTCAGCCGCTCGTCCATCTCCTTGAACCGCGCAGCGTTGCGGGTGGCGAGATCGTGCGGCGTCATCCCCTCGCCCTGCGCGGTCTGGATCATCTTCTGTCCGTGCTCGTCGGTGCCGGTCAGGAAGAACACATCCTTGCCGTCGAGCCGCTGGAAGCGCGCCAGCGCATCGGTCGCGATCGCCTCATAGGCGTGGCCGATATGCGGCTGACCGTTCGGATACGCGATCGCGGTCGTGATGTAGTAGACGTTGCCGCGGTCCGCGGCAGGTGCTGAGACCGGCGCGCGCGCAGCGGCCGTCGCTGCGGGTTTGGGCGCGCGGACTGTTGCCGCCTTCGGCGCCCTCTCGGCCGCGGGAGCTTTCGGCGCAGCGGGCTTCCTTGCAGCCGGAGCTACGGCCGCAGCGGCTGCCTTCTCCGGCAGAGCCTTGGTGGGCCTCGTGGCAGCCTTCTTGGCGGTCTTCTTCGCAGCTTTCTTGACGGCCTTTTTGGCGACCTTCTCTACCGTCGACTTCTTGGCACCCGCCTTGGCTTTGGTGGCTTTCTTCGCCTTTTTGGTGACGCGCCCACCCTTCTTGGTCTTGGCAGCGCGCGACTTCGCCGTGGCTTTCCTGGTCGCGCGGGCGGGCGATGCCTTCTTCGTCTTCTTGGCCTTCTTCGACGATTTTTTCTTAGCAGTCGCCACCACGGAATCCTTTGCAGATCGAAACGAGATTGTCGGGAGTGTTGTCAGACTGACGTGTTTCGGACGAGTGTGTTTTCGGACGAGAGCGTTGTCAGACTGATTGTTTTCAGACTTGGCGTCTACCGGGTCGCGTCCGCGAGCATCGAAAACACCGAGAAAACCAGCGGCTTGCGCTCCAGATTGTAGGCTTCGGTATCGCGAGCGGCGCGGACGATCTTTTCCCATACCTCCGCCAGCCGTGCAAGGCGCGGCAGATTGGCATTGGCGTCACCGGTTCGCATGCGCTCGCTCATCCAGCGATCGATGCCGTCGATGAAGGCGGCGAGCGCGACGCGGTCGCTGGTGCCGAGCGCATCGCCCAGCGCGTGCAGTTCGCGCGGATCGACGCTCGGAAGCGTTGCCAGCAGCGCGGCCGTACGCTGTTGCAGTTTCAGCGCGTCGCCACCGAGCAGCGCCAGCGCCCGCCCGACGCTGCCCTCGGAGGCCGCCGCTGCCTCCGCGAGCGCCGGATCGTCAGCCTCGATGTCGGTTGCCGCTGCAGCCGCCCGGACCACGTCGCTCGTCTCCAGCGGCCGCAGCAGCAATTTGCGGCAGCGGGACAGAATAGTCGGCAGCACCCGCGACGGCGCGTGGCTGACCAGCAGGAACAGCGACTGCTGCGGCGGCTCTTCGAGGATTTTCAAGAGCGCGTTGGCGGCATTGGGATTGAGCTCGTCGACCGTGTCGACGATGCAGACGCGCCAGCCGTCGACCGCCGCGGTCGAGCCGAAGAACGAGATCGTCTCGCGTGTCTCGTCGACCGTGATCACGGTGCGCATCACGCCGCGGTCGTTGAGGCCGCGCTCCAGCACCAGCAGCCCGCCATGGGCGCCCGCGGTGATCTGGCGCGCCACCGGATCGGACGGATCGACCCGCAGCGTCGGCGCCGCCTGAACCTGGGATGACTTCGGGTTGCGGAATGCGAGCACGAATCGCGCCATGCGATAGGCCAGCGTTGCCTTGCCGATGCCCTGCGCGCCGCCGATCAGCCAGGCATGCGGAATTCGTCCGCTGCGATAGGCATCGAGCAGTGCGGCCTCCGCCTCGCGATGCCCGAACAGATCGGGGGTTTCGCGCGGGTGGCGAGCGGGGTTCTCCTGTTCGACCTTGCGTGCGCTCATACGGGACCGTCTGCGGTGAGCGTTGCGCGCAGATGCTCGCGCAGCGCGGCCCAGATCCGCGCCGCCACCGTGTCCGGATCTGCCGTCGCGTCGATCAGCACGCAGCGCTGTGGATCGTCCGCCGCGATCCGGCGGTAGGCATCGCGCAAATCCTGATGGAACTTGATGCCCTCGGCCTCGAAGCGATCCGCCGTGGCATTGCCGCGGCGCAGGGCGGCGCGCTGCAGCCCGACCTCGACCGGCACATCGAGGATGAAGGTGAGATCGGGTTTGAGATCGCCGATGGTGACGCGCTGCATGGCATTGACCAGGCCGGGCGATACCTGCCCGAGTTGGCCTTGATAGGCGCGCGTGGAATCGAAGAAGCGATCGCACAGTACCCAGATGCCCTGGTTGAGCGCCGGCAGGATCACGGTGCGAACATGGTCGTCGCGCGCGGCGGCAAACAGCAGCGTCTCGGCCTCCGGCCCGAGCAGCTTGCCCATCCCCGACAGCACCAGGTGACGGATGATCTCCGCTCCCGGCGAGCCGCCGGGCTCACGGGTCACGATCGCGCGCAGCTTGGCGACATCGAGCCGTTCGGCGAGCTTGCGGATCTGGGTCGATTTCCCCGATCCCTCGCCGCCCTCAAAGGTGATGAAGCGACCGCGCAAGCTCGGTCGTTGGACTGCAGCTTCCGCCATGTCAGAGCTTCTCGACCCCTGCGCGGAACATGCCGATCACGAGCTCCTGGGCGCCGTCGAGCGCGCGGCGCATCGTCGATCCCGTGCCGACGGCATCCGCCGCAAACACCGGAGTCTCCACCGCGACATTGGCGCCGCGCCAGACCCGGACGACGCCGATCTGCTGGCCGGCGGCGATCGGCGCCTTGACCGGGCCGCTATAGATGACGCGCGCGAGCAGCTTGTCGTTGCCGTTCTTCGACACCATCACCTTGATCGGATCGGGGCTGACCAGCTTGACCGAGCGGCTCTCGCCGCCGAACACCCGGGCGTAGCCGACCGGCTGGTTGGCCGCGATCAGGACCCGGGTCTCGAAGTTGCGGAACCCCCATTCCAGCATCTTCTTGGCTTCGGTCGCGCGGTCTTCGGAATCCTCGAGGCCATTGACCACGACGATCAGCCTTGTGTCGTTCTGCACGGCCGAGCCGACCATGCCGTAGCCGCCTTCCTTGGTGTAGCCGGTCTTCAGGCCGTCGGCGCCGGGCAAAGCGTTCAGCAGCGGGTTGCGGTTCTGCTGGCGGATCTTGTTCCAGGTGAATTCCTTCTCGCCGAACAGCTTGTAGCGGTCCGGGTAAGTCAGGATGATGTGGCGCGCCAGGATCGCGAGTTCCCGCACCGTCATCTTGTTGGCCGGATCCGGCAGTCCGTTGGAGTTGCCGAAGGTCGACTTCGTCATGCCGAGCTCGCGGGCGCGCTTGGTCATGAAGTCGGTCGCAAACGTATGCTCGTTGCCGGCGATGCCCTCGGCCAGCGCGATGCAGGCGTCGTTGCCGCTCGGGATAATCGCACCGTGCAGGAGGTCGTCGACCGAGACCTTGCTGTTGATCGCCGCGAACATCGTCGAGGTCCCCGACGGCGCCCCGCCCCGTCGCCAGGCGTTCTCGCTGATCCGGTACTCGTCCGACAGCTTGATATCGCCCTTCTTGATGGCGTCGAACACCACCTCGGCCGTCATCAGCTTCATCATGCTGGAGGGCGCGCGCAGCTCGTCGGCGTTCTTCTCGAACAGCACGCTCCCCGAGGAGGCCTCGACCAGGATCGCGGTCGGCGCATCGCCGTCGAACCCGCCATCTTCCTTCTTGGCGCCCTGGACGCTGTTGTTGGCGGCATAGACCACCCCGCCACAGCCGATCGCCAGCACGACCGCGGCCGCGACCAGGCCACGCCAAGAACGCCCGGCGCGAGCGAACAACGTGCGGGGAATTGCGGTCTGGGCTGCCATCGGCGATGTCCTGAAAGACTGCGTTCTAACAGCTGGAAGTATCGCAAACAACTGAGGTTTCGCCGCTTGTACACGGCCGGCTGGATTGCCGGCTGCGCCGAACGCCCGTATCCTTGGAACCAGCTAACGACAGCAGAACCGGCAAACAAGGCGGAAACGCGAATGTCATCCTCCCGCACCATTTCCGCCAACGGCATCGACATGTTCGTGCGTGAGGCCGGGCAAGGCCCACTGGTCGTGCTCTGCCATGGCTGGCCCGAGCTGTCCTATTCATGGCGGCACCAGATCGCAGCCCTCGCCGCGGCAGGCTTCCGGGTCGCAGCCCCCGACATGCGCGGCTTCGGCCGGACCACCGCGCCGGCCGATGTCGGCGCCTACACGATCTTCGATACGGTCGGCGACATGGTCGCGCTGGTGGCCGCACTCGGCGAGCGGAAGGCCATGATCGTCGGTCACGATTGGGGCGCGCCGGTTGCCTGGCACGCGGCCCTGTTCCGTCCTGATATCTTTACCAAGGTCGCCGGCCTCAGCGTGCCGCCACCGTTCCGTGGCCGCGGCCGTCCGCTGGAGACCCTGCGCGAGGGCGGCATCACCAATTTCTATTGGCAATATTTTCAGCCGCCCGGCGTGGCCGAGGCCGAGTTCGAGCGCGACGTCGCCCACACCATGCGGCTGGTGCTCGGGCGCGGCGTCTCCGATCCGAGCTCGATGTTCGTCGACGAAGCCAAGGGCTTCCTCGGCAAGCTGCCGACCGGAATGCCGCTGCCGGCCTGGCTGACCGAGGCCGACATCGCCGAATTCGCCGAAGGCTACCGGCAGTCCGGCTTCCGCGGCGGCCTCAACTGGTACCGCAATCTCGATCGCAATTGGGAGCTGACCGCGCCCTGGCAGGATGCGCAGATCCATCAGCCCTCGCTGTTCATCGCCGGTTCGAACGATTCGGTGATTACCGGGCTGATCGGTGCCAAGCGGGTTGCGGACATGGAGCGCGTGCTGCCGAACCTGCGGCAGAAGCTGATCATCGAGGGCGCCGGCCACTGGATCCAGCAGGAGCGCCCGGACGAGGTCAATGCGGCGCTGATCGCATTTCTGAAATGATCAGGCCAAAAGCTTGATTCGCCACGACTTGATTCAGCAAGCGGCTAGATTCAGTAGAGCCCGCGCCCGCTCAGCACCTCGGCCGGTCCACGCGCGTCGATCGGCACATAGGCGGCCGCCGCGCTCGGCGTTGCGGCGTAGCGCGCGTCACCCTCGTAGGAGACTTCGTGCGGATTGTTCGGCGCGCGGCGGTGCGACCGGCTCGAGGCCGACATTTCCGAGGTGGCGTTGACCGAGGCATAGTCGGCCTGGGTGTTGCCGAGACTGTAGGGCCGCCCCTCGGGCAACGGGACATCGCCCCGGACCCGGCCTGACGAGGACGACATCTCCGGCACAAACGGCCGGGCCGAGGCAACCCGGACCATCGACGGGGACGGCGCCGGCGTACCGGTGCGCAGGGTCGCCATCAGCTGGCGGTCGTCGGAGCCTTCCAGCGGCGCCCGGCCGACATATTCGACGCGGACGCGCGCGACGCCATTGCCTTTGAAATCAAGCAGTTCGGCGGCCTTGTTCGAGACATCGATGAGGCGATTGCCGTGGTATGGGCCGCGGTCGTTGACGCGAACGACGAGCGACCGGCCGTTGCTCAGGTTGGTGACGCGCGCGTAGCTCGGCATCGGCAAGGTCGGATGGGCGGCCGTGAGCGAGCCCATGTCGAACACCTCGCCATTGGCGGTCAGGCGGCCGTGGAAATCATCGCCATACCAGGATGCCAGGCCCTCGGCGCGGTAGTTCACATTCTCTTCCGGCACATAGGTGCGGCCGGCGACGACATAGGGTTTGCCGATGCGGTAGGTGCCGCCGCCCTTCGGCACGGGGTCGCCGAACGCCACCACGCGCGGGCTCGAGGACACGCCGTATTTGGGATCGACCCGGCTGGCGAACTGGTTCGACGAGGCACAATTGGCGACGACGAGGCACGTGGCCACCGCAACGGCGCCGCGCGCCGTCCGGATCATCGAATCTGGCCGTCTAATCCCCATCTGCCCCAAGTACCATTCTGCCCGGACCCGCGCCTACTCCGAGGCGTCGGGATCGATTCTGTCACTGTGCGGCCCACCTCCGCACCGGATGGTGAAGATATCGCAACCGGAACACGGCGGAAATGGGGAGAGCCATCGGGCGGTGGCGCCTTGGTGAATGGTCTGTTGCGCTTCCTCCGTCCTTCTACGGACCTCCCTCCCGCGCAGAATGCCATCGCCTGTCCCGCTATCAGACACACTGTTGCAGCAAATCATCAGTCGGGGGGCATCTTCAATTCCGACAATTGAATCTTTTTGACTGTGCAAGGCTGCAATCGTTTTCTCGCGGACGTGGGGCGCATAGGAAGTTTGCGATGATCGAGACGGTTACGGCGGTAATGGGCCTGGTGAGTGCGGCGATCTTCTTGGCGCACGCCGTGGAAGGCTATCGGTACCGGGCCTGACAGTGCGTTGAAGGCGGAAAGACGCGTCACCTCTTTCCAGGAGAGAATGTTCGGAAAGCTTTAATCAATTCGGATGAGCATCGGTTGAAGGCAGGTGTGTCATGCGTAATCACGATTTGGTCTCCGACGGATTTCTAACCCTGACCGCGGCAAGCCTCGTGCTGCTGTGCTCGAGCCTGCTGGCCTTCGCTTTCGGCTGAACACGCGATGTGCTTGGCGCCATCAGCGCCTATGCGACAGGCTTCGGCTACCCTCACCTCATTTCTCGCCGCCCGAACCCCGGCTTCAGCCTTGGCGTGCTGGCGATACCAACCCAGCAAGTGCTCGGCTGCTATGATCTGCACGGCAGATCCGCCGTCTTCTCCCAGACCCAGTCCTGACGCATCCTCCACGTTTCCAGCGAGAGGATTCGCGAATGACAGGCGGGGTACGAGAGGGAACGTCCGCGCTGCTGGTCAGCACGGACGGCCGGTTGCTGATGCAGCTGCGCGACGACCTTCCTCACGTTTCCGATCCCGGCAAGATCAGCCTGTTTGGCGGGCGGCGCGAGGGCAGCGAGACCTTCCTGGAATGCGTGGTGCGCGAAATCCACGAGGAGATCGGCCATTACCTGCCGCCCGAACGTTTCGAGCTGATCGGCCGTTATTTCGGACCGGATCATTCGACGCCGGGCGGCACCCTTCACGGCGAGGTGTTCCTCGCGCGGGACGTGCCGATCGACCGGTTGAGGGTCACGGAAGGCCGCCTCGAAATCGTCGCCGTGGATGACCTCGAACGCATCAGCAGCAGGCTCGCACTCTCGGCGGAATATGCGCTCGCGATCTTCCTGAAGAGCGAACCTGTTACCTGAGCGATGAAACCAGCTCGCGGACGAGCTCGTCGAGCATCGGCAGCGCAACCGCGGGATGGGCAACGTCGATATCGTGCACATGCCAGTAGGTCACCTTGTCGGCGACCTCGGGGAAGCGCCGCTCGATAAGCGGACGGTGCTCGGCCTCCTTGAGCGCGATCACCAGGTCCACGCCGTCGAAATCAGCCAACGAACATGGCTGCGGATAGCGCGCTGCGCCCTCCGGAACGATGCCGTTGGCGCGAAGCCGGTCATCGGCAAACACCGACATGGCGCCGACATTGTCTGGCGAGCCGCGTTCTGCGGCGCCTCGCGAGGAGGCGCGCCACGGCAGGTTTTCGCCGCGGGCAAGATGATTGAACAGCTCCTCTGCGTATCGACTGCGGTAGTAGTTGCCGGTGCAAAGGAACAGGACGCGCTTCATGGGCTTCATGGTGGCCAACGGCGATGGTCGTGGTCAACCGTGGTGCGCGCATGCGACGGTGACCCGCGGCGAATTGCTGCGGCCTCGGCTCCATGGCATCGGCTGAAGGCCAGCTTGTCCTCGCGCCCAAATTCAAACGGTTCGCTGCCGGTAGACCGAGCAAGCGGACCACTTCGCTCCGGTGTTCTCGCCAAGCTCGCGTTGCGTTCGGCGTCGCCCTACGCTAAGGGCCTGATCCGAATGATCCGGAAGGGTGGCCGAGTGGTTTAAGGCACCGGTCTTGAAATACAGTTTTCGCTGTCCCTCCAGTCCCTTCCCGTCCCAGACTATCTTGTTTTGTTGGAGTTTCTCAATGTCGTCGGGTCCGGTTGATACCCGATCATCCCTGACTGTTTTACTGAGTTGGGTGCCAATTCCGGTGCCAAATGCCGCGCAATGGCTGCGCAGCAAGTCGTCAGCAAACGCGGCTTAAAGCATCAGTCCAACTGTGAAAGCGTCGAAGGCAACACCTTGTTGCCCTGCGGACAACCTGTTCGCCCTTTGAGCGGCGGAACCGGAGCTGGAGCGGCCTCGGCCACCTCGGTCGTTCGGCTCACGAAATGGGCTAGATTGGCGTCCGACGACCACTCCACATAACCAACGACCGCAAAGGCAAGCGCTGCGACGACGAGAATGCCGACCACCGAAGCGGTGGCTACTCCGGACCAACTTTCGCTGCTGAATGATGGCATCGCGATTCTCCGACACGGGGGCTTACCGGTCGTTAGGCCTATTCGCGATTTTAAAATGTGAACGGCCTTACATCTCACGCACACTTGATGCTGAAGCAGTGCGGGATACCCGGCGGCTGCACAATGAAAAACGACCCCCGGCGCGTGTGGGGGGCAGTTGGGGGCCGGGGTCGCCACTCTGGGCTCCCAGCCTGGGTTTGGGGGCCTGATAAGCCGGGAGCAAACAAAACTACGCCCGACATCGTCACTCGTTCCTGCGCCCTTCAGCGCGGACTGCGGCGCGGTCCGTGCAGTTCTAAGGGTGCTGGGGATTTCAGTGTCCCCAGTTCAGGGACGAAAACGCCCGCCGGGCATAATCTATCAGGACCTGGTCGAAGAACTGTCGCCGCGGGTTCGCAATGAGACTTTGAGCTGGTGTGCCTTCACTGCAACCGACATCGGACCGCGGCCCAATTGCTCAGCGATTTTGGCGGTGGGTAATTTGCCCGCCATACCTTTTAGCTTTTCGATGTCATCGGCGGTCCAGCGACGGACAGACTTTGTCATCTTTCCAAGCTCCACAAACGAAAGTTGGCCCAAAATCTCCTAGGCAGAAAAACACCAAAAGGTTCCTAGGCCGCGTCGCGCACAAAACCGGCGCGGCGTGTGAACCGACGGCCCTGCAAATGAAAAGCGACCCTGACGCGGGGAGCGCCAAGGTCGCCACTAAAACTCCCAGTCGAGGATGGGCACCTGAAAGGGAGCATGTATCTACTCCAGCCGTTGCCACTAGGTTCCTGACAACTATTGGGTGGCGCTTCTGACACCCGCCCGTCGTTAGGGTCTCTGGGGGCGTTTGGGGGTCATTTGTACGATACGATTTGTGCGCCATGGTGGTGTGGACGACGTCGTCGTCATCAGCATCGAAGATCAAGTAACCAACGACCATCCATCCGGCGCACACGCCGAAAACAATCAACGCCACTTTCAGCCACTGTCCCATGAAAGCAAAATGGCTCCCAGAGCCACCCACTGCCACAATCAAACTGACCCCCAACCGATAACGGCCTCAGCGTGGGGACTCGCTGAGGCCGTCATTCCGTCTGCTGGGGGCGCGGGCGCCAGTAAACAGGCCGCCTCGGTTCAGCAGTGCGCCGGTACATCCGCGGCAGTACTGGACTGTATCCCACGTCGTAGCATGCTTGCGGGGTCTCACGGCGTACTCCAAAGGGCGCATCCCCGAAACGGGGGCCGGCTAGCAAATCAGTAACCAGATCGGCGCTGGCTTCTCTAGGGACGGGACCGATTGGGGACTTGCACGGTCACGTTTCGGGAGGAGCTGGCGCACGGGCCCTGGCGCCGGCTCTTCTTCCAAGGTTTATGTGTGCGGCAGGCAACAGTTGTCCGCCCGAGAGCTTGCTAGACTATTGAAACTGGGAATTTCAGGGCCCAAGCGCTGGAAAATAGCAGGGCGCCGCCGGGACAAACCATTTCGGGCCCGGCGGCGTACTTTTTGATCAGATCCACGCAGTCGCCCAATCGGGCAGAGTATCCGGCAGCGGCTTGTCCAGCAGGCCGGCGACCAGCACAGCGAGCGCCGCTCCTTCCTTCGGCGAACTCGACGTCCCAGGCAGTGAATACCACCAATGGGCGATTCAACGCACGGTAGTTCCATGCTACGGGTCACTCGCTGAACACGCAACTTCAGCATAGGAAAACTGTCCCGCCCGGTGGCCTCACGGCTGCCGGGCTCTTTTCGTTTCAGGGCTCCGCAATGATAGGGTTGCTGAGGCCGAATTAGGCACTGCCAGCCGGTGTCGCCGCTTGCAACGAACTTCTCGCTTCCTGCTGTTGTTTAGCCTGTTCCGCGTCACACCATTCGGCGATATCTCGCACCAGCTTGGCGGCGCATTGCACGAGGTCCGCGGCAGCCGTTACGGCTTCGCCGATCTGCCGGATTTCCTCGATCGTCGTGGCTTCCTGTCCCTTCGAGCCACTTCGCTCGCGTTCGAGGAGGAAGGCCTCGGCAACCGCATCAGGGTGCGCCAGGCTTAGCGAGAATGTAGAGGCGCTCCCCGAGCAGCCGCCACATCTCAAGAAATTGCTGACGATCTATCATCACTTCGAACCTCCGCGCCTGATCCCGCGCGGTATCGCCGGCCTTGTGGATGGCTGGTTTGAAATCGTTCCTTCCCGTAATGGCGGATGCCTTCGGCCATTTCGAGTGAAGAAGCGAGCGGCAAGCTCTGAGAAATCCTCACTAATTGCGCGAACAAGCGAGTTGGACATGCTCAGCAGCCTTCAGTTTCATTGGCTGATGAATCAGTTCGCCATAAACCGGGGATCGAGATGAAAGGGCACATTCAGCAGCGCGGCAAGGATTCGTGGCGCCTGAAGTTCGACGCCGGCCGCGATGAAAAAACCGGCAAGCGCAAGACCCAATTCCATACCTTCCGCGGTAACAAGCGCCAGGCGCAGACCAAACTTGCCGAACTGATCGCGTCAGTCAGTCAAGCGAAGTACGTCGAGCCAAACAAGATCACGGTCGCCGAATGGGTGCGGGGCCGCGTCGACCATTGGGAAGCCTCGGGCGAGATCAGCGCCCGGACCGCCGAGCGCTATAGAGAGCTGACCGAACATCAGATCGCGCCGCACATCGGTTTGAAGCTTCTACAGAAGCTTCGCGCCCTCGACATCGAGGAGTGGCACACGGCTCTTCGCAACGGCGGCCGAGCAGACGGCAAGGGAGGCATCGCACCGCGGACGATCGGTCATGCTCACCGTGTTCTTGGGAAGGCACTCCGCGACGCTACCAAGAACGAGCTTGTCATCAAAAACGTGGCCGCCATCGAGTCGGCGCCTAAGGTCGATGACGAGGAAATGGTAATCGTCCAGGATGTCCCGGCGTTCATCGAAACATTGCGCGGGCACCGCCTTTTCGTCCCGGCTATGGTCTCACGTTCACCGGCATGCGCCTTGGCGAGGTGCTCGGCCTCCGATGGGGCCGGCTGGATCTCGACAGAAAGGTCATCGAGGTCCGGGAGGCGATCGAGGAGACCAAGGCCCATGGCGTCCGTCTCAAAGCTCCAAAGACCAAGGCCGGCCGGCGTGACATCACCCTGCCCGATCTCCTGGTCGATACCCTCCGCGACTTCCGCAAAGAGCACCTCGAGCTGCGGCTCAAGCTGGGCGCCGGAAAGCTTCCTGACGATGCGCTGCTATTTGCATGCCTTGACGGCGCCTTGCCTTCCCAGAAGCGTTACAGCAAGGCCTGGAGCGACTTCCAGCCCGACATGGGGTTCCACAATCTCCGGCACACCCACGCATCCCAGTTGATCGATGCCGGCGTGGATATCGTCACCATCTCAAAGCGCCTCGGCCACCCAAAGCCGGACATCACCTTGCGCGTGTACGCCCACTTGTTTAGGAACGACGACGGCAAGGCAGCGGCGGCGATCAATGCGGCGCTGGCGCGTTAGGTGCCAATCGGGTGCCAATTTCGCGGTTCGTTCTCTCTGAGACTACCGCTAAGCACTTGAGATTGTTGGTTTGGAAGGGTGGCCGAGTGGTTTAAGGCACCGGTCTTGAAAACCGGCGTGCCCGCAAGGGTACCGTGGGTTCGAATCCCACCCCTCCCGCCAAATCACACCCGACGGAAACGACGCCGAAGCCGCGCATTACCGTTCAGCAAACACCGGAATTCTCCGTAGAGTCCCGGGTTGCCCTCCGCTGTCGGGTGCGGGAGCCTTTCCGCTCCTCCTGAAGGCGGGGCAAGATGGGCACTGCAGCCATCGGCGATCGATGAGCACGGAACGCAAGAGTCAGTCCGACCGTTCCGAACCCCTGGACGCGCTCAGGGGGCTGGCCATTTCGCTGGTCATCGCTCGTCACTATTTCGGTTTCAAATATGGCATGCTGGGCGTTGATCTGTTCTTCGTTCTCAGCGGCTTCCTGATCGGCGGCATCCTGTTGGATAGCCGTGAACAGCCGGGCTATTTCTCGTCCTTCTATGGACGGAGAGCATTTCGGATCTTGCCGCTCTATTGGCTGCTGTTGGCGCTCGTGCCGCCAGATCACTGGGGCTACTACCTGCTCTTCATCCAGGCCATCCCGTGGCTGGAGTTCGGCTATCCTCAGCCTGACCTGACCTTCGTCACCTGGACGCTGGCCATCGAAGAACAGTTCTACCTGATCCTGCCCGTCCTGATTTACTGGCTGCCGCGCCAATGGCTGGTCCGCACCATTTGGGGAGGCGTGCTGCTGGCACCGGTCTGGCGCTGGCTCTTTCACGCCTATCTGCCGGACCATTCCTGGCAGTTTCTGCTGCCCGGCCGCCTCGATGAACTTTTCGGCGGCGTCCTCCTCGCCTGCTTCATGCGCGGCTACTGCCGTTCCCGCTCCGTGTGGATGATGCTGGCCTGCGTGCCGCCGCTTTGCGACGTGGCGTATGCGGTCATGGTTGAACCCTACGGCTTTCTCTCGGTCGCAGCGTTGGCATGCTGCGCGATTGTGTGGCTGGGCGCCAACATGGAACGGACAGAATTGCTCCGTCCGTTCATATGGCCGGGACGCAGATGCTATTCGCTCTATCTATTCCATATGCTCGTCTACGACGTGTTCTTTGGCTTCGGCCGTCCGCTTGCAGGTTGCCTTGCGCTTCCAGTTGTCTGCGTCTTGGCGGAGATCACCTGGCGCACGATCGAGTCCCCGCTGATCGGCTACGCAAGGAGACGATTTGCGAGAGCCGAACCAGTGGCGATCAGGGTCGCTGGTGTCGTTTAGAGCAAATGCAAGGGGGGTGACCGGAGCAGCGGTATGCTGACTGGCTGGGAGCTCATCTTGGCGCCGCGGTTGAATCTCCTGCCCAAACCAACAATTAACGAATCAGCTTGAATGATGGGATCGTTGCCAGTCTGGCGCTGGGCACCAAGAGGCTGAAATGAATTGGGTCAAGGCACTGCTGCTGCTCTCCGTGCTGCTCCTTGGATGCGCCGACCTCGCGACCACCAACCGGATTTTGGAGCTCGGGTTCGGCGAGGCTAATCCGTTCATGGAGATGGCCCAGACCTGGTTCGGTGCCTGGTGGCTGATCCCGAAACTGGGTTTGACGTACCTCGTCATCGCGTTGCTTTGGCGCAGCGAAAGCCTTTCCAGGATTGCCCTCGTGGTGGCGTTTTGCTCGACGCCCGTCATCAACAACCTCGTCATTATCGCGGGCGCGAGCTGAACCACCCACACGCCAATCGAGATGTGGCAACGTGACCGTGCTGCTCGTTTGCTGCGAGCAGGGCATGGCCTGATCAACGCCCGAACCCTCTGCCGCCTAACCAGCGCCATCGCTGCCCTGCCCCGCGCAGGCGATCGGGAACGCGGTCAGGTCTGCCGGATGAACTCCGCGATCAGGCCGCCGATTTCCTCCGGGGCATCCTCCAGACAGTAATGCCCGACGCCGGCAAGACGCCTGACCGGTGCCGCCGGGAAGATCGCGGAAAACAGCGGCAGGAAATGCTCTGCGTGCAGGGTGCGGTCCGCCTCGCCCCAGATGGCGAGCGCCGGCCTGCTGCGGATCGCGCGGTCGGCGGCGGGATCCGGCGCGTCGAACCTGTGCGCACCGGTCGCAAAGCCCCTGGCCCATCCGATCGCGCCGAGGCAGTCGGCCGGACGAGCGAAGGGAGCGCCGTAGGCGGCGAGCCAGGCGTCGGTGATGACGGCGTTGTTCTCGAAGCCGTTGAGCTTGAGCGTGCTCAGGATGTTGAAGCCGAGTTGGCCGAGAACCGGCTCGAGCTCCCCGTTCGCCTCGGCCTTTGCGATCCATTGAAACCACGGCGAAGCTAGCGCATTGGCGGTGACGCGCTCGAACAGATCGCTCTGCCCGAACGGCGTCGGCCCATTGGCCGAGATGATGCGGCGGATGCGATCCGGATGCCTGACCGCGAACCCCATGCCGACGGGGCCGCCGAAGTCATGCATGACCAGCGTGATGTCGGTGAGATCGAGCGCAAGGACCAGTGCTTCGAGATTGTCGACATGGTCCTGCAGCCAATAGCTGCGCTGCGCCGGCGTCGCGCTCTTGCCGAACCCCATGTGATCCGGAACGACCACGCGCTGCGTCGCGCTGAGGGCCGGCACCAGATGGCGAAACAGATAGCCCCAGGTCGGTTCGCCATGAAGGCAGAGCACCACCTCGCCGTCCCGCGGGCCCTCGTCGACATAATGCATCCGGAAACCTGGCGCCGCGCTGAAATGCGGCGTGAACGGAAAGGTGCCGTCGAAGGTGGCGTCGGACTGGATCATGGCTAGGCCTCCGGTGGTTTTAGATTGAAACCATCGTGTATCGTTTGTGGTTTTACTTTGCAACCGATATACCACGAGCCCGACGGGGCGGTCTTTCGGGCCGCGCACCCGATCAGATTGTGGATTGAGGAGCGTCAGGCGGACCACGATGGCGAAGCGAGTGAGCCACAGGGACTCGATGTGCGGCGTGGCGCGGCCGCTCGATGCGATCGGCGACTGGTGGTCGCTGTTGATCGTCCGCGATGCATTCGACGGGCTGCGCCGGTTCGGCGAATTTCAGAAGAGCCTCGGGCTTGCCAAGAACATCCTCTCCGCCCGGCTCCGCAATCTGCTGGCGCACGGAATCATGGAGACTGTGCCTGCGGCGGACGGCAGCCCGTATCAGGAATATGTGCTGACCGAAAAGGGACGCGGGCTGTTCCCGCTTCTTGTCGCGCTCCGGCAGTGGGGTGAGGATTTCTTCTTCGAGCCCGACGAAGCGCATGTGCTGCTGGTTGATCGAAAGAATGGACTGCCGGTGCGGCGCCTCGAGCTGAGAGCGCAGGACGGACGCGTCGTTGGTGCAGAAGACACGATGGTGCGGCTGCCGCGGGGTTCACGTGAGAACGGCAGCGCGTGAGACGCGCGTGCGCTGCGCCGGACCGCTGCCAGCAACCTGACGTTAACCGTCCGTGCCGCAGCATCCGCGCGTGGAGGTTCGACCAATGCAGACATTCCGGGTTTCGCTGAGCGATGGGGAGCGGAAATTCCACACGGCGATTCAGGCGCCGGATCCCGCGTCCGCGCGTATCAAGGCCGCCTACTTCTTCGACATATCGAAATGGCGGATCTTGAGTGTGTCGCTGAGCGGAGCCAGCGCCGCCGCGGCGTAGTCGCTGCGCACCCTACGCCATCCGGTCGAGTTCAGCCGCGGCAAGGCTTGCAATCTGCAGGTCGATTTCGGCGAGCGGATCGCTATCGCCGAGGAACCATGCTGCCGACAACCCCGGTCCAGGCGACGATCCATTACAGCAGGGTTCGAACATCGGGCGGCCTAACTGCGTAGGCATTGCCTGCGCGCGCTGCCACGCTGGTTCCGTGCGGCGCGTCGTGGCAGGCCGCGGCAACCGGTTCCTGCCCGCCCTGCGGATGTTGGCTGATGACAGCCCCCACCCTTCTCGCGCTACAATGTCGCAGCCGGTGCGACGGAGGGTGTGGTGATGCCGCGAAAGGGAATTACCGGACACGACGATTGGGTGGTCACGGAAGCTCTGGCCACCGCGCTGGTCGCGCTCGAACAGTTGCCGTCGAAGCATCAGCCGCGCGCGCATATGGAGGACGTCCGCAAGCTCCTGACCGCGAGATGTGAGGCCGGAGCCGTCACGCTGCATCTTGCGCAAGCCAAGTGCCGGTTGTTTCCCGATACCGATCCCCTGACCATCTATGAGGAATACGGTCTCAAGGACGGACTGGGGTAGCCGCTGCCGTCCGAACGGCTAGTCGTGGCTGACGCGCCAGATCGTGCCGTTGCCGTCTTCCGAGACCAGCAATGCGCCGTCGTGCGCCACGGCCACACCGACCGGACGGCCCCAGACCTCGTTATCGCCGATCACAAAGCCGGTGACGAAATCTTCATACTCGCCGGTCGGCACGCCGTCCTTCAACCTGATGCGAATGACCTTGTAGCCGGTCCGCTTCGCGCGATTCCACGAGCCGTGTTCGGCTGCAAACGCATCGCCGCGATATTCGGCCGGAAAGCTGCTGCCGGTATAGAAGGTCAGGCCGAGTGAGGCCGAGTGCGCCTGCAACAACACGTCGGGAGTAGTCACCTTGTCCTTGAGATCGGGCCGCGCGCCGGTATGCGCGGGGTCTTCGTTGGCGCCGATATAGTACCAGGGCCAGCCGTAGAACGCGCCCTCGCGGATACGCGTCACATAGTCGGGCACGAGGTTGTCGCCGCGGCCGTCGCGCTCGTTGGTCGAGCACCAGGGCGTGCCGCTGCCGGGCTGGATCGCAAGTCCGACGCAGTTGCGGATACCGGTGGCGAACAGTTTCCGGTTCTTGCCGTCGGGATCGAAGGCCAGCACAGCGGCGCGATCGGTCTCGGCTCCCCAGGCCGCGCCGAGTGCATGGTCGCGACTCCAGGCCTCTATACCTTCGGGAGGCTTGCCCAGCCCCTCACCAGCGTTGCCGGCAGAGCCGACCGACACCAGCATCCGCTTGTCGTCGAGTGTGAACACGATGTCACGCGTGAAATGAGCGTAGCCGTGCGGCAGCTGGGCGACGATCCTCTCGGGCTTTGCCGACGCCTTGAGATCGCCGTTGCGGTAGGCAAAGCGCACGACGCTGTCGGTGTTGGCGACGTAGAGCCATTGCGGATTGTCGCCGTTTGGAAAGAACGCGATGCCGAACGGCCGGTTCAGTCCGGTTGCGTAGACCTCATTGGTCGCCGGCTTGGTGGCGCCGTCGGCGCCGCGCAAGACACGGATGCGGCCGGAGCTGGTTTCCACCACGAAGATATCGCCGTTGGGCGCGGTCCGGATGATCCGCGGACCGCTGAGCCCGCTCGCAAACAGCTCGACCTTGAAGCCCGCCGGCACCTGCGGCACCGCCGATCCGGGGCGCGACACGACGCGGGATGAGGTGCTGCTGGACGCCGTTGCGCCCGGCTTGGGCAAGTCCTGCGGCGTGATCAGGCGCACCGTGCCCGGTCTGTCGCGCTGCCAGTCGCCGAAGGCCTCCGCGCCCTTCAGCACAGGTTCAGCGCCCGACCGCGCGATGCTGGTCGCTGCGAGGATGACGGCGGAAATGCTCACGCCGGCAAGATTTGCCTTACGCATTTGCTCCTCGCGCGAGGTCCCTGTCAGACGCGCAGCTCATAGCGCAGTTCGCGCGCAGGATGCATTCACAATGTCGTCTGTATCAATGGCCGTTGGGAAGCGCCGTCGCATCACAGGCGAGCGCTCCGCAGCATGCACTACACGGCCCCGGAACTGACCATGGGCTTGCGCTCGGCCGTCGTCGGTTCGCGGAACGCCGGCGTGTCTCCAACAAGCGGCTTGAGAGGAACCGTGAGCCGGCAGATCAGGCCCTCGGCGCGCCAATCGAAATCGGCCCGTCCGCCGAGCTGGGTCTCGATGCTGGCGATGACGCTTCGTGTGCCGAAGCCTTTCTGCTTCGGCTTGGTCACCGGGGGCCCGCCGGATTCCACCCAGGCCAGGATCAGCGTGTCGCCGTGCACTTCCCAGGTGATCGCGAGCCGGCCCGGCAACACCGACAGGCTGCCATATTTGGCGGAGTTGGTGACGAGCTCGTGCAGCGCCAGCGCCAGCGTCTGCGCGGTCGCCGGCTGCAACTGCACCTCTCCGCCGGCGATCCGGATCTGCCCGGCCTCGGAATAAGGTGCGATCTCCTCGGTCACCAGCCGCCGGATTTCGGCGCCCTGCCAGCTCGACAGCGACAGCACGGTGTGAACCCGCGCCAGCGCCGTGATGCGGCCCTCGACCGCCCGCACATAGGCGGTCACGTTCTGCGCACGCGTCAGGCGCACGATCGATTGCGCCAGCGCGAGCGCGTTCTTGGCGCGATGATCGACTTCGCGGGTCAACAGGCTCTGCCGTTCTTCGGCCTTCTTGCGATCGGTGATGTCGACGGTGACGCCGCTGACCCGCACCACCCTGCCGTTCCTGTCGCTGGTCGCCGCAGCCGTGCCAACGCACCAGCGGATCTCGCCGTCCGGCCGCACGACGCGGAATTCGGCCTCATAGGAGGTGCGGCCGTTGCCGAAGCCAGTCCAGCCCTGCCGGAGTTTCTCGAGATCGTCGGGATGAAACAGCCTTTGGATATTGTCGGAGGTCAGCGCAAAGGATTTCGGATCGACGCCGAATATCTTGTATTGCCCCTCGTCCCACATCCAGTCGCCGTTGACCCAATCCCAATCCCAGGAGCCCATCTTGCCCGCGGCAATCGCCATGCTGCGGCGCGCCTCGCTTTCGACCAGCCGTGTGGTTGACTGCTCGAGCTCGGCGGTGCGGGCGCGCACCCGGTCCTCGAGCTCGGCATTGAGGCGCTCGAGTTGCCGCGTCTTGCGGTAGAGCTCGGCGAACACGCGGATTTTTGCGCGCAATACTTCCGGCACGACCGGCACCGGCACGTAATCGACCGCGCCCATTTCGTAGCCGCGCAGCCGGTCGATGTCGCTGACCTGGATTGCCGAGATGAAAATCATCGCGGTCTTTTGAAAGCGCGGATGCTCGCGGATCATCGCGGCGAGCTCGAAGCCGTCGAGCTCGGGCATGCAGACGTCGACCAGGATGACCGCGACTTCGTTCTTGAGCAGGAACTCCAACGCCTCGCGGCCCGACGAAGCGGCCACGAGCGTCTCGCCGAGCTCCTTCAGGATGACCTCATAGGCTAGCAGCTTGGCCGGCTGGTCATCGACCAGAAGGATGTTCACCTTTTCATGGTCCATCATATTCGATCGCCGATCAGCGGTGCAGCCACATGCGGATCGCCAGCAACAGTTGCTCGGTGTTCACGGGTTTCGCCAGATAATCGGATGCGCCTGCTTCCAGGCATTTCTCCCGGTCACCTTTCATCGCCTTCGCGGTCAGCGCGATGATCGGCAGCCGCGCGAAGGCGGGATTTTGCCGGATGGCGCCGATGGTCTGGTAACCGTCCATCTGCGGCATCATGATGTCCATCAGCACGATCGCGATCTTCGGATTGGACTCCACCAGCGAGATCGCCTCGTGACCGGTTGTCGCAGTCAACACCTTCATACCTCGCCGCTCCAGCACGCTCGACAGCGCGAAGATGTTGCGGGCGTCGTCGTCGACCAGGAGCGCGGTCTTGCCAATAAGATCCTCATCGGAACTATTGAGCTTCTCCAGCATCCTCTGTTTTTCGACAGGCAATTCCGTGATCACACGGTGAAGGAATAGTGACGTTTCGTCGAGCAGGCGTTCCGGCGACTCAACACCTTTGACGACGATGCTGCGCGCCATCGTGTGCAGTTCCGCGTCCTCTTCGGCTGAAAGTTCCCGGCCCGTAAACACGACAACGGGTATGCTGGAGAGCGTCTCGTCCTTGCGGATTTGATCCAGCACCTCGAAGCCGCTCATATCGGGCAGGCGCAGATCGAGCACGACACAGTCGCAAGGATGCTCGCGCAGCGTTGAGAGCGCCCCTGCTCCGGTTCCGCTGGTCACGATCTCGATATCCTCGTGGCCGAGCAATTCGGTGATGCTGAGCTGTTCCGCCGCATTGTCCTCCACAATCAGCAGACGCTTGCGACGCGGCCTGGCGTATTCCTTGATCTGCGACAGCGCGGCGCTGACGCCCTCGGTCGTGGTCGGCTTGTTGACGAAGGAGAAGGCACCACGCGCCAGCGCATGTTGCCGGTCCTCGTCGAGCGTAATGATCTGCACCGGAATGTGACGGGTCAGCGGATTGTGCTTGAGCTGGCTCAGCACGGTCCAACCGAGCATGTCGGGCAGGAAGACGTCGAGCGAAACCGCGCTCGGCTGGAACTGCTTGGCGAGATCCAGCGCCTCGGCGCCGCGGCTAGCGACCAGCACCTTGAAGCCCTTGTCCCGCGCCAGATCGATCAGCACCCGCGCGTAATGCGGGTCGTCCTCGACGATCAGGAGGATCGTGTCACCGGGCTCGAGATCGAGCCGGTCGTCCGGCAGCTGCTCGATCACACGCTCCTGTGTGCCTGATGACTGCAGCGACGTCGCCGCCGTGTGCGGCATCGCCAGCGCCTGCGCCTGGGGGCGCAAGGCCACCGTCGGCCCGGCATATTTCAGCGGCAGATAGAGCGTGAAAGTCGAACCCTTGCCCGGTGCGCTCCGCAGATGGATCTCGCCGCCGAGCAGGCCCGCCAGTTCGCGGCTAATGGCAAGGCCAAGACCCGTGCCGCCATATTTGCGGCTGGTGCCGGCGTCGGCCTGCTGGAACGCCTCGAAGATCAGCTTCTGCTTGTCCTGGGGAATACCGATGCCGGTATCCGACACTTCGAATGCGACCACGGCTGGTGCTGTGTTCAGGATCGGATGCTCGGCGCTCCAGCCGCCGAGCGCAGCCGACACGGTCAGGCTGACGCCGCCCTCCGCCGTGAACTTGAATGCGTTGGACAGCAGATTCTTCAGCACCTGCTGCAGCCGCTTGGAGTCCGTCACCATGCTGCGCGCAAGATTGGCGTCGACATCGATGCTGAAGGAGAGATGCCGGTTCTCCGCCTCGTGCCGGAACGGCCGCCCGACCGTCTCGAGCAGGCTCGAGGTGAGGATTTCCTCGGCATCGACCGTCACCGTGCCGGACTCGATCTTGGACAGATCGAGGATATCGCTGATCAGGTTCAGCAGGTCGGTGCCGGCGCCATGAATGGTGCGGGCGAACTCGACCTGCTTGCTAGTCAAATTGCCGTCCGGATTCTCGGTGAGCTGCTGGCCCAGGATCAGGATCGAGTTCAGCGGCGTGCGCAGCTCGTGCGACATGTTGGCGAGGAATTCGGACTTGTACTTCGAGGTCAGCGACAGCTCGGTCGCCTTCTCCTCCAGCGCGCGGCGGGCCTGCTCGATTTCCTGGTTCTTGCGCTCGACGTCGACATTGCGCTCGGCCAGCTGCTGGGCCTTCTGCTCGAGCTGATCGTTGGTCTGCTGCAATTCCTTCTGCTGGGTCTGCAATTCGCCGGCGAGCTGCTGCGACTGCTTGAGCAGTGCCTCGGTCTGCATCGTCGCCTCGATGCTGTTGAGCACGATGCCGATGCTGTCGGTCAACTGCTCGAGGAACGTGATTTGCGATGTCGTGAACGACGAGATCGAGGACAGCTCGATCACCGCCTTGACCTGGTTCTCGAACAGCACCGGGAATACGACGAGGTTCTTCGGCATGATCCGCATCAGCGCCGAATTGACCGGCACTGCATCGCCGGGGATATCGGAGACGAGGCGCTGGCGCTTGTCGAGTGCGCACTGGCCGATCAGTCCCTCGCCGAACTGCACGATCTGCGGATGCGGTTTGCTGCTGTCGCTGGCATAGGCCGACAGCAACCGCAGCTGCGCATTCTCGGGATTGTCGACCTGGTAGATCACGCCCATATGCGCGTTGATCAGCGGCGCCAGCTCGGTCAGCAGCAGGCGGCCGACGGTCGCAAGATCGCGCTGGCCCTGCAGCATGTTGGTGAAGCGCGCGAGGTTGGTCTTCAGCCAGTCCTGCTCGGTGTTGCGCTCCGTGGTGAGACGGAGGTTGCCGATCATGGTGTTGATGTTGTCCTTGAGCTCCGCGACCTCGCCGCGCACGTCCACCTGGATCGAGCGTGTCAGGTCGCCCTTGGTCACGGCGGTCGCCACTTCCGCGATCGCGCGCACCTGGGAGGTCAGGTTGGCCGCGAGCAGGTTGACGTTGCCGGTCAGATCCTTCCACGTGCCGGCCGCGCCCGGCACGTTGGCCTGACCGCCGAGCCGTCCCTCGACGCCGACCTCGCGCGCCACGCTGGTCACCTGTGCGGCGAAGGTCGCAAGCGTCTCCGTCATGTTGTTGATGGTGTCAGCGAGCGCTGCCACCTCGCCCTTCGACTTCACCGTCAGGTTCTGCTTCAGGTCGCCGTTGGCGACCGCGGTCACCACCTTGACGATGCCGCGCACCTGCTCGGTCAGATTCGCCGCCATGACGTTGACGGTGTCGGTGAGGTCCTTCCAGGTGCCGGCAACGCCGCGCACCTCAGCCTGACCGCCCAGCTTGCCCTCGGTGCCGACCTCGCGCGCGACGCGCGTCACCTCGCCGGCGAAGGCGTTGAGCTGGTCCACCATCGTGTTGATGGTGTTCTTCAGCTCGAGGATTTCCCCCTTCACGTCGACCGTGATCTTGCGCGACAGGTCGCCGCGCGCCACGGCCGTCGTCACTTCGGCGATGTTGCGGACCTGTGTGGTCAGGTTCGCGGCCAAGAGGTTGACGTTGTCGGTGAGGTCCTTCCAGGTACCGCCGACGCCGGGCACCACGGCCTGGCCGCCCAGCCGTCCTTCGGTGCCGACCTCGCGCGCCACGCGCGTCACTTCGGCGGCGAACGAGCGGAGCTGCTCGACCATCGTGTTCAAGGTGTCCTTGAGCAGCAGGATTTCGCCGCGCACGTCCACCGTGATCTTCTTCGACAGGTCGCCGCCGGCGATCGCGGTCGCGACCTCGGCGATGTTGCGGACCTGCGCCGTAAGATTCGACGCCATGAAGTTGACGTTGTCGGTGAGGTCCTTCCAGGTGCCGGCGACGCCGGGCACTTCGGCCTGGCCGCCGAGCTTGCCTTCGGTGCCGACCTCGCGCGCCACGCGCGTCACTTCGCCGGCGAAGGCGTTGAGCTGGTCCACCATCGTGTTGATGGTGTTCTTCAGCTCGAGGATTTCGCCCTTCACGTCGACGGTGATCTTGCGCGACAGGTCGCCGCGCGCCACGGCGGTCGTCACTTCGGCGATGTTGCGGACCTGCGCCGTGAGGTTGCCGGCCATCGAGTTGACGCTGTCGGTCAAATCCTTCCAGGTGCCGGCGACGCCGGGCACGTTGGCCTGGCCGCCGAGGCTGCCGTCGGTGCCGACCTCGCGCGCCACGCGCGTCACCTCGCCCGCGAAGCGGTTGAGCTGGTCGACCATCGTGTTCAGCGTTTCCTTCAGCTGAAGGATTTCGCCGCGCACGTCGACCGTGATCTTGCGCGACAGGTCGCCGCCGGCGATCGCGGTCGCGACCTCGGCGATGTTACGAACCTGCGCCGTTAGGTTGCCGGCCATCGAGTTGACGCTGTCGGTCAAATCCTTCCAGGTGCCGGCAACGCCGGGCACCTCGGCCTGGCCGCCGAGCTTGCCGTCGGTGCCGACCTCGCGCGCCACGCGCGTCACTTCGCCGGCGAAGGCGTTGAGCTGGTCCACCATCGTGTTGAGCGTTTCCTTCAGCTGAAGGATTTCGCCCGACACGTTCACCGTGATCTTCTTCGACAGGTCGCCCTTCGCCACCGCGGTCGCGACCTCGGCGATGTTGCGGACCTGGGCCGTCAGGTTCGAGGCCATCGAGTTGACGCTGTCGGTCAAATCCTTCCAGGTGCCGGCAACGCCGCGCACCTCGGCCTGGCCGCCGAGCTTGCCCTCGGTGCCGACCTCGCGCGCCACGCGCGTCACCTCGCCGGCGAAGGCGTTGAGCTGGTCCACCATCGTGTTGATGGTGTCCTTCAGCTCGAGGATTTCACCGCGCACGTCGACCGTGATCTTCTTCGACAGGTCGCCGTTGGCGACCGCGGTGGTAACGCCGGCGATGTTGCGGACCTGTGCGGTCAGGTTCGACGCCATGAAGTTGACGTTGTCGGTCAGGTCCTTCCAGGTGCCGGCGACGCCGAGCACGTTGGCCTGGCCGCCGAGCTTGCCCTCGGTGCCGACCTCGCGCGCCACGCGCGTCACTTCGGAGGCGAAGGCATTGAGCTGGTCGACCATCGTGTTCAGCGTTTCCTTCAGCTGAAGGATCTCACCCGATACGTTCACCGTGATCTTCTTCGACAAGTCGCCGCCGGCGATCGCGGTCGCGACGTCGGCGATGTTGCGGACCTGGGCGGTCAGGTTCGACGCCATGAAGTTGACGTTGTCGGTGAGGTCCTTCCAGGTGCCGGCGACGCCGGGCACCTGGGCCTGGCCGCCGAGCTTGCCTTCGGTACCGACCTCGCGCGCCACGCGCGTCACTTCCGACGCAAACGAGTTGAGCTGGTCCACCATCGTGTTGATGGTGTCCTTCAACTCGAGGATCTCGCCGCTGACGTCGACCGTGATCTTGCGCGACAGGTCACCGCGCGCCACGGCCGTGGTCACGTTGGCGATGTTGCGGACCTGGGCGGTCAGGTTGCCGCACATCGCGTTCACCGAGTCGGTCAGGTCCTTCCAGGTGCCGGCAACGCCGGGCACGATCGCCTGGCCGCCGAGCTTGCCATCGGTGCCGACCTCGCGCGCCACGCGCGTCACTTCCGAGGCGAATGAACGCAGCTGATCGACCATCGTGTTGATGGCCTCCTTCAGCTGCAGGATCTCGCCGCGGACGTCGACCGTGATCTTCTTGGACAAGTCGCCGTTGGCGACCGCGATCGTCACCTCGGCGATGTTGCGGACCTGGCCGGTCAGGTTGTTGGCCATCGAGTTGACGCTCTCGGTCAGGTCCTTCCAGACGCCGGTCACTTCCGGCACCTCGGCCTGGCCGCCGAGCTTGCCCTCGGTGCCGACTTCGCGGGCCACGCGCGTGACCTCGGAGGTAAACACCGAGAGCTGCTTGATCATCGTGTTGACGATGTTCGCCGACTGCAGGAATTCGCCGCGCAGCGGCCTGCCCTCGACGTCGAGTTGCACGGTCTGTAGCAGGTCGCCCTGCGCCACCGCGGCGACCGCGCGGGTGACTTCGCGAGTCGGCCACAGCAAATCATCGATCAGGGTGTTGACCGAGCTTTCCATGTCGGCCCAGGCGCCACTGGCGAGGCCGAAATTGACGCGCTGGCGGGTCTGTCCCTCACGGCCGACGACCTGTCCGACGCGCGCCAATTGCTGCGCCATGCGCTCGTTGGCGGCGGCGATTTCGTTGAAGGCGTCCGCGATCTTGCCGTCGATACCGAGATAGTCGCCACGCATGCGAACCGAGAAGTCGCCGCCGCGCATCGCCTGCAGCGATTGCAGCAGATCGTGCGAGGAATCGAGGCTTCCGTTCGATGATTGGGCGCGGCGTGTATCAGCACGGGGACGAGGCGGCGAACCGAGATCGGTCATGTAGTTTCCCCTACGCGCTGGCCACGAATCCAGGGACTCGGAGAAGCCAGTGTGACCATAAGAATGACTGCGCTTGATCTATTCAAGCGGGAAAACGCCAAAACCGCGATTTGTGACGCAAACCGAGCAGCTTAATCGTCGATGGAACAAAAAGTTCCAATGCGTGTTGGAACTTTTTGCGCAGTAGCGTAAGCCGATCGTATTGCTTGGGCCCGATCGGCGCATTTGATCGCATTGGAACATTGGCCTCGCCCGAACGTTCCCGGGGTTGGCAGGATTGGTGATGGTTAAGAATTCAGGCCGGCTCAAGCGTGGCATCTTCCAAAGCGAGCGCAGCTTCCGGCCGTTGGTTGGAGGGGCGATTGACTATGGGATTTGCACGCTCGCCCCCGATGGACGGGTGATCAACTGGAACAAGGGCGCCGAACGCATCACCGGCTATCCGGCCAAGGCGATCCTCGGCAAGCACTTCTCGGTCTTTTATCCCGCGGAGGATCGTGCATCGGGCCTTCCCGCGAAGGCGTTGCAGATGGCGCGGAAGGAAAAGCACGCCGTGGCCGAGGGCTGGTGCATCCGTAAGGATGGCTCGCAATTCTATGCCTCTGTCATCATCGATCCGATCTACGAGAAGCGCAAGCTGACCGGCTACGCGATGGTCACCCGCGACATGACCGAGCGCCGACAGGCGCGCGCGGATCTCGACGCCAGCGAAAGCCAGTTCCGCCTGCTGGTGAGCAACGTCACCGACTACGCGCTGTACATGCTGACGCCGGAGGGAATCGTCGCCAACTGGAACGCCGGCGGCGAGCGCATCAAGGGCTATTCGCCCGGCGAAATCATCGGCCAGAGCTTCGCGCGCTTCTACACACCGGCCGACCAGGCGGCGGGCAAGCCCGCCCGCGCGCTCAAGATCGCGGAAGAGACCGGGCACTACGTGGAGGATGGCTGGCGGGTCCGCAAGGACGGCTCGTTCTTCTGGGCCAGCGTCGTGATCGATCCGATCCGCGACAGCGACGGCACCCTGGTCGGCTTTGCCAAGATCACGCGGGACATTTCCGAGCGGCGTGAGGCGCAGCAGAAGCTCGAACTGGTGCAGCGACAGCTCGCGGAATCGCAGAAGATGGATGCGCTGGGCCAGTTGACGGGCGGCGTCGCGCACGACTTCAACAACCTGCTGATGATCATTTCGGGCAATCTGCACCGGATCAAGCGCGAGGTGACGAGCGAGCGCGGCAAGCTTGCCCTGAGTGCGATCGAAACCGCATCCGAGCGCGCTGCGTCCCTGACCAACCAACTGCTCACCTTCGCGCGCCGCCAAAGCGTCAACCCGCAGACCATCGATGTCGCCGACAGGATCACCGCGGTGCGCGAGGTGCTGAGCAGCGCGATCGGCGGCGCGATCAAGCTGAACATGGAGATCGAGCCGGATGTCTGGCCGGTCTCCGTCGACCCGAACGAGTTTGAGACCGCGCTGATCAACCTTGTCGTCAATGCGCGGGACGCGATGGCTGGTGGCGGTACACTGACGGTCTCTGCCCGAAACGTACCCGCAACCACCGAGGTGGCCATCAGCGTAGCTGATACCGGCGAGGGCATCCCCCAGGATGTGCTGAGCAAGGTCTTCGACCCGTTCTTCACCACCAAGCCGGTCGGCAAAGGGACCGGCCTCGGACTGTCCCAGGTCCACGGCTTCGCGCACCAGGCAGACGGCCGGATCGAGATTGCAAGCACGCTTGGCAAGGGCACCACGGTCAGCATCTACCTCCCGCGCGGGACCACGGCCGCAACGGATACGGTCGCGGGCCACAGCGTGCGCGGCTCCGCAACCGTCCTGCTGATCGAGGACAATCCGGCCGTCGCCGATGCGAGCACGGGCTTGCTCGAACAGCTCGGCTACACCGTGCGCTGGGCTTCGAACGCTGAGGCTGCCTTATCGGAAATCGAGACCAACGGTGTCGACGTGGTGTTCAGCGACATCGTGATGCCCGGCAAGATGGACGGGCTGAAGCTGGCGCGCGCGATCCGGGACAGGAGGCCCGAGCTGCCGATCCTGCTGACGACAGGTTACAGCAAGAGTGCGCGCGACGTGCGGTCCGACTTTCCGGTCCTGCGCAAGCCGTACCGCATTCACGACCTCAGCCGCGAACTCTCGAAGCTGACGGGGCACCGCTCCGAAAGCGTGCCGGACGATCTTCCGGCAGATGAAGATCTGCCCAGAAAGGCGAGAGCGCGGTCATAATTTTCAAAGGGAGGGCTAACGGTCCGCTGGCCAGGTTCGCCGCACCAATTGCACCCGTTCGATGCGGCTGCATTGTTCGCAGCGATATTGAAGGATGTCCCTGCCCTCGCTACCCGGAGAACTGCTCTCAAGCCGCATCGTCCTGATGCAGCTGATGCAGGAGATCAGCGTCAGCAACGGGCTGCGATCGTCATTCATCGATGCCCGCGGTGGCGCGGTCGGATCGGCGATCATGGCGCTGGGCGATGCTATGGTGTTGGCACTCACCACAAGAAAATGCCCACCCACGGCTAGGGTTCCCGCCCCGAAACCAGATTCGGACTCGAGCCGGTGTGTGACGCGCCCTCCCGCTCGGGCGGACCGATCAAACCCTCGCGTTGCCCGGCCTGAGCCTGCCTTTGTCCGATTTGTCGGGAGCCGGCTTGCCGGTCGCAACGGCACGATCCGCAAAGCTTCGGCTCAGCCGCTCTCGCACCGTGGGGAGGCGCTCGCCGCCGCCGGCGGCCTTCCACCGGCCGATGAGCTCTGTCACTTCGGCGCGCATCGCCATCAGCCGGTAGGACGCTTCGCTGCAATCCAGATCGCGGTTGACCTGATCCCGGATCGACGCCTCGACCAGACTCATCTCAGCCCGCAAAGTGCTGATCTTACGACGAATTTCGTTGATCTTGTTGTCCATGGTTTCTTAGAACAAAAATAGAACATATTGTCAAGTCACGATCCGGCAAGCGAGGTGAGCGATGAGCATGGCAGCGGTGAGATTTGGCGGGGTTGCGGAGCGGCTTGGCGGGCTGATGTCGTGTGCCCAGGCGCTGCGGTTGCGGACCCTGGCCGAGGAGGCCTATCAGCCGAACCAGTACGCGCGCGACCTGACGTCGGAGGAAGCCGAACGGCGCATCGATGCCCTCCGGGCAGAGATCGCACTGGCGGATTCCTTCTGAACCGCCCAACCCGCCCGACCCGGACACTCCCTTAAGGCTTTGATATAGCGGCACAGCTAGGTCTGTTCTGTTATTGCTGTTTGCCTTTTGGGGGAGCCTTTCGTGCTGGAGCTGGAGAAGCGGTCGCCGCTTGCGTTCCCGATCACGCTGAAAGACGGGCGAACGCTCGCAACCGTCGGCGACGCGGCGGACTACCTGTCAGCGCTGAACATTGATCAGCGCGAGCGCGGGTACTGGAAGACGGCGATCATGATGTTCAACAACGCGATGCGCGAACCCAGCTATCTGAGGATCGCAACGATGAACCTGCGCTCTGCCCTTGTGTATGACCGCCTCGTCGACGACGTCGGCCACTGATTGTGGTGTTGCAGCTACAGCCGAATCGGCGCGCCTTTCGTAAGGCCCGTTCGTTATGGCCGCAAACAAGGTAACGGCGGTACACGCGACGGCCGGGTACGCAATGCGCTTCGGCCGCACTCTCGGGCCGCCGCGGAGGGCCAAGGCGGCCCATTTCTTTTCAAAGCAATTTGGCGCGGACGAACAGCATCCGCAGCGCGGAGGTTGCTTGCACCGTCAGCATGGCGTTACCAGCCGCTCGTTCCAGCGCGACCAGCGCGTCGTCATGCAGCGAGCGGAACTCCATCCATTCGACGGCGCTGAGATTGCTGATGAAGCGGTAGGCCTGACCGACGGTCGCGAGCGTTACCGTCTCGCCGTTCAGCCGCACTCTGAATGTCGCCTTCAGCGGCGTGTCGGATTTGGAAACGTCAGCCATGGCGCGGTTGTGCTCCGCGGCGCGTTAATGTCAATCTAATTTCTCTGCTCCCATCGAAGTGCGCCGGCTCCACGGAATCGCAATGTCTGTTAGCGTTTCGTGGGGGTGATTCGTGCCTGATCTTGCCAATACAGCCTATCTCGATGCGCTCAATTCCGAGCAGCGCCGCGCCGTCGAGCACGGGGTCGGCAAGGATGGCATCGTCGGCGCCCCGCTGCTGGTGATCGCGGGCGCTGGCTCCGGCAAGACCAATACGCTCGCCCATCGCGTCGCGCATCTGATCGTCGCGGGCGCCGATCCGCGCCGCATCCTGTTG
>NZ_JBSSGG010000002.1:0-253032 GCF_054063415.1 Bradyrhizobium sp. USDA 4011
GCGCATCTGAGAGTGGTCAAGACCGTTCACAAAGCGGTCTGTCGGCATTGCGATCGGCCATCGATATTTCGAGGATAGGAAAGGCGCAATGGCCGCAACGCTGAATTGGATCATCGTACGCCCGCAGCGTGACGACGATCCGGACCGCTGCACTCGCTCGCCCGGCAGCTCAAGATAAGCCCCGGACTGTCGGGCATACTCTGTCGTCGCAGCGGGGATAACACTCGCGCGACGACAGAGTTCGAGCATTAAGATGGTGCATGATGTGGCTAGTCGAAAATTGATCCATATTGGGCGCTGCCGAATCAACATCGTCGGTTCGCGTCACCAGCTCACGTTCCGGCAGCCGAGACATCCTGGATCCGTATGAGCCTCTCATCGACCATCTACTCCCGCGCCGATAGCACGCGCCGTATAGCGGAGGCGAGGGCGGGAATCGCTTCCAAACGTCCTGAGCGAATCCGCTTCGCAAAGGTTCGCTCACCGGAGGGAAGATGATCGTTCACGCGACGACGCATAAGGTTGTCGCTATGGTGCTCGCCCGAGCCGAGCGCAGGTCGTTCGTTCCGTTGGTCGGGCTGACGGCATTTATCTCCGCGTTGTCGATGAGCGTGCCCGTGGAGTGGCTGGTCGTCGCTGCTTCATTGGCCAACCGACGCAGATGGATGTTGATCGCTTCGATTGCCGCGATGGGAAGCGCGATCGCTTCGCTCGGCCTGTATCTCGCGTTTCACCACTTCGGCTGGAATCTCTTGCTCGCCCGTTTTCCGGACCTCGCAGGCTCGCAAGCCTGGCTACAAGCTACCGATTGGCTATCAAAATACGGTCTAATGGCGATATTCGGACTGATGGCTTTGCCGTTGCCTTTCCCCAAGTTGCCCATGCTTGCGGTAGCGGGGATCTATCGGCTGCCGATCGCGGACGTCTTCGTCGCTATCCTTGTCGGCAAGGTTATCAAATATTTGGTCTACGCGTATTTGGCTACGCGGTTCCCATTGGCGCTGCGCTTTTTCACCGAACACCGCTGGATCGCTGCCAGCCTGACGGCGAGCCGCGAAGGGAGAACGCCGATCGTCTCTCCGTCGGTGCGCGGGGCCGGCAGCGAAAGAAGTGAGGAAGCTAGGATTGGCTGACGAAAAGACTGGAGGCTGGACGCTACAGATTGCCATCTTCATACAGGAGCGCTTCCGGGAGGCGACGACCCTAAGGTTCGGGCTGCCGAAACCGCAGAGAGATCTCCGACTGGACCTGTTTCGGGGTCTCGCGAATTGGTTGATCTTCCTGGGCCACATTCCCGATTCGGTCCTGGCGTGGTTTACGACGCGAAACTACGGCTTCAGCGACGGCGCCGATTTGTTCGTGCTGATCTCCGGCTACACCGCGACGTTCGTGTTCGGGAGGATCATGATGGAGCATGGCTTCGTGATAGGTGCGACCAGGCTCCTTCGTCGGGTGTGGCAGCTCTACGTCGCTCATCTCCTGCTGTTCTTCGTGTATCTGACGTCAGTGCACTATTTCGCGCACAAGTTCGATACGCCGCACTTGATGGACCAGTTCAATGTCAAACTGCTGATGGATTTCCCGGTCGAAACCCTCACGCAAGGCTTTATGCTGAAATTCAAGCCGCTCAACCTGGACGTCTTGCCACTCTATATCGTGCTGATGGCGGCATTCCCGATTGTGCTGTGGTTCATGCTCAGATGGCGCAACGCTGTTATGATCGGTTCGATCGCGCTGTACCTCGCTGCGCGTCACTACGACTGGAATTTTGCGTCTTATCCCTCGGGGGTCTGGTACTTCAACCCGCTCACATGGCAGTTGCTTTTCGTCGCCGGTGCGTGGCTTGCTCTTGGAGGAGCCGCCGCGTGCAGTGCCCTACTTCGGTCGCCCTTCATCCTGGCTCTGAGCGTCGCGTTTCTTCTGTTTGCCCTGATGGTCTCGCTGGCCGAGCGAATCCCGGAACTGCAACGTTACATTCCCGAGGTCGCCGCCGGAATGTTCAGTCCAAACGACAAGACCAATCTTGCTCCCTACCGAGTCGCGCATTTGGCCAGCCTGGTATTCACCGGCATATCGCTGATTCCCGTCGATTGGCCCGGCCTTCAATGGCCCATCCTTCAGCCGCTGATCAGGTGCGGGCAGCAATCTCTGCCCGTGTTCTGCGTAGGGCTGTTCCTGTCCTTCATCGCCCATTTCGTTCTGGACTTCGGTTCGGAAGGCTTGTTGGCCCAGCTCCTGGTCGGAGGCGTGGGCCTGTGGATCCTGACGATGATTGCGTACTATCGAACCTGGTCAAAGCAGGTCGACAAGAGCTTGTCGTCCGGCCAAAGATCGAATTCATCGGGCGGCAATGTCGAATCGTGACGTTCGGTTTGCTTTGAGGTCGGCATGATAACTTCCGAGCGAATCTTCGCCGACCAGACGCAGGGCGCGATCCTGCACGGCCTTCATTGGACCGCATCCGCAATCGAACTGCTTGGAGTGCTGGTAATCGTGGGCGGCGTCGTGACTGCGACGGCGTTTGCGCTTCGCGAAATGGGGCAGGGAGCATTTGTCGATGCATTTCGGTCGTACCGGGCGAACCTTGGTCGAGGCATTTTGCTCGGGTTGGAGTTCCTGATCGCCGCAGATATCATCGGAATGGTCGCGATCGTACCGTCGTTCGATCGACTCGGAATTCTCGCGGTAATCATCGCGATCCGTACGTTCTTAAGCTTCTCCCTTCAGATCGAGATCGAAGGTCGGCTGCCTTGGCAGCGGCGCAAGCCAGCCGCCGATGAGGCGGATGGGGCGGAGCTCTAGGGCGACGATCCGGTGTCGCGGGAGGTTGGTATCCCATACAGGACCTGGAACATGCGCTCCAAAGAGGCGTCCCGATTCGATCGGGCCGTCTGGATCAGCGTGGTGACGAGATCGAAGAGGGTGCGCTCGCTCTTGAGGTAGGGATTGTCGTCTGAAAGGGGCGAGCGGTCGTCACGGATCGCCTTCGCAAGGCTTGGCAGGCCGTAAAGCCAAGGCGAAAAGGACGCCGAAAAGACATATCGACTCATCCGCATCGGGTGAAGCCATTTGGCGGTTTCCGCCAAGAAGGGATTGGAGCTCGCCCGAACGAGAGGGCTGAAGAAGGCGCTATAGATGCTTTCAGTCATCGCGGAGAAGTCCGCGATGCGCGCGAAGGCGGGATCCGGACGAGGAAACTTGAGATCTTCGACCTTCCGGGATTCGAACCGCACTGCAAAAGGTAGATTCGACAGGCTGTCCGAGGGGGCGCGATCCTCGATCTTCATTTCATACAGACCGGGCGCCAGGCCTTCGATGTCCGGAAGGCTGGCGAGAATGGCGCGATGTTCGCGTTGGGCCACTTTGCCGGAGACGAAGATCCCAAGATGACCCACGTGCGGATTCGTCAAATAGACGATACGTTGGCCGGCCTCGATCAAATCCCCAGTCGTCGGGTACACGATGGGAATCCAGCCGAGCGCCTGATGCGGCGGCGTGATGTTGTCGCCGTAGGACGCGAACACGATCAGCGGGTTCCGTATACGGCGCAGATCGGCAACGCAATGCTCGCAGATGCGGAAGCGGCCGCCCTCGAGCTGGTTGCCTATGAAGAGGTTTTCGACGATCGCCAGAATCTCTTCCTTGCTCAGGAAGAAGAAGCTTCCCCACCAGCGTTCGAATTCGAGAAAGCGTTCGCTTTCTCGATCGATATGCGTGAACAGTTGGACGTATTTCTCCCACTGCGCCTCGGGCTTCAGGCTCTCGAAGTTCTGGGCAAGCCACGCGCCGTCGAACCTTCCATCGCTGAGATCGGCAACGAGGTGTGCGAGCCAGGCTCCGCCGTTGAATCCCGCTGCGAGCCGAATCGGATTCACGCCGGCTTCGCCCGACCAATATGAGAGCGGGGAGCCGTTGAGTACCGCGGGGCCGACGAGACCGCTGCAGTCCGCGGAAAGCAGGGTCACCGCCCAACCGGCCTGGCAATTTCCGTACAGTATTGGTGGTTGCCCCGGATGCCGGGTGCTCACCGCCTCGACGAAGCGCCGAAGTGCGTGCAAGACGTCGGCGAGAGTCTGGCCGCGACACGGCTGAGGGAAGAAGGATACGAAATAGACCGGATGGCCCTCCGCCAGCGCGATGCCGACCTCGGAGTCCTGTTTGAATCCGCCGATGCCGGGTCCATGTCCTGCCCTCGGATCCAAGACCACCACAGGCGGTTTCGCCTCCGATCCGGTGTCCACATTCTCATCGAGGATGCGAAGCAGCACGTAGTTGACGGGGCGTTCGAACTGGCGAGCGTCAACGATCGTCTCGAAGCGGAAGTCGAGCAGGGGCGGAGATCCTTGCCGTTCGTGTTCGATCAGGTTGTCCGCTCGTTGCCGAAGCGTGTCCCAGAACAGGATCGAGCGCTCTAGCAGATCTCGAGCGTATGTTTGCAGCGCATCGCCGCCTTCCGGCGAGCGGGCTGGGCGCGTTGGATCGTCGCCGAGCAAGTCTTTGGGTGTTGCGAGCTGCGAGTTGGTGGCGGCGTGCATCGACTGTTCCTGAAATCAGATCGCTTCGAAGGTTCGATGCTAATAGCGAAGTCGCTGTCGCGAGACGAGTGTAATTTTTTGACGGGTCGCGCGTCTATATTAGACAGTGCAGCGTAACACGCGAAGCTATCAACCGCGTTGTTGATCTACCTCAAGATTAGTCGCACTCGAGTTGGTTAGGGAGGCGGTCGACATTTGTCTGACTGAAAGTTGGAGGAGATTATGGTGACTGCGAAAAGGTTCATGGGGACTGCGGCGACGATCATCGTCATGAGTCTTGTTTCGGTTGGGCTGGCGTCGGCCGAAGTCGCTGCGAATGGACGTGAGCGGCTCGCGATGATGGACGACATGAAGATGAAGTCCGATTCGTCGAACCCTTCGAGCATGGGAAACATGTCCCAACCCGGCGCTGCGAGCGGCGGGTCGGCAGACGACAAGATGAAGATGCAGGGGCCAGGTCAGATGCCGGGCCAGCAGCAGGACTCCGGCATGATGCAGATGATGCAGATGATGGAGCGAATGCACAATCGGATGTTGCCGTCCGGCAGCGGCATGGGAGCGGGTGTCTCGGCGAGCGGTCCCATGGACGTCACCGAGCGGCTGGAAGGTCGTATCTCTTTCCTCAAAACCGAGTTGCAGATCAACGACAAGCAATTGGCCGACTGGAATCTGTTGGCCGATGCGTTGCGTTCGAGTCGGCAACACCTGCTGGAGGCGCGAAAGCAGCTTGTCATGGACGACAACATGACGGGGCCCAACCGCATCGTTCGGTATGAGCAGCACCTGAACGAGCGTTTGGAGGCGATCAAATCGGCTCGCACCGCCTTCAGTCGGCTCTACGGATCGCTCAGTGACGGGCAAAAGCAGACGGCGGATTCCATCCTGCTGCCTTTGATCGCGACGTTCTGACGAAGGCATGCTTGAAAAACGACGATCGTATCGATGCCCAAATTTGCCTCCCGACGTAGCGCTGCTTTGCGAGCGGTGATCCTTTGCGCTTCGCTTCTTGCGACGGCCGGGCTGGCGGCGTCGCCCTCACTCCCCGGGTTGGTCCCGGGGGATGCACGCCAACATGGCGAGCCTGCCGAGACACGTTCGGCATGGCGCTTGGCGGAAGGCGGGGATGGTCACTCCGCGCACCACCCGAATAGCTCCGATACGGGAAGCGCCGGTGCGCCTATGGCAAGCCCACCGTCGGGAGGCTCGGCGCCCGCAGCGGTGCCGAGCGAGTCGAATTCTGGCATGATGGGTATGATGGGCGAGATGATGGGACGCCCGCGTAAGGAATTCTATCCGTCGTTGATGGAAATGCCCGCTCTTTCCGCCGAGCGCCGGCGCGAGCTCGAATCTCAGGCTCGCGCGCGGATCGGCGCCGAAATCGATGGCATGGCCAACGCGGAAATGGCGCTGCGGCACGCCCTCGCGTCAGGCAAGGCCATCGAAGCGGATCTTGCTTCGCGCCAAATTCGGGAGGCACTCAACCAGGTGCAGAGCGGCGTGATCGTGTTGCGCTCGCTCGAGGAAGGAAAGTCTCCGCAGCAGATCGCGCAGAACTGGTTCAAGAGCCAGATGAATCTTTCGCAATCGGAGCGCCCTTCCTCCGACGGAGTGCTGGGCGTTTCGTGGTTCCACGTCATCACGATGGGCCTGCTCGCGATCGTCTCGTTCGGCATGCTGGCCGTCTATGCCGTGCGCATGCGTCGGGCCAACGCGCTTGTCGATCGGCTGACTCGGTCGCCGGTCGCCGCATCCGGATCGATGCCGGCACCCGTGATTCCGACGGCTGATGCGCCGAGAGCAAAGGCCACGGTCGCTGCAGCCCCCGCAGCAGGCGCCGCCGCCCGGATCCAGGAGACCATTGCGCCGGCCGCGGCGACTTCAGCCGGCGGCGAGCCAACGAAGGGGAGAGGGCTCTGGAAAGGCAAATTGAAGGTCTGCGCCATCTTCAACGAGACGCCGAGTTCTAGGACCTTTCGGCTCCAGAATCCGCAAGGCGGCGCCATTCCCTTCGAATTCCTGCCGGGCCAGTTTCTGACCTACTCCGCACAGATCGACGCGAAGACCGTCAGACGATCCTACACGATCGCGTCCTCTGCGGCTCAGACGGCCTACGTGGAGACGACAATCAAGCGCGAAGATGGAGGCGTGTTCTCCGAGTACATGCACGACGAAATCAAGGAAGGCGATCTGTTGGACGTGATGGCGCCTTCCGGGGCCTTCACTTTCACCGGCAAGGAGGCAGACAGTGTCGTGCTTATCGGTGGAGGGGTCGGTATTACCCCATTGATGGCAGCGATTAGATATCTCTTCGATATTTCCTGGCCCGGGGAGGTCTATCTGGTCTACGGCGCGCAGACGACCGAGCAGTTCATCTTTCGTGACGAACTGGAGTATCTGCAACGCAGGATGAACAACCTCCACGTTGCCGCCACCATGGCGCGGGCGGCAGGTACGACCTGGATGGGGAGCGAGGGCCAGATCACGGCCGAGTTTCTTGCGCGCTCGGTCCCCGATCTGTCCAAGCGGCGCGTCCATCTATGCGGCCCTCCTGGAATGATGCAGGCACTCAAGAAGACGCTCGTCGAACTTGGCGTACCGCCGGAGCAAGTCAAGTCGGAGGCGTTCGGACCCGCGCTCGGCGCCGTGCCGCCTCCGGGACGGACGGTTATCGAAAGTGGGGAGTCCGAGATCAAGGGCGGGACGCCTTCGATCGGCCCGGCGACGGCCTCCATCCGGTTTGCCAAGTCCGGCAAGGCAGCTCCGTTGCCTCCGGACAAGAGCGTGCTTGAAGTCGCCGAGTCCATCGGCGTCTCGATCGACTATTCCTGCCGTGCGGGCACCTGCGGTATCTGCAAGACCCACCTCATCGAAGGCAGCGTCACGATGGAAGTCCAGGACGCCCTTACCGAGGAGGACAAGGCGGGGGGGATGATACTGGCCTGCCAGGCGAAGTCGGTTGGGAATCTGGTCGTCGAGGCTTGAGATGGGCGGCAGGGAGCGATTGATCGTCGATATCGTCTTCGCGAGCCTCTTGCTGCTGGCTCCGGCGTTTCTTCTCCACTCCGATCCGAGATTTGCGGGAAGCCTGGCCGGCTTCGCTTTGGGAGCATCAGCAGCCGGCTTGATGGTGCTCCTTCTCATCTACCCCCTTGCGAAGTACGTGCGCGGCTTCAAGCCTCTTCTCGGCCGTATCGTCTCCATGCGCACGCTGTTGGAATTTCACGTCTACGCCGGGATAGTCGCGGCCTTCCTCGCGCTCCTCCATACGGGACACAAGTTTCAAAGCCCGCTGGGAATCGCGCTCATCGTCAGCATGCTCGTCGTGGTCGTGACCGGCTTCGTGGGGCGGTACTACCTGCCGCAGACTGCCGCCGAGATCCGCGAACAACAATCCCGCCTCGCTACGCTACGGGCCACCTACGATCGGACCGCGCTTGCCCTTGCGGAGAGTGAGATCGGTGATCCCGGCGTTGCGCCTCCGGCAAGCGCATCGGCTGTGCAGGAGGTCCCGATACTGCAGGTCGTCGAGGGCATTTCGGACATCGAATATTCGATCGGATCCCAGGAGGCCATCAAGAAGGTCTTCATGCAGTGGATCGGTGTTCACGTAATCGCTGCGATCGCGATGTACGCGATGCTGGCGCTGCATATTGCCGGAGAGGTCTACTACGGACTTCGGTGGCTCGCGTGAGCTTCAGAGCTATCGTCTACAGCGTGTGCATCACGCTCGCCGTCGCCGGCGTGGCAGCGGTATCCGCGGCGCTGTACAAAGGCGGGTCGTCGTCCGTTGTGGGGTGGAGGGATGCAGTAGTTCCCGGACCTCTCTCGGAAAAACACGCGTTCCTGGCCGACAAATGCGAAACTTGTCACACGCCGGTGAGGGGCGTCGAGACTTCCGCCTGCATCGCCTGCCATACGACGGCCGCTGCGGACCTGGGAAAGCAGGCGACGGCGTTCCACGCGACGAGCAAAGAGTGCCGAGGGTGTCATCTCGAACATGCGGGTGGCGCCCGTCCGACCAAGATGGATCACGCAATGCTCCTGCGGATCGGCGGCTTTTCCCGAGAGCGCGGCGCTTCGGCGAACTCGATCACCGGTCAGATGATCTCGGACCTTAAGGATTTCCTGAAAGTCCCGAAGTCTGACGAAGCGGAAAAGACCGATCTCGATTGTGCGAGTTGCCATAGCAACCGAGACCCACACCGCGGATTGCTTGGACGCGAATGCGGCGGCTGCCACGCGCTGGCTTCGTGGAGTATTCCGCAGTTTCTCCATCCGTCTCCTACCTCCAAGGAATGTGCGCAATGCCATCAGGCTCCGCCAAGCCATTACATGCATCACTTCGTCATGATGGACCGATCGATCACGGGACAGGAACATGCCAGCGTCGAGCAATGCTTCCTTTGCCACCGCACCGACTCGTTCAACGACATCAAAGGTGTTGGATGGTTCAAGCACCATTGATTCAAGTTGCCCGACGCCTTTCAAGCCGATTCTTGATCTGGATCAACTTTGTGCGGCGTATGTGCCGCTATCATAAAGTTGAGATCATGGCTCCGAGCGCCAGTGTGCCCGACGCCAATGAAGCGATGCCGATTGGGCAGGGGCGACTTTGGTGTCTTTCGTTGCTGCTGATCGTGTCCATGGCTGCGGTCGATGCTCACGCCGGTGTGACCATCTCGGACCGACGCTACTGGCCCAGCGAGGCGCGGACCAGCCCGGGACGATTGATCGACATTCTTCCTCAGCCCTATGTCTACCCTGAAGCCGGTGTCGCAGCGGGGTCCCGGATCACGCCCCGTAAGAAACCGAGGAGGAACCGGTGACTGCGGAACATCACGCTTGGCCGATCGCCGGCAATGACGTTCCGCTATTGGCGCGGTGCGTAATAGGAGCTATATTTCGCGCGTTCGACCGACGGAAATGGGATGATTAGACTAACGAGGCCAGCGCGCAGGTGGTGGGGGTGGTTTGTCGCCATCACGTATCTGCTTGGCTCGCTGACCCCCTCTCTGGCGGTCCCGCTTCCCGCCGATCTCGCCCAACTGTTGGTTCAGCGATCTCAGGTCGCCGATCACGCGCACGATCATCAGCATGGCCATAGCCACCAGCACGGTCATGATCACCAGCATGCCCTCAGCGACCATCAGCATGGTGCGTCCGGACAGCAGCACAGCCATGGTGGTGATAAGGTAGCCAGCCATTCACACCAGGAGGTTGCGCCGGCGTCCGATCCCGTCGATCGCGATTCTGACGACCAGCATGGCAATTGCTGCGGCTCCGTATTGTGTCTTAGCGCGGTCTCTCCTAAATCGCCTTCACTCCTCCAGTTCGCGCCTCTGCAATCCCGGTGCGAACTCAAGCCGGACTCCGTTTGCGCCGGCGAAGCGCTCGGTCCGCTTTATCGGCCGCCAATAGCCTGAAAGCACGCAATTGATGGGCAGTCGCGCTCCTTTTCGGGGCGCGAGTAGTCGTACGTCCGTGCTTATCAGGGGAAATCTATGTTGGCGCAAATGGTGGCGAATGACGCCGCCGCATCGAATGCATTCTCGCGAATGAAATCTAGGCGCGCGATCGCAAAGCGCGCGATTCTGATCGGTCTGCTCTGCCCGCTTCTCGCCGGCTGTGCAGTCACGACGCCCGTCAAAAATCCGGATCCAGCAGACCCGACGGCCAAGGTGGCCCGCGTCGGATATGCACCCACGACCAGGCCCTACGTCAGTCTCCGGCCAGCGGCGCCGGTCGGATGGCGGGAGCAGAACCAGCGCGTGGCACCTGCGCCGAAGAACGAAAAGTAGGGGAAGGCATGCAGCTTGCCACTTCAAACCGTACCTCGCTCATTTCCACATCGAGGCCAGGAATCGTTGCGCTGTCGTTCGCGCTGCTGCTTTCGGGCTGCGCCGCATTCTCTCCGGATGCGGGCATGTCCGGCGTCGCCGACGTCGTGTCCAATACGATCAGGAAGGATGTGATTGCCGTTCGATCCGTCGAAGACGGCGAACGAGCCGATGCCCTGGTGACGCAGCTCCTACGCCGGACCTTGTCGGTGGAGTCCGCGGTCCAGATCGCGTTGCTGAACAATCGGGGCCTCCAGGCCGCCTACAACGAGCTCGCCCTGGCCGAAGCCGACGCGATCGAGCAAAGCCTGCCGCCTAATCCCACCTTTTCCCTTTCCCGCATATCGGGGGACGGCGGATTCGAGTTCGAGCGTCAAGTCGTCGGGGACATCCTCGCGTTGGCGACGCTGCCGTTCCGCTCGGAAATCGCCCGACGACGATTCCATGAAGCGCAACTGCGTGCAGCGTTGGAGACACTGCGTCTGGCTGCCGACGTGAGACGGGCATACTACCAGGCAGCCGGGTCCAGCGAGCTGGCAGCTCTCCTGTCCGACACGAAGACGACGGCCGAGACCATCGCCCAGCTCGCGGAGAAGCTCGGGCAAACCGGTGGTCTGAACAAGTTGGATCAGGCTCGCGAACAGGTCTTCTACGCGGAAATCACCGCCGATCTCGCTACCGCCCGGCAACAAGCCACGTCCGCACGGGAACGGCTGGCACGACTGCTCGGCGTCTGGGGCGGGCAGGTCGATTTCAAGCTCCCCAAGGCTTTGCCTGCACTACCACGTAGCCCGAAGTCGCTCCCGAACATCGAAGTAGAGGCTGTAGGACGTCGCGTCGACCTTCAGATGGCTCGCATCGAACTCGATCTTCTGGCGAAGGCGCTCAATCTGACGGAGGCGACGCGCTTCGTCACGTTGCTCGATCTCGCCGGCATCAGCCGGAAGACCAAGGAGCCCGAAGGAGCGCCGTTCCGACAACGCGGCTTCGATCTTCAGTTGCAGATCCCGATCTTCGATGGCGGCGAGGTGCGCGTCCGCCAGGCCGCCGAAAGTTACAACATCGCCCTCAATCGGCTGACCGAGAAGGCAGTGAACGTGCGTTCCGAAGCGCGAGACGCATACCGGGTCTACCGCTCCACCTACGATATTGCCGGCCACTACCAGCGAGAGGTGGTGCCGTTGCGAAACATCATCTCGGATGAGGCGCAACTGCGTTACGGCAGCATGCAGATCGACGTCTTTGCGTTGCTGGCGGAAGCCAAGCTGCGGATCGCCGCGCAGCGAGCTTCCATAGATGCCCGACGCGACTTCTGGCTGGCCCACTCCGACCTGCAGAGCGTGGTCGACGGCGGAGGCCGTTCCGAAAATCAACCAGAGAGCCGTCCATCGACCAATTCGTTGGCGAGCGGAGGATGAGGAGATGAGCATGATATCGAGACGAAACTTTCTCGGCACCGCAACGGCGCTTGCGAGCGCGAGCATGGTCTCCGGACGCGTGCAGGCGGCGAGCATTCCCGAGGCGCCCACGACAGACAAGGTGACGAGCCAACCGCCACTGTATCCGACGAGCGGACGAGAGTACCGACCCGTCGTGACCCTCAATGGCTGGTCGCTGCCTTGGCGGATGAACGGGGATTGGAAGGAGTTCCACCTGGTCGCCGAGCCTGTCGTTCGTGAATTCGCACCCGGCATGAAGGCTCACCTCTGGGGCTACAACGGCCAGACGCCGGGGCCGACGATCGAGGCCGTCGAAGGCGACAAGGTCCGCATCTTCGTCACGAACAAGCTGCCGGAATACACGACCGTGCATTGGCACGGCATGATCCTGCCGTGCGGCATGGACGGCGTCGGCGGTCTGACACAGCCCCACATCAATCCGGGCAAGACGTTCGTCTACGAGTTCGAGCTCAAGCACAGCGGCACCTTCATGTACCACCCGCACGCGGACGAAATGGTCCAGATGGCGATGGGCATGATGGGAATGTTCGTGGTCCACCCCAAGGACCCACGCTTCCGGCCGGTCGACCGCGACTTCGTCTTCGTCATGAGCAGCTACGACATGGACCCGGGGACCTACGTGCCGAAGGTCACCGAGATGACGAATTTCAACATGTGGTCGTGGAATGCGCGCGTCTTTCCCGGAATCGATCCCTTGCCCGTGAGGCTCGGCGATCGCGTGCGCGTTCGGATCGGCAATCTCACGATGACCAACCATCCGATCCACCTTCACGGGCACAGCTTTTCGGTAAGCGGCACGGACGGGGGCTGGGTTTCGGAGAACGCGCAGTGGCCCGAGACCACGATTGATGTCCCGGTGGGATCGATCCGGGCTTTCGAAGTTCTGGCCGACAACCCCGGCGACTGGGCGTTCCACTGTCACAAGTCGCATCACACGATGAATGCGATGGGGCACGATCTCAGAACTCTCATCGGCGTCTCGAAGAAAGATATCGCGAAAGCGGTGAAGAGGCTCGCCCCGGATTCGATGGCGATGGGGTCGACCGGCATGGCCATGGGCGAAATGGAGATGCCGCTTCCCGACAACACGCTGCCCATGATGACGGGGTCCGGACAGTTCGGCCCGATCGAAATGGGCGGCATGTTCACGGTCGTAAAGATCCGTGAAGGCATGGCGCGCGACGACTACAGCGATCCGGGTCCGTACAAGTTTCCTCAAGGAACGGTTGCCTACGAAATCGAGACGCCGGCTACGGCGCCATCGCGGCAAGACGGCCGACCGGACGGCGGCCATCGGATGCCGATGAAGGGAATGAAGGGATGAGACGCCTGAAGACACCGAGCATGAAACCCCAGCAAGGAAGACAAGCGATGAAGAACTACACCAATGTGATCGCCGCAGTCGCGATGACGATGTCCCTTTCGACCGCAACGTTGGCCGGCCCCGGTCATCACGATGGGCATCAACACGATGAACAATCGTATTCCGCAGGCGAACCTGGCGACCCCAAAAAGCCGGCCCGTATCGTGCCGATCACGATGGGCGAGCCCGGCGGCAAGATGGCTTTCGTGCCGAACAGGGTCGAGGTGAAGAAGGGCGAACAAGTGAAGTTCATGCTGCGGAACAGCGGAGAACTCGACCACGAATTCGTACTCGCGACCCCCGCGGAGAATCTCAAGCACGCCGAAGCGATGAGGAAAAATCCGGACATGGAGCATGACGACCCGAACGCGAAGCGGCTCGCGCCGAAGCTGGTCTGGAAATTCAGCAAGGACGGCGAGTTCGAATTCGCCTGTCTCATTCCGGGTCACCGCGAGGGCAACATGATCGGAAAGATCGTCGTGAAGTAAGTCGGCCATAGCAAGAAGAAGAGGAAGAGTAGGATGTTGAAGTTATCCGTGAGATCCGCACTGTTTGCCGTCGCCATCGCGGTCGCTCCCGTCGCCGCGTTCGCGCAAGCGAACCTCGTCACCGGAGAAGTGAAAAAGGTCGACGAGGGCGCCGGCAAGATCACCCTGAAGCATGGCCCGATAAAGAGCCTGAATATGGACGACGAGGAGATGACCATGGTCTTCCGGGTCTCCGATCCGTCGATGCTCAAGCAGGTCAAGGCCGGCGATAAGGTCCAGTTCGAGGTCGAACGACAGACCGGTGGCATCACGATCACCAAGCTTCAGAAGGCGAAATGACCGCGGCCGTTGGGGCGGATCGGTGAATCGGCCCCGACGGCAACCGCGGTGTGATCAGGCCTGGAGATATCGGCCGGGGACCTGCAACGAAGTTCTCCCCGATGGTGTGGACCATGGGACTGCATGAATTCAGAATTGGGACGGAACGCTCCGAAGGCGAACTTGTACCACGCGTGCCAACGACGCTTGACTGTTGGGCGGCCGAAATCGGTCTCGGCCAGACCGAGGAGTTATCATCCGCGGGACATCTCGCGTCGCGAGGCCTGGCTTCCGTCGTCTTCGACCTTTCGGCTGCAGCCGCCGTGATCGGGATTCCGCTCGCGCTATCTCTTGCGCAAGAGGCGTCTCGTCCATGCGGCGATCACAACGCGGTCGCAGGTGTCGCACCCGGGCGATCGAGATGAAATCGGCGCGCGATAACTTATTGGTCGCTGCGAACCCGCATGGGGTACGGACGCCGGCAACCGCGCGCACTGCGGTTCGGACGGCGATCGTGGACAGCTACGATCGTCTGCGGAATTATCTTCAGAGGCGCTTCAACTCGGTCGCGGATGCGGAGGAGGTGCTGCAGGTGTTCGTCTTGAAGGCGCTCGAGCGGTCCGCCGACGTCAGAGATGCGGAGTCGGTGCGCGGTTGGCTCAGCAAGGTCTTGGCGACAACCATCGCCGATTTTCACCGGCAGACATCGCGACACAAGATCAGAGAGACACCACTCTCCACCGAACTAAGCGATCGACTTGCGGCAGTTACCGAAGTCGAACTGGCGTGCGAATGCCTCTACGCGCACTTGCTATCGCTGAAGTCGGAACATGCCGAGGTCATCCGACGAGTGGATCTTGGCGGCGAGTCGAGGGAGGCGGTGGCGGCCGATCTCGGAATAACGGTGAACAATCTTACGGTGCGCCTTTATCGTGCTCGTCAGGCGTTGAAGGAGCGCCTCGAAAGCAGATGCGTGATCTGCCGTGAAGAAAGCTTTTGGGCGTGTCGCTGCGACCGGCCATAGGTCCCGTGCTGAATCCCGCTCCGCGCCGACCGCAGGACCGCGCTTCGCGCTTTACGTCCATTGCGCGGCGTCCATCGGGAGTTGCTTGCAGGTCGCCCGCGGTGACACGCGGCAGCCCATCACGCTCCTGTCGGAGAGAACGGTGGCATGAGTGCTTCCAAAGGTCTATCGCAAGTGCGGAGCCGTGGTTGACCCGATTCAGGGCCTCCAGCCGCGTTTGCGCCGACGTGAGCCATCCCGCGACGACTGCATGCGTAGAAGTGAAGGTTACAGCACCCGCTGCGCGCCGGGGAGAGCTCGCAAGACTGCCGTCGTGGCCAGGCTGAGCAAAACGGCCAGCACGAACGTGATGAGCGCTTTGGCAATTGCGTCAAGGTCCACGTCGAACAGACCGTACTGAATCCAGAGCACGATCGGGTAGTGCACCAGGAACATGCCATATGCATATGGTCGGATCGAATCCAGCAGAGGCAAGGCGGATCGGTTCAGTCTGAGAAAGTGACCGAGTAAGGCGAACATGATCGCTGCGCTAAAGACGACAAACAGAAAGCCGTAGCTCACCTCATACCAGGCGGGCAGCCACACGGGATTGCCGAGGTGCTCCCGCTTCACGTAAATCAGGACCCACAGCAGGCAATATGTAACGATGGCGGCGAGCGCCCAACTCAAGCGAGATCTCTGGAGCTGCCCATTCGTGCCGAGCAGGCCGCGGTCCAAATTGGCCGCGCCGACGGCGGCACCGAGGAAGAAGTAGCTCGGATAGAGCAAGACGCGACTCGCCTGTACGGAAAGCGGGCCGAACTCAAACCAATGACCGGCGCCGAAGTAGACGCGCAACGGGATATAGGCCGCTCCAGTGATGACCACCAGGATTGCAAAGAACTCATGCGGCCGATCGTAACTGCGTACCGATAGCAGGTTCACCGGGTCCAACAAACGGGGCGCCACTCGGCTGAGGGCGCACGCCACGACATCGCACGCCAATAGCACCCAGAGGAACCAGACCGGTCCGCTTGGCCACGGCCCAACAGTGATCGTTTTTAACCAGAATTCGCCAAAGCTGATATCCGGAGTCTGCCGCAGTTCGAGAGCATAGTAGGCGAGGGGAATGATGGTGAAGACGGCGATTACGAAGGGTAGCCCGAGCCTGACCAAGCGTTGAGACAGAAACTCCGGAGCTGCCTTGTGAGCCAGGCCCGGCCACACGAACAGCCCCGAAAGGAAGAAGAACATAGCCATGAAGAAACTGTCGTTGGCCAGCACGATCGTATCGAAGCCGATCCACTTCTCAGCGTCGGTCCCTCCAAAGTAGGTGTAGGGAATGACGGCGTGATGCAGGAGCACCAGTAGCATCAATAACGCACGGACGCGATCGATCGCAGCGTTGTGCACTGTGACCTGCCGAATGGCACGATTGTTCTCGGGTTCGGCGTGCGACCGCGGGGCTCGGAGAAGCAGGGCGATATCCATCGTGAGGGACGGGCGACGATGACGTGCGTCGACCGGAAACAAATGAGCGCGATAGATAGACGCCGTGCGAGGAAATTTCTTACAGCATTCGACTTCCGTGCGGCCAGTTACTCCGCGGTCGTTGTGCGGATGAGCCGCAGCGCGGCCGAATTCAGGAAACGAGCTTCCTGAGAGCCTTGTCGTTCAGGACTTGGATCCGGCGTCGGCTCAGCGACTTGATCAGGCCTGCGCTTTCCAATTGTCTCATCGTTCGTGAGACCGTCTCGATCGTGAGACCCAGGTGCTCGGCGACGTCCTTGCGTGGCATCGGCAGCGTGATGAATTTCTGTGTCTCGCTGCGGGCCGTCATTCGAACGAGAAACCAGGCGATGCGTTCTTCAGCCGTCTTGTTGAGCAGAAGGGTCTGATCCTGAAGACGGACGAGTTCGTCGTCCTTCACCTGAAGGAGCTGGTGCGTGACGTCCTTTCGACGGCCAGTCAATTTGGCGATCGTGTGTACATTGATGACCCTTATTTGCGTATCGCCGATCGCGTAGGCGGACAGCGAGTGCGCGCTTCCCATCTCAAGGCCGAAATAATCACCTGGCAGGTAGAAGTCTCGAATTTGCCGTCGGCCGCCGTTGGATATCCACACGGTCCTGACGGCGCCGGTCAGCACGCGATAAAGGTAGAGAGCGGGCTGGCCCTGGCCGAATATCTCGGCCCCCCGCTTGTACTGAACGATCTTCCCCATATGCGCGATCGGTTCGTCGCCGGCCGATTTTCTGCTCTTCGAGGAGGAGGGGAGAGAGCAGTCGTCGAAGCAGTGGACGGAACACCGCTCGTCGGCAATCAGGGCTGGCATGAACGTTCTCGCTGAAGAGAGTTTACGGGACGTGCAGGGTCGCGGCGACGAGAGGCGGATCCCGCCAAACTGAGCCTTCATCGCCACATCGAATAGCCACGACTTCGACGGAGCAGGGGACGCCAGCCTACCGGCGGCCCGCTGCTCGGAAGAATCTACAAGGCGAGCTCCTTCCGGGCAGGCAATTGGATGCGGTAGTGAAGCCGAGTTGTCGCGCTAGCTAGTTCTTCTTTGGTCCGATGTGATGCGGCGTCGGAGAGTTCGGGCCACCCGTATAGTGGTGGCTTCCTCCATCGGAAGCGGCCTTCGGGCCCGTGTCCTCTTTGGCCCCCATGTGATGCGGAACCTCGGTCTTGGGTCCACCGGAGTAGTGGTGGCCGTTCTTTTCGTCCGAGGTCGTTGTTTGTGCGACCGCGGGCAGCGTGGCGAAGCCAAGGGCGATGGTGGCGGCGAGTAGTTGACGACGGATCATGAGTCCTTCTCCCGTGTACTTTCAAGTGAAGTGAGATGAAGCTCTTAGACCGCAGATCTCGCGTGAGAATCTTGATTCACATCAAGAAAGAGGATCGATTGTTTGCCTTCGCGCGACGCAAATTTTATCGTGTCCTCAAGCCTTCCGGCGCGGTGAGGCCCTCAGGAAAACGCGTACGGATATGTCGCGACAACGCCCACCGGCGAGACCACGACGTGAAGTTGATGTGGGTCAAGAAGCACAGAACACATCTGACGTATGTTCTCAGATCGTCAGGGGAACAGGCAGATGCTTTCGAGAGACTACGCCGGACATGAACAGCGCGCGCGAGAAGGGATGTCGGTCAAGGCGCGAGCCGGCATAGTGCTGTTCGGATTCCTGATCGTCGCCGGAGCCCTTCTGTTCACCGAGCACCGGGCTCACGTGCTCGGCGTGTTGATCTGGCTGCCACTTCTTGCTTGCCCGTTGATGCATTTTTTCATGCATGGCGGTCATCACCACGATCGACACGGCGCCAATGATGGACCGAGGTCGTCATGAGCGAAGCGACGCCCGCCTACGGCCTATGGAGCCTGGTCATCGTCAACTCGGCGATCTTCATCCTGTTCGCATACACCTTCTTCAAACCACAGACGCCGCAGGACTGGAGTTCGTTCGGCGCCTTCAGCGCGTTCTTGATCGCGCTGTTCGTGGAGATGTACGGCTTTCCGCTTACCATATACTTCCTGTCGGGATGGCTGCAGTCTCGCTTCCCCGACGTGGATTGGTTCTCGCACGACGCCGGCCATCTTCTCGAGATGATGTTCGGCTGGAAAGCCCACCCGCATGCAGGACCATTCCATATCCTGAGTTTTCTCCTGATCGGCGCCGGCTTCCTGCTGATCTCCTCTGCCTGGAAAGTGCTCTACGAAGCGCAGCGGGTCCGTGGCATGGCCACGACCGGCCCCTATGGCTTCGTAAGACACCCGCAATACGTCGGGTTCATTCTTGTGATGCTCGGCTTTCTCGTCCAGTGGCCCACCATTCTCACGCTTGCGATGTTTCCGGTGCTGGCCGCCATGTACGTGAAACTGGCCCGCAGCGAGGAGCGTGCGGTTAGGGCGCAGTTCGGGGAAGGCTACGACAAGTACGCGGCCGAGGTGCCCGGATTCATCCCGCGTATAGGTCGTGTCATCGGGCGGAACTCTTCTGACGGCTACCGACACGGGGGAGTTTGATGGACGCACTGAAGGAAGGGCGCATTCTTGCGCTCGAATGCATCATACGCAGCCAGCTCGTCGATCGCGCGTTGGAAAACAGCAGTCCCGTGACTTGGCTCCACAGGGTCCGGGATTCCATGCGGGGGCCACTTCAAGCCGCGCAAAGCGACCGTATCCCCTCGAACCAAGCGGTAGCGGAAGGAGGCAAGGCGCTGGACGAACTCTTCCGGCAGGCCGAGATAGAGGTAAACGCAAGCCTCGAGAGAACTCCCCGCGAATTTCCCTGCGATTGAAACCCTCCGGCAGAGAGGGGTGACCAGATCCAACGCCGGAACCTGTCGCGGGCGGGGCATAGCGGGGTTTTAAGCGATCGGCGTTCGCGGTCACCTCGGGGCGACGCCGTACAGGTGGGCGACGACACCACCGACACCACCATGATGATGCTCGCCCTTCGTTGCCGCAGCGGCGCGCGGAGGACGCGTCGGGGCTTCTCAACAAAAGGTGATCTGCAAGCAGATTAGAGCAACTCCAATTGAGCGGCCGGTACCCGGACGGTACCAACTTATCCCCATTGATTCATTAGGCATCGTTGTGAAAGCCGGACCGTTGCGTTTCGCATTCTTCGCCGTGGTCGCTTTCGTGCTCTTGGGTGCGGCCAGGGCCGAAACCGGCGACGTCGAGACGACCTGGCGTCTGCTCGACTACATCGCGGTCGACTATGCAGGCGCGGTGGCGCACGGACAGGTGTCCAGCCCTTCGGAATATGCGGAGCAGAAAGAGTTTGCCGCTACAGTTGCCGAAAAGCTGCAGGCGCTCCCGCCGAAGCCCGAGAAGGAGACGCTCCTCGGCGAAGCCGATAGACTGAAGCGCGCGATCGCCGAAAAGGCCGAGCCCGAACAGGTTGCCGAGATCGCGCACCGCTTGGCGGCCGCGCTCCTTGCGGCCTATCCCGTGCCGCTTGCGCCGGCAAAAGCTCCTGATCTCGCGCGCGCTGCGACGCTGTACGTCCAGAACTGTGCAGCCTGCCACGGAGAGGCCGGCGACGGTCACGGCCCGGAGGCCGCCAAGCTGGATACCCCTCCCGTCGACTTCACGGATGCCGACCGTGCCCGTCAGCGCAGCGTGTTCGGACTCTATCAGGTCATTACGCAAGGGCTGGACGGAACGGCGATGGCGAGCTTCGAAGGACTGCCGGTCGATGAGCGCTGGGCGCTGGCGTTCTACGTCGGCCAGTTTGCCTTTCCGGACGCCCCCGCGGTGGAAGGCGAACGCCTCTGGAAGAGGGATGCGTCACTTCATCGGCTTCTTCCTGACCTGAAGACGCTGATCGGAACGATGCCCGCGGCGCTCGCCGCCAAGATCGGGCAGGACAAAGCCGACGCCCTCATCGCGTACCTGCGCCGCCATCCGGCGGCCGTCGCGCAGCAGGATGGGGCGCTATCGCTTGTCCGGACACGCTTGACGGAGAGCGTCGAGGCTGTCCGGGCGGGGGATCGCAAACGCGCTGGCGAGCTCGCATTATCCGCCTATCTGGACGGCTTCGAGCCGATCGAGCCGGCGCTGACCGCAAGCGACCGCACGCTGATGGAGCGGATCGAAGGACTGATGGGGGAGTATCGCGCGGCCGTGCAGAGTGAGACCGCAGACCTGCTCTCGGATCGCGTTCGGGTTCTGGACGGTCTCCTCGACGACGCGCAGGCGGCGTTGTCTCCGGATGCGACGAGCTCGTTGTCGACCTTCCTCGGGGCCGCGACGATCCTGCTGCGCGAGGGTCTCGAAGCGCTCCTCATCGTGGTCGCCATGATCGCCTTTCTCCGCAAAGCCGAACGGATGGAAGTCATGCCGTACGTGCACGCGGGCTGGATCGGCGCGCTCGTCGCAGGCTTCCTCACCTGGGTCGTCGCGACCTGGGTGATCGGGATCAGCGGCGCGAGCCGCGAATTGACCGAAGGGTTCGGGTCGATCTTCGCGGCGGTGGTGCTGCTGTCGGTCGGCATCTGGATGCACGGCAAGGCGCAGGCGGATCAGTGGCAGCGGTATATCCGCGAAAGGATGTCGAAGGCGCTGTCCGGCGGCTCGGCCTGGTTTCTGTTAGTCCTCGCGTTCGTCGTCGTCTATCGGGAGGTGTTCGAGACCATCCTGTTCTACGCCGCGCTCTGGCATCAGGGGAACGGCGGTGCGATCCTCGCTGGCGCGCTCAGCGCCTGCATCGCGCTGATGGTCATCGCATGGGCGATGCTGCGCTACAGCAGGCGGCTCCCGATCAGCAAGTTCTTCACCTACAGCTCCTGGCTCATGGCGGTTCTCACGGTCGTGCTCGCCGGCAAGGGTGTATCCGCGCTGCAGGAGGCCGGCATCATCGGCATCGCGCCGCTGCGCGCAGTACCCCGTCTGTCGATGGTAGGTCTTTTTCCCACCGCGCAGACCGTTGCGGCCCAGATCGCGATGATAGCCGCCCTAGCTGCCGGCTTCGCACTCAACCGCCGCAGGACCTAGGTTGGCTCGAAAATGGGAGCCGGGGAGGCGGATGCCGCTCTGCCGGTGCACCCGTCTGCCACAGCGGACTTCTAGCGATTTGTGGCCGGAGATACCCGAGGCACTGCCCGATGCCCCTGTCGTCGGCGGAAACGGGGGTCCTAGGGTCGGCGGCCATGGGATGGGCCTCTCGGGTTACCGCCTGACCTATTGGCCTGCTCACGACCGGAAACCGCGACGCGTCTTTGAAGAGCTCCTGGGGAACGCAAGACGTCCAGCGTCTTCGTCGATATGCCGAACCGCTGGTAGGAGACCGCGAGATCGCCCTTGAATACGCGCCCGCCGCGCAGCGCCGCGTACAGCTTGCGCTCCACGCGGGACTCGAGATCCGCCCTGGCGGTCAGGACCGGCAGAGTTCCTAATAAAGAAAAGTAGCTTTCTTTTATTTAGTGCTAGAAGCTAGTTAAGATTGCTTTATTAGGGCCTTAGCGATGGCCTTAAAGTAGCAGATCCGCCGCTACTCCCCGGACTAATTAGAGAACTCCGAGGATAGGATTCAGAAAACTGGATCCGATCGAAATTAGGTATTTTAATACCTCCTCCAAACGGCGCTGACTCCGGATGCGACGAGCTCGTTGTAGACCTTCCTCGGGGCAGCCGCGACGATCCTGCTGCGCGAGAGCCGGGGGGCGGATGCCGCCCTGCCGGTCCACCCGTCTGCCCCAGCGGGCTTATAGCGATTTGTGGCTGGAGATACCGAGGCGCTGCCCGATGCCCCTGTCGTCGGCGGAAACGGGGGTCCCAGGGGCGGCAGCCATGGGATGGGCCTCTCGGGTCACCCCCCTAACCTATTGGCCTGCTCACGACCGGACATCCGCGACGCGTCTTTGAAGAGCCCATGGGGAACGCAAGACGGCTTAGCTTCACATAGCTCCGGAAGGGCCGACCGGATGTCAAATCCAGCCGACGCGAGTGTTGCGTCCGTCGGCGTTGCGTCGAGTCGCGGTCTTGCCGCCGCTTGCCAATTGTAAAGGCCTTATCCGGCAGTCCCGAGGCTTGGTCGGCTCGCTGCCCCTGCGGCGAGTGACACGTCCAAGCGACTCGCCGACCCCACGCTGTCAACGCATCTTTAGATGCCTACGACGATCTTTTGCGCCATTTTCATCCGCGTTTGAAATCTCCAACTAGGGGGAGGGACGGCCGTGTCCCCAGTAGCATGCAGACGTACGACAAACGGCAGGCCTTCAAGAAAGAGCTCTCGCAATGTTAGCAATAGTCGTTTGCGTATGGCATCCCGCAACCGATGAACTTCTGTTCGAGGGCGCGAGCGCCAGCTTGAGCATCCAAGCGGTCCGCAAAGTCGTTGGCCCAAGCTTCCCGGAGGATCCGGAACCGATGACCGCCTATCCGGTGACCGAGCGGCAGGGGCGCTCGCTGCTGCGCATGATGCGGAAGAAATTCAGCGGCGAAGGCGACTTTCAGGTTTCCCGCGAACCTCTCACCGCCGCCGTTTCCAACGGACGCCATTAGCCGCTGGACGGCGGCGGGTCGTTGTTGGGACGGGGGTCGTCGATCGGGAAAGATGTCTGGGCGCTCAACGGACAGCCGACTTCGGCGCCTTCCAGACCTCTTGATCGCGAATTTGACAGTTCTCGTTGACCTTCGCGGCGCTTCGATCGCCGGGTGAACCCAGCCCTCGTTCATTCGGGCAATCCCGTCACCGTGATCGTTGTGAATCCTGAGTGGTCAGTCGTTTCAGGTTCGCCAGCAGTTGGGCCCGTACCTCTTCCTCCCCGACGCCCCAGAGGCCGGCCAGCGTTGTCTCGGCGGCGGCGGCGTCCCACGGGAAGAGAGGGCGGCCGTCGATCTGGGCAAATGGCCCGTCCGATTCCGTAAGTATGCGTTCGCGAGGCATCAGCGTGGTCATCGCGCGTCCTCTCTCGCCGGCGAGCATCGCGGGCCCCACGCTGAACCAGCATCCCTGATCGATCGCGCGTTGAAGCTCGCGTCGCGATCCGGAGAACCAGTGAAGGACGGCCACGCCGGCGTCGGCCTCGGAAGCTAGGGCGTCGAGAACGGGCGTGGCCGCGCGCCGGCTGTGGATCGTCATAACGCGGCCGCCGGCGACGTGACACATGCGCAGGATCTCGGCGAACACGCTGAGCTGGATGTCCCACGTTGTCTTGAGCTCGGGTCCGCCGTCCAGTCCGATCTCTCCGACGTACCGCGATCGCGGGAGCAGTTCCTCGAAGAGCCCGAGCTCGCCCCGGCGTTCCTGCGCGATCTGAGGATGCAGCCCGATCGCCGTACGGATGCGCGCTGCGTCCTTCGCCAGTGCCGCCGTTCCCGACCAGGCCGAGGGCGTCGTCGTCACCGACAGGACGAACAGGCTGCGCTCGATGCACTCGTTCGTTGTCGCGACCGGATCGGGATAGAGGTCGAGATGGGCGTGCAGGTCGATCACTTGACACCGTATTTTGCATGCAAGGCGCCGAGTTCGCCAAGCCCCCGGCGTAGCATATCCTTCAGCACGTCGCGCTCCTCGATACCCGGCCACGAAAGGGCTCCGCCAAGCCAGTCGTCGAACCCCGCGCCCTTCGCGGCTGCCAGCGCCATGCCGACCGAGCGGACGTCGTCGAAGCCAGCGTGATCCGGATCGTCGCGACCAAGATGTTCATAGACGTAGTCGGTCGGATCCTCTTCGCCCCACGCAAGGAAAGCCGCTCTGCGGACCTGACATGGGACGCACCGCCCGCAATGGTGATAGTTGTAGCGCTGAAAGCGGCCGCAACTCGTCGAGCTCGACGCCAACGCGCGCAGCAGGTCCTGGTCCGCGCACTCCTTCAGCATCTCGCCCTTCGTCTTCTCGGCATACGGAGTGCGGATACTCACGCCCAGTTTCGCGGCGTCGAGAACGTCCTGAAACCTCGCGAGGAAGTAGGGATGTACCGTACGGGTGCTCAAACTGCCGATGCGGCTTCCCGTCAGCGGCGGGTTGATGGCGATGAAGCCGTTTTCGCAGACGTAGAGTGGCAAGCTGCCGCCGGGACGGTATGGCTTGAGCGCAGTTGCGACGAGGACGCCGAAGGCAAGAAAGATGATCGAGCGCGCCCTTTGAGAAGTATCTTCGGTGCCCGGGACGGCCGCGTTGTCGTTCAACTGAAAATGCCGCAAACCACCGCCGATCGACGAAGCGAACCCAAGCTGCTTTTCGGCATCGCCCCGGACAGTCTTGCTGATCGCGACGGGTCGCTCGCCGGACGCTGCAAGGTCGATGGCGCCGCTTAGACTGTCGAGCCCGCCCGACAGGAGTACGACGCAGCCTTCGGGCGGCCGAAATACCTCGGCTGGCGGCTGCGGTGCCGCGCCGCCGGCGATGAAGCGGAATTGCCATCGGTCGGTCGTGAGAAACGACAGCGCGTCGGCGAGGAGGTCCGCCGTCCCGTTCCAGAACGCCGGTTCGGCGACCGCGACTTCCATCTCGAACTCGCGTGTCCAGCCATCCGGACTTAGGCTTCGTCGCCCCGCCGCATCGGCCGCCATGACGGACATCGCGATGGATAGCAGATCCCAGGCCCTGCGGTTCGGGGCCAGACGCGCCCTGCGAATCTCGTTGCGCACGGCGGCACCGGCGCTGCCGCGATCATCGGCCCCCGCCTGGCCGTAGAGAACGACCCTGAGCGTGTCTCTTTCCTTGAGCCGACGGACCTCGGCCGGTGCGCAAAGCAATTTCACTCTTCGTACCCCTCGAAGACCTCGAACGTCTCGCGCAGCGCGGCCTGGACGACGCGCGCGACGCGTCCGGCCGTGAGCGTGCGTCCCTGTTCCTTGAGCTTGCGGAAGGAGGCGGCCACAGTCTCGGCGATGTATGACCGCATTTGTTTCAGTCGAGCCAGCGCGACGGTCGCGGTTGGCGCCCTCTCGAGCAACGTCTTGCCGACATCCAGCTCGAAGCGTCGCGCCACGTCGATCGCCGTGAACTTCTCGATGACGAACTCGCGTTCGGGGGCGGACAGGTCGAGGAGGTCGGCGTCCGGGTATTGGGTCAGCAATTCGGACATCGCGTCGTGGATCGACGCGCGTTCGGCTTCCGCGTCCTGCGTCCCGTCGATGGGTCTGACCGCTTCGATGATCGCGCTCGCGATCTCCTCGGTGGAGCGCCCGGCGAGCGCAGCCGCATCGACGGGAGCGTCCGCATTGCCCTGCGCGGTGGAATAGAGGGCGTGGCCGAGCGATCCCGCCGTCTGGGCAGTGCCGCCGAACCGCTGCGTTGCGAAATTCGACCCTCCGTAGCCGTTCCGGACGTAATGTCCGAGTCCGCGCCTGAGGTCGCGGCCGTCTCCGGATCGTGCGAAGTTGCCCAGGCTCGTTCGGACGCCGCCGAACCGTCGTTCGGGTGCCAGCGGCGCCGGCTGCAGAACTGGCGGCGGCGCTGCGGGAGGCGCGGGCGGGACGCCATCGGTCGGAGGAATGCCCGGCGGGACGTCCGGAGCTCCGGGCGGGGGCGCGGGAGGTACGGGATCCTGCGGTGCAGCCGGCGTCCAAGGAGGAACCAAGGGCACGCCAGGACCGGGGCCGTCACTAGACTGCGACGTTCCCATGCTCTCTCGTCTTTCTAATCGCCGTCTTCACCGGGCGCGAAACGTCAGGCGATGAATTCCAAGCATCGAGCACGCTTCCCGACCACGGGCGGTCGCCGATCTTCGGAATGATGTTCGGTTGGATCTGCTGCGGAGGGCGGTCCGCGAGAAACGCGGCGAGCCGCGCTCCCTGCGGCGGGTCGGCATCGGCGAGAACGATGCAGGCGTTGAGGATCGGCGGGACGCCCCAATCCTGTTCCTTTCTGGCGCGCTCGAGCAAGCGGTCCATCATCACGGTGATCTCGATGCGCGAGACCCGGGTCAACCTGTCCTTGAGCTGGTGGGCCATGTCGGGATGCTCGAGCAGCGCGGAGAGCAACTCGGCCGCCTCCGAGGACAGGCGGTCTTCGGGCGTGATCAGCGGCGCCTGCTCGCGGCCGACGTAGAGCGCGCCGCGCAGGTCGTGGTCGTGAAGTGGCGGCGATAGCGCCAGCCATTCCTTCACGAAGGGAGCGTTCCACGGAGCCTTCAGATCGAGATCGCGGCCGGCCGTCGCGGCGTCTTCCCATTCCTGAAGGAACGCGGGCTTTCCCTCGCCCGAGGCGCTGACGTGCTTGACCAGTTCCGCATAGGCCGCGGTGTCGCCGATTCGCTCGAACAGCAACAGCTTGGCGAGCACCGCCTCGTCGACGCCGACGCCCTGCGCTTTCGAGATCGTCATGCGGATCGAGAGCGCGTTCAGGAAGCGCTTGATCAGCCGCGGATTTCCCAGAATTCCCGACGCTGTCGTCATGAGCGAGGCGAGCCTTTCGGCCGTGTCGAACTGGCCGACGAGATGCTCGGGCAGCTTCACGCCGAGCGACTGGACGAAGGCCCGATCGACCTTCTTTCCCTGCCACGTCCGCTTAAGCTGATCGATCATGGCGGCACGGATCTTCTCCTTGTCGTCGTCGGACAACTCGCTGTTGTCCACGAACAGCAGCATCATGTAGGCGCGGACCTCCTGGGTGCCGAGCTGCGGCACCCGGATGGGGACCTGGATGAGTTTGTCGAAGTAGTTGGTGACCAGAAGGTCGTCGCTGACGCCGACGAAGTGCTTCCGCACGGCGTGCTTGATCATGTCGTTGTCGGCAGCGATCACAAAGGCGGTGTTCTTGAGGAAGAGAAACAGGCGGATCGCTTCCAGCGTCGAGATCGTGGTTTCCGGCAGGCACCGGTCGAGATCGTCGATCAACACGACCAACGTGATCCCGAGCTCGTCGAGCGTCTGCTCGAACGCGTCGCGCAACGCCTGGATCTCCTTCGGCGGGGACGTTTCCTCCTTCGGCTTCAGCAGTTCGCCGGCTTCCTTCGCCGCGTCCGTCACGGCCTTCTTGGTGGCGTCGCCGGTTTCCTTCCCAACGCCCTCGGCCCAGACCTTCCTGCCGAGCTCGAATATCTCGCCGAAGGCCCCGACCGGAGGCACCCCGAGGTAGATCGAGGCGGCCGAGGTCGCGGCGAGCTTCGCCGCCCGGAGCCATTTCACCCGCTTGGCGAGAGCTGCGACCTTGTCAAGGGCCGTCTGTCGGCTGTCCGCTTCCTTCGCAAGCTTGTCGGCGATCACGTCCATCAACGCGGCGCGCGCATCGTCGTACCCCTGATAGAGCCAGGCGTTGAACTCGACGAAGACGTACTTGTCGGACGCCTTCTTCCCGCTCTCGTTCTCCCTGGCGGCGATGGCGGAGCGGGTCAGCTTGATCATCGAGGACTTACCGATGCCCCAGGCGCCCGACACGCCGATCGAGATCGGGCGGCCCTTGGCCTGGACGATGATCTCGGCCACGGTCTCGGCGACGCCGGAGAAGTTCAGGAAGTCCCGTTCGGTCTCGTTGTCGGGCCACATCGGCAATCTCGCGTGTGCTTAAAGGGGTGAAATCGAATAATCGGCGCTGCGAGCAACGGCAGCGTTGTTAGGTATCGTTTTCGGAATCGGTAAATGCAACCGAGACCTTTTACTTACGTCCTATAGTTGTTGTGTTTCAAGTTTCCATCGCCGCGGTCCTCTCTCCGGAAGAGGCCGGCAGAACGCCGCGAAGAAGCAGGAGGAGGGCGCGGCGGCCAACGTCAGGATCATCATCAGCTTGAAGTCGTCGAAGTAGCCGATGATCGCGGCCTGATTCCGGATGACGCCGTCGACATCTCGCCATTTCGGCCGTCCGGCGAGTGCTATTCCTATACGGAGCTGCGGCTCCGACGTCTTGACTACCGACCGGATGCGCGAAGAAGACGCCCGCGAGGGAAGAATCTATTTGATGCCGTGCGGCGGAATCGGCGTCCGAGGCGGATCGGCACGGTGAGCCGGTGCGTTCCTCGCATCGAGGTCGACACCAAAATGCTCTGCGGTCTTCTGGAGTATAAGTCCGATCTGATTCAACGTTGGTTCGAGCCTAGAATGCGGTGGTTCATCGACCATCGTGCCCTTAGTTCGCGGGTACCGATAGGCCGTCGCGTAGGCTTCTAGCCAAGAGAGCTCGATGACATCGGATCGCAACGCGTTGTCTTCAGGAAGCGCGCGGGCCATCGTATCTAGTTGGTGCTGCTGACTCCGCGGATAGTGGATGTTTTCGGATATGGCGATGGCTGAGATGATATGTTCCAGCGCTTGTTCCGCATGGTAGGCCGCATTGCGGTTCGAGCCTTCCAACAACAGCTTAAAGGCGTCCAGGTTGGCCTTCGCCAGGCGCAGGCTGGTGGCTATCACAAGCTCAGTCGACAAGGCGCACACCTTCCCGAGAAAGATCGTACCCGATCGTATTCGGTATCCCCCAGATCGCCTCTAAGTCGCGAACTTTCGTTGCGAGCAGCGTCACCGGTAGGCAGGTGCTGCGCGCGATCCGCCAAGTCTCTACAGGGTCGGTCAGTTCGTCCGGCGCGTTGTCCGGCAGGACGACGAGAAGATCCCAGTCGCTATCGGGACGGGAGTCCCCTCTCGCTCGACTTCCGAACAACCATATTTCGGCGGGTTTAAATGTCGCACGAACCGCGCTCACCAGGGGGGCAAGCTGAATTGGCGTTAGTCTGACTGGACGGTCGAGCGGCCGCTTCATGGTCTGACAACGATTTTAAGGACAACCACCAAAGCAACTATGCCTCGGTCAGGCGAGAGTCAACGCCGGCTCGCTTGCGTTAAAAATTGATGAAAACGCGCCCGCTAGGGTTGTGTTTGCTCCCCACCTCGCTAATCTTCGTTGGTTCCGGCATTACATTTGCTTTGCCGAGGAGGTTATCCGAAGGCGGATCATCGTCCATGCCGATGGCTGTTTTTGGGATAGAACCTTTTGATTTTGGATTTCGGGGACGCGGTGGGCGCATTTTGAGACGGGGTATTGAGGAGCCGATCGGCCGGACTGGGCAGGGATTGTTCGATCCTCGCTCCGATATTCGGGTCTACTCCGGACGGCTGGGCATATAGCACCGGGCCTTCGAATCCGAGGAGGATGGCCGCAGCGGCCATCGGTAACGGCGACCAATACCGACGCGCAAGATATCCCACCCAAAACAGCGTGAGGGGCGCCATGCGTGCGAGAGCGGGTCGTTTTCTGGTCATCGGCATATTGTCGTTTGCGGGCTCCCCGGCATTCGGGCAAGCCGTCGACCCCAACATCCAGGTTCGCATCGAAACTGCGCTTCCTCAACCCGTAATCAAGCCTCATCTGCCGGAGACGGAGCGGATTACGGTTCAGCGGACGGAGACTTTCACGACGATGGTCGAACGTCCGTACACGTGCGGCGAGCTCAGAAGTCCTTCGCCGGAGTGTCAATCGGCTCCCAAATTTGACCCTTCATCGGCGTCCAATTTTGGCTCTGACTCACTTTTGATGCAGTTTGGAGGATGTCTGGCGCTTTGATTGGAGGAGAATCAGCGCCATGCAGCAGGCACTCCACCGCTCCAGTTTGGTGCCGCGTGGGTTTGTTGTAGAGAGTGCTTACTACGAGGGTAATAAGGCGATCGTTGTGGTTCGGGCGTCCGGCAGCGTCGGCCTGTGTCCATCGTGCGGAACGGTTTCGCGGCGTGTCCATAGCCGCTACCGGCGCCGCGTGACCGATCTGCCGCTCTCGGGTCGGATCGTCCAGCTCCTGGTAATCGCCCGCCGTTTTCGCTGCGACGCGGTTCTGTGCGGGCGTCAGATCTTCACTGAGCGCTTCGGCGAAGGCGTACTGGCGCCTTCGGCGCGCCGCACCGCGAGGCTGGAGTCCATCGTTCACCACCTTGGCTTGGCGCTTGGGGGTAGACCGGCAGCAGTCTTCGCAAAGCGGCTGATGCTGCCGGTGAGCAAAGATACCCTTCTTCGGGTGGTTCGGCACCGTAGCCGTCCCCCAGCTGACCCGCTCAGGGTCATCGGCATTGATGACTGGGCCTGGCGGCGCAATCACCGATACGCCAGCATCGTCTGCAACCTGGAAAGGCGCAGGGTCGTCACTTTGTTGCCGGATCGTGAGCCGGCGACGGCCCAAGCCTGGCTCGCTGCTCATCCCTCGATCGCAATCGTCGCCCGTGACCGCGGCGGCGGATATGGCGAAGCCGCGGCCAAGGCCCTGCCGCACGCAGTACAGGTCGCCGACCGTTGGCATCTGATGGAGAACGCCAGTCGCGCCTTCCTCGATGCCGTCCGCAAATCGATGCGCCAGATACGCACCGTCCTCGGTGCGACCACGATCGATCCCAAGCTACTCACCGCCGCTGAGCGCCTCCAGTATGAGGGCTATCTGCGCCGCGAGGAGACCAACGCGGTCATCCTGGCTCTGTCGAAGAATGGCATACCTATCAAGCAGATCGTGCGTCAGACCGGCCACAGCAGGAAGCTGGTGCGACAGGTGGTCCGCGGCGAACGTCACGACGTGTTCCGAACCCGACAAAGTTCGTTGGATGTGCACTTGCCATGGCTGGACGAGCAGTGGGCGTCTGGCTGCCGCAACGGTGCTGAACTTTGGCGCCGTTTGAAAGGGCGTGGCTTCCGAGGCTCGCTCCGTGTCATCAGCGAGTGGGCAACCCGCAGACGACGAGCGGAAAGGACCGACACACAAAACCTTCAGAGGATTCCGTCGGCCAGAACGATCGCTCGCCTCATGACAATCGGACGGGACCTGCTCACCAAAGCGGAGACCGTCACGGTCGCGGCGATCGAAGCTGGCGTGCCAACTCTGGTCGAGGCACGCGAGATCATCGCCGAATTCCACCTGATGATCCGCCGTAAGACCGAGGCGGGCCTCGCTCCTTGGATCGAGCGTGCCCGCGCCAGTCTCGTCGCCTCGTTCGCGAGCGGCGTCGGGAGAGACCAAGCGGCAGTCCGAGCCGCAATCACGTCGCCCTGGTCGAACGGACAAACCGAAGGACAGATTACGCGCCTCAAGCTCGTCAGGCGCCAAATGTATGGCCGCGGGAAGATCGATCTGCTCCAAGCCCGGTTAGTCGGCGCAGAATGAAAGGAGCTGCACCAAGATTGCGTCAGAGCCAAAATTGGACGCCGATGAAGGGTCAAATTTGGGAGCCGATTGACAGGTCCGAGCCTTGCCGCTATCGCACGGTAGCTGACCGCGCGATAGCGACCAACAAGGCCGAGCGCCGTCGGCGACGCACAGCTGCAGAGGCGTCTCTGCTAGGCCCGAGGGATCGGTTAGACAGCCCAGCCGCGTGCCAAATTTCAGTCTCGTTTTGAGATAGTGTCCAGGCCAACAGGGAAGACAGCGAATCCCAAAAGCTCTGTCTAATCAATCGAACCCCGTGCCAAACTCGAAACACGGCCGTGCCAAAATCACGTGTGTACGACATCGATGATGAACATGTAATTGAAAATATTAATGAATTCGTATTCGCATAACATAGATTATGGAATAATTTCTTATTATCCGAACGCTGAAATTCGCTGGTTAGCCCGGTTTGTTACGACGCAGCCGCTTGTCTTCGCCGGATAGCATCGCGCTGGCGTCGGCTTCGTTTCCGCATGCGCCGAACTGGCACTATCGAAGGCATCGGTGACAGAGTCGTGGCTGGCGTCGGCTCCTCGACCGCGCGGACGTCAGGCAGCTCCGTTGTTTGGACGGGTGCGGGCCGCGCCTCCATGATCTCGAGAACCGCGCGTCCCTTGTTAGTGATACGCCAGCCGCCATTCAGCCGCTCGATCAGACTTTGGGAGAAGATATCCAGGTCAGGCACGCGGGCTGCCAATCGCTTCGTCCGTTCGGACCAATCCCGTCCGCTGGTCGCCAGAATCGCCATATCGCGCTTGATATCCTCCATGACGGCGAACCCGTCCGGATAGCTGACCAGCACCTTGAGAACCGCCACCTGGAAGTTCACTGCCCCACCCGTACGCGGCTTGCGCGAACTTACTTCCTTTACATCTTAGAGGCATTCGAGCCCCCCTGTCGACCCATGACATTCATCCGCTAGGCGGTTCGGCAGCCCCGCGCGTCGTCGACGCCGCTTCGCGATGGAAGCATTTCGAACCGGCGCGCACGTCACCATCGACCGCCTCTATAATCGGACCTCAGAAAGTCTCCACCATTTCTAGGTACCGGCAAAACGCGTTCGCAAGCGCCATCTGACGAGGCGTACGACATTCGACTTCGAAAAGACGAGGCGACACCGCTACAGAGCTGCAGCCATGACGGGAATTTCAGTGACCTTGTCGCCATTCTGTCTGGCCCAGAGAGACCTGGCCAGATTCTCCGGGGCCTGCTCCCGGAACTTCCCGACCTTGATGTTGGCGACGAACTCCGAGACGTCGTGGGGATCGATATTTCGCATTTCGGCGAGCTTGGAGAGGATCGGTCGCAGTTCGCTCTCCTTGATCTTGGAGACCGTGACGCCGAGTTCGTGCACTCCCGGCTGGAGTCCGGCCATCGCGAGCGCCGCGCTGAAGACTGCAGTCGCCTGGGATCCTCGCCAGAGAAAGACGTGCGTGTCGCGCTCTTCCTCGACCAGCGATCGGCTCTCAAGGTCGAGCTCGCGGAACATCTCGCGTCCCTCCTCCAGCAGATCCCGGGCTCTGGCGTCGAGATAGGGCGGGACCTCGTCGGCGAGATAGACCTTGCGCATCTCCGCGATCAGCTTGTCGTGGGCCGGCTCGCCGGCAGCTGGCTCGAAGCGCGGCACGACGCCGCCCGGATGGGGAGCGACCACCAGCGTCATCGTCTGTTCGTCGAGGTCCTGCACGATCCAGCGCTGGCCCGCGAAGACGACGAGTCCTTCCTTGTGGACGGGATGCATGATCGGCAACGTTCCAAGCGTGCGTCCGCCCGTCGTCAACCGCCACTCCTCGTTCGATTCGAACACCGCGAAGAAGCTCCGGGACTGGCCGACCTTCTCGCCTTCCTGCCCGAGCATCAACGTTCCGTCGCCCGCCTGCTCGATGAAGCGGACAGCCTCGCTGCCGAGATGCCGGAGCAGCAAAGCGAAGTCGCTGGTGGAAACCGAGACGAAGGGCCCCGGGCCGCACAATAGGTCATAGAGCGGCTTCGGCCCGATGCCGCCGCGCTCCATGATCACGCTCAGCATCTGGTGGATGAGCGTCGAGGCGATCTCGGGCGCAGCGCGCGCCTCCTCCACGAACCCTTCGAGCAACAACCTGACCACGGCGACGGACCTGATCGTGTTGAGACGCAGGCGATCGAGAAAGCCCGACTTGTTGTCGATGTTCGGTTCGCGCAGGTAGATGCGCAGGATCGACGGCGTCCCGCGTCGCCTGCCGGTGCGCCCGAGCCTCTGCTTCAACGAGGCGAGCGAACGCGGCGCGCCGATCTGCGCGACCGATTTGACCGAGCCGATATCCACCCCGAGTTCTAGCGTCGAGGTGCATACCGCCGTCGTCGGCAATCTACCTTCCTTCAGGCGGTCTTCGAGCTCTTCGCGGAGCAACTTCGAAAGGCTTCCGTGATGCGGGTAGAACTCGTTGGGTACCTCGGCCTTCTCCGAGCGCCTGCGCAGGCGGTCGGCGGTCGATTCCACCGTCCGCCGCGATCCGCCGAACACGAGGTTGTTCTCGCCCCGCAGCGTCTCGAACAGATGATCGGAAATCGCATCGAGCGCGATCCGCCGCGGCACCTGCTGCTCCGGACCCGCTCCGCCGCCTTCCGCATGATCCGGATCGTCGAGGTCCGGCGGCTCGACGTAGCCTCTGACCTGAAGGCGCAGTTCCGGAGCGTCCGACTTCGCCACGAGCTCTTCGACGTTCGTAGGATCTCGCGGCCGCAGCCACGCGCGGGCCTGGTCCAGGTTGCCGATCGTCGCGGAAAGACCGACGCGCCGGGCGGGGCGCGCTGCCATCGCGTCGATCCGCCGCAAGAGGCTGGCCACGTGCAGTCCCCGCGGTCCCTGCAAAAAGGAATGAAGCTCGTCGATGACGATGAACTCGGCGGCCGACAGCAGCCGTTTGGCGTCGGCCGGACGGCGGACAAACATCGCCTCGATCGATTCCGGGGTGATGAGGGCGATCCCGTCCGGCTTGTTCATCGCCTTCTTCTTCTCGGCCTGCGGCGCGTCCCCGTGCCATTTGACCACCGGGATTTCCATGCTCTCGCACAGTCCCTCGAGCCGCCTGAACTGGTCGTTGATGAGCGCCTTGAGCGGGCTGATGTACAGGACCGAGAAACCGGACGTGTTGCGCTCGGCGATCGACGTCAGGATCGGGAGGAAAGCCGCTTCCGTCTTGCCCGCCGCAGTTGTCGCTGAGATCAGAATGTCGCGGTCGTCCTCGAGCACGGCGAGGATCGTGCGCGCCTGGATCTCGCGCAGCTCGTCCCAGCCCTGGTCGCGGATCCAGCGGCGGATCTTCGGATGCAACAGGTGGTAGGCGGCTTCAAGTCCCGAGCCGGAAGCTGGTGAGTTCATCGTCGTCTCCGGGCTGCGCGCCACCCTCGGGCACCGCCTCCTGCTGGCCGCGCAGATCGGCGGGTACGTCGACCTGCCCCAGAAGATCCTGCCACTTCGTGCCCGGGTTCTGCTCGAGCACGGAAAGCATCTGCACGAAGGCCTTCACGGTCGTCCGCGGCGTGCGGAAATACGCCTCTCCGATGCGGCGATCGCAGTGAGCCATGAAGGCGGTCAACGCCTCGTCGGGGACCAGATATTTGGACGGTTCCCCGGCAGCGAACACCGTTCGGACGTTGGACAGCAGGACCAGGAGATCTTCCGGCGTGAGGCTCTGGAGGTTTATGACCGGGCCCGAAAGGTCGACGAGGCCCTTGGTGGCGAACTGATTCTCAGCCAACCGCGACTGCAGCGCTTCGTAGCTGAACAGGCCGCGCCGGGTGTCCAGCAGAAACTGCGGCGTGCCGCACATGAGAAAGCCTATGTTGGCGGTGTTTCCCTGCAGCGCATCGTTCACGATGCGGAGGATCTGTTCGAAGTTCGACTTGCGCGCCTGGGCGTTCTGCAGCTTGTAGATGTTCACCATCTCGTCGAACATCACCACAAGGCCGGCGTAGCCTGCGACCTTCGTCAGGCACGCGAGGGACTTCAGCGAATCGTACACGCTGTCGTCGTCGATGATGGTCCTAACGCCGAGGGATTTGTTCGCCTCAGTCTTGGTCGAGAATTCTCCGCGCAGCCAACGCAGGGCCGCGAGCTTAAGCTCCTCATTCGAAGCTTCGCTCCCGCGCCAGTAGGCCTTCAGCACCGTCGCGAAATCGTAGCCTCCGACGAACTCCTGGATCGGAGCCAGCTTCTCGTCGATCACCTTCTCCACCGGGATCTGCCGTTCTCCGGCCTCCTTGACTGCGTCGGTGACGAGCCGCTCCACCACCGCCGCCAGCGCCCCGCCCTCCGGCTTCGTGCGTGTTGCCATGTTCCGGACGGCTTCGGAATAGAGCGCCCTCGCCTGACCGCCGCTGCCGTGAATGCGGCGATCGGGCCCCAGGTCCGCGTGCACGGTAACGCACTTCCGCTCCAGCGCGATCAGCCTGATGAGGTTCGCGAAGAACGTCTTGCCGGCGCCGTAGTCGCCGATCACGAATCTGACGGCGGCACCGCCGTCCGCGATGCGGTCGACGTCACGAACCAACGCTCCGATCTCCGCGGCTCTGCCGACCTGGATGTGTGGAAGTCCGACGCGCGGGACCACGCCGGCGCTCAGCGCCTGGATGATGGTGTCCCGTTCCTTCGGCTTTATCGTCTTCGGCGCTTTGCTCATGCCGTCGTCTCTCTCAGTTCAGCTAGTCGCTCCCGCAGATGCGGGACCATGACGATTTCGTCCCCGTCTTCGAGCAGCGGTTCCTCGAAGCGATCGAACGACCAGTCGTTGATGCGTTCGATCGCGCCGTCCGCCAGAAGCTTCATCGCGCGCGCCCGCTGATCGAATTCGGCTCTCGCGATCGATCCCTTCAGCTCGAGAAGCTCAACGAGCTCCGTATGGGGGCCGTCCAACCCCTCGAAGGAGACCTCGTTCGCGGCGGATGCCACCAGCGTCTCGACGGGAGCCGGCGTCGTGTCTTCCTCGAAGATGTTCGCGAGCAGTTCCGCGACCGCATCGGTCTCCCGCTGCGTCCGTGCCAGGCGCGCGGCATCGATCTGGATTCCGGCGACGGGTGCGGCCGCGACGACACCCTGCGGTGTGGGGACAGGTGCCGGCACAATGACGGGACTCGGTGCGGCAGCGGGAATCGGTGTAGCGACCGGTCGCCCTTTCGGGATCGGCACCCCAGCCTCCCGTCTCTCGACGGACAAGGATACCGGTTCGTCCGCTCGCGACACGGTTCTGTGCAGCTCGGAATAGACCCGCTCCTTGGGAAGGCCCAGTGCCTTGTGGAGCTTCTCGAGGAATCTGACCTCGTCGGGCCGCACGTTCTGTTCGCCGCCGACGACTGCGACCGCCGCGTCGGCAATGGCCTCCCGTTCGGCATCGCTGCGCTCCGCCAGGCGCTTCATGACTCTCGACAGCTTGGGCGGGTTGTTGAAGATCGTGACCGCGAACGCGATCAGGCGCGCGCGTTCGATCGCGCTGAGGTCTTCTCCGTCCCTTATCCCGGCGATCACCCGCGACATCTCGTCGCTCGAGGAATCGCCGTCCGCCGCCGCCGCGAGCACGGCGACCTCGACTTGGGCCTTCATCGACCGATAGGCTTGGCGCTCCGGGTCGACCGGCCCCCCGCGAGGCGCCTTGAATAGGAATATCTGATCGTCAAGCTGTGGGACCGCGCCGCCGAAGCGCCGATCCGGCTCGATCGCGATGTCGAGCCGATCGAGCACTTGTCCGAGCTGGTCGGCGAGCCCGGACGATACTTTGCCGTTCTCCGGAAGATCGAAATCGGCCGCCCGCAGCACGGTCCCCATGGTCGTGCTCGCGCGGCTCTGGCCCCCCATGATTTCCGACAGACGCTCCCCGAACGAACGCAACGCCTCGAAGCCGATTTCCGACACGAGATCGGGCGGAAGCAGAAGCGATGCCTGCACCGAGTTGCGCGCCTCGGGCTGGCGGCCCAGAAGCCGGCTGAATCCGTCGAGCTCGTCGGTACATTCCTGCACGAGGCGCCTCAATGGTTCGGGAGACGTCGTCGCCTTCGCGACGTCGGGATAGGCCCGATGAGGACCGTCCACCGTGACCCGGAAGGCCCGGCTCGCTGCTTCGTACTGAAGATCGATGTTGCCGGAGGTCGTGACGTTCAATCCTTCCGGAAACGCGCTCCGGAAACGCAGATGCCAAAGGGCCACGAACTCGTTGAAGCACCGGACCGCCGCGGTACGCAGATACACGTCCGGCAACGCGAGAACCCAAAGCAGAGCGTCTTCGGACAGGATCGTCGACGATTGTGCCAGACGCCGCCCGAGGTGAAGACGCACCGGAATGTCCATCTCTGGAGAGTGTGACCGCTCCGCTGATGGTTGCGGAACGGCGAGCGGCATGCCGGCGGCGCATCTTGCGACGTCCACGAACCGCTTCCCGTAGCCCTGGAAGGACTCGCTGTCGGCCCGCCTCGCCAGAAGCCTCTCGACCTCGGCGATGCAGTCCGGCGCGCTCGCGATGTCCCGATCGACGAAAAGCCTGTGCTCCAGCCCGTAGAAGAACACGAAGACGTGCCCGATGCCGTAGGAATCGTCCCGCCGACCGCTCGACATCCAATCGAGGAACGCGCGGCGGGCCGCGGGCGTCACGTCCGCGTAGGACGGCCAGTACGGCATGGAATCTCCGGCGACGTCCGGCCGCGACGTTCGCGCGGAAAGCTTGGGATTGATGACGTAGCCGTCGATCTCTTGGCCTTCGAAGAAGAGGGCCTCGCCGAGATAGAAGCGACCGGCCCCGATGGTGATGCCCTGGACGATGACCGACTCTCCCGGCGGCACCCACCTCGCCGGCGCCGGAGCCCGCCCCCTGCGAAAGGCCGGCGCGATCCTTACCGGGTCCGCTGCCGGTGGCTCGATGACCGGCGGCGGAGTGTGTTGCGCGCTCGATCGCCGTGCCGCGATCTCGCGTCGCTTTCCAGCCCTCGAGAACAGGTAGCCGAGGAGCAGCACGAGACCGGAGACCGTGCAGACGGCCACGACCGCGGCCAGATTTTCCACCACGAACCGATAAGCAGCGCTGAGGGCCGCGTAGATCGCGCCCAACACGAGCAGCAAGCCCATTCCTGCCGTAGACCCGCCCTTGCGCCGCCCCATATGTCCGTCGATCCCCACCGCTCGTTCGTCAAGAAATAGCGTGTGACAGCAGCGAAGTACAATCGTCGAAGGTCGTGTCCAGGCTCCTCCCGGTAGTGCCCTCTCCCGGGAAACCTGCATCCGCCGGACCGAGATTGGCGTAATTCCCCTGTAAGCGCGGCCATTTGTCCGTTCTCGTTATGCCCCCGGGCGTCAAATCTCATGGCTGGAAGCTTCAATTTGACACTACGGTTTCGACAATGGCTTTCGGTTGCTTCACAACTTTCAATTGCAACGATACGGTCAACCGTTGTCGGTCGGGGGCCCAATGTCAAAGGCGAGGTGGGCGCCGCGCCATGCGAACTGGGGGCCAGTCAAACCAGGATTCTGGCCCATTTGGCATGCGAACAAGGAATCGCTGCGGAATAAGGCTGTGGTCGAGAAGTTCAATGACATGCGCGACGATCTCGACAAAGAACGAAAGTTCATGGGCCGCCAGTGGGCCAAGCGGAGACGCAGATACTGGCGGTTATCGACTCCACGGTTGGAATGGTCGGAGACCTTCAGGCCATCGCGGGCAAGGCCATGCCTGAAATTCCGAGCCTCGACCTTCCGCTACTGGAAGATAGCATCGTCACCGAGCGGGAGGCCGGATGAGGGAGCGCGAACAGCTCGCGCTCACAGGTAATGGGCTCACCTCAACCCTCGGTCACGAGATGCAAATATCGACGTTCGGAGATTACGCCAGTTTCTGAAGTTCTGAACCAACAGGCCTTTTTCCTGGCCGATTATATACGCTTTGGCGAACGCCTCGCCGTCTCACTACGGTAATACCGGTCCTGAGGGGCTAGAATATTTGTAAGCTTGGTGCTACATATTTAGCAAATCTGTAGCATGAAGGTACCAAATGCCGACCCCACACAATCCTCCCGCCGCCGTTCGACGGGCCCTGCGGAAGCTCGGCGCCGACATCCACGATGCCCGGCGGCGCCGGCGGCTGCCGATGGCGGTCGTCGCCGAGCGCGCCTTCACGTCCCGCTCGACGCTGCAAAGAGTCGAGGCCGGCGACACCAACGTCAGTATCGGCATCTATGCCGGCGTTCTTCAGGCGCTCGGCCTGCTCGACGGCCTGATCAAGGTCGCGGACATCAGCAACGACAGTGTCGGCCAGGCGCTCGCCAGCGCCGAGCTGCCAAAGCATATCCACCTCAAGCGCAAGACCGGAGCCTCAAGCAATGGCTGACTTCGAGGTGCATATCGATCTCGGCGGCCGCACGCGCCGCATCGGACTGGCAAGGAGCAATCGTGCCCGAGGCTCAGAGACCATCCTCTTCGAATACGATGGCGCGTGGCTTGACGATCCGGACCGGTTCTCACTGGAACCCGCCCTCGCCCTGACGCGCGGCGCCTTTGCTCCTCCTGCCGGACTGGCAACGTTCGGCTCCATCGGCGACTCCGCGCCTGACACCTGGGGCCGCCGTCTCATGCAGCGCGCCGAACGCCGCCTCGCCGACCGCGAAGGCCGCGCGGTTCGCACGCTTGCAGAAAGTGACTATCTGCTCGGTGTTGCCGACGAAACGCGACTTGGCGCACTCCGCTTCCGCTGGGTCGGCGAAGAGACCTTCCAGGCGCCGACCCGCGCTGGTGTGCCCGCCCTGATCGAACTCGGCCGACTGCTCCAGATCACCGAGCGCATTCTCCGCGACGAGGAAACGGACGAAGATCTCCAGCTCATCTTCGCGCCCGGCTCTTCCCTCGGCGGTGCCCGGCCGAAGGCCTCGGTCGTCGACCAGCACGGCAATCTCTCGATCGCCAAGTTTCCGAAGGAGACCGACGACTACAGCATGGAGACCTGGGAGGGGATTGCACTGCGGCTCGCCAGCAAGGCCGGCATCGCCACTCCGCAACACGAACTAATCGAGGTGGCCGGCAAGGCCGTCATGCTGTCACGCCGTTTCGATCGCAATGACGCCGTCCGCATCCCGTTCCTGTCGGCCATGGCGATGATGGGCGCCAAAGACGGCGAGCGCGGAAGCTATCCGGAGATTGTCGACGCTCTCGCGCAACATGGTGCGCAAGGAAAGACGGACGCTCACGCCCTCTACCGGCGTGTCGTCTTCAACGTGCTGATCTCTAATGTCGATGATCATCTGCGCAACCATGGTTTCCTCTGGCTGGGAAAGACGGGGTGGTCGCTCTCGCCGGCTTACGACCTCAATCCCGTCCCCGCCGACGTGAAGGCGCGGGTGCTGACGACGAACATCGACCTCGATGAAGGCACCTGCTCGCTCGATCTGCTCGAAGCCGCGTCGGAATATTTTGGGCTTACGCTGCCGCAGGCCCGCGCGATCATCAAGGACGTCGCGACCGCGACCGCGACCTGGCGCGACACGGCCAAAGCCGTCGGCGCCCGCGCGGCCGAAATCAATCGCATGGCCAGCGCGTTCGAGCACGACGATCTCAAACGAGCGCTAGCGCTTTGACACGGACATTTCTTCATAGCTTCGACCCTGCAGCCGCGAGCCCCGTGGCCGGCCCGACCGTCGATCTTGAAATCTCCGATATCGAGGATGCCGGAATTAGGGAGGTGCTGCAGACACCCGGTGCCGCCTATGGCGCGTGGTCCATTCTCGACGCGCTGCTGGCGCCGACCGGTGCGGGAACGCCTTTTGTCTTCAAGGAGCCCCTAGGACAGGCGCGCGAAGTCAAGGTCGCGCGGGTCTGTTTGGACGCTTCGTCGCCCGCGCCTATCTCGAACAACACCTCAATCTTTCGATCTTTGCACATCTCGGCAGCCGAACCATCGACTTGGACCGCCGCAGACAGGTCAGGGTCAAGCGCCTGTTTCGCGGCGACCTGCCCGATTGGATCGCCTGCGCCTCTGACCTTTCCTCCCTAACGGTGGCCGAGGCAAAAGGCTGCCATGATGTCGGAGGACCCGCGAAGGCGCTGGATCGAGCGTGGACGCAGGCTGGGCGGATCGACGTCACCGCCCAAGGTCGCAAAGTCACGGTGAAGCGCATCGCAATCGCAACGCGCTGGGGAATGGCTGAAGCTAGTCCAGCTGATGTCCATCTCTCGGTCCGCGATCCCGTCGATGAAGGCGAGCCAATCGCTCCCGAAGAGAAAAACGCGCTGTTCATCGGCCTTCTTCGGTTGCATATCGCCAACTTGATCAAGCCACTCGGTCATGCCGAATTGGCGGGCGCCCTCCATCGTCTCACGTATCAACCATTTGCCCGAAGGCTCCGGGACGATCTCGTACACGCGCGAGCGCTGCTCGATGCCGCTCCGATAAGGGACGTGGAGAAGGTAAGCGCCATTGGAGGCCTTGTCGGCGGCATCGTTACCCGCGCGGGACCAGTCACCGACGCCGATCTCGCACCCGCCGACCAGGAAGTGCTCGCTCGTCTCAACCTCCGACCGGTCCTTGTCGGGATCGAGCGCGATCTCATTCGCGCAGCCATCGACGCAGAGCCGGACACTGTGCGCAATCGCTTGGCGACGGCCGTGCATGCTGATGAATTAGCCCGGTATGACTGCGCAGGCGGCTGGATCGTACCGCTCGGCGAGGAGGGACGCATCAGCGGCGAAACCTGAAGCCCAGCCGCGGAACCAAATTATAGAAATCACCTGTATTGGCTTTCTATCCGATGACGACACTTCCCGGGCGGCGTGGTGGCGATCTCGCGCGACATGACCGAACAGAGGGACCTGCAGGACAAGCTCGCCGCGCTCGGCACCTCCGACGGTTTGACCGGCATCGCAAACCGGCGCCATTTCGACGAGCGACCGAGGAATGGACGTGGGCCAAGCGCGACGGCACGCCTCTCTCGTTGTTGCAGGTGGACGTCGATCACTTCAAGAAGTTCAACGATCAATACGGCCATCAGGCCGGCGACGCATGCCTCCGCGCGGTGGCGCGGATCCTGGCGGCCCAAGTCCGCCGGCCGGCCGTTCGCCCTCATGCTGCAGAGCACGGACGCCGGCGGCTGCGAGCCCGTCGGCGAGAAACGCGCGCCGAGCGTTTCGCGACCTCGGCATGCTGCACGCGCTGAATCTGCCGTCACCGGCTGTTTGCGCACGCTGCATCTAAATCAAGCTCCGTCGAGCCATCGCGGCTTTACCACGAGAGAGATCGCGCCTCACCTCGAAGGCGCCTGTAATGATCGCAGCGGCACGCCCGCCCCCTCAAAGGCTTTTCGGGCTGCATCGAATGTCTCTTGCTCTTTCGAGTCTGGACGGTCGAACCATGAGCCGGGAGCATACGTGGCGATGCGCTTTGCGAAGAACGATTGCGGCTCCCAATCCTGCCCTTCGCATTTCTCGAAAATGACGATTCCATCGCGGGTGAAATAACGAGGCCCCGGAATGTTGCAATTGACCGAAAGCTGAACTCTCCACAGGTCACCCTTCTCGATCTGCTTCTCACTCACCTTCGGCAGATAGTCCACAGCTACCGGATCGCCGATTGCGCAACGGCCGCGCCGCAGAAGGTCACCCAGCTTGCCTTGTGCGGTCGTCACGAAGTTGTAATTGAGGGGATCGTGCAGAAAGCGAAGGTTCACTTCCTTTTCGTCGTCGGTGACTTCGCTGGCAACGAGTGAGAGTGCAAACGCTTGCCAACCCAGCTCTATCGGCTTTGCATAAGGCGGCCCGATTTTCATCGTGCCATTTGGCGCCACAACCCAAGCAATCGTGTATTCGTCGTCTGTGATCTTCCCCCGATAAAGTGGACGGGTTAAGCGGCTTTTAGCTCCATCTCGATCGGGGGGATATATCCGAGTGCGGAATGGAGCCTTGTCCGGTTATAGAATCCTTCGATGAAGCTGAAGATATCGCGCTGGGCCTCAGTGCGGGTCTTGTAGTTGCGATGATGGACGAGCTCGGTCTTCAGGGTATGGAAGAAGCTTTCCATCGGGGCGTTGTCGTAGCAATCGGCCCTGCGGCTCATTGATGCCGTCATGCCGGCCTCCATAAGGGTGCTGCGATAAGCGTGCGAAGCGTATTGCACACCCCGGTCGGTGTGACAGATCAATCCGGCCTGCGGCCGCCGCTCCCGGATTGCCATCGTCAGGGCTGCGGAGGCGAGCTCGACCTGCATGTGATCGCGCATGGCCCAGCCGACGATCTTCCGACTGAACAGATCCATGACGGCGGCCAGATAAAGCCACCCCTCGGCGGTCGGGATGTAGGTGATGTCGCCGAGCCAGACCCGGTTCGGGGCTTCCGCCGTGAAGTCGCGCGCGACCAGGTTCGGTGCGATCGGCAGGTCGTGACGGCTGTCGGTGGTGCGCACACGGCGTGGCTTTGCGGTGATGGCGCGGATGCCATGCCGGCGCATCGTCCGCTCGATCCGGCCGCGGCTGGCGCTGCGTCCCTGCCTGCGCAGAGCGGCATGGACGCGGGGACTGCCGTAGCGGCCGCTGCTGTCCTGATGGACCTGCCGTATCTCGGCCAGCAGCGCGGCATGGGATTTTGCCCGCTCGCTCACGGGGCGGTCGCGCCAAGCGTAGTAGCCGGCCGGCGAGACCTCGAGCACGGCGCACATCAGCCGCACCGGATAGGTGTTGCGATGGTCCTCGATGAAGCGAAAGCTCATGTTCGGGTTCCGGCAAAGATCGCGATCGACTTTTTTAAAATGTCGCGTTCCATCCGCAGCCGCTCGTTCTCCTGGCGCAACACGGCGAGTTCCGAAGCCTGGTCCGCCGACATCGGCGTCGCCTGCGTGGTGGGGCGCCACGCCGCCGATGCCGGCTCGCGCCGGAGCTTATCGACCCAGCGCCGCAGCACTGAGTCGCGCAGACCGAGCTCCTTGGCTACCGACCCGATCGAGCGGCCGCTCGACACCACCAACCCCGCCGCCTCGCGCTTGTACTCTTCAGTAAACGACCGACGTGCACGTTCCATTCAACACCTCCAGGCTCAACGAGCCTACTACAGGTGTCCACTCATTCGGAGGAAGTTCACTGACTTATCTGCTCGGTGCTTAGCCCACGAGAAGAAAACGGCGTCGCCCTCGTCGGTCTTTTGACCAGCCTCCCAGCCTCTCGGAACAAAATGCGCTACCTTCGAGGTCTTGGCAAATATTTGCTCGGCCGTTTCGCCCGTTTGCGAGCGCCACGTAGACTTCACCTTGTCGGCAAGGGATTTGTCATCTGCATGCAGGTCGATGGTCGACAGCAAGAGAAAGAGACTCGTTAGAACTAGTGATCGCACCGAAGGTCCTTCCCCAGCCAACCGCCTCTTGCCGCTACGCCGGATTGACTGCGTCCCAAATCGTGCCGAACCCGAAACCGATGACGAGACCGGCCGGGTAGAACCAAACGTCATGCGGGTCAGGGGCAGCATACCGCAACAGCGCCAACACGCCCGCACTCGCTATTACTGCAACAGATGCCGTCATCGCCTGTCGTGTCCATTCCTTTGCCTCCTGCACAAAGAAGCCAACAAGCATCCCGATGACAAAGCCCAGTAGCACGGCGCCAACAATCGCAACCGCGTCTCTGTTAAACCACTCAAAGACTAATGCGGCTATCCCGAACACCGTTAAGCCTATCCCGAACCCGAACGCTCGCCGCCTTTCCTGTTTGTCCTTCGTTGCTTTGCCCGTCATTCTACCCCTATCCGTCGCTGTTTCATGGCTTGATGTTCGGGTTTATCCGTACAGCCGCCCGTCCTGCGCCCTTCATGAGAAGGTCGGAGCTTCAGCGTGCCAACCCAAGAGAGACTGCATGTCGACTAAAATAAGCTTGTCTGACAGTTGAGCGGACTCAATAGCTTCCTCCGTAAAGGTGGATGTCGTGACGACATAACCACGCAGAGCGTTCTGCTCTTCAATTACTCCCTTGAATTGTTGGATGGCCGGACGACCCACCCTGTTCTCGGTCGCGTTTCGCTTGCATTGGACGATCATCAGCCCTTCAGGGTGGATAGCAAAACCATCAACACCAAAGTCGTTTGACTTCCGCGTTACCCATGCCTCAAAACCCGCAGCGTCGAAGAAACTCATCGTATGGCGCTCGAATAGAAACGGGTCCATGCCGAGTAGGCAAGCCCGCAACGCCGCTTCCTCTGGCGGAACAGAAAAGCGGGTCGGGTCCATCGGCTGCTCTTTCATCGCGGTCTTCATTTGTGTGCTAGTACGCCGCAAACGCTGATCTTCGACTATGGCGTCAATGATTTCAGCAATGTGAGGTCGCGCCTCTGGGTTAGTAACGACCGCCTCGATTATCGAAGTGATGCCTGCCGCCCCGAGAAAGATGAGCAGTAAAACCGGAACGCCAAGAGCACCGCCGAACGCCGCAATACCCGCCGCGTGTCCCCCGACCAAGGGAATGGCGGCCAAGGTCGCGGGCAAAGCGATTTTCATCGGCAACGGAAGGTCCGAGTTGCGGTAATTTGAAACGGCCTCAGAAACGCTCTTCGCAATCGCCACGATTGCGGTTCGCGAGGAAATCAGCGAGTTCAGCTTCCTAAATTTGTCAATCGGTCGAAGATCACTAGCAACGACAGCGCGAGACTCGCTTAGCCATTGAATGGCAAGCACCCGATCCTCGGCCCGAGTCGTATGTTTAATCGCTGAAGCAAATCGGCCCACAAGCCACTTCTTAATGCCTTCTGTAATTGCGTCGAACATAGCCGCGTCCTAAGGTAGTATGACTAAATTTATATCAGCCCTATGCCTTGGCCAAGGGAATCATATGAGAGCTATATTCGCCCTTTTACTGCTGATCGTTGCTCCCACTGTCGCAAGTTCGGAAGACGCTTCGGCCCCTAGCCGGATCGACAGTATAACTAAATCAGCGCGAGACATGATGCCCGCCATGCCCTCACTTCCGTCCGTTTCGCTGCCGTCAATGCCTGATCTCTCGCTGCCAGACTTTTCGGACGCGACTGGCAAGATGATGACAGAATTCAACACTTTTACGCAACAGGTCGGCGATGCTTTGCCAATACTCGAACAGATGGGCTATGAGGTTACGACGTTTAAGGTCACCTGGGCACTTCCACCAAAGGCTCGGCTTCGACTGAAGTCGAATGGAAACACTGACATTCAGAAGGTGAATGCTATTGCCGCGAGGGCGACCGGCGGCGGGGTGTTGGTCTCCGCCCTAATCACAAGCGCCGCGACGGCAAAACGCATCCAAAGCACGATGCGCCTCGGTGCTGCCTATCTCGACGTAGACTTCGCGGTTCCGCCGCGGGTGAGCATGAAGTTTGTGAGCGCCAAGGCAAACGAAAAGGACGAAGCCCTTCGTGATACTGACGAACTGGAGATCGCCTGCAAGTAGGTCTGGGGCACGGCATTGGCTGGCTTGGCGAGCATTGCGCGCTATATCTCGTTGTCGTGGCCTCGAGTCAGAAAGGTCGTCCTGTGCAGGCCAAACCTCTTCTTAGCCATCGCGAGCATTTCTTCGTGTTGCCAAAGGAATCCCGGCACGACGGTTAGAGCGACGTTTATGGTTTGCATTTCGTCGTCGAAGTCGGCGGCGCACCAACTAAGTTCGTCTTCGGACCAGAGACGGGAGTGCTTGGCAATCGAAGTCAGATGTCCGGAACTCGCTATATATTCGCCCCACACTTCGGCCACTGCGTGCATTTGCTGATTAGTTTCGTGCCCGCGTTCAGAGATAGCGCCGACCATGCTCGCTCTGTAGAAATGAAATAGCCGCCGATGCTTCAACTCCGCAGCCTTGGGGATTTCTGGCTCACTTTCTTGCGTCGGAGGATACTTATCAAACAACTTAGCCGTAGCCCTGCCAAATTCCGCGTAAGTGGTCGGAACGCCTGCCCTCTCTTCTTTCTTGAGCCGCCGGAACATCTTCAGTTCAGACCGCGCGTTCTTAAATGCGACCAGCAGCATGGCCCGTTCTGCTGTGGCTTCCTTTGCAAGTCGCCTTCCGATCAAATCAATCAGAACTGGCAGGTCCAAATCAAATGACTGCGCGAAAAGCTCGCCTCGACTCGGCTCGCTCTTCTTTCCCCTTAGCCAACTGAATATCATCAGCCCCTCGCTGGCCCCGTGCTTCAGGGCTCCTCCCAGCTAATCAATTCACCATCTCATTCGGCCGTTGCTCTAATTGCTGATTTCGAGGTGACAAACAATGAGATCACGAGGCCGATGAAGGCCGCGACGAGAGCGCGGCTTACGACGGCTTCTAATGAACGGTCGTATTCTTGCTGAGCGTAAGCCAGGGTAAAATCAGAAAGGACAGAAAGCACCGTCGAAACCAAGGCACCAAGCATCACGGCGCGAACGCGACCTCCACCGTTGGAATTGATGCACCTTGCGACCAATGCCGCCACGGTAACGCTCAGAACAAAGCCAATAAGCAAGGAAACCATCGCCAACAATGTCCGCCCGCCACACGCGTCAAATCAACCTTGACTTGCTGAGAACGTAATGAGAACGTGGCGAACGGTCAATACGCGATGGGATGGGCTCGAAAGCGGAGAGCGCGGAAGTGGCGAGGTGGGTCTTTAGAACACGCGCGGGGTTGGCGCAGATTGTCCCGAATTCGATGGGCTACGATCTGGTGTTCGATGATGAAAAGTTAGAGCACCACGCTTCGCCGGGATCGGCGGCAGAGGCTCTCGCTAACGGCACATGTTTCTGGCCATCCGCCGGAGACCCGTCCAAGCTAGGTATCCCAGAAGATATCAGCGAATGGCAACGCGTCCTGTAACAAAAAAAGCCACCCACGGTCAGGATCGCGGCGTTGCTTTACTCGCCTTGAGGCTCTCGACAGTCGGTTTCAACGCCGCCAGCGCTGCGCGCCCTTGCTTGATTGTCTGGTTCGGGAGTCTCGGTTTGGGTTAGCTTAGCGTGCCTCGAAGGGTGGTCCGGAGCCGCCGCAGGCGCGGGCTCGATTATCTGGCCCGCTCATCACCTCGCGCTTCACCGCGCGGCTTGGCACTAACGTCCTGCTTTGCGTCTCGGCGCCGGATATTGGCGAGCTCCGCAAGCTCATTCTTCAGCTCATGACGTCGGGTTTCGACAGCAGGCATGTCGTTGACGAATTGCCGAACTTGACGAGCTAACTCGTGATCCGCTGCCACTCCGGAGCGCTGCAGCTCGGCGGCATAGTCGAGATAACGCCGCCGGATCGCCTCCTGACGTGACTTAATCTGTTCGTCCCAAGCGTGTTTGGCAGTCCTGCCGCCCCTGACCTCCGAAAGCACTTCCTTACGGGCGAGCCGGTCGACATCGGGTGTGATCTTTCGCTTGCGCATAGCGAGGACCGCCCCGCGGTCGGCCTTTCGAACCCGTCCGCGGGTTCGCCGCGGCGTGGCCTCGGCCGCGATCCCGCGAAGCCGGAGTTCGCCAGCAAACCGCTCCCGCCACGCCTGAAGATCCGCCTTGCGAGGGTTGAGGCGCTTGCCGTCGTGGCCGAGTGAGCGAACCGTCAAGTGCACGTGGGGATGCTTGTCATCGAGGTGCTGGACGAAGACGTAGTCGTGATTGTCGCCGAACGTCTCGATGGCAAATGCCCGGGCTGAATCCTTGACGGCCACGGCATCTGTGCCAGCCGGCATCGACAGAATGATGTTGATCGAAAGCGACCCATCGCGGCGTCGCTTATCGTCGAGGCCGGCATCATCCTCCCATTGCTGCTGCAGATCTTTCAATCCGGAACGACCCGCTAGGGTCGCCCCCTGCTCTGTTTCCGCATCAAGCTCGCCGTTTCGCGTGATGTATGCAAGGTGCGACTTGAGATGCGCCACGCCCTTGGTGCGGCCCGTGATCTTGACCATCACCTCCGGTGCTCGACGCACAATGCGTTCGAGCTTTGCACGCATCGCCGGCGTAAGGCGGCCGGGAGCGGCCGGATCGGGGATATCCCACTCCGCCCGCCGGGGGCGCCGATTGGGCGTTTCCCAGACATACGAGATCGGCGGAAGTTCGGAGACGAGGTCGGTCGGCCGCGCCGAGCGCCGGCTCATCGCCGTCCATCCCAATAATCCGCGTTGCCGTGCAGCGCACTACGTAGTCGCGCGAGCTCTGTTTCAATGACCAATTTAGCCTCTTGAATTGCGGATAGATCCGGCTCAACCGCCCTGCCCTGCAGCACGCTGGTGTTTGCAGCGCGCGCGATCTGGTTGATGTTGCCGCCGATCCGGTTGAGCTCGCGCACGATCGCACGAAGCGCCTCATGCTCGTTCGGGGAATGCTGTACAGGCGACCCCAACCGTGAACGCACCAGCGCGACAATCCAGCCGGTTCGCGTCATGCCGCGCTGATGTGAAACTTCAGCGAGCTGCCGCATCTCGCTCTCGCGAAATCGCACCGTCACCTTCTCCGGCCGTCCGACCGGCAACGCCAAGATGCGCGGCGCTGGTGCAGCGAGTGCATCAGCGATGAGACGCCGCAGCAACGCGGATTTTCCGCCCTGGGTAGCTGCAAGAACGGAGAACTGCGCCGCGACCTCGTCCGAGACGCGAAGCGAGATCAGAGCCATGCACTCCAATCCCAATCACGATGTAATACATCGCTGGCGCGAAGCCTATCCTGCACTAGAGAGCAAAAAAATCTGCCCCTTGATGTTGGTTCAAACCAACACTCTCTGCATTCAACGCTCGCCGCTGTGGAGCGATCGAGGGCCCCTGCCCTCTGTGCCACATTCCGCTCGCGGCGGTCCCTTGGCGAAGTAGGTATCGCAAATACCGATGCGCCGGCAAAGGAAACGAAGGCACTAACTAACACCGGCGATGTGGACCGCGACTTTCCAGCAGCCTGCGGCCTCTCTACGGCGCTATGGGGAGCGCGTTCGGCCTTCGGCTGCTGCGCTAACGCGCCATCCTTTGGATGGGAAAGTCGCTCCGTCGGCACACGCCGATAGTCTGTCTCGGCGGCAGCGAAAGTGTCGAACGAGTTCATCTCGACAGGATCTCCTCGATCGTGAGCGCCGACGCCGGAACTTCTTCTTCGTGGTCCGCGCCATCAACCAACACCAGAGCGTGACGGGAGCCCTGCGTCGCGAGCCGATCGATAACAAGCTGTCCGGCTCGGTTCTGATACCGAACCCTGATTGCCAGCGATGCTGCCGACCTCGATTGTGAAACGACGCGAGTTTTTGGCGGTTGATTCTCGGTTGCTGCTTCTCGGTCTTTCGCAGCGTTGCGTGGAAGCACTGCTTCCGGGAGGAAATCGGATTTTTCGGCTCGAGGTTGTCGAGCAGGCAATTCGTTCCGGGGATTGGCACGACCACCGTGCGCGCGCACATCCCGGGCCAGTTGCCGAGCCTGTGCGTCGGTAAAGCTGTCCTGCGTCGCGCATAGCCGCTCGATCTCGTCGGGGTGCGTGCGCCAGGCTTGGTAGAGTTCATAAAGAGCACGAATCGAACTGCCCTCAAGTCGCGCCCGAAGGAATTCCGGCATGCTTTGAACCGACGCGTAACGCGACACCCAGTCTCTTGGCTTGCCCAGCTTGCGCGAGATCTCCGCTTGAGTATCGCCGGCGTCCAACCGGTCAGCGATGAACCTCGCGATCTCGGCCGCGCGCAAATCATCGCGCTGGATATTCTCGATCATCTGAGCGTATCGGTCGGGTAAAGCGACGTCTTGAATGAATGCGGGCATTTCACGCAACCCCGCGCGCTGCGCCGCGCGGTACCGGCGCGCGCCCATGGCGATGACGTAGCGTCCATCCTCATTAGAACGGCGAAGCACGATGGGTTGCAGCACGCCATGCCCGGCAATCGATTGGGAGAGCTCCTCCAGTTCCGGTTCGCTGAAGTTGCGGCGTGGTTGATCGGGGTCTTCGTCAATACAGTCAATCGCGACCAAGAGCGGCCGCCCGGTTGCTGAGCCAGGGTTTGCCGCGACGTCGACGAGTTCCCTGAAGCTGAGATCAAGCGCCATTCGTGGTCTCCTGATCGAGCCGTTCTGCGATCTTGGCGAGAACTGCGCGGATTTCCCGACCTGCTTCTTGCGCCGAGCGACGCTTCAAGCTCCACACCGGCACCCGTTCCGCAACCGCTTCGGCATAGCCGTCCCGTGCAACAATCTGGCCTGGGAACACGTACTTGCCGGCTTCGCGCAACAACTGCTCCAAATGCACTCGTTGACGCGGCGACTTGGTGTTGAAGTTCGACGGCAGCAGGCCGAGGAATCGCGTGTCCTGACGACCGTACCGTCGTTGCACACCGATCACGGTCTGCATCAGGCCTTTAACGCCCTTTACGGAATAATCTTCCAGGTAAATCGGCGCCAACACATGCGAGGCGGCGACCAGGCAGGCGACGCTGCGAAGGCCAAGCGATGGCGGGGTGTCGATCACGCAGACATCGAACCGGTCGGCAACGTCCGCGAGATTCTGCTGCAGGGTCATGACGGCAGCAGCATTACCGCGGTCGATATCCGTCAAGGAACTGTCGGCCGGCGCCAGCGTGATGCCGTGGTTTTCACCAGCGACAAACCGGGTCGCAGGCTTGAAGAGATCGGCCGCCGAAATCGACCCTGTGTGCTGCTTGAGCGTGTCGGTAGCGTTGCCCTGCGCATCAACGTCGATCATCAGAACCCGGCGGCCAGCTTCCGCCATGAACCAGGCCAGATGCACGGCAAGCGTCGTTTTGCCGACGCCGCCCTTTTGATTGTTGATGACGATCGTATTCACCGGGTGGTCCTTGATGAAACCACCTGCGCCCGTTTCATCCATGTTCCTCCGAATTGTGCTTCGCCTACCGGCCCGGTCCTGATCAGACCGGCCTCTTCATCCTCCGTGTTGGTTTGAACCAACACCCGCTGCGGACCAGCGCGTGCCGCAGAATCCTGAAAGCCAGGCACAAAATCCCCTGCCAGAAGAGTCAGGTAGGCCGAGCCACAGCTGGAAAGAGGCGCTCAGCCGAGATGAGTTCGCCTCCATTGGACTGGCGCATACTGGTGTTGACGCAAGACACCAAAAGCAAAGCGCATGCCCTAGCCGTGTTGGTTCAAACCAACACGTTCTGAGGCGACGCCACCTCGCCTGGGAAGACGAACAAAGCCGACGCCCACCAAACCTCGACGAGGGCAAGAGCCGCTCCGCGCCCCAGACTGAAAGCATCGAATTTTGTGCCGATGGCTCGAGCGGATCCCAGTCGGGTCTCCGCTACCGGATAAATCTCGCAAGCGGATTCCTCTCCATTGTCGACGCGCCGCCGACGGCTAAAAGTCATGCAGCCCGGAGCGACGGCTCCAGCCGAGAAAGACCCGTGATCGTCGCTTCCGCCGGTCCCCGTAAGATCGGCAACGTCGCCTGCTTGCGCCGAACGACATCGCTACGCCCGCTCAAGCCGGAATCCAATCCAGCCGGCTCTTACCCATCGCTCACGCTCGTAGCTTTTCGTGGAGCCGAGAGTTGATCTGCGACATCAGGATCGGCCCAAGAGAAAATTCCCCAACCTCCGCTTTCCGCGTTAGCCCGCGCAAGTAGCCGCCCGCTGATCGTATGGTGCCGCTACGCTGCAAGATGCAGGCGACGACGACCGCCGCTTGCGTTTCACCCAACACGGTTTGCGCCTCCTCCCAAGCGCTCGGGCTGATCCCCAGCATCGATCGCACAACGGCCGCGGTGGCGAGGAAATCGCGCCAGTTCGAAATTCCGCCCTTCGCATAATCGACAATGTCCGGACATGCACTCAGGACCATTCCCAACGGATACGTACTCTCGGCGACTCGCGATGGTTGAGGTTTAGGCTCAGCTCTCGCCGCCCTGCCTTCTCGAAGGCTAGGTTCAAGATCAATAGGGGTATCTGGATTTGAATTCTGTATGTGGCGCTCAGAGTGGGACTCATTGGCGCTCGGATTCTTCGATTTGATGTGTGCTTCCAGAAGATTGAGCACGTCGTCGGCAAGTTGCGACAACTCGTCGGCGATCGGCTCGAGCTCCTGGCGCGTCGCGGTGCGCGGAATCTGAGCGACCATTGCGCGGAAGGCGGCATGCACCTCCTGCCAATCGGCGGGCCCCTGCCCTGCCCGTCGTGTCGGGACGCCTTCCTCGATGCCAGTTGCAATCATCTTCGCGATGTCGCGCCGGCACAGCGTGATCCGTTCACGCACCACCTTAAGGGCGCGGGCCTCAGCTTCAATATCAGCCGCCAGGCTCTCGAACTCCTCAGAGCGCACGACCAGCGGTGACAGATCGAAGCCGAAGGCGAGCTCGATTTCGCCGGCATCGTCCTTCCGCGCATAGCGCTTGCCATTTGGACTGTCGCGCCGAACGATCAGTCCCGCGTCGACCAGCACGGCGAGGTGGCGCCGCAGCGTCGACGCCGGCATGCCGTGCGCCCGACGACTGAGCTGATGGTTCGACGGGAAGACGATCAGATCATCCTCCCCTGTCAGCGCCGTCTCAGGATGGAAGGTCAGGAGCGCGTTTAACACCGAGAGCGAGCGCTCCGACACCCCAAGGCGCGGCCGTGCCGTGCAGATGGCGTGGAAGATCTTCCATTTGTGCACGATCTTTTCGGGAGGACGTTCGGTTGCGACCATCTGGCTTGCCACATGGGCGAGCGTCAACGACCGCCGCCCAAAGGGCGTCGTTGGGGAGTGTGACTGCATGTCTTTGCCTCAGCTGGGCAAAGAAAATTCGCTCGCCGAAACGGCGCCAGAACGCTTGACAGTGATTCGCGGAAGTGCGATTCTTTGAATGCCAATACAAAGAAGGGGCTTCCGGAACGGCGACGTGACGGGGGCCTTTTTCTTTTGCCTATGGTTCTCCGACGTAGTTGCGGTGGTCTTGATCCGGCCGGCTCATTCCGACCAGGCAAGTTCGGTTCATGCCGGTGGGTCGGCGGCTTTGAATTCGTCGTAAAGGGCTTGCAACCGCTCTCGGACGAAGTCGCCAAACCTCGGAGCGACGCGATCATCAAATATCAGAGTAAGCTTCTTTCCGGCGCGCGAGACCTTCGCGGCGTGCGTTCCATCCTTCGCGGCCCACGTTTCGGCGCGGGCGCGCGACGTCTTTTCGCGCAGGCCATCTGCAAGCGCCTCGAAGCGCTTGTCGGTGTCCAACGCTCTGAATGTCGGAGCTTTGACTATCTCAAGTGCGCGGGTACGATTGTTCTCTCGCTCCAAGAGGTCGGTTAGCTCTTGCCAGCGCACGCGGCCGAAGGCTGGCGCGGGCCCGATGGCGTCGATGACCGGGGCCGGGACTCTGGTCGCAATCGCTATGAGGCGCGAGAGCGCAGCCTTGTCGACGTTGAGCGACGCCATGATGATCTCGCGGGAGAATTTCCGATCCTCGAGCCGCGCTGCGAAGCGCGCGCGCTCGATGAAGGTCAGATCGGTGCGGCCGCTGTTCTCTTGGCCCTGCGCGATGACGAGTTGTTCATCCGTGAGGGAGCGAACCACTGCCCTCACTTTTATGCCCAGTTCGCGGGCCGCCCGCAGACGGCGATGGCCGAATGCGACTTCGTAGCGCTCAGCGCCATTAGGCTTCGGACGAACCAGGATTGGGACGTTTTGCCCGTGCTCACGGATGAGCTCGCGGAAGGCGACGTTCTGCTCCTCGGTAGCCTCCATGCGGTCGGGCACGAAGGAGTTATCAATCAGCGCAGGGTCGAGTTCGACGATGACCTGGCCTTCGATGAGCTTCTGCTCGATTTCTTCCGCGCGCTTGACCTTCTCGGAGATGCCGCCCAGCGACTGCGATATTGCCCCGAGAGCGCTCGATTGTTTGATCGGGCGTTCGAGCCCGAGAAGAGGTCGCGAGCGCTGCGGGGCTGCTTCGTGCATTTCTGCTCGCTGCGCCGAGGCGTCCACCACGGGTGGATCGAAATTGATCTTGCGCGCCATGGTCAGCTCCTAGCCCAGACCTGTTTGATCAGACCTTCGATCTCCCCGTTCACAAGATCGAGCGCTTCGATGGCCCGATCATAGGTGCCCCGGGTGAACTGCTGCCGCTCAACCTCGTAGAGGGTCTGCTTGGTGAGGCCGGCATCGGCGATCGCGGTGCTCTTCACCATTGGGTGGGTCAGCACGCGCGAGCCGAAGATTGAGCGCATCAGACCGACCATTGTCGTCTGTGGCCCATCACTAGGCTCGTAGCGAGTGACCAGATAGCGCATCCAATCATATTGGGTGGCGCCACCGGCGTTCGCGACAACGTCGAGAAGGCTCCCCGTCATGTTGAGGAACTGAGACATCGACATCACATCGAGCATCTGGGGATGCACTGTGATCAGGACCGCGGTCGCTGCGCATAGCGCGGAGAGCGTAAGGAAACCGAGTTGCGGGGGGCAATCGATTACGACGACGTCATAGGCATCACTGACTTGGGCCAGAGCTTCGCCGATCCTAGCGAAAAACAGTGAGTCGTTGCTCTCTCGTGCTATCAACGCCTTGGGTGTCTCATGCTCAAACTCCATGAGTTCGAGCTGTCCTGGAACGATGTGAAGGTTCGGAATGTAGGTGCCGCGGACGATCTCCGGCATTTCCCGGCGGTCGGCGTCATAGCGAATGGCGCCGTAGATCGTTTCATTCTCACCGACATCAAGTTCGGGTTGATGCCCAAAAAGTGTCGAGAGGCTCGCTTGCGGATCGAGATCGATTGCAAGGACCCGGTAGCCGCGGAACGCAAGATATTGGGCGAGATGTGCGGCCGTGGTGGTTTTGCCGCTACCGCCCTTGAAATTCATTACTGAGATGACCTGCAGCGCCTCGGCGTCGCGTCGGCGTGGGACGTATCGACGGGCCCCTTTACCGGTGCTATCGAGGTCACTGCGAAGCTCGTCGATTTCTTCGATCGAATAGCTCCGACGGGTGTTGGGTGGCGCGGGCGGCCCCTTCCCTTCCGATACGAGTTGCCGAAGATAGCCCTCGGCGATGCCTATAAAGCGAGCGGCTTCCGCCGGCGAAAAGCGGCGTATGGTCTTTTGGGCCGCGGGCGGAAAGTCGCGAAGCTGTTGCGCACGTAACCGCGCCGATAGCTCCGCCGCGTCCGCATTGATCAGCGACCGCAGATCTCGCACATTATGTTCTAGGATCTTAGTCGACGTCGGCATTCCCGATCTCTGCATCTGCGGATTATTGAGCAGTTGGTCTCAAAAAGCGCTGATGCCGAGTAATGCCCGATTCTTTCGACGCCGCAAGGACTATTGAGTTAACGAGAAGTTAACGGCTACGAGTGTTGCGAGACCAATCGGCGTCGTCGCACATGAATCAGTCCGGGAAATATGCAGTTGTACTGCTGACAACTTAACGACGGCGGGAGTCATTTCCCGAATCAGTTCGTCGCATAGTGGACCGAAGCATTGCGCCGGCGAGCAAGCAACCGACTGATCCGACTCGCGGATTTCGCAATCGGGCCTCGCTAATGGAGGCGGCCTGCTGCGACCGACGAACGCCGCAACGTCAGAGTCGAATCATAAACGAGGCCGATTTGTGAACAACCCGCGCTTATCAACATAGACACTTTTCGGAAACAAATTCCTAATCCGCGCGACAAATTCGGCTTTCTGCCGATTGCGAGTGCAAGCTTTGGACTAGAGGCGAGGAGGCGGCACTTGGCGAGTTGTACGCTGACAACTCAGCGGCGCCCTGCGCTAAACTCCCAAGCGGGCGGCGCGTCCCTGACTGCGCTCAGCCTCATTGTAGTAGCTGGCCGCCTGTTGCACCGAGCGATGTTGGGATTGCTGCATAGCCTCGGGCAAAGCAACGCCCCGTCGCGCTGCTTCGGTCAAATACCCCGCACGCAGTTCGTGAGCGGAAAACTCCCGCGCATCGAGCCCCGCCATCGTGCAGCGGTGCTTCACGATCAGGTTTGTCGGTCAGGAGCTCCGCAAGCCTGTCGCGCCGTTCCATCGGCAGGACCGCCGAGAGCGCGTCGAGCTGCAGGGCCCGCCCGCCGCGCTTCCGAATCCGAGACGAGTACGCGCGAGGTGAGGTCGTCTATGGCCGGAGTTCCTCTAAAAGCCATAGGTCCGATCCGCCCAGTGCAGCAGCACGCGAGCGTCGGGATCGGGCAGGCGAACGCGCTGCGCCTTCAGGCCTTGCGCAATCGCCATGCCGATGTCGGGATCAACCCAATGGCCATGGGTCATCAAGAAGAACCAGCCGAAGGACAGGCCGACCTCACTGTCCACGGCCTCAATCCGATCCATCAGCAGATGCACCGAAACATCCGATGCCATGAGCAGCCGCTCCTTGGGGGGCTTCAGCGGCCGGGGGATGAAACCGACTTCGCGCTCGCCCTTGTGGGTATAATCACGAACATCGAGCGCCCAATGCTCAAAGACGCGATGGGCGCGGGCACTCGATCCCTCCCAGTCTTGAAAGAAGCGCACCTCCCGCGGCACGTAGTCGAACCAGTCGGGGACCGCCTCGAGGAATGGCGTTTCGCGCGTTCCCTGCGGCCCGACTTCGCGGATCACACGCCGCTCCATCTCGGGCCGCTTGGCCTCCCGCTTGTCGCGCTCGACGCGACTGCAGCGATCAAGGAAACTGCGGATATGGACGACTGCGCCGCCGGCGCGGTCGAGCAGGCGGTAGACCGGGCCGGCGAGGCGGTCCGTTTCGGGCAGGGACTGGCGGGACCAGCTGGGATCGAGCAGATCCTCTTCCCCCCAAGGTCGATAGCCCGGATTGACGATCGGACGAGCGCGCCACTCCATTTCTCGGCCAAGTGCGATCTGGATATAATCGGCCGCCCCGGGTCCGGTTGGGGCGAACACGAAGGCGCTGGTCCCGCGCCACTCGGTGATCTGCAGATCAATGTCTTTCAGGCGCGTCCAGAGCGCCTTGATATCCCCGCCATCTTTGGCGAGCTCGGCCGTCATCCACTGACGCAGCTCCCCGGCTCGGGTGCAGTCGGGCCGAATGACCGACCGGGTGTCGCGCCAATAATCATCGTCGACGCGGGCCAGGCTGAAATCGAAGCTCGGAAAGGCCGCGGCGAGCGCGGGCATGAGATCCGTGTCGGCCGAGGCGGGATCGAGCCCTGCCAGAACGGCCTCGATCGAGGCCGCATCGGGAATGCGAAGAGGGGTGGCGCTCATAGAATGTTAACCATAAAAATTTAGGCCTCCGCCGAGTCCTTATGAGCTTTTCCATCAGATTTGGCGAGAATCCCTGGCCTTCACGAGATGTATCCGGAATGTTGTATAAGGATACACGATACGCGCTAAAGGAGCGCCTCATGGCCTTCCATATCAAGAATCCGGAGACCGACGCGCTGGCCCGCAGGGTCGCCGGGCTGAAGAAAATCCGACTGATCGAGGCCGTGCACACGGCGCTCGCCCATGAACTCGAGCGCGAGCAGCGCAGGCCGTCCTTGGTCGACCTAGGCGTCCAATTTTGTCGCGATTTGAGGACAAAGGCCGATCCGCAGAGCGGCAAACCTGCCGACAAGGCGTTCCGCGACAGCCTGTACGAGGATGATGCAACGCCGAGTTCGACGAGGCCGGGGTGACTCTGCTCGATGTTGGTGTCGACTTTGGCCGGAAGCTGCGTGCCCGCCGCAATGCGCGCTGCCGATAAGGTATTTTGCGACGGTCCGTTCGACGACGCCTGACCACGATCGCGCCTGCGCAGACGGCCGGCGCCGACCGAAAAGACAGCGGAAGGGGCGAGGGGGGCTGGGCTGGCATGGTCTCTCGTCCATCCGGGGACCGGGCGGGCCGATTTGCAGGCGCCTAGCCGCCGGAATCGCCGATTTGCGGGTTGATTTCCGACCCTGCCGATAAACGGTGAAATTTACGACCCGAGCGGGAGAATACGCACCCGCGCGCGGTCGGGATCGATGGAGACCAAGGCGCCTTCGGCGAGCTCGCGCTCGGTTTAGTGCGCGGAGCACGGCGCTGCCGATCGCCACTGGCGTCAGTAGATCGGCGCGAATCTGGATGACGCTCGGCTTGCGGCGCTGCGTCGCGGCGAGGATCGTCGAAAAATCGAGGTCGTGCGATCGGACGCGTCCGCAGCACCCACCGCCGACCAATGCGCCGCTTCGAACCCCGCGTTCTGGAGGAAAGGAACCCAGCTCGGCGACAGGTTCATGTCGATCAGGAATCGCATCAGGATGCGCGCTGCAGTTCGACCTCCCGCTCCTCGGCGCGCCAGGCGGCGTAGCGCAAGGCCTCGAGCACGTCCTCGCGCGCGAGATAGGGATAGTCGGCAAGCAGCGCATCGATGCTGCGGCCGGCGCCGATCTGGCCGACGATCATGCCGACGGTGACGCGCTGGCCACGTATGCAGGGTTTCCCGCCCATCACGGCGGGATCTTGCGTAATTCGGCTAAACTCGTTCATGCGTATCACCTCGGCATCGCAACGCCAGCCTATCATAAGTCGGCGCCAAGCGGGCATTCGAGAAGAACAGCGACGTCCGGAAAGGGACAGGCGCCCTCCGCAGGGGAGGGGCGGGGACGCGACCTCTCGTCGATCTTAGTCCTCCCTGGGAATGCGATTTCCAGACCTCTGGCGGCCAGAATCGCTGATTTGCGATTCCGCGCTATCACTATCGAAAAGGGGCGGGAACACGCATCGCTATGACGGAAGCTACTTCTATGATAGCTTCCGTTTCGACGATTCCCGTTAAGGTTATCAAGACCTTGCCATCCGGCTACCAAATCCCAGATCCGCTACCCTGGGCCTCTATCGCCGGTCCGCTCGCCTCCGCCGAGGACGCACTCGCCCGGCTCGACGAGCGCCTCGCCAAAAGCCCGATCCGCGAGGGGTGGATCAGCCGGACGCACTTCACCGATGCGTGCGCCAGTCTATGGCTGGAAGGTGAGCTCGTCCACCTCGAAGATCTCGTTCTTCACGATGAAGGCATGGACATCCGCGCCCCCACCCACGAGCTCACCCGCGCCCATACAGTCCTGCGCACCCGCCGTCGCATCGCCGCGGAAAAACCCGACTGGGCACTATCTGCGGGCGGCCTCGCCGAGCTGCGCGGCCGGGGTGGGCAGGCCAAGGAGGGGAAGAGTAACCGGAAGGAAGGCGACGCAGCGATGGACCACGATGGGGGCGGGGGCCAGAACGAGGAGGATCTCGATGGCGCGCTCGGCATCATCGAGATCGATCCGCATCTGGCCGCCACCTTCGCGGCGGTCGATGCCGCGAATGCCAAGACCGAGCGGATGCTCGCCAGCGCGAGCCAAGTCCGATCCGAGCGGGACTCACTGGTGTACGATCTGGACTGGGACGATGACGAGCGTCTCGACGACTGGCGCGCCATCGTCCACCAGAGTCACACACTGCCGCCGACGCTCGCGGCCGCGCTCGCGGCTGACGCCTGGGTCACGATCGAACCGCTGCAGCACACACTTTGGCTCGGCCGGCTGCTCGCCGCTAACCTGCTGCGCGCCCGCGGCAAGACCCGTTGGCATCTTCCCTGCCTGCATGAGGGGCTCAAAGCGATCCCGCGTGAACGCCGGCGACCGCGCGACGCCGCGGCGCGGCTCGCCGTGCAGCTTGAGGCGATCACGGCTGCCGCCGACGCTGGTGGCAAGGACCACGACCGCTGGCTGATGACGAAAAACCTGCTCTCGCGAAAACTCGCCGGCCGCCGCGCCACCTCAAAACTGCCGGCGCTGATCAACTACGTGTTGACCCGACCGATCGTCTCGGCCGGCATGATTGCGGCCGAACTCGGGATCACCTCCCGGGCCGCCCACGATCTCGTCGCCGAACTCGGGTTGCACGAGGCGACCGGCAGAGGAAGGTACCGAGCATGGGGAATTCTGTGAGCGGAAAGCGGCACTTGCATCGCGGCGTCGACCGCCGGCAGGTCCGGCCAGTCGATCGGATCGGTGCTGCCAGGCCTGTGTAAAGCAAAGACGAGAGGCGGCAGGAACTGCCTCTCGTTCGCATCTCAGAGCGTCACGCCATCGGATGCGTCATAGACGATGCGGCAAGCGGAGAAGCTCACGCCGGTCTCCGCTGCGATCTCGTCAATGATTCGACGCAGTCCGCAGAGTTCGGCGTCCCTCACATTGCGCAGCCACGGACCTCCGTCCTCGAGAGGACGCCAGCGCCTCGCGTGGGCGTCGAAGACCTCCCGCGTCGCCAGATCAATCGTAAGGTCGTCGAGAAGCGGAACCGGCCGATCCGACAGCCAGCGATGCGCGTATTCCTCGGCGATCCAGTAGAGGTCCTCGGCAGCGTTCCGGTTTTGCTGAGAGGATTCATCGAGCAGCAGGTTGCGCTCCGCAGCCAGTGCGTCGCGCATCAAATTGATCAGATCACCGAGCCTGGCAATGAGGCGGTCGTGAGCGATGCGCGCGAGACCGTTGTCGCATCCGAGCCGATTGGCCAGAACCACGATCTTGAAGCCGCAGAACTGCGTGAACAGCGTGAGGTGGTCGATATCAGACATGATGTGTCTCCTTTCGATCTGACGAAAGGAGGCCGCACCGTAGCCGCGAGGGGTCAGGGATCGCGTAGCGACCGGCGAAGCCGGCGAGCGGGGGAACCGATTTTTTGACGGCGCCCACTTGGCGACGGCAAAAAATTGGGGGGACCGCGATGTCCTTGACGCCGCAGTGGCGGGTGCAGAATAGGAAGTCAGAAAGAGAAAGAGGTAGGGCACGACGGCCGCCGCGGGTCGCGAGAGGATCGTCACCCGAAGGGCGGAGACCGCTTGCGGGCTCCGTGAGCGAAGCGAATAGAGCCGTCCGCCAAAGGCGGCTCGCCCAAATCCCTTCGTGTCCAGGCAGCATGGGCGGACGACGTTCGGAGAGCTCTCGCACGACATGGGGCCCGCGAGACCGGGGCCTAGCGCGGCCGAGCTATCAGCACAATAAATCGAGCGGACCGACTCAATAAAGCAATTAGACGGCGCTTCCGAAGGAAGCGAGAATCCGTTCATGCAGAACTGGGACAGAGCCGCTTCATCTTCGCCGCATCAATCCCACGCTGAACATGCGGCGGTTCTATACGCTGTCGATCCAGCCGACGCTGTTCGGCGGGGCGACGCTGGTTCGCAATTGGGGCAGGATCGGAGCTGCCGGCCAATCCATGATCGAGACCCTCGGCAAGCCGGAGGAGGCCGACGGCGCGATGGGCCGTCTCGAGCGCAGCAAGCGCCGCCGCGGATATGCCGACTGCTGAGGCGCCGCGTCGTCAGATCTTGTTCGCGAGCTCCCGCAACACGTCGCCGTGGCAAGCCAGCGGCGCGCACCAGCAGACGAGATCGCGGCCACGCAGCTCGTCGAGCGCATTCATCAGTTTGGGCTGCGCGACGATCCGCGCGCGATATTCCGCGATGACCTGGGGGCGCGAACGGCACGCCCGATCCCGCACACTGCCGCCGACGCTCGCGGCGGCACTCGCGGCTGACGCCTGGGTCACGATCGAACCGCTTCAGCACACCCTCTGGCTCGGCCGGCTGCTCGCCGCGGCACTGCTGCGCAGCCGCGGCAAGGCCCGCTGGCATCTTCCCTGCCTGCATGACGGGCTCAAAGCCATCCCGCGCGAACGCCGGCGGCCGCGTGACGCCGCAGCTCGGCTCGCCGTGCAGCTCGAGGCGATCACGGCTGCTGCCGCCGCCGGCGGCAAGGACCACGACCGCTGGCTGATGACGAAAAATCTGCTCACGCGAAAACTCGCCGGCGGCCGCGCCACCTCAAAGCTGCCGGCACTGGTCGACTACGTGTTGACCCGGCCGATCGTCTCGGCCGGCATGATCGCGGTCGAACCCAGGATCACGTCCCGTGCCGCCCACGATCTCGTCGCCGAACTTGGGCTGCACGAGGCGACCGGGAGGAAGGTACAGGGCCTGGGGGATTCTTTAGACGCCCCATTCCGAGCAAGGACGCGGTTGCCTGGGCATTTGGAGCAGTAGCGGCTCGCTTCGCCCAAGCACTTGATCGCTCCCGGCAGTCCGACCGGCACCGTCGTTCAGGCTCTGCGTCATGCCGCGAGCGCCGTCCAGGCTCCTGCATGGAATGCGGTCAACTCTCGTCTCTATCGCCAACACGATGTCCGGCGGTCGAGACCTAAAATTCGTTGGTTCCCTTAGAATAATGAGCATTATCGTAGCCTGACTACGATTTTTGCACCAAATCCAAGCTTGCGAAATTTTGGAATTATTCATATTATCGTAGCATGGCTACGACTCACAGGGACAAGCTAAACAGGCTCTATACCCACCTAGCGCCCGGAACGCCGCTGACCTCCGATGACCTCGTCGCCCTCGGAATATCGGCCGACCTTGCCGTCCACTACGTCCGTGCCGGCTGGCTGCAACGGCTCGCACGCGGCGTCTACTGCCGGCCGAACGATCCTCCGGCGTTACACCCAAGCCTGGTCTTGCTGCAGCGGAGCTTCGAAGGATTGCATGTCGGTGGCAAATCCGCGCTCGACTGGCACGGCATACGCCAATACCTATCCCAACGGCCTGCCCTCCATCTCTACGGCTGGAAAGCGGGGCGGCTCCCTGAGTGGTTTACCCTGCGCTTCCCGGCCGAGTACCACCGCAAGCGGCTATTCAAGGAAGAGCCCGGTGCGCTGTTTCATGCCCGGCCTTTCGAGAACCGCAAGGACGGCCCCCTCGTCTCGGCGCCCGAACGCGCACTGCTGGAGGTGCTGAGCGAGGTCGGGATACGACAGCCGCTGCAGGAAGCGCGCGAGCTGGTCGAGAGCACTTACAGTCTGCGTACCGACGTGCTGCGCGACCTCCTCAAGCGCTGCACCAGCGTCAAGACCGTGCGCCTTTGCCTGCAGCTCGGTCGCGAGCTTTCTCAGCCCTGGGCCGACAAGCTCGACCCGTCCCAGTTGCCCAAGGGTAGCGACCGGCCGTGGGTATCCCGTTCGGCTGACGGGCTACTGGTGTTGAAGCCATGAACCAGATCTACCTCGACACCGCACGGTTGCTGACGCGCGTGGCGCCGCTGGTGCTCGTCGACGATACGTTCGCACTCAAGGGCGGCACGGCGATCAACCTGTTCGTGCGCAACATGCCGCGGCTCTCGGTCGATCTCGATCTGGTGTTTGCCGACCACACACTACCGCGCGAGCAGGCGCTGCGGCGCATCAACGAGGCCATCCGCCAGTCCGCCGCGCGCCTGCAGAAGCAAGGCTTCCAAACCCATGCGCCGGCTGCGGCGGATTCCGGCGAGACCAAGCTGCTGGCGCGGCGAGGCGGCCTCGAGGTCAAGATCGAGGTTAACTTCGTCATGCGCGGCACCGTCCATCCGGCGCGCATGGCGTCGCTGACAGAGACTGCGCGCGATACGCTGCAGGCGGATCTCGAAATCCCGGTAGTGTCGTTCGAAGATGTGTATGGCGGCAAGCTGGTTGCGGCGATGGACCGCCAGCATCCCCGCGATCTGTTCGACGTCATGCAGCTTTTCGCACACGAGGGAATCACCGCCGGTATCCGCCGCGCTTTCATTGTTTATCTCGCAAGCCATAACCGGCCGGTGCACGAGGTCCTGTTTCCATCGCTGCGGGATATCCGCCAGGAGTTCGACCACAATTTTTCGGGCATGACCGCCGAACCCATTGAGCTCGATACGCTCTTGGCAGCGCGCGAGCGAATGATGCGCGAACTGCAGCAAGGTCTGAGCCCGGTTGAGCGCCGCTTCCTGCTTTCGCTGGTCGCTGCAGCGCCCGAATGGTCGCTACTAGATGTGCCGCACCTAGAGCAGCTCCCCGGCCCGCGCTGGAAGCTACAGAACCTGGAACATCTTCGGAAGGCCAACGCCCTAAAGTTCACTGAGCAATCTGACGCGCTCGCGCGGTTGATTGGGTAACTACGGGCTGACGAGCTTCGACTGGCAGATATGACACGTAACAATTATCGGAGGAGATGACGACATACCAATGCATCCCGCAGGCACAGATCATTTCACTGGATATCGAGCTGCGCTCTGAGACTTTGGTTGAATTCGGAGCGCATCTCAACTATTGCGGAAGATGCTGATCTCAATGATAATCCCGAATCGCATATCAAAAGCTATTCACGGGGCCTTCATGTACTTAAGGAATTTGATCGCCTCCACACGCGGAGGCTAATCGATGAAGCGCGGCAAGCCACGGCGCGCGCGATCGGAGAAATTAAAAGGCGGGAGACAAACGGGGTCATGCTGCCGAATGGCAGCTGCATGTCTCCGGTAGAATGTGAATAACAACCCAAGTCTGTCGCGATTGTGCCGCCCCGAGGCGAACCATTTTTGACGACGTTGGCTGTTTGGGCGGAAGCCTAATTGATTGAGTTGCCAGGGGAGGGGATCATCGCATTGTATCGCTTCGTTCACGCCGCGGACATCCATCTGGACTCTCCGCTGCGTTCGCTTGCCCTGCGCAATCCCGATCTTGCCAATTTAGTTGGGAACGCGACGCGGCGGGCTTTCGTCCGGATCGTCGATCTGTGCCTGGAAGAGCGTGTCGACGCGCTGTTGCTGGCCGGCGATCTTTATGATGGTGACCAGACGTCGATGAAAACGGCCCGTTTCCTGGCCGAACAGATCCGGCGACTGCATCAGGCTGGAATTCGCGTCTTCGCCATTCGCGGCAATCATGACGCGCTCTCGCGAATCACCAAGGAGTTGATTTTTCCAGACTCGGTAAAGGTCTTTGGCGGCCGCGCTGAAGCCGTGGCAGTCGATCGGGCGGCGGAGGACTTTCCAGTCGCAATCCATGGCCTGAGTTTTGCTCAACCGCACGCGCCCGAAAGCCTGATCGCAAAGTTCAAGTCTCCTGTCGCGGGCGCCGTGAACATTGGCATCATGCACACGAGTCTTGCCGGGGCTCCCGGTCACGACCCATATGCGCCATGCAGCCTTGCTGATCTGCAAGCCACCGGCTTCCAGTATTGGGCCCTGGGCCATGTCCATAAGCGCTCGGTCGTGGAAGGGACCTGTGCAGTCGTGATGCCGGGCATGCCGCAAGGGCGCGACATCAATGAATCCGGCGCAAAGTCGGTGACGCTTGTCACCATTCGAGACGATCGTTCGATCCACATCGAAGAGCGCTTCACCAGCATAGCGCAATTTGAACGGATATCTGTCGACGTCACCGGCCTCGATGACTGGCGCGATCTGATCACCGCTATGACGCACGCGCTGGAACGCGCGCGCGGAACCGTTGTTTCCGAACATTTCGTCGCCCGACTGCGCTTGACCGGCGCCACGCCATTGTCTTGGCGGGTTCGACGCGATCTCGATCTTCTGAAAGCCGAGGCGGATGATCGTGGCTCTCTCATCGGTGCATGCTGGATCGAGAAACTCGAAGTGGCTACCCGTCCCCCAGACGAGAGTGCAAACTCCACCGCCGACCCGCTCGCCGAATTGCGGCGCCTCATCGTGGATGACGTGCTTCAGTCGGAAGCGTTTCAGACGGAGCTCGTGGCGGTCGCCGAAGAACTGCGAGCGCACCTTCCACAGGAATGCCGCGACAGCCTTGGCGTCGACGAAACAGCCTTCAAGGCTGGCCTCGCGCTTATCGCGCAAGAGGGCGCTGACGATATTCTTGCAAAGCTCCATGCATCCGAACGAGGCGCATAGCTCATGCGTCTCAAGCGCCTCGATCTCACCCGCTACGGGAACTTCACCGGCCGCAGCATCGACTTCGGCGAGAAGCCACAAGGCCAACCTGACCTGCACATCGTCTATGGTCCGAATGAGGCGGGCAAGTCGACGGCTCTCGCGGCCTTCCTTGATCTGTTGTTCGGAATGGGAACGCAGAGTCCGTTCGGCTTCCTTCATCCCTATCCAACTATGCGGGTGGGAGGCCTCATTGAACTCGCCGCTGAAGCCCGCGAACTCGTCCGGATCAAGCGGCCGCAGAACAGCCTGCTGGATGCCGACGATCGACCGATTGCCGAAACCGTCATTCGCGGAGAACTTGGCGGTATCGATCGCGAGTCATATCGGACGATGTTTTCACTTGATGATGAGACCCTGGAGAAAGGCGGCGAGAGCATTCTCGCCAGCAAGGGCGATCTTGGAGAACTGCTGTTTTCCGCCAGTGCGGGCCTTGCTGATCTCAGCCGCAGACTGCTCGACTTGAGGGCAGAGGCCGATGGCTTCTATAAATACCGCGCGCGGAGTGGGATTCTCACCGATCTCAAGACGCGCCTCGCCGAATTGAAAGCCGAACGCGAGCGGTTGGATACGCTGGCGTCTGATTATGCCCGACTTATCGACATCCGCGACCGAGCTTCGTCACAATATGATGAAGCGATCGGTGAACGAACGCGAATCCAGGCGCGGCTCGATGAAATCCAGCGACACCTCGCTGCTCTGCCGCGTCTCGCCGCGCTCCGAACGCTCCGCGAACGCCTCCAACCGCTCGCCAAGTTGCCCGCTCCGCAGCCAGCCTGGAACATGGACCTGCCGAAGCTGCAGAAGGAGGAGATAGAGCTCAGCGTACAAACACGGGCGGTCGCCGACGAAATCGATCGGCTTGGCGCCGAGGCCGAATCGATCGTCATTGACGAGCCTGCGTTGCGGCTGTTCAGCAGAGTGGAGCGGCTCGCCGACCTGCGAGCCCGTCATGTGACAGCGGAGAAGGACATCCCGGAGCGCCGGATGCAATTGCAAGCGGCGGAATTGGCCGTGTCCGGCATCTTGACACGGATGGAACGGGAAGGCGAAGCGGACCCTCGTCGACTCTTACTCGGCGCCTCGACGGTCGGCGGCTTGCGCGAATTGGTCGAATCTCGTTCGGGCGTTGAGAGCGCCATCCGCACCACGGCGGCGGAACTTGCTGACGCCCGTCGCCGTCTGACCGATGCGGAGCTTGCGCTGCGCGACGCCGGGGCCAATCGGGAAGCCGAGCGGGGCAGGGACGGCGCGATCGCCCGACTGACGGCCGCCGTGGCCGCTTCGCGTAACGCCGACCATACCGCACGGCGCCGATTGGCGGAGCGGGCCCGCGAGACCGCAATCTCGACGCTGAGCGACCGCCTCCGTACACTGCATCCCTGGCAGGGCGAGGTCGAGGATCTCGTCGGTATGCGATGCCCTAGTGGCGATGCCATCCAACAGTGGAAGTTGGCGCTTGACGAGGCACAGCGGGAGTTCCGTCAGCATGTCGTCGATATCGATCGGCTGACCAGCGAGATCCGCCGGTTCGAGGCGGAACGCGACGCCATCGCCAGCATGACAGGCGTCGTCTCCGACCAAGAGGCGGCAGCCATCCGGACACAGCGTGAGCAAGCCTGGTCCGCGCACCGCCGTGATCTCGAGGCCACATCCGCCGATGCGTTCGAGAGTGCGCTGCGATACGACGACGTCGTTACGTCGAGCCGCCAAGCGCATATGTCAGATTTGGCAAAACTCCATCAGAACGGACAATCACTCACCATCGCTGCAGCTGAATTGACGCGGGTCATTGAACTTAAAGACGCAACTTCTGCGGCCATGCAGTCAATCCGCGATCAGATCGCTGCCGCTGTTCGCACGATGGCGGTATCGTTTTCCGACGATATCACGCTGTCAGACCTCGACGGCTGGCTCGCACGGCGCGAAAAGGCGCTGGAGGCACGAGAGGCCGTTCTTACGGCCGAGCGCGACCTGCGCGACGCCAAGGCCGATGCAGAAGACGCTAATGACCGCTTGAGAGCAGCACTCGATAGCGCCGGCCTATCCTATGATCCTGAGTGCGGATTCGACGGTCTTCTCACGACGGCTCAAGTGATCCTCGACCACGAAGGCGAGCTCCGGTCTCTGCGCGCCGCGGTGGGCGAGCGGAAACGCGAGCTGCTGCAACGGGAACGCGCTGCGGAGCAGGCGAACGCAGATGAGCAGACCTGGGTCGCGTCCTGGACAACAGCGTGCCAGGGGTGCTGGTTCGGCGAGAGGGGTAAAATTCCGACGCTTGCGACCGTGCGTGAGATTCTATCGGCTGCGGCTGATCTCGGGCCTGCTCTCGAAAAAAGAGCGGGTTTGGTCGACCGTATCGAAAAGATGGAGAAGGACCAAACCGCGTTTCGCGATGAAGTTGCGGCCATCTGCAGCGAGATGACGATTCCGGCTGGCGCAAACACGGTCCTCGATCTGGCGCAACGCGTCGGCGATCGTGTTCGCGACGCGGTCGCAGATCGCGCCCGCCGTGCCAAGGCGACTGATAGTCTCGAAGATGCGCGCAAGAGGGAACGATTGCTTACCGAAACGCTGGCGATTCACGAAGGGCAGAAGAGCACGATGACGTCGTTCTTCGGCGTCACTTCGCTGGCCGAGGTCGCCGGAAAGCTCCTGGACGTCGGCAAACGAAATGAACTGCAGGCTGACGTCGACGACGCGGAGAATGAAATTCGCGAAGCATTGCGCCTCTCCGATATCACTGAAGCCGAACGCATCCTCGATACTGCCGATCGACCAGCGCTGGAGGCAGAGCTTTTCGAGCTGAAGGCACGTTTCGACGACCAAGACAAGCGCTGTCACGAACTGTTCGCCACGCGAAGTCAGGCGATCGATCAGGTCGAGGCGATCGGAGGGGACTCGAAGGTCGCGGAGATCGAGGAGCGTCGCCGCACAACGTTGCTTGAAATCCAGGACGGCGCTGGACGCTACCTGCAACTGCGTGCTGGCACGGTCGCCATGGAGCAGGCGCTGCGCGCTTATCGCGAGCGCCATCGCAGCGCGATGATGATGCGCGCCTCCGCGGCATTTCGGACGGTCAGCCGCGGCGCCTACAGCGGGCTCGTGGCCCAGCCCAGCAAGGACGGCGAAACCTTGATCGCCCTGTCGGCGGGCGGCGGCTCAAAGTCGGCCGACGAATTATCGAAAGGTACGCGCTTTCAACTCTATCTGGCCTTGCGCGTGGCCGGCTACCACGAATTCGTCCGAGCGCGAAGCCCTGTGCCGTTCATCGCTGACGACATCATGGAGACGTTTGACGACTTCCGCGCCGAAGAAGCATTCCGGCTGTTTGCCGAGATGGCCGGCGTTGGACAAGTCGTCTACCTCACGCATCATCGTCACCTGTGCGAGATCGCGAAAAGGATCTGCCCAACGGTTCGTGTTCACGACCTCTCGGTCATCGTGGAGTCGCTCGGTGACGAGCAAACCGCCGCAGCTGGGTAACATCAATAATTGGACCGGGAGAAGGGTAAGTGAAGATCAAGTCCATTCATATGAAGAATTTTCGCTCATTCCACGAGTGCACGGTGGAGCTCGAGGAGTACACCGCCTTGGTCGGCGCGAACGGTTCTGGAAAATCAACTGTCTTGTGCGCGTTAAATATCTTCTTTCGCGAACAGGACGCCTCTTCCACCAATGTCATCGACCTGGATGAAGAAGATTTTCACAACCGCAATACGCGAGACCCAATCGAAATTACGGTGACGTTTGATGATCTGTCTGAAGCTGCAAAAACTGATTTCGCAGAATACGTCCGCCATGACGTCTTGATCGTCACCGCCAGAGCGGAGTTCAACCCGGACACGAAAATCGCATCGGTCCGCCAGTTTGGACAAAGGAGTGCGATGCCCGATTTTGCGCCGTTCTTTAAGGCGTACAACGACGGCAGGCCGGCGGGAGAATGTAGGGCACTCTATGAGCAACTGCTCGGCAAGTATGGCGCGGACCTGCCCAAACCAGGCGCCAAGGATGCAATGCGAGATGCGCTACGCGCCTATGAGGAGGCTCATCCGGAGAGTTGCGAGCTTATCCCGAGCGAGGATCAATTTTATGGATTCAGCAAGGGCGCCAATCGTCTGTCTCGCCACGTCCAATGGATTTATCTGCCGGCGATTAAAGACGCGACGAAGGAGAACGTGGAGGCGAAGAACACCGCGCTTGGAAAAATTCTTGCCAGAACCGTTCGAGCCAAAGTCAATTTCGGCGACGAAATCAGCAAGCTCAAAGAAGAAACCCGGGACCGGTATCGCTTGCTGCTCGATGCGCAGCAGGGCGCACTGGCGGAAATCTCCAAGTCGCTTAGTGAACGGCTCGCTCACTTCGCCCACCCAGAGGCGACCGCCAGACTGGCCTGGATGGAGGACGTCAAGAAGTCGGTACAGATAGACGAGCCGATGGCGCGATTATTTGCTGGTGAAGGCAATTTTGAAGGCGAACTGGCGCGCTTTGGTCACGGGCTGCAGAGATCGTATCTCCTCGCCCTCCTTCAAGAACTGGCAACAGCCGACGATGCATCGGCTCCGACCCTTCTTCTCGCCATCGAGGAGCCCGAGCTGTTTCAGCATCCGCCGCAAGCGCGCTATCTGGCCGATGTGCTCCATCAACTTTGTGCCGGTAATGCACAGATCGTGGTCTCCAGCCACAGCCCATACTTTGTTTCTGGCAGGCAGTTCGAATGCGTGCGGATGGTGCGACGGGACGTCGCTGCCAAGCGCTCGAACATCACATCACTCGAGTTTCAAAAGCTCGCGGACCGAATCAGTGCGGTTACCGGCGAAAAGCCGGAAAAGCCCTCCGCCCGGATGGCGCGTCTTCATCAGGCACTGCAGCCCCACCTGACGGAGATGTTCTTCGCGCCCCGCGTGGTTTTCGTTGAAGGCCTTGAGGATGTCGCCTATCTCACGTCCTGGCTCGTTCTGACCGATCGCTGGAATGATTTTCGCCGTTTCGGCGCTCATTTCATTCCCGTCAATGGAAAGGGCTATTTGTTGGAACCGCTTATCGTCGCAGAGGAGTTGGCCATTCCCAGCCTTGCAATCTTTGACGCTGATGGTGACAAGACCAGTGCAAACGAGCGGCCCAAGCACGAAGCCGATAACCGTAACCTTCTGACGCTTATGGGCGGCAATGCAGGAGACCCATTTCCGGCGACCGTTGTCTGGCATGATCGGTTTGTTCAGTGGCCCATCAATTTGGGCGCGACACTCCGGTCAGAAGTCGACGGGGTGATCTGGGATAAAACGTTCGGCCAGGTAACGAAGGCGCTCGGGAATCCCGCCGGCAGCTTCTCCAAGAACCCCGTCCACATCGCAATGCATCTCGAAAGTCTAGCGAAGGAGAACGCTGTGCCGGCGAGCCTTGAGAAACTGGTTGGCCACATCCTCACATTTGCTCAAGGGCAGGTGTAACAATCGCAAGCCTAACGAAGACATCGGAGAGCGGCATGTCAGCCCCACGCTGGAAAGGAGGCTTTAGGCCAATGGCTCATAGAAGCGGTATTGGCATTTTACTAGAGAAACGGCCCCGCCTTTCGGCGAGGCCGCTACGTCGGGCCGTCAATCCCGGCTGGGGCGGGACCAGATGAGCTGGAGACCTTCCTGGCCTTCCACCTCGATCAGGGTGGCGTAGATCGGAGCCGGGAAGCTCGGATCGTCGAGCTTGACCGAGAGGTAGTCGCGCTCGGTGTCCCTGGCGGTCTTCTGCCAGGCCGCTCCCAGCTCGACGTTACCGGCGAAGATGCGGAAGTGCGGTCCCTTGTCGGAGGGGTTCTCGACCCGAACCAGCTTGGCCTTGGCATTGAGCGCGAGGGTGCGAACCGTGCCGGTGAAGCCGTTGCCGGTCGAAGTGAAGGTGCCGACGGTCGCCATTGTCGTGTCCTTTCAGTTTCCCGGGCCGCCCATCGCGGCCTCGATGGCTGGCGACAGACCGGAGGCGATCGACCCGCACCCCGAAGGGGCCGGCACGCAGTAGAGGGCAGCCAGGCTGCGACTTTCTTGTCTTGCGCGAGGAATGGACGCGCAGCGGTCCAGGGGAAGAAAGTCGTAACCGGCTGTTGCGGGGATAAGAGCGAGGCGGCGCTTAAGCGACGACGGCCTTCGGTCAGACATGCCAAATCGAGGACGACGTGGACGTGCCCGAAGAAACGGCCGAGGAACGCGATGGCGGACGCGCTCCCCGTGACGTTGCAACTGCTCATGCATTCCCGACCAACCGTGCCCTAAGGCCGGCGCTGAAAGTCAGTGTCGAGCCCAAGTTAACGCCGCGCTTGATCACCAGCCTATCTGGGAGCTCCGGCCGCAGGATATCGTACGGAGCCGGCCTCAATCGTCATTGGTAAGTTCGTCGGGCCACATCTGCGCGCCGTGAAGCACGCGCAAGATGCGAACGGTATCGCCGTCGACCAGGTACGCCGCGACATAAGATGTACGCGGAATGACCAACTCGCGCGTCCCAGCGACACGCCCCGGCCGGCCGCTATCCGGAAAGTCGAGCAGGCGCCGCGCGGCATCGGCAATCTGATCATCAACATGAACCGCGGCGCGGGGATTCTCGGCCTCGATGTAGCTGAAAATGCCGTCGCGATCGGACAACGCGAAGCGCGACCAGACGAGTTTCACCGTTCATGCTCCGCCGCTTTTCGGAGCGCAGCGGCACGGCGTTCCGCGAAATGCGCTTCAACCTCGGAATCATCGAGATCGGGCCGGGTATCCGCCAGCGCTTGGCGTACCTTCTCACGAAACCAGCTATCGTAAGCTTGGCTGTTGCTCACGAGCTCCAGCGGAAGCATCCCTTCGTTGGCCGTGCGTGTCAGCAGGATCCGCACGGCGTCGGATACCGTGAGACCCATGTTTTCCAGAACCGCGGTAGCCTTTTCTTTTACGTCCGCATCGATTCGGGTTTGGACCAGGGCATTCGAAGCCATAGCGCGACCTCCTTTATTCACGGCCAATGTAATGCATTTGAATGACATGCGCCAGAGGGGTCACGGCCCCGTGACCGGGGGTGAGCACAGCAGCCAGGCGGCCCCGCCTTTCGGCGGAGCCGCTGCGTCGAGCCCATCAATCCCGGCTGGGGCGGGACCAGATGAGCTGGAGACCTTCCTGGCCTTCCACCTCGATCAGGGTGGCGTAGATCGGAGCGGGGAAGCTCGGATCGTCCAGCTTGACCGAGAGGTAGTCGCGCTCGGTGTCCCTGGCGGTCTTCTGCCAGGCCGCTCCCAGCTCGACACTGCCGGCGAAGATGCGGAAGTGCGGTCCTTTGTCGGAGGGGTTCTCGACCCGAACCAGCTTGGCCTTGGCATTGAGCGCGAGGGTGCGAACCGTGCCGGTGAAGCCGGTGCCGCTCGAGGTGAAGGTGCCGATGGTCGCCATTGTCGTGTCCTTTCAGTTTCCCGGGCCGCCCATCGCGGCCTCGATGGCTGGCGACAGACCGGAGGCGATCGACCCGCACCCCGAAGGGGCCGGCACGCAGTAGAGGGCAGCCAGGGCACGACTTTCTTGTCTTGCGCGAGGAATGGACGCGCGAGCGGCCAGGGGAAGAAAGTCGTAACCGGCTGTTGCGGGGATAAGAGCGAGGCGGCGCCTTAGCGACGACGGCCTTCGGTCAGACATGCCAAATCGAGGACGACGTGGGTGTGCCTGAAGAAACGGCCGAGGGACACGATTTGCGCTCATCGAAACCCGACCGACGAAAGAACCCGATCACCGATCACCGCACACATCTTTCAATTCCTCAAGCTTGCGGGTCGAGAGCCGAACCGGGAAGGTAAGCGCGCTGCCCGGCCGACAAGAGCCACAGGGCCCGCAAGGTGAACGCACAGGCTGCGACCGCGATTTACTCGGCACAGCGATGACCTGCGCAACGCCAGAACGTTAGGTTCCCTCGAAGGAAGGCCGGCAAGGCCGCTGTCGGTTCGCGATATCCAGCCCGAGGAAAGGGCGCGGGCTGGCCGTCGAGCAGCCGACAAGGAGCGAGGGTCTCTGTGCTGATCGCCGGACAAGGAAGGGCCGGCAAGCGTCGGCGCGAATCGCGCTGTGCGCTCATCATGCCGCCTCCTCGACGTCTGCTGCTTTCGGCTGCAGGTCGTGGAGATAGGCGACGGCGCGTTGCGCATGCGCGGCAGCCGAGAAGATAAAGCGCTTCTCATTAGACAGAACCTCCAACCACGATGCGAGGTAGCTCGCATGATCCGGCCGCGGTTCGAGTTCGGGAGAGATCCCGAGATCCGCGCAGAGGAAGCAGCTCCCGAGTTCGGCGACTTATCTGAACAGTCAACCTGTCTCAGGCGGATTTTTCGGCGGCATTTGTCTGAAAATCCACACGCTTCCGATCGATCTCGACGCGTGAGACAGATTCGAGGGGTGCTCAGAGGCCCTTGCCACTATTCAACCGGCGCAGCAGGACAGCTTGGCGACGTCCCTGTCGAAGGCTAGCGCCGCGAGCTTCAGGCCCTCGACGGTGGTGAGGTACGGAAAGATCGTGTCCGCCAGATCGTCGACGCTGAGCCCCTGCCGGATTGCCAGTGTTGCGGTCTGGATGCTGTCGGCGCCTTCCGGCGCGAGGATGTGCGCGCCAAGCAGCCGGCCGCTGCCGGCGTCGGCGACGAGCTTGATGAGCCCACGTGTGTCGCGGGCGGCAAGCGCACGGGGCACCTGGTCGAGACCGATCGTCGAGACGCGGACCGCATGCCCGGCGGCGCGCGCTGCGGCCTCGATCAGCCCGACGCTCGCCACCTGCGGATCGGTGAACACGATCGCCGGCATGGCGCTGTTGTCATAGCGCAGGCTGTCGCCGTTAAGGGCGTTCTTGGCCGCGAGCTTGGCACCGTAGGCAGCCATGTAGACGAACTGGTCGCGGCCGGTGACGTCGCCGGCGGCATAGATGCCAGCGCGCGTCGTGCGCATGCGGTCATCGACGACGATGCCGCCCTTCGGCGAGATGGCAATCCCGTGCTCGGCAAACCCGAGGCCTTCGATGTTGGGCGTGCGGCCGGTGGAAATCAGCACCTGATCGGCGCCGACAGCAATATCCTCGCCGTCGCGCGTAACGGTCAGTGAAACGCCGCCCTCAGTCTTGCGGATCGTACGGTAGGCGATGCCGGAGACGACAGTGATCCCTTCGTCCTCGAAATACCCCGTCAGCGCCGCGCCGATCTCCGGCTCGGCCTCAGGCAACAGTCGCGAGCGACAGACGAGCGTCACCTTGACGCCGGCACGGGCGAACATCTGGGCGAGTTCCGCGCCGATATAGCCGCCGCCGATGACGAGCAGTGAGGACGGCAGCTTCTCAAGCTCGAGCGCCGACGTGCTGGTCAGATACGGCACGGTCTCGATCCCAGGGATGGCGGGGATTGCCGGCCGCGCGCCGGTAGCGATGATGATTTTGCCGGCCGGAATGCGTGTACCATTCACCTCGACACCGTCGTCGACGAGGCGCGCCGGCCCATCGCGATACGCGATGCCGTTGTAGGCGGGGAGCAGGTCGACATACTTGGCCCGGCGCAGCTCCGAAACCAGCGCGTCCTTCTGACGAACGGTTCCGCGCCAGTCGGCCAGTTCGGCCTCGGCTGTGATGCCGGCAAAACGGGCTGCCACGCGAGCGTTGTGCAGCGTCTCAGCGGCGCGGATGAGGGTCTTCGATGGTACGCAGCCGACATTGACGCAGGTGCCGCCGATGGTACCACTGCCGATCAGCGCGACTTGGGCGCCCTGATCAGCGGCGGTGATCGCGGCAGAGAAGCCGGCCGAGCCGGCGCCAATCACGACGAGGTCGTAGGTGCCACCATTGCGGCCGTTGGCCGGGAAGGGGCGGCTTGCGACCGCCGTGCTCTTCGACGCCGTATCGAGTCCAGCAAGGCTCGGCCCGAACAGAGCGCGGCCAGCCTGCAGTCCTTCCTCGATCGACAGCCGGAAACCCGGCTTGTCGGCAGAACGTTCGTCGCGCCAGAGGGAGAGATGCTCGTCCGAGCAGAAGAAGGCGGTCGTCGCGCAGAGCGAGCTCGCGGCGCAGCCGCCTTCATAGCGGACACTTTGCCACATGACGGCCGTCGACGGCGCGACGGCGGCCAGCGCCCGTCCTCGCTCACGCGTCGTGATCCGGATCGGCGCGCCGCAATGGCGGCATTGCGAGGCGATCGCGACGTCACGACCGGTCATGGCGCCGATGCCGAGCGCGTCGACCGCGCACATGGCGTTGAGAACATGTCCGTCCAGCGTGACCCGATGGCCGGTGTCGCGGTCGGTGAAGGGATAGGCACCGACGATCTGCTCGCCGTCGAGAACGACGAGGTCGCGCCGGCGAAGTTCTGCGAGCAACGGCCAGATGGCCGTCTCGCTCAAACTTGCACGTTCCGCAAGCGCGCCTATAGCCGGGGCCTGCCCGTCTTCGGCGTAGAGCTGGAGCAACGCAACGCGCACGCGGTCCGTGGTGGGATCGTAGCCGCTCCAGCGATTGAGCACGTGGTCGGAGCCGACCATCGCCTGCAAGGCGTCTCGGACCGCCGGCAATGTGACGGCCGACCAGTCCGGAAACGTAACATCGGGCCGCACGGCGAAGCTCGGCAGTGTCGCGGGCTGAGAAACGGCAGGTTTGTCCCGGGAGGAGGATGCACAGCAATCGTTCATGGCTTCAGGCTTCCTTGTGGTTCTTGCTCTCGCCGCAGGCCGCATTCGCCCGGCGGCGGTAGAGGCCCCACGCTATGAGTCCCAGGCTGACGGCCAGCAGTGAAAACGCCATCAGATCCGCGCTGACGAGCCACGCGCCCAGACCGACGAGCGGCAGCAGGACGGCAAGAATGGGTGTCACGCAGCAGATCGCAGCTATTATGCCGCCCGCCACGCCGGTGCGGACCAGGGCAAGGTCGTTCATGTCAACTGCCCTGCCTCGGGTGGGCCGGATAACCGGCATTCATGCTGGCGGCCGCGATGGCATCGGGGTTCGTCTTCGCATCGTCGAAGGTGACAGTCGCGGTCTTCGCCTCGAAGGAGACGGTCACATTCGCGACGCCGGGGACCGCCGCCATCGTGGTCTTCACAATGTAGGGACACGTGGCGCAGGTCATGTTGTCGACGGCGAAGGTGATGGTGCGCTCGCCGGCCCAGGCGGCAGGGGCCAGCATCAGCGAGCCGATCAGGGTGCAAACGCTCAAACTCTTCATAGGGGGAGGCTCTCCTTTCGGTATCAGGCGGAAAGCAGCAGCGGAGCAACGTAGTCGAAGGCGAAGGCAGCAACGACGAGAACCGTTGCCATCCAGAGTCCGATCTGGACGAGGCGGCTGGGGGCGGGGCGTGTGCAGGCTTCGCCGTCGGCGCAGGCTCGCCGTGGCTTCCAGTAGACGAGGTAAAAGCCGTAGCCGAGAACGCCTGTCGTCCCAGCGACGAAGAAGGGCTTGTAGGGGGCAAGTGCCGTCAGATTGCCAATCCAGGCACCGCTGATACCAAGGCTGAACAGGATGAGTGGAATGATGCAGCAGGACGAGGCGCCGATGGCGCCGAGAATACCGCCGACTGCGACCAGGCGCTGCCGCCGGACCTCATTCTGCTCGGGCGTCGTCAGCTTCGCTGCAGTCGGTGCAATGTCTGCTGGTCCATATCGCGATGCATTCATGTCAGGACTCGCTTTCCTTGCCGAATTCCTATCCAGGCGCTAGTGTGCAGTCTGTAGCAACTACAGAGTCAAGAGGGCTTTTTGCGATGGGCGATCACGCCGGGATGAAGGGCATACAGCGGGCCGAGCTCGCCCGGCGGACGGGCTGCAATCTGGAGACGGTGCGCTATTATGAGAAGGTCGGCCTTCTGCCCGAGCCGCCGCGCACGGCGAGCGGCTATCGCAGCTACAACAGCACTCACGAGCGGCGGCTTCGCTTCGTTTTGCGGGCGCGCGAGCTCGGGTTCTCGCTTGACGAAATCCGTGAGCTCCTGCGTCTCGTTGACGAGCGCGACCGGCCCTGTGCCGAAGCACGCGATGTCGCTGCCGTCCACCTTGCCGACGTCCGGGCGAAGATCGCCGACCTAAGGCGCATGGAGCGGGTGCTCGAGGACGTCGTTGCCCAGTGCGGCGACGGCACGCTCCCGGAGTGTCCGCTGATCGAGACGCTGTTCCAGGAGCGAACCGTCAACTGATCGAGCAGGGGCGCCTATGCGGCGCCCCGGACCTCGTGCTGGCGATCGCCGACCTGCTGCGCGTGCATCCAGTCGGTGATCTCCTGCGCCTTGCTCGCGGCGGTGAAGATGGCGCGCGAGTCGGAACGCAGCACCTTGAGCCAGGAGGCGATGTAACGGGCGTGGTCGGGTCGCGGCTCGACGCTCAGGTTGAGATCGGCGCAGATCATCGCGCTCAAGAGCTCGACCGTGCATTCCTCCATCGCGTAGGCGGCCGAGCCGAAGCGTCCGGAAAGATCGCGGTCGAGGCGATGCCTGGCGCCGGAAGCGTGGCCGCATTCATGCAGCAACACGGCGTAGTAGGCGACCGCGTCGCGGAAGCAGGCGAACTCCGGCATCTGCACCTGGTCGGTAGACGGGCGGTAGTAGGCCTGCGGTCCGCCGTGGCGGATGTCGATGCCGAGGGCCGCGCAGAACCGTTCGGCCCGCTCGATCCGCTCGACCTCGGGCAGCTCCGGCGTCTCGGGCGGTGTGTAGCCGTCGACCTGCGCGCAGTTGAAGACGGTGTAGCCGCGGGCGAACATCCGCCGGGCGGGCTCGTCGCGATCCTCGTCGCCGTGTTGGGCGTCCGCATCGCCGCGATCGGTGGTCTTCCAGAACACGACCAGATGGCCGCGTTCGCCCTTGCGAACCTGGGCGCCGAGCGCCTGCCATTGGCGGTAGGTGCCCCAAATGCCGGCGGGATAGCCGGCCGCGTGCGCCGCGGCCCAGAGCGAGAGGATGTTGACGCCACGATAGGCCTTGCACGAGGCGACGTTGACCGGCGTGGTGATGGCCGATCCGTCGTGATGCCACGGCATCCGGTAGTCGCCGGCGCCGGCTTCGATGGCGGCGATGATCTGGCTGGTGACACGCTCGTAGATATCAGTCCGGGTCGAGTTGCTGCGATCTGTGGTCATGGGTGCCTCCTTCAGCTCGCCCTCTCCGTCGAGGGCGAGGCGGCAGGGGCAGACGCGGGGGGGCCGGCCCGTCACACCCTGTTCTCGGTGCTGGTGCGGAACAGGGTTGATGGGCTGGCAGCGTCTGCCACACCCGAGCCCCTGCCTCGACGGGCGAGCTTGAAGAGGCACCCATGACCGACGACCGCAAGACCGGTCGACGATAGGCAGTTGCGCGGCTCTCAGCCGGCGCCGTCTCGCGGCGGGCGTCGCAGCGCGACGACCTTGGCCTCGCGCGATCGGTCAAGCTCGTCCTGCAGACCGGCTATCACCGCATCCCGCTCGGCGATCTGCAGCGTCAGCACCTGGATGTGCTGGGCGAGCGTGCGGGCGAGGCCGCGCAGCTCGGCGATCTCGGCGCCGCGCACGGCGCGCAGCTCGGCCTCGAGCGCGCGGATGCGCTCCTTGAGGGCTCTCGGAGTGGCTCGCCGGTGGCGTGCTTCGGCGGCACGGAACTCGGCGAGAACATCGACCGCACGGTTCGCCGTCGCCCGGCTGACTCCGGCCTCGCGCGCCAGGTTGGCGACGGTCAGCGCGCCGTCGGTGCGCTCGGGGCGGCCGTCGAGCAGCCGTGCCATCGCCGCCCGCAGCGCCGCCTCGCTCTTCGGGCCGAGCGCGCTCATGCGGCGCCCTCTATCAGGGGTGCGATGAGCCGGCGTTTGCGTTCGTTGTCGCGCGCGATGGCTTCGCGTTGCAACGGCGACAGGCGCCGGTCGGCAAGCAGCCCTTCGCCCTCGGCGATCGAGGCCTGCCACGGCTCGCGATGCCGGGCGGTCAGACAGGCGTTCGGGCAGCGATCGGGACTGCATCGGGAAAGCGCCGGCGCCGTTCGCTCGGGATCCGCCACGTCCGTGAGGCAGAGGGCGGTCGCCGCATCGAAGAGGCAGTCATTGAGGAAGCCGACATGCAACGTCCGTCCGAGATGGGCGAGCGTGGTGCGCAACCGCTTGCGGTCCATGATCCGGCCGGGAAGATCACCGATCTCGTCGTGGACGCGGGCGAACTCCCGTCGCAATCGCGCCGCACCCGGTCCGGCCGGACCTTCGTCGCGCAGATAGGCCTCGTAATGGGCGACAATGTCGTCGAGCTGGCCGAGCGCGCGCTCGCGCTCGACGGCGAGGCGGAAGTCGGCCCGCGCCGATCCGGCATAACCTTCGAACATGGCGACCGAGGCGTGCTTGTACTGGATCTTGCCGGCGATGGTGCCGAACGGCCGGTTGGCGATGTACCAGGAAATTGTGCGGCGCAGCTGCCGCGTCGTGAACTTCCACGGCTCGTCGCCGGGGCGCGGGATCGCTGGTCCGCCTTCCGAACGCGCGTCCAGGCCGTCGCGGAACAGATTGAGCGTTGCCGTTGCGCCCATGCCGAGGTGATCGGCGCTCCAGGGCCAATCCTTCAGCGTCACCCACAGGGACGAGAGTCCCTTCTCCTTGCGATTGCGCGCCGAGAGCACCTCCATGACTTCCACGGCGCGGGCGACCGGCTCAATGGTGATCCAGTCGGCCGTCACGCCGCGCGGGCCATGGCGCTTGTAGACGGTGCTGCGCACCCGATAGCGTTCGACCAGGCCGTCGCCGCTACGCACCGGCGACACGCAGCCCGGCTGCATCGCCTGCACCTCGCTGTCGCGCATGCCGGTGAGATAGGCGCAGACGATATAGCAGGCGCCCTGCAGCATCCGCTCCTCGCGGGCGAGACTGAGGCCGTCGAAGCGCTCGCGCCATGACAGGCCGGTGTCCGGATCAATGGAGATCGGCGTATCGAGACCGCCAACCTCGGTTCCGAGCTCGGCAGCCATCTCCTCGATCAGTCGCGCGGTCGCCTCGGACTGGCTGACGCGGCCGCTCTCCGGCGCACCGGCGTGCAGCCGCATCAAGTGCAGATTGTAGGGTGGCAGCTCCTGGCCGGTCAGCGGATCGATCCGGCGGGCGGCGTTGGGCGCGCGCTCCCAGATCGGGATACCCCGGCCGGCAGCCCGGCGCGCGTCGAGCCACTTCGCCACGCGGGCCCGATAGGTCCTGGCGACGGCCCGTCCGGTCTGCTGATCCCGCGCCATCAGCCGGGCGCAGCGGGCCTCGAGAGCATCCAGCTCCGCCCGCGCCGCGAGAATGTCGGGTGCATAGATCTCAACATACTTGAGCGCCCAGCGAAGCATGGCGCCGATGACCGGCTCGGGAATGCGCGGCGTGGCGTTCTCGGCAGGCGCCGGCGGCCGGCCGGCGACACGGTGCGCGGCGCGCCCGCGCCACGGCAGAAAGCCGATACCGCCGCCGGTCAGCCACGGCGCCAGGTGGTGCAGGTCAATCGGCACCTCGACATACTTCACCGTCTCGTGGGGCGTTCTCCGGCCGCCGTCGCGGGCATGCACCAGATAGGCGTCGAGCAAAGCCGGATCCACTCGGCCGAGGTCGACGGCGCCGAGCTGCGTCCGAAGGAACGCGGCAAAGTGCTGGATGTAGCGCAGAAGCCGGATCGCCGAGGTCGCGCCGCAGGGCGCACGATATCCCGGCAAGTGGATGCGCAGACGGGCGATTACATACTCTTTCGCCAGACGGCGCGTGACCGGATCGGCGATGCGGGCGAAGTTGAGCCGGTAATTGCTGTAGCGCGCGTTCACCCGGAAGATGGCGGCGCTCAAATCCCAGTGATCGTCACCGAAACGGTGGAGCTGCGCGCGGTCGGCATCGTCCCTGATTGCGACGCCGGCGAGCACGGGCTCGTCGTCACTGTAAATGACCGAGGGCAAAGAAGGTCTGGCTGGAAGTGTGATCGGTGCTGGCATCATGGCGCTCCCGCTTCAGGCGGAAGGTAGATCAGCCTCGGGTCCGCAGCCGCAGCCTGTCGCGCCTCATCAATCTCGGCTTCGCTGAACCGGGGCAGGATCTGATCGGCGATCCGGCCATGAACGCGGCCGAACTTGGTCGTCCAGTCGGCTTCGGTGAGCGCTTGTCTCTGCGTCCTGATAAAGCTGAGGAACGACAGCAGCGCGGGCAGCTTGCGGGCCGTGATCACCGCGTTGCTGCATTCGAGACAGCCCCAAAAGGGCGACGGACAGGCTTCGCCCTCTGGGCCGAACGGGCTCGCGTAGAACCCGCCGCAACTGGCGAGCCAGACATCCTGTTCGCCGCGGAGCAACGCGGTGACAGCGGCGGCGCCGGAAATGGGAAGACCGGTCGCGTGGTCGGGATCGACCCGGACGGCCGCTTCCTCGTCCGGCGACAGCACGCAGGGACGCAGGGCTGCGTCAAGCGCATCGCTCATGGCGTCGGCGATCGTGGCTTCGTGAATATGGCGAAGCGCGGGAATGTCGGCGTAGTGATTGGCCGCAACCGCGGTGCTGTGCCCAACGGCAAAGCGCTCGAGCTGGCCGCCCGTGCGCCGGTACCATGCCGCCTTGTGAGTCTTGCGCAGGCGAGTCAGGTTGAGACGAAGGGGCTGGTCCTGTTCATCGCGGATGTCATGCCGGCGGGTCCATGAAGCCACAGGCTCCTTCATGCCAAGCACGCGCGGGATCAAGCGGCCCCAGGCGTAGTGGACCCAGAGCGTATCGGCGCCGAGCCGGTCTCGCGCCGGGCCGGTCCACTGCAGCACCTTGCGGATCAGACCGCCCGGAGTCGAGGAACCGCCGTCGCGCACGCGCAGCCGCTTCCACTCAGCGCCGCGCGCCCGCCGCTTACAATACTCAATCTCGACATAGCCACCCGCCGGATTCTTCAGGCAATCTGCCCGCAGGTCCTTGATCGCTTCGATCTCGAGCCCCGTGTCGAGCGAGACAAGGACTATGAGCGACACGAGGTCGGCGGCGAGCAGGTGCCGGCGGCCATGCAGATCGTGGATCAGGCGATCGTTCGGCAAGCCGCTCTCACGGCGGAGTGTGTAGAGCCGCTTGAAGAGAGGATGCCTGTGCCCAATGACGCCTTCCGCATCGATCGCCGCCATGGCCGCTTCGTGTGCCGCCGCGAGCGCGCTGCTTCGAAAGGCGTCCTCGACCGTCGGCATTCGATCTGCGTCAGCGAAGCGACGGATGATGGCGGCCAGATCGGTGCGTGCCGCGGTCCGCAACGCCTTCGCGATATCGTCGCCATAGGCATCACGCGGCCGGGCGCGCACGCCCGGCCGGTCGCTCGTGTACATCAAGCGCCGCGAGGCATCGGGCGGCAGGCGGCCGGGCTCGGCGGCTTCGGCGAGCCGCAGCAAGTTGAGCACCTTGCTCATCCGGTGCAGCCGGTGATTGGGATGCAGGCCGCTCTCCTCCATCCAGGCGTCGAAGCCGTCGATGCAGGCGGCGCTCACGTCGGACAATCTGACGACGTGGGGACTAACGGCGTCGAGATACCGCCAGAACGTCTTAAGCGCATTGGCATAGGCGGAAGCGGTCGAGATCGAGCCGGCCGGACCGCCGACCTGGCAGGCGCGCCAGAGAGCACCGGCAAAACTCCGGGCCAACGCCCTGCGGCCGCTGAGCATCGTCAGGTCGATTGTCTTGCTACGGTCCGCAAGCGTGACGGAGAAGCGCAGCGACGCGATCGCAGCGACGGCTTCACCCTCGGGGTCGGGCAAGGCTTCGGGAAACAGTGCACGGCGGCCCGGCCACCGCTTTAAGGCAGTCATCGCGGCAATCATGCGGCATCTCCAGCCGTATCTTCTGCCCAGCGATCCGCGGCCGCCTCGACCAGCTCCTGCGCCTCGGCAAGGCTGTCGAGATAGATGTAGGTGCTGGTCACGCTGGCGTGCCCCAGCAGGTGCTGCAGCTTCTGCAGCGGATCGCAGAGAATCCGCCGGTAGGCCGCGCCGTGCCGGTCCTGCGGATCGAACACCGAGCCGATCTGCTCGCGGATCAGCATGGAGAGCATGTTGCCGGCGAAGGTATGCCGCAAGGTATGCGGCGTCACGTCGATCTCGATGCCGAAGCGACGACAGCGGACGCAGGCCCGGCGGAAGGCAGCTTCCCAGGTGGCCGGCGGGACAGGCTGGCCGCATTCGGTCAGCCAGAGCACGGCATGCTGCGCCGTAGCGGGTGCACCGATCAGCACGCGCCGGCGCTCGCGTGGCGTCAGGCGGTCGACCCGAACACGCTTGCCTGCGTCATCTCTTACCTTCCTGTCCACCGGCATTAGCCAGAGCGGATCGGACAGCGCCGGTTCGGACCGGGAGGCGGAAATCGTGCGCTCGAAGTCGATGTAGTCGGCGATCATCCTCAGCACCCTGCGGGGAATAGGGATGCGCCGTGGCCGTCCGCCCTTGGCGATCGGACCGGCAAGATCGAACGGCGCTGAGCGCGATCCAGCCTCGGTCAGGCGCGGAAGCTCCGTCAGGAGCAGGCTGCCGGCCTCGGTCAGCCGCAAACCGGTCGTGACGAGAAGCTCGGCGAAGAGGGCGTTCCGCTCCCCATTGCGGCCACGCCACGCAGGATCCTCGGAACCGTCCGGCAGACGTCCTCTCAGCCCGACGTCGCGAAAAAGCAGGTAGCGGCCGAGGTCAATGTATCGGGTATCGTGCCGACGCGCTGCGCGCTCACGTGCCCGGTTCGTCGTGACGGCCACCATGGCGCGCCTACCCGACGCCCGCCGTAGCGCGACGCCGTAGCCGAAGGGCGAGGTCGTGATGATCTCCTCTTCAACGGCCCAGCGATAAAGCTTGTCAAGCGCGGCAACGCAACGGTTCCAGCTCGACGCCGAAATGCGGTATGCGGCGTCCGACAGGCGCCGTGCCCGATGAAACGCCAACACGTCATGGCGGTCGGCCTGCCAGACCGTCTTGCCGCCGCGGCGTTCGTGGAGGAAGCGTGCCCAAACAAGAATATCGCGTGCGTAGGAGCGCCACGTGTTCGGCGATCGCGCCCCCATAGCGGGACAGGCGCGGAAGAACCGGTTGAGATCAAGATCGTAGCTGCCGTCATCCATCAGGATGAAGGGCATGTCATCGATCAGCCCGGCGCGCTCGGCCGTGTCAAGCGCGCCGGGCGCAGTGTTCACTGCGAAACCATCTATGGAAAGCGGGCGCGAAACAGCGCCAAGGTCGGTAAAATATAACTGCACGCACGATACCTGAACGGAGCGCCTTCGGCGCAACTCTTTTGTTTGGAATGCGAGGGGTTCCCCTCGCGCTCTCCCGTTCGCCACGTGGCAGGGGTGCAGGACTTTGCCTGCACCCCATGAACAAGCTTGTGGAGTCGCCGCCGCGTCAAGCGTTGTCCTCGCTTACGCTGCGGGAACGCTTGACTCGGACGTCTGAAGAGCCTCATCGGAACCGCCGATGATGCCTCCCCATGCCTGATTCTGAGACAGGATCACAGTGTCAGGATAATGCGATCAGCTCTTCGCGCGCGCGTTCGCTACGATCCTTGCTGTAACGGCTGAGATCGCGATTGACGCGGTGAGCGGGAGCGGTCCAATGCACAGTCTCATGCGCTCTGACGGCGACATACGAGGCCGTGTCGCGAAAACTGTCGATCATTGGCATCTGGATGTGATCGGACGAGGGCACGTAAAAGGCCATCGAGCCGCCGTGCCGAACGATCGCGCCGGTGTTAGCAAAGAAAGCGTCGGCGTGCGCGTTGCGCTCGATCGTTGATGCGATAGCGGCCGGCCGCCCGTAGTAATGCTCGGGCAAGCCATCGATTTGATCAACGCAAAAGACGGTATAGGCTTTGAGAAAGGGGATATCTTTTTCGACTTCGTCGCCGTGAGCGTCGGTCTCGGACTTGGTGAAGCGGCTCGCATAGACCACAGTGCTGCCGGTCTCGCCTTTGCGGACATGCGCGCCGAGTTCGCTGGCCTGCTTGAACGTCATCCAGATCGGAGATCGGAAGCCGCGCGCGACGGCCTCTGACCAAAGCAAAACGACGTTGATGCCCGAATAGGGTTGGCCGTTGTGTCGCAGCGGACGGGTGATGTGGCCCGCGATATTCGGGGCAGTCCAAGGTTGAACCCAGGGGCGCACGCCGCGTTCGAGCTCGGCGACAATGCGGTCCGTGATGCGGGCATACAGGTCGCCTCGCGCCTTTTCTCCGTTCCTGTTCATTATAGTAACCTCCGTTCGGGAGGCCGCGCCCATCGCGGCTCCTCACGAGGTCCGCCACCGCCGGGCCCAAAGTCCGCGCACCCGAAGGGCCGAAGCAGCGCGAAGGACGGCGAAGCCGTTGCGCGGACATTGGGTCCGGCGCAGGACCACGGACCGGGAGGAGCCGATGATGGCGAGCAGCACGGACGGCGGCTGCCTTCGTTGCAGTGGCGACACGAAAAAGGGCCGGTCTGGCGGGACCGGTCCGTCGGTGGCCGAAGGAAAAGGCGCGGGGCCGAAGCCCCGCGCTGGTCGGTCAGTCGAACGCGGACATCTGCGCCTTGGCCGCTTTCCGGCCGACGGTATCGGTCGTGTTGTCGACAGGCCGCTCGAAAGGTTTCCAGGCCTCGCCGATGACCTTTTCGTAGGCGGCGACGGCGCCTTCGGCCGCCATGCGAAGCGCGTGAGCCTGGGCGCCCATGTCGGCGGCGAATTCACGCTTGCGCTGTGCCTGGCTATCGAAGCCGACTGGACCGTCGAGGTCCTCATCGCGGCTGTCGTTGGCGAGTTTGGCGGTCGCATCTCGCGCTTCAGTAACTGCTCGGGTGTAGAACTGGCCGGCTCCGTGCGCGGACCCGACATAAGCACCGACGATCCGTTGAAGGTGGATCTGCATGGCGCGTTCACTTAGGCCGTCCCTGAGCGCGTCGGCGGTCTCGATGATGAACCGCTCATGCAAATAGCGGATGCCGTCGCTGTCGAGGATCGCCAGGCCGAAGCTTTCGGAGATGCGTTGTGCCTGTGCGGAGTCTGGACAGGCGAGCCGGACCATTTCGAGCGTGGTGCCCTTGCGAAGCGGGATGACACGGGCGCTGGCGCGCGCGGAACGGGCAGTTTTGGTCATGGTGAGATCCTTTCTCGGTTTCGCCTTGGGAGCTTCGGCCCGCGGCCGTCGCTCCCTCGGGTGCGGTCGACCAGAACCGGCGCGAGCGGGCCGCTTCAGGGGGCGGCGGTTGCACGGCGAGCATGGGCGGGGTGCGGCCGAGCGGGCCTTTAGGTCTGCGAAGGCCGCGGCCCCCCATGTCGAGACGGCGGCCGCCGATCGCTTGCGACTTGCCCTTGAAGCGGACCGCGGCCGGTTTAGACCGCAGCACAAACCGAGGGAGCGATGGCCGGGGGTCTACGCTCGACCGCGAACCGGGATTGGCTCGCCATGACCGGCCGTTTTCCTCCAAGCTCGCCGTTTCGTCCGTGCCGCCAAGGCCTCGCCGACATGATGTCCGCCCGGACGCAGCATCGTCACGACGCCGCCACGCTGCTGTGGCGCGATCGCAGAGCGACGATCGCTAGCTCCTGCCACTCGAGCTTGCGCATCAGGGCATCGATTTCGCCACGCCGCGCCAGTGTGAGCTCCGCAACATGTTGCTGGAACAGCCGCTCGTCGGCGCGGGTCCAGGTTAACGCGCCGCGCCGAGACTGTCGCCGCTTCACGCGATCGGTGACCGTCATGCGCTCCGCGCGGGAGACGATCTGGCGTTCGATGATGCGAAGGTGGCGACGCGTGTCGCCCTCGGACGCCTCGATCCTCGCCTGCAGCATGCGTTGTTGCATCGCCTCGTTCATGGAATCGTCTTCCGTAGCCTTTCCCGGAGCGAAGACGCGCTGAACTCCGGCGCGTGGACGGAGAGCCGCACGGCAAGCTTCCACGCGTCATCTCCGCTGTAATGCCGTTCGAGCCGCGGGTGCCAGACGACGAGGACGGGCGCGATGCCGTCCTCGTCGGTGGCCTCGCGCCAGCCAAAGGCTTTGGCGATGCGATGCCATGGCATAGGTCACCTCCATCCGACGAAGTTCGAGGGGCCGTCGTAGAGACGGTGCCGCGCGTCATCGATGACGAAGCCGAAGCGGCCCGGGCGGTATTCGTCGGAAGGGACGAGATAGCGGCGCTGTTCGGCCGCGCGGCGATCGCCACCAAGTGTGGCGACGCATTCCGTCATGCCGGCCTGGTGGTCAGAGCGGATGGCAGAGATCACGACCCAGCAGATGGCATGATCGCGTTCGAAGTCACGCCGATCCTTCTCGTGGGATTCGCCCGGTCGAAGGGGCCGGCCGTGAATCGCCTCCCAAGCGTCGCGATACCAATCCCGGATCGTCCGTTCAGCGCAGCGCCGTTCGTAATCGGTGAACAGCTCCGGGAAGGCCTGCGCGATGGCCGCCCAGGCGCAGTCCTCCTCGTACCAACCGTCAGGCGCGCGAAGGGCAGGGTGGACCCTCGCGTTGTGGGCGGCGTCGAGATGGAAACCGCCGTGCCCCGCGGTGGAATGTGCGACCACGCCGTCCGAATAGAGGGTCGCGCCCTGCGATACGCCCCAGGGCGTATTTGCGCGGGAGCGAACCTCTCGCCGGCCGAGCGCGGCCCGCTGGCGCTGATGTTCGGCATTCTCATGCACACGCGCCCGGAAGGCGGTTTCGTCTTCCAGCTCGCCGCCATGACCGTAAAAGTCGGCGCGTATCCACTGTTCCATCGACCCGTGCAACCGCCAGGCCGATGCGAGATAATAGCGCCCATCGGCACCCGGCATCATGACAAAGGCGTTGTCACCAACCCTGGCCACGAGAAGACCGTCATGGGTGCGGGCAAACAAAACCTCCGCCGAGGCGCGCGTGGGATCCTCGATGTGAGGGGCGGGTTGCGGCGTGTTCATGCCGCCCTCCCTTCAGCCGTGCACGAGCTCTCATTGGCAGTGACCTCTTCGAGTACGGCGTCGGAATAGCGATGCGACGCGAGCCACGCTTCGGCGGCGGCGCGTGTGTCGGCGAGGTGTAGAAGTTCGGCATCGGCGCCGACGCGATTGAGAACGCGCACCTGTCCGGGTTTCGGACGTTCGATCACGGTGAATGTCAGCGGCGAATTCACCGAGAAGGTCTTGAAGACCTTCAGGACGATGACGCCGGCACTGCCGAAGTCGCCCTGGTGCAGCGTGATGCTTGCCGGCGTCATATGCGCGCCGACGATGTGCGGCTCGCTTTTGCGGACGAGGCGACCGCCATTGTTGTTATTCTCCCAGGCAGCGAGCTTCTTTTTGAAGCGCTCGGGCGGCCGCGGTGTACCGTCCGAATAGCGGATGAAAGAGCCGAGCGGCATGCGGTCGTAGATCTCTTGTGCGGACATATCGTCCTCCTGTCAGAGCGTTGAAGACGGAACCGCCGCCGGACCAGGCCGGCGGCGGCGAGTGTTCGAAAGAAGAGAGAGGGTCTACTCGGCCGCGAGGGCGAAGGAGTCGGCCGGCTCGGAGATTGCATCGTCACCGGCGACGTCCTCGCCCAAGGTGTCTTCTTCTTCGCCGGTGTCAGACTCGTCGGGCGCATCGTCGAATTCGTCCGCGTCAGCCGCGGAGAAGCGGTCAATCCAGGCCGCGATCTTGTCTGGCGCGGGGGCGAACAACGCCACGGAATGCACAAGGCGCCCATCGGCGAAGTGCTTGACGAGCTCGGCGCGCGTGTCCTTTACCCGCGGGCGCGGCAGCACGGGCGTGCTGCCGCAAACCGCTTCGAGAGCGGTGCGAGACAGGCAGGATAGGAACTCCTCCGTACCCATATTTGGCAGGAAGCTATCGGCACCGATCGCTTCGCCTGCGACCCGCGCGACGATGCCGCTGTCGGAGCGGTTCTCGCGGCACGACAACACGTCGATCAGCACCGCACGGGCCACCTGCTGGAGAGTCTCGCGGTCGAAGGCGAGCTTTCCGTCCTTGTCGATCAGGCGCGCGCCGTGCCGCTCGATGCGCGCGTAGCCATCGGCGTTGCCGGAGGTCGTGCTGACATTCTGGCCGGCGAAGGCGAGCACGAGCAGCGCGAGCAGCGTGTCGTCCTCGATTGGCGCCCGGCCGAGCGCCTCGTGCAAGGCGTCGGTGCGAAGGTCGCCGATCATCTCCATGCCCCGCCGTGTCACGTCGGGGCGCGCCTTCGGCGCTTCCGCGGCGCCGTCGTCGGACGTGGCCACGTCGGTTTTCTTCGGCGTCGGCATGCGGTAGCAGACGGACTGCACCTTGCCATCGCGATCAAGATACATCGCAGTATGGTCGGATTTGCCGGGCTTGCCATAGACACGGTCGGCCTTTGGCGGCAGCTTCGGCTGGCCATACTCATTGACCTCGACGATGGCCCCGCGCTTGGGCAGATGGCTCGCCATCCATTCGTGCTGTGCGCCGAGATAGGCCTCGACATCGGTCGTGTAGCGGCTGTCCTCGTCGGCCGGCGCGAACAGATCCTCCTGCCAAAGGATGCCATAGGCCTGGGCGAGGTCTTCGCCGAAGCTTGCATCGCGCGCGTACATCCGCGTCTTGGTCAGCGCCTGCGCGACGCTCCACCATGAAACCTGGGGATTGGCCTTGCTCGGCTTGTGTTTCTTCCAGACCTCCTTCTGATCCTCGAGCGAGGCCGAGGCGATGGTTCGAAGCTGGCGTTCGTCGGGCATGTCGCCTTTCGCCATCTGGTCCAGCATTGCCGGCAGCACGTTGGCGAGCAGGCGCAGCTTCTTGATCTGCCGCACCGGCTGCGCGAGCGCGACGCCGATCGCCTCCTCGGTCCAGCCGAGCGCGACGAGCCGTTCGATGGCACGCCACTGGTCGACCGGATTGAGCGGCTCATGCGCCAACGTCTCGGCGAGCGACCGCATGGCGCCGCCATCTTCAGCACGGTCAACGACGAGGACCGCGATCTCCTCGAGGCCGGCGCCAATAGCCTGCTTCACGCGCCGGTGCCCGGCATCGATGACGTAACCGTTGCCGCCGTCGCTCTCGGGAGCCACCACGGGCGGCTGGACGATGCCAACCGCCTTGATCGTGGCGAGCAGCAAGGCGTCGGCCTGAGGATTGGATTTGGAGTGGCGCGCCTTGTCGGGGTTCTCCTTCAGCGCGCGCGGATCGACGAATCTCAGTTCCATGGCAATGCTCCATCGAGGGGTTTGGCCCGCCGCCTCGGCCGGCCTTCTTCGTCTTCTTCCCGAAGACCCCCTCCGGCCCGCAGGGCGGTCGGAGCGGCGCAACTGCCGGCGAGCATCCCTGCCCGGCAGGCGTGAGCAGGGCGCCGTAGCGCGCCTTGCGAGCGCGCCGTGGCCGGGTTCGCGAGACGGTCGGTTGAGCGCCAGCGGCGCCGCGCCGACCGCTCTGCGAGACGTTTTTCTCCGTCTCCCGATCACGCCGCGATACGGCGTGCTTCTCCTGCTCCTTTTCCTTCTCCCTCGCCCGTCGCGGCGAGCTCGGCTTCGATAGCCGCGAGCTCCGCTCGCTTCTGATCGAGTTCGGCGTCGAACGCGAATGCCTCTCCGACCCGCGCGCCATAAGTGGCGAGTCGTTTGAGCGCCTCAGTGAGGCGATGCCGATACGCCTCCCGCTCGCCGTCGAAGTTGGACAGGGCATGTTCAAGCCGAGCGACGGCACCGAGCGGCGTCACCGTCACGGGAAGCTCGATCTCAAACTCCGCGCCGGTACGGTGAAGGACGGTTGTGTAGTGGTATCCGTCACGTCCCAGGCGCTGGCCTTCAAAGGTGAGGTCGAAGCCGCCGATCGAGGCGATGACCGTCTCCTTGTCGTGCTGACGCTGGACGAGGGTCAGGACCTCCTGCATGAGCGCCCGGCCGGCGAGCTTGCGCTCCCTCAAGCCCGTACCCGTCACGGTCATCGCGAAGGCGTCTCCCGCGGTCGGCACCAAGCGCACTATGTCCTGCCCGATCTCGCTGATGCGACGGGTGGCGCGCTCGAGCTCGCGCTCGGCATCGCGAATCTGGCGGCGAATGGCATGCTGGTCGTCGATGTGGGCGGCGCGGAGCCGTTCGAAGCGAGCGATCTCGGCCTCAAGCCCCGCCTTCTGCATCAGGCGCGGATCGCCAGACGCGATCGCCTTGGCCATCGCGAACTGGTTCGCCTGGCCCTCGCCAAGATCCTCGAGGCGGCGCACGCTGGTATCGCCAGAGAGCGCGGCGGCGATGAAGCGGGCCTTGCGCTCGTTGTTCTGCCACATGGTTGCGTCGAGCGAGCCGAGCGTCGCGTAAGCAAAAATGTCGACTTCGTAATGCTGGTTGCCTTGCCTGACAATCCTGCCTTCGCGCTGCTCGATCTGCGACGGCAGCCAGGGGACGTCGAGGTGATGCAAGGCCTTCAGGCGAAGCTGGACATTGACGCCGGTGCCCATCGTGTCGGACGAGCCGATAATGAAGCGTACCTTGCCGGCATTGAAATCGTTGAACAGGCGCTGCTTCGCCTCGGATTTCCTAAACTCCTGCATGTAGGCGATCTCGGAGGATGGCACGCCGAGGCGAACGAGCTCGTTCCGGATCCAGCGATAGGCCGAGAAGCCGCGCGAGGCCTCAACGGAAATCGTCCCGAGGTCGGAGAAGATGAGCTGCCCGGCACCGGGCGTTTCGAAGGGCTGGCCGTCTTTGCGACGATAGATGTTATCGCCAGTCTCCATCCAGATGCGAAAGGCATTGGCGATGAGGGCGTTGAGCTTGTTGCCCGCCTCGTTGTCCTGGCCTCGATCGACCAGGCGCAGGTCGATCGCGGCGTGCCGGCCATCGGTAATGACCGAGAGGAGAATGTCATCGCCCGGCTCCGGCGGGCGGTCGCGTTCCTCGATGGCGGTGATGCGCTCATCCAGCAGGCGCTGGTACGCCTTGAAGGCTGCGGTCGGCTCCGCGGTGATGATCTGGCGTTTGCCGCCGGCGATCTGTGGGACCTTCACATAGTCGCGCAGGTGCTCGGGCAGCACCACGTCGGCAAAGGAGCGGAACATGGCGATGAGTTCGGGGACGTTGACGAACTGGGCAAAGCGCGTCACCGGCCGGTATTTGCCCGAAGGCTGAAGCTCGAGTTCGGTCGACGTGTCGCCAAAGGTGGACGCCCAGGCGTCAAACTCGTGCAGGCCACGCTCGCGCAGCGCCGCGTGGTCCATCAGCCGCTGCACGGTGAACATTTCGCCGAGCGTATTGGTGATCGGCGTGCCGGAGGCAAGCACGAGTGCGCGGCCGGGGTTCTTCATGTCGACAAAACGGGACTTCACATAGAGGTCCCAGGCGCGCTGCGAGCCGTTCGGGTCGACACCGCGCAAGCTGGTCATGTTAGTGGCGAAGGAGAGCTTCCGAAACTCCTGCGCCTCGTCGACGATGATCTGGTCGACGCCGATCTCCGACAACGTGAGCAGGTCGTCCTTGCGCGACGCTAGCGCCTCCAGCCGCTCCTTGTGGCCTTCCTTCATGCGCTCGACACGCTTGCGCGAAAGCCCGTCCTGCGTGTCGATGCGGGTGAGTAGCTCTTCATAAGCCTCAAGCTCGTCCTGAAGCATCTGCTGCTCGAAGGCGGACGGAACGGGAATGAACTTGAAGGCGGAATGGGTGATGATGATCGCGTCCCAGTTTGCGGTTGCGGCCCGCGAGAGGAAGCGATGGCGCTTCTCCTTCACGAAATTCGTCTCATCGGCGACGAGGATCCGGGCGTTCGGATAGAGCGCCAGGAACTCACGCGCGGCTTGCGCCAGGCAATGGCCTGGCACGACGAGCATGGCCTTGTTGATCAGGCCGAGCCGGCGCTGCTCCATGATCGCGGCCGCGATCGAGAGCGTCTTGCCGGCGCCGACGGCGTGGGCGACGTAGGTGCTTCCGGAGGAGATGATGCGCCAGATGGCACGCTTCTGGTGTCCGTAGAGAGAAAAGGCGCCTGAGGCGCCCGGAAGCTGGAGATGCGACCCGTCGAAGTGGCGGGGGACGATGTTGTTGAAGGTGTCGTTGTAGAGCCGCGCGAGGCGATCCGTGCGGTCCGGATCGGACCAGATCCAGGTCTGGAATGCGGTTTTGATTTTTGCGAGCTTCTCCTTGGCCGCCTCGGTTTCGACGGTGTTGAGGATGCGCCGTTCGCTATCGACCTCCTTCACCGTGTCGAAGATCTGCGGGATCGACGAGTTCAGCGCGTCCGAGAGGAGCTCTCCGGCGTGACGGCGGTGCGTGCCCCATTCGGTCGTGCCCGCCGCCGTCCACGATAGTTGCCGCGCATTCACGGTCCAGCAGGCAAGCTCGGCCGTGTGGTGGATGGTGATGTCGGCATCCATCGTCTCCTTGACGAAGGCGATGATGTCGGCCGCGGGGATCCAGGGCGCGCCGAGGCGGGCCGTGATGTCGGAGGGGCGAAGATCTGGCGGCTGCACCCGCTCGAGCGCCGCGACGTTGCGGATGAACGATGGGTCGAGCGCGACGGCGGCACGTGCGGCCGCGAGCTTGGAGCGCACGGCGCCAGAGAGATAGGCGTCCGCTGTCAGCCACGCGCCGCTTTCCGGATCGCGGAAGATCGCATCACCGAGTTCATCGATCACAGTGTCGACATCGCCGTGCAGGAGCTCAGCGACGTGCTCCGGGTCGACGGCGCCGCGCTCATTGAGCACCACGGCAAGGGCGTCGACGGCCGAGGTGATGACTGGCGCAGGCGGCGGCGCGATCACACGCTCGGTGAAGATCGGCCCCGGTTTCGCGGTGTTGCTCTCGAGGTCGTAGTCCTCGATCGAGGCAACGAGCCAGCAATCGGGATCGTCCGCGAACGGCGCAAGATTCGGCCGGCGGTGCGTTTCCCGAGCCTCGCCGGTCTCTTCATCCTCGATCAACGACACCACGGTGGTGTTGATGGGTCCAAAGTCCCGCACGAAGCTCGACCAGGCGATGCGAAGCCGGACCTGCGGCTGTTTCCAGGATTGGTCCGTTTCCTGGGATTTGAGGATCTCACGCACGGCGTCGCGGATCGGGATCAGCTTGCGGATGATGCGCGCGTGCTTTTCGAAGATGCCATCGGTGGAGCGCCCCTTCCTGATCTTGATGGTGACGGCTGCGCCGTCGACCATCTGCATCAAGGCGCCGTTCGACCCGATGAAATAACTGCCCTCGCGGATGGAGGGATCAAGCTCCTCCCGGCCCGCATGAAAGGCAGGCTCGGCGTCACCGGGGCTGACCGTCTCCGGCTCGCCGTCGTAGATGGCTCCCGGGAGATGGAGGATCGCGGCAGAAAGCGCCTCATCCAGATCGCCGCGGGAGCGCGGCAAGCAGGTGTAGGTCTCGCCGTATGGACCCGAAACTAGCGCATGTTCACCAAGCACCATTTCGGGATGTTCGGCAAAATACCTGTTGATTCGGATCGCTCCGCTATCCTCCGTCTCCGCGCGGACCTCGGCGAGGTCGAGCCACGCGCCGCCATCGGCAGGTTCGCCATGACGGCGCTTTCGGAAGAAAAGGACATCGACCACGACGTCGGTCCCGGCATCGGCCCGGAAGCTTCCCTCTGGCAGGCGGATCGCTCCGGCAAGGTCCGCCATCGAGGCGATGTGCCGACGTGCAGCCGCATCTGCCTTGTCCATGGTGCCGGAGGAGGTGACGAACGCGGCAAGCCCGCCGGGCTTGAGGCGATCGATCGACTTTGCGATGAAGTAGTCATGCAGACGCAGGCCGAGCGCGCGGAACGCGCGGTCGCTGCGCACGGCGCGGTCAGAAAACGGCGGGTTACCGATTGCAAGGTCGAAGTGGGACTTCAACTCCGCCCGCGCAAAGTCCTCGTTGAGGATCGCGGCGCGAGGCTGCAGCAGCTTCGCGATCCGCGCGGTCACGGGATCGAGCTCGACTCCGGTGACGTGGCAGAGGTCGCGCAACGGGGCCGGCATCAGGGCCGGGAAGAGCCCGCTGCCAATGCCCGGCTCAAGGATCCGGCCGCCTCGGAAGCCAACCCGCAGAAGACCTGCCCAGACGGCACGAACTATGAATTCCGGCGTGAAGTGGGCGTATTGGGTACAGCGCGCGAGTGAGGCGTAGGCGCGTGCGTCGACGAGATCCTCAAGCTGTTTACCGATGTCCTCCCAACCCTTGCGGAACTCATCCTCACCCAAGCGCCGAAAAACACCATTGGCGAGCTCCGACGCGCCGAAGCCGATGAAGCGGATGAGCTGCGCCTGCTCCTCAGAGGTCGCCGGACGATGGTCAGCCTCGATCCCGGCTGCGAGGCGGATGGCGGCGAGATTGTCCTGCGCGCGACCGCGCCAGCTCTTCGCAAGCCCGCGGTTGCCAACGAGATGGAAATTCTCACCCAAGGACACTGCGGGCTTCGACGCGGTAGACGCAGCCGGAAGGGGAGGAGCATTGGTTGCTGGCGAGATAACGTGATCATGCTCTGCCGCGGAAGGAAAAGCCGTTACCCCGAGGCCGAGACCTGATGAGAGTGAGCTATTGCTGAACAGATCGAGCGTGAAGGGATCGTTGAGCGCCATTGAAATTTCTCCTTGTGGCGAGGGCGCGTGTCGCCGGTCCGCAAGCAGGCGGGTGACGGCGTTCACAGTGGGTTGGAGGAGGGCCCGGACGGTCTGCCGGCGCCGAAAAAGCGAAGCCCGGCGCTTGGCCGGGCTGGTCGCAGGTCGTCAGGGGCTTGGACTATCGGTTGTCCGTCGAGGAAGGGACTTGACGAGCAGCCGCCGCCTTGGCCGCCTCGATCCGGAATTCCTCAAGGATGTCGGTCGTGGACCGGTAGCGGATGGCATCCACCGTGATCAGCATCACGCTGCCGCCGAAGCCATCCGGACGCATCTTCGTGCAGGTAAACGCCGTTGTGACCACGATTTCGTCGATCGCCGCCGAGCGACGTACGATGTCTTGAAACATCCGGTCCCAGCCGGCGTCGGGGTCGGTGAGATCGACGTCGATATCATCAGGCGGATCGTCGCTGGCGTCCGCGTCGTATCGCGAGAGCAGGCCGATGACGTGGTCACCTATGCTGCTCTGGCCGTGATCGCGGGACGCCGCCCAAGCGGTCCGCAGATCGTCGATGGACAAGGTGACGACGTCGCTCGGTCCACACCATGAATAATAGTAGATGCCGCCTTCGCTATTCTCGCTGTCGAAGACGAGATCAAGGATCAGGCGTTCCAACGGTGTCATGTCCACAGCCGGGATATCCGGCTGGACGACGGTCGGGGAGTGATAGTCTGCCATATTGCCCTCCTCAGGCCGCAAGCGGCGGAAGATGGCGCAGCTGCACGGGCAGCTTGGCGGCGACCTCGTCGTCGGTGAGATCGTCGAGAAGCTTCAGCACCGTGCCCGCCCCTCCGCAATACACCAGCACGGTGCGCTTGCCTTGCAGCGCGGCGGGCCAGCGCTCGCCGGCATAGCCGCGATAGTCGTCGTGAGTGCTCGACCAGATGTGCTCGAGGCGTTCGTCGCGAGTCATGGCGCGGACCGGCCGCGATTCGCGCTCGATGATGGCCCGCTTCATGCTCTCCGGGGTGCTGCGATCGGAGAGGTCGCAGTATCCATGGAAGAAGCGCTTGCGGCCGTCGATCCAGAGCGACAAGAAGACGCTCGTCACGCTATCGGTCACGAATTCGCGCATCGCGAACATGTCGCCGCGCATCCATAGCGGCGGCAGGATGTCGAGCATGTAATCGTGCTCGGACTCCGCGATCTCGAACCATTCGCCGGCGAAGAGGTGCCGTGCCTCCCCCGCGGCCATGGCCGGATTGCCGCGATGACGGTTGAACATACGATACATGTCCTGGCGCGTGGCGACGCCTTCGAAGACTTTGCGGATATTGGGTGAGGTGTGCATCGGCGGCTCCCTTGGCCTGGCCGGGCTGAAGCGCGAGCGATCCGTCTGATCTCTTCGTCACTTCAGCCCTTCATCAGACCTCCTCGCCGGCCGCCTCACCGGTTCGGCGGGTCAAGGGCCGCGGAACGCGGGCGAAAGCTTCACCCTTGACGCGCTGGCCGGGCATGCGGCAGCGCCTCAATTCCCTTTCATTTTTCCTTTCTCATTTGTTCGATCTCCTTCTCCTGCCAATCGCCGGCAGCATCAGGGCCGCACTGATGACGGCCTTGCCGCTGCGACCACCGGCCAAGGCTTGCGTCCGCTACTACATCAAGAGGTCGCCGTCAGGGCCTTCAGATCCTCATTCCAGTCGTCGGCGCGCGGTCGTGATCGCGCGTACCCCACGCTCGCTTCTGCGGCGATCGCACGAACACGAGCCGCATAGACGTCGCCCTGCCGATTGTTGTCGGTTGCTGCCACGAGGTGGACGTTGGCGCGCTTGGCCAGACCACGGATGGCTTCATCCGTTGCCGGGGACCAGCCGCCGCCAGTGCTGACATAAAGAGTGTCGGACCGCAGGTCCTCGATCGCGGCAAGGCTCATGGCGTCGATGGCCGCTTCAGTGATGCAGATCCGCTCGAACTCGGCCGGTCCCAAGCGGAATAGCTCCTTGGTGCCGTCAGTGGCGAAACCGCGCCATGCCGGCCCACGCTCCTCCCAACCCGTGACGGCTCCGGCAGAATCGCTGTGCGCCGCCCACATGCTGCCCTGGGGGCCCTCTCGCAACCGATCGCAGGCGACGGCCTGCTTCAGGATGTCGGCCGGCAGGGCGCGCTCGCCGGTGAGATAGCGCCAAGCTGGCGAGCCGGGGCGCGGTCTGAAACGACGTCTCCACCGCTCTACAATGGACGCTAAGGCTTTGGGCCTTGCCGTGTGCTGCCATGCTGGTGCAGCGGGGACGAAGCCAACAACATCTGCAACACGCTCGGATGCTTCGACGAACCCATCGGCACCGAGGTGTACGGCGAGCGAAAACACGTCCCCTTTCGCCGGTGACAATGGATCAAACCAGCCGCGACCTTCGTGGATGACGATAATGATGTTGCTGTCGCGGCGATATTTGATTGCGCGGCGGGTGCTTTCCTTGACGTCGACCTTCCAGCCGTCCTTCTCCAGCAGGGCGGCGCAACCGACCTTTTCGCGCAGCTCTTCGATTTCTTTCTTGTCCATTTTTCTGCTCCGGATCTCGCGCAAGCGACGTCCGACCCTTTCGTCTGTTGGTCTCACCTGTTCCAAGTTTCCACGGAACATCACCGACCGGCCGCGAAGCCTGCCGGACGCAAGGGCGCGCGGACAAGCTGTCGAATTTGTCAGACACCTGGGCGCGGCAACGCTTCCCTTGCAGCCGGCATGGCGCCAGCGGCAGCCGGTCACCCGGCTCAATGAGCCGGGCACCAGGGGTCGTACTCATGAACGATGGCGTCCTGATCGCCGTCGTACTCGCTGGAGACCATCACGCCGAACTCGCTATCGGTCTGAAAAAGGATGACCGGCACCATCAGCGTGCGGGCGAGATCAAAGGCGTGGTTCTGAGCGAGAGTAAGATTGTGCGACATTGAAAGGCTCCCGTCTTGCGGCGGGGACCATCCCCGCTCGACAGGCGCCCGACGTGTTCGGGGACGGCTGCGGTCACCTCGAGAGGCGAAGCCGAAGAGGTCGCACGCTTGCGTCGCGAACCCCTTGCGGGTTGATCGCGGAAGGCCGTACCTGAACCAAGGAAAGCCCATTTGAGAGCGGGGCTGGTCCTTGTCCGGAAGCATGGTGTGCCGAACCGCACATCCTTCGTCCGCGGAGCGCCCATGCCGCCTTGATCCGGGCGGCGCAAGGACACGTGTGATCCTTTTGGGTGAGACGGCGAAGGCGTGGTGACGCCTGCAAACGAGCTAAGTCAGCTCGACCAACGTGTAGTCGGCTCTGACACGGTGCGAGCAGGAACTCTTCTCGCCGCCGACAAGGGTGTGAATGAGAGATCGGTGTTGCCGCCTAACCTGATCGGCGTGGCAGGTGATCCTCTTCGGCAAGGTCGAAGAAGCGGGTGAACTCGCCTTAAAATGTCATGGGCACCGTACCTGTCGGACCGTGCCGCTGCTTAGCGACAATGACCTCCGCCTTGCCACGAGCGGCGCTCATCTCCGATTCCCAAGCGAGATGTTCGTCGGTACCGGGCTTGGGCTCCCTGTTCTTGAGATAATATTCTTCACGAAACACAAACAATACGACATCGGCGTCTTGCTCAATCGAGCCGGACTCGCGAAGTTCTGAAAGTTGCGGACGTTTTTCATCGCGGTTCCCGACCAACCGTGAAAGCTGGGATAGCGCAATGACTGGCACATTGAGTTCTTTGGCCAGCGCCTTCAACCCGGTCGTGATCTCGGTGATCTCCTGCACCCGATTCTGCGCCGCACGCGGCGACTTGCCCTGCATGAGCTGAATATAGTCGACGATAACGAGGTGCAGTCCTCGTTGTCGTTTCAAGCGGCACGCACGGGCCGCGAGTTGAGCGATGGAGACGGCGCCGGTTTGGTCGATAAAGAGCGGCAGCCGGCGCATTTTCTGACGGCATTCGAGCAGCTTGCCGAAAGCTGTCGCGTCGATGTCGCCACGCCTAATGTCGGAGGAGGGGATCTCTGTTTGCTCGGAGATGACGCGAGTGGCAAGTTGCTCCGACGACATCTCCAGCGAGAAGAAAGCAACGATGCCACCAGCTGTCGGTCTTGCCGAGCTATCGACTTGCTGCGTGGCATCGTAGGCGCTTGCCACATTGAACGCTATGTTGGTGGCTAGAGATGTCTTTCCCATGCCGGGCCTACCGGCGATGATGATGAGGTCTGTTGGCTGCAGACCTCCCATTTTGGCATCGAGGTCCTTGAGACCGGTTGCAAGGCCAGAAAGCCTGCCCTCGCCTGGTAGGCTTCTGCGGCTCTATCGATAGCGCTGTCCAGCGCAGTCTCGAACGTCTCGAAGCCCCCACCATAGCGGCCCGTTTCGGCGATTTCATATAAGAGCTGTTCGGCGTGCTGGATCTGATCCGCTGGAGCGCAATCGACGGGCGCTTCAAATGCGCCGTTGAGCATGTCCTCGGCGACCCTGATCAACTCACGCCGGACCGCAAGATCGTAGATAGTCCGGCCGTAATCGACCGCGTTGATGATCGTGGTCGCCTCCGCGGCCAGGCGCGCGACATACTGCGCGATCGACATTCCAGCGACAACGAGCGTGGCGGGAAAGAAGGTCTTAAGGGTGATCGGATTGGCCACTTTGTTCGAGCGGATCAGCTCGCTGATCACTTCAAAGATTTCACCGTGCAGCGGCTCGAAGAAATGATTTGCCTTCAGGAAATCGGCAACACGATGAAAGGCTTCGTTATTGATCAAGATGGCGCCGAGCAGCGCTTGTTCAGCTTCGATGTTGTGCGGCAGCTCGCGATAGGGCGAAGCCTGCGGCGATTTCAGCTTGAATACTGCTTCTGTCATGTTCGTCCGTCCGCCGGCCCAATGTTGAAGTGCAGGACCTACGAAGGACAAGGGATCATGCATGGTATAGGCGACGAATCGCCCTCGCTTGAGGAAGTGTACCGCCAATAAGGGCAAAACCAATCGATTCGCGCTACAATAGGCCGGGCCTGCCGCCCGTTTGCGTCAGGGATGGCAGCCCGCAAGGGGGAAGACCCGCTCGCGGGGCTTCAGCGCAGCCAACAGCCCGGCCCGCAGTGCGACGCCCATTTTCTTCGCCATCAGAATCGCACAACAGCCAGTGTATTTTCCGAGATCGATCGTTGAACGCCGCGATAGGCCTTAATCAGGTATTAAATTTCTGAATCGCTAGGCCTGATCGATTCGATAACTTAATTGGACGTCAGTTCCGACAATTGCGATTCTTGCGCATGTCCGAACTCACGGTGCCATACCTCGTGCTTCAACGTTGCGATCCGGCCCGCAATATGGCGAGGTTCTATGTACTCACGATCGAACCGACTCTGTTCGGTGATACGGCGCTGGTGCGCGAATGGGGACGTCTTGGCCAACGCGGCCGCCGGCGGATGGATCTGTTTGCCGGGAGAGTCCAGGCCGTGGAAGCGCTCGAGGATTGGCTCGTCCGCAAAACACGCCGTGGTTATGTACCAAAGAGTCCCGCGCCCTGGATGCGACCGCCCAGTCCGCAACCTGATTGAGCGGTCGATCTTGGGAGCACCCTACAAGCCGGACGAGTGTTTTGCGCATTACGGAAGCAATCCCTGCCGAAATGCGAGCGCCACAGCGTGCGGGAGGGTTAATGCAGCAAGATTTCGCCTGGCATTGTCCAGATGAAACTTCACACCTCGCGGGCTGACATCAAGAAGCTCTGCGATATCCTGCATGGTTTTGCCATCGGATATCCATCCGAGACACTGCCGTTCGCGCTGTGTCAGCGGGTTGATGCTCCCGTCGCCTACCAAGGCGCGTCCGATCTTGGCACTCACGTGCGCATGGAAGGTGAGACCCACCATTTCCAACATGTCTTGCGAGCTCTCGATGAAGCGATCGAATCCAAGACTGCGTTCGTCCACGGCCAGCGTGAACGCCGCAAACTGATTCTGACTTGAGGGAATGCGTACCGTCAGACCGGTCCTGATCTTGAAACTCAGGGCATCGTCAAACAGGCGACGCTGTTTCGCCGACTTTGCGCTTCGCGCTGACCGTCCATCCCATAGGACCATCCGGCTTGTGGTTCGCGGTTCCTGAAGGACGGGGTCGATGTTGTCATATCCTTCCCGAAAATAGTGGCTGGTCCAACTCTTCGGATAGGATGAGATCAGACTGGGGCCGTTCGCGCGCTGCCCAAAATAAGCGAACCACCGGAATCCCAAGGCATGCGCGGTTCGTTCCGCGATGCGCTTAAAATCATCCTCCGTACGGGCAGAATGAAGACAATCGACCAATTCATTGCATGTTCTTTTGACATCTTTCATTGCGCGACTTCAGCTATTCCAAGTTCCTAGAACGTGAGCACTTCGACGTTTCGCGCTCTACGTGCAGGCCGTGTATGGTGAGGTTGCGGCAGCTTTGCGGCACGAACAATTCGGTACCGTCCTGTCAGAACAACAGCAGCAACGCGAACCCACGACGAAGGAGAAAAAAACCTCTGGACCGCGGCCACTCAAAGCAACCATTTTTCTTCATTTGCAAAGGTGAAGGAATTCCATTTCCTGCGCTGTCAGATCCGCGCGTCACGAACTTATAGAGTTTCCAAAGTGCGCGCGGATAACTGCGCCTTGCGAATGCGGCTCGCGACCCAGCAGAACCACAAGGCCCTGTCAGAACTGACAGCGCAACGCCGTGACCGTGACTGCTTTCTTGATCTCGAAGCTGTGATTCGTAAGTTTGAGGTTAAGAATGAAGGTCACTGTTCGCACGCGTGCGGCGCTCCTGCACGATTCTGAACTGGCAATGGGAATGCACCGCCTGCGAGGGCGTGTGTTCAAGGAACGACTCGACTGGGACGTCTCTGTCCGCGACGGATTAGAGATCGATCAGTACGACACCTTCAAGCCGACTTATCTCCTGGCGCTCGAGAAGAGCGACGTTGTTGGCTGCGTTCGCCTTTTGCCCACCACCGGACGCAACATGCTGGCCGATACGTTCCCGGTGTTGCTGGATGGCAACCCGGCGCCGAGGGCGGCCAGAATCTGGGAGAGCTCGCGCTTCTGCGTTGACACCAAGAGTGCGGCGGCAACAGCAGAGAATGGTCTGCGCAATGCGACGTTCCTGCTGTTTGCAGCCATGATCGAATGGGGGCAGCAGCACGATCTTCAGGCCATCGCAACGGTCACTGATCTGCGCATGGAACGCATCCTGCGCCGGGTCGGATGGCATCTCGATCGCCTCGGCACGCCTCGTCAAATCGGGACGACCAACGCCGTGGCTGGATTGCTGCCGATCAGCGAGGAGGCGCTCGGCGCGATCCGAGCGGCCGGGCAGATTTCAGGGCGTGCAATTGACGCGCCGTCGAACCTAGCGATCGCAGCCTAGCATCGAACGTCTCAGCTCCTCACAAAAAGGCTCTCAACATGGATCCCGCTGCATTCGCGGCTCTTGTCGAGCGATGTTCCCCGACGACAATGGTCCGGCCGCTAATGGCAATCGTGCGGCAGGCGAGCTCGTTCGAGCCGTTGCTCATCACGATCGAAGGGCGCAAGCCGATTCCAATTCAAGCCACCGACCGTGAGGAAGCCATCCAGCTCGCGACCGAGGCTATCGCCGCCCGCCAGCAGGTCCGAGCCGGTCTCGCTCAACTTGATGCCGAGGAAACAAAGAAGGCTGGATTGACGGCTGCCACGACGTTCGATGCGTGCCAGCACATTGCTGGCCTTGGCAGACTGTTCGATGCGCGCCTGCAAGCGGCGAGCATGAAAAGCGCGGATCGCGACCAGGCAATCGCCAAGGTTGTCGCGAGCTTCGCGCCCAAGGCTTCCGGTCAAGTCTCGGAGCCCGGTGAACCGATGGCGACCACCGGGCGTGATCGTCCCACCGGCGATACAACAATCAATCCACCGGCCGCCTCTGCCAGCGAGCGCCGGCCCTGGGACGTCTATCGCTCGGGACTAGGCACGTCAGCCTTTGTTTACGAACGATGAAGATCGCCGTTTTTCATCTCAACTCAATCCGCGGTCCGGGCTGGGGTCCGGCTGCAGCGCCAATCGGAGCCGTGCCATGACTTCTCCTCTTAAACACTCTGCTGCCCTCCTTTGCATGGGAGCCGTCCTTAGCATCGCTTTGGCCGAGCCGGCGCTGGCGCAGACCGCGAACATTGAAGGCGTGCTGCAGAACATCGTCAACATGTTGACCGGCAACGTCGCTCGGCTACTGGCGACGCTGGCGGTCATCATCGTCGGCATCGCCTGGATGTTCGGCTATCTCGATCTGCGCAAGGCCGCCTATGTCGTGCTCGGTGTCGCCATCACATTCGGCGCCTCCGAGGTGGTCTCAACGTTGACCGGAGGTCACTGATGGTTGAGGCCGCGCGTCTCACGGAGGACACCTTGTTCCTCGCCTGTACGCGTCCCGCCATGATCGCCGGCGTCACGATGGAGGCCATGGCGCTCAACGTGATGTTTTCCTGCATCCTGTTTCTGGTGGCTGGGAGCATCGTCTACGGCCTTGTCGCGATTCCGATCCATGGGCTCTGCCGCATCATCTGCCGGCACGACCCGAACATGTTCCGGATTCTGCTCGCCTGGATCGAAACCCGAGGACGCGCGCGCAATGCCGCATTCTGGGGCGGGTCGTCCTGCACGCCCCTCAAACTCGTCCGAAGATATCAAACAAGGGAGCTCGGTTATGCGCAATAGGGCGCTTAAAACCCGAGAGATCGAGCCCGATGTCTATCTGCCGTTCGGCCGGCATGTCACTGACACGGTGATCAGTCTGACAACCCGCGCCCTGCTGGCGGTAATCCGGATCGACGGCGCTTCGTTCGAGACTGCCGAAACATCGGACCTGAACGATCTACATGCCAAGCTGAATCTCACCCTGCGCAATGTTGCAGATCCGCAGCTGGCGCTCTGGAGCCACCTGGTGCGCCGCCGGACATCGGTCTATCCCGACGGTACCTTCAGGTCGACCTTTGCAGCGGCGCTTGACGCACAATATCGCCAGCGACTTTGCAAGGAAGCGCTGTTTCGCAACGATCTCTATCTAACCCTGGTTTGTCATCCCGGCCGAGCGGCTACCGATACGGCGGCCGCCTTCTTTCGGCGGCTCGGCCGAAGCGCAGGGAATTCCACCGAGGTGGACAGCGGGGCGCTGAAACGGCTGGACGATGCAACGCGAGATATCGTCGCGGCACTCGACCGTTACGGCGCCCGTGCGGTTGGATTGTTTGAGCGCGACGGCATCACCTTCTCGGAACCGATGGAGTTGCTCCATGCGCTCGCCTCGGCGGAATGGATGGCGATGCCATTGCCGCAAGGGCCGATCGGCCCGGCACTCTATTCAAACCGTGTCATCTTCGGCCGCGAAGCCCTCGAAATCCGCAGCGCCGGCGGATCGCGGTTCGCCGGTATGTTCGGCCTCAAGGAATATCCCGCGTCGACCCGGCCTGGCCTGTTGAACGCGCTGCTTTCCGCGCCGTTTGAGCTCATCGTCACGCAATCATTCGCGTTTCTGGCGAAGGCGGACGCCAAGACGGTCCTGACGCGCAAGCAGAACCAGCTGGTCTCGGCCCAAGATCCGGCGGCCTCGCAGATCGACGAGCTCTCTGATGCGCTCGACGATCTCGAATCCAATCGGTTCGTGCTTGGAGACCATCACCTCTCGCTCCTGGTCTACGCCGATACGCCATCGCAGCTGCAGGAGCACATGAGCGTGGCGAGGCGCGCACTGGCCGATGCGGGTGCCGTGGTCGCCCGGGAAGATCTTGGACTTGAAGCAGCCTATTGGGCCCAGCTTCCCGGGCTGTTCAAATATCGGGCACGCACGGGCGCGATCAACTCGCGGAATTTCGCGGCGTTCTCACCGTTCCACACCTATCCGACCGGACAGCCTGCGGGCAACCATTGGGGACCGGCGGTTGCAATGCTCAAGACCGCGTCCGGTTCGCCCTTCTATTTTTCTTTTCATCATGGCGACCTCGGCAATACCTTCATCTGCGGCCCCTCGGGATCCGGCAAGACCGTCGTACAGAACTTCCTGCTGTCGCAGGCCGAGCGGTTAGGTGCGTCCTACGTTTTCTTCGACAAGGATCGGGGCGCCGAGATTTTCGTGCGCGCCGCTGGTGGCACCTATCTGACGCTCCACAACGGCGCCCCGAGCGGGTGCGCGCCGCTCAAGGCGCTGGAGCTGACGCCAGCAAATCTTTCCTTCCTGAGCGAACTTGTGAGGAAACTCGTCACGCCGGACGACCGCCCGCTGACCGTGATCGAGGAGGAACGAATCGATTCCGGACTGCGAGCGCTCGGTCAGCTGCGGCAATCAGAGCGATCGTTCGGGACGTTGCGGGCTTTTCTTGGACAGCAAGACCGCGAGGGCATTGGCGCGCGGCTCGAGCGATGGTGCCGGGGCGCTCCTTTTGGCTGGGTGCTCGATGGTGATCAGGATGCGATCGGTCTCGACGCTCGGTTCATTGGTTTCGACATGACCGATCTCCTGGATCATCCCACGGTGCGCACGCCGCTGATGATGTATCTGTTCCATCGAGTGGAGCGCTTAATCGACGGCCGGCGCCTGATCATCGACATTGACGAGTTCTGGAAGGCGCTTGGGGACGAGGCATTTCGCGATCTCGCCAACAACAAGCTGAAAACCATCCGCAAGCAGAACGGCGTCATGGTGTTCGGGACGCAGTCGCCACGCGACGCGCTGGCCTCGCCGATCGCGCACACCATTGTCGAACAATGCCCGACACAAATCTTCCTGCCAAACGCGCGCGGAACACGATCGGACTATGTCGATGGCTTTCATCTGACCGACACGGAATTCCGCCTGATCAAGGAGGAGCTCGCTCCTGAAAGCCGGCGCTTCCTGGTCAAGCAAGGCCATAATTCGGTGGTGGCGGAACTCGACCTCGGCGGTTTTGACGATGCACTCGCCGTCTTGTCGGGACGCACCGAAACCGTCGAACTGCTCGACGGCATTCGCAAGCAAGTCGGCGATGACCCGGCGCAATGGCTGCCGCTATTTCACGCGGAACGGAGGAAGGCCCAATGATGGTTCAGCGTATGCCGGCGGCTCTCGCCTGCCTGTCCGTCATCACCCTCTTGGTGGCCTCACCCGCAGGGGCGGAGATCGTGTTCGACCCAAGCGTCTATGCGCGTCAGTTTGAACAGCTGACTGAACTCAAAAAGCAGGTCGACACCCTGACGTCGCAGCTCAAGGTCGCACAGGATCAATTGAGCCAGGCCAAGCAGCTCTATGACAGCTTTAACAAGCGGACGAATGCCAATGATATCGGCGCGCTCCTGAACACGCCACAGTTCCGGAAAGTTCTGCCCCAGCAGTTCTCGGACATCGAACGTCTCGTCGCGGGGCAGGGTGGCGGCAACTTCGCCGACGCGATCAACCATTATCTTTCGCAGAATCGCGCCTATGCCGGCAACAGCGGAAATTCCTATTACCGGAGCGAGCTCGACCGGATCGCTCGGCAGACCGGGGCGAAGCACTCCATGGGTCAGGCAGTGTATGACACCGCCTCGCAGCGCATCGATGCGCTTGAGGAGCTCAGGGCTCGCATCAGCTCGGCGACCGACGCCAAGGAGATTCTCGATCTCTCAGCGCGGTTGCAGGCCGAACAGGCGCTGTTGCAGAACGACGTGCTCCGAATGCAGGGGCTGGCAATGATCCAGCAGGCCCGCGCGGACATGGATGGGCAGCGGGAACGGGAGAGACGGCGGCAACTGGTCGATGAGATGAAGGCAGCCCTGCAATGAAGACGAGACTTGCCATTCTTCTCCTCACCGGCGCCACGGCTCTCGTGGGCTGCAACGACGCCGACAAGGGTCAACAAGCCAAGACCGTCGGCTGGTTTCTGGATCACCGGGACGAGCTCACCACGGCTCTCAAGGCGTGCCGCGACAATCCGGGCGAACGCGGGAAAACTCCCGACTGCATCAACGCCAATGAAGCCCGCAAGAAAGCCTTCGTCAAAGAGATGAAGGACGCCCTGAAATAAGGACCGCCACGATGGCCGTAAACGTCTTCGACAGTTTCCTGAAGGAGTTCGAGCAACCGATCACGGCATTCGTGTCGACGTCGGTCTCGAATCTCGCCACCTACATCGACGGTCCACTTCGTACCGCAGTGACGCTCTACGTCATTCTCTACGGCTTTGCCGTGATGCGCGGCGCGATCTCTGAGCCGATCATGGAATTCGCCTGGCGGGCGATGCGGATCGTGGTCGTGGTGTTGCTGGCGACGAATTCCAGCGCGTTTCAGCAATATGTCACGAGTCTGTTCTTCGACTCGTTGCCGAAAGAAATCGGCAATGCATTAGCGGGCTCAGGGCTAAATACCAGTTCGGGAGCGCCCTTCGATCAACTTCTCTCCAAAGGAATCGACGTCGCCAATAAGATCTACGATCAAGCGGGAATCACCGATGTGGCGCCGGCACTGATTGCGGGCATTCTTCTCGTTTTTGTGGCAGTCGGTGCTTTCTTACAGTTCGCTATCCTGCTCTATGCCAAGGTTGGTCTAGGCGTCGTCATCGCACTCGGCCCGATCTTCATAGCGCTGGGACTATTTGAGGCAACGCGCCCGTTTACAGAAGCCTGGCTTCGGCAGCTCGCGAACTTCGTGATCCTGCTGGTCCTGGTTGTCGCACTGGTCGGGTTGATGCTGTCCACCGTCAGCGGCTTCATCGACAGGTTTGGAGCCAACGCAGGAACGGCGGGCGAGATGGTGGTCGCCGCGGTCGCCATCAGTGCCGTGCTCGGTCTGTCCGGATATATCGCGCTTCAGTTGCCGACCATCGCAGGCGGTCTCGCCGGAGGTGGGGCGTCGCTCGCAAGCCGGCTGGTCACAAACCCACTGATTGCCAATGCCACGGCCGCGGCGGGAGGGGCCTACGCTGGCGCCAGCTGGTCGGCCAGCCGCGGTCTCGCCGCGATACGGGCGAGCCGCCAGGGCGGCAGCATCCGGCGTGCGAAATCCCAGGGGACCACGGCTGCGTAAGCAAGGTCGCCGGCACCAGGCGACAAGCAAGACAGGGGCATCAGAACGATGTGGCGTCGACTATCCATCATTTGCGTCATCGCATGCCAGCTTGGCGGCTGCGGGACCTGGTCAAAGGGACCGCCGTCATGTGACGGTACGGCGCGGCGGCCGCTTAACCGCTCATTGTGGGATTGGGAGTCCGGCGCGCCGCCGGCGACACCGGAGCCACCAGCTTCGCCATCCGCACCCATCATTCGGAAGGGCGAGGGCAATTCCTCCGTACCCTCGACCCATCTCGCCGCGTCTGGCCGCTGGACCAACATTGCGGCCTCGTATCGCACTTGCGGCAGGGAGGCGTGAGATGGTCGGGCATGATGATCTGAAAGCCTACTTTGAGAACTCGCGGCGATGGGAACAAGATCTCCTGCTGTCGGCCCATCGCTCGCGGCGAATAGCCTGGGTCATTGCCGCGGGCGCCTGCGCACTGGCGATCGCCTCGGTCGGAGCGGTCGCAGCGCTGGCGCCGCTGAAGACAGTCGAGCCGTTCGTGATCCGGGTCGACAATGCCACTGGCATTGTGGACACTGTCTCCGCCCTCAATTCGACGCCGGCGCGATACGACGAAGCGGTGACCAAATATTTCCTTGGTCGCTACGTTCGCGCGCGTGAAGGCTACAGCTATCCGGAAGCCGAAACCAATTTTCGGACGATTTCGCTGCTTTCCGGGCAGGGCGAACAAGCCCGCTTCGCAGCCTGGTACCGTGGGTCGAATCCCGAAAGCCCACAGGTCGTCCAAGGCCGTTTTGGTGTTGCCACCGTCCGGATCAAAGCGATCTCACTCCTGGCCGACAATGTCGCATCTGTGCGGTTCATGAAAGAGACCCGCAAGGGCGAGGAAACCCATGTGACCCATTGGGTCTCGACCCTAACCTTCTCTTACGCCAACGCACCGATGTCGTCCGCCGACCGTCTGATCAATCCGCTCGGCTTTCTGGTTTCAGAATATCGCGCCGATCCGGAGGTCGTGCCATGAAACGTTTTGCGCTTTTGATGACTTTAGCTCTTGGATTTGCGGCACCGGTGCTGGCGCTGCAGCAGCCGGCGCCCGGTCAACACGATGCGCGCGTACGCACCGTGACCTATGACCCAGCCAACGTGGTCCGCCTCAATGGCGTCATTCGCGCCTCGACCCAGGTCGTGTTTGCCGATGACGAGGAAATCGCCCATGTCGCCATTGGTGACGCCATCGCATGGGAAGTTGCACCGGCGGGTTCGATCCTGTTCCTCAAGCCGCGCGAAAAGCACCCACCGACCAATCTGCAGGTCGTCACCACCCGGCCCGATGGACGCAAGCGCTCCTATCAGTTCGAGTTGTCGATCGCCGAGACGACGCTGGCCGACAGCTACTTCGTCGTCCGCTTCGCCTACCCAGGCGACGAGATCGAGCGTCGGCGCATCGAGGCCGCTGCCAGGGGCGCCGAGCGGGAAGGCGCGCTGATCGATCAGACGTTTGACCTGCACCATGCCTACGGCGCGCGCAACTGGCGTTTTTCGGCCCAGGGCTCGATCGACCTCGAACCCGAAGCCGTCTTCGACGACGGCAAGGAGACCACGTTCCGCTTTGCTGGCAATCGGGAGATCCCGGCGATCTACCTGATCAACTCGGACGGCTCTGAAAGTCTCGTCCCTAAAGATGTCCGCGGCGAGCTTGTGGTAGTCCACGCCACTGCCCGCGAGTTTCGGCTGCGCAAGGGCGACATCGTGCTCTGCATCTTCAATGAAGCGTTCGATGCTGTCGGCGTCAATCCCGGCACCAACACCACGAGCCCCTCGATCGAGCGGCGGGCGAAGAGGCCATCTCCAATCCTTAAGGCACGATAGGCGGGCGCAACATGACCGAGCTTGAGAACGAGACGCTTGCCGGCGAGCGCGGCATTACCCCGGTTGGAGGTGGGGACAACGGTCGAACAGCGATGCTCAAACGCGGCTTCGGCGCGCTAGCGCTCTCCGCATTCGCCTTTCTGGTCATCTGGGGAACCTGGAAAAGCGACAAGCCGGTCGGCGAGTCCGCCCGCAAGCTCATGATCCGCCAGGCGGCCGCCTTCGAGCCCGCCGCAGAGCCACCTGCCGCACCCATCACCACCGCGTCCATTCCGGTCGCACCTATTGCTGTCACACCGGCGGCCGCCGTATCCGCTGCGGACCAGATGCTCGAAAGCGCGCGGCGCGCGCCGGTACTGGCCTATAACCGGCCGGTCGCATCGGGGCGTCCGCCCCGTGATGGCCTGACCGGAAGCGTCCCGGTCGATCCCTTTGATTTTGGGCGGGCCGAGCCACGGAACGAGCTTGCGGACAAGCTGAAACCCACGCCAATCGAAGGCGTGCGCGCAGCCCGACTTCCCAATCGCAATCTTCTCGTCACCCAGGGCACGTCGATCCCTTGCGTACTCGAGACCGCGATGTCCTCAGATGTGGCTGGCTTCGTCTCCTGCGTCGTATTGCGCGATGTGATGTCAGATTCCGGCAACGTGGTGCTGATGGAAAAGGGCACGCAAGTCGTCGGGGAATATCGTGGCAATGTCCGGCGCGGCTCCAAACGGATGTTTGTGCTATGGGCGCGCGCCAAGACGCCGACGGGCGTGATCGTGGCGCTGGCCTCGCCTGCCACGGATGGACTGGGCCGCGCAGGGTTCGACGGCGATATCGACACGCATTTCTGGGAGCGCTTCGGTTCGGCGCTGTTGCTGTCGATCGTCAGCGATGCCTCCTCGATCGGGCGGCAGCAATTGCAAGACGGCTCAATCCAGATCAACAACACTGCTGGTGCGAGCAACACCGCCGCCGGCATCGCCGTCGAGCAGTCCATCAACATCCCGCCGACGCTGAGCAAGAACCAAGGCGAGCTCGTGAATATCTTTGTCGCGCGCGATCTTGATTTCTCGTCTGTCTACCAACTCAAGCGGATCGAGAGCCGCACCCAAATTCTCGACCGTACCCTCCCCGGAGGCATCGTGGGTCCGGCTGTGGTGACGAAATGAGCGCAGGCACATCGGGCAATCACGATGGCGGACGGTTGGTGCTGGCGCGGTACCTCGAGCCGCTGGCTCCATACCTAGCCGACGACACCCTCACTGAAATCGTCGTCAACCGTCCGGGCGAGGTTTTCGTGGAGGGGACTGACGGTTGGACCCGGCATGAGCTAGCTGCCCTCACGCAAACTTACCTCTCACATCTTGCAACCGCAGCCGCCAGCCACACCCGACAGGATATAGGGCCGGAATACCCGGTGGTCTCGACCAGCCTGATCGGCGACGAGCGCTGTCAGATCGTTGTGCCACCCGCGGTCCCGGCGGGCATGATCAGTCTCACGATCCGCAAGCCCTCATCGTTGACCATGAACCTGAAAGCGCTCGAGCGGGCAGAGCTATTTGATGCGGTCCGCTCCGCGAGTGACGACCTGGATGCCGACGAGCATCGACTGCTGGCCCTGAAAGAAGCCGGCCATTGGCGCGAGTTCCTAGAGCTTGCGGTGCGCACCCGTCGCAATATCCTGATTTCGGGAGCAACCGGGTCGGGCAAGACTACTTTATCCAAGGCGTTGATTGCGGCGATCCCGGAGCACGAGCGGCTCATCACCATCGAAGACACCGCCGAGCTGGTCATCCCACATCAAAATTGCGTCCGGCTGCTCTATGCCAAGGATGGGCAGGGTGTGGCCAAGATCGGCCCCCGCGAACTCCTGGAATCGTCCTTGCGCATGCGGCCTGACCGCATTCTGCTGCAGGAGCTGCGCGACGGCACCGCCTTCTTTTATCTCAGGAATGTGAATTCGGGGCACCCAGGATCGATCACGACGGTTCACGCCGACAGCGCTCGCCTTGCCTTCGAACAGATGACCTTGCTGGCCAAAGAGAGTGCGGAGGGACGTGACCTCCACCGCGACGATATCCGTTCGCTTTTGCTGCATCTGGTCGACGTGGTGGTGCAGATGCAGAAGCGTAACGGCCGCTACCGCATCTCGGAAATCTACTATGACCCCGTTCGCAAACGCGACCACGCCCGTTAAGACCGGCCTCGGCACGGCGCTGGCGCTCGCGGCCGGCGCCGTTTTCCTGCTGGTCGCCTCGAACGTTCTGCTGCTCGGGCTCAGACTCCACGATGGCGGCTTCCACTGGTCGGAGATCGCCACAGGCTGGCCGCGTTATGGCACGGATCCGCGCTTCGACCGTTGGCTGACGCTGTCGACCCTCGCTGGCTTGATTGCAGTCTTTGGCCTGCTCGGCGCCATCCTCCGGCACCGTCCGGTTCCCCTTCACGGCAAAGCCCGTTTCGCATCCGAGCGCGAGATCAGGGCTGCCGGCCTGCGATCCAAAGAGGGTCTACTGCTCGGCCGCAAGGATGGAAAAATGCTCTGCTTCGGCGGATCGGAGCACGTCCTCCTTTATGCCCCAACGCGCGCGGGGAAGGGGGTCGGCTATGTCATTCCGAACTTGCTCAATTGGCCGGATTCGGTTGTTGCGCTGGATGTGAAGAAGGAGAACTGGGATCGCTCGGCCGGCTTTCGCGCTAGCCACGGGCAGGAGGTCCATTTGTTCGATCCGCTCGACGAGAACGGTCGTACTGCGCGTTACAATCCGCTGGGATATGTGCGCAGCGATCCCGCCGACCTGTATGACGACCTACAGCGCATTGCGGTGATGCTGTTTCCGGCCGAGAGCCGCGGGGACCCGTTCTGGTTTGAGGCCGCTCGTTCATCCTTTGTGGCGATCGGCGGGTACGTCGCGGAAACGCCGGGCTTGCCATTGACGATCGGCGAGATCCTGCGCCAGCTGTCGGCGACCCAGGATCTGAAAGCCCACTTCGACAAGATCATCGCCGACCGTAAGGCGGGTCTTTCACCGCTCTCGCGGTACTGCATCACAGCGCTGAACGACTTCCTTGCTGCCTCAGAGAACACCTTGAACTCGGTCCGCAAGACCGTGACGGCACGGCTCGGCCTCTGGCTCAATCCCCGCATCGATGCCGCAACCTCGACCAATGATTTTGACCTGCGGAAGCTTCGCCAAGAGCCCATGTCGATCTACCTTGGGGTGACACCTGACAATCTCGACCGCATGGCGCCGCTCTTAAACCTGTTCTTTCAGCAGGTGGTCGATCTCAATACTCGGGAGCTGCCAGAACAAAACCCCAAACTCAATCGCAAGGTACTGCTGCTGATGGACGAATTTCCGGCGCTCGGCAATGTCAATGTGCTGGCAAAATCGGTCGCCTTCATCGCCGGCTACGGCATCCGCCTTCTCACTGTCGTCCAGAGCCCGGCGCAGCTGCGCGCCATCTACGGGATCGACGCAGCCCGCAACTTCATGACTAACCACGCAGTCGAGGTCGTGTTTGCCCCGAAAGAGCAGGACGTGGCGAATGAGCTCTCGGAGCGCATCGGCTACGAGACCGTGAACGCCCGCAGCCGCAGCGGACCAAAAGGGCTCGCGATGCGTGCAATCAGCGAAACAGTGTCCCAGCACCGGCGCGCCCTCATGCTGCCACAAGAACTCAAGCTTCTTCCGAAGTCCAAGGCCTTCATTCTTGGCACCGGCATTCCGCCAATCATCGCCGATAAGATCATCTACTACGAGGACAAGTCTTTTCTGAAGCGATTGCTGCCGGCGCCTGTCCCCAAGATGCCCAAAGCGCGTTCAAATGCACTGCTCGACGCCGAAATCAAGGAGTTGCGCTCCGAGATCGCCGAGCTGCGTGCGGTATTCCGAGCACGACCCATGACCGACGAGGAGGTGGCCGATCCCTCCACGATTCCTGCAGGCGCCAGTTTTGATTTCGGTGACGTGGATGTGGACCTCGAAGGCCTTTCCGAAGACGACATGAAGGCCTGGGTTCTGAATTATATCGACGCCCAGGCCATCCCGCCGGCGCGACGGCCCGGCCGCAAGCGGAGCGAACAGCAGCATGAGCGACACACATGATGATAGCAACGAGTTCAGCCTCGAACGGCACCGCCGCGCCGCGGATTCTTCGAACAGAGACAAGAGGGGCGATGACTCCGGAAGCAAGGCCGCCACTGACAAGTCTTCCTCCACGGAAGGTCTCGACAATGCTCTCCCCGATCGCATCCGCCGCAAATATTACGTGGTGGCCAGTCAAACCGAAAAGGATGGATCCGCCCGGGAAGCGCGGCTCTATGCCGATGAGCGGAAAGAGTACCTCGCGTTCAAGGCCACTGACGATCGCCTGGTCACCCGCCTAGCTGCCATTGAGGTGATCCGCGATATGGTCAGCGTGGCACAACATCGCCAGTGGGAGGCGCTTCACGTCCGTGGTTCTGTCGAGTTTAGACGCGAGGCTTGGCTGGAGGCTGCCGCACGCGGGATCGACGTGAAGGGCTATCAGCCAAACGAGCTTGACAGCCAGGCGCTCGCTGACCGACGAGTCGCATGGGATCGAGCCCACCCCCGGACCAACGACGTAGGGGTCCGCTCGACCTCCGACAGGTCAACCAAGGCGGATAGGCTCGATTACGACAAGGGCGTTTCCGGACGTCTGATGGAGGTCGGTATTGGCCCCTACCGCAACCGACCCGACGCGGAGCCGTCAACCTATGTAGCCATCGAACTGGGCGATGGCCGGCGACATCAGGTGTGGGGCGTCGGCGTTGTAACTGATGTCGCAGATAGTGGCGCCAGGCCTGGCGACCGCATCTCTCTGCGCAGGGATGGCGTCGAACCCATCATCAGGACGATCAACTCCATAGACACCGCCACAGGAAACGCTGGCATTGAACGGCGCCAGATGTGGCGCAACAGGTGGAGTGTAACGGTGGAGGCGCGCCGTGCAGACCGACCGGCTGCCTCGCATGATTCCGACCTGCTCGCGGCCCGATCCCAGATTGTCGTCATCAACAAGCTTGTCGAACGCGCTCTGCCGAACGATGAGAATGCTCGCCAGAGCATTCTGGCTTTCGCCAAGGAGCGCATCGCCCAACGCCTCGAGCAGGGGCACTCGTTTGCGCGAGCAACCGTCATGGAGCCCGTTGGAGAGCGGCAGCAATCGGGGCGCAACAAAGAAGAGGTCCGGCAAAGCCGGGGCGGCGAACGAGTGAGGCTGCAAGAGCGAGAGCGCTGAATGCGCGAGTTCATGCAATCAATCTTTCGACTTTGTATCACGTCACGTCGTCGCGCGGATTCACAATCTGACATTTCGAAGATAATTCATCGGACGCAATGATTCCGCGCACCGCAGACTCCGACTGACCCTCGGGAATTGCCGAACCGTCGAGAACCCGCACTGACCAGGGAGGCCCAGGCAATTGGGCTCGCCGATAGGCCTGGCCAAGCCAGACGAGATTTTGCTCAGCCGCACACGAGCCTCGCCGAGAGTCACCTGTGGCGTGGGCGTCGTCATTACGGCAAGATGCTCATCGGCCTTTGGACAAATCACGCGAAAGCAGGTCGCGGATGACATTCAGATCTGTAAGATACAAACTGACCGACGTGGGGGGGGTGACTACCAGAAAGCCGTTTTTGCAAGCAGGCCCTTTGCCTTTGTGCCTTTCCTACACAGCTTTTGTCGGTCGAACGGATAACCGAGACCGCGAGATACCACCAGCTTGATGAAGCGCATGTGACAGCGGCTCCCGCAACCGCTTTCGTTATATCAACTCACCATCTCGGTCTAACCGCCCGGGGCGGACTTTTTTTTAAGGATAGGGGGTTGACGACGGTCAGCTCGGCCAAGTTTGGCATTGCCAAGTCCAATCGGCACATGAGATCGTCGAGTCCAAGTCGGTCCATTTTTGCATCGCGAACGCTGATAGTGCGAGTTTCATTGAGCATCTCATATCGCAGTCAACCATCCCGCATCATTGGATCGTTGGGTTCGTCTCAGGTGAGCGCAGCCCTTAGTTCAGCAATCAGTTTCCCGCACGCGGGTAGGTGGCGTTCCTCCACATCCAAAATACAGAGAAATCCTCGCTTCTTGGCTGCCGCTATGGCAGCTGGAGTTTGAGAGTCCGGACCGGCCGCCTCGGAAACAATATCGATCAGACGGTCCATGGCATGCAGGCGGCCGAGTAGGTAATCGTTCTCACGGTAAGCCCGCGACAGGAACGCTGCAGATTGACTAAAGCCAGTTCCCCTTAGCCGGAATGTACCAAGTCTGTTGATGCCGACAGCGTCCTGTGCGGCGATGCGATCAATCCGGATCTCATTGAACTCCCCAACTTCGCGCCACGGCATGACCGGAAACGTCACAATATCCCAGAAGGGAAACCCGAGGTAATTCACCAGGACCTCATGCGCTGCACGCGGTGGCCACCGCTCGGTTTCGGCAAGGAGAACGTCGAGGTCCGAGGTAGTGGATTTGAGGTCCACGTCCGAGCCCAAGTGCTCGATGAGGAGATCAATCCGATCCTTATGTCGCGTCACAAACGACTGCGCAAATTTGGATATCTCTTTGACTTCAGCCGGAGATGGACCTGCCCGAAAGATGTCTTCGACCAGATTGCGCGTGGTCGCGCTGACGCTGGCTTCCGTCTCTCTCCGCTCCAGCGCCTCGGCACACTCGTAATACTTACGTTTCAAGCGGTCGACGCTGGCGGCGTCTAGCCCATCGAACTCTTGTGAACCGAGCATTTGGGAAAGGCGATTTTGACCTTCAATCAAAAACCGTAGCCTGCGCTTTCGATAACTTATGTCAAATGTAAGCAAAAACGCGATCCACTTCGGGATGATCTCACCGCCTGTAACTCCACGCACAGACGAACTGTCTGCGGGCTCGTATATTACACCAGCGCGGATCGCCCAGGCGTCTATGATCTCCGTGATCGACCGTGCAAACGGCGATTCCATACGAACGCCGCGTATCTCCATTATCATTCGGCTGATGAAATCTCGCACCGAGGCGAGCTTCAGACGCACATAGGCATCGTATGCGAAGCCCGCGTCGCGAGCGGCCCTCTCGTTTGCCTGCTCGCGCCAACCGCGAATCTGAGCCGCGCTGTCCGACCCCTCGCAGTCGAAGGCCTCGACTTCCTCCACAACTCGCCGGATATGAGGACGAGCGCTATCCACGATCGATCTGAGCCGCCGCACTTGTTCGTTGAAGTCGGCTATCCAGCCAAGCTCGTCGGTTACAGGTTGGGACAACGGAATCTCGGACATCGCGCCTTTCAATGTCGAGAAAAACCCCGGCAGGCCGTGATGGGCAGCTAAGCCCGTTGGTGTGGGATTGGGATCAACGTAAACGACCCGTCGATCTACCTCACGATAAGCGGCGCGGCCTCGGATGGCGCTGACCGCCTGGCGAAACGGATGGCTGCTCAAGACGCTGCCATCGATGAAGGGCACGGACGCAGCGTCAACATTCATCTGCGCATAATTTTCGAAGTTTCTGACCATAAAATCCGCGCGGTGCGGCCAAATAATAGAGCGGTCTCTGAGTAGCTGATCGACCTCCAGAATGCGCGCCGGCGGGAAGGCTCCTGGAATTGATGATGTTGCGCGCGCGGCGAAAGCTAGTGCGGGCGCATTCGTCATGTCAAAATCGCTCTTGATAGCTCCGCTTGCGCTCCGCCGATATTTGAAATGAAGCTGGTGACGGTGATCGCGCTCATGGATGATCGGCGGACTGTGAATCGGCATGCTTCGTTGATGACCGTTGAAATCAGTCAAGGTCACGAATAAGTCGAGACCCTGACCTGGAGGAAGCAGAGACGACGTCTCCTCCCGTGGCCTTCCCATCGCCGCCACCGCGTCGTACATCAGAGCCGTCATCTTCGGACCATCAAACGGCGGTTCGAACCAGCGAGACCGCATGAACAGCGACAGCTTGGAACGCACCTCCGGGTCTCTAACGAGCCCCTTTCCAATTAGACCCGCTGCCCAGAAAAGCGGCCGAAGAACCCATTTGCTGAATCTACTTGCCTTTGCTTCGGATGCCAGGAGTTCAGTTATATCGGCATTCTCAAGCCAGAGGTCGCGCAATCTCCCCAGGGGCAGGTCATGGCTCAGTGCACGTGCCAGCATGACCCCGTTGATTCCCCCCGCAGAGGCACCAGCAACTATGTCAACCACGACTCGCAGGTCGACCGTTCGACCGACGTCGCGCAGAAGGTCGAAATAGATCCTTTCGGTATCAAATTCGGGGTCGGAGGCATCGCGGACATCTGCGAATGCGACGCTCGAGCGCTTCTTCCGGTTGGCAACGGAATGAAGAGCGCTCGAAGCCCTGGCGAGCTTCAGAACCTCCTTGGTGATCCCATGCATATAGATAGCGAGCGAGGCACCGCCAAAGCAAACAAGCGCTATGCGGAGTTCTTTTTCGCGCAAACTCTTTTCCGATCTTGAAAGTATCGATACCCTTCACAATAGCTGCCTAGCGACACAGAGGTAAGGTTTTTTCCACAACTGGCGCACACTTAAGCCTTGCGTCGGGAAATCCGGGGCAGCTCTTAACCGACTTTCGTCGGCAACATCCTCCCGGGCAGGCACGAATGCGGCTCGCAATCCTACACTGGCCGTCGCGCCATGAAACTTGCCCCCTCAGGAGTCATGAGGAATTGCCCCTCATTGGACAGCCGACGAGCGAATTGACGATGAAACGAATCACGGAAGGCTCGTCGGGCGCCGAATGAGGTGGCAGAGATGTTACGGCGGAGAGCGAGCTGGGGTCTGAAGCGGATTGCGCCATAGCTGGCAGAGGAGCTCATTTGGGCGAGATTCAGCCGGCCCTTAACAAGGTCCATCTCTCGAACAGGCTGGCGCTCGTCAACCGGATGGTGATCGCTTGAGTGGTTTAGCCCGGGACGTCCGGGAGCCGATCGGATCGCGATTGGGGCCGGTGCCGGTCAAAGTATGCGCGAAATCGCCTGAATGCCTTTCATTCCGCTCCCGAACCGCGCGATTGCCTCCCTGTGCCTTTCAAACTCGCCGTAAGGCAAGAAGCGTACCTGCAAATCCGCTACGCGACTGAAAGCGGGGCGGCGAAGTTGTGCCCGAACCTCCTCTTCACGCGCATCGGGGGCAACCAGAAAGAGACCGCCCGTCGCGTGCAGGTCGCTGCTTAAGGCGAGATCCAGCATGCGAACGATCCCCGAGTAGATAGAGGTCGTGTGTTCGACCTCGAAAGCGGCCGTCACGCGCGTGCCATCCGAGTTGATCCAAAGGACGTCGATGAGTCGGATCGAGTCCGCCCCCGACAAGCTTTCGATCGACGGCGAAAGGCACTCCAGGCAGCCAGCGGCCAGCATGCCACCATTGTGGGTGCGCCCACGATCGTTTGAGGCAACCCAGACCTTGTAGCCGAGCGCTAGCCCCAAATCCCTGAGCCACGCCTGAATTTCCGTGTGCGTGCGATCGCCTTCTCGGGCGGCGGCGATCGATCCCTGTAGTCTCTTGGCTGTATCCCGTGCCTTCGACAATTCTGCGAACCACGCATCGCGCGCCGCATCTCCTTCGGCCACCGGCGGCGCGGAGTAACGTCCCATACCGATATCGAAGAGGAAGCCCGCGATTGCCCCGAGATCGTTCGACAGGAGATCGCGGTGGGTCTGGTTCAGCCGCAACATGCCGGCTCGCATCGCCAGATACTGATCCCAGCGTCCGAGCTTGACCTTCGAACCGGTGACAGCATTGAAGCCATTGACGATGGCGGTGTTGAACGGCGACATCAGGGTAGGGTGCAGGAAGTAAAGCAGATTTGCGACCGCCGGACCGAGCCCTTTGATGGCCAACCGATCGATTGTCTCGATTCCCTCGATCAACTCCTGTTCGGTGCTGCAACACGAGCAGTGATGGAGCAGTCGACCGAAGGCCCGCTGGTTCTGCGCATCCTCATAGATATCCGGAATGCGCAGCTTAGGCTTCCAAAGGAAGGCATGATCGGCGCCTTTGAATATTTGCCGCTGCTCCGCAATGGAGCCTACGATCGTTTCCAGCGAGGAGCCCCTGTAGACGTTGCCGAAAGTTCCGGCCTCGATCTCCTCGACCACCTGCGCAATGCCCCGCCGGATCGATCGAAAATTCTTGAGTCGCTCGTCCCAGAGAAACCAACTTCGATAGGTTGATTCCGGATCATCACGCCAACGTTCAATCAATACGCGCAGGAGATCAGCCACCCCACTCTCCCTTGGACATTTCTTGCCTGTCTAAGTCGATCACCAATCAATTCGCGAATAGACAAGATCATCGGTGGGCTTAGGCCTTGTCAAGTCGCCTCCGCTGCCTGGCTCTTTGATTGCCCGGTGCTCACCAACTCTAAGAGGAACAATGCCGACGGGAACGATGTCAATCAGCGCTTCGGAGCCGCCGTGATTGCCCTACCGTATGATTGTTTTCTGATTGTCTGGTTCGTGCTCGCGCTGGCATCTACGGCCTATGTGCCTACGACCAGTTCGCGGGGAATCCCGGCCCGACAGTTATGAAGTGGGGCTTATCCTGGTCACGCTCTACATGGGCCGCTCGGGTTCTTGCTGTACGTCCTCGCCGACAAAGATCCACGGAACGAGACTTTCTTCGAGCAAACTTGCAGGGCTGGCTAGTTTCAGATTCGGACAGTTCGTAGTCGCAGCGCATTGCCCACCACGCTGACCGAGGAGAGCGCCATCGCGGCCGCGGCGACGATCGGTGTCAGCAGAAGACCGAACGTCGGGTAGAGCACCCCGGCTGCGATCGGAATTCCCGCCGCGTTGTAGACGAAGGCGAAGAACAGGTTCTGGCGGATGTTGCGCATCGTGGCGCGCGAGAGACGCCGTGCACGCACAATCCCGTTCAGATCGCCCTTCAGGAGCGTCACTCCTGCGCTCTCCATCGCCACGTCCGTCCCTGTGCCCATCGCCACTCCGACTTCGGCGGCGGCCAGCGCCGGCGCGTCGTTCACCCCGTCTCCGGCCATGGCGACCTTCCGGCCTTCCTTCTGTAGCCTGGCGACGACTGCGCTCTTCTGATCCGGCAGGACTTCAGCTTCGACGTCGCCGATGCCCAGCCTGCGTGCGACCGCCTGAGCCGTGGTGCGGTTATCGCCGGTGAGCATGATGACCCTGACGCCTTCGGCCCCAAGGTCCCGCAGCGCCTCCGGTGTGGACTGCTTAACCGGGTCGGCGATGGCGAGGATGCCGGCGAGCTTGCCGTCCACGGCCATGTTGATGACGGTGGCGCCTTCGCCGCGCTGACGCTCGGCTTCGGCTTCTATGGCGGAAGTATCCACTCCCTGCGAGCGCATGAAGCTGGCGTTACCGAGCAGAACTTTCTTGCCATTGACAGCTCCCAGCGCGCCCTTTCCGACGGGCGAGTCGAAGTCCTGGACGTCAGTTATCTGGATGCCTCGCTCCTTCGCTTCGTTCACGATCGCGTCCGCAAGTGGGTGCTCGCTCGCGCGTTCCACGCTGGCCGCGAGCTGCAGCACTTCGGCCTCCGAGTAGTTGCCAGCGGGCACGATAGCCACGACCTTCGGCTTGCCCTCCGTGAGGGTGCCTGTCTTGTCCACCACGATGGTGTCGATGCGCTCCATGCGCTCCAGCGCTTCGGCGTTCTTGATCAGGACGCCCATGTGAGCGCCGCGCCCGACACCGACCATGATCGACATCGGAGTGGCCAAACCGAGAGCACAGGGGCAGGCGATGATTAGGACGCTGACTGCGGCGACGAGGCCGAAGGCGAAGCGGGGCTCCGGACCGTAGACCGCCCAGGCGGCAAAGGCCGCGATAGCAACGACGATGACGGCCGGGACGAACCAGCCTGCAACCTGGTCGGCCAAGCGCTGGATGGGAGCGCGGGAGCGCTGGGCCTGCGCAACCATCTGAACGATCTGAGACAGCATGGTGTCGCTGCCGACCTTTTCGGCGCGCATGACGAAGCCGCCGGAACGATTCAGCGTGCCGGCGATCACCTTGCCGCCGACCTCCTTGGTGACGGGCATCGATTCGCCGGTAACCATCGACTCGTCGAGCGAGGATCTGCCTTCGACGATCTCACCGTCGACCGGCACCTTCTCGCCCGGCCGCACGCGAAGGCGATCACCTGGCTGCAACACCGCAATCTGGACCTCCTCCTCGTCCATGCCGTCAGAGCGAATACGACGGGCTGTCCTCGGCGCGAGGTCGAGAAGAGCCTTGATCGCGCCTGAAGTCGCTTCGCGGGCCCGCAGTTCGAGCACCTGGCCAAGCAGGACCAGCACGGTAATGACCGCAGCCGCCTCGAAGTAGACGGCTACCGCTCCATCCTGCCCTCTGAACGTGGCCGGAAAGACACCCGGGACAACGGTGGCGGCGACGCTGTAGACCCACGCGACCCCGATGCCCATCGCGATCAGCGTGAACATGTTCAGATTGCGTGTCAGGACCGATTGCCAGCCGCGCACGAAGAACGGCCAGCCCGCCCAAAGCACCGCCGGCGTTGCAAGGACCAACTGGATCCAGTTGGAAAGCGTCTGATCGATCCAGCCATGGCCGCCGATGAGGTGACCGCCCATCTCAAGGATTACAACAGGGACCGAGAGGGCGAGGCCCACCCAAAAGCGCCGGGTCATGTCGATCAGCTCGGGGTTCGGACCGGTTTCCGCGTTTGCCAGCTCGGGTTCGAGCGCCATGCCGCAGATAGGGCAGTTGCCCGGCCCGAACTGGCGTATCTGCGGATGCATCGGGCATGTGTAGATTGTGCCTTCCGGCGCGTCGGGAGGGGTCGCTTGCTGCGTCTCGCGGTGAACGTACGTCGCCGGATCTTCCGCGAATTTCGCCCGGCAGCGCTCCGAACAGAAGTAGAAGGTCTGTCCGTCGTGCTCGATCTTGTGACGAGCCGTGGCGGGATCGACCAACATCCCGCAGACAGGATCCACGGTCGGGCCTTGCGCTGGATCGTGACGATGGTGATCTGCGGACTCCTGGGAGGTGGAGTGAGACTGTCCGCAGCAGCTTCCGCGCGCTTTTTCCAAACCTGAGGCGTCCTGCTCAAACATCATCATCTACTCCATCTCTTGCGGAATGTACCCGTGGGGGGTACGTACGGCTCATGATGAACGACATCAAGGCTTCTTGTCAGAAACGCCTGAACCGCATCGAAGGCCAAGTTCACGGGCTCGCGAAAGATGGTCGACGAGGACAGATACTGCATCGATATCGTTACCCAGATCTCAGCCGTGCGTTCCTCGCTTCGTCGTGTAGAAGAAGAAATCCTGAAGGATCACGTCGCCCACTGCGTGGAACACGCCATCCGCAGCGGCGACAAGCCGATCAGCGCCGAAGATCGCGGAACTGATGGAAGTCGTCGGCCGGGCGGATAGTAAACGAGCGACGGTCACGAATGCTTGATCCCGGATCAAAGACGCCCATCGGACCTGGACTATGTTATTTAATGAAATACCTGCCGCCGCAGTGGGATCCGCAGGCCGCGAATGCCGCTAGACAAGCAACTCGGTTGGTTCCTGCCATTTTGGCATTCGTGGATCGCCTCCTTGGGCGAAAAGCTGCCGGTCGGCGCGTTGAGTTGGAGCCGGGTTATGTTCAAGCACACAGTCAGAACTCTGTTGCTGGCACTGCCATTGGCAACAGCAACGGCAAGTGCTTACGCAGGTGTCACCATTTCGGATAGGCGGTATTGGCCAAACGAGGCGAGGCAGAGCGCGCATGAGCTGTCGGTTCCGCAGGACGGCGGGAGTTCTGCGTTCGCTTTAATTCCTATGGCGCCGCCGGGCTACTCCTTCGCGCCATCTCCGAGCAGGCGGGTCTGGAGATATCAACGAGCCAGAAATTCCCGATGATGTAGCTGCATGTTCGACGCGAGGCGGGCGACCGGAAACTCTCTTTTCGGGACAACGGAAGCCCGTAGGTGGGCGGATCGTTCCTCTCGGTTCGCGCCTTTGATATCGATCAAGACTTCCGCTGCAGCATACTGTTTACTGTTTACGTAGCAGGAGTTTACGATGTCGCTGCAGGAGCGTTCCGATCACCAGGCACAGCCGCCGAAGGGTTTGTCACTTCAATCGCGCGCCGGACTGGTTGTGATCGGATTTTTGATCGTCGCAGGTGTCCTGCTGTTCACCGAACACCGCGCACACGTGCTCGGGCTTCTGATTTGGCTCCCCTTGCTGGCTTGTCCGCTGATGCACGTTTTCGTGCACGGTGGGCACGGCCATGACGGCACTGACAGTCAGCAGGACAATCGGAGAGCGTCATGAACGAGGCCACGCCTGCCTACGGCCTATGGAGCCTTGTGATCGTCAATTCGGCGATCTTCATCTTCTTTGCTTACACGTTCTTCAAACCACGGACACCTCGGGATTGTCGCTCATTCAGCGCATTCAGCGCGTTTCTGGTGGCACTGTTCGCGGAAATGTATGGATTCCCGCTGACCATCTACTTCCTGTCCGGCTGGCTGCAGTCGCGGTTTCCCGACGTGGATTGGTTTTCGCACGATGCGGGTCACCTCCTGGAAATGATGTTTGGCTGGAAGGCCAATCCGCACGCCGGTCCATTTCACATCTTAAGCTTCGTCTTCATCGGCGGCGGCTTCATCCTGATTTCTGCAGCGTGGAAGGTCCTTTATGATGTGCAGCAATCGCGGTCGCTCGCAACGACGGGACCCTACAGCTATGTCCGGCACCCGCAGTATGTCGGCTTCATCATGGTCATGTGCGGCTTCCTGTTGCAGTGGCCGACGATCCTCACGCTCGCTATGTTTCCGGTCTTGACAATGATGTATGTCAAGCTTGCGTGGGCCGAAGAGCAGGATGCCAGAGCGGCATTTGGCGAGGCATACGCAAGATATGCGGCCAAGGTGCCCGGATTCATTCCGAAGCTCAGCCGCATCCTGGGCCAATCGGCTGGCGGTTTTCCGCCACGGCTGATAAAATAATCCGAGAGAGCCAGATCAAGTCATGAAGCAAGTCCGGTATGGCAATATCAAATTTGCCCTCGGCGCGGCAATGCTCGTCGCAGCAGTGGCTGTGTTGTGGATGATGTCCTCCGCCGGACCGCCGCGATCTGTTAAGGTGGAGGTCACCGAGCCCGAGCTGTCCGCATTGGCCACAAAGGGCAAACCCTTATTCGAGGCCAATTGTGCAACTTGTCATGGAATGAGGGCCTCGGGGACGGAGAAGGGTCCACCCCTTGTTCATGACATCTACAATCCCGGGCACCATGCGGATCCCGCATTTTTTTCGGCAGCCAAGTTCGGCGTGAGGCAGCATCACTGGCCCTATGGAAACATGCCGCCGCAACCCCAGGTCCGTGAGGATCAGGTGGCGGCCATCGTGCGATACGTTCGAGAGCTCCAGATCGCAAACGGCATCAAATATCGGTCGCATCACATGTAAGGCACCAGCTGCAGGTTCGATTTCAAGTGACCAAGTCGAAGAGAGCCGGTTGAAGCTTCGGGATTTCTACAAGCTGTCCTGGTTCGATCTTGCTTTACCACAATACGCGAACGCCGCCCGCAACAAACAGGCTGCCGACAGCCTCTCCGTTGGCCCTCGCAATACCGGCTGTTTCTCCGAGCTTGCGGTCCCATACGACGCCGATATAGGGGGCGACGTTGCGAGTAACTTCATAGCGTAGCCGAGCACCCAGCTCGACATCGGTGAATCCACTGCCGAGATTGAGATCGGAGACGCGCTGCGCCTGCAGCTTGAGGTCTATGCGAGGCTGCAGAATAAGCCTGTTGGTAATCAGAACATCGTGAAAGGCGGTGAGCGCGGCTGAGACCTCGCCCTTCTGGCTGATGTAGAGGTCGGCGTCGATCTCGATGAAGAATGGGACCAATCCTTCGACGCCTATGGTGGCATAGGTGCGGTTGGACTTGGCCGAAAAGTCCTGGCGAATGCCGAATTGTGCATCAAAATAATAGCTGATGAGGCGCGAATAGAGTAGCTGCACTTGTCCTTCTTCGAGCTTTCTCGTTTTGCCGTCATAGAAGCCTTCCGACTTCAGGAAGAACTTGTCGTAGTCCCCCCCGACGAAGGCTTCCATGTCCCATCGAGCGTTCGACCCGGGCCCGTTCCATTCCAGCTTCTCGAACCGCATGCTGCCGAATGGCTGCTGATCTGGGAACATTGGCTGATAGTAGGGGACGGGTGGGACGCTCAGGTCAGAATAGTTCGGCTTTAGCGAGTTGGTTGATGACTGCGCTGAGGCGATCGACAGCGTCGCAAGAATAAGACCTCCGCTTGCGACCAAGGTGGAAAGCAATTTTTGCATTCCGTCCTCCTATTTTGCGGCCGAGGCCGTCTCGCGCACGACCTCGATCTTGCGCATCATGCCGGTTTCCATGTGGTAGAGCTGATGACAGTGGAAGGCCCAAGGCCCTTCGGCATCGGCCGGAACATCGACGTCGACAGTCGCGCCTGGCTTGATGTTGACCGTGTGCTTTTTTGGGCTTCGCGCGCCATTGCCGACGTCAGGCAGAAACCAGGTGCCGTGAATATGCATCGGGTGGTTCATCATGGTTTCGTTGATGAACCGGAATCGGACACGCTCGCCGTAGCGCAGCACGATGGGCTGTGCCTCGCTAAACTTGCGGCCGTTAATCGACCAGAAGTAGCGCTGCATGTTTCCGGTGAGACGGATTTCGATGATACGGTCGTAGCGCTTGTATGGGTAGGGATCGATCGCCTTGAGATCGCGATAGGAAAGAACTCTGGTGCCTGGAGGCGCGCCGGTATCGTTGGTCAGTGGATCGGGGTCCATGTTGACCGAGGTGACCGGGACGCTGGCCATGTCCTCGCCGCCGCGCAAGGCATCGGCCTGCGGCCCAGTCTGAAGCCCAGTAGATGGCATCGACGCTGGCGACATCCGAGATCTTCGGCTTGCGCCCTGCGAACCGCCTTTCATCGCTCCATGATCCATTCCCGACATTTGTGCCAGCGCCTCGCTGGTACTTTGCGTAGGCGCTGAACTCATTCCGGGCATCTTGCCGTGGTCCATGCCCGGCACGGTTGGCGATTTCGCTGGCTTGCTGGGCTTGGATCGCGGGGCGCTCGCCGCGTGGCCAGTGTGCTGGGCGCTACCGGAGCTCGTCGGGACGCCCTTCGGCATTCCTTTCATTCCTTGCATGCCGCTCATCCCGCCACCGGAGGACATGCCCCCCATGCCAATTTCCATAGCGACAGGATCTTCCGGTGCGACATGGCCTGGCAAATCCTGCTCGGGCTGCCGCGTGCCGCGATCCTGTCCTTTGGGTCCCAAATTCATGCCCATCTCGGCCATGGACACCAGGGGTCTAAGCCGGTGCGGCGGCAGGCCGCCGATCATGCCGGGGCGCGGCGCCAGGGTGGCCCGCGCGAACCCGGTGCGGTCCATCGGTTCGCCCACGATGGTGTAAGCGCGGTCTTCCGTCGGCTGGACGATCACGTCGTAAGTTTCGGCATTGCCGAAGCGAAACTCATCGACGCGCACGGGTTCGACGTTGTTTCCGTCGGCGGCGACCACTGTCATCTTCAGGCCGGGAATGCGGACGTCGAAGTAGGTCATCGCCGAGGCATTGATGAAGCGCAAACGGATGCGTTCGCCGGGGCGGAACAGAGCCGTGAAATTCTGCTCGGGCGTTCGGCCGTTGACCAGGAAAGTATAGGCCGACACGTCCGAGATGTCGGTCGGATCCATTCGCATCATGGACCAGGCGATGCGGTCGTTGATGATAGCTTTGCTTGCCTGCTCGTCCGGCGCCTGCGAAAGCTCCTGGAACAGACTGACCAGAGTGCGCCGGTTGAAATTGTACCAGCTGCTATCGATCTTCAAGTTATGGATCACGCGACTGGCCTCGTCGGTCCAATCCGACATCATGATGATGTAGTCACGGTCGTACCGGTAAGGGTCCGGCTGCCGAGGCTCGATAATGATCGGCGCGTAAATCCCGAGTTGCTCCTGCTCGCCGGAGGAGTGGCTATGGTACCAGTACGTTCCCGATTGTTTCACCTTGAAGCGATAGGTGAATGTCGTCCCCGGCTGGATGCCATTGCCGTAACCGGGCGAGATGCCGGGCACGCCATCCATCTCCGGCGGAACGATTAAGCCATGCCAATGAATGGATGCGGGTTCGTCGAGCTGGTTCGTTACATTGATCGTGACATTCTCGCCCTCCTTGAAACGCAGCAGCGGTCCTGGCAGCTGACCATTGATCAACATCGCCGCGGCCGGACGGCCGGTAATGTTTACCGCGCGACGCTCAAGGACCAGATTGTAGGTCCCAGCCCTCGCCTGCACGCCCGATATCGTGAGAATGACGCCTAGCAGGAATAGGCGAAGCGGCAAGCGATGAAGCAACGACTGCATGGGGGTCTCCCGGAAACTCGGAGCGGTTCGTATCCTTCTCCAGACTTGCACACCCGGTTCGTTGTACAAGCTGCGCGGATTAATATTCCGACACTGTGACCAGCGCGCCATACTTCAGGCTGAGGTCATGGCTAATTCATAGATGTGTGCCGAAGCGTTGCAAGCACATCTGCGTCAACCCGCATGGGCATCGGCCGAAGATCACTTTCCGCCAGCATCTGCGGCGCAAGCTTTTTTGGCCACTTCCTAGACGGCATCCAGCCTACGACACGAGCTGAGAGCAGAACTTTAGCCCGTCCTCAAGTTCGATTTCCGGCGGCCTCTCGGATTGCGGTCGCGAGACGACGTAGGCGGGCTTCTGGGTCGGATTTTCGACGCAGAGGACCTCGACCGAACGCCCTTTCTGGTACACCTGCCAGTTGGCCTTGTACGTGGTCTCTGGCGCGATCAGGACGCAGATCGCTTGTCCAAGCGCGCAAAGCTGCGGCAATGCGGGCCCCATTTTCCCTCCCATGTTTCCGCCGACGAGACGGCGGTTCGCTTGAACGTTGATGATAGTATTGGAACTCGCGGCGATTCTTGTTTTTTCTCCAGACTTGCACACTCTTATGGTTTGGCCCGCGTACCGACTTCACGCCGCGGTCAGGGTTGAATCATAGATGCTTGCATAATCCGCTGCGGCATCATTCCAGCCGGTGGGGCGCGCCATCGCGGCCCTGCGCATCGTGCGCAGACGCGAAGGTGAATGATAAACGTCGAGAGAGCGGTAGATCGCTCCGAGGAGGCCGCCGAGCGAGAACTCACGGAACAACAGACCGGTGACACCGTCTTGAATGGTATCGGCAAGCCCGCCGGTTCGATGTGCAACAGGCAATGAGCCGAAACGTTGCGCGTACATCTGGGTCAATCCGCATGGTTCAAAGCGCGAGGGCATCAGCAGAAAATCGCTTCCCGCCAGCATCTGACGCGCGGTCGTTTCCTCGTATCCGATCTTGATGCCGACCTTGCCGGGATGTTGCTTGGCCATCTGGCAAAGTGACTGTTCGAGTTCGCTTTCGCCTCTGCCGGTGACGACAATCTGACCGCCCTGTCGCACGATCGTTTCAATGGCTTCGATTGCAATGTCCAGGCCTTTCTGATGGACCAATCGCGAGACGATCGCAAACAGCGGGCCCCGCGACACCGCCAAGCCGAACGTTCTCCTTAGCGCTTGCGCGTTGGCGGCCTTTCCCTTCCAGTCATCCGGACTGAACGGTCGCGCCAGGTGCGGATCCGTCAGAGGGTCCCAGCTTTCGTCGATGCCGTTGATGATACCGGTCAAGCGCCCCTGATCGAGCTTTCCTCTGAGCAGCCCGTGCAAGCCGCAGCCATGCTCGGGTGTCACGATTTCCCGCGCATAGGTGGAACTCACGGTCGTAATGTGCGATGCGTAAAAAATCCCCGCTTTGAGGAAGGAAATGTCACCACAGAACTCGACCCCATTGATGTCGAATGCTGCGTGGGGAATGCCGAGCCGATCTAAGCGATGCCGCGCAAACAAGCCGCGATGCGCAAGATTGTGGATGGTCAGCACGCTCGGTATCGATCGGCCGCTCCAGGCCAGGTAGGCGGGCGCCAGCGCCGAGGTCCAGTCATTGAGATGCAGCAGGTCCGGTATCCAATTTGGATCACCTGTGCCGGACGCGATCTGTGCAGCGGCAAGACCGAGCCTGGCAAAACGAAGATCATTGTCCGTCCAGTCAATGCCCGTTGCGTCTCCATAGGGACCGCCGTCGCGCTCGAAAAGCTGCGGACAGAGCAGCACATAGACGGCAAGATGGTCGTCCGTGGTGCTGCGCGCAAGATCGCAGGCCGGGACGCCGCCGCGGGAAGGCAAATGACCGACGATTTCGACTGCCCGAAGTTGGCTCACGACATCGCTATACCCTGGGAGCAAGACGCGCACATCGCACTTATTTCGGAGCGTGCGGGGCAGCGCGGCGGATACTTCGCCAAGGCCGCCCACTTTTACGTAGTCGGCAAATTCGGAGGTGACGAACAGAATTTTCGGGCAACTGCGTGGAACCTGGTCGGCGCCGAGCGCAGCCCCACTTCCGGGTTTGATCGGCCGCTTATGCCGAGCCGAATCATGCGCCTTCCGCCGGTCTCCCATTCCGCTTCCCCCTTTGATGCCAAGGACCAACCATTCGATAGACGCTCGAACAGCGAAATCATTACAAGCCTCGGCGGCCATTTGTCGTTGAAGTGCCGTCACCTATTTGGAGGTTGTCACGCATTTGACCGCAGACTTTGTTTTAGATCAAACGTCTTTCACCAAGAGACAGCAACATGACGTGAGTATCAGGAGGACCAGACATGAGCCTTAGCCGTCGAAACAACCTGCTATCTGTCCCGACAATGTCGTACCGGGTCGCCGCAGTCGCCCTCATGGGCGTGCTGTCATCGCAGCTAGTCGTAACCTCTGTGCTCGCGGCATCACCGTCCGTTCGCATGGCGATGATGGACGACAAGGAAATGGGCTCGATGGGAGGCCAATCCAACAATTCGATGTCCGGCATGGGCGGAATGTCGGGAAGCCCGTCAGGGGGTATGGGGGGAATGTCCGGCGCTTCGTCCAGCGGCATGGGCGGCGGTTGCTGCATGGGATCGATGGGACAGGCGCCCGGATCTGGGTCGTCCAGTGCATCGGGCATGTTAATGCAAACCAGCCTACCGGGATTTCCCGGCTCATCTCATATTTATCACGTGGGTGCGACGGGATTTTACCTCGAATATGCCGACAAGCTCGGCCTTTCTACCCAGCAGAGGACCAGCCTCAACGAAATCAAGCAGCGCGCCCTCGTCGACCAGTCAAATCAGCAGCGGAAGATCGACGAAGCAGAGCAGGCCCTCTGGTTGCAAACGGCAGCAGACCAGCCAGATGCCACGTCGGTCGAGGCCAAAATCCGCGAGATCGAAAAGTTGAGGGCGGATCAAAGACTGAACTTCATTCGCAACGTGGGCGATGCCGCCAAAGTCCTGACCGACGATCAGCGCAAGATGGTGCTGGGAATGGCGCCGATGCCAGGCTCAGCGGCCGCACCTGCATCGGCGCCGAAGTCGATGAATATGGGTAAATAGACGATCGACAGCAATGGTAGGCGTTCAATGAAATCCAAGGAGGCTGAGCCGCTGTTTAGATGTGGTCTTTCAGGAGGATGTTTATCTGGTCTCTCCTCGGAACACTGAAGCGCCGTAACCTCAGCTTCCTGCAGAAGCATTGCCATACTCGCCTAGCCGGCAACAAGTGGCAGGAGCCGCGTGATGGCGTACCGTTGGTCAGAGACAAACCGGCACAACCGGCGGAACGTTGACACACCAATTGCCGCGAGAAGTTCCCTTCGAGTTGGAGGAGGCGTTCGATGTATCGTCGCGCGACTCTCCCCACGCGGATATAGCTCGTTCGAACGGTTCATTGACATGCCAGTCGGCATCGACCTCGACAAGGTCGAGGCGCAGTTCGCGAACGGCGTGCTGACCGTTGAGCTAGTGACGTGACGTCCGAGAATGTGACAACACACAAAGAGATCCCGATCGAGGACAGATACGCAGAACGAGGCCATCGGGCCAGACACTGGCGCCTCGAACGACACGAGAGTCAAAACATGACCACTGACAGTCTGGCCGAGCCAACACGCCGCGACTTCCTTTATGTTGCGACCGGGGCGGCTGCAGCTGTAGGCGCGGCGGCCGCTATGTGGCCTCTGATCAGCCAAATGAACCCCGATGCGTCAACGATTGCGGCGGCTGTTCCCATTGAAATCGATCTCGCGCCCATTGCCGAAGGCCAGATCATCAAAGTCTTCTGGCGCGGCAAGCCAATATTCGTGCGGCACCGCACCGCTAAGGAGATCGAGGAGGCGCGCGCCATCGATCCGCGAACACTGCCCGATCCGCAAAGTGATGCCGATCGCGTGAAAAGCGGCCACGAACAATGGCTTGTTGTGGTCGGCATTTGCACGCATCTTGGTTGCATTCCGCTCGGCCACCAAGGCCAATATGACGGCTGGTTCTGCCCGTGCCACGGCTCCGTCTACGACACCTCTGGCCGCGTACGACGCGGTCCCGCGCCTGCCAATCTGTATTTGCCGCCCTACGAGTTCCTCTCCGAGGCGCGGATCCGCATCGGCTAACGCAATCCAATGGTTCCTGGCCGGCCAAGCAGGGCAAGCCGCGCGACAGCCCGCAAATGGCGTGCTCGGCGAAGTCGCCGAACTTGATTCACGTCGGCTCAATGCGGATCACGGTTTCGGTGCCGCGCTAAGATGCATGCGTGGAGGACATCGATCTGCGCACCCGCGTCAACTCGTTGGCACTCGCGATTTCATCGCGTTAGTTGCCCAGCAGAATGATACTGCGGATCCCGACCAGAAACGATGTCGCAAGAGTTCGTGCGACGGCGCCGATACCCGTGGTACGCTACTCTTCACGGAATCCCTGGTGTGCACCGTGCTTGTTGCAGATAACGACCAACGCTTCAGTGCTGCGCCAAGCGGATCTCCGCCCGTGCGGAGCCGTAGACAAGGGCAAAAGAGCGGCAGCGCGAAACAACACCCTTCATGATGTCCAAGGCCTCGTTTGTAGCGCCTCGGTGGATACCATAGTCGGCGACATAAAACTGAGCCTCGCAAAGCCGCCGCTCGGAGTCATGCTCAGCACCTTCTTGGGCCTTTGCGAGCATGTCCGTCGGCATCAGTGCTCCCAGATACAGGTCGAGCACCGCGCCAGGCCACACGTCACGTTTCACTCTTGCGGCGTTGGTGGCGAACTCATCGTCGTCAATGGATTTTGCATGAAGCCGTGCGATGTGCAGCCAGATCGCAGCGTTGCCATCGGTCGGCCGCAGCCGCACCGCCACCTGGAGATCGTTGATTGCGTCCGCGGTATTTTCCAGAAACAGGCGGGCGCGGCCACGTCCAAAATACAGCGCGGGATTGCCGGGATCGATCTGCAAGGCCTCCTCGAACTCGGCAAGCGCGTCGCTGTAGCGGGCCTCAACCAGATAGGCATTGGCACGGGCGTCATGATATCGCGCGTTGCGCGGCGCGAGCTCGAGGGCGGCGTTGAGGTCGGAAAGAGCTCTTTCGAAATTCCCATTCGCCAGATACAGCGCCCCGCGACTGGCGAAAGCATCCGCGAACGAGGGACGAAGCTCGATCGCCTTGTCAAAATCCGCCATTGCGCGTGCGAAATCGTGCTTAACCGTGTAAGCGCCCGCCCGATCAAAGTAGGCCTTGTCGAAATCCGGACGCAGCGCGATCGCTTGGCCGTAGTTCTCAATTGCGAGCTCGAGCCTGCCCGTTTGAGCGTAGAGGTTGCCGAGATTCAGAAGCACGCTCGCATCGTTCGGGGCAAGCTGATGGGCTAGCTGCAAATCCGTGAAGGCCTCTCCGTATCGCCGCTCCGCGGCCCAGATCACGGCGCGATAGACGTAGCCGCCAGGAAAATCAGGTAGCAGCGCGACCACCCCGTCCAGATCGGTGAGGGCGGCCTCTGTCATCCCGAGTTGCTGATAGGCGGCGCCACGGCCGAACAGCAGCAGGCCGCGTTGCTTTTTCGAAAGTTGCTCGTCCTTCATGGCCTGATTGAACAGGCCGATCGCCATCAGGAACTGACCGCGATCTTTGGCCTCAAAGGCGGCTCGCGCGACCTCCGAAGTGTCGGGCGCAGAAGCAGCTGCTGTCATTGCGAAGGCAAGCGCGGCGCAAACAACAGAAAGTGTTCGAATACAGCGATACATGATGATCTCCAGCCGAAGGAGATGGGAAGGAATTCTTCTACCATGGCTATCCCACCCGCTATCGGGAGTTTGGCATGGCTGAACGCCCTCACATATTCTCGCGAGCAGATACCACCTCGATGCGATGGTCGATCCGTTCCCAACCACCCTCCTGCCAACGGATGGTGAAATCGATACTTTCACCCTTGTTCATCCGGCCAGTGTCGAGTTCCGCCACCCAGAAGCCGAGACTGCTATCGAGTGCTTCGAGGTCCGAGACCTCACGCCAGCCATTGACGCCCCAGTGCACCATACCCGCCCGAGGCAGCGCAATGACCAGACGGCAGCCAGCGATGATCGACCGGATTTGCGCGTGGGGCCACCAGAAGGCGTAAGCGGATGTCTTCTTCCTTCCCCCGTAGCGATTCCAGACGGCCTCCGGTCGGTCGAATGGCCGGCCGTGGTTGCGGGAGACGGCAAGCTTGACAAATTCGGCATGCGCCCATGCGAGCGGCATGGCCGATCCGGTGGGGCGGCCGGGATGCAATCGCCGCTCCTGGATTGGTGACGCATCCCAGACCTGTTCAGGGATCATACCGCCGGGGCTGGCTGATGCGGCCATCGTCTCAAGCATCGGCAAGGGATCTTCGTCGGCGCTTAAGGCATAATGGCCCCGCTCCCCTGCGAGAAGCGGCCAGGGCCGGCCCCTGCCGGCCCCATCATACGGCCGGCCATCATCGTGCTCGCCGTAGCCATCGCCATTATAGCGGTGCCAGAACGAACCGGAGGGGGTTTCGACTTTTAGGAGCCGGTCCATCACCTTGATCGTATCCAGGATCAGTGGATCAGATGCGTCCCTGAGGCCATAGCGGACCAGGCGCAAGAAATCCGTGCTGACTTGTTCGCTCGCCCGCATTCGCATCCCATCGCTTCGGTTGCGAATGGGCACGTGCTCATCGAGCGCGGTCTGGCCTTCGGAAAGTACTGATGGCGGCGACGTGCGAACATAATAGCCGGCAATGGCGAACTGTTTTGCCAGATCGGTGCCGCACGCGGTGAGCCAGTCTTCCAGATGGGCGTTCCAGAAGTCTGCGAGCGCCGTGGCCCAGTGGCGCGCCATAGGCTCGAGCAGCGAGCCGCCTGCGACAAGCGCCGCGATGCAGGTGGCAAGGGTGAACGCGTTCAGTCCGCTATTTTCTTCCCAACGGTCCTGATCGGTCGAGGGGCCAACCCGGGCGATATAGCCGAGCGCGCGACGGATCATGTCGTGGGGCTCTGTTCCCCCTAAGGCATCCCGGTCGGCGAGCAGAGCGGCCAAAAGAACCGGATAGGCCGCTTCGTCGAGTTGGACCCCGCGCCAATAGGGTTCGCCACCCAACCATTGGTTTTGCTGCCAGTGTCCTTCCACATTTTGTGTTGCGATCAGGTAGCGTAGGGTGTTGCGCGCTTCCGCCTCCCCTCCGAAGGCAAGCAGCGCCGTGGCGCACTCGACGAGGTCGCGAGGCCAAACCAAATGATAACCGCTCCGCTCGTTACCCGTGTCGCCCCAGGGCACGCTCAGGCTTGCCACCATCGCGCCCGGATAGGTCTTATCGAGGTGTGTGCGCAAAACCATCACGGATGTAACAAACTGATCCTGCAAATGAGCCGGAGCGCCCGCCGGTCGGGCGCAACATTCAGCGCAGCTGCGGTGCCAGGCGCTCCAATCGGCGATTTGCGCGTCCAAAACGCTATCGAACGGCTGCATCAGTGATGACACGGCCAGTGTCGCGGCCGCACCTTGGCTGCTTGCGAAGGCCAAAGCGAGCACGCTGAATGGCTGCAGCTCCGCCAACAGCGCGACGTTGCCGGGACCGGCAGCCGGGTACTCCCATGCCATCCTGCCGTTGCCGGCGAAGTCTTGCCAGCCGTCGCTGGCGCCGACATAACCCGCGCTCGCCCTCGTGACGGCGTCCTGCTGGTGCTCGTCGACGGCGGCAAGGGCCATCGCAAACGGCGCCCGTTCCGCCGACAGAAAACGCCGTCCGCGATGCTCGGCGATGACAGCGCGATTGCTGTAGCCGGTGGCGCCGAGATGGGGGGCAACCAGCACATAGATTCGCAACGCCGGATCGTCACTCTCAAGGCGACATTCGATCAAAAGCACATCGCGCAGCGGGTCGGGCGTGATTCGAAGCCGCAAGCTGAACCGCGAATGGGAATGGGTGATTTCATAGGCGGGAACGCCTGGTGCGACCGATCGCAGCTGATATTGACCGATCCGCTTGACCTCGATCCAAAATCCCCGGTCGTCGGCTACGATGAAGCCGAGGTCCCGAATCTGCGGAATGTCGATCCTCGGCCAATAGACTTCGTTGATGATGCCGTAACCTGCCGTGAACCAAAGCCGGGCGGGCCCGAGCGAGCAGCCGACCACGTCTTTTGAGCTGCTCGTCCAGGTCGGAAGTATCCCCGGCGCGCCCGGCGCATCGAAATACGGGGCCGGTTCCCAGTGGTTGGTCCGGCGCCGCGGAGCTGTTGAAATCGCCGCTTCCTTCGCAAGCGCGTCCAGGTGATCTCGAGCAGTTATCACGGCTTGATGCTTGGATTGACACTCTGGCAAAGGAGGGCAAAGGTTCCGTTCACAATGTTGCATTGCATGAGCTCGATGATCGGATGAACTTATAACAGTTTGTCGAACATCCGGCTTGTCAAGTATGATGCAGGTCAATCACGGCGACCCAATCCGGTTCATTATGACCATGACGCATTGCAGGTGTAGGAGCCGGGGCTTTGCCAATTCCTGAAACCTCTGCAGGAAAGGGGGCGATTCGTGGCCCGCAACATCCTGGACGCAGCCGGCGGCTTGTGCAGGAGGATAGGGTGCGCGGGGTGACTTCAAATCCCGCCATCTTCCAAAGGGAAATCGCTGAGTCCCGGGACTATGATGTCGCGCTGTGTGCCCTCTCTGGCGATGGGACGTGTCTGGAGACTCCGGGAAAAGCAACCGGGTTGTGTTCTCTGCCAGATGATGCTCTCTCATAATAGAAGTTCGGGAGTCTCTTTCGTGCCGTTCGCATCTCAACGTCGCCGTTCATGGTTGGCCCGGATTGCAGCAGCCACGTTCGTGAGCCTTTCTGTCTTCCACGCCGATGCGCAGACGGAAGGGGGGCACGAATCCCATCATCCGAATGCATCTGCGCCAGCGAATCCAGCGGCGCCGGGCAGCATGGGATTTCCGCCTGTCCCGTCGAGGCCGCCAATGGGCCCGCCGAGCGCAGGGATGGGAGAAATGGGAGGCGCATCCCCGGGCGGCGCAGGCCACGGCGGCGGCATGGGCGGGATGGGCGAAATGATGGGGGGCCGTCCGCGCAAGGAGTTTTATCCGTCGCTGATGGAGATGCCGAGCCTCTCAGCCGAGCAGCGCCAGCGCATCGAGTCGCAAACGCGCGCGGCGCTCAATACCGCCACAGAAGAGATCGCCAGCGCTGAAGCGGCGCTTCGCCAGGCGAATGCGAGGGCTGATTCCAAGGGCGCGGAGGAGGCTACATCGCGGCTTCGGGATGCGCTTAACCAGGCGAAGAGCGCGGCTACCACGCTTCGGGCGCTTTCAGAAGGAAAGCCCCCACAGCAGATCGCGCTGGACTGGTTCAGGACACAACTGAATCTTCCTGCCCTGACGGCTTCGAACGATGCGGGGCTTGGATTGTCGTGGTTTCATGTCGTCACAATGGCGGTGCTGGCGACATTCACCGTGGCCATGATCCTCGTGTATGTTCTGCGTCTGCGCCGTGCCAACCTGTTGGTGCAAAGATTGACGAGCGCTCCCGCTCTCGCCACTGCATCTGGCAGAGTAGCTACTCCGGGGCCGCCAAGTGCGCCGCCGCCCACCACACCACCTCCTGCCGCATCTCCGGGTACGCCTCCATCGACCCGGGCGGGTGAAGCTGCCCCGCCAAGCTCGGCAGTTGCGGCGGCAAGTCCTGCCGCCGCATCCTCGCCCTGGAAAGGCAAACTACAGGTCGCCGGCATCTTTCGCGAAACGAACGACGTCAAAACCTTTCGACTCAAGAGCCCCGACGGCGGTCCCATTCCCTTTACCTTCCTGCCGGGGCAGTTTCTCACCTATACCGCTGAAATTGATGGCAAGCTCGTGCGGCGCTCCTACACCATCGCCTCGTCGGCCGCACAGACCGCCTATGTGGAGACGACCATCAAGCGGGAGGAGCCAGGCATCTTCTCCGATTACATGCATGACAAGGTCAAACAAGGCGATCTGATCGAAGTCACTGCGCCCTTTGGCGCGTTCACCTTCAGAGGCAAGGAGGCCGACAGCGTCGTCCTGATCGGTGGCGGGGTGGGAATCACCCCTTTGATGGCTGCCATACGCTATCTGTTTGATACCGCCTGGCGGGGCGACATTTTTCTCGTCTACGGCGTCCAGACCACCGAGCACTTCATCTTTCGCGACGAGCTTGAATATCTGCAACGCCGCATGCCGAACCTGCACGTGATCGCCACCATGGCGCGCGCAGAGGGCACCTCCTGGATGGGACCGCAGGGTCACGTGACCAAGGAGCTCCTGAGCCAATCGGTTCCAGATATCCAAAAGCGGCGCGTCCACCTCTGCGGCCCGCCCGGCATGATGGAGGCCATGAAGAAGATCCTTGCGACAGTCGGGGTGCCGTCTGACCAGGTGAAGACCGAGGCGTTCGGACCAGCGCGCGGCGCCGTGCCGCCACCGGGGGTGACACAGGTGCTCTCAGCCGAGCCGGCTGCTCCCGCGGCGGCGGGTGCGCCGCCTGCCGCACCTGCTCTAGGGCCGGCGACGGCAACCATTCGGTTTGCCAAGGCCAACAAAATCGCAGCCCTGCCGCCCGACAAGACCGTGCTTGAGGTCGCCGAGTCCAATGGAGTGTCGATCGACTACGCCTGCCGCGTCGGGGTTTGCGGTACCTGCAAGACGAAACTCCTCGAAGGTCAGGTGACGATGGAGGTCGAGGACGCCCTGACACCCGAGGACAAGACCCAGAACATCATCCTCGCCTGCCAAGCCAAATCCGTCGGCAATCTGGTTGTCGAGGCCTGAGATGAATCAGACCGAACGGCAGATCACCGAGGCCGTGCTCTCTGTCATCCTCTTCCTGGTGCCAGCATTCCTGTTTCACACCGCGCCGCGCTTTGCCGGAAGCCTGACAGGCTTTGTGCTCGGGGTGGCCGCTGCCACCTTGATGGTCTTGCTTCTGATCTATCCGCTCGTCAAATATACGGCTTGGCTCAAGCGATGGGTGACTCGCGTCGTGTCGCTGCGCGCGCTGCTGGCGTTTCACGTCTATGCCGGTGTCTTCGGCGCGTTTCTGGCCATTCTTCACACCGGCCACAAATACCAGAGCCAACTCGGAATCGCGCTTCTCGTCACGATGTTGATCGTGGTGGCGACGGGGTTCATCGGCCGATATTACCTGCCGCAGACGTCTCTTGAGCTGAAGGAGGCGGAGTCGCACCTGGGGACACTTCGCGCGACCTACAATCAGGCAGCGGAAGCCCTTGCCGAGCGCCAGGCCCTCGAGGACGCCGCTGCCGCTAATATCAGCGCGCCAGCCCTGCAGAACGTTTCGATGCTGCAGGTCGTTGAAGGCATCGCCGATCTCGAATATGCCATCGGCTCGCGCGAGATCCTGAAGAAGGTGTCGATGCGCTGGATCGTGGCGCATGTCGTGGCCGCAATCCTCATGTACACTTTGCTCGCCCTGCACATCGCAGGAGAAATTTACTACGGGCTGCGGTGGCTGTCGTGAAGCCGCTCAATGCCTTTTACCTTCTGCTGGTCGTCGCCGGGCTGCTTGCCAGCGGAACCGCCATCGCGATGCTCTATCGCACCGGATCGGCCTCTATTCCGGGATGGCAAGAAACCTTCCAGCCTGGTCCCCTCTCCAAGGAGCATGCGTTCTTGAGCGGCAAGTGCGAAGCGTGTCATACACCTGCGCGCGGTGTTGAAGCTCAGACCTGCATCAAATGCCACGCCAACGCCGCCGCGGATCTGGCCAAGCAGCCGACTGCCTTCCACGCCACGGTCGAGGATTGCCGCGGCTGCCATAGCGAACATCAAGCGGCAGGCCGGCCGACCCGAATGGATCACGCGGCGCTCGCGCGAATTGGCTCACACCTCGCCATCGGAGCGGCAGGCCATCCGGGAGTAACCCGGCAGATGGTCAAGGATATGGCGGATTTTCTCGGAATTTCCGTCTCACCTGGGGTGGAGAGGAGTGCGCTGGATTGTGCGAGCTGCCACAGTAATCAGGACCCACATCAGGAGCTCCTGGGACGCAATTGCGCAAGCTGCCATGACACCGAGACATGGCGGATCACTTGGTTTCTGCATCCCTCTCCCGCGTCAAAGATCTGTGCGCAATGCCATCAGGCCCCGCCGAGCCATTTTACCGAACATTTTTCGGCTGGTTCGATGGGTGGGCACGGAAGCACGCAGATCAATCAATGCCACCAATGTCATAAAACGAACTCGTTCAAGGATCGCAAAGAAGCAGCCGGCGGCGGCATGCACTGACGCCGTGCTGCCGCCGGAATGCGTTACGCTGTGACGGAAAGAACGATGTCCGCGACCAAGAGCACAGACTGGAAGCGCGAGAGTGAGACGGCCAATCGCCTGACCTGGGCAATCACGGCGATCAATGCCCATCTGGAGGAGCTTCGGCAGATTTTGGCCCGAGCGCTCGGCATCAGCGGGCCGCAATGGATGATCCTAATGGCCATTTCCGATCTGGACACCGGCGACGGCGTTCAGGTCAATGCCGTTGCGAGGATGTTGCATGTTAATGGATCCTTTGTCACAACCCAATCCAAGCTGCTTGAAAAGGCCGGGCTGGTGGGGCGCAAGCCTTGCCCGTTGGACCGGCGGGTCGTTCGGCTTTCATTGTCACGCAAGGCGCTCAAGCAGCTAAGCCGCGATAGCGAGCAGCAGCAAGCCGCCGCCGATATCGTTTTCGCGGGCTTTGAAGGTGAGGAGCTCAATCAATTCATCACCCGCCTGGCAGCGGTAAGTCGGCGGCTCGAGAAGGCCCGGTTAAGAGTGGCGCTCGAGTTATGAGCCCCTCGTCTCCGCCGTCATCAATTGTGAACGCCTTCATCCGCAAGCTTCGCGGGGCTGCTGCAAGTGCAAGCGCGCTCATGAGTGGCTGCGATTGATCATTCTGTCGTCGGTCCGGATGCGCCGGACCCGGGAACGGCGATACCGCGCGCGCGCGGCCAGACCAGGTGATCGACCTGCCACCTCAAACCCTTCAATCTCATCTCGAATTCGATATTCGGATATTGCGGCTCGTTCATCCTCAGTGTGACTAGGAAGCGCGTCGGGGTCCGGAAGAACGCGTAGCTCGTTGCCTCCCATAACGTGCTCGATCGGCCCGATCTTCGTGCGTCCGAATACCAGGCGATGAGTCCGGACGGCGAGATAACGCGCTCGGCTACGGGGTCGAACACATATGGACTTAACGCCAGCGCAAAAGCCGCGCCAATCGCTTCCGGCCCGCTTGCGCCATAGGCCTGCGTTGCGAGCGACGTCGTAACGTCCGTCTTCAGCTGCGTCCGAATGCTCGGCCAGTCGATCAGTTCTGCAACCACGCGGGTATCGCTGGCTTCCAAGGCCCGATCAAGCCGATACAGGGTCACATAGGGATAGGATAAATAACTGGCGAGCAAAGTGCCGAGAAGCACATATGCCACCGTGCGGCGGCGAATGTGGCGGTGCGCCGCTATCACCTCGGTCTCCAGGTATGCCATGTCGATCTCCCGTCGCGGCTTCGCCACCGGTCCCTAGCAGGGTCCGTGAGATTGCCGTGCAAGCCGTGACGTGTGTTGATCTGCCTCAAGCCTGGAAGAATGCGATCGCCATCCTGATTGATCGCGCGGGAGTGGTGGAGAATTCGAGTTCTTGGTCTTCGTTGCCCGGACAGCGGAATTTGTCTTTCCTCCATCGCATCAATAGGACGAAATAGCCGTGAGCTCTTGGTTCAGATGACGCCCGTCGTTTTCTGTGCGGACCGATTGATAGGCCGTTTGATCTGTACAACCATCGCTTTTCGCGACCGTCACAACCCGTCGAGGAATAAATGGCATTCAAGTTCAAGGAGGTGTTCTCGAGCGCGCAGGCTGCGCTGAGCGCTGACCCTGCCCAAGCGTTAGCGACCTTCCGAGCGCAATCCCGTCTCGGAGATGGCGTTGACAGCGCCGTCGCGATTCGCCAGTTCAGCGTCCAGGTCGACGAGCCAGCGGGCCTCGGCGGGCAGGACACAGGACCGAACCCAGTGGAGTACATTTTGGCTGCCCTGGGCTCTTGTCAGGAAATCACCTACCGCCTCTATGCCGACGCGCTTGGCATTCCCCTCAATGGCGTTTCGGTTCGGCTTTCCGGCAGGATTGACTTGCGCGGCTTGTTCGACGTCGAAGCGGACGTTCGGCCGGGTTATCAAGTCATTGAAGCCGAGGTAATTTTGGACAGTCCGGCTCCCGAAGGCGAGTTGGCGCGCCTCAAAGAAATCGTTGACCGTCATTGCCCCGTGCTGGACATCTTACAGAATCCGACCCCGATTCAGCTTTCACTTCGTGTGGACCCATTGCGGAGCGCGGGTGAGTGAGCCGCCTGCCGTTCGTGTCATCCCCCGGAAAGCCGCGTTCGAACGATCTAAATGGCTGATCAGGTCGGAAGGATAATGGTCCCGTGAGCCGGCTCTTTTGGCGGAGGCGGATCAAGAGTTTTCTAGCCCTGAGCATCTTCGTTGAGGGTACGTCCACTGCACAGCAGCACTTGAGCTTCCGGTTGGCTTACCCCTGTGGTCACCGCCAAGTTCGCGAGAATTCCGCGCCCCCTCCGAATTTGTCAGCTGAAGCGGCGAGCATCGCACGGAGACGACGGGGCGCGTTTGCGCGTCGTACCAGAAAGCGCGTCATCTTTGAGCGAATTGCGTCAACAGACCAATGCCCGCTAGATGATCATGGATGCTCAAGGGATGATCACTTCTATAGTCGGTGAGGCGTCACTGCATCCAACCAGCACGCGCAGGCTTGTTTATCGATTGTGCAGCTGTTTAAGGTCTCCAGTTGAACGAGACCGCAAGATGTCAGATAGTGTTTCCAACCGCGGCTTGCCGCTCACAACCAGGGGGGCATTGGTACTCGCCGCCTTTGCGACCGCCCTGGCGTTCAGCATCATTCTGCCAAACCTGCCGTCGCGGATTGCGGCCGTGTCCGGCTTCGATGATCCCGCGACGATATCGCGGCATACAGGTCTCATGACGGCGGCCTACACGGCTGCCATTTTCGTTTCCGCTCCCTTCCTTGGGAGGATCTCGGACGGCTGGGGCCGTCGACCGGTGCTCATCCTGGGTCTTGCAGGATTTTCCACCAGCCTGATGCTGTTCGAACTTGCAGGCGACTTGTTGCTTCTTTACACGGCGCGAGCGCTGGCCGGGGTTTCGGCAGCGGCAATCACACCCGTGGCGCTCGCGACCGTTGGTGACTGGTCGCCCGACGATGGGTGGCGTGCGCGGCGGTTCGCCTGGATTGGAGCGGCAACCATGATCGGCTTTATGGTTGGTCCGCTGCTCGGCGGCACCTTGTCCATCCTGAGTTCGAAGCAAGCTCAACTTGAGGCCGGAGCCCCGCTGTTTTGGCCAATCGTGCTTGCGCTGGTTAGCGCTTGCGTGATCGCGCGCACAGTTCCCGTCTCGAAGAGACCCTCCAGTTCACATGCCAATGCATACCCTCCGCGGAGCCGATGACCAACGAACCTCCAAGAGCTTGCTTGTGCTGGCCGCGATCGTTGCGGGCGCTGTTGCTGCTCTTGACGTTCACCTGGCCTTGCGCGGCAATCTTGGCTCAAGCGCCTCCGGGTTGACCATCGGATTGATGCTCGCCGAGTGCAGCGCTGTGATGCTGCTCGCCCAAATACTCGTGTTCTCGCCGGTTGTGCCGCCGAAGGCGACGCGCTGGTTGATCGCGCCCGCGCTGGGCATGCTTGGGATCGCTCTTGCTCTCGCCTCGGCCGCGACAACTGCGCCAGCACTTGCGCTTGGCGTCGGCGCGATTGCGATGGCGGCGGGTGTGGCTGCCCCGATTATCACCTACTGGACCTCCCTGATTGCGGGCGAGCATCAGGGCGAGGATTTGGGCCGATGGATTGCGGTCACCAGCCTTGGTCAGGCCCTGGGGTCGGGCGCCGCCGGCCTGTTGCTGGCATATGGGTTGTCCAACGTCATGTTCGCTATCGCGAGCGCGCTGGCGCTCGCCGGGATGATCATCGCCGCGTGGTTGGCAAAGCGGTTGGCATAGCCCAACAACGGGATCAGCTGGTTTTCCGCAGAAATCGGGAGCTCCGCCGAGCCGGAATCGCCCGAGCGCGCCGAGTTGGCTCCCGGAACAAATAACTTCTCCCATGAGTCCGTAGCGATGTGCAGTCGGAAGCGGCATCAGCGGCCATCGGGTGTGCGCACCCCGAACCAGGAATCCCTGACCTGATGATAGTGCACCGACGGATCATAGGATTCTGTCGGCAATCCGAGAACGCCAGGAGCGAGCCGGCCAACGGCCGCGAGCAGCGCGTAGGAGGACGTCACCCGCTCCCGCTGAGTCATGACCAGGGCGATCCGCGCATTCAGCAGCTCCTGCTGAACCGTGAGCAGCTCGAGCGTGCTGCGCTGGCCGGCGCCGAACTCGCGCCGGACGGATTCGAGTGCGAACTCGGCCGCCTTCACCTGAGCTTGCGCCGAATCGACCTGCGCCCTCGTTGCAGCAACCGCGCTCCACGCCTGCACGACGGTGGCCCGTGCGAGCTTGCGCACCGCTTCAAGCGACAGTCGTTTCTGACCGGTCATTTCCTTCGATTGGCGGATCTTGGCGTACTCGCTGCCCCCCTGATAGAGAGGAATGACCACCCGGCTGATGATCGACGCATCGGTGCCCGTCGCCGGAAACATCAGATTCTGGTCGGGCATGATGTCCCAGCGGCGTTTCACGCTACCTTCCAGCGTCACCATCGGGTACAGCGCCCCTTCGGCAATTTTGGTCTGCAGAAGCGCGATATCGACGCCGTACATGGCGGCAAGAAGGGCCGGGTGCTGGGTGCGCGCAAGTGCGATGGCGGCCTCGAGCGTCGCAGGAGCAAAGCGATCCACCGGTTGGCCGGGCGTCAATTTGCCGGGTTCGCTGCCGATTACGCGAGCGAATGTGGCGCGCGACGAGTTGTACGTCGCCTGAGCCGCGAGCACCGCTGTCCGCGCCGCGGCAAGGCGAGCTTCCACTTGCGCCACATCGGCAGTGGTCAGGTCACCGCTCGCTTGCCGGTTACGGACTAGGTTCAGTTGCTCTCCCAGTAGGTCGAGATTACGCTTCTGCAGTTCAAGGATCGCGGCATCGCGCAGTACATCCATATAGGCGGTCGCTGCATCCACCAGCACGGTCTGCTCCATGACGCGGAGCGCCTCCCGGCCGGCAAGCACCTGGTTCTCGGCCGCACGCACCCGGTTTGCCGTCTGGAATCCGTTGAAGATGGACTGGCTTGCCGTCACCCCGACGCCGCGAGGGGTGGTGGTCGAGCTTTGCTGCGCGCCATCGGCTCCCTTCTCGTTGAGGTAACGAGGACCGGCCTCCGCGGTCGCTTCGATGCGCGGGCGATAACCGGAGAGCGCCTGGGGCACCTCTTCGTCCGTCGCCCGCAGATTGGCGCGTTCCGCATTGAGCGTCTCGTTGTTGCGGTAGGCTTGAGCCAGTGCCCCGTCGAGCGTCTGCGCCGCACCGCTGCGCCAAGACCAAACCGCGACGACCGCCATGGCCAGCAACCGAATTGACGTACGCGCAATGCTCATTGAAGTCCCCGGATCGCGATACCGAGCCAGGTCTGCTCCCCGCCCTCCGGCGTCGTCATGCGAGATTAACCAGCCCCCAAATGCGACAATAGCGTCTGGACGGGAGATGTGCAAAGCTCGCGCCCTTAGCGTTGGGCGCGCCGTGGGAAGTTTTCGGCGTTGTCGGGTCGCGCGCATTGCCTTCGGTGAATGGCTACGGGCACGTCATGCGTCACCGCTGGCGGCCCAAGCCGGACGCTGCCGATCCATGCGGGTGGGGCAAGTCCCTGAGGACGTTGATAATGACTGGCAACGGCAATTTCGTTTCTGATCCAATCATCGCGGCGCTGCTCTCGGAAGTGAGCGCAAAGTTGGCGGAGATCGTCGAATCGGGGACGAGCTTTCGCATCGATCTGCGCCGGCTTCCGTTGCCTGTAGGCGGTACCGCCGCGCTACGCGACTTTCTTGGCAACGGGCAGGTCGAGGCAAGTTTTAGGGGCGTGGGATCATGCATCTTTTCGGAAACGGCCGTGGCCGGCGTATGGTGGGGGCAGCAATACAACACCGGCGGTGATCTTGTCGGCGAATTTATCGAAATTGCCTATGTCCCTGAACTACTGAAGTGCGAGACCGACGAGATCGAACAGGCCATGAAAGACCTTCGGCTCAAGATCCGCGAAGCTCAGCAGATTCGTGGTAGCGGGTCGGAATCGAGCTCCTCGACCAACCGTTCGCCGCCGAGCTCCGTTTCCAACACGACGTAAGGCCCATCTTCGCCCACGACGCCGATTTCCGCTGCGTCTTCTCCACCCGGCAGGCCGCGCCAAGCCTGCACCAGCCGTTCGGCTGACGGGGAATCGGCGACAGCCACGATCCTGCCCTCACAGGCTAGATAGAGCGGATTATAGCCGAGCATATCGCAGACGGCCTGCACTTCATCGCGCAGCGGAATCTTACGCTCGAACAGGCGCACGGTTTTTGCTGTTGATCGAACGATCTCGTGGGCGACGCTTGCCAGTCCGCCCCGGGTCGGGTCGCGCATGAATCGGATGCCCTGCTGCATTAGGGCGCTTCTAGCAAGCGGCAGAACGCTGGCGCAGTCCGACTGTAGCGTTCCCGTGAGACCAAATTGCTTGCGGGCAAGCAGGACGGCCGTTCCATGATCGCCGATCGAGCCACTGGCGATGATGCGATCGCCAGGGAGGATCTGATCGAGGCCAAGGGCGATGTCAGGGCTGCGAAATCCAAGCCCGGTTGTCGCCAGATAAAGCCCGCCACCCTCGCCATTGCGGAGGACTTTGGTGTCGCCCGTCACCACCTTGACCGATGAGGCCCGCGCCGCGGCGGCCATGGATGCGACAAGGCGCTCGAGGCGCTCCCGTTCGAAGCCCTCCTCGATGAAGCAGTTCAGCGCGATGTAGAGCGGCTCTGCTCCCGACACTGCGAGGTCATTGACGGTGCCGTTGATCGCCAGACTTCCGATGTCGCCACCTGGAAACTCCAGCGGATCCACCGTAAAGCCGTCCGAGGTCAGGGCCGGAAAACTGCCGGCTGGCAGCATCGGTAAGATCGCTGCATCGGCACTTGTATCGAACAGGTCGTTGTGGAGATGTCGGCGGAAGACCTGTTCAATCAGCTCACGCATCCTTCTGCCGCCATTGCCGTGCGCCAGCGAAATGCGGCTCAGGTCGCGCGAGGAGTGCTTGGCGTCACCAGGTTTCATGGGGCTTTCCGCGCAGAAAATTCAACGACCTGACCATAACTCAGTCCACCGTCATTCATCGGTATGCGTTCATGCAAGAGAACCTGGAAGCCGTGGCTGATCAGAGCGGCCGCCGCATGCTCGGTGAGCAGCTTGTTCTGGAACACGCCGCCCGTCAGTCCGATGATACTGGTGCGATTGGCCGCGCCATGATGCAGGGCCTCGCGAACCAGGGTTGCTGACAATGAACCGTGGAAGCGTCCGAGCCGCTCGCCAACGGACAAGGACGAATCCACGAGCATTGGAACCAGGGGAGTCCAGTCGATCCGCCGGATCTCGCCCTGGGGGCGGACCGGCAGAGCGGGCTCGGTGATGACTTCACCTGACATGCTCTCAGCCAGCGCCGGCGCCTGGCCATCGTAACTGCAGTGCTCGATGAGGCCCACCATTGCTGCGGCGGCATCGAACAATCGACCGACCGAGCTGGACATCATGCCGGCCCCGGCAGCCCAGGCACGGCGGTAGGCGGCTGCATGGGTGTGGACGCAGTCCCACCTATGATCGGCTTCCAACGACAGCGTGTACGCGCTGCGCCACGGCTCGACTGCAACGCGGTCGCCGCCGATGAGCCGAAACGGACGCAGGCTGCCGACCCTCTGCCATTGTCCGGGCGACCCGTACAAGGTCTCGCCGCCCCACAAGGTGCCATCGGTCCCAAGCCCCAGACCGTCCCAGGTGAACGCCAGCATCTTCTCCTTGCAACCATGCTCCCCGGCCAGCGCAGATGCGTGCGCTACATGGTGCTGGATCCCGATTGCGGGCACTTCTTGCCGCAGAGCCCATCGCGTCGTCGTGAAATCCGGATGAGCATCGTGGAGGATACATGTTGCATCCGTCGCATAGAGTCTTTGAAGATCGCTAGCTACCTGCTTCAGCGTTGTTTGTGAGCGCAAGGATCCCATGTCCCCAATGTGTGGCGACACGACGACCCGGTCGCCTAGCCCGAGCGCCACCGTCGCCTTGAGTTGACCTCCGCAGGCGAGCACGGCGTCAGCCGCCGCATAGGCGTTGTGCAGGATGATGGGTGCCGAACCGCGGCCGAGCCTGATCGATCTGGTCCGCCCGCCCATCACCCGCCAGACCGGATCGTCGGCAGGGCGCTGGATGGGACGATCGTGGTGCAGGAAGGCGTCGCAGCAGCGGGCGAGCCGCTCCTCGGCCTCGTCCGGATCGGTGATCACAGGTTCGCCGCTGATGTTGCCGCTCGTCGCGACCAGCACACCATCAAATTCGCTCAGGATCAGGTGGTGCAACGGGCTATAGGGCAACATCAACCCGACCTGGCCAAGTCCGGGCGCAACGGCAGCCGCGACCGGCGCGCCCGCGCGCCGCCGCACCAGGACGATGGGCCGAACGGGGTCGCAGAGGGCCGCTTCTTCGATTTCATCGAGATCAGCGATCGTTCTGGCAAATCGATGCCGGTCGTTGCCGCCCGGCACCATCACGGCAAGCGGCTTGTCAGGGCGTCCCTTCCTGTTGCGAAGCCTGAGCACCGCAGTCTCATTCGTCGCATCGCACATCAGGTGGTACCCACCGATACCGCGAACGGCCACTGTCAGGCCGTAGCGCAAGGCCTCGACAGAGGCGGCGAGTGCTTGTTCGCTGCCGGATATCTCCTCGCCATTCGCCGTCCTGAAGACCAATTTCGGACCGCATTCGGGACACGCCAAAGGCTGCGCGTGAAACCGGCGGTCCTGCTGGTTCTCAAACTCGTGCCGGCAGTTTCGGCACAGTTCGAAGCCCGCCATCGAGGTGTTGGTGCGATCGTAGGGCAGGGCGGTGATAATGGTGTATCGCGGGCCGCATTGGGTGCAATTGGTGAAAGGATAGCGGTACCTGCGCTCTGATGGATCATCTATCTCGGCGAGACAGTCGTCGCAGAGGAACAAATCGGGCGGTAGCTCCGCATCGCGAGTCGAACCAGATTTGCTTGCGAGGATCGAAAATTCGCAACAATCGGCTCGTGGGCGCGGGCTAACCGACCTAATCATCGGCCGCGCCAGCGGTGGCGTTTGGGCGATCAGGCCGGCCGCAAAGCGGTCGAGCGCGTCAGGCTCGCCACTGGCAAGCACGGACACATGGCTCGCCTCGTTCTTCACCCAGCCCACGATCTGGTGAGCGTCCGCGAGACGCTTCACGAACGGTCGAAATCCAACACCCTGGACACGACCCACGATTTCGAACAGCCTTGTCTCACCGCGCGATTCGATGGTCTCATTCCTGTTCATCAGAGCGCCGCGAGCCGATCGGCGCGGACCCATTTGCGAGCCAGGCGCAGCACCAATCCGGCGGCCAACGGCACCGCCGTTGCGACTCGGTCGCTCAGGCCTTCGCCCCAATCGATGCATTGAGGATGAATACCGATCAGCGCGCGACGATGCGGCAGAAGGTCCTCCATCCGAGCCATGTCGAACAGTTCCTTCAGCCCGATCTCGTGCGCGGTATGCTTCGAGGTGCCGAGGAACGCGTCGAGCTCGTCACCAACCAGGCCGCGAACCGCTCCAGCCTCATCTCCGATCATCGCAGCATCGATGACGATGAGACTTCCGGCGGTTTCGATGACCGGCAGCAGATTGAAACTCAGGGTACCGCCGTCGACGATCGCCAGCTTTGCGCTTGGTTCCGGACAGTCACGCAGGTACCGGATCACGTGAACGCCTACCCCTTCATCACCGAGGAGCACGTTGCCGATGCCCACGACAGTGACTGCTAGACCAGCGGCATGCGGTGCGGAGGACATCGGCGCTCACCTTGCTGCGCGGGCCACGCTGCCGCCCGCAAAGGCATGGCAGCCGCTGCGGTAGCCGGCAGTCCACCACACATGGCAGGCCCCTTCGTCCGACACCATGCAAGGACCTATCGGCGATTCGGGCGTACAGGCAGAACCGTACAATCGGCAATCGGTTGGCAGGACTTTGCCGAGAATGACCCGCGCGCAGTCGCAACCTGGGGGCATTTCGCCACGACGAGGGCGTTCTGTTGCTTCGTCCAACGGAAAATCTATCCTTGCATCGTGGTCGGCATATTCGGGCCGGAGGCGGAAGCCGGATCGGGGGATGACGCCGATGCCGCGCCAGGCGGCGTCCGTCACCTCCAGTGTTTCGGTAAGATACCGGCGTGCGACGGCATTACCACCGGGCCTGACACTCTTGGGATAGCAGTTATCGAGAAAGTACCGGCCTTCGAGCCGCTGCCGAAGCGTCGAATAGGTGGCCGCCAGCAAGGCGTCAGCCGTGAAGCCCGCGATCGCGGCGGGCATGTGGTGACCGCGAACCACGAACTCCCATTCCTCGGGGCCCATGACGGTTGCGACGTGCCCCGGCGCGATCAAAGCGTCAAATCCCGGTTGTTCGGACTGAAGGAGCATGGCGACCGCTGGCCATGTCAGCCGCCCGGAAATCAGCAGCTTAAGATTCGGCGGAAGGCCCATCGCGATCAGCGCCGCGACGGGAGCAAGAGTGGTTTCAAAGCCGGCGACGAAGAAAACCACCGTTTTGCGCGGATTCTCCCTGGCAATAGCGGCAGCTTCGCTCGGACTCGCGACGGGGCGAACGTCCGCGCCGAGCGCGATTGCCTGTTCAAGGGAGCGCGGCTGGGCCTTCGGTCCATTGACGGGGACGCGAAGCATATCGCCGAACGCAGCCAGGATGACGGACTTTGTCAGCGACAGTTGGATAGCATGGAAGACATCCTCTTCCGGGCAGACGCAAACCGGGCATCCGGGTCCCGGAATCAGCTGCACCGCAGGCGGAAGCAGGCTTCTGATGCCTGAGGTCGCAATCGTCCGCTCATGACCACCGCACACGTTGAGGATCCGAATCGGCCGATCGAGCGGGAGATCCTTGATCCGGTCCAGCCAAATGCGAGCAGGCGAGCTCATCAAGCCTCTCCTGCTTCAACCGGGGTGGTTGCGATTGAGGAATAGGCCGGCGCGATGATCGGCCAGACGCTGGCGGAGCCATGCCAGCCATTCGCCCACGTCAACCGACTTGGCCACCGACGTTCTCAGAAGCGGACCGTCGTAACCTGATGCCTTGAGCGTTGCTGCTGCTCGATCCACCTGAAAGTTGTCCAGGTACGGCAAAAGATCCGATTTCGTGAGCATCACGAGATCGCTCTTGCGGAAGATGATCGGATATTTGGCCGGCTTGTCGTCACCTTCCGTGGCCGACAAGAGCGTAACATTGCAGTGCGCTCCAAGATCGAATGAAGCGGGGCATACCAGATTGCCCACATTCTCAATGAACAAAACGTCGACGCCGTTCAGATCGAGCTCATGGAGCCCGTGATGCACCATGGTCGCATCGAGATGACAGGCGCCGCCGGTCGTAATCTGGAGGGCGGGGACCCCCTTTGCTCGGATCCGGGCAGCATCGTTCTCGGTTTCAAGGTCGCCCTCGATGACGGCGAAACCGAGTTCGGGGCCGAGAGCATCAATTGTTGCTTCGAGAAGCGAGGTTTTGCCGGATCCGGGGGAGGACATCAAATTGATCGCAAGCACACCGCTCTCATCGAAATGCTGCCGGTTGTGGCTGGCGATCCGATCGTTGGCGGCGAGAATATTGCGGATCACGCCTTCCTCGTGGGCAAGCCCGTCTACCGACGCAATTGTGCTATCTTCCGAACCCCTATGTGGAAGATGAAGCCGGTGCTTGTTGTTGGCGGCGCAGCCGCAATGGCTACACATGCGGCGCCTCCTCCGTGTTCAGGTTCGCCGATCCGCCGGCTGCTGGTGGATCCGAGGTGCGGGGGATGCCGGTTCCGGTAAATTCGACTGCCGCGATCGACAGTTCGTCGCCGCCGATGACATTTACTCGAAATGAACCGCAGCACGCGCAAAGCAAGCGATTGGGGCGTGTCACGTTTTCCAGGCCGCACTCCGTGCATTTGACACGTGGATCGCAGCGCTCGATCGTCAGATACGCATGTTCCGCTTTCGTGCCCGAACGCGCGACCTCGAATGCGCGAACAAGCAGGCCTGGGTCCGTACCCGACAGCTCACCGACGCGGATTGCGATATGCGCAATGCTGTCCTCGCCCGCCTCCTGCGCGAGGCGCTCGACTTCGGAAATCAGAGCCCAGCACACCGAAAGCTCATGCATGCGAGTGGTTGTCCCCTGCGGCCAGCATGGCGTCGAAGACTTCCCAGGTGGACTTGGCCTCCCGCTCGTCGATGAGCTGGATCGCATAGCCCAGGTGAACCAGGACGTGGTCACCGACCGAGACGTCCTGGTCCTGTAGCAGGAACAGGTTCACCTCGCGAGAGACGCCTTTGACGGAGCATTGCGCGAGGAATCCTTCGATTCTATCCACCCGCATGGGGATGGCGAGGCACATGATAGTTCTCCGACGATCTACGGTGGGATGGCGGCCAGGATCGGTCTGAGCCCCTCGACAAGCCTCTGGCGCTGTTGATCCGAAAGGCTCGCATTGAGGCGCGCAAGCGCGAGCCCAACGGCGCGCATGCTCGCCACGTGTTTGGATGATTGCAGCTCATGAACCTTGAGTAACGTCACCGGGTCCTTGGTGGCAGCTTCGGCAGGACCGGAAGGACGCTGCAGCGCGCGCGCGGCTGCGTCGAGGAGGTCGAGCCACGCCGGCTCCTGTGCCGTCGTGATCCCGACCGCATCATGTAAGGCCGCCATCTCCCGAGACAGCTCCTCGTCTGACGTCGCCGGCTGCGCATTCACCTTCGGTTGACTCTCGGAGGACGCAGTATTGGGTTGCGCGCCCTCCGGCGTCGGCAGAGATGGACTTGGGCCCGGCGGCATACCCATTGGGCTTGTCGAGTTCTCAGCGGCTTCTGCCGTTGCGCTTTTAGGCCCCGGAGGCAACTTCTCTCCGGGCACGCGCGCCGTTTGGGTGCTATCGGTCCCCCCTGGGCAGAAGAAGCCGAAATCGCCAGTTGTTCGTCCTCTGATGAACTCGTTCCAGTTCGGTTCGATTCGATGTTCGGGAGACGTGTCGAAGGTGCCAAGGTGGTGGCACATCGCGCAATGCGGCTGGTGCGCGCGGACCCGCAAGCGGCCACGTTCGATGCAATAGTTGTCGATCAAGTCGCCATAGCCATTCCCAGGGCGGGCGAGGACAGGGGACATTTGCCAACCAAGCAGAGTCAGGACGAATATGGCGACCGATGAGAAGACGCTCAGTCGCCGCTGCCGGTCTTTCCTCGCTGTCTTGTTCGCATTCAGCATTAGAGCACCTTCACGCGAACCAGTTCTTCGCCGTTTGGGTCGACGACATGAACGGCGCAGGCCAGACACGGATCGAAACTGTGGATCGTGCGCAAGATCTCCAAGGGACGGGAAGCATCCTGTAACTTGTGGCCGCGTAACGCCGCCTCGTAGGGCCCCTCTCGCCCTTGGGCGTCGCGGGGGCCGGCGTTCCAAGTGCTGGGGACGACGGCCTGATAGTTGCCGATCCGTCCCTCCTCGATCGTGAGCCAGTGAGCCAGTGCGCCGCGAGGCGCCTCCATCATGCCGACGCCACGCGCCTTCTTCGGCCAGGTCTTCGGATCGAACAGCACATCATCGAAGGTGCGAAGATCGCTGCGCGCGATGTTCGCCATCAGCGCATCGTACATGCCCGGCATCATGTCGGCGATCAATTTCGTCTCGATGGTGCGGGCAGCGACGCGGCCCAGCGTGGAGAACAGGGCGGAGATCGGAAGTCCCAACCGTCCGAGGCTGTGGTCGACGAGTCCTCGCGTCCGCACCTCTCCGCTTGCATAGAGAATCAGAACACGCGCAAGCGGCCCGACTTCGACCGGCAGACCCTTCCATCGCGGCGACTTGATCCATGAATAGGACTGGTCAACATCGAGCTGCTCGTAAGGGGGCTTCGGTCCCGTATATTCGAGCTTCGTTTCGCCGTCGTAGGGGTGCAAACCGACTTGCTTGCCTGCCGAATAGCTGTACCAGGAATGGGCGACGAATTCCTGAATCTCCGTCGGGTCCTCAAAGTCGACCGGCTGTATCTTCGAAAGGTCCCTGTTGATGATGACCCCGGCGGGAAACTGCAAGGTCGCTCGCTCGGCGGCACCCACCCCGGTCGGAAATTCACCATAGGACAGGAAGTTTCCGACGCCTTCGCCTCGCGTTGTCCAGTCCTTGTAGAATCCGGCGATCGCAAGCGTGTCGGGCAAATAGACCTGATCGACGAACTCCCGCATCTTGCCGATGACCTGGCCTACGAGACGCAGATTTTCTGCATTCACCGCGGTTGCATGCGAGGTTTCAGAAATCGCACAGGGGACACCGCCGACGACAAAATTGGGGTGGGGGTTCTTCCCGCCGAAGATGGCGTGAATTTTGACCACGTCGCGTTGCCAGGCCAAGGCCTCCAAATAGTGCGCAACCCCGAGCAGATTGACCTCTGGCGGAAGCTTGTACTCTGGATGACCCCAGTACCCGTTCGCAAAGATTCCAAGCTGACCGCCCTCGACGAAACCCTTCAACTTCTGCTGGACTCCGCCGAAATACGCCGGCGAGTTGTTCGGCCATGGGCTTAAACTCATCTGCAGTTTGGAAGTCGCGGCGGGATCTGCCTTGAGCGCGGAAACCACGTCGACCCAATCGAGCGCATGCAGATGGTAGAAATGCATGACGTGGTCATGCACATATTGCGCGGCAATCATCAGATTGCGGATGATTTGCGCGTTCTCCGGGATCACATAGCCGAGTGCGTACTCAACAGCCCGGATCGAGGCGATGCTATGGACGACCGTGCAGACGCCGCAGAAACGCTGAGTAAACGCCCACGCATCCCTGGGATCACGCCCCTTCAGGATCAATTCGATGCCGCGCACCATCGTGCCCGAGCTGGATGCGCGGGTGATCACGCCCTGAGCATCCGTCTCCGCTTCTATTCTGAGGTGCCCCTCGATTCGAGTAACGGGGTCGACGACAATTCGCCGAGGCTGCGCGGCGGGCGCATTCTTGGCCGCAGCGGTGGGCTTTTCGTCTACCTTCTTAGAAGACCTTGCCATAGAAGCCGCCTTCGCGATCCCAGAATTTCGGTTGGGCGCAGCCTAGGCAGCCGTGGCCCGAGAACATCGGGAAGCTGGTCTTCTCGTTCCACTTCACCGTCGTGCATGCGTTGAACGTCGTGGGTCCCTTGCAACCAAGATCCTTGAGGCAAAACCCCTTTTGGGCGCCTTCATCGTCAAAGCTTTTGGCGAACAGCCCCTGATTGAAGAAGGGCAGCCTCGGACAATCGTCATGAACGGTCCGCCCGAAAAATGGAATGGGGCGTCCCAGATTGTCGAGATCAGGCGGTTTCCCATAAGTGAGAAAATACACCACAACTCCGGTCATCACCTCCGGGACCGGCGGACAACCGGGAACGTTGATGATGGGAGCCGCGACCTCCGTGTTGTCGACGAGCTCGCGCAGGGCATCGTGAACTCCGCCCGCTCCAGTCGGGTTGGGCGAGGCTGCAGGGATGCCCCCATAAGTGGCGCAAGTGCCGACCGCAATGATGAGCGCCGCTCCTTTTGCTGCAGCGCGCACGAGATCGCGTCCGCTCTTTCCGCCGGTTGTGGAGTAATATCCATCCGGATCAAGCGGGATTCCGCCGTCAACCACAAGCACGTATTTGCCGAAGTTTTGCTCAATCGCCCTGTCGCGCGCCTGTTCGGCGGCGTTTCCAGCGGCCGCCTGCAGCACATGATGATAGTCGAGAGAAAACTGATCGAATATCAGGCTTTCGAGCGTCGGCTCGAACGAGCGCAGAATCGACTCGCTGCAGCCGGTGCATTCCTGGATGGACAGCCAGATGACGCTGGGGCGAGGCTTGGTCGCAAGCGCTTGTGCGATCGCTTGGCTTGCGCTCGGCGGCAGGGCAAGAATCGAAGCCGTATAGGCGCACCAGTTCAAAAAATCACGCCGCGACACGCCTTGACGGCGAAGATGGTCCAGCAGCGTTGGATGGTTGTCCCGTGCTTCCATTGCCGCGTAGCCTCCCCGAAAATGCTACCTTGGCGCTAAATGCCCCGCAAGAGCCAAAGCGATCCGAAACTTGTCTCGAAAGTGAGGCGAACTCGAGCGAGTCAACTCGCTAAGATAAGACGCTAAGGGTCGCTTTTTATTACAGTGAACGAGGGTGAGCTGCTGGTGCCGTCGACGCGTTGCTCAATAGCAACACGGGGCAAAGGGTGAATGGTTGATCAGCTATCCCAAGCGAGCTCGATTGCGGAAGACGAATGAAACTTTTCGTGGCTCGGGATGCGCAGAAGCTTATTCCCGGTCGAGCGCTCGCGGGCGGGCCGGTCGGCGAGGCCCCGGGCCGGGGACCATTATGCACTGTACTGGTGCTTCGCTGTCTCCCAAATCAGATCGGCATGTTCACCATGGCTCTACAATCACGAGCACAGTCACGACAGAGCGAGGCGCAATGCGCCATTTGCTCGTCTCCGGCGATGGTCTCGCAATCGTTGGCACAGGCATCGCACAGTTGCGCACAGGCGCTGCAAATCGCTCCGTGCTGCGGCGACCTGCGCATCAGCGAGTTGGCCGTCATCTGGCACATCTCGGCGCAGTCGAGCAGCAGCGCCAAATGCGTGGGCGCGACGTGGGCGCCGCCCTTTTCGGAACAATATCGCGCCGTCTCAAGGCACATGCGGTGCGACTTGATGCAAATATCGATGCAGCTCTCTCGGGTCATTGGGCTCTGTCCCATGCCCGGCATTCCCATCCCCGGCATACCCGGCGCCTGAGCTCGGGCGATGCCGCTGGATGCGGCCAACACGAGGCAGGATCCCAAGAGGTTACGTCGATTCCACATGACTAAATCTCCTGTCCTAATCGTGACAGCGACTCATGGACGGCTAACGCCTACTCGTTGCAGAGCCGAGGGGAGCGGGGCTGGCGACTGTCGTGGCGGAAGTTGTCGATCGGCCGTCGAGCAGGTGGTGATAGCGCGACGCCGCGCACGAGAGGCCAGGCACGCCCAATCCGCAGGACAGCAACTCATTCCAAATCTCCTCGGCATCTTCGGCAAAACGGAATAGCGTGCAGTCCGACTTGTCGACCGTGCCACTGGCGATCAGCGCATCGAAGTTAACCGCCGCGCGCCAGTACTTCTCGTCAAATAGGACGATCGGGATTGGCGGCGACTTTCCGGTCTGACGCAGCGTGAGAATTTCAAAGAGTTCGTCGAACGTGCCAAAGCCGCCGGGAAAGGCGACCAAGGCGTTGGCGCGCATTGCCAAATGCATCTTGCGCATCGCAAAATAGTGAAATTGGAAGGTCAGTTCGGGAGTCGAGTAGGGGTTCGGCTTTTGCTCCCTCGGGAGCGTGATGTTAAAGCCGATAGAGGGAGCGCCAGCGTCATGCGCGCCGCGATTGACCGCCTCCATAAGACCGGGCCCGCCGCCGGTCGCTATGACGTTGTCACGCACGCCACCATTGTCGGTCAGCGCGCCGCCACGTTGCGACGCTATCAAGCCGAACTGACGAGCTTGTTCATACCAGTCGGCGTGTTTTCCAGGCCCGTTCTGCCGCACGCGCGCTGATCCAAAGACCACGATGGTCGATCGTACGCCCCAGCTTCGTAGCGCTTCTTCGGCCTTGGCGTATTCGAGCAGAAACCGTACGCCTCGCATCGAGTCGCCTAGGAGGAAGTCTTGATCCAAGGCGGGCAGAATGTATGAAGACGAGTTTCGTTGGGAGAAAGCAAGCCCGGAATCGGGTTGCGAAACACCGTCGGACGTCGCTTTTTGCGAGGAATTATTTTCGGTCATTCCGCCCACTTTCGCTCCCGCCGCCCGTCCCGGCTTTCGCTGGGACGGGCGGGAGTGGGATCCTACTTGCAGCCGGAGTTCTGTGTCTGGGTTTGCCCCGGTCCGCAGGGGCGAGTTCCCATCTGGCCATGCTCCATGTTCTTATCATTCTGCATCATCTTCTGGCCCTGGTCCCGCATCATACGGCCGTGCTCCATGCCTTGCGGCGCGGAAGTCGTTCCGGTCGTCTGTTGATCGGTCGCTGTCCCCGAGGGCTGCCCCGGCTGAGCTTGCGTGGTCGACGGCTGATTGCCAGTCTGGGACTGGTCGTTATGCATCATCTTCTGACCCTGGTCGCGCATCATGCGACCGTGCTCCATGCCTTGCATAGGCATGGAATTGGTCCCAGTTTTCGGTTGATCGGCTGCTGCCCCCGAGGATTGGCCTGGCTGAGCTTGCGTCGGCGGATTGCCACTCTGCCCCGATTGGGACTGAGCCAGCGCAGCACCAAAGGACAATGCCATCGCTGCCGCGATGGCGGTTGGGATTGCGATTCTTGAGAACGAGTTTGACATGGGAATTCCTTATTCTCGATGAGAGGGCTCCGCAGCCCTAAGCTAAAGGTTAAAGCGCCGAGCGCCCGCCAAAGTTGATCTAGCTCAACAAGGAGCGGGTCACATCTGTAACGAGTTCCAGCGAACATCGTTCAAATGCGAGCATCGAAAGTTGCTCTGAACTGCAGGCCAATGCGGTCCGCCACGAAATCTAAAGGATGATTTTGCCCTCACCCTAAGTCGTGAAGCAGGCCTTACCACAGCTCATTCGTAACGCTCCTTGGTATGGGCTCGTTTGCCGCGACGGTAACGACGAGCCTGCCGGCAGAGTCCCTGCGGGCACGCTGGTCTGCCGACGCGCATGGAATTGTCGTCTGCGCCGCGCCCCTCTATTTTGCATTCCATCATCTCGGGTCAAGTCTCCAGGCCAAGCTATCCGGACCTTGCGTTCCCCAGCTTTGTCGATAGCCAACTGTCGTCCTTCGCAGTATAGAATGGTCGCGATATTTCGCCGTGATGGCGCTTCGTTCCGTGTTCCCAAACTTGCCCTGTTGGCGGTCGGTGGAATTTACTGCTTGCTGCTTGCCGGTGCTCGCCCCACAGAGAGTGGGGTTAGGTCGCAGCGAGGTTCCTGCACATTCGAGAGTTTGTCGAAAGCTGATCTTCTAGCAACCGCAACGTAGGAACGAGTGCTCGCGGCAGGACCGGCACATCTTGAGCAATCGCTGCCTGAGCTGGCCGCGTGCGCGATGCAGCCGAACCGTCAGCGCATTGACTGTCAGCCCAAGGGCGGCGGCGGCCGCAAGCCTATCCTCGGCCTCCAGGTCAATCCGGCGGATCACTTGCGCATATTCCGTGTTGAGCGAAGGCAAAATCAGGTGAACGCACTCGCACGCCGCGGCCTCGCTCTCGTCGCCAATCGGTTCCGGCGAACCCTGTTGCAGCAGAAGGTCGTTCTCATTGCGGCGGCGGAATGCCTGGCGGCGCTGGTGATCAACAATAGCAGACGCGACGATGCGGCTGAGCCAGCCATGGACGGCACCTTCATCGCGAAGCGCTTCGGCTTTCTCCATCGCGCGAAGAATGACACTATGCAAAACATCCTCGGCGTCGGCCGCATTTCCAAGCCGGCGGACAAGGTAAGCTCTCAGACGATCATAGCCCCGAGATAGCGCGTCCCCGACGACGGCCTGCCGCGGAGAGGAGGTCGTCTGAGGAGCGGGCGAAGCGGACGGCTTCTCTGACATTTTGGCGCCAAGCTTGAATGTGACGGGGCCGTGCTTAAAGGAAAACAATAATCAGCTTCCGCTTGATACAGCTCAACAAACACGAGCGCAAGCCGAGATACATTTTAAAGAAACTTGAGAAGAGGAGGGATCGCGCTTCCGCCGCGTCCCTGATTTTTGATCGTTTGGTTCTGACGCTGCTCCGCGCGTTCGGCCGTGTGCGCAACTGGGCGCCTGACGACTTTGTGTGATGGGCGCTAATGCAGGGTGTGTTTGTTCGATTGCAGCGCAAGACCCGGCACGCCGGCAAAAGCAGCTCGATCACGATCTAAGAGGACTTGGAGTTCTGAGGGGAACCTTTCCGTGAGCATTAAATTGAGCTTTCTCGGCGCCGCTGGCACGGTCACGGGATCCAAATATCTCTTGGAAAACGGATCGCAACGACTGCTGATCGACTGTGGGTTGTTCCAAGGCGAACGAGAACTCCGCGAGGCAAACTGGTCGCGATTTCCGGTCGATCCGGCAAGCATTTCGGCCGTGATGCTGACCCACGCCCATCTCGATCACTCCGGCTATCTTCCCAAGCTGGTCAAGGGCGGCTTTCGAGGGGATATCCTGTGTAGTGAGGCAACAGCCGACCTCTGCGAGATCCTGTTGCGCGATGCTGGGCATCTCCAGGACAGCGATGCGCATTTTGCCAATCGCCACGGGTTTTCTCGCCATAAGCCGGCTCTGCCCCTCTACACGGTTGAAGATGCTGAAGCTGCGCTGCGGCAGCTGTGGACCATTCCCTTTCATCAGACTCAAACGTTGCCCGGCGGCGCGCAGCTGCGTCTCTCGCGCGCCGGACACATTTTGGGTGCGGCATCGCTCCAAGTCGAATGGGGCGGGGTGAGTGTCCTGTTCTCTGGCGATCTCGGGCGGTTCAATGATCCGCTGATGGTTGACCCTGAGGCGCGTCCCGATTCGCAATATGTCGTCGTCGAATCAACCTATGGCGATCGCCAGCATCCGCAAGCCGACCCGCAGAGCGAACTCGACGACATTGTCAATCGCACCGTTCGGCGGGGCGGAACGGTCGTCGTACCAGCCTTTGCGGTCGGGCGGGTGCAGAGCCTGTTGTTCTACTTCGAACGTCTGAAGGCGGCCGAAAAGCTCGCAAACGTCCCAATTTTTCTCGACAGCCCGATGGCGGTCAATGCCAGTGAGATCTTTTGTCATCATCGAAGGGATCACAAACTGTCAGAAGCCGAATGCCGTAGTTCGTGCGCGGTGGCGACCTACATCCGCAGCGTGGAAGATTCGAAGCGATTGGGCGCCATGGCGATACCCAAGGTCATCATATCCGCGAGTGGGATGGCGACCGGCGGACGCGTCCTGCACCACCTCAAGCGCTTTGCGTCCGATCCGAAAAGCACGATTCTGTTTGCCGGCTATCAGGCGAAAGGGACGCGCGGGGCGGCGATGATGGCGGGTGCGAGAGCCATCCGGATCCACGGCGAGGACATTCCAGTCCGAGCCGAAGTCAGGAATATCAGCGCGCTGTCGGCTCACGCGGATGCCGAGGAAATCTTGGCATGGCTGAGGACCGCCAAGTCCGCCCCTAGCATGACATTCATCACGCACGGCGAGCCCGCTGCGTCGGATGCATTGCGCTCTCGCATTGAGCGCGAGCTTGGCTGGAGCGCGACAGTCCCGGCGCGGATGGAGGTCGCCGTCCTTTCTCCACCCAAGCCTATTGCAACCGCCCGCGCAAAACGTTCCTGATACGGCCGACTCGGCGAGCGCCTGGTCATTTGATACGTCCGAACCTCGCTCGCTCTCCTGTGATCGCTGCTTTGCAAAATCGGCAGTGCGGTGATCCAGTCGATCGGCCCTCGTTTGAAACGCATGGACTGTGTGGAATCCGTGGATAGGCCCGCATGCACAGCGGGCGACTGAGCTCGTGTCGTTTCCAACATGTTCATCGTCGCCATCACCCTTTAAGTTGAACCCAGATGCGGTGTTCCCCTTGTAGGTGACATCGAATGGAAGCACTCCTCGGTCAGCGCCTCGCTCGCCTCGGGCACGGCAAATCGTCTTAGGAGGAGTTCTTGCCTTCCTTGCCGAAACCAAGAGCGACCACGCCGCGCACAGCCGACGTGGTGATGGACGACATCTCCCCGACCCGATCGCAGCCTTAATGGCTTCAACCAACATCGTTGGTCACTGATGCTTCTCCATGCAATACGCATACATGTCACCATTATGGTGGCACGTCATCATCCGCACGGTTGGGCGATAGGAACGGCAACCAGGCGCGGCCGATCGAGAAGAATCCCACGTAGCTTCGGGTTTCAACCCGATATTCCGGGGAGCCGATAAACCTTGATCCACCGCAAGCCCCGACACCCCATTCGGGTGCAATAATCAAACAACTCTGAACGGCAATCGAGGCAAGCAGTGAAGGCGTATTTCATTGGCGGGGGCATCGGATCGCTTGCTGGCGCGGCATTTCTGATCCGCGATGCCGCCGTTGCCGGACGCGGCATCACGATCTACGAGGCGCTGCCGGCGCTCGGCGGCAGCCTGGACGGCGCGCAACTTCCGAACGGCGCCTATACGTTGCGCGGCGGCCGCATGCTCACCACCGATCATTACGAATGCACCTGGGATCTCCTGTCGTCGATCCCCTCGCTCGAACGTCCCGGCTTGAGCGTGCATGACGAGACAGTCGCCTTCAACGAGGAGAACAGGGCCAATTCCCGCGCGCGTCTCGTCGACCGCAATCGCTTCAAGGTCGACGTCTCGCATATGGGCTTTTCCGGCCGCGACCGGCTGGAGCTCTTGCGCCTGGTCGAGACCTCCGAGGAGACGCTCGGCAACAGTCGGATCACCGACTGGCTGTCACCCGGATTCTTCGAGTCCAATTTCTGGTACATGTGGCAGACCACCTTCGCCTTCCAGCCCTGGCATAGCGCGGTCGAGCTGAAGCGCTATCTGCATCGCTTCATGAACGAGTTCCCGCGCATCGAAACGCTCGGCGGCGTCAAGCGCACCGTCTACAATCAATACGACGCGATCGTGCGGCCGCTGACCGACTGGCTGAAGCGACATGGCGTGCAGTTCGTGCAGGACACGCGTGTGGTCGACATGGCGTTAGAACGGGAGGGCGAGAAACTGCGCGTGCGCCAGCTCGTGCTCAACCGCGACGGCCGGACGGCGGAGATCCGCCTCGAGGATGGCGACCTCGTGTTCTTCCAGAACGGCTCGATGACGGATGCCTCGAGCCTTGGCTCGATGACGGAGCCGCCGACGCATCTGACCAAGGCCGACAGCCAAGGCTGGGCGCTCTGGGAGAAGATCGCGAAGGGACATCCCGAATTCGGCAACCCGGCCGCGTTCAACAGTTCGATCCCCGAATCCTGGTGGTTGTCCTTCACCGTCACCTGCCGTGACAGCCGGTTCTTCGACCAGATGGAAGCCTTCTCCGGCAACACGGCCGGCACCGGCGGCCTCGTGACCTTCAAGGATTCCAACTGGCTGATGTCGGTGGTGCTGTATCATCAGCCGCATTTCGTGAACCAGCCGCAAAACGTGCAGGTGTTCTGGGGCTATGCGCTGCATCCCGACCGCGTCGGCAATTTCGTCGCCAAGCCGATGTCGGAATGCAACGGCGCCGAGATCCTGACCGAGCTGTGCGGGCACCTGAACTTCGATCGCACGGTGTTCGAGGATGCGATCTGCATTCCCTGCCGCATGCCCTACATCACCAGCATGTTCATGCCGCGCGCGCTCACCGACCGGCCGCTGCCGGTGCCGAAGAACTCGGTCAACCTCGCCTTCGTCAGCCAGTTCGTGGAGATTCCCGACGACGTCGTCTTCACCGTGGAGTACTCGGTGCGCGCGGCGCAGATGGCGGTCTATCAACTCATGAAGATCGATCGCCCGATTCCGCCGGTGACCCGCCACGACAAGTCACCGGCTGTGCTACTGAGGACCGTTGAGAAAGCGTTTGCTTGACTTAACCGCTGAATGCGAGGTGTCGGATGACAATGCGACTCGCCCATCTATTTGGTGCAATTGCGCTCGCGCTTCCAGTTGCTGGATCGGCGCACGCCGGGCAGTGCGCCCAGGAGATCGCGGCTTACGAAAGCGCGGTTGCCGACCTTGCGGCGCGGGGTTGGTCCGCACACCAGTCAGTGCGTGCGCAGATGCATCGCCAGCCCACGATCAGGTCCGCGACCGAGGCCGACGCGCGGGCAAAGATCGAGGCGGCCCACGATCGGGCTGCGTTGGATCGCGCGCGGAAAGCTGACGAGGTAGGTGACGAGGCCGGCTGTCTCCGCGCCTTGTCGCAGGCGCGTCGCCATCCGCATCGTCAGAATGATTGAAAATGCCACTTTAATTTAGTGCTCAGCTTTATCGTCACGAACCCATAGAATTCAGGTCTTCGGCGATAGGACTAGACTTTGAAGATGTTTGGAGCGGCTCGCAAGCGCGAGCCGCGGCAATATGCCGCTACGGGAGCTGCTTCATTGCTCTGCGAGGAGACAATCCAGGCACGCAATCTGGCCGACGACAGCGCGACGATCAGCGCAGCTCTACTCCGGCGCGCGATCGACGCGGCATGGACCATACTGCTCACGGCGCCATGGCTATTCGGGAACATTTGCCAATTTATTGATGTCGTCGGCATCCTGCGAGCTCTTGAGCAATCTGCCGACCATCTCGTAGGTTCGGGTAATCTCCGCAAGGCGGCTCATTTCGCGCGTGCTCTGCACATTGGATTTCTCCAAGGCGCCGCTCGTGAGGGTGATAGCCGGCGGAGCGATGTCAGAAGGCGGGTCGTCGGACCTGAATAGAGTCCCGCCGATGGGTTGAAGTAACTGCGGCCGTTCGAAGCGGACCACGCGGAGCTGACCGAGGAAGCCTTGCTTCGTGTTGACAATCCCAGTAGGCGAGATCTCCAATCCCCCTTGGTTGGGCGGGACCTGCAGTGGACCGTTTTGGCCGAGGATAGGTTGTCCTTCCAGCGTCACGAGACGGCCACTGCCATCAATCGTGAACGCGCCGTTTCGCGTGAAGCGCTCGCCTCGCTCGGTCTGTACTACGAAATACCCCTGGCCATTGATGGCAACATCGAGCGGGTTGCCCGTCAATTCAGTGGCGCCTTGGGAATCGTCGGTGAATTGAAATCGTGGGTCGGGCAGCGAGAGCGGTCGCTCTCGCTGCGCCGCTTCATTCAGACCTCTCTCCGGCTTGAGGTATTCACGAAACGACAGTTCCCGCGCCCGAAATCCAACCGTATCGAGGTTTGCCACGTTCTGCGCGGTGACATCGAGCTTGCGCTGCAACGAGATCAGCCGCGACAGGTGAATCAGGGTCGTCCCACCCATGACGAGAAAACTTCCGGTGCGAATCAGAGCCACGTCGAGCTGAGTTGAGGTCGGGCGCGGTGTCAATGGCGGCTTCGACCAACACGGATGATCGCTACGCCGGGGCGCATCACTTCTGTCCGGGAAAGTCGTGGGCGCTCCACCTATGGTGATCGAGTGCGGACAGGGTAGAGAAAGCACCGGGGTTTGAGCTGGATCAAGGAACGTCCGAGGGAATATCCTTAATCTCCTAAAAGGAGGATCTTGACAATCTCTTGCCTCTCTCAGTATGGCCACGCAGGTGGTTGAAACGCGATGCGCCTTGTTCGGCCGATATTTGCCCTGATCATCGCCGTCTCGGTGGCGCTGCTACCGACGGTGGGGTTTGCCGCACCCATGAACGTACTGGCGGGGCAGCAAACGATGGCGGGGTCCTCGGCGGGCGAGGACGGATGTTGTCAAGATGACATCGACGTCAAGCCTTGCGACCAGCAGAAGGCTCAATGCCCGATGGCCTTCTGCGCGGCGCAAGCAGCTAGCATCGGTTTCGCATCACCCTTCTGGTTCAATCCCCCAGTAGCCAGTGGCGATCGGCTGCCGACCCCGCTGGATCAGGTCGCTTCGCTCCACCGCGGAAGTCCCCCTTTCAAGCCTCCTCGCATCTGACTGTTGGCACTGCAACCGCGGGAGCCCGTTCGCGCCCGCGCGTGACGCACTATCGCGACAGTCAGAGAGGGAAAACCATGCAGTGGAAGATTGCAGCCGTTGCGGCGCTTGCCGCGACAACAGCCATTGCTGAGCACGCCTGGGCCGCGGCCAGCGATTACGTTTTCGAACCTGTAAGCGCGGAGGTGAAAAAGGGGGAGGACGTCCCCATTGCGGTCCGCCTGATCAACAAGGCGACCGGAAACCCAGTCACTGATGCGGTGATCTTTCGTTCGCGGGTCGATATGGCGCCGGACGGAATGGCGGAAATGGAATCCCCAGTGACGGCCTTACCGTCAAAGGAGCCAGGTATCTATCCGTTCACGGCTGATTTGCCGATGCCAGGACGCTATCAGCTGAGTGTTGCCGCCAAGGTCCAAGGCGAGCAGGAGACGGTGACCGGCAAGGTCGTGATCAAGGCCAGCAAATAGGCGCGCATTTCGAATGCGAAATGCCGTCAAGCCGTTGCGCCTCTTGATGCAGCTCAACACGCCTCACAGCCCTCCTTCCAAGGTAACGACGATGAAACACTCCATCATGACAAAGCTCGCGCTCGCAATCGTGCTGGGCGCGGCCAGCTACTGGTCGGCCCAACAGCCGCTATTACAAGAACTCTTGCATCCGGCGCCACCGGCATCCGCCGCCGAGCGCTCGGTGCTTTATTACCGCGATCCCAGCGGAGCGCCCTTATGGTCGGCCGCTTCCAAAAAAGACCAGCGAGGGATCGACTATCTTCCAGTCTATGACGATCAGGAGCCATCACTCGAGCCCCCGGGGAAAAAGGCTCAGGTTCAAAACGCGAACGGGCCGCGCAAGATTCTCTACTATCGCAATCCCATGGGCCTACCGGATACTTCGCCGATACCCAAGAAAGATCCCATGGGGATGGACTATGTGCCCGTCTATGAGGGCGATGAGCCGGACGACGGTTCGATCAAGCTCTCACCGGGCAAAATCCAGCGTACGGGAGTAAAATCCGAGCCGGTCGAGCATCGGATCATGCGCACGCCGGTACGGGCACCCGGGACTATCCAACTTGACGAGCGACGTGTCTCGGTCATTGCAATGCGGTCCGAGAGCTTCGTGCAGAAGATCGCTGACGTCACAACCGGCACGCGCGTGAAGGCCGGCCAGCCGCTGATGCAAATCTACAGTTCGGCAATCGCGTCTGCCGCTGCGGAGTACCTCACAACGATCACCTCGAAAACCACCGGAGGTGTGGAGGAGTACGGCCGGGGTTCGCGACAACGCTTGATGAATTTGGATGTTCCTGAGCGGGTCATCTCGTCGATGGACAAGACGCGCGTTGCGCCGGTGACGATCGAATGGACCGCGCCGCGAGACGGTATAGTCCTTGAACGAAACGCGGTTGAGGGAATGCGCGCGCAACCCGGCGACGTACTCTTTCGGATCGCCGACATTTCGTCGGTCTGGGCGCTGGTCGATGTGGCCGAGCGCGACCTCGGCAGCGTCGCGGTCGGCCAGCCCGTCAATGTCCGGGCTCGCAGCTTCCCTGGCCGGACGTTTACCGGAACCATCAGCGTGATCTATCCGCAGGTCAACCGGGATACCCGCACAGCCCGCATGCGAATTGAACTGTCCAACTCCGATTTTGCACTGCTTCCGGACATGTATGTCGATGCCGAAATCGACACCGCAAGTTCAGCTCCTACGCTCGCGGTCCCCGAGAGTGCGGTATTGGATACCGGCACCCGACAGGCCGTTCTTGTCGACAAGGGGGAGGGGCGCTACGAGCCGCGCGAGGTCAAGCTAGGCCGACGGGGCAGTGGATACGCCGAGATCAGAGACGGCCTTGCCGAAGGCGAAGCTGTCGTGACAACGGCGAACTTCCTAATTGATGCGGAGAGCAACCTCAAAGCCGCTCTGAAAAGCTTTGCACAGGCGGCGACAAGTTCGGATGCAAGCGACACCTCAGGGCATACGCAGCACACGGGAGACCACAAATGATTTCCCGTGTGATTGCCTGGTCGGCACGAAATCTGTTGTTGGTGTTGTTCGGCACCGGCTTTGCAGCCGCTGCGGGGCTGTATGCCCTGATCCACCTGCCTCTGGACGCAATTCCCGATCTGTCCGACACGCAGGTGATCGTCTACACCGAATATCCCGGTCAGGCGCCGCAGGTGGTGGAGGACCAGGTCACTTACCCCTTGACCACGGCGATGCTGACAGTGCCGAAGTCCAAGGTGGTGCGCGGGTTCTCCTTTTTCGGCGTCTCTTTCGTCTATGTGATCTTCGAGGATGGCACCGACATTTACTGGGCGCGTTCGCGCGTGCTCGAGTTTCTCAACAGTGCCGCCTCCCGCCTGCCCGTGGGAGTTGCGCCGACCATCGGGCCAGATGCGACCGGGGTGGGGTGGGTGTACCAGTACGCGGTCATCTCGAAGGAGATGAATCTCGCCGAGACGCGAACACTCCAGGACTGGAATCTGAAATTCGCGCTGGCGAAGGCCGAAGGAGTGGCCGAGGTCGCAAGCGTCGGCGGCTTTGTCAAGCAGTACAACGTCGTCCTCGATCCTCAGCGCATGCGCGATCGCGGCATCAGCATGCAAAAGATTCGAGAGGCCATCCGCGCCAGCAACACGGATGTGGGCGGCCGCACCGTCGAGTTGTCGGAATTTGAATATGTGATCCGGGGCAAGGGCTATCTGAAGAGCATCGACGACCTCGGCAACATCGTGCTTAAGACCAGCAACGGCACCCCGGTTCTGCTGCGTGACGTCGCGCGGGTCGAACTCGGACCTGACGAAAGGCGCGGAATTACCGAACTGAACGGTGAAAACGAGGTCGCGAGCGGGATCGTGCTGCAGCGCTTCGGCGTGAACGCGCTCAACGTCATCGAGAATGTCAAGAAGCGTTTTAGCGAGATCGCAACCAGCCTGCCGAAATCGGTGGAGATCGTGCCGGTCTATGACCGCTCCAACCTGATCTATGCCGCGATCGATACGCTCAAGCACACCCTGCTTGAGGAAAGCATTGTGGTTGCCGTCGTCTGCGTGCTGTTCCTGCTGCACGTCCGCAGCGCGCTGGTCGCGATACTGATGCTGCCGGTCGGTGTGCTGATGGCGTTCGGAGCCATGAAGCTGCTTGGGCTGGGCTCGAATATTATGAGCCTAGGGGGCATCGCAATCGCGATCGGCGCGATGGTGGATGCCGCCATCGTCATGATCGAGAACGCGCACAAGCACCTGGAGCGCGCCGAGCCAGACCAGTCGCGCATCAGCATCCTGATCGATGCAGCTTCCGAAGTTGGTCCGGCGTTGTTCTTCAGTCTTCTGATCATCACCGTCTCGTTCATGCCGATCTTCACCCTGGAGTCGCAGGAGGGGCGCCTGTTCAGTCCCCTTGCGTTCACCAAGACGTTCGCGATGGCAGCCGCAGCCCTGTTATCAGTGACCCTCGTGCCCGCTCTAATGGTGATTTTTGTGCGGGGCAAGATCGTTCCCGAGCACAAGAACTTCATCAACCGTTTCCTGATCTGGATTTATCGGCCCATCATCAAAGGTGTGCTGCGCGCCAAGATCTTGGTCATCCTGCTCGCGGTGGCCGTGCTCGCTGCGACGCTATGGCCGGCCCGCCAGCTCGGTACCGAGTTCATGCCTGCGCTCAACGAAGGCACACTCTTGTATATGCCGACGACCCTGCCCGGCATTTCCGTGACCAAGGCGGCCGAATTGATGCAGATGCAGGACCGGATCATTCGATCGTTTCCGGAGGTCGCCTCCGTCTATGGCAAGGCCGGCCGCGCGTCGACCGCCACCGATCCTGCTCCGACCGAGATGTTCGAGACCGTCGTCAATCTAAAGCCGAAGGAGGAGTGGCGTCCGGGCATGACGATCGACAGCCTGATTGCAGCAATGGACAAGGCGCTCCAATTCCCGGGCGTTTCCAACGCCTGGACCATGCCGATCAAGGCGCGGATCGACATGCTCTCGACCGGAATTCGCACGCCGATCGGTGTGAAGGTGATGGGCACCGACCTCGCCGAGATCGACAGGCTGGCCAAGCAGATCGAGCCGGTGCTGAAGGCGGTGCCCGGCACGTCTTCCGCCTACGCGGAGCGCAGCCTTGGTGGCTATTACCTGGAGATCAATCCGGACCGGGTGGCGCTGTCTCGCTATGGCCTGATGGTTCAGGATGTCCAGGACACGATCGCCAGTGCGCTGGGCGGCCAAGCCGTCACCACCACAGTGGAGGGGCGGCAACGCTTTACGGTGAACCTGCGCTACCCGCGGGATCTCCGGGACAATCCGAAGGCGATCGCAAACGATATTCTGGTGCCAATGCCGGCCGGTGGCGCGGTGCCGCTCGGAGAGGTCGCAACGGTCGACACAAAGCGCGGTCCGACATCGATCCGGACCGAGAATGGACAGCTCTCGACCTACATCTATGTCGACATCCGCGACCGCGACATCGGCGGATATGTCGCCGATGCCCAGCAGGCGGTAGCGGCAAGCGTCCAGTTTCCGCCTGGCTATTATGTGGTCTGGAGTGGCCAATACGAATATCTGCAGCGCGCCGCCGCGCGGCTGAAGATCGTCGTCCCGGTCACGCTCACCATCATTTTTCTCCTGCTCTATCTCAACTTCCGCTCACTCACTGAGACCGCCATCGTGATGCTGTCCCTGCCATTCGCGCTCGTCGGAGGGCTCTGGATGATGTGGTGGCTCAGCTTCAACCTGTCGGTTGCGGTCGTCGTCGGCTTCATTGCACTGGCCGGGGTCGCAGCTGAAACCGGCGTCGTGATGCTGATCTACCTCAATCACGCACTCACCGAGATGAAGATCAAGCGGGAATTCGAAGGTCGCGCATTAACTCGCAACGATCTTTACGCTGCGATCATGGAAGGCGCCGTCGAGCGGGTGCGACCGAAAATGATGACCGTCGTCGCCATCATGGCAGGCTTGCTCCCGATCATGTGGAGCACGGGGACGGGGTCCGAGATCATGCAACGGATTGCGGTGCCGATGATCGGAGGCATGATCTCATCGACCTTGTTGACGCTGATCGTCATCCCGGCCATTTTTGGCCTAGTCCGGGGTGTTGGATTACCTGATGAAGATCGCGACCAGAAGCCGGGACGTCCGTCGGTCAGCAAGCCAACTGCCCGTATTCGCCTTGTTCCCGAGCCAGCCGAATGAGGCCATCCGTAATGGACACTACAAGTTTGCCGCCTGAACTTGAGGGGCTCTCGAAAGACATGGCAGCGACATCATCATCCCCCGAGCCTGCTCGCTCGTGTCTCTCAACCTATCAGCTGCGGTGGTGAATCCGTGCACGATGGCGTTCATGAAGCCGGCGCAAGCCAGTCCGCGCTGAGAGGATGGACGCGGGTGAGGGCGGCTTTCGTCACCAGCCAGCGGGACCTGCGGCTGGACTTATTCCGGGGCTTCGCAAACTGGGCGATCTTCCTCGGGCACATCCCGGATGCCGTCCTTTCCTGGTTTACGACGCGCAACTACGGCTTCAGCGATGGTGCGGATCTGTTTGTGTTCATTTCGGGCTACACCGCCACGCTCGTTTTCGGGCGGATGATGCTGGAGCGTGGATTCCTGATTGGTGCCACGCGCCTGATGCGCCGGGTCTGGCAGCTCTATGTAGCGCATTTGCTCATCTTCCTGGTCTATACCGTTGCGGTGCACTATCTGGCGCACAATTTTGACGTGCCGCACCTGATGGACCAGTTCAATGTCCGCAATTTGATGGACCATCCGGTGGAGACGCTGGGTGAGGGCCTGATCCTGAAGTTCAAGCCCCTCAATCTCGACGTGCTGCCGCTCTACATCGTTTTGATGGCGTCGTTTCCACCCATTCTGTGGCTGATGCTGCGCTTCCGGAACGGCGTGCTGATCGGCTCAGTGTTGCTTTACCTCGCGGCGCGCCACTTCCAGTGGAACTTGCCGTCCTATCCCGCCGGTGTTTGGTACTTCAACCCGTTTACCTGGCAGCTCGTCTTTTTTCTGGGCGGCTGGCTTGCTGTGGGCGGGGCGCAGACCGTGCAGTTTCTGGTGAGGTCGCGCGCTGCGCTCGCGGTCAGCATGAGCTTTTTGATCTTCGGTCTTCTGATGACGCTGGCTCAGCCGATCCCTCTGCTGCGAGAGCTCTTCCCGGACGCACTGTTCGAACTGTTCACGCCGAATGACAAGACGAATCTGGCGCCCTATCGCGTTCTGCATCTGTTGAGCCTTGCGCTCGTCGTCGTCCATTTCCTGCCTTCGCACGCGCGAGTGTTAACATCGCCGGTGCTGCGGCCCTTGATCAAGTGTGGTCAGCAATCGCTTGAGGTCTTTTGCGTTGGTGTATTCCTCTCCTTTTTGGCGCATGTCGTCCTTGAGTTGACCTCTGATGGCATGATTGCTCAGCTCATCGTGGGGGTCGCTGGGCTTTGGATACTAACCACTATCGCGTACTATAGGTCCTGGTCGAAGCGCGTCGACAAGTCCGCGCATCACGAAGCGCGCGCCACGAAGGGATAGAATGGCATGAAGACGCTCAGAGGCACAGAGCTTGGAGCGAAGAAGGCGGCGCTTGCTCTCGCTGATGGCGTTGAAGAATTCTACACGAGGCGACGTTCTCGAACACCGAGGGAACGATCGTGAGGTTCGCGCCTCTCTATGTCGGGCTGATCGCGGCCGGAGTTTTTGCGGCAGGGCTTATCAGCATCCCACTATATCGAAGTGGTTCGATGGTGACGGCCAATTTTGCGGGCGCTGTTCAGCCGCTGCCACTCTCTGCCAAGCATGAGTTTATCGGCGGAAGATGCGAAGCATGCCATACCCCGTTGCGCGGCATCGAGGCGGCCTCCTGCATCTCATGTCATGCGACCGCAGCGGGCGATTTAGGCAAGCAGTCGACCGCCTTCCACGCTTCTGCACAGCAATGTCGCGACTGCCACCCCGAACATAAGGGTACGGGCCGACTGATCACGATGGATCATTCCGCGCTGTTAAAAATAGCCGCTCGCTCGCCGGCTGGCCAGCCGCAACATCTCTCCATCTCCCGAGAGATGGTCGACGACCTCAAGGGCGTTTTGGGAATTCCTGCTTCGCAGTCAGAGCAGAGAACCGGCCTCGATTGTATGAACTGCCACAGCAATCGGGATCCGCACCGCGAATTATTCGGAAAGGACTGCGCGGCGTGCCACGAAACTACCGCGTGGCAGGTCGCGGGCTACGTTCATCCGTCTGTGACATCGAAGGACTGCGCCCAATGCCATCAGGCTCCGCCCAGCCACTACATGGAGCACTTCGTAATGATGGACCGCATGATCACCGGTCAAGAGCATGCTGAAGTCAACCAGTGTCATCTTTGTCACCGAACCGACTCGTTTAATGACATCAAAGATATCGGATGGCTGAAGCATCACTAGTCCGCAAAGATGGCTATGACGGATAGCATCTTTGCGGTCTTTCTTGCAGAGCGAATGATGCAGAAGCGCAATGTGTCGCAGCGCAAGATGCTGGGCCAAGCCTGATTGACTGGCATCCCGAGTGTTGCATGGTTAATGCGAGCGAGATTGCGAAGGCATATCGGCGTTTTTCCTGAACGGTTTGCTTACAGAAGCCGGAGCATCGGCATGCTCCTTGCCGGCGAGACAGAGCAGGCCGGCGAAAGTCCTAACCTCGCCTGGCCCGGCTCTCAAAGGGAGCATTCACGATGAGATTCACGCCAAAAAGCGAAAGAGGACGCCGAAAAGCGGCGAATCCATATCTTGAGCAGTCCCCTCGGCACCGTCTTGTAGCTGGAACGGCTATTCTCGCGCTGGATAGGAAGAGGCTCGCCCATGATGCAGCGGGGATCGAGGCGCTGCCCGTGCGCTGTTCCTGGAAGCGCACACGCGACCGCCGGCGCAGGATCATCCTCGATTTCGACGCCACCGACGGCCCGCCGTACGGGCATCAGGAGGGACGCTTCTTCCATGGCTGTTCCGATTGCTGCGTTATCGACCGCTCTGCGTGTTCTGCAGTCGGCATCTGTTGGCAGCCAAGCTGCGCTCCTCGGACATCGACCCAGTGCGGGCAGCATCGCTTTGCGCGCGAGGGATGGCGCGGTGCGAGCAGAACCGTGTGGAGTACCTGTTCGGGCTTGCCGCAACAGTACGCGAGAAGGATTGCGCGACGCGTCGCGCCCTCGAAGGTCGAGAGGCCCATCTGGAGACGGCGAGCCAGTGGAACCGCGCCTTTTCCGGCTCGAAAGTGCTGATGGCTGCGGACTCCTGCCAGATTTCCATCCCCAACTATGACAAGCTGAGGCAGAACCTCGGCTGGATGATCCGACACCACTCGGGGCGAGATCCTGGACCGCCAGCTTTTCGCCAAGGGAACCGGGAGCCGCCGCCTCACGGATGGCAAGCCGGTCCGCGATCAATACGGCCGCGACCGGATCAGGGAGCTGCATCTGCAATCCCACGGGAGTCTTCACAACGGCGAAGTCGCAGCCATCCCGCCATCATCCCGGCGTTTGTTCCAGCCGGTTTCGACCGTTGCCCATGAAGCTTGCGCCCCACACGCATCATCCCAGGTCATCACGATGATCCTGCGGAAAGGAGCATTGTATCTGCGACGGAGCGGCGCGGCAGATTGTCGTGCTCATGATCAGCAGGCCGATACCGGTGTGGGCCGGCGGCATTATGTCGCTGCCATTAAATGCGGGTTCTGTCGTGTAGAGTGCGCCCCGACATTTCTTCGCATTCTCTAAGTGGGAAGGGCCTAGCCGACGGCAATGGGCGATAACAATGGTCAATCGTGGGTTGATCCGGATCAACTATGTCCGGAACGTCGCCGGTAAGGTGCGCCACCTTCTAGGGCATCTCAATATGCTGTTTGAGAACCGAACTGATGCCTGGCGGCTGCCCGCGACCGCACTCCCGAAATACGGTGGGCGGCGTGCCGACTCGCACACTGAAGAAGCCTGGCGCATCAGTTCTGTAAGGAGGCCCCCGTTTTTTCTTCGCGCGCCGCTGACGCTTCTCCTGATATCCCTCGGCGTTGTCGCCGCGGTGTGGTGGTGGCTGGGCACACCCGTCAGCTTGGTGCGCGCACCGATCGATCCGAACAACAAGCTACAATGCATATCGTACGCGCCCTTCCGCAGCCGTCAGACGTCATTGTCGCCAGCGACGCAAGTGTCGCGCGAACAGATCGCGGAAGATCTCGTCCAGCTTGCGAAAATATCCGACTGCATCCGCACCTATGCGACCGATCTCGGTCTCGATCAAATTCCCGAACTTGCGGCCAAGGCCGGCCTCAAGGTCATTCAGGGCATTTTTCTTGATAAGGACCGGCAGAAGAATGCGACGCAGATCGCAACGGCGATACGCCTCTCCAAACAGTTTCCGGGAACCATCATCGCGCTCGTGGTCGGCAACGAGACCTTGTTGCGTCATGACATCACCGCGTCCGATCTCGCCGCTACGATCCGCTCGGTCAAGGCGCAGGTTGCCGTTCCCGTCACCTATGCCGACGTCTGGGAGTTCTGGCTGAGCAACCGCGAACTTTACGACGCGGTCGATTTCGTCACGGTTCATATCCTGCCGTACTGGGAAAATGTGCCGATCCGGGCCGAATTTGCTGCCGCGCACGTCGATACCATCCGCCGGCGGATCGCGTCGGCTTTTCCGGGCAAGGAAATCCTGATCGGAGAAATTGGCTGGCCAAGCGAGGGGCGGATGCGCGAGTCAGCGCTGCCCTCGCGCGTCAATCAGGCTCGTGTGGTCTCCGAGGTCCTCGATCTCGCTCGGCGCGAGAATTTCCGAGTCAACCCGTTCGAGGCCTACGATGAATCGTGGAAGCGAGACATCGAGGGCACGGTCGGCGGCTCCTGGGGCCTGTTCGATTCCGTGCAGCGCACGCTGAAATATCCGCCCGGCATTCCGATCAGCAATTTTCCGCTCTGGAAGCTGCAAATGTACAGCGGAATGGCGCTGGCAGTCCTCGTATTCGGCGCGGCCTGGCTGACCTTGCGCCGCAAGCCGGGGGAGCCCCGGCTCATCTCATGGCTTGCGGTCGGACTATCGGCAAGCACAGCCGGAATCCTGTTTGGGGTGGCCGCCCAGAAGATGTTCGATGAAAGTTACGGAGCGGGAGGCTGGCTTCTGTGGGGCTCGCTTCTGGCCGCGGCAACTGCTTCGCCGGTTTTTGGCGCCAACGCCCTTATGTCGGGTCGCCCGTCGCCGAGTTTTCTGGACGTGCTGGGTCCGAGGGGCTACCGGACTGAATCGCTGCTGGCGATCATGCACGGATTGGTCTTGATCGTAATCGTCGTGATCGGCACGGCGACCGCACTCGGCCTCGTGTTTGATCCACGATTCATTGACTTTCCTTTCGCGGCGCTGACCATGGCGGCGGTGCCTTTTGCGGCTATGACGGCGCTCAATCCCCCGAGGAAAGGAAACCGCCCTTTGGCGGAATCGATTTTTGCCGGCGTTTTTCTTGGAGCGGCGATCTACATAGGGTTCAACGAGGGGCCGGCCAATTGGCAATCGTTGTGGACTTGCGCTGCGTATGTACTGCTGGCTGTTACACTGTGGCGCGCGCGTGCCTGAGAATGGCGAGAGTCCTGTAGCTTCATGGCACATCATCCAACGGCAGCACTACTTGCGTTCGGTGCTTTGGTGTGGCGAGCACCCACTCGCGGTGTGTTGCGCAAGTATGCTGCTATCGTTCTCAGGTCAGGCCATTCTTGCGAATGGCCTGGAACAATCTCTTAACGCAAGCGCTGGTGACACTGGGCGGTATCGTGACTATGACAGGGTCGCGCCCAGGCTCGCGCACCTAAATCGGTCCCGCGGGAGCCCTGCTCCCCGTTTGATGCCGTGCCATTCACTCCCGTAAACGCGCCAAACTCTAGGCCCAGCCGCCACGGGGTAGCGGGACTGCGACGGATAAAGGCGCTGAGCGCCTGCAGCTGCTTTGTTTCAGCCTTACTTCGCACCCGTGTGATGCGGGACATCCGAATTTGGCCCCCCACTGTAATGATGGCTTCCGCCAGCACCTTTCTTCTTACCGGAAGACATGCCCATGTCCTTCTTTCCCATGTGATGGGGGACCTCGGTCTTCGGGCCACCGGAATAATGGTGGCCATTCTTCTCGGTATCGGGAGTCGTTTGCGTGCTCTGGGCAAGAGCAGACCCCGCGGCGAGGGCGGCGACGGCAGCGATGGCGAGCATCTTTGTCAAGTTCATGATTTCCTTCTCCTGGCAACGACAATTGCGACCTTAGGTCTAAAGATAAAAGCAAAATCGAACCTCTGCCAGTTGATTCATGTCAAAAGCGCATTCTGTTAGCACCCTCTGTGCTGCCTGAAATTTCAGCAAAATGCGCCGCATGCTTGCGGGGAGCCGGTTGCGAGACCTCCTACCAAGGTGTGTTATGAGAAGAAGCATGGGGTTGATTTGGCGCAAATCTCGGCAGGCAAAACCGGTCGATTGTTGAGTGTCGAACAGCTTTCGAGGCGACCCATGCCAACTGCTCCCGCCGCAAACCCAACAGTCGATCAGGTCGTTCCGACGACGACGGTGCAAGCCGCTCGCCTGCAAGCAATTTCGGAGCCTCAACAACCGGCATATTTGCAAAGACCGGATTTTGGCGCCCCGCAGGGCGCAGGCGAGCCTAGCGTATCCACCGCATTCGCGTATGGACGCGATTTGTGGGAGCGAACCATCCTGTTCTGGGACGCGCTCCGGCAACGTGCTGACAACATGATTGCTCATGAGCGAGCCGGCAAACCGCCGTTGCTCAATTTCGACTACGAAATCTTGTTGGACGCGCGTCAGTTTGAACGGCCCGTCAACTACGCGTTGGCAGCGATAAGAAAATATGGAGACAAATGCGTCGACGACTGTCTCGATCCAGCAAAGCCGCCGGTTGTGATCGTCGACCCACGCGCCGGGCATGGTCCAGGCATCGGGGGCTTCAAACGCGACTCGGAAGTCGGGATCGCCATGCACGAGGGGCATCCCGTCTACTTCGTGTTGTTCTATCCCGATCCGGCCCCGGGCCAGACCATTGCCGACGTACTGCATGCGCTTCGCCGGTTCGTCGTGGAGGTATCGAGGAGGCACGATGGAACGCCTCCGATCCTCTATGGCAACTGTCAGGCCGGATGGGCAATCGCCATCCTGGCGGCGGATTGCGAGGGGCTCGCCGGACCAGCCGTCTTGAACGGCTCGCCCTTGTCTTATTGGAGTGGTGAACCGGGCATCAACCCGGCTCGCGTGTCCGGCGGATTGTTGGGCGGGGCATGGCTCACGCACCTGACCGCCGATCTCGGCAACGGCCGGTTCGATGGAGCATGGCTCGTGCAGAATTTCGAGAACCTGAAGCCCGAGGCGGTTTGGGACAAGTATGCCAATCTCCTTGCTCACGTCGATGAGGAGCGCGACCGCTTTCTTGAATTCGAGCGGTGGTGGAACGGCTTCTATTTTCTCAGCCGAGAAGAGATGCTCGCCATTGTCCAAAATCTCTTCATCGGCAATAAGTTCGAACAAGGCCTGTTGCGGGTGTGCGAATGCTGCTTTGCCGATCTGCGCCGCGTCCGTAATCCGATGGTCATTTTTGCCTCGCAGGGCGACAACATCACCCCACCCCACCAGGCGCTTGGGTGGATCCCGACGGTCTACGGCAGCACCGAAGACTTGAAGCGCGCCGGCCAGCGGATCGTGTATCTCATCAATCCTCACGTCGGGCATCTCGGGATTTTTGTCTCTGCCAGCGTTGCGCGTCTCGAACACCGCGCGATTCTCGAGCACCTTGATCGAATCTCCGCGCTTGCGCCCGGTCTCTATGAGATGAGGATCGACAATCCGACCGGCAATCCCGATTGCAAACGCGAAGCCTATACCATCCACTTCGAGGAGCGGCGCGTTGAGGAGTTGCACTTTCCGGAGAACCGAGCTGCGTTTCGGCGCGTGGCCGAGGTTTCGTCGCGGCTGGATGAACTCTACTCAGCAACCCTCGGAAATTGGGTGAGAGCCACCTCGACGCCCTTGTCTGCCCTGCTGCTCGAATGGTTCCACCCGATGCGAACCAGCCGGTTGATGTTCGCTACCGCTTTCAATCCATTGTCGTCGATCTTGATGCCGCTCGCGTCGTCCATTCGACAGGACCGGCATGTTGCCCCTGATACGAACCCCTACAAGGCTGCAGAGCTCAAGGCTTTCGACACGATAGGCGGCGCCATTACCGAAGCGCGACGGCAGCGCGATACGACTTATGAGCGATGGTTCGAGTTGCTCTACGGCCGGTTACCGGGGCCAAATGATGTGCTATCGAGGTGATTCCGTAGTCTGAAGATCGAACGCGATGGTGTCAACGCCCATAGGGTTCGCCTTTGTCTCCGAATCCGAAGCTCAGCGAGTCTTTAAGTGTAGCGTCCGAAAGCTGCCGCCATGGTTAGCCAGCCTACGCGATTGCGCTTCTCCTTGGAGCCTTCGCGGTCGGACTGGGAGCCTCGCGTATATTTCGAATGAGCCATCAACGGCGAGGACAGAGTTGCAAACCCAGCAACTGAACACCCGAAGAGGGGTGACGGCCTATTTCAGTCTCGTGCCTGCGGAACATCAAGGAACTGATCATGAGCGCCGCTGAACAAGGGCTGCGTGGCCACGTGCCTAGGCACCCCGCACGAATACCAGATCCTTGCGGCGCTGTTCAATGCAGCGAAATGCTGTGCGAATTGCGGACGCCGTCGTGAGCGTCGAGTTCTCACGGCCGGGATCGCAGATGGTGGCAGGCAGAAGTTAACGCCGATGCAGGAAGGGGCGGCAGCGTGTGGAGGAGTCTTCGATCTGCCCGTGTTCGACCTCTACAGAGTGAAATGTTGTGGAGCGCCCTGGCGCGGGCCCTACAACCATCGACCCTAGGTACTAGATCATCTGGGCGAACCAGGCACGCCGAACTTGTCAGTTCGCGGATCCACCAACGAGGACCCATCCTTGTTGAAACATAGCGCCTTCGGGCAGCTGCAGCTGATGCAGCCATTACGAGTAATCAGCAGGAATCCCGTTGCTTGAAACCAACGCTTCCGATCTCGCGCGTTGCCCGAGCAGGAGTTGAGTACTGTCTTAGCTGGGTCTAGTCTACCGGGAGACGTCCAACAAGAGAGTGAATTGCCAGCCGATGAAGGCTAGAACTTTAAGGAGCCGCATCCATCCGTTCGGTGGCCTCGCGACTCACCCGGGTACAATCATGAATCGCATTGGCATTTCCTTGTGTCTGATCGGGATCATATTGGCATTGTTCCCCCTGATGCTGGGAGAGCATTTGCCTGCAGATTATCACAGAGTCTGGATGTATTCTGGGTTTGCGATTTTTGGGATCGGATTTGGAGCAGGTCTTGCCTCTCTGTTGGCTGAGCCAATCCGAAAACGATCGCGTTTCTTCTTTGGTCCGTATCCACTGCTGATGATGTACGTCTGGGTGAGCAGAACAGGGTTGGTAAAGGATCGCGTAAAGACGCTTAATTTCGTCGAAAGGCTACGCGCGGCCGGCGTCAAGCAAGAGCTCGATTTCTATGGGCAGCTCATCACCAAGGACGGCACCAATCCTGAATTAACGAAAATACCACCTGCGCACCTCGAAAAGTGCGCGATCAGCATCGCGACCTCGCGTGCGCTCACGCAGGGCGGAAACGAGCAGGTCTGTACCTACAATCCCAGGCGCAAGTCGGGCACGGTTTCCGGCCAGCCGGGACATTATTGCAATCTGCATGTCAGCAGGAAGGTTCTCAAGGTGATCAAGGAGCTTTGGTATGAACCGGATGTGTCGACCGGTGACGAGCGAGCGAACACCTGATCATTGCAGTTCACGGACCCGAATCGGCACAGAGCTTACAGAATTGTATTGAAGCAGAGACCGTATGAGGCGAGGAGGGGCGCTTCAGAGTCGCGGTTTCGGCCGGGCCAGCCATGCAATCGTCGCGAAGCTTGATCAATAGCAATGGACCTACAGAGCTTGGCCGAGAGGTATGCATACAGCGCCGCGACGGGAGGTAGCTGCTGTGCAGCGGACAGACCCCGCGCATCATCCACAATATATACCTATCAAAAGTCGCAAAGGGAAAGCCGCCCGGAGCGGCGCTCGATGAACGTGGAGGACGAATTAGTGCGCTCGAACGAACGTGCGTCCGGTCCAGCGAAAGCTTTGCGTTTCGCTGCCGAGCGTAGCTCTGATCAATAGGGTTCCCGAATAGCTTTCCATTCGGACATCCTGCGCGAATAGGCCGAAGATCTTTCCGAAGGTGCCGTTGCGTCGCCTGTAGATCTCGTGCAAACAGCCGCCTTCAGTGCAAATCGATTGCCTGTTTTGGCAACTTGATCTTGGAAGTGAAGGGCCCGGAAACCTTCCTTGCCGATCTCAATCGATGTCGAAAAGTAGTGTTGCGCGGAGATTTCGGACCCGCAGGTTCTCTGCAGCACCAACACGCGACGTTGTAGCTCAGCGGGAAGTTGCGCCAGATGATTGGTCGACCAGTGCCGGTCGCTCACAACGCTCGCAGCTATTACCGGCAACACGCCGAAGAGCAAACCGATCGCGGCCGCACCCAAATTAAACACCATTTTCATAGAGATTGCTCCGGACGTAACCCCAATGGTCAGCGCTACGTTTACGCCGGGGTGTCTTTCAGGAAGCGTGCGCGCGAGGTCGGCCCTGCAGCAGGTAATGCCAGCGCTCTCTAAGAAGGCGATCCGGATACAATCGTCAGCTTTGCTCCGCTCGCGGGAGCTCCACCGGACCGCCTCCCTCACGAGAGGCATTCCATTTCCGCCAATGGGTCGGCTGAATATCAACGTGCCTCCTGTTTGCGGCGTCCACAAAGCCCACTCCGCTTCTGTGGCATGGATAGGGAAGCGCGACGATCAGGCCATCATAATCCATGACTCCGATTTCCAGATCCCCATCCGGCGCGACTATAGAGACCGGTAGCCATTCTTGGACTTGAATTCGAGGTTCCATCATGACTCCGCTCCTTCAAGGCGATGATAGAACAAGCCTATTATATGTTGGTTCTACGTTGTTGATTTGCATCAATATTCATGTGTGCAGTCCGTCCGCAGCGATGGGGCGGGCGCATGATTCGCGGGAGAGATCCCTGCGATATATTGCAACAGGTACCCCGAACGGGTATATATGCGACACACCTCGGCTACCGTGAGCCGGGCGGAGCGCATGGTCCAGTACGCGGCAATTCGATGTTGTCGGCTTTTCCGCACGCGCGAACGATGGTAGAGACGGTTGTATGTTGTCGTGGTTGACGAACGCGGGTCGGCGAAGAGCGGGATATGTCCTTGCTCTCGTGTATGCGTTTTGCGCATTCGCCCCTAGCCTTGCTGTTGCGTCATCGCACTGCTCGCCCCGCGACAGTCATGAGCAAGGCGTCGTGGTGCACAATCACGAGCATGGTGACGCTTATCATCATGTAGCCGCCTCAGGAGCGAGCGTCGTCACCGACGACGCATCGGCCGATAACAATGGGCGCGTCGACCAAGATCAGCCGGCCAAGGCTCCTCGCGGCGCGACCTGCTGCAGCTTGATTTCAGTGCCCGGGCTGCCAGCCGGAAGTGCTGAGATCTTGACGCCGACCCCACAGCGCTCTTCCTACCTGCCGGAGGCGTACCTCCGCTTGAGGGATAACGCGCCGCCTCGGCACTACCGTCCTCCGATTTCCTGACCAAACGGACTAAGCTGACGCATGGCCCAGCGCACCAGCGCGGGCCAGGTGATTCATGTCAATTGGTCAGGATTCCTATCCATGTTCGATTTTCTCGGAGCGGTCCGCGTCCGAATACGTGCGGTCGCATGCCAGCGCTTGGCGCAGCTGCGGAATCCAGCGCTGGCGCTGATACCCGCCGCCGTCCTAGCTGGCTGTGTTCAGATTGCACCGCCGCTGGCGGGACCGGATCCCGCGGACCCCGGGGTGCGAGTCCGCGGCGCTTCCTATCGCTCGACTGTCGCTCCCTACACCAGCTTGCGGCCGGCATCGCCAGTCGGTTGGAAGGAGCACAATCAGGGCGTGACCCCTCCGGCCGCCAAGTCCGAGTAGGAGTGGAAACGATGAGAACTTCATACTCGATGCACCCTCGCGTCATCGCCGGCTCGTCATTGCTGGTGCTGACGCTGATGCTGGCCGGTTGTGCAAACTTCTCTCCGGACCACGGCATGACGCTCGTCGCAGACGGTGTCGGCGCCACGATCCAAAAAGACGTGGTTGCGGTGCGCACGGCCGAGGACGCCGACACGACGGAAGCAGTGGTAAAGAGGCTGCTCGGCCGGACTCTCGACGTCGAAACGGCGATCCAGATCGCCCTCCTCAACAACAAAGGTCTGCAGGCTGCATTTAATGAACTGGCCCTGGCCGAAGCAGACTCCGTCGAGCAGAGCCTTCCGCCCAATCCGGTCTTTTCGATCTCAAGAGTGAGTGGGGACGCGGCCTTCGAGACCAGCCGTCAGGTAGTTGGGGATATTCTGGCTCTCGCGACGCTTCCTTTTCGCGCCGAGATTGCACGGGAACGGTTTCGTGCAGCCCAATTCCGGGCCATCCTTGAAACGCTTCGAACTGCAGCCGAGACGCGGCGAGCCTACTACCGGGCGGTTGGGGCAAATGAACTTACCGTGGTGCTGAACGATACGAAAACCTCTGCGGAAGCGATCGCCGAATTGGCCGAGAAACTCGGCAAGACCGGGTCGATGAACAAGCTCGACCAGGCGCGCGAGCAGGTGTTCTACGCAGAGATCACTGCGGATGTTGCCTCCGCGCGGCAAGAGGCCGCGAGCTCACGAGAGCGGCTTGCGCGGGCGATGGGGCTCTGGGACCAGAAGCTGAACTTCAAGCTTCCCAGTCGCCTGCCTGACCTGCCGCGACGGCCAAAGAGTCTGCCGTTCATAGAGGTCGATGCGGTTGCACATCGCGTCGATCTGCAGATCGCTCGGATCGAGCTCGGCGCGTTAGCCAGGGCGCAAAATCTGACCGAGGCAACCCGATTTGTGACGCTCCTGGATTTGGCGGGAATTGATAGTCGCACCAAGGAGCCAGAGGGCAGCCCGTTTCGACAGCGCGGCTTTGAGCTGCAATTTCAGGTCCCTATCTTTGATGGAGGGGAAGTTCGGGTCAGGCAAGCAACTGAGATCTATAACCAGGCATTCAATCGCTTGACGGAGCGGGCGGTCAATGTGCGCTCGGAGGCGAGGGAAACTTATCGCAATTATCGCTCGCTCTACGATATCGCCGGCCACTATCAACGCGAGGTTCTGCCGCTGCGCAAGGTGATCGCCGACGAAACGGAGCTGCGTTACGGCGCGATGCAGGTCGACGTCTTTGCGGTGCTGGCTGAAGCGCGACAGCGTGTTGCCTCTCTCCGCGCCGCCACGGAAGCAAAACGCGACTTCTGGCTAGCAACGGCCGATCTCCAGACAGCCGTCAACGGCGGCGGGTCCGGCGACTCCGGCAGGGAAGGACGAATCACAACAGTGTCTGCCGTAGCATCGACTCCCAATTAATCGAAGTATTGGCAGTCAACCAATGGAGTGAGCGATGATCTCGAGAAGAGGTTTCTTAGGTACTGCTGCGCTCGTCAGTGCGACCGCGATCAGCGGCCGCGTTCAGGCTGCTGCAATCCCGGAAGCGCCAATCATGGACAAGGTCACGATGCAGCCGCCGCTTCATCCGAGCAGTGGCCCGGATTACAGACCTGTCGTGACTCTGAACGGTTGGTCGCTGCCGTGGCGCATGAACGGAGATTGGAAGGAGTACCATCTGGTTGCTGAACCCGTGGTGCGCGAATTTGCGGAAGGCATGAAGGCGTTCCTTTGGGGCTACAACGGGCAGTCGCCGGGACCAACGATCGAAGCGGTCGAGGGTGACAAGGTCCGCATCTTCGTCACCAACAAGCTTCCCGAAGCGACGACCGTGCACTGGCACGGCATGATTCTGCCGAGCGGAATGGATGGTGTCGGTGGTTTGACGCAGCCGCACATCAAACCGGGCAAGACCTTCGTCTACGAATTCGAGACGAAGAAGAGTGGCACGTTCATGTACCATCCGCATTCCGATGAGATGGTGCAGATGGCCATGGGCATGATGGGAATGTTCATCGTCCATCCGCGGGATCCCGCGTTCCGCCCTGTCGACCGCGACTTCGTGTTCATCATGAGCGCCTACGATATGGATCCCGGAACCTATCTTCCTAAGGTCACCGAGATGACCAATTTCAATATGTGGGCCTGGAATAGCCGAGTGTTTCCGGGGATCGACCCGCTGCCGGTTAGACTTGGCGATCGGGTCAGGGTGCGAATCGGCAATCTCACCATGACCAATCACCCGATTCACCTGCACGGGCATAGCTTCTCCGTAAGCTGTACGGATGGCGGTTGGGTGCCGGAGAGTGCGCAATGGCCGGAGACCACGATCGACGTGCCCGTCGGTGCGGTGCGCGCCTTCGACCTCATCGCCGACAACCCTGGTGACTGGGCCTTCCACTGCCACAAATCGCATCACACTATGAATGCGATGGGTCACGATCTCAGGACGTTGATCGGGGTCCCCAAGCAAGCAATTGCCAAAGCGGTCAAGAAGCTCGCGCCCGATTCCATGGCCATGGGATCGACGGGCATGGCGATGGGGGAGATGGAAATGCCACTGCCGGACAACACCTTGCCAATGATGACCGGCTCCGGACAGTTCGGTCCGATCGAGATGGGGGGCATGTTTACGGTCATGAAGATCCGGGAAGAACTTGCGCAAGACGACTACCGCGATCCCGGTCCTTATCAATTCCCGAAAGGCACCGTTGCCTATGAAGTTGAGACGCCGGCGGCGCAGCCAGTTCGGGAAGAGCAGGGAGCTCCGAAATCACCGACTAAGAATGGCGGGAATAAAGCGATGAAAGGGATGAAAATGTAACGCAGAGCTATGACTGGGACAAACGAAGACATCTGAAGGAGAATGCGATGAACAAACTGATCCAAACGGCAGGCGCCGTGCTCGTGGCGGCCATGTTGGTGACAGCCGCTGCGGCGGAAGACATCAAGGGCGAAGTCAAGAAAATCGACGAGAGCGCGGGCAAGATCACCCTGAAGCATGGACCTGCCAAGAGCATTGGCATGGATGAGGAGATGACGATGGTCTACCGCGTCAAGGACCCTGCGATGCTTAAGCAGGTGAAGGTGGGTGACAAGGTTACGTTCGAGGCGGAGAAATCAGACAACGGTTTCGCGGTAACCAAAATCCAGAAGGGCAAGTGATCCTGATCCTGGACGTCGCTGCGCAGACGGCGCCGTCCAGTCCAGATCTCACAAGGAAGAGGAAAGAATGTCGAAGGCATTTCAATATGGCGCCGCGGCTGGAGTTGCGGTCCTCCTGTTTACCTCGCTGGCGCAAGCTCACCCGCAGCTTCAGTCTGCGGAGCCGGCTGCTGGCACGACCGCGCCTGCGCCGAAGCAGATCCGAATCATATTTAACGAAGCTGTCATTCCGCAATTCTCAGGCATCGAGCTCAGGGATCCAAGCGGTAAGCTTATTCCAGTCGGGAAGTCAGATACGGATCGCGCAAACAAGAAGATTCTGATCGTCCCAATGAAGCAGGACCTCGCGCCCGGAGACTACAAGGTGGATTGGCACGCGGTCTCCGACGATACCCATCGCGTCAAGGGAAGCTACTCATTCAGCGTGGGACGCTGATGATAGATATTGGACTCGTAGCATCGCGACTGCTGCAGTACATAGCGGCAACAACCCTGTTTGGCATGGCGCTATTTCCCCTCTACGCATACCGAGGCCGAGAGCCAGACCGAATCTTCCGTTGGAGAGGGCGGCTGCTGTTTTTGGCGGCACTTCTGGCGATAGTGAGCGGAATCGCATGGTTCTTTTTTTCTGTCGCAAGCATGACCGGCGATGTTTCCGGTCTGCTCGATCCGGACACTCTCTTGCTCGCGGAGCACACGAGTTTTGGCACTCTCTGGACCTGGCGCATGCTGCTTGCCTTGCTCATAGTGGTCCTGATGAGCAGTGGGGTGACGTATGTCGCGGGAAGTGTGATGATATCCCTTCTCGCGGCCGTACTTCTCTTCTCGTTAGCAGGTACTGGCCATACCCAAGTCGAGGAAGGATGGGCCGGCATTGTTCATGTCTTGGCTGACGGGGTGCACCTTCTTGCCGCCGGAGCCTGGCTTGGAGGATTGTTGCCACTCGCCTACCTGGTCTCTCATTACTGCAAGACACCTGATGACGTGTCCCCGCTCGACGACGTCCTCGTCCGCTTTTCCGGTATGGGCTATTTGGCGGTCGCGACTCTCGTCGGAACGGGTCTGATCAACAGTTGGCTGCTGGTCGGTTCGGTTTACGCCCTATTGACGTCCGGGTACGGGCAGCTTCTGGCGGTGAAGCTTGTGCTTTTTATAGGTATGCTCGGCCTTGCCGTAGCCAACAGGTTCTGGCTTATTCCTGCGCTGGAGAAATCATCTGCCGTTGCATGCCGCTCGGGTACCATCGACTACCTTCGCCAGCTGCGGAACCACATCGTGAGCGAGCAGCTGTTGGGACTCTTGGTCCTGTTCGTTGTAAGTATACTGGGGACCATGCAGCCGGCGATCGTCCCGTGAGCGAGAAGCATTCTCCTCAATCGAACCTGGCCCCGGTGCTGGCTGCACTGGCCCTGCAGCCGCCCGCGGCGACATCTTACGTTTGGGAACGTTGAGCTGAGAAGGTCTTTTTCGACCGGTGCCACTGGTGGGGCTCGCGGTCGAGCCACCTGAAGGACGCTCACGAATGTCGGATCTATTGCTCAGCGGCGAAGTTCGGAATGGGCTAGGCCACACCCTTCATTGGATTGCAACAGGGATCGAAATACTTGGTGTCGCCGTCATCCTGTTGGGGGTGCTTGTCTCTACCACATGGATGGCGCGTGATCTTGCGAGCGGAGAGTGGACGAGAGCCTATCGTTCCTACAGAGCCAATTTGGGGCGAGGGATTCTGCTCGGTCTCGAGTTCTTCATCGCGGCCGATATCATCGGAATGGTCGCGATCGTACCGACGTTTGAACGTCTTGGCATACTCGCCGTGATTATTATGATCCGGACGCTTTTGAGCTTCTCGCTTCAGATCGAAGTCGATGGACGACTGCCTTGGCGTAGAAAGGAAGAAAGCAAAATCCAGAGTGAAGGCCTGTGATCATCGAGTGCGCCCCAGCACTTGGCATTCATCCGACCTATTCACCTATTCCGCTGATGCTGCTGCTGGACGAAGCGGCGACAGCGATGGAGGCGGGTTCCGACCAGACATCAGCCATACTTAACCGCCCTTGGTCTGCAGGTTATCTGCATCTGGATTTGTCAGTGAAGCGTCTGTCGCACTCTTTGAGAAGCGCCGGCGAATCCCAGATGACAGACCCGTCTTCGGCGAGAATGAACGGATCAACAAACAATGGATCTCGGGTCAAACGCCATGCCTGTTGAATGGCGGCTTCGTTGGTTGGATAGGATTCGCAGCGCAACACTGAGACTTGATAGGGCTCCTGCGAAGCCTGCAAGAGGGGGCCATCCGTATAAACAAGCAAGACCGGACCAACGCTTGGATGTCGGTTCGCGAGCTGGCTGAGTTCTTCGCAGGCGAGCTCGACTGCCTTGGGTACTGGTCTGATTTCACGCTCCCAGTTTTGTACTGCGCCGCGGTTTACTCCGAGTTTCTCTGCCGCCTCAAACTGGTTATATCCAAATCTTTTTCGCCACTTTTTCAGATCCCACGAGTCCACCGGCGTCATCCAGTTCGGGCGTAATCTACAGACCAAGAGGCGCGTGCACTGACGCCGACCTAAAATCTTCGCATTGCTTCGTCAACTCGTTGCCGCTCCAGATGGCACTTCCAAGGTCATCTAATATCATCGCGTTGAAGAAGGTCGAATTTTCGCTGAGTTCATTGATCCTTCGGAAGGCCTCAATGTTATTGACGCACCCCTTGCAAGTGAGTGCAGCCGGTTCGCTTGCAAGATTTGACCCATTCGGGAGCGGAATGATCGAGTAGACCAAAGTCACCGGTCCGAACTCGGGGCGACGCTTTTTTCGGCGTAAGAGTTGCCTGCAGGCTAAGGGCACGGTGAGTGGAATGGGAGTAATTACATACTCCCAATTTTGGATCGTCGCCCTGGTCACGCCGAGTTCGTCTCCGGCCTGCTGCTGTGTGAAGCCCATGGCCCTGCGCCACTCCTTCAACTCAACCCCGTTCATCCGCAAGTCTCCCGAACCGGAAAGTTGGCCCATCACGGCTCATGATATCGTCGGAATAGGAGCCTAAGGTGTGATGAAAATGCAACGAACGCCTGAAATCAGCCTGAAATGCCGGAAATCGCCCAATGCTTAGGCACGTGCCTACGTTTGTTGCTTCACGGGCCTGTCAATCTTCAGCGACAATGTGTCCTATCCGTTGCCGCACTCACTCGCTCAGATTCTCCGGCAACTGAAACTTAAAGTTGAGGGGACATCATGAAAACAGGGGCTTTGCTGGCAACGGCGCTAGCAATGATATCAGGTTCGGCTTTCGCCGCGGATATGCCGGTCAAAGCCGTGAAGGCGCCACCCCCGGCTGCGTTCGACCCATGGGATATCGCGTTCGGCAGCGCAATCATGAATGATTATATCTTCCGTGGCGTGACGCAGTCCAACCATAAGCCCTCGGTGGCCGCCTATTTCGAGCCTCGATTCAACGTCACGAAAGACCTGCAACTCTACGTCGGTCTGGCCGGAGAGAGCATCTCGTTCACAAACCGTCCTGCCGCGGAAATTGACATCTATGGCGGTATCCGCCCAACGTTCGGAGCCTTTGCCTTTGATTTCGGCGTTTGGGGCTATCTGTATCCTGGCGGTACCTGCGTTTACGGCGCTGCCGCGGATTTCGCGGGAAATCCCCTTGGTGCCGAATGCGCCGCCAACTTCGTACCTAATGGCAATGTGATGAAGAAGGATGTCAGCTTTTTCGAAGTTTATGGCAAGGTCAACTACACGGTTAACGATAACTGGCAATTCGGTCTGAACGAATATTACAGTCCTAGCTTTTTGAACTCCGGCGCATGGGGCAACTATACCTCGATCATCGGCAAGTACACCGCCCCGAGCACGATCTTCGGCAGCAGTGGCGTCGGCATGTATGTGTCCGGCGAGTTCGGGCGGCAATGGTTCGGAACGACCGATTCATTCTACGGGGTGCCAGCTTCTCCCTTGGGGATCCACTATGCCGACTACAATACCTGGAACATAGGTGTTGGCTTCACCTACAAGGTCTTTACGCTCGACCTGCGTTACTCCGACACCAACCTGTCCAAAGGCAACTGTAATGCCTTCACTGGGGATTACACGGCCAAGTTTGATGGCAGCTTCACCCCGATCAATCCGACCGGAGTTGGCTCGAATTGGTGCGGCGCCGCAGGCATTGTCAAGCTCTCGGCTGACCTGACGGCAATTACGAATCTGAAGTAAGCATCCGACTCTGACAGGATCGAAGGGCGGGAGAGAGATCTGTCGCCCTTCTTCATCTTGCGATGCGCGAATTGGGAAAATTGTGCCCTTCGTCGGTCCGCCCCCCCTTCACGACCAACAAAGCCTCAGATGAGGCGTGCTCTTTTTGGACCGCCGGACAAACGCGGCGGCTATCGGCTCCCATAAGCAAATGGTGGGAATCTACGCCACGCGCCTCTCACATTGCCCTACTCAGGGGCGCTTAGGTTGAGTCGAGGTTCCGCTCAGTCGTTCCGCGCGAGGTTGCTGAAAGGGTCTCTCTAATCTGCTCTGGCGGGCCCCGCCCGGCAAGAAACTTGGCCGCCATTTGCTGGACAACGACCGGGACCTCACCATGAGACGCCCGACCTCTTTGGCCTTGCACCCGTGGGCATGACCGCGGGGGGGGGGGTACGCCGTGGGATGGATTTGGAAAAACTGATTGATCTGCGTCAAAAGCGCGTTTGATGATTGATCTAACTTGTTACCTCGTACTGAATTGAACGAGTTCTGGATCAGAGTATGACATCGGGGCTGCTCCGTCGCTCTGATGCCAGCTGACAAATGCGGGCGCATTGTCGTTCGCTCCTTCTCTGGCCCCACTCGTGAAATGCGCGGAGGACAGAACATGCGCGTGTTACTCGTGGTATCTTTTGTATTGGCTTCGTTGGCCCATGCACACGCTCAAGAAGCGATCAAGAAATCTGACTCGTGCAGCTACGAACTAAAGGACGGGCATTCGTACGCGGTACCTGTTGGAGAGGCCCTTTGCTGGCGCGTGCCACCTCCGTTTTCCAAGGACGAGTACACCTTGCTTCGTTGTGATCCCCCGTTTCGGGAAATTGTCCGGGTGCGACGAGGCGACCATCGCTGCACCCAATACGAGGAGCGGCAGTAGATTTCGATTCGATAGTGCGCACCAAGCTCAATTGATTGCCGCTGCGGTTTTCGGATCGATTTGGGACGACGGGTGCGAATTCGATGTGCGTTCTAAGCTAAAGCTCCGCTCGCCGCAGCAATTGCGCGTTAATCGCCACGACTACCGTACTCGCCGACATGAGAATCGCGCCGACAGCGGGCGCGAGGAGAATTCCCGCCCAGGCGAGTACACCCGCCGCGAGAGGAATTGCGAAAATATTGTAGCCCGCCGCCCACCAAAGATTTTGCAGCATCTTGCGATAGCTCGCCCGGCTGAGCCTGACAATGCGCGGGATGTCGCGAGGGTCACTCCGAACCAGCACGACGTCGCCTGCCTCAACTGCAACATCGGTTCCCGCCCCGATGGCGATTCCGATGTCGGCAGTCACCAGTGCCGGCGCGTCATTGACTCCATCGCCAACCATGGCCACACGCTTGCCCTGCGCCTGCAGCTCCTTGATCTTCTCTGCCTTGTCCTCGGGCAGCACCTGAGCAAAGACGGTGTCGATCCTCAATTCCTTGGCCACGGTTCTGGCCACGGCTTCGGAATCGCCGGTGAGCATGGCGACCGCGATGCCCTCCCGGTGCAGCCGCTCAACCGCTTCGTATGATTCCGGGCGAATCGCATCGGCGATAGCAAAGGCAGCGACGACACCGTCACCCTCGATCAGATAGATGGCAGCCTGCCCCTTCTGCCCGAAACGCTCCGCGGCTTCGCGCAGCTCGGGCGCCGGCTGCACGCCCAGGCGTTTCAGCAGTGCAGGGCCGCCCATTTTTAGTTCGCGGCCGTCCACCATAGCCTGGACCCCGTGACCCGCCATGGCCTGAAAGTCCTCCCGCGCGGGACACCTGGAGATTGCGCTCCTTCGCGCTCTTGACGAGTGCTTGCGCGATGGGATGCTCCGAGTCGTGCTCCACCGCTGCGGCTAGTCTCAAAGCCTCGTTTTCCTCAATTCCCGCCACCGTGACGGTTTCCACTACTCGGTGCTCTCCAAGCGTCAGCGTGCCGGTCTTGTCGAATACCACCGCGTTAAGATCGCGCGCCTCCTCCAATCCGCGCCGATCCCGGACAAGTAGGCCGGACTTTGCTCCCATAGTGGTGGAGATCGCGGTTACCAGCGGAACGGCAAGACCGAGCGCGTGTGGACAGGCAATCACCAGCACCGTCACCACTCGGGTGATGGTGAAATCAAGCGATGCCCCAAGTATTTGCCAGACTACTAGGGTGGCTCCGCCAGCCGCAATTGCCACAACCGTCAGGAGGAATGCTGCCCGGTCGGCAAGCGCCTGCGCCCGCGACCGCGAGGTCTGCGCCTCTTCCACCAAGCGCATGATTCCCGCGAGAGCGGTCTTCTCTCCGGTCCCTGTCACCTCGACACGCAGCGAACCTTCGCTGTTGACGGTACCGGCAATCACTCTGTCGCCTTCGCCTTTCGACACCAGGCGGGATTCGCCGGTAATCATCGATTCGTTCACCGAACTCTTGCCGGACTTGACAATGCCGTCGGCGGGAATGCTTGCGCCAGGGCGAATCAGAACGAGATCGCCGACGCGTAATTGGTCGACTGTAACCTCCTCCGTTTGGTCATCGTCGGTGAACCGCAGAGCCTTGTCGGGCAACAGCCTTGCAAGCTCCTTGAGCGCGCCTTGTGCCTGGAAGATCGAGCGCATCTCGATCCAGTGGCCGAGCAGCATGATTGTCACAAGAGTCGCTAGTTCCCACCACAGCGCGTGACCACGGAGACCGAGTGTGACGGCGGCGCTGTAGAGAAAAGCCACGCTGATAGCCAAGCTGATCAGGGTCATCATGCCTGGCAGCCGGGCCATCAATTCGCGGACCCCACCTTCGATGAAGATCCATCCACCATAGAAAAAGACAACTGTTCCGAAAATGGCAGGAACGTAAGCCGAGCCGGGGAACGCCGGAGCCCGAAAGCCAAACCAATCTTGGATCATCGGATCCCAGACCAGTGCCGGGATGGTCAGTGCAAAACAAACCCAAAACCTGTTGCGGAACATCTCGACGCTGTGGCCAGCGTGCTTGTCGTGGCCGCTATGATCGGTCTGCGCGCGACGGTGAGTATTGCCTATTTCCGCGTTCTGGGACGAGCGCTGCGGATCAGCCGAATCAGGCCTTGATCGCGTAAGATGCTCCGCGCCGTGGGGGCCATGCTTGCTTGAATTCACGATGGCATTTCCCGACCATATGACGGCATGGAGCCTGGCTTCAGGCGCCTATCATCCCAGTCTGCCGTCAGTAGGTTTTCAGAGCGACTGGGTTCCTTGTCACCTCAGTCCGGTCTATTGTGAGCATAAATCGAGTTCCCCGCAAGTCGCCGCTGGTAGACTGCCCGGGTCCGCGGCGAGAGGCCCGGCCTTCATAGCGGTTTTGCACGAGCTAATCGCACCAGGCTGACGCGGCGGCGCCTACGCTGGGCCGTGAGTGCGGACGCGGAGGGCCCGGAACGTATGGTCGAATAGTTCTTCGTCGAATCCTGGGGCGAGCAGCTTCATCACATATTCAAGGGAAGGCGCACAGGTACCGTTATGGCGAGCACGCGCCCAAGGTCTCGCGCTATCTTGGCGTCGGTCGGTTCCCGCCCTATGAATCACGACCCGACCACTTAGCGTCAGGAGGGGCGCGCGATCGCTTTGCGCGCCAGCTCTTTGTGCAGGCCAGGACCCGAAATTGATTTGGACGGCCGCACTGTGCTGATCACCGGCGCCGCACGGTGATCGGCCGCGCGACGGCGCTTGCCTTCCCAGCGGCGCGCGCTGCGGTCGTGATTGGCGACGTCGATCCGCGGGTAGAAGGCACCGCGCGTGATACAGCGGCCGTCGGCGGCAAGGCGGTCTTCCAAAAGACGGACGTTTCCGACAGCGGTCAGTTCGATCCCCTTCTGCCGATTAGCATCCGGCTCGATCAAGCTCGCGTCGACTGCGAACCTACACCGCGGACAGCCGCGCTTAGCGGACCTTTGCCATCGCCGCGGCTATGCACAGTTTGCTTCGTTGTGATCCCCCGTTTCCGGAAATTGTCCGGGTGCGACGAGGCGATCATCGCTGCACCCAATACGAGGAGCGGCAGAACACGCTGATCTAACTCGCACCTGTCGTCCCGAGTCGAGCCAAAAAACGCAGCGGCAATCAGTTGAGCTTGGTGCGCACTACGGAATCGAACTCTTGATGATTCAAGCTGTTCGCCGGGAGGCCGGCGGGCATGGCGAAACCGCTGTCGATGGACCTTCGCGAACGTCCTTGCCTGTATTGCAGGGGGCATTTCCGGCCGGCAGGGCTGCCGAGCGATTTGGGGCGAGGCGGCGAGCGTGAGCCGCTGGCGAACGCGCGAGCGGAAACAAGGTAGCCTAGAGCCCAAGGCGGCGATCGCAGGTCTCATCGGATCGATGCCGCCAAGCGGCGATCCTGGCAAATAAGGGCCGTAGCCGCGCTGTCAACTCTGCTGCCCTAAGGACGGAGGTGAATGCCGGATCTGACTTCAACAAGAATGGCAACAGCGGTTGCCCAGGCACGACGACGCGGCGCAGGTGAATCCGTAAACCAAACAGGTCAGCAGGTGGCTCGACGCAATCTCAATCGCCAGCCAACGCTGACGGTCCGTCCCGGCTTATCGTCAATCGCGACTTGATCCTGGAACCTTATCGAGTATGAACAATTTGGCACAACTTAAGCTTGAGGTGATTGTCGATGATAAATCTGTGAAGGTTCCCGTCAAAATAAGAACATCGATCAAACCATTGCGAGACGTGGTTGCCAGATGCGTGCGCCAGCGTTCGACTTCTGAGAGTTCAATACCAGGGTATCTCCACGAAACTCCAGCAACGAAGCTCGGAGGTTACAGCTGTAAGTGATGTGCAGAACCCGGCGGCGTGCGTAAGGCTTGCAAGCGCATCCAGTTGCTAAAGAATGGAGCGTGCTATGCGCAAGAAGTGCCGGCCGGTCGGTGTCGCTCGCACGCCATCTCTCGATCATTCGAATGTTGCCGCTCCAACTCTGTGTTCAAGCAATTGAATCGAGCGGCTGAGCGTTGACTGCTTGATTGACAGGACTTTTAGCTGCCCGTCGGAACACTGCCGTAGTCCGCAGCCGCGATGGCGTGTGAAGCTGATTTGGCGGTAGTTCCGAACGCGGACAAGCGCGGAATTTGGCGCAAAATGCTCGGTATTCATAACAGCAACTTTTGGAGATTTCAGCCAAATGTTTTTGCGCAGAAACTTGCGACATTTTTGGTTGCATTCTTGCAAAGGCGAACTGTTGAGGACGTTCACTCCTGCGAAGTAGCCTCTTGAGACATTGATCTGGATCAAAAGACCTCCTTCGGCCTTCAATAGCATCAGCTTCGCGAAGCCAGGAGAAACCGAGTTGGCGGCGGTTCAATGCAAGAGCTTTCGGACCATGTTGCTATCGTCGACGACGACGCGTCCACGCGAGTAGCTCTGGCGCGAGCGCTCGCGGCGGACAGTGTCGAGTGCCACACCTATTCCTCAGCTCGGGCCTTCTTAGCGGCGCTGCCCTTTGCAATGCCCGCATGCCTCATACTCGATGTAGATATGCCAGAAATGACAGGTCTCGATTTGCAGCGCGAACTGCTGAGACTGGGAATAAACATTCCGACTATTGTCGTGACCGGAGCCGACGACAAGGCCATCGCGAACAAAGCGGCCTCCCTTGGTGCGGCGGCATTCCTGCCAAAGCCGGTAAGCCGCGAAGTGCTGATTGCGATCATCGCTTCTGTCACGGAGAAACATGCATGACTGCGCGCGAGGAAATCGTTGGCGCGGCCGATATTCCACGAGGAGATCGACCCACAGCGGGGGTCCAAGCAGCGCAGTAGTCTCAGCGCAATCGCAGGATTTCTGTTCGATGTCGGTAGCGGGCGCTTTACCCCCTCGCCTCGGAGCAGGCGACTCTCCGCACTTTCGAAAGCACGGGAGACCGCGAAGCGGCTGGAAGGTCCGATCGAGGTCGCGCGCGAGAACGCCCTCACGCACACCGAATTCCAAGCTTGGCTCCGGGACCTAGGCTTGTCCCTCGGGTACAAGATCTGGATCGCCGCAGACGATAGAGGGCGGGCCCACGACGGTGCGACGTTGGCCGCCGGGTGCCTTGATCATCTTCCGCCGTTCGTCGAAGACGCCGCCAGCGCGGAGTCGATTCGATTGATCGACGCACTCTGGATTGACGGCGCGAGCAGCTGCGTGTCAGCCGCCTTCGAGGTCGAGCCGACGTTCATCTACTCCGGCATCGTTCGCATGCTCGATCTTGCGCTGAGCAGAGACCTGCATGCGCGGGGAGGACTGTTTCTGGTCGCTCCTGACGGCAGGGAGGAGGAGGTGCGAAACTAGCTTCGCCGGTCTGACTTCAGTCGTGTGGCAGACCTGCAGGTGCGTTTCTTGCTTTACGGTGAACTGGGAGCGCAACAAGGACGCGATCGCCCGTTTCGAAACGGGAATGAAGGGTATTCAGGGCATCGCGCGCCTGCTCTAAGCGGCGCGCGTCGGCCTCGTCCGCCTCCATCGCTTTCAGCCCGCATCTGCCGTACTTAGCGCGGGAAGCAAAGTCTTAAGGTGTCCCCCATTCTCACTTAGTGCTTCATGCTTCGTCCCGCCTCCTCACAGGCGCTCATGCATCGGCGGCACGCTTCTCCGCAGATTCGGCAGTGCTCATGCATCTGGGCGTGCTTTTCGCATTCCTCGGCGCAAAGCCGACACGCAGCAGCACAGGCGTCCAGCATCCTCCGGATCATCTCTTCGTCCGAACCGGTACGTCTGGTAGCGATCCGTCCCGTGATGTTGCAAATGTCGGCACAATCCAGGTTCAGCCGGATGCATTGGGTCAGCGATGTCACCTTCTCCTCGCCCAGGCACGCGTCAGCGCAGGACGTACATGCCTGCGCGCAGGAATAGCACTCCTCGATGCAGCGGATGAGCGCGTCATTCGTCTCTCCGCGAACGCGAGGGTGCGTGCTGATCATCTGATGTACATGCATTGGGAACTCCAAGAGCTGTGGACCAAAGCACACCAATTCCCGAGGAGCGGTAAGGTTCTTATGGGCAAATGGTTGGGAAATATTCACCGCGTCGTCCTTAGGGCGCCTGTGTCGCAGACTGAGGAACCATGATTGGCTGGCCGCTTTGTGGAAACGGATGTCGTTTTGGAAGGAGATGCGTTGTCAGCCGAGCGAACCAAGCCCACTCTTCACGATTTCGAGATTCCCGCGGACGGTTATGCCATCCTGGTAACTTGGCCTGAACTACGAGATGGGAAGCACGTGCAGGAGGTCTGGTACGCGCATCAGGGCGATCAACTCGAGGCTGTGAAAGCCGTACAGGAGGCGTGCGGAGCGCTGAATGATGCCAAGGTAGAGCTTCTTGGCAGCCTCTCCGCGTCCAGTTTGTTCGCGCACGGTGTTCCCAAGGGACGCGTGCGGCGGGCCACGCATTCCCCGATCACATCGTCTCCCTGACCAATTCCGACAGCAACCAGCGGGGCCAATTTCGCGATGCCGGCCTTGCGGTCATGCTCCGAATGCGGAACGCAAGCCAAAGCCAACGGCGCGCATGCTCCGACGTCAGATCCGCACCGTTCGCAGCCGCAGCGCGTTGCCAACCACGCTGGCGGTGGAGAGGGCCATCGCAGCCGCAGTAACGATCGACGACAGCAGCAATCCAAGCGTCGGGTAGAGCACGCCGGCCGCGATCGCGACTCCTGCCGCGTTGTAGGCGAACGCAAAGAAGAGGTTCTGTCTTATGTTCCTCATGGTGGCCTGCGATAGCCTCCGCGCCCGCACGAGGCCGGTGAGGCTCCCTTGAGCAGGGTGTCTCCGGCGCTCTCCATTGCCACGTCCGTGCCCGACCCATCGCGATACCATCTTCGGCGGCCGCAAATGCCGGCGCATCATTGACGCCGGCGCCCGCCGTTGCGACTTTTCGACCCTCCTTCTGTAGCTTGGAGACAACCGCGCTCTTTTGGTCAGGCAGAACCTCGGCTTCCACATGCGGGATACCAAGCCTCCGCGCCACCGCCTGAGCGGTCGTCCGATTGTCGCCGGTGAGCATGATGACCCTGACCCCTTTGACGGCTAGTTCGCGCAGCGCCTCGGGCAGTTGGCTGCTTAACCGGGTCGGCAATGGCCAAGATGCCTGCGAGGCTGCCATCGATGGCCATGTTGATGACGGTTGCGCCTTCGCCACGCTGGCGTTCGGCTTCCGCTTCCAGCGAGGAGGTGTCGACGCCCCGCGAGTACAGGAACGTCGCGTTTCCGAGAAGCACCTCGTTGCCTTCGACGGTTCCGAGGGGCCCCTTGCCGACTGGCGAGTCGAAATCCTTAACGTCGGTCGTCTGGATACTGCGATCCCTGGCCGCGCTGACGATCGCATCCGCCAACGGATGCTCGCTCGCGCGCTCGACGCTTGCAGCGCGCCTCAACACGGTTGCCCCCGAGTACTCGTTTGTGGGTACTTCTGCGACAACCTTTGGCCTGCCCTCTGTCAGCGTACCGACCTTGTCGACCACGAGCGTGTCAATCTTCTCCATGCGGTCCAGCGCCTCGCGTTCTTGATAAGGACGCCCGCATGTGCACCGCGCCCCACGCCCACCATGATCGACATTGGCGCCGCCAGGCCGAGCGCGCACGGATAGGCGATAATGAGAACGCTGCCGCTGCCACCAGGCCGAACGCGAGTCGTGGCTCCGGCCCGTAAACGGCCCAAGCGGCGAACGCCACAAACGCGACCATGGCGGACTCTATCTGCGCAGTTCGAAGCCAACAGGCCGACGGAAGACTTAATTGGCTTCCACGTCCAATTTGCCGGCGTCGTTTGCTAATGCTGCTGCCGGCGTTTGTCGAATCCCAGCAGGGGCCCGGTCGTCGGGTCCGGCGGCGGTGCCCGCCGATCATAGGCCGGATTTCCTGCCGGCAGAGCGGTCGACCGCAGCGGGCCAAGGCCTGCCAAGGAGGGCATGATCGAATCGTGCAAACGCCGCCGCTCGAGGGACCGGGCTATCGGCGGACCTGTTTGACAGGCGCGCTTCAAGCACAATATCGCCGATCAACCTACGTTAATCGGCCGCTCTTCCCGGGGTGCGGCTTGGACAGAACTAGGAACAAAGCTCCGGCGCGGGGGTTCGAAAGACCGGCAGAGCGTGGCCCGACGGGCCGATCGCTTTTCGTCGGGTTCGAACCGGGAGCAACCAAATGAGCAGGCGTTTCGAGGATCGGCATCATCACTCCGGAGACGACATTACCGTCCAGACCTTCGACGACTACCTCCTCTTCATCGGCGACCATCATTCGGACCGGTTGACGGGTGCCGACGAACAGATGAACATAGCCTTCGGCCGCGCCGGGAACGACCACCTCGTCGGTGGAGCGATGGACGACGATCTCATCGGCGGTTCCGGCAACGACCGTCTGATCGGCGGCGAAGGAAGCGACCATCTCGTCGGCGGCGCCGGCAACGACCAGCTGGTGGGTGGCGGCCAGGCCGACACGCTGATGGGCGGCGACGGCAACGACGTGCTGGATGAGGGAGGCGGCCACGGCGATCTCGACGGCGGGCGCGGCAACGACGTTCTGACCGGCGGCCCGGGCGCCGACGCGTTCATGATCTCTCCGGACAGCGGCAACGACGTCATCACCGACTTCCGCGCTGGCGTCGGGATGTTCGACCATCTCGCCGTCATGGACATCGAGCCCGAGCAGTTCCGCTTCAAGGACACGCAGGACGGCGTCCTAATCAGTTGGGACACGAACAAGGGCGACGGGTCGGTCTTGCTCGAAGGCGTGTTCAAGGCGGATCTCGCGCAGGACGACTTCATGTTCGTCGACGACCGCCACCTGATTGACCCGGCGAGCGCCCACGCGGACCGCGTCACCGCCGAGCACTTCGTCAAGGACGAGGGCAGCGAGAGCGCGCCGACGACGGCAGGCGAGACCCCCTCGCAATTCCAGCGCTCCGTCGACGGCAATCTCATCAAATACGGCAGCGATGGACAGAACGACGTCTTCCAGGCCACGGCCAAGAACGACTTCTACTTCGGTCTGGGAGGCGACGACCATCTGTACGGCGGAAGAGGCGACGACCACCTTGCGGGAGATGCCGGCAACGATGTTCTGGGCGGCGGAGACGGGCGGGACGATCTCCGCGGCGGCGACGGGAACGACCAGCTCTACGGCGCAGCCATGGCCGACAACCTGATGGGCGGAGCGGGCAACGATTATCTCAGCGCCGGCGCCGGGCACGACATGCTCGAAGGCGGGGCAGGAAACGACGTCTACAACGGCGGCGACGGCGCCGACGCTTTCATGGTCTCGCACGGCAGCGGCAACGACGTCGTGGTGGCGGGTTTCGACCCGGGGCCGGGCGCGTTCGACCACATCGCGTTCATGGACATTCTCCCCAATGAGGTAAGTGTCACCGATTCGCTATCCCCGCACGGCGACGGTCACACCGGCGTCCTGGTAAACTGGAGCGACGGCTCGATCTTTCTGGAAGGCATCCAAAAAAGCCAGTTGGCCCAGGACGACTTCATGTTCAACGCCGTCGAGGGTGGGGCTTTCGTACCCGACCCCTCGATCAGCACCGAAGGCAGCGAAATGATCTTCCAGGGAACCCACACCGAGTGGCATCTGGTCTAGGAGCGCCGACCGCTCGAAACGGCGCTGAAGTAGGCACCGGATTTCACCGTCTTGCCGCCAGTCGAACGAGATCAAACGGGTGGATGATCGCGTCCCTCGCAATCCACAGAAGGATCAGTGAATGTCCTAGGCCGCTTCGCCGCGATGATAGCCACCACCACAGTGATCATGTTCGGACTGATGTACCTGAACACGTTCGCTACGGATTACGTCTGGTACAGCCAGACCCGCACCTGGATGGCGCTCCTCATGGGCGCGGTGATGGCCATCATCATGCTGGGCTTCATGTGGGGCATGTACAAGAACCGCGCGGCCAATCTGGGCACGTGACCACGAGCGCCCTCCTTTTCGCAGGCGCGCTGTGGCTGGTGCGCAGCCAGCAGACCGTCGCGGACGTCTCCTACAGGAAAGCGATGATTCCGCACCATTCGATCGCGATCCTGACCAGCGAGCGGTTGCACATCAGGGATCCGCGCGTCCGAAAGCTGGCGGACGGGATCATCGAAGCGCAGGTCAGGGAGATCGGCGAGATGAAGAACTTGATCGCCGAACTCGAGCAGAAACCGGTCCCGGACGATGCGAAGGATCTGCCGCCGCGCGCGCCGCAGTAGGGGTTTGCTCGGTTCGGGCCATGGACCAAGCGCGGCGCGAGCGTCAGCCAAACTGCAGACTTGCCTAAAGCCTCGTCAAGTTTGTCATGCCACCATCATCGAAACGCCCTCGCTTACAGTTGTTCGGGAGCTGCACAACCGCCGTTCCATGACCGATCAATAGGGAAAGCTCAACGTGTGCTGTATACCCAAGACAGCACGGAACGTTTCTGATGAATTCGCGAACCCAACTCCGAAGCTTCCAGACACGACGGTCTGGGGAGTTAATTGATATCGTGCGCCAATTTCGGCCATGTTGGTGACGTCTCCGAGCCGTCGGGCCGTTTCGCCATACACGTCTGCGACTATGACGAGATCATTGATCACCGGCTGACTGTAGCCCAAGCCTACCCGATACCGATCGCTCCGTTCGCCCATCGTGCCCGGGCAGAGGGTCATGATTGTGGAACCATGACGCGTTGAAATGTATTCGACGTGGCACGTAGCTGAAAGGCGAATAGCCGCCCAAGTCGAAGGTGCCGATGGGTTTCGTAGCCAAGAACTTGAGTTCTGTCTCGGTACCGCCCGCATCGCGGCCGTACGGCTTCGTCACTCCGGCGGCGACGGACAGCGCCGGAACCCAAATGCTCTCACTGTTAAAATTGTAGAGCCCCTGGACGCGGACGTCCCCCTGGCGGTTTCGCTGGCATCGCGAACCGGTAGGGTGCCTCATCTTGATCTGCGCATTGGGAAAGATTCGGTACTCGACCCGCGGCACCGTCCAGTACCGATTCTTTCCCTCCACGTCCCGAGTCCGGTCGTACCTGAAATAGGTCCGGGCCTCGATCGCGCCCTGCTTCAGGGGGTAAGCATCCTCGACCGTCACCGGGATGCCATCCTCGAGGTTAATGAGTGGGCGGCAGAGCTACGCGGGTCAGGGGGCGTTCGCGGCAGCGACGATCCGCAGGTCGTCCGTGGTGCGCTCGAGCAAATCGTAACCGCCGCGCTCGAGGCCAATGTCATTGCGCGCTAGTCGCCATGCCCATCGAGACGAACCTCCATCGACTGTTCGCGATCAGGAATTGCGTGCCGAAATACTAGCGATAGGCGGTGGCTGCGCTTCCGGCGCCCGCTCGCAGACCATCAGACAGGATCGGATCGCGGATCGGCGCTGATGGCCGGTCCCTGCGTCACACCTCGCTACGTCAAGGCACGAGGGGACCACCGTGACGATCGGTCGTGCCCCGAGCGCACCGCCTCCGGAGGCCGCACCCGACATCCGCGCGACAAAGGCGGCCGGCAGCTGGATTTCGAAGAACCCGAACATCGCCAGCGAAAGGATGACGAGGACCGTGCTGATCACGCTAAGCAGGAGCTTGTCCCGCAGGAGTAAATGCCATTGCCGTGCTTCTCGCACTCTTCGGCGCAGAGCCGACATGCCGCCGCGCGCTTCTGCAAAGCGGCCGCGCCAAGTCTGGAGAGGCTCGTCGCGGAGAATATTGGGGTAAGCCTCATCCATAAGGACTGGCCAATCCTGACCAATGCGTTTTCTACGGCGCTCGCCTGGCCTTGAGAGCTCTATGGAGGCAGGTACGACATGGTTCGCCGCGCGCTGATGGCCATTCCGGAGGCGAGGATCCCGCAGAAGCGGATGCTGGGAGCTATGGCCGCTTCGATGGCGTCGAGACGGCGCGTATGATGGGCCGCCTGTATGCGGCGGCACGGCTCTACGTCAACTTCTTCCAGCCGTCGTTCAAGCTGAAGGAGACGCGTCGCGAAGGGACTAAAGTATCAAGCGCTATCACCTCCCATCGACGCCCTATGAGCGAGCCTTGGCGCATCTCAAGGTGACCGCGGCCGTGAAGAAATGGCTACGCGATCAGTATCGCTCGCTCGATCCGGTTGCGCTGTTGGCGGAGATTCGCGCGACCCAAGAGGAAATAGGCAATCGCGTTGATCGTCGTGCCGGACAGGCGCGCGGCCTGCAACCCGCTCACACTAGCATCCTCCCAGCGACCGCGGCGACGTTCGCGAAGACGCTCGGCAAGACCGACAACTCGGCGAGCCGCGTGTCACACACCGGCGAACTCGTCGGCCCTATAAGACCAGAGTTCGCATGCCGTCCAAGCTCGACCCGCATTGCCACGATCAGGGTTGGCTCGCTGAGGAGCCGCAGCTAACCGCGCTCGCCATTGTCGGCCGGCTGAGCGATAAATGCTCTGAGGAGTTCGGGCCGAGACAGCATTCTATTGTGCAGCGTCAGGGTGCTTGGACGGAAGACTGCTAAGCAGTTGGTCGCGGAGAAGCTGCTTGGCGACGCCGCGACTGTGGCCCCGTTGCCCGGGGCTGTGGATGACTCGGGCTATGCAGGGCCCGACCCGCCCACAGCCCCTCTCCCCGAGCAAGCGGGAAAAGCTACTTGGCGCCACCCATCAGTCGACGTCGCATCGTCATCGGCCACGGCGCTACCGGGGTAACATCTGCAAGTGAGACAATACGTACGTACATCTTCTGCAAGGCTATCACGTCGCGTCCGTTCCTCGACGGCGTGACATGAGTGCGAGGAGACATAGATCGGTTGGCGTCCCGTGGCGGTAAGTGAGTGCTGGCCGGCCGTAAGCCCTGCAAGCTAAAGCACCCGAGTGGCGCCAGGGATCTTTAGCAACGCAGCCGTCGCACCCCAGCTCAATAGCACCGTGAGTACGAAGACGATCAACGCCTTGGCGATCGCTGGCATATCGACGTCGAACAGCCAGTATTGCAGCCAGAGCACGATCGGGTAGTGCACCAGGAACATGCCGTAGGCCGCCGCCTGCATAGGATCGAGCATGCTCGAGCCCAAGCGTTTGAATCGGAGGAAATAGGCAAGAATAGCGAACAGGATGGCGGCGCTGAAGGCGGCGAAGAGCAGGCCGTAGATGATCTCATACCAGTCCGGCAGCCACACGGGATTCCCCAAGATCTCGCGCTTCATGTAGATTAGCACCCACAAGAGGCAATACGGGATCATTGCGGCGATGATCCAAGCCCAATTGCTCTTCGCCAGGCGGCCGTCCGCACTCAAGAGGCCGCGATCGAAATTCGCCGCACCCACACCGGCACCGATGAAGAAGTAGACGGGATAAAGAAGCACGCGGCTGGATTGTAGAGAGAGCGGCCCGAACTCGAACCAGCGGCTCGCACCGAAGTAGACCCGGGCCGGTATATAGACGATGGCGGTCACGATGAGCATGAACACGAAGAACACGGCCGGCCGCTCGTAACCGCGCAAGGAAAGGCGATTGATCGGGTCGACCAGCTTCGGTGAGAGCCGATGTAGTGTGCTGGCCGCGAGGTCGAACGCCAACAGGACTGAGATAAACCAGACCGGTCCACTTGGCCACGGCCCGACGGTCACCGTTGTCCACCAGAAATCAGCAAAGCTTATATGTGGCGCTCGTCGCAGCGCAATGGCGTAATAGGCGATCGGAATGATGGTAAGTGCGGCGATCGCAAGCGGCAGGCCGAGCCGAAGCAGTCGGTCGCGCAAAAAGATCCATGGTTCTTTGTGGGCCAGGCTTGGCCAGATGAACAGTCCCGACAGAAAAAAGAACGTCGCCATAAAGAAGCTGTCAGTGGAAAGAATGATCGCGTCAAAGCCGATCCAAGATTTGGGGTCGGTATGGCCGAAATAGGTGTAGGCAATAACAGAATGGTGGAGCAGCACCACCAGCGTCAGGAAGCAGCGCAAGCGATCGAGCGCCGGGTTGCGAGCTCTGACCTTCAGTGCTGTCTGAAGATCGGTGTACCCAGCCGTTTGCGAAATCGTTGTCATATTAGTATGATAAGAAGGCTCTGAGCGTGGCTTGTTGATCGAGGTCAACTGTCGCCGTTGGGTTCCCTCTCGTGTCATATGGTAGACGGGATCTATCGGCGGCGTTCTCTGAACTTTATGTCGGCCTCAACGACGCGATGAACACTCTGTTCGTAAAAGGACCGCGGGTGGAGAACGGCAAGGCGGGTGGAGGCTCCGCTATGAATCGGGAAGGCATTCCCGGTCCTTTCGGCCGCATCTGGGGGAGACATCACGATTCGGGGGTGTCACTGCTGGCGAATGGCGTCGTCAACAACGAGCTTTGGCTTACGTCCCACCTGGCTTTGTGACCGTCTTTTGTGCCCCACACGACCGTCTATTGCGTTACATGGAAACTGGAATCATTTGAGGTTTCCAGGTTCCGAGGACAGTCGCTCCATAACCGCAATTGCGGCTATCAAACCGTCCGCCGTTTCGGCTGCGCCTTCATCTCCGTTTCAGCGGGGGCGCCGGCCAGTCCGCGATAGAGTTCCGCATAGGCGTGTGCCGAGCGGTCCCACCCGAACTCCTGCCGCATGGCGTTCGATTGGATTTTGCGCCAAGCTATGGTCTGGTCTAAAAGCGAAAGCGCGCGCCTTATGCACGCAATCAATTCGGAGGCGGTCGGTTCGCTAAGGGAGAAGCCCGTGGCGATCCCGTTTCTGATGTTCTTCTGATCGGCATCGACCACGCTGTCGACCAATCCTCCGCAGCCTCGCACGATTGGCAACGTCCCGTAGCGCATGGCGTAAATCGGCGTGAGCCCAGGGTTCGAATCGTGAGGGATGCGGCAGCATGTCGGCGCCCGCGAAAAGGCGGTGGGCGACGCCTTCCTCGTAGCCGATCCCGACCGAGACTTGGCCGGGATAGCGTGTTGCCAGTTCACGGAAACCGCTCTCGTAGCCAGCGTCTCGTCTGCGATAAGTGCGAATTGAATCCCCTCAGCGAGCAGCGACGGGAGTGCCTCTGGGACGATGTCGGGCATCTTCTGAAGGCGAGGAGGGGTGTATCGGGCGACCGTACAAGGTTCAGCTCCTTCTGGCAGCCTTACAAGCCCGCTTAAGAGACACTTGACGCGGCGTAAAGGTCATCGTGAGATGGACGTCGTTGGCGGGATCCCAAATTCCATAATCGGCACCGTTCATGATCCCGCGCAAGCGATTACGTTTCTCGCGCAACAGGCCGTCGAAGCCAGAGCCATACTCGGGCGTCAGCACCTCCCGCCTGCAGTTCGGGCTGACGGTAGTGATCGCGTCAGCCCAGCAGATGCCGGCTTTAAGGAACGAAATCCGCCCATAGAACGCCAGCGTAGGGTAGAGATCGGGTCGTACGGCAAAGCAAGCCGTCCGAGTTCATCGGAGAACGCAATCGTTACGCGCCGGCGCATCGACTTGAGTTCACGCTCAGGGTCCTCGAAGGTACGCTGACAGTCGCGCGGCAAAAATAGTCGGTCCGGCCACAGCGCTCCGGGGTAAAGGCGGTCGCCTTGTCGACCATAGTCCCGCAGATGGGATCCTTGGCGAGTTCATGGACGGCCGCAGCCGGAAGCGCTGCTGGATGTACGTGGGTGTGACTCTGCAGGGGCATTGCACGCCTCGTTAGTCTGCAAAGTCGGCAAGTGCAACTTCGCATCACCCTCGGGCTCTCGTGGGTGATCATCTCTTCGCAGAGTCGCAGCCGAGACTTTAATGTCGATCAAGTATTTGCAGAACTAATCTCTCCGCCGCTTAGAGCTTGCTCTAGCTCAAAGTTTTGCAGGAGCATTGCTTCGATGCTTGCAGTCTCGGAAGAACAAACGGCCAAGAGCAGTTGTCATGGCACGTTCCACAGTTGAGGTGCAGAGAGACAGGCCGAAACTCCGGAGGAGGCCGACCGGCACCCGCGAATGCACCGTTTGCTACGAAGACTTCGCTCCGAATTGGATGATGCCTTCGATCGTTTCGCGCGTCATATTGAATTTCCTTCACTGCACTCGTTGCACCGAATCGCTGACCTTGAGCGCCGACTGCACCACGGCATGCCGCTGAGTTCCATTGCTGCAGCCGTCGAGGTGGTGGAGGAGGACGTCGACGTAGGTCAATACGACTAGGCTCCTGACCAGCGTGTCTTTGAGCGCCCGAGCAACTCAGCTCCTGCGAACTTGGCAAGTGGGCCGTGGCAGTTGGCGTTTTCCGCTACGGTCTCTTTCCAGACCTAAGGGGAGAGGTAGTCTGGTAGTAGGTGGGCGCTGGCTCGATCCTCCGACGCGGGCGATCCCCTGGCGCCGGAGGATCGATCTCGGCCGGACGGAGTTGAGCGGACGGGCGAATTTCCGAGGAGGTTCGAAATGTGCACGTGGCGCGGCCTGGGACTAACGATATCTGCTCTCATTCTGGCATACGGCGCGGTCGATGCGACCGCACAGGAGCGAATGAAGCCGCAGCCAGATCAGCAACAGGCTCAATCCCATTCCATGGAGGATGGGGGCGGTACGACGGGGCAGGGAGGTATGATGTGCGGAGATATGATGGGTCGCGGCATGATGGGCCGCGGGATGATGGGTGGCGGGATGATGGGTAGCAGCATGATGGGGAGCCGCGCGATGGGGAGCCCGATGATGTTCCGCATGATGTTCGCTCTGATGGACGACGGCGACGGGCAAATTTCATTGCAGGAGTTTCAGGCCGCCCATGAACGAATTTTCAAGGCAATGGACAGTAACAAGGATGGCCAAGTGACCCAGGAGGAGATGCAAGCTTTCATGCACGGGCGGCCGGGTAAGTCGGTTCCACAGCAGTAGCAGGCCGCTTGCTCCTTCACGGTCTCCGAATTGCCCAGTGACGCGCGGCTTTATGGCCAGGCAAGCAATTCGGCGAGGCGCCAAGCAGGACTGACCACGCGTCGCCGACGGGCAACCCCGCCAATTGGGTTGTAAAATCACAGAAGACCGGCCGGTCGACTGGGCAGTGAAGAAGGCCGAGAGGACGCTAAGAACTCGGCACAAGCCTCTGGTGCGTCAGCCGATCACGCATGGTTGTCATGATGAACATGATGGACGGGATGGGATGGGGGATGGGCCTGGTTGGGATTCTCATCCTCGTCCTGCTTCCTCGGCATTGCCGCCCTCGTCAAATATCTCTCGAGGTCGTGACGTCATGCGGCTCGGGTGCAGATCTCGGATGGAGCGTCAGCCCGCTACTCGCGATCAATAGGGACGTGGGGCTCACAAACCCGTGAACTGAACTGCCGTGACGCAGTGCATTTTGCGCGTGCTGCCAACGGCCTAGCCTTTGGCTAGGTTGGTTGTTATCTTAGCTCACATGTTGGAGAAGATCGGCCGCATCATGAGACTGGCACTGGCGCTCACGTTCATCGTGGGGCTGGTTCCGCATGGCATACGTGCAGCGGATGCGGACGTGAAGATGGTCATGGCTGCCGCGACCGACATGCCAATGAAGGGCAAGTACAATGGTTGCGGCGACAGTCAGAAGGAAATGACAGCCGCAGCATGCTCCGCCTCTTGCGGAAGTTTCGTGGCCTTGCCCGTCTTTGTTTCGCTGTTTGACCCAGTTCTTGTCGAGATGGCGCAAGATTTCTCCGGCCCAGCTCTCGCAGGGCATACGATCCCGCCTGATCCATATCCTCCCAGACCTCTCATCCTGAGCTGAGGCGCATCGCGGGTCGCGATGTGTCCTCTGGTGCGCGCGATGCCCACCGCATCGATGACGCGTCGCGATGTTGCACGTGGTTTTTGGCCATGGGCAGCGGATCAATATCCAGGATTGGCTTTCATGCACTCCAGTTTAGGTCCGGCGATCAATCGCCGCGCACTGCTCGTAGGCGGCACCGCAGTTGCGGCTTCTGCCCTGTTCCCGCGAATAGCACGAGCCACAGCGGCAGTACCCAAGGCAATTGAGCTCACCGCTGCGCCAGGTCGCGCGTCCCTCGTTGGCTCGCCTTACCCGCGCACAAATGTGTGGTGCTACGGGGACCGCATCCCAGGTCCCGAAATCCGGCTCCGTCAGGACGAGCCCGTTCGCTTGGCCGTCCGAAACAACTTACCGGAAGATACGACTGTGCATTGGCACGGCATACGTCTGCCGAATGCCATGGACGGCGTTCCCGGCCTCACGCAGCCGCCGATCAAGCCTGGCGAGAGCTTCACCTACGAATTCACGCCCCCCGACGCCGGCACGTTCTGGTACCACCCGCATGCCGACAGCCTGCAGCAATTGGGGCGTGGCCTGGCTGGCGCTCTGATTATTGAAGAGCCGGAACCCGTTCCGGTCGACCGCGACGTTGTCTGGGTATTGAGCGACTGGCGACTTAGATCCGATGCGCAAATCGCGCCCGGCTTCGGCAGCGGCATGGAAGCCGCCATGTCCGGTCGCGTCGGCAACACGGTCACGGTGAACGGTGGGGTGTCCGAAGAGGAGCCAGTACGGGCAGGGGAGCGCATTCGCCTCCGCCTCGTCAACGCCTCGCTCGCGCGCATCATGGCCCTGCGCTTCGAAGGCCACCGCCCAATAGTCGTCGCGACCGACGGTCAGCCTTGCGACCCGCATGAGCCGGACAATGGGCGTCTGCTTCTCGCTCCTGCAATGCGGGTCGATCTCATCCTCGATATGCAAGGTGAACCGGGTCGACGATACCGGGTGGTCGACGACTTCTACGATGAGCTGTCTTATTGGCTCACTCAGCTCGCCTACAACGACGAGCCGCCGCTCCGCGCCCATCCACTCGATGGACCGCTGCGTTTGCCGCGCAATCCGGTGCCGGAGCCGGACTTGACCACCGCCGAGCGGCACGAACTCCGGCTTCAGGGCGGGATGATGAGTGGTGGAGGCATGATGGGGAGGGGCGGAATGATGGGCATGGGCAGCGAAGCCAGCTGGGCCATCAATGGTCATTCGATGACAGGCGACGGTCACGTCGGCGTGCCGCCGCTGTTCACTCTGCGGCGCGGACGAAGCTGCGTGCTGTCGATGCGTAACGAAACAGCTTGGTGGCATCCTATGCATCTCCACGGCCACAGCTTCCGCGTCCTGAGTCGCAATGGCGCAGCGGTGCCGCACCGGCAATGGGCGGATACCGTTCTCGTACGACCGAAACAGACGGTCAAAATCGCTTTTGTCGCCGACAATCCCGGCGACTGGATGCTGCATTGTCACGTCACAGACCATCAAGCGTCCGGAATGATGACCATGCTGCGCGTTGCCTAACCAATTCTAATACTGCGAAGGAGAAGCGACATGAATAGACGGACATTCTGCCTTGGCACTGCGCTAACGACGCTTGTGCTGCCGCTGCCGGTATTTGCCGAGCCGATCAAGGCGACGTTGTACAAGAACCCGCAATGCAGTTGCTGTGAAGGCTACGCCGCATATCTTCGGCAGAACGGGTTCGACGTCGAGGTAAAACCCACCAATGATCTCGCTGAGATCAGCCAGAACGCCGGCGTACCAGCGAAATATCAGGGCTGTCACACCATGTTCGTTGGCGGCTACGTGGTCGATGGGCATGTTCCTGCGGACGTGGTCCGCAAGCTCCTATCCGAGCGGCCGCAGATCGCGGGGATCACGCTGCCTGGCATGCCCACCGGCTCCCCCGGTATGACCGGCCCCAAGACGCAGAAATTCGTCATCTATGTCGTGACCAAGGAAGGCAAGGCGCCGACCATCTACGCCAGCGTGTAATCGGTAGGCGCCGGCGAGGTCAACCAGCACCGCCCACAAGCACGTTGGCCCAGTATCGTCCGAGTGCTTGTGAAACGATGTCGCCAGCGATCAGAGGGTTTGAGCAGCAATGACGCTTGTCTCCTGCATCCGAGGTATCCAGCTCGCGGTTGTTGTCGCAATCGCAATCGCAACGGCTACTCCATTAGCCGCAGCTCAGGAACCAGTAAGAAGGCTGGTCCTGCATGACAGCCCACGATCTGTCGCTGCTGTCCAGTTCACCGATCAGCAAGGCCGCGCACGAAGTCTGGACGATCTTAGGGGAAAGGTCGTGGTCCTCAATATCTGGGCCACCTGGTGCGTGCCCTGCCGAAAGGAAATGCCCGCGCTCGACCGGCTGCAAGGGACCCTGGGCGGCGCCGAGCTCAAGGTCGTGCCTCTCTCGGTCGATCGCGGTGGCCTCGAAACCGTCCGCAAATTCTATTCCGAGATCAACCTTCGCAATGTTGCCATTTACACCGACCCTTCCGGACAGGCCTTGCGCGCCGTGGGTGCCATCGGCTTGCCGACCACGCTCGTTATCGATCGTGCTGGTCAGGAAGTTGGGCGCGCCATTGGTCCCGCCGAATGGGATTCGCCAGAAATCGCCGCGACGCTGCGCGCCGTCATGACCAATACCGGCGGACGTCTCGGTCAGCGGCAAGATCCCGATCGATCCAACTTGCAAGCGTCGCCCGGCCCGCTCCGGCGTGCGTTCGACTGGCTCATGGCGCCTGTTACCGAACTGATCCTTGATAGAGAAACGCCTGATAATTCCTCAGAGAAAAATAGGAGCAGATTGACGAAGGAGAATGAGCATGCAGTCAACGACTAGAATCCTCATTTCATTCGCCCTGGTCTCGGCCGCCGCGATCGTGATGGCTTCGGCTCCCTATGCCGTCGACGATCACGCGCCGTCCAGCTCGACGGGTCCTTTGCGTCAAATGCGCGGACGGTAGCTCAGAGAGGCAAAATTAGCTTTTTGAGACAACAATCAATGACTCCGACGTAAAAACAGAAATAGGGTGGGAAAGAACCAAGGGAGGAGGGGATGGAGACCGTTCGCCGCTTGCGTGCCAGGGCGTTACTGTGCCGACAGGCCGCCGCGTATCATCCAGATAGAAGCTGGAAGCTGCTCGCAGAGGCGGAGTACTGGGAGCACTTGGCCAGCGCGGCTTTGCTTGAGCACTTCAGAGAATGCAATACCCTTTTGCATAATATGGCCACCCCGCAGCACGCGAACGAAACCACCCTGAAACATGGGGCCCCGCAATGGATCAAGGGATGACGTTGCTGTCTTTCTTCGAAAGCGTCTCGAAGCTCTGACTTATCAATGGGCCGAACTGGAGGACCTTCGAGCGCGTGTGATCGAAGCCGAACAGAACAAATTCACCTCTCGTTCGCCTGCGTAACACCGTATGCTTCCGCGCAGTTCAGTCGCGCTCTTCTCGCCAAATCGCAAAATCGGCTTTCGTTCGCTTTCAGGAGAACACTCATGCTATCAAGAAAGCTACAAGCAGGCAGTATTGCGGCAGTGCCTGAGGCGCATTCGCCGGGCGTGGTCAAGTAGCTTGGCCATTCGGCTTTGCCGTGCCGGGCAGGACCGGATTATCGCGCTGTTCCACGGAAGCATAGAACGCATCCATGTCGATATGGATGATCTTGCGATGGGGCGCCGTCGAGACGACTTGCTCCGATCGGATCGGGGCCATAGACGGATTATAGAGTTACCAGTCGAGTCGTCGCAGCCGTTAGACCAGGTTGGTCCGACCGACACTCCGGGCGGGTATCGCCGATCGAATCAAAGACCTCTGCGATGGCGCCCGCGGCCGCCTCGGGAGAGACGCCGACCCGCGCATCCCGACGCGCGACATCGAACGCACGTTCCCGGGCGTGAGGGTAAAGCCGCGATCCTGCATCCAGCCGTGCTCCCTACATTCCCTGTGGCTCCGGCGTCGTTGACCATTGGCCTAGCCGCGCAGCGTCCGGACCGCGGGCTCGAGGCGAATTAAGGCCGGTGGCCACGATATGTTCCACATGTACTTTGAATGAGCTGCAGATTTCCCTTCGCATAGCACAGATTTTGGAATCTATTCCTAGCCGACCAGCTCAGGAGGCGCGGCAAACGCCAAAAGTCCCAAGATCGGCCTGGGACAAAGGGTAGGGGGTCCAGCTAGTCAGGAACTTAGGCGGTTTCGTTTATTTCACTTGTTGCGTTTATTTCGAATATGGCCTATACAAGAGGCCATACAGGGGAGAAAATACGATGACGATGCCAGCCTACGTTGAAGAGCTGGGAGGTACTCGCCTACCTTCTGCGAGCGAGAAGGCGGCAGCCAACCAGCTTCGTCAGATACTCGCTTCGCACGCGACGGGAGATGCCAAACTCCGAGTGCTCGACGATGCACAACAGGCTGCAGAGATAACCTTGTCGCCGGCGCTATCGAGTCTTTTGATGGAATTGCTGCGGCATATCGGTCGCGGCGATGCGGTGACGCTTGTGCCTGTGCATGAGATGTTGACCACGCAGCAAGCTGCCGACATTCTGAATGTCTCGCGTCCGTTTCTGGTCTCGCTGCTCGAGAAGAACGAAATTCAGCACGTGACAGTGGGGCGTCATCGCAGGATTAAGGCAGAGGACCTATTCGCCTATAAGCGCACGCGTGATGAGAAGCGGGGCAAAGCGCTTGCGAATCTCGCTGAGCAGGACGCGGAGCACCTGTAAGCTTGTTTGCAAACCGCTTCACCGCATTCGTCGATGCGTGCTCACTTGCAAGCGCGCTCAAAAGGAACCTGCTTCTCTCCTTGGCGGAAGCGGAGTTTTTTCGTCTCCGCTGGTCGAGCCGCGTCCTGGATGAGACCGAAGCAGCTATCGAGGAAATCTTGAGCGGCAAAGGCTTTGCCGATGCCACAGCGCGCGCAGAGCGGGCGCGCGCCAGTATGGAAGCTGCCTTCGAAGACGCCATGGTTACGGATTTTGACAACTTCTTGCCGGTTGCGGCGGGTCTGCCCGATCCTGGCGATCACCACGTTGTTGCTGCGGCGGCCAAGACGCAAGCCGCAATGATCGTAACGGAAAACCTTAAGGACTTTCCCGCGGCAGTTCTTTCCGACCTGAACATGGAGGCGAAATCGGCCGACGCTTTCATTGCGGATACTATCGCACTCGACGAAGCTCGCGCCGTTGCAGCCATTCGGCGTATGCGCGAACGCTTCAAGAAACCGGAAATGACGCCGGCGGAGTTCTTGCTCGTGATGGAAGCTGCGGGGCTGATTGAGACTGTTGACGTGCTAAGGTCACACGTGGAATCCCTCTAGCTCAGTAACTAACCAGACGGGCTTTTGGCAACACGATCTTGATGCGAACTCGACTTCGGATATTCCATAATGAAAATTATGCGAATAAAATCAATACCTTATCATAACTGCTGAAATAAGCGCTTCGAGCAAGTTTTGCTCACGCGCGCCTAACCAAATAGCCTTTCGCTTTGAACTCCTCGTTCACGAACGTTCCTTTGGACGTCGAGTCGCGGAATTGCTCCCAAACCTCTCGGGTAACGCCACTGTAAATGTAATAGGCTCCACGTTTGAAGATCACGTGTGCCTCACCCTGGTCCTCGTCGTATGCGATTTGGTCGACGCTGCTTGAGTCCACATAGGTGAAATCCATGAACTATCTCTTCAGTTGATGGCGCCAGTGAGTGACAGATCTCATATTGAGCCAGATCAAGTTTCCGGCTGTTCTTTCGCTGTCGGCACAACACGCCGCGATCTCCAAAGAACTGACTCTGGCTGACTCCGAACGATCCAGACAATGTGAAGTGGGGCTGGGGACCGACCGCTGTGGTTGCGCCGCTCTCTTGTGTGTCGGGGAAAACAGTGTACTGGTTAGCCTAATTCTGCGGGCGGAGATGGTGCATCGAGAAGAGGAGAGGGCTTCGTCGCTTCGTGGGCCTCAGAGCGCAGCGGACGTGTCAACACCTCACGTCTGAATTCGTGAGCTTTCGCCCCTTTTCTAATTGCAAGACGCGAGACCGAATTCGCTATACGGCCGAGTGGTCCCGTGAAGTCCGGAAGATCGACCATAGCCAGCAGCAGCCCTGCGGTTCGATGAGGTTATCGCAACAGGGTACTGGATCGCTGAGCCTCGTTGAAAAGCTGACGCCCAAGGGAAGATGACTCGCGGCGTGCCTTGGGGGCGCTCGTGCATGAAGCCGGCACCCTCGCTTAATTCAGATTTATCAACCGCGCATTTTTTCTCTGTGGCCGGAAGGAATTAGGAACGTAGCTCCGGTGCGAAGGTTCCTACGAACGGCGGAGTGCCGCCCGGCGGGGTCGATGCTCGTCGTCGCGTTCAACCGGAGCAACCAAATGAGCAGGCGTTTTGAAAATCGACATCATCACTCGGGAGACGACGGGAACACGCAGACCTTCGACGACTATCTCCTCTTCATCGGCGACCATCACTCAGACCGGTTCACGGGTTCCGACGATCGCATGAACATCGCCTTCGGCCGGGACGGAAACGACCGACTGGTCGGCGGAGCGATGGACGACGACCTCAACGGCGGTGCGGGCAACGATCATCTCATCGGCGGCGGGGGAAGCAATCATCTGGTCGGAGGTGCGGGAAACGACCACCTGATCGGCGGAGATCAAGCAGATACGTTGATGGGAGGCGATGGCAACGACGTCCTGAACGAGGGTGCGGGCCATGGCGACTTGGACGGCGGGCGAGGCAACGACGTTCTCACCGGCGGTCCGGGCGCGGATGCATTCATGATCTCTCCCGATAGCGGGCACGACATCATCACGGATTTCCGCGCCGGTCCGGGGGTGTTCGACCATCTTGCGGTCATGGACATCGAGCCCGAGCAATTCCGCTTCAGGGACACGCACGACGGCGTCCTGATCAGTTGGAATACCGACAAGGGCGACGGATCGGTGCTGCTCGAAGGCGTTTTCAAGGCGGACCTCGCGCAGGACGACTTCATGTTCGTCGACGACCGCCACCTGATCGATCCGACGAGCACTCATTCCGACCGCGTCACCGCGGAACACTTCGTGAAGGACGAGGGCAACGAGAGTGCGCTGCCGACGCCGGGCGAGACGCCGGCGCAATTCCAACGCACGGTCGACGACAATCTTATCAAGTACGGCAGCGATGGACAAAACGACGTCTTCCAGGCGACCGCCAAAAACGACATCTATTTTGGCCTGGGGGGCGACGATCGCCTGTATGGCGGAGAGGGAGACGATCACCTCGCTGGAGACGCCGGCAACGACCTCTTGAGCGGCGGGAATGGACGTGACGATCTTCGCGGCGGCGAGGGAAACGACAGTCTCTACGGCGGAGCCATGGCCGATAACCTGATGGGCGGAGCCGGTAACGACTATCTGAGCGCCGGCGCGGGCCATGACATGCTGGAAGGTGGGCCGGGTAACGATGTCTACAACGGCGGCGATGGCGCCGATGCCTTCATGGTCGCGCACGGCAGCGGCGATGACGTCGTGGTGGCGGGGTTCGACCCCGGACCGGGCGCGTTCGATCATATAGCCTTCATGGATATTATGCCCAAGGAGGTGACCGTCACCGATTCCGTGTCGACACACGGCGATGGCCACACGGGCGTGCTCGTAAGCTGGGGCGATGGATCGATCTTCCTGGAAGGCATCCAGAAGAGCCAGATGGCGCAGGACGATTTCATGTTCAACGCGGTGGAGGGCGGAGCCTTCGTGCCTGACCCGGCGATCAGCACCGAGGGCAGCAATATGATCTTCCAGGGAACGCACGCCGACTGGCACCTCGCGTAGCGGCTTGTCACAAGAAGCGCCTGGCGACTTACAGGGCGCATCTTACAAGGTCGGTTGAAGGCCAATATACCGGCTTTAGCTTGTCGCGACCGCCCTTCGAAGGTAATCGATCGTCGTCTGCGGCACCGCTGACGGCTGTCCGAAGCATGGTCCGCAGTCTTCACCCCTTGCGCTCAACCGAGGAACAACGGCTTTGCGGAGCCGTTGCGACCGAACGCAATTGGAAATCAAGGAGCAAACATGTACCAGAAATCCGCCGCGGCTGCCGCCGCCATCGTCCTGCTCTCCTCACTGGGGACAGCGGTGGTCGCCCAAGACACGATGGGCGCCTACAAGCAGTCGATGGATAAGATGAATTCAGAGATGAAGAAGGGCATGGACGATCCCGACGCCACCAGGTCCTGGGCCAAGATGATGATCGCGCACCACCAAGGCGCCATTGAGATGAACGAGACGGTTCTTAAGGAAACTAAGGATCCGATGATCCGCAAGATGGCCGAGAAGGGCATCAAGGAGCAGAAGGAAGAGCAGAAGCAGCTTGGAGAATGGCTCGCCAAGCACGACAAGTGACGCCGAGCCGTCGCCGACAGAAACGCCATGATCGCTTTCCCCTACGACTACTTCCTCGTTGCTTGGTTCGCCTTCGCGCTGGCGTCGACGGCCTACGTCGCCGTCGATCAGTTCGGCAACAATCCCGAGCCGACGGTGATGAAGTGGGGCTTCATCCTGGTCACGTTATACATGGGTCCTTTCGGACTGCTGCTCTACGTGCTGGCCGACAAGGAGCCGCGGCCAGGCCAGCATGAGGAATTCACGTCGCCGCTCTGGAAGCAGGGTGTCGGCAGCACCATCCATTGCGTGGCGGGAGATGCGACCGGCATCATCATGGCGGCTGTTATCACTGCGTCGCTCGGTCTGCCGATGTGGATCGACTTGATCGTCGAGTATATCGCGGGCTTCTCCTTCGGGCTCTTCATCTTCCAGTCGCTTTTCATGAAGCGGATGATGGGCGGTACCTACTGGCAGAACGTGAAGATGAGCTTCATGCCCGAGTTCATCAGCATGAACGCAATGATGGCCGGCATGGCACCGACCATGAGCTATCTGATGATGGGCCGGGACATGCGGGCGATGGACCCGCTTGAGCTTATCTTCTGGGGCGTGATGTCGCTCGGGGTGATGGTCGGCTTCACGACCGCCTATCCGTTCAACGTTTGGATGGTGAAAAAGGGCATCAAGCATGGCTTGATGACAGAGAGGCCCGAGAAGGAGGGAGGTCAGCAGAAGGACGGCGGTGATGGACATGGGTCACATGGCGGCGGCCATAAGATGAAAAGCGAGGCGACGACGCCACAGTTGGCTGCCCTTGCCGGCGTGACATCCTTCCTGCTGCTGACCGGCATGATCGTGCCCGGCTTCTCGGTCAATTTGCGCTTGAGCGCGCGCGACGTCGACGCCTCGATTATGCCGCCCGGCATGATCAACACGTTCGATCTTCCGGCCGCCGCGATGAAGGACATGGCGGCAGTCAAACCGCGGCAGGCCGGCTTCGAAGCGGCGTCCGACGCGCGTGGGGACCAGCCGCTAGAACCACGCATCGAAAACGGCGTAAAAGTATTCCATATCGACGCCTCCATCATCCGTTGGCACATCCTGCCGGACGTCGCGGTCGATGCCTACGCCTACAATCGTCAAATTCCCGGGCCCCGGCTGCAGGTGACGGAAGGAGATCACATCCGGATCAATTTCACGAACCACCTTCCGGAATCGACGACCGTCCATTGGCATGGCCTGATCGTGCCAAACGAAATGGACGGTCCCGCCAAGGTCGCCCAGCCGCCCATACCTCCTGGAGGCACGTATACGTACGACTACACCGTCGGCCAGCACGGGACCTATTTCTACCACAGCCACGATCATCCGGACCGGCAGCAGGCGCTCGGGCTGTACGGAGCGCTTATCATCGCGCCGAAGAACGCCGCCGACGAGGTCAAGGCCGATCTCGACTACACCATTCAGCTACAGGAGTGGTTGAAGCGCGAATGGCTGACCTATCCCGCGATGCTGATGGAAGGAGAACTCCCAAACTACTTCACGATTAACGGGAAGGCGTATCCGGCAACGGACACCATCAACATGAAGGTCGGAGAGACCATCAAGGTCCGCTTCATCGGCACCAACAACAACTTCGTGCACCCCATGCACATTCATGGCGGTCCCTTCGAGGTGGTTGCGGTCGACGGGGTCACGCTGCAGGAGAGCGCCCGCTATCAGGCGGATACTGTCAACGTCGGACCTGGCCAGCGGTATGATGTCCTCTGGACGGCACGCAAGCCAGGGAAATGGCTGGTGCATTGCCATATCCCGCATCACACGGCCAACAACAACGTCGAGCAGAATGGCGGGGGCGGCTTGATGCTTGTCTTGAACGTCAACTAGAGCGTCTGCGGCACTCTGGCTACTGCGGTTGATCTGCATCAACGACGGACGCGGTGCTCCCTCTATGCTTCGAAAGACCATAGGAGCGCGCAAATGTCGGTGCAGGATCATCCCGGGTATCGAGAACGCCCTCAGGTGGGCATGTCCACCAAGGTCAAGGCCGGCATGGTTCTGCTGGGATTTCTGGCGATCACCGGCGCGCTCCTGTTCACCGAGCATCGGGCCCACGTGCTCGGGTTGCTGGTTTGGTTGCCGCTGGTCGCCTGTCCGCTGATGCACTTCTTCATGCACGGGGGAGAGGGCCACGATCACGGCGGCGGCCGGCCGAGCGATTCAAGGAGCGCGTGATGCATGACACGGCACCCGCCTACGGTCTCTGGAGCCTCGTCATAGTCAATTCCGCGGTGTTCATCCTGTTCGCCTACAGCTTCTTCAAGCCGCAGACGTCCCGGGACTGGCGCTCGTTCGGAGCCTTCAGCGCTTTCCTGGTTGCGCTGTTCGTCGAGATGTACGGCTTCCCACTCACCATCTACTTCCTTTCCGGCTGGCTGCAGTCGCACTACCCGAGCGTCGACTGGTTCTCCCATGACGCGGGCCACCTGCTCGAGATGATGTTCGGCTGGAAGACCAATCCGCACGCAGGTCCGTTCCACATCCTGAGCTTCATCTTTATCGGGGCAGGGTTCATTCTGATCTCGGCTGCTTGGAGAGTGCTGTACGACGCGCAGCAGACCCGCAGCCTGGCCACCACCGGCCCGTACAGTTACGTCCGCCATCCGCAGTACGTTGGCTTCGTGCTGGTCATGTTCGGCTTCCTGCTGCAGTGGCCGACGATCCTCACGCTAGCGATGTTTCCCGTGCTAACGATCATGTACGTGAAGCTCGCGCGCGACGAGGAACGCGAAGCTCGGACCGAGTTCGGCGAGGCCTACGCGAAGTACGCGGCCGAAGTCCCGGGCTTCATCCCGCGCCTGAGCCGAATTCTCGGACCCGGCGCTTCCAGCAGCAGCGTTCACCACGGCTGATCCGGAATGGCATGGATCGGTGTTTTGTTGATCGGAGTCGGCATTACTTCCTTTCCTCCGGCCTGCGCTGCTGCCGGAGGACATTCGGTACATGAACCTCGACCGGGCCGAACTGCAGTCAATCGGACCGAGACTGACATCGTGGCTCACCCAGTATTTCGCGTGATGGATGGCCACGTGGCGGCGGCCGCCGGGGTGCTCGTACTCACACCGACACGCTGGCGTGGACATCCTTCCGCGACCATCGGGCAGTCGCTGCGGCTGGCGCCGTCATCGCCGCGGGCTCTCGTCAGCGATCTGCACTGACCCAGCCCGCTCAGAGTCACGACGCCCGCAGCCCACTCCAACCCCAGACTCCAAGACAGCCGTGATCTGATTTCGATTTCGATTGTAGTACGCGCCTGATTTTGGCACGGCGCCAGCTTTTTCAGCAACCTAACCTATTGATTTCACTGTGCCGATTTTCCGAGCCGTTGGTTGATTTTGGCACGAAAGACCGAAATTTGGCATTGAGAGCCTAGGCGCTACTCAAATCTGGCACTGGCCTGTCATGTGCGCAATGACGTGGCACAAATGGCCGCCGCGTTTGAGCTGGTTTTCCCCGCTTTCTGATGAGAGCGCCGTTGACTTGGGGCTACTTTCGGGTGGGTGGTTGGGTTCGTTTGATGCACCCCAGATCGTGAGCCTCGAATGTTCGACGCGGAGAATGCCGATAGCCAGCTCTTCCTGACCCGGCTGTTTCAGTGTCTCGCCAACCCCAACACCCGCAAGATCGTCGAACTACTGGCGTTAGGACCACGCTCGTTGGGCGAATTTTTGCAAGTCATGGACAGCACGGAAGCTCGCATTAAAGCGGCCATCCAAGTCCTTCAGACGGTCGGTCTGGTGTCCGAAGGGAAGGATAGAGGGGGCACAGCCACCGTCTATCTCCTTAACCGGACCGGCTTGAACCTCGCACAGTCTTGGCTCGATCGCGTCGACTCGATCGCCGGCGATCCGATCAAGAGCGAGAATTAAGCTCGGAGATCGGCATCATCACATCCTTCAATCCATCGCTGGAACCGTCCGCGAAGCCGAAGAGCGCCTCAATGCGTGACCTGACGATTTCCTGGGCAGCCGCAGAGGGCAGGCGGGCGACAGCCGCCGACAAAGTGCCCGCGGCCTTGATCCGAGAGATCACGTCGCCCCTGGTCAGGTCTTCCGCAGCGGATGCCTTCATCTTTTGCAGAACGATCTCATCAAAGGAGGCCGGCCATCGCTTCAATTGGAGGAATCCCGCCGGCGTGTTCTTGGGAGAGATTGCAAGGCTGAGATCTTCCGGCAGCCATCTAAAGTAGCTTAACCACGCGGCAAATTTGAGTGCGTCCAGGCAAGACAGGTTGCTGACCGGGGCGGGCAGTCGGAAATCGTGGTTGAAAAGGTAACGAGCGAGCTCCCTGACTGCAGCGACAGTTTCCGGTGGACTTTGTCTGGGGGCAACTGAACGTAGGTCAAGTTTGCAGACTTGGCACGACCAGACGTTCGGAAGGTTTCTCCACGCCAGCAGGTTAAGACACTTCGGACACCGGTCTAGCAGCGTTTCACCCGTTTCGATGTCGCAAATCAGCCCCGACAGAAGCCAGGCGTTCTTTATCCGGGCGTTTTTGCCATCGGCGGCCATTCGCCCGGGAGCGAGACGGCGGCGTTCGGGAGCCAGCCATCCCACCGGCAAAACGCATCCCATGAACTCGGTGCGATCCTTGAACATACGCCACGCACCTTTCGACAGCTTTGTGTGGTCGAAGGAACCCAAGGCCGCGAGTTCAGCGATCGCGTCAGTTCTCGAAGCGATCGTCGGAACCGATTGGTCGGTCATCCCGAGATGTAACGATAGCAAGGTGTCCGTATCGATTCTGCCCATTGGCGCAAGACGTACGGCGATCGAGGCGATTGCCTCGTCTTCGAATTGCTCGATCGTGCGCAACCATGGAGTGTTGGCTCTCATATGTGCAGATCCACGTGATGTTTCGCGGTGAACACCTCTTCCGGCAGCCGGTTGAGATGCTCGTCCAGGAAGGGATTAAGACCGAGCATGATCTTCTCGTTGCGAAACACACGATCGAACCCGGCGGCGATGTCTGCTTTCGTCAGTTCCTCCGGGTCCGTTCCGTCGGTACGGATGAAAGCATGAACAGTCGCCGCGTCGACGAGAAGGGCGTGTCGGCCCGGCCGTCCCCGCTGAGCGTAGAAAGTAGCGCGCATCGTGAGGGGATCGTCTTCGTTTTCGGTGAACCAATTCTTGTGGTACGGGAGCCGATCTGAGAACGTGCCTACAAACGCATCATGCTCCTCGGTGTTGAATCCGAACGGCTCCAACTTCTTGAAGCCCCCGGATCGTTGCCGGGTGGCGTCGACTTCATCTCTCATGGTCTCGAGGGCGGGCGCGCCGATGACGCACAGAGGCGCATTGCATTGGTTTTCGAACGAAAGAATGAGGCGGCCGAGCTTCACGATGCCTTTTCTGTCGTCAGCCATGTTCTGAGCTTCGTCCAAGAAGACGCCATCGATGCCGTTGTGATTGACGTTTTCTATGAGTGTTCCGACACCCTCGTCTTCACCCAAACGAAGGCTGCTCCGATCGTTGAAGATCTTGTCGTTGATAAGACGTGCCAAAGTGCGCGGCGTGGCGCCTCCCGTAAGATCAGCGTAGATGAACCGCTTTCCATTGCCGGACAACAATTGCACCTTCGCTTTCGATATCTTCTTGCCGGTCTGTTCCCGCAAAAGGCGCTTGACGATCTCGCTCTTGCCGCAACGAGACCACCCTATGACGTACGCACTGGCGTTCTCGCCGTCGTCGCGAGCCGATCCGAGCGACAGGCGAAGCATGTCGCGGGTCTCTTTCGCTTGCGGGTGCTCGACGAAGATCTCCCGGACCGATTTCCGCTTCGCGGCCAATACCGGCGAAGAGAGGATGCTTTGATATCTGCCGTCCATATCCTAGTCGCTCCGCACTTCGTCGACCGGAAACCTCAGCTTCTTTCGCGGCTGCGTCGACGGCGAGGGCGTTACGGCAGCGGTCTCTCCGTTGACGATGGACGGCGGAAGCGGCGCAACCGGCGTGCCGTTGTGGGTCATCTCGACGGAGCGCGGCTTGAAAGTCCCGAATTTTTCGATCAGTTCTTCCGTGCGCGCCAGCGCCGGTTGTTCGGCACCATAGGCCAGCACTCCAGTCAGGCGCGGAAGTCGTGCATCCGGAAGATCGGAGGTCTTCGGCGGCACTTGGTCCAGGGGCACCATGCCCATCGTCTCCAGTGCAGTGTCGAACAGATGGTTGAATCCTTCCTGGTGAGAGGCGTGGCCTGTCGGGGCGTGCTTTTTCGCCAGAATGAACTTCCGATGCATCTGCCACTGAAAGCGATTCAGGCCATGAGCCCGCTCATCCGTCGATTTCACATCGAATTCTTTCGGAAGATGCTCGTTCCCATGATCAAGGGCGGTCGGGTCGGCAACGATAGCGCGGCCGACGTCGAGGAGTGGGATGCGGATCCTAACAGGCGTCGGCACCTGCTCTCTCGGACCGAAGCAGCCGGATCGAGCCCTCATCGCCTGTAGTTGCTTGGACTGGTACACGATGTTGTCGCGTTGAATGCCGTGCCGGTCGGTAGTCGCATCGACTTCGAGTGACGGGATCAGATCCCAGCGCTCCATTTCCTCCTTGGTCATGACCTGGGGTCGATGCGAAGGAGACGTCGCGCCGGCGAGCCAACGTTCCTCGGGGGTATCGTAGTCCATTCCGCGCTGCTTGCGGCGCGCATAGACCTCGATGAGCCACATGTGCAGCAACATGATGAAGTCGTCGATGGTGATGATGGCTTCCAGCTTGGGCCGTCTGGCGCCCCGATGTTGCGGACTCGATCCGGTCGATCCCTTCAGCCAGTCGATGAAGTCCGATTCCAAGGTTCCAAACCAGCGCTCCACATACGGTTTCGTGTCAGGCTGGTGCGGGACGGCATGCTCGAAACCGATCTGGACACGCGCGAGAGCCCTACGCATCTGCTCGCTAACGAACTCTTTCGCGTTGTCGTATCTGATCTTTCTCGGCTTACCGTAAGCGAGCCATGAACCTCTGATTTGAGGAAATCGCTTCGCGAGCCAATGCTTCGGCCTGATGGCGTTGTCCAACGCCATCAGAGCGGGGTAGAGGCCGCCCGGCTCGAAGGATGGAAACAAACCGAGCGGATAGCCCGAGTGGGTGTCCAAGATGACGCAGACCCAAAAGCGGGGAATCGCTGCAGCCGACCAAGCTTTGCCAAACGGCGTCTGTCCGAGAATGCCGAGAAAATCGAACTTGTGGTGGTCGATTTCGGCGACGTCCAAGATGCGCGTCGGCCGCTCGAACTTGCCCGAGCCGCCGAACTCGAGGTCGGCCGCCTGTTTGCCTTTGTCTTTCGCCAGCCTGATCCAAGCGTTGTAGCGACGAAATTCGGTTTGAACCGTCGTCAGTTTGGCTTCTGGAAGAGGTTTTTCGAGCGGCTCCTTCTCGGCCTCTCCGTTCGCAATCCGCTCCTCGTTCGCGGCGTTGCGCGCCTCCGTCTCCCTATTCCTGTCTAATAGGGGCGCATTCCGTTTTGATATCTCGAGGTTGACGCGAATGAGAATCTTGGTCGGCCCGAACTTTGGCGAGATGTCGAGCATCTTCCTGATTTCCAGGGCGATGATGCTGAAGATCTCGTCCGGCAGCTTGCGCTTCCGGGCTTTGATCGCGTTCAGGTGCACGCAGGCGCGTTCCTGCATCTGCGTTTCCAGCTCCTTCTTCACCCAGCGCAGCAAGGAGCGGCTCGAATTGTTCGGCTGGAAGATCTTCCTGCCGGCGGGGAGGGCCTGGTTCTCCGCGAAGATCTCGGCGTTGACCTGCTCGATGATGAGGTCGGCGTTATGGTGGCTTCGATCGAACGGCTTCCCCGGCGGCGCGATGAGCATCCGGTTCACGAAGGCGGCGATGTACCGGTATTTCGTCTCCGCGAGGGTTCGCGGTCCTTGGTTGATAGTGCCGTAGGCCTTCGCGATCAGCGCGCGGGCCTCGTCCAATGATTTGGAGACGTCGAACGTCAGCCGCATTCGGCCCGGATGATAGTATTTTTCTTCGTCGAGCAGCTCGAAGAGTCTGGTGGTCGAATAGCGGGCGACTTCGCCGCGATCGACATTCAGGAAGAGGTGGGGGCCCTGGTCGGGCATCTTGCGCAAGAATCTGTGCGCAGCGTTGTCGATCAGGACGACCTGGTCGGCCTCGAGACCGTCGAACAGGATCGAATCCAATGAAGGCTCGATGTCGTTGCCTTCGGTCGCATGATAAGGAAGCGCAGTTTGCGGTTGTTCGGTGACGATATCCAGCATCAGACGTGTCCCTTGCGGACGATCGTGTCGCCGTCGATCGGCGAGAACGTGTCGATCGAGACGATATTTTCCGGGATGCGCGAGAGCACCACGCCGCGCGGGAAGATGGTCTCGGCCAGGATGGTTTCGCAGTGAGACATCGGCAATGAGCCGCCTGCCTCCATCAATGCCGAGACGAGCCGGTTCAGGTCCTCCGGTTCGATGTCCCAACGATCGTTCGCGATGATCTCATCGACGATATCCGGATCGCCCCAGCGCTTTGCAAGCCCGCGCTCCGTGACCACGCGCCAAGGCACGCCAGCGAGCCGGTAAGCGAGCCGGACGCGGCGTAGGCGAGCCCGCAGAAGCTTGGCGTCCTCCCATCTCGCCCTTCCGTCCTCGTCCCAATCCGCGGGCCTTGGCGGCCTGAGCTCCTCCCAACCCTTGACTTCGTAGCGCACGAAACGGGCAACCTTGACGGGGTATCGCACGAACGCCCCGTCTTCCTCGATCAGGTAGTCCGGGGTGTAGATCTCGTTCCGATGTTCGCCGAACAGATTCATCCGGATCGTCTCCGGTTGAGCCCAGACCCGCTTTACGCGCAGGAGGCAGTCGGCCGCCCTGACCAGACGTTCCTCGAACCCTCCTTCATGGATCAAGTGACGCCCCATCTTGCGGCTGAAATGGCCCCCGACCACGTGATTGCGCCGGCCAGTGATCACCTGCCGCGTGGCCTCGTTGTCTTCCAAACGGAAGACCTCGACGCCGTCGCAGAGATGCTCCCAGACCGGCGCGATCTTTCGACGATTACGTGGCATCGCGACCTTCGTCGAGAAGACGCATGGCCCGCGTTTCTTCGATATGATCGAGAAACGCCGTCAGGTACCTGACGCTGATGAACTCGATCGACCCATCGGTGTAGATGCGAGCCGGCCTACCGAATTGACCGTCGTGTCCATCTACGAACCGTTCGAGCTTCGCGAAGAAGCGCTCGGCTTCAGTCTTGCGGGTGAGCGAAGGGATAACGGGCATGGAAGACCTTTTCGCCAGAGAGTCGGAACGTGCAGCCGCTTGACGCTGCACGGATTCGGTCCGGCAAAAGATCACCAAGAAAGACTCTTGCGACTTGGAATCGGACGTGCGATTCTCGGTCGGCCAAGAGGATATCTTGGTCGTTCTGCCGAATGGTGACCGGAGACAATCCGGATATTGGCGGACATGGGTCTAAGGCTGGCTTTTGTGGGCGCCGAAGACCTTTCTAACTACGCGCGATCGGAGTCCGCTCCGGTCGCGCGTCTACGCAAGCTGGTGCATGATGTTGTCCTTGCCGCGCCGGTATGGCGCATCGCATTGAATAACATGCGCGTTTTGGAATCCTATCGAAATGAATCTGGTGGATTTCGGATGCGGTTTTTCGGTCGTTTTGCGGAAAATCATCTGAGTGGTCCTGATAGTGTCGCCAAATTTTGCGCCTATTGACTCTTGTCTTCGTTTGCTGCACGCGCGCGCGAAGTATGCGGCACCCCAGGCGCTAAGCGTCCCTCGTCGTAAAATATCGCCACGCACTCGCGATGCCGATTCCCAGCGCCGCTGCGACGACCTCGGGCGCCGCTCCGGATCGCGCGAGATCGAAGCCGATCGTGTTACGTAGCGAAGTCGGGACGGCCGAACGTGAGACCCCGGCTAAGCTCCTCGATCGACGGAAGGCGAGTTGAAACGAGCGCGCCGAAAGCCGGGTGCGCCGCTTGGTCACGAACAGCGGATCGTCGTCGCCGAGCTCGAACGGGACGTGATCGAGATATCCGTTTAGCCGATCGATCGCTTCTTGCGAGATCGTGGCCGGTCGAGGCTCGAGATGCGACTGGCGGACGAGGACGGCGGCAAGGATCGGGCTGAAGTCGCGAAGGTTCAACCCAACGATTTCGGCCGTCGTCAAGGCTGAAGTGGCTGCGACGTGGATCGCAGCCGAGTCGCGCATGCGCGTCCAGCTATCCTCGTGGTCCCAAGTCGAGAGAATAGTCTCGATGGATTCTTTCTCGACCGGTTCTCGGTGCACCCTGCCGCAAGGAGGAAGGCGGCAACTCAAGAGCTTTGAGCAGTCGTGCGACCCCTCCTGAGCAAGAAAGCGTGCGAAGTTTCGTAGACCTGCAAACCGCCTGTAGATGGTGGAGGCGGCGGCGCCGTCAGCGCTCCAAAGCTCCGCGACACGGTCGGCTGCCGACTGGTCCATCGCGACGACTGCGGAGATGTCGATGCTACCGATGGCCTCGGCGACATCCCTTAGATCTCGAGCGTAACAGTCGACCGTCGACGGGGCCGAGCCCGCCGTGGCAATGGCGTCGAGCCAGAAAATGCTGTCTGGAACGAAAGGTAGCGTCTGTTCCTGCGTGACCATGGAAACTCGCCAAGTTAGACTTCAAAAGTCAGGCGCCCGAGCCACCGCCGTAGCGCGTTCGGCAAGCGGCCATACCGAATGATGGCGGTCGTGCCTCTCGACGCGGCAGGCGCCGACCCGGGGCCGGCATGCCGGTCAAATGATTGGCGGCCTCCGCCAAGTCGATTTCGCAGCTCGAGATCGACGCAGAAGCGGAAACGTTCGGTATCCGGAGCGAACCTACGACACGCCCGCCTGGTTCGAACCCGCCAGGGCCGATCTCCACTGTTACGCAAAGCATATACGCCTCCATCATTTGCCTAGGGATTTTGAGTTCCGGGACGACGGTTGTCCTCGAACAGGATTCGGATCGCCTCGCCGGACAGGTGCCGCTTCTCGGCGAGGGCATTTGCGACGGCGACGATGGCGTCTTGATTACCCCGGACCAGCCGGGCGGCCCGCTTCTGCAGGCGGACCAGATCGGTTTCTACGCGCCGGCGCAGCGTCTTGTCCCGCGAAACGGCCTTGAGAACGCGACGGTAATCCGACGTAAAAGCGAGATCGTCTCCCAAACCCGTCGCATGAAGCGATGCGATCATCCGAGTGGCGATCGCCATGTCGCTCTCCTCATCAAGACCGCTGCCAACGGAAACTTCTCCAATCAGCAAATGCTCGGCAGCCCGACCGCACAAGGTAGCCACGACGCGGGCCTCGAAGTCGCGTCTTGTCGGAAGATCGCCGTCATCCTGGACTGACGTCGTCTGTCCGGCGGCGCCATCCCGCGTCCGGACGACGATGCCGCGCAGGGTGGCGCAACGCAGGACCAGGATGCCGACGGCGTGCCCGGCCTCGTGCACGCAGATTCGGCGCAAGCGCGCGGGTGGAATGGCCTCGTCGGGCAGCGCGACCGCACGGACGTCATCGGCGCGGAGCGACCGGTCCTCGCGACGGGCGATCCGTCTCGCATCGCGCGTCACCATCATGAGTTCGGCGCCCGTTGATCCCTCGAGGAGCCGTCCGAGCTCGGCACGCTCGCCGCTCTCGATCTCCGGCAGATAGTGGGAGAGAATGTTGATCGTGCCGGCGAGATCAGGACGCCGGACCTCGATGGCCTTTTCGTAGCGTCCCGGGCGCAAGAGCGCCGAGTCGATGCGATCGAGATAATTTGTGCAGGCGATGAAAATTGTCTCCTCGCCACGACCGCTGCCGCCGCGCGAAAAAGCATCGTCCAACCTGAGCATGAAGTTGGTCAAAACGGGTAACCACCAGTCACGGCCTCTACTAGAAATTGTGGATCGGTCTGGCAACGCGTCAAGCTCGTCCAATAGAAAAACACAACTATGGGTAGATATCATTTCGAACATGGCATTGGTCGCCTGCACGACCCCGCCGAGCGCTCCATCCGACCGAGCGAAAAGATCTGCGACCGAATAAGCGAGGAGGGGGCGATTCATATGCTTCGCCACCAGTTTTGCCAGGGTCGTCTTACCGGTTCCGGTTTCGCCGAACAGCACTACTGAACGGCTCAATTGGCTGAAAGGAACACGGTCTTTCAGATCGGTAGCCAAGTCTAAAAAAAATCGGCGAGCCGCGCCGTATTCGATGGCTGTCTGGAGTGACGGCAATCGATCGTCGCCTTCAGAACCGATCCGCCGCCTTGTGGCTCGCTCCATGCGGGTGACGATCTGGCGGGAGGTCGATCCGGGCCGGAAGGCGGCAGCCAAATCGTTGATGTCCAGGCCGGTGCCCACAAGAGCAGGCACGTCCGCGGTGACGGTACGGCTTAGATGCCTTTCGAGCACCTGCCGGAGGGCCTCGCCGGTTGGCGAGGACAAACGGATCGTGTGGTCCGCGCTCGCGATCAGCGTCGAGGGGAGGATATCTGACGACGTGGCGATGCCTACGACCGAGCGGCCGTCGACCAGAACCCCAGACACGCTGGAGTTTCCGACCGTCCCCTTGTGTTCGGAGCGGGAAGACCCGTCCCTGGCGATGATGTGCCAACGATCGCCGTACCGACGCTTCCAGAACCTTTCACAGGGGGAAACCCATGTCGCAGCGGGCACGATCACAATGATCGCTAACGGCGCCTTGCCGGAGACGGAGCGCCGCAGCGCCGACGTCAACGCTTCCTCGAATGCGACTTCGAGGATAGCGTCGGTCGGCAGGCGTTTTTTGTCGCCGGGCATTTCACTCTCCGGAATGTCGACTTCGATCGGACGCAGATCCCGAAAGCTCACTCGCGCAGTCTCGTCAGAGTTCTCGGTCCGAGCGGCGCCGATACAAGGTCCAGTGCGATGAGATCGATGCAGGCGAGAGCCATCACCGACGGCACCGGATCGCGGTCGGTCCGCAGGCTTTTCAAGAGATCCGCGAGCGGCATGGCTCCTTCGTCCGTCAGGGCGCCGAGGATCTGCAGGCGCAGGCCGATTTCGACCGAGTGGTCTGCGTGTTTCCAGACCATCCTCGCGTTCGTGCAGCCGGGCTCGTTGAGGATCTCGGACTCCGTCCGGACCAAAGGGCGAAGACCCAGATCGAGAAGGCTCTGCGCGACGAGTAGGCGCTGCGCCGTGGAGCGGCGTGGCCTGGCTTCGACGACATCCAAATGATAACGACCGTCGTCGCGCTGGATGACGACGGCATCTATCTTCGTCAGCGCGGTGGCGATCTGATCCTCCGACAGATACTCGATCGATCTAACAGTGGGGTCGAGCGAGGCCTGTACCAGCGCGTCCCGCATAAGATGATGCCGCACTGGTATCGCTCGGCCGCATTTTGCCGACACGAACTGACCCTTGCGGTCGAAGCCGCCACTCATCCTTTCGATGCGCATGAGTTCACCCACTTTCGCCGTGCGGATAACCGAATGAGTGGCTGGGTTCTTCCGCCAGGGCACGGAAAAGGCGCGGAAGCCGCAACCCGCGCTGCCAATCGATGGCTCCCATCTTCACGTCTCCTCGGTGCCGAACGGAGCGACGTCGACGAACGTGTCGCTCTCGCGGTCGTATCGGCCATGCAGGATACTCCGACGCTTTCCCACGACGCGCTCGAAGACGTAAGTGTCGTCACCAGGCTGAACCCGGACCGGTCGACGGCCCTCCGCGTGGGCCCCGCAGCGGGTCGTCACCCAGCGGCCGCCGTGCAGCCTGCCGGGTCCGCCGCAGACCTCGCAGGTGACAGCGCTCCGGGCCTCGGCGAGATCGACAGCCTCCTCGACCTTGGCGGCGGTCTCGGGAGAGAGGTCGCCCTCCCAATAGAAACGCAACGTTCCGAACTTCTCCTTGACTTGGATCGTATGGAAAGAGCCGCCGTCCGCCAGCACCGCGGCTCGGATCCGCCCGCACGCACGTGCCAGCAAGTCTTCCCAGCCGTCGTCGACCGACGGCCAGCCCTGGGCGCGCGGGGGATCGCCGACCGGCTGAAAGAGGTCGGCGTAGGTCGTTACCAGATCGGCGCGCCAGTCCCGACTGCGGTCAGCCATGGCGCTTCTCCTTCGCGATGTTCTCCGCCGGCGCGTGCACGAACGCGTCCGACGCCCAGTCGTATCGGACGCGTTCGAGAGTGGAGCGCCGTCTCACGATGCCCCGGCGCAGAAAGACATCGTGGAATCCCGAAATGACCGGAACGGCAGTACCCTGCTGGTGGCCCTTGCAGGCCGGGAAGATACGGAACGCGCTCGCGAACAGGCGACCCTGGGCGCCGCACTCGGCGCATGTCGAAAGCGATCGGGCCTCCGCGAGAGCAACGGCTTCTTCGACCTTGAGCGCCGACCGCTGCGGGAGCTCCGAACGGCTGGTCCAGTGGACGCGGAGAGCTCCGTGCTCAGCAACCATGTGCGTGAAGTAGACGGTGCCATCGCCCGACACGGCGGCCACGCGCTCGGCGAGCCGCGCCACGACGTTCTGCCAGCCATCGTGACACCTTGGATAGCCGGGTGCGAACGGCACGCCGCGAAAGGATCGCACGAACAGATTCGGATATCTCCGGATGAGGTCGTCTTGCCATGTCATCTCTTGGCTCCTGCAACTGGCGGCTTCACGAATTCCGTCGGCCTGTTCTCTGCTGCCGCAAAGCACTGGCCGCGCAACGCGATCAAGGCATCGGGCCCGAATTTCATGGAAAGGTCGGAGACGAGAGCGCGCCTGCACATCAGCGAGCACACGACGGGGAACGCATTGTTCAAGCCGATCGCACTGCCCAATTCCTTGATCGACATGCGCTGGTAGCTCAGGGCAGTCTCGATATCGGCGCGCAGGCTACGACCGACATCCAGTCCGCGGTGACCCCAGATGCGGTCGCTGTTGGTTGCGCGAGGCTCCGCCTGGATAGTATCCGCGTCGACCTCCACCCGAGCGATGCGATGCAGGTCGAGCGCGATCAGCAGCATTCCCTCGGAATCGAGATCGCGGTACTCGCGCTCGTCCACGATGTCGTATGCGACCGCTGTCTGCTTGAATTGCGCGACCAACATCCCGATCTCGACATCCCGGCCTGCGACCGACAACGACTCCACAAGCTCTAATGAGAGCACATCCGGATCGAGCGTCAGCTGGACAGCGAGTCTGTGAAGATTCGTGGCGCGGCCGGAACCGATCTTGGCTCGGCCGCTCGCCGAAAGGAGATCGATCGCCCGATATCGAGCTTGGGACTTTGAATGCGCCACCAATGTCTCCGACCTGTTCGGAAGGCGAAGTCTCGCAAAGGCGACGTGTTCGCATGGGGTCACCAGGCTTCGTCCTTGCGTGGGCAGATAGAGAGCAGGTGTAGTGCAGGGAGTCAAGATAGTTAGCTATCTAGAACTGGATGGGTAGCTATCTATGAATGCTGATGGCCTGTGGATATCTTCAAATAGCGGAAAATCCGGGCTTTCGCCCAAAGTGGCACAATGTTAGAGAGTGTATCAGATAGTCAGCTATCTAACGTCGAAGGAGAGGATCGTGCGCGCACCGAAGAAGGGAGCGTCCAAGGCTCGGAAACGATCGGACAAGAGGAGCCAACTCCTTGTCTACCTCCGGCCGACTCTCATCCGTCAGCTCAAGCTCGCCGCACTGGCGATGGGGCAGCCGGCGTACGAGCTTGCGGAGACCGCCATTGCGGAATGGCTGGAAAAGCGCCAGAGCGAGATCAGGCGGGCGGCCGCCGAGATTGCTGATGGCAACAAATGATCCTGCGGTCATGACCGGGCCCATTCGCTTCAATGCGGACCGCTACGTCGAATCCGGCTCTGCCGGCTTGTCCGTCCTGACTGGAAGATATAGGGACCGGTCAGGTAGGGGAGCCACCAGCCGCAGCGAGGCCTCTTTCGTCGGCGGAAACTGGGGTCTCAGCGGCGTTCCGGGGCGAGCCTGGGTATCAGGTCGTCTTCGGACGTCGTGATTGCCTTGCGCCGCCCGCCGCTGCAGGGCCTAAGAAGGATGCCGGATCCGACCTATAGTCCGCCGCGCCGATGATCTGATGCGCCGCAGGGGGCCTTTCACGGATATCTAGCACTGCCGTTCCGGTTAGCGTAGTAGTCTCGCCGCGGTGCCACCGAGTACGCGAGCGCGATCGGCGTGCGTCAGGAAGGGAAGCCCGAACCGCATATGATCAAGACATTCAAGATAGGTGCACGGTCGACGGGTAAGATCGGAGCCCCACATGATGCGGTCCGTACCGAAGGCGTCGAAGGTGCGTTGCGGATAGGGCATTAGCCGGCGAAACGGATAGGAGTCGTCGGTAGAGCAAGGCAGCGAGCTTGCCTTGACAGCGACGTTCGGAAGTCGCGCCTGGGCGAGAATCTCATCGAGATCGGCAAAACATTGCTCGTCACGCAATGCGCTTTGCGCCGTTTGCCGAACGCCTCAACTGCGCTGCCCTGGCCGCCACATTTCTTCCGCCGCTATTTCCTGGTTTTTTCCGAGGATAGCGACCGGGAGCGAGCCGAGACAGCCGTCGCAGCCTTCGCCAACATCAGGCGGCCAATATCGGCGTGATCATGCTCCGGCCGGACGGTGCGAAGCCGATAGTGCTGCTCGCGCCGAGTGGGCTGCCGTCCCCGACAGGCGACATCGGCTGCAGCGCCTCTGCCATCGCGGTAGATGGCGCGATGATTGGGTCGCTGCGCCAGTGGTGGATGAGTTCGACGAGAGTCGCGAACCGGCAACGTCCTTCCGCCGCTGACCTCACGCGGAATCACTGAACGTTTAAGACCAACATCAGCCCACCCCCACCGCCCTGCTCGACGTTGTTGTTGGCCGTGTGATGAGGGATATGGCAGTGGACCAACCACTTCCCCGGCCGGCGAGCGGTCCAAACAACGTCGTACCGTTGGCCCGGACCAACGTTCACGGTGTCCGCCTGATAACGGGCGCTTTCGGCGAGCGTGACGCCATCCACCGCCACGATCTCAAAAGGGCCGCCGTGCACATGCATGGGGTGGACGAAGTTGTTGTTGGTGCCGATGAAACGCAACTTTATCGTCTGGCCAACCCTCATCTGCACGGTGTCGGTCGCAGGAAAGGCCTTTCCATTGATGGTGAAGTAGTTGGGGAGCGCGCCCTCCATCAGCATCGCGGGATAGGTGAGCCATTCGCGCTTCAGCCACTCCTGAAGTTGTATCGTGTATTCAAGGTCCGCTTTGACCTCGGACGAGGGGTCCGCCGGCTGGATAATGAGCGCACCGTAGAGACCGAGTGCCTGCTGACGGTCGGGATGATCGTGGCTGTGATAGAAGTATGTGCCGTGCTGTCCGACGGTGTATTCGTAGCTGTGTGAACCGCCGGGCGGGACGGGCGGCTGGGTGATCTTTGCCGGCCCGTCCATCTCATTTGGTACGATTAGTCCGTGCCAATGCACCGTCGTGCTCTCGGGCAGCGCGTTGTGAAAGTTGATCCGGACGTGATCGCCTTCCGTCAATTCCAGCCGAGGCCCCGGAATTTGATGGTTATACGCGTAAGCCTGAACCGCAACGTCCGGTAAGATATTCCAGCGGATCGCGGAAGCCTCGATATCGAACACCTTGACGCCATTCTCCAGCCTTGGCTGAAGCACCTGGTCGCCGCGCGCCGTCGGCGGCGCTTCGTAGCCGACCTGTCGCGGCTTCACCGCTGCCATATCCCGCATGGCAGCGGCCGGCAGGTCGAACGTGTTGATCATTCCGGGCGGCATGATCGGGCCGTCCACATCGTGCGCGCTCAGGGTGAGGTTCACGTAGAAGCCCGGCCATACCATTCCGGTGACAAGCAGCAATGCTGTCACCCCCGCCAAAGCGGCCAGTTGCGGAACGGTCGCCTGGCTCCTCATCCCGGCGCGCCCATGATCATCACCGTGCCGATCGTGATGTCCGCCGTGTGCGTCGGACCGTTCGGTCATGAGCCCATGCTTGATGCCGGCGTGTACCATCCAAACGTTGAACGGATAGGCCGTGATGAACCCGACGATCACGCCAAGGGACATCACGCCCCAAAACGTCAGTTCGAGGGGATCCATGGCGCGCATATCACGCCCCATCATCAGGAAGCTCATCGTCGGCGCCATTCCCGCCATCATCGCATTCATGCTGATGAATTCCGGCATGAAGCTCATTTTCACGTTCTGCCAGTACGAACCGCCCATCATCCGCTTCATGAACAGCGACTGGAAGATGAAGAGCCCGAACGAGAATCCCGCCAGATATTCCACGATCAGATCGATCCACATCGGCAATCCGAGGAAGGCCGTCGTCGCTGCGGCAAAGATGATGCCGGTCGCGTCTCCGGCCACGCAGTGGATTGTGCTGCCGACCCCTGCTTCCACAGCGGGGAAGTGAATCGTTCGTGTTCTCCTGGCCGCGGCTCTTTGTCGGCGAGTACGTAGAGGAGCAGGCCGAACGGCCCCATGTAGAGCGTGATGAGGACGAACGCCCATTTCATCACGGCAGGCTCGGGATTTCCGGCGAACTGGTCGTACGCGACGTAGGCGGTCGAGATGACTGCTATAACGAACCAGCCGAGCAGAAAATAATCGTAGGGAAGGGCGATCACGGCTGCTCCAATGCGTTGTTCGTGACGAAACCGTCGCATAGGGTCTTCGTTCCTTTCTGACTCGAAGTGAGAAAATGTTGGGTTTTGCTGTAATATTTTTGACCCGCGAACGTCGCGGGCGCTCGGATATGCGCGATGTGGATCGACAAGCATGATTGAAACGATGCTGTATCCGGGCTCGACGGACCTATTGCGCGTGTTGATCGAGCGATGGCGACAGGACCCTGGGTCGACCTATCGCACGTGGTTCTTGTGGGATGAGCGCCTGAAGAACTTCCGGTCGATTCGGCGCGGCATCGCTCAGGTGGTCGAGGAGATCGGGGGCGGAACGTTCGGCAACGTGTACAGGGGCTCCTCCCTCGAAACGATCGTGGGGTCGATCGCGGAGCAGAGGCAGATCTTCAAAGGAGCCGATCACGCCTTCCTATGGAAACCGAAGCTTCGGATCCCGGACATCTATGAGGATGCCGGAAATCAGCGGGCTTTCGGTCAACTCCTGCATCACTGTTCTTGCTGCAGTACCGAGCAGGAGCTCGTCGAAGGAATCGACACGATCGATCGACTGAAGATCAAGGGTCTCGGGCCCGCTGTCGCCAATCTCCTGTACTTCCTGCACCCGACGCTGATGCCGCCATTCAACACCGCGATCGTGAACGGCTTCAATGCGATCACGGGCGCCAAGGTGAAGCTCGGCCGATGGGATCAATATCTTGGGATGCGAAGCGGCATCCTGGAGCTGAACCGCGCTTATCGGGATATTCTCTCCAACGATCTCGGCGCAATCGCGGGATTTCTGTTCGATGTCGGTACCGGGCGCTTCAGCGCGCCTCCTGTCGGCAATGGCGAGACAGCAAGAGACGCTTGGCTATCCGAGTTGTCGAAGGCGCGCGAGACCGCAAAAAGGCTCGAAGCTCCCATTGCGGCGGCGCGCGAGAACGATCTTACCCATACGGAAGTCCAAGCCTGGCTCCGCGACCTGGGCCTGGCGCTCGGTTATCGGATATGGATCGCTTCGAACGATCGGGGACGCTCATACAATGGCGCCATGTTGGCATCCGGTTGCATCGACCGTCTGCCCTCATCAATCGAAGATGCCGCGGGCGCAGAATCGATCCGGCTCATCGATGTGCTCTGGTTGGATGCCGCGAGCGATCGCGTGGTCGCTGCTTTCGAGGTCGAACACACGACCTCGATTTATTCCGGGATCGTCCGCATGCTCGATCTGGCGCTAAGCGGCGACCTGCATACCGCGGGCGGACTGTTTCTGGTCGCTCCGGACGGCAGGGAGGACGAGGTGCGTAATCAACTTCGTCGGCCGGCGTTCAGTCGCGTCGCTGACTTGCAGGTACGCTACCTGCCGTATGGCGAGCTGGAGCGGAACAAGGATGCGATCGCCCGCTTCGGGACAGGCATGAAAGGCATTCAGGCGATCGCGCGACTTCTTTGACCCGTCAGACCCGCGTCGTCCGCAGTCGCAGCGCGTTGCCGACCACGCTGACGGAGGACAGCGCCATCGCGGCCGCAGCGACGATCGGCGACAGCAGCAGTCCCAGCGTCGGATACAGGACTCCGGCCGCAATAGGGATACCTGCGGCGTTGTAGGCGAAAGCAAAGAAGAGGTTCTGCCTGATGTTCCTCATGGTGGCGCGTGACAACCGCCGCGCACGGACGATGCCGTTGAGATCTCCCTTGAGAAGAGTGACGCCCGCGCTCTCCATCGCCACGTCCGTTCCCGTGCCCATGGCGATGCCCACTTCGGCCGCCGCCAAAGCCGGCGCGTCGTTGACGCCGTCGCCCGCCATGGCGACGCTTCGTCCGTCCTTCTGCAGCTTTGCGACGACCGCACTCTTCTGATCGGGCAGTACCTCGGCTTCGACATCCGCAATGCCGAGTCTCCGGGCGACCGCCTCGGCCGTGGTCCGGTTGTCGCCCGTCAGCATGATGACCCTCACGCCCTCGGCGGCCAGGTCGCGCAGCGCCTCGGGCGTCGACTGCTTCACGGGATCGGCGATGGCCAAAATGCCCGCGAGCCTGCCGTCGGCGGCCATGTTGATGACGGTTGCACCTTCACCGCGCTGACGCTCGGCTTCGCTTTCGAGGGCAGATGTATCGACACCCTCCGAACGCAGGAAAGTCGCGTTGCCGAGGAGGATTTTCTTGCCCTCTACCGTTCCGAGGGCGCCTCTGCCGACCGGCGAGTCGAAGTCCTTGACGTCGGCCGTCTGAATTCCGCGATCCTTGGCCGCATTGACGATGGCATCCGCCAGCGGATGTTCGCTGGCGCGTTCGACGCTGGCGGCGAGCCGCAGCACGTCCGCCTCCGAATATCCACTGACCGGTACGATCGCGACGACCTTCGGTTTGCCTTCGGTCAAAGTGCCGGTCTTGTCGACGACAAGAGTGTCTATCTTCTCCATATGCTCAAGCGCCTCGGCGTTCTTGATGAGCACGCCCGCTTGTGCGCCGCGCCCGACCCCGACCATGATGGACATCGGGGTCGCCAGGCCGAGCGCGCACGGGCAGGCGATGATGAGAACACTGACCGCCGCGACGAGACCGAAGGCGAGGCGGGGCTCTGGACCGTAGACGGCCCAAGCGGCGAAAGCCGCGACAGCGATCACGATGACCGCCGGAACGAACCAACCCGCGACCTGATCCGCCAAACGCTGGATGGGCGCGCGCGAGCGCTGCGCCTGCGCCACCATCTGCACGATCTGAGACAACATCGTATCGCTGCCGACCTTTTCGGCCCGCATGACGAATCCGCCGGAGCGGTTGAGCGTGCCGGCGATCACCTTGCCGCCGACCTCCTTGCTGACCGGCATGGATTCGCCAGTCACCATCGACTCGTCGAGCGAAGATCGGCCCTCGACGATCTCGCCGTCGACTGGCACCTTTTCCCCCGGGCGGACGCGCAAACGATCGCCCGGCCGGAGCTCCGCGATCTGGACTTCCTCGTCAGAGCCGTTCTCCCGGATGCGGCGTGCCGTTTTCGGCGCGAGGTCCAATAGCGCCTTGATCGCTCCGGAAGTGGCTTCTCGCGCGCGCAACTCGAGCACCTGCCCGAGAAGCACCAGTACCGTGATGACCGCGGCCGCTTCGAAATACACGGCCACTGCGCCGTCATGACCCCGGAACGTCGAAGGAAACGCAGCGGGAAGAACCGTCGCCACCACGCTGTAGACCCAGGCGACTCCCGTACCCATCGCGATCAGCGTGAACATGTTCAGATTGCGCGTCACGACCGACTGCCAGCCGCGGACGAAGAACGGCCACCCTGCCCATAGGACGACCGGCGTCGCGAGAACGAACTGGATCCAATTGGAAAGCGACTGGTCGATCCAACCGTGAGCACCGACGAGGTGAGCGCCCATCTCGAGGACCACGACCGGAACGGAGAGGGCGAGACCCACCCAAAACCGACGGGTCATATCGACCAGCTCGGGATTGGGCCCCGCGTCCGCGGTGGCGAGCTCGGGTTCGAGCGCCATGCCGCAGATGGGGCAATTGCCTGGTCCAACCTGGCGGACCTGCGGATGCATCGGGCAGGTGTAGATCGTGCCTTCGGGCACGTCAGCCTGCGTTTTCTTCATCTCTCCGTGTAGATATTTCGCCGGATCTTCCGCGAACTTCGTCCTGCAACGGTCCGAACAGAAGTAGAAGCTCCGACCTCCGTGCTCGGCCTTGTGACGAGCCGTGTCCGGGTCCACCTCCATTCCGCAAACGGGATCCACCGTGGTCCCCTGCGCGCCACCATGATGATGGTGGTGAGCATGGTGCTCGGAAGCCGATGCGGTGGACTGGCAGTGTCCGCAGCAGTTCTTGTCGGTCTTCTCGGAATTCGGCGTGTCTGGCCGAGCCATCGTCAGCTCCATCTTGCGGAATGTACCCTAGGGGGGTATATACGTGGCATGAGAAACGACATCAAGGCTACGTGCCAGAAACGTTTGAACCGCATCGAAGGTCAGGTTCGCGGCCTGGCGAAGATGGTCGGAGAGGATCGGTATTGCATCGACATCGTCACCCAGATCTCGGCGGTCAGGGCGGCGCTTCGCCGCGTCGAGGAAGAGATCCTGCGGGATCACGTGTCCCATTGCGTGGAACATGCGATCCGCAGCGGCGACAAGGCGGATCAAAGGCGAAAGATCGCCGAGCTGATGGACGTCGTGGGCCGAGCGAACAGGTAGCGCCGATGGGATCACCAATGATTGAGCTGGATCAAAGATTCTGCATGTCCCTGGGCTATGGTATCCTCCGGGCTGATAAGGTGTTGTCCGGCTAAGGAAGTGATGGCGAGCAAGTAACAACGATGCGGTTCGTCCGAACGATTCTGGCATTCGCGATTGCCGCCTCCTTGGCGCTGGCGCCGCTCGGCGCGTCCGCGACGGGCTTGGCTATGACCGCGTCGGACAGCACTTCCACGATGCAAATGGAAGCGTCGGCCGACATGTCGATGGATTGCTGCCCGGACGACACGACAGGCACGCCCATCCACAGCGAACACCACAAGTGCGGTTCGGGATTTTGCTGCGTAGGCAGCCTGACCGCGCTTGGAGACGTGCGAAGCATCGCGTTCCGTTTCGACCCTGCCGCGGAACGTAAAGCAGCCATCCCGGCGGACCAGATCGTCACGGTCCAGGCAGGCAATCCTCCTTTTCGACCTCCTCGAATCTGATCTCACAAAGCCCGACGTCGCGCAGCAGCCTGCGACGACTGACGTGCGCGCTCCTAGCGCCACGACCGAGATCACATCATGAGGACAGGACAATGCTTTCCAAGTTCAGCACCGCGGCTTTGGCCGCCACGATTTCGCTCGCCGCGTCGGCCGCCATGGCGGGCGCCGGCGACTACGCCTTCGAACCCGTCAATCCGGAGATGAAGAAGGGCGACGATGTCACGCTCGCCGTTCGCTTGACCAACAAGCAGACCGGCAAGCCGGTATCGGACGCCGTGATCTTCAGGACACGGGTCGACATGGCTCCGGACGGGATGGCCGAAATGGAATCGCCGGTCGAGCCGCTGCCGTCAAAGGAGCCCGGCGTCTACGCTTTCAAGACCGATCTGCCGATGGCCGGCCGCTACCAGGTCACGCTCTCGGCGAAGGTTCAGGGTGAGGCGGAGACCGTCACCGGCAAGCTGATCGTCAAGGCGATCAAGTAGCACCCATCGGGTGCCGCTCGCCGGCGCCCGACATCCCGTTTTTCAGTCGTTCGGATGCGCGCTGCTGCGCGCGAGGACAACACGCCATGAATACCTTTCGTTTTCTGACTACTCTCGCGGTGGGCGGCGGCTTGAGCTTGGGGGCCTACTGGTACTTGAACGATGGGCGCTGGCCCGTCCGTACCGACATGGCTGCGGTTGCCGCAGCGGCAGACCGAACGCCGCTCTTCTATCGTGATCCGGGCGGAGAGCCGTTTTGGTCTGCCGGACCGAAAAAGGACGACCACGGACGGGATTATCTGCCCGTCTACGATGACGGCCAGACGGTCGACGAGCCGGCAAAGCCAAGGCAGCAGGCGAATTCTTCCCGCAGGATCCTCTACTATCGTAATCCGATGGGTCTCCCGGACACCTCGGCCGTGCCGAAGAAGGATCCGATGGGGATGGACTACGTCCCCGTTTACGAAGGCGATGACGCCGACGACGGGTCCGTGAAGCTGTCGCCCGGCAAGATTCAGCGCACCGGCGTCAAGTCGGAGCCGGTCGAGCGGCGCGCGATCCGAGTCTCGGTGAAGGTGCCCGGTACGATCCAGCTGGACGAGCGTCGGGTGTCCGTAATCGCCATGCGAGCCGAAAGCTTCCTCCAGAAGGTCGCGGACGTGACCACCGGAACGCGCGTCCGGGCGGGCCAGCCGCTGATGCAGATCTACAGTTCGGCGGTGGCTTCCGCGGCCGCGGAATACTTTGCGACGGTCACTTCCAAGACGGTAGGGGGCGTCGAAGTGTATGGCCGTGGGTCGCGCCAGCGACTTACGAACCTTGATGTGCCCGACCAATTCATCGCCGAGATAGAGAAATCTCACGTCGCGCCCGTCAACGTGCAGTGGTTGGCTCCGCGGGACGGCATCGTGCTCGAGCGCAACGCCATCGAGGGTATGCGGGCCAACCCAGGCGACGTGCTGTTCCGGATCGCCGACATCTCGGTGGTCTGGGCCCTGGTCGACGTGGCCGAACGCGATCTCGGGAACATCGCGGTCGGTCAGCCGGTCGAGGTCCGCGCCCGGAGTTTCCCCGGGCGGAGCTTCGCCGGAAAGATCTCGGTCATCTACCCGCAGGTGAACCGCGACACGCGGACCGCACGCGTCCGGATCGAACTCACCAACCCGGACTTCGCGCTGCTGCCCGATATGTATGTCGATGCCACGATCGACACCGCGGATGCCGCGCCAGTTCTGGCCGTGCCGGACAGCTCGGTGCTCGACACCGGCAGCCGGCAGGCGGTTCTGGTTGACAAGGGAGAAGGGCGCTTCGAGCCGAGGGAGGTGCAGCTCGGCCGCCGCGGCGGCGGCTACATCGAGGTGCGGAACGGCCTTGCCGACGGCGAGGCGGTGGTTACCTCGGCCAACTTCCTGATCGATGCGGAAAGCAACCTGAAAGCGGCGCTTAAGGGGTTCGCAGAAGCTGCGCCACAAGATCCCAGTGCCGCCGGCGACCACGCAATGGGAGAGCACAAATGATCACCCGCATCATCGCCTGGTCCGCCCGCAACCTGCTGCTTGTACTGTTCGGCACCGGCTTCGCGGCCGCGGCCGGACTATACGCGCTCGTCCACCTTCCACTGGATGCGATTCCGGACCTCTCTGACACGCAGGTCATCGTCTACACCGAGTATCCCGGCCAAGCGCCGCAGGTAATCGAGGACCAGGTCACCTATCCGTTGACGACGGCGATGCTGACGGTACCGAAATCGAAGGTCGTGCGCGGCTTTTCGTTCTTCGGGGTATCGTTCGTCTACGTGATCTTCGAGGACGGCACCGACATCTACTGGGCGCGATCGCGCGTGATGGAGTTTCTGAACAGCGCGACGTCGAGATTGCCCGCAGGTATCACTCCGACCATCGGTCCTGACGCCACGGGGGTCGGCTGGGTCTACCAGTACGCCGTCATGTCCAAGGAATTGAATCTCGCGGACACCCGCACGATCCAGGATTGGAACCTCAAGTTCGCACTGGCCAAGGCCGAGGGCGTCGCCGAGGTCGCCAGCATCGGCGGGTTCGTCAAACAGTACAACGTCGTGCTCGATCCGCAGCGGATGCGGGACCGTGGCATCAGCATGCAAAAGGTCCGAGAGGCCATCCGCGCCAGTAACGCCGACGTCGGAGGCCGCACTGTCGAACTGTCCGAGTTCGAGTACGTCATCCGCGGCAAGGGCTACGTCAAGAACATCAACGATCTCGGCAACATCGTGCTGAAGACCTCCGGAGGCACCCCGGTGCTGCTCCGGGACGTCGCCAACGTCGAGCTTGGGCCGGACGAGCGGCGTGGTATCGCCGAGCTGAACGGCGAGGGAGAGGTCGCGAGCGGTATCGTGCTGCAGCGCTTCGGCGTCAACGCTCTGGACGTCATCGAGAACGTCAAGAAGCGGTTCAAGGAGATCGCGAGCAGCCTGCCGAATTCGGTCGAGATCGTGCCGGTCTACGATCGGTCCAACCTTATCTTCGCCGCTATCGATACCCTCAAGCACACGCTCTTCGAGGAGAGCATCGTCGTCGCGCTGGTCTGCATCGTGTTCCTGCTGCACGTCCGCAGCGCATTGGTCGCGATCCTTATGCTGCCGGTCGGCGTTTTAATGGCGTTCGGCGCCATGATGCTGCTGGGGTTGGGCTCAAACATCATGAGTCTCGGCGGCATCGCGATAGCGATCGGAGCCATGGTGGACGCCGCGATCGTCATGATAGAAAACGCTCACAAGCACCTCGAACGTGCGAAGCCGGATCAGTCACGGGTTCAGATTTTGATCGACGCTGCCTCCGAAGTCGGGCCGGCGCTGTTCTTTAGCCTGCTGATCATCACGGTGTCTTTCATGCCGATCTTCACGCTGGAATCGCAGGAGGGACGGCTGTTCAGTCCGCTGGCATTCACAAAGACCTTCTCGATGGCGGCCGCGGCTCTGCTATCCGTCACCTTGGTGCCGGCTCTCATGGTGATCTTCGTGCGCGGCCGGATCGTCCCCGAGAGCAGAAATGTCATCAACCGCTTCCTGATTTGGATCTACCGGCCGGTAATCAAGGGCGTCCTGCGAGCCAAGACGCTGGTCATCCTCGCTTCGGTGGGAGTCCTTGCAGCTTCGGTCTGGCCCGCGCGACAGCTCGGTACCGAGTTCATGCCGTCGCTCAACGAGGGGACCCTTCTTTACATGCCTACCACGCTGCCGGGAATCTCGGTCACGAAGGCCGCCGAACTGATGCAGATGCAGGATCGGATCATAAAGTCGTTCCCGGAAGTCGCGTCCGTCTACGGCAAGGCGGGAAGGGCGGCCACAGCGACGGACCCGGCGCCGACCGAGATGTTCGAAACGGTCGTGAATCTCAAACCAAAGGAACAGTGGCGGCCCGGGATGACCGTCGACGGCCTGATTGCGGAAATGGACAAGGCATTGCAATTCCCGGGCGTCTCCAACGCCTGGACCATGCCGATCAAGGCGCGCATCGACATGCTGTCGACAGGCATCCGCACTCCGATCGGAGTCAAGGTGATGGGCACCGACCTGGTCGAGATCGATCGGCTCGCCAAACAGATCGAACGCGTGATCAAAGCCGTGCCCGGCACTTCGTCGGCGTACGCCGAGCGGGGCATCGGCGGTTACTATCTGGAGATCGTTCCGGATCGCGAGGCGCTGGCTCGCTACGGGATCCTGATCCAAGACTTGCAGGACACCATCGCGGCCGCGTTGGGAGGTCAGACCGTCACCACCACGGTGGAGGGCAGGCAGCGCTTCACGGTGAACATGCGCTACCCGCGCGATCTCCGCGACAATCCGAAGGCCATTGCCAATGACATCCTGGTTCCGATGCCGGCGGGCGGCGCCGTGCCGCTGGGCGAAGTCGCCAAAGTCGAACCGGCCCGCGGGCCGACGTCGATCCGGACGGAGAACGGGCAGCTTGCGACCTACATCTACGTGGACATTCGGGATCGCGACATCGGAAGCTACGTGACGGACGCGCAGCGCGCCGTCACCGACAGTATCCAATTCCCAGCCGGCTATTATGTGGTCTGGAGCGGTCAATACGAATACATGCAGCGCGCGGCTGCCCGTTTAAGGATCGTGGTTCCGGTGACGCTCACGATCATCTTCCTGCTGCTATATTTGAACTTCAAGGCATTGACTGAAACCCTGATCGTGATGCTCTCGCTGCCGTTCGCGCTGGTGGGCGGAATCTGGATGATGTGGTGGCTCGGCTTCAATCTCTCCGTCGCCGTCGCCGTCGGGTTCATCGCACTGGCGGGAGTCGCCGCAGAGACGGGCGTGGTGATGCTGATCTATCTGGATCATGCACTGGCCGAGATGAAGGCCAGGCGCAGCGCGGAGGGCCGAGCCTTCAGCCGACGTGATGTCCATGCTGCCATCATGGAGGGGGCGGTCGAGCGCGTCCGCCCCAAGATGATGACCGTAGTGGCAATCATGGCGGGACTACTGCCCATCATGTGGAGCACGGGAACGGGATCGGAGATCATGCAGCGCATTGCCGTGCCGATGATCGGCGGGATGACGTCCTCCACGTTGCTGACGTTGATCGTGATTCCGGCGATCTTCGGCCTGGTGAAGGGACGCGGGCTTCCGGAGGGCGACGCAACGACCGGGCTTGCTACTGACGACCCGCAGGATGTGCCAAGGGCTGCGTGAATCGGGAATTTGGACAGAACGGCATCGCGAGGGCACATGAATGGGCTTGCAACGATCGAGGCGGACGGCGGCGTATGCGTTCGCCCGAGCGCACGATCATGGTCCGAACCGGCTTTGGCAGAAGAGTGGCAAAACAAAACGGAGCGAAACGTGAAAGAACGAACCTCTATTATGACCCGGCGATCGCTTGTGACACTGTTGGCCGCGGCGGCCCTGATCAAGCCCGCCGAGGCGATCGCACAAGGAACCGCAATCACGGTGCACAAGGACCCGAACTGTGGATGCTGTACTTTTTGGGTGCAGCATATGCGCGACGCCGGATTCTCCGTTCGGGTCGAGGAAACCGCGGATATTGCGTCGGTTCGGGCTCGTCTCGGCATTCCGCCGAGGTTGGCTGGGTGTCACACGGCGGAGGTCGGTGGCTATCTCGTTGAGGGCCATGTGCCGGCGGATGCCATTCGGCGCCTCCTCTCGGAGACTCCCGATGCGAAGGGCATCGCCGTGCCGGGCATGCCGGTGGGATCGCCCGGTATGGAAAGTGGACATCCGCCGCAACCCTATACGGTCATACTGTTCGGGGCGGATGGCCAAAAGCCTTTCATGCGCTTCGTCGGCAAGCAGGTGATTGACTGATCGCGAACGAAGCGACGCCCTGGATGAACTCGCCACGACTTCACTTCTATCGCATGCGAAAGCGATGTCAGGTGTACGTTACGAAGACCCAGGATGGCGCCAGTCGGCAAGACCGAGCAGTTGACTCCGCCCGGGGAGGGAAAAATATCGCGCTCTCCTTTACCGAGCCGATCGTCCCCGCCGAGCAACGCGCTCGACGGACTTAGAGATTTGCGTGAGCGAGGTCGTAAAATCGGGGATATCGACCATAGCCAGTAGCAGCCCAGCAATCCAGAACAGGTTCTCGTGGGTGAACATCCCTAAAAGCCCCAGGGTGGCGACAATCTGATATTGCACCTTCTGTTCCGTGTGAGCGATGTGCTCCGGTAGATGGTGCAGACGTAACATCAAGACGCCGAACATGAAGACGAACAGCACCAGGAATATTCCCATGGCGATCATCAACGGATCCCGCTGCTCGGCCCCAGCAACGAACCAAGGCAGATGAACGCCGGGAAATTGCGCTTGTTGCTCCGTCATTGGCGGCCCCTTACTGTCCCGGGACATAGGGACCTGCCCCGATCGATCATTGATCCAAGTCAATTACCGGCTTCGCTGAGCCGCTGTGCCTTCCGCTTGACCTATAGAGATGACCTGACGCGAGTGAATTGCGACCTCTCACAGGTAAGACCCGGAACGCCGAGACCGCACGAAAGCAATTTCGACCAGACTTCCTCCGCTGTTTCCGCGAACTTGAAAAGGTCGCAGTCGGATCTGTCGATCGTGCCGCTTTCGATCAGCGCCTCGAAGTTGACGGCGGACCGCCAGTAGTGCTCGTCGAACAGCACGATGGGAATGGCGGGCGACTTCTCCGTCTGTCTCAGCGTAAGGATCTCGAACAGCTCATCGAGCGTGCCGAAACCGCCGGGGAATGCGACGAGCGCATTGGCGCGCATGGCGAGGTGCATCTTTCTCATCGCGAAGTAGTGAAATCGGAGCGTCAGGGCGGGCGTGGAGTAGGGATTGGGCTGCTGCTCCTTGGGAAGCGTGATGTTGAACCCGATGGAAGGCGCTCCCGCATCCGATGCACCGCGGTTTGCGGCTTCCATGACGCCGGGACCGCCGCCGGTCGCGATCACGTTGTCTCGGATGCCGCCGTTCGAGGTCAAGGCGCCACCACGCTCGGAAGCCAGGCGCGCGAAGGCGCGCGCTTCTCGATACCATCGCGAGTGCGGTTCAGGTCCGTCCTCTCGCACCCGCGCAGAACCAAAGACGACGATGGTGGAGCGCACCCCCCACGACCTCAGGTATTCCTCAGCCTTGGCGTACTCCAGCATGAAACGCATGCCGCGCATGGAATCGCCGAGCAGAAAATCCTGATCGAGCGCAGCCAGCGAATAGGCCGGCGAACGGATCTGCTCCGCGTTGGAAGTCGACGAGTTCTCAGTCGACCTTGTCGGCTTGTCTTCCATCGCTGCACCTATGCCACTGCTCGTTGCCTTCTATTCCGTCCTCCAATCGCAATTCTTGAGTTACGTCAACGAACTCGCGGAATCCGTTCGTATATTCCCGCAAACGCGGTCGTAGGTGTTCGAGCCGCCAAGGCACGAACGAAACTGCGGTCGAGCCCGCGAATGGGCCAAGGGCAAGGAAACGAAGGGGGGACCGAATGACTCTAAGATTGTCTTTCTTGGGTGGGGCAGGGACCGTTACAGGCTCCAAGTATCTTCTGGACTCCGGATCGCATCGCATTCTTGTCGATTGCGGCCTCTTTCAAGGAAAGCGGACTCTCCGGGAAATGAATTGGACAAGCTTCCCCGTCCACCCAGCGAGCATTTCGGCCGTCGTCCTTACTCATGCCCACCTGGATCATTCGGGCGCACTGCCGCTGCTGGTGAAGCAGGGCTTCGCGGGTCCTATCGTCTGTTCGGAGGCGACCGCCGCACTCTGCGAGGTACTGCTGCGCGATTCGGGCCACATCCAGGAGCAGGACGCACTGTTTGCCAACAAGCATGGGTTCTCGAGACACAAGCCGGCCCTTCCTCTCTACGGCGTGAAGGATGCCGAAGCTGCGCTGCGGCTACTGAGGCCGATCTCGTTTCGCCGCGAACATGCCCTGCCTGGCGGAGGACACACAGTGCTCCGACACGCTGGGCACATCCTTGGTGCAGCATCGGTCGAGCTGGAGTGGAATCTAACGTCGATCGTCTTCTCGGGGGATCTGGGGCGGCAAGACGATCCTATCATGTTGCGGCCGGAAGCCCCTACGCAGTCCGACTACCTTATCGTCGAATCGACATACGGAGACCGCTCTCATCCGACCATCGATCCGCAGCGCGAACTTGAGGAAATCGTCGCAACGACGACCAAACGAGGCGGCACGGTGGTCATTCCGGCCTTCGCGGTCGGTCGGGTCCAGGTGCTCCTCCACTACTTCGAACGCATCAAATCGGCCGGAGGGCTTACCAACGTGCCGATCTTCCTGGATAGTCCGATGGCGGTCGACGCCAGCGATATCTTCTGCAGGTTCAAATCGGATCACAAGCTCACGCATGAGGAATGCCGCAGGACATGCGCCGTCGCGACCTATATCCGCTCGGTCGAGGATTCGAAGCGTCTTGGCGGCAGCCCGATTCCCAAGGTCATCATTTCCGCGAGCGGAATGGCTACCGGCGGCCGGGTGCTTCATCACTTGAAGCGTTTCGCGCCGTATCAGAAAAATACGATCCTCTTCGTAGGCTACCAGGCCGAGGGCACTCGGGGGGCCGCGATGACGTCGGGAGCGAAGTCAGTCCGTATTCATGGCGAGGATGTACCTGTCGCTGCGGAGGTCCGGAACATAGAAGCTCTGTCAGCGCACGCCGACGCCAATGAGATCCTGACGTGGCTAAAGAGCATCGGAGGCGCTCCAAAGACGACGTTCATCACTCACGGTGAGCTGCGAGCCTCGAAGGCGCTACAGGCGCGAGTTTCGGCCGAACTCGGTTGGACCAGTCTCGTTCCGGAGCAGGGTCAGGAAGCTCTGTTGGCTTGAACCAATCCCGACCGACGGCAGTGATCCGACGCGTTCGGACCGAAGGATCACTGCCCTGCGATCACTGATCCTTCTTGGGGCCCATGTGATGCGGCACATCCGTCTTGGGACCTCCGCCGTAGTGATGGCTGCCGCCCGATCCGCTCTTCGACCCCGTGCTTTTCTTCTTGCCCATGTGATGCGATTCCGTCTTCGGCCCGCCCGAATAGTGGTGACCACCATCGTTCGATGGAGTCGTTTGTGCCATGGCGGGGGCGATGGCGAAGGACAAAACGGTGGTGGCCACGAGCAACTTGCGCGCGTTCATATGATTCTCCTGTTCGGTCTTGATGATGATCGCAAGCGATCAAACCAGATGTCTGAAGCGGAGACAATGCAGCGCGAACATCGGTCGGAGTAGTTGAGCGAGATCAATAATCGTCGTGTGGATGATGTAGTCGATGCACAAATTGAAGGCGCGGAGACGCGACGCAAGAGACGATGTATTCTTACAGAGTTCGTTCAAATTCTTTTTCACTCAGCTCAGCATCGTTTGCGACGAACGACGTGTCGATTCATTACGCCGATCTGAGCAAAAAGTTTTTCTTGGCGATTGGCT